>NZ_JBBOXL010000005.1:0-3992 GCF_038007605.1 Niallia sp. FSL K6-0212 | reverse complement strand
ACCATAGACCTTGGGCTTTGCCCAAACCCACTGGGGAACTCTTCCCCAGACCCCCTTAATCGAACACCCCAACCCCTCAATCCCTGAGGGGCTCCCTCGCCGGTAGGCAGGTCAAAAGGTGAACTTTTGACACACCGAGAGGGTCTTGGTGCAGTGAGTCTGTCAACTCCTTAATGCTCCCTTCGGTCCGCTTACCGTTGACAGACGCCATACGGGGCTTTTTCGCCTTTGTGGGAGGTTGGCCCCTTAATTTAACACTAAAAGGGCACCAAAACGCCATAGAGGGCATTTATGGGCTTCTCAATGCAAGAATATTTTTTGATTATAAATTTAATAATAAAAAGAATGTATTACTTGAAAAGTAATGTTAAATAAAGGAAGTGGCGACTTGAAAATTAGGGTTATTAAAAAGATAAATACTATGTATTTTAGTGCAATAATTGGATTAATCTTAACAACAATTTATACCACGATATTAATGATTTTTGTTACTAAAACTTTTAATAAAGTGAAATAAAAAATAAGCTTCTCTTTTTGCACTCAAGAGCCTTTCCCCTTGTTTTAGGGTGGAAGGCGCAGGCTGGGGTGAATTGGCGAGAGCCAAGAGGGGCTAGCCCCTTATTGCGTGGATCTATGTGATAAAAGAACAAATCTTTGAACGGTTGCTCTGGCGGTTTTGGCGGTACAATGGCACGAGCAAGCCGATTGCCTTAAATCCTCGTTTTAGGTACGTCGGCTTGGCGACAGTTCAGCACCGCCAAAATTTCTCCATGCAAGGTACGGGTAGTATTTTTTGAGTTTCGACAATGCCAAGAGGGTTTGGGTTCTGTGAGTCTATCAACTCCTTAATGCTCCCTTCGGTCCGCTTACCGTTGACAGACGCCATATAAGGCTCATATAGACTGATTAAGAGACTATCCTAATTTTTATACCTTCATTTGCCTTAAAGGCAAAATAGAAGCCTTTAAGGCTTTCTAAAAGCTATTAAAGATTTTCCCTTTCATCAGGTAGAGAGAGTGAGGCTGGGGGTTTGGGGGCTAGCCCCCATTTTACGTCACTTATTTAAATTTAAAATAAAAATATTGAACGAAAGAACTAGCGTTTTTACAGGCTAAACTAATTTTTATCCGAACGACCTAATTCATGTTTCATCAGTTTATCGGTCGTTCGGCAAGATAAATGCAGCCTGTAAAATTTATTAACGCAAGGAGAAAAAGGTGGAGATTTTTTGAATGGTTTTCTCAAAAAATACTACCTGAACCTTGCGTTAATAAAAGCTATTTGATTAAGAAGAGAGTGTTTTTTTTAGAAAAGTAGCATAAACCCATATATACCAAGGGTTATAGCGTTTTTGCTTGTGTTCATATTTGAATGGTTTTGTGTTCACTTTAGAACATATTTGTATTCTTTTTTTGAATACAAATATAATTATTTGAATAAATATATTGTGTTCTTTATTTGAACATGTTAATGTTCAAATATGGACATAAAAATCGAGGTGTAACATGAGCAAAAACATGGAATATATCAGTGATACTCAAACTTTAATAGGACAACAAAAAAGAACATTAATTGACCAAGAAACAGGAGAAGTAGTACATGTAGATCAAATTACAAAGCGAGTTTATGGTACAAAACAATTTTGGAAAGTCTATTTAATGGATTTTTTAAGTATCTTAGGAATAATTGATAGTAAACAACTTGACGTTTTTATCTACATAGCAGAAAACACAAATCAAAACACAAATATGTTTATAGGAACTTATAGAAGTATTTCCGAAGATGTGGGAGTTGGAGTTAGTACAGTAACTAGAATCATGAAAAAATTACAAGAAAACAACTTTATTATGAAAAAACAAAATGGAGTTTACTTGGTTAATCCCAATATCATGATGAAAGGTAATGATCATAAAAGACAGATGCTTTTAAGTTATTATGAAGAAGACAAACCTTTAAATTCAATTGAAGTTTTGAGAGGAAGACAAAAAGCCATTCCAGAACAGTCTGCAAGCTTGGAAAATCAAGATTTTTTGGAGATGAAAAAAAATGATTGAAGGAATAGAATTAACGATTTATTTAAATGATGAAAATATTTCTTTTGACTTAACAGCTACACAAACAGAAGTAATTTTCAAAGCTTTAGGAGTTGAATTTGATAAAAAAAATAATACTATGACTACATTTAGTGATAGTAGTTTAAAAAAACATATTCTCCCTAAAATAAATTTTGTTCCAATCAATAAATAGTCTCTTATAAGAGACTATTTATTTTAGTTTCCAATTCATTTCATATTTTTCAAACACTTTAATAAGATCATCTAGCAACTGTTCATTTTCTTCCCAAGATAAAGGCTTCTTTTCATAATCTCGATTATATTCAAATGTCACATTCCAAGTACGATTGCAGTCCAAAGTTCCCTTGATAATCTGTTTTGACCTTTCAAAATCATGCATTTAACGTTCCATCTCCATTTCTTCTCTTTTTTGATTTTCAGGTTTCTCTAATCTTTGTAATGAGTCCTGGACAAACTCATTGCGTTTATCTTCTAGTAATTTTATTTTATTGTGGTCTACATCATTTAGCCTTAAAAACCGTTTAACGCGGTCAATTTGAACAAACAAAACTTTCACTACTCTCTTTTTAAAAGAAGAAAACTCATTAGCAAGTTCCAAATATTTATCCTTTAATTTTCCATTTTCTAGCTTTAAATCTCTATTTTCTCTTTGATATGACTGATTTTCAAACTTAAGTGTATCCCTTTCCCCTACTAGTTTTGTTTTTTCTTTTAACTGGTCATTGTATTTATTAACCAACCCATTATACTTTTCAATTAAGTTTTCATATTTCTTTACAATGTCAGTCTTCTTCATTTTTTCTATCACTTTTTCTTTAACTAAAGAATCCAAATTCTCCTCAATATGTTTATAATAATGACGAACTTTATCTTGTCCAATTTGCATATCTGATTTTAGCTGTTCAACTTCTTTTTTAGCTTTTTCCAAGTCTTTTTCTAAATTCTCAGCTTTCACTTGATAAATAACTCCATTAGTAGCATAGTCCACTAAACTTTGATAATCCTGCTCTTTCATCCCAACTAATCCAAGAACTTTTTTCGATTCAATATTCTCAATAGCTTTTGTCTTATCTGTAATCTCATGGATCTGACCTATTGTTCGCTCATACTTCTCTTTCGCATCCTTTTCCATTTGTTGAAGCGTTAGAGCCTTGTATTTAGTTGATTCAACATGTTTACGGTCAGTTGAGACCCCACGTTCTAAATCAAATCCTTCTCGTACCATATGGTCATGGAATTTATCCTGTAGCTTTGCAAGTTGTTGTTTCTTACCAAAAAAATCTTTTGCCGAAAGCCGACCATCTTCCGTAATCGGCACAAATCCAACATGCATATGTGGTGTTTTTTCGTCTTTATGAACCATTGCATAAGCAATATTTTTTTCTCCATATTCATCTGCAAAGAATTCATAAGCCGATTCAAAGAATCGTCTTTCTTCTCGTTCTGATAGATTCTGAAAATACTCTGAATCAGAAGTAACAAGAAAACTAGCAACTTTCACCGCATCTTTCCGAATGGCTTTGCCAGTCGTCACTCCTTCCTCAATCATTTTGTTTACTTTTTCGTTATAATCAATAGATTTAGGATTAACTAAATCGTAATTCAAATGGGAAAGTTCATTCCTAATATCAGCATTTGTCTGACTCTCTTTTTCTCTTTGATTATGTATTTGAATGCCCTTGATTGCAGGTTGTTTTAGCTTCTGCATATGCAAAATTGCATAGCTCATTTTAGGGGTTCATCTCCTTCTCAAAAATCTAGTAGATTAATAGAAGTGTAGCACACTACACTTTGCAAGCAAAGTTACATGTGTTGGGGTATCCCCCAAACCCCCTTAAAAACCTTTCGACTATCGTCGAACTCGCCTTGCTGAAGTGTGGCCAATTTACATTGGCAGCACTTCATCCATTCGAGAAA
>NZ_JBBOXL010000004.1:0-8419 GCF_038007605.1 Niallia sp. FSL K6-0212 | reverse complement strand
TGACTCATTTTAAGGAGGAAGCATGATGAAAAAATTAAAAATTTATATGGATAATGGGGAATTTGTGATAGAACATGTTAATTCGATTGGACATAGTAAAAAGCGTTCTTTCCTATCAGAAAATGGCTTGAAAGAATCTTTGGATTCTTATGCAGCTGTCATCGATCAATACGAATTAGAGGTATCAGATGAATTGTGGGCTATGGTTATTAACTACGTAAGTAGTGAGGAGTTTCAAAGAAAATGATTTGTTCCTATTGCGGTCAAGAAAATAGCAATTATGCAGAAACATGCTCCTTTTGTGAAGCACCATTGAAAGTGAAAAGACCAAAATTAGACGGTTTTATGTACTTGGAATTATGCGAAAGACCGTTTTCGTTCTTGGCTTCACTTCACACATATGATCTTTTAGTTTTGCTTCGACTGGTGAGAGAAAAGCGGACAAGTTGTTACCACCTTATGAGAACTGTTCAGAAGGCTCCTGACGGGGTTGTAGTTCCTAATGATATAAAAGGTTTGGCAGAAAGTGAATATCGCCTTTATACTGCCCGTATGAAGGTTATAGAGGGTATATTGATTGATAGGATGGGGTATAAACCGAAACGAATTGATGATAAACTATTAATTAATTTAAAAGAGAAAATTGAAAGAGGGAAAGAAAATGTCTGATAATAATACTATTGCTGCGTTTCATATTCTTAGTAATAAAGATGGTATTTTGAAGTTAAATACTAGCAAACTATTTTATTGGCATATTCCAAAAAAATTAAGAAAAGAACCTATTGAACAGGGAGATATCGTATTAGTTCATGCTAAAAATACATCAGCACCAGTATTAGTAATGAATGTGTTTAGAGAAGAATTAGAAGAAGTAGGAAAAAAATATAAGAAAGTTAAATGTGTTTTAGAAAGAGCTCCTCAGAAAAATGAAAAAGTGTAGAATAAAGAAGAAAATATTGGTAGTCTTAAAGGTATAAAGAAAAACCCTCAAGTTTTTGCCGACTCCGAGGGTTTTAACTAAATCAAGGACAGGAATATGTCCTGTATTCACTTATAGAATAATTATATTCTAACATACAGTGATATATTCCTTCTAGTAGGGAGAAGGAAATTTGTGAAAAAAGAAAACAATAATGTAGTAAATTTAAACAGTGTTAGTAAAAATGCTAGAAAAAGAGATTTAAAAAATGATGAAATTCTTAATAATCTAGAGCATTTTGGAGTACCTCAAGAACAAATTGACCAAGCTATGAAAATACTTAGTATGGCTACTGGTAATAAAGAACTTTACATAGGAACTAAAAGATCTCCACATTCGAAAGTGAGGTTTGCTCAACACTTGCAAGAGAATTTAGGTTTTCTAAATAAGCAAGAATATCTTAGCAGTAAAGAAAAGGTTTTTTTATCTGATGTTATACCTTATATTGCTTTTTCAAGTAATTGCATAGTTTTAGATATTAAAGAGAAAAATCCTGTTCCTGCAAATATTACAGAGATTTCTAAGCTAATAAATAGTAATAGGTCAAATACAAGTACAACAATTAATTCTTTAGTTAAAAAAGGAATTTTAGCTAAAGCTGAAAGTGGAATTGAAGGTAATAACGTTAAAGCTTATTCTTTATTTGTTAATCCTCATATTATTTTTGCGGGTGATAAAGATAAGGTTCCGGAGCATTTACAAGTTATGTTTCATAAAGCAATGAAAATGAAAATATTAAAGGATTTACCGGATAAATTATTTTAAAGAAAAAACCGTTAGTAATTAATTTTGATTACTAACGGTTTTTTTATTTTTTTATTATTTCGTGTGTTGTAAAATCGCAACACAAGTGTTGTAAAATCGCAACACACAAAAAATCTCAAAACCCTTGATATAACAGTCTTTTTTTAACTTTTAAAACTCTCTCTCTTCTCACTCTATAATAAATAGCATTTCACTTTTTGTTTGGCAATCTTAAATTTAAACTTTTTAGGTTCTTGCCATAAGGCTAAGATGTTGCCATAAAGGCAACTAAAAACCTTGTAATTAGGGGTGGTTATCAAATGAGAAATAACTACGATATAATAATTTAAAAGGTAGGTGCTTTTTTTATGCATGAGTTTGAAAGGTCTAAACAGATTATTAATGGTACTTTTGATTGCAACCGTAATTGGCGTGTGACGTTTGAGTATAGTCGAGATTATGAAAAAAAGCCTTTGTCATGGAAAGAAAGCGAGCAATTGCTTGATGATCTCATCAAGGTATTTGAAAAATACGAAATGAATTGGAAGTTGAAATAAGGGGTTGTAAATTTTACAACCCCTATCTTTCTAATCCATTATCTCTTGATAAATATTGTTCTCTTTTATTTGCTCGCTGTAAGTCTTTTTGAACATTGGATAAGGTTTCGTTTTCTTTCTGTAGTTCTTCAAGTTTTTTTACATATTTATCATAAGTAGGTTTGAGTTCGTTCATCAATTTGCTGTCTTCTTTGATAGAACCAACAGTGGTATATCCAACAGAACGAAGTTCACGTCCTATAGAACTTTGTTGTTTTTTTAATTTTTTATATTTTTCTTTTGTAACTGAATCATGTAGTAATTTTCCATATTGGAAAGGATTGTTTTCAATCGCTTCTAACTTGTTTTTTATTTTACTAAGTATTCCTAATCTTATTTCTGCTTGATTTGCTGTTTTTACTCTTTGTTCATAAGTAGAAATGTTTTTCGATATGTTGTTTATTTCAGCTTTATTCTTCTCGATAACTGTTGGTATATCGCTAATTTTTGAAAGATTATAACGTTTATGAACGTCTTGTAATTTTATAGCTGTTTTATAATTGATTCGTTTATTTTTTAGTTCTGGATATAGAGAAGTCGTCTTTTTGATTTCATGATTTTTTAGAAGGCTTTCCCCTTGTTCTAATAACTTATTAGTATTTTTGTATGTTGTTCTTTTTCCTTCTAATTCAGTACGAGATTGTTCAACTTCTTTGTCCATTTGTTTTTTTCTAAACGGAATTTCTTCTCTAGTTGAAATGTTATTATCTCGCATTAAGATGGATACTCTTTCTTTTTGGCTATCAAGAGTTTGGCTTAAAGAATTAATTTCATGGCGTAGCTGCTCTTTCTGTTTTCGTTGAAAGAATCCTGTATTTTCAAGTGCTTGCTCTTTTTCGCTTATTTGTTTTTCCAAGCTTGATAAAGTGGCATTTGCTTGGAAAAGATTATCCATGTTTTTTTGCTTGTTTTGAAGTTGATAATGTTCGGAATTGTTTTGGCTATGCCATATTTCATTAATCTCTTTTATCTTAGAAATATTCTCTAAAGTCGGTTTTTCTTTTATCATTTTTGTTTGAATATAGTCTAATACTTTTTGTTCTGCAGGAGCGAAAGCAACTGTCTTTTTTTGTTCCTGTTCTTTTATTAAGGTTTGTCGCTGTTGCTTTTTTTCGCGATATTTTTGCAAGTCATAAACAATGGCATTATGCTGTTTTACTTCACGATTAATAGTTCCTCGGTCTGTTTCGATTCCCTTTTTCTCCATATCAGAAGCTACATGTCCTAAATGAACAGTAGGTAAAATTTCAAGTCCACGATCCTCATGAGATTGATGGGTAATCCGTTCTTGAATATTTTCTTTTTTAAGTGCCTTGTTGGCATGTTCAGACCATTGTTCTCTCCATTGCTCCAGTAGTTCTTTTTTATTCCAATCACGATTCTTTGTAGTAAAACCATTTTCTGAAATTTCTCTAGTGGTCAACATAACATGAGCGTGTGGATTTTCTTTATCATCTCGATGAATAGCAATATCGGCAACCATGCCTTTATCTACAAATTGTTCTTGAACATATCCTTTGATTAATTCAGTTTGCTGCTTATTGGAAAGTTCTCGTGGCAAAGCAATATTAATTTCTCTTGCTAGTTGAGAATTTTTTCTTGTTTCGCTTCTCTCCACTTCATTCCAAAGAAACTCTCTATTTTGAATCCATGATGGAGCATGAGAAGGAGCAAGAATATGGTTTTCTGGTTGCACGTCTCTTTTATAATATTTGCTTTGCTCGGATCGTTCATCATATAATTTTTCACCTGATCGATAAGCTGCAGAAGCAATGGCGGATTGCCCTTTTCCGCGTGAGATCATTTGCACGGAGAAATGATAGATTGCCATATTCTTTTTCCTCCTTTTCTTTTGGATTTTATGTATTAGGTTTTGGATGACCGTAATAAAAAATTTCGTACCGAAAGGTGGGAAATTTTTTATTACGGATTCGTAAGGATTTATTATGACAAGTTGGATTTTTCCAACAAGGAATAATAAATAGCTTACGATTGTTTTTTGTATTCGCCATTTGGCGGATATTCATTCGCAGATATGCGAATGAATGATTTTGATTTTGGTATTCGCTGAAAGGCGAATACGCTTTTTCGTTGCGAAGCAACCGCACACAAACGTAGTTTGTATAAGTGCGCCCTTCCTCACATTAGTTCGTTGGGGTTATTATACCACGAACTAATGTGAGGAGTCATTCTGTAATTCTAGTTTTCGCTCGTAATTTTGGATATAATAGAGAAAATAATAGGGTAGGGAGTGAGAGCCTTGGCTCGAAGAACGGAAGAAGAGAGATTAGTAGATTTAGAAGAAAAAATTAGGAAGATGCAACTGGAGAAACAACGATTGGCGAATCAAGTGAGACAAAAGGAGAGAAAAGAAAGAACTAGAAGATTAATTCAAGTGGGTGGATTAATTGAGAAACATTTTGAGATTGAAGGGGAAGAAGAAATAATTAAATTGATTGCTTCTTTTAAGAAAGATGTAGTGAAAAATAAAGAAAAAATATTGAAGATGGATATTGAACAAGCAAGAAAAATTCTTCAAATTAATCTAGAAAAATAATTTCATTCTCTATATTTTAGCAATATAAAACTAATATATTTTACTGTATTTTTAAATGAAGTAAAGTATCTTTTATTTTTTTATATAAAATCCCTTTTATTTTCACACAGGCAGAGCCTGTGGTTTAAAAAGAGTAAATTAAAAAGAGTAGTTCAACTACTCTTTTTATGCTTCTGAATATGTTTTATCAACACATATATCTTAACTCTCTACTTTTGAAATTTTTTGATTTAGAAATTTATCGCTCCCTTTTTGAACTATGTTTTTTTATTTTCACTAAATTGTTCGGTTAAATACATGAAAAAATTTGTTAATTCTTTTGTTTCTAATTGAAAAAAACAGTGCTCAATCAATTTTTTCTTATATATTTTTATTGTTCTGCATGAATTGGATTATCTTTAGATCCAGAGTACCCTTCTTGAAAAACTTCATTACCGTTCATACCATATTGATATTCAATATCTTGTTCATCCGCAAAAACAACAGTCACGCTGTAGGCTGCATCGGATCCTGCGAACCTAGGATCAAATTGAGGCTCTAATGATAAAATTTCTTTTTTATCATACCCTTTTTCATTTATCAAATAATCTTCTACTTTATCACAAATATTTTCCATTCTTTCTTCAGAAGGTTTAGCAGATGGATTATTACTGAAATAAATATACAAACCTATTCCTCCAAAAATCACAAAAAATATCAATAACAAAAATATTCTTTTTTTCATATTTTTACCTCCTCATTTGGTGCATTATGTAATATAATGGATAATATTGTAACAAAATATAAGATATTGGAGTGATAAAGTTGAAAAAAATTATTAGTATTTTAGTTACAGCTGCACTTTTACTTGTTTTTTCATTGACCTTTCAAACTAATGAAGCAAGTGCAGCTAGTTATCCAGGAACTAAAGCTACCGTTAAAGCTGGTGATATTGTGGTTACCAAAACAACTAATTGTAAACCTAATTGCAAAGGAATTACTGGACATGCAGGAATAGTTATCGATAGTACATACATAGCGCATATTTCAGGGCCCGGTGCTCACCCGTCCAAAATCTCAATTTCTTCTTGGTTTAAAAAATATACTTCTACAAAGGTTGTTAGGACAAACAGCAAATACAAAGGCAAGCCATCAAAAGCCGCAAGTTGGGCAGCTAAATATTTAAAAGATTATCCTAAAGCAAAATATTCAATAACACCTAATCTCAGTTCAAAAGATCCTACCTATTGTTCAAAATTAGTTTATCAAGCATATTACTATGGTACAGGTTATCCTATATTAGCATCTTCTGGAATAATTCATCCTTATGCTTTCATAAATAAAGTAGGTTACAGTGGGATGGGATCTATTGTTGCTTCAGTAAAATGGTAGAAATGTAGAAATATTGATTAGTATAAAAACTCTAAGCAAAGCTTAGAGTTTTAACTTAGGGAACTGAAAGCAAATTAGGTTTACTGCATCATCATTAGTAAAATATCTCTTTGTCGGTAAATGGGTTATTTGTGTATGCTCAAAAAATGTCTATTATTAATCATTGAAATATAGAGTTAATTCGAGTACAATAATTTTACAAATAACCTTGTTTTGGGCAAGGGTAAAGTCATTTTCCGTTAGGTGTGTTGGAGCACTTAAGCTTGAGGAAAATGGCTTTTTGTTTTTTTCTTTATTCTAACATAATCTATTGTTCTACAAAATAAAATAATAGATTTGCAAAAAATAGAAAGATTATCAAATTTCCATATTACCCCTATTTAGCGACCAAAGCTTTTTAGGATTTAAATATTAGATTAATTGATAATCCCCCTCTGAATATGAGCTTTTAGGTCATTAAAGTTAGTTTACATAAAATGTCCTATACACAGCAATCCAAAAAGCAAAAGGCGGAATTTGTCCATATTGGGGCAAATTCCGCCTTTTTGCGTTTGGGAAATATCGAGAAAAATAGCTTCATAATAAAAAAGTCAATCTCTAGATCCCTCCGTTTTACTTCTAAATGCTACTTCATTATACAATTGACTTTTTACGATGATTGAAAGGAAAGAAGGAAATTCTACTAGATTATCGAAGAGTAAAAGTAGAAGGAGTGAATAAACGCTATGAAAAACGCTAATAGCTTTGGCTATTTTTCGAAAGATGTTGCTGCTGATTTAGAAATAACTACTTCTAGTTTAAGAAGATGGTCTATTGAGTTAGAACAGCATGGTTATATAATGGAACGAAATGAAAAAGGACAACGGATTTATTATGAACGCGATTTTAAGGCGTTAAGAGAATTGAAAAAATTATTAGCAAACAATGTTTCTTTTACAGACGCGTTAAATGCTGTTGTATCAATGAATATAGACGAAAAAAACGCAACAAAAACGCCTAGCGTTTTCACGGATGAGATTCGTTTATCAAAGAGTGAATTAGAAGAAACGATACAACGAGTAGTGAAAGTAGCAATTGAAGAAGAAAGAGAAAATATGTTGAAAGCATTTGAATATAAAATGAATGATGTTGTAGAAAAAAGAGATCGGATCCTAACGATGCAATTACAACAATCATTAGAAGAAAAGAGATTAGAAATAGCAGCTGCCAAAGAAGAAGACGACGTAAAACCCTGGTGGAAAAAACTCTTCAAGTAAAAACCAGTACAGACAAGGGTTGCCTTTATGGCAACCTATAAACCTTTAGGGTAAGTAAGGAGGATTTTTTTATGAAAAGGACTAATGAAGAAGCGATGAGATATGCTAAAGCTTCGTTGAGAATATCTGGAATGGATGTTTCCAAAGAACAAGAGGATTTAGTAAGAAAATCTCTAGAAGGACATATTTCAGATGAAGATTTTATCAATAAGTTAAAGGAATTAGCTGATAAAAAATAAAATAAGATGGTGGGCGATTTTATGCTAATGCTTCATGAAATTTTAGGAACAGATAAGCCAGTTTTTAAAGAGAAACAAGCAGAACATTTTTTCTATGAGGAATTGTTAGCATTGAACGAAAAACCTTCACAATATAAGATTACTGGCTATGTAGAAGTAAGAAAACATAAGCAATTATTTTTCAAGCAAGTGTATAGCTAGGGGAAAGATACCGATTATTCTATTTTGGAAAATCGGTATTTTTTACGCTTGAATTAAAGTTACTTAAATGATATAATAAAGGTAACTTAAAGAAAAGGGCGGTTAAAACATGTTGAAAGTATGGGATTTACACAAAAAATTATATGATGTTCGTTGGAATGGTGAAGAGGAAGAAAATAAAACAATCGAGCAATTAGAAAATGAATTTGTTTCCTTGGCCGCGACGGAAGGAGTTGCTTTGGAAACAATAAACGAAATGTTAGGTCAGCTTTATATTCCGCCTTATCGATACGATACGTTACCAGAGCATTTAAAACACTCTAATTCAGCCAAAAAAGAAAATGTAGGGCGTCCATCTATGGGAGTTACAAAAAAGGTGTCTATAACTCTTCCAGAGGATATATGGAGCAAAATAAAAAGCGATATTAAGGATAAAGATTTAAAATCTATGTCTGCTTATTTTAGAGAATTAACTT
>NZ_JBBOXL010000003.1:0-154853 GCF_038007605.1 Niallia sp. FSL K6-0212 | reverse complement strand
GAATATTATTTAAAGGTGGAGAACACCTAGAAATGACCCATAAAATTGATACGATTTTATTAGATAAGACAGGAACTGTAACAAATGGAAAGCCAATCTTAACAGATATAGTAACGGAATGGCAAGAAGAAGAATTACTTTCTTTAGTGGGAGCGGCGGAAAGCAAATCCGAACATCCTCTTGCAGAGGCGATAGTCAAAGGAATTACAGAGCGAGGGATTGTTCTGCGAGAAACTGCTGACTTTGAAGCAATCCCAGGTTTCGGAATTCGTGCAAATGTGGATGGCCGTGAACTCTTAGTCGGAACACGACGATTAATGGATCGTTACCGGATAAATGTCGGGAAAATTCTTCCGATTATGAAAGACCTGGAATCCCAAGGGAAAACAGCGATGCTTGTAAGTGTTAATGGCAAATATGCTGGACTGCTGGCTGTAGCCGATACAATTAAACAAACTTCTAAAAATGCCATTAAACGATTAAAACAGATGAACATTGATGTCATGATGATTACAGGAGATAACCAGCAAACAGCGGAAGCCATCGGACGACAAGCAGGAATTGACCATATCATTGCAGAGGTATTGCCAGATGGAAAAGCAGAAGCAGTGAAAAAACTACAGCAACAAGGAAAAAAAGTGGCAATGGTTGGAGATGGAATCAATGATGCTCCTGCACTAGCATTAGCGGATATCGGGATGGCGATTGGAACAGGAACAGATATTGCCATGGAGGCAGCTGATATTACACTTATCCGTGGAGATTTACAAGCAATTGCAGACAGTATCTTAATCAGTAGAAAAACGATAACAAATATTAAACAAAACTTATTCTGGGCTTTTGGCTACAATACGCTTGGTATACCAATTGCGGCAATTGGTTTGCTTGCACCATGGCTTGCTGGTGCTGCAATGGCTTTTAGTTCCGTATCTGTTGTACTAAATGCTCTTCGCTTGCAGCGTTTAAAACTATAAGAGCAAAACAATTTTCTGTTTGCTTCATAATCTTTGCCACTTTATCTCATACTAGAATAGTACGTAATTATTTCTAGCGGGAGGTAATGAATAATGGCGAAGCAGAAAAAGTCTGAAGTAAATAACCAATGGGCAACTGCTAATACAGAAGTTACAAGTAAAAAGCAGCATAAAACAGCAACAGATAACCAGTGGACTTCAACAAATAAGAAGCAATAAAATTTGATTAAAATAAAGAGGTTGGAACACAAGTCTCTTTAAGTAAAAAAAAGTGAAGTCGCCGGGTGTGATTTCACTTTTTTTACTTGCTTTAAGGAATTTTAGCAAAATTTCACCTAATTAATGGAATATTTTCCCACAGCGATTATTAATGCTTAAACCAGTTTTATTTTTAACTCTGGATTTCTCAAAAGCCTATAGCGTTTGTGAATCTAAAAACTGGCTTCTCATCAATCTTAGATTGATGGTAAATCTTAGCTGTTTCCTCTTCTGAAAGCTTCGTTTCAGTATACCTTTTTTGGTTCTTCCCATTTTTATTCACAATTAGCTTGCGATTCGCCTTTTCTTTTTTCGCTACAGAAAAATATCCGCCTTTTCTATTTTCTAACCCTTTTTTAAGTTAGGATAAAAATAAGGATAAAGGGAAAATTTAAAATTTTCCAGAAATAATTAGCGATTTAAATTAAAAAGAATTAATAAGCATAGAAAAACAGCTTCAAAAGGTAACTGTCTGTCTTCTTTATTTAAAAAATAATGAGGGAGGAATACATAATGATAAACTCAGGTAGTTTATATCAAATTA
Source organism: Niallia sp. FSL K6-0212 (assembly GCF_038007605.1). Classification (NCBI taxonomy): domain Bacteria; kingdom Bacillati; phylum Bacillota; class Bacilli; order Caryophanales; family Bacillaceae; genus Niallia; species Niallia sp. FSL K6-0212. The sequence goes on along the minus strand of NZ_JBBOXL010000003.1, from coordinate 153,077 downwards.
GTAGCAGTAAAGGTTACCATCCTAAGGTTACTGCTTATTACTTCAAAGAGTGGGATGGATTTTATATGGCCAATCATACGCATTCTTCTATGGAAATTATGTATGTTATATCTGGTGAATGCCGGGTGGAGGTAGAAAGGCAAGATTTTCAAATGAAAAAGCATCAATTTATTTTTATTGATAGTGAAGTACCCCACCGTTTGATTGTTGAAAAAAATAAGCCTTGTAGAATGTTGAATTTGGAATTTGCATTAACTGAAATGAATCGTACATTTCCTCCTATTAATGAGCTTGCAGAAGAAAGCAAAGAATTACAAGAATTACTAGTAATGAAAGAGGCCTATCATTTTTTGAAAGATAGAAACGGTGTTTTTCACTCATTAAGAAATCTAGTGTTGGAGTTAGACAGTCAGATGAATGATACAAGCGACAATTATTTAATGGTTCATATACTTTTTACCCAGTTATTATTACTTATTGCAAGAAATGTAGTTCAAGCTAAAAATGAATCCACACAGCTATCGAATCTATATTTAAAAAAGGTAATTGAATATCTTCATGAGAATTATGATTATGATATAAGAATAGAGCATCTATCTGCGATTACTCATCTTCACCCTAATTATATCCATCGAATTTTTAAGGAGTCAATGGGATGTACCATCATTGAATACTTAACCAAGATTAGAATAGAGAAAGCGAAAATGCTTATTACACAAACAGATATACCGATTACGAAAGTTGCTAGTTTTATTGGGATGAATAGTAGTCAATATTTTAGCAAGGTATTTAAAAAGCACATTGGTATAACTCCTTCAGCCCTAAGAAAGAAGGGGATCATAGACTAAATTTTAACAGGTTAGAATAGTACACAAAAATCTAAAGAAGAGATGAGATTATTTAAAGCGTTTACATTTTTCCGATGGTAACATAAATATAACGAAAAGGAGGGTTAAAATGGCATTTAAAGTTACATTTATAGGCGCTGGAAGCATTGGGTTTACGAGAGGTCTATTAAGAGATTTACTCTCTGTACCAGAGTTTAGAAACATGGAAGTATCTTTTACTGACATAAATCAAGATAATTTGGCTATGGTAACGCAACTATGCCAACGTGACATTAATGAAAATGGTTTGAAAATCACTATTCATTCTACTACTAATCGCAGAGAAGCGTTGTTGGGTGCAAAGTATATTTTTAATGTGGTTCGTATTGGAGGACTGTCTGCATTTCAAAAAGATATTGAGATACCTTTGAAATACGGAATAGATCAATGCGTTGGTGATACGTTAAGTGCTGGTGGAATTATGTATGGTCAACGAGGAATAGCTGAAATGTTAGAAATTTGCAAAGATATTAAAGAGGTGGCAGAAGAGGATTGTCTTCTATTAAACTATGCAAATCCGATGGCAATGATAACATGGGCTTGTAACAAATATGGCGGTATCCGAACTATTGGCTTATGTCATGGCGTACAAGGCGGGCATAGACAAATCGCTAATGTATTAGGAAAAGACAAAAATGACCTTGATATTATTTGTGCTGGTATTAATCATCAAACTTGGTATATCAAGGTTGGCTATAAGGGACAGGATCAAACTAGTAAATTATTGACTGCTTTTGAAAATCATCCAGAATACAGCCAAACAGAAAAAGTAAGGATTGACATGCTACGCAGATTCGGTTATTACAGTACAGAGTCCAATGGGCATCTCAGTGAGTATGTTCCATGGTATCGAAAAAGACCAGAAGAAATAAGGGAATGGATTGATTTAGGGTCATGGATTAACGGAGAAACTGGAGGGTATTTAAGGGTTTGTACAGAAGGGCGTACTTGGTTTAAAACTGATTTTCCTAATTGGTTAAAGGATCCTGCTCTTGAATATAAGCAAGAGAATAGGAGTGAAGAGCATGGTTCCTATATTTTAGAAGGGCTTGAAACAGGGAGAGTATATCGAGGTCACTTTAATATGGTTAACAATGGAGTAATTTCAAACCTTCCAGATGACGCTATTATTGAAGCACCAGGCTATGTAGATAGAAATGGTATTAATATGCCTCTAGTTGGAGAATTACCACTCGGATGTGCAGCAGTATGTAATGTGAGTATTTCTGTACAACGATTGGCAGTGGAAGCTGCAGGGAGAGGTGATGATCAATTATTACGTCAAGCGATGATGATGGATCCACTTGTTGGTGCGGTTTGTAATCCGAAAGAAATATGGCAGATGGTTGATGAATTATTAGTTGCTCAAGCAGAATGGCTCCCTCAATATGCAGAAGCAATAGCAGAAGCGAAAATTAGACTGAAATCTGGGAACCTTCTACCGACAAAAGAATATCGTGGAGCAGCAAGATTAAAAGTAAAAACAATTGAAGAAATGGAGAAAGACAGGGAAGCTGCAAATAAAAATGCAGGGGAAGCAGATAAAGCAAAAGAACGCCCAGTTAGTAAGCAGATAAAGGAGTTATAGTTTAGTTAAAGATAACTATAAGTTGGGAGGTAACTAGATGAAAATTAGTAATCCAATTAAAAGTGGGATATGGATACTTTTAGTTATGTTTATTGTAATCGGTTGCAGCAGTAATAGTACTTCCAGTGGTAAAACCAGTTCAGGAAATGGAAAAACAATTCAATTAACGATGCAAGCATGGGGAAACCCTGCAGAATTAAAAGTTTATCAGAAAGCAATTGATGGGTTTATGGATGAAAACCCTAATATTAGGGTGAAACTAGTTCCGGTTTCAAGTGATCAGTATGATCAAAAGCTAATGACTTCTTTACAAGGAAGTAAGGGACCAGATGTGTTTTATGCACATGAGCCAACTATGCCGCAAATGATAGAGGCAGATGTGGTACAACCATTGGATGATTTTTTTAATAGTGAAGCAAGTTATGTGAACTTAAAGGAGTTTCCTGAAGGATTATTTGGTCCAGCAAGACAAGAAGGAATTACCTATGGAGTTGCTCCAGATGCAAACCCGATGGTTATCTATTATAATAAGACCATTTTTAAAGAGGCTGGTCTAAAAACGCCACAAGAATATTATGAAGAGGGCAATTGGAACTGGGATACATTTATTGAGGTTACTAGTAAGATTAAGGAATCAGGAAAAGAAGGATTAATTATGGAAAACTGGCAGGGGCATTGGTATAGCTGGATTTGGTCAAATGGAGGAAGAATCTTTGATGAAGAAGGTAATTTTGTATTACCAGAAAATGAGAAAGCGAAGGAAACCTTTCATTTTTTACATGATTTAGTTTCCAATGGAAATGCAGTATATGCAGGTTCGCTACCACAAGGTCAAGGGGTTGACGCCATGTTTATGTCTAATCAAGTAGGTATGGTAGCAGGCGGTCGCTGGTTTACTCCCCAATTCGATCAAAATCCTAGTTTAGATTATGATTATATCTATTTTCCGAGTAACACTAAAGAAAAACAAGAAATGGTAAGTGTACCAGTAGCCTATATGTCAGTAAATAAGAAAAGTGAGCATTTGGAAGAAGCGATGAAATTTGTGTCTTATTATGTTGGGAAAGAAGGGCAAGAAGCAAGAACTGGAAAAGACGGAAATGCACTCCCATCTCTCCCTTCCGCAGATGAAAATGCACTAGAAGGTAGTAGTGAAAAACATATGGAGTATTTATTTGATGGGCGGAATAATGGTTTTACACATGGTTCTAACTTTGCGCGTGATGCCCAATTTGCAGGATTAACGACTGAAATATCGGAGACAATTGACTTAATGTTCCTTGGTAAAGAAGACGCTGATACTACTATTGATAAGGTAATTAAGATAATTAATCAGTATGTGGATAAATAATTCTATCTTTCTAAAAAGAGAGAATATACCAAGAAGATAAACCTTCTTGGTATATTTTCCTAAAGGGGTGTGGGGCAGTTGGCTAGAAAAAATGCGAATTTATGGGGTTTTCTTTTTATTAGTCCTCAGCTATTAGGGTTGCTGTTTTTTTCGTTAGTTCCATTAATCTATGCCTTTTATTTAAGCTTTACAGACTGGAGTGGATTTGGGAGTAGCAGCTTTATTGGAATATCTAATTATATTAATCAAATAAATAACCCTGATTTTTGGAAGGCAATGGTTAATACAATCTATTATATGTTTTTAGTTGTACCTATTGGAATTGCGTTAGCGCTAATTTTAGCTGTTGCCCTTAATAAAGTAAAAGGTAAAGCAATCTACCGTGTCTTTTTCTTTATGCCTGTAGTAACAAGTTCAGTTTCTGTAGGGGTAATATTTATGTGGATTCTAAATGGAGATTTCGGTATTTTAAATGAATTGTTATCCTATATTGGGATAACTGGACCTCATTGGTTAACTGATACTAAGTGGGTAATACCTTCCATTGCATTATTAAGTATATGGTGGGGGCTTGGATATAACATGGTAATTTTCTTGGCAGGACTACAAGGCATATCAAGGAGCTATTATGAAGCTGCAGAAATGGATGGGGCAAATGCTATTCAGAAATTTAGGCACATAACGTTACCATTACTAACACCAACTACCTTTTTTGTAACAATCATGACCATCATTTCTTCCTTCCAAGTATTTGACCAAGCATTTGTTATGACAAATGGTGGACCTGCAAAAGCAAGTTATACCATTGTCTTCCACATTTATGATCAGGCATTTGTTGATTTTACGATGGGAAAGAGTGCCGCTGCTTCCATGATATTATTCGTTATTATTTTAATCTTTACACTTATCCAATTTAAATTTCAAAAAAGGTGGGTGTTTTATGGAGAATAAATATGTATTAAATACTGATACTAAATTTGACATCCAAAAAGCACGTAAGAGACGAACATTTATCCCAAAATTAGTTCTGCATTTTATATTGGGAATTGGGGCACTAGTAATGATCTTCCCGTTTGTTTGGACGATCCTTAGCTCCTTAAAGGATATGTCCCAAATATTTGTTATTCCGCCAAAATGGATTCCTGATCCTTTTGTTTGGAGTAATTTTCTTGATTCTTTACAGGCAATGCCCTTTAATTTAGCGTACTTTAATAGCTTTTATATTACTGTTATTATCGTGGGCTTTACATTATTCACTGCTTCAATGGCAGCTTATGCCTTTGCAAAAATTAATTTTAAAGGTGCCAATCTTCTTTTTATTTTATTTCTGGCTACGATGATGATACCAAAGCAGGTTACAATGATTCCTTTATATTTGGTAATGGATAAATTAGGTTGGTTAGATACTCATTTAACATTAATTGTACCAGGAGCACTATTTAATGCTTTTGCAGTATTTTTATTAAGACAATTTGTTATGGGGATTCCAAAAGAGTTAGAAGAAGCAGCTATAATGGACGGGGCAGGATATGTTCGAATATATTGGAATATCATATTACCATTAATTCGACCTGCTTTAGCTGCCATTGGTATCTTTACTTTTATGCAATCTTGGAATAACTTTCTTGATCCTTTGATATATCTGAATTCTCCTGAGAACTTTACTGTACCTTTATTATTAAATTCTTTTAAAGGGCTATATACAGCTGACTGGTCGTTAATGATGGCAGGTACAGTTATATCTATTATTCCAGTATTAATTGTGTATATTATTGCACAGCGTCATATAATTGAAGGAATATCCATAACAGGCATGAAGGGATAAGTATATGAGGTTAATAATTTGATTGTTTGTTTTAATATATCTTAAGCTCCTGCAAAATCTTTTCCTGATAAATGCACAGAACTATATTGTGTTTGGTGGAGTGGTAGGAGGTTATACGCCTCCTGCCACTCAATAATAGACTAAATATAGGAACATTATTTTGAAGCAGCTTCCTGCATCGCTTTAAACCGTTCGATATCATCAGGATTCCCAAAGCTTCGTTCGTTTGTATCGAGGGAAGTAATGGTTTTTATATCCTCTGAATCAAGTGCAAAACCAAATAAATCAGCATTTTCCATAATGCGATGTTCATGAACTGATTTAGGAATAATGATGGTATCACGTTCTAAATGCCATCTTAGAATTACTTGGGCAACTGTTTTATTGTGTTTTTTAGCAATCTCCGTTAAAGCTGGTAAATCGAATAATCCATTCTTACCTTGTCCAAGCGGTGCCCACGCTTCATGGGCAATATTATGTTGTGCTAAGTAATTTCTTAGTTCCACCTGTTGGAAAAGAGGATGTGTTTCAACTTGATTTAGCATAGGAGTGATTCTCGCTGTTTCCGCTAATTTTTCTAAATGGTGGATTTGGAAGTTGCATACACCAATTGCGCGGATTAACCCCTCTTCATAAAGATCTTCCATTGCTCTCCATGTTTCTTCAAATCTAGGTGCAGCCCAGTGAATAAGATAAAGATCTAAATAATCTAACTGAAGCTTCTTTAAAGATTCATGAAATGCCTTCTTTGTTTCTTCATAACCAAAATCTGTTACCCACACTTTTGTAGTGATAAACAATTCTTCACGAGGGACACCAGCAGCTTTTATCGCAGTGCCTACAAATTCTTCGTTTTCATATCTTGTAGCGGTATCAATGGAGCGATAACCATTTTTTATGGCTGCAAGGACACTTTCTTCACATTCTTTTGGATCATTTACTAAGAAAACACCAAAACCTAAATAAGGAATTTCTACGCCATTGCTTAGTTTTTTTGTTGAATTGATTGATAATTCCATCTTTTCACCTCGTTAGAATATAGTTTTCCTATTCTAAGAGTAGCGCTTTCTTGAGGGATTATCAAATAATTGAGATGAAATGCATGGATTGTACGAAGGGGGGGAGCCGTATGTAAAGGTTCGGAGTCGCAAGTAAAAAGCGAAAAGTCGCAAGGAAAAGATAAATAACCGCAAAAAAATGCCGAAACCCGCAAGTAATTTGCTAAAAACAGCAAGCATCTAGGCAAATGACGCAATGAAAATAATCCCTTAAAAATAAGTGACTACAAATTATCATAAAATTAGTTTGAGTTTCACTTAAAAGGGGTACTGTACCAACAAACAACAGGCTGTAATCCTTATATTATAGTATTACAACCTCCTCCAAATAGAAAAGAAAAACCCTCAGAAAAGAGGGTTTTTCGCCAATTATTATTATTTTACTGTTTCGGGAACACTTAGACCTAAGCCTTCAGCAACTTTTGTGCCGTATTCAGGATCTGCTTTGTAGAAGTGACCGATTTGACGAAGCTTGATTTCTTCTAATGCTACAGGTTTCATTGCGCCAACAATGTTTGCGACTAATCTTTCGCGTTCTTCTGTGGTCATTAGACGGTATAAATCTCCTGCTTGTGTGTAGTGATCATTATGATCATATGCTACACTTTCGGCTACTCCAGATACTGCAAATGGCGTTGTTTTGTTTTCAGGTGTTTCTTTTGGACCACTAAAGCTATTTGGCTCATAATAAACAGAACCGCCGCCATTACCATCAAAGCGCATTTGCCCATCACGTTGATAGTTATTTACTTCATTGCGTGGACGGTTAATTGGAAGGGCATTATGGTTTGCACCTACACGGTAGCGATGTGCGTCACTGTAAGCAAATAGACGGCCTTGTAGCATTTTATCTGGTGAAACTTCTACACCAGGTACTAATGTTCCAGGAGAGAATGTAGCTTGCTCCACTTCTGCAAAGTAGTTTTCTGGGTTGCGATCAAGTACCATACGACCAACTTCGATTAACGGATAATCTTTTTGTGACCATACTTTTGTTACATCGAATGGATCAAAACGATACGTATCGGCATCCTCTAATGGCATAATTTGTACGTATAGTGTCCAAGCAGGAAAATCTCCTTTTTCTATTGCATTAAATAAATCTTCTGTATGATAATCAGGATTCTCTCCAGCAAGTTTAGCAGCTAAATTAACATCCAGGTTTTTAATCCCTTGTTCTGTTTTAAAATGATATTTAACCCAAACGCCTTCTCCCTCTTCATTTACCCATTTAAAAGTATGGCTTCCGAAACCATGCATATGACGTAATGTTGCTGGAATACCACGATCTGACATCAGGATAGTTACTTGATGTAAAGATTCAGGGGAATGAGACCAGAAATCCCATACAGCTGTTGGGTTTTTTAAATGTGTTTTTGGATCTCTTTTTTGTGTATGGATGAAATCAGGAAATTTAATGGCATCACGAATAAAGAATACAGGTGTATTATTACCAACGATATCATAATTTCCATCTTCTGTATAAAACTTCACCGCAAATCCACGTGGATCACGAACAGTATCTGCAGAACCTAGCTCCCCTGCAACGGTTGAAAAACGGATAAACATTGGAGTTCTTTTTCCTACTTCAGATAAGAAGTTAGCTTTTGTATATTTCGTTAAGTCATTTGTCACTTCGAAATATCCATGAGCTCCAGCCCCTTTAGCATGAACAACTCGCTCAGGCACACGTTCTCTATTAAAATGAGCTAATTTTTCAAGTAAATGTACATCTTGGATTAATGTTGGTCCACGATGGCCAGCAGTAATAGAATTTTGGTTGTCCCCAACTGGTGCTCCCCAGCTAGTCGTTAATCGATTATTTGACATATAAAAAATCACCTCATAATTTAGTTCTTTAGCATATGTATATTATAATATCATCTATAATTAAAAAATCAATATAATTTTATAATAATTATAAATAAGTTCTAAAATAGTAATTTATAAATGTATTTAACCATTAAAACTACGTAATACTTGATAGGATTAGAAAATTGAAAAAATAACTAATAGAGAACGTATGCGCATGAATGAGAATATAGGATGGGAGAAAAACGTGTTTTTTCAAAAGAAGATAGCTTTTATCCACTGCATTATATGTGAGAAGAAACAGATTTATTCCAATAATCTGCTAGGATAAAGACTCAATTTCCCTTATAATGAAAAGAAAGATTTTGCCGGATATAGTTATAGGGGGCTTCATTTCATGCTGCAGAATGGATCAGTGAAAGAGAAAAGTATTTTTTTAATAGGGTTTATGGGAGTCGGAAAAACGACGATTGGAAAAGAATTAGCGAAAAAACTTCAACGTGAATTTGTAGACGTTGATCATCAGATAGAAGAAGAGTATAACATGACCATTCCAGAAATTTTTAGCCATTATGGAGAAGCCTTTTTTCGGAAAAAGGAAAAAGAGCTGATTAAGGCGTTATCGGAACAGAAGGAAAAAGTGATTTCGCTTGGAGGAGGAGCTTTTCTGCAAGAAGATATTCGCAATGCTTGTCTAGAAAATGGGATAGTTATATATATCGATATGTCCTTTAAGGCGTGGAAGGAAAGAATCCCGTTTATTATTGATAGTAGACCTGTACTGCAAGGTAAGACTGATGATGAAGTAAAGGCGTTATTTAATACGAGAAAAGAAATTTATAGGAATCACCATCTGAAAGTCACAACCGATGGAAACAAGGTAGAGGAAACAGTTGATGCTATTATAGATTCATTGGATCTGGCTTAAAAGTAAGCTCTTGGAGGGGAAAATGGTGAGTAAAAGCATAAAGGTAAGAGAGGTCATTATTGGAGAAGGAATCCCGAAAATTTGTGTTTCTCTTATTGGTAGAACAAAAGAAGAGCTAAGGGAAGAGGCAGCAGCATTAAAGGAGCTGAGGATAGATATCCTTGAATGGCGTGCAGATTATTTCACAGAAATAGATAATAAAAAAAGGGTAATAGAAATGCTGCAGCAAGTAAGAGAAATAATTGGCAATATGCCTTTACTATTTACATTTCGTACAGCAAAAGAGGGGGGCGAAAGACAAATAGAGGAGCAAGAATATTTCTCGTTAAACAAAAGTGTGTTAGAAACAGGACTGATTGATTTACTAGACATAGAGTTATTCATGGAGACGGAAGCCATTAAAGAAGTTGTAAATATGGCCCATTCTAAACAAATTGCCGTTGTCGTATCTAATCATGATTTTGACAAAACACCATCTAAGGAGGAAATTGTTTCGCGCCTACAAATGGCGCGCCAGCTAGGTGCTGATATTCCCAAAATTGCGGTCATGCCAAAATCAGTTAAGGATGTTATAGCATTATTAGATGCGACTGTTACGATGAAGGAAGAAGCCCCCAATCAACCGATTGTCACGATGTCAATGGGAGGAAAAGGAGCTGTGAGCAGGATGGCAGGAGAAGTATTTGGGTCTGCAATTACATTTGCTGCAGCAAATAAGGCATCTGCACCAGGACAAATTCCATTAGAAGAGTTGAGAACTATTTTAAATGTTTTACATAAAAGTTTATAACAAGGATTTCGTGTAAGAAACTTCATTCTTATGCGAAATCCTTATTGTTATTTTTCAACTGTGTTTTTTTAAACTTGCTTATAGGAAGAATTACTTGATACACTCATCATTAAAATAATACCCATTAAGGGAGCGTAAATAAAAAATGGAAGTAAATCAAAGATTAGAACAAACAAATTCATTCTTTTCGACGCAAGCAACATTGCCCCTTTCTTTTCGAATAGAGCAGCTGGAAAAATTAAAAAATGTTATTTTAGAAAAAGAACTTCTTCTTATAAAGGCACTACAGAAAGACTTGGGAAAGCATCCTTTTGAATCATATGCCTCTGAAATTGGCTTTGTGCTTCAGAGTATTCGTCATACAACGAAACACTTGAAGAGATGGATGAAGCCCCAAAAAGCAAAAAGTACATGGAGTCTATTTCCTTCAAGGGGGAAAACTGTATATGAGCCATATGGAACGGTTCTTATTATCGGTCCATTTAACTATCCTTTTCAATTATTAATCGAGCCTTTAATTGGGGCCATCGCTGCAGGAAATTGTGCGATCTTAAAGCCCTCGGAGCTTGTGCCAACAGTTTCAGCTGTTGTAACGGACATGATAAATAATACCTTTAATCCTGCTTATATTAGTGCAATAGAAGGGGGAATAGAAACAAATCAAGCATTGATACACGCTGATTTTGACTATATTTTCTTTACAGGCAGTACGAAGGTAGGGAAGATTGTGATGGAAGCAGCGTCTCAGCACTTAACACCAGTAACGCTCGAATTAGGTGGGAAAAGTCCAGTAATTATCGATGAGACTGCAAATTTAAATGTAGCGGCCAAGCGTATTATATGGGGAAAAACGTTAAATGCCGGACAAACATGTGTAGCACCAGATTATATTATGGTGCATGAGTCAGTTAAAGAACCATTGATTGTCGAAATGGAAAAGACACTAGGAAACTATTTTGGAGAAGAGATTGAAGATAAAGAAGATTTTGGCCGAATTGTGAGTGATCGACATTTTCAGCGCTTAATTGCAATGCTAGAAGCTGATCGGAAGACCATCCTTTTTGGCGGGAAGAACAATCGAGATACACGTTTTATTGAACCCACGCTACTGGATGCTACGTGGGATTCCGCAACAATGCAAGAAGAAATCTTTGGACCGCTTTTGCCTATTTTAACCTATACAAAACTAGAGGACGCAATGGAATCGATTCGGAAGCTGGAGAAACCGTTAGCACTCTACCTTTTTACAAATAACAAGGAAACAGAAGCGAAAGTGATTCGTTGCCTATCATCAGGAGGTGTTTGTATTAATGATGTGTTAACCCACATTGTCCCGCCTAGTCTGCCTTTTGGCGGTGTAGGTGCCTCGGGAATGGGAGCTTATCACGGTGAATACAGTTTTAAAACATTCTCTCATCAAAAAAGTATCCTTAGAAAGAGTACTAAAGTAGATCTTCCCTTTCTTTTTCCACCATACACGAAAAAGAAAGAGAAGATAATTCGTAAAGTACTTAAATAATGATGAAGTAAAAATGCCCAATAACATTAAAAAAAACGGAAAGAGAGTGGAACGTCTTAAAGATTAGTTCCCTCTAAATTCAGTAATTCCAAAAGTTTGCTCATAATTATAGCCATTAAAATAAATATCTAAATCATGAAAATAGCGATGTAGATTTCGCATGGCGACACGATCATCTTTCTCTGCTACTATTTGAGCATTTGCGCCAATATCATTAATATCCTGCTTAATTTGCTCATCGTTAACCTTTATGTTCTTTAGAGCCTCCAGGATGGATGAAGCTGCTTCTTTTTGCTTCTCGTAGTTTGTTGTTTCTAGTCTGCCCCAGCCTAATGTTTTGTTATAAAAATCATGCCATTTAGAAATAAAGGTGTGTCCACTTGTACCATCTGCCAGAACAACCACTTCCTCATTGACTGGTGTATTGACCTGTTCTTTATCAAAGCTTTCTTCTGTCTCTGATGAAGCTTGTTTCACAACTGGACGGTCGTTTTCTGACTGCAAGGGTGATTTGCTGTCAAATAATGATTGGAAAATAAAATAGGAAGAAACACCTATTGCGGTAACAGATAGTAAAATAATAATAGTCCAAGTCCAAAATTTCATATGTGAAATTTTTCCTCCCATAGTAATATTCAACTATCAGTCTATCATTAGTGAAAATGGAATACAATCATGCAAAACCCTTTGAATGATTATCTTGCTTGTATAAATTCATTAAAGCTGGACAAGGTAACAAAAAAGGGAGTGTTGGTATGGAAGGAGACAACCATTTACCTAATGAGTTTAACCAAGAGATGCATCAATTACTGGAGGATTTAGAGGCGGAACTTAGCGAACTAAAAAATACGCTGGATGAAAAAGATTGCTGTATTTTAAACGATTTTGAGGAAGTAAATAAGTTATTTAAAAGTATTCATCATCGTGCAGCTACATTTTATTTACAATTATATTTAAAGCCATATACTAAGAATTTAGAAATCCTTACTGCTAGCGCCCAAGCTCTTTCTGATAAACGACATGGAGCGTTAATAGCTATTAAGCGTAAGGATTCTTTAGACAGATTGATTCATTCTGGAATCCCCTTACATGCAAAATTATCTGCTTCTTTACTAGAAGCAATTTTTTATCCTGGAAACCCATTGCACGATGGGGGAGTGTTAATCGAAGAGGATTCGATTATTTCTGCAGGCAATATATTTCCAACTGCAAGTAAATTTAACGGCAAGGATAAATTAGGAACAAGACATAGAGCAGCCATTGGGTTAAGTGAAATATCAGATGCATTAGTGATTGTTGTGTCAGAGGAAACAGGGAGAATATCGTTTACATTGGGTGGAGCATTATATCCCATTCAGCCAGGTGATATAAATATGTAAGATAGCCAGTATAGAAAGAGAATTGGAAAATTTCGCATAAAAAATATATTATTTAAAATTAAGTAACTTAATATACGTTGCCCCTCCTTAGCAGCTGCAAGAATGGCTGAGACTTTTTAGGATAAACGAAACCACACTCGCCACATTAGGAAACAAAATGTATTCAGGCTGCGGGGGAATAACCACCATTATAACGATTGAAAAATAAAAATAATGGGTATCCAACCAATATTCAGATGACTATCTTTGGTTGAATACCCATGCTAAGTATTTTCAATAGGAGTTTTAAAGAATATTCTTTAAGGTTTCTTGGAGGGTGCCTCTTGTTTCAGCATTTTTTTCAAAATGAATACCGGCATGCACCATTTTTTTTACTAACTCTGGTCTAAGTCCAGTAAGGATGGCGTTACAGCCCATCATCGAAATACCAGCTAATACTTTTTCAAAATAATCAATAACATCCATTTCCATTTTTGCTGTACCCGAAAGATCTATCACTAATGTTTGAATTTTTGAATCTGCTATATCGTTTAAAACTTTCTCTTCAATAACTTTAATTCTATATGAGTCAATGGTACCGATTAATGGTAAAACGGAAATAGATTGTTTAATCGGAATAATGGGAACAGATAAATGTTCAACCATTTTTCTTTGTTTATTCAACATCTCATCTTTATAATGCGAATAGCTAAGGAAAAAATTATTTAAAAATTGATCTATCTTTTCGTTAAATAATTTTTCCATTCCATAATAATCCTCGCGATTATGTATGATATCCTTTTCCTCATCAATCATGCTAATAAAATGCCATAAGGTTCTTCTGATGGCTTGGACCCATTCTAGCTTTAATTCTAAGGTCAAAGAGTGTTTAGCCCATGCAATTCCTTCTACTTTGGCAAAAGAAATTAAATCTGCTTCTTGTTGATCTACTGTGTAAAATATCAGTTTTTTGGCATTTTTTAACAAATCAATATTTCCTTTATTTAATATATCGGTAATTTTTATAGAAACATTTGTTGCTTCTGTCAGTAATTTTTGATTGAAGGTATTCCCATTCTCATTAATGAAATTTTTTAATTCGTCCTTTATGTACATTATTGTGTTCATTTTCGTTACTCCCATGGATTTAATTTAAGTATGAAATATACTAAACTACACAAATAATAGTTTTTGATAAACTACTTTACCCTATTATAAACATAATTAAACCCAAAATATTAAAATATTGATTTGAAGTTTAAAAAGAAGGAGATAAGCTGACTATATCACTTATCTCCTTCTTTTAATTTATTTTACTAATTCTAATGATATGTCTAATTTTTCTTTATCATGCTTTAATTGTTTATCCACATCATAGGCATAATACATATCATTTTTTATCATATAATTGGCGATTTTAGCATGATTGTCAATCGCTTCATTGAGTTGTTTTTTTAGGATTTCTCTTACTTGTGGAGAAGCTGTCTCTGTTAAGGCAACAGCATATGTTCTTACCGTTGCTTTCGCAGAAACCAGCAGCTCTGTAGCAATTAACTCATCACACATTTTTCCAGTGGCCTTTAATTTATCCATGAAACTCATTCCCATCACCCGTCCCTTTATTGTTTTAGAATTTCCTGTAGTTCTTTGATTGCTTTCTCTGAACTAGATACATCATTATCTAAAATTGCTTTTAAAGTATCATCATCAACCAGGGATTGTAATGCATAGGATTTTACGAGACAACTCTGTTTTAACGTCAGTACTTCATGTAATTCTAACGTTTCATGTATTGCTAATTTAGTAGAAGCCATGTTTTCTCCTCCTGTTGGACTTGTCTTTTCAGTATTTGATATATCCGCAATTGGATAGGCTTAAACCAATTTTTTTCATTTATGAATGAATCCTATCCGAAGGGAGCGATAGAGTCAGTTAAAGCACTCCAGTCTTTGATAGTTATTAAAATTTTTTGATTGCTTTCCTTTTCTTTACATAATTGTATGTAAAGGCTTACAAATTTGGTGTACAATAAATAAAAATGTAATAAGGGAGATGGGAGATTGGTACACAGTTTAACAAATGGTGCTTATAAGTTTTGCGAATGGGTAACGCGACTAGCCTACGTAAATTTACTATGGATATTTTTTACATTTTTAGGATTAGGCTTTTTTGGATGGATGCCAGCAAGTATTGCTATGTTTTCCATTACAAAAAAATGGGTGAATGTGGAAAGGGATATCCGCATTTTTCCTCTATTTTGGGCCAGCTATAAGCAAGATTGGTGGAAAGGCAATATTCTTGGGATGATTTTCATGCTTATTTTCCTGTTACTTTATATGGATTTTCGGATTATCGGCATATTGGATGGCCCCACAACACTTCTTCTTTTTTTATTTGTGGATTACTTCTTTTTTTTAGTACGACTTTTTTATATCTTCTACCAGTTTACACATACTACGATCTCAAGTTATTAGAATACATAAAATATGCATTTGTTATCGGGTTTCTACGTCCCGCCCATACAGTAGGAATCTTTATGGCTGTATTTTGTATAGCTTTTCTGGCATCACTTCATATAACGCTTCTTCTATTCTTTAGTATTAGTAGCCTTGCATTTGTTATTACTTGGCTGGCTGCCAGAGCTTTTGGCAGTATTGATCATCGTTTAAAGAAAATGACCCAACAAAGGATTGTTTAAAAATGAAAAGGGGTTAACGATGAAACATTTCATTTTTTCTATTATAAATAAATACCGACAGTTAAAAATAAAGAAAAAGTTGACGTTAACCATTTTATTCATAATGGTTGGTTCCTTATCCTTTATATTAATTGGATTTCAATATGCCTTTCATGTATACGATCAATTGTATTATCAAAAGACAACGGATGTCTTGCATATGTCATCCAAGCAATTAGAAAAAGAATTAAAAAGTATTGAGGAAGTCTCCTTTTCCCTCATGTCAGATAATAAAATTCAAAAAATTCTTTCGGAAATAAAGATGGACTCCAATCCTTACCAGCGCTATCAGCTGGATAACCAGCTTTGGGATCTGCTGACAGAGTACGTGGGCTCTTCAAAATATATTCATGCGATTCACATATTTGATGCAAATGGAAGGGAATATCGAGCTGGCGGATATACATCATCCATGATTTCAAAAAAAAAGGAGAAATGGATTGAGATAGGAGAAGGAAAAAAAGGAGCTAACCAGTGGGTAACAGAGACAGACAGCAATAAGATCTTTGCTATTCGCAAAATCAGAACCCATCAGAACTTGAGTTTAGATAATTTAGGCACACTCCTTATTCAAGTCAATGTAGATAAAATTGTAGAAGACAGTGTATCAGAAAATAATAAAGTGACAAGTAATATGATGATTAGCGGAGAAGATAATCAATTCTTTTATAAAGGAATATTCAAAGAAATAGAAAATATTCCCTATTTGCCGAATCAGAAGGTCGGCTATGAAATTCAGTCAATAGGCGGTCAGAAATACTTTATTACACATACTTCTTCCTCCTATGTTAACTGGGTTTATTGGAATATTGTGTCATTTGATTCGATTATTGCAAAAGTGCAAACTACAAAATACATTATGCTGGCGATTTTCTTTTTGCTGAACTTAGTTGTTTTATTTATGGCAGTCGTTTTTTCTAGTAAACTGACAAAGCCAATAGAACAGTTAGTGTCTGCGATGAAAAATGTCCAAAAAGGAGATTTATCCATAAAAAATACATTGCAGCCTGTGCAAGCGAATGATGAGATCGGCATTCTTACTGATCATTTTATCTTGATGATTGAACGTATTAATACATTAATCAAAGAAAACTATGAGAAACAATTATTAATTAAGGATACAGAATTTAAAGCATTACAGGCACAAATAAACCCCCATTTTTTATACAACACATTGGAATCGATTAATTGGCAGGCAAAGATGAATCGGCAAACTGATATTTCCAGTATGGTGGAGTCATTGGGTTACTTATTGCGGAATGCCATTAGTGCAAAAAATGATGCAGTTCTGTTAGAAGAGGAGATATTTATTGTAGATCATTATATAAGAATACAAAAATATCGATATGGTGACCGCTTAACTTTTCATAAAATGATACCTCCAGAGACGAAAAATTGCTATATACCTAAATTGATGATTCAGCCGCTCGTAGAAAATGCTATTCATTATGCACTCGAACAGATGATAGAGCCTTGCAAAATAACGGTCCGTGCTGTTCTTAGAGAAAATAATTTGCATATTACAGTAGAGGATAATGGACCAGGAATGGAGGAGGAACTATTAGCAAGAGTTAGAAAGCAGGAAGTAAAAACAAGAGGAACTGGAATCGGCCTCTATAATATTGATTCACGGATAAAGCTTCTATACGGTGAGGAATTTGGTTTAATAATTAAAAGTAAACGAGGAACAGGAACACAAGTACATCTAATTATTCCAAATAAATGGCGGTGAGAACATGTATAAGGTAATTCTAGTAGATGATGAAAAAATCATTTTAGATGGCATTTCTAGTATTATTGACTGGGATATGTTACATACAAGGCTCGTGGGTAAGGCTGCCAATGGGATGGAAGCCTATCAATTAATTAAAAATTTACAGCCGCATATTGTTATTAGTGATATAAAGATGCCGGGATTAAATGGCATTGAGTTAGTTTCTAAAATTAAAAAGGAATATCCTTCTATTCATTTTATCCTTCTATCTGGATTTTCCGAATTTCATTTTGCGAAAAAGGCAATGGAGTATGGAGTTAAACATTATTTATTAAAGCCTTGTAACGAAAAGCAAATTATGGAAGCGATTCAACAGACGATTAGTGAAATTCGGATGAAAGAAAAAAGAAAGCGTTACTTGCTAGAAATGAAAAAGAAAATGGATACTGTGCAGCCTTTTGTAAAAAAGCAATTACTGACAGAGCTTGTTACTAGTAAAAAATCAGAAAAAAACGTTTTAGCCTATTATCAAAGAATTTTTCATACTAGATTAGAAGATAAGAAAGTTTTTGTTGTGCTGTTTCATCTCGAAGGAGATTTTAACTATGAACATTTATTTATGTTAGAGAATGTTGGAAGTGACATTTTTGAATCACCTATTCTATCGTCTAATATCGGAGAATATATTTTGTTTCTAGTAGATGAAAATAATGGCCAGGATGAATTACAAGAGAGAATTGAAGAGATCCGTAAAAATTTCTATGCTGTCTACGAAATGGATATGACGGTTGCTGTGAGCGGAGCAGGTCCTATTACATTAACGCGAAAACTTTATCAAGAAGCGCTTGAATGTCTAAGTCATCGTTTTTATTTAGGAGAGGGAAGCATAATAACAAAAAAAGATATTCAGCAGGAACAGGAAATAAATAACTTGGAATTTGGAGATTTACCATTGTTTTTAGAAATAAAATCAGGAAATTGGAATAAAGTAAAGCAAGAGATGGACGATATATTCCAGCAGATTGCAGCTAAAAGAGATCCGATTCATTTGACAAGAACCTATGTTATTCAACTTTTTCTCACCATGATCCAAACATGCTGGGCTAAAAGTCTGCCTGACTATATGGGGAAAATCTCTTATTTACTAGAAGTCGATAGCATTCAGGCCATGAAGGAGTTTTTACTCCATCATACAAAGGAAATCACCTTTATCTATTATGAAAAACATAAATCTTCTCAGTCGCATATAATCGAGCAAATGAAAGAAATAATTAATAGTGAATTAAGCAATCCAGCCCTTTCTTTAAAGTGGGTTGCTAAACAGGTTTATATGAATGCAGATTATCTAGGCAAATTATTTAAGCAAGAAACAGGGGAAAAGTTTTCGACATATGTGACGAGAATGAGAGTGAATAAGGCAATGGAAGAAATTCAGAAGACGGATGATGTAAAAATACTAACACTGGCAGAAATGATTGGATTCGGCGATAATCCGCAATACTTTAGTCAGGTATTTAAAAAACATACGGGATATACCCCTTCTGAATATAAGAACGCACGATAAAAAGCTCCTAATCTCTTTGGGAAAGAAGAGATTAGGAGCTTTTTACTGATGAATTTTCTAAAATAAATACCTCTGTTTTTTAAACAGGATTTCTCTATTTTTTATATTCCATCATGTGGTAATAACATTTAGAATCATGATGAAAGCACTTACAATAAAGAAGGAAGAGGGGGATTTGGTGAGGAAGATTCTCATTTTAGCCTTAAGTCTGTTTGTGGTAACAGCATTTAGCGGTTGTAGTGCATCTAGCAGTAACGAATCAGATGGAAAAAATGGCAGCGACAAGATTACCATCCGGTTTGCGTGGTGGGGTGGTCAGCCTCGTCATGATTACACAACAAAAGTTATTGAGATGTATGAAAAGGAAAATCCTAATGTGAACATCGAGCCAGAGTTTGCTAACTGGGATGATTATTGGAAAAAGTTAGCTCCGCAGGCGGCGGCAAACCAATTACCTGATGTAATTCAAATGGATATGGCCTATTTATCTCAGTACGGTGAAAAAGGACAATTGGAAGATTTAACACCTTATCTTGAAAATGGAACAATAGATACAGCAAATATTCCTGAAAATAATATTTCAGGAGGGAAAATCGATGATAGCCTTTATGGGTTACCAGCAGGTGTGAATGTATTATCCGTTATTTCCAATGATCGCTTATTAAAAGAGGCTGGAATTGAGTTTGACAGCCAAACTTGGACATGGGATGACTATGAAAAAACAGCCTTGCTGCTACAAGAAAAACTAGGAATCTATGGTTCGAATGGGATGCATCCCCCAGATGTATTCTTTCCGTATTATTTAAGAACACAAGGGGAGCGTTTTTATAAGGAAGATGGTACAGGGTTAGCTTACGAGGATGATCAATTATTTATTGATTACTTTGAAAGACAATTGCGCTTAATTGAGGCAGATGCATCTCCAACACCAGATGAACAAGCACAAATAAAAGGGATGGAAGATGATTTTATCGTAAAAGGTGCTACTGGATTTACATGGAATTACTCTAATCAATACTTAGCATTCTCTCAATTAACCGATGATTCTCTTACCATTAACTTTCCTCCAGCCCAAGAACAGGAAAGTGCCTTATTCTTAAAACCAAGTATGTTATTCTCTATTCCGAAAAGTTCGAAGGTAAAAGAAGAGGCAGCAAAATTTATTGATTACTTTGTGAATAATGTGGAAGCAAATAAATTGATTAAAGGAGAAAGAGGAGTACCAGTTTCTACTGAAGTATCTGAGGCAATCAAGCCAGAGTTAAGCGAGTCAGAAACAAAAATTGTCGAATACGTAGAAGCTGCGGCACAACATGCAAGCCAGGCAGATCCGCCAGATCCGATTGGAAGTGCAGAAGTAATTAAAGCACTGAAAGATGTTTCCGATCAAATATTATTTAAACAAATTAAGCCAGCAGAAGGTGCAGAGAAATTTAGAGAACAAGCAAATGAAATTCTAGGAAGAAATAAATAGAGAGCTCCTGTAGCCTTCTATTAAAGAACATTTTCATGAAAGCACATATCCAACCTTGACCAAATGCACGAAAAGTTCTATTTTGAATGATTCGTGCTTTATTTCTGATTAGAGAGGAGTTGTCTTCGTTATGAAATCACGTGCATTAAAAGATAATTTATCCGGATATGCTTTTATATCACCATTTATTATTGGATTTACAACATTTACGGTTGTTCCGATGCTTATTTCCTTATACTTATCCTTCACTAATTATGATTTATTTACAACCCCGACATGGATAGGGCTTGGTAATTATAAAGAAATGTTCTTTGGAGATGAGAAGTTTTGGAAATCATTAAGTGTTACTTTTTATTATGTACTTGCAGGGGTTCCTCTACGTTTAATGTTTGCTTTATTTGTAGCAATGCTTTTAAACCAAAACATGAAAGGAATAGGGATTTACCGCGTACTTTTTTATCTTCCATCGATTATCGGAGGTAGTGTGGCAGTTGCGATTATGTGGCGTAATATTTTTGGTAACGAAGGAGTAATCAATGCGCTATTGTTCTTTATGGGAATTGATAACAAGATTCTGTGGTATCAAGATCCGACAAGCGCTTTATGGACATTGATTCTACTTGCTGTATGGCAGTTTGGTTCTTCCATGCTTATCTTCCTGGCAGGACTAAAAAATATTCCGCCAACATATTATGAAGCGGCAAGTGTAGATGGCGCAAATGCTATTCGCAAATTTTTCAAAATTACATTACCGCTTTTAAGCCCCATTATCTTTTTTAATTTAGTCATGCAAACAATATCTGCCTTTATGACTTTTACACCAGCTTACATTATTTCTAAAGGGGAGGGTGGTCCTCTAGATGGTACTTTACTATACCCACTTTATTTATTCCAAAAAGCATTTAACTTTTTCCAAATGGGATATGCTTCTGCCATGGCATGGGTAATGTTGATTATCGTAGGCCTTACCACACTCATTTTATTTAAAACATCATCTTTATGGGTTTATTACGAGTCGAAGGAGGATTAATAAAGGTGGAGACATTTAAACAAGCAACCAATAATGTTATCGAACCAGACATCAGGCCAACAATAGAAAAGAAAAGAAAAAAGATCAGACCGAAAAAAATACTCTTTCATCTGATTACTAGCATCATTGCTATAATTATGCTCTATCCTGTTATATGGTTAATTGTGAGCTCCTTTAAAGAAAGTTCCTCTATCTTTGTTACTGCTCATTCGCTTATTCCGGAAAGATTTATTTGGACCAACTATGCAGATGGCTGGCAGGGAATTGCTGGACAGTCTTTTGGTACTTTCATTAAAAACTCCTTGATTATTGTTGGACTTTCCACCATTGGTGCGGTAGTTTCATCTGCGCTAATCGCTTATGGATTTGCGAGAATTCAGTTTAAAGGCAAAAGCTTTTGGTTTGCATGCATGATGGTGACGATGATGCTTCCACACGAAGTATTAATGATTCCTCAATATATCATCTTTGCCAAAATAGGCTGGATAAATAGTTTTAAACCAATCGTTGTTCCACAGTTTTTTGGGCATGCCTTTTTCATCTTTTTAATTGTCCAGTTTATTCGTACCATCCCTGTAGAGTTAGATGAAGCAGCTAGAATAGACGGGTGCGGCCGCTTTAGTATCTTCTTTCGCATCATATTACCTTTGATAACACCTGCGTTAGCAACATCTGCTATATTTTCGTTTTATTGGAAATGGGAGGATTTAATCAATCCAGTTTTATATTTAAATAAAGCAGAATTGTACCCTGTTTCTCTAGCTCTAAAATTATTTTTAGATACGGAGTCAGCATCAAATTGGGGAGCAATGTTTGCTATGTCTGTTGTCTCATTATTACCAGTTATTTTGATTTTCTTCGTATTCCAAAAGTATATTGTGGAAGGTATCAGTACAAGTGGCTTAAAATAGCAGCGGAAAAAAGAGATCTTTTCAGTTGAACATTTTCTTTATTCTTTACATGGAGGGAAAGAGATGGTTGATACAAGACTTTTGTTAGAAAAACAAAAAGTGGTTGGTTCGATAGAAAAGTTGATGGAGAATTTAGCGAGTATTAAAGATCAAACAGGTGCGTACTTACTACATTTTGATGGAGTTGTGGTGGATGATAAAAGCTGGGAAGTATGGAATTGGCCACAGGGTGTAGGCTTATATGGAATCTATAATTATTGGAAAATATCGAATGATCAAAAGGCAAAGCAAATAATCACAGAATGGTATTACCGAAGATTAAAAGAGGGAGTTCCACCTAAAAATGTCAATACGATGGCGCCTCTGCTTACCTTGGCATACCTATATGAAGATACAAGGGATCAAACGTATTTACCTTATTTAGAGAAGTGGGCTGACTGGGTGCTATATGAAATGCCAAGGACAAAAGAAGGTGGACTTCAGCACATGACCTATGGACCTGAAAATAAAAATCAGCTATGGGATGATACACTAATGATGACTGTTTTACCTCTTGCAAAAATTGGAAAACTGCTTCATAACCAAATGTATATAGAAGAAGCGAAAAAGCAGTTTCTAATTCATACAAAATATCTGTGTGATCGAAAAACGGGATTATGGTTCCATGGCTGGACGTTTGAGGGGGATCACCATTTTGCGGAGGCTCTATGGGCACGAGGTAATTGCTGGATTACCATTGCTATTCCTGAAATAATCGATTTGCTTGAACTGCCAAAGGGAGATTTCTTTCGTGAATATTTATTAGAGACACTAACTAGGCAGATAGAGAGATTAAAAGAATATCAACATGAAACAGGTATGTGGCATACCTTGATTACCGATCGATCCTCCTATTTAGAGGCATCCGCCACGGCTGGCTTTGCGTACGGAATATTGAAAGCAGTTCACAAAAGGTACATTGGCTCGGAATATAAAGAGGTTGCTTTAAAGGCAGTACAGGCAATTATCCAAGAAATAAATGAACAAGGTGCTTTACAAAAAGTATCAGTAGGAACTGGAATGGGAGAAACACTGGAATTTTATCGCCAAATTCCGATGACTACGATGCCATATGGACAGTCATTAGCGATTTTATGTCTATCCGAATTTTTATACAGTTATTGTTAGCAGAAAGTTATAAGGAGGAGGAAATAAATTTGCAAAAGTTATATCATGGAGCAGCCTTCTATCCAGAGCTATGGGATCAAGAAATTATTGAAGAAGACATCCAACTAATGAAAGAAGTAGGAATTAATGTGGTGCGTATAGGTGAATTTATTTGGTCCTTTATCGAGAAAGAAGAAGGAAATGTGAATGTTTCTTTTTTGAAAGAAGTGATTAAGAAATTGAAAGATAATGGTATTGATACTATCCTATGCACACCGACTGCAACACCGCCAATCTGGATGTCCTATCAACATCCAGAACGTATGCATGTAGATAAAAATGGTACTGTTATGAGTCATGGAGCAAGGCAGCATGTATGTACAAATAATGGCTATTTTCGTGAAAAGGCAGCCATTATAACGGAGACACTGGCAAAGGAGTTAGGAGAGCTGCCTGGTATCATTGCCTGGCAGTTAGATAACGAATTTAAATGTCATGTCGGAGACTGCTTTTGTGATACTTGTAAATCTGAATGGCATCGTTGGTTAAAACAAAAGTATGAAACAATTGAAAATTTAAATGAAGCGTGGGGCACACATATATGGAGCCAATACTATCAAACATTTGAACAAATTCCACAGCCTAAACAAACACCTTTTTTGCATAATGCATCTTTATTAACAATGTATAAATTATTCACACATGAAAAAATAGCAGAGTTTGCAACAGAGCAAGCCGCTATTATTCGTCAACATTCAAATGCACCTATTACACATAATGCAACAGTCTTTTTTGATCTGGATCAAGCATTATTGTTTGAAAATCTAGATTTTGCTTCTTTTGATACATATGCGGTCCAGGAAAATGCTAGTTCCTTTATGATGCTGTGTGATTTGTATAGAAACATAAAGAAAGATAGCCCATTTTGGCTGATGGAAACAAGTACTTCTTTTAGTGCATCACTGGAAAGATATGCAAATCCACATTTAGATGGTTATTTGCAGGCAGAAGCAGCATATGCTTATGCTGCAGGAGCTGAAGGTTTTTGCTACTGGCTTTGGAGACAACAGCGAAGCGGTTGTGAGATTTCTCATGGATCTGTTATTAGTGCTTGGGGAAATCCAACAATTGGTTATAAAAATGTATTAGAAGTAGAACGAATTCGAAAAGAATTAGAACCGCTTCTGCTTCATACGAGGCCAAAGCAAGCAGAGGTGGCGATTTGCTATTCGGACCAGGCTAAAGCCTATTTTCAAACAGAGCCATTTAATGGAGTTCAATATAAACAGATTTTAACGAGTTTTTATGAACGCTTCCTTTCTTTGGGCATTCAACGTGACTTGATTATGGAAAAAGCAGACTTAGATGGTTATAAAATATTGTTTACCCCATTTATTCCTTATCTTTCAACAGAGTATATAAAAAGAGCCGAAACATTTGTTGAAAAAGGAGGGATTTGGATTGTGGGCCCGCTTACCGGAGGACGTACGAGTGAACATACTATCCATACAGATTGTGCACTTGGAGAGCTAGAAAAGGCAGCAGGTACGGAGGCTTTATTTACAAATCCATTAGACGGAACGAATACATTAGGGGAAGCGTTTGGAATCACAGCAGAGTTAGGCTTATGGAGCACTATTTTTAATACCGAAAAAGAAGGAAATATAGGCTTAATCAAAGAAGGACTAGGTGCTGGAGGAACATTTATCAAAGAGACTAAAAGGGGCAAAGGAAAAATAGTTATGCTTGGCAGTTTTCCCCTTGGCAAATCAGGAGAAGAAATGCTGGAGGCATTGATTCAGCATTATGCAGAAATAGCTGCTATAAGACGGGAGATAAAAGCCACTCCTGGTACTGTTCTTATCCCGAGAATCGGAGGGAATGCCACTTACTGGGTTGCGATAAATATGGATGGAGGAACTGGTGACATAACCGTGCCAGAAAATAGTTGGGAGTGGAAAAGTAAGAAAAAATTAGTGGAGGGAACATATAAAATTCCGGCCTATAGCTACAAAATAATAATGTCCCAAATATAATGCTTGTAGCTCCTAATAACAAAGTGGTATTAGGAGCTATCAATCTAATTATGTTGTATTTTCACATAAGGATGTGGTAAAAGGGGACTTTTAGATGGTTGATATATAGGGAAAGTTCCTTTATAATCGAAAATAACAACGTTGTTATTTTTCAATTGTACTCTCTATTTATTTTGATCCTCGATTGTAAATATTGCACAGCAGATAGCTTCATTAATTTATTAATAAAATGTAAACGTTTTCTATTGTGTGTGCTTATAGTACTTTCCATGTATACAAAGTTTCTTGATGTGGTTAAAAACAACAATAAGTTTATGTTAGGCAGTAATCAAAATGGTTAAACAATAAGGAGGAAAAATTATGAAGAAGAAAACATATGCATTAGTGGGAACAGGTGGACGGGCGGAATTTTTTTATGGAGCAGTTGCGCGAGATTTTCGAGATACGGCAGATTTAGTAGGTTTTTGTGATTTAAATCAAACGAGAATGGATTATGCTAACCATCTATTAGAATCAAAGTATAGTTATAAAAAGGTTCCAACATATACAGCAGATCAATTTGAACAAATGCTGAAAGACCAAACCCCAGATTACTGCATTGTTACAACAATGGATCGCACCCATCATACATATATAATAAAGGCGATGGAATTGGGATGTGACGTTATTACAGAAAAGCCATTGACGATTGACGAAGAAAAGGCACAGTGTATTTTAGATGCAGTGGAACGTACAAATAGAAAACTACGAGTAACTTTTAACTATCGCTATGCTCCCCATAATACCAAAATTAGAGAATTAATTGAAGATGGAGTAATTGGAGATGTGCATGCTGTACATTTTGAATGGCTGCTGAATACAGAGCATGGAGCTGATTATTTTAGAAGATGGCATCGGGATAAACGGAATAGTGGCGGCTTGCTTGTTCATAAATCAACTCATCATTTTGATCTTGTTAATTTCTGGCTGCAGTCCTATCCAGATACTGTTTTAGCAATGGGGGACTTGATGTTTTATGGAAGAGAAAATGCGGAAAAACGCGGAGAAACTAAGTTTTATCAAAGAGCTTATGGCAGTAAATATGCAAAATCGGATCATTTTGCCTTACACTTAGAAAAAAATGAGCACTTAAAGGAAATGTATCTGAATGCCGAAAAAGAAGATGGATATCAGCGAGATCAAAGTGTGTTTGGAGATGGCATTAGCACAGAAGACACATTAGGGTTAATAGCTAAGTTTAAAAATAAAGCGATTCTCACTTATTCTTTACATGCTTATGCACCGTGGGAAGGATTCAATGTTGTTTTAAATGGATCAAAGGGCAGATTAGAAGTCAACGTAGTCGAAAAATCATATGTTAATTCAGGAGGTAATAAGGAAGAGGAAGGAGCCTTATCCTCAAAATCTATTACTGTGCATCCCATGCTAGGAAAACCATATGAAGTAGAGATAGAAGAGGGAGAGGGGGGGCATGGTGGAGGAGATCCAATATTGCTTCGCGATATATTTGGGGAGCCTGTCGAAGATCGGTTTCATCGTGCCGCCACCCATATTGACGGCGTGAAATCTATTTTAACAGGGATTGCCGGAAATATTTCTATAAAAACTGGCATGCCAGTAAAACTAGATTCATTGGTGAACTTTTAGATAGAGTGTTAGTTTGACAGGAGGAAATTTCTATTTTCATAGAAGTTTCCTTTTATTATCTAGGAGATTTTTGTGCAGGAATTTGTAATTTTTAATTCTGGTTCCATAAAAATTTTAGTTTCTACTTCTTCGTCGTTAATCACTTTCATCAATATTTCAATTGTTTTTTCACTAATTTTGTCTAGTGGAACTCCGACTGTTGATAGGGGTATATCAAAATGCTCTAGTGCTGGAAAGTTATCATAACTAATTATAGAAATATCATTTGGTATGGATAAGTTAGATTCATAAATAGCTTGAAGAGCACCGCGCGCAAGGTCATAGCTCCCTGTAAGAATGGCAGTTGGCCGTTTAGCTAAAGTTAGTAATTGCTTAGCAGCCTCATAGCCGTCATATTGTTCAAAATTATTCACTCGTATTTTTTGAAAAGAATAAGTCGGTAATTCCAACTCTAAAATCGCCTGTTCAAATCCCTTGACCTTTTCTTTTTGCAGTTTATCACCTTCTACATCTCCAATATAGCTAATGTAACGATGCCCCATCTTATAAAGATATTGCGCAGCTTGATAAGTTGCTTTTTGGCGATTTACATCAATAACAGGATAAGGAGTTTGCTTATTGGCTAGTCCATGCATGACAATAGGAACATCTGAATAAGAAGAAACGATGGATTGACTAGAATCAAATACTAGTATGGCATCTACTTGATAGCGGCTAAAGATTTTTAAAGCAGACTTTACTTCATTTATAGATATCAATGTTGTATAAGAAAGCTCCTCCAATTCCTTGTTAATAGTTGTAATAAGCTTTGAGAGAACGGTTTGTTCAATGGTAGGCCACACAACACCAATAGTAAAGGATTTTTTGGAAACAAGGCTTCTAGCTGCAATATTGGGTTGATAACCTAATTCATTAGCAACCGCCATAATGAGATCCTTCGTAGGTTTCTTTACTAATGGACTATCACGAAGTGCCTTTGAAACGGTGGAATAGCTTACTCCAGCACTTTTAGCTATATCTTTAATAGTGACACTCATCTTCATCCCTCCGATTCATCCATAAATAAAAATAACAACGTTGTTTTCATTTTATTATATCCACTGCTTTGCTTTTTAACAAGAAGGCCTCTTCGATAGAAAGAAACTTGATAAATTAGTGAATATTATTTTGATTCGAAGTTTACTGATTTTTCTTGTATAGTATGCCTGATAAAGGTATAATAAATTTATCTTACAAAGAAAAGAGGTGGGAAAGGATGTTAAGTTCAACCGTTTTAGTGCAAGGTTATATGATGGAAAGTCTTTATATTAACCGTGCGAAATTTGCGATTGTAGTTGTTAACGGGATAAGTGTGTCCTTTTTTAAACAACTAAATAGCAAATTAAAACGGTGAAAACATCTCTTACCCACATCTAATGGACGGTAAAAGGAGTGCATTTTCATGCGCTCCTTTTTGCATAGATTTATAAAAATCAAAAGTCTTTAGAAAAGTACATGGAAATTTTTTATAGTTATACATGTAGAGGGTTATATGGATAGAAAAGAAGATAGGTCTTTTCTATAACAGATAAGTCATGGAGAAGTTGTTTTCCATGGCTTTTTGTGTTGCTTTAAATGGACTGGAATCGTCCGTTTAGAGGTTGGGAAAAGAGATAATCATAACAAAGGAGAGCGGTAAAATGATTATTTGCAGCGTAAATAAGATAGCTAAAATGTATGGAGGAAATACCATATTTGAAGATATTTCTATAGAGATCAAGGAGAAGGAAAAAGTAGGTCTTGTTGGCAGAAACGGAAGTGGCAAGACAACCTTGTTTAGGCTTCTAGCTGGGAAGGAAACACCAGATGCTGGGCAAATTCATTGGAAAAAAGGCATGAAAATTGGGTATTTAGAACAAATACCAGAATTTAAACCAGAATGGATGGCAAAGGATGTTTTAAAGCAAGCATTTTCAAATCTAGTTATCATCGAAGAGAAGATGAAACAGATGGAACAGGAAATGGCGAAGGACAATTCTCCAAGCCAATTACAGCTTTTAATCGAGGAGTATGGAAAACTGCAAGAGTTTTTTACAAATGCTGGCGGATATGAGATGGATGCCAAAATTGAAAAGATTGTAAACGGGTTAAACATTCAACATTTAGTAACCAAAAAATATGGAGATTTAAGTGGAGGAGAACGAACTAAAATTGGTTTAGCCATGATTCTTCTGGAAGAACCAGATTTCCTTTTATTAGATGAGCCGACGAACCATTTAGATTTAATGGCAGTGGAGTGGCTAGGAAGATTTCTTCAAGATTATAGTGGAACCATTTTACTTATTTCTCATGATCGCTACTTTTTAGATGAAGTAATTCAAAAAGTCATCGATTTAGAGGATGGAGAAGTAACGACCTATCATACTAATTTCACCAATTTTACGAAGGAAAAGGAAGAAAGACTTTTAAGAGAATTCCAAGCTTACGAGGAGCAGCAAAAGAAAATCAAGAAAATGAGGGAAGCGATTAAACGCTTGCGTGAATGGGCCAATCGTGCCAACCCGCCTAATGAAGGACTGCATAAGCGTGCGCGAAACATGGAACGGGCTATAGAGAGAATGGAGAAATTGTCTCGGCCAAATATGAATAGAAAGAAAATGAATTTTGAAATGGAATCAAGTGATCGAAGTGGCAAGGATGTGATTCAACTTCGTAATGTTTCCAAAAAATTTGGAGAGCAAATCCTCTTTCAAGATGTACAGATGAAGATTAGCTACAAGGATAGGGCAGCTATTATTGGAGAGAATGGCACAGGGAAATCAACTTTATTAAAAATGATTCTTCAGCAAATCAAGGCAGATGAAGGAGAAATAAAGATCGGTAGTAATGTTAAAATCGGTTATCTTTCTCAGCATACCTTAACAGAAATGGAAGGAGAAACAGTTATCGAGGCTTTTCGAAATGAAGTATCTGTGACAGAAGGGGAGGCTCGACATATTTTAGCGCAATTTCTCTTTTATGGATATTCTGTTTTTCGAAAGACTGCCAATTTAAGCGGCGGAGAAAGAATGAGGCTGCGATTAGCACAGCTGATGCATCAAGAAATTAATCTGCTTGTATTAGATGAACCAACGAATCATTTAGATATTGATTCTCGTGAAGTATTGGAAGATGCTCTAGAGAATTTTGATGGTACTATTCTTGCTGTTTCCCATGATCGCTACTTTTTAAATAAGCTTTTTCGAAAGATTTATTGGATTGAGTCACAAGAGATTCAATGTTATGAAGGAAATTATACGTATGCGCGAGAAAAGTCACAGGAAAGAAAAAGGACACAAGTGCATATAGACGAAACAATAACATCGAAAAAGAGGATGCAGCCGATTAAGAAAAGACAAAGAACCGAATCTGCCGTTAATCCAGTGGATTTGGCAAATGAACTGGAAGGATTGGAGAAGGAGATATCAGAAGTAGAGAGAAGAATAGAAACAGAGACGGAATGGGAGAGCTTAGCGCAATTTTCATCGGAAAAGGAAAGGCTGGAAAGAAGATGGGAGGAACTGTATACCCTGATGAATAGCAAATAAAAAGGAGAAAGGCTGCCAAGACTCAGCCTTTCTCCTTTTTTACATTAATTATTGTGCACAACGCTTACGAATATATCCTTTATCTTTATGATAGAGAACTAATGCAATAATTAAAATGATGGCAGATATCCAGATAGCTTTATTGCCAAATTGAGTGGTTGTAAACGTTCCTAGTAGCGCTCCGAAAATAAAAGAGCCAATTATAAGGGAAAACTCTTTAAATTGGATTCTTGCCTCTTGACTTTGTTTGATAAAAGCAGCATAAGCCGCTTGTGTCGCAGTTCGTAAATTACCAGTAGTCATAGTAGAATTATAGGCCCATTTATCGAGTTTATTAAAAGTAGATATTTGTAAGGAAGATACAAAAGAAATACTTGTTGTCACAATAATGTTTGGTATAGATGCCGGCAAGAAGCCAACGGTAATTAAGACAATACATTCCAATATTAGAATCGATCGTCTATAGCTGTATAAGATCTCTCTTAAAGAAGGAATCTTCACAATTTCTGAGACTAGGACTCCTAAAATAAAAGCTATTAACGGTGGAATATAATGAAGGGATTCTCTCCATTCGCCAGTCGCTGCGTTCACTGCAAACAAAACAATATTCCCTGTTTGCGCATTGGCAAATACGCCGTCCCTGCTAATAAAGGTATACGCATCTAAAAAGCCGCCAACCATTCCCAATAAAGCGGCTAAGAATACAGAATTAGAAGATAAAGAGGGAATTGGTTTTAATTTATCAATCATGGTATTACGCTCCTTGCGAGATAATTCTTTCCTGAAAGCTATAAGGAAAAACATTACTATCTTAACATAAATCGTTTCAGGAGGATTTGAATAAAAACCGAATTTTTTATGGATTTATATATTAAACGCTTTCTCTTTGTTTTAAACAAAGTAAAAAATGTCAATTATTTTTTTTCTACTTTTTTGATAGTAAGTACGTGTGAATAATATGTATGTATGTTTGTAATGAGTACAAATAACAAAAAGTAGAGAAGGAAAGCTATTGCCAGATACTGTGACAATAGCTTACAATTTAATCAAAGTAGAAATTATACTGGTCGTAATACGAAATAGTTGTTTTAATAAATTAATGAAGAAAGGCATAGGATGATATGAAGTGGACTAAATGGTTATCCCTCCTGCTTATAATAGGCGGAGTATTTTTTATTGGGTATGGCGTTTGGAATATAATGGATACGAAAGCGCAAACGGAGAACTCTTTATCCGAAGCTAAGGCAGCCATTAACAAGGGGAATGAAAAGTGGGTGGATAAAGAAAGTAAACGTTTTGTCCCATCTATTGGAGATGCTGTTGGGCTATTAGAGATTGACAAAATTGATGGGGAGTTACCAATTGTGGAAGGGACAGATCCAGATGATTTGGAAAAAGGGGTCGGACATTATAAAGGCAGCTTCTATCCAGATGAAAATGGACAAATCGTCTTATCGGGCCATCGTGATACGGTTTTTAGGAGAGCAGGAGAATTAGAAATAGGAGACGAGCTTAAAATTATTTTGCCATATGGGGAATTCTCTTATCAAATCACTTCTACTAAAATAGTCGAGGCCGATGATCAATCGATTATTACACTAGATGATTCACAAGAAGAACTTATCCTGACAACATGTTATCCATTTCGCTTTGTAGGCAATGCACCGCAGCGTTATATTATTTATGCTAAAAGAATATAGTGATTATACCAACTCTGTAAATGAAAAAATACTCGTAACAGCAGATAAGAATCTACACATATTATCTTAATACGTACACCACTTAGTTATTAGTGGTGTATTTTTTATCTGCTACATTTTAAATGCATAAAAAAATTATTAAAGGCGGAACTTTACATAATAAAATTCGTATTATTAATATCTAATTTATGCTTTATAAATTAGATAATGTTTCTAAATGGAAGGGGAGAGATGAGATGGCATGGCTGCTTCTACTTACCGTTATTATGATTTGGATTATTCTATTTTTGCGCACAAGACTCACCTTTAAATTTGGCGCATCTCCTAAAGTATTAGAGATTCAGCCAATTAAAGGATTAAAAAAACTAAGTGATGACCTAGAACAATCTCTTACTAGAAGTTATATGGAAAATGTAGAAGAACGAGTAAGGAGAGAGAACAAGTTAAGAGAAAATGAGTATGAATGGCGCTTACTTGATTTAAAACGATATTTTGTTTTAACCTCTCTTTTAAAAGAATCTACTATGTTTAGTGTGAAAGTTGATGAATTATGGCATCAGATGCTCATGTTTACCCGAGAATATAAGGAATTCTCCCATAAATACTTAGGCTCAACTCTCCATCACAGTCCTAATGTAAAAGGGAAATCTAATCCTGATTTACGAGGATTTTTTGATTGGGTTTATGCAGAACTTTTTCTTATAAGAAAAGAGAATATCTATTTATATAAGGGATTTTTTCGATATCCTGTTCATCCAACTATTATCGAAGACTTTAAAAACTTATCTGAAGACGAATTATTTAATCGATATTTTAAAACGGATACGAAATATCATACTACTATTTATGCGCTGATTACCGCTATGAAAAAATCGGTAAAGAAGGTTAGAGATTATCAAAAAAGTACCATCTATGACAAAATGAAAAAAAGTAAAAGGGAACAAAAATTCAATTCCATGCTTGTTCCTTATTTATCTGTATCTTATTTTCATTACGCAGAATTTTCCAGTTATATGAAAATGAGTAGTGATAGTTCAGCAAGCTGCACAAGCTGTGGAACTGGATCGGTATTCTGTTCATCAGACAGCTCTTGCTCCTCTGATAGCTCCTGTTCAAGCTGTGGTGGAGGTTCTGATTAGTAAAAGAAAAAGGTTAGATTTAGCATATGAAGGATGCTTTATCTATCCTTTTCTTTTTTAGGAAAAATCTATTCTAAATTAGCATGCTTCCCATACATTTTACTGGAATCTAATTCTTTTATTTCCATGTATTTTAAAATTACACTATCCAAGACGATAAGGAGTAACTGTTCGAATAAGGAACCCATTGGTTGAATACTTTTCGCTTCATTATTTCCTCGATCTTTTGGTGAACCAGGCATTTTAATAACTTGATCAACCAGCTTCCCAATAGTAGAATCAGGAGAAATAGTTAGGGCTGTAATATTTCCACCAATACTTTTGGCTTTTTCTACGATGGTTATAATACTTTTTGTTTCACCAGAACCGGTTCCTACAATGAGAAGATCATCCTTTTCATAAATAGCAGTAACCGTTTCTCCAACAACGTAAGCATCAATTCCCATGTGCATCATTCGCATCGCAAATGATTTAAGCATAAACCCAGAACGGCCAGCTCCATAAACGAAAACTTTTTTTGATTGAAGAATACGTTCGACAAGCTTTTCTAAGTCCTCATTTGCAATAAGTGCTCCTGCCTCCGTTAATTCTTGAATGACTTGGTCAAGATAATCGCTTGTTTTCATTTACTTATCCTTGAGCAATTAGTTCTTTAAATTTAGATGCAGCTTCACTTAAGTTCTCTTGGCTAGTAATTCCTCCGCCAACTATAACTAAATCTGGTTGAGCAGCAATCACTTCTGGCAATGTTTCTAGTTTAATGCCACCTGCAACTGCAGTTTTAGCATTTTTGACAACACTCTTAATTGCTTTTAAATCTTCAAAAGAGTTTTTACCAACTGCTTGTAAGTCATATCCAGTATGAACACAAATGTAATCAACACCAAACTCATCAAGTTGTTGTGCGCGTGTTTTAATATCTTTCACAGCGATCATATCGACAAGAATTTCTTTGCCAAGCTTTTTCGCTTCAGCAACAGCACCTTTAATGGATTCGTCTTCAGCAACAGCTAAAATAGTGACAAGGTCAGCACCAGCATTAACTGCTTGGCTTACTTCATAACCAGCTGCATCCATAATTTTTAAGTCCGCTAATACAGACAAATTAGGAAAAGCTTCTTTTACTTGCTTAACAGCGTGAAGGCCTTCATTTATTACTACAGGTGTACCAATCTCAACGATATCAACATATTGTTCAACCTGAGAAACAACCTCTATTGCTTGTGGGATATTAACTAAATCTAATGCTAATTGTAATTTCATTTTGTTTAACTCCTTTTCTTTTTTTCATTTTATCTTGCACGCAGAATACTGGAAATATGTCTAATTTCTGTACAACCGTTATTATACGTTTTATAATCCATTTAAGTAAGTACGCACTTTTTTTTTATATAGTGTCTAAAAGTATACTAAGTATCAATTAAGGAAAGAGGAATGATGATGGAACGAATGGCAGGCAAAGAATTTAATTGTGAGAAAGAACTAACCTTAAGTATAATTGGTGGAAAGTGGAAAATGTTAATTCTTTGGCATTTGGGTAAGGAAGGAACAAAGCGCTTTGGAGAACTAAAAGCTTTAATTCCCGGAATTACACAGCGTATGCTTGTCAACCAATTGCGTGAGTTAGAAAATGACTATATTGTAAAACGAGTTGTTTATCCAGTTGTCCCTCCAAAAGTAGAATATTCCTTAACAGATGAAGGAAAATCGCTTATGCCTATTTTAGATGCTATGTATAGCTGGGGACGAAATTATATGGATACGGTACTTGAAAGTCCTCCTGTGATAAAGGAATTAGAATCGATAGACAAATAATGTTAGGATAGTAAATAATGAACGAGAGGATATGTGACAGTATAAGCACAGAGAGTGACTCTCAGTGCTTATATTATAGAAATGGGAATATAAATCTTGGCTACCATTTTAATATTTTTTATTGATATAAAGCTCTTCCTATGGTATATTCTACATATGCTAGTGCAATCGTTTGCACGAAAAGGTGAATGATAGAACAATTTTTTTAATATAAAATGATAGCGTTTACCATTATTGTGCTAAAAATAACGGAGGGGAAAGTATGGCAGTAACCATTAAAGATGTTGGTAAATTAGCAAATGTTTCTCCATCCACTGTTTCAAGGGTACTGGCGAATCATCCGAAAATAAGTGATGAAACAAAGCGCAAAGTCCGGGAAGCAATGGAGGAATTAGGATATCATCCAAACCTTCAAGCAAGAAGCTTAGTAGTTAAGAGCACGAAAACAATCGGAATTGTTATGCCGCATTCGACAGAAAGGGTGCTAGAAAACCCATTTTTTCCAGAAGTTTTAAGAGGTATTAGTTTGGAGGCAAGAAAAAGTCAGTTTGGCATTTATTTAACAACCGGAGCATCAGAAGAGGAAATATTGCAGGAAGTAATCGAGATGGTCCAGGGGAAAAGGGTAGATGGCATTATTCTATTATATAGTAAAACGAATGATAAAATTATGGATTATCTTTTACAAAATAAATTTCCCTTTACTGTTATTGGGAGGCCCTATCAAAATGCTGAAAGAATTACATTTGTGGATAACGATAATGTGTTTATTACGAAACAAATTACCGAGTACTTAATTCAATTAGGTCATCAGAAAATTGCCTTTATTGGAGCCAATATGGAAATGGTTTTTACGATTGACCGTTTGAAAGGTTTTAAACAAGCATTAAAGGAAAATGGAATTGCTTATCAAAAAGAGTTAATCATTTATGATAAGGAATTAGTGGATCGAACAAAAGAGAAGCTTACAGAGATTTTGAATTTGGAAAGCCGACCGACAGCGCTTGTTGTCTCCGATGATTTTATTGCCATTGAATTAATTAGCTATGCAGAGGAACTTTCCATATCTATTCCAGAAGATTTATCCATTGTTGCATTTAATAATATTTCAACTGGTAAGTATATGAAGCC
Source organism: Niallia sp. FSL K6-0212 (assembly GCF_038007605.1). Taxonomy (NCBI): domain Bacteria; kingdom Bacillati; phylum Bacillota; class Bacilli; order Caryophanales; family Bacillaceae; genus Niallia; species Niallia sp. FSL K6-0212. The sequence continues at coordinate 116,351 of NZ_JBBOXL010000003.1, read as the reverse complement.
TTCTTTAACAAGTGTGGATATTAATATTTTTCAGCTTGGTGTTGAAGCAACCAAGTGCTTACTCGATGATATTACGTATCCTAATGCTGTAACTAAGCGAATTACCGTACCTGCGAAAATGGTGGAAAGAAACTCTTGTTGTCGAGTAGCGGAATAAAACGACCTTTAATGTGGTAATAAAACAGAAATTAGATGTAGAAAGGGAGAAATTAGAGTGACTCAAAAGTGGTGGAAAGAGGCAGTAGCCTATCAGATTTATCCTAGAAGTTTCATGGATTCAAATGGAGATGGAATAGGGGATTTAAAAGGAATTATAACTAAATTAGATTATTTAAAAGAACTTGGGATTGATTGTATTTGGATTTGTCCAATGTATAAATCGCCAAATGATGATAATGGCTATGATATTAGTGATTATCAAGATATTATGGATGAGTTTGGAACAATGGATGATTTTGACTTGCTTCTATATGAAGTACATCAACGTGGAATGAAGTTAATTATTGATTTAGTAATTAATCATACAAGTGATGAGCATGAATGGTTTGTAGAATCTCGGTCTTCCTTAAATAATCCGAAAAGAGACTGGTATATTTGGAGAGATGGAGTAGATGGGAAAGAGCCGAATAACTGGGAAAGTATATTTGGAGGCTCTGCTTGGAAACTGGATGAGACAACTGGACAATATTTTATGCATATTTTTTCAACAAGACAGCCAGATTTAAATTGGGAAAATGAAGAAGTAAGAAAAGCTCTATACAATATGATTAATTGGTGGCTTGACAAAGGTATTGACGGTTTCCGAATTGACGCCATCAGTCATATTAAAAAAGAAGAAGGATTAAAAGATATGGATAATCCACTAGGCTTAGACTATGTCCCATCTTTTGATAAGCATATGAATGTAGAAGGAATTCAACCATTTTTAGAAGAGTTAAAGAATGAGACATTTGCAAAATATGATATTATGACAGTCGGAGAAGCCAATGGTGTAAAGGTAGAAGAAGCAGAGCTATGGGTTGGAGAAACAAAGGGAAAATTTAATATGGTTTTCCAATTTGAACATTTAGATTTATGGGATAACGAAAAAAATTATGGCGTCGATGTTATGGAATTGAAACAGGTTTTAAATAAATGGCAAAAAGGTTTAGAAAACAAGGGATGGAATGCTTTGTTTATTGAAAACCATGACAAAGCAAGATCTGTTTCCACATGGGGTAATGATAAGGAATATTGGAAAGAAAGTGCCAAGGCTTTAGGGATGATGTATTTCTTTATGCAAGGAACTCCATTCATTTATCAAGGTCAAGAAATAGGAATGACGAATGTTCAATTTCCAACGATTGAGGAATATGATGACGTGGCAACGAAAAACCTTTATAAATTGAAACGGGAAGAAGGATTTAGCCATAAGGAAGTGATGGAGATTATTTGGTCTACTAGCCGTGATAATTCCAGAACCCCAATGCAATGGTCTAGTGATGAATATGCTGGTTTTTCTGAACACACGCCTTGGATGGGAATGAATCCAAACTATTTAGATATCAATGTGGAAAGTCAAAAGCAAGATCCAGATTCTATCTATCATTTTTATAAGAAGATGATAGATTTGAAAAAATCTGGTCCTATTTTAACATATGGAACCTTTGATTTAGTGGATGAAGAGAATAAACAGGTTTTTGCCTACACTCGGACCCTGGAGGATAAAAAGATGGTGATCATTTCTAATTTATCAGCAGAAGAGGCAGTGTTTGAAAATCGTGTCGTCGAATTGGAGCATGAAAATTTACTGTTAGCAAATTACTCAGTTGAAGAACATGAGCCAACAACTTCCATTTCATTGAAACCATATGAAGCAAGAATGTATACTTGTAAATAAGAGATAGTTAAGAGAAAAGTGCATTCAAAAATCAGCAAATTGATTTTTGAAATGCACTTTTTGTATTGATTTGAAAAAATAAGTGCTGGATAGGGAACAAAGATCGAAGAAATTACCTAAAAGGAGGAGGAAATCAGCCAAAGAACAGAAATATCAGCCAAAAGGAGGAGGGAATCAGCCGAAGTGCCGAAATATCAGCCAAAAGGAGGGAGAAATCAGCCAAAGTGCAAAAATATCAGCCAAAAGGAGAGGGGAATCAGCCAAAGAACAGAAATATCAGCCAAAAGGAGAGGGGAATCAGCCAAAGTGCTGAAATATCAGCCAAAAGAAGGGAGGAATCAGCCAAAGTGCAAAAATATCAGCCAAAAGGAGGGAGAAATCAGCCAAAGTGCCGAAATATCAGCCAAAAGGAGGGAGGAATCAGCCAACCTCCCAATATATCAGCCAACCGACCACAAATATCAACTAAAATTAAATTTCTCCTCCAAATTCCTTAAAGACAAACTATCTCTCTAAAGAAATTACTGCCAGCGTACACCGTGAGATACATATTAATTCCTTTTTATCATTCTCTACTTTAATTTCGTAAACCATACTGGATTTTCCTTGATGAATAACTGTAGCAGTTGCGGTTACAATTCCTTCTTTTACCGAACGAATGTGGTTTGCGTTTATTTCTTGGCCAAACACCGCTTGTTTTTTGGCATCAATTAGACTAGCTGCTCCAACGCTTGCAGCAGTTTCCGCTAAAGCTACGGAAGCCCCGCCGTGTAGATAGCCGAAAGGTTGTTTTGTTCGTTCATCTACTGGCATTGTCGCAATGCATACCCCATTTTTAACTTCAACAATATTGATTCCTAGACTTTCCATAAGTGTATTTTTTATTGAGATATTTGGAAACATATTCTTATTCTCCATTAATTTTTTTCTTATTATAGCATAATCAATTAAAGGAGGAATTATTGCAATCCTAGTGCTGTTGATATCTCCCTTTTTGGCATGAAAATTTTGTGTTGACATAAAAATAAAAATAAAGTTAAAATATTTAATAGTTAAACCCTTTAACTAAATAGATGTGGGGTGAATGTTATTAATCGAACAGAGATAAATCAGATTATTGATCGATATGTAAGTATAAATTTTTCTGTTAATCGTAAATTTGATCAGTTAATTAGACAGGAAATAGGAGATGTTCTAACAACAGAACAGCATTTTACGATGCGCCATATCAACAATGTCGAAGTATGTACATCTACAGAGCTTGCGATTGTGTTTGGGGTGAAAAAAAGTGCCATTACTCCTATCATCAACCGCTTAGTTGAAAAGGGATGGGTTGAGAGAACAAGAGATGAAAAGGATAGGCGTGTTATTTATTTAACTTTAACTTCAGCAGGAAAAGTAATATTTGGCGAGATGGAGAAAAAAATTCAAAGTGTGATTGTGTCTGTTATTTCGCAATTTGATCATACTGAAATTCAAAACTTTATAGACACGTATGCCAAGTTAGATAGATTAATTGAAGAAAAATAGAGAATAGAAGCTGGAGGGGAATAAAGTTGAATGCTATTTTAAAGGGAAAATGGTTTATTCTTGGAGCATGGATTATCGCTATAGTCGGTTTATTTATAATAGCTCCAAATATGGGAGATTTAGTGAAGGAAAAAGGACAGATTACTATACCTGATGAATACTCTTCTTCTGAGGCTGGAAAAATTCTTGATGAAATTCAGAATCAGAAAAATGCAGGGGAACAGTCAACAGTGGCTTTAGTCTTTCATAATGATAAGAAGTTGACGGAAAAAGATATTGCGGAAGCGAAAAAAGCAGTGGATGCATTAGAAGCCAATAAGAAAAAGTTAGGAATTACAGATATACTTTCCTCGTTTGAAAAGGAGGAATTAAAGGACCAGTTGGTTTCAGATGATGGAAAAACCATCCTCACATCATTGACTATTAGTTGGAATGATAGAGAAGCGGAAGAGGTCAGCGACGCATTATATAAAACAATTGAAAAATATGATGTGGATCACTATTATACCAGCAACTGGATGATTGATCAGGATTTGGTAAATAGTTCTCAAGAGGGATTAAAGAAGACAGAAGGAATCACAGTTGTCTTCATTCTGGCTGTATTGTTAATTGTTTTTAGATCTGTAATTGCGCCATTTATTCCTTTAATTACAGTAGGACTTACATACTTAGCATCCCAATCTATTGTGTCTATTCTAGTAGATCAATTTAATTTCCCACTTTCCACGTATACACAAATTTTCTTGGTTGCTGTTCTCTTTGGAATAGGGACGGATTATTGTATTCTACTATTAAGTAGGTTTAAAGAGGAAATGATGCATCGGGAAAGTATTTGGGAATCGATAGTCGAAACGTACAAAAATGCGGGAAGAACAGTCTTTTTTAGCGGTATTGCGGTAATGATTGGGTTTGCTGCGATAGGATTTTCTAAATTTGTGCTTTATCAATCTGCTTCTGCCGTAGCAGTGGGGGTAGCTATTTTACTTATCGCCTTATTTACGGTTGTACCAATTTTTATGCTGTTATTAGGGAAGAAATTATTCTGGCCATCTAAAGGGTCGGCAGAGCATGGAGACAGCAAGATTTGGGAAGTGGCGGGTAATTTCTCTATAAAAAGACCGCTGCTATCCTTATTGGTTGTAGCATGTATTTGTGTTCCCTTCCTTGTTACCTATGATGGTGATATTTCTTTTAATTCTTTAGAAGAAATTGGGGATGATTATTCATCGATAAAAGCATTTAATGCAATTGCGGACAGCTTTGGACCAGGCGAGTCCATGACAACAACCGTAATTTTAAAAAATGATGACCAATTAGATACAATAGAGTATTTATCTTTAGCAGATACGATTACGAATGAATTAGCTAAAGTAGATTTGGTGGATAGAGTTCGGTCTGTAACGAGACCAATGGGAGACTCCATTGAAGATCTTTATATTTCTAATCAAGCGAAAACCTTAGAAGAAGGTTTGGGCCAAGGAAAAGAAGGAATTGATCAAATAAGTGAGGGGCTTCACAGTGCCGGAGATGAACTGCAAAAATCAGGACCACAGTTGAATGACGCAGCAGATGGGATTAATGGGCTCATTAAAGGAACAAATGATGTGAAATCTGGTTTGGGAGAAATTCAGTCTAACTTAGAAAAAATTGAACAAGGCATTCGCCAAGGTTCTGCTGGTTCTGATCAAATAAAGTCAGGATTACAACAGGCAAAAACAGGGGCAGAAGCACTGTTGAATGAGCATAATAAATTACAAACTGGATATAAAGAGGCAGAGAAAGGTCTATCTGCTATTCTCGGGGAATATCAAAAAATTAATTCAGGTTTAGAGCAATTGGCACAGGGGCTAAATAAAGTACCAAAAGAATCGTTTGGTTCTTTAGAAGGGACATATGCTGGATTAGCTGATAACCCAGCATATATAGGAATTAAAGCAGGATTTTTAGGAGCACAACAACAATTACCCGCAATTAATGCTGGTATCGATCAATTAAATACAGGGTTAGCTAAATTACAAACAGGAATGAGTAAAGCGAATGCAGGCTATGCAGAAATATTAAAAAATCAAGCAAATATTTCGGCTGGACTGCAGCAATTAATTGCTGGTATCGATCAACAGCAAAAAGGATTAGACCAATTAGCAGATGGCCAAGGGCAGATTGTGAACAATATGCCTAAATTAACGAATGGATTAAGTAGTATTAATGAGGGACAGAAGCAATTACTAGATGGGTTTAGTGATATAGGTGGTCAGCTTGGCCAATTAACGGACGGATTAACACAAAGTGCTGAAGGATTAGATCAAGTTTCTGAAGGTTTAGGTTCTGCTAAGGATTATTTATCTGGATTATCTAAAAACGAAACAAACAGTTTCTATATTCCAGATGAAGTATTAGCGAGTGATGAATTTAAAGGGGCATTAGATACGTACCTATCTCCAAATCGCAAAATCATGACATTTGACGTTGTATTCTCAGACAATCCATATTCAAATGAAGCAATTGATCAAATTGATAAGATAAAAGATAGAGTTGATCAAATAACAAAAGGAACCAAGCTTGAAAATGCGGAAATTGCTGTTTCCGGGATTACTAGTACCAATGCAGATCTTCGCACTATGTCCAATGCTGATTATACAAATACTGTTATTTGGATGATGATTGGGATTTCGATTGTTTTAATCTTTTTATTCCGGTCTATCATTATGCCGGCTTATATTATTGGATCGTTAATTTTAACATTCTATACAACGCTTGGAATAAATGAGGCAATCTACGTGAATCTGCTGGGCTATTCTGGGATCAGTTGGGCAGTACCATTCTTTGGATTTGTTATTTTAGTAGCTTTAGGTGTGGATTATAGTATTTTCCTTATGGATCGATTTAATGAATATAAGAATTTAACGATAAAAGATGCGATGTTAGAAGCGATGAAGAAGATGGGGACAGTCATCATTTCTGCAGCTATCATCTTAGGTGGAACATTTGCAGCGATGATGCCATCAGGAATGTTATCCCTATTACAGATAGCAAGCATTGTATTAGTTGGATTATTCCTATATGCATTTATCATTTTGCCATTGCTTATACCTGTTCTAGTAAAGAATTTTGGAGAAGCAAACTGGTGGCCATTTAAACGAATAAAGGATTAATAAGGAAGAGGAAGGCATTTAGGGTATATACACTTAAAGCCTTCCTTTTCATATAGGCAATGATTTTGTTGTAAGTGGATGAAGGAGAACGGATTAAATGAAATTTTTCCTAGATAATGGAATTGAAATTAATCTGTGAAAAAAAACGTTTTTTCTTGTTATTTTTCATTTTTGGATTGATAATAAAGGATAAAGAAAAGATATTTTATAGTAGTTAGGTATTTTAAATCGTCAGGAGTCTTTTGCATGGAGATGTTGCTTCATTTTTTTCAAAAAAAAGCAGTAAAAAGATTTTTAATTTTGTTTTTAATTGGTTTAAGCCTTTATTTTGTACGTAGTATGATAAATCTCATTTTATTTACTTTTATATTTTCTTACCTAATGGATCGACTTGTTCAGTTTTTTACAAGCAAATTTGCGATAAAACGATCAATTGCGGTTATTTTGCTATATTTTACTGTATTATTTTTGCTCATATATGGGATTTCCACCTATTTACCTGTTGTCATCCAGCAAATCTCGATTTTGGTTATCCAAATCACAGACTTTTATATGCAGCCACATGACAATGCAGTCTTGAATTTTATAGTAAATACAATAAATAATCTTAATGTAACGACCTATTTACATCAGGGCTTTACCTTTATATTTAAGTATTTTACAAATATATGGGGAAATCTGCTTCAAGTGTTTATGGCGATAGTATTAAGCCTATTCTTTTTGTTAGAAAAAGACAGATTACGGTTGTTTGCTACTCGTTTTCATACTAGTAAAATAGCACCAATTTACTTTGAATGTAAATATTTCTGTAAAAAATTTGTAGCAACCTTTGGAAAAGTAATAGAAGCACAATTTATTATTGCCATTATTAATTGTGTGTTAACGACAACTTCCTTGTATTTCTTAGGCTTTCCTCAATTATTTGGATTAGGTATTATGATTTTCTTACTGGGTTTAATACCAGTTGCCGGGGTTATTATTTCCTTTATTCCATTATGTATTATCGGTTATACGGTCGGAGGAATAACACATGTCATTTCAATTGTTATCTTAATTGTTGTAATTCATGCGCTTGAAGCATATATATTAAATCCTAAACTAATGTCTTCTAAGACCGATTTACCAGTTTTTTTCACATTCATTGTTTTAATATTTTCCGAACACTTCTTTGGAGTATGGGGATTAATTGTAGGTATTCCGATTTTTATATTCTTGTTAGATATATTAGAAGTGAAGAGTGAAAAACAACGAAAAGAATCCATAAAAGAAAAATAGGTGGGTATAAAGAAAAAGTCATCTCCGGGGAGATGACTTTTTCTTTATAAATATTATTAAATAAACACAACAATGATAATGATAGCAAGCACAATACGATAGATCGCAAATGGTGTTAATTTAATTCGATCGATTAGCTTTAAAAAGAAGCGTATAGAAATTAATGCGAAAATAAATGCACTGATAAATCCAACGATAAAGAATGGGAGAGCAGCAGATGTAATGTATTCCCAATTATTTAGTAAAGAGATAAAGCTTGCACCAGCCATAATTGGTACTGCCATGATAAAGGTAAAGTCAGCTGCTACCCGGTGGCTTAGCCCCATAAGTACACCGCCAGATATCGTTGATCCAGATCTTGAAAAGCCTGGCCATAGGGCGATACATTGAAATAAACCAATGAAAAATGCTTGCTTATTTGTAATTTGATCCAAAGAAGTTGTGGTTGGTTTCTTCTTCTTTTGCGTAAAGTCTGCGATAATCATTAGGACTGCACCCACAATTAAAGCATATGCAACTGTTTCAAAATTAAATAGATGTTCATCTATGTAATCATCAAAAAGAAGTCCTAAAACACCAGCTGGAATTAACCCAATAAGAACTTGTACTAAGCTTAATTTATGTCCGACTACTTTTTCACCATTAATTGTTTTTTTCAAACCAAGAATATTTAAGAAACGATCTTTAAAGATAATTACTACTGCCAAAATCGACCCTAATTGAATAACAACTTTAAAGGTATTAGCTACTTCAGGTGAAAAAATCTCCCCTGACTTTAACCATAAATCATCGACTAGTATCATATGTCCAGTTGATGATACAGGTGCAAATTCCGTCAAACCTTCTACTATGCCCAAAATAAAGGCCACTATCAAATCCCATAACTTATCCAACATTTTTTCACTCCTATTTATCCATTCATTTCAAAATTATATTCTTACTCGAAAGCATACGCCTATCTATCATATCAAAAATTTAGCAAAAGCTGAATGCTATATTGAATATTAAATTAGACTTGGTTTCCTATTCCATTTTTCGATATAAAAACACATAAAGTATAACGCAGAAAGAAATACAGAAGTTTCACTAATTAATATTAGCGAAAGGAATAAAAGAAGATATACTAGAAAGATAGAAAAAGATAGAGAGGAAGAATCACGAAATGGAACGAAAAGGAATCCTGTCTCTTGGCGATGCGTTTATCGATTATGTTTCACGATCGAGTGATAATAATTGTTTTGAAAGAAGTTTAGGGGGAGCTTCTGTGAACGTTGCTGTACATATCAGTAGATTTACTATTCCTAGTTTTTATCTTACAAAACTAGGAAGCGGAGAAGATAGCCAATTTGTCGAAAAGGAAATGTTAAAAGAAAAAATAAATCTTGAAGACAGCGTTCGTACACCAACCAAGAAAATATCGAAAGTATATGTCCATTTAGATGCATCTGGAGAAAGATATTTTCATAAATATGAAAATGAAACGCCAAATGAAATTGTATTAGAATCAGATCTTAAGGAATCATCTTTTGAAAATAAATCGATCTTTTATTTTGGTTCTGGGACACTCTTTCATCCAAGTGCAAGAGCAGCGACAAAGAAGGCGATTGAAATCGCAAAGGAAAAAGGCTTATTCATTGCTTTTGATGCAAATATTCGGATTAAAAGATGGAAAAATGAAGAGGAATGTAGACAAGTGATGATGGAATTTTTGTCTTTTGTAGATATTCTAAAAATGTCAAAAGAAGAACTTCTCTTTCTATTAGAGGTTCAATCGGTAGAGAAGGGCTTAGCAAATTTGGAGAAGTTCCAAATACCTCTCAAGCTAATTACTTTGGGCGAAAAGGGGGCAATTGGACTATTATACGAAGAAAAAGTCCAAATGGCTGGAAAGGTGGTAAAGGCAATAGATACGAATGGTTCAGGCGATGCGTTTATGGCAACGATTCTTGCATGTATTTATAAAAAGGGATTTCCAGCTTGCAAAAAAGAGATGGAGTCTTATATGGATCAAGCTAATCGGTTGGGGGCAATAGTAGCTACAAAGGCTGGTTCCTTGCCGATTCTTCCAGATTATCAAATGATTATGGGAAGAGCTGAATCACCATTGCTCTGTGAAAACGAAGTATAGGAGATAGGATTGCATAGATATTGCGTTGAATTTGAAAACTGGAAAAAAAGCATGATTTTTTAAATAAAGCATACTTACTTATAGAGAATTATTATATTTCTAAGTAAGTATGCTTTTTATGTAACTTTTTTAAGTCTAAAGACGTAGATAAAAATAATACAAGAGTTTGTTTCCAGCCGGGGTTAAACTCTATATGATAACAAAGAGGAGTAGTAAAGATTATAACTTTTATTCGAAGGTGTTTACAAAAGAAGCCAGGATTAACAGCTTTTTCGATAAGTAAATATTAATGCGAAGGAGGGGTGTTTGTGTGACTGAAAGAAAGGTATATATTATTTTAACGGATACAGGCACTTTATTTACACGTTGTATTAAATTTTTTACAAGAAAGCCCCATAATCATGCATCTATTTCTTTTGATCCGCAATTAAATGAAGTTTATAGTTTTGGAAGAAGAAAGCCAAGCAATCCATTTATCGGTGGATTTGTGAAGGAAAATGTCCAGCATAGTTTTTTTCGAAACAGTAGGTGTATTATTTATTCCATTTCTGTTACGCAAACACAATATGAAAACATGAAGAAAAAAATTGAGCAGATGGAAAAAGAACAAAGAAATTATCGCTACAATTTACTTGGGCTTTTATTTATTTTACTAAAAATCCCATATAATCGTAAAAATGCTTATTTTTGTTCGCAATTTGTTGCATCGATTTTGCATGACAGTGGTGTCCTATTTTTTAATAAGCCCCCATGTTTAATGACCCCCTATGATTTATTAGATGAATATAAAATGCAAAAAGTCTATGAAGGGAAATTACATCTATACTCACTTGTTTTCAGAAAGCCGGCAGCCTAATGCATTTATTTATTTTTATATAATTGGAAAAAAGTGACCGTTTAAAAGGTCGCTTTTTTTTTGTATCAAATGGATATATTTCACATGGTTAATGTCAGAACTTTTGGTGAAAATAAAAAGGAGAAATCAATGCTTTGACAAATGGTAATCCCCTATACTATGATAGCTATTGCTGATAAGTCTTATCGGAATAAGGAGGAATAATATGAGAAAATTTAGTATATTATTAAGTTTGTTGGTAAGTATTACCATTGTGTTAGCTGCTTGTGGCAGCAATTCAGATAAGGGATCAAAAGATTCTGCAGATAAAAAAGCTGATAGCAACGCAGATTTATTGGCACAAATTAAAGATAAGGGCACATTAATAGTTGGTACGGAAGGTACATACCCTCCCTTTACTTTTCATGATAATTCTGGGAAGCTAACTGGATTTGATGTGGAAATTGCACAAGAAGTGGCAAAACGTTTAGGAGTGAAAGCAGAATTTAAGGAAACACAATGGGATGCCATGTTTGCAGGCCTTGATGCAAAGCGCTTTGATATGATTGCAAACCAAGTAGGGATTAATGATGAAAGAAAAGCGAAGTATGCATTTTCTGATCCTTACATTTCTTCTGCTGCTGTTCTTATCACGAGAGAAGATTCAGATGTGAAAAGTTTTAAAGATATGAAAGGATTAAAGTCAGCACAATCATTAACAAGTAATTATGCGGAAATTGCCAAAACGAATGGTGCAGAGCTAGTTGGAGTGGATGGATTTAATCAAGCGATTGAACTTCTTAACGCAAAACGAGTAGATGTTACCGTTAATGATAAATTATCTTTCTTAGATTTTAAAAAGCAAAAGCCAGATGTAAAAGTTAAAATTGTCGATACTGCTGATGATGTAGCGCATAGTGGTTTAATGTTTAGACAAGGAAATGATACATTAGTTAAAGCGGTAAATAAAGCACTTAAAGAAATGATTGATGATGGTACGTATAAATCAATATCAGAGAAATGGTTCGGAGAAGATGTACTTAAATAGCATTTTTACTGACGCAGAAGCATTCCAACGATATTATGATATAGCAGTTAGTTCCCTTCTTCCTTTGGTGAAGGGGGCTATTTTATATACGATACCACTATCCATTATATCCTTTATTATTGGGATAATTTTAGCTGTATTAACCGCTTTAGCTAGATTATCCAGTATAAAAATTTTTCGGGCGATTGCTGGAATCTATGTTTCCATCATTCGCGGAACACCATTACTCGTACAGCTTTTTATTATTTTTTACGGGTTACCCAATGTTGGTATTACGCTCGAACCTTTTATAGCAGCTATTATAGGTTTTTCATTAAGTGTTGGAGCGTATGGATCGGAAATAGTCAGAGGATCCATTTTAAGTATTCCTAATGGTCAATGGGAAGCTGGCTATTCCATTGGGATGAGCTATGTTCAAAATTTAAAAAGAATTATTTTGCCACAGGCTGCACGTGTTTCGATTCCGCCATTGTCTAATACATTTATCAGTTTAATTAAAGATTCGTCTCTAGCAGCCTTAATTCTAGTAACAGAAATGTTTCGAAAGGCACAGGAAATCGCAAGTACGAATTATGAGTTCTTATTGCTATATTCAGAGGTAGCCCTATTGTATTGGCTTATTTGTTTCCCTCTTTCTATTATCCAGCAAGGACTGGAAAATCGATTCGGCCGTCACTTAAGTAAATAAAAAAGCTTCTATTAGGCAGGAAGACTAAAATAATCGATAGAGGAAGGAGCGAACATCATGATTTCAATTAAAGGGTTGTCTAAGCATTTTGGCGATTTACAAGTATTAAAGGACATAAATTTAGAAGTGGACAAAGGGAAAGTCATTGTTGTTATTGGTCCTTCTGGATCAGGAAAAACGACGATGCTTCGATGTTTAAACATATTAGAAATACCAACTAGTGGTCATATTACAATAGAGAATAAGCAATTGGATTTCTCGACGAAAGTAACGAAAAAGGCTATAACAGATTTTCGAAAATTAACAGGAATGGTTTTTCAAAGCTATAATCTTTTTCCCCATAAAACTGCCATTGAGAATGTGATGGAAGGTCCCATCACGGTGAAAAAGCAATCAAAAGAAAAGGCAAGCATGAAAGCGGCTGATTTACTAAATAAAGTAGGACTGGGTGATAAAATCGATTTTTACCCATTCCAACTGTCAGGTGGGCAGCAGCAGCGAGTCGGCATTGCCAGAGCACTTGCGATGGAACCAGAAGTAATGTTATTCGATGAACCAACATCTGCGTTGGATCCAGAGCTTGTTGGAGAAGTTTTAAAAGTAATAAAGCAACTTGCGAATGAAGGCATGACGATGATTATTGTTACCCATGAAATGAAATTTGCGAAAGAAGTTGCGGACGAAGTAATTTTCATGGATGGTGGCTATATTGTAGAGAAAGGCAGCCCGCATGAAATCTTCTCTGACCCTAAAGAAGCAAGAACACGGCAATTTCTTCAATTAATTCAATAAAAAAAGAGCTGGTCAGGAATTTCTCAAAAGCGAGAATTAATCTGAAACAGCTCTAAACAAAAGGGGGAATTACACTTTGTAGTATCATTGTGGTCCCCTTTTTCTTTTTTTATACATAAAAGACTAATTTATTTTTTTTAATAGACTCAATGTTCGTCATGGATTTTCTTATGGATGACCTCTTCTTCTAATAAACTAATGAAAGCTACTAACACCCCTGAAATCAAGGAGGCAATAGTAAAAACGGTTAAACCAGTCAGTATATAAAAAAGAGTCGTCGCAAAGACAGTCAACAAACAGCAATAGATGATAGAGTTTACATATAAGGTGTTTTTCATTTAGAACCTTCTTTCCGCTAATCTTTATAATGTAGTATATGTCCGAATAATGAAATATACTACCGTTAAAAAGGCAAAAGGATGATTGCCCTTTTTTATTAATAAAGGGGATAAGCCCTCACTGATTTTATAAAAAAGCATATCTAATAAGTATAAAGAATAGCTTGTATCACCTTCTTAGAAGCTGAATACACAGCATATTCTTTATACCGTAACCCCATAACCTCCTCTCACTTTGGGTATAGCCGTACGTTTGGCTATACCCCTTTTTTTTTGGAAAAGGATAAAAATTGCTTAAATACACTGTTTTTTGTAAAATAGGTATAAACAACTATTTAATTTATAACAATTTATTAATATTGGATATTAATAGGTCTTATTACATAATTGTTAAAGTTTTATCTTGGTATAAAAACAGCTATATATAACTATAGGGTTAGAAGGAGAATATATATGAAGAAACGAAGTATTTTTCGCAGTTTACGAACAAAAATGATTGTCATTATCTTTTTTGCTACATTATTTAGCACCATGATATCCTTTAAGCTAAATGAGATGATTCTAGAAGCCGGCTTCTTCCCACAAGAATTCAGTATTTTTGTTAATACTGTCATTAATTTAATTTTTGTAACTGTTATTGTCGCATTATTTACACGGAGAATCATTATTTCTCCTCTGAAAAAATTATTGCATTCAACAAAGAAAATTACAGAAGGCGAATTAGATATTGAAATTCATAAAGCTTCTAATGATGAAATTGGCCAACTAACAGATGCGTTTATTTTGATGAAAGAATTTATTCGCAACTTAGTACAAAAAGTGAATGAAACATCTGAACAAATAAATGCTTCTGCCGAAAAGCTGACTGCTAATACAGTGGAAACAAACCATGTATCAGAGCAGATTTCAGCTGCCATTCAAAGTGTTGCTGCTGGTTCTGAAGAGCAGACAAAAGGAATGGATTTCATTGTTGATTCGGTTGCTGTTGTGAATAATGAAATTAAAGATATTGCGAAGAATACAGAAGAAATGGTGAAAAGCACTCATAATACTGTATTGAAAGCTAAAGAAGGACAAGCAGTTGTTGATAATACTGTAACGCAAATGAGTTTGATTCAAAATTCAGTGCAAGAATCGAATGACTCTATTGTATTATTACAAGAGCGTTCCCAGGAGATTGGTCAATTTTTAAATGTTATAACAGAAATTGCTGATCAGACAAATTTATTGGCATTAAATGCAGCCATCGAAGCTGCTAGGGCTGGCGAAGCAGGCAAAGGGTTTGCAGTAGTAGCAGAGGAAGTAAGGAAATTGGCAGAACAGTCCAATCAGTCCGCTGAGCAAATCGCTGTTCTGGTAAATGAAATTCAAAAAGATACTCTATCTTCTGTTAAAACAATGAAACGAGTGACAGAGGAAGTAAAAGACGGCATTGATATTACCAATGATACAAAAGAAAAGTTTACGATAATTTCGGAATCGATGTTATCCATGAGTCAGCAAATGGAAAGTATTTTAGAGGCTGCTCATAAAATTTCTACGAATATAGTAGAGGTTGCAGGTTCGGTAGATCAAGTTACTGGCATTGCCAAGGAAAACAGTCAAAATTCCATGAACGTGTCAGAAGCCTCTCAGGAACAACTGGCGGCAATGGAAGAAATCACTTCCTCCACTAAATCATTAGCTAAAATTGCAGACGATTTAGTGGAGTTAACAAAAACCATACATGTAGAAGGCTAAATAAGAGAGTGGTCAAAGTAGCAGTTAACATCCCAGAATATTTTTCTGGGTGTGGAGCTAATTTGATCATTCTCTTTTTTTGGGGGAAAATAAAAGGAGTAAGTTATATGACATTTTAAACAGTTTTTTATTAATTTGGTTAAAGTTAGAAATGAAAATAAATAATTTTATAAAAATGATTGTCGAAAGTTGTTATTTCATGCAAATACAAATATAATGGAGAATTGTAAATGTGTGTGAATGACTCTATTTATTTAGGGGTAAATATAAATGGTGAAAAATGATTATTTCTGAATGGAAGAATGATAAGCTGTTAAAAGTTTTACTGAACAAGGAGCAATGACAATATGTCCCCAAAAAATTCATCGAAAATAGATTATACACTTGTTCTAATATTAATGCTTCTATGTTTAACTAGCCTTATTGCTATATATGGAGCAAACTCATCCTATGTGTTAAAGCAAGTTATGTATTATGTAGTTGGTATAGGTATTATTATTGGCGTAATTCGTTTAGATTCGGATCAGTTGAAGAAACTGACCTGGTATCTGTATGCTTTTGGTCTATTCTTATTGGTAGTGCTTATATTCGCCCCATCCAGTATTGCCCGAGAAATTAATGGTGCCAAAAGTTGGTTCACTTTACCTGGTTTTTCTCTGCAGCCTTCTGAGTTTGTAAAGGTATTTTTAGTACTGGCACTATCAAGAATCATTGTAGATCATCAGGAAAAGTATATAGTAAAGACGATACAAAGTGACTTTTTTCTCTTATTTAAAATTGGAGCTGTAACGGTACCTCCACTTCTTCTTGTCATGAAGCAGCCAGATTTGGGAACCTCCTTAGTTTTTCTTGCTATTATGCTGGGGATGATTTTTATATCCGGTATTTCCTGGAAGATTTTAACGCCGATTTTTTCTAGTTTTGCTGTGATTGCAACAGCTGTCCTCTACCTTGTTATTTGGCATCCAGATTGGATTACCATGTATTTTGGAGTGAAGGAATATCAGATGGGAAGAATTTATTCCTGGTTAGATCCCTATACATACCAAAGTACAACGGGATATCACTTAACGCAGTCTTTGCTTGCAATTGGTTCTGGCCAGACAACGGGAAAGGGTGTTGGCACAAGTGAAGTAGTGCTTCCGGAGAATCACACTGATTTTATTTTTAGTGTAGTCGGCGAAGAATTTGGCTTCATTGGAGCTAGTATTATTATTAGTTTATTTTTCTTGCTTATTTATCACATAACAAAAGTTGCCTTAGAAACAAAAAATACTTTTTATACTTGTATGAGCGTAGGGATTATTAGTATGCTTTGTTTTCATGTTTTCCAAAATATTGGGATGACGGTAGGAATTCTTCCTATTACAGGGATACCACTCCCTTTTATTAGCTATGGAGGTAGTTCCTTGATGGGAAATATGCTTTCGATGGGATTGATTTTTTCCATTCGATATCATTATAAAAAATATATGTTTTCTAGTGATGAATAACGGTTTTTTATTTAATGACAAAAAGAGGCTGACAGGGAAGCAGCCTCTTTTTGTGTATTCTTTCTCGATTCTTTAAATGAGGGGGAAAGAAAAGGAAAGAATATCAATTATGGGAAGTTAATGATATTGATAATCATTATCATTAGGTGTACTCTTATAATAGAGCAACTCAATCACGTTGTCAATGAAAATCGAAGGGGGAATAGAAATTGGACGAGAAATTTCAAGAGGAGTTTGACGCCTTATTGAGTAATTATACGGAATTACTTCTTGGAGAAGAGAATGAGGAATTAAAGGAAAAAGTGCAAATATGGATGCTCTATACCTATATGTCCAAAAATATGCCAGGTTTAGTAAAACATTGGAATGCTAAATTCCCTGATGGGAAACAAACAATAGTTCAAATTATATCGGAAATAAAAAAAATGAATGAGATAAGAAAACAAAATCAAAAATAAAACATATGCTATAAAGAAAGCTGGACAAAGCGTAAAAAAACACCACCCATAACAATGTGTTTGGGTGGATAAAAAATGAGAGTTTTACTGAATAGTGGTGTTTCCATATGGAAATTGGTTACTGTATCCTTTGAATTGCTGATAAGATTGCTGGATTTTTTGTTGCTCAGCAGCTTCAAGCTTATACCATCCTTTTTGAAACATTAAATCATACAATTCTCTTTGCATATTTTGTGTTTCGGTAAAAATGGATAATAAATCTTGATAGAGTGTTTCATTACTAGCTTCGTTTAAAGCTGTTGAATAAGCATCAGTCATGTATTTTTCTGTTGAAAGCATGTCGTTAGTAAAATCGCGATCATTCATTTGCGGTGTTTTGGGAACCTGTGACTCAGGGTTTTGAATTGGCTTTTGTTGATCCATTTTCTTTGTCCTCCCTCATAAAATCATTGTTTTAGTAAGATGATTGCTTATTCAAAGTCCTTTACGAAGAAAAGGTGCTCATTCTACAAAAGGCATAGTCAACTAAAAAAGGTTTGGCAATCTCTTTAGCAGAATGAGCAAAATTGAATAAACAATCACTAATTTTTTTCGTTACTATCTATTGCTGTTGCTGTACCATTGGCTGACTATTAGTATCTAAGTGACTAAGTATTCTTTCATAATGATGCTGATGCATTTGTCCACATTTCTCAAGCTGAGATTTAATTGCCGGATCTTGGGCATTTTGTGCAAAAAAATGCGCTTTTTTCATTGCTAGTAAATTCCAAGAAAGCATATCTGTTAAGTAAAGGGAATCTTTGACTGTTACCATAACAGGTGGTTTCATCATCATCCCGTTAGGTTGTGTCATATTAGTTGGTTGCTGCTGCATCAAAATCGACCTCCTGTTAAACTATTGCTTTTTATATTGATTATTTTGACTGTTAACTTTTCCGCCACCATCTGTTTCAACTGTTGGACCAGCGTTACCTTTTACACTTGCCGCACTAACTCCTGCTTTAGAAGGGTTCTTCTTAAGACGAGCCATTTATTTATACACCTCCCTTTACTATTTCTTTACTAGCATTTCCTATTTTTCTTATTTAATGAGTACACGGCATGGAGAAAAAACGAATAATTTGACACAATTATTGTTAAAAATCACGTCACTTGGACGTACAAAGAGTAATGGAGCCTTTTTAAAGCCATTTGAAAACCATCAAATTTTAATACATTTTTCAAGGAGGATGCATGGTGAAAGAGATAAAATCAGCTGCGGTTATTGGTTCTGGAGTTATGGGGGCAGCGATTGCAGCACAATTTCTTAATGCAGGAATTTCTACGGTTCTGCTGGATATCGTGCCAACTAAGTTATTAGCAGAAGAAATAGAAGCAGGACTTACATTAAAAGATAAGGTTGTGAGGAATCGATTTGGCAGGCTTGCTATTGAAAAAATGAAATCAGAATCCCCCAGCCCGCTTACATCTTTAAATAATTTAGCGCAACTAACAATTGGGAATCTAGAAGATGATTTTGCCTTATTAAAAGAATCAGATTGGATTGTGGAAGCAATTATTGAAGATATGCAAATAAAGAAGGAACTCTTTAAAAAGATAGATCAGTACCGTAAAAAAGGATCTATTATCAGCAGCAATACTTCTGGTATATCGATTAACCAGATGAAAGAAAATCTTTCTCCAGATTTTCAGGCCCATTTTTTAGGTACACACTTTTTTAACCCACCTCGTTATATTAAATTACTTGAAATTATTCCTACTAAAGTTACTGCCTCAAATGTTGTAAAAACAATCAGTCAATTTGCAGAAGAAGAATTAGGAAAGGTAGTAGTAAAAGCGAATGATACTCCTAACTTCATTGCAAATAGGATTGGTTCCTTTGCTTTTTTAAATATTGTAAAAGAAATGATAAAGGCAGACTTAACAATCGAAGAGGTTGATCAATTAACAGGTCCACTAATTGGTCGTCCAAAAAGTGCCACCTTTCATACGCTAGATATGGTTGGATTAGACACTTTTTATCAAGTTATTCATAATATGCAAGGAAAAATGAATGACACAGAAGAAATAGAGATGTACCAAATTCCTGTTTTATTAGAAGAAATGCTTAAGAAAAAAATGTTGGGCAGAAAGGTACAAAAGGGATTTTATCGAAAAACGGAAGAGGGGCTACAAGTTCTAGATTATCATACGTGGACGTATAAGAATTTGACTGGAATGAAAAAGAAAGCAGCGAAACAATCGCTTCCTCTATTTTTAGAACAAAAAAATCCAAAAGCACAATTTCTCTGGAAAGGAATTGCTCCATTTTTACTGTATTCAGCCAAAATGGTTGGGGAGATTTCCGATTCTATTTATGAGATAGATCAAGCTGTTCAGTCTGGATTTAATTGGAGAAATGGGCCGTTTCGTTTATGGGATGAACTATCACTAAAATCTACAGTAGAACGAATGGAAAAAGATTCAAGAGAGATTCCTGGATGGATTAAAGAAATGTTGGATCAAGGATTTGAATCCTTTTATAAAGAGATTAATGGAGTAGAACATTATTACCATCAAGGCAACTATCTGCCTATTCCAAAAAGTGAGGACCAAATATGCATACAAGAATGGAAGAAGCAAAGAGGCGTGCTTCTTTCCAATAATGGAGCAAGTTTAATGGATATCGGAGACGGAGTATTATTACTGGAATTACACAGCTCCAATATGAGCATTGGCATGGATATTCTTGCGATGATTGATAAGGCGATCGAAAAAGTAGAGTCAGAAGCATATAAAGGGCTGATTATAGGCAGTGAAAAAAAGAACTTTAGTCTAGGGGCTAATTTAGCTTTAATGCTATTAGAAGCCCAAAATGAGGATATTGTAGAGCTGCAGATAGCCGTCCGCCGTTTTCAGCAAGCCATGAAGCGCATAAAATATTGCCAGAAGCCAGTGGTAGCTGCCCCTTATCAAAAAACATTGGGAGGAGGAGCAGAAATTTGTCTGGCGGCAGGTAAGGTGCAAGCATCGTTAGAAACGTATCTGGGACTAGTAGAAACAGGGGTAGGGCTTATCCCTGGCGGAGGCGGAACAACAGCCTTATATTGCAATAAGTGGCAGGGAAATCAACAACTTTTACCAGAGGAAATGCTGAAGCTTACTGTAGAAGTATTTCAGACCATTTTGACTGCTAAGGTAGCTGCCTCTGCGGTTCAAGCGAAAGAACTAGGCTTCTTAACAGAGAGAGATGGGATAACTAATAATGATCGATTTTTATTAAGAGATGCAAAAAGAGCAGTTCTACAATTAGCGGATGAAAAGTTTCAAGCGGCTAAAAAAGAAAAGATTATGGTTACAGGTAAAAAGGGTTATGACTTCTTAATGAAAGAAGTTGATAAACTTAAAAAAATAGGTTTTATCTCAGAATATGATGCCGAGATTGCCAGCAATCTTGCTACGGTTCTTACAGGTGGCAGTGTAGAATTTGGTACATTAGTGGAAGAGGACTATTTATTAGATTTAGAGAGAGAAGCGTTTATCCAATTAATACAAGAGCAGGAGACACAAAAAAGAATGCTTTATCTATTGCAAACAGGAAAACCATTAACGACGAAAAAGATATAATATTTTGATCATAAACATTAAGTGCTGGAAGAAAGGAAGGATAGGATTACTATGCAAAAGGGTGGAAGTTTTTTAACGGAACAGGTCACCACAGACGCAATTTTTACTCCAGAGGATTTTACAGAAGAGCATCAAATGATTGCAGAAATGACAAGTGAGTTTGTTCAGAAAAAAGTACTACCTCATTTGGCGGAGATGGAAAATCACCAATTTACAATAACAAAACAGCTGATGGAAGAGGCAGGGAATCTGGGTCTGTTAAGTTCAGATATTCCAGAACCGTATGGCGGTTTGGGTTTAGATAAAATCAGCACAGCCATTATTTCTGAAAGAATGTCTGTTGCAGGGGGATTTTCTGTAACCCATGGGGCTCATATAGGGATTGGTTCATTACCAATTGTTTTATTTGGAAATAAGAAGCAGAAGGAAAAATATTTACCGGATTTAGCCGTTGGTAAAAAAATCGCCTCCTATGCGTTAACGGAACCTTCAGCAGGATCGGATGCTCTTAGTATAAAAACAACTGCAGTCTTAAATAAGGAAGGCACGCACTATTCCCTTACTGGCGAAAAACAGTGGATTACTAATTCAGGAATTGCAGATGTCTTTATCGTCTATGCAAAAGTAAACTCAGAACATTTTACTGCGTTTATTGTAGAAAAAGACTTTCCAGGTGTTTCAATAGGGAAAGAAGAAAATAAATTAGGAATCAAGAGCTCTTCCACCTGCGCCGTTCGTTTTGATCATGTCGATGTACCAGTGGAAAACGTGCTAGGAGAGATCGGAAAAGGCCATTTAATCGCACTAAATATTTTAAATATTGGTCGCTATAAGCTTGGTCTGGGAGCAATTGGTGCTAGTAAAGAAGCATTAAAAAAGACGATTGCTTATACGGATAAGCGGATGCAATTCTCGGCTCCATTATCTCATTTTCCGCTTACGCTTGAAAAGTATGCAACAATGGCAGCATATATTTACGCGGCAGAAAGTAGTGTCTATCGTACAGCAGGATTACTGTCCTCAGCCATGGATGGAGTAGATGCAGATATAGAATGGACACTAATGGCGAAAATCATAAATGAATATGTTATAGAGTGCAGCTTAAATAAAATTTTTGCCTCGGAAGTATTAGATATGGTAGTAGATGAATGTGTGCAGCTCCATGGTGGCAATGGATTTATGGAAGATTATGATATTGCTAGAATGTATCGCGATTCGCGTATCAACCGCATTTTTGAAGGAACAAATGAAATTAATCGCTTATTAATTCCTCCTACCTTAGCTAAAAAGAGTTTAAAAGGAGAAATCCCATTGTTGGCACTAGCCAAAATGACGGAAAAGGAAATGCTCTCCTTCCTACCGAAAGAGCCGGATGATAAGCTGCTATCCCAAGAAAAAATGCTTCTTTCCAATACTAGAAAAATCAGTTATCTGCTATTTGGAATGATGTTGAAAAAATATAAAGAAAAATTGGAAGAGCAGCAAGAGATTATGGTCAATCTAGCAAATATTTTTAATGCTGTATTTGCAATGGATTCTTGTATTTTAAGAACAGAAAAGGCAATGGGGAAAAATGGGCAAGAAGAAAAACAAAAATTATTATATACCGAAATATATTGCCAAGAGGCCTTTCAACAAGTAATCACAGAGGCAATAGACACGTTAGCATATATGCTGAGCGGTGATGAACTAAGATTAGCACTATCTGTATTAAAGAAATATACAAGATACACACCAAAGCCAATCATTGCAAGGAAAAGAGAGGCTGCTAAACATTTATTAACAGCTGGAGAGTATCTTGGGTAAGGCGTAATCATAAATAGTCAAACAGGTTCTTCTGGAATAAACGAATCAGAAGAACCCTCTTTTTAGTCAATTGATTGAGGGATTCATCTAGTTTGATTCTGTCGTAATCTATCCTGCTTAAAGAAATAGCTGAAAAATGCAAGAAAGGAAATAACAGTTGGCACAAGTGGGCACTGATTGAAGTTTTACTTTATATCAAATTGTGATAATATTTAGTTGAATGTTTCAAAATACATAGATTATGGGTGATGGAATGAAAGTTACTTTTTATTGGTATCCAAAATGCTCAACTTGTCGCAAGGCGAAAAAGTGGCTGGATGAAAATCATGTGTCATATGAAGAAGTACATATTGTGGACAATCCTCCTTCTCGTGCGTTATTAGAGGATTTGTATAAAAAAAGTGGCCTTGAATTAAAGAAATTCTTCAATACTTCAGGTCAGAAATACAGAGATCTTGGATTAAAGGATAAAATAAAGGAAGCGTCGGATGAGGAATTACTAGATTTGCTTGCTTCTGATGGCATGTTAATTAAACGCCCTTTAACTACAGATGGAAATAAAGTAACATTAGGCTTTAAAGAAGAGATGTTTAAAGAAAGTTGGGCTTAAGCGACCTGCTTTTTTTAATAGTAACTCTGTTTAACAGAGTAAAAATGATAAATACGGAGGGGTTATAATGGCAGTACCAAAGGATTTGCGATATTCAAAAGAACATGAATGGGTAAAAGTTGAAGGAGATAACGCACGTGTAGGGATTACATATTTTGCACAATCTGAATTAGGTGATATCGTATTTGTTGAACTACCAGAAGTAGGCGATGAAGTAACAGCAAATGAACCTTTTGGAAGTGTAGAATCTGTTAAGACAGTTTCTGAATTATATGCTCCTATCAGCGGAAAAGTAGTTGAAGTAAATGAAGAGCTTAGTGACAATCCAGAATTTGTGAACGAATCTCCTTATGAAAAAGCATGGATGGTTGTTATTGAGCCAAGTGATAAAGCGGATATTGACGCGCTTATGTCAGCAGAGCAGTATGAAGAAATGACAAATGAAGGCTAATTTAATGTAGAGACCGGGATAAAGATATTTCAACCACCTATTAATCCAAACAAGTATACGGAGATGCTAATAAAAATTTTCGTATACTTGTTTGGTTTTTTTAATTTTTAGGAGAATATAAAGGGGCGATATGTCTTTCCTATCACCGATATATACCAGAAAACCTACTTCTTTCTCTTCCTGTTTGAATATGTTAAAGTAAATGAAATAACTCCTTTAGGTGATCAATATGAAAAAAGTAATCATTGTTGAAGGCAAATCAGACAAACAAAAAGTAGAGAAGATTGTGCGTGAACCAGTCGATATTATTTGTACGAATGGAACAATTGGAGTTTCAAAGCTGGATGAATTACTAGACGAGCTAATGGATAAAGATGTGTATATCTTAGTGGATGCAGATAAGTCAGGAGATAAGATAAGAAAACAGTTTAAACGAGAACTTCCTGAAGCAGAATTCCTTTATATAGATCGCAAATATAAAGAAGTTGCTGCCTCTCCTGAATGTCACTTAGCAACCCTATTATTACAAGCTGATATTGAGATTGAAGCAAAATATTTAGATACAAGGATGAATGGATTATGATAGATTGGAACCTCGATCAATGGGAGAAACAAGTAAAGGATACAGATGCTGCCTTTCTTTACTTGTATACTCCTCTTTGCGGTACGTGTATGGTTGCGTCAAAAATGTTGACAGTATTGCATACAATGAAGCCAGAGTTGAATTTAGGAAAAATGGATTTAAATTATGCCCCCGGTTTAGCAGCAAAATATGAGGTAGAAAGTGTTCCCTGTCTAGTTATTATGGAAAAGGGGGAGTTAAAAGAAAAAGTATATCGCTTTGAATCAGTCCCTCATTTAGTAGAAGTTATCCATAACTATATAAAATAAGCAGGACATGGACATTTTCATGAAAGGGTTATATTAGAGTGCCAATTCCATTAAACGGATGCTGCCCTTAAAAAGCTAGCATGGTTAAAAGCATCAATCGCCTTTTTTATAAAGATTACTTTTAAAAAAGGTTTTTTTCTGCTGCTGCAAGAATAAGTAATATAAGATTGTTCGGCAGAAAGTAGGAGATGCTTTTGCAGGATTGGATGAAATATTTTGTAGAAAAGCTGAATCGGAAAGAATCGTTAAAACCATTATTACGAAACGCTTCGCTTTCCTTAGTGTTAACATGTCAAAATGAATCCTATTATATGGAGCTTAAGAACAATCGCTTTTCATGGAGAAGGATGAAGGATGATGATAATCCAGATATATGGTTAACGGGGGATATGACTAGTATTAGCCTCGTTATGGAAGGCGAGTTTCTTCTTAGAAAAGCAAAAAAGAATGGATCTATTCAATTAGAAGGCTCCTTAAGGAAAATCCTCTTACTTGAATCTTTGTTTTTCTTAAGCCGTTCACGTTCAGTTCCCCACACTGGATAATAGTTTTGATGTTTACCTGGAATCCGCCTTTGCTAACAAAAAGTGAAGGTATTTCGGGTTATTTTTTTTGAAAGAATTTTTCCCCATATTGGTTTTAAATCCAAGCTTTCTCATTGAATTAATTATGTCAGAAAATCTAACTTATTTTAATTGAAAATTCAGAAAAGAAATTATGTTAAAAAAGGTGTTGACAGTCATTTCGGGAAATGGTAAATTACATCTATCATATTAACGATTTTTACATTTCATATAAATAACGAAACTCTTATCAAGAGAGGTGGAGGGATGTGCCCTATGAAACCCGGCAACCGTCAGTATACTGAAACGGTGCCAATTCACACAAAGCGT
The DNA here is from genome assembly GCF_038007605.1 of Niallia sp. FSL K6-0212. Classification (NCBI taxonomy): domain Bacteria; kingdom Bacillati; phylum Bacillota; class Bacilli; order Caryophanales; family Bacillaceae; genus Niallia; species Niallia sp. FSL K6-0212. The sequence goes on along the minus strand of NZ_JBBOXL010000003.1, from coordinate 90,738 downwards.
CATGCTTTGATAGATGAGAGAAAGGGATATTAATCATAATAAAAACCTTTCTGCTCTTCTTGCAGAAAGGTTTTTTTGTTATCTGGAATGATATGATATGCTTTGTTAAAAACTATTTAAATATAGTGATCGATAGAGTGATTTTAAATAAGAAGTAGGTGAATACATTGATTAATGTAAACTCAGTAAAAAAAGTATACTCCTCTAGAAGTGGGAAGGTCACTGCGGTTGATCACGTGGATTTAACCATCGATTCAGGAGAGATATTTGGAATAATCGGATATAGTGGTGCAGGTAAAAGTACATTAATCAGAATGCTGAACGGATTGGAGATTCCTACTGCTGGAAGTGTGTCGGTTGCAGGTCACGAAGTTTCTAAAATAAAAGGAAGCAAACTTCGTAAGGCGAGACAAGAAATCAGTATGATATTTCAACATTTTAATCTGCTATGGTCAAGAACCGTAAAAGAAAATATTGCTTTTCCTTTAGAAATAGCGGGAGTAAAAAAATCAGCAAGAGACAAGAAGGTATTAGAACTCATCAAACTGGTTGGATTAGAAGGACGAGAAGATGCTTATCCTTCTCAATTAAGTGGTGGGCAGAAACAGCGGGTTGGGATTGCAAGAGCACTTGCTAGTGATCCGAAAGTACTTCTCTGTGATGAAGCAACCTCAGCATTGGATCCACAAACAACAGATGCCATCTTAGATTTATTAGTGGACATTAATAAACGTCTTGGTCTTACTATTGTGTTGATTACCCATGAAATGCACGTTATTCGCAAGATTTGTCATCGAGTGGCAGTGATGGAAGACGGGAAGGTAGTAGAAACAGGACCAGTGATTGATGTATTTAAGCAGCCAAAGAAAGAAATTACGAAACGTTTTGTTCAACAAGTAATTGAACCAGAAGAGGCGAAGGATACGATTGAACACTTAATAGCGCAATATAAAACAGGCAGTATTGTCATGCTGGGATTTGTCGGCGAAAGTGCTGAACAGCCTGTAATCACCAATCTCATTCGAACTTTTGCTGTTTCTGTGAATATCATTCAAGGGAAAATTTCCCCGACACAGCATGGATCCTATGGAACATTATATATTCATTTAGATGGAGAGAAACAAGAAATAGAAAAAGCTATTCAATATCTTCATGCACAAGAAATTAGTGTGGAGGTGATTGAAGGATGATGGAAAGATTATTGCCAAATGTAGATTGGGAAATAATGTGGAATGCCACGAAAGAGACCCTATTTATGACTGGATTCTCGATTATTTTTACCTTTATACTTGGAATTATTCTTGGGATTACGCTGTTTTTAACCGATAAAGGGAATATGTGGAATAATGTATTTTTTAATAGAATCATCAGTGCAGTCGTGAATATTTTCCGTTCCATTCCTTTTATTATTTTATTAGTTCTATTAATCCCATTAACAACTTTACTAATCGGGACAATGATTGGACCGAAAGCGGCGCTGCCTTCTTTAATCATTGGCGCTGCTCCATTTTATGCAAGACTTGTGGAAATTGGCCTTCGAGAGGTGGATAAAGGTGTTATTGAAGCGGCAAAGTCAATGGGAGCAAAACCAACTACTATTATCTTTAAAGTTCTTTTGCCAGAATCTATGCCAGCACTTGTTTCAGGAATTACGGTTACTACAATTGCATTAGTAGGATCGACCGCAATGGCTGGAATAATTGGTGCCGGCGGTCTTGGGAATTTAGCCTATTTACAAGGATTTCAACGAGGTAATGGTGATGTGACACTTGTTTCAACTGTTATTATTTTAATCATTGTTTTTATCATCCAATTTATTGGTGATTTTATAACAAAAAAAATAGACAAAAGATAAGGAGAAAAACACATGAAAAAATTATGGTCTTTACTGATTGCATTAACATTTGTATTTGTGCTTGCGGCATGCGGCAGCTCTAATGATGATAGCAAGGAAAACGGCGCTTCTAACAGTGACAAAGAATCAACTAAATTAGTAGTAGGTGCTTCCAATGTACCACATGCTGAAATTTTGGAAAAAGCAAAACCAATTTTGAAGGAAAAAGGAATTAATTTAGAGATCGTTCCTTTCCAAGATTATGTATTGCCAAATAAAGCTTTAGAATCAAAAGAAATTGATGCAAACTATTTTCAACATATTCCATACTTAAACCAACAAATTAAAGAAAATGGTTATGATTTTGTAAATGCTGGTGGAATTCATATTGAGCCAATGGCTGTATTCTCTAAGAAATATAAGAGTTTAGATGAGCTTCCAGATGGAGCAACCATTATTTTTAGTAACTCTGTTGCTGAACATGGCCGTGTACTGTCTCTTTTAGAAAAAGGTGGATTAATTAAGCTTAAAGATGGAATTGATAAAGTAAATGCAAAGATTGAAGATATTGCGGAAAATCCGAAAAATGTTAAATTAAAAGCAGATTATGAGCCAGCGTTACTTCCACAAATTTTTAATAATAATGAAGGGGATGCAGTTGTTATTAATGCCAACTATGCATTAGATGCTGGCTTAAACCCTGTGAAAGATTCTATTGAAATCGAAGGAAGCGAATCTCCATATGCGAATATCATTACTGTTCGTAAAGGAGACGAAAATCGTGAAGATATTAAAACTTTAGTAGAAGTACTGCATTCTAAAGAAATTCAAGATTTCATTAATAAAGAGTATAAAGGTGCAGTTGTACCAGTTAGTGAATAATAAGTAAGAAGATGTTCCTATAAAAGATTAAACATATAGTATATATCCAATTGAGAATTAAGTTGATTCTATTAATAATGGATATAGCATGTGTAGAAGTCTTTATAGGAACATTTTTTATTTTTGTATGATCAAATAATATTTAGCGGAATCGTCTTCCAATAAGTACTAGGGCTAAATTTATTTCGTGTATAAATACTAAAACGAAACTATCAAGTGAATATATTTTTGAGTCTATCGTTATCGTTTATGCCAGTGAATTGTTCGGGACCGTAATAAGGAGAGAAATTATTTTAAAGAAAGCAAACTCATGCGAAATTATAAGGAATCAAGCGTATTTATTTGTTTCATGCGAATTTTCCTTATTGAACGGGAAGCAATAGGTTGCTATCAGATTTTATTTGTTATAAGATTAGAATGATAATAAATTGATAATGAAGTTTCGACAATTTTGTGAACAAAACTTCTTTTTACTATGGAGGTATATAATATGAGTCAACCTAAATTAGTCATTAATGATTTACATGTTTCAATCGAAGAAAAAGAAATTATTAAAGGTCTTAACTTAGAAATAAAGGGTGGAGAAATTCACGCAATCATGGGGCCAAACGGAACGGGTAAATCAACATTATCTTCTGCAATCATGGGTCACCCAAAGTATGAAGTAACAAGCGGTGATGTAAGTCTTGATGACGAAGATGTATTAGAAATGGAAGTAGATGAGCGCGCGCGTGCAGGTCTATTTTTAGCTATGCAATACCCAAGTGAAATTAGTGGTGTAACAAATGCTGACTTCTTACGTTCTGCTTTAAACAGCCGTTTAGGTGAAGGGAATGAAATTTCCTTAATGAAATTTATCCGTAAAATGGATGATAACATGGAGTACCTAGAAATGGATCCAGATATGGCACAACGTTACCTAAATGAAGGCTTCTCTGGCGGGGAGAAGAAACGTAATGAAATTCTTCAATTAATGATGTTGAATCCAAAAATTGCGATCTTAGATGAAATCGATTCTGGTTTGGATATCGATGCATTGAAAGTTGTTTCAAAAGGAATTAACAAAATGCGTGAAGAGCGTAAAGAAGAGTTCGGCTGCTTAATTATCACTCACTACCAACGTTTATTAAACTACATCACTCCTGACTACGTTCATGTAATGATGCAAGGTCGTATTGTTAAATCTGGTGGACCTGAGCTTGCTCAACGCTTAGAAGCAGAAGGATATGACTGGATTAAAAAAGAGCTTGGTATTGAAGACGAAACTGTTGAACAAGAAGCGTAATTGTTAGGAGGATTGACCAATGACAACGGATATTAAATTACCATTTGACCAAGAGTATCTTTCCTCTTTTTCGAAAGATATGAATGAACCTTCTTGGCTGACAGAGCTGCGTGTAAATGCTTTACAACAAGCAGAGGCTCTTCCGATGCCAAGACCGGACAAAACAAATATTAAAAACTGGAACTTTACCCAATTTGAAAAGCATATTGTAAGCAGTGAAGATTTTTCAGATGTAAGTGATTTACCAGAACAAGTAAAAGCACTTATCGATTTAGAAAAAAATAAAACACTTTATATCCAAAGAAATAACCGTCCAACTTTTTTAGCTGTTTCTAATGAATTAAAAGAAAGCGGCGTAGTTTTCACTGATATTTTCACAGCCGCAAGAGAATACACTGACTTACTGCAAAAATACTTTATGAAAGATGCTGTAAAGATAGATGAGCATAAATTAACGGCTTTACATGCAGCCCTTTTAAATGGTGGAGTATTCTTATATGTTCCTAAAAACGTAGTAGTAGAAGAACCAATTCAATCCATTTTCTTACATGATGACAAGGAAGCGAACCTTTTTAACCATGTTATTGTAGTGGCTGAAGATAATAGCTCTGTTGTTTATGTAGAAAACTATGTTTCTACTGTGGATCCTGAAGAAGCAGTATTCAATATTGTGACAGAAGTAATAGCCAATGCAAATGCAAAAGTTCAATATGGTGCTGTTGATAATCTAGCGCATGGGGTTACTACGTATGTAAATCGCCGTGGTGTTGCAGGTCGTGATGCTAAAATAGAATGGGCATTAGGCTTCATGAATGACGGTAATACGATTTCTGATAATACAACATATTTGATGGGGGATGGCTCATATGGCGATACGAAGTCTGTAGTAGTTGGACGCGGCGATCAAAAACAAAACTTCACTACAAAAGTAGTTCATTACGGTAAGAGCTCTGAAGGCTATATCTTAAAGCATGGTGTAATGAAAGATAAAGCTTCTTCCATCTTTAACGGAATTGGTAAGATTGAACATGGTGCAACAAAAGCAAACGCTGAGCAAGAATCTCGTGTTCTAATGTTAAGCGAAAAGGCTAGAGGCGATGCGAATCCAATTCTATTAATTGATGAAGACGATGTAACGGCAGGACATGCAGCATCTGTTGGTAGAGTAGATCCTTTACAATTGTATTACTTAATGAGCCGTGGTATTCCACAACATGAAGCAGAAAGATTAGTTATTCATGGTTTCTTAGCTCCTGTAGTAGAACAATTGCCAATTGAAGGTGTGAAAAAGCAATTAGTTGAGGTAATTGAAAGGAAAGTAAGATAATGGATAGCAAACATATTCGTTCTTACTTCCCAATTTTAAACCAAGAAGTCAACGGACATCCATTGGTTTATCTTGATAGTGCAGCTACCTCTCAAAAGCCAGTCCAGGTAATTGAAACAATCGAGAACTACTATCGAGAATATAATTCCAATGTTCATCGTGGCGTTCATACCTTAGGCACTAGAGCGACAGATGCTTATGAAGGAGCAAGGGAAAAGGTAAGAAAGTTTATCTCTGCTTCTTCCATCGAGGAAATTATCTTTACTCGTGGTACGACAACTGCGCTGAATACAGTTGCACAAAGCTATGCGATGGAAAATGTAAAAGAGGGGGATGAAATAGTCATTACCCCGATGGAGCATCATAGTAATATTATTCCTTGGCAGCAAGTTGCCAAAAAAACAGGAGCAACACTTAAATATTTGCCGCTGCAAGCAGATGGAACAATTGCACTTGCCGATGTTGAAAATACAATCACGCCAGCAACAAAAGTAGTTTCCATTACCTATGTTTCAAATGTTCTGGGGGTTATCAATCCAATAAAGGAAATAGCGGCTATTGCTCATAAAAATGGAGCTGTACTCGTTGTAGATGCTGCACAAGGAGCTCCACATGTAAAAATCGATGTGCAAGATTTGGATTGTGATTTCCTTGGATTCTCTGGACATAAAATGTGTGGTCCAACAGGAATTGGGGTACTTTATGGAAAGAAACATCTTTTAGAAAATATGGAGCCAATTGAATTTGGTGGAGAAATGATTGATTTCGTCGGATTATATGAGTCGACTTGGAAAGAACTTCCGTGGAAGTTTGAAGCTGGAACGCCAATTATTGCAGGGGCCATCGGTTTAGGAGCAGCCATTGATTTTCTCGAAGAAATTGGCTTAGAGAATATAACCGAACATGAGCATAAATTAGCAGCATATGCAATGGAGAAATTGTCATCTATTAATGGTTTAACTATTTATGGACCGCACAACGCAAATAACCGTGCTGGCGTGATCACCTTTAATATAGAAGATGTTCATCCACATGATGTTGCAACAGTATTAGATGCTGAAGGAATTGCAGTACGTGCAGGACATCACTGTGCACAACCATTAATGAAATGGCTAAATGTTTCTGCAACCGCTCGAGCAAGCTTTTATCTTTATAATTCAGAAGAAGATGTTGATAAGCTTGTGGAAGGGATTGGCAAGACAAAGGAGTATTTTAGCGATGTCTTTTAATAATTTAGATTCACTTTATAGAAGTGTAATTATGGATCATTATAAAAATCCCCGGAATAAAGGAGTTCTTGAAGGCAGTTTGACTGTCAATATGAATAACCCTACTTGCGGGGACCGTATCCTTCTTACAATGAAAATTGAAGATGGGATTGTCGCTGACACAAAATTCGATGGAGAAGGATGTTCCATAAGCATGTCTTCTGCATCCATGATGACACAAGCAATTAAAGGGAAAACAGTCGAACAAGCGTTAAAAATGTCTGAGTCATTCTCTGAAATGATTCAAGGGAAAGACTACGCAGATGATATGGACCTGGGGGATATTGAGGCACTTCAAGGTGTTAGTAAATTCCCAGCAAGAATTAAATGTGCAACATTAGCTTGGAAGGCTATGGAAAAAGGCGTAAATGAAGGATTAGATTCATAATTTACTACCAAGGTTGCATGTAGAATGGAGGAAAATGAAATGGCAAAAAAGATGCCCGATATTGGGGATTATAAATATGGATTTTCAGATAAAGACGTTTCTATCTTTCGTTCTAAACGTGGATTAACGAAAGAAATCGTTGAAGAAATTTCAAAAATGAAGGCTGAACCACAATGGATGCTAGACTTTCGTTTGAAAGCATTAGAGCATTTTTACAACATGCCAATGCCACAATGGGGCGGCGATCTCTCTGCTTTAAACTTTGATGAAATTACGTATTATGTAAAGCCATCAGAGAAAACAGAAAGATCTTGGGATGAAGTTCCAGATGAAATCAAACAAACATTTGATAAGCTTGGTATTCCAGAAGCTGAGCAAAAATACTTAGCAGGTGTATCTGCTCAGTATGAATCTGAGGTTGTTTATCATAATATGCAGGAAGATCTTGAGAAAATGGGAATTGTTTTCAAAGATACAGACTCTGCATTAAGAGAAAATGAAGATATTTTCCGTGAGCATTGGGCAACTGTTATTCCACCTACGGATAATAAGTTTGCTGCTTTAAACTCAGCTGTATGGTCTGGTGGATCTTTCATTTATGTTCCAAAAGGAATTAAAGTAGACACGCCATTACAAGCGTATTTCCGTATTAACTCCGAAAATATGGGTCAATTTGAAAGAACATTAATCATCGTGGATGAGGGTGCAAGTGTACATTATGTAGAAGGCTGTACAGCACCAGTTTATACAACGAACTCTCTTCACAGTGCCGTTGTTGAAATCATTATTAAAAAAGACGCATATTGCCGTTATACAACGATTCAAAACTGGGCAAACAATGTATACAATCTTGTAACAAAGCGTGCAGTTTGTGATGCTAATGCTACAATGGAATGGATCGATGGAAATATTGGTTCTAAATTAACGATGAAATACCCTGCTGTCATCTTAAGAGGTGAGGGAGCAAGAGGAATGACTTTATCTATCGCTCTTGCTGGTAAAGGACAACACCAAGATGCTGGAGCAAAAATGCTTCACTTAGCTCCAAATACATCTTCTACAATTGTTTCTAAGTCTATTTCGAAACAAGGCGGAAAAGTAACATACCGCGGTATCGTTCACTTTGGACGTAAAGCAGACGGTGCTCGTTCTAATATCGAATGCGATACGTTAATTATGGATAACAAGTCTACATCTGATACAATTCCATACAATGAAATTTTAAATGATAATATTTCATTAGAGCACGAAGCAAAAGTTTCAAAAGTATCAGAAGAACAATTATTCTACTTAATGAGTAGAGGTATTTCGGAAGAAGAGGCAACAGAAATGATCGTAATGGGCTTTATCGAGCCATTTACAAAAGAATTACCAATGGAATATGCAGTAGAGATGAACCGTCTGATCAAGTTCGAGATGGAAGGCTCTATCGGTTAATATATCCAGTAAAGAAGATGAACTATTGAGGTTCGTCTTCTTTTGTTTTTGTCAGGAAGAAAATATTTTTAGCTGCATATGAACTATATTGCATTCCCAAAATTAGTGTGTTATATTAGCCTCAAGTACTTATTAAAGAAGTTTAATAAGTTTTATTTTGCTCACTTATTAAATATCTTTAATAAGTTGGATGGAAAGGAGGGAAATAAAGTGGATGCGACGCCAAAATCTATGAAAAATATTATCCAGCAAAATATTCGTCAACTTCTTTTAGCAAATGGAAGTGCTACGAAGGTGGAGTTGAGTGATAAATTAGGAATTAGTTTCCCAACTATTAGCAAATTTACGGCGCAGATGGAAGAGAATGGAGAATTACAATCAGCAGGTTTAGATGATTCAAGTGGCGGCAGACGAGCGAAGCGGTATACATATAATCCTGAATATATGTTGGGGCTAGCTATTTTTTTAGAAAAGACTGAAACCAATTATATTGTGTTTAACTGCCTAGGGGAAGAAAAGGAGACTGGCAAAATTTCCAGTGCATTAAGGGATGACAATGTTAAATTACTGATCGAGTACGTGGAAGCGCTACAAACACAATATCCGAAGATTAGCTCTATCTCTATTGGGGTGCCTGGTTCGGTTGATAATGGTCGAATCATCTACAGTCCTGATTATGAATATCTTCACGATTTTGATTTAAAGGGATACTTAGAAAATTATTTTTCGATTCCAGTGGTCATTGAAAATGATATGAATGCAGCAGTATTAGGTTATCAAGATCAGCAGGAGAAAAAGAACGATAAATCACTTGTTTATCTCTATTCTGGCCAAAATGGTCCAGGAGCTGGAATTATCGTAAATGGAAAGATTGTACGAGGGAGTACTAATTTCGCAGGGGAAGTATCTTTTGTTCCGCAATATAATAACCGAAACTTTGGACAGACCTTTACAAATGGAAAAGTGTTCTTTTCAAAGGAAGATGAAGTAGATGCCATAAGTAGATTAATTGCTTCCTTTGTGGCAATTATTAACCCGCATGTGGTTATTTTCTGTGATGATGAAGTCACTCAAACCACAATCAACCAAATCAAACAACAAAGCTCCACCTATATTCCGGCAGAGCATCTTCCTGAATTTAGAATGAGTGACTGGAAGCAAGATTATTTATATGGGTTACAAAGACTTGGACTCGATTTAATCATTACAGGAATAAGTAGTAAAACAAATGAATAGTTTGCAGAAAGCTTACAGAGTGGGGGTTAACTATTGGCGACATTCTTTTTAGTAATCATCTATTTGGCTTTTATCAGTTTAGGTTTGCCTGATTCTTTATTGGGAGTGTCATGGTCTTTAATGCAAGTGGAATTTAAGGCACCCCTTGAAACTGCAGGAGTACTTTTTATGACAATTGCAGCGGGGACGATTATTTCCAGCTTTATTAGCGGTATAGTGCTGAAAAAATTCGGAACTGGAATGGTTACATTTGTAAGCTGCTTTATGACAGCGGGAGCTCTATTAGGGTTTCATTTCGCCCCATCCATTATATGGCTGTTTATCTTTGCAATCCTGCTTGGATTAGGTGCAGGTGCTGTAGATACGGGTTTAAATAACTATGTGGCAAGTCATTACAAAGCGCACCATATGAGCTGGCTTCACTGTTTTTGGGGAGTTGGAGCTACGCTTGGCCCGATTATTGTAGCACAGTTTATATCCAGAGATAATTCTTGGCGAAGTGGTTATTTTGCCATCGCATGTATTCAATTTATTTTAGTTGTCATTTTGCTTTTCACACTTCCCTTATGGAAAAAGATAGAAAAGATCCCTAAGCAGGAGAACGAGTATAAAAGAGATGATTCAACTAGTACATTGGATGAAACATATTTGGAAAATCAAAAGCCTTGGCAAATAAGAGGGGTTAAGCTAGCTTTACTTGCATTTTTATTTTACTGCGGGGCGGAAGCGGCAGTTGGGCTTTGGGGAAGCAGTTTTCTCGTAAATGTTAAAAATTTATCGATAGATGTAGCAGCCAAATGGGTTTCCTTATTTTATGCAGGAATCACCATTGGAAGATTTATCACAGGCTTTATTACATTAAAAATGAGTAATAAAAGGTTAATAAGATGGGGACAAATAATTGCGTTAGTTGGTGCAGTTCTATTATTTTTGCCATTCCCTGTTCTTTTTTCACTGGCAGGCTTTATTATGATCGGTTTAGGTTTAGCGCCGATATTTCCGTGTATGCTGCATGAAACACCACTACGTTTTGGAAAGAAGCATTCCCAAACCATAATGGGTTATCAAATGGCTATTGCCTATACAGGCAGTACCTTTCTTCCTCCCATTCTCGGATATGCTGCAGCCAAATCAACAATAGGAATTTTCCCTTTTGTTATTGCAGGATTTATTGCCATTATGCTATGGGGATCGGAAAGGTTAAATGGAGTATTGCATAAAAAAGAGATAAAAAGGGATACAGCGCGTGTAATTTAAGCTAATTAAAGAAGGAGTGACAGGAACATGAAAATAGAACATGTTGCAATATGGGTGAAAGATTTAGAAGGAATGAAGACATTTTATACAACCTATTTTGGTGGGAGAGCAAATTCGAAATATCAAAATAGAGAAAAGAAATTTGAATCCTATTTTATATCGTTCAAGGAAGGAGCTCGCTTAGAACTTATGCGGAAAGCTGGGATCGATAAGGATGATTCAAATGATAGAGTTGGCTGGGCGCATATTGCTATTTCATTAGGAAGTGAAGAAGCAGTTAATCAACTGACGGAACGATTGCAAAAGGATGGTTATTTGTTAGTTAATGGGCCTCGTCTAACAGGGGACGGCTATTATGAAAGTGTGATAGAAGATCCGGAAGGAAACCTTTTAGAGTTGACGGTTTAATGTGGATAGAAAGGAATGAAAAAGTGAAAACAGAAAAAGAAAAAATGGTAAATGGAGACTTCTATAATCCAGCAGATCCAGAATTAATAAAGGATAGAAGTAATGCGCGAAAGCTAACAAGAATATTTAATGAATCCATTGAAACAGAAGACAATATTCGGTCCGTCCTATTAAAACAATTATTTGGTTCCACAGGAACTAATATATTCATAGAACCAACCTTTCGTTGTGACTATGGATATAACATCCATGTAGGGGAAAACTTCTTTGCTAATTTTGATTGTGTGTTTTTGGATGTTTGTGAGATTAGAATTGGGGATAATTGCTTCATCGCCCCAGGAGTACATATTTATACAGCGACACATCCTGTAAATGCTCAAGAGAGAATAGCAGGAATTGAGTACGGAAAGCCGGTGAATATCGGAAATAATGTCTGGGTGGGAGGAAGAGCAGTTATCAATCCCGGAATAAGTATTGGGAATAATGTGGTGGTTGCATCTGGTGCAGTTGTGACAAAGGATGTACCAGATAATGTTGTTATTGGTGGAAATCCGGCAAGAATTCTAAAAAAAATAGTTGAGTAGAATAGCAGAGTTGGGGGAAAGCGAATGATTAAATTAGTGCTGACAGACATGGATGGAACATTTTTAAATAATAATGGTGATTTTGACCGGGAATTGTTCAAAGAAGTAAAGAATTTAATGAAAGAAAAAGGCGTAGCTTTTGCTCCTGTTACTGGTAAACAATGTGAACGGGTTGAAGAATTATTTGGTGAAGATGCGAAAGATATGTGGATTCTAGGGGATAGCGCCACCCGCATTAAGCATAATGGCAAATTTGTTTATGAATCGCTGTTAAGTAATGAATTGGGTCTAGCGATTATTCGTTTGCTAGAGGAAATCAGTCTAAATCATACTATTATTGCTTGTACGAGAAGCGGTGCAGTTATTAAGGATAACGTTATCCCGGAAGAAACTGCTATTGTAAGAAAGTCTTATGCACAGGTGAAAATGGTGTCAGATTTTAATGAAATAACGGAAGATTTTGTGAAAATAACAATTCACGATTCAGAGCTTAAATGTTTTGAGACAAAAGAAAGATTATCATCCTTTTTCGAATCCGCTTATATTGTAGCATCTGAGGCAGCTTGGATTGATATAGCCAATGTAAATGTACATAAAGGGACAACAGTTGAGCATTTACAACAAGTACTAAATGTTACCCCTGAAGAAACAATGGCATTTGGTGATGGCTATAATGACATAGAACTTATGAGTCGCAGTACATATAGTTTTGCTGTTCGTAATGCCGTAAAGGAATTAAAAGAGACAGCAAATTTCATCACTCGTTCAAATGAAGAAGATGGTGTAATGAGAACAATCATTCAACTGTTATCTCTTTCGTAGATGGAAGATAGAATCTATCTATTTGAAAATAATGTAAGAAGTGAATCCCAAATGTGATTTTAGGAAGAGAAAGCTTTTCATTTCTCCTCTTTTCGTATATAATTTCTTTATTGGAAAAGAGGGTGTATAATGGAGAAAACAAAACCTTATGGTACGGTTCTATTAAGAGCAGCAAAAATTATGGATTACCTTTCAGACAATCCTAATCAAGCATTGCAGAAAATTGCTCAAAACACAGAGATGACAACTTCAACTACTTTGAAAATATTGGACACTTTATTGTTAATTGGCTTTGTGAGCAGAGATAAAAATAAAAATTATCGATTAGGATCTAAACTTATTCGATATGCCAATCAAGGTGTGGATCAGCTGGACTTAGTAGAGCTGACATTGCCTTATTTAGAAAAACTGCAAAAGTTAATTGATGAAACCATTCATTTAGGCGTACTTGCAGATAATGAAATTTTATATGTAAACAAGCTAGAGGCTAAACATCAGACAATAAGAATGTCATCAAGGATTGGGATAACAAGGCCCTTGTACAGCTCAGCAATGGGAAAGGCAGTTCTTGCAGAATTGGAAGAAGAAGAGTATTTAAATTATCTAAAAACAACTCCTTTAGTTCCATATACAGAGCATACGATAACCAACTCTTTAAAGCTTGCATCAGAATTGCAGAAAGTGAGAGAGACTGGTATTGCTTTTGATGACGAAGAAATGGAGAAAGATATTTTCTGTATTGGAGCGTCTTTAAAAAAAGATGGAAAAATCATTGGAGCATTTAGTGTAAGTATGCCGAAATATAGGCTCACAGAAGAATTTAAAAAACAAATAATAAAGGCTGTCGTCGAAACGAAAAATGAGATAATGCAAGTTGTGGCTCGTTAAATCGTTTCGGCGATTTTTTTTATTTAATGATTAGCGTTTACATTTTTCAAAAAAGTATGTATAATCAAGGTGAGTTTCTTAATAGTAAAATTGTATTTCTAAATAGGAAAAGAGTGGTGGAGATGAAACGAGTTGAAACATTACGACGCTTAAAGAGTGCTGGAATAATCGCAGTAGTCCGAGGGAACAGCAAGGAAGAGGCTGTGAAGGCAAGTAATGCAGTAGTTCAAGGTGGCATGAAGGGAATTGAATTAACTTTTACTGTTCCTAATGCAGATAAAGCCATTAGTGAATTAGTAGAGTTGTATAAGAATGATTCTGACATTGTTATAGGTGCAGGTACTGTGTTAGATGTAGTAACTGCTCGTTTAGCTATCATGGCTGGAGCAGAATATATTGTCAGCCCAAACTTTGATAGAGAAACTGCAGAACTATGTAATCTTTATCAAACTCCCTATCTTCCGGGATGCTTAACGATTACAGAAATGAAAGATGCATTAAAGGCAGGAGTAGATATTATCAAATTATTCCCAGGCAGTGCCTATGGACCAAGTATTGTATCCGCTTTTAAAGCTCCAATGCCTCAAGTTAATATTATGCCGACAGGCGGAGTTAGCCTGGAAAATATGGAAGACTGGTTTAAAGCAGGAGTAGTAGCAGTTGGCGTAGGAGGAAACCTATTAGCACCTGTGGCAAAAGGGGATTTTGCTAAAGTTACAGAGATTGCTAGTCAATATATGGATAAATTTCATCAAATTAAAGGAGCATAAATATGGGGAAGGTAGTTACGTTAGGTGAAATCATGCTTCGTCTATCCACTGATTCTGGTGTACGAATTGCCCATGCTGATAATTTTCGTGCACATTATGGCGGGGGTGAAGCCAATGTCGCTATTTCACTAGCCAATTTTGGTCACGATGTTTACTTTGCTAGTAAAATTCCAGACAATGGCTTAGGAGAAGGTGTAGTAAAGCATTTAAGTTGTTATGGCGTTCATACTGACTTTCTTTTAAAAGGAGGATCCAGGTTAGGCACTTATTATGTAGAGGCTGGAATTGGTGAACGAGCAGCCAATGTCATTTATGACCGTGCTGGTTCGAGTTTCGCCGAAATGACAGAGAGTGAATGGAAAAAGGAAGAACTGTTTAATAACGTAGATATCTTTCATATTTCAGGAATTACACCAGCGTTATCTTCAAGTTGGAAAAAAACAACAATCTCATTAATAGAAGCAGCAAAAGAGTCTGGCTGTAAAATCAGTTTTGATATTAACTATCGAGGAAAATTATGGTCTCAAAAAGAAGCAGGTGAGACAATTTCTGAAATATTGCCTTTGGTAGATTACTGTTCAGCTGGCAAGCTTGATGCTCTCTATTTGTTAGGAATTCCTGAGGCGACTGAACAGGAGAATGAATTAGTTTACTACTATCAAGAAATACAGAAGAAATTTCCTGCTATCTCTGTTCTATATTCCACAAAAAGAACGGTGGTATCTGCTAGTAGCAATGAATTAATAGGAACATTATGGATGGATGATTACTACTATGAATCTCAAAAACATGTTATTAATCCAATCGTTGATCGAGTAGGAGCAGGTGATGCCTTTTCCGGTGGAGTTCTGCATGGAATACTAGCACAAAAAAGTCCACAGGAAATGATTGACTTTGCGACAGCTGCATCTGCTTTGAAACATACAGTTCAAGGTGATTGTAATCAATTTAACGAACCAGAAGTCAACAGCTTTTTACTAGCTGGCTCTGGAAAAATAAATCGATAGGAGTGTAGAAAAATGCAAAACATGGAAACGCGTTATACACATAGCCCCGAGGATATACGTCATTACTCTACAGAACAATTGAGAAAAGAATTTTTAGTAGAAAAAGTATTTGTGCCAGGGGAAATTAGCTTAACGTATACGCATAACGACCGCATGATTTTTGGTGGAATTACGCCAACCGATAAATCCTTAGAAATCATATTGGATAAGCAATTGGGTGTGGAATATTTCTTGGAACGCCGTGAGCTGGGAGTTATTAATATCGGTGGACCTGGTTATATCGAAATCGACGGAGAAAAAGAAGAAATGAAAAAACAAGATGGATACTATATTGGCAAAGAGACACGACATGTTGTCTTTTCTTCCGAGAATCCAAACAATCCAGCTAAATTTTATATTAGCTCCGTACCGGCACATCACAAATATCCAAATGTAAAAATTAGTATTGATCATATCAAACCAATGGAAACAGGAGAAGCCCTAACATTAAATCAACGTAAAATTTATCAATACATACATCCAAATGTATGTGAAAGCTGCCAATTGCAAATGGGCTATACTATCTTAGAGCCTGGAAGTGCATGGAATACAATGCCTTCTCATACACATGAAAGACGCATGGAAGCATATGTTTACTTTGATATGGAAGAAGATACCCGTATTTTTCACATGATGGGGAAACCGGATGAAACAAAGCATCTAGTTATGAGCAGTGAGCAAGCTGCTATTTCACCAAGCTGGTCTATTCATTCTGGAGTTGGCACAAGCAACTATTCCTTTATCTGGGCAATGTGTGGCGAAAATATCACGTATACCGATATGGACATGATTCCAATGAATAAATTGAAATAAAAGGAGAGAAAACAATGGCATTCACGATGGATAAATTCCGCATTGATGGAAAAGTAGCCTTAGTTACAGGTGCAATATATGGAATTGGTTTTGAAATTGCAAGCGCTTTATCGGAAGCGGGTGCAAAAATCGTGTTTAATTCCTTAAATCAAGAATCTGTCGATCAAGCACTTCAAAGTTATCAAGAAGCAGGAATTGAAGCAAAAGGCTATGTATTTGATGTTACAGATGAACAAGCCGTACAAGCTGCGGTTGCGCAGATTAAAGAAGAGGTTGGTCCGATTGATATATTAGTTAACAATGCTGGGATTATCAAGCGTGTGCCAATGGTAGAAATGTCTGCAGAAGATTTCCGCCAAGTAGTAGATGTAGATTTGAATGGACCATTTATCGTTTCTAAAGCAGTTATACCTGATATGATTCAAAATGGCGGCGGTAAAATCATCAATATCTGTTCCATGATGAGTGAACTTGGCAGGGAAACAGTCAGTGCCTATGCTGCTGCTAAAGGCGGGCTAAAGATGCTGACAAAAAATATTGCTTCTGAATATGGAGAATACAATATTCAATGTAATGGAATCGGACCAGGTTATATCGCTACACCACAAACTGCCCCATTACGCGAAAAGCAGGCAGACGGATCCCGTCATCCATTTGATCAGTTTATTATTGGAAAAACGCCTGCAGCACGTTGGGGAAATCCTGAAGACCTAGCTGGTTCAGCCGTATTTTTAGCATCTGAAGCATCGAACTTCGTGAATGGTCATATTCTCTATGTAGATGGCGGAATACTGGCTTATATTGGTAAACAGCCTTAAGAGAAGCATAGATATTTTTACTAGTTCAATATCTGAAAGTATCTGTACTTATTTTTAAATTTATCTTGGAGGTACCAATAAATCGGGTGACTGATTTATTGGTACCTCTTTTTCTTTTAACTTAGTTATTTATGATGATTATGATATGATATTTAATATAAAGAAATAAAAAAACAGATATATTTTTGGAAATGAAGTTAGTGTTTTTCTCTATGTGAGTATCGCTTTGAGAAAAACAATGTTATCGAGGTGATTTTATTGATTCATATCGGATTAACAGGCTGGGGAGATCATCCGAGTCTATATGGAAAAAATACTTCATCGCAAAATAAGTTAATGGAATATGCCGGGTATTTTCCTACTGTGGAAGTGGATGCTTCTTTTTATGCGGTGCAGCCAGTCCGGAATGCGGAGTCTTGGGTAAAGAAAACACCTAACTCTTTTCAATTTATCGTAAAGGCATTCCAAGGGATGACAGGCCATAATCGTGGAGACATTCCTTTTGCCTCGAATGATGAAATGTTTGCTGCATTTATCGATTCCTTAGTTCCATATAGAAAAAGTGGCAAATTGGCGATGGTGTTATTCCAATTTCCTCCTTGGTTTGATTGCACAAAGGAAAATGTCCAATTCTTAAGAGCGTGTAGAAAAAGGATGGGAGATATACCTTGTGCACTTGAATTTAGACATCAATCATGGTTTAATCCCAAATATCGAGCAAATACCCTTCAGTTTATGAAGGAAGAGAATTGGATACATAGTATTTGTGATGAGCCTCAAGTAATGCCTGTTTCTGTTCCTACTGTTCTAGAAGCGGTTGGCGAAGATAAGGTGCTCATTCGGCTTCACGGAAGAAATTATTATGGTTGGCAGCAAAATAATAATCCAAATTGGCGAGAAGTTCGCTATTTATATCGGTATAACACAGCAGAATTAAGTGAATGGGCTGAAAATATTCGCCAGCTTGAAAAGCAATGTAAAAATATTTATGTGCTCTTTAATAATAATTCTGGTGGAGATGCGGCTGATAACGCACGAGAACTGATTGATTTATTAAATATAGAATATACGGATTTAGCTCCAAGACAATTGGATTTATTCTAACTATCAGAAGAGTGGAGAAGAGCATTCTCTGCTTTAGAATAGATAATTGCCTAAAAAAGTGAAAATACAAATAAGGAAGGCGAGAAGATGGAAGTCATCCACATATATCATACTAATGATTTACATAGCCATTTTGAAAATTGGCCAAGAATTTATGAATTGCTGCGTGAAAGAAAAAAATGGCATAAAGAGGCTGGCGAAGCTGTTTATTTATTTGATATAGGTGACCATTTAGATTTGTCTCATCCTTATACGGAAGCAACTAAAGGTAGAATTAACACACAGCTGTTAAATGAAGAACACTATGATGCAGTGACAATTGGGAACAATGAAGGAATTACTTTGTCATATGAAGGATTAGATCATTTATATGATGAAGCCAAATTTGATGTAATTGTTGCAAATCTATACAAACGTAATGGGGAACGTCCTGATTGGGCTATTCCTCATCAAATATTTAAGACAGCTAAAGGAACAAAAATTGGGGTAATCGGTATTACAGCCTATTTCGAAAAGTTATATGAGCTCTTAGGATGGAAATTGACAGAACCAATAGAAGAACTATCAAAGCAATTAGAAAAAATTAGAGGAAATGTTGATATTATTGTATTGCTTTCCCATTTAGGGATAAATGACGATGAGATGATTGCAGCTAATTATCCAGAAATAGATGTGATTCTTGGTGCACATACCCATCATATTTTCCATCAAGGAAAAATAATTAATAATAATCTTCAAGGTGCTGCCGGTAAATATGGCTATTATCTTGGTCATATTGAATTAAAGGTTGATGCTTCCAAAAGGGTAATCGATAAAAAAGCCATATTATATGAAACAAGTAAGTTGCCGATTGCAAATAAAGAAGAAGCCATTGTGGAAAATTATTACCAGCAAGGGAAATTGGTTTTATCAGAAAAGGCAGCAACGATTGATGAGTATTTATCTAGAGAAGCGCTAGCAGAAATGCTTTGCAAAAAATTAATTTCGTGGTGTCAATCGGATTGTGCAATTATTAATGAGGGCTTAATTTTAGAAGGATTGCAAGCCGGGGAGATCACTTTCTTTGATTTATTATCGATTTGTCCACATCCAATTAATCCATGTAATGTGACATTAACCGGAGCGGAACTGAAAGAAATTCTGCTTGATATGAAATCCGATAAGTGGGAGATAATGCCTGTCAAGGGTCTTGGATTCCGGGGAACATTAATGGGGAAAATGATTGCAGCAGGCATTACGCAAGAGACAATCGGAGAAAAAGAACAGTACTATATCCATGCACAGGAAATACAGGCAGATCAGAATTATGTTGTAACAGTACCTGATATGTTTACATTCGGTAATTTTTTCCCAGCCATTTATCGGGCAACGAAGAAAGACTATTTTCTTCCTGAATTTATGCGTAATATTCTTGCTGACACTTTACAAAATAGGATAAAAGCGTAAAGGGTCATTTTATCATTCTTAAATAAAGAAGAAAACACCGATTTCTCCTCTCTTGAATATACTTATTAGGAAGGGAAAGAGAGGAGTGAGCACAGAGTATTATGATTGATGTGTATCCTGTTGATATCAATGGACATACTTTTATTGCGGTCTCGGTATTATTGCCTAAAACTACTTTGCTTGCTGTAAAAAATGATAAAGGCTACATTATGTGCGGTGCTTTAGATGTGGCATTGTTAAATGATAAGCTGAAAGACCGGAAAATTATTGCTGGTAGAGCTGTTGGTGTGAAAACGATTGAACAATTACTAAATGCACCCTTAGAGTCAGTGACAATAGAAGCAGAAGCATATGGAATTCATAAAGGGATGATTGGAAGAGAAGCATTATTGAAAATGATATAAAGGATAAAGAGGTTAAGAAGGTTTAACGAATCAGAGGGGAGCCCCCTTTCGTTAAACCTTCTTTTTTGGAAGAGAGGGAAATGAATATCCCTGCATTTGGACAATTTCTTATAAATTTTACTTTTCTTTTATAGGTATAAAGAAACAGAAGCAAAAGTACGATATAATAGTTACTATATAAATTATTAGGAGCTATTAAAGCATGAGATTAGTTGGGACAAAAAATATAAAAGAAGGTGCAATCTTAGCTAAGCCTATATTAAATGATCGCGGAAGAGTGTTAATAAATAGCGGGATAAGATTAGAGCAAAAGATGATTAAAAGGCTGCTTGACTTTGGTATTAGCTATGTTTATTTAGAAGATAAAAATACAAAGGATATTAAAGTGAATGATGCTATCTCAGAGCAAGTTAAGATGGAAGCGATGCAAACTATTGAGAAAAGTTTTGATATGATAAAAAGTGCGGATGCTGATAATATTTCGATGGTGATGGAGAAGAATACACCGGTTTTTAAAAATTTGGTTGAAAAAGTACTATTGGAATTAAAAAATCATGAACATCTTTCTTCTGTTATGTCTGATGTTTATCTATATGATAATTATATTTTTTCGCATAGCTTAAATGTAACTATTTACTCGTTGGCATTAGGTTTAGAGTTAAAACTTCCGCCGAAGCAGATGGAAATCTTAGGGCTTGGGGCTATTTTACATGATATTGGTAAAATGACAGTTCCATTAGAAATTCTCCTGAAACCAGGAAAGTTGACGGCAGAAGAATTTGATATTATAAAAAGTCATGCTGAAGCAGGCTTTGAGATGCTAAGAAAAGTGGAGACACTGCCTTTACTCGTTAGTCATTGTGCCTACCAGCACCATGAACGATTAAATGGTTCTGGCTATCCGAGAGGCATAAAAGCAGAAGATATTCATTTGTTTGGAAAAATTATTGCTGTAGCAGATGTTTTTGATGCCATTACATCTAATCGCGTCTATCATGATGCTTTATTACCACATGAAGCACTAGAGATTTTGTATACAGGATCAGGTTATCTATATGATGCAAAAATTGTTGAAGCATTTAGAAGAGCGATAGTCCTTTATCCTAATGGGTTAAGTGTTATGCTAAGCAATGGAGAAAAAGGGATTGTATGTAAACAAAATAAGGGGATGAATGAAAGACCAATTATACGAATTGTGGAAAGAGAGGGAAAAGAAATTCCTCCATATGACTTGAATTTAAAGGAAAATCTTTCAATTGTCATAACGCAATGTGATTCTCTCCAAAATCCCTTGTGAACATAAAGGCGATAAGAATGAAGCAGTAGATCCTTATCGCCAAGTAAGTAATTTATTTTTTCTTTCTTGTTTTTATCTTTTCTTGTCTTTCCCATAATCGTAAATGTGCATATGGATCATAGGACCATTCTGTATAGCCATTATCTTTATAGATACCATAATGTAGATGAGGAGGGAATTTTCCTGAGGTTCCTGGCGGTCCGTATCCTGAACTTCCAACTCCACCAATAATCATCCCTGGCTCTACGACCATTCCAGCCTGAATCTCTTTCGAGAATCCATTTAAATGGGCAAAATAATGATAATTATTATTAATATCTCTTATTCCGATGCGCCATCCGCCATAATTATTCCAGCCTTTCATTTCTACAATACCATAGGAAGTCGCTTTTACAGGGACTCCATAGTCTGCAAAAATATCTGTACCTTCATGAATTCTTTTTCCTCCCCAGCCGCGGGCGTCCCCCCAAGTACTGCGATAGCTATGATCACTTCTTAATGGCAGAGGGAAGGCATGATCATCTAAATTTAATCTGCCAAAGTGGTTGTATATGGCTGCTTTTCCCATTATGATGCTAACAGTTTTATCCCTTTTATAGTAGTTCCATAATCCGATTTTAAAGTTATCCTCATCAATGCCATATTGACTTATATAATTGGAGAATGCGGAAAGGATATCTTCATCATTAAATCTATCTGCTTTTCCATCTCCATCACCGTCAGCACCAAGTCCTCCAAATAAAGGAATGGTTAAAGGGTTATCATCCTCTGGATTGGGATTAATAATACCAGCCCATTCTTCCTTCGTAAAATAAATCCCAGTGTATCCCTTTGCCTTAGGGATATCTTTTCTTGAAGAGCGAATGTTACGCTCATATTGATCGACAGCCGCTATATAATACCAAGGAATATGATATAATGCTTCTATTTTTTTATAAAGTTCCATCCTTTTTGTGTAAGGGTCATTCATTTTTTCATTAGCATATGTGACGGTGTTAGGTAGTAAAAACATAAGAATAATGATTATAAATATTAACCTGTGCAAAGATTAGTCCCTCCCTTCTTATTCTGTCGTTATATTTTGTGACTTATATCAAAAAAAATAATTATCAATTAATGGTAATCATTTTAAATGAATAACTTGTAGACGCATTTCCATTATGTTAAAGTGACAAATGAAGAAGAGACAATCCTTTTACTGTGTATAACATACAAAAAAATCTGAGGGATAGCTGTTATACAATACTGTTTTTTAAGTAAAAATGATGAAAATTATTTTACTAGGAGATGAATGTGGTGTCAGAAAAAAAACAAGAATATTTGCGCAAACCTGAATGGTTAAAAATTAAATTGAATACGAATGAAAATTATACAGGTTTGAAAAAAATGATGAAGGAAAAGCAGCTACATACAGTCTGTGAGGAAGCAAAATGTCCAAATATTCATGAGTGCTGGGCAGTTAGAAGAACGGCAACATTTATGATTTTAGGAGCTATTTGTACAAGAGCCTGTCGTTTTTGTGCAGTCAAAACAGGATTACCGACTGAATTAGATTGGCAAGAGCCAGAAAGAGTTGCTGATTCTGTGTTTGCAATGAACTTAAAGCATGTGGTTATTACTGCTGTTGCAAGAGATGACTTAAAAGACGGCGGAGCAGCTGTATTTGCAGAAACTGTTCGTGCCATTCGCAGAAAAAATCCATTCACCAGCATTGAGGTATTACCATCTGATATGGGAGGGGTAGAAGAAAACCTTCGATTATTAATGGATGCTAAGCCAGATATCTTGAACCATAATATTGAAACAGTAGAAAGATTGACCCCTAGAGTACGTGCCAGAGCAAAATATCATCGTTCTCTTGAGTTTTTACGAAGAGCAAAAGAGATGCAGCCTAATATTCCTACTAAGTCTAGTATTATGGTTGGGTTAGGGGAAACGAAAGAAGAAATTATCGCCACAATGGATGATCTTAGAGCAAATAATGTGGATATTATGACCATTGGCCAATATTTACAACCAACTGTCAAACATTTAAAAGTACAAAAATATTATCATCCAGATGAATTTAAAGAGTTAAAAGAGATTGCTTTAAGTAAAGGATTTAGCCATTGTGAAGCAGGTCCATTAGTTCGTTCATCTTATCACGCAGATGAGCAAGTAAACGAAGCGAAAAAAAATCAGCAAATGGCTGAACATGCAAAAGAAGCATAAATAAAGAATAAGACTAAAGGGATAAATTTTCCGCTGAACATTAGCTCAGACCATTATACGGAGATACTAAAAATATTTCGTATAATGGTTTGGGTTTTTTTATTCAACCAGAATTAATTGAGAATATCAGCCCATAATCAAAAGGTATTTAACAGTATAGAATAAAAATTCTGTATTTTTATAGGAAGATTTTATTGTTAGTGCTATGTAAATATCTATCCTAAGGTTATAATGATAGTGAGCAATGTTATAATTGGACTATTTATACCAAGATACGAATAGTTCAACTAATTATCAGTGAAGTTAAAAAGCAAAGCTGCATGGCTGGAAGTTTTATATTTAGGAAATATATACAGGTTTTGAGGTGATACGATTGGTTTGTATTAATAATCATTGTTATGAACTGATTGAAGAAAGAAAATCAGGTTTTAATGAAGAAGCATTTAAAAATAGATATAGTGACATATTAACGAAATACGATTATATTGTCGGAGATTGGGGTTATGGACAATTAAGATTACGTGGCTTTTTTGATGATCATAATCAAAAATCAAGTTTTGACACGAAAATAAGCACGTTAACGGAATATTTATATGAATATTGTAATTTTGGCTGTGCCTATTTTGTAGTGAAAAAAACAAAATAAAAAGGTTATCCTTTATTTTGATCTTGAAGAAGGAGCTTCCATTCAGAAAGAAAACAAGAAATGGACTGGCTTAGCAAATGGAGAAACTGTTTTGTTAATGATTACTTATCTTTATCCAAGTGTAAGGAAATACATCTAACTCAGTTTCTTAAGCAAAGCCATGAATGATTATCTTACCATTTGAATTCCCCAATGCGATTTTTGCTTCTAATTGTAAGTCTTGTAGCAATAGAAGTAAGGAAAAGTCCATCTAAAGAGAATTAATTTGCTTTAATGACAGAAAAAGTTGGCATTTTGAGAGGAATGGGGCTATGAAATATCAAGAGAATGTCTGTTCAAGATTATTTAATTGGGGAAAATTACTTCTTCCGGCAAAACTTATTAAGTATTTTCCTCCATCATTTGTATTACGAGACCCTATTATTCATCAAGTACAAAAAGCGATGATAAAAGGATATGAGGTAGCTGTTATTGTAATAGATATATCGAATTTACATAGAATAAAGCAACAATTAGAAGCAAAAGATTTTCGACAATATATTCGATTGCTAAAAAAATTATTTGGCAAAACGATACAATTAAAAGCTTCTAATGAAATCATTGCTATTCATGATTATAATCCGAACGGCTTAACCATGTTTATGAAATGGGAACAAGGATCCGAATGTTTACCAGTAATAGATGGGTTAATTAAAGATATTATACATAATGTGGAAAATGACTTTCGTGAAATTGGGAGCATTCCGCCTGAATTTCATACAGGATACATGTTTATCGAGAATAAATATACCTATCTTTCTGATGCTATTCAAACGGCTTATGAATTTGCCCTTGCAATGGCACATAAAAGAACTGATCCGGAATTCAATAAATTAGTCTATACTTTGAGTAATATTGTGGCGAAAAAAAGCATCCGTTTATTGGCACAACCAATTATGGATGTAGAAACAAATAAAATTCACGCTTGTGAAATGCTGACAAGAGGCCCAGAAGGAACACCGTTAGAAAATCCACTTCAACTTTTCTCTTTAGCAAGGCAAACGAAGTTTTTGTATGATCTTGAAATGATTGTTCTTGATAAAGCTTTTGAACAAATCCAGCAAACAAAATGGAGGCATAATATCTTTATTAACTTTACACCAATCACAATTGGTAACCAAAGATTTATTAAAGATATAAAGAGCGTAATTCGTAGGTATAAAGGGATTTCCCCGAAAAAAATAACAATTGAAATTACAGAAAGAGATTCATTTGAAGGGTTAGAGCATTTTGCTAAAAATCTAAAGGTTTTAAGAATGCTTGGTTTTTTAATCGCAGTTGATGATACTGGCGCGGGTTATGCTAGTCTGAATTCCATCAGTGAAATCATGCCAGATATTATTAAGATTGACCGTTCTGTAATCCAGAATATTGATAAAAATTCAGTAAAGGAATCGATGCTCCAAGGACTTCTTCTTATTGCAAAAGAAGTGGGCTCCGTTGTGGTAGCAGAAGGAATTGAAAATGCAGAGGAAGCCTCTGTTTTATCGAAAAATAAAGTGGATTTAGCTCAAGGATATTTTTACGCCAAGCCTACTAGTCTTAGTAACCATTTACAAATCTCATAGTATGCGGAAGGAGTAAGGGAATATGTATTTTGTGGACCGAGAAAAAATAGAAGAACAGTTAAATTATTACCATGAGCTCATCAGTCAGTTTGAAACGCAAGAAACGTGGAATACATTTCTTGAGAAAGTGGCACTTGAAAGATTGACACATATGATGATTGAAGTCATCTTAGATGTAGGAAATAGTATGATTGATGGTTTTATTATGAGGGATCCGGGCAGTTATGACGACATTGTCGATATACTTATTGATGAAAAAGTTATTACTATGGAAATAGGAAAAGACATTAAGGAACTCATTCTTTGGCGCAAACAGCTTGTACATCAGTATACTAATATTGATCATAAGGGATTGATTGCAGCATTTGAAGCGAAGCTACTCTCCATAAAAGCCTTTGCTCCATCTGTAAAAGAATACTTAATTCATGAATTAGGACCTGTTTCTGCATTTAGAAATTAGATTATTTTTAAAGAAAATGATTTTAATCAAATAAAGAATAATTTTCAAGCTGTGAAAAAAGCAACGTGCTTTTTTAAATAGTTCCTGAATTAATACATAGCAATTGAAAGGATTTTCTTAATGAAAGCGTATAAAGGATATTTAATAGATTTAGATGGAACAATGTATCGGGGAACAGAAGTAATTGAAGAGGCAGCTGAATTTGTTAAGCGATTGATTGCTGCGCAAATTCCCTATTTATATGTCACCAATAATTCGACAAAAACACCAGAACAAGTGGCCAAAAAACTACAGGAGTTTCAAATACCGGCAAAAGCGAGTGAGGTATTTACTTCCGCCATGGCTTCTGCTAATTATATTGTCGAAAAATCCCCTGGAGCAAATGTGTTTATGATAGGGGAAGAAGGACTTCAGCACGCTTTAGAGGAAAAAGACTTGAAGTTAATGAAGGATTCAGAAAATGTTGATTATGTGGTTGCTGGACTTGATCAACAGATTACCTATGAAAAGCTTACAGTGGCATGCTTAGCAGTCCGAAATGGCGCACAATTTGTCATTACAAATGGGGATACGGCTTTGCCAAGTGAGCGAGGATTATTACCTGGAAATGGTGCCTTAACTTCTGTTATTTCGGTAAGTACTCAGCAACAGCCTGTTGTTGTCGGCAAACCAGAATCAATTATTGTAGATCAAGCAATCAAATTATTAGATCTGCCGAAAGAAGACGTCTTGATGGTTGGCGATAATTATCAAACAGATATTATGGCAGGCATCAATGCAAAGATGGATACACTTCTCGTGTATACAGGAGTTACAACGAAAGAGCAACTAAGCGGATATTCTGTCAAGCCAACCTACACGGTTGATAGCTTAAGTGAGTGGGCTATAATAAAATAAGGTCATATAAAGAGGACGTTTCGCTACTGTTTACAGTGTATGAAACGTCTTTTTTTTACAAGGTGACTTATTCTTCCCCATTAGCACGGTGAGCTAGTCTACTTGAAGCTGCTGCTGCAATAGCACCGACAATATCGTCTAAAAAGGTATGGCATTCACCAGAACTCTTATCATTTAGCTTTTGTAAAATGCCTGGTTTCAATTTATCTACATAGCCATAATTAGTAAATCCGATGGAACCATATACATTTACAATCGAGAAAGCAAGCACTTCATCTACCCCGTAAAGCCCTTCATCTGTTTCGACAATTTCTTGCAGGGGAGATTCCAGGAGCTTTTTTTCAGCGAGTACATCTAATTGTATCCCTGTGATAACAGCATTTTGAACCTCTCTTTTGGAAAGAACGCGCTCGACATTATGAATACAGTCTTCCATTTGTAAATCTTTATGATATTTCTCTTGTAAGAGATAAACAAGCTTCGCTATGTCTTCTATTTCGACTCCACGTTCATGTAACCACTTTCTGGCTGTTTTTTCTGTTAGGTCTTTTAATGACATGAACTTCACCTTTTCTTTAATTATTCACTATGTATTCACAGTGTTTATTATTATATGCATGATGGCTGTTAGATGTTCCTTACAGCTATTGTTTCCATAATAGGGGCAATTCATGATTTGTATCCTCTTAACAAGTTTTAACATTCCTTGTCATATACTTCTAAAAGAGAGAATAACGAGGAGGAGGAAAAGACATGATTAAGAAAATTTTATCGACAAAGTATGGAATTGATGTAGAAGAAGAAACAAGAGTCGGTCATTATGAAGCTTGTATAAGCAAAGGAAAACTGTATACTATTGTCCCAGTAGGAAATATAGAGGAAGAAGAACTAACAGAAAGAGACCAAATTGCTGCACATATCTATCAGATTGGTGATAAACATGTCAGCATGTTATTAGAGTCAAAAGAAGGAAGCAAACATACTGAAATGAATGAGCAGCTTTATTGTGTGCTTATGAATGAACGACTACGTCCCTTTCAATCTCGGAAATTAGGGCGAAAACTGGGGAAGTTTCATTTTAGAGGCAGAACTGTACCATTTGGTGTCCAAAAAATAAGTAGAATGGGGCAGTGGAAGAGTATGTGGGAACAAAGATTGGGCCAATTGGAGGGTTTCTGGAACAGTATGTTATACAAACAGCCAGAAAGTGAATTCGATCAATTATTTTTAGAATCTTTTCCATATTATATGGGGATTGCTGAGAATGCCATTCAGTATTTTGTCGATACAGAGCTAGATGATGATCCAACTGCTGTAGATAGTGGAACAATTTGTTATAACCGTTTTACCAAAGACACATGGGCAGGAGAATATTATATTAAAAATCCATTTGATTGGGTGTTTGATCATTGTGGAAGAGATCTTGCTGAATGGACAAGAGATCGATATTTTCGAAATATCAAAACATATCATCGAGAAGTAAAGACGTTTTATGAGGAGTATCAAAGTGTTATGCCCCTAAGTTCTTTTGCATGGAGATTAATATATGCAAGGCTGTTATTCCCCATTCATTATGTGGAATGTATCGAAAATTATTATTCTGCTATACAGGAGGCGGACCGTCTATTTCTAGAAGAACGGTTAAAGAAAATGCTCAGCCAGTCGAGGGATTTAGAAATATTTCTGAAAGAATTTTATGACAACACAGAAGTGCCAGTTAAAACATTGAAAATCCCTATTGTTTCCTGGTTGTAAATAATTGGTTTGGAGCGAAGGGCTTAAATAGTCAGGGATATAAGTGTTCAAAACAAAGGAAAATCCTAACAATTATACGGAGATGTTCATGGGAATTTCGTATGTTGTCTGGTTTTTTTTATGAATACAGTTTCTTTTCCATGGAGTGAGCGACGAGCGCTTCGTCGACTCACTGCTTAAAAAATCTAAATATACATAAAATTTATAATTTTTCTTTTGGAATTTTAGCATCTTCCTATATAATGGATTCATTAAGTAAACGAGCACAAATATTCTTTTTAAAAGGGAAAAGCTATTCTTATTCTTTTAAAATAAAAATTTTAAAAGAATGTTTAAACACCCCTTGTAAAAAAAGGAATCAAACACTATAATGTCTACTATACAAAGACAGTTGTTCTCGTAAAAAGAACATCAACGGGAGGTAAACAGATGGAGGCAATCTCAATTGGACTACTCGGCTTAGGAACTGTTGGATCCGGCGTTGTAAAAATTATTGAAAATCATCAAGATAAAATCATGCATCAAGTCGGCTGTCCAGTGCAGGTAAAAAAAATACTCGTCAAGAATGTAAAGAAAGAACGAGAAGTAGAGATAACCGATGATATTCTCTTAACAGTTGATGCTAATGATATATTAGATGATCCTGAAATAGATGTGGTTATAGAAGTAATGGGTGGGATTGAAGAGACAAGGAACATCCTGCTAAAAGCCTTAAAAAATAAAAAACAAGTAGTAACGGCTAACAAGGATTTAATGGCAGTACATGGAGCAGAGCTACTGCAAGCAGCTTCCCAAAATAATTGTGATTTATTTTATGAGGCAAGTGTTGCTGGTGGAATTCCTATTCTAAGAGGTTTAGTAGATGGGTTAGCTTCTGACCGTATCATTAAATTAATGGGAATTGTGAACGGAACAACTAATTTTATTTTAACGAAGATGAGTCAACAGCAAAGACCGTATGAGGATGTTCTTTTAGAAGCGCAAGCATTAGGTTTTGCGGAAAGTGATCCTACCTCTGATGTCGAAGGGCTGGATGCAGCAAGAAAAATGACTATTTTAGCAACTTTAGGCTTTTCGATGAATATTGGCTTGGAAGATGTAAAGGTACAAGGCATAACGAATGTAACAGATGACGATATACAGTATGGAAAGCAGTTAGGATATACAATGAAACTCATTGGTATTGCTCAAAGACAGGAAGAAAAAGTAGAAGTTAGTGTCCAGCCTACTTTTATTGTCGACAGCCATCCATTGGCAGCCGTTAATAATGAGTATAATGCTGTTTATGTATATGGAGAAGCGGTTGGAGAAACGATGTTTTATGGACCTGGTGCCGGAAGCTTACCAACTGCAACAGCCGTTGTATCGGATCTAGTGAATGTTTTGAAAAATATGCGCTTGGGCGTTAATGGAAAAGGTGCAATCGCTCCACAATTTAAAAAGAAGCTAAAAGAGCCAGACGAAATGTTTTCTAAATATTTCTTACGACTGCAAGTAGTGGATGAGGTTGGAGTATTTGCGGAAATTACATCTATCTTCTCCCAGCATGGAGTCAGCTTTGAGAAGATCCTCCAGTTACCAGTGAAGGAAAAAGGGTTGGCAGAAATAGTCTTAGTAACACACCATGCGTCTTTATTAAACTATGAGAATATTTTATTAGAATTAAGGGACTTATCATCTGTTCGAACAGTTAAAAGTTCTTATCGAGTTGAAGGAGGAACAAAGTAATGAGATGGAAGGGTCTCTTAGAAGAATATAAAGAGTATTTACCAATAAATGAATCGACACCAATGTTAACACTGAATGAAGGAAACACACCTTTAATTAAGCTGGAAAAGTTGTCTGAGGAATGGGGCGTAGAGCTATTTGTCAAAACGGAAGGAACTAATCCAACTGGCTCCTTTAAAGATAGAGGAATGGTCATGGCTGTAGCTAAAGCAAAGGAAGAAGGAAACTCAACCGTTATCTGCGCTTCTACGGGAAATACGTCAGCTGCAGCAGCTGCCTATGCTACACGTGCAGGGATGCGCTGTATTGTCGTTATACCAGAAGGAAAAATCGCGATGGGAAAATTAGCACAAGCTGTTATGTATGGTGCTGAGATTATTGCGATTGAAGGGAATTTCGATCAAGCATTACAGATGGTACGCAAAATTAGTGAAACAGAACCAGTTGCACTTGTTAATTCAGTGAATCCGTATCGTTTAGAAGGACAAAAAACAGCTGCTTTTGAAGTCTGTGACCAATTAGGAGGAGCGCCAGATATATTGGCAATTCCTGTTGGTAATGCTGGAAATATTAGTGCTTATTGGAAAGGATTTAAAGAATACCACGAAATAAAGCAAACAGGACTGCCGAAAATCCACGGCTTTGAAGCGGCTGGAGCAGCAGCGATTGTTCATAATCGCGTATTTGAAAATCCAGAAACAATTGCTACAGCCATTCGAATTGGTAACCCTGCTAGCTGGAAGCTGGCTGTTCAAGCACAAGAAGAGTCCAAGGGAATTATTGATGAAGTAACAGATGAAGAGATTATTGCTGCATATCGTACGATTGCTGCAAAAGAAGGGGTATTTGCTGAGCCAGGTTCTTGTGCATCGATTGCAGGTGTTTATAAGCATATTCAAAATGGGAAAATTCCTAAAGGAAGTAGAATAGTAGCGATCCTTACAGGAAATGGCTTGAAAGATCCGAATACAGCAATCGATGTAAGTCCAATTAAGCCAGTAGTATTACCTAATGATGAAAAAGCAGTAGCTAATCACATTAAGGGAGTCGTTCATATATGAACGAAGGAGAGATGCTGCTAATTAAAGTCCCAGCGAGTACTGCTAATCTCGGGCCAGGCTTTGACAGTATTGGACTAGCGTTAAACTTATATTTAACATTGGAAGTTGTTCAAAGTGACTGTTGGGAGGTTATTCCGTTAACAGATGAATTGAAGGAATTTCCAAGTGATGAAAGTAATTTCATTATTAAAACAGCGATCGAGGTGGCGAAATCATTTCATACTATTCTTCCTCCTTGTCAAATAAAAGTGAATAGTAATATTCCTTTAGCAAGAGGACTTGGATCTAGTGCTTCCGCTATTGTGGCAGGAATTGAACTAGCAGATCAAGTTGGTAATTTACAATTGACTAAACAACAGAAATTTGCAATTGCCTCCAAAATGGAGGGGCATCCAGATAATGTTGGAGCGAGTATTTTCGGCGGCTTAGTTGTTGGCTGTCAATTAGGAGAAGAAGTAGATGCAGAAATCATTCATTCGGTAGATTTGGAAGTACTAGCTGTGATTCCAGCAGAAGAGCTATTAACAAAGTCTTCACGAGGAGTTTTACCGGACACTCTTTCTTTTGCTGAAGCTGTTTCAGCAGGTGCAGTATCTAATCTATTAGTTGCGGCACTGCTTACAGGTAATAGGAAACTTGCTGGAAAAATGATGAAAAAGGACAAGTATCATCAGCCATATCGGAAAGAGTTAGTACCGCACTTAGAGCTAATGGAAGAACATGCCTGCGAGCTAGGTGCTTATGGGGTGGCTTTAAGTGGAGCGGGGCCGACAGTATTGTGTTTTGTAGAACCAGGAAAAATGAATACGTTAATAGATGGATTAGTGCCGAAATTACCTGATATGCGTTTCCTCCCATTGGAAATAGACAAGAAAGGCAGTACTTGCTCCGGAGTACTTGCAACAGAAGTTAAATAAAAAAGAAAGAGGATGCAATTGCATCCTCTTTCTGCATTTTCTCATCAAAAATTAAAATACTTGTTCTACTTCATAAACGCCTGGTACTTCCTCTAATAAAGCACGTTCAATACCAGCCTTTAAAGTAATAGTAGAACTTGGACAGCTTCCGCAAGCACCTAATAAGCGTAGTTTTACAATGCCATCCTCTACATCCACTAATTCACAGTCTCCACCATCTCTTAAAAGGAATGGACGTAATTTATCTAGTACTTCTTGGACTTGTTCTTTCATTTCAACTTCTTGCATACATATCGACTCCTTTCCTATTATTTATTATAATCACATTAGGATGAAAAATCTATAATCAAGAAACACGAATTAAATAAACAAAAAATTGGATATATAACAAAACCCTATAATACCGGAAAAATAATGGATAGGCAAGCTTGTCTATCCCATGGAGGAGAGTTTATTTGAAAAAGGAAATTGAAGTAAGTATTTATGGAGCAGAACAAATTTGTGCCAGCTGTGTTAACCTGCCATCTTCTAAGGACACATATGAATGGCTCCAGGCTGCATTAAGTAGAAAATTTCCAGAGCAAACTTTTCAGATTAAATATTATGATATTTTTCAAGCCAATTATACGGAAGATAAAAATAAATTCTGTCAGAAAATTATAGAGGAAGATTTATTCTATCCAGTAGTAGTAATTGAGGGAGAGATTGTAGGCGAAGGTAATCCGAAGTTGAAGAAAATTTATGCAGAATTTGAGAAATACGGATATACTAGTGCTTAATGGTTAAAATTGTATCCGTTTTTTCAGAAATAATGGAGTAGACTGAATACACATGGCTATCGATACAATAGGAAGTATATTCAGTCTAGAAGGATAACTATAACTCTTATTATCGATTAAAATCGATAGGGAATATTATTGGTATTTTCTTGTTCCAGCGTTATCTTAAGCTGGAATAAGTGTGACACACTCCCATTCTTTTACTAGTCGTTAATTTTATTTTTATTATTTTTATCTTTCCATAGCACTCCATGTTTAATTAAGCGTGGAATTCTTCCTGTTAAAGCGGTTTTGGCAATAAGTCCGAAACCGGCTTTTTTTCCTAATGACCCAAGGACCCCTTTTAGCTTGATTGGCGGCATATAATCAGGTAGTACTTTCCCTTGCCAACGAGAAATTAAAACAAAAGCAATTTGTTCTGCCTGTCCTTCTGCAAGCTGTGCACTGGGAGGATGAGGAAGGCTTGCGCAATCACCAACTACGAAAACATGCTCATTATTAGGAAGGTGGTGATGCTTGGATAAGAGAATGCGTCCTTTCTTATCTTTTTCCACGTCAAGTTCCCGTACAACTTTATTTGGTTGAATCCCAGCTGTCCAAACAATACAGTCATAATGCTGTGGGATTCCATGATTATAAACTGTATTTTTTTTTATACAAGTAATATTGCTATTTTTGATAAGATTAACCTTTCTATCTGTAAACCATCGTTCTACATAGTTTCTTACTTTTTTAGGATAAGAAGATAATATGGTATTTCCACGATCCAAAAGTGTGATTTGCAGGCTGCTACTTTCAGCTAATTCAGCTGCTAACTCAACGCCGCTTAAGCCGCCGCCGATAATTGCAACCTTTGCCCCCTGAGACAAGCTATGGAGCTGCTTATGTGTTCGTTTGGATTTATTGATGGATTGAATACTATGAGTGTTGTCTTTAGCGCCCTCGACTTGGTGATAATTATCCTCACAGCCAAGTCCAATAATCAAATCATCATAATCGATCGGATTTCTTCCCGCTAACCAAACTTTATTGTTTTCCAAATCAATTTTTTCCACTTCTGCTTGTATAATGCTTACTTGAGGGTGTTTAGGAAAAGGAATTTGTAGGGTTTTATCCAGTACAGTACCAGCTGCAAGAGCATAATATTCTGTCTTTAGAAAATGAAATGGGACTTTATCTATTAATATGACCATAAAATTATATGGTAAATGAGGTATGATAGAGGATAAAACACGCATACCACCATAACCGCCGCCTAATATTATTAATTTTTTCATTTTTTCCCCCTTATTGTGCTCATGAGAAAATCTATTCTTTAAAAATTAGTTCGTAATTTTAGATCTGCTCCTTTTAGAGTATATTAAAAGGTTAGGACTGTTTATTCTTCATTATAGAAGGAAAATGACTTTTCCCCTTACAGATTAAGAAAGGAAGTATGAAATCAGACAATTTTTGCGTTCAACACTAAGAAAAACCTGTATAATTCAGAGGGAGGTGAGATGTTTGTTTAAACCGCTAATTGAATTTTGTGCGAGTAACCTAGCATCAGGCGCATATGAAGCGAAAGAATGTCTTGAACAGGATGATTCTTTAGATGTGATTGACTATGGGTGTTTAAGTTATTGTGGGCAATGTGGCGATTCGTTATTTGCGTTAGTAGATGGTGAAGTAGTCAAAGGGAAAGATGTAAACGAGCTTGTTGAGAATATCTATCAATATTTGAAGGCAAATCCAACATAAAACCGCTTATATCAGTGTGTTTAAAATTAATTCACTGATATAAGCGGTTTTTAGATGAAGGTTTTTTGCCTGTCTCTTATTTCCTGCCAGCTTTCTTTTGCCAGCTTGACAATTTGTGTTTCCACTGTCCTACTCTGCTGCTCAATTACTTTCGAATAATATTTTGTAGCTTTTTCTAGATTATCTGTCCGCTTGGAAAGTTCTGCTATTAAATAAATGGTTCTTAATTCTGAAACAGGAGTTCCCTGATAGTCACCAACAGAATAGGAAGTTTCATATTCTGATAATGCAAGGGATATAAAACGCCTCTCTTGTTTATGATTATTTAACATACGATAATGCCATGCAATCCGCAGGTGCAGTCCTGCAAGGGTAATATGCTTATCCTTCCGTAAAGAAGCACAATAAGCAGCTAATTTATATGTTTTAATACTATCCTCTATGTTACGTTCTTTTCCAAAGGAATGTGGAATCCATTGGGAACATACTTTTTCGATTAGTATCCTTTTACTTTCTGGAGAAAAATAAGAAACTGTATCATCACTAAAAGAAAACCCGCAAGCAGGACAGACATTTATGTAATAAAGGAGTGGATTATGCTCAGCATAGACAGGAAAGAAATCTGTATCTAAATTTTTCAATTTGACAAATCTTGAACGTAATTTTTTTGTTGTAAATTTAGTTTGACAAAGCAAACAGGTACATTGCTTATCAAATAACGGTTCGATTTTGTTCACATTTCTCACTCCCTTTGTTGTTAGGTAAAAAGGCTAGATATTTATATATTTTATTATACCTTATCGTGAGTAATATTCCCTATAAAAATTTTACAGATAGGTGAAAAGTCTATATTATATTAAGGGATTTCTTCAAAGTGGGAACAGTAAACGATAATAATGTTTTAATCGAAAATACTTGAAAAATGTTCGTGCAGATTATCACATAGACCTGTTTTGTTACCATGTTTTACACAGGTCCCTTCAGTTGAGTAGTTTTGATTAGCGGTATATAATATAATAAGAAGTAATAACAGGACGAAAGGAGAATGAACAGTGACAGAAGAAATTGTACACATAACAGAAGCCGCTGCTCTTCAAATAAAAGAAATGATGAAGGCGAACGATGAAGAAGGTTCCTACTTAAGAGTAGCAGTAAAAGGTGGAGGCTGCAGTGGTTTATCTTATGGAATGGGTTTCTCACCGGATAAAGAAGAAAATGACCAACTTTTTGAGCAATATGGCATTCGTGTGTTAGTTGATCAAAACGATGGCCCTATTTTAAAAGGAACAAAAATTGATTACAAGCAATCCCTAATGGGCGGCGGATTCACCATCGACAATCCTAATGCGATTGCATCTTGTGGCTGCGGGTCTTCTTTCCGTACAGCGAAAGTGGCTGGAACACCAGAAGAGTGTTAAGAACAAAGCTTTAAAAGTTGAACACCGCTGTGTCATGAACACCTTTTGGTCTTCATGACACAGCGGTTTTTTTATTTAATAAAAAAGACTGAATGTAATCAGTTGTTTTCCAAACCATTGAGAGAAAACAACTGATTATCATTAGTCTTTAGAAAAGGTTATTTAAACAAAGAAGTACTGTGAAGAGGCTGTACGCGAGCTTTTGGATCCATATATGTTTTAGCATTATTGACTGCTGTAGGGGCTTCGCCAAAACCTGTAGCTATTAATTTCACTTTTCCATCATATGTGCATATGTCTCCAGCTGCATAGATACCTGGAATATTTGTCTCCATTTTGCTGTTAACAACAATAGAGTTCTTTTGAATCTCAAAGCCCCATTCTTTAATTGGGCCTAAAGAAGAAACAAATCCATAGTTTACAATAACTGCATCTACATCAATAATTTCTTTTTCTTGTGTTGTTACATTTTCAAGAATCACTTGTTTGATTTCCTCATCTCCTACTAACTCTGAAGGAATATAAGGAGTTTTGATGTTTACTTTTGAAATTTTAAGGTTTTCTACACTATGCTCATGTGCACGGAATTTATCACGTCTATGTGCTAAATAAACAGTATCCGCAATAGGCTCTAGCATTAATGCCCAGTCAACAGCAGAATCTCCACCACCAAACACCATTACCTTTTTCCCTGCAAACTGATTTAAGTCATTGATAAAGTAATGAAGATTTTTTCCTTCATATTCTTTCGCTTGTTCCAACTCTAATTTACGAGGTTGGAAAGCTCCGTTTCCAGCTGTAATAATAATAGTTTTGGAGTAATGGACTTCTTTATCGGTAGTAATTTTAAATATACCGTCACCTTGTTTCTCCACTGTTTGAACAGCTTGTTCTAGTACGATAGACTGTTCAAATTTTTTCATTTGCTCTTCTAAATTATCGACTAACTCTTGAGCACGAATTTTTGGAAATCCAGCAATGTCATATATATATTTTTCGGGATAAAGTGCTGTAAGCTGACCGCCAAGGGTAGGGAGACTCTCGATGATTTTAACGGTTGCTTGTCTCATCCCTCCATAAAAAGCAGTGAACATGCCTACAGGTCCACCACCGATAACAGTAATATCATAAATGGTTTGATTTTCTTCCAATTTTCCTAAACCCTCCTAATAAAGATCAGTTCTACAAGCTATCATATCATAATGATTATGATTTCTCACTTTTTTAATCTTCCAATTTTGAAAGCTATCTAGGACCACCATCCTACTCATAAATTTTATAAAATAAAGAATTTCCAACTTTTAACTTTTATTGGTAATAGTATAATTCGGAAAATAATGTAGAAATTATCGATTAGAACCTTCTAATCGATGTTTTTTTGTATTTTTTTGGTATTTTACTAGGGGGAAAGTTCTGCTTTTAACCTTTTTATGAATAAATTCTTTGAATATGGGAAATGAATAGTTTTGAGAGGAGTGAAAAATATGAATTATTATAAAAAGTTTTTTAGAAGAGTAGGAATGGTTCTACTTTTAATGGCAGCACTACTAACCACGTTCCAATCGATTTCAGGTGTTAAGGCGAGTTCGATAAATATTAGTACTAACGAACAATCTCAGGTAAGTAAAGATACCGGTCATATTGATCATACAATAAAACAAATGAGTGTAGCATTAAAAAGCTTTAAAAAAGCATTGGCGGAAAAAACACAAATTTCATCCAGTAAAGAGGTTGCAGGTAAACCCCCTTTGCTAGAAAATATGAAGGATTGGTCACAATATCCGACAAAACGGGTGATAGCAACAGGCTATACCGCTGGATATGAGTCAACTGGCAAGAACCCAGGGCATCCACAATTCGGTATTACCTATTCAGGCGTAAAAGTAAAAAGAGATTTATATAGTACCATAGCTGCTGATACTAGTGTATTTCCAATTGGAACTATTCTTTTTATCCCTGATTATGGATTTGGGGTTGTGGCAGATACTGGTTCAGCAATTAATGGCAATAGATTAGATTTATACTATGAAACCGTACAAGATGTATATAGTCAATGGGGCAAGAAAACAATAGATGTATACATAGTGGAAATGGGTAAAGGCAAACTAACAGAAGAAACGTTAAGTGCGTTAAATGAAGAAGAATCTATGCAAGTATTCCGTCAACAGTATACAAAAGCAGAAAATAAATAATTACATACTAATTATCAAGTAAAAAGGATATTCTAAAATCAAGGTCCTAACAAAAAATGTTAGTTGATTTTTAGGATATCCTTCTTTTTTAGAATAAATAAAACTGCTTTAGAATAGCTTAAGCAGTTTTATGTTGTCGACAGTCTGAAAACTGCTTTAGAATATAATATCTTAAGCAGTATTTATTTGTATTTATAAAGTCAAGGTTAATAAATTAGCATATGTAAAACAAGCGTCAATACAATTCCGGTTAGTCCACCAAAAAATACTTCTATCGGTTTATGTCCTAACAATTCTTTTAATTCTTTTCTTTTTTCCTGCTCCGGTTTGTTTTGCCATCCTTTTGCTTCATTTAAGAACTTATTAAAATCGTTTACTAAGCGATTTAAAACAATTGCTTGTTCTCCTGCCTGTCTTCTAACGCCTGTAGCATCAAACATAGTGATTATCGCAAAAATAGCAGCAACTGCAAAGATCGGTGAATCAAAGCCAGTTTGCAGAGCCACACCAGTAGAAAGAGCAGTTACAGCTGCTGAGTGAGAACTTGGCATTCCTCCTGTACTAGTTAACAAAGACCAGTCAATTTTTTTCGTAACAAAAAAAGTGATTGGCACTTTGACAAATTGCGCAAAAAAGATTGCAGCCAAACTCGCAAGTAAAGGAAAGTTAGCTAGTAGTTCCATAAAAACACCTCATCATTCTGTGAAAAATATGTACTTTTAGTATGTATACCTTATTTAACTCATTATTAATCTTTCATATAAGGAGAATTAATGGAAATAAGGAGGTAGACAGTGGAGCTAGATATAGGGTTAAAATGAATTTCATTCTGTATTATTTGCTTTCAAAGCCATGGAAAAACAAAAATGCGATTCATTTTTAAATGATTGAGAGCAATTTTCAATGCTCTTTTTGCTTTTCCACTTATCTTATTATAACATAACCAAATATTGTGCTTTCTACTTAAATTCGAAAAATCTTTTTACATTTTGGTACCTTTTATAAGAAAGTTGTTTTTCAAAATAAATCATTCAGCTGCAGCTAATCTTTAGGAATGCAGCATTATCATTTAGAAATGGATGAGGTAAATTTAATTAGATATACGAAATGATAAATAAATTCGTTATAATAGAAGAAGAAATAGAATGGAGGAATTGATTATGTTTTCATATCAGAAAGAATGGGATTTTCAAAATAATCATGAAAATATTATTATTGGATTATTTGATAAGTCTATTAAATTAGAAGGTAAGCTGCAATTACTAGACGAACAGTTTGAAGGAGAATTAACTAGTTTAGTAAAAGATGGGGATATTTCAGCAAAGAAAAAGGCCATTACGGTTATACATACTTTTGGAAAAATTGGAGCAAAACGAATTATTTTTGTTGGATTAGGAAAAGAGAAAGAACTGACCTTTGATGAGCTAAAAGCAATCTTTGGAGCAACCTTTAAACGCATTACTAGTGAAAAATGGGTGGAAACAGCTATATACTTGGATTCCTTTGTATCAGAGGAAAATGATGCACAAGATGTTGCTCATGCAAGCAGTGAAGCGTTTGGTCTTGCTACCTATGAGTTTTCAGGTTATAAACAAAAATCAAATGAACCAGAAAAAAAGATTACAGAAATTACTGTTTATAGTCATGTAGAGGAAGAGGAAGTTATGTCAGCGCTAAAAGTAGGGTATGTATATGGTCAGGCAACAAACTCTGCTCGTACGCTAGTTAACCTGCCAGGGAATATGCTAAAAGCAGCAGATTTAGCTAATTATGCACTAGAATTAGCGGGAAAATATGGCTTTGAGGCAGAAATATTAGAGAGAGAAGATATGCTAAAGCTTGGTATGGGTGCATTGCTTGCTGTGAACCAAGGTTCGACAGAGCCTCCTAAAATGATTGTGCTGAAATACCAGGGAAAAGATAACTGGGAAGATGTCATCGGCTTAGTAGGAAAAGGGATTACCTTTGATACAGGTGGTTATTCTATTAAGACAAAAACTGGTATTGTCGGTATGAAAACGGATATGGGCGGTGCAGCAGCAGTTCTTGGAGCAATGGAGATTATTGGAGAATTGAGACCAGAACAAAATGTCGTTGCAGTTATTCCATCTACTGATAATATGATAAGTGGTAATGCGTTTAAACCAGATGATGTTATCACATCGATGAGTGGAAAAACAATTGAGGTATTAAATACAGATGCAGAAGGTCGCTTAGTTTTAGCAGATGCAGTAACTTACGCAAAACATCATGGCGCTGACTACCTTGTAGATGTCGCAACCCTTACAGGTGGAGTAATTACCGCTTTAGGAATGGAAACGACAGGTGCAATGACGAATAATGAATCTTTATTTGAACAGGTGTTAGAAGCTTCCTATGAAGCAGGGGAACAAATGTGGAGACTGCCTATTTTTGAGAGTCATAAGAAATTAGTGCGCAATAGTCCGATTGCAGATTTAAATAATTCACCAGGTGCCGCTGGTCATGCAATCATGGGTGGTGCCTTTATCGGCGAATTTGCAGAGGAAACACCATGGGTTCATTTAGATATTGCTGGAACATCTACACAAAGTAAGGCTACTGATTTAGGTCAGCCAGGTGGAACAGGCGCTATGACTAGAACATTAGCATTGTTTGTAGAAAGATTTGAAAGTATAAAATAGAAAATACGTAGATCTATAGAAGAAATCACCAGACCCCATTTTATCGATTGATGGGGTCTGGTTTTTTATAGGGGGGTACTATGTGCTTGCAGCCACTTTTCCATTGGTTCTGGCATATGAGTACTCGCAACGAGACCAGCATGCCCGCCATCAAATAAAACAAAGGATTTATCTTGACTTGAAACAAGATCCATAATTGGTTCGCAGAGAGAACTTGGAACAAGAGGATCATTCTTGGTGGAAAATACAAGTAAATTAGAGTGAATGTTAGACAAATCAACCTCTTCTCCATTGATTGTTAAACCACCCTCAATCATCTTATTGTCCCTGACAAAGTCATTCATAAGTTGTTTAAACGTTGCCCCAGCTACAGGGATATGATCGAG
Source organism: Niallia sp. FSL K6-0212 (assembly GCF_038007605.1). Taxonomy (NCBI): domain Bacteria; kingdom Bacillati; phylum Bacillota; class Bacilli; order Caryophanales; family Bacillaceae; genus Niallia; species Niallia sp. FSL K6-0212. The sequence goes on along the minus strand of NZ_JBBOXL010000003.1, from coordinate 48,964 downwards.
TGTCCATTTGTTCATTCGTGCCCATTTTTCCGAGTATGTTTCTTCGCCAGAACGATTTAAAAGTGCTAAATAATGGCTGAAGGAAAGAGGAGCAACAAGTAACCTAGTTCCATATTTAACCGATTCAGGAGGTACAATGCCCATTTTATCGATTAATTCCTCAAGGTGCAGTTCATTTTCGCGAAGAGCATTCAGCCACTTATCATAGTCCGGAAAATCGGAAAAGTTAATTGGAGACACCGCAAGAATTAAATTTTTAATATAACGATTATCTAACGCTGCAAATATGCTGGCAAGTGTTCCTCCTAAACAAAAACCAATGACAGTAAAGGAATCGGAGTTAGCATGTCGCATCGCACGTTTAAAACCTGGTTGAATATACTTTGCTATATAATCATCAATGGTTAAATGACGATCCTCGTATGCAGGAATCCCAAAATCAATTAAATACGTATCATACCCTGCGTTATTAAATGCCTCAATTAAACTCATGGAGGGACCTAAGTCAAGAATATATGGTTTATTCACGATTGAATAAACAAGAAAAATCGATTCTTTATATTTTCTTTCTTTAGAAGGGTAATACCATAAAGTTGCTTTGTTTTTTTTCCAAATGGCATATTTTTCTGATTGTCCAACGGCAGGATCGTACGATAAGGTATGAATAAATTTAGCTAGACTTTTTTTTGCCATATTATATCGCCTGATTGGAAATAGTAGAAAAGCTGAGTTCGTCTTTTTGTGAATCCAATTGTTGTTTTGCTTGCACTAATTCATTTTGAAGTGTGTAAATACGCTGTTCTTGCTCCGTGATGATATTTGTCAATTGATTGGAGTAATCATCAGAAGGATTCATGCTTAATTGTTCAATTAGTTGTTTGACTTCTTTCATCATTGTCGTTAATTCAAATAACTGATCATCAAGATTATCGATTTTTTCTTCTGATTGAAGAATTAACTGGGTTGCGTTTGCAAGGTCTGTTTTAGTAGGTAGATTCATATAATTACTTAATTGCTCTGTATAAGTTTGAATTTGATCTAATTTGTTTGTTAATGGATTCATTTTTGAAGTTGTGAAATTAATAATGGACATTTGATTTAAACTGTTCTTAATACGGTTATTTAACCGATATTGTAATAAAGTGCCGCCTTTCTTTAATAACTCATAAAAATCGATTGTAACGTGTGCCATTTTCCTATCCCTCTTTCTTTTCTTTTTTAGTGAACATCCTAAAGCTTATTTCTAGACTCCCTTTTTTATAAACTAGAGGAAAGTCCACCATCAATGGCAATTGTTTGTCCTGTGATATAATTGGAAGATTCTCCAGCTAAGAGCAGAATAATTCCATCTAAATCACTTAATTCCCCTAAGCGCCTTGCTGGAATTCCAGCAGTAATTAGGTTTTTACTATCTTCTAATTTAGTCGTAATACTTGTCGGGAAAAAACCTGGCGCAATCGCATTTACTTGGATATTATAACGGGCTAACTTAATAGCTAATTCTTTGGTTAATGTAATGAGTGCGCCTTTACTCGTGTTATAAGCAATTGCATCTAATAAGTGCGGCGGAGTTCCGTTAAATGCGGTAACAGAAGAAACATTAATTATTTTGCCCTTTTTTTGTTCTGCCATTTTTTTAGCAGCTGCCTGTGAAAATAAAAAAGATCCTTTGAGATTAACATCAAGTACTTTATCCCATTTCTCTTCGGGATAATCAAGAAAAGGTGCCATCCAGGAAGTACCGCTGTTATTAATTAAGATATCTATAGTTTGGAATTTGGCGATTGTTTGGCTAATAACATGGTCTATATCCTCTTTTTTGGATACATCGCATGGAAGGGCTAATACCTTTATTCCTTTATCTTGTAATTTAGCAGCAGTTTTTGTACACTGTTCTAAGTTTCTGGAACAAATGACAATGTTAGCCCCAGCTTCACCCAGCGTTTTGGCCATTTGTTCTCCTAACCCTCGACTTCCCCCTGAGATAATTGCCGTCTTATTCGTGAAATCAAAAAGTGAATTCATTTTCTTTACCATTCCTCCTGCGACATCTATTCCATATAGTATAGACAAGCAATGACCTAAGCGTGAATAAATTAATGGAATTACCTATGCCTATCCTGCACTTTTTTTATTAACAAAGAAAGCATTTATTTCTAGAAATTTAGCGATATAAGGCGATAGCCCAGTCCAAAAGGGGGACATTCGCATAGAAAATAGAGAAGAGAAATAAGTCTAAAATGAGAGTGGAGGTAATGTTGAAGAATGTATGGATACCCTTATCAGTATCAATATCCACAGCAAGATTCAAGAGCCTGGTTTGCAGCACCCTTTGTGGGTGGTTTATTAGGAGGAGTAATAGGCGGGGCTTTAGTGAGACCAAGACCGTTTTTTGGTCCTGTCCCATATGGCCCTGTTCCGTTTGGTCCAGCTCCGTTTGCTCCGGGACCATATGGACCGTATCCTTATTACTAAAAAATCCATCAATTGGATAGAAGAATAGCTGTTTTGGTAAAAGGTACAATTAATTATATAGCAATGATTGAACAGGTATAATCAATCATAACAAAAAGCGTTTTAGAAAAATAAAGTTCACTTATTCTTTATCGGATTATTTCAGGCAGTACGTTATACAGCCTGAAATAATCTATTATGAACAATTAAAAAATGCTAACGCCATCTCAATTGAACAGATAAGAAGCAGCAATAGGGTGGCTTATTTTTATGGTCGAAATTTAATGTAATCCCATCAGGATTATAAGCTATTGTAGGGGATTCTTTTACGCCAATTGATTTTATTAATTGCTCCACTGTTTCCGTTTTAGATAATTGAGCGGCATTCATGAGATTCTTGGAAAAGTCAGGAGAGTTAGCAAATTTTTTTAAACAGGTCTCCACATCAGGCAATAAAGATAGGGTATCCTTAGCAGAATTGATGAGTTTAGAAGGATTCGCTTCTGGGAGTTCTCGAAAATAGAGAGGGTAATGAAGATATGGGTGGAATGCTGCTAAAGTAGGGATTTTACGATGATAATATCGAGCGTGGTACATAGTAGCCATTCCTTTCATGCATAATTTTGCTTCTTTTATTCTATTCCTTATAAAGGGAATTTATGAATAAGAAAAGACTTGAAATCACATCAGGAAAAAATAGCCTGTTTCGATTTCAAGTCTTTAAAATATGCATAACTTTAAGATGTTTTATTTGTTTCTTAAAACTTACTACGGTGTTCGATTAGATCAATTGTTCCTAAGACCACATGTGCTAGTCCAAATCCAAAGACTGTATTGGAAATCATGGAATCGATTTTACGATTTTTTTTCATGGCAATGCCAGCAGTTGTAACGGCTGTTCCAAGAACAGTAGGGATTAATCCTTCACGTATATTTTTCATATTATTGTACTCCTGTTCTGTATTAGTCCAATGACAGGACAGGAATATTATTTGCTTATGATCGATAGCTTATCCTGCTAAAAAAATTGGTTCCGCAGGCAAATGATGGGCTTATTTGCTTTTCGCAGCAGCGTTTCTCGCTTCTTTTAAATCATCTCTTATCGCTTCATCTGCCATTGGTATTTTTCTGTTATAAGCAGAGCGAATAATAAGTTGTCCCGCAACTGGAGATGTTAAGAAAATAAAGGCGATGGCAAGAATTAAACGGGAATTGAAAATTTGTTCCGACTGGAAAAAGTAGAGACAAGCACCAAGAAGGATAAACATGACCCCTAGTGTCGCAGATTTAGATGCTGCGTGACTTCTTGTGTACACATCAGGTAATCGTAATACGCCAATGCTTGCAACCAGACTTAATAAGGCTCCTAAGAGAATAAGAATAGCTATGATAATGCTAATGATTGTCGCGGTCATTTTCGATTATTACTCCTTTCTCCAGATACTTCGAGAAAGCTACCGTACCAATAAAGGCTAAAATACCAATGAGAAGAATAACTTCCAAAAAGGCTGATGTTTTTAACACCACTGATAAAATAGCAGTAATCGCAACAAGGTTGATTCCGATGGCATCTAAAGCGACTACTCTATCGGGAGTAGAAGGTCCCTTTACAACTCGATAAATAAATAAAATCGTCGAGGTAGAAACAATAAATAAAGATATATGCATAATCGTCTGGAACATCAAATACTCACCTCTTGTATGGCTTTTTCAAAGCTATTTTTGATACTGCTGATAGCGGCCTCTTTATCGCTAATATCCATTGCATGAATATATAGGATTTTATTATCTTCTGAAATATCTACAACAAGGGTTCCAGGTGTCAGGGTGATAAGGTTACAAAGTAGCGTTATTTCCCAGTCCTTTCTTAAATCCGTTTCGAGGGCAAAAATACCCGGCGTTACTTTTAACCTTGGTTGAAGAATTATTTTTAACACGGCAATATTAGAAAGTACTAATTCTCTTAGAAAAATACCTAAAAGCTTTAATATAGAAACAACTCTATATAAATAAAACTTATCGGAGAAAAATCTTCTTGTAATAAAAATGAGAATCAATCCGATAATAAAGCCGATTAGAAACGTATCTGGAGCGAAGGAGCCTTTCAGAAACATCCAAATAAAACTGATTACAAAATTTAATAATAATTGAAATGCCATTGTCATCACTCCTTTAATACGGCATTTATATAGTTTTCCGGCTGCAATAAACTTTCAACAGCGAGAGAAATATATGGTGAAATCACCTCTGCACCAATTCCGATTAGACAAGAAAGAAGGACTAGTAAACATCCGGGCAGTAAAAGTGTTTTTATAGGCTTTCTAGTAATATTATCTGATTCTTCTCCCCAAAAAGCTTTAACAAATATCTTGATAACAGATAGTAGAACGAGGAGACTCGATAGCACAACAATAAAACTTCCAATATAATTACTTTCTTCAAACGCTCCCTGGATAATTAGTAATTTACCAATAAAGCCACTTAATGGCGGAATACCTGCAAGTCCAAGTGCTGCAAGAAAGAAAGTCCAAGTAAGTAGAGGATATTTTTTCATTAAGCCACTCATATATTTTAAATTACTAGTTCCAGTAATATAAATCATGATTCCGATTAATAGAAACAGTGCTCCTTTAATAACCATGTCATGTAAAAGGTAGAAAATCGATCCATTTAAGGAAGTACTATTAAAAATAGAGAATCCATACAAGATAACCCCAATTGCCGTAACGATATTATAGATAATAATTTTTTTGACATCATTATAGGCAATTGCTCCAATTGCTCCTAAAATAATGGTTAGTAGAGAAAGGCTACCTAATAATGTAAAGACATAAGAATCTTCATAGAAGAAGAGGGAGTACGTCCGGGCAATCGAATAAACTCCAACTTTTGTTAATAGCGCTCCAAATAATGCAAGTATCGGTATTGGAGCGGCATAATAAGATCCTGGAAGCCAGAAAAATAACGGGAAGAGAGCTCCTTTTAATCCAAAAACGATTAAGAACAGGACAGCTATGACCGTTAATATGCCTGATCCATCCACTTCGCTGATTCGTTCTGAAATAGACGCCATATTTAAAGTGCCAACAACAGAATAAATATAGGCAACGGCAATAACGAAGAGTGCAGAAGCGACAACATTTACAATAATGTATTTTACTGTTTCTCTTAATTGAATTTTTGTATTTCCAAGAACAAGTAGTACATAGGAAGCCATTAACATTACTTCAAAGAATACAAACAAGTTAAAGATATCGCCAGTTGAAAACGCACCAATAACACCAACTAAGAGAAATTGAATCATAGCGTAATAAAAGTAATTTTCCCTTTCTCTATCGATTCCCTTAAAGGAGTAGAGGATACAACAAAAGGCGATTATATTTGTTGTTAACACAAGAAGTGCTGATACCATATCTGATACAATCGTTATCCCAAACGGAGCATCCCAATTACTCAAATTTACTGTTTGAATTCCCTCGTTTTTGATTTTATCTATTATAAATAGCACAATAATAATCGAAACACTAGTGCTCAATAAGGAAATAATCCGTTGTAAGATGGTCTTCTTATAAAAGAAAATCAACATGATTCCTGTGAGTAAAGGAATTAAAATTGGAAATAGAATTAAATTACTCATGCTTTTTCCCTCTCAATTTCTCCAAATTATCTGTCCCTAATTCTTGATAAGTTCTGTATGCAAGTACTAATAAGAAGGAAGTGACACCAAAGCTAATAACAATCGCAGTTAATATTAATGCTTGGGGTAACGGGTCAGAATAACTGTCAGCATGCTGACCTAAGAGAGGAGCAGCACCTTTCTTTAAACCACCCATCGTTAATATTAATAAGTGAACCCCATGGCTAAGAAGGCCAGTTCCAATAATAATGCGCAATAGACTCTTAGAAAGAATTAAATACGTCGCACACATAAATAAAATGCCGATAATGAATGCCATTAAGAATTCCATTAGTCATCCTCTCCAATCGTTTGAATAATGGTCATTGTAACTCCCACTACTACTAGGAAAACCCCGAGATCAAACAGTGCAGCAGTGTGAAGGGACGTTTCTCCTAATAAAGGCAAGTGCGCATGTTTATTAAAAAAATGCGTTAAAAATGGTTTCCCATCTAATACGGCAATCATTCCTGTTAAAGTGCTTATCAGCAAGCCTATTGCAGTAACATAGATAAAATTAACAGGGAAGATTTTTTTTACTAATTTTAAATCATAAGCTATCAGCAATAGAACTATTGCTCCACTTGCCATTAATCCGCCGATAAAGCCTCCGCCTGGTGTATAGTGACCAGAAAAAAAGAGATCAACTGCATACAGAAGTATCAAAAAGACAATGACTTTTGTAATGGTTTGTAAAACTAAATTATTTATTTTCATTTTTCTTTCCTCCCATTCTCAAAGTTATCATCGAATAAATACCAATAGCAGCAATAGCTAATACTGTAATTTCAAAGAGTGTATCAAATCCCCTGAAATCCACTAAGATAACATTTACCATGTTTTCTCCTGCTGCTTTCGTATAAGTATTCTCCACATAAAATTGAGAAATGGAATCGAACAGTTTCGTGCTATAGGAGGCAATCGCAATAACCATCACTACGAGTCCTACTAGTACGGAAATGACTGCGTTTGATAATTTGAAAGGAATACTTTCCTTTTTTCTAGCATTTCTAGGTAAATGGTAAAAACACAATAAGAATAAAGCAACGGAAACTGTTTCAATAACTAATTGAGTTAAAGCAAGGTCAGGTGCGCGAAATACTACGTAAAATAAAGAAACGGTATATCCGACTGCCCCTAAAAGAATAATAGAGGTCAAACGGGATTTAGCAAATAGTATAGCTATGGTGGAAATCACCAGAACAAGCGACAGCACTACTTCGTATCCACCAATTGGTGCTAGTCGGGAAGTGTCTATTGTAAATCCATCCTTTGCAAATAAAGTATAAGAAAGGATTAGGATAAAGAAAGAAAAGATATAAATGAGATAGGTGCGCAAGGAACCTGTCATATATCTGTTTGTCAGCTTGTTAAATCCATTTTCTGTTTCGCCAAATAACCAATCATATATTCGATTCCAAATAACAGGAATGGCTTGATAGATAACAGACCATTTTCCCACTGTTAAATAGAGAATTATTCCCAATACAATGACCCCAATTGTCATAAATAACTCAGGTTCAAATCCATGCCAGTGATAGATATGCAGATCATAAACGCCTCCGCCATAAATAGATGTAATAGCAGGAGAAAGAATGGTATTGGATAGAAGCCCAGGAAATAATCCAAATATGACAACAAGTGATACTAAGATAATGGGTGAAATCAGCATACCCATTGGTGCTTCATGTGGTTTAGCAGATAATTTTTCTGGTTGATATTTTCCAGTGAAAGTTTTAAATACAAGAATCATGCTATAGACAAATGTAAAGATGCTGCCGACCCAGGCGATGACAGGTAATAAAACTCCCCATGTATCTAGGTTAAACATTTGGAAATCAAGAATATTTAACATGCTTGCAAAGAACATCTCTTTGCTTAGAAATCCATTAAATGGGGGGATTCCAGCCATAGACATCGAGCCGACTAATGCGATAGCAAATGTGATAGGCATAATTTTCATCAGGCCGCCTAAACGGCGAATATCTCTTGTTCCAGTTTCATGGTCAACAATTCCAACCATCATAAACAAACTTCCTTTAAAGGTTGCATGGTTGACAAGATGGAAGACTGCAGCAGCTGTAGCAATGTAATACACACTTTCATTGTCATAGTGGACACCAGCAGCTCCAATCCCTAGTAAAGACATAATCATTCCGAGCTGACTAATGGTTGAGTATGCGAGAAGACCTTTTAAGTCTACTTGTTTTATCGCCATAAAAGATCCATATATCAGTGTAACAATCCCGACAAGTGATACAATCCACAGCCAATAACCAGACACTGCAAAGACAGGACTTAAACGGGCCACAAGATATATTCCAGCTTTAACCATTGTAGCGGAATGCAAATAACTGCTGACTGGTGTTGGAGCTTCCATTGCATCAGGCAGCCAAATATGAAAGGGAAATTGGGCCGATTTTGTAAATGCTCCAAGTAAGATGCAAATCATCCCTAAAATAAATAACGGATGAGACATAATAGATTCTTGTTGAACAGAAGTAATTATTTCTGAAATAGTAAAGGAACCGGTCATTAGGTAAAGTAGGACAATCCCTGCTAATAAGGAAAGACCACCAAATACGGTAATAACCATTGATTTGATTGCACCATATCGCGAATTACTTCGATTATTCCAAAAACCTATTAAAAGGAACGAAGAAATACTTGTAATTTCCCAGAACATATAAAGAACAATGAGATTATCAGATAAGACGACCCCGAGCATTGCTCCCATGAATAACAGAAGATATACATAGAAATGATTGACCTTCTCTTTGTTTTTATCCAAATAATAAATGGAATAAAGAATAACAAGAGAACCGATTCCAGTTATTAATAAGGCAAATAGTATGCCAAGACCGTCTAATTTTACAGCGAAATCAATTCCTAGTGATGGGATCCAGGGGATTGATTCTACTTTCGTATGTAAATTTGAGGTTGTCCCAATGTTTCGGCAAAAATAAATAAACAACAGCAAGGGAAGTAGAAGAACAAACCATCCTGTATGTATTTTTTTCCTAAATATAAATGTGATTGGTATTAATAGGGTGTATAAAAATGGTGCAAGTACAGCCCAGTGAAGAATAGACAAATTAACCCCTCCTTAAACTTTGCTAAAAGACGCTTGAAATGATTGAACATGTTAAAGTATAACGCAAAAAAAAACGCTCTGCATATAGGAAACTAGAAATTAAGTTAAGACTAAACCTTTCTATTAAATAGGTAGAAACATGGTCTAAAACAGGAAAAAAATTTTTTGTTTTTTGTGTAAAACATCCCCCTTTTTGCTCAAACTAATGGTGAGGTGGTATACTATGCAATTGAAAATAAAGGTAAAAATTTCCATTTGTCTATTTTCTCTATGTCTTTTTGTTGGAATTTTATTGGACAACTTCCAAAAAAGAGAGTTTTATTCACTGGAGGAACTTCTTTTCATAGAAGAGGCAAACTCTCCTTTTTTCGATGAAACGATGATTCCTTTTCAACCAAGAGAATATATCAGGATAATCGCAGAAGAATAATGCAGCGAAAAGGGACAGCCGTTTATTAAGGGTTGTTCTTTTTTTATGTTCTGCAGTAGAAGGAAAAATATGTGTAAGGGGAAAACTTGTTTATTTCATAAATATCCAAATGGAAGCAGTCTTTCGTATTCCCAAACTATATTTAAACAGGAGAGCTATCCTGTGTTTTTTTACGTTGCATTTCTGCATAGAACCAATAAATGGATCTGATAAGTTAATAAAAAAAATAAAGATAAAAGTACAGAAAATTAAAAAGGTTAAGTGATATTCTGTTATAATATAGATAAATAAAAGACAGCTAGTTTATCGAGATGCATAGAAGAAAGAACGGTTTAGACAGGATGATTCATGTGAAATATCGATAAAAAAGAAGGTGAAAGAATGGAAAAGCAACAGTATTTATTTATTGACTTTGAATTCACCATGCCAGAGAAAAGTAGTAAGTTTAAGGGGTTTTATCCAGAAATTATTGAAGTTGGTATTGTAGCCGTTGTTGGTGATACCATAAGGGAACAGTTTTCTTCATATGTAGTACCCCGTAAGTTTTCAACCCTTTCAAGGAGATGCAAATCTTTTCTACATATTTCACAAGAACAAGTAAATAACGGGATATCTTTATACGATCTAATGAAAAAGCTTGAGGCAATTTGTAACGGATATCAAAATATTATTGTTACATGGGGAAACATGGATATGAAAGTGCTAAAGGATAATTGTCATAAAGCACAACTTCCCTTTATTCTATCTTGTAAAGAAGTTGATTTATCGATGGAATATAAGCGGTTTTTTGGTGATAAAAACCAAACAGGCTTATGGAAAGCAGTTAGGGAATATGGCAGAGAGGGAACTGGGAAACATCATCGTGCTTTAGATGATGCCTTAACCACTTATCATATTTTTAAACTTGTTGAGCAAGATAAGAAGTACTTGGGGAAATCTAATCAACCAACCATTGGAGACTTAATTGATATGTCTAAATTATTTAATAAGTTTGCATAAAAAAGACGAAGAATACATTCCTCGTCTTTTTGTTATTTTCTTCTAAACGATTTTATAATATTCTGCATTAAGTATTTCCAAGTTTTTTAAACTTTGAATAGCGAAAGCAGAATCATCTTCTTGAAGCTCTTTACGCATTTTTTCGATAGCTGTTTGTAGGGAATCATTATAAGAAGGAATGGATTCTTCCTTATATTGCTTGACCATTTTCTTTGGAGCATTCATCTGTTCTCGGTAAGAAAGGGCTTTTCTTTCATGGAAAATATCAACTATGGCCTCTTTTGGCTGATGCAAATCCCCTTGCATCGGATGCTTTAAGACCGCAAGAACCCGTACTAAATAACTTTGAGGACGAATCTCTGTAATTTCCCCGATGTATTTTCCAGTTTTATAAAAAGCGGTGACGATGGAACCGATAGCTAGTTCTGACAATCTAATCCCTCCAGATTTTCTTTCCTTTAATAGTATCACAAAGGCTATAGTTTGATAAACGAGAATAACTGCATAATAAGGAGTCTTTTTTCAAATATTAATACCAAACCGTCCATGGAGGAAAAAAGATGAGAAAACTGAGTTTATTAGTGCTGATAACCATTTTCCTAACCGGCTGTGCGGAGGGGGAAGTGACAAAAGCAGAGGTAGAAATGTTTAATGATGTGGGAGACTCTTTAGGAACAATTAAATTGCAGGAGCATGCTGACGGAGTAAAATTATCTTTAAACTTAAAAGGTCTAACTCCAGGAATCCATGGTATTCATATACATGAAACAAATAAATGTGATGCTCCAGATTTTCAATCGGCAGGCAATCACTTTAATCCAGATAATAAAGAACATGGTTTACTTCACCCAGAAGGTGCCCATGCAGGTGATTTACCTAATATCTTGGTAAAGGAGGATGGAACCGTAAAAGCTGAGCTAATGGCACCACAAGTAACCCTTAGAGATGGAAAAAATTCTTTATTCAGCAAAAAAGGGACTTCAATCGTTATTACCGAACAACAAGATGACGGAATGACTCAACCAGCAGGGGATTCAGGCGAAAGAATCGCATGTGGATCGATTAAAAAGAAATAATTCTATATGAAACAACAGGCGACTTTTAGGATCGCCTGTTGTTTCTTTGGTTCATTTCTAAGAAGCTGGGACAAACAAAAAATGTTTTAGGATTTTTTAGTGTTGTTATTCTGCTTCTTTTATACGAAAAAGATTTAGATTCGCCTTTATAAGATTCCTGTTTTACTGAAATGTTTGTACGAGAATAAAAATATTCAATCCAACAATTAAAATAGCCATAACCCATGAAATAATCGTAATCCATTTTGTATTGACTAGGTTTCCCATGATACGTTTTGAACTAGTAAACATTATTAATGGAATAAGAGCAAAACCAATTCCAAATGATAAAATTACTTGACTTATTACTAGTGCAGTTGTTGGATTAATACCTAATGCAATGACAGCAATAGGAGGCACCATTGTAATAAATCTTCTTACATATAAAGGAATGCGAAAATGAATAAATCCTTGCATAATAACATCTCCAGACATCGTTCCTACAGATGAACTGGATAATCCAGCAATTAATAAACCAAGTCCAAATAAAGTTGCTGAAACGGGATTTACTAACTGTCCAAAATAGTTAAAAGCTACATCTAAATCTTCTACAAATAATCCATTTTTATGGAATAATGCACTAGAGACGATAAGCATTGCCCCATTAATAAATCCTGCAATCAACATGGCAATAAGGATATCGATAAATTCAAAGCGGAAGATTTGCTTTTTCTCTTTATCCGTTTCCCCAACAATTCTATTCTGTGTTAATGCAGAATGTAAGTAAATCGCATGTGGCATTACTGTAGCCCCAAGGATCCCAGCAGCTAAAATTACGCTATCTAATCCATCAAATTGTGGAGTGAATAACCCATGTAATAAAGATGGAACATCTGGATTCGCAAAGAACATTTGTACAATAAAAGAAAGGACAACAATAAATAGCATCGCAGTAATTCCTGCTTCTAGAGAACGGTATCCCCGTCTTTGTAATTCAAGAATAGCAAAAGATCCTACAGCAGCAATCAGACTAGCTTCCAGTAAAGGAATACCAAAGAGAAGATAAATACCAAGTGCTGCACCAATAAACTCTGCTAAATCTGTTGCCATAATGACAAGCTCACCTTGTATCCACAAGCCGATAGATACAGGCTTGGGAAATTCCTCTCGTGCTATCTCTGCTAAATTTTTACCGGTAGCGATACCTAATTTTGCTGATAAGGATTGAATAATTAACGCCATAATATTAGAAAAAAGAATAACCCATAATAATAAGTATCCATATTTTGATCCAGCAGCAATATTCGTTGCGAAGTTTCCTGGATCAATGTAGGCAATTGCCGCAATGAATGCTGGTCCTAGAAACGGAAGGATTTTTTTCCAACCTTTAACTTCCTTGCTAAACACACTTTTTGCTGATTTAGAATGAATTTTTTCTAAAGATCGATTTCTGTCCATTTTTCTCACCTGATTTTGCTTTGGTTTAAAAAGTTTCGTTAATGCAACTTTTATATAAAAGATATTCCTAAATTAGAAAATTGTCAATCTATTTGTGTTATTAATTTATTAGGAATTTTTGTTAATTTGTTGAGGAAGTATGGGAGTGTAGAATACAGGAAATACAAAAAATACCTAGCTGAATTTCCAGCTAGGTATTATAAGCTATTATTTTACTTCTTGTGTACCAGTTACTTCGCCATCAATTACAGCAGAAGATTTAAATGCATCACTTTTGTAATAAACATTACCATCTACTTTTGCAGTAGCGTCAATAGTAAATCCATTAGCTTCTACGTAAACATCACCGACAAAAGTACCGCCTTGGATTTTGAAATTTTCACTTTGTACAGTCATTTTAGGAGCTGTTAAAGTGAAGGAATCAATAATGTTATGGTCTTCATCTTGTGTATAAAGAGCAAGTTTACGATAGATTGGATTAGCAGCATCATTTTTATCGTGGAATTCACCAGCTACTAAGATATCACTGTCTACTTTTAAATCTTGAAGTGTTGCAACAATCCAAGTTCCATCAGCACTTAATGCTTTCACTAGTGGATCTGCTTCATTTACGATTGAAGCTGTTGTTACTACATCAGCTGATTGTTCTGCTTTTTTCTCTTCTTTCTTTGGTTCTGTGTCTGTATTTCCACAAGCAGTTAAAAGTGCTCCTGCTAAGATGGAAGCTAGTAAAACTTTTGGTGTAATTTTCATGATTAGTTCCCCCTATAAATGTTCTTTATATTGTTATGTGAATGGATTCACAATACAACATTATATTAACATACAGTTTGTAGTTGTAGAGGGGGGAGGTGTGACTAATTTGTGAAAGAAATATGGTGAATATGTGACTTTATTTTAATAATCAGAAAATTGGCAACGGGCTTTTTCTTCCATCAGTTATTCGTTTTGCATAAAAAAAAGAGCGAGGTTTGTCGGGAAAAAAATTCCCAACAAACCTCGCTCTTTATAACTGCGTAACATCAATTTATTGATTCATCCACTCTGGTTTACCGAAGCCTTTAAAATCCTCATCAATTACTTTTTCGAATTCTGCTGATTCAACAGCGGCTTTGATATCTTTAGCGAATGGAGCATCTATGTCTTTTGTATTAACAACAACACGATTACGATATTGATCGAGCATATTTTCTAGTTTTAGTGCATCTAATAAGTTCATTTTTGCTGCTAGGGCGAAGTTGCCTGGTACAGCGGATAAATCTACACTGTCAACTGCACGAGGTAATTGTGCCGCTTCAATTGTTTCAAATTTTAGGTTTTTAATATTCTTTGTCACATCTTTTTCAGACACAGTAAGTGGATCCGCAGCTTGATCAATTTTAATTAAGCCAGCTTCCTCTAAAATTAAGAAGGCACGAGCCGCATTGGTCGGATCGTTAGGAATAGCAATTGTTGCCCCATCTGTAATATCTTCCAAGCTTTTAAACTTTTTGGAATAAATACCCATTGGTGCAGTTGGAACAGAAATTAGTTCAGATAACTCTATGTTATTTTGTTGAGCAAAAGATTCCATATAAATTTTATGTTGGAATAGATTCGCATCAATACTACCATCGGCTAGAGCTTTATTTGGCTGCACATAATCTGTAAACTCTGTAACTTCTACTTTATAGCCTTTCTCTTCTAAAATAGGTTTAATTGCCTTTTTAACCATGTCTGCATAGGGACCAGAAGTAGCACCAATATTAATTTCCTTTTTCTCCCCTGAATCTGCATTGTTTTTGTCTTGTCCGCAAGCACTAAGTACTGTAAATGATAATAATAATAGAATTCCTATAAGTATTTTTTTCATTGTCTTTTCCTCCTATTAACTTAAAGTGATTATTAACGCTTATCCAATGTCTTGGATATTTTATCCCCAAAGAATTGAATGATTTGAACTAAGCAAATGAGAACAACGACAGTCGTAATCATGACAGTATTATCATAGCGATAATAGCCGTATTGAATGGCAAGATCACCTACACCGCCGCCGCCGACTATTCCAGCCATAGCAGAATAGGCAATTAAATTAATAATGGTAATAGTGATTCCTTGAATAATTCCAGGTCTTGCTTCTGGTATTAAGACTTGCCAGATAATCATCCATGGGGAAGCGCCGATAGCAACGGAAGCTTCAATTACTCCTTTATCAATTTCACGAAAAGCTTGTTCTACTATTCTTGCAAAAAACGGAATCGCAGCAACAGATAGAGAAACAGAAGCAGCAGTAGGACCAATCGTTGTGTTGGTAATCCATTTTGCTAATGGTAAAAGGGCGATTAGTAAGATAATGAAAGGGATTGACCGCACCATGTTTACAACAAAGCCCACCGTGTTTTTTAATAGTGTGTTTTCGAGAAACAATCCTTTATCTGTTACAAATAAGAGGATTCCAATCGGTAAACCCACAATAATAGCCACAACAATAGAAATGCCAACCATATATAAGGTTTCAAAAAATGCTGAATTTAAGTCGGGAAGTAACTCGATCAAATAATTCCAATCCAGACTAAGAGGCATGATATATCACCTCCACATTTTTGGTGCGATCTTTAATATACTGTATCGCTTTTACAATTTCTTTTTCTTCCCCTGTTAATTCCATGATAAAAATACCAAGGGGATTATTTTGAATATATTCAATTTTTCCATGAAGAATATTTCCCTTCACCTGATAGTGCTGAAAGGCGTCCGAGATAATTCCCTCTTCCGCGATGGCACCTTGAAAGGTAACCTTAATAATTTTCCCTTTTCTTTCTTCTAATAGGTGGTTAGGTAATTCAAATTGAAGAATGCTATTTACAAAGTTTTTAGTAAGCTCCTGTTTTGGGTTTGCAAACATATCGTAAACTGGACCTTCTTCCACTACCTTCCCTGCTTCCATGACAGCCATTCGATCACAAATATCTTTCACAACCTCCATTTCATGGGTGATTAGAACGATGGTTAAACCAAGTTCCTTATTAATTTTTTTTAATAACGCAAGAATGGATTTTGTTGTAGTTGGATCAAGTGCAGAAGTTGCTTCATCACAAAGAAGTACGGTTGGATTATTTGCAAGGGCTCTTGCGATTCCGACTCTTTGCTTTTGTCCTCCACTTAATTGGGCAGGAAAGACATCTTTCTTATCTGCCAGCCCCATCATATCAAGCAACTCTAATACCCGTTTATGTATTTTCTTAGAAGGTAAATTAGCTGCTTTAAGAGCAAAAGCAATATTTTCATATACCGTTTTACTACTAACAAGGTAAAAATGTTGAAAGATCATGCCTATTTTTAAGCGAGCAGCTCTTAATTGCTTTTGATTTAACTTTGTTAAAGAAATATTGTCAATGATAATTTCTCCACTGGTTGGCTTTTCCAATAAATTGAGACAGCGAAGCAGAGAGCTTTTACCTGCTCCACTATAGCCGACAATTCCAAATATTTCGCCTCTTTTAATAGATAAAGAAACATGGTCAACACCAATGACTTGTTCTTTTTTTGTTTTATATATTTTGACCAAATCATTTATTTGTATCATTAGAAAATACTATCCCCCTTTGCCAAAAACGCCATGTTTTGTAACATTATTTTAAAACCTTTATCGGTTAAGATTGGTGAAAATTCCTTTCGGTAAGTCTGGGAAATAAAAAAAACTTCTTTCATTTTGAAAGAAGTATCGTATTAAATATACCGATCTTATCTTTCAGAATAAGTCATTCTGCAGGAGTTAGCACCTTCCTTTAGGAAAGGAGGTTGCTGGATGTCATCGGGCCTGTTCCCTCAATCTCTCTTGATAAGTAATTATGGAATTTTCACTAAATGAATAATAAAGCTAAAATACTGAATTGTCAATAAAAATTTACCTTTAAAATAGCTAGATTGGAGGGGGCTCTTCATTTCTGTTATCTTCTTCAGAAGGATATATGATAGAATGGTTTCTGAACAAATGGAACGAAAGGTGACAACGGATGAATAGTCAGGAAATTAATTTAGAATGTGTGCGTTTATTAAATGAATGGGACCCTTTTTCAATAGGAGAGGGCAATTATGATACTGAAATTGCGGATATTCTTCAAGCAATACATGATGTTGATTTGGAAGATGATCTAGCAGCTTCTATCCAAGCTATCTTTGAATTTTCTTTTGAAGAGAAGCTCCCTTTAGAGGATTGCACAGCAATCTCTCATAAACTTTTATCTCTAAAACGAAACAGTTCCTGCTCTTTTTAGAGAGTCAAATAAACTCTTTTTGCTGAATAAAAAGTTATCAATTGC
Organism: Niallia sp. FSL K6-0212; assembly: GCF_038007605.1. Classification (NCBI taxonomy): domain Bacteria; kingdom Bacillati; phylum Bacillota; class Bacilli; order Caryophanales; family Bacillaceae; genus Niallia; species Niallia sp. FSL K6-0212. The sequence goes on along the minus strand of NZ_JBBOXL010000003.1, from coordinate 31,497 downwards.
TTCTCTTTCCAACTTCTAAAGTTTTTTTATAGATAGAAATTCCAGCAAATAATTTGCATATAATTTTGGTTTTAAAAAATGAAATTAGCGCATTAAATTTAGTGATAATTTGATATAATGAGAATATTTAAAAGGCAAGCAGGAGGATGGACATGAAACTAACAGATAAAGAAATTGAAATTGCAGAAATTCTAGAAAAAGATGCGAGGATTTCTGATGAAGATATAGCTAAGATGATTGGGGAAGATTTAGAAAAGACAAAAGAGTTGATTGCGAAATTAGAAGAAGTAAATGTCGTAGTGCGTTATACATCAATAGTAGATTGGTCAAAAGTGGAAGGTCATGAAGGTGTTACTGCAATGATTGATGTAAAAGTTACACCTAAAAGAGGGGTAGGCTTTGACGAGGTTGCTCAAAGAATTTATCGTTTTAAAGAGGTTAAGTCACTATATTTAATGTCAGGAGCATATGATTTATCAGTTATTATTGAAGGCAAATCGATGAATGAAGTAGCAAGATTTGTTTCAGAAAAACTATCTACATTGGATTCAGTTATCTCAACAACAACTCATTTTATTTTAAAACAATATAAGCATGATGGAACAATATTTGAACAATCGGATGATGACAAAAGAATTGTGGTGTCACCGTAATGAGACAAACAAAAAGTTATATTGCACAAAAGGTTGAGGAAATGAAACCATCCGGAATACGCAGATTTTTTGATTTAGCATCCGGTATGGAAGGAGTTATTTCCCTCGGTGTAGGAGAGCCAGATTTTGTCACCTCCTGGTCAACAAGAGAGGCAGCAATTTTATCACTCGAACAAGGGTATACCTCATATACGGCAAATCCTGGACTACTCGAGCTTCGAGAGGAAATCAGTCATTATATGCAAAAAAGATTTACGGTATCCTATAAGCCATCTTCAGAAATCATTGTAACTGTTGGAGCTAGTCAGGCAATCGATATCGCTTTACGGGCTATTTTGAACCAAGGAGAAGAGGTTATTGTTGTTGAACCATGCTTTGTTTCATATGCACCGTTAGTAACGCTTGCAGGAGGGGTTCCAATTGCGGTTCAAAGCTTAAAGGAGAATAATTTTAAAATCAAGCCTTTTCAACTAGAAGAAGTCATTACGGACCGAACAAAAGCAATTATGCTTTGTTCGCCTAATAATCCTACCGGATCCACACTCTCTCAAGAGGAGCTTGCAGCAATTGTGGCAGTAGCAGAAAAGCATGACTTGCTTATTCTTTCCGATGAAATATACGCAGAGCTTTGCTATGATGAAGAATATACAAGTACAGCAGCAATAGAGGGAGCATGGAAACGTACTATTCTCCTTTCTGGTTTTTCAAAGGGATTTGCCATGACAGGCTGGAGACTAGGTTTTGTTTGTGGACCAGAGGAATTAATTCAAGCGATGCTAAAGATTCATCAATATAGTTTAATGTGTGCCCCAACGATGGCTCAATATGCTGGATTAGAAGCATTGCGAAGTGGTGAAAACGATGTAGAAGAAATGAAGAAAAGCTACCGGCGCAGAAGGAATTTTATCGTTCAATCCTTAAATGATATGGGGTTAACTTGTCATATGCCTGGGGGAGCTTTTTATGCGTTTCCTAATATAACAGCGACAAAAATGAATGCAGAGTCATTCGCAGAAAGACTGCTGATGGAAGAAAAAGTAGCAGTTGTGCCAGGAAGTGTATTTGGTGAAAGTGGCGAAGGACACGTTCGTTGTTCCTATGCTACATCGTTGCAACAATTGCAAGAAGCTATGAAACGAATGAAGCGATTTGTCGAAAAATATTCTAAATAAAGGCAAAAAGAGGTGTTGAATAGATGGGAAGTCCCATCCTTTCAAATGCCTTTTTTTATTTAAGCTGGTTTCCGTAAAGGTCATAGTTTAAGCAAAAGATTAACGGGAATTATAACAGTAAAAATAAATCCTTTTGTAAATATGGCGATATTGTGATATAATCTTATAATGCATATAAAAGGAAAATTAATATAAACAATTAGGAGTGTTCTCATGTCAGATAAAATTGAAGTTGGAAGTGTTATTACAGGAAAGGTAACAGGCATTCAACCATATGGTGCGTTTGTTTCTTTAGATGAAAATACACAAGGTTTAGTTCATATTTCTGAAGTAACCCATGGTTATGTAAAAGATATTAATGAATTTTTAAAAGTTGGCGATGAAGTGAACGTTAAAGTTCTTTCCATTGACGAAAATGCTGGGAAAATTGGTCTTTCTATCCGTGCAACAGAAGAAGCACCAGCGCAACCAGAAGCTGCTAAAGCAAAAAAACCTCGTCCTAAACGTCAAACAGCTGCTGTAGCTGAAACAGAAAACGTACAAGGATTTAATACGTTAAAAGATAAATTACAAGAGTGGATTGATCAATCTAACCGCGATGATTTAATTAAAAAATAACATTTTATAAAGGGCTGTCCAATGTGAATTACACATTGGGCAGCCTTTTTTGCGCTTTTCAAGGGAGAGGTAATCTAGAATGAATTTTTAGAAAATAAATATCTATCCATCTGTAGAAAAATCAGCTAAAGTTAATAATATAGATATTTACTTACATTTATACATTAAATGGGAGGATGATTAAATGGTACAAGAAGTTAATAAATCTATCTCACTAATGGAACAGTCAGAGAAATATGGAGCAAAAAATTATAATCCATTGCCGATTGTTATTTCAGGAGCAGAAGGAGTCTGGATTACCGACCCTGAAGGAAATAAATATATGGATATGCTGAGTGCTTATTCCGCATTAAACCAAGGGCATCGTCATCCTAAAATAATCCAAGCATTGAAGAGACAAGCGGACCGTGTAACCTTAACTTCTCGAGCCTTTCATCATGATCAATTAGGTCCTTGGTATGAAAAGATTAGCTCCCTAACAAAAAAAGAGATGATCTTACCGATGAATACAGGTGCTGAAGCCGTAGAAACTGCTATCAAAGCAGCAAGAAGATGGGGATATGACTGCAAAGGAATAGAAAAGGACAAAGCAGAACTCATTGTGTGCGAGGGGAATTTTCATGGAAGAACACTGGGAGCCGTTTCTCTTTCCTCGGATGAAGAATATAAACGCGGATTTGGACCATTATTACCAGGGATTAAAACAATTGCCTATGGAGATATTGAACAATTACAAGAAGCGATTACCGCAAATACAGCCGCATTTATTGTAGAACCAATTCAGGGGGAGGCTGGTATTATCATTCCGCCTCTAGGCTTTATGGAAGAAGCCTATCGATTATGTAAGGCTAATAATGTTTTGTTTATTGCCGATGAAATTCAAACAGGTCTATCAAGAACAGGTAAATTATTTGCGAGTGAGTGGTACGATATTGTACCAGATATGTATATTTTAGGAAAAGCGCTTGGAGGAGGAGTCTTTCCTATTTCATGTGTAGTTGCAGATAAAGACATATTAGGTGTTTTTAATCCAGGCTCTCATGGATCAACCTTTGGAGGAAATCCAATGGCGTGTGCTGTATCAATTGCAGCTATAGATGTAATCTTAGAAGAGAATTTGACCGATCGTTCGGCGCAATTAGGCGAGTACTTTCTTCAAAAGTTATCGGAAATAACAAATCCAATAATAAAAGAAATACGCGGAAGAGGATTGTTTATAGGGGTTGAATTAAAGGTTGAGGCTAGAACTTATTGTGAAAAGTTAAAAGAAGTAGGACTGTTATGCAAAGAAACCCATGATTCCGTCATTCGCTTTGCTCCACCATTAACGATTACGAAGGAAGAGCTAGATTGGGCGATAGAGCGTATAAAGCAAGTATTAAATGAGGATATCCAGGATCTAAACTAAATAAAAACGAACCATTCCTTACAAAAAAGCCAAACAATTCAGCAAGTTGAATTGTTCGGCTTTATTTTTGTTTATCCATTTTTATTTATCTAGCTGTTTTTGGGATAGACTCTCTTTCAGCTGCAGAAGATGGCTTAAATAATAAACCAAGGTTAATTAATCCTGCAATTCCGACTAAACCGTAAATAATACGAGAAACGACAGATCCTTGGCCGCCGAATAATGTTGCCACTAAATCAAATTGAAAAAAGCCAATTAATCCCCAATTTATTGCTCCTATAATCGTTAATATTAATGCAACTCTTTGGATTGCGCTCATTTTATGTCCTCCTTAAAAAATATAGTGGAATCTTTCTTATTCTTAGTAGAATTCACGAAAGTATGCATTTGGGGAAAATTTAACGAATAATGAATGATAGAGAAAACACATACTATTTGTCAGTACTAAGCTCAATCTTTTGATTTTCTCATAAGTTTGATTAATAATAAGCGTACAATTAGTATTTCTTTATACTAATGTAAAAACAGAATGGGAGGCATTCATTTGGAAAACTTTGTTTTTTATAACCCGACAAAACTTATTTTTGGTAAAGGGCAATTGGCACAACTAAAAGATCAATTAGCTTCCTATGGTAAAAAAATCCTCTTAGTATACGGAGGAGGAAGTATTAAAAGAAACGGTCTATATGATAATGTAATGACCATCTTAAAGGAAAATGGCAAAGAGGTATTTGAATTATCTGGTGTAGAGCCCAATCCTCGATTAACTACTGTACAACGTGGAGTTGATATATGTAAAACAGAAGGCATTGATTTTATTTTAGCAGTTGGTGGAGGAAGCGTTATTGACTGTACTAAGGCCATTGCAGCAGGAGCAAAATTTGATGGGAACCCTTGGGAGTTCATCACAAAAAAAGCTATGCCTAAAGCAGCGTTACCATTTGGCACAGTTTTAACACTTGCAGCCACTGGTTCTGAAATGAACTCTGGCTCTGTTATTACTAATTGGGAAACACAAGAGAAAGTTGGCTGGGGAAGTCCATTTACATTCCCGGTATTTTCTATTTTAGATCCGGAAAATACATATACAGTTCCGAAAGATCAAACAATATACGGAATTGTAGATATGATGTCACATGTGTTTGAACATTATTTCCATTTAGAAGAACACACAGAATTACAGGATTATATGTGTGAATCTGTATTGAAAACGGTTATAGAGTTTGGGCCAAAACTTGTAAACGACCTAGAAAATTATGAATATCGTGCTGCAATATTATATTGTGGAACGATGGCTCTTAATGGTATGCTTAATATGGGATATCGTGGTGATTGGGCTACCCACAACATTGAACATGCTGTTTCTGCAGTGTATGATATTCCTCATGGTGGAGGACTTGCCATTCTTTTCCCTAATTGGATGAAGCATAATTTAGCAGTAAAACCAGAACGCTTTAAGCAATTAGCTGTTCGCGTATTTGGGGTAGACCCAGAAGGGAAAACAGCGGAAGAAGCTGGTCTAGAAGGAATTGAGAAATTACGAGCATTCTGGAATGACCTTGGTGCACCTTCTCGTTTAGCTGATTACGACATTGATGATAGTAAACTTGAGTTAATGGTTGAAAAAGCAATGACGAATGGTGGATTTGGCCAATTTAAAGTGTTAGATGCAGAGGATGTTTTAGCAATTTATAAAGCCTCTTTATAAAAAATGAAGAAAGACGAGCAAACAGTTCGCATGAATTGTTTGTTCGTCTTTCTGTAATAGAGAAGAAATGGAATAATTGGTGAAAAAATTAAAAAAAAAACAGTTTGTATCCGTTTTCATATCAAGTTCTTTCTTGATTACTTTTTCTACTTCCGATAAAGTGGAAGAGGAGTATAAATTAATTATATTGGAGGATCATTTATGACACACGTTCGTTTTGATTACTCAAAGGCATTAAGTTTCTTTGGAGAGCACGAAATTACATATTTAGAAGATGCAGTTAAAGTTGCCCATCATTCCTTGCATGAAAAAACTGGACAAGGAAGTGATTTTTTAGGATGGATCGATCTTCCTGTAGATTATGATAAAGAAGAATTTGCTCGCATTCAAAAAGCAGCAGAAAAAATTAAAAGCGACTCAGAGGTTTTACTTGTAATCGGTATTGGTGGTTCTTACCTAGGAGCACGTGCTGCAATTGAAATGTTAAATCATAGCTTCTATAATTCTTTATCAAAAGAAAAGAGACAAACACCACAAATTATCTTTATTGGAAAAGATATTAGCTCCACTTATATGAGTGATGTAATTGACTTCCTTGGAGATAAAGATTTCTCTATTAACGTTATTTCTAAGTCTGGAACAACTACTGAGCCGGCAATTGCGTTCCGTATTTTCCGTAAATTGTTGGAACAAAAATATGGAGTAGAAGAAGCGAGAAAGAGAATCTATGCTACTACTGATAAAGCAAAAGGAGCTTTAAAAACTCTTGCTACAGAAGAGGGCTATGAATCATTTATTATCCCAGATGATGTTGGTGGACGCTATTCTGTTTTAACACCAGTTGGTTTATTACCAATCGCTGTCAGCGGTGCGGATATTACAGCAATGATGGAAGGGGCAGCAGCGGCTAGAACAGATTTCGGTACATCTGAATTAAAAAATAACATTGCCTATCAATATGCTGCAGTTCGTAACGTTCTTTATAACAAAGGAAAAACAATTGAAATGTTAATCAACTACGAGCCAGGATTGCAATACTTCTCTGAGTGGTGGAAGCAATTGTTTGGTGAAAGTGAAGGGAAAGACCAAAAAGGTATTTATCCTTCTTCAGCAAACTTCTCAACAGACCTTCACTCTTTAGGACAATATGTGCAGGAAGGCCGTCGCGATATTTTTGAAACAATTGTTAAAGTAGATAAGCCTCGTCATGAATTAGTTATCGAAGCAGAAGAAAATGACTTAGACGGGCTAAATTATTTAGCTGGACAAACTGTTGACTTTGTTAATAATAAAGCATTTGAAGGTACGTTACTTGCACATACAGATGGCGGTGTGCCAAATTTAATTGTAACAATACCAGAAATGAATGAATATACATTTGGATATCTTGTGTATTTCTTCGAAAAAGCTTGTGCGATTAGTGGATATTTATTAGGAGTAAATCCATTTGATCAACCAGGGGTTGAAGCATACAAAGTAAATATGTTTGCTTTACTAGGTAAACCTGGCTTTGAAGAGAAAAAAGCAGAGTTAGAAAGTCGTCTATAAGATAGAATGGATTGAGCTGCCGATATACTCGTATTTGAGTATTCGACAGCTTTTTTATTTAGGAAAACATACTTACTTCTCTATTCATTTTTAATTCAAGATGTTTAAAGGTTTTAAGAGAGGTTAAATAAATAGAAAGGGGTAATAGAAGGAGGAAATAGGAATGCTTGTTGAAAAAGAACAGTTATTGATTAAATCATTACAGGAATGCATGATTGTTTGTAATCATTGCTTAAATGAATGTTTAACAGAAGAGCAGGTAGCACCAATGCTTGATTGTATTCATATGAATAGGGAAAGTATTCAATTTTGTAGTTACTTAGAGCAGGCAATTATCAGAAAATCTCCATATGCAAAAGAATTTGCAGAAATATGCCTTTCTGTTTGTGAGGATTGTGCAAATGAATGTAAGAAACACGATCATCGCCATTGTCAATATTGTGCAGAAATCTGTAAAGAGTGTGTAGAAGCATGTAAAACATTTTTAGAAGCATAACAGGTTGTAATAAAGACTTAGCTCTTTATTGAAAGAGAAAAAAATTGGTTTTTCGAGGAGGCGGTTCGAAACAGTTTTAAGCGAGCGACAGCCTCGAAAAACCATAATTTAAAAAAGAATTTTTCTCATCTGCTTTCATGACAACTTCCTGTACTCATTTAGCTAACAACATTTCTAAGTAATAATAATTAACTCATCCTTTTCCTCAAATTCAAATGAAGACTTTGGATTTAGATAACTAGTTCCCCCACGTTTGACCCCTAATAATAATTTACCCTCAGCTAATAAAAAATTGTTTAAAGTCAGATAATCAACTAATTCTTCCTCTATATTCTTCACTGGAATAAATTGAAGCTTTTTATCCTTCAATTGATTTAAAAGCTCTAAAAATGCAATCATCGTATCTTGTGAATTTAAACTGTTGTGCATAACAAAGCTAGTAAGGCTGTTTGTTTCAATTATTTCATCTGCACCAGCTCTTTTAGCATTTTGTATTTGTTCAGCAGTAAGTATTTCAACGATGCAAGGTACATTTGCATTTAGTCCTTTAATAGCAAGTAAAGTTAAAATAGTGTGCATATCTGCTTGTAATTCTTCTTTGTTTTGATCTGCTGTTAAAATGACCTTACTAGCAGTCATGATATTCGCTTTCAATAGGACACTATCTAAATTAGAATTCCCTTTTACAAAATGAATAGTTTCTGGAACTGGATTTGTTGCTAAGGACTCATCGATTAAAGTAATTGGAATGTTTTCGCGATCTTTAATGATAGAATGGATGATTAGTTTGGACCGTTCATTCCAGCCGACAATTATCAAGTGGTTTTGTCCTCTATAAGTGGTTTTTCCTTCCAGATACGCGTTTTGTTTAGCCACAGCTGCTGTTGCCAATGTTACTAAGTAGGTAGAGAGAAATCCGACGCCTGTTAAGATTAACAGCATGCCGGTTATTCTCCCAAGAACGGTAATAGGAGCATAATCGCCATATCCAACGGTAGAGGTAGTAATAATGGCCCACCAAATGCCTTCAAATAAAGTGGGAAATGTTTCTGGTTCCACTAAAGTGATAAAGCAGCCGAATAGGATTATAATAGTTAAGGAAATCGATAAAACACGAATACTTAACGGTAATCTTAAAAATCTAGAAAGCATAGAATTAGGCAAAGTAAACACCTCATAATAGTTGTTATCCTTTGCATTATTGACCAATAAAAAAACTTTCATAATCAATGAAAGTTTTTTATCAGGATATTTTTAAAGTTGGATATGATAAAAAGAAGCAATTGTTTTCTGTTCTTCTTCAAAGTTTTTATAGTCGTTCAAGTTAGAGAGCATGCCTTTAATTATGGGTACTCTTGGTTCATCAGCATGAATCTCTGCCATTAATACTTCTAGTGTTATTTCTATCTCTTGTTTGTTTGCTCCATGCTCAATCTTACGTTGGATGGAGGCAATAGCATCTAGTATATCTTGATGGCTATGTTCCATAAAGTTAATTTTAGGCTTTTTAATTATATATTTTAGAAAAGAAGTAGAAAAGAGTGGATGCTCATTATTTTTGTCCATATCTGTTATAATTGAATCTAATCTTTTTAATAAGTAGATGGAAATATCCCTTGTTGAGACATTAATAGGCTCTAAAATCACAAGTTTTAAAAAAGAATGAATAAGGCCATCTTGGATCATAAGCAAATCTAAAAGGTATTGCTTTTTCTCTTCCCCATAAATAGAGTGGAGTCCTTGGAGATTATAACTTTGAAGCTCGGACTGCATTTTTACTAACAGATCTTTGATAGAATTATTTAAGGGAATAGCTTGTTCTTTTGATTGCATGACAATAAACTCTTTATGTTTTAAAGCATGATTAAACATAAAGGTAAGCTGATCGATGTATTTTTCTCTTGCAGGGATTCGCCTTTGACTTATTTCTTCCATAGTAGTAATCAATTCATCGTAGTAATATTGCATAATTTTATAAAGAAGAGAGTCTTTTGATTTAAAGTATAAATAAAAGGCTCCTTTTGATATACCGCAATCACTTGCAATTTCTTGCACTGATGTAGAAGAAAATCCCTTTTGAGCAAAAAACTTTATGGCAGAATCTATAATTATTTTTTCTTTTTCTTTCACGTAATTTCCTCCTGGACGTATAGGAAGTACACCTTGACTTATTGGTCATCTTTTTCTAATATATGTGACTAATCAGTCACATTATATAGTAATTGAAGGAAAAAATCAATGTATAGGACTTGCTTCTTCTTAATTGAGGGAAGTAGTTACGAATTGTGCGAAAAAAAGATTTGCTATATGATTATACGCATAAAAGATGAAGGGCGAAAGTTGAGTAATCCAATTGGTTTAAGTTAATTAAATCGAGCTGATTCCTTGACGAGCGTTTCTTATAATAATAAACTTACTTACGTATCGTAAGTATCAGTTTGTCTACATTCTTTATATTTTACATATAGTAAGTGTAAAGAACTTTAATAATCAAAAATTCTATACCGATAAGAAATAAAAGTAAGAACATAACAGAAGATAAAGGAGATTTTGTAATGGATCAAAATGTTATCGATCTTCTTCAAAATAAGATGGAAATAATCGCATTTAATGAAGAACAGAATTTAAGTTTAGTTGGACCAGTAAAATTACCAGTTCAATTGGACGATCAAGTAGTGACATTTCAATGGTATACATGGTTACCGATAAAGAAAGATGAAACGAAAGAGGAAGTACTTCGTTCTTTACCGAGTTTACATTTAGCGGATTATCAACAATCCTCTGTTTTAGTATACGGTGACTTCAAAAATGCAGAAAATGCATTAATACGTATGCATAGTATATGTCATACTGGCGACATTTTTGGTAGTAAACGTTGTGATTGCGGATATCAATTAAAAGAATCGATGCGCATGATTGTAGAGAATGGAAATGGAGCTCTCTTTTATTTAGCTAATCATGAAGGAAGAGGTATTGGGCTATTTACTAAATCCCTTGCTTACCTTTTACAAGAAAATGGTCTAGATACTGTGGAGGCAAATCTCGCACTAGATTTTCCTGATGATTTAAGAAGTTATGAAGCACCGATTAAAGTACTTCAAGCCCTTCGACAAAAACCAGTTAAATTAATAACTAACAATCCAAAGAAGCTTGATGCACTTAAAAAACTTGGTCTTACAGCAGAAGAAAATATTCCTTTATGGGGGGATGTCTCAACTTATAATGAGAATTATTTAAACACGAAAGTGAATAAATCTGGTCATATTCCCTTGAAAAATACAGTGACCATTTAAGGAGAATAAGGTATGAAGCATGATCAAGATTATATGAGAATGGCGTTAGACCTTGCAGCATCTGCACTTGGTAAGACAAATCCAAATCCAGTTGTGGGAGCTGTCATTGTAAAGGACGGAGTAATTGTCGGAACTGGCCTCCATCGCAAAGCAGGAGAGCCACATGCTGAGGTCCATGCTTTTAAAATGGCTGGAGACCATGCAAAAGATGCAACTCTTTATGTGACGCTAGAGCCATGCTCACACTATGGGAAAACACCACCTTGTGCACTTTTAGTGAAAGACTCTGGAGTGAAAAGAGTGGTAGTAGCCACAGAAGATCCAAATCCGCAAGTTGCTGGACGAGGTATTAACATCTTGAGGGAAGCAGGAATTGATGTAGAAGTTGGTGTTCTAAAAAAAGAAGCCCAGCAATTAAATGAACGTTTTATTCATAATATGATACATGAAAAACCTTTTGTCATATCTAAGGTAGCAATGACCTTAGACGGCAAAATTGCTACCCATACAGGACATAGTCAGTGGATTACAGGAGAAGAAGCAAGAAAAGAAGTGCATCTTTTAAGAAATGAAGTAGATGCAATCTTAGTTGGTGTTGGTACTGTGCTCGCTGATAATCCTAAATTAACAACTCGATTAGAGGGGCCATCAAAGAATCCAATTCGGATTATTTTGGACGCAAATTTAAGAACACCCCTAGATGCTAATATTACTGATTGTAGGGAAGCAAAAACAATCATTGCTACAAGTGCTACCCTTCAATCAGAGAAAGCAGCTGTTTTAAAAGAAAAGGGTGTAGAATTATTCACAGTTCCTTCTATTCAGGGGAAATTAGATTTGGAGATAGTTTTAAAGGAATTATATAAACGTGGAGTTACAGATATTCTTCTTGAAGGTGGAAGTGAAGTAAATGCAAGTTTTATGCGCCAGCAACTTATTCAAAAGTATTTAGTATATATTGCTCCTAAAATAGTAGGTGGTGCCAATTCCTTTACACCATTTAAAGGGGAAGATATTGATACAGTAGATGAAGCAGTTTCCTTAAGATTTGAAAAGACGGAATGGGTGGGCGCGGATATGAAAATAACTGCTTATTCCGATATAATTAAATAGTGTTTCTACGGAGGAAATAATGAAGTTTGGTTTTGATATAGACGATACACTTATCAATTTAAGACAACATGCTTTTGAACTTTATAATCATAAGTTAAAGAAAAATATTCCATTAAAAGACTTCCATGCATTAAAAACGGTTGAAATTCACGAACCATTTGGATTAAATGCTACTGAAGGAAAGCAGCTTTGGAACTCTCTTAGAGAAGAAATATATTTTACAAATTGTCCTCCTTTTCCAGATGCCATTGAAGCGCTAAATGAACTTGTTAGTAATGGTCATGAGGTTTATTATATTACAGCACGAAAAAAACAATTTGCCGAAAAGACGAAAGATTGGATGAAGCAAGCAGGGTTTCCGGTGATTGATAGTCATTTTTTTTGTGGAATGGAAGATCACGAGAAAATTTGTATCATCCAGGAGCTTCAATTAGACTACTATTTTGATGATAAACCTGCTGTCCTAGAAACGCTTCAAGGATATACCACAAAGCTTTATGTAAAGGATCATCCCTATAATCAACATTTAGAGGAGTTGAATAGAATAAAGGAGTGGAACCAGCTGCGAGCTTTGTATGAAAGTTAATAGGAATAGAAATAGCCTGAGTGCCTCATTCAGGCTATTTCGTATATTAATTTACCTTTCATAGCTCATGTATTTATCTTTTTCTATGATATGAATTGCCAACCCTTCTTTTAAAGAGCTTTTTAGCTTAAATGAGGAGCAATGAATCCTCCGTATAGAAAGGCTATTATTATAACTAGGGCAGGATGTACCTTCCACTTCTGCAGTAATAAAAAGGCAATGACAGCAATGCAAACAGATTGAATGATACCGATGGAATGATAGGAATCTTGAAACATTTCATAGGTTAAAACCAACATTAATGCTGTTATTACAGGCTGTACAAGAAGCGTCATGCCTTTGACAATCTTCGAATTTTGATGTTTTTTCATTAATTTTAATAAAAAAATAAGAGCAACTGCTGAAGGGAGAATAGTTGCCAATAAAGCAACAATAAATCCACCCCATCCTCCAACTCCAAAGCCTACATATGCAGCTATTTTGGTAGCAATTGGTCCCGGCAGAGCATTAGCAAAAGCGAGCATATTGGAAAATTCAATGTTGGATAACCAATTATATCGATTAACTATCTCCTCATACATTAAAGGAATAGAAGCAGGACCACCGCCATAACCTAATAAATTTGCTACAAGAAAACTGAGGAAAATACTTACAAAAATCATCTTATATGCCTCTTTCTTTGTTATGTAGAAGTTTATCTTTTAATTTAAAATGGAATGCTCCATAGATAAGAAAAATAAGTACAACAATACCTGGATGTATGGAAAATACTTGTAGCAATAGAAGGCAGACAAGTGTTAATCCAATTCCAGCATAGATTCCTAATCCTTTGACCGCCTTTTCTCCAAACTCATATGCCATTAAGCCAAGCATAACGGCAATGACAGGAACGACTGCTCCAATCATACTTGTTATTATTGGTGAATGACTGAGGATAGAGATAAAGGAAAATAAGAATACCATTGCTAAACAAGTCGGTAGTATATGAACGATTACGCTTATGATTGCTCCGATTATCCCTTTTTGATGATAACCTATATAGGCAGCTAATTTTGTGGCAATAGGTCCAGGAAGTGTATTCGCAATTGCTAAAGCATCCCCAAATTCATCATTAGCCATCCACTTATATTTTGTTACTGCTTCGTGACGAAACAGAGGAATAACAGAAGGACCACCACCAAAGCCGAAAATGCCAGCCCGAAGCATGCCTAGAATTAAATCTTTATACATAAAGATATATCTCCTTTCTTAACAACTCTAACGATAGTAATGACACGTAATTATCTTACCACTAATTTTATATTTTGTTTAAGGAATATAGAAAGCATGTATATGTTTTATTACTCTTACTCATTGAAAATTAAACCAACATATATTAAAATAATAAAAATATATTTAAGTTAAAGTTATTATCATCTAGCTTTCGTAAATAATTCTTCATTATACCCTTTCTATTTTGGTTATTCTTTGATTTACTTCAGGAAATAAAGTTCTTTATAGTAGAGTTTTTAAGAAATTATAAAATAGTTTCATTCTTTTCAAGTGGTAGTGGCTTAATTTTAAAAATGTGAATATTCAGAATAAAAAAGGGGGATTCAGACTTGAGAGCTAAATTGGAGAAAAGGATTAGAATTTCTGCCAAAAAAGAGCCAGCTGATATAGTAATTACAAATGGTAAAATTGTTAATGTTTTTACAGGAGAACTAATGGATGGGGATGTAGCAATTGCAGATGATAGAATAGCAGGAATTGGAAGCTATAAAGGGAAACAAATAATTGATGCCGAAGGCAAATATATCGTTCCGGGCCTCATTGATGGCCATGTACATATAGAAAGCAGTATGCTTACACCGCAAGAATTTGCCAAAATATTATTATTGCATGGTGTAACGACTGTTATCACAGATCCGCATGAGATTGCAAATGTGGCAGGGGCAGCGGGGATTCAATATATGCTGGATGCATCAGAAGATCTTCCGATAGATATTCGTGTCATGTTACCATCTTGTGTTCCTGCAGTTCCAGAGGATTCAAATGGAGCAACACTATATGCAAAGGATTTAGCACCCTTTTATTCATATGATAGAGTACTTGGCTTAGCAGAAATAATGGATTTTCCATCTGTTTATGAAACGCAGTCAGATATGATAGATAAATTTATTTTGACAAAAAAACAAAATCGTTTAATGGATGGTCATGCTGCTGGAATTGAAAGAGAGAAATTAAATGTATATAGCGCAGCTGAAATTCGAAATGATCATGAAGCAACCACACTACAAGAAGCAAAAGATCGGTTAGATTTAGGAATGTATCTGATGATAAGAGAGGGAACGGTTGCGAAAGATTTAAAGGCTTTATTACCTGCAATAACAATGAGAAATTCGCGAAGATGTTTGTTTGTAACAGATGATAAATTGGTAGATGATTTAGTGGAAGAGGGGAGTGTAAATCATAGCGTACGATTAGCGATACAAGAAGGACTAGATCCGATTATTGCTATTCAAATGGCCACCATTAATGCTGCCGAATGTTTTCAGTTAGATTCGATCGGGGCAGTTTCTCCAGGTTACCGCGCAGATTTTCTACTTTTAGATAATCTTGAGGAATTTTCCATTCATAGTGTATATAGAAATGGTCAATGTGTGGTGGAAAAGGGAAAATTAAGAAGAGAAGTGGAACGCTTCAAACCATCCTATTTGGGTACGAATTTACCGACAATAAATTGTGCAAAAGTGTCATCAGCTGACTTAAAGCTACCATTAACTTCTGAAAGATGCCATATAATCGAAATTATTCCTAATAGTATTGTAACGAAGGAAGTAATCGAAAAAGTACCAGTAGTAGATGGCTATTTTCAGCCATCATTAGAAAAGGATCAACTAAAACTTGTAGTAGTCGAGAGACATCATCAAACTGGGAATATTGGAAAAGCGATTGTGAAAGGATTTGGCTTTAAAAGAGGTGCAATAGCCACGACCATTTCTCACGATTCCCATAATATTGTTGCAGTTGGCACAAACGATGCTGATTTACTATCTGCTATTCAAGAGTTACAAGAAATAAAGGGAGGAATCGTTGTAGTATCAGAAGGTAAAGTTGTAGCGACACTTCCCTTACCAATAGCTGGATTGATTTCTGATCAAGATTATTTAACCGTGTACGAACAACTAAAAATATTAAATCATAAGGTCCAAATTCTGCAAGGGTATGATACCTTTAATCCATTCTTAACTTTATCTTTTTTATCATTAACGGTAATTCCTGCCTTGAAATTAACAGATAAAGGACTATTCGACTTTCAATCATTTTCCTATAAAGATATATCCCTTAATTTATAATAGATTTTTTTATTTTTTAATCTTTTGTTCATTATTTGTTCATAATTATTCGGTATTCTATAAACAGGTTAAGAGTTTCCCCTCTTAAAATATATTTTACCCGAAAGAGATTTCGGGTTTTTTTCATACCTAAAATTAAGGAAGCGGTTAAAAATTACGATATTATCCATGTTAGTTAAAAATTGTATGTTTAAACTTGCTAAAAATAGAGAATAATTTTATAAAGGTATACAAATTAATAATATAAGCATAGAGGTTATAAGAAAATCAGTAATAATGAAAGCGTTTTCTGATATAATAAATGTATAGATCTACTTACTAATAAGGAGTGGATAACGATGGAAGAACAAACAAACTTTTTTAATGGACTAAAATGGGGAGTTATTATTAGTATCCCATTATGGATTTCTTTTTTTGGATGGATAAAGTTACTTATTAATTTTACGTAAATATGGAAGTCTAAGTAAAGGCTATTAGGATATAAGGATAAAAAAGCATCGAAACCGATTATGCCTTCGATGCTTTTTTGTATTAAGCTTGTGGAATTGGAGGGTCAATTCCGAGGACTTTTTCGCCGTTAACTGTTAACCAAATATAGTAACGGTCAATTTCTTTACCAAGGATTTTTTCGATTTTCGCGATAACTTTTTCTTGAACATCAAAAGAAATCTGGGCAGTTTGTTCACCTAGTGGTACATTTTTGAGTCCAAGTGCATCTGCAATTTGTCTTGCTTGATCATAAGAGACTTCGATGTATTTGTCATACTCAGGTAGGTAAGCAGCTTCAGCAGGCTTTACTTGAAAGGATACAATTAATACTACAGCTAATAAACTCCATACTAATTTTTTCATAAGCTCTCTCCTTTTTCATATTTAATTATTTCTTCTTTTAGTGCTATAAAAGTATCGACCACTTTAGGGTGATACATAGTACCCCGGTTATTTAAAATTTCTTGAAAAGCTTCTTCGGCAGATTTGCCCTTTTTATATACTCTGTCTGTAGTCATTGCATCAAAGGAATCAACAACTGATATAATTGCAGATTCGATGGTAATCTCATCTTCTTTCAGACCTTTTGGATAACCTTTTCCATCATATCTTTCATGATGCTGTTCAACAATTAATGCAATTTCATTTAATAGAGGGATGTTCGCTTCTTCTAATAACTGTCTTCCAAATGTGGTATGTTTTTTCATAATCTCCCATTCTTCACTAGTTAACTTACTAGGTTTTTGAAGAATTTCTAATGGGACTCTAACCTTTCCAACATCATGAAAAAACGAGGCGAGATTTAACAGTGTAATTTGTTTAGTGGACAATTCTAGTGCTTTTCCCACCAACATGGAATAATGTTTAATTCTTTCACAATGATCAACGGTATAGCCATCTTTCTCCTCAATAGATATGGCTAATTCCATTAAATCTTTAGAAAGTTTGCTATAATTATGAAAAACTGGCTGACTTGTTACATATATAAACTCAGTTTCTTCCTGAGAATAAAAATTGGTGAATTTCATTATGGGACTCTCAGAGAAAGATTGTCCAGTACTTAATTCGATTGTTCTTTCATCCGTATGATAAAGTAATTTTCCAGAGAGTATATATATAAATTCAAGACCAGTCCAATTCTCTTCCGGGCCAAGTGCCCAACTAGAACCGGGTTGTAATTTATGATAGATTACTTCGGTTCCATCTCCAGCGGCCATTAACGAAATTTGGAGACCTTTAAAATAAACGGTTTCTATAAACTCACCTGCATTCATGATGCCCACGATTTACTCCCTCTCTCTATTTACAATAAAAATAGATTAATATAATCTATAAAAATCTCAATTATAGTTATTTTAAATCATAAATAATGTTATTTTAATAGGTATATTAGATTATATTATATTTATCGTGTTAAAGAGAGTAGATTATCGAAATTTGTAAAACTCAACAAAAATATTGTAACAAATGTTGTATGGAAATAATAGCATTAAATTACAAATTATCTGAACAAAGATATAATATGGAAAGAATTAAAAACGGGAAAAAGGAGTTTGTTATTTATTAAGTGCTAACAAAAATCAAAATCAAATCTTTGAATAACTTTTCTGAATAATATATAATATAATAATGTAAAAGGGCTGACCTAATACAAAGAATTGATCTTGTACAGGTCAGCCACTTAAATGGTTGTTTCTCAGTTTTTATCCTTCATTACTTTAATTATTTAACTAGTTTTGGTGGAATTTCCACTTGGTTGTTACCCATATCCTACTATGGGTGAGTGGATATTTCTGTATCTATTAATTATTGTCGTTACGTGAATTTCCACCTTTTCGACCAATTTCTTGGTAGAAGTCTTTATCGTGGTTTTCAGAAGTAGCTTCTCCACCCTTTTTACCGATTTCTTGGTAGAATTCCTTGTCGTGGTTTTCAGCAGTGGTTTCTCCACCTTTTTTACCGATTTCTTGGTAGAATTCTTTGTCGTGGTTTTCAGCAGTGGTTTCTCCACCTTTTTTACCGATTTCTTGGTAGAATTCTTTGTCGTGGTTTTCAGAAGTAGCTTGTCCACCTTTTTGTCCGATTTCTTGATAAAAATCCTTGTCGTGATTTTTAGAAGTAGCTTCTCCGCCTTTTCTACCTGCTTCTTCTCTGCTCATTTTGTTGTCTGCCATTTCTATCACTCCTATTAAAGATTTTTAATTAACGTTACATTGGTTATATAGCCGAATTTGAACATAATAAACATAAATATATATTTTTTGGTATAGAAAATTTTGGTAAAGGGGAAAATGTGAATGAAAGTTACGAGAGAAAAATTTATGAAAGTAGTAGAGGTTGCTGAAGAATTAGGATGCAAAGTTGTATATGATTCGACAAAAAAAATTAGTTTTAATACAAATATGTATATAACGGTTCCTTATCAATTTTCATTGGAAAATATCTATGCACTTGCACATGAAATTGGCCATGTTATTGATTATGTCAATGGCGACCTCGATCATGATAAATGGTTGCATGATTGGTCTTATCGTGTCAACGCAGAGATGAGTGCGTGGGTTCATGCCTATAAAATATTAGAGAAGAATGGAGTACCATTACATCATTGGCAGACACATGTAAATGCTAAACTAGCGAATTATTTTATTCTTCCAGAAGTAATCTAAACTGGTATAAAAAAGAGGCAGTTATTCCTTTTCCTTTTATTGAAGGAGAGGAAAGCTGCCTTTTTTAGATGAAAGAAAGGGTAGTATTTTAAGGATAAATTAAGAAGTTTTTGCCTCTCTAACGCGAAATGGATAGTGCATATGTTAGAAAAAGGGACTACTTTTGGAATAAGTTTCCCTAAATAAAATAAAGAAAATAGCTATTACAAAACGGGTATATGAGAACCATTTTAATAATAGCTACTTTCATTTTAATTGTTATCTTGCATATCTTTCGCTAGGAATCCTTGTTGTTTAATCATTTTAGCATTACTTGGGTAGTAGGATTTATCATAAAAGTTTGCAATGCGATTGGTCCATCCCACTGGGGTTTCCCCTCTGTTCTTTAAATACTCGCTGTATGTTTGATTATATTTTTCAAGCATTTCCTGTTGATTTCTATCATACTTTTCTTCATGAAGAACACCTTGTAAAGGTAATCTAGGTTTTAATCCGGGATCCCCATCAGGATATCCAAGGCAGAGTCCAGCAATTGGTATGACATAGCTAGGTAATTGCAAGAAGTCAATTACCTCTAAAGAATTCCGACGAATACCTCCTATGGGAACTGTTCCTAACCCGAGTGACTCGGCAGCAGTAATGGCATTTTGTATGGCCAGACCAACATCCGTAGCCCCAATTAAGAGCGTATCAACATCATCGATTGCTTTAAACTCCTTTCCTTCCATTTCACTAGCTAACTTTGCTCGATAGAAATCAGCACAAAAGATGAGGAAGACCGGAGCATTTTCAACATGCTTTTGATTCCCGCATAATTCAGCTAAATGTCTCTTTCTATCCTTATCTCGAACCAAGATGGCTGTAACATGCTGTCCATTAATCCAAGAAGGGGCACTTTGTGCTGCTTCCATAATTGAGTGCAGTGATTCCAAACTTACTTCTTTATCTTGATATTTACGATAAGATCGATGTTTTTTTAAATGTTGTATGATTTCATTCATCTAGTGATTCTCCTTTTTCGTATTTTCTTTATTTTAGCATAGCGAAAAGAAAAAATATCTCATTGAGCCAGATAGAGTCATGACAACTTTTTAGCATAAAAAAACCTACCAATAACAAAATAGGCAGGTTTTTGAATTTTATAAGAGAGATTCAGCGCCGTCTATATATACTTCTGTACCAGTAATATGATTAGATAAGTCAGAACTTAAGAAATAAACTAAATCAGCTACTTGTTGAGCGCTTCCAGATTGCTGGGACAATGGTTGGTTCCCGTCTGGATATTCAACAGGGATAGTTATTTCTTTTAAGTGTTCTTCATCTTTAAAAGTATTCTTTTCTATATTTGTATCGATTGCTCCAGGGCAGATCATATTGACTCTTATTTTGTATTGGGCTAATTCTAATGCCGCCATTTTTCCAAATGCCACTTGTCCAGCTTTCGATGTACTATAAGCAGACATTCCGAAGTTTTTAAAAATGCGATTTCCGTTAATACTGCTTGTTATAATAATACTGCCACCATTGGTTTTCATATGGGGAATGCTATATTTAACAGTTAAAAATGTACTTTTCAAATTTGTTTCAATGGTTGTATCCCATTCAGAGGGTGTCAGGTCTTCAATAGAAGACACTGCCCCGTTAATTCCCGCATTAATAAAAACTGTATCTATTCTATTCCATTTTTTTACGGTTTCCTCAATAGCCTGTTGAATGGAAGGAGGCTCTGCGACATTGGCTTCTAATGAGATCGCTTCTTGACCTTTTTTATTAATCGTTGCTTTCACTTCTTCTAGCTCATCAGCATTTAAGTCTACTAGTGCTACTTTCATTCCTTTATTTGCAAGTGAGATGGCTGCTGCTTTTCCAATCCCGGAAGCTGCCCCGGTAATTATCGCTACTTTATTTTTAAGGTCATTCATTTTAGTATCCTCCTCGATCAATATCGATAATGATATTGTTATTATGATAGATATAAGATACTAATATCCATTTTTAATGAAATAGAAACGTTTTATGAGTTGGTAAGTAAATAATTAAAATTTTAATACTAAATTTTCGAAAAAATCGTTTATATTCGGTAATATGGAGAGAAAGGAGATGATTTTCATTGAAAGCGATGATAATTGAAGCATTTGGTGAGTCTACGGTATTTAAGTTGAAGGAAATAGAAACACTTGATCTATTGCCACACCAAGTCCGAATAAAAGTAAAAGCTACTAGTGTCAATCCTATTGATATTAAAGTGAGAAGTGGAGCAGTACCAGGTGTTTCTCCGTCTTTTCCCGCTATATTACACGGAGATGTAGCAGGCGTTATTGAAGAAGTAGGAGAAGCGGTACAATCCTTTCAAATTGGTGATGAAGTATATGGATGTGCTGGCGGTTTTAAGGGATTACAAGGTGCATTGGCTGAATATATGATTGCTGATTATCGACTATTAGCACATAAACCAAGAAATATCACTATGGAAGAGGCAGCTGCAATCCCTCTTGTTGGGATAACTGCATGGGAATCATTGTTTACTAAGGGGGGATTAAAGAAAGGAGATAATATCCTTATTCATGGTGGAGCAGGCGGGGTCGGCCATATTGCCATTCAGCTCGCTAAATGGGCCGGAGCTATTGTTTCTACAACCGTTTCAACCATAGAAAAGCAAGTGATTGTTAAAAAAATAGGTGCAGATTATATTATTAATTATCGAGATGTGTCGGTGAAAGAATATATTGATAAATATACGGATGGAAAAGGCTATCCATTGATCTTTGATACTGTCGGCGGTAGAAATCTAGACCAATCCTTTGAAGCAGCAGCTTTAAATGGAAGTGTCTTAACCATTGCTGCCAGATCAACACATGATTTAACTCCTTTACATTCAAAGGGGCTTTCGTTACATGTAACATTTATGCTTCTCAAGATGCTTAATGAGGATTCGCGAATAGAGCATGGGGATATTTTACGCAATATCACGAAGATAGTAGAAGAAAATAAGTTAAAACCACTACTTGATAAAAAAACATTTTCTTTCGAGGAAATTAGTAAAGCGCATGAATATTTAGAATCAGGCAAAGCTGTTGGAAAAGTAGTTCTTGTTAATAAATGGTAGGTTACATTTGTTGAGAAGCTTTGTATAAAAAATTCCGTAGATAACCAAAATACATACGTAGTGTATTAGGAAGGAGGAATCATCATGAGTTATCAAAAGCCAAACCCTGATAATCGTTCTGATAATGTAGAAAAATTACAGGACATGGTACAAAACACGTTAGAAAATATCGATAAAGCAGAAGAAACGCTGGTAAATGCGAGTTCTGATGAAAAAGAAATGATTCAACAAAAGAATAAAAGAAGAGAAGCTGCAGTTCAGTCGTTTAGAGAAGAAATCCAAGATGAAGCATCTGATAGAGAAAATGGGTATCAGTAAGTAAAAAGGATTAGAATAGGCTGCACGTTAGATTTTAACTTTATAGGATAGAATAAAGCTAATTATTTTGTTCTCGAAGAAATTAGCCAATTTATCTTATAAGGTGGAAATACTTTCGTGCAGTTTTTTATTTGTTTTGTGGCAATTTAGAAATTTCTCGGAATTTACTGCTGTAAAACGATTTTCATAGTAATATATATATGAATACTTTTATAGGAGAATTAAGATGAAAGCAGTTATTACTGGAATGGGAATAATAGGAGCAGGATTTTCCAATATAGTAGAGTTTATGACAGTGCTTCAAAGTAATAAAAGTATGTTGAAACAGGAGAAATATGAAGGGAAATACATATACACAGGTAGAGTGAGGGAAGAGCAAATAAACAAGGTACATAAAAGGCAAGAAAAAATGTCTAAACCTGTTCGTATGATTCTCCATGCATGTAAAGAAGCAATAGAACAGGCCAATATAAGCGTTAGAGACTATCGAACAGCGGTCATTGTCGGTTCTTCGGCTGGTGGCTTAGCAGAAATCAGTAAAGCCACTTTTTCTTTGGAAAAAGGCAAGAGGCTTTCTCCTTATACTATTGGAAATATGAATGCTAATTCTCTATCTTCTAGCATTAGTGCTTATTTGCAGTTAAATGGTATAGCATTATCATTGGCAAATAGTTGTACATCGGGTATAGATGCATTAAATTTAGCGAGAATATTAATTGAGTCAAATCAAATTGATGTTTGCATAGTTGGTGCTAGTGATGAATCAATTTGTGATCCTATAATAAAAGGGTTCCTTCCACATCGTGTTTTACAAGCTGGAAATAATCCTCAACCCTCTTTTGGGCCATTTTCAGGTGGGAAAGGATTTTCGATTTCGGAAGGAGCAGGTGTTTTAATTGTTGAAAATGAGCAAGTAGCCATTCAGCGTCATGCATCCATATTAGGAAAAGTAGAAGCTACAAGTGTAACACAGGACGCTATCTCTCCTTTTCAGTCAGACTCAACAGGTTTGCTTATGGAAAAAGCAGTTGCTGAATGTTTACAAGAGAATATGCCAACCTACATAAATAGTCAAGCTTTAGGAATAATGGAAAATGATCATATTGAAATCGGTGTATATAAGAGGTTTTTTGCAGGATCTAAGATTCCTATTACATCCATTAAGGGAACGGTCGGGCATGCAATGGGAGTTTCGCCGCTTTTTCAAATAATAGCTTCTTTAATAAGTATCAAAAAAAGCTTTATTCCTGCAACCATAAGTCAGGAAATAAATGATTATTATCGAGATTATCCAATAGTGACACAGCTAATTACAGAAGATGTTGATCGCGTTTTAATAACAGCACATGGATATGGAGGAAATAATGGGTGCGCGATGATAACAAAAGGAGGAGCATAAAGTGGAAGCTATATTATTATTGATGGTTTCGTTAGTCCCACTCATTATTTCTGTGACTATTATTTTTTATTCACAGTCTCAATTAACAAAAGCCTTATCTCTTTTCTTATGTATGCTCTCCTTCTGGCAAATGGATATCGCAGTTTTATATGCAGGAGATTTCTTAAGTCAGGGGACAATTGAACTCTTATTTAAAATATTCCGGCTAGGAACTATTTGTATAATGCCAGTTATGTATTATTTTTCATATTATTTAGTAAGTGAACATAAAGAGTTTAAACGATTTAGAGTATTGTTTAATAAGCCATTTTTATACGTTTTAATTTTATATAGTTTATTTGCCTATTTTATTAATTTTACTAGCCTTGGTGTGAAGGATTTTATTGTTATGGATGGAAATTTACTTTCTTCTAAGTATATTCTTCCTATTTACGGAAAGTGGAATGTATTATTCATCTTAAATATTGTTTTATTATATTTGAACACTATCATTTTATTGGTGATTTCCTTTAAAATTAGGGATCCCATTTATAAAAGCTTTTATATCAAATTTGTAATCGCTGTTTTAATCATCTATATTAATGGTGTATTTAGTGGTTTTATTTTTATTCCATTATTTTTCTCTAGTTTTAACTCTTTGATAGCGGCAGTTATTTTATTTTTAAGCTTTTTTCAAATGCAATCGACACATCTGAATAATATGAATGCAGAGTTATCGAGGCAAAGTGAGTTACTCGAAGCTATTATGGATATAAACCCGAATTATTTATTAGTTAAAAATAAGAAGGAACAAATAGTAAAAATGAATCCTTCCTTCTTAAAGCTATTATCGCTTGAAAACAATAATTGGTTAGGGCGTCCATTTTCTTATATAGAAAAACGTATTAATATGGAGACAGACGAACCGCATCGATTTGTCGATAGCAGCGGGAAGAACTATTTTATTATATGGGGGAAAAAGGAACTTATACATAGTACTGGAGAAGAATATCATATCTATTTTGGACATGATATTACGGATCAGAAGCATAATGAACAACTAATGATTTCTTCTGAAAAATTAAAAGTGGTAGGAGAGATGGCTGCCAGTGTTGCCCATGAAATTCGAAATCCGTTGACAACTATTAGAGGGTTTATCCAGCTTTTGAAGGAAAAAAACGATGCTTCTGGCTATGAAACGATATTACTGGATGAAATTGATCGGATTAATGAAGTCTTAAAAGAGTTGCTTATACTAAGTAAACCTGAGGCGAAAGAAAATGATAATAATGCTCTTCCGATTACAAAAGCATTTTTAGAATTAAAAAATCTAAAAGTCCTATTTCATGCCCTGGCTAATGAACAAAATAAAGAGATCATCTTAGAAAATAGAGAGAATAAAGAAATAATAGCTTCAATTGATAATTCTCAATTTAAACAAGTTTTATTAAATATATTGAAAAATAGTATAGAGGCAATTGAACCTCAAACAGGGAAAGTAAAAGCAATACTCGACCAAAAAGATGATTTTTGTAGAATTAGAATAATTGATAATGGAGACGGAATAAGTAAAGAAAGACTAGCTAGGATTGGAGAACCGTATTATACAAGCAAAGAAAAAGGAACTGGCATAGGCTTAACGATATGTTTAAAGCTTCTCAAGCAAAATAAAGGAGATATGGTAGTGAAAAGTAAAGAGGGATGGGGAACTGCAGTTACCATTGTCTTACCGTGTTTTCTTTAAAGATGTATAGAGAGTTGCGTAACAAATAAAAAGCGGATGTTTAAGGGGAAAACCCCTTTTAAACATCCGCTTTTTGAATCATTTCAATTAAGATAAGCGATTACTGTAATCTTCGAAGACAAACTGGCGAACAACTTTTAAGCCTTCTTCTTCATTATAAGAAGCAATAGAAGGTAAATTAACGCCGTTGAACATATGGTTTTTAACCATTGTATAGTGGGCCATGTCGCAGAATACAATTTTATCGCCAGGCTTTAGTGGTTTTTTGAAAGAATAATCCCCAATAACATCTCCGGCTAAGCACGTCATACCGCCAAGTCTATAGGTATATTCATTTTCACCAGGCTTCCCAGCATCAATAATATTAGGTCGATATGGCATTTCAAGTACATCTGGCATATGACAAGTTGCTGATGTATCAAGTATAGCAATATCCATTCCATTATGAACAATATCAAGGACAGTGGATACTAAGTAACCTGTATTCAATGCAATGGCTTCGCCTGGTTCTAAATAAACATCTACATTATATTTTTCTTTTATAAATAATATAGATTCAACTAAAGTTTCAATATCATAATCTGGACGAGTAATATGGTGTCCTCCACCAAAATTAATCCACTTCATTTTTTTTATATATTCGCCGAACTTCTCATCGACTACTTTTATCGTGCGTTTTAAAGTATCCGAATTTTGCTCACACATCGTATGAAAATGAAGTCCATCTATTCCATCTAATTCTTCTGGATTAAAGTTATCTAAGGTAATACCAAATCGAGAATAAGGAGCACATGGGTTATAAAGCTGTGTTTCAATTTCTGAGTATTCAGGATTGATTCGAAGACCTACATCAATTTTCTTCCCCGCTTTTTGAACCTTATCTTTAAATCGATTCCACTGACTATGCGAATTAAAGACGATATGGTCTGTATATTGAAGTAATTCATCAAATTCGCTTTCTGCATATGCAGGTGCATATGCATGTACTTCTTTTCCCATTTTCTCATAGCCAAGTCTAGCTTCGAATAACGAACTGGATGTTACTCCTGCTAAGTATTTACCCACTAGAGGAAATACAGAGTGCATGGAAAACCCCTTTAATGCAAGTAGAATTTTTGCCCCTGTACGTTCCTGTACAGACTGTAAAATTTCTAAGTTTCTTGTTAAAAGACGCTCGTCCACTACGTAACTTGGTGATGGAGCTTTTGTAAAGTCAATCTTTTTCATTTCATTCCTCTCAATCTATAAGAGTTGGAGAAAAGTTCTCCTGCCATGGTAATCCATATTTATTTAATGCATCCATGAATGGATCTGGATCAAATTCCTCTACATTGTATACGCCTGGACGCTTCCATTGGCCTTTCATGATAAGCATGGCACCAATCATCGCTGGAACACCAGTTGTATATGAGATTGCTTGAGATCCTACCTCGCGATAACATTCTTGGTGATCACAAATATTATATACATAATAAGTTTTAGGCTTTCCATCTTTTGTACCTTGAATGATACAGCCGATATTGGTTTTCCCTTTTGTTCTAGGTCCAAGTGATGCAGGATCAGGGAGAATTTCTTTTAAAAACTGTAATGGGATAATCTCTTTTCCTTCATAATTAATTGGTTCAATAGATGTCATTCCAACATTCTCAAGAACCTTTAAGTGGTTTAGATAATTATCAGAGAAAGTCATCCAGAAACGGATTCTCTTAAGTCCTTTAATATTTACTGCTAATGATTCTAGTTCTTCATGGTATAAAAGATAAATGTTTTTAGGGCCAATTTGGTCTAAATTATATTCTCTTTTTTCAGAAAGTGGTGGTGTTTCAATCCATTCGCCGTTTTCCCAATATCTTCCGTTCGCTGTAATTTCACGAATATTGATTTCTGGATTAAAGTTTGTAGCAAATGGATAGCCATGGTCTCCGCCATTAGCATCAACAATATCTATATAATTAATTTCATCAAAATGATGTTTTTGTGCATAAGCCGTGAAAACACCTGTTACTCCAGGATCAAACCCACTTCCAAGGAGCGCGGTTAAGCCAGCCTCTTCAAACTTTTGCTTATATTCCCATTGCCATTTATATTCAAATTTAGCTGTTTCAGGTGGTTCATAGTTTGCAGTATCTAAGTAATGGACCCCAGTAGCTAGACACGCATCCATTATAGTTAAATCTTGGTATGGTAATGCAACGTTGATTACTATTTCTGGCTTAAAGCTATTGATTAACTCGATTACTTCTTCTGTTTTATCAGCATCAACTTGAGCAACAGTAACCTTTGTTTTGCCACCATCAATTTTATCTTTAATTGCTTCACACTTTGAAAGTGTTCTGCTTGCAATGCAAATTTCTTCGAATACATCTGGTACTTGACAGCATTTATGTGCGACAACACTTGCCACTCCGCCAGCACCAATAATTAATGCTTTTCCCAACATGAATAACCTCCTTTAATACTACCTAAAAAATTTCAATAAGGCTGATTATACATAATGTGCGTCAAATAATCTATATAATCCAGTAAAATATAAAAAAAATTTAATGAAAATTTATAGACAGGAAATTCAGCTGTAAAATTAGGGAAGAAAAGGAGGGGGCTAACAAATGATTTATTGTGGGATTAAGAGGAAACCTCTCAGAGAATAGCTTGCTCTCTTTTAGAAAATAAAATAAAAAAAACGACTATTATCGCCGTTAGGTTATGAAAAATATGGTGGAGACTATCGGGATCGAACCGACGACCTCTTGCATGCCATGCAAGCGCTCTCCCAGCTGAGCTAAGCCCCCATAATAATATCTATATACATTATACAAAATTAAATAAAAACTTCAAGTGGTTGAATGAATTATTGGATTGGAATAAATAGAACCCTTTATAAAACTAAAAGATTAGCAGAATTTATTGAAAATGAGTATACTGAAAAATTTCAAGTTAATGAAGGAATAATATGTAAGGAAATTTCTATACCTATAAAGGAAGGTTCAAATGAGGGGTATATGAACCTTCTCCTTTTTAATGATTGAAATTAATTTAAACTCTCTATTTCAATTTCTTTCACTCCATGAATGTCAGAAACATCTCTATAAACATCTGTTATTTCTCTTTTTTGATCAACTATGATAATAAGGTAAATAGAATGTTCTCCCGTTTCTAAATCTTTAATTCGTATATGTTTTATTCCTGTTCTTAAATTACGTATCGCCTTAATAATAGTTGAGACATTTTCCTTTTGGTCAGCTTTTAGTTTTACTTTAATTTCTTTTTCTCTCAACTGACGAGGACCAATCATACTCATGAAAAATGGTATAAATTTAACACTAATTAATAGAAGGACAACCCCAATTAAAGCTTCTATATAATATCCTGCTCCGACTGCAATCCCTATGCCTCCTGCTCCCCATATTAAAGCTGCTGTAGTTAATCCAGAAATACTATCATTTCCTCTTCTCAGTATAACTCCAGCACCTAAAAAACCGATCCCAGAAACAATTTGAGCCGGTAAACGTAACGGATCCATTTGAATATTAACTTGATCGCTACCAGGAAATTTATAGGCTGCTTCAATCGAAATAATAGTTAATAAGCAGCTCACAATACTTATTACAAGACTAGTTTTTAGACCTACAGGTTTACGTTTAATTTCTCGCTCTAATCCAATGATCAATCCGAAACCAGCGGAAATACCTATTTTTAATAAAAAATCTATATTAATATCCATTCTATGTTTCCTCTCCTGTATTTAATTTATTGTAGTCAAGTGTCGTGGTTGATTATTAATTCTCACTATATAAAGAACAGGAAATTAAACAAGGCTACAAGGTGCTAGGGGAAATTATTGAAAACAATTCTACGATTTTTAAAAACTTAAAGTATAATATCCTATAACGGTTTATTGTAAACACTAAATATTAATTAAGTGTATGTTATTTGGAGAAAAACATTCTTCTTATAGAAATGGTACTCCTTTTTAATAATGGAATATTTTTTAAAAAAAGTATTGACGGTTAACTTTAAACAATGTTATATTAATATCCGTCGCTGAAACAACACGAAATGTTAAAGTAAATGACGGAAAAGAATTTTAAAAATACTATTGACATTGATAGTTAATAGATGTTATATTAGGAAAGTCGCTTCTTGAGCGGCTAACTAAATTGCTCTTTGAAAACTGAACGAACAAACGTCAACAATAATCGTTTTATAACGAATGTTGTAAAACAAAAAAAGTAATAAAAAGCTAGAGTTTAGCAATGAGCTAATCAACTCTTTATTGGAGAGTTTGATCCTGGCTCAGGACGAACGCTGGCGGCGTGCCTAATACATGCAAGTCGAGCGGACTTTAAAAGCTTGCTTTTAAAGTTAGCGGCGGACGGGTGAGTAACACGTGGGCAACCTGCCTGTAAGACTGGGATAACTTCGGGAAACCGGAGCTAATACCGGATAATCCTTTTCCTCTCATGAGGAAAAGCTGAAAGACGGTTTACGCTGTCACTTACAGATGGGCCCGCGGCGCATTAGCTAGTTGGTGAGGTAACGGCTCACCAAGGCGACGATGCGTAGCCGACCTGAGAGGGTGATCGGCCACACTGGGACTGAGACACGGCCCAGACTCCTACGGGAGGCAGCAGTAGGGAATCTTCCGCAATGGACGAAAGTCTGACGGAGCAACGCCGCGTGAGTGATGAAGGTTTTCGGATCGTAAAACTCTGTTGTTAGGGAAGAACAAGTACAAGAGTAACTGCTTGTACCTTGACGGTACCTAACCAGAAAGCCACGGCTAACTACGTGCCAGCAGCCGCGGTAATACGTAGGTGGCAAGCGTTGTCCGGAATTATTGGGCGTAAAGCGCGCGCAGGCGGTCCTTTAAGTCTGATGTGAAAGCCCACGGCTCAACCGTGGAGGGTCATTGGAAACTGGGGGACTTGAGTGCAGAAGAGAAGAGTGGAATTCCACGTGTAGCGGTGAAATGCGTAGAGATGTGGAGGAACACCAGTGGCGAAGGCGACTCTTTGGTCTGTAACTGACGCTGAGGCGCGAAAGCGTGGGGAGCAAACAGGATTAGATACCCTGGTAGTCCACGCCGTAAACGATGAGTGCTAAGTGTTAGAGGGTTTCCGCCCTTTAGTGCTGCAGCAAACGCATTAAGCACTCCGCCTGGGGAGTACGGCCGCAAGGCTGAAACTCAAAGGAATTGACGGGGGCCCGCACAAGCGGTGGAGCATGTGGTTTAATTCGAAGCAACGCGAAGAACCTTACCAGGTCTTGACATCCTCTGACACTCCTAGAGATAGGACGTTCCCCTTCGGGGGACAGAGTGACAGGTGGTGCATGGTTGTCGTCAGCTCGTGTCGTGAGATGTTGGGTTAAGTCCCGCAACGAGCGCAACCCTTGATCTTAGTTGCCAGCATTCAGTTGGGCACTCTAAGGTGACTGCCGGTGACAAACCGGAGGAAGGTGGGGATGACGTCAAATCATCATGCCCCTTATGACCTGGGCTACACACGTGCTACAATGGATGGTACAAAGGGCAGCAAAACCGCGAGGTCGAGCAAATCCCATAAAACCATTCTCAGTTCGGATTGTAGGCTGCAACTCGCCTACATGAAGCTGGAATCGCTAGTAATCGCGGATCAGCATGCCGCGGTGAATACGTTCCCGGGCCTTGTACACACCGCCCGTCACACCACGAGAGTTTGTAACACCCGAAGTCGGTGGGGTAACCTTTTGGAGCCAGCCGCCTAAGGTGGGATAGATGATTGGGGTGAAGTCGTAACAAGGTAGCCGTATCGGAAGGTGCGGCTGGATCACCTCCTTTCTAAGGAAAATGGAATTTACATTCCATCAAAGATTGTTGACGATT
>NZ_JBBOXL010000002.1:0-211586 GCF_038007605.1 Niallia sp. FSL K6-0212 | reverse complement strand
TGGGAAGCTCAGAAGCCAAATGAATCTACCTGGAGTACTATTTCTACTTCTAAGGACCCTTCTTACACTTTAAATAAGAAAGGGGTTTGGAAAGTCCGATTAACAGTTTCAGACGGAGAAGCTAGTCATAATGTGATTAAAAACATTACTGTTCAAAACAGGATACCTGTAGCAGATTTCACTTGGAATCCTAGTACCATCTATAATGATACGTCCGTTTCTTTTACTAATAAGTCTACCGATGCTGATAAAGATTCTTTAACGTATAAGTGGGAAGCTCAGAAGCCAAATGAATCTACCTGGAGTACTATTTCTACTTCTAAGGACCCTTCTTACACTTTAAATAAGAAAGGGGTTTGGAAAGTCCGATTAACGGTTTCAGACGGAGAAGCTAGTCACAACGTGACTAAAAATGTTACTGTTAAAAATCGAGCTCCTGTTGCGGATTTTACTTGGAACCCAACAACCATTTATAATGATACCACTGTCTCTTTCACTAACAAGTCATTTGATACAGACGGTGATCCATTAACAAATATATGGGAATATCAGGAACCAAATAAAACGACTTGGACCAAATTCTCGACTGAAAAAAATCCTAAAAATATTTTCACTAAGGTGGGAGATTATAAAATAAAATTAACTGTTACAGATGATGATGGAGCTACAGGTACAAAAGAGAAAACTCTAAAGATTACCAATAGACCACCACAAGTTACTCTTACATATACACCAAAGGATGTATATGAAGGTGATACCGTAAATGTTTGTATAAAAGTAATTGATTTAGATAAACAACCAATGACAGTTAAATTATTTTTAGAAAAGGATTATGGGAATAAACAAACCGTTTTAACAAAATCAAATATTAACTCTGGTGAAGAGGTTTGTTATGTTTTTGTTCCAGACGTAGGGAATTATGATTTTACTACCGAAGTGGATGATGGCCATGATAAAACGACTGTAGATATATCCTTTTATGCTAAACCACTAATCATAAAAGGACATGTAAATCATACAGCCGATTGGAAGAAAAAGCATGAGAAACTTGGAAATACACTAGATAAATTTTTTAGTGGTGAAAAGTTTTTACTTGAAGCAGATACTTCACCTTATGAAACTATTTATGTAAAGAGTACTTTATCCGCGGTTCAAATGGATAACAAAAATACTACCTCTTCTGTTGATTTAAATAAAGTAACTAATATATTGTATAATGGTTCGCTTTATGAAGAAAAACATCAGTACTATCCAACTATGTTGAAAGTAGGAGAAGCTAAATTTGAATTTGAAGTAAAGTATAAGAATGGAGTAATTAAAAAGGATACCGTTAAAATAAATATAATTGATAACGCATTTAACTCATCTAGATATCATCGCAAATTTTAATTAATGTGGTCAATTATAGTATGGCTTGTCATAATGGGGCTGTCCGAAAAGTCCCTAAAATAAGGCAAGAGGAGAAAAAGGCTCGTTTTTCTCCTCTTGCTTTTCTATTCTGTTGTTTTATTTTTGAAAGTAGCTGGCGATGCCCGCTACTTTCAATAGGTTGTGGGCCAATGCCACAATCCCAAACTCGGCATGAACCTTATCGAGCCCCCGCAACGAAAACCTGCGGAACGACCGATTGCCCTTAATATGACCGAACGCACTTTCTACTTCGATTTTCCGTCGAGCGTAGATTGCGGTCTTCTCTTCACATTCAAGGGCTGTTTTCGCTTTGGTTTTCATTTCTTCAAAAATCGTATTCCAGTGAATTTGCCGATTTCCCTTGGCTTTTGTGCACTGGGCCTTCAAGGGACAATCTGTACAGTCTTCGCATTCATAGATTTTGAAACTTTGTTCATAACCGGAGCGATTTTTTTTGGTTTGATATTTTTTAAAGAGAACCTTCCTTCCATTTGGGCAAATAAAATAATCGTCTTGTTCCATATAAGTCCAGTTTTTAGCGTTTTTGATATCATTTTTGAATTTACGTGTTTGTTCATGGAGGTAGGAACCATAAGGAATAAGAAAATCAAAACGTAGCTCTTTTTCTTCTCCTACCGCATAAACATAATTTTCTTCGCTTCCGTAACCTGCATCGGCAATGACGGTTTTAGGCATCGGTAATGATGTAGAGGCGAGCTTTTCCATATGTGGAATAAAACAACGTGTGTCAGTTGGGCGTTGATGAATCGAGTAGAATAGGATAAATTGATTTTCTGTCCCCATTTGAACATTGTATCCTGGTTTTAGCTGACCGTTTTTCATAGGATCTTCTTTCATTCGCATAAAGGTGCCATCTTTGTCCGTTTTTGAATAACTGTTTCGTTCGCCAAAGACTTCGTTCTGTTCCTTATATTTGGCAAGTCGCTCGATGAAATCCTGTCGGATTAACTTCACTGACTTCTTTAATGTACTACGTTCTTTTCGCTTTTCTTTACGGATGTGTGTACAAGATTCTATTTCGATTTCCTCTGTTAACGTTTCTACTTTCTCCTCGAGTTTCTCCGCTACACTTTCTAGAGTAGGTATCGTGTGGTCTTCGTTGAGAAGAACTTCTCCTTGGATCATACCAGCTTCCAATTGGGTTAGTTCCTGAATATGTTGAAGGGTTTCTTGAATTTTTTCTTTTAATTTAGCTTCAAATTTCTCGGTTGATTTCTTCCATACAAAAGTATACTTATTGGCATTGGCCTCGATTTTGGTCCCATCCAAAAAGTAGTTTTCCATTGTGATGTAGTTTTCTTCTATTAGTTTTAGAATCATCACTTCAAATAGCTCGTCTATCAAAACATTCAACCGTACTCCTCTAAACTCATTAATGGTACGGAAATCAGGTTGTTGCATCGCAGCTAGCCACATCGCTGGGATGTTTTCTGTAATCAGCTTTTCGATCCCACGGCAAGAATAAATTTTTTGAGAATAGCCAAATAGAATGATTTTAAGCATCATTTTAGGATGATAAGAGCTTCGTCCTCCACCTTTATAATGGGAGAATAGAATTTTGTCCGAAACAGCCTCTACCATTTCATCTATCACACGGGCCACATGATGAGCTGGAATGAAGGATTCTAAATCAAAAATTGCTTGGATTTGACGGTTGTTGTAAGGTTTGAACGTTGGGGATAATTGCCTTTTATTGTTTTTTTTCTCCATCTCATTCCCTTCTAGAACTGGAAGTAATGTCATTTGCGTGTTATAATTTTCAGTAGTAATCATTTGATTGCACAAAAAAATCATCCTTTCTTTTAATGTTGTGTGGTAACTTCATTTTACTAAAAAGGATGTTTTTTTTGTGCATTTTTTTAGAAAAAGGATAAAAAAAGGGGTCCGAAAAATTAGCTTTTACTCACTTTTCGGACAACCCCTTTTTTATTTATATTGGTGTTCACGAATAATAATGTCCCTTTAAACAACTATATAGTTGTTTAATAAACAATAAAGTTATTTAAAAATGAATAGTATTCATCGTAATCTTGCCAGTTCTTCTAGAACTAACGGAGTTTAGTGAAAGAAGGATTTACATATTTTTTGGTGAATATTTGAATGAACTTACTAAATTTAACAGAAGATGATGTAATCCATATGGCTAGTAAATCAGATTTATAATGAAAATTTCGCTTTTTAGAAATTATGTAGATATATGCGAAGGAGGATATACATGACTGAAATAAAAACACTTTCAATTCCAGACCCAATAACTGCCCTGCTAAATAACTATGAGATGACTATTGAAAGGTTATATATATTTAATAGGTTACTACCAGAAAGGGATACCAAAGAGAATGATTTATATCAACTAGCCGAAGAGTACTATAAAGTTTTAAAGCATGTTTCTAAAGAGCTATAAAGGATTTTTCAGTGGAGTTATTACCGGTTGGAGAGTTCTTAGAAGAAATGTCCGAGAGATTGGATGACAATGAAATTCAGAAATTAATTAAACCATTCTTAGAATAAATCTTGAGTAGCAAGCCCTAAGTAGTGTTTCCCTAAGTTTATTATTTTTGCTCTAGTGGTGTGTTTTTAACATTTATCAATAAAACCTAATGAAAAATTCTTTAGAAAGATCGTGCTACATTCCTATAATAAATTAGATGCTTCTTTTGTCGCTATAGGGGCAGTTTAGTGGAAGAAGAATTTAAGAGGTCAATGGATTAATGAAGGAAATTGAGCATACTTCCGAAAATTTAAAGAAGTTACTCTTTAAGGCAATCGTAGGAGAAATTACTCACTTAAAACTTGCAGATTGGTGTTATGCCTGGTGTCAAAAATATTGGGAAGATGATTAGGGTATCGAGTATAATCTGGGCTTAAAATTGCAGAAGCAATTGATACACAATGGGAATAGTTTTTAGTAAATACATATGATTATAAAGAACTAGATAATATCTATTTAGCCACAGTTATGATGCCGCAAAAATGGTTATTAGACTGACTGAATAAATTTCACTAAAGATCAGGTTAGTTTTACGGGAATGGTTTGTTACAATACAGAAAAATAGTGACAGAGGTGTTCAGTGTTGAACGAAAAGCAACGATTGTTTTTTAAGCATTAAAAGATATAAAGGATAAAAATATTGATTTAACGGTGGGGTCATTAGAAACCAATGCCAAAATACAAAGTACAGAACACTTAAAGAAGGAATATATGTCACTCCAAAAGAAGCTAAATAGTGTAGAGGTATGTGAAATATTGTACTTAAACAAACGGGGGCGTGAACAAGTAGTAGTCGCTATTTTTATATCTGGCGGATACGCTTACTAAGTACAACGAGAATATACAATTAATTAATAGTTAAGGAGAGGAATCATGTACATATCTAGCGGTGAATTAGCAAAACAGTTTAAGGTCTCAATTAGGACAATCAGATATTACGATCAAATCGGACTTGTTCGTCCATCAAAAATAAGCGAGAATGGTAAACGGTTCTATTCTGCAGAGGACTGCTTAATTCTAGAAAAGGTTATTCTGCTTAAATCGCTTGCTCTTCCACTCGAAGAAATAAAAAGAATTATCAAAGACCAATCGACTGAAACGATTTTAACAGCCCATAGATCATATCTAGAACAGCAATTAGATAACACGCAAAAATCTATTGCCCATACAACTTCTTTGCTTCACATTCTAAAACTAGAAGGTACGATTAACTGGGAAGACCTAATCTCGCTAATAGTCCCTCCTAAAGAGAATAGAACTTGGAGCTCGTTTTTCTCTATGGAAGAGCAAGAAAAACTACACGAGAGCTTGCCAAAATTAGAAGAGGATAGCATCTCAACAAAAAAATGGATTAATCTAATCAAACGGATTGAAATATGCATACAGGAAAATATCTCCCCCGGATCTGAACAGGCTAAGCTTATTTTGGAAGACATAGAGATTCTTTCAGAGGAAACGTT
Source organism: Niallia sp. FSL K6-0212 (assembly GCF_038007605.1). Classification (NCBI taxonomy): domain Bacteria; kingdom Bacillati; phylum Bacillota; class Bacilli; order Caryophanales; family Bacillaceae; genus Niallia; species Niallia sp. FSL K6-0212. The sequence continues at coordinate 206,204 of NZ_JBBOXL010000002.1, read as the reverse complement.
TCAAGGAGATCAAAACCTAATGACAAAGTTTTGGGAAGTACGTCGTTCTCATGAATCCTCAAGAGATTTAAACCTATATCCAATAAATAAGGAAATCATATACTTTATCGAAAAGGCTTATGCCATCATCCAAGGGCAGTAAGGATGATGGCTATTCCATTAAATATTCCATGTATGATTATTGGTGGAACAACAGAACCTGATTTTTCATAAGTCCATGCAAATATAAGTCCCGATACAAAATTTATTGGTAATGTATTAAAAGTAGGAATGTGAACAATCATAAAAATTAATGAACTACCTAACATGCCAATTAGGATTCCGTATTTGCTACGTATAAACCTATATAGAAATCCTCGGTAAAATATTTCTTCATATACGGGCGAAATAATTGCTGCAGATACAAATCCTATAAAGAAGTTAAGTAGGGTCGTTCTTGACTGTAGGCTATCAGTCTTATTATTCTCGGGTCCAACTCCTATTAGTATCTCTATGACAACGACCATTATTATGCTTATTACAATTAATACAAATGTCCACCCAATAATTGCTCTCCAATAATTTGCAGAAAAGCTTTTTAGACCTACTTCCCTCCAACTAAGTTTATTTGGCAATATTGCAATGAAATACAGTCCAAGCATAAAGATAATTGACATGATAAGTCCAATTAATGTTCCAGAATAAAGATCATTCTGGTATACAGCTGACAAATATCCCTGTAACAGATATTCTATAAAAATGGGAACTATCACTAACACTAATATCAGTAGTTGGACTACTTCTTTCCACGTCCACGGTGATTTAAGAAAGAACTTTTCACGATTATTCATGTAAATACCCCCTTAATTTATAAGATAATAGGTGACGTTACGTCACCTGCAAGTGTTTTTTACTAATGTTTCTCTAGAGATTTAACAATTTACTAATGAACTTTGTAAATAAATACACTTAAACAAACGGTGGCGTTAATCCAAGAAGGATTAATGCTTTTGTGTGCCGGGCATGTTCACTAGCTAGGCGGTGCAAGTCCGCTATGGGCGTTGGGATATGCGAACCATTAGCCGAAGGCAAGGGTGTCTGTGGTAACGCGGAATCTGAAGGAAGCTCAAGGCAAATCCTCGGTCTGAGGTATACGAATCACATTTGAGGTTCTCATTTCTGGACGAGTTTGCAAAACAAAACGAAGTCCAAAATATCCCCGGATGAAATGAGGATAAATGTGGCAGATATATGAGGAGAAAGCGAGTGAACTTACCCCGGGAGATCTCTTGAAAACCCCTATGGGAACCTATTTAGTGATAAATAGCTGAATCAAGAGAAGTCAGCAGAAGTCATAGTATCAGACCTACGGTCTGAGAAGGACAGAACGAAAGGAGCAACCGTGCTAGAGTCATTGATAAGGAAACAAAGACACAGCCAACGTAACAGCTATTTAGGAGCGAAAGGCTCGGAAAGCTGGGGACTTCTAAATAGAGTGGAGTTATTCTTATGCAACCTCAACAGCACGGGAACAGTATGGAATCTAATTTAAGTTTAATCGAAAAGATTGTAGAGTCCGATAATCTGAACAAAGCTTTCAAGAGGGTTAAAAGCAACAAAGGAGCAGCGGGTGTCGATGCGAAAGATATAGAAGCTACTCGCCTTTACTTGAAGGAAGAAGGTCAAATGATTATCGAGCTTATTAAAGAAGGAAAATATAAACCTCAACCAGTAAGAAGAGTAGAAATTCCTATGCCGACTGGTGGGAAAAGATGGAATCCCTACCGTAACGGACAGAGTTATCCAGCAAGCCATTGTACAGAAACTTACACCTATTTTCGAAAGACAGTTTAGCACTTTTAGCTACGGATTTAGACCAAACAGAAGTGCACATCAAGCGATTGAACAAGCAAGACAATACATCGAAGATGGATACAAATTTGTTGTAGATATAGATTTAGAGAAATTCTTTGACCGAGTCAATCACGACAAACTCATGTCACTTATAGCTAAAACGGTAACAGATAAACCAACTCTTAAACTAATCAGAAGATATCTTCAAGCAGGAGTTTTGGAAGAAGGTCTAGTCAAACCGAATAAAGAAGGTACTCCTCAAGGTGGACCACTAAGTCCTTTACTAAGTAACATTGTGCTCAACGAGTTAGATAAAGAATTAGAGAAGCGTGGTCATAAATTTGTGAGATACGCAGATGACTGTGCGCCACGAAAGTGTGCGTGAGTAGCGAGACTACTCAAAAGCAGCTATGCTGTACAAATGATGACGGCGGGCCCGTCGGAATCGCCATACAGGTGGAGATTCCAAACTACCTTAAGGTGCTGTAGTCAAAAGCTATGGTATGGAGCGTTAAGGAAAAGGCAGTCAAGAACTGTTAAGTGAGTGTTATGGAGATGAACGAGCAAGTGAACCACTTACGGAAATGTCGAAAGCGTAGAGACTCCATCAAAACCAGGGGGTAGTCGTTAATCTGGGACAAGTTTAGAGGAAACCTGTTTACTGTCTAAGCGGTGGGCGGCATAGAGGTGGCATGAACATAACACAGGCGTTTGTACGGAACGTGGGAACCTACGGGCTGATGTTAAGGGAGTATTTCAAGTGGAAGACCCACAAGAAAAGAGTACCGATGCAGTCATAGGGGCAGATTGGATTGTAGTAGTGATGAAACTTCTGTAATAGAAGTAGAGCGAAGAATCCAAGTTATTCCGTTTCAAAGATAGGTCAACTTTGAAACGAGGAGGAACCTATGCGAGAAACAAAACCGTTTAGTATTTCAAAGAATGTAGTAATGACTGCATTTGAGCGAGTAAAAGCTAACAGAGGGGCATACGGGATTGATGAACAATCTATTGAAAGTTTTGAAATGGACTTGAAAAATAATCTATACAAACTTTGGAACCGTATGTCCTCAGGAAGCTACTTTCCAAAACCAGTAAAAGCAGTAGCGATACCCAAAAAGAATGGTGGAACAAGAACGCTTGGAATTCCTACAGTTGAAGACCGAGTGGCACAGATGGTTGCGAAATTATATTTTGAACCAACAGTGGAGAAATTGTTTTATGAAGATTCTTATGGATATCGACCAAACAAATCGGCGATTCATGCGATCGAGGCTACAAGGAAAAGATGTTGGAGGAAAGACTGGGTGTTAGAGTTCGATATTAAGGGACTGTTTGATAATATCCAACATGATTACCTCATTGAAATGGTGAAACGTCATACAAATCAAGAATGGGTCATCTTATATATAAAAAGATGGCTAACTGCACCTTTTCAAATGGAGGACGGAACGTTAACAGAGCGGACTTCTGGCACTCCGCAAGGAGGGGTCATCAGTCCAGTTCTTGCGAATCTATTTCTTCATTATACATTTGATGATTTTATGACGAAAGAATTTCCAAGTATTCCTTGGGCAAGATACGCTGATGATGGAATAGCACACTGTGCTTCATTGAAACAAGCCAAATATCTTCAACGAAGACTGGAAGAAAGATTTCGATTGTTTGGATTGGAGTTGAACTTGGAGAAAACGAAAATTGTCTATTGTAAAGATGATGATAGGCAAGGGGACTATTCGACTATCTCTTTCGATTTTCTAGGATACACATTTCGTCCAAGACACTCAAAGAATAAATATGGAAAATTCTTTACAAATTTCTTGCCAGCTATTGCCGACAAGGCAAAGAAAGCAATCAGAAAAGAAGTGAGAAGTTGGCGATTACAGCTCAAAGTAGATAAAAATCTGCAGGATATTTCCAACATGTTTAACAAGAAAATCCAGGGATGGATTAATTATTACGGACATTTCTATAAATCGGAAATGTATAGCGTCTTGCGATACATCAATAGTTGCCTGGTAAAATGGGTTCGCCGAAAATTTAAGAAGCGAAAACATCGAAGAAGAGCAGAATATTGGCTAGGAGCTATTGCAAAGCGAGAAAGCAAGTTATTTGCACATTGGAAATATGGAATACTACCGGCGATGAATAATGGGAGCCGTATGAGCTGAGAGGTTCACGTACGGTTCTGAGAGAGACTAAGGGGGAGGTTCCCTTGGTCTATTCACTGTAACATCTTCGTTAAAACATTAAAAGCGAGAGTACGTGTTAAGGAAGGAATTACTCAGTTCATAGAAAGAAAATTGAAACTGAAAGTAAATCTGGAGAAAAGTGCCGTGGGAAAGCCGAAAGCACGGATATTCTTAGGAATAAGTATCTACCAAAATAGAGGTAAAACCAGAGTGTCCGTGCCGAAGGAAAGAAAGAAAAGGTTTGAAGAGAAATTAAAGAAATTGACCAATCGAAACTGGGGAGTAAGTATGGAATACCGTATCTTGAAAATAAACCAGCTAATACAAGGCTGGGGGAACTACTTTAAGATAGCGGATATAAAGAAGTATGCCCGTGAAATTGATAGCCACATTAGGCGAAGGCTAAGGGCGTGCAGATGGAAAGAATGGAAAAAGGTTAAAACCAAACGTAGAAACCTTATAAAACTAGGAATTTCGGAAGAGGAAGCAAAAAGAAACGCCAATTCCCGTAAAGGATATTGGCATCTATCAAATAATCCTATCTTACATCTTGCCTTAAGTAACCAATACTGGCAAGAACAAGGTTTAAAATCCTTAACAAATGTGATTTCATAAAACTTTTGAACCGCTGTATACCGAACGGTACGTACGGTGGTGTGAGAGGTCGGCACGGTAACGTGCCTCCTACTCGATTTTATTGAATTTATTTAAGTATTGTAAGCAGAATAGTTGAAGAGGGGATGCTATGATAATTGTATAAAAAAGGTTGAATATGAGATTTAGTAAGAGGAGAAGTTGTACTTGAATAAAACTCAGGTTAATGTGTATTTCAGCTTATTTGGAGATGACTTTCCAATAGATGTGGATACGGAAAAGTTGGAAGTAACTCCTACCGAAACTTATAAAAAAGGCGATTTAATTCCAAACCGTACAACTGTTGTTAGAAAAGAGACAAGCTGGGATTTAGGAACAGGCTACCAAGGATCACTTGATGTAAATGACCAACTACAAAAAATTGTAGGTAGACTAAAGAATAAGTCATCAATAATTAATGAAGTAAAAAAGGCTTATTTCTTGGAATGTAAATTCTTTATTGTTATCAAAATAGAAATGGGAAATACCCCTGGTTTATTTCTGAATAAAGACATCATAAAATTTGCTTCAAGTATTGAAGCTGAATTTGATGTAGATTTATAGGCTAATCCTTATGATGATTTTGAAGAATAAAAAAGTACAAACTTTACTCCACTAACGGGTGCTTTCCTTAAATAGAAGGCAAGCCTTTTCGTATGGTGCTAAAGGGGCAGTTTAGTTGAAGAAGAAAAATTAAATATTAAGATAAAGATGCTCAGAATATTTTCTGAGCGTTTTAGTTTGCTGTTCTTTTATAATTTTTCACTTTTACAATAGAACTTGATCCGAATCAATTTTTATTTCATAGAAACATCCTATACTAGAGTCATCAACAAGGAATACAAATGAAAATGAAATTGGAGGGAATCAACATGCAAAGATATATATTAAGTAAAAAGAATTCCATTACACTGATCAGTGCAATTTTGATTGCACTTGCATTCTTCGGACGATTTTCCTTAGACAACATGGCCATTTTCAATTGGTCGCTCATCATTGCATCTATTCTTGGTGTAGCACCAATTGCGATTCTAGCCTATCAGGCATTAAAAGTAAAAGTTGTCAGTATTGATGTTTTAGTTACCATTGCAGTAATTGGGGCAGTATTGATTCAAAATTATGAGGAATCAGCCATCGTTACTTTCTTATTCTTATTTGGTTCTTACTTGGAGCAACGTACCTTGAACAAAACACGTTCTGCCATTAAAGAATTAACAGAGCTGGCACCAGAAAGTGCTTTAAAGCAAATGGAAAATGGAGAATTTGAAGAAGTTGATGTCGATGATGTAGGTGAAGGTGACATTTTATTAGTCAAAACGGGTGCAAAAGTCCCCGTAGATGGAACCGTGTTAACAGGTGAAGGTCACATCAATGAAGCAAGTATTACCGGAGAGTCAGTTCCAGTAAGCAAAAAGGTTGATTCTGAAGTATTTGCGGGAACAATCTTAGAAAATGGAACGATTCAAATTCAATCTGACCGTGTAGGGGAAGATACAACATTTGGTAGAATTATCGAATTAGTTGAAGAAGCACAGGATTCCAAATCAGAAGCAGAGCGGTTTATTGATCGATTCTCTAAATATTATACACCAGCTGTTTTAGTCCTTGGTTTTATTGTTTGGCTATTCTCAAAAGATATTGAACTAGCTATCACGATTCTTGTTTTAGGATGTCCAGGTGCATTAGTTATCGGGGTTCCTGTATCCAACGTTGCCGGTATCGGAAACGGTGCACGTAATGGTGTCCTCCTAAAAGGTAGTGAAGTTATCAATGACTTTAGCAGAGTAGATACTATCGTTTTTGATAAAACAGGAACATTGACAGTAGGAAACCCTGAAGTTGCCGAAAAAGAATTTTACGGAAACAATACTGAAGAAGTTCTAGGTTACTTAGCAAGTGTGGAGCGTGAATCGGACCACCCACTAGCAAAAGCTGTCCTACAGGATATTGGCGAGACAACTTTATCTACTGTTGAAGAAACCGAAGTCGTTAAAGGTGGCGGAATTGTAGCAAAAATAGGTGTTCATCGTATAGCCGTTGGTAACGTAGCTTTAATGGAAAAAGATAATGTGAAATTAAGTGAAAAAGCTAAAAAAGATGTCGAACGCTTTGAGAAAAATGGGAATTCTCTTGTGTTAACTGCGGTCGACGGAGAATTAAAAGTTCTGATGGGTATTCGGGATCAAATCCGCCCAGGTGTTAAAAAAAATCTTCAAAACCTAAAAAAACTTGGAGTCAAAAACCTAGTCGTTCTTTCAGGGGACAACCAAGGAACCGTAGATTTAGTTGCTCGAGAACTTGGATTAACAGAAGCACACGGTCATATGCTTCCAGAAGGAAAATCAGCATATATTGAAAAAATGCAAGCAAAAGGCCAAATCATTGCCTTTGTCGGTGACGGAGTGAATGATAGTCCTTCATTAGCCTTAGCGGATATCGGAATCGCCATGGGAAGTGGAACAGATGTTGCAATTGAAACATCGGATGTCGTTTTAATGAATTCTGACTTTAGTCGTTTACCACACGCATTAGGCTTGACAAAATCAACTTCAAGAAACATGAAACAGAACATTACCATAGCAGTTGGTGTGGTAGTAGTCTTACTTGCCAGCCTACTATTTAGTGAATGGATGAATATGTCAATCGGGATGTTGGTTCACGAAGCAAGTATCTTAGTAGTCATCTTGAATGGTATGAGATTGCTTCGATACCGGTTGAGAGAATAATTTTAATAGAAAGCGGTCTTGATGAATGATAAAGGGGAAGTATTCAGGTAGGAAGAACAAAATACTCCCCTACTTTTTTCTTAAAACTTGATTTGCGTCAATTTCATTTCGTTGAACCTGAGCTATACTTAAATTGTAAAGAAGAAGAGGGAAAACAAAAAAATCAAAGATAAGATGAAAGGAGAAATAATTCATGCAAAAAGCAGTTATTCAATTAGAAACATTATCTTGTCCATCTTGTATGCAAAAGATTGAAAATGCGGTGAAAGGATTAAACGGGGTTAATCAAGATAGCTTAAAAGTATTATTCAATGCCAGTAAAGTAAAAGTAGATTTTGATTCAGAAACGATCACCATTAACGATATCAAAAAGGCAATTGAAGACTTAGGATACCCCGTCGTTAAATCAAAAGTAAAATCTGCCTAAGACAAACACACATAACAAAAATTATTTATAGAAAGAGGGAAATAATAATGTCTGAACAAACATTTAACGAAATAATAACAAACCATTTTGAAAAACTGGATTTATACACTACTGCGATTACACGGGCCCATGGTAAGAACCATCCAGAAGCCTTTGAAGTACGTGAACTATTCGATAAAATCAGTAAAAAGATAAAGGACGCAGGTACGAACAAACCTGACTTAGATGCTGAATTTGCTCAATTACGAAAAATCACAGACAACTACACCATTCCTGGAGATGTTTGTGAAACATATGCAGGCACCTACGAAATGTTATCAGAAGTAGATAATGCCTATCAGGCTTAAAATAACTCAAAACCAAAAGAATGAACTTGGTTTACGATCGTTAAAATAAGAAAGGGGAAATGATTTATGCAAAAAGCAACCATTCAATTAGAAACCTTATCTTGCCCATCTTGTATGCAAAAGATTGAAAATGCGGTGAAAGGAATAAACGGTGTTCATCAAGGTAGCTTGAAAGTATTATTCAATGCAAGTAAAGTAAAAGTAGACTTTGATTCAGATGCAGTCGCTATTAACGATATCGAAAAATCAATTGAAGACTTAGGATATCCTGTTGTCAAATCAAAGGTAAAACCTGCTTAATCGAGTAAATAGAATGGAAGCCTAAGATGCCCTCTTGGGCTTTTTATAAAAAGGAGAGGTTATTTTGGAACAAAATCAATGTTGTCATCACCAACATGGACATACAGAATGTATTCGTATCGTTCCCATTTTCAACCATCTGGAAGACTCACAAATGGATTTGATTGCGGAATCTGCCAAGACACTTCATCTACAAAAAGGGGAAATGTTATTCCGTGCAGGTGAGGAAGATGACACCTTATATATTATCAATTCAGGTAAGGCTCGGATTTACCGCTTATCGGATTCCGGAAAAGAACAACTTGTTCGCATTTTAAATCCAGGTGATTTTACAGGTGAAGTGGCCATTTTCCAACCTGGAAGTGTTCATGAAAATTATGCGGAAGCACTACAAAATACATCCATTTGTTTAATTAAACGAGAGGATTTACAGAAGTATTTGGTGGAATATCCGCAGATCCCATTAAAAATACTGTCAGAAGTAACGATACGTTTGAAGGATTCTGAAAAACAAACCACACAAGTAGCAATTGAAAATGTAGAATCCCGCATTATATCCTTTTTAGCTGAAAATGTTGAAAAGGGAAGTGGCAATAGTCCAACGGTTACCTTACCAATGTCCAAAAAGGATTTAGCCTCGTATCTTGGTACCACACCAGAAACAATCAGCCGTAAATTTACTACTCTAGAAGAACTTGGATTGATTAAACAGTTACCGAAAAAGAAAATTAAAATAATGGATTTAGATCAATTGTTACTTCATACTGAATAAATATAAGCAGAGCAGCGTGCCATCATACTAACCTGGTTCGGTTTAATAGTACAAAACATAAAATAACAAACCTTTTAGCAATCCCATTAGCATATAAAATGGATTGCTAATTTTTGTTGGTTTAACAATGTTTATCTACAAAAAGAAAGAGAAATGGCTACTTATTTGGCACTTATTTTACCAAGATGACATAAATTTGTGTCAACTGAATAATTCATTAGCAAAACACGCCCTAATAACTAAGCTAATTCCTCTGATAAATAACTAAGGAATTGGCAACTTATGTTAAAATTATAATTTGGATTGTGAATTAGTATACTTAAAGTAACGGGGGCGTTAGTTAATTAAGAATCAAACAACTTTATTATCAAATTCGAAGATAAGAATAATTATAGTGATACAAAATTAACAACTTTAAATAATCCATCCTACAATATATCGTAGGATGGTTCTTGTTTTTTATGTCAAAAAAACGTATTTATTATCTCTATACAATTGGAGAAAAAGAAAATGAAAAATTCATTGTCAAAATTATCATTTCAACCTCACTTTTCTTAATAAAATTAAGAAAAAAATAAAGGATGATAATTTTGCTAATAAAAAAATCTAAAAATAATAAACACTCTCTTGTTTACAAAACATCTACCTTTTATACTGAGAAGCATCTAGTTAAACTTACTTATATAAATAAAATCACCTTTAATGCTGCTAATGGAAAAAAAACAATTGAAGTTTTATGGTCAAATATAAAAGAACTGCCGTTATCAAAAAATATCTCATAGGTTATCAAATAGAAGACTGAAAGAAAAATTTAAAGTTATTTCAAAAAAGTCGGGTAGAAATTTTTAATTGCGTTTAGTTATTAAAAGGGAACAAGAAAAAAATATAAAGAGAAAAATAGTAGGGATAGTAGTTATATTTATAAACGCGCAGCCTGAAGGTAGCGCGTTATTTTTTTTAAGGCTGATTTCGTATTATTAATAATATAATAATAAGTAGTAGTAGTTATCGTACTTGACGATAAGTTACTACTCGTTTGTTTTCCGTATTCTACTTTGCTACACTTAACCTAAAAAGCAGGTGATAGCATGTGTGGTCGCTTTACTTTATTTACTGACTTTGGAACAATTATTGACCGCTTTAATATCGACTCAGCAATTGAAGAATCCCTTTATAATCCAAATTATAATGTAGCTCCCTCTCAATCCGTACTTTCTGTGATTAATGATGGGGAAAAGAATCGTCTTGGATATTTACGTTGGGGATTGATTCCTCCCTGGTCTAAAGATATGAAAATCGGTTATAAAATGATTAACGCTCGTTCAGAAACAATTGCCGAAAAACCAAGTTTTCGAAATGCCTATAAAAAGAAACGCTGTTTAATCCTTGCTGATTCGTTCTATGAATGGAAACGTACAGATGAACGTAAAATTCCTATGCGTATTAAACTGAAAAATGATCAACCATTTGGTATGGCTGGTTTATGGGAATCTTGGAAATCCCCAGAAGGAGAAATGATATATTCTTGTTCTGTAATTACCACTCAACCAAATAAGTTAATGACTGAAATACATGATAGAATGCCAGTAATATTAAAACCTGAAGATGAACAATTCTGGCTAAATCCAACAAATACAGATACTAACTCGTTAAGTAAATTACTTGTTCCCTTTGACTTTGAACAAATGGAAGCTTTTGAAGTTTCAAGTGATGTTAATTCTCCAAAAAACAATTCACCTAGCTTAATTCAGCAAATTTGTTGATGAATTAACCAATTAGTAAAAATATGTCGCCATACATAAATAAAGAAAGTTGCGAAGCTTTAACTATTTCACTATATATTTTTGCTGAATTATACCTAGGTCTACGAAAAAAGGTGAAGTCATTTTGTTTATTTTCCAAACGAATGCTAATTAATCTATTAAAGATGAATACGCTTTTTTCTTTGAAGTCAAATTAATAAATGAAACTTCCGCTCATCTCTTTAATATAAATTCTATCGTAAGATTTAAATTAGTTACCTAAACCTAATATTGTTTTATATGTCTCCATCTTGTGGAGAAAAGATTCTTCACCACCTTCAAGATATTGCAATATATGTTTAGTTATCTTGGCATTGCCATGATATCCTTGAGCTTCAACCCACCCTTTTCCATTATTTGAAGCTAGGACAATAACTTGCTCTGCACCTGCATTAGTTACTATGCTGGGGTTATGAGTAACTATAATTACTTGCCTTTTGTTTTTTATTTTTTTTAAACTTTCAACTAAATTTTTATATATATATTGGCTATCCAAATTATCTTCCGGCTGATCGATAAGAAGTGGTGTATTATCGTTGGTATGTAGGCCAAAATTAAAAATAAATGTGAGAATTGCAGCGACTTTTTGTCCAAGAGATAAAGTTTCAATTGGAAGTAATAAAACTCCTTGTGATTTAGTGGATTCTTTAGAATTAATATTAAAATAAATATCAAAATCATCTTTAGCAGCAAAATACTTTCTTAGACATGCATCAATATTATTTTGATTTATAAATAATCCTTTAATTATTTCTCTATAAATTGAGTTTAAATTTTGACCTGTAATTGCTTCGTAACCTTCATTTACATCGTATAAAGACTTGTTAGCATTACTTTTCATAACACTAGATAAGCTAACTATCGCTTCTAACTTACTGAATCTTTGCCAAAGTAGTAATTCAAGAAAATCTAAAAAATCAATTTTTTCTATGATTTGGTATAGATATCTTTCAACATCTCCCCAGGTTAATAACAAACCTTTTATATGACGTTCTCTATTTATATTAAATAGTAGCTCTTCTAAGAAATCATGTTGTGGTTTATTACCGTGACCATAGTATATTTGCAAAATTTTTTTATTATTTTCATTAAAGCTGCTTATTTTTTCTGATACTATCTTTTTTCGTTCATTCATAGAAATCTTTAAAGAAGGTATTTGTTCTTTTAAATATTTTCTAATTGTATTCCTATTAGTATTTCGAAGCTCCATAAGAAAAGAATCTATTTCATCAAACCTTATACCGTCGAAAATAACCTCTTTTACAAAGTCACCAATCTCACCTTTTTCTATTCTATGTACAATATTATTTATAGAATAGCTTTGGCGAAAAACATTATTTAAGATATCATTCTTGAGATATCCAGTTACTGGTCCAATTTGCTCACCGCTAATCTTATATAAATCTATCCAGTGATCTGCTAAAATTAATTTATGCATATCATTTCTTTCTTCCTTAAATGCCTTTTCTAAGAAAAATTCAGAAGTATAATACTCCTTGTGGGGGTCTAGCTGTGAAATAAATTTTAGCATATAGTCATCGTTATTATAGGTAAACTCAATTTCTATAACTCTATGTTCTGCGAGAAACTTAAGCTGTTGCTGATTAGCAGATGTACGTGAAAAAATAGTATCTATTAAATTTAGTAATGTAGACTTTCCAGTACCTCTGCCACCAATAATACAATTCAAATCTTTTGAAAAATCTACATAGAAACCGTTATCACCAATACTTATATTCCCTAAAAAACCCTTATCAGAGGGTTTTACATGGATATTTTTAATGAATTTATCAGTTACTTGTGGTTTCTCAGTGTAAATAGAAAACTTATAATCAGTTAATGCTTTTCTAAAACTGTTGAAAGATAATTCGTTTATCTTAATCCATGTATTTCTTATACCTATATCTTCTAGATAGTGAGAATCACCTTCATATATTATACAGAAGTCTTCTTTTCTTTTGTTTGAGTATTGTAAAATTTTTTTTTCAAACAGGTTATCTATATTATTTAAACTTGTAAATCCTAAAAGATGACTAGTAGCAAAGAGTTCCTTTTTATATAAACCAGTACCTAAGAAATCAGAAGAGTTAATGTGGGCTATATAACCTATTCCACCAATCTTTTGAATTTTTTTAATAATAGTTAGGCTAGTATCTATTGTTCCATCTACAGTAGAGTAAATATGGTTATTTACTAACTTCTGTACTTCAGAAATGCTACTTTCATCAAATATTCCTACTACATGGTTTTTATCAGAACAGGATATTTCTAACCCTAACAGTAAGAAAATTGATTTCCGGTATGTTGCACTTGATTTTATTCTTGTTTTAAAATACTCATTTAAGGCAAATTTGAGTTTATCATATCCTCCGATTGTGTTGTGATCTGTAATCACAACTAATTGAATGTTTTCACTATATAATTTATGTGCAATTAACATGTAGGTTAGATACTCTTTAAAGTTTTCATAGGGTATGTTCTTTTCTTCAAGTAACTTATAGTATCCATTACCCTCAAAATTTCCTTTTGTTATTTGTTCTGAAAAAGTTTGTATTTGTTCCTTATTAAATAATAATTCCCTTTCGCATATCTCTAAGATATCTTCAACTTCTAATTCTTTATACGTTTTTCCTTTGGTGAGTTTATAATCATGGGAAGCAGGAGTATGTAAGTGTATTTCACATTTTTGCAATGTACCAAATTTAGTTTTATTTTTTTTAAATTCATTAACTAGTGTATTCAATGAATTGACCTCCTTGCTGGTATATTCAATTATAAAAAGTACTAATTATGGAGATCAACATTATAGAAGCCATTCCGAGTACTTTCTATAGCAAATGTCAATGCTCCTATAAAATATTATAATTTTTAAAACACTCTCATTTGTAATTAATGGTAATTATATCAATAATTTTCTTAGTAGAGAAATGTTTTTTATAATAAACCACCACTCAATTTCTTCTGACAAGTAGTAGTGTTAATCAATGTAATCCCCTGAAATTTGGAGCGGATGTTAGCGAATCTAAATATTTTTAAACTTCTTCTCATTTGTAATAGGTGAAACAAAGAATTCAGATTTTTGATATAATTACCAATATCCTAATTAGATAAGGAAAACTACTTAAATCAGAATTGGAGAAAGAACAATATGAAATTTTCAAAGATAGGTTGGTCTCTTGTTACAGCAGCTGCAACGATAATTATTGGCTATGGTGCAAAGAAGGGGAAAATTCCTTTTATTTCATCTAAGATAGTTGACCTATCTAAAGTTGCTTCTGATACAGTACTTAATGAAGAGAAATCGTTTGGTGGCCTTAAAGAGAGCACGCTCAATGAGATAGCAACAAATACTTATAAAGGTGTGAAAGCATTTATTGACGACAGTGAATTAGTGTTCAAGTTTAGATCTAATTCGAATAAAATGATTTTAGAGTCGAAATTTAAAATAGATGCTGCTGGAAAGTTAGTTATGACTTTTGTATCTGGAAATTATGGAAACCATCCTACAGCACCATTGTTTTTTAAAGATAATTTAGTTGAAGCAATGAATAAAGCCAATAGAACTTTGTAAAAGATATATGGAATTTATGACTGTGAAGTACCTTCAAGTATAAGATAGTATATTTCACTTTTTTGATAACTTCTGAAACTATTGAAAATAATAGGATAAAAAGTTAAAATTAAATCAGATTATTTTTCTATTTTGGATTTTTCTTTTACTTAGTAAATGTAGAGCCTTTGGGTTCAGTTTTAATAGCAGCTGTGCTATTAACTGTCCTGAAGGCTTTTTTTTATGAAAAAAGTAAATGACAAAAAAGAAAATTAATAGAAATGAAACAAAATACTAGGAGGGAAAGGTTTTGACGACGACTAAATTATTTGATTCTAATGTCTGTAGGAGGATTGCATATGTATAAAATCACATGCTTTTGTTCTCTAGAACCTACAAAGTTAGAAAGCTTATTAAAGGGTATAGGATTTTCAAGTAAAAAAGATGGATTGGAATGGTATTTTGAAGATATAGTTTTTCGTATTGAACCATTTAAAGGACATTCTAATCAAAGAGAAAAGGGATATAGAGTGTATTTTAATGGTAAAAATACTATGAGCTTTTCTTATATGTTTGACCTTTCATTAGGAACTTTAAATACTACAATTACCTGTATTGAGTATATGTTAAGGGAGGAAGGGAAAAACTCTAATGATTGGCTATCACTTTTAGATAATAGTCCCTCTATAATTACTATTGACACAAGGGGTTTCTATCAAAAAAACAGTATAAATATAATTGTTACTAATAATACTGTAGTGTTCCAATTGAGAAGTAAAAAGAATACAAGCTTAAAATTAATAAGCGGGTTAAAAAGGATCGAAGAATTGGTTGAATATATTATTCCAACCACTTACGATCTTTTTTCATTTGAGGAGGAATTAGCATAATGGTTGATTTTTATACTAGTAAACATTTCTATCAAATTCGTGAAAATATATTATTGATTGACGGAAAAATAGAAGAAAAGGGCAATATTTCTGTATATCATCTTATAAAAGATGAACCCGCTTTTATTAAAATATCTCAAAAAGGCAATATACCAAAAATAATAAAAACAGAAGATGTATTATTCGTTGATAATTCATCAGAAATTTATCATGGCCAAAAAACAATTAAGAAACATTTTCTCGTGTCGGTTCTACTTAAATTTAATGAGCAAGAAAGATATATAACTACAGATATTTTGGCTGCTAATGAGGACCATGCAAAGAGAATTATCAAGGTAAACTATAGTATGTTTCATATTTTAAATATAAATGTTAAGAATGTGAACATTGTTAGGTTATTCAATAATATCCAATAAGGAAAAGGGAGAAACCACTATTACTATTATCACTAGTAGTGGTTTCTTAATGAAAATATTTAATGCTGCTCTTTTTAATATTGAAAAGAAAAACGGGGAAAAGTTTTATGAATAGAATTGAAGATTTAATTGACATACTTAATAAACGTGGATGGGATTATATAATCGAAAAAAAAGGAAACATTAGATTTATTTTAGAGAATCAAGAAATTATATGTTCTAAAGTGGACACAGAAGGCATTAAAAAAATCATACTTGATATTATAAACTGGTAAACTAGCAGGATTGCATTAGAGGGGAGAAAATCCTTTTAGAACAATTATTATAGATTTTAGATAAGAAACCTTTCTCTTATAACAGAAGCGCAAATAACAGCTATTTTGTAAGTTAGAGAGTATCTAGAACACATCCTTGACACTAAATCTATATTGGAGGAAATAAGATGTTATTAAAACATGTAGAATTAGAAGATATTGAAAATAATGATGGTTGGACTAATAAAGTTGACATTTATGGTTATGAAAATAAGGTATGGGTAATGGCTCATGGTTTTTTTAAAGAATACCCTACTAGGGATTTTGAGAATACAAAAAATAAAATTGATAGTATTATTGCTAAATTAAAAGAGGTGTCTTTTAAAATAATTTATATCAAACAATATTAGTACTAAACAAAGGGTATGGATAATATAATTTATCTATACTCTTTATTATATATAAATTATCTAGCTTTCTAGTTTTAATATTTTAACTTATTTTTAATAGTTTTAGATGTTTTAATATTTTATCGTAGCTTTAAACCCTTGGTACTAATAGGTTAATAGTAGACAATTATAGCAAAATTGGGATAAAATATAACATTTTTAGGATGAAATATAGCAATTTTGGGACGAAATATAGCAAATTTAGGGTGAAAATGTAACATTTTTGGGATAAAATATAACATTTTTAGGATATGTAGTTACCTTAGTTTTATAGTTTTAATATTTTAGGTATCTGATGAACCCTTGATATATCTGTGTTTAATGATAGTAAATATATCATATTTGGGATAAAAAATAACGTTTTTGGGATAAAGTATAACAATTTTGGGATCAAATGAACAAATGATATTTAAGCACGTTACATTTAGTTGATAATTTAAAGACATCTTTTATAAATTGCATTTCTTAAATTACTCGAGTCCACAGGATCTTTAAAATCATAATGATATGCATATATTTTTTATTAAAAAATATATTTAATACACTCTTAAAAATTACTACTAAAAAACATCCCAAATATGTTATCTTTTTTCAGATTTTGAATTATAACATATTTGGGATGTTTTTTCTTTTAATAATTGAACTATAAAATTTTTGGGATGCAGTGTCTTTTGAAAAAGGAACTATAACATATTTGGGATAGTGTTATCTTTGGATAAGTGAACTATAACATATTTGGGAATGTTATCAATGGAATAAGTGAACTATAACATATCTGGGGTAGGGTCATCTATGGAAAAAGCGAAACTATAACATATTTGGGATAATGTTATCTATGAAATAAGTGGAACTATAACATATTTGGAATAGTGTTATCTATGAAAAAAGCGGAACTATAACATATTTGGGATAGTATTATCTATGGAAAGAGCGAAACTATAACATATTTGGGATAATGTTATCTATGGAAAAAGCGGAACTATAACATATTTGGGATGTGTTATCTATGAAAAAAGCGGAACTATAACATATTTGGGAAGTGTTATCTACGGAATAAGTGAACTATAACATATTTGGGATAGTGTTATCTATGAAAAAAGCGGAACTATAACATATTTGGGATAGTGTTATCTATGAAAAAAGCGGAACTATAACATATTTGGGATAATGTTATCTATGAAAAAAGTGGAACTATAACATATTTGGGATAATGTTATCTATGAAAAAAGTGGAACTATAACATATTTGGGATAATGTTATCTATGAAAAAAGTGGAACTATAACATATTTGGGATAATGTTATCTATGAAAAAAGTGGAACTATAACATATTTGGGATAATGTTATCTATGAAAAAAGTGGAACTATAACATATTTGGGATAGTGTTATCTATGAAAAAAGCAGAACTATGACATATTTGGGGTAGGCAAGTTTAAGATATTACCAATTAGAATATTCTGAAATATAACAGTTAATAATCTTTTGTTATATTTCACTTTCTTTTCTCTGAAAATAATGTCATAATTTGTTTAAGATTACAAACTTGTTAGTAGGTGATAGTTTGATAGAAACAAAGCAAGTTGAATTTAAAGTAAATGATCTAATCATCCAGTCTAATGATTTAATAGAGGCTTATTATGATAATGAATTAACCACTTTAGAGCATAAGTTTATTCGATATGTTGCTAGTAAAATTAAGAAAAATGATTCCCAATTTCCAGACTACACAATTACTGTTAAAGAATTTGCAGAAGTCATGAATGTTAAAGGAAATAATTATCATAGTCAGATAAAAGAGTTAGCTGATGATCTAACAAGAAAAAGAATAAAGATTCGCTCGTCTAATGATAAAATGGGATGGTTTCCATGGTTTAGCGCTATTATATATGATAATGGTACTGTTCATGTTTCTTTTAATCCAATAATTAAAGATTATTTAATTAGCTTAGACAGTAGATTTACAGGATATTCATTTGATGATATAAAAAAATTAAAAAGTGGATATACAGTGAGAGTTTATGAATTGTTAAAACAGTATGAGAAAATTGGAAAAAGAACAATAGAGCTAGATGAACTTAAAAGGATGATTGGAGTAGGGGATAAGTATCCTGTATACGGGAATTTCAAACAACGAATATTAAATGTTGCAAAAAAAGAATTAGAAGCAACTGGAGAATTATACTTTTCTTTTAAAGAAGTCAAACAAGGTAGAAAAACAGTAGCAATAGATTTTAATATTCATAAAAAAAGTCCTAAACAACAGACTCCTCTTTCAAAAGAAGCACAAGAATTTATTGAATCAGTAAAGAAATCTCTATATATTCATGGTATCGATATTTCTGATAAGAAAATTCTATCCTGGAAAAAATATGGAATAGAATTAATTTTAGAAGTTTTGGAAGAAATAAGGCATAGAGACATTGAAAATTATGAGAATTACATATCAAAAGTGTTAAAAAGTAAGTATGAAAATAAAGATGTTGATCCTAATATAGGAAAAGAGGAAAATACTAGCAAAGAAATAATAGATGATATAAATGAAATAGATGAATCTCTATTAAATCTTGCTCGTCAAAACCTCGTTGCAAAATATGCGCCTGGTAAGGAATTAATTCCAGATTATTTTCTAGAAAAAGAAGTAATTCCATTTTTCATGAAGTTCATGAACGTTAGTGAAAAAGTTGCAAGTGAATTATGGGAAAAATATAAAACAATTATTATGTATCAAATTAAAACCAAAAAAGATGAACAATTACAGAAACGATACAATAGATAACATAACAAAAAATAACTCAATGGGACTACCCCAAATATGAAGGTAAATCAAAGTTACCTAATATTTGGGGTAGTCTTTTTTGCGAAGGAGACTGAATAATGAAGAAGGAAAGAATACATTCAATTGATATTATAAGAGGATTTGCAATCTTAGGCATAGCTTTTGCAAATATATTACCACTAAGTGGTCCTCATTTATATGAATCCTCTCCAAGTAGTATTTGGATGGATCCTATTGATAAACTAGTAGAATCGATTTTATTTATTTTCGCTGAAGGTAATTTTTATTCCCTCTTCTCTATCCTTTTTGGTTTTAGCGCAATTATTTTTATGGAGAACGCAGAAGACAAAGGATATAATCCTTACTATTTATTCTCAAAGAGATTATGGATACTGTTTGCAATTGGATTCTTACATGCCTTTTTCATTTTTTATGGAGATATACTCATGATATACGCAGTAATAGGTTTGTTCTTACTTCCTGTTTATAAAGTTCCTGGTCGTGTTATGATGCTGCTGATTGGTATATTTATGATTCCAATGTTGTTTGAATTAATGAAGATACTGTTATTTGATTATCAAATTGCAGCTGTTGATTATAACTTATTACAAAATGTGATTATTAATTATCAAACAGGGGGAAGAATTGCATTATTACAAAATACTGTTGATTGGTTAACGATTTACTCTATAGAAAATCTTCCATCTTTGTTCTGCAGTATTTATCCAATGTTTTTGTTAGGGATGATATTAGGAAAAAATAAAGCATTGATTACTAATATTAAGGGAATCCACAAATTAATGTGGGTGATAAGTGGTAGTATTGGTATTGCAATAAAAACATTAGCAATAATATATTCTGACTCCTACTTTTTAATAAGACTTTCCGAAATTTTTGGTAATATAAGCATGTCCATATTTTATGGTTTATCTATTCTGTTATTACTAAAAAAAACAGGAAAGCATTTCAAATTAATTGCTAATATAGGAAAAACATCTATGAGTAATTATTTATTCCAAACAACATGTTGTTTTTTCATGTTTAAAGTATTTAAGTTATATGCACAAGTTTCACCTGGTCATTTAGTTTTTCTTTCTATAGCTTTAATATTCATACAAATATTATTAAGTAATTGGTGGTTAAAAAAACATAAGCAAGGACCCATTGAATCGGTATGGCGTAAGTTAACTTACTATAAAAGGACTCCTTCCTATAATAGGGTTGATAAGAAATAGATATAATAGTAGAATGAAAATGTAACTATTTTATATTTTTAACATTTTAGCAGCCTTTTATTGGCTAGCAGTTTAGATATTAAACGCAGCGTCCTTTGGGATGATTTATTGAGTATTACACTTTATGTGTAATTCATTAAACCATCTCTCAGGGCGCTTTTTGCGTTTTATATAAATAATATATTGAGAGGATGAAGAAAAATGATGAAAGAAACAATTAGTAAGGGGCCAGTTTTACAAGGAAATGTATTTGAGGAAAGTAAAAGAAAAGCAGAAAAAATTATTGCTAGTAAACCAATCTTACATTCTCGTCATAGTATCGAGATCATTTTGCCAGATGGGGAACGAAGAATATTTAAAGCTAAGTCAGTGTCAAAAGAACATGCATTTAATGAATTCTTAGTATTTATTGAGTGTTTAGAGCAAGGAATTAACTCAAATGTAATGTGGAGGTTTAAAGGCGATAAGGTTTATCATTTTAGTACAACTATCAACGAAAAACCTTCTACAATTACACGCTTAAAGAAAGCGATAATGGGATATTTTTTTGATATTGAATAAAGAGCTATGAGGACATTTACATTTAATTAAGAGAGGTAGATTTATTATGAGTAGATATAACGACGCAAAGGAATATATTAAGTATTTTGGGGAGAATGACACTAGTCTTCCACATTTACTGGCTATTATTGTCGGTGAAACCGTATGTGACTCAACGATCGATACTTTAGGTGAGTTAGGTTTAAGTGGGATTTCTCAATTATCTGAAGAGGAGCTATTGAAGTTCGAAGGAATAACTACGGAAACTTTATTTAGAATAAAAGCACTAAATGGAATCTTAAATATGGTACCAAAATTTGATTGGCAATCGGAATTTAAAATATCTTCTAAATTTGATGTAATTGAATATGTGAGAGATATTCGTTATAAGCAGGATTCACAATTAGATCTTTTATTTTTAAATAAGAATAATGTGGTTATAGGCAGACAAAATATTGTTAAAGGGACTAGAACACTCAATAAAGACTTAGTTCATTTGGCATTTCGACAAGCAATTAAAAGAAACGCTTCAAAAATAGTAGTCTGTAGTAATGAACCTGCAGGTTATGCAGTTTTAAAAGATGAAGACTATTCTTTATTCGACTATTTTTTATCTATATCCAATCTAATGAATGTTGAGGTACTTGATCATATTATTTTGGGTAAAAAAATGTGCGTTTCTATTGCGGAAGAGATTACGAATAAGTCCAAAGGAGAATTAGCATGAAAAACCAATGTAACCTAATAGGCCGATTGAGTAGAGATCCTTATTTAGCAGGTACTGAGGAAAATCCAGTCTGTTTTATGACACTTGCTGTAAATCGAAACTATAGAAATCAGCATGGAGAAAGAGAGGCAGAATTTATTCCAATTAAAGCATTTAAAGAGAAAAAGTTAGCTACCACTTGTCATAATAATTTACAAAAAGGTAGTTTAATTGCTGTTACAGCACGTTTGCAAGCAAAATTTAAGGATAATAAAACAGAAATTGAAATCATTGCAGAAGATATAGTCTTTTTAGATTCAGGTAAAAGGAGACTGAAGACTGAGGATGATGGAGAGAATAATCACAAATATTCATATGAGGAGAATTATCATCAAGAGGATATAATGCCTTGGGAAAGATAATATTGAGTAAACGTTCATTCTAATAGAATGGGCGTTTTTTCATGATTAAAAATAGGAGGAAATAACATGTCTCATATAGGTAACAAACGTGCGACACGTTGAGCTATAAATGACATTTTTTTTTTTTTTTTTTTAAAAGTCGTGAAAAGCTCGGATATGGGATTGCAAATTCATATCTAACTGTCATTCCAAACTATGAAATGAGGGAACTAACCACCCCGAAGCATAGTCACTAAGACTCCTACATGCGTCAACTCCCTCCGAAGGATTTGAGGTGTGAAGCTAGGTAAAGTCGATTGAAGTTGGTCCCAATGCTGTTATATGTAATGGTTCAACGATAAATCGGGTGTCTATAAAATATATATGGTGAGAATGTCCTTGTGACTGACGAACTTTCGAATGTACACAACTATAACCTAGATGATTAGGAATAATCATCGCCGTATAAAGCGGTACTTGTGAGGATGAGTAAGAATGTTTGTTATGAAAATCCTTAGCAACAAAGAAGGGTTGTTCCAGCAAGTAGTTGTAAAGAAAGCACCTAAGTATATATGAACAGATAGGAATGATTGGAACGTGGAAAGCGAGTAACGTGGAGGTTCGGAGACTTTTGAAGCGTTCATACGGAAAAGAGCAAATCTATAACGTGTGTTAATACTCGTGATGGTGGTGGCATGGTACCGAAGAAACAGTGATAACAAACTGTGGAGGGAAGGCCACTAGTCTAACGGAATTAAACAGAAAATTACTAGGGTAAGCAATCGGTTAGGACAAGTAGGCAAAATCCTTTTAAAGGAGAGTAGCGAACTTACCAATGAATGATAGTGTAAGATATTCCGAATATTATTTAATGCAACCAATTTTTGATAATCTATACGCCAAATCAAAAGAAAATTTTTCATTTTCTAATCTCTATGAACTAATTATTAGTAGAGACAATCTACTTTTAGCATATAGAAATATCAAATCCAATACGGGCAGTAAAACTGTTGGAACAGACGGATTAAGTATCAAAGATTATAAAATAATGGATGAAGATACCTTTATCAGTAATATCCGAGAAAGGTTAGCCAACTTCCACCCTAATAGTGTACGTCGAGTTTTCATTCCTAAAGCTAATGGAAAGGAAAGACCGCTTGGCATACCTACAATGGAAGATAGACTTATCCAACAATCCATAAAACAGATACTTGAACCAATATGTGAAGCGAAATTCTTTGAACATTCCTACGGATTTAGACCAAACCGCTCAACACATCACGCTCTTGCAAGGATGCTGAACCTTATAAACGTGGGGAAAAACCATTATGTTGTTGATATTGACATTGAAGGATTCTTCGATAACGTCAATCACAACAAATTGATTAAACAACTATTTTCTTTAGGTATCAAGGACAAAAGGCTCCTGGCAATTATTAAAAAGATGTTAAAAGCCAATATTAAAGGTGAAGGGATACCAAACAAAGGTGTTCCACAAGGTGGAATACTTTCCCCTATACTCTCAAATGTCGTTCTAAACGAACTCGACCATTGGGTAAGTGACCAATTTGAAACCTTCGACATTAGCAAACTAGGAAGTAAAGATACTCGTAAATACCGCTTTCTGCAGACCAAAACAAACATGAAGCAAGGCTTTATTGTTAGGTACGCAGACGACTTTAAAATCATCACAACTTCATATAATGAAGCGAAAAGATGGTATTTTGCAGTACAAAATTTCCTTGAAAAGCGACTAGGTTTAAATATCTCGAAAGAAAAATCGAAGATAACTAATCTCCGCAAAAGAAAATCCGAATTTCTTGGATTCAAAATTAAAGGGGTTAGGAAAGGAAAAAGAATCGTAGCACATAGTTTCATCAGCGATAAAAAGAAACAAGATATTATACAATCCTTACGTGAAAGAGCTAGAACATTATATCGATCTAACACCCGAAAAGAAGCATATGAATACAACTCTTATATTAGAGGAATTCATAACTACTTTTCTGCTGCATCGCACGTTAGCGTTGATATGAAAGAAATTGCCTACAAAACTTACCGAACTATATGGAATAATCTTTCAAAAATTAGTGAATCAGGCAAATGTGAAGTGAAAGGATATGAAAGATACAATTACACTACCTTTTCCATCAATGAAGTACCTTTAATTCCTGTTTCAGCGGTGAAATCTATCGTGGTGAAACAATTTCAACAGGATATTAATGACTACAGTCTGAAAGGTAGAGAGCTAAATAGTAAAGTCAATCTCATGCATAACGTTCAAAAAGCTGTGCAACAACTAGCGAAAACTTACATTGAGAAAAGAAGCATTCAATACAATGATAATCGTGTCTCAAAATTCAGTACCAGTAAAGGCAAATGTTTTGTTACAGGTGCGGACCTAACTAGAGACATTCACAACTATCATTGTCACCATATTACACCTATATATTTAGGTGGAACTGACGAATACGACAATTTGGCTGTACTTCATAAATTTGCTCATATCTTGGTTCATGCTACGAAAGAGGAAACTATAGACAAATATATGAGGTTGTTGAATATAAACGAATATCAACTAAAGAAATTAAACAAGCTTCGTAAAGCTTGCAAACTTCAACCTATTAAAGACTAGTAAACTGTATAACCAGTTAGATGGGGCGCCGTATGAGGTGAAAGTCTCACGTACGGTGCTAACCGGGGGAAAAGTCGGAGATTACATCAAAGACTTACCTATCGGAACTAAAAGCAGGTTTTTTTGCAACACCTGAAACACAAGGTGAATATATCATTAAATTACTAAATGTCGAAGGTAGTGGTGTTTGGTTTGATCCCACTTGCGGAGAGGGAGAGATTCTAAATCAACTTGCAGCTGCCTTTAATAATGAAGAGACTATTATTAATACTTATGGAGTCGAACTTGATAGAAGACGTGCTGAACGCGCTTCAAAGCTTTTGAATCATTGTATAAATGCCCCTATAGAATCTATGGTAATACAAAATGAAGCTGTGTCATTCTTATTTCTTAATCCACCATATGATTTTGCATTAAAGGGGATGGATGATTCTTCAGCCAAAAGAAAAGAATGGGTTGAATTAGAAAGGAATTATAGATATCTAAAAGAAAATGGAATATTGATATATATTATTCCTTCATATCGTTTTGCAGATCAAAAAATTTCTAGGTTTTTAGCAACTAACTTTAATGAAGTTGGCATTATGCGATTTTCAAAAGAGGATTATGAAGACTATAAACAGTGTATTTTTATTGGAAGAAAAAAGGCAGGAAAATATAAAGGAATTAATGAAAAATTATATGATTTTTTATTAAGAATGGATTCCGAGGAATTTATATTAAAGAATGTAAATACGATTGATCAGATTGTAACTAGAGAATTTAAATGGAATGTACCAAGCGGTTATAAAAACTTATCTACATTTTATACAAAATTGGCAAATAAAGACGATTTTGTTGAAAGTATTAGAGAGAGTAAAGGATTCGAAGCTTTTATGAATAGAACCAAGCCACGCCAATTAAGTATAGGTGGAGAACCTATTCTGCCGCTTAATCAAGGGCAATTGTCTTTATTATTAGCAAGCGGAGCGATTAATGGTGAGCTAGGTGAAGGCGAAAATTATCATTTAGTACAAGGTCTTGAATCCGTTTCTAAAATTGTGGATGAAGAGGTAAAACATCACGACAATGGCAGCAAGACTGTAATAACTAAAACCAGAACAAAGAGGGATGTATCTGTAAAGATAATAACTCCAAATGGGATGATAAAAAAATTAGTGTGACGGTGATTGATATGATAAAAATTTTAGAATTATTCGGAGGTATTGGGGCACCAAGAAAAGCTCTATTAAATCTGGGGGTTGATCATAAAGCTATAGATTATGTAGAGATAAAAGAAAATAGAGTACGTGCTTATAATGCTCTATATGACCATGCTCATAAACCACAATCCGTTGTTGGATGGAATTTGAAGCCGGATGTCCTTATCCACGGATCTCCCTGCCAAGATTTTTCAAGGTCAGGATATAGAAAAGGTGGAAATATAAAGACTAAGACTCGCAGTTCATTAATGTTTGAAACGCTTAAAATTATAGAAAATATGGGGAAGTGGAAACCAAAAGTTGTAATTTGGGAAAATGTAAAAGGAGTTTTAGATAGAGACCTAATTGGCCCGTTTAACTCTTATATTCAACAAATGCGTAAACTAGGATACACAAATTCTTTCAATGTTTTAAATGCTGTTGACTTTGGTATTCCACAGCAAAGAGAAAGAGTGTTTTGTATATCCATTTTTGGAAAAGAGGCATTTGACTTCAATAAATTAGAAAGAACCCCAATGCGTCATATTAGTGGATTCTTAGAGAATAAAGTAACTGGTTCTCAGTATTTGGTTAATGTTCCAAGTATGTTGAGTAGAATAGAAGAATTTAACCCAGTTAAGGAAACGGATAAGTATAAACGTAGATTATCCGTAATAGAAGATTATTGTTGGACTATAACAGAAAGACAAGATCGATGTCCTAACGCTGGAATTATTAGATTAAAAGATAAAGAGGGATATAGATATCTAACTGAAAGAGAAGTATGGAGATTAATGGGTTTTGATGATAGGGATTTTGAATTAATCTTGGAACAATTCCCTTCTAGAAAGGGTTGTAGAAATGCTACTCTTTACGAACTAGCAGGAAATAGTATAGTCGTCCCAATTTTAGAAGCAATTTTTAAAGTTATTCTAAAAGAGGATTTTGCAGAAGATTTACTAACAAATACAAAAGGGCAATTAGAGTTGATTATTTAATTAAATGGAAAAAACGGATTAGATCTAATATTCTAATCCGTTTTTTAGGAGGATATAAACATGAACTCACAATTAAGTATTTTTGATCTTAATATTAAGAAAGTTAAAGAAATAAGAACAGAAAAGCAAATTGATAAGAATGTTGCATATGACGTTGGAGACTTTATTACTGGTTCTAGAAAAGAACTAGATAAAATAAAAAGAAGATTTCAGGAAAATCATTCTGAGGAAGAATTAGAAAACATAGAAAAGCTTAATCCGCTTCTTTCAGAGGAATTAATAACCAAAAGAGAATTAACAAAATCTTTTTCTCTGAAGCTTGAAAAGGAAAATGGTGTAGAACCAGGAGTTGCTAAATTGAAGCAATTAATTATTAATAGAATAGATAAGGTTCCCGCTGTTCAAACAAAAGAGGGAAGAAGAGACTTTATGTTAGCAATCCAAAGTTTCTTAGAACTTATTAATAAAGTGAAAAAGTGGGACGATGTTTCAGACTTTATTGTTGGTTTTTCCAAAACGCTTATATTAGAAAGAAATAAAGAATCAGATACAAATTTCTTTATTTTAGGGAAAAGCTTCTTAAAATTTTTTCTGAGGGCAGGATATAAATCATCTATTAATACAGCATCAAAAATAAATACATGGGACGATATCTTTGGGAAAAAGGAAAATGGCGTAAAAGGTACAAAAAAGAAAAATAGTAAATGGGAAAGAGTATTACCAGAAAGACCTGATAGAAGAGGTGGGAAACCAAGCCCGGTAAAAAAACCTGAAGATTTGGTGGAGTTGTTTGGATTTCGAGGAGTGCAATTTGGCCATTATATGGATGATGAAAAAGGCATGGAGCATTTAGTTCGAGCTTCAGAAGCAATTTTGGATTTAGCAGATGTACTTGAAATTGATGTTACTTCTTTATCTTTAGATGGAACACTTGGACTAGCTTTTGGAGCAAGAGGAAGAGGCGGAAATGCATTAGGTACTTATGAGGCTCTATCAAGAGTTATTAATATGACAAAAAATAAAGGTTGTTTAGGAATTCTCGCCCATGAGCTATTTCATAGCATTGATCACTACATTTACATTAAAAGTCATAAAAATACAAGTAGTAGAGGATATGGAACAGAATGTAATACACTAGGTGAACAAATACCTTCTCAAATAAAAAGTGCCTTAGAATATTTATCTGAGAGTTTAAGAGAAGGAAATGGAACAGCATATTTCATAAACACAAACAAAGATGATGTAACTTATAGAGGAGTTGCTTTAAAAAGAGATTATGAACGTTTTAACGGAGATATAGCATTAGCTATAAAAAAAGAATGTACTATTCAGCGAGAAAGCATAAATAGAAGACTTGATTTTTCTCAGTATTATGGAGCATCAGAAATTTCACTAAAGAAAGAAAAAGAAAAACTCAAAAGAAGGGCAAAAAGAGAAGTTAAAAAATATGCATTGGCTATGGCTTGGTATCATGAAAAAATTACTGGAGAAAGAGTTGAAAGAATACCTTATCCAACTGATAAATCACAATATTACCTAAATGCAATCGAGTTAGACAATGGAAATGAATCTAAATATTGGAGTAATATTATTGAAATGGCTGCAAGGGCGTTTGAAGCTTACATTGCAGATAAACTATCAGCAACTAATAGACGTAATGACTATCTAGTGTATGGGACATCAGAGGAGATTGCTTTTCCTCAAGGAAAAGAGCGAGAAAAAATAAATAAAGCTTTTGATATATTATTTGATACATTAAAGATCAATGACATATTATAAATAAAAAAATATAAGAAACCCAAGATATTAGACTGACCTAGCAATATGGGACAGTAATAAAACACCTTCTTAGGCTGCCATATTACCAAACTCTATTGGTGTGTGGTAGCCTAATTTTTCTTGAATACGTTCTTCGTTATAATATCTCATAAATTGATCTACACGCTGTTTTACTTCTTTTAAAGATAAAGAATGGAATTTAACATACTGAAATTCCTCTGATTTTAGATTAGAATGAAAGGACTCCATGACGGCATTGTCCCAACAGTTTCCTCTGCGTGACATACTACTGACTAAATTTTGCTCTCTGACCCGACTTTGATACGCATAAGAAGCATAGACACTGCCTTGATCGGAGTGGATGATTATTCCTTCAGGATTCCCTCGTTTTTCTAGTGCTTCATCCAAGGTATCCATTACTAAAGAAGTTTGTTGATGGGGATAAAGCTTATAGGCAACGATTTGATTGTTATACAAATCCATGATGGTAGATAAATATAAAGTATCTGGACCATATTGAATATAGGTAATATCCGTTACCCATTTTTCGTTAGGATTGCTTGCATAAAATTCTCGCTGTAATAAATTGGGCGCAACAATGACCGATTCCCCCTGTGATTTCCACCTTCTCTTTTGCTTAATTCTACACTGAAGATGATATTTTTGCATAATCCGTTGAACAGTATTACGGTTTAATTTAATTTGATAATTACGCTTTAACAGCTCTTTGATCTTCCGGTGTCCATATCGGTACTTTGTTTCTTTGCAGAGGGAAATAATTGTTTCCTCCTCCTTAGATAACTCCATTGGTTGCGAAGATGCCCAGCGATAATACGTAGATCTTGGAACATGTAAAGCAGATAAAATAGCTGATACAGTATATTTTTTTCGTAATGTCTGTACTAATTGGAGGACAATTTCCTTTTCAACTCCTTTTCGATTTCCAAATACTTTTTTAAAATTTCATTTTCCTGCTTTAAGTGATTCATTTGACGTTCTTTTTTATCTTCATCACTTGAATTATCTGGACCATGCCCGTATGAATACTGTTTTCCTATAGGTTGATCGAATCGATGAACTTGATTTTCCCGATACCATTTCATCCACGTTTTGATTTGAGAAACATTTTTAATTCCATATTTCTGCATGATTTCTTGATTCGTAAACTGACCACTCATCTTATCTTTAACAACTGCCCATTTAACCTCACTTGAATATATGTTTTTGCCCATGCAAAACACCTCCGAGTTAGTACTTTGTTTAAGTGTACCATTCGAAGGTGTTTTATAGTGTCTCATTTATTTAGGTTAGTCTAATATCTAGCTCAAGATACCTTGGGTTTCTTTTTTATATAAAAATTACTATTAACTTCTTTATAACTCTAACTTTAGACCCTAACATTTTGTTTATTTTTTATATATACTTTATACTATAGTTTTATTATGATGATGGTAAAATGATAACTAATAGCCAATTTAATTGAAGAGTGAATAAATAAATGGAGTGTCCAAAGGACTTTAAAAATAAAGTTGTTTTCTTCCTCAAAATGGTTATAATATAGGTAATATGTCATTAACGTTACAAAAGAATAGGAAATTTATAAAGAAATTCACTGTATACTGGAACTTTATTACTTAATATCTAAAGTATAATAACAGCTAAGTAAACGTTGGTTTAGTTAGCTTTTTTTTGGTGAATTATATACTTTATTGAGAGATATCTATAGAAATTTATAAAATGTTTGTATATATAAGTTAAAATAAATAGAAGATGATATAAGAATGAGGGATATTAAGATGGAAAATTACTTATTAAAACGGATAGGTTTTACATCTGAAGATAATTATGTGATTTTATATTCTTTGTTAAAGGAAAATTTTACAAATTGTAATGAAAATATAAGATCTAGTGTTTTACTTTCTATAATTCAAGAAAAACCTAAAAATAGATGTAAAAAAGTCCAAGAAGTAAAATTGCTAATTTCTAAGGAACAAGCCGATTACTTATTAAAAATTAATGAAGAAAAAGAGTTAATAAGAGAAATAAATTCCATCATATTGAAATAATTAATATCTTTGGAAATTAATCCTATTGAATAATTCCAAAAAGTATGTTTTAATAAATTCAATATTAAATACAAAGGGAAAAACCCTATGAAAAGGCCAAATTTCGATTTGGTATTTTGTCATAGGGTTTTTCCCTTTTTGTTTAATCCATAAACAAAAGCTTGTATGATAAAATAAAAAAACCCACCTAGATACAATTAAACTATCAGGCGCTAAACTGATAGTAGTTTAATTGAGTGAAAGCGGGAGTTTTCTAAACTTATATTCTTGAAAATATTTTAACATAAATATATGTTTTAGCAAGTAAAACTCCTTCTTTAATTTGTTTACTTGGGTTTACTTAGGAGGAACAATAGTGGAAGAAGAGTATTATAATTTAAAAGGTAAAAAGGATAAACTAAAGTATTTTCGATTAAAAGATACAGGTATGTTTACGCAAAGAAGTAAATTGATAAATATAGAGGATACTCAAGAATATAAAACCTATTTTTACCCAGAGCAAGATAAATTGATCTTTGAGGAAAATCAAGTTAGAAATTTTAGTTTAGACGAGCACGGAGAGTCTATTCCAGCAATTGATGGTGAGCTTACTATTTTTAATAACTATTTTTTTGACTTTTGGGGATTTTATCTGGGAGACGCCACACGATTATATGCATATTTAAAAAGACATGCTTATGGGGAAAAAGACTATGTGTATCCCAATTTTGAATTGATTTCAGAGAAAATGGATAAATCAAGAAAAACATTACATACCTATTTAGATATACTAGAGCATTACGGCTTTGTCTATAAGTTTAATGTAATAAATGAGTCTCGGAATAATATGGAAGAGAGTCCTATTTTTAAAGTCAGGAAACAAACTCCTTTATTATCTAAAAAGCTAATAGAGGGAGATAATAATATAATTATCCCTGAAAATGCACCTGCTCATGTAAAGAAAATGCTAAAAAAAGAACGTGAAGGATTACCTCCTAGATTACGCAAAGAGCACGAAGTTTTTACCAGGAAGCATTTAAAAAACAAAGCGGATATCCTTCCAGAACAATTAGATTATGAGGAGATTTACAATAAATACTTACAATATAAAGATATACTTAAAAATATTCATAAAAAAGATAAAAGTGAAGAAGTTGACTCATCTATTACCTATTCTGAAACAGAGGTACATTTAAAAAAGAATATGACACAAGATGAAAAACTGCTTTTAGCTGTTGTTCTAGAATCTGCACAAGCAAATATTTCTAAACCCTCTTTCGATACTTGGTTTAAAGATATCCTAATAAAAGTTCAAAATAATATTTTAACTATTTATGCACCGAACGAATTTGCTATGGATTGGCTAGAAGAAAGATATAAAGATAATATAGTAGAATGGGTGAATAAAACAGGTAGTTGGATCACTGACATAAATTTCTCCCATTATGAATTTTATAAGCAAGTTTAATAATAATGTAGAGAAGCTAACTATAACAATTTTAGTAAGGACCATTTTTGGTCCTTTTCTTCATATTAATCTAGCTGCTAAGCGCACAATATTATTTTGAAGGTTGCAAATCTCTTAATAAGCAATATTGATAATAACTATGTATTCAAGAAAATAGTGTTTGTTTATTGAGTGGGAGTAATTTAGTGACACTTTATACACCTGAAAACATTGATTTTACGCCTTTTAAGTAAAACTCTAGTGACTTTTGGAGACCAAAAATCATTTGGATTGTCTCCAAGATTGTCGCCAAAAAAATCTCACCGAATGATTGTCGGTGGGTTTTTTTATTTCTGTGGTTTGCCTATATGGGAATTGGTTTCAATGTTATAATTAGGAGAAAAATTGTAAAGAGGATGAATAAAATGGCAAAGATTGAACCAAAGATTTTTGATGAGCTAAAAAATGCGTTATCTTCTTTTGATAGAAAATACTTAGTTGGGGAAGAATTGAACCGCTCAAAACTCACGGATGATTTACGGAATTATGATGAAGCACTTCTTAGCAAGTTATTTGAAGTGGAATTTATTAAGCAACATTTTATCAAGGAAGTTGCAGGAGAGAAGTTATTTCAAATTGAACAACTTGAGGACGCGATTCTCTACAATGATTACTGGGATACAAGTTACACCAGGTATGAAAATCGTGTTGGGTTAGCTTCAAAAGGGAAGTTCTTACAGGACAGCCAAGACGTGGTGTTAGATTTTCCGTTCAAAGATGGTGTGCTTACTGCTTCCATGACAAGGGAAGATAGCGAAGATGGCTATGATGATGCCTTCTTAAACGAAGTCATTGAAAAGGATGAGATTGACCGTCTTTTTGATAAGAAAATATTGACGAATGTTAAACGATTCGAGGATACTTCGTCAGTTAGTACAGATAATGGGATTGTTTCTTTTGATAAGGAGAAAGACAATCTGATTATTAAAGGGAATAATTTGTTGGCTTTGCAAACTCTTTATAATTTGTATAGCAATCAAGTTAAGCTCATATATCTTGACCCACCATACAATACTGGTAAAGATGGTTTCGGCTATAATGATAAATTTAATCACTCAACATGGCTTACATTCATGAAAAACCGTCTTGAGATAGCAAAAGAGTTATTAAGCGAAGACGGTTCAATATGGATAACATTAGATAATGCTGAAATCCATTACTTAAAAGTTTTGTGTGATGAAGTATTTGGAAGAGATAACTTCGTTAGTGAAATAGTCTGGATAAATAACAAGCAGTCTAAAGGATATGCAGATAAAATATCACTCCATCATAACACGATTCTAGTGTATAGGAAGTCTGAATATTTTTCGATTAACCTCTTGCCTAGAACTGAAGAAGACAATGTAAATTACTCTAATCCAGATAACGATCCGAATGGGCCATGGAGAGCTTCTGATGTTCGAAACGCTTTATGGCGCCCTAATCTTCAGTATGACATTGAAACTCCATCTGGAAATATTATCAAACATCCTGAAAATGGTTGGCGCTTTTCAAAGGAGACATTTGAAAAGGAGTTAGAAACAGGAAAGATAAAGTTCAATGCGGATGAAACTCGTATTATACGAAAGATTTATCTAAAAGATCAATCGGGGCGTGTTGTCGAATCAGTATGGGATACACTAACTTCAGGAACAACTCGTGAAGCAAATTCTGAAATCAAAGAGTTATTTGGCTCAACTGTTTTTGCTACACCGAAACCTGAAAAACTGTTAAAACGAGTGTTGGCAGTCGGTTCTAATGAAAAAGATATTGTATTGGATTTCTTTATGGGTTCAGCCACTACACAAGCTGTGGCAATGAAAATGAATCGTCGATTTATCGGTATCGAACAAATGGATTATATTAATACTGTATCGGTTCCAAGACTACAAAAAGTTATTGAAGGCGAACAAGGCGGAATTTCAAAAGAAGTTGATTGGCAAGGCGGAGGTTCATTCGTCTATGCTGAACTATTCCCCAAAAACATGGGCTACCTTCAAGATATTATCCACTCAAACACTACTGAGGAGCTTAAATCAGTTTATGAACGTATGCTACAAGGAACTGATACAGATGAACCTGCGGATATTTCCTTCCGTGCGGATTTATCTAAAATTGATTGGGCTGAAGGATTTGATGAAAATAAACGTCTGTTAGTTAAGTTACTTGATAAGAATGGACTTTATTATAACTACTCGGAAATTGATGATACGAATGTCCGTGATTTAGTTTCTGATGAAGATTACGCCTTCAATAAAGCGTTCTATGAAGGTGGTGAGTAATATGGCGAGAGCAAAGAAAGCTTCTGCTAACGTTCGACAATTCCCCTTAGTTGAGCAGGCTGAGATGGCAGAACAAAACTTATTTAGTCAACATCAAGGGTATGTTATTCCAGAGTATATCAATCAAAATTTACTCCATACGTTACGTGATTATCAAGATGAAGCAATGCGTAACTATCATTATACGCAAACCCAGATTAACCCAAGTCCTCAACACGTTCTGTTTAACATGGCGACTGGTTCAGGGAAAACGGATTTGATGGCGGGTCTAATTCTCTACCTTTATCAGGAACATAAGTATCAGAATTTCTTGTTTACGGTAAATACAAATTCCGTCCTTATGAAAACGATGGATAATTTGGTAAATGAAAATAGTGAGAAGTATCTTTTTCAAGAGAAGATTGAGATTGAAGGACAACGAATTTATATTCGACAAGTTGAGCGTTTCCCTCGTGTTCGCCAAAATAATACCATCTATATTAAGCTTTCAACCGTGCAAAAGCTATCAGATGATTTGTTTGTGTTAAAAGAGAACACAATGGGTTTATCCGATTATGAAAATCATCCTGTGGTTGTTTTGGCTGATGAAGCCCATCACTATTCCGCAAGCACAAAATCAGAAAAAGAAGCTGAGAACACTTGGGAATTTGCTATCAATAAGATTCTAAGGGCTAGGGATTACGAGGAGCAAAAGAATCTATTACTAGAGTTCACGGCAACAGTGGATTTTGATAAGGAAGCAATTTACAACAAGTATCGTGATAAAGTCGTTTACCGTTATCCGTTAAACAAACTTATGTTTGATGGGTACTCTAAGCAGGTTAAACGTATTGAAACATCCGCAAGTGATGAAGATAAAATGCTAAACGTGGTGTTACTCTCACAATATCGAAAATATCGAGCCTATGCTGAGGGTGTCGCGGGATCGTTCAAGCCCGTGATTATGTTCAAATCACCAAAAGTTGCAATCTCACTTGAAGCAACAAAAGTCTTTAATGACCTCATTGCTAATCTAAACGTAAGTGATTTAGTGTCATTCATCCATCGTCAGCGTGTATTGGATAGTAATGAAAGCTCTGCACTAGAGTTGGCTTATAATTTCTACCTACAAAATGAAGATGATTTAGCAAAGATTGTTCGTGAGATTAAACACGACTTTGACCCTCGAAATGTTTTGAATGCTAACGATGCCAGTGGCAATATGCTTGAAAAAGGTCAGTATGAAGCCTTGAACACTCTCGAAAGCCCAAACAACCTCTATCGTGTAGTTTTTGCTGTGGCAAAACTTACAGAGGGATGGGATGTACTCAATCTGTATGATATTGTTCGTATCGAAAAAGAAGCAGGCACTAACAAGAACGCTACCATGGTTGAAGCTCAACTGATTGGACGTGGTGCAAGGTATTATCCATTTGAAATAGATGGTGAGAAAAGCTATCAGCGGAGATATGACAATGATTCCTCAAATAAGCAATTATTTTTGGAAACCCTCCACTACCATACAATGAATGAACCTCAATATTTGAAACAGCTAGTGGGCTCTTTGAAACAAATGGATTTACCAACGGGACAAGATAAGAAAAATCCGCCTATTGAAATTAAAGTTAAACCTTCCTTCAAGAAAACAGATACCTATAAAACAGGGAAAATCTATTATAACGAAGCCGAGGACGTATCAGTTGAATGGTTCGACTCTATTGAAAAGTATGGAATTAACCATAAGTCAGATATATCTCGAAGCTTGAACTATGGTAGTCGGGAAGTTTCTTATAAAGCTACTGTTGAAAATATTGAAACAAAAACTATCAGTATAGAAAAATTTGATGTTCGTTTCATTAAGAAAGCCATCCAACGCTTGGAGTTTTACCAGTTTGATAATTTGAAAAAGTATCTTCCCCTCCTGACTTCTATGAAAGAATTTATCTATGGAGAAAAATGGTTAAATGCAGGGAATTTGAAGCTCTTCTTGACTGTTCCTAAAGGATACAAAGCGTCAGATATTTCTCCAAATGAGATTTTGAAAGTAACTATCGATTTATTGAAAGAGTATGAAGTAAAATTCAAATCAGGTTATATTAAACAACGAGGAACCAATAGATTTATCGGCTATCCGATTAGGGAATACTTAACAAATTACAACAAGCGTGTTCCAGAGTATGACACCGTCAACCTTTTGAATGTAGCAACTCAAGAGGTTGACGCTTATGAAATGGATGATGAATTTTACGTTTATGAAAAAGCAATCGTCAACAAGCTAGAATATGAGTTGATTGAGCGAATTAAAGCCTATGTAGATGAGTTAAAACAAAAATACAACAAGGCTGTCTACCTATTCCGAATGGACGAAAATATGCACCGCGAATCAGCAAAAAGTGAGAAACTTAAGTTGCATCAATATGGATCACGCATCAATCGTGCAGGCGAAACAGTAGACATGCACTTACAAGGTTTTCAACCTGATTTTATTTTATTCCTTGAGGATAGCAATTTTTATTTCCAAATATTCATTGAACCAAAAGGAATGAGCGGCGACAGGTTTGTCAGCGAGTTATGGAAACAAGACTTGTTATTGTATATGACTGACCACCAAGCAGAGATGGAATTTGAAGATGATACAAAGAATGTCCGAATTAGTGGGTTGAAATTCTACACTAAGGGTGATGGTCAAAAAACTATGGCTCAACTTGCGGAAATTACTCAAGTGCAGGAAGTATCTGTTTCCTCCTCGGCTCAAGAAATATTAGAGTTATCTATTGGAATGGAGCTGGGTGGTGAGTAAGATGGCAAGAGCAAAGGAAACTTTAGAACCATCCTTTGATAAAACATGTGAGTTAATTTATAAACTTGCTTCAGCTCGGATAAGTCAAAAGTATGGTGAATGGAAGAAAAAGCAACCTAATCGTGGTGCCATGATTGAGATTTACCCTGATAGAAAATTATTTGGTAACGTTCTGAATTGTATAAGAACAAAGAAGGATAATCCATATCTTTTAACTATAAAGTTGGCAAAGGCAATCGAAGAACGATTAGATTTTCATGACCTAAACGAAGTCTATTGGGGTAGTGACCCAGAATCATACTTTGAAGAATTGTTTACCACTCTACTCTTAGATATGCATACTTGCAAAGATTATTCTAAGTTTTGGATGGAAACTCCCTTAACAACAGAAAGTGAAGTCAAAGACTTTTATCGACTTAATCGTGAATCCATTGTTGAAAACAAAGAAGTTG
Organism: Niallia sp. FSL K6-0212; assembly: GCF_038007605.1. Lineage (NCBI taxonomy): Bacteria > Bacillati > Bacillota > Bacilli > Caryophanales > Bacillaceae > Niallia > Niallia sp. FSL K6-0212. The sequence goes on along the minus strand of NZ_JBBOXL010000002.1, from coordinate 168,318 downwards.
GAAATGGACAAAATGGTTATGAAGAATATAAGTCTCTGAAAGACCGTTTTATTGATTTCACATATAATAAATACGATTATTTCGAATTAGTTGATGAGGTTGGGGAGTATACTGATGGGGCATCTGTTCATAACAAAGATGGTGAAACAGTCCTGACGTTTTACCAACTACCACTAAAAATAAATACTTTTGCAGAGAAGGTTCTACTTCCATTCGTGAGTGGTATTTGCCTTAATAATCTATTTGATTCCTTTGAAGAAGCTCCAACTGAATAAAAGAAAATATTGTATCATATAGGCTCTCGCTTTGTGCGGGGGTCTTTTTGTTATGTACAGATTTTTTTCCCCCCACATCAGAATTTGAATAGTGTCATACTTTCAATATCAAATGAACAGCAAACATTTGATGTTCTAAGGTCAGTCTTGGTTGCAAACAATTCTGACCCACAGATTGACTAGTTGCTGATAGTCAATACAAAAAGAAAGCAGGGGAAATGTACTATGAAAACAAAAAACTCACAAAATGCATACAACGAAAAAACGGCACGTCAGTATATTTCTGACGACAAACCAATCATCAATGTTTCTTCTGAGATTGAAACACAATATAACTGGATTGAGGGAAAACGTACAGATGAGGTGACAGGCTACAAGCTCTACTTCACTCAGGAGGGAGTTAACCCATTCGCTGTGAAATTTGTCAAAAAACCATCGTTGCCACCGTTTCTTTCAGAAGTAAAATTGGATAATCTGGAAGCCATCGAAATTCGCTCAAATGTGTACTTCCGTTCAGAAGGGATACGGGTTGTTAAATAATGAAGAACTCAGAACTTGAAGGGTACCTGCTCCAAGCTCTGAACATGGCATTGCAGATAAACGGTGAGACTTCTTACACCAACGCATTTAATGTAAGGGTAGCGGACGAAGGCTTTTACTTCGTCCCTCGCCTACCTGCAAGCTATGTCGTTGATAATGAGCTTTATCAAAAAATCTATCTTATTAGTAACGCGGCTCTATACCCCAATTTTACGTTATTAAAACAGGCGGGAGCTTATTTTGTCCCATTGAAAACGGATGATATTCATATGAAACGTGCTCTTTTCTTCCCATGGATAAATGGTATTTCTAAGCGATTGGTTATTCGGGACATTGACGAATATGTTGCGAAATTACCAGTGAACAAAGTACCTGTCATGGAAAATTTCGAGTTCAATTTAAATAAGGTTACAAGTATTGCTATCGCAGGAAACTCCGGGTCAGGTAAATCTTATTTTCTCACCTACCTTCTATGCGTATTGAAGAAGAACTCGAAGCTAGTAATTGTAGACCCCAAATTTGATATGCCAAGTAGATGGGGCAGGGAGAACAACGTTAAGGTTATTGCCCCAAGCGATAACCGAAACAAAAGCGATTACGTTTCAAGTGTGAATGCCGAACTTAGTCAGAGCTTGGAGCTAATTCATCAACGGCAACAGGTGCTTTACAATAACCCTCAAGCTGACTTTGAACACTACACGTTGGTCATTGACGAGGTTCTGGCTCTATCAGATGGGACTGCAAAGCCGATTAAAGAGGCGTTCTTTAGTCTATTATCTCAAATCTCATTGTTAGGCAGGGCTACAAAAGTCCATTTGCTACTGGTATCACAAAGATTTGATAGTAATGCCATTCCTATTTCTTGCAGAGAACAACTTAATGTACTGATTCAAGTGGGCAATATAAATAGCAAAACGACACAGTTTTTGTTCCCAGACTTGTCACTTGAAGGAATAGTCATACCGCAAGGAATCGGGACGGGATTGATACAAGTTATTGACTCCGAGCATCCGTTTCAAATTGTTCCATTATTAACGCCAACAATTAATGATTTGAAAGGAATAATGTAGATGGGGAAACTGGGTAAATCATACTTCATACGCACGTTTCACATTAACGGCTTTCTGTTAATAAGCTCGTTATTGCTACTTTTAGTTCTAGTTACATTCAAGATGATAGGCGCTTTTCTGCAAGCCGAAACAAATTCATCGCTGATTGAATATGCAAAATTCTTGTACAAAGTTGCGGATGTAGTTTCCAAACTCTTAGAAGGCATGACTGCGGTATCTTTCTTGCTTCTTCTTATGTTAGTGGTTCCTGAGATTGTAACAAGGATATCTAAGGATTCTCTAGGAAATTGGTTCAAGTCAATCTGGGTGAGCCACCGTTTAAGAAGGTTTTTAGTCAGGCAAACCGACCATGAAGGAGAAGGTGTTCTCAAGATTCAACAGCATAATAGATCAATACGAAAATCCGTCATTGATATTAGGAATAAAAAAATCACCTATCTCGTTAAATTGCCAAATGACATGCAAGCCCAAAAACTAATCTTAGAAGCAAAAGAAATTCTTCGAGAAGAAATATCAAGTCGCTTTCCAGACTACACTTTCTCGAATTTTGAACGGTACAAACACTGGCTGAGAATTGAGGGAACAAATATGAGGTGACGAATATTGGAGCTTTTGCCTGCCTTAGGCAGAAGCAAATAAGCTCCGATATTTTAAAAATTGGCGGAAAAATACTCCACGGGGCTACTACGACCCCCGTGGGATCAGTAATCAATAATCAAGGAAGGCGACTATGGGAAAAATTAAAGAACAACGAAGTAGCAAGTGGGCATTCTTGATTTACAAGGAAAGTGCTCCGGAAAATTATTTAACGATATTAGAAGAAATGCACGTCCCATTTATTTTGAGTCCATGGCATGACGAAGATGTGAACATGGAGACGGGCGAAATTAAGAAATCGCATAAACATGGTGCTTTCTTCTTCGATTCACTTAAAAGCTTCTCACAAGTTAGCGAGATGATAAGCGAAAAGCTGAATGGTCCTGCTCATGTTGAAGTGGTGATGTCCCCAAAAGGAATGTTTGACTACTTCACCCATGCAGAAAATCCAGATAAGACAACTTATAGCATTGATGACATCGAAAGTGGATGTGGCTTTGATTTAGCTAAATTTCTTATTGAACAGGAAGGCGGTTCATTCTTGAATGAGGTTATTGATATTATCGAAGAAAATGATTTTATTGAATTTGAAGAGATTGTTTCATTCGCAAGAAAGAATAACTCAATGCTATTGTCTCTCATCGTTGATAAAACCTATTTCTTTGCAAAACTCTTAGATTCAAGACGGTACAACTCTGAAAGGCAGAAAGAATACTTCAAATTAGAAAAGGGGAACGTTAATGTGCAAGATGTTAGTGAGTAAAGAAACCCTTATTAGATCAGGTTTTCCACCTTATACGGCTTCTTCGATTCTTAGACAAGCGAAGCATTTTATGGTACAACAAGGGTATGAGTTTTACGAGGGGCGCCGTGTATCGATCGTCCCAATACAGGCGATAAAGTCCGTTATCGGTGATGTAGAGTTTTCCGAAACGGAGGAATAAATTTGCCAAAAACTAGCTACCAAGATGTCTACCAAGACAACAAAGGGCAATACTATTATGAGGTAAGCTTAGGTACGGACAAAATCACAGGAAAACGTATCAAGCGGAAAGGGCGCAAGTCACAATCTGGAAAGAAATTTGAAACAGCAAAGGAAGCGTATGCGGAAGCTATCCGTGTGAAAAATGACTTCTTACAAACTCAAGGTTACTCAGATTATGGCATGACCTTTGAGCAATTCATGAATAACGTCTACATTCCGCACTATAAGACTGAAGTGACTGAGGAAACTTTTGAGTCAAGGAATCCAACGCTGAAAATCCTTTTGGCACGGTTTGGAAAGAAGCCAATGCGAAAGATTACTTTGCATGATATTCAATTTTTCAGAACGTGGCTTTTGGATAAAAACGCGGCAGGGTACTCACAATCCTATGCTTCAATGGTCTTTGGAATGTTGAAGAAAATTCTTGAGTTTGCCGTATCACTCAATTACCTTGATAAAAATGTTGCTCGACAAGTGAAACCAATCCCCAAGGGGAAAACAGATGTTGCTTACTGGACGAAAGATGAATTTGAAAAGGTGCTTTCAAAGATTTACACGGAAGACTTCTATGAGCATTTATGCTTCGTCATGTTGTGGATTTACTATATGACAGGCGTTCGTGTGAATGAAGGAACTGCACTTTGGTGGAATGATATTGATTTTGAGAAGAAACAGCTTCGTGTTCATCATATGCTGATTACCAAGAGCCGTAATAATTACAATCGTAAGAATCACACGAAAACGGCTGATGGGAAACGGGTGCTTGCCTTAGATGATGATACGCTTGAAGTATTGCGTATCTGGAAAGAACGTCAAGCACAACATGGAGACATAGATTTCATTTTCTCCTATGATGGCTTACCTATGATAAAGTCAACAATCGCTCGAATTATTGCACGTTATGCGAAGCTTGCAGGTGTGCCAATAATACAGGCGAAAGGACTTCGCCATTCGCACGTTAGCTTTCTCATTAACGAACTGAATGCTTCGGTTTTAGTTATCTCAAAACGACTCGGGCATAGCTCGCCAGAAATTACGCTAAAACACTATGCACATTTGTGGCGTGGAATTGATGATGGTGTCGCCGAATCTATGGCAGGGATTATCAAAATTAAAACCGCCCTAAGTAAGCAATTTGCCTTTGTCGGTAATCAAGCGGTGAAAAAGATGTCGCCAAAACTGTCTCCAAAATAGTGGAAACATCCTAAAAACGTGATAACAACAGGCTTTATTAAGTCTAACCACCCCATTGAGATGGAATAATTGTAGGTGAGCGGCCTCTCTTTGAATAAAAGGTTTCGACCCTTCTCCTATTGTCATTGCATTATTTGCTTCTAACTCTTTTTCAGTGTTTTTTCGAAGGTTCGAGAAGGGATCATTACAGGGGAACAGTAAAAATGTAAAAAGAAAAGGAGATGAGAATTAGAGGTAGTTATGATTAATCAAACGCAATCAAACAAGTAAGGTGAGATCTATGGAAGAATTTGAATATAAGACTAGCAATTATTTATGTAAATTGGATGAAGAGCATTTAATAATAACAGTTTTTAAGAACGAGAGAAAAATTGGCAGTATCCAAAATAACCACAATATAAAAAATTAATAGGGGAGAATTCTTGCAGCTGGTACAACATTACACCATGAAGTATGTGAAATAATATTGTAGGTAGCTTCTATATATATAAGTTATAAGGAGGATATTTTTTCTTTTTTAATAAAATTTCTTTTAATATAAAACCACTTTAATTAACAATGATTCAAAAGAAATATAATAAATTTTCCAATATATAGTTTAACAAGAAGTGTTATGCTTAAGTTAGTTATAAATACGTGTAAATAATTTGTGTGCATTATCTTTTTATTTAATTTTGAATACAAATAATCCCAAAAATGTGTTAGAGTATTACATAAGAGGTAATATAACCAATGTTAAAGAAAAATATCATACTCAATTGTTCAACAAAATGGAATCCCCATAAAAGCAGAGTCAAATATTGATTTATATACTCTATATTATTCCTGGAAGCAAAATTATTAACTAATACTCATGATTTTGAACCTTTTTTTGCAAGATTATAAAATGGGTAATTTATATGATATATGGCTTTATTCAAAAATTTTAAAAAACCTCAACTTTCAACCCCTTCTAGAGATTCAATTATTACCAAACAATTTACTATCAACAAACGATTACTTTTATCTTTTCACGGAGAGATAGCAAACAAGAACTAGTGAACTATTTAATTTCTACCAAAATGGCTCTGGAAATAATAGATAAACTCTCTTATGAGTTATCAGATCAAATTTACTTTACTATAAGTAATTGGCTTATAGTAAAGTATTCTGAGTTTGAATTAGATACCAATAAATATGAAATTGTTTCATTTTCTGGGTTTTAAATTTATTTTCTTCAATAGAAATAACATTGAAAAAACAAGGAATTGAAAATCCGTCAATTATTAAACAACTAAATCTTCTTAATTTTCAGAAATCTCTCTCGGATACAAAATAGGACATACAATTAATGGAATCAATAATGGATATTAATCAACAATTAGATAAAGATATTGTTCCAATTGAGATATAAAAAAATTACCGAATTAGAAAATCAAGATGGAGGTTATCCATTATATAGCCAACCTAACGAAAAATCTGATATTTTAACAACATACTCTAGTATATAATTTTTTTAAGTCAATTGAATTTAGAATAAACCTCACAAATAAGCAACTCATATTTAAATTACTAATTTAAAATAAGTGTTAAACAAAGGTATCAATTAAATTGATATAAACAACAAAAAATTTAGGGAGGAGAAAAAATGATGAAAAAAATAAGTTAACTGGAATGTAAGCGATTGTAATCAATGTGGAAACTTTGCCGGAATTAATGCAGAGGTAATTAGAGTTAATGATGGGGTAGTAATGTAATGGTTATTTTTACCTGTTTTTGTAGTTTTAAGAAGGTATGCAGGTGCTTTTGAAAAACATGTAATTATTTGAAAATTCAATCATTAGGAGGGGAACTATGAAAGGATTAAAGGGTATTCTGAAGGGGACGATTTTCGCGTTGATTTTTTTATTAATGGTTCCACAAGTAAGTTTAGGTTACAGTGGTGAGGAAGAAGAAAATGTAGAACTAGGAGAAAGTGTTAAGGTTGAAGGTCAGTTATCAGAACCGGAATTCACTACAATGGCTGCACATACAGCAGTAACTACGCTTTCAGGACCAACAACTGTGAAAAAATTTGTTAGGTACTTAACAGGATCATGGGCAAAAGCAAGCTCATATACTTGGAGTAAAAGTCAATCAGCAAGTTCAACTATATCTTCTAATGTTGGGGTAACTGCAAAAGGTATTTCAAATTCATTAGGGGTTTCAAATTCTGTGACAACCACTTATAGTGTTGCCATCACTATTCCAGCAAGCAACAGTAAATATAGTAAACTTGCTTTTTATAGTGATTATAATAAGAGGTATGTCAGAGTAAGATTGTATAATACACAAGGTCTGTTATATTCTGATAAAAAAACTTACCATTATGCTCCGCGTAAAGATACTTATTTACAGGTCGTATATCAATAATTGAGCGAGGAAAAATTTCATGATACAAAGCCGAAAAAAAGTATTTAGTTTAGTAACAATTGTTGCTTTGGCCTTTGTTGTTTTCTTTTTGATATTTCAAACAAACAACAAACGTGTCGAAGGTAATCAACATAACTATATAAATCTCAAATTCGGTGATAACTTTATAAGTTATATCGTTGAGAATAAAGATGGTATGGCCTTTAATATTTTTGGTGTTCAAGATGTCCAAAACACCAATTCTTCAATTAAAGACTTGGTGTCATCTATTGAGTTTAACAATCCAAATATTGATGTTATAGATTACCAAGTGGATGAAGGAATTATATACCAAAACTATAAGTTGATTAACATCATTGTTACTACTAAGGTCTTAACCGATAAAGTTGAAACAGCAGATCAAGTTCTTATTCAATTTGGTAATGAGGATGTAAAAGCATATAATTTTGGGAATTTAGCTATCCAAAGTGATGTTTCTTATCAAGATCAACATATTGAACCCTCGGGTAAATATAATGTTGGTTATCCTTCTTTATCTTTAGATGTTAGTGTTAAAAATAAAACAGACAAGGATATTAATTTTTCTGAAATTCACGACCTTACGAAAGACATTTCATACGAGTTTGACCAGTCTTTCAACATTCATTCACAAGAAAAAAAGCAAATAAAAATAAATAATCTTAATAAAAAAAGTGAAGGAAATCATGATTTCATGACCATTACACCTATCCTCTCATATACCTTCGGAAATAGTAAGTATGTGTATAATATGCCCGGTGTTGTTTATGGAGTTCTTGATAATGATATTGATAAAATAAAAAAAATTATTAATTAAAAAAACAAAACAGTTCTATTCCGTATTGAGGGCGCTTCTGAGCGTCCTTTTTTCTTTTACTTTAACCCAAGGGGATTACCAAAGGAAAATCCCACGAAGGCGAGAGAGCCTTATATGGCGTCTGGCAACGGTAACGGACCGAAGGTAGGATAAGGAGTTGACGGACTCACTGCACCAAGAAACTCTTGGTGTGTCAAAAGGCGAACGTTAAAAGTAACTTTCACAGGAAGTGGTAACGGAGATAAATTGCTTGTTTATACAAAGTATACCTTTAACGGAGCTACATTCTCCATTGCAAAATCACCAGCGCTTTCTAGGACCAGTTGCACTGTTGAACGGAAATTTATACCGGTTAATATATAGAGACCAAATATTTATCATACAATACCTTTCGGCGTAAAAAATAAATCAAATAATATATTAAATTTATCTATAATGCTATAAGATATTGGATTGCTTTATATGATTTTGGTCTATATAGCATAAAGATTAACTTCTATTTGTTATTATTTAATTGCCAAAAAACATTTTCGTCATTCTTCCTGTATCTTTAATATGCTTATATCTTATAATTCTTTTTCTTTAGTGTTATTAAAAGAAAATACATTTTGAACAATCTTTCCTCAAATTTTTGTATTCTTAAAAATAATAAAGAGTCATTAAAATGTCTTAAGCAATCTTTATTCAAAACTACAAATAATGTTAGAGTTACCCACTAATATTTTCCGCATTATCAAAATTGTAAGGGAGGGTTGTAAATTTTCCAATGCGTTTTGAATTTTTTACATCCCCCCTTGCAAAATTTACAAAGCGGAAATATAACATGGGGTTGTAAAAATTACAAGGCGCAATTATCTAATAATTTTCGCTTTGTAAAATTTTCAACCCCTATTGTGAATTTTTTAAGGTATTTATAGGTTGAAAAATTTCCAAGGGGCGGTTGTAATTTTTGCAAGCAAATAAATACTAAGTTAATAAAAACAATTCTTTTAAAAATATATATTATATAAGGGAAAACCAATTTTGTTATCTACTTGTCTTAAAAGAAAAGTAGGGATATAATACCACTATACAAATGTTTCGTACTTTTATTTTTTATTTGCAATCCCTTAAGGGATTAGCAGTCTTAATATAACGTTAACAGCCTTTGTGGTTGATGAAAATAAATAGCTTATAAGCTATTTATCTACATTAAATCACAAAGGCTTTTTTGCGTTATTTTAATGAAGCACTTGTATAGATGAATTCATAACAGAAAGGATTGAGAGAGGTATGACGACGAAAAAGCAATCTAAAAAGAGAAAATTAAAAGAGGGTACCAAGAATTCTAGGACCACCAAGGAACTAGTAAAACAAATCGAAAAGAAAGTAGAACAGGATGGATATTGCATTTTAAAGCAGATTCATCATGGGAATGAAACTTACCATAAAATTTGGTGGTGGATGGAAATAGAATTAATGATTGGAGAATATGACGTAGCAGCTAACAAGGTTAAAGAAATAAAAGATATCAATATCGAAAATCGACAGAATCTACTAGATATAGTAGCAGGATTAGAAGGAAGCGTATCCCTTGTGCCGCTTGTTAAAGATTAAACCAATCAGGAAGCACAATGTAATGGGAAATGAGATTATAACCACACACAAAGGTGAAAATATGAACATAGAAACTGTTCAGTTCTCGTATTTCAAATACAAAGATAGATATATAGAATATTGCGGTTATCAATACAACCAATATTGGTTTTTGATTCATAATTCAAAAAGATCCGAAGTAGTGTCTATATCTAATGAGCTTTGTCCATCTTTTGATACAGCAATGTCTTATATATCTAATATGTATATTGATAAAAAAATGAAATAATAAAAGGGAGGTGCCCTACCTAATTAGATAGAGGCATCGATGCTTTCTATTCTTATTAGGTAGAAAGCATGAAGGAAACTAAAACGATAAGTATAACAGAAGAGTTAATAGAAACACCAAAAATGATTGAAGTATATCTTGATGATGCATGGCAGACTGCTTTTTGCTATGGATTAGCCTATGAAAAACCAAAGCAAAATTGGCAAAGAGCAAAACTGCTTTTAACTATTATTGCTGGTAATGATTCTACTGTACAAGCTATGAAGGCTGCTATTGATATAGGATCAAGTGGTTTGTCTTTCGGAAACGGAGAGAAAGGCTTAACAGATTATACTTATACAAAAGAATTGGAACTCTATACAGAAAAAGGGAAATACGAAAAATTTCCAATGACTATTATTAATAATAGAAAAGCAATTGTTGTTGTTCATGATGAATTAATGGGAAATGATGATTATATTTTATCTTTTACTGGGGATCCAGCAGATGACTTACGTACAGTTTTAGGCGGAGGCAAATTTGGACTACATATCCTACCCGAATGGAAAGATATTATTTTTCATGAATTTTTAAATATAGGAATTTTACAATCTGTAGATATTTACTTTGATTCTAAATTATTTCCAAAAGGATTTTCCTTATTTAAGTTACAAGCTACAGAAGAAGAGGTTGATAATTTAATCTCTAAAATGATTAAAGAGAAAAAGTTAAGATTCCGCAAAGAGGGTACTGGAACTGAAGTAGAAATGGTATCAGATTTGACAGAGTATATGCAACAAAATGTTGAGGGAATGATTAATAAAGTTAGCAGAGAGGTATCACCAATTCATAATCCTTTAGTGGATCATATTAGTCCTAAAATTAGTACTTATAAACGTGAATTGTTTCCAGTTCAAGCTCATGTAAGTACTGCTGTAGCGAAAAAACTTGCTAAGAGTAAGGCTGTAATCATCCAAGGCGAAATGTCGACAGGTAGTGCGGCACGTTCCGCTATAAGTGTAGCTTAAACACGAAAAGCGGGGGCCGAATCTTTATAAGATTGGTTACAACTCTTTAAACGATTTACAGGGTGAAATTTCCCTGTCATGGCTAATATTCCAAGTCAAGTCATGTCTATGAGACTCCTACATGCGTCTATCATTCCAATGTGATAGAGGTCTGAAGCTAGGTGAAGTCGTCCTTGAAGCGAACTCGTTGAACGTGGATATAGGGCGGTAGGCTTTAAAAACATTCTATGATGAGCGAAATCGAACCCTCGTATGTACGCTCCGTTACTCATTCCCCAACCTAATAACGAGATATATGGTTGGGATTTGCGTGAAGGTATTTCTCTTTTGCCAGTAGAGAAATTGCTTATATAGGTCTTTCCAGTGCCTATATAAGATTCATGAGAGTTAGGAATAGTCTACTCATGAACAAGTAGCGCCGGAGTATAGAGGGCATCTAAGGAATGTAAAAGAAGGGCTGGTTTAAAGGGAACGTGCGAGAGCCAATAAGTGGAGGTATTGGAACTTATGAAACTTATTGGAAGTCAGCGACACCATAGTACCAATAATGAATAGCCGTTTGTATCTTGCTATAAGTTGCTTCTGCAACGAAATGTAAGAGAGGGTAGAAACTATTCTAGGGAAGGGTGTTAGTCGAGAAGTATTGCACTAATTGAGGAAAATGTTCAAACGAACCATGTGAGAGTAAAAGAGTTAATTCATTTCGGATAGTCCATTTTCTCTAATCAAGGGGGCGATCCACATAGAAATGAAGGATAATAAACAATTTCCACAAAACGAAAAAGAGCTAAAACTAGCACTTGATAGTATGTACCGATTAGCCAAAGAAAGCAATAAACCTTTCTATAACCTTATTGAACTTATGAAGAACGAGCAGACTATACTGACCGCCATTCATAATATCAAGGGTAATAAAGGAAGCAAAACTGCTGGTATTGATGGTAAGACTATTGATTACTATCTTCAAATGGACAGAGATAAGTTGATGTCCCTAATTCGTAGGAATATCAATAATTATCAACCTAGTCCAGTAAGAAGAAAGTACATTCCCAAATCAGATGGTAAGCAACGTCCCTTGGGTATTCCTAACATGATAGACCGCATCATACAAGAAATAGCCAAAATTGTCATTGAACCCATAGCAGAAGCTAAGTTTTACCATTACAGCTTTGGTTTCAGACCAATGCGTTCAGCTGAACAAGCCATTGCTGAAACACTAGAACGTATTAGGAGAAGCAAAACCTATTGGGTAATAGAGGGCGATATTAAAGGATATTTCGATAATATCAATCATAATAAGTTGATTGAAATAATGTGGACATTAGGAATCCGAGACAAAAGAGTGCTTATGATGATTAAGAAGATGCTAAAAGCAGGAATTATGGAAGAAGGTAACTTCAGAGACAGCGTTAGTGGTTCACCACAAGGCGGTATCATCTCACCTCTTCTGGCTAACATTTATCTTAATTACTTTGATTGGGAGATTGCTAGAATGTTCCAAGAGCATCCAGCTAGGTATAAGGTCAAAGACGTTTCTCGAAATGGGTTACAACGTGTTCGTCAAAGACACGAAGATACATTTCTAATCAGATACGCAGACGACTGGGTTATACTCTGTAAAAGTGAGGAAAATGCCAAAAGGATTCTCAAAAAAGTGGAGAAATATTTTAACCACCAATTGAAACTGGAGCTATCCAAGGAAAAGACCTTAATTACTGATGTGAGAACTAATAGGGTCAATTTCTTAGGATTCTGGATTTTTGCAGAAGAACATCGGCTTAGAAAAGGCAGCATACAAGGAAAAGCTATTCCTAATATGGATAAAGCCAAATTGAAAATAAAGGAAATTAATAAAGATATTAAAACCCTTTATGACCATCGCGGTACTAAATCCAAACAGGTTGCCATAATCGAGAGTATCAACTCAAAGATTGTCGGTATAGCAAATTATTATAAAATCGCCAACGTATCTACTATATTTCAAGGGTTTGATAAACGTATTCATTATGCCCAATGGAGAACATGGTTGTTTATGAACAATCGTCGAGGACGATATCATCAACTAACTACTCCAGCGGACACCCTTATAAATAGAAGAGATAGACATAAAGAGCAAAAAAGCAAGGTGTTCTTCGTTGAAGAGCATGGAGCCAAAGTAGGAATAACCAAATTTGCATTTACTCCTAAACGTAATGCAATGAAAGTGAATCTCTTAATGTCTCCCTACACAGAAGAAGGTAGAAATATTTATAAACGGACAACTGGCAAACGTGAGGCACTAGAAAGACCGAATTTCTTCCAAGAGGATATTCCTTTCTATCAACTCAATAACCGTTATCCGATATATAATTTCGAATTCTATCTAAATAGAGAGTACGCATTTAACAGAGATAGGGGGAAATGTAACTGCTGTAAGGTTTCACTATATGAATGGAATCTTAATACACATCACAAAAACCCTAAACTACCGCTCAATAAAGTCAATAAGGTGATAAATCTAGTTTCCTTATGCAAAACATGCCACAAGCTGGTTCACAATGAAAATCCTGTTACCCATACCAAAGGTGGAAAGAAAATAGAGCAACTTAGAAAGTTGCTTAAAGAGGCTAAATAAGTACGGCTTTCGAGGATTAATTAACTCTTATTCGTATTTGAACAAATTAGTGTGATGTCAGTTATAGTCGCAATGCTATAACAGGCTTTATGGAGAACTGAGACAACAGTTTAAAATATGGCTTCCCGATGGAACGCCGTATGCGGTGAAAATCGCACGTACGGTGTGAGGCGGGGGAAAAGATGGAGATTACTTCAAATTCTTACCTATCGCACCCGAAATGGGTAGTGGCTACCTCAATCCTTACGGATTGGGATGCCACACATAAAGTACCATTATGACTGCTGTGGCTGATGTACTATCGGATATGAAAAATAAAGAAGGTTATCATAGTGTTTTAATGTGCCCACCTTCTTTAACTAAAAAGTGGCCAGAAGAGATTAAAGAAATAATTCCTCATGCTGAAGTGAGAGTAATTGAAAGAACGAGTCAATTAATTACTTATCATCGTGATTGGTTAATGAGTGGAAGAAAGAAACCAAAAAAACCAGTTTTTTTCGTTATATCTTTTACGACCATGAGAGGAGATTCATCTATCGTTCCGGCTGTTCAATTTAGTCAGAAAAAAACTAGTAAACAGCAAAGTGAAGATAGATTACCTTATCGATATGGTTATTATTGTCCTTCTTGTGGAAAGGCTCACCAGGTAATTGAAGATATAAAAGTGATTCCTGATACGGATGAACCTTCTAAAGAAATAGAAGTGCGTTCTACAAGAACCATGGATAAAGACGAATTCGGAACTGGAAGAAGGCTCCAAAATACACAAAAGCCCGCAAATGCCTTTTGTTCAGAATGTGGAGAAAGCTTATGGACCAAGAAGGTAGCAACTCGTTATTCATCAATAAAAGAATGGTATGTATATGAAAAGAAATTGATTCATGCCATTAAAGAGGGAAATAAGAACTTATTAGAGCATATTCAAAGTAACCAAAAAGAGGTTCCAAAAAAGCAGGGTCAACCACGAAGAGTTGCTAGTATTGAATACATTCGAAGAAAAATGAAAAATTTTTTTGATATTGCAATTGTGGATGAGATTCATGAACGTGTGACACGTTACCTTATAAGTGTCGATTGATACGAAATAGGTGGTTTGAAGTTAATCTTCAGATACAACTGATATACCGATGTCGGGAATGAAAGCCGTCATGTTGAGCTGAAACCGGCAGTCTAATACTCCTACACGCATCTATCGTGATAGCGATAATTGCGTTTTGTGTGGAACTAGGTGAAGTCGGCTGAATCTAACACTATAGCCGCTTGCAAGAGAAAGGTATGGTTAGAGATAGGCCGGGACGCTATAAAATACCTATGGTGAGAATGTTCCGTTGGGGAACTGTCAAAGATCGCGAATGTACGTGCCTAGAGGATTAACGACTGGGAAACCTTTCGTACTACTTTTGTAGGGTGAGATACCGATGAGTAAGATTGTTCGTTATGAAAACCGGAATAACCGACTAAGAGGTTATAAGGCTCACAGGTGTAAAGCGACCACCTACGGGTATATATGCACAGCTAGGTATATCGGAACGTGGTAAGCAACCAACTCCTACCCAAACACCTATCAGTGGGGAGGTCACTATAAGGTTAATTTTAATCGAAGTGTGTTTATGGTTGTGAAAGTAGGGTCACAGTACCGTTGAAGCTATGGAAACATAGTGGAGGGATAGGCCCAAGTCTAGTCTTACTAATAGAAATCCGAGTAAAAGTTGAAGCTCATGTTTCGGGTAAGAAGGTGAGTTGGAAATCACGCTAAAGGAGTTGATTTCTGCACCAATGAGCGCAATAACGAAAAGACACAAACAATACTACGACTTCTCTGAAATACAAAATAATTTATTCCTTAGAAGTCGAGAGGGAACAAGAAATTTCAAAAGTTTGTTAGAGGTAATAATTTCTGACGAGAACATCCTTCTTTCCTATCGGCTTGTTAAGTCAAACATGGGGTCAAAAACTCCGGGTACTGACGACCAAACAATTTTGAATTTAGCCAAAAAGGAACAAAATGAATTTATCTTATATATGAGGAAGCTGGTGTTGAATTACAAACCCAAGTCTGTCAGACGCAAATGGATTCCTAAGAATTATGGAAAAGGGAAAAGACCTTTAGGAATACCTTGCATACAAGACCGAATCGTACAACAAATGTTTATGAATGTTCTGCAGCCTATATGCGAAGGGAAATTCTATAATCATTCTTACGGTTTCAGACCGACTCGTACTACAAGGCACGCAGTCGCAAGGGTACAAACACTAGTTAATATCAATAAATATCATTACACGGTAGATATTGATATTAAAGGATTCTTTGACAATGTTAATCACTCAATACTTCTTAAACAAATTTGGAATATCGGCATAAGAGATAAAAGAGTAATTGCAGTAATCGGGAAAATGCTTAAAGCACCAATAAAGGGCGAAGGAATACCAACAAAAGGTGTACCACAAGGCGGGATACTATCTCCTTTGTTATCCAACATCGTTCTCAATGAACTAGACCATTGGGTAGCAAATCAGTGGGAATCCTTTGAAACAGAGCATAAATACTCGGTTAATCACTCTAAATACGTAAATCTTAGACGTACTTCTAAATTGAAAGAAGGTTTCCTAGTAAGATACGCTGATGATTTTAGAATCATGACAAACAACCATGATTCAGCGGTTAAATGGTTTCATGCGGTAGTAGACTTCTTAAATAAGAGACTAAAGCTTGAAATTTCACCCGAAAAGTCAAAAATTATTAATCTAAGGAAAAAGTCTTCAACCTTCCTCGGTTATAAATTTAGAACAGCTATCAAGGGAGATAAAAGAGTGTTCTTCTCTCATATAGATGATGAAAAACGAAAACAAATCGTCAGAAAATTAAAAGGTAGAATTCTTAACATACAGAAACATCCGACAGCCTCAAACGCAAATCTTTACAATTCGGTGGTTTTGGGAGTACAAAACAATTTCAAATATGCCACTCACATTGTCAAAGACATGAGCGATATTGAGTACCGAGTTCTCCGAACTCTTAAAAGTAGGCTGAAGAAAATCTCAAAGTATGGCATTCCCATAAACCTTCCTAAAAAGGGAGCGTATTTAAAGTTTTATAGTAACACTCGTAAAACTTATAAAGTGGCAGATGTGTACCTGTTTCCAATAGGACAGATTAAGACAACGAATAACTTTAATTATTCTCAGTCTTTAAATCCTTATACAGATGAAAAGAATTTTGATTGGGACAAACAAATTGCTGAACTAATGCGTTCCAGACTTCCTAATAGAAGTGTTGAATACATGGATAATAGACTATCCAAATATTCCGCTCAAAAAGGGAAATGTTTTATTACTGGATTACCGCTTAAAGCAAACGATGTCCACTGTCATCATAAGAAGCCTACTAGTTTAGGTGGAAACGACGAATTTCAAAATCTTATCATTGTTCACAAAGATATTCACATTTTGATACACGCTACTAAGGAAGAAACCATATTAAAGTATGTTAATAGATTCAACCTTCATACCAAACAAATCGAGAAAGTAAACCAACTCAGGAAACTTTGTAAACTCGAAAGGATTACTATTAGATAAAACTAGATGGAACGCCGTATGAGCTGAAAGGTTCACGTACGGTGTGGAGCGGGGGAAAAGGTCAGTCTGAAATGGCTGTTTAAGGAGGAAGTTTAATTTATTCAACTATCCAAATACTTACCTATCGCTATTGAAAGCATCGACAAGTGCTCAAGGAAATGCACTTGGAAGTATTGCAGCTGCAGCTAAGAAAGTGGTTGGAGGAACGGGAACATTATTTGGTGGAAAAGTGCGCCCATAAGGGCATTTAGTAATTCGACTTTAGGCAAGTCGTAGGAGTGTAGAGGCATCGATTGTCTCCTATCATCTACTAATTTACTCGTGAGGGAAACCAATAACGGGGAACACAGCATATTAGGTGAAAAGCCATAAGTCACCAAGTTGTCATGGTGCAACTGAATGGCAAGATGAAACCGAAACAGACGAGGATGAATGCTAAACTGCGTGAACGATAGCCAAAGGAGTCCTAGCGAAGACATAGACGGAAGACTTCTATTAACGTCTATTGACCAAATATTATCTAATAGCCTTGCCGTTAGATAATTACTGCTTTATAAATAGCTTTTCCGTTTATAAAGTTATGCCTCAGTGGTCTTCCAACCATAGTAAATGGTAAATGGCGAAAGTCGCATCCGACACTGGTTCAAGCCTATGTTACTAAATGTACTAAATGGGGATTGCCTAAGTTGGAATGCCTGTAAAGGCTATGGCACTTTAGGTGTCTGAATATCCAATATGGCAACAGAGAGTCCGTAGTAGTCAGAGCTAGGGAAAGCCTAGTACATGGCGAAGGGACCAAGTTATCTAGTCCAGAACAAAATCAGGAAGGTGTGGAGACACTTTGAGAATCCCAAAAGTAGTTATGGACAACCTAGTTGAAATGTCCAAGAGAGATGAGAATTACGTTTTCGAGCGTATATATCGAAATCTATATAATGAAGAGTTCTTCCTAGAAGCTTATGCAAAGTTAGCCAAAAAGGAAGGTAATATGACAGAGGGAACGGACGGAAAAACCATTGATGGTATGAGCATCGACCGAATCCGTAAAATTATTGAACAGTTAAAAGACGAAAGTTATCAACCAAGACCTTCAAGAAGAGAATACATCCCAAAGAAGCCAACAGGTCAAAGACCTCTAGGAATTCCTTCAATGGATGATAAGTTAGTTCAAGAAGTAGCACGTAGAATCTTAGAAGGGTTATACGAGCCTATCTTCCGTGATTCTTCACATGGTTTTAGACCTAAACTTAGTTGCCAAACTGCTGTAGACAAAATACAAAAAACATTCACTGGAGTTAAGTGGTTTGTTGAAGGAGACATCAAAGGATTCTTTGACAACATTGACCATCACACTTTAATCAATCTTCTTAGGAAAAGGATAAAAGATGAAAAGTTCATCCGACTTATCTGGAAATTCCTCAAAGCAGGATACCTAGAGGATTGGGTTTACCACAAGACTTTCAGCGGCACACCTCAAGGTGGCGTTATCAGTCCATTATTAGCAAATATCTATCTACATGAATTGGATAAGTATATGGAACAATATGCTGAAGAATTCAATAAAGGTAAGAAGCGAAAACGGACACATGAATACAGAGCGTTAGAATGGCAACTAACGAAAATGAAGAAATCAGATGAAGAATGGGCTTTAATGTCCACTTCCGAGAAAAAGGAACACACCAGAGTTTACAAGGCACTCATTAAGAAACGTAATGAGATGAATGTGACTGACCCGTTTGATCCTGACTTCCGAAGAATCAATTATGTTCGTTATGCTGATGATTTTCTTGTCGGTGTAATTGGTAGCAAGGGAGATGCATTAAAAATCAAACAGGATATTAAAGCATTCTTAGCTAATAAGCTAAAACTTGAACTATCTGTAGAGAAGACCCTTATCACTCATGCTCATAAGGAGAAAGCTAGATTTCTAGGTTTTGATATTGTAACAAGTTACAGTACACAACCAACAAGAAATAAAGATGGCAAACTCCAAAGGCAAAATAACGGTAAGGTTAAACTTTATGTCCCGAAGGAAAAATGGGTAAATAAACTTCTTGATAGGAACATTCTAAGAATAAACGATAACGATTGGAAAATGATTCATAGACCTGAACTTATCAATAATGACGACCTTGAAATTATTAGCATCTATGATGCTGAATTACGAGGATTCTACGAATATTACAAAATAGCAAATAACGTGAGTGTGCTTAATAAAATGGCATACATCATGGAATACAGTATGTATAAAACGTTTGCTAGTAAATATAAAATTTCGGTTAGAAAAGTCATAGATAAATTCAGTGTTAATGGAGTATTTACTGTTCAATATGAAACGAAAAAAGGAATGAAGTCTAAAACTTTAATCAGCTCGTTTACAAGAGCAGAAAAAGTAAATAAAGATTTCAAAGTGGATAATCTACCTAATGGTTGGATGTACAGTGGTATCACAAGCCTAATTGACAGAATGAAAGCTCGCGTATGTGAATACTGCGGAGCGATAGATGTCGATTTAGAGATGCATCATGTCCGGAAATTAAAAGACCTCAAAAAGAAGAAAAATCTTCAAAAGTGGGAAATGATTATGATTGCTCGTAACCGAAGACAATTAGCTTTATGTGCTAGAGGACAAGGAAACGACTGTCATATGAAATTACACAAAGGACAATTGTAATTAAACTAGGTGGATAATAGTGAGCCGTATGCTTGGAGACTTGCAAGTACGGTTCTGGGGGAGAGTTGGTGGAAACCTACCATAGTAATATGGCAAGGCACCGCCTTCTTATCTCGTTGCGGAAGATATTTATTATAGTGCGCCATGTTTCTCTATAAATCTGGTAACAGATGAAATGAGAGGGTTTGAGTGAAAAACAAATCTAACTGATTTTCAGATTAATCAAGGTGAAATCCCTTGTTAGGGTCAAGGACTTAAAGATTCTACCCTAATACTCCTACATGCGCCCCTTTGTTCATAAAGGCGGGGTATGAAGCTAGGTGAAGTCGTAACGTGAGAGATTTACCTACATTTCTCAATATAGTGCGGGGGTCCTTAAAAGTAGGCTATGACAACGCGAGGAACTCATGTTTGAAGCATCGTAAATGTCTCCTGAACTTAAGTAGGTTCAAAGGTTCATATATTCACCGAATATCGGCTCAGTTTTAAATTGGAGAAGATACTAATACCAGTTGTTGTAGTTGGCTGGATATTAGAGCTAATCAGTTAAAGTCCATCTCGATTAGTGAGTAGGTGCGGTGTAGAGTGAGTGTCTAAGGTCTGCAAAAAAAAGGGATACGAAAATCGGAACGTGGGAAGTTACTTTAGATGAGGATATGGAACATCCTATGACTCTAATAGTAATGGCAGCAGCCCGTAGTAGTATTGAAGCAGAGTAATGTCTGTGGAGCGAAGGGGCATAGTCAATGCAAGAGGGAATTAATTAACAAGCTAACACGAACCGTCTTCTATATGAAGATTGTGAGAGTTAAACAGTTAACCTACCGAAAGGAAGTGATCGGTTGGGGGATAAAAGGCTTGTTATCAAAAAAGAGCAAGATTTGAGAAATACATTCGACAGAATGTACAAATCTGCCAAGGAAACTAATAAACCGTTCTTCAATCTTACGGATTTAATGATGGAAACCGAAACCATTATGACAGCAATTCACAACATTAAATCAAATAAAGGTAGCTTTACTGCAGGAATCGATAGGAAAGAAATTAACTACTACTTGCAAATGGAGCCCGATACCCTTATACGCTTAACTAGGAAAACAATACATTCCTATAATCCAAAACCGGTAAGAAGGGTTTACATTCCAAAGAAGAATTCTGAAAAGAAAAGACCTTTAGGAATACCCACTATGCTGGACAGGATTATACAAGAGATTGCAAGAATGGTAATCGAGCCAATTGTTGAAGCTAAGTTCTTCAAACACAGCTACGGTTTTAGACCTTATCGGTCAACCAAGCACGCAGTCGCCAGGATAGTTGACCTAATTAATCGAGGCGGTTACAAATTTGCTTTGGAAGGTGATATTGAAGGCTTTTTCGACAATATCAACCACAACAAACTGATATCGCTAATGTGGGAAATGGGAATCCGCGATAAACGCTACCTAATGGTTATAAAGAAAATGTTGCGAGCTGGAGTTATGGAAAACGGTAAAGTCTCTATAAGCGAAAAGGGTTCTCCTCAAGGAGGAATTATCTCTCCTGTACTTGCCAACATCTACTTGAATAACTTCGATTGGATGATTGCAAGTGAGTTTGAAGAACATCCTGCCCGCTATAAAGTCGATAATCCGAGGAAAAACGGAACAGCAAGAGTAAAAAGAAGACACTCCGCCTGCTACCTAATTAGGTATGCAGATGACTGGATCGTGCTTTGCGAAACCAGGAAAAAAGCGGAACAAGTTTATGGCATAGTAGACAAATATCTAAAACACGTTCTTAAGCTTAACCTTTCTAAGGAAAAAACGCTTATCACAGACCTATCACAGGAACCTGCAAAATTTCTTGGCTTTAACATAAAAGCTGAAAAAGCTAGGGGAAAAGACAAGATTGTTGGTAAACCCTTCATTAATATGAAGTCCTTAAGAGAGAAACATCGAGCCATCCTTGATGACATTAAGACAGTGGAACACGATTTTGTAGATGATGCCTACCTTGCTTACCAAATAGAACGAATCAATGCGAAAATCATCGGAATTGCTAACTATTATAATGTGGGCATATGCAATGACACATACAACAAACTTTCATGGAACCTAGTGAACCGAATGTTCAAGGTCTTTAAAAGGCTTAAGGGTGAAAAATGGAGAGATTTCTATAGACCTATCTATGAATCTAATAATCGAATAGAACGACACAAAAATTCTAAGAGAAAAACATTCATGATTAAAGTCGATAACGTTAACATCGGGCTTACTCAGTACATTCTTACCAAAAGCGAAAGGGCAATGAATTTCAATCAAGAAATGACTCCCTTCACTCCTTTTGGCAGAGAACTACGGAAAAAGCAGACGGACAAGAAACCTTTGTTGGTTAGGCACTCCCTATACAATGAAAACGACCTCCGTTTCATAGCCTATAAACCGAAGCGAGGTAATATTCTATTCTACAATTTCGAATACATTCTCAATAGGGAATATGCTTTCAACCGGGATAAAGGTAAATGCAAATGTTGCGGTAAAAATCTCAACTCAAATACACTCAGGTGCCATCATAAAGACCCAAGTCTTCCTATGGAAAAGGTAAATAAGGTTACAAACCTCATTTCCTTGTGTGTTGAATGTCATAATGCAGTTCATGGTAGTGAGCTTCCTAATGATGATAAAGTCGCAAAGAAAATAGATAAACTAAAAGGTTATCTCAAAAAACAAATCCTTGTGAGTTAATCCCAAAAAGTTTGTGAAACCTAAAAGGTCAATCACACGCTTGCATTGATGGAACGCCGTATGCGGTGAAAGTCGCACGTACGGTGTGAGGCGGGGGAAAAGACGGAGATAACTTCAAAGTCTTACCTATCGCCATCCTTATGGAGGCTGTTTCCTTCTTTGATGGTGGAAAATGGTTATAAATATTCTGAAGTTAGAAAATGGAACGAAGAATATGGGGTAATTGAAACCACCACTTATAATCAAGATTCCAATGCTGAATATACAAACAAGCAATCAAGAGGTGGGACAAAAAGAAACGAGAAAATACTACCAGGTATTTCACCGTTTGTTTTTTCAAAATTTCTTGTACAAAATACAGTACTTGTTAGATTAGTTGATGTTTGGCCAGATCCAGTTGAATTCGTGAATGTGCCAACTATACTAGTGAAACCAGATGAAGATCTTCAACAAAATTATCTGAGAATGGTCAACACTTTTGAAAGATCCATTGAGGAGTTAGAAGATGGGTTTAAATTATATATGCCGTTAACTCAGACTGGAATTTCATACCCAGATAATCCATTTACTTATCCGGCATTTTATATGAA
Organism: Niallia sp. FSL K6-0212; assembly: GCF_038007605.1. Taxonomy (NCBI): domain Bacteria; kingdom Bacillati; phylum Bacillota; class Bacilli; order Caryophanales; family Bacillaceae; genus Niallia; species Niallia sp. FSL K6-0212. The sequence continues at coordinate 145,383 of NZ_JBBOXL010000002.1, read as the reverse complement.
TGGTGAACTTATTTGGAAGCCAGAACCATTTGAACAAGAAAGAATTCTTAGTAAAGAGAAGAAGTTACAGGAAATAATTAAGGGCGAGATATCTGAAGGAAGAAAATCTATTGTTTATGTTCGAGATACCGGGTCAAGCGTTGAAGGTAGGGATGTTAGACCACGATTAAAGCATATTTTAGAAATGATTGGTGCTAAGGTCTGTATCCTGGATACTTCTTCAACAAGTACAAATAGACGAAGTGAATGGTTAGAAAAAAAGATAAAAAAAGAAAATTATGATGTTTGTATTGTATCTCAAGAATTAGTGAAAGTAGGATTAGACCGTGCGACAAGAAGTTGCTAAATAATAGTGTTTCCATAAGAAACCGTCTTAGTCATTGAGGACGTTCCCGCCCGACACTGCTTTTCGAGTAATCGAATTGTTGGGTTGCATGAGGGTTAAATGCTTAATGGAGGAATTTACACAGAATTCCAAAAGAGCTAGGGAAAGTTAGGAAGGTATAAGCGTAAGCTGAACCTTTGTAGTCTTCGTTACCGACAACAAGCGTACTGTGATTGAACAAGCTTGTAGATGTGGATAGGAAAAGTTCTACGGTCGAGGAACTGCGAAATGACCCATAGATCCACCGGAGTAAAGAAGGATGCCTAACCTAACGTATCTATTATTAGTGAAACTTGGTAAGCCCTATACATTCCTCTCATCTAAGGTAGGGTGACCGTAAGGAAACCACAATATGTAGAGGGTAAAGGAACGTGGAGAAAGCGAATGTCGACATAACGAAAGTTAAGGTGAAAACTCATTTGTATAAGCCGTCGAATAGGGCAATACCCAAATCGAAAGATTGCAGACTTCCACGTGGTCATCAACACGAATAGAAAGCGAAAAGAATAATCCTTAAAGAGAGGGAGATATGTTATGAAAACCAACGAGTACGTTGCGTCGGCTGTTTCCCCACTGGTGGATAACTGGCACTCAATTAATTGGATGAAAGTTAATCGCTATGTAAGGAAACTTCAACAACGAATCTATCGTGCCGAACAACTTAAACAAACGAGAAAAGTAAGGAAATTACAAAGACTTCTACTTAGAAGTAAAGCGAATTTACTGTTAAGTATTAAGCGCGTAACGCAAGAAAATAGAGGCAAAAAGACAGCTGGTATAGACGGATATATTTCTAACACTCCGCAAGAGCGAGTTGAATTATACAACAAACTTAAAATGTACAGTATAAGAAATATTAAGGTTAAACCGGCTAGAAGAACATATATCCCTAAAAAGAATGGAAAGAAACGTCCGTTAGGCATTCCTGTAATTGTTGATAGAGTGTACCAAAACGTATTTAAAACTGCTCTAGAACCACAGTGGGAAGCAAAATTTGAAATGACATCGTATGGATTCAGACCTAAACGTGGCGCACATGACGCTATGAGCGATTTATTCGTGAAATTAAGCAGAGGAAGCGCTAAGGGGTGGATTTTCGAAGGTGATTTTGAAGGCTGCTTTGACAACTTAAACCACGACCTTATTATGGAAAGAATTAAAAACTTCCCAAATAACAAAATCGTTAGAGAATGGTTGGAAAGTGGATACGTTGACAATGCTACATTCCATAAAACAGACAAGGGAACACCACAAGGCGGAATCATCTCACCACTGTTAGCGAACATAGCATTACATGGGATGGAAGAAGAAATTGGAGTAAGATATATCCACTCTAAAAGACAGGGAGATACATTGTATACCTCGTCAGTTGGCGTTGTTAGATATGCAGATGATTTCGTTATCGTCTGCCCTACGAAAGAACAAGCCGTTGGGATGTACGAAAAATTACAACCATATCTAGACAAACGTGGATTGAAGTTAGCAAAGGAGAAAACAAGAGTTGTTCATATTAGTGAAGGATTCGATTTCCTCGGATTTAACTTCAAACAATACCCAACTAAGGATGGAAATAAATTATTCATTAAACCATCACTTGAAAGTGTCAAAAATGCTAAACAGAAAATCAAGGAAGTATTCGACTGGGGAAAAGGCAGAGAAACAGCATATCTAATTGAAAAACTGAATCGTGTATTACAAGGGATTGCAAACTATTGGTCACCAACAGTAGCCAAAGTAATTTTCAGAGACATTGATACTTATGTTAATGAAAAAGTCGTAATTTACCTTAAACACAGACATCATAGAACTTCATTTAGAAAACTGATGAAAATGTACTTTAAACCAGACAATACAGGCGTAAGCAAAGACAAGTGGCTCCTAACGTGTCCAAAAGATAATACGAAACAGCTTATTCGCATGAGTTGGACTAAGATTGAAAGACACGTAAAGATCAAACAATATAATAGTCCATTTGACGCATCGCTTAAAGCTTACTTTGATAAACGTGACGAGAAAATATTCAATAGGGAAAATACTAATGCTAAAAGGAAACTTGCGAAAAAGAGCAGATACAAATGCAGAATTTGTGGTGAATCCTTACAAGGAATAGAACCAATTGAAAGCAATCATATAGTGCCTGTAGTAATTGGCGGAGTTGATAGTTATGATAACCTCGAACTACTACACAAATCATGTCATAAAACACACCATGTATTGTTAGAGAATTATGGCGAAGGTAAGAAATTACCAAAAGTCGTAAACTACCTAGAAAGCAATGGTATCAAAGACGTGAATAGTAAAAAGGCTATTAATCTTATGAAAAGAGCATTCAAGAAGTTCCGTTATTAAGTTGAGAGGATGATAGATGGCTTGAGCCGTATGTGCTGAAAGGTACAAGTACGGTTCTTAGGGGGGAAAGAGGTGGTAACATCTCCGACCTACCCGACTATTATGTACTCCAACATTGATATTTTATCAATTTAGTTGGTCTTTATTTACAATTAATCAAGCTGCACGAAGAGCGTGGAGAATAAAACAAACTGAGGAGTGTAGACTGTATTATTTAGCGTATAAAAATATGTACCAAGAACAAATGGCAACATTGATAGCCATGAAGAATAAAGCTGCTGGTGCTATTAACGGTGATGTTTCTAGTGATGGATTGAATGCTATGTTAGGGGATACAGGGGATTTACAATCCATGTTAATACAGTCGATAAAGAAAGGAAATGTGCTTCAAGGAAGTACGGAAGAATGGGTTGCAGAAGCGTCTGATAGAGCTAGAGAAATTCTTTCTAATATTGGAAAACCAAAGAATTTCTCATTAAAATCAAACAAAGAATATTTCGAAGAATGGGCTAATAAGTACATTAAAACTGACAGTTCAAGAAATGTTCTTATAAGAAAATCTAAAACTATCGCTAGCAATATAGAGAAAGGTAAAATTCCTGGTTTTCATTTTAACGAAATGATATTGGAAGTAGATTTATATGCTGCTTTTGGAAGTGATTCAGCTCTTGATGGTGAAATAGTAGACTATTTAACTCGAAGTGAGAGGGAGTCTAAAACAAATAATGATAGTTCACAAATTTCCTTGTTTGATTTAGTGGAGGAAAAACCAGAAAAGAAAAATAAACGTAGAGTAGTCAGTGGTCAGCTGGCATTCGAATTATTTTAGGAGGATAAAAGTGCATACTATTACGATAAATTTAGATTGGTTTGTATATATGTATTTTCTAATAGAATATTTTTTCCATGCAGTCTGTATGGATTTAAAGATGAAACAGTATTATTTAGAGAATGGATTAATTCCAACAGAGACAGAACCTAAATCGAAAGATGAAATTATTTATTTAGAAGAAACTCAAAATCTAAATATACAGGAAGATGATTGGGAAGAAGTTATGCGCCCAACTAATATTTATCATATTACTCCGACTGTTTCAGAATTAGATGATAGAACAATAGAATACTTATCGAATTTGACTAAAGAAATTAATTTTGAGGAACTATGTGACGAGCAAAGTGGACCTCTTGAAGAGGAACTTAACCTTACAGATTTAAATACCACAACTTCTCGAGAATGTAGAAATAAACAAGTAAATTCAGAAATAGAGGATCAAGTGGATGATATACCCACTACAAAAATAGCTGATAATTTACAAGGGAAGCAGCGTTGGCTTGTATCTGTTCTAGGTATGGAAGAGGAATATATTCATGTTTCAGATGGTAAAAGAGCGTGGATAAATATTGGCGAAAGTGTGTATCGAATAAATAGAAAGGATTCCTTGTCTTTAGAAATTGAAAGAGAAGGAAAAAATATAAGAGTTTTAAAGATAGAAATTTTAGAACATGCTGTTTCATCAGATTATATTATCCCGGATGAAAAAATCGAATATGAGGCAGCTGCAATTTAAGGGTTATTTGCTATTCGGAGGAAGTGAATTTAGTTCACCTCCTTCACTAAATGAACAAATTAGGATTTGTTCATTTAGTGAAGGGGGAATCCTCTCGGGTACAAATCCACCAGTCAAGGTCTATTTAACTAGTTTTTGGTGAATTTTTCATGAAAATTAGTAAAAATATCCCTGTAATCGACAAGCTTCGACAGTTTTACTATATATATTAATACTATACTAATGTACATCTATGATAAAAAAAATGAAAGAAATTATAAAAAGCCATCTAAAGGGGGCAGTGGAATGAGATCTGAAATCAACACAGCTGGTTTAGAATCTATATTGTCTGTGATTGAGGATGACAATCGTTATATTCAAAAACTAAATTTAGATTATAGGATAAAAGATAATAAATTCTATATTGGTTGTTTATATGGAGATACATTTAATACGTCACTCAAGAAAAATTACTTAGAGGTGCTATCTCAAGAAGTAATTAATATGTACGAGAGATGCTTATTGCCTTTAAGCACTCTTAAAGTTCATGATTTTACAGTAAATTTAGAAATTAATGATAGAGGTGAATTTATACGGGAAGAGCAATATATAGAGATTATTATCCCTGTAGAAGCAGTTGATAAATTATCAACTTTATCCCAATTATATAGCAAATTTAAAAAGCTCATCCCTCTTTTTCCCATAATTAATTCGATAGAGGTTCAAGGAGAAAGAAAACAGTTAAATCAAATTCGAATTTACCTTAACCCTAAGGAAAAATCCTATTTAATAAATGAAAATAAAACGGATGTTTTAGGACAATGGATAGCAAGTTTTGATAATTTTATAGACAATCTTCCAGAAACACCGTTCTATACAAAAATTAAAGTCCAAAATGGAATGATAAAACCAATACAATTTAAAAATGAAAAGGAGAAATGGAAATGGTTCGTATAGGAGAAAAAAGTATAAATGAGATTATGGTAACAATTAAGGAAAAACAATTAAACTTATCGAGATTAGAATTTAAAACGAGAGATAAGTTTGTTTTAATAGGGCCAATTGGTACAGAGAAAATAAAGCAAGAAGATGACTATTATGAAAATGTAAAAGAAAATCTTATATTTGCTAATTATAGCTGGCTTTCACCATTATGCGATGATTTAAATTGTCCATTTCAAGGACATTTAGAAGTCTTACCATCAGGAGAAATGAACCATCATAATATTGATTTAACAATCAGTATCCCACTATCTGGAAGCCTAGAAAAGGCAAAAATAATGAGTACATTATATGAGCAATTTAAGGTGTTAGAAAAATATCGGAATTTCATCCAATTTTTTGATGTAAGTGGTTTTAAATACATGACAAATCTCATCCATGTAAGTTTAAAAATTCCTGGTAATAAAATTACGCCTCTTTTAAAAGAGGCAAAAACAAAACCTGTGAATAAACAAATTATTTCTCAGTGGTTAGCTACAGTAGAAAATATCATGGATCAGAATGCCAATAATTTCAGTTATTCACATAAGGTTTATGCTGTTGATGGTAGAATGCAATCCACTACTTTTGAGTCGAAATTCACTTTTAAAGTTCATCAACGAAGAGGGATCTTTAATGATTAGAAGCCAAGTCAAAACGATTATGTCATTAATAATAATCACAATTTTATTGATTCCTACAAAAGCAATGGCAAATCCCTTTAGTGATGCTCCATCTATGGATGATATGATTACAAATTGGGGAAATTCCATAAATGATTCTGCACCGATAGTTTCTAGTTTATTCTCATCTCTTTTTACGATAATGTTCCTGGTTGGAGTTGTTAGGCTAGGGTATTCAATTGTTACAAAAACTGGGCAAGTTATGAAAGGGGCTACCGGTGTACTAATTTGGGCTCCAATTTCTTTCTTTATAATTCGTATTTTTTTAATTGTATTATTTACAATAAACACAACAAATGTTACACTGTTTGCAACTGATGTAATAAACTTATTACAGTTATCTGGTTTTTATACAGTAGTGGGAATGACATTAGTTGGATTAGTTATGTTTCTATTCTATAAACTTTTGAAACACCCTGAATTTGGTAGATGGAGTAAGAGACTATGGGCATCTGCGGGATTTCTATTGATTATTAGCTTTATAATCCCATATGCATTTGGTGCAGCATAAATAAAGAAGGTGATATCTTGTTGTCTTTAGTAGTAGATAATACAAAAAATGCGAAAGAAATATCTTATACATGCCGGAATTCTTGTGATCTTTATGATGTTTTAACAGAATCCTGTTCAATTAAGAATAAGGTAGATGTAGATAATTCATTCGTTGTTTCAAAATGTAGTAGATATTTACCCATAAGTAGTTTGGAACTGGATATAAAAATAAATCAAAAAGAATTGGATGGTTTAGAAGAAGAGGAAATCTCTTATCCTGAGATACAAGGACAAATTGAAACCTTAGAAAAATCGTGCTATCCTTTTAAACCGGATTTTCCAGCTGGAAGAACGGATGCCAATTGGTATGTTTCTCCTTGTCAAGAATACGGTTGTTGGATAGTTAATGATTATAAGAAGCCAATTGTATTAGTTAGTCCTAATCCTGGAGAAAAAGTCTATAAGTCGGCAGTACCACTTCATAATCATAATGCATCAATAGGTTTAGCATCACGAATAGCTTGGTATATTGATGAAAATGGTATGGGGCGATATGTAACCTTACTCAATGGACATATTCTAAACTAACAAAGCCATCAAAGTTTGAAGTAAACGTTGATATCTAGCGATTCAAAGGATATAATAATATCAATTAATTGAATATCTAAAGGGAAAAACCCTATCTGAGTTAGACACTTTTATGGTGTCTTACTTAAGATAGGGTTTTTTTGATTTCTTAGGGAGGACCAGCTATGAAGGAATGTATTTTTATTGTTGAAAATGAGAATATTACTTTTCGCAAAGGCTTTAAAGATCTATTGGAGGTGAAATTCGGTAAAGATTATATAGTCTCGACAAAAGATAGTCTACAAGATACTTTACGTGGTGAGCCAAAACTTATAATTCTCACACAAGAGGCTTTAAAAGAAGTAAAAGCTATGGATAAGATAAAGACTTTGTACGAGTATGGTACTAAGTTCATTTTGATTAAGGAAAATGATAATGGGTTTCCTTTTGAATTAAATATGTTCAACGGTTTTTTATCCAAACGAATGCCTACTAAAGAAATGACTGAAGCGATAGAAAACGTATTGTTACATGGAACAATCTATGTTCACCCTGATATAGGTGCATATATCTTATCAAAATATAACCGATTTGTTAATGTCTTAAAAACAAAAGAAGAGATTCGGTTGTGAATGATGTAATGAAAGTTTTGTTTTATTTAAAAAAATAGTTGTATTTGTGGTATTTTGTGTTATGATTATTTTAAATTAAGTAATTGGAGTGATCATAATGGCAAATACATTGTTGGTTGTTGGTGGAAATCAAGATAAAACGTTCAAAAAAATGGGCGACAGATTTGAGCTTAAAGTGCTACATCATCCTGGAGAATCGAAAAAGTCAGGAAATAAAAAAGAATACCAAACGTTAATCAATAAGGCGGATTGTGTAGTTGTGTTAAAAGGGGCAATAAATCGTAAATCTATGATTATGGTTAAGGAGATTTGCAAAGAGCAAAACAAAACAATTGTTTATCATCAAGGACGCGGAGTAACTGGAGCAATTCAATCATCACTTGCTTATTTTGAAGGATTGTCTGCATAAAAAGGAGCTAAGATAATGTTCTTCATTACTACGGACATTAAAGGTGTAAAAGGTAAGATTTACGTATTTTATAAAATTTCTTTTTCAGATGAAAAATTTGAAAAGTATTTATTAGAATTAGCTTACCAAAAGGTAACCATACATTTAGAAATTAAAAAGCAACATTTTCATTTGTTTAGTAGAAATAAAGGAGCAAAAATCATTTTCTCTGATAGTTTGCTAACAAAGGATCAGGACTGTTTAGAGGACTATATTTTGAGCGGAACGACATTCTCCTTTTCTGAGATGGAAGAGGCATTAGAGTTTGCAAAAAATGTTAGAAAAGCAACTATATATTATTTGAGAAAGCAAGAGAAGAAGTATAAATGGAAATGCCGCCAAGTTAATTGGAGCACATATGTTAAAGCTAAATTTATGTTATGAAAGGAAGACATAAAATGATATCAGCTATGTTTCGTGATGGAAGGATTATCTCTATTAATGAATATAATGATGATCTACACAGTCAACAAATTTATTGTATCGATAAAAGCTGCAAGGCACCATTGGTTCATGTAAAAGGTAACGAAAGAACAACACCATATTTTAAAACTACAGGTAAAAATGAATCTAAGCATACTTCTTCCTGTGGATTTTACAGACCTCTATCGTTTGAAGAGAGCCTTTCGAAAATTAATGACTATCAAAGTGATTTTATAGATCAAGGGTTAAGTGAAACAGTGATTAAATTAAGTTTTAATAAATTAGACCCTGATTATGAACCTAGAAGAATCCAAAGAGAAGACAAAGATGAAGAAAAAAAGAATAAGGAAACTATTAAAATAAAAAACGAAACCGCTCCTCCTAACAGCATAAGCTCACTGAAATCTATTGTTAAATTGTTTTCCACTTATGAACCAGATATTCTTAGTAGTATTTTAATTCAAGTGAAAGGCCACAAAATCCCTATTTCCAATTTGATTTTGTCCCAAGAGGTAGCTCATGAGAAGTTATGGTCTGATATGGCTGTACTTAACCTTCCTTATTTAGTTCATGGAGAGATAGAAGCAATAAATAGAAGAGAAAAAGTTATTTACTTGAACTTTAAAAAAATTAATAATATCCCTTTTTCAATCGTTATCTTTGAAAAATACTTTAAATATTTCACTTATACGGATGAAGAATTAATCGGAAAGTACATTCTTTGTTGGGGACACCTACATAAAAATACATTTAACGATAAGAGTTTTACCAATCTACTAATTAAATCGGACGAATATATAGAAATCATTAAAAAAGGATGAATTAATTTGATCAGACAAGAAGTAATAGAAACCTTAGAAGGCAACCTAATAAAAGGGATATTTTTAGGGGGATGTTTCTCCATTCCGTTATGGATTTGTTTGATAGGTTGGATAAAGCTATTTATATCTATAATGGAATATTTTTTTGAAACGGGTTTCCCCTACATATAGAAAATTTCAACTTGTAGGAGAAACAAAAAGGTGAGGTTGTACATGAAAAGGGTGGGTTACTTAACTAAGAAAACCTCTAAAGGAAAGGTGTATTTGTATATTCGTAAATCTTATAGAGAGGGGAAGAAGGTAAAACATCAATATATATATGGATTTGGACCAATTGAAACGGCCAAAGAAAAGCTATATAAAATTTTTGAGGAAGAAATAGAATTCCCAAAAGAATTGAAGATAAATGGATTTAATCTAGATGATGTCTATGATTGGATATTAACTTTAGAAACAGGTGTAACAAAAAGTGGAAGGTTATTTGATATAGGCTGTTTTCGAAAATAGATAGGAGTATAGATATAAGATGATGAGTCAAGAAGAGAGAACAAAAATGAAAACATATGTAAGGAAAATTCTTATTTTTTTTATAGTATTGTTCATCGTAAGATCATTTATTTTTGTTCCTTTAAAGGTAGATGGAGAATCTATGAAGCCTACACTACAGAATGGTGATTTAGTTCTAATAAATAAATTTAATACACCGGATAGATTTTCAATCATAATTGCCCGTCTTCCATCAGGAGAGAAAATAGTAAAGCGAGTAATTGGGTTGCCAGGTGAAACGGTCCAATACAAGAACAATCAATTGTTTATAAATAATGAAGCTATTGATGAGGTGTTTATACCTAAAAACAAAGATATTTATACGGAAGATTATGCTTTAGTGGGGAAAGTACCAGCTGATCATTTATTTGTATTAGGGGATAATAGACAATTTAGTACGGATAGTAGAGAAATAGGAACAATTCCTATTGAAAGTGTAGAAGGCTGCATTGGAATGCGTTATTGGCCTTTAAACAAAGTGTCTATTTCAATCGGAAAGGATAGTTTTAAATGATTATTTTTCTTCTAATATGTGTTATATCGTTAATGTTTGTTATTGACTACTTGCAAAGAAATATAACGGAGTTGAAAAAAGAACAACGAAGAGACAGTTTGGAACATAGAAAAATCCAACAATTCATAAACGGAAGTAATGGTACTGAAATAAGAGAACGAAGTGGAATGAAAAATGGGCAATTGAAAGGTTACTCTAATATAAGCAGTTATGAAACTAACAAAAACTCTAATGAGTTTTTCAATAATAATTTTTATTTTGAAAATGGAAATGTCCTAAGGGAAATGATTGAAAATTCAAACGAGTCATCAAGTAGTTCTGATTATACAAACAATAATTCTTATGATTATTCATCTAGTGATTATAGTAATGACTCTTCAAGTGATAGTTCTTCATCTTTTGATTAAGGAGGAAAATGTAATGAAACAAAAAATAGCAATAATGTCCCTCAGTATTATTTTATTATTTTTCACAGCATATAGTACAGCCTCTGCAAAGGTATCTTTAGGGAAAACCGGAGGTTCTAGTGTGAAAAGTTCTTCTATTAATAGCGGTAAGGTTAGCTCAGTGAAATCAAAAACTAATACAAAAACCAATGTAAAAACTAGTCCTAGTAATATTAAAAGTAAAAATGCTGCAGCAACTGCAACTAAAGGAAAAAATAAATATAAAGGACAAGCTTATTATAAGGGGAATAATTTTAGCAAAACATTATTAACCGCTGCTGGTGTGTATTTGATTTTAGATTCTGTGACCAATGAAGGAGATCCGATATACGTTTCTGCTGAAACAGGCGAACCAGTTAAAGTTGAAGAATTGAAAGATGTAAAACCTGTTGAGGATACTGAACCGATTACTGAAGAAGAAAAGGAAGAGGCGAGCAAAAAGGTAAATAGTTATTATGAATTAATAAGGCAAGGGAATTATGGAACAGCAATTAAAGAGCTGTTACTATCTAAACCGGAAATTGAAAGTCAATTAGTGCCTGAAGATAAGAGAAATACCTCTGATATTCAACAAGTAATAAAACAAATATCCCAATTTTATACTAGCAAAGGTAATTCTGTTGCTACTTTTAGCATAGAAGATGCTAAGGAAATCGATGGAAGAAGTATTTTGTTTACTGCTTCGTTAACTGACACCAAAAAATATACCTATCAAGAAAGAATCGTTGCTATTAAGTTTGAAAATCAATGGTATTTAACTTTTGAACTAGTAGATGATGCTGTTAACCAAGTGATCGATAAACATGATTTAACCCCAAGGGAAGTAGTTACTAAATATTATAAAGAAGTAATAAATGCAAACTATGGGGCTGCAAGCACTTTAGTCTCTAAAAATCAAAGCTTTACAAAGGGGAAGACAGATGAAGAAATTAAAACTGAAATGATTGAAGCATTTAGTGAAAACGAAAACCCGTTATCATCAATAGACATACTTAAAGAGAAAAAAGAAAATGATCAAATGTATTCTTTCACAGTTAATCTAACTCATCTATATCCTGGATTTTTTGAGGATTATATAGAGAAAACAACTGAGGTTGAAATTAAAGCTTTATATGAGGGAGGAATGTGGAAGCTTAACTTTGATGATGAGAAAAAGGCAAGTAGCAAAAACGAATCCCCCTTTTTATCACTAGATGATTTAAAGATTCTGCTGCATATCGTCTTTATAGGTGCTTTATGTATTTCAATAGCGATAATGTTAAGCAATGGTTTAAAAGATCGGAAGAAGCTTAAAATGACCATTATAAAAGGGAGAAGGTAATAACATGCAAATAATATTATGGATAGAAAAAATACTGTTGGTTTTTCTTATTGGTTCATTATTATTTAAGATTCATTATTCTCGTAAATATTTGGACCAATTAAAAAATCATAAAAAGGTAAGTTTTATAAATGAAATTGATATTCCTTATGGGAAGAGCATAGGGAAAGTTATTGAGTTTTCTTTTCCTATTAATGAATATGACCCTCTGAATCCGAAATGGAATCTGATTTGGTCCATGAGAAAAGAAAATCTTAGGGTAAGTAACCGTTACTACGAAGTAAATAAAAAGAGATTTGCTTTCAAGCTGGACAATAGCAATTATTACTTATTCAGAAATGAAATTTTGATTCCTTTATCAAAAATTAAAGAAGAATATTTTGTGATTCATTTTAATGAAGAAATTATTTATTCGATTTCGTCATTGGAAGACCTCTCTAAAAAACTTTCTGAGCAGGATTTAAAAAAAGAGATAGAGAGAGTTATAGGTTTTATTAAGGAAATTTCTGAATATGCTAATGGAATTGAAAAGCAGGCTAGTCAAAAAGTAAAAATCTATCAAGATGAAAAGATGAAAGATTTATTGGAGAAACATCATTTAGCTATGGAACAAAATATAAAAAAGGTGCAATTGATCAACAAGATCAAATAAATAGAGAAGGAGATCAGGTATGTTGTTCTATATTGATGTATTGGGTGCCATTCTGAAGATACTTGGTTGGATTAAATCATTGTTAGAAATGATTGATTAGTAAAAGGAGATATTAATGTTATGAATGAAAATTAAATGTTACTATTTAGTCCAGATAGTTATTACGATGTAGTGTGAAACTATATATTACTCTCGTTGACCACTTTGGCCACCCGGACTGCTCCTTCTAGAGTCAAAGTGGTGAAACACATTAATAAGCGAACAAATTGATTCAGTTTAAAACTAGGGATGAAAGTAAAAAAAGTTTTTGTGTCTTTACTCTTGATTAAAGTAATATTCGATCGATTTATACTCCATGTGAAAAGAAAATTTAGTGATGTCTGGAGAGTGTGAAAATGATTTTAAAACCAAATTTCTATTTCATCTTGATGGGGAGTTGTTAAAAGAATAGTTCTGCTTTCTTCTTTGAAACGAAATATAAACTTACGCTTGTTCTTAATGTTATCCAAATTTAATGCAAAAAATAGCTCATCAAAATATTACTTTCAAATTCTCTTAATGCCCGACAAATTGATAACTTAAACGTCATACTGGAGAATAATACTTAGTCTTTTGAGTATAATTCGGGTGAAATTACTCTGCGTTGTTTAATTATTTGGGTATCGTATCATCAATTTTCCTTCTTATCTACTCTTGTAAATTTTAAAACTATTCTTACTAGCAATAAAAACTGGACGGTCTATAATAGCTTTTGAAATTTTTTTCATTATCTCTATTACGGATTTATAAGAAAGTCTGTATTAGTAGTTTATTATACTTTTTTGTTTTTTATTAAAATTTACTGGTAATTATAATTCAAAAATGTTATTATTTACCTGTATAGGTGTAAGAGTTCAAAGTATCATGAAAATTACAGAACTGCTTGGGCGTATACAAAAAGATGGAGATTCAGCAATTGCATAGTTAAACTAAGTAACCTAACTATAAGTTTAAAATTTAATGACTAGTCTAAAATCGGATTGTTATAAAAAATGAGCGCTTATTTTATAACAAGTTTAAAGTTAAAAATACTTCTTTTTTTAATCCATTCTTATTTATCTATTATTTACTTATTTGACTCTTTTCTAACTTCATGTCTAACTATATTCGGTAAGAAAGATTTTTATTGAATCTCTATAAATTTCCAAACTCCTATTATAAGCAAATCAAATAAAAAATCCCGTAGTAATTTACACAATAGTAATAGAAATAATTTACAAAGATATAAGAATATTAGTGTGAATAATTGAATAGTTATTAATTCAGTAATTAGGAAAATTAAAAATTTATATCTATTTTATTGGAAGGAAATCTTGTAGGAACTAAAATTTTAAAGTTATAGGAATTAATTGGTATGATGTTCAATTATTATAGTAGTTTGGAACGTTAGGAGTGCAGAGATGAAAAAAAAACTACTTATTATTAGTATTGGAAAGCATCGAGAATTTGGTGTTAAAACTATACTTAATAGAAATGATATTATTCCTATTCTTATTGAAAGTTATAATAATAGAGGATTATCGCCTTTTTTTGAAAAAACTATCTTTGTAAGAGATATTAAGAATGATAATGAAGTTTTTGAACAAATCATATCTTATCTAGATAAAGATGAGATCATTGGAGTAATAACCTATGTAGAGCATCTAGTACCTGTGGTTGCAAGAATTGCTGAAAAGTTTAGATTACCCACATTGGGATATGCTAATGCTATAAACGCTAGAAATAAATGGTTTATGAGACAGCGAATTAGAAATGAAAGATTAAATTTTGTTAATCAACCTAGATTTAAATATCTTTCAGGACCTACAGATCCACAACTTAAAAATATTGATATTTTTCCAAGTGTTATTAAACCCTTGGATATGGCAGCAAGTATAGGAGTTAAAAAAATTAGTTCTAAAACTGAACTTTTTTTCGTTATTAATAACACTCCTAATTATAATAATAAGGGATATTTATTTGAGGAATATATTGTAGGAGAAGAATATAGTGCAGAAGGATATGTACAAAAAGAGCAAATAAATTTATTATGTTTAACTAAAAAAAAGGTAGATAAAACAAATTCTAACTTTATTGAAGTAGGTCATGAATTGCCCGTAGAATTCAATTCAGAAATAGATACCTATATTTATAGTTGTGTCTGTGAGGTAATTAGTGCACTTCAATTAAATAATTGTGTATTTCATTTAGAATTCAAGTTGACGGAAGATTCTAAATTTTATTTTATAGAAATCGGTGCTAGACCCGCTGGGGGATTTATTTGTGATTTAATATATCACTCTTTGAACTATAATCTTTATGATATATTAATTGATATTTCAATTGGGAAAACAGTTAATATTCCAAGTAAAGTTCAGAAAATTCGTTTTTCAGGGGTTCGTTTCTTTTTAGATGAAATTCCTAAGTTAAACTGGATATCCAATAATAATATTTTAAATCTAAATGCTTCTATTTCAAAAAATACTAAAATAATTAATTCAAATATTGATCGTACTGGTTACGTTCAAGTCTCAGCAAATACCATTGAAGAAGTAAGAAGGATACTTTGGGAAAAAGAGAAATAAAACAAAAAATTTTATTTATTTTAAATTGCCTAGGCATATAACGATTTCTTTTTAAACAATATTTAATTTTTGTAAAACAGGATTAGATGGGAGGTATTATGTATAAATTATATTATAAAAAATATCCTTGGTTATTTTCATATTTACTCGCATCTTTAATTTCAAAGACTGGAAACAAAATGTATTTAATACTCCTTCCTATTTTAATTTATGATTATACTGAGTCTGCATTGTTAATGGGAGGTACTTTTTTCTTTCAGACATTACCTATAATTCTTTTTTCGCCTTTGATTGGAATCTTTATTGATAATTATAATAAAAAGATAATAATGTTTTTTTCGTCTATATTGCAAATATTACTTTTGTTTACTTTATTAAGTGTAGTTTATACAGACAATGTTTCCCCTACCTTAATATTCTCTATTTCCTTTTTACTATCGACTTTTGGAGTTTTTTTGGGTTTATGTAATGAAACGATTCTTCCAGAAATTAGTGAAAGACAAGACTGGCTTACTATAAACTCCCACTTTCAAGTAATAGACACTATTGCACTAATGCTTGGTCCATCAATCGCAGGAGGGGCAATATCCTTATTTGGACATGAATTAACAATAATTGTAAACATGATTACTTATCTGCCAATCATTTTTTGTATTTGGCTTCTTAAATACAAAAAAATTAATAATAGTAATAAAAAACATTATATTAAGATAGGGGAAATTATAGCAATCCAGAGACAAACTTTTAAAAAATTGTTTGATAATAAAATACTTTTGCCTATATTATTAATTTCTACATTGGCTAATTTTTCAAACGGAATCATAGAATCAATGTTCATCTTTTTTGCTAAATATGAAATGAAAATAGACTCATTTGAGATTGGAGCAATATTTTCAATCTCAGCAACTATAACATTAGTTACAGGTTTTTTTGCGAAAACTATGGTAAACAAATTTAAATATAGCAAGATAATTTTAAATACTAAATTAATAAGTGGATTGGGCGTACTACTTATGATACTTTCTCCAAGTTGGATTTTCTTGGCGGTTGGTAAATCATTATTCGAAGGGCCAACAATACTTTCTAATATTGTAAACAGAACAACAAGACAGATTTTAGTACCTATTGAAGATTTGGGGAAAATCAACTCCATATATAGGATGTTTGTATTATCTTCTTTTTCCATTTCAGGTTTAATTGCGGGTACTCTAGTAGAAACAGTAGGCTTAAAAGTTACTTTTGTAATAGCAGCACTTATATTTGTTTTTTCTTATCTACTATTTTTTCAATCATCATTAAGAAAAATAGATGAACTTTATGACAACTAGATTAGTTTGATCTTAAATCTGATTACTTTTAAAGCAAAGATAGGAAAAATTAAATAAAGAAAGCTAAAATTTATTAATAAAGTTAGAGGATAATCTCAAACTCCTATAGATAATCTCTTATGATTTGATTTAATTCAGTCTGTATTCTACGGATAATATCTTTATTATTATGTTTATTTAAATAGAAAGTGTTGATGTCTTTTTTTTGTTTAATTTTATCTATAACAGGATGGGAATCAAAATAAATTGTTCCTAACACAGTATGTGAAGATTCTAATAAATTTTCTATAGTGTAAAGAAATTTATTAGATGAAATTTGCATAGGTCCAATTTCATCTATAACAATAATTTTATTTTGATTGAGAGACTTATTGATTGAATGTATGGCAATATTCTCGAATTTTTTAATATCTATCCCGTATCGCCCCACTCTAGTTAAACTATTAGAATAAATACTTGCAAATATAGATTCAGTACCATCCAAAGAGATAACTTTAAATCCTGTTCGCTGGTAGTTAACTACGACTTCCTCAGAATAAAACCCACTAAATTTTTCGCTACCAATTTCAGCTATTATTTTCTTTAATGCCGTTGTTTTGCCTACCCTTGGTACTCCTGATAGAAAGTATTTCATAAATTTGATTCACCTCATTTTTAAATTTATTTTAGTTAATATATATATAACATTTTTAATACTAATAACCAATTTATTTTTCAATTAATTGTTATCAATCATTTTATTATAGGAGTAGGTGCATATAATAATAGAATCTATATTAAAAAATAGGCGTTATATTTTGGATGTAATTCCAAAGTGAAGTTCCTAAAAGAATAGTAAGATGAATTTTTAACATTCAATCAATTTGTAATGATATCATTTTTATAGTATATATATTCCAAGTATTGGCATTGGTTTAAGAATATCTTAAAGGGAGTGGTTACATTGAATGAAATGATAATTTTACTGTTTGGTCATTATGCTGCTTTAAAAGCAGCTAGAAAAAATGGATATAAAGTTATAAATATCCAATTAAAAGAAATGATAGGTAACAAAGATTTAAGCAATAAGGTTATCAACGAAGCCTTTCAGACTTACATTTTAGATAATGCTACACAAATAGAAGACGTTGTGAAACAAATAATCATAACAAATAAAGTAGTAGGTGTTTTATCATTTACTGACAGACATAACGGGGTGTTAATAGCAAATGAATTAAACAATAAGTATATTTTTAATAATAAATTCACTCCAAATGACTCTGTAGGTATTATAAATGATAAGGGACGGTTAAGAGAGTTTATTAGAGAGAAAAAATTGAAATCCATTCCATATAGGGTCTGTAAAAATCCAATTGAGGTAATAGAATTCTTAAAGCAATGTAATACTTCGATTATACTAAAGCCAACGAAAGGACAAGGTAGTAATAATGTGGTTAAAGTTAGCAGTGAATGCGAAGTTAAAGAATACTTTTCTGTTAACGAAAATATAGGTGAAGTTATTGCTGAACTATTTTTAGAGGGCAGAGAATTTAGTGTTGAATCTATAACTTATAATTATACAACAAAAATATTGGCTGTAACAGAAAAGCTCACAATAGGAGAAAATATACACGGAGCTAATCCGTTTGTTGAATTAAGCCACACTATTCCAGCTAAAATAGAAGATACTTTTAGATATGAGATGGAAACACAGGTTAAGTTACTATTTGATATGTTAGGAGTAGTACATGCTGCAGGTCACACTGAATTTATTGTAGGGGAAGAAGGTCCATATATAATTGAATCCCATCTTCGACCAGGAGGGGACAGTATTCCTAAACTAGTAGAACTCTATAGAGGATGTGATATACACTCATTAGTTTATGACTGTTTTTATAATAAAAGCATTCCAGAAAATTTCTGTTATTTAAAAAAGGCTTGTGTATATTTTTTTATTCCTCCATTAGGAAAAATTACGTATATTGAAATCCCGGAAAATATAAAAAATAGAGAAGATGTTCATTTAGTAGATGTGCGCTTTAAGGAAGGCGATTGGGTAAATAAAATTTCTAATACAGTGGACAGAAAATATGGACATATCATAGTTACTTCGAACCTAGATCAAGGAGTAATTGAGAAGACTAAAGATTATATTAATTCTATTATTATTAAAACTGATATAAAAGTAAATTGAGAACTTCATATTATGTTGTAGCTTGAATATAATTGATTATTTATTGGGGGAATTGAAATGAAGAAAGAATTGAGGATTTATAGCCAAATACCAGGTCCAAAGGCATTAAATGAAAATATAACTTTTAAAGAGTTTGTTATAAAGATTGCTAGACTTTCAGAAGGATTTAACTTTGATGGTTCTCTTATTTTTTTCAATTATAAAATGTATGATCCATGGTCTATTGCGTCTATTGTTTTAGAGAATACTGAAAAACTTACACCTCTAGTTGCGGTTCAGCCAAATACAATTAATCCCTTTATGCTTGGGAAAATTGTTCAAAGTTTAAGTAATTTATATAACAGGAGAATAGACCTTAATATGATAACTGGAAATTCAGCAATTGAATTAAGTCAAATTAATGATAGGCTTAACCATCAGGAAAGATACGATAGGCTTGTAGAATATATAAAAATTTTAAAAATGATTTTTTCAAAGAAGCATGAGGAGGTTTCCTTTAGTGGAAATTACTATAATTATAAAAGTTTGGTTATGGAGCCAAAATTACAAAATAAAAATTATCCCATGTTTTTTGTTCCAGGAGCTTCTTCTACAAGCATAGCTATTTCGAAAAAATATGCAGACGTAGCTTTAACAAGGCCACAACCTATTGAAGTATTTAAAAAAGAGTATAGTACAAAATTTAATGATTCAGATACAAATTTAGGCATTCGTATTGGCATTATTGCTAGAGCTTTAAGTAAGGAAGCGTGGAGTGTGGCAAGGAATTTATTTGGAGTAACAAAAGAAGGGAAAGAAAGATCCAAATCTGAAATTAAAAATGGTAAGACTATAAGTAATTTAATTATGGCTAAAACAGCTAATGATAAAGAACTATATGATGATATTTACTGGATGGGGGCATATTTAAGCGGAAATAATAACAATCCTTATTTGGTAGGAAGTTATGAAGAAGTTGCAAAGTATTTAATGCGGTATATAAAGTTAGGTGTCAATATAATTTTAATTCCCGACCATTACTCTGAGGAAATGTTTTTTCATACAGATAAAGTATTTTCTATACTACGAAACATTAATTAATTTCATAAAGTTTTAATTAAGACTTTTTATCTTATGTGCTAATAGCTTCTATGACACAGATAACTAGTAGTATTCTAAAGGAGATTCTATTTCATGATTAATTTTAATTAGATCTGTAAAAAGTGTATATAACACGTAATCCCCTTTAAATTTCTCCTATTTATTAATATGTTTTACTATTTGATAACTCTTATAAAATATTCGTACAACGAACCACTAAAGAGGGGAAAAAGAATGATAAAACAAAAAAGGATTGTATTTTCATTACTCCTAGATTTATTTCTTATTCTAGTTTCTGTTTATTTTGCATTCTGGAGTATATATCCAGGGAGATTCTATTTTACTTCAGAGATTTTAATTACAATGATTTTGATAACAACCAGCTATTATTTTTTTGCAACTGTTTTCAAATTGTATCGTTGTGTAGGGGGGGGAATGGACCTATTTACGATAATAACAATAACCAAAGTCACTATGTATTTGGCAAGCAAAAAATGCATAAAACGGCAATCAAAAATGTAACCACTTGCCAACGAAATTTAATTCTGAATAATTGACTCCTTATAACGATAACTATCGCCTTTAAATACAATCAAATGCGAATGATGGATGAGTCGATCAATTACTGCCTCCGTTAATATTGGATCCCCAAAAACGTGATTCCATTGACCGAATTGAAGGTTTGTCGTGATTATGATGCTTTTGGTTTCATAACACATCGAAATAACCTGAAACAATAATTCAGCCCCTTGTTTGTGAAGAGGAATGTAACCTAACTCATCCAAAATCAAAAGATCCAATTTCTCTATTTGCTTAAAAAGCTTATTGAGATTACCTTTTTCATTTGCTTCTAATAATCGATTAACTAATGATGCCGCTGTATAGAATTTAACAGCTTTGCCATACCTTTGTATGGCATTCAATCCAATTAACGTAGCTAAATAGGTTTTACCTGCACCTACACCCCCATAGAAAATTAGATTTTCTTGCTGCTCCATGAATACTCCATTTAATAGGTCTTCACTACTTAGTCCTGCTGTTAGGACAATGTCCTTCCAATCAAAAGGTTTCCCATTGACTTTAGGTAAGCTTGCTTGTGTAAGTAAAAGATTTGTTTTTCGTTCTTCTCGTTGCTCAATTTCTTTTTCAAAAAGCTTCAGTAAATACTCTTCATTTGATGTGGCTTCTATCTCTTGATAATGTTCTCTAATCCAACTTAATTTCAATCGTTTAGCGAATTCTTGAATCTGCGTACTCAATTTATTTCAGCTCCTTTTAGAAGCTGATTATAATGCTGTAGACCTCTAGTAGCCTCCGGCATAATAGGCAATGACTTTTGGAGATGTACTTCTTCGCGTATCCCTCGACCATTAATTAGTTGGTAGAATACTTGTTTAATTGATTCAACCGAAGGATGACCATGCTCTGATGCAATCTTCAGCGCTTCAGTAATTTTACTAAAATCATAATCTTTCATCACTGTACCTAATAACTTCAGGGCTTCTGATTTTTCAGAGGAAGTACATGAATTAAAATATGTTTGCCATTCTTGTGGTAACTGCTCATAGAAACTAGTATATTTAAGTGCCATAGGACGTTTGGCCATTAGATTTAAGTATGGCTGCCAATTAATCGATTTTCTATATTGACCATAGAGTCGAGGATGGCTAACGACTAGTTGATAATCATCTGTAAGAATATCAATTGAATTATATGAAATACGAATTAGAACCTTATTTAAAGCGTATCTTGGTGAAGTAGAATATAGATTTTTTTCTACTTTAATATAACCGTACTTATCGGCTTTCACTGTTTCGTATCTGATGCATTGGTATTCCTTACTTGGTAAAACCAAAAAGGCTTTCCGATCCTCTTCAAACAGCTGGGATATGAAAGATTCCTTTTCATAATGTTTTCTCTCACGATCTTTCTCAGCTTTTTCCCACAACGTCTTATTAAGTTCGTCTAAATTCAGTACGTGGAGACCAGGCAATAAATAATTGTTTCTCACATATTTCACCATTGCTTCCACATGACCCTTTTCATTCCCACTATTAGGATTACAAAATTCACTTTCGAACCCATAGTGTAGAACGAAGTTCTGAAATTCCTCTGTTAACTAGAAATGCTATTTTAAATATGTACAATAATGCTTGGATAAATATGTACAAATTTGCTTTCATTTTACATACTAGTCTTGAGGTGACTAGTCATGTATATATCATTAAATGTCGATGTTAATTTTGAGATTAATAGTCTTTCAGACTTACCAAAATTCAAACAAATAATGGAGCATATGAAAATGAAAATTAATAAGAGTAAATTGGCTGAAGAACTTGGAGTAGATCGACGAACAGTTGAGAAATATCTAAATGGTTTTGTCCCCAAGAGGACAAGAAAAAAGTCCTCAAAAATTGATGAATATTATGAAGTGATCGCTGCTCTTTTATCTGAGGATTCTAAACAGGTGTTTTATTATCGGCGGGTGCTTTGGCAGTACTTAAAGGATAATCACGGTTTAGACTGTGGTGCTTCGACCTTTCGAGCCTATATCGCTCGAATACCTGAATTTAATGCTTACTTTGTGGAGGACAAACGTATTGCTTCTCCGAAGGGGACGGTTCGCTATGAAACTCCGCCAGGTAAACAAGCTCAATTAGATTGGAAGGAAAATATTCAATATGAAACAAAAGATGGCGAGCAGGTCGAGATCAATGTAGCTGCGCTTATTCTATCTACTTCAAGATTGCGAGTATTCCACTTGAGTATTTCCAAGTCACAAAGTACGCTGTTTTCCTTTCTAACAGAAGCTTTTGAAACGTTTGGCGGTGTTCCTGAGGAACTCCTTACGGATAATATGAAAACAGTGATGGATGAAGCAAGAACGGAACATTATCCGGGTAAAGTGAATGCAAAGTTTGAGCAATTCGCAAAAGACTTTGGCTTTAAAGTGAAAGCCTGTATCGCTGGCAGACCAAGGACAAAGGGAAAAGTCGAAACGACAATGAAATTGTTAGACGAAATTCATGCCTATCAAGGACAATTCTCTTTAGAGGAACTGCATCAATTTATACAAGAGTTAGCCAACAGAGTGAATCACCAGATTCACCAAGGGACAGGAAGAATACCAATGATTGAATATAAAAAAGAAAGGAACCACTTACTCCAGCTACCAACTGATAAAGTAAGAGATTCCTATCGCATTAAGCACACACAAGTAAAAGTCAATGCATCCAACATGATCTCCTACAAATCAAACCAGTATTCCGTACCACCAGAATATCAAGGAAAGAAAGTAGGTTTACAAGTGTATGATAACAACTTATGGATTTATTATAACATGAAACTTATTGCACAGCATCCAATCAGCAAAGCGAAGCTAAATTATCAGGAAGCACATTATAAAGCAGGTTTGGCTGTTTCAGCCCCTTACTATAACTATCCGGAAATCGATGATTTGGCAAAGAAAAATCTAGCAACGATTGGAGAAGTGTATAAATAATGAATCTATCCACTAATTATCAACAATTATTAAGAAACCTAGAGTATCTAAAGCTGAAGCAAATGACTCTACATTTAAATGAAGTAATTGATTTCGGAGTCCAGAACCAGCTGTCATTTATTGATACGTTAATCAAGTTAACCAACTATGAAATTGATGTGCGAGAACAAAATATGACGCAGTCGATGGTAAAGGTGGCTGCATTTCCACATATGAAAGAAATAAAAGATTTTGATTTCACTTTCCAAACCTCAGTCAATCAGCAACAGATTCAAGATTTTCTAACCTTTCGCTTTATTGAAGAGAACGAGAATATTGTTTTCTTAGGACCAAGTGGTGTTGGCAAAACACACTTGGCCACCGCCATAGGGATTGCGGCAGCAAAGAAAAGAACAAGTACCTATTTCATTAAATGCCATGATTTAATTCAGAATTTAAGACGAGCACGATTGGAGAACCGCTTAGAAACTCGTCTAAAACATTATACAAAATATAAACTATTAATCATTGATGAGATTGGTTATTTGCCAATTGATCAAGAAGATGCGAAATTATTTTTCCAACTGATTGACATGCGATATGAAAAGCGCAGTACGATCTTAACAACGAACGTAAACTTTAAGGCATGGGATGAAGTATTTCAGGAGCCTAAGCTGGCAAATGCCATCTTAGATCGCATCTTACACCATGCGAAGGTTGTGACAATGGTGGGAAATTCCTATCGTTTAAAGGATCATTTAGTGCAAGAAAACGAGTGATTTTGTACATCCTTAAACGAGCGAAAATGTACATATTTGTGTTGACATTTATAGTTAACTGCCGTTCGCCATTTGGCAATACCTTCTTTACGGCAGCTGAAAGATTATCGAATCTAATTGTTCTTGGAACACCACCCATATGGTGAAAAATACGCTTTAATCCTTCTAAAAAACACTCTTTGTTTTGAGCGGGGAATACCTGAAAATAAAATGAATTACTATATGGATAAGAAAGAACCAGATAGGGTAGAGTTATCTGTTCCCCTTGATATTTAAACGGAGCTTCTCCAAAATCCACTTGAGCTGACCCAGGTTTGCTCTCTAGTGATAACGCTGCTTGATTCGCTTCATTTAATAGTTCTTTTTTTCGATGGGATATGTAGTTTCTTACTGTTCGATCAGAACCCTTAAAATCAAACTCCTCTTTTAATTGCTCCCAAATTCTCTTTGCAGTTCTACGGAATTTTCTCTTTTGTTTAAAATCTTCTATTAACCATTCATCTACTATATGTTTAATAGGATCCATCACTGGAGATGGTCTGTCTTGTTTGATATTTTCTACAGGACTAAAATCATCCTGTTCTGCATACTTCTTAACAGTTCTACGATCTCTTCCTATTCTTTGTGCAATCTCCGAATAGTTACTGTCTTTTATGTTTACCTCATGTCTGATATAATTAATTTCGGCCACTGCCAACATCTCCTTAATACCTCCTGCGCTTGTTTGTCCCAACAGGAAGTGTATGTGTATTTTGGAATGTTGACAAGTGGTTTTTTAATTTGTGCAGGGCCTACGGCCCTATTGCACAAATTTAATGCCATACCCTACATTTTTATGATGCCATAAACAGTCACTACCTTTTCATTCTTATTTAACATATTCATTGAATTATTTATTGTGAATTATGGACATGAAAGGGTGATCTTTGTAAGCTACTTTTTTTATACTATGTTGGCTTCTGTTTTTCGGTTATTAGTGCCTTTTGGAAATAAACTTACAAAAAAACCTGGGAAAATTCGAACAATGGTAATCGGAGCAGGAATAGAGGGAATGTTAGTTGTTAAATACTTACAATTAAGTTCAGGGACGGATTTAAAACCAGTAGTTTTTATTGATGATGATCCATTAAAACAAAATACTATTCTATTAGGAATAGAAGTTATTGGTGGAAAAGAAGTAATACAGGATACTGTAAATAAATTAAAGATTAATCGCATAATTATTGCTATGCCAACACTTTCTAAAAATCAGTTAGATTTAATTATAAATGAATGTAATAAAACTCGATTAAAACCTAAAATTATTCCCAAAATAGAGGATATTATAGTTGGGGAAAAGTCACTTCATAATTCAAATGAAATACAAGTTAAAGATATTTTAATACGAGAACCAGTGTCACTTAACACTGAAAGTATCTCAGTTACTATAACAGAGAAAACTATTTTAGTAACAGGAGCAGGAGGATCAATTGGTTCTGAAATATGTTGTCAAATATGCAAGTATAATCCGAAGAAAATCATCTTAGTCGGACATGGGGAAAATAGTATTTATTCCATTAACACAAAACTTAGAGAGCAATTAACAAAGGGAATTGAAATTATTCCTATCATAGCAAGCATTCAAGATAGAGAAAGAATTGAGTATATATTTAAAAAATACAAACCAGATATAGTCTATCATGCAGCTGCACATAAGCATGTACCTTTAATGGAGGATAACCCAAAAGAAGCAGTTAATAATAATATTATTGGAACTAAAAATGTTGCTGAAGCCTCAGAGAAATACTGTGTTGGTACATTTGTCCTCATATCTTCTGACAAAGCAGTTAATCCCACAAGTGTAATGGGGGCAACAAAACGTTTAGCAGAAATGATAATTCAAAATATATCGATTGTTAGTAAAACTAAATTTGTAACTGTTCGTTTTGGAAATGTCTTAGGAAGTCGTGGAAGTGTCATTCCTTTATTTAATAGGCAGATCCAAGAAGGTGGTCCGATAACGATTACTCACCCTGAAATGCATCGCTACTTTATGACTATACCTGAAGCTTCGGGACTAGTAATTCAAGCTGGTATAATCGCAAAAGGTGGGGAGATTTTAGTTTTGGATATGGGAGAGCCAGTTAAAATTGTAGATTTAGCAAAAAATTTAATAAAACTATCTGGACATAAAATAAGTGATATTGGTATAAAATTTACAGGGTTAAGACCTGGTGAAAAATTATATGAAGAACTAGTAAATAAAGATGAAGTTTTTAAAAAATTTATTTTCCCTAAAATTTTTGTTGTAAAGACACCTATTTATAATAAAAATACAATAGATAAGTTTTTAAAGAATTTTAATAGAATGAATGATAATGAAATTAAAAGTAATCTACTTGCAATCACTAATTATACTAACCTAAAGAAAAAAATAAAACAGGAGGATTTAATTTGAATTATTTAATTGTTGTAGCACATCCGGATGATGAAGTACTTGGCGCAGGTGCAACCATATGTAAGTTAATAGAAGAAGGTAATGTTGTAAATGTTTGCATATTATCTAGCCAAGTAGTGGCAAGAAAAGGGAGACCAAGTTTAGAAAAGCTGAATCAAGATATTGATAGATCTTTGAATATCCTAGGAGTGAAGAATGTAATAAAGGGGACATTTCCTAATATACAATTTAACATCGTTCCTCATTTAGAATTAGTTCAATTTATTGAAGACTCTATTATAAAAACTAAAGCAGAAACTATTTTTACACATCATCCTGCTGATTTAAATAATGATCATTATCATACTTCCATAGCATGTCAAGCAGCAACTAGACTGTTCCAAAGAAGAACATTAGATTTTACAATTAAAGAATTATTATTTATGGAAATTCCATCATCTACTGAATGGAGACTGAATAGCTCATTAAATCAATTTAATCCAAATACCTTTGTACTGGTAGGAAAAGAAAGAATTGATAAGAAATTTGAGGCACTAGCTGCGTATGAAGATGTAATAAGAGACTATCCACATCCTCGAAGTAAGGAAGCAATAAAAGGTCTTGCTTTGTATCGCGGTGGGCAATCTGGGATGGTATATGCTGAAGCCTTTGAAAGTGTATTTAGAAGAGAGCTGTGATTATGCTCAAAGTAATGAATATTTATCTAGAATCTATGGAGGTATATAATAATGAGAGTATTAATTGTTGTAACATCTAGGCATTCCTTCTTATCAAATATGACTTATGACTATGCAATAAAAAAAGGATTTGAAGTATTTATTATAAACGGGTTTAAACATGATGATTACCTAAAAAGCACGTTTGATTTTTTTAATAATGTTGATTCAATAGTTAATATCGCCATTAGCTTAAAGGTAAATGCAGTTATTTGCTTATCAGCGGAGAGAGTAATCTTAAGAGACGCTTTACTTAAAGAAGAACTTGAAAAAAAGGGTATAAAAGTTATTGGAAATAACTTCAGTACTGCAAAAATTTTACATGATAAGAGAGAAACAAAGGATGCACTTATTAAAAATAATATTAAAACTATTCCGGGATTTAATATGATAAATTCGAAATTACAGTGTTCAAAATATGCGGATGAAATTGGATTTCCTCTAATAATTAAACATACCTTGGGATCTGGGGGTTTTGGGAATTCAATTATTAATCACAAAGATGATTTCCTGGATTTTTTTGAAAAAACTTTTAATATTGAGGATTTTATTTGTGAAAAGCTAATAGATGGTATAGAGCTATCTGTAGAAGTATTTGGCTCTACTAAAGGTTATATAGCTCTACCTTTAATAAACAAAGGAGTTACATCCAAAATGGGAATTCATCCAAAAAATAAAATTAGGTATACCCACGAATTTGATAATCTTACACAAAAGTGTCATGATATAGCTCTTACTATAGCTGAGAAATTTAAAATTTTAGGTGTTATCGAGGTAGAATTCATTTGGAATGAGGAAAGTGATAGCATATACATAATGGAAATTAACCCTAGAATGGGTGGAGCAACCTTATTAAGTATGGCCGCATCTAACCTTCTATTACCTGAATTGTACGTGGATTTACTTTATGATTACCAGGTGTTAGATACTATTAATTATGATTTAATTCAGAGAGCCGTAGAAATTCCTCTAAAAGAGCCAATTAAAAAGGAAGATCAATGGAAATTTCTTAAGTTAAATACCTTTAAGTACTTTTCAGGGACTAATTCTAGGAAAGAATTTCAGGGTATAATTTTAAGTGGAAAAGTAAAACAAATACAAAAAGATTTATCTTTAATCAAAGATTTTGTCTATGAAATTCCAGATAACACACTTAAATTTTAGGGATAAAATCTAAGTATTTCTTTTAAAACTATATTTAAAATGGAATGGGGAGATAGAGTTGTTTGTTGAAAAAGAGTATAAATTAAGTAAGGTCTCTCTTTCTGATTTTCAATTATTTTTAAAATCCAGTATCCACCCTTTTTACTTTAGGCATAACGTTAAACTAATTGATAGTTGGTATATACAAAGTGAAAAAATCATCAAAGAATACTGGGAATATAAAGATATACCTCATTTTAATTTAGTATGCAGACAATATAATGAGAATTTACGTTCTATAATTGATAGTAAAATTGCTTATGAAAGTTTTTCATTTGTTTATAGAATGGGTGGAGGAATCCCTAAAAATATAGTTTCAGTTTTCGGCTGTATATTCAATGACAAAGATGAAGTACTTATTATGAAATCACTATTACGTCAAGACACATGGGAGTTTCCAGGAGGGTTAGTAGATGAAAATGAACCCTTAGATTTAGCTGTTAAAAGAGAGATTTATGAAGAAACTGGGTTTAACGTTGATTTAGAAGGGATAACAGGTATTTATTCTAATATAGGAGTTGGAAATATTGTAATTGGATTTAAAGGTAGAATATCTGGAGGTAAACTTAAACTTTCAGAAGAAACCAAAGAGTTAAAGTTTATTAAGTTGGAAGAAAAAAACATTTCATCATATTTCAAAAGAGATAACTTTGCTATAAGGGCGCTTGATGCTATAAAAAATAAAGCACAGCCAATTCATAAAACCACTTGAATTAGATTCAAAAATATTAGCCTTACGCTCATAAAAAATGAATAAAAAGGAGTATTTAAAATAGCCTAATCGAATGAATAAGTAGGAATAGAGAGTCTTCCTCTAGTCTAAGAGTTAGTCTGTACATAAGACCTGACATTCAAGATTAAATGGTTTAAGAGTCGTCTATCCTTTTTGAGCTTTTTTTAAGTATTTAAATGGATTAAGATATATAGTCAAGAAAATCATGTTTATGTGTATCATTAACTGTGTTGAAATACCCTACCAGAATTTACTACAGGTCCTATTAATTTGTAAAACAAATTTCATGCATACAAGCTTTTTTAAGATTGTTAATTGACTTCATTTCCCTCTTGATTGTTAATTTTTAATATTACTATCTGAATCATCTTATTCTCAATTAATTCAAATTAGTAGAATCTTAAATTTTTGAAGATATAAAGATTCTCTAGGATTGTCAATAGTAAATATGAAATTAAGTTATTATATATATTTAATATAAGGAGTGAAAAAAATGTTTGATTATAGGGATTATTTTCAAATAAGTGATTTTTCTCATAAAATTCTATTCTATGATGTTAAAAATGTTTGGGAACCCTTATTAAGGATTGAGGATACTATGTCAAAGACAAAATCCATTATTAAAGGGATTGTGGAACCTGGAGCTTATATCAGTGAGTATGGTGTAATTCTTGAAGAAGATACTTTTGTTGAGAATGGCGCTTACGTTAAAGGACCCGCTTATATTGGTAGAGGAAGTAAAATATTCCATGGAGCTTATATAAGAGAAAATACAATAATTGGGGATAATTGTATCGTCGGTCATTGTTCAGAAGTAAAACATTCAATACTATTAAATGGTTCTAGAGCGCCTCATTTCAATTTTGTTGGAAATAGCATATTAGGTAATAATGTAAACTTAGGTGGAGGTGTAATGATTGCGAATGTAAAAAATATTCCATATGGAGATAATATTATAATTAACACTGGAACCATAAAGATTGATACAGGTTTAAAATATTTTGGAGCCATAATAGGAGACCAATCTAAGATTGGGGCAAATACAGTAATTAACCCTGGGACTCTAATAAAAAAAAATGTACTAACTTATCCGCTTTCTTCTGTTAAAGGTGTTATAGAAGATAACTCAATAGTTCGATAATATTATTTAACTTACTAATCGTAGATAAATTTCAATTATATGTTGAAAAATAAGCAGGTGACTTCAAGACTAACGGGTTCGGTTTTGAGCTACAAAAGTTTAAATAGCATAATGAATTTAAGGCGTTTTAGCAACAAATTCGAATTACAAATAACCATAAAAACAGCAATAAAAATGGACCATCATTTAGTGGACCATTTTTTATGTTAACCAGCTCATATTAGTTAGTTGAAAAGTAGTTCAATCTTTTCCTTGTCATATTCGCCAAGCCAATTTTTGTATTGATTATATAATGGTCGAATGGTTTCTTTATTATT
The DNA here is from genome assembly GCF_038007605.1 of Niallia sp. FSL K6-0212. Classification (NCBI taxonomy): domain Bacteria; kingdom Bacillati; phylum Bacillota; class Bacilli; order Caryophanales; family Bacillaceae; genus Niallia; species Niallia sp. FSL K6-0212. Next base: position 114,585 of record NZ_JBBOXL010000002.1, on the reverse strand, counting down.
TGCAATGACTTCGCAACCTCTATCATCATAAATAAAAAAATGATATTTTTTGAAGCGTTTATGAAAAAATACATCTGGATAATACGAGCCATTTCTTCTTCCAAATTTAGGTTTCAAGGGAAAATCTTCATTACAAGCTGCTTTAATCAGCGAAAGGTATCGTATATCACTATTATTACACTTTAAAAAAAACTGAGAAGTGTAAAATTCATCCGCATCTTCTTCATCATCAAAAACAAATGGTAATGTCGTTTGCCGTATATTAAATTTCAAATTTTTATTTTTTATAGAACATTGATACACTTTTATTGGATTTGTCCTATCTTTCAAACATTTAAGATGATATACATTCGTAACAAGAAAAATCTCATCTTGGTCAGAAAAAAGATAATCGAAAATAGCTAAGGCTTGATTATATACACGATTAAACATATCAAGATTAAGAGTATTATCGTCATTAAACTGATACATCCCTTGGGCGAACTCGAAGTGCAGACCAATATCCCATTGATTATAAAGACTTGGCTTTAAGATTAGTCCTGGAAAAGTTGTATTTAAATATTCCTTTAATTCCATAATTCACGAACCTCGTTTACTTCTAATTTTTAATATCCCCCCTATTATCTAAGATAAATAATATCATTCAATTCAAATTTTTTTGTGCTTATACCTAGTCTTTGGGTTGGTGTAGCGATTGTTTCGGTCTTTCCTTCCTTTGTTTTATACGCCAAACAAAAATTGTAATAAGTCCGAAGGATTGTCAATGCCATTTGAGCATACTTGGGATTGAAGTTTGAGTAAATATAACTTTTTCCATCGCCACGAGCCGTTGTCAGCGGTCTTTCTAAAATGGATAACCTTCTCCGAATGTGTTGAATGAAGGTGTTCGTAGCATTATCATTTACATTTTCAATTAATGCCGCAACATCCCTTTGGCTCAAGAAAAGAAACATCCGTTGTACAATCGACTGAACGAAATCCTCTATCAGGTGTGGCTAAAGGATGTTCAATCGGATTATCCGCATACTCGTTATGGGAACTCGCTCCATCCGATATTACTTTATGGAATTTGTGAGTTTCAAATAATTCCGCTAAGTAAAGGTACGCCAATTTGCGTAAAGAGTTAGTTCTAACTCTCAACGATACCAATGTAAGGTGTGCAAGAAGTTTACCAATGTTCTGCTGAACCAAAGACAATCATCCACCTACCACCAAAAAAGAAGCGAGATAATGCCGTTATTTGCTAAACTCCTGCTTAACCGAACCCCAGTAAGCAGAACCTGTGAAATCTTAGAGATTGGCAGAGGTACTTATTATGATAAGCTCGAAATCTTATACCGAAGGTGTTTGGAGTTCCTAGAAAAACACGAAACCAAGCCTTTAAAAAACACTGAATTCAAGAAAATGTGGTTGAATACAGATAAGATGACCTATTATCTAAATAATGTCCGCAAAAAGGGGCAAGGCAGTTTTCAATTTGATGGAATTGAGGAACTCCAACTGCCGACAAGTGTAGTCATTTCTGCTGATGTTCTATCCAGGTATGTGTTTAGATGCGATGTGGCGTATGTTTGGGATATTACCTTAAGTGACATTGCCCTTGATACAGCTTTGTTGAAGGAAGACCATTTAAACCTATTTGCCAAAAAAACACGCTCGGTTTGATGATTATTCTCATTACCCAATGCCACCATCTAAAAATGATACACAAACGCAATCCGATTACCATCGAGAACCTCTTAAAATAGAACGTCGGGAAAGGTACATTGATGGTCTCCACGTTCAGGCATCTTATACTACCATTGCTCATTATTGGCTTTTCAAACAGCTTGTAAATGCTTCTGAATGGCGTTTTGTCACCGATGATGATAAATCATTAATCAACTCTATCCATTGTGTATTCTCGCAAGAAATCCTCCGTACAGATGGGCATTATTTTTTATGCCAAACCGATCAAACCAAATTACGTAAAAAAGCCTATGAGGAGTTTAAGGAGGCAAAAGTGAATTTATTGGAATGGGGTTCGGTTAGGGATATTGGAAAATAACTATACCTATTTAAATTCTTTAACAATCCCAGTAAAAGACTTGTAAGCTTTATATTAATTTAGTAATGATAAAAAAATTATTTTCTTTTACTGAAATATGTAAAAGTCTCTAGTAACAGTTTATTTGTATTGGTAAAAAATGCTATATCGCTTTAATTACTTAACGTTACTAGAGAGCTTTAAGATTATATTGAATTAAGTATACTTGAATTTTTCCAAACAAGACCAGCATTGTTCTCTCTTCTTGATTTCTTCTGCAGATAAATAGATGTTGTTTGAATCGATTTGTGCCCCAATGCAATTTTAATTTGATCCAAACTCGCTCCTTGATCAGAACTAATTTGTGCAAAAGCATGTCTAAGTGTATGTGGCGTAATTGGATTTTTCCTTGTTTTAATGAAAGGCAATTCCACTTCATTTATTTTTTTGGTTAAATAATTGGATAGATATTTATAATGGTACGTTTTTCCTTTGTTCGTCGTAAAAATATATGAATTATCACTACCATCTAATATAAAATCTAAACGTCTTGTTCGTCGAAATTTCCGTATTTCTTCTATTATATATGGATGTAAGAGTACCTCTCTTTCATGTCTCCCTTTTCCTAATACATATAACCAGTAATCTCCATCCACATAAGAAATATCCGATATTTTACTATGACATAATTCGTTTATTCTAAGCCCTGTTGTAATTAAGGTTGCTAGTAAGCAATGAACAATGGGATGGTCTTTATAATAGTCCAATATCTGCACTACCTCATTTTTTCCTAAATCCCTATCCGGCCGATCAATATCCCGCACATTACTACTCAACATTTTTTCATGCAGCGGAACTTCAATATACTTTGTTTTATATAAAAAAGAAAGGAATCCTTTAAGAACTACTATTTTACGACTCAGTGTAGAAACTGCGTATGGCTTCTTCCCCTTCCCTAACGGAGCTGCAGCTAACCACTCTTGAAATTTTCTAATATGTACATGATTGAGTAGTTTAATTATCTGGCAGGGATTTTGCTGTGCATTTAAATCTAATCCAATGGAAAAAGCATTTTCTATTATCTGTTTATACATGATAAGTAAATCTCTGCTGTACTCTTTGATGGTGTTCTCCATTTTATTCTTTCGTATATCCATATCTTTCTTTTGGTGTAAAAATAAATACATCATTTCCAAGTCATTTATTTCCTTATTGTTAGATACGTCCTCCATAATGATTAACTCGTCAGGTAAATTTTGAAATAGCGATGGATCTGTTAAAGTTTTTGAAAACGATGCGATGGACGACTGACTTCCAGTAAATTCTAACGAATTCTTGTTCGAATGGAATGAAATTTCCTTTTCTAGCATTTTTACACCTCTTTTAGCATTTTTTGAAAACAAAGTGATTATATGGTTATAGGTGACTCGTTATTAATTTAATTTAGGTATATTTAATATACACTACTATATTAGTAGAAAAATACTTTATTTGTCTACTATATATACATATAAATAAAATTAATATTTAAAATACATTTTAATATAAAATAGTAGGCGATGTATTTATTTATATAAAATAGACATTAAACCTTTGTTTAATATTAAGATATATATTATAATCTGATTAATGATAAAAGGAAGAGGTGGATTTTTTGATTAGCGAAAGTTTATACCGAGCATTAGATGAAAGTACTTTTTTTGTAAGTAAATATGAAGTGCAAGTGAAAACTTATTTCTTACAAAAATCCAAATATGGTCTTAGAGTGCAAGTTAGTAGATTTGTAGATAAAAGAGGAAATTTGAGTCGAGAAAAAGATACAGTGGAGATTAAATTATTGATAGGGGGAGGAGGGGTAGTTATTGATAAAACTTTTAAAAGTATTACATTAGAAAAACCAACAAGAAAAAAGGTGGAAGAATGTATTACAGATTTTTTAGAACATGCTAGTGAGTATTGTAAACAAAGTGAGAATTAATACATAAATTAGAATTATTCCCCAATTGAATATTGACTATAGTAAATGGTAACATATAAATAGATTATAATATTGAGTTAATATTAAATGATATGTAAACACTATTTTAATAATGATTAGTTGGGGAGAATAAAATGGGCCAAGAAGATAAGAAAAAGCAAATTACTACAAAACAGGCTGCGGAATTATTAGGTGTTGCTGAGAACACAGTTTTATCATATTCCAGACAAGGCATATTAACTGCAGTGAATGAAAAAAGTTGGCAAATTGACAATACGAAGTACTTTTATATAGATGATGTAGAAGAGGTAAAAGACAAATTAAAAAAGCCAGGACTTAGCACTGGTGAAGTTGCTGCACAATTAGGTGTATCTACTGTAACGGTATTTAACTATATAAAGGATGGTAAACTTACTGCAGAGAAAGAAGTTTATAGAGGTAGGGAATTATATTTTATTAAACAAACGGAGCTTGAACGTTTTCAAAAAAATTATAAAAATATGAGACGTAGAAATAATAAAGAGTTTTATTCCAAACCAAATAAACATGGTTGGTTTCAATTGTTTATTCATGAAAGAAGTGAAGAACATGGAAGATTGATGGTTGGGGAAGATGAAGATTACTTTTTATTAACTGCTAGTGGAAATAAGATTCCATATACGAAAATTGAGCAATATGGTTTTAAACCGGTTTATTTAATTGAAAGAGGTTCGATAATTTCCAAAAGGAAATTTGCTAAATTTGAGTTCCCTTATGAAAATAATGTTGAATCTAATATATACTCTTTCTTAGATATATGTTATGAATATATCACTCCAACAAATATGAAGATGAACATAAATAAAGAAAAGATAGAGTTAGAAATTAAACCATATTGTTTCCCTTACGATACTTTAGATGAAGATACGATAAAAACTATTAAGGAATATATGGTGGAAGGTTCCATAATCTCAACGATTAAAGGAATTTATATAGATTCTGAATATGATGTGTTATCTTTAGAAATACCATCTCAGGTTAAAGATTCATTGAAACGAATTGCGTCTGAAAGAAATTTGACTTTGGAAGAGTTGGTTTCTGAAATTCTTGTAGAATATGTGAATGAAAAACGTTAATATATGAATAAACTCAATTGATTGTGCAGGAGTAATCATATCTCGAGATTTTATAAATGAACAAAGTGAAATTATTTGGGTTTCCATGGATGTAATCTTAAATTTAACGTCCATCTTTATTGTGTTGTATTAATGTAGAATATACAACCATTACAGATAAAAAAAGCTACCATAGGCGGCTTTTTATATATCGCTAAAGGAGCATGTTAAAGTGAAATAAACCTTAGAGTATTACCATTATTTCAAAGATAATATGATATACTAAATATAACCATTGTTAAAAATTACTTTTGGTTACTTAGAAAAAGGCTGTCCTATATAGAGGATAGTCTTTTTCTTACAATTTTGAAGTAAATATTTGAGTATAAGGAGAAGAAGAAAATTTCTATGAAAGAGCATTTTATGTATGAGAACGAGTTTACAAATAAAATAATACCAGCTGAAGATACATTAAAAAGAGAAGCGTTAAAACAAGTATTGGACAACCGATTATATTTTTCCTAGTGACATTAATATTTCTTTTTATAATTCTAATAGAAGGTAAGGTTAAAAATTATAAAAATTCTTTTACAAATGATAAAGATGATCATTTCTCAACTAGGTGAGAAATATCAAAATAACATCCATTATCTAAATATGATTTTTCATCATGTTCACGAATAATAAATAATAAAGTTATTTAAAAATGAAGAGCATTCATCGTGATCTTGTCAGTTTTTCTTGAACGAAAGGGTAGGATAGTGAAAAAAGGAGATTGATGTATTAGTTTATAATCTAAGTGATGGTACCAAAGTGTTCTACTAAATATTTGCTTGGAGGTTTATATGGAAAACGTATTAGGAAAGGTAACATGCTTTATCACTAGAAAAAAAGATAACAGGCAAGAACTTCTTTTAATCCAACACCCAAATGCAGGTGTTCAAATACCAGCGGGTACAGTCGAAATCAATGAGAACTTTTATCAAGCAGCTTTGAGAGAAGCTATGGAAGAAACTGGTCTTAAAGAATTTATTTCAAGTAAGAGTATAGGAAAACAAGAACAAAATTTAGAAGGTAAGTACATTATTTTTGATAAGGCAAAAATATATTCGAGACCAGACATCTCAAGTTTCCAATGGGCGGAAATTAGAAGAGGGATTACTGTCCTTCATGAACGAAGCCATGAGGAATTTGTGCAAATTTCTTATAAAGAAGGAGATAAAATTCCAGAACCAAATTACATAACATATCAGATAACGGGTTGGACGGAAAAATCTAATTTAGCATCAAAAGTAACAAGACAATTCTATCATCTACAATCAAATAGTCAGCTGGATGAATGGGAAATAGATACAGATAATCACAACTTTAAATTATTTTGGTCTCCGTTAGACAACTTACCACAGATTGTTTCTCCTCAAAATGAGTGGCTTGACTATCTTTTAAAGGAGATTAACAATTTGGTTTAAAATTATTACCTGACAATATGCAACCTTTATCGAGAAAATAATATATTTAAATTCACCAAACATATGGTTCACTTGTTTCAATAATGTGTGTTTGGCTGTTGAAGAGGTGCTTCGTATTATATGGTTAACCAGTTTTTACTGGTTGACCTTTTTTTAATAGATTCTATTATAGCAGTAGCCAGGGTAGGACGTACGGGTGCGTGAGTCTTTGATTCCGTCAACTAAACTGTCCGACCTTACTTGTAGAAACATGTTTGAGGCTGGTTGGGATGTCGATCTCGTATAACAAGCGAAGCTATGATACTTCAAGGTGGAATAGGGGTTACTGGTAAATAAATCGAGAGAGGAAGAGATAAATAATGAATCCAGTAGTTGGTCTGGATGTTTCAAAAGGGGAAAGTGAAGTCCAAGCATTTTTAGATAAGGGTAAGCCTTACAGAAAAAGTTTTAAAGTATCGCACACCAATGTGGGCTTAGATTCCTTACTTCATTTTTTAAAAGAGGTAGAAAATAAGTCAAGGCTGAAGCCAATGGGTCATTATCACGCTCCTATAATTCAGTTTTTAGAGGAACAGAATTACTTGTATATTATGGTCAATCCAATACTGTCTTAACAGGCGAAAAAATCGAGTTTGCGAAAGGTGAAAACAGATGCGATTGATACTTTTCACTTATGTGAGCTGTATTACAAATAGGACTTAGAACCTTATAAGAAGTGAGGAATTCAACTCTTGAAATTCGTAATCTTACTTGACAGCACGAAACAATTACGGTTTTTATGCAAGCTAAGTTACAGTTTCATGCCATATTAGATCAAGTATTCCCTGAATATAAAGAGGTATTTGGAGATATGTATTCGAAAGTCTGTTTTAAATACTTTATTGGAGTTTAATACGTCCGAATCCGTGTTACAAGCTGGGGAACGTAATTTAATAGATAAGATTGCGGGGTTATGTATAACTCGTTCAGAACGTTGGGCATAAGAAAGGGCGAAGAAACTGAGTGAAGCGGCACAGCGTAATCCATTCAAAAATACATTGTATCAAAGTCATTTGATAAGTCTTGAAATATATTAAGATGTTTCTCCAGTACCAAGAGCATCTAGCGAAGTTAGATAATCAAATAGATGCCCTTGCAGGAGAAATAGAAGAATATAAGATTATCCAATCAATCCCTGGAAATGGTGAAAAAATCGCTGCAACGATTCATTCCAAAATGGATGATATTGAGAGGTTTAATCATCCTAAAAAACTGGTTGCATTCTCTGGAATAGATTCGAGTGACGTTTAAATAAGTCCAATGAATAAGTTTGTTTACACATGCAATCATAGCTACTTTAAATGGCTTTCCTTCTTCTCGCTTTCTATCATAGAACTTCTTTAACTTTTTATTGCGAGAGCCCCTAATTCTACAAAGGCCATATATAATGCATGACGTAACCTACTCGAACCTCTTTTGGCAATCCGATTTATCGTTGCTTTAAATTTACCAGACGAATGGGCTTAAGAGATAAAATTAAGAAATATATATAAAAATTCCAAAATGGTTGAGGAAAGTTATTTGGCATGAGCTTTTTAGTATATCATTAACTGTTTAATAATTTTACAGAAAAATATGGACATCCTATTAGCTGGTTTAGTTTGATAAGAATCAAACAACTTTATTATCAAATTCAAAAATAAGAATAATTATATTGATAGAAATTTAAATAACTTTAAAAAATCCTTACTACAATAAATCGTAATAAGGTTATGGTTTTATGTCAAAAATAAACGTCTTTATTATCTCTATACACATCAACAATTTAACTAATTTAAAGAACCTAACTACACACTAAATTGTAGCTAGGTTCTTGTATATTTATATCCAACCTAAAGATCTTTATTTTCACTAAGTTTTTTTCTACCAATATCATTTTCGATCTATTAATTGCAAAATGTTTTGGGTTAATTGATGGACAATTATTATCTCTTCTGTACTTCTTGTACTTAATAATTCCTGATGAAGCTTTAATAGTACTGTCTTGTCAGTTTCTTTTTTTAGGTAGTTATGTTCAAATAAATCAGTAGGTGAAATTTCAAGAGCTTCCGTAATTTTGTTAAGCGTTTCCAGGGAGATATTTCTTTCTCCTCTTTCAATACCACCAATATATGTATAGTGAACATTTGCCTTTTCAGCTAGTTCCTCTTGTGTAAAACCTCTATATAATCTGAAATAACGGATTCTTTCTCCAATGGTTTTTACTAAGTTATTCATTTTTTCACCTCTTTCTATAAGGGTAAAAAACAATGGAAATACTATACAGTAGTTTATATTCAAAAAAATAAGTAAAATAATATTTATAAGTATTAAAAGACAGGTGAATTTCTACATTACTATAATAAGTAACAGAAAGGATTTCCCATGAATGAAGAAAACTACTATATTAAGAAAAAAGAAACCATTATACCATTTTCGCATGGTAAATATAAAATTAAGAAAACTACATACTATCTGCAGGATAATGAGTATGGATTAAGAGTTGAAGTCACAAGATTTAGTCTAACCGGAACTGTTGAAGTGAGGCTAGTGTATGGTGGGGGACTAATTATTGAAAAAATTTATACAACTAAGAGTATTGTTCATCCTACAAAGGAGCAACTAGAAAAGATAATAAAAGAGTTCTGTGTAAATTCCCACCAATATAAGAAATTAAGTGGTAAATAATCAGTAATTATTGCTTTTTTCAAAATAATCAACTAGAATTTATATATACATTTTTTTGTAATTTTTATTTTTAGCTATCTTTATGATAAGCATATTCTAATAGACACGAAGCCTTTGGGCCTTTGATTTTTACTTAACAATATTTTTGTTAGGTTAATAAAAGGACCAAAGGCTTTTTTGTGTTTATCACAGAAAGGAGCGGCATGTAATTAATGAAGGGGAAATATTTAGGAAAAGCAGATAGTTCTAACTTAGTGCCTGGAATGAGTTATTACTTATTTGAAAATGGTAAGGATTATTTTTATGTTTCTCGTTTTAACAATAAGAAGGCTCATTTTGGTTGCTACGAAAAAACACCTTTTGAAATTAATGAGGAAACAAGGGAGAAAAGTGAGGTTACATTTAAAGTAAGTAGTTCAGGACAGATTTCATTTTTCTAAAAGAGATCAGTTGGCATTTATCATTGGTTTTTTTTATAAAAAGGGAGGCAAAAGAATGGAAACTTTAATAAATACTGTAGAACAGGTGAACTTTAAAGTTGAAACTTCATGTTTTAAAACATATGAATTTTCCACGCATAATGGATTATATGTTGAAGAGGCACAATTGGAGTTTAGTTCATTTCGTTTAATGATCTATAAAAATGAAGAAGCGGCTATATTTGTTGCAAATGAGTTTGATTATGATATTAGCGAAGAGGTTTCTTATTTATTTGATATCGAAAAGATTAAAAATATTTGTGAAAACAAAAAGGATGTACCAGATTTCTCTGATGATTACTATGAAGAAAATTAAAAATTCTGATAATTGTTGAAATCATATTAGTAAGAAATGGTACAGGTGAAATGGAGGAACTGAGATGTATTACGATCGTGAAATACATATAAGAGTGGAAAGAGAGAGAAAAAGAATAATCGAATTCCTAAAAGAAAAGGGGATCACACGAAATAAAGATGATGAAAAAATAGATGATTTAACACTTTTGTCATTAACTTTAATGGAAAATGAATTACTAGCAGATATAAATACCAAAAAAGTATCTATATAGGAGGACTATTTAATGATTAGTTATACTGAAGAAGAAAAAGTAGTTGTGACTAAATTAGTTATGGAGTTAGCAAGAATAGATAATAAGAAAAGAAGAAAAGATTTAGTTTGGTGGTATTCCATGGCCAGTGGAATCAATAATAATGAAAAAACTAAGAAAATCATGGAGGATATAGAAGCAATTTAGCTTTGCCTTTTCTGAAAGGAGAGTTTAGTTTTTTTGAGGTTGAATTTTTCTATTTTAATCCTTATTATAAATATATAGGAAATTAGAAGAGTGAATATAATATTTGGAGAAATGGGAGCACCCCAATTACTAAGTAAAGTCTTAGTATATTGGAGTGCTCTCTTTTTTGGAAATGAGGGGTTTAGATGAAAAAGATTATTTCCACTTTATTTATTTTATTTTTATTAAGTGGATGTTCAACAGATAGCCTAGTTACATACCAGTCTAAAGAGAACTACAAGACTGATAATCAGGTAGAAAAGGAGATTTCGTTTAAGAAGTACTTTAATGATGTCAATCGTTCTAGTGAAAAGGCAGCTGATATTAAAACAGAAAAACACAAAGCTATAGTAAAAAAAGTGATAGATGCTGACACTTTAGTTTTGGAAGCAGATAAGTATACCGCTTTGAGGTTAATCGGAATAAATGGACCTGAAATTACAAAAGGGAAGAATGAGCCATTTGGACAAGAAGGCAAGGAATATCTGGCTAACCTTATAGAAGGCAAGGAAATTACCTATCAATTGGATCCTAATGCTGATGAAAAGGATAAGTACGGAAGAATTTTGGCGCATGTCTTTTTAGATCAAATTAGTATTCAGTCATATTTATTAAAAGAGGGATATGTTAAATTAGCTTACTTATTTGATGAATATGAATTTATTGATGTCTATAAGGATGCAGAAAATATAGCAAAAGAAAAACAATTAAATATTTGGAGCATCCCTGGTTATGCAGATACTGACTTAAATGGTTTTGTTAAGTAATACAAAGATATTCTAAAACAATAAAATTGGAGGAATACTCATGTATAAACTAAGAGATCAAATAGAGCGGGTAAGAGAAGAAATGTTAAAAATTGCATTCTCAGAGGGATTTAATTCTCCCGAAGCAATAAAGAAGAGTAAAGAGTTAGATGAATTAATACTAAGATATCAGCAAATGAACCAAAATGAATCGGTAGAAGTTAGAATTTGTTAAGAGGGTAAGAATAGTTTAGGAGGGGACTTAATGATAGATTGGAGAGAAGAAGACGTTAATAGATTCTTTAGCTATCATAAAACAATTACTTATTATGGTGATGAAATACCTAAGTATCTGGTTCTAGAAAATCCAGATGGGGACGGTTGGATAATTGGTATGTTTTATCCATTTATAGGAGGAGAGTACGTTCCATTAGAAGAAGCGGGAGACGTACGACTAATATTTTCTACATTAAAGTCAGCAAAAAAATTATGTGGATTTTAATTTATGGTGAGAAGTGATCAAATAATAAAAATTCTTAGACTTGAAAATTTATAAATCTAGTAAAAAGGGATAGGTTTACTATCTCTTTTTAAATTGTGTAGTGTTATAAGAAAGAAAATCGTATAATAAATGTATAACCATTTTTTCTTTTTTCTTTTTTGGCAATCCTATTTAGGATTAGCGTCTTAACTAATAAACACGCAGCCTTTGGGCTAATAGGCATAATACATGTAACGCATGTATTTATTGTCTATTGCCTCAAAGGCTTTTTTGTGTTTGCGCAAATTTTTCAAGAGAGGTGAATAGGCATGTTAAATAAAATAATTTTGGCTGGTTGTATTGGATTTGGTATGGGAGTTTTAACTCACGCAAAGAGGTATGGGACAATAAAAAAACCGAGGAATAATAAACTTACATTAGACTAACCTAAATAAATGAGACACTATAAAACACCTTCGAATGGTACACTTAAACAAAGTACTAACTCGGAGGTGTTTTGCGTGGGCAAAAACATATATTCAAGTGAGGTTAAATGGGCAGTTGTTAAAGATAAGATGAGTGGTCAGTTTACGAATCAAGAAATCATGCAGAAATATGGAATTAAAAATGTTTCTCAAATCAAAACGTGGATGAAATGGTATCGGGAAAATCAAGTTCATCGATTCGATCAACCTATAGGAAAACAGTATTCATACGGGCATGGTCCAGATAATTCAAGTGATGAAGATAAAAAAGAACGTCAAATGAATCACTTAAAGCAGGAAAATGAAATCTTAAAAAAGTATTTGGAAATCGAAAAGGAGTTGAAAAGGAAATTGTCCTCCAATTAGTACAGACATTACGAAAAAAATATACTGTATCAGCTATTTTATCTGCTTTACATGTTCCAAGATCTACGTATTATCGCTGGGCATCTTCGCAACCAATGGAGTTATCTAAGGAGGAGGAAACAATTATTTCCCTCTGCAAAGAAACAAAGTACCGATATGGACACCGGAAGATCAAAGAGCTGTTAAAGCGTAATTATCAAATTAAATTAAACCGTAATACTGTTCAACGGATTATGCAAAAATATCATCTTCAGTGTAGAATAAAGCAAAAGAGAAGGTGGAAATCACAGGGGGAATCGGTCATTGTTGCGCCCAATTTATTACAGCGAGAATTTTATGCAAGCAATCCTAACGAAAAATGGGTAACGGATATTACCTATATTCAATATGGTCCAGATACTTTATATTTATCTACCATCATGGATTTGTATAACAATCAAATCGTTGCCTATAAGCTTTATCCCCATCAACAAACTTCTTTAGTAATGGATACCTTGGATGAAGCACTAGAAAAACGAGGGAATCCTGAAGGAATAATCATCCACTCCGATCAAGGCAGTGTCTATGCTTCTTATGCGTATCAAAGTCGGGTCAGAGAGCAAAATTTAGTCAGTAGTATGTCACGCAGAGGAAACTGTTGGGACAATGCCGTCATGGAGTCCTTTCATTCTAATCTAAAATCAGAGGAATTTCAGTATGTTAAATTCCATTCTTTATCTTTAAAAGAAGTAAAAGAGCGTGTAGATCAATTTATGAGATATTATAACGAAGAACGTATTCAAGAAAAATTAGGCTACCACACACCAATAGAGTTTGGTAATATGGCAGCCTAAGAAGGTGTTTTATTACTGTCCCATATTGCTAGGTCAGTCTACATTCTATCCGGGTTTCTTATTGGATGGTTGTTTTGGAGCTGTTGGAGCTATTGTTACAATTTTATTCAGTGATCCAAATGGAACGGAACGAGTAATTTTAACATCAATCTTAGGTGGATATGTAGGTGAAAATGCAATTATAAAAGTTGAAGAATCACTTCAATCAAAGAAGGAAAGCAGAATAGAGGAAATAAACAGAAAGATAAATCAGGATCTGTAGTGTTTATTTTTTCAACATGATTTCGATATGTTATAATATTTATAACAATAATCGTAGTATAGTGCAGAAGAGCATAGAATATAGTCGAGGTAAGATAGACGAGAGGAGAGAAATCATGAAACTGAATGATATCCTAACGGAAGAAGAAAAAAAACAAGTTAATGATTTAATGGTAGAGTTAGACGATTGTATTACTGAACGCCAAATGGATAAGATAACTAAGGCTATAGAAGAGATTTTTAATGAAGCTAAAAAAAGATATTATGAATCAATAGGTTCAAATAAAGAGCAAGCAGCTGCCTTACAGGAAGATAGAAGGATATTTCATAGAAGATCCCCTAAGCGATTAAGAAAAGTATCATCTTACTGAACAGAGAAGAGATTAATAATCTCTTCTTTTTGTTTTGTTTTTGATAAGTACATAAGTACGATTCTTATGAAAATAAGAAAATAAAAGTGCTTATAGGATAAAGGAACATTAAATTAATGAAAATTAATAACAACTAGACTTTTCGTTATATGGTTGCTATAATTTACCTATATAAATAACGAAGAGGGAATCCCCCTAGATGAAGACATATAAACTGTATGTCTTATTCTAGGGGGATTTTTTTGTTGAAAGGAGAAAAAGCGTCATGGAAAGAGAGAAAAAACTGAAAGAAGGCACATACTGTACGAATGTTTTATTAAGATGGTTAACAACAGATTTATTATTAACTAATAAACGGTTTAAAGGGTATGATCGTAATACCGTTTTAGGTTTAATGCCTATAGGAAAAAATGAAGTTACTATGTCCTTAAAGAACATAGCTAGTGTTTCAACATCAACAAAATTTCATCTAAAGAGATTTTTGTTTGGTCTGTTTTTTACATTCATATTAGGACTTCCTTCTTTTGTTAATGGTGATTTTTTCATAGGATTAGTCCTTATTCTTATCGGTATTGTTCCCTTGTTTAACAGTTATACTTGTTCGTTAAATGTATCGAATAATGGAGGGGTAGCTTTACCTATTGAGATTTCTATACTGGAAAGAGGGAATTTACAAGAATTTGCAAATGCGATTAATGACACAATTGCTGAAGTAGAATAGGGGGCTTAGAAACAAATGTCTCTATCTTCAGAATTAGTTAAAAACGACTTTATTCAATTTCCTACAGATTATACAGATATGGTAATTAGATATGAATTAAGTAAATATGAATATATTGAAATACCCTTTATTAAAAAAAAATGGAGAGTAAAGAATTAGCAGAATTAATTATAGAAAAAAGTAGTAGAGAAGAGAAAAAAACGCTTGTTGAGATGATAAACCGTATTCAAAAAAGAAATAGCTCGACAAAAGGGTATTTGGGGATCCTAGCAGTAGCTTTATCTACCAAAGAGTAATGTTTGAGAAAGTAATCACTTGATTAACAAAGGTTTGATAGAGAGTGAGAAGTAAATGTGTATAGGAAAAGTACTTTTTGGTCTGAATATGGGCATTGTGCTAGCATTACCTCAATTAATCCTAATTTTAATTGATTATTTAAAGTGTTAATACATGAATATGTTGAACAAATTGAAAATTCAAATGGGATAACCCCAAGATTCATAGAGAGACATTCATTTCTATGTATTCTTGGGGTTGTTTTTTGGGGAGGGTTAAAATGAGTAGTAAAAATAAAAGTATCACTTTTCTTTCTGCTATTGGGTTATCCATAGGGTTGATAAATGGACCAATCCATGTTGCTGCAAATGAGAGTGAAAAAGAAATAACAACGATTGATTCGATTGATGAATATAATAAAAATTTGAAAGAACAAATTGTAAAGATGGATAAGGCTATAAATATAACCCAAAATGAATTAGTTTTAAAAAAAAGGCAACTAAATCATTTAAAAACAGCAATAGACTTAAATAAAAAGCAGGTAAAAAAAGTTAAAGATGAACTGGCCGCGAAAGAACATGACTATCGGGAAAAAAAGAAAAGTTCGGTGAATGATTTACCCTTTCTTTCGGATAATTTTGCCGGGATAAATGAAGATATTATTATAAAGAAGAACGTAAAGAACTTTAATTTCGTAGAAGATTTGAACAGAGATTTTACGTATTTAATGGAAAAGCAAACATTACTCAATGAATTTAGCGATTTGAATGAACAATTGCAACAACAACAGGAAGCTTACAGTAAGTTAATAGATGCATTGAAGGAAAAAGAGGATACTTATAAAGAAGAAAAAGAAAAATTAGAATTAAAAAGCAAAACTTTATCAAAGGATAAAGAGATGATTGAAGCCGCTATTACTAATGAAATTGCCAGGGTAAATGGAGAACGATTTGAAAGTGATTTTTACCAAAAAAGCATTACATCATCTAAAGAGGTACCAGAAGAATATATGCCATATTATCTTTATGGTGAACAGACCTATAACATACCATGGTATTACTTAGCGGCTATACATGCTGTAGAAACCTCCTTTTCTACTCATGTTACCATGGAATCCAGTGTTGGAGCCATAGGACCTATGCAATTTATGCCTTCTTCATGGGTAGGATCTAAGTACGATATTGGTGGAGGATTAGTATCTGAAGATATAGACATCACCGATTTAGAAACCATAAAAAGAGGAAACGGGTTTGGAATTGATGCTAATAATGATGGAAAAGCAGACCCATGGAATCCAGCGGACAGCATTGCAAGCGCAGCGTATTACTTAGCCTCTCATGGATTTGAAAATAACAAAAAGAAGGCAATATGGGCCTATAACCATGCAGATTGGTATGTTGATAAAGTTATAAAGTTAGCAGAGAGCTTTAAATTCCAAAAGGACATATCTACAATCGATCTAAATATTAATAAAAGTAGTGGGATTGATGTTACAACAGTAGGATATAAGTGGATAAATAATTCTTATTACGTATTTGGAGGAGGAAGGAGCAAAGAGGATATAAGTAGAGGGTATTTTGATTGTTCTAGCTTTGTTCATTGGGCATTTGAACAAGTTGGAGTAACCTTAGGCAATAGAACCGGAGTGACAACAGACACTCTTAAAGAAATGGGGAATGCGGTTAATTATGAAGCTGCTAAACCAGGAGATCTCGTATTCTTTGATACTTATAAAAAAGATGGGCATGTTGGGATTTATTTAGGAGAAGGGAAATTTATCGGCGCGCAAAGCTCTACCGGAGTTGCAATTGCAGACATGTCTAATGGCTATTGGAATCAAAAGTTTAATGGGAAAATAAAAAGAGTGATGTAATGAGAGGGAGAGGAGAGGGCTTATGCTATATTATTAGCTTAGAAAAGCTATATGAAACTAGTTGGTAATTAGTTAATCACAAAAAATATATGGTATAAATCTCATTATAATAATTAGTTACTAAATTAATGAACTTTCTAATATAAATAGAATCCCATCTTTACCTTTTCAATAACTAATTTCATTTAGGAATATTTTAGAAATGAACCAAAATATTCCTAAAATATGATAAACTATAGATATTTAATTAGTAACATAACAGACCAAAAATTAACTAAAAGAGAGGATATTATGGGACAAGTTAGTGATATAAAAAAGGTGTTTATTAGTTACAGTTGGGATAGTACCGCTCACCAACAATGGGTACTAGAATTAGTATATAAGCTAAGGGACAATGGAGTTGACGCCTCAATAGATATACTCAAAACCCATGAAACAGTTAATTTAAATACCATGATGGTTTCTAATATAAGGGATAATGATTATATCATTATTGTACTGACTGAAAACTATTCAAAAAAAGCTGATGAACTTACTGGGGGGGTTGGCTTTGAAACATTGCTTACAATACCGTTATTATTACAAAATCCTCAAAAGTTAATTTTTATTACTAGATACTCAAACAGCTTTAATGAATCTATTCCATTCCATCTAAACGGTTGGTATATAATAGACTTTTCAGGAGATGTAATGGATAAGCCGTTTAAAGAATTATTACACCGTATAGAAGGTATTCCATTATATGAAGAAAGACCACTTGGTCCGAAACCTAGTTTAGTTCCTCAAAGTAAATTAGATCAAGTACCAAAAACTAAATTTGCAAATATAAAGATTTCTAATGTTAAAAAGGTTACAGATTTAGATAAGGAAATGTTTATTTCAAATAAATTTAAGGAATTAAATATTATTTTGAAAGAGTTACTTTATGAAGTTCAGTCTGTAAATCCAGAATTCAAATTTACAGTTGAAGAGTATCATGAAAAGTATATATATAAAGTGTTTATTAATGGAATTTTAAAAGTATGTTTATCAATATGGTTTACATCCAATCATAAATATTCATCTATAAAAATTGCATATGGCAATAATTTTTATTCTATATTTAATGGGAGTTATAATGAGGCAATAATTTGCGAGGAATCTAATAATAATGAATTAGTTTTAAAAACTACAATGAATCTTAGCAAAAGGAAGAATTACAACGATATGGTTGAATTAGTAGAAAATATTTGGAAGGAATATATTAATATATACATTAGTTTTTAGGCTCCATATGTGGAGCTTTTTTGTTTATTATTTGTAACGAAATTGTAAAATTTTGACGGATTAATTATAATATTACTATAAAAATATTGGGGGAATAGAGATGCAACAGCAATTAATGGATTTAATCACTGTATCAAGTACATATCCTCATACTTCTCCGAAAGATTTAATAACCCTGGATAATATACTAGAAACAATTGATCAACGTTTTCAAATCTACGATGATGAAATTTTGATAATAGAAGGAGAGGACGGAGCTGGAAAGACAAGTTTACTGAAACAATTCTGTGATAAATATCATAACAACGCTATCTCTGTATTTATTCGTCCAACGAGTAAATATGGATATGATCCTCAAATTATTAGGGCTGAGTTATATAATCAAATCTATTGGATACTCCACAAGAAAGAATGTAAAGAATTCGAAGATATAGACCAAGCCCAATTGAATATCTTATTTTTAAGATTCAATAAATTTATTAGGCGTAGTAGTGATTTATTTTATATAGTCATAGATGGTCTAGAAGACATTCCAGAGAGCGAAAACTATATATTAGAAATGATTCTAGGGTTTATTCCATTAGGAAATAGTAAGTCTAAACTCTTAATATCTTCAAATGGAAAAAATAGAATCGCAAACTATTTAAATAGAAATCACATAAATTACAAGTCGAATTTTTTGTCAGGCTTCTCCAAAGAACAGGCATCTAAATATTTCGAGGAATTTGAAATAACAGAAGAACAGGTAGAGGAAATTAGGAAGGTTTGTAAAGGAAAACCAGGGGACCTATATACAGTTAAAAGGACATTATTAAATGGCATTAGTCCAGAAGAATTATTAAATGAAATGCATGATAAATTACCAAATTTGTTTGAGTATGAATGGTTTCATATGGATAAACAAAATGATAAACTGTTAGAATTTTTAGCTATAATAGCTCATGAACCTAAGAATAATAAATTGAGTTTTTTATCAAAACTTTTAGAAGTAACTGAAACTGAAGTTAAAGAACTGTCTAAAATGGTTGATTTTATATATTTTGACTTGGAAAAAAATGAATTCTACTTTGATTCAGAAAGCTATAGAAAATTTGTTGCAAAAAAGCTTGCTCATAAAAAGGATTATGTCGTTAATTTAATTATAAGACATCTCTTACAAGAATCAAACGATGAAAATATTATTCTTTTGCCCTCATACTTAAATGAGGCTGGTAAATTAGATGAATTAATAGATGTATTAACCCCAGAGTTATTTTCTAAATTGCTTAAAAAAACACAAACAATGGGAACTCTGACTAGAATGGCTAATTTAGGTTTGGCAGCCTCTTCACAATTGAGAAAGGATGGGGAGCATTTTCGATTTGGAATACAAAGCTCTTTATTAATGGAAAATTATAATACAAAGATTTGGGGCTCTGAAGTAAAGGCACTAATTAGTCTTAATGAAGAGGATCGGGCTATGGCATTGACACATAGTAATTTGCTCATGGAAGATAGACTACATATGTTGAGTATTATAGCGAGATACAAAAAAGAACAAGGCTTTACACCCGACCCTGAAATATCTCAAGGTATTAAATTTCTTTATGATTCAATTGATTTTAAGAACATAGGAGAGAAGGCATTAAATATAGCAGAGGAGTTAGTTTATACAAATCCTGAGCTTGCTATTTCTTTAATAGAAAAATCAACTGGTAACAATGGTGAAGAAAACGCTCTTGATTTTGCAATAGCAAAATTATCATTAGCTACAATGAGCGGGACAAATAATCATAGTAATAATTTAGAAGTTTTCGAAAGTCTCAATTCTAAAATTAAAGATCCAAGAATGAAATCTTTTTTTGATGATTTTTCAGCATTTATAGCAGATAATTCTGCAAAGGACCTATTGAATCAAGTAAAGAAGTTTGAATCTACTAGTGATCAAATATATATATTGAGTAATTGGTGTGCTGTAACTTCAGTTAAAGAGGACATTGAAGATGTTATTAAATATGCATTGAAAATAACTATTCAAACAACTAGTTATGCTCCTAATGCTGGAGTTTATAGGAAATTATCTACACAGTTACCTTCATTAGGTATTAATAATTCCACCAAAGAGTTAGTAGATTTATTTGAGAGTCAGTTGTATAATATCGAGAAAATAGGACCAACTGAAGATTATATTTTAATTCAATTGAATTTAGCAAAAGTTTTATTTAAATATGATTATGAAGGTTGTACCGAAAAGTTAGTAGATTTATATTTATATTTAGGTGAGTTAGAGGACATTAGTGTACAAACCCAAGGGTATGCTAATCTCTTAAACACATTAAATGATATCGATCATAATTACTCTATTGAAGAAGAACATGGATTACAGACACTGGTTACTATTGATCTAGATAACAAAATAAATGATTTGTTAATGGGTGCCGCCAACCAATTTGAGTGTTTTAGAGGTACAATAAATGCTCTTTCTAAATCTTTTCCTGATAAAACTTTAGACTTAATAAAAAGACTAAATACTTCTTTAACAAGAGAAAAATCATATGTAGAATTTATTAAATCATATGTTAATGAAGAAATGGGGCTGTCCGAAAAGTCCCTAAAATAAGGCAAGAGGAGAAAAAGGCTCGTTTTTCTCCTCTTGCTTTTCTATTCTGTTGTTTTATTTTTGAAAGTAGCTGGCGATGCCCGCTACTTTCAATAGGTTGTGGGCCAATGCCACAATCCCAAACTCGGCATGAACCTTATCGAGCCCCCGCAACGAAAACCTGCGGAACGACCGATTGCCCTTAATATGACCGAACGCACTTTCTACTTCGATTTTCCGTCGAGCGTAGATTGCGGTCTTCTCTTCACATTCAAGGGCTGTTTTCGCTTTGGTTTTCATTTCTTCAAAAATCGTATTCCAGTGAATTTGCCGATTTCCCTTGGCTTTTGTGCACTGGGCCTTCAAGGGACAATCTGTACAGTCTTCGCATTCATAGATTTTGAAACTTTGTTCATAACCGGAGCGATTTTTTTTGGTTTGATATTTTTTAAAGAGAACCTTCCTTCCATTTGGGCAAATAAAATAATCGTCTTGTTCCATATAAGTCCAGTTTTTAGCGTTTTTGATATCATTTTTGAATTTACGTGTTTGTTCATGGAGGTAGGAACCATAAGGAATAAGAAAATCAAAACGTAGCTCTTTTTCTTCTCCTACCGCATAAACATAATTTTCTTCGCTTCCGTAACCTGCATCGGCAATGACGGTTTTAGGCATCGGTAATGATGTAGAGGCGAGCTTTTCCATATGTGGAATAAAACAACGTGTGTCAGTTGGGCGTTGATGAATCGAGTAGAATAGGATAAATTGATTTTCTGTCCCCATTTGAACATTGTATCCTGGTTTTAGCTGACCGTTTTTCATAGGATCTTCTTTCATTCGCATAAAGGTGCCATCTTTGTCCGTTTTTGAATAACTGTTTCGTTCGCCAAAGACTTCGTTCTGTTCCTTATATTTGGCAAGTCGCTCGATGAAATCCTGTCGGATTAACTTCACTGACTTCTTTAATGTACTACGTTCTTTTCGCTTTTCTTTACGGATGTGTGTACAAGATTCTATTTCGATTTCCTCTGTTAACGTTTCTACTTTCTCCTCGAGTTTCTCCGCTACACTTTCTAGAGTAGGTATCGTGTGGTCTTCGTTGAGAAGAACTTCTCCTTGGATCATACCAGCTTCCAATTGGGTTAGTTCCTGAATATGTTGAAGGGTTTCTTGAATTTTTTCTTTTAATTTAGCTTCAAATTTCTCGGTTGATTTCTTCCATACAAAAGTATACTTATTGGCATTGGCCTCGATTTTGGTCCCATCCAAAAAGTAGTTTTCCATTGTGATGTAGTTTTCTTCTATTAGTTTTAGAATCATCACTTCAAATAGCTCGTCTATCAAAACATTCAACCGTACTCCTCTAAACTCATTAATGGTACGGAAATCAGGTTGTTGCATCGCAGCTAGCCACATCGCTGGGATGTTTTCTGTAATCAGCTTTTCGATCCCACGGCAAGAATAAATTTTTTGAGAATAGCCAAATAGAATGATTTTAAGCATCATTTTAGGATGATAAGAGCTTCGTCCTCCACCTTTATAATGGGAGAATAGAATTTTGTCCGAAACAGCCTCTACCATTTCATCTATCACACGGGCCACATGATGAGCTGGAATGAAGGATTCTAAATCAAAAATTGCTTGGATTTGACGGTTGTTGTAAGGTTTGAACGTTGGGGATAATTGCCTTTTATTGTTTTTTTTCTCCATCTCATTCCCTTCTAGAACTGGAAGTAATGTCATTTGCGTGTTATAATTTTCAGTAGTAATCATTTGATTGCACAAAAAAATCATCCTTTCTTTTAATGTTGTGTGGTAACTTCATTTTACTAAAAAGGATGTTTTTTTTGTGCATTTTTTTAGAAAAAGGATAAAAAAAGGGGTCCGAAAAATTAGCTTTTACTCACTTTTCGGACAACCCCTTGAGGATATCCTTGATAATAATATAAGTGATATCGACTTGTTTAGCGAGGCATTACTTATAATTATAGAAACTTTATACTTTTCGGAGAAAGAATATGAAGAAGAATATATAAAAAAATTTCTAAATGTTTTCAATAAAGTCAGAGAAATAGCTGAACCCACGTCTAGATGTAAGGGCTTGTGTTTAACATATCTTCTAATTAAAAATATAGATAGCCTAGCCTCATTAAAAGACTCAATTTTAAGTAATATACTAAAATCATGGGAATCCATAGATATTGGATGGAGAAAAGTAAATATTGGATTTAATATTATTGAAGCACTTTCCACTGGTTCAATAGAATTTTCACGAGAATTATTGAGGAAGATTGAAGAATTTCGTAATGATATTTCATTCTATGATCCTCATATCTCTTGGTCTTATTTAGGTGTTTTAAGACTCGCTATTAGAGCATTTAATGGTTTACTTACTAACGAAATCAATAGTGACCGTGATATGGAACATATTTCTACTCTAATTGAAATGGTACCGTCAAATGGAGAAAAGGCAATTCTTTGGAATGAATTAGCACAAAGATTGTTCTTAAATGGTAAAATTGCCGATAGCAAAAGGCTAGTTTTTGAAAAAATTAAGCCATGTATTAACAAGATTTCAGATTCTGACTACCGATATAAAGTTTATGTACTTACAAAGGTTGCACCAGCTTTATTCATTGCACATAAAAGTACCGCTTTTGAATTATTAGAAACAATGCCAATAGTTGAGAGAGACTTTGCTTATTATCATACTGCTCAATTTTTATTCACTAAAACTCCTCCTTCTGATCCTTATGATTCTTCACCAGGTAAAGGTTTTGATGTGAATTATGAAGATGTAGTAGATTTGTGTGAAATAATTGAAAAAACCAAACTAGATAGTATAATTTTTTCAATTATTAGAGATATAGCTGATAGCATACATCAAAATAGACGATTTACTGTTGAGCAGAAGTATGATATTGTAAAAAAATTAGAGGGCTTAATTAACAAAAAACTACCAAGTACAGAAGATATTAAACATGAAGGCTATAAGATTGTTAGTCTTGCACAGATATTAAAAATAAAACCTTCTGTTAAAATGCAAGAATGGCTAGATTTAATATCACAAGCGAGAAAAATTCCTAACAAATCTGATAAAGTTTATGTCCTGACATTGGTAATAACAAATCTACCTAAAAGTAAAACAGAAAAAATTACTGAAATAATAGATGAAATAGATGAGATGGTTGAAACACTTCCTACAATATCTGACAAAATAACACAATATGAAGCATTAGCTAATAATCTAGTAAAAATAGATCAAGTGAGAAGTAAAGGTTTCATAAGAAAAGCAATGGATTTATCCTTATCAAAGGACAATGAGAGTAATGAATTTACCTTGCAGAAGCGA
Source organism: Niallia sp. FSL K6-0212 (assembly GCF_038007605.1). NCBI lineage: Bacteria > Bacillati > Bacillota > Bacilli > Caryophanales > Bacillaceae > Niallia > Niallia sp. FSL K6-0212. The sequence goes on along the minus strand of NZ_JBBOXL010000002.1, from coordinate 90,430 downwards.
TTAATTGATTTTGCTCACAAGATAGACCCAGAATTTGCCCAAAGTTTAGTATCTATAAATGATAAAGATCCAGCAAGGCAGAGAATAAAGCATGAACTTGAAGAAGAGATTCAAATGCTAGAATTGAAAAAAAGGATGTTAGATATTAATGATGATAATAGTAAAGAAACAAATGTAAGTGAACAATATATACAGGCATCATGGAAATTATTAGCTGGTCTACACTCTGGCAGAGTAGGTACAATCCATGTTGAAGATGCTCGAGAATATATTGATGTTTGTTCAAGTTTACCATTAATGGAAGCATATCCTATATATAGTTGGCTTATAGAAAATTTAAATTATAGATTTAAACAGAACAAAAATAGAGCTTCGGAATATATTAGACCAATATTTGAGTCTGTATTATTAGGAGCGGATTTATCTATAATTATGTCAGGAAATAATAAAAACCAAATTAACCGAACTCAAAATAATGTTGTATCTAACTCGAATTCGAGTATATTAATTAAATCAGGAGACAGAGAAAAAGCTATAAGCTACTTAAAAGAATGGTTTGAAAACAATGCAGAAACCTATGTAAAGATTTGTGATCCTTTCTTTAGTCCTGATGATTTAAAAATTCTACAAATATTTAGAGATATTAAACCAAATATAAAGTTTGCTATTTTAACTAGTGTTAAAAATCAAAGACAAGAAAATATCAAAGGTAATTATGAAGAAGAGTATATGAATTTTTGGAGATTAAATATATCAGATCAGGATCCTCCAGAAGTAGACATAACTATTGTAGGGAAAAAATCAGATGGAGAGTTACCAATCCATGATAGATGGATTTTTACTAAGGAAAATGGTTTAAGGATGGGCACATCTTATAAATCACTTGGTCTAAAGAAGGATTCTGAGATTTCTATAATTGAAAGTAATGAAAAAAGTTTATTGGAGGAAGATGTAGATAAATATTTAAATATGGCAATTAGGGAATATGATGGTGAAAGATTGATTTATAGTACTTTTCCATTATAAATTATCCACTAAATGAAGTAAGAGTTTTAATATCTGAAATAACTCTTACTTCATTTTATACATATATAAATTACATATTAAAAGATATAACTAAATAAATTTTTGGATTATTTATAAAAAGGTAATAGTAAATAGAGGCGATAATATAACTATTCGTATAATACAAATTTTACGAATAGATGTTGTTAGTAGAATGTTTGTTTGGTATAATAAAAGGACTAGAAATGAAGTTCTAGTCCTTTTACATAACGTTCTAAGAGCCATAATAATAAATTGGATTAATTTTCATCGTATCTTGATACGAGTACTCTCTTAATCCTATATTATATTAACCGTATCTCGATACGGGGCTATAATGTTCTTATACTATACAATTTTATTGTGTTTTTGTCAATTATCATATACCTAGGAGGAATAAAAAGTTGTCGCTATCCCCACCTCTTAAAACCGAATTAATGAATATATTTTTTGATGAAAGTGGTCAAGATTCTGATAAACCCTCTACAATGGGTGGCCTCCTAATTCCCAGCTCCGTTTATAAAACAGCAGAAATGATGGAATTAAATAGAAGATTAGAATCCAGAGAACTTAAATTACACTGGACAGAATATACAGGTCATAGCGGGCTTAAAGATAATATTATAGAGGCTATTATTATTTTTTCTAAGATAGCTAGATTTACTAGGATGAATGTTATTAATTACAATCGTTCTACATTAGATTGGAGGTATAAACTGTCGGGAGATCCTGCAAGTGGTAAATTAGAGAAAAGAGAACGCCAAAGACAGTTGAATTATGCCACTTTAATGGTGTATACGAAGATTCCTGAACGGATTTTTTACGGTTTATTAAGGAACTTCGGGAAAGACGTGTACATAAAAACAGATATATATATAGAAAAAGAAGGTAAATATGAGAAGTATGATTTAGAAAAAAGACTCAGAGAAAATTTAAATACTCAATCTTTATACAGAGCTGAGCAATTTTGGGTTACTGATTGTCAGATGGTGAGTAAAGGAGAAATGATTGGGGTGGAGTTAGTAGATCTCTTATTAGGAATAATACGTTTAATAATAAATAATAAACCAATTCCACCTGGTCTTTCATTAGAAGAATATTCTACATTAAAAATTAAAGGACTCTATATGAAGACTAAATTGGTAATTGAATTGCTTAAAATACCTTCTTTTTATAACTTTATCAGTGGTATTAAATATTTTGAATGGGATAGTCATAAGGAACTAGCAGAAGTAACATTTAAAGATTATTTAGATTTATTTATGGCTAATCATTATAGAGAATTTCTCTAAATAAGGAGCGAGACTAGTGGGACATTTGCTAAATTGCACAAATTATGAATCGGTTTTTAAATCGATCAAAACTATTTTTGGGGTTTCTCATAATAGTTTAATTGATTTTATCAAGTTAAATGAATATAGAATTAAACTAAGAAGAGATTTTGGATATCCTATTTTTGAACGATTTGAAATAAGTGAAATCAAAGATTATTTCAAAATTGATGTATTTAATTACGATGAAATTATAGTACATCACGCAGCTTCACTTTTAGAAAATAGCACTCATTTAGAACAAGGCATTTATAATCTTAAGAGACTTGCTGAGACTCATAATTCATTTAAATTATTTTTAAGTAATTATGGAATAACATATGATACTGACCGAGTTGGAACACCTTATTTCGCTTATAATGGAAACAAAGTAACCTCACCTTATCTAGAAAGCAGGTTTAAAAAAGATCGATGTATTAATGGATTCTTATTTAGTTATTCCGTATTAGAGGATACTAATATTAAGGATTTAAAATATTGTCCAGAAATTGTTGCTCACCTTGGTAGAGAAATAGGAATCGATTTACGCAGAGAATGGATTGAACAGTCAAATCCATGTAGCGTTTCATTTAAAGTAAAACTAAGAGAAATAGATAATAGTACTTTGAATACTAGTGTTGCAGATAATAAAGCTAAACAGGAATATTTTATTAAACTTGCTATTGAATATCTAATTATTGATGAAGTAATGATATATCAATATCCGAAAGATAATCCTATGGTGTTTTTAAAAGAAGAAATTCAAATCAGTCCTGAAAGAATTGTAAATATAGTCCCTCTGTCTGAATTGGAGAGTTTTTAATTAATTATAAGGAGGTTATTATGAGCAAAACTAACTGGCATGAAGCTTCTGGAAAGTCAATTTCTGCTGATGAATGGTTTATAAAATTTAGAGACGATATACCAATTTGTAAAGTATGTAATAGTTCATTAACTTTTGTTGCAACTGCAAGAAATCAAAGAACAACACATTTTAGACATCCAGATAATTCAAATTGTCCCACTGTTAAATTTAACAGTAAATTATATGAAAATTTTAGACCAAAAGAGAAGGATTATCAAAATGCAAGAAAATTAAAAGAATGGGTTATAGATAATCCATATCTATTATTTAGGCAAATGTGGAAAATACTTGGTGGATCTATAAGATACTCTGAGTTTACTGATATTCTAACAGCAGCTAATAAAAGGCAAATATGGTATTATGTTGGTCTAGAAGTAGAAATGCTCCCCTATACATTATTGGTTAATTATGGATTATTTCCGAAATTGAAAGATCGAACTGGTAGAGAACGTGAAATGTATATGGCTTTTGAGTCTAATCTATCTTCTTACGAAGAAATATGGAATAAACCAAGTTCTGAAGCAAAATATATTTTTAGAATATATCGGGATACCTCATCTACTAATGAATATGAGTTGGTGAGAATTGGAGATATTATGTTACCTGAAAATTTAACAACACCAGATTTTATGGATTATTATCTAAAAAAAGCAAATTTGATATAAATAATTGTTCGTAAAGATCGTATTATACGAACAAATGTTCTTGTTTGGAGGTGAGCCGAATGGCTATAACAAAACAACATGAATATTATGAAAGGCGACTAGAGGAACTTCTAAAGGAAATGCCAGACTTTATAAATGAATATGTAGAAGCCAAAATGGATAATCGCTCCCCTCTTACCCTATTCAATTATGTTAGAGATTATAAGGAGTTTTTATCTTGGTTAATGGCAGATGAAAGGGTCAAATGGTCTAGTTTGAAAACATTTCCAGTTAGCTTGTTAGGATCCCTTCCCCTATCAGATGCACAAGATTACTTTAAATATGTCAGTCGTAAAAAGTACGAAAAAGCAAATGAATCACATAAAATAAGTTCAAAAACGGTTAATAGGCATAAGTCCTCCCTTCGTTCGCTTTTCAATTATTTAACGATTGAAGCAGAAGTTTCAGGAACACAAGGTGAACCTTACTTTCATCGAAATGTAATGAAAAAAATTCCTATCAAGAAAGTTTCGGAAACTTTTAATGAAAGAGCACGAAAGATTTCGGAGAAAATTTTTATAGGAAATGAAGATCTCAATTTTTTAGAGTATATAAAAAATGAATATGAAAACACTCTTTCCCCTTCAGAATTAAAGTTCTTTAATCGTGACAAGGAACGAAATTTTGCTATCATTTCATTATTTTTGGGTAGCGGAATTAGAGTAAATGAACTGATAGAATTACGCCTTAAAGATATAGATAGTAAAAATAACGAAATAAGTATTATTAGAAAAGGCGGTAAGAAAGATACTATTCCAGTTACTCCTTCTTCTATGTTAGATGTATTAGATTATCTATCTATAAGAAATGAAAGATATAAAGCAGGAAATGAGGAAAGTCAGTTTCTATTTGTGAAACAATATAAGGGAGATACACTCCCTCTTACTGCACGTGCTGTTGAGAATATAGTTTATAAGTATACCAAATCATTTGATAAACGAATGGCCCCCCATAAATTAAGACATACTTACGCTACTAATTTAGCAGAACAAACAGGAGGAGACATTCCGCTTATTATGAACCAATTGGGTCATACACAATCTGACATTTCCTTGCTTTATATCAATACATCTAGAGAAAAAGCTAAGCTTGCTGCAGAGTTATTAGATCAGAGAAGAAAAAAATAGAATAAAGCATAAATCTTAATTATTTGTTGTTTTGCAAAGAATAGCTAAATATGATGAACATAATTTGTGTTTTGTAAGTAAAAAATGGAAGTATCAGTTTACATGCTGCTACTTCCATTTATATTTTTAGCTATGTATAAATTCGTTAATCAATTTCTCTCTGTAACTCCTCAATCAATTGACTTGTTTCTTCAAAAAGATTTAATAACTCATTAATTATAGGTTTTACTTCTTCTGCATTTAGTTCATTATCCTGATGATCGTTCATAAAGCTTTCGGTTATATTCACATAATCAAAAGAACCAATTATTCTATCTCTAACACTACTATCTAATAAAATAAAAAATTCACTAGAAAACAATTCCAGGGCAAGCTTTTTATATGTGTGTACAGCATACTCGTGTAAGTCAATTAATAGAAAGGATAAATCTTGATCCTCTTCAATTACACTACGTTTATATTTCTGCTGATATGAGAAATAAAAAACGGATAATATATAGCGTATTTTATAGAGTTCTTTTAAATGTACTGTACCAAATTTCTTTTTCTCTTTTAATCCTAGTTCAAATGATAATCCCAAAAAGCTTATAGTAGTACTTTGGATTCTTAGTGATGATAGAGTTTCTTTCACACTCATTATAATTTTCAACTCCTTTCTTGTAATGTGATAGATGCTTTTTTAGTTTCAATTTTGAATTTCATAGAATTCTCGAGGTCTTCCTATTTTGTTCACTTATATTTATACCCTACCGTTAAAGCTGCATCAAGAGCTTACACCGTTTAAATATCAAGAACATTTTAAAATCGACGATAATAATAGTAGATAAGAAAGGGGATTGTAAATTATAATGAGTTGGCCGTTTAGTAAAGAAAGATTATTTTTATATCTTTCATATGTTATATATAGTTTTATAGTTATCTATGCTATTACATACATATATCCAAATTACTTTAGTGAAACGATAGTTATATTCCTTGCTGTAATGTTTTTCAGTTATGGTGCATACTTGATATCCCGCTTAACTGGTGTTTATAAAAAGGTGCAGGAAATCGAGGGGGAAATTTATCGACAAGAAATTAAGAAAGCATATGCTCATTTCTACTCAGAAAAAAAGAGCGATATTAGGAATTCTGCTTCTTCAAAGGAAACGAAAGTGGAAAAAGAGGAATGGATAGAATTCGAGAAGGCTCAATGGTCTTGGAAAGGGAAAACCAACCGTGAATTAACAGCTGCAGAGAGGTATTTCAAAACTGAAAATAGTTTAAGACGGATAAATACTTTCGATAGGATTATAAATCTCATTTCTTCTCATTGTTACGGATTCTTTATTTTAGTTAATCCTCTCTATGCTTTTCTAACAACTATTCCAGTAGTTATTATTTCATTAGTACTATTTTTAATCTACAGAAAACTAAGAAAAAAATTACAGGAATTGTATATTGAAGTATACCCCGAAAATGTACGAGAGACATTGGAGAGTCTTGGTATAAAATAAAATCCCCCTTTAAGGGGGGATTAGGCTCTATGCCCACCAACCAATTTGGAACGGTGTACAGCTGTCCCTCCTGGAGTATAGGAGACTGCCCTTAGTAAAGAGGTGGGGCCAAATTTATTTCTTAATTCGTCTACTACATAACCTATTTTTCGTTTTTTCCAACTATTAGTATCAAAAAGATCCAATTGCACTTCGTAATCATCTACGAGTTTGGACAAACTAACAGATATTTGTCTAACAATTTGTCCGCGATAATTTTCTCTCATAATATCCAAACATACCTTATATATATCCATGGTTGCATTAGTAGGATTTTCGATTGTTCTTGACCGATTAAATCCCCCACCATACTCATCTCGACTATATCCTAACCCAAAACTTATAGTGCGAACCGCATGATGATTTTTTCTTGCTCTTTTACATACCTCTTCGCACATTTCTAATACTACAGTTTCTATCTCTCTTCTTTCCTTGTAATCCCGAAGTAATATTTGACTTTTACCGTAACTGACTTGTCCAGCCATAATTGGTGAACCAATTTCGGATAAATCTATTCCCCAAGCATGATGAAACAATTGGTTTCCCAATATTCCAAACTTATTTTCCAGTAATTTTAAATCGTATCTAGCAAGTTGCCCTATAGAAAATATCCCCATACTGTTTAATGTTTTTTCAGTTCGCTTACCAATCCCCCACATTTCACTTAATGGTGATATTGGCCATAATTTCATTTGTACATCATTGAAAGTCCAAGTTGCAATACCACTATCCACCTTTTTAGCTTCTAAATCTAGACACAGTTTTGCCATAAGCATATTTGGACCGATTCCTACTGTACAGGGGAGTCCGAAATCACTGTAAATATCATATTGAATTTGTTTAGCTATTTCTTCTGGAGTGCCCCATTTATCAGAAGGGCCAAGTTCTAAAAAGCTTTCATCGATGGAGTAAACATGTACTTTATTAGGAGGTACATATCTATAAAATAACTTAATAATTTCTGTAGATACGCGGACAAATAAGGACATCGATGGATCCACTACAACAATACGAGGATCTTTTGGAATTTCAAACTTCCGAGAACCCGTTTTTATCTTAAAATCTCTTTTCATAGCAGGAGAGGCAGCAAGTACTACACTCCCCTCCCTCTCCATATTCCCTACTACAGCTAAGTGACAAGTAAGAGGGTCGAGACCTAATAATACAGCTGATACTGATGCATAAAATGACTTCATATCAACGGCTAGTATGTTTTTATGAGGAAACTGAGAGTAGTCGAACATAAACAATCACCTATTTTGTTATTTTACTTATCATTGAAAAAGGTAAATATAAAATTTCTTCTGTTGTATCTTTAACTAATCGAAAATGCTTGTTGTTGTAATCAATGAATATGGTTTTCCCTGTTATGATTGTCTCGCCTAATGCTAGGTGGTCAAAAACATAAAAAGAAACCGAAGAATTAGTTTCCATTGCATTATAAATTGTTTCTTCTTCAAGAAAAGAATAAGTCATTACTATCTCCTCCAATTAATATAAAAATTATATAAGAACTTATGTTCGATTACAATGTTATTTTCTTACTGGAATGTGTGATTTATACTATCGAATTTCAAATAATTGATATGATGAAATGAGAAAATGGAAGAAGAAGGTGAAATAAAAATACCTGTTATTGGAGAATTTAATTGAAGATGAATAGAGAATGTTAGAGGATTATCTATCTGTGATTTTAGATCCTAACGGATTGAAATTTTTGTAGTAAGGGTATATTATAATATATAAGAATTAAACTAAAAAAACCAAGGAGCTACAACTCCTTGGACAACTACTTACGAGTGGTATGCTAAATAGTTATTTAGAAGACCCACCCTTTTGCTTCCTACGGCGCGGGGCGGGTTTTCGTTTGTTCTTCTTTTTGCTTGCAAAGCGATTTGCATAGCCTGCAGCAAGAGTAGTAAAAAAGATTTTTGCTACATCTTTGAGTAAGTCCAATACGAAATCCATTTGTATGTCACCTCCTTTCCCTCTTAGACAGGAAAAGAGTGCATACCACCCGCACCTATGTAGTTGTATCACCATTATATCACACCATTTTTTCATTAGGACAAACAAAAACCCCTTACATTGTGTAAAGGGTGTTAAATGATAAATTTTTGAAAGCTAGCACTTCTCATAAAACCTTTAGAAGTTAAACATTGATATTTAATTTCGCCCTTTAGAAGAGGGTCTAAATAAACAAAGTTCTTATCTTCTCCGATAATTAATTGTTTTGAAATTTTATAAAAGGCTTCCCTTTCCTTTTTGGGGACAAATTCCACAATTCCTCTTGATTGGTTCCCTTCTTTTATCAACCATCCAAAAGAGTATTTTTTATATCCATAAATATTTCCTATTAAGAATTTGTAATTTTTGATTTTTTGGAAAGCGAAGGTTCGACTATCTAATATATATTTAGATGAGAGTTTTTTACTTACTATCCCTTCTAATCCTAGCTCCTTCACTTTATTAAATAAGGTTAGTCCATCGTTAAATGAGGTAGCTGCTGAAATTAGATGGTCATTATCAATAATCGAACTTAAGATATCTAATCTCTTTTCTAGGGGATCATGTATTGTAGATACTCCATTAAGGAAAAGAATATCAAATGCAACGAAGTGTACGGGGATAACTTTCGCTAGAGAAACAATTTTATCTCTTTGAGACGCTTGAAATCGTGCCATTAGGCATTCGAAATTTGGTTTGGGTATTTCACCATTCTTATCAAGAACAATCATTTCTCCGTCCAATATACATGTTTGGACAGGCAAGTTTAAATTAAGTAATTCAATGTACTTTAATGTAACATCATTTCCATGTCTGGTGTAGATAGTGATTTTCCCATGATCGTAATGGAATAAAGCTCTATGTCCGTCAAATTTCAACTGATGTATATAATTTGAATCAGTTGATATAACCTCAGATGGTTGTAATAACATTGGTTTTAAAGGAGTGTTTAACACAGATTTTTCACCTCTTCTAATATCATAACAGAGACAGATTGGTCGATAAATAAAACGTTATTGTTAAAAGAGGAATAATGTGGTGACATAACCAAGGAAAAGCCCTTCAGTTTATTAGAAGGACTTAAGTGTGGTGATTCATGCTTTAAGACTAATATATATCCATCCCGTCTATTTTATGCATTTGAAGTATGTATGATTGTATTGGTTTTTGATTACAGTTTTATCGTGGCGAAGAACATTGACTAAACATTGGTAATAATTTATAATTCAGTTATAATCGGTGTAGTCATTGTTTTGTTCATGAAAAGGGAGAGGGCAGTTATGAATACGATACTTACATTCCTTAACGGTTTTGTTCAATACCGAAGGGGGAAACAGACAGGTTTAGCTGGATTATTAGGACTTATTATTTTTGTTTTGGCAGTTTACAGATGGGATATTACTTATCCAATTTTAGAATCGCTAAAAATTATTGATTTCTTTGATAATTTGGGTTTGATATATGAGGGCGAACCAGGAACGACGTTGTACGCAATAATGTTATTCTTATCAAGAGCAGCAATAGTAATAATGTTTTTCTTAGCTGTAGCTTTAATTCTAAGTTTATTTTTAATGATTATTGGCTCTTCTAAGTTAGGACAAAATTTATTAGCATATGTGGTACTTACTATAATGATTCCCCTTTTAATAGTATGGATGTTAGGATATTATATTGCTTATTGTTTTGGATTTCGTACTAAAAAGGAAAAGGCAGAGGAGTCATATGAAAACTGGCATCAAGAGACTTTTGGAGAACATTCTGATAGATATAAGGAAGAGCAATTAAAGTATGAAGAGTCTCGTCTTTCTCCTTCTGATTTATTAAAAAAATACTGCACTACTTATTATATAGAGGATACAATTAGTCATTTAAATAGATTGCCTATTTTTGGTGATACAGTTTTCATGCTAGGAGAAACCTATGATGGATCACTCTATATCTTAATGCCTGACCCTTTATTGAAATATAATAGAAAGATGGATATCGAATATAGGAGGGACTATTCTACTCCTATTAAAGCAGTACCATTTACTGTGAAAAATGTTGTGTTAGAAAAAAAAGATGATTCTAATATCATGAAATATAGACCAGAAAAAATGGTCATTTCTTTAAAGAAAAATCCCGAGTATAATGTAAATAGTGAATTAATTAAATATGAATTTTTAGTAGATATAGACTTTTGGGATATCAAGTCTTTTTATATGCCGGATATTGATATAAAAGACATTAAACATTACATTAGCTCTTTCGGCAAAAGAAATGATTATCGAATTTATTTAGAAGATAAGGTAGAAAAATATTTTTCTCAAAAACAACATCTTTTAAATTTTTTATATAGAGACATATCAAGCGAAAAATTTCAAGAAGTTACTAATGACCTTAAAGAATTAAATGCAACAAATGAAGATATAGTTAAAATGATAAATGATTCTCCCAAAATACTAGGAGTGAATAATGAATAAAGAAACTTTAATAGAATTGTTAATTCCTCATAAAGAACATTTAACAACGGTAGGCAAGTGGGAAGAATATGCTTCAAAGCACAACCTACCATCCTATTACTCATTAAGAAAGTTCTTTAATGATTGGAACGAAATTAGAAGCGCTTTAGGAACAGAGATAAAGGGAAAATATGATCGAAATAGCCTTATTCAAATCGGAAAGGAACATAAAGAGCACGCTAAAACAATAAGAATGTGGAAAGATTACTCTGCTAATCAAACACTAGATCTTCCCTCTCCTGGTCAGATTTTAACAGTATTTAAAGATTGGTCATCGTTTAAAAATGCCATTGGAGTAGAGAATGAAAGAACTCCGAAGTATACAAAGCAAAAAATAAAAGAAGTTCTTGAAGAACATAATGAATTTTTTATTTCACGTTCTCAATGGGATATATATGCTTCTGAGAATAAATTACCAACTTATAAAACAATTAGAAATCATTATACGTACGATGAAATATTGGATATAGTAGGAAAGAAAAAAGTTTTTAATTTATCAAAAGAAGAACTAATAAAACTTACATTAAAACCAGAGTATTTTTACAAATTTCTCAATTCTACTAAAACAAAGTGGGATGAATTTGCAAGGGAAAATAATTTACCTTCTTCATATAAGTATATAAAAACTTTCGATACATGGTTAAAAGCAAAAGAAGAAATTGATAAAGCCTATCTAACAATGTCAAAAGGTACGGAATAATTACTTTACCGTACCTTCTATTTGTTTAACTATTTCCCAAGCGGAAGTTACAATAGAATATGTGGAATGGTGATGCTCCTCTGAGTGAGCGTACTCGGAGGGAGAAATACGAATTTCTATCCTTTTAGAAAGACCGTCTGAGTATTTTAATTCTAATAATACTCTATTAGAATTAGGACCAATCCCTTCTTTCGCTTCTTTGATTTTTAATCCCTCAATACTGCCGTTTCTTGAAATTCTGTTTATTATTTCCTTTACCACTAATTCTTTGTCCTCTTCTTTTGATTGGAATAAATCCTGCGAAAGAACTTCAATATCAAATGCAGAAGTAAAATAATCAATATTATCTTGTAATAATCCAGTCATAAAGTAGTTGATGACGTTTCTCTGAGGAGAAACGTCACTATGTTCATTTGGTTCATAAAAACCTAAGTCTAACTCCATGTCACCTTTTGCATTTTTTTCTGCCCACTCCATTGTCTTTTCTTGATATTCTTTATTAAATGATACTTCCTTAGCCACATTGTTTTGCATATCTTTTAAATCAACTGGAGTAAGTTTTTGACTGGAAGAAACATTGATATATATCGCAATACAGATTGTGATTATTGAGATACTGATAATCCAAATATAATGTTTTTTCATCATTTTTCTTCTTCCATAGCTGCACTTGCCAGCTCTTCTCTTAGTATTTTCCATTGGTTAGCAGTATTTGCTTGTTCCTTTTTAATTTCTATATATTCTTGTCTTAATGTGTCCTTATCCATGGTATTAGATTCATCTGTACTACTATTATTGGCACTTTCAATTGCTGTAAGTAATAATTGATGCGAACGATTGACTAAAACAATAAGATTTTGGTGTGCCTCAAAAAGTTCTGGATTAACATCTAGTGCCTCCACGTTGGAAACAAGTTCATTTGATTTTTTTATTGTTTCTTTCATTATTGTTGCAAATTGACTATTACTTACCTCGTGGGTGTATAGACCATCTAAAGAATTATTAAAATTTGTTAAAATACTAGTCATTTCTGTTATAAATGTTTGTAACGATTCATCGTATTCAATGAGGTAGTCTATATTATCTTCTGTCACTTTTATATTAGCTTTAGAACTTGAAGAGCATCCACTTAAAATTATTACTAACGACAAAATTAGAAAAGAAAAACGTAGTTTACTAGTAACTTTCATATACTCACCCCTATAACTTAAAATTTGATGTATAAAGCGGGATTTTTAGCATTTGCTTTATTTGCAGTCCATGCTGGTGAATGGATTTCAAAATGCAAATGAGGTCCGGTGACGTTCCCAGTACTACCCATATATCCTAAAAACTGCCCTTGTTTTACTTTTGTACCGGCAGAAACAGCTCTATTTTGCATATGTGCATATACAGTTTCATATTTCTTACCACCTATTGTATGTTGAATGTAAACAACATTCCCATATGAACTACTTAGATAGGATCTATGAACGACACCATCTGCAGCAGCATATATTTTCACGTTTGATCTACCACCTAATCCAATATCTATACCATAGTGAGTAGTACCCCATCTTGCCCCAAATCCAGAAGTAACTTTTCCTGTGGTAGGTCTAATAAAACTTCCTGGATTTAGTTCTGGCGAATCAGATCCACCGCTATAACTAGCGCTTGTTTTGAATTTTTCTGCCCTAGCTAGTACATCGTTAACATACCAATCTGCATGGTTATATTGATAAATTGATTTTCTCTTATCTGTAGAGTAGCCGTTCTTTGAAAGATAATTTGCTGCGGTGAAAATAGCATCTTCTAAAGTAAAAGGATCTGCCTTTCCATCATTATTACCATCTACTCCGTATCCTCCACCTGCTTTAATAACATTCAAATCTGTATAATTTGTAGTATTGGAAACTCTTCCCCCTCCAATATTGTATTTCCATCCTGCCCAAGTTGCAGGAAGAAATTGCATGTGACCAACAGCTCCTGCATAAGAAAGCATTGGTTTTATTGTACTGAAGGCTGTCTCCTTACTATGAATAGCGGCTAGTGTATACCAATGTACCCCATACTTTTTTTCTGCAGCAAGGTATATAGGCATGTATTGCGGAGGTACCCCAGCTCCAGGAATTATGTCACCATCATAACTGATATCATCAAACCCATATACGCCACCATTCCCTTTCAACCAATCTATATAATTTATATCTCCTTCAAGGAAGCTATAATTTGCTTCTATAAGCATCTTATCGTCCAAGCCCAGTCCCATTGAGTTTAATATTGCATCAAAATTCGCATAATCTTGTTTTACTTGTTTACTAGATTCAAAATATTGCTGTCTAGTTTTAGTTGTAGTTTTTACTTCTACAATTCTTTCAACTTTAACTGTCTTAGTTTTTAAAAGGTACACTTTAACATAACCTGAAGTGTTAATCTTATTTTTTTTCTGTCTGCTTTCTTCTGCTAGTAGTGATTTCCACGTTTTGCTGTTTGAATTATAAAATGGAAAATAAGGATCTGACCTATCTACAAGATACATAGGGACTTCTAACGCTTTCCAATAGTCAACTTTTTTATTTTCTTTTATGGTTTTGTGGGTAATGACTGTATTTGATTTCCACGCTGTGACTTTGGGTTTATAGGTGAATATAGTTGAACCATTCCAATATTCTACAGAATTTAATTTGGTTACCATGTTTTTTGTATGTTGAACTTTCCCAACATTACATTCTTTACCTTCCTCACAAACAGTCACTTGCTTTTCTTTCCATTCATCATATTGACCATACTCAAATTCAGGAGCGAGTTTAGTAGCCATGTTTCTAATAATTTTTTTCGTTTGGGAAAGACTGTAATCTTTTTGCTCAAAAAAATCTAACATTATAGTTGAGGATATTAACCCTTCTGGTACACGATAAGGTCTTTCTAAATCACTATCCATATTCACAGTAGATTCGGATTGTTCCTTAATATACGCTTGAATTTTTGCATCATCACCACTTAAATTATCATCTGAAGTCCAAAAAAAGGATAATGCAATAGAGATGATAACAGTTACAATTATTATTCCTAAAGTTATTAAGATACCAGGAATACCTACTGTACCAATTAACCAAGCAAAAATCTGTTTTAGTACTTTTAATATTACTTTGGCTGCAACTTTTATGGCTTTTTTTGCAACCGCAGCAGCTTTTTGTTTTAATTTTTTACTAAAGGGTTTAGATAGTAATCTACCTAATCCCTTCATTCCATTTACTAATTTTTCATTTAAGGTTTCTTGAGTATTTTTGTTATCACTCATCACTTATCACCTTAAAGAACTAGTAAATGCCTTATTTCTATGCATTTCTAATTGCTTTCTTGCAAAATTACGTTTATTTGGTACAGCATATGCCATTAAATCTTCGGGTTTAAGTGAAGTTGTAAAGTCACTATCACTAAAAGAAGGAATTAATTTTTTATTTCGTACTTCACAATTAGCAGTTATTGTTTTATCATTTTGAACTCTTGCATCCCCTGGACCGTAAGGAGAAATACGATAAGTCGTTCCATTTCTAGTACCAGTCATATAACTTCTATTATGATCAATGACCATTTTGATGTTTTCCATTTCGTTTAGAGCATCTTTCATGTAATACTGTCCACTATCGACTAATTGATTGTAGCTTTGAACCTCTTGTACTACTCTTGGAGTCTTACTAGTGTTTCTATTGGTAAATAACTGGTTTGGATTTACATTAATTTTAGGTGCTGGTACTTTCCCACCTCCACTGTCTAAAGAGTAGGAAGAACTTGCGGATAATAATTGACCGTCCCTAACAGTTAAATCTTGATAAACCACTTGGTTATTTTTCAATCCAGAGTGACCTGAAGCCATACGCGAAACTACATGAGTTTGACCAGTTTTATCCCTAACTTGGACAACTGTATTTTTATTATCAGTTACCATTTGAATAGCCCCTTGTGCAATTTCAGTTTGACCATTATCTAAAGTAACTGTTTGAGCCATATGTGCAACATCAGAAATTTCTTTTATTTGTTTATTAACTGCATTATTATATGGATTAAAACCTTTTAGACCAAAAGCCTTTGAGTTGCTCATACTTGGAGCGGCATATTTAGCCATCACTTGATAACCCCCAACTCCTGCAACCATACCACCTGCATAAGCAACAGCGTTTCGGAATTTCGTTTGCTTCTCTACCAAATTACTTGGAGTATAAGACTTATAATCATTTGCAAAGGCTTTTCCGCCATCTATAATACTTTCTTTTGCCGCAGAAACTAATTGCGTAGGATTTTGTGCTAGACTATTTAGGTTAGGTTTATTTTTAATAAATGAAGTAGCAGCAGTCATACCAAGTGTTTTTGTTGCATGACCAATTTTGGTATCTCCAACAAATTGACTTACCTCTTTAAGACCAGAGGCACCAACAATACCTTGTACTAATCCATTTCCTAGTCCAGCTGTAATACGTCCAGCTGAATTCTGAATAATTCTTTGTCCTAATGGAATGTTAGAAGGCATCGACTTTTGAACAGACGAAGTAATCTCTTGGGCTTTGCCACTTGAATCAAAGTTTTGATACGCTTGTGCGCGTGGTAGATTACTATTATTCGCAAAGGTCTCTCTAGCTTCATTTATTTTCATACTTGCTATTTGATTATTAACATAAGGAACATTCACTTCCTTACCAGAGTACATGGAAGTCCCTTTAACAGATGCAATTGAATCTTTTACATTATTAATAGAACTAATTGATTTTAACCCTTTATCAACTAACGATGGTGATGAAATACCTGTTTGAAGTTGTTGAGTAATAGCATTCATACCAGCTGTATTGTTAGAACTAATTCCCATTTCTTTTGCGATAGCTGAAGTTACTTTACTAATTTGAGAAGGAGTTCCATGAAGAACAGCATTGCTATTATCTCGGATAATATTACTAATACTTTGTTGTTTTTGTTGAACCTCAGAATTCCATGCTTTTTCTTTTTGTTGATTATGACTCGTTATCATTTCAGAAGTTGCATTGGCAGGAAGTGGATTAGACTTATCATAATTTTTCATGAAATTTTGTTTGTTGTTCTTTGCCCAACTAGATGCTAATACTTCAGTAGTATTGCTTACTTTTGAACTAGCACCTTGTACTGACGACAATCCAGTTTGTACTTGTGATGAAATAGCATTCATTTTACTACTATCAGAAGTACTAATTCCTAGTTCTTGTGCAATTGACTTTGTAACATTTTCTAGTGGAACATTTTTACCACTCATTATTGCGTTACTTTGGCTAGTTAAAATATTTCCAAGTTTTTGTTGCTTTTGTTGTACCTGGTTATCCCAAGCATTCTGTTTTTGTTGAGCATGGTTTGCTTTTACTTCAGATGTTGCATTATCTGGAAGTGGATTAGATTTATCATAATTTTTCATAAAGCTAGCTTTATTATCTTTAGCCCAACTGGATGTTAATGATTGAGTAGCGGTAGAAATCGGATTAGGTGAATACACATTATGAAGTTGATCACTTATTTGATCCATTTTTTCTGAGTTTTCGTTTACACCTATAATAGAACCGATATCTTTTGCCAATTGATTAGTAAATAGCTGATTTTTTTCTTGGCCATTTCTTAATTTCAAATTACCATTGCCAAGAACATTAGCTATACTTTTCTGTTTATTATCAATTTCATTTTTCCATGCTTCTGCTTTAGCATTTGAGTGTGCAGATTTTTGTTCTGCAGTCGCATTTAAAGGTAAAGGATTTTTCTCATCATAATTTTTCATAAAGTTATCTTTGTTATCTTTAGCCCAATCTTTGGCAAGGTTTGTACTTGTTTTAGCAATAGCCTTTTGGGATATACCACCAGCCATTCTTTCGGCCATTCTTTTTTCAAAGTCCTCTTTATTTATATAACTATGATTTAGGGAAGCACCATTTCCGATATCATTAGCAACATCACTCGCTAAATTTTGTATCGAGCTTTCTTTTTCCTTTAATTGAGATTGCCATGCATTTTCACGAGCGTTTTGATGGCGTGATATCTCCTCTTTACTTGCATTTACGGGAAGAGGATTTTTCTGATCATATTCCTTCATAAATGGTTCTTTATTTTTCTCTGCCCATTTATTTGTTAGATTACTAGTTGCGTTTTTAACTAAAGAAGAAGCATTAGCATTTTTCCCTTCTTTGCTTTTCATACCCGCAACCATTCCTCTTGCTTCATTTAAAAATCCTGCTTTTTTTGAAGCTTTTTCATTATCCCAAGCTTTATTCACAGCTTCTTCATGGGCATCCGGGAAACGCTCTTTAAAGTCTTTTCTGAACCCATCTTCATTTTCATTTGCCCATGCTGTAGCTTTTTCATCAGCAATAGTATTAGCTAGTTGTTCATCCGCTGCTTTATCAGCATTATTAATATCTTTAAAACCTTTAAGTCCATTTTTTAAAAGAGCTGAACCTCTGTTTGCTAATAATTGAGCACTTGCTCCACCAACTCTTCCTGCAAGTCCACCAGCTACACCGCCCGCATGAAAACCAATTGTTGAACCAGTTAACACACCCATTGGTCCAAGAGCAGAACCAGCAAGGGCGCCAGTAGCCCCAAATACAGCTTTACCACTTCTAGACAAAATGTTTCCTGGTTTTAACATTTTTTCAGCATTAGCAGTAGTCCCAGTATCTGTTCCTGTATTTCCTGCAAGAGTTTTTTTGATGTCACCTACTGTATCATTATCTTCTGATGATACATTGTCAGAGTCTTTTCCTTTACCTTTACCTCTGTTTTTAGCATTAAGATATCCCCTTTTAATAGCATCTGTAACTGATGTACCTTCTAATGCCCCTTTAGCTGCTCCATACATACCTACTAAAGCAGATCCACCCATCATAGCAGCTGCTTTCGAAAAGCCATCATTCATTTTTCCTCCAAGACCGATTAAAGCTCTTAAAGATTCAGTTACTGGAATAAAGATCATCATTAGAATAACAGCTTCAATTGGATTTGCTGCACCAACCATGACAGCCATTATGAAATATACGGCTGCATGAATAGATTGAACAAATATAGTACCTACTAATTCTTTAAACCATGCAATTGTAATGGACTTTGTTTGAGGAATTAAGAAAAATACCAGCATCAAAGGACCGGTAATTAACAACAACATAAGTGTAAATTTCCGCATTGAATAATAGAAATACGCCCATATACATAGACCGACTTTTACTATCGTAATTCCTAAAACCCCTAACACTCCACCTGGATATATAGACATCTCTATAGCATTTTTTAAATTTAACAAGTCCACATCAGATCCAAATAATCCGACAATTGCCTGGTTAGTAAGAAATAAAATGGCATAAATTGAGTACAAATTTGCGAATAGTACTGCAACTAATAATAATTCTTTAAAATACTCAATTACATAGGTTCTATTAGATGGATTGATACTGGTCGATGAAATTTTCATTGCTGCCATAATAATACTAATTAATAAAACGGTAACTGCTAAGGCTGTGAAAATATTCATTCCTGGAGTATAAACCTTAGTAATTTCCTTTTCTGTAAAAGTTAAGAAAGCTAAATTTTCATCCCCACCAAAAATCAAATTCTTTAAAGTTGGGAGACTTTTAAAAGGAGTTGCTATCCAATCACCCATAGCAGAAAAAAGTGAGGATATAAGTTCCTGGATTTTATTCAAAGTAAGATAACGCCTCCTTCCTAATAAAAACTACTAGCTTTTTGTTTTTGTCTTTGCATTGTTTCTTCATAAACCGCTTCATTGGATTCAATAAAGAATAATTCTTCTTTACTAGGATTCGTTCGTAACCATACAGATGATTTTCCGACTCGGAGAATTCCTTCTCCTTTATCCGGATTACCGAATAGAATGTTAATTTCTCCTTCAGATAAATCAAAATTTTCTCTTATAGCTTTTAAATCCAATTTGCTTTGTTTTAAAAACATAAAAGAGTAAGTGTTTTGTAGGATCCCCCTAGCTTTCTTATTTTCAACAAAACGAACAAAATCTTGACTTGCAAGTCTTAAACCAGCGTTCCGCTTACGAGAACGTCTTGCCATTTTCTCAAGAAAGTTAACGGTTTGCTCTGAATCTATTAAAGTCCAAGCTTCGTCGGCATAAACAAATTTCTTTTTCTTTGCGTTATCCAAACTCTTAACAAAGTGTTCCCATGTATAGTTAAGGAGTACATGATAAGCAATAGGTCTTAAAAAGCCTTCTTCCATTTGACTAATATTGAAATTTACGAGTCTAGCATTTTCTAATGATTGAGTGACTCCCTTTCCTAAAAAAGTTTGTCCATCAAAAATAGGTTTACTACCAGTTCTTAAGAATGGTTTGATGGCAGCTATTAAGCGAAACGCCCTTGGTTCTTCGCCGTATTTTGTGATTAAGTATTCATTAACATCACTTATTGTTGGTTCTGGTTTTCTAACCCGCGATTGAACAAGATGATTATCGATAGTTCTTACATTGTTTTCAAATAAGGATTCAGGGTGTGAATTTATGTTTAATTTGTTATGAATAACATGCTGAAGTGCTTCTTCTAAATAGTTTCTTTCAAAAACATCTAACCCTTCAGCTTCTTGGTTTTTACCTCTACATATAATGTCAAAGAAATCGATTGCCTCATTGATTTTTTCTCGGATAGGTACAAATCGAATATAGATTTTCCCATCCTTTTCTATAATTTCCTTTTCGTCGCTTTCTTCTATTAAACTAAGTTCTTCATCTCCATCTTCAAAGGGAATATCAGAATAGTTTAATGCAAGAGGGTTGATACAGATATCTTCTTCTTCGTTAATATTTAAATTAATTCCACCTAAACGTTTTGTAATTTTAACAAATTCACCTTCAGGATCTATTAATCTAGCATATACATCTGCTCCGGTAAGTTCTCTTGCAATTAAAAGTTTAAGAGTAACGGACTTTCCGCTACCAGAAAATCCCGAAATAAACATATTATAATTATCAGGTCGAAAATCTTCATTTCCGAAACTATTTATAAATTCAAGTTGATCAGTAATTTTATTTATCCCAATAGGAACTCCACCCATGTACTTTCCACTTCCAGAAATAAAAGGCGCGAAAGTAGATAAAGCACGTCTATCTATATTTCTAAGAGAATCATGTATATGGTTTTTTCCAAAGGGCAAGATACTTTTGAACCCCTTTTGGATCCTGCCCCATGTACTAGTTAATCCAAAGAAAGAACTACTTAATTCATCCTCTAAAGACTCACTAAAATAGTTTAATTGCTTCTCATTTTCTGCATATAACATGGCCAAAGTTCCAACATTAAACATATCATTTTCACCAAACTGTATTTCAGACATCAATAAGTCTGTATCTCTTATCTTTGCTGTTAAATCGTTAATTTGGTCAATATTCCCTCTTTTCGTTTGAAAAGAGAGGTTAGATTCCAACATTGTAATTTGTCGCTGAAGAGTACGTATTGCATCTGATTTACCAACTTTATGAATATCAAGAAATACATCTACCTCTCCACTTGATAGCAAGGAATTGAGCCAATTGGTTTGCATTTTCCGTGGATATCCATCTCGAGGTATGTACATTGGTCTAAAATATGTTTTCGTACCTAATGATGTCTTTATAACTCCATAATCTTCCGACTCGATTTTTAAGCCTTCCGGAGAAATAATTTCCCACATTGTTGGTTTTGTATCAATTTGATAATCTATATCTTTTACTTCATTGCTTTTTTTATTTTTATTCCCTTTTACTTTCTTACTAGTATTTTTTTTAGCTAGCTTCTTTTTCTCTTGCTCTCTCTCTTTCGTTTTCATTATCTTCATATTCCTGAATCGTCTCCTTTACTAAGTCAATATGAGAGTCTGTTTGATCTGCAGTTACATATAATGCATCCTTTTCTTGATTAACCAAATCTTTAAATCGGTTTTTTACAGCTTTACGACGATTAAATGTATAGTAAAGTAATTCATAAATACCTTCTGTTGGTAAAAGAGAGACATGTATATCTGCTTTTCGCAATTGATTTCTTGCAGAATTAACCCTTCTCATTAATTCAGCAAAAGCTTTATCTACAATTTTTTCTTCTAACTCTTCTTCAGAATCCGCGCTAATAGAGTTAACATTTATTTTATGAGTGAAAATCATATAAATTTTAGTTTCAAATCTTGGTGCGGATTTTTGCCATTCAACAATATCTGCAATCATCGCTTTTCCAAATGAAAGGGCAGCTTCATTTAAATCCTTGGATTCTTCCATTACTTTATTCATTGCTTCAATAGGCTCCGAAACATCAACGAATCTATTTTGGAGATAAACACTTACAGGATAATTAAGTGTTGCTGTCCAACTCTCAAAAGTTACATCAATTGCCTCTTGTTCAAATTGGCTTTTAAGAAAATAGTTAACAGGGTCTACTTCAGCGATTATAGAAAAAGAATAGTCAGTATAATGAATAAGGTGATTAGATATATCTTTAACATCAGAGAATAACTCTTCGAATATTCTTGGATCTTCTTCGGCTTGAAGAGGATTATTCTTCCCTTTTTCATTATTTTTCTTATTTAACTTTATTGGTGTTGCTTTATTTCCTCTACCTGGGATAATCGGTTCCTTTAGCATGATTTTCATGAAAACATAAGCTCCAACTGCAAAGAGCAGCATAATCAAAAGAGTTCCCACTTTAACTATTCACCATCCATTTCTTTGGATACGTTCCTTTTCTCCATATGCCATTTTGTTTTTTCATGTTCATTTTTATTAAAAAGTACTGATCGAAGTTTAAATGAAGGTTTTTCTTTTTGAAAAAGCCAAAAACAATTACGAAAATTGCTGTTGGAATAACACTAAATACACATGCTATCAATGCCACAATAACACCGGCACTAGAGAATATTTTGTAAACCATTGGGATATATGCATAAACTATTGACCCTGCTGCTCCTAAATAAATCAATTGTCTAATTGAGATGAATCCCAAAATAGTCTTTTGTTCAGATGCCATATCTATTGGAACCTCAGCTCTTCGACTCATATAATAATTTCCCTCCTAGAAATGAACCCCTCAATGTAAAGTACGATAGAGGGGTTTCAAACCAATATTTAAGCTCCAAATCCTGCAAAATATCCAGCTATTACTTTTGCTTGTACAATAACAAAGACTCCGATACCCGCCATTGCAAGACCAATAAAACCTTGTGTTCTATTTTGTGGATTCCCTTGTGAGCCAGATAACTTCATTCCAGCAAAGATAATACAAGCTAGTGCCCATATTGCACCGATTCCTGTGATAAGATATACAACGTTATTTAACTGGTCATATATCTTACTGTCTTTTACATTCCCTTGACTGGTGATTCCAGCTTTTTTCCATGCTGCTAATGCAGACTCTGGAACAAATAAGTACAGATAGGTTAGTATCAGTGCCCCTAGGTAAAAAGGAATATCATTTAACCCTTTTACTCTTTTGATTGCCCCTGTCTTCATTCTTTAAATCCCTCCTTTTAAATCAAGGAAAAAAAACAATAAAAAAAGTCCCCGAAAAGACTATGGAAGATTGTACTTATGCACAATGCCATAGAATTCTCGGGGACTTCCCGTTGTTTTTTCACTTGTAACCTTATCATAATAAAAACAAGAAATATGGTCAAGGTATTTTATCCAAAAAATATACTGATACGAAACCCAACTTTAATTTAAAACATCAGAAAGTAAAACTATTAGAAGAAATATTAGATAATGCTGCTCTCGATTTATTTATTAATATGACTTTAGAATTTTAATTTTTCGTGATTAATTCTTAGGAAAATTAAATCATTCAACCAAAATATTACACTACTAGAGATGATCATATAATAAAAATTTTGGTCTAAGTAAAATTTGGGATTTAGATCGGTAGCAAGCGGATAGAAAATCAAATTAACTATAAAACCTAATATAAAAAATAATACAAAATTTTTAATATAGGAATTATTTAGGGACTTTCTAAAGAAAAATTGAATGGGCGCTCCTATTACTAGATAGATTAAACTAAAAATTGTAAAAAATAACAAGAATGAAGCTAAATCAAAAGAGTCAAAAAAAGAAAATGGAACCGAGTTAATAAAGTAAAACAAAAAAAGAGCAAGAAAAAAAGCTGAAGAAATAGAACAAATTAATAGCCTGATAAAAAAGTTGGTTGTTAATTTCATGATAAACATATTACCTCCTCTTAATTCCAATATTAGTAAGTTATACCTATATATAGCATAGATGTATATTGTTACAATTAATTATAGCATTACTACTATACATATATAGGTTTGTAATGAAAATTTAAAAAATAAAAGGAGGAAAAAATGTATAAAAAAAAGATTATTTTTACTTCAATTATAGCCTTAGGATTTGCTATGTCTCCCTTAATTGTTAGCGCTGACAATGATGTAACTGTTAAAACAAATGATAATAAGGTGATCTTAGAGTTAAGCCCTAAAGAGAACGAATACTATAAAATATACAAAGACGACCAGTTAGAATATAGTGGTACAAACAATAAATATACAGACTATATTGATCAATCACAAAAATATAAAATAGGAGTCTATTCAAATGGTAAACTAAACGAGGTACTCTCTGTTAAAGCGGCTGATAATAAACATAATATTTCTGAACCAACATCTATGAATACCGCAGAAAAAGAGGAATATATTGATAGCATAGTTCAAAATACAAGATTAGAAACTATCGTCACCTCTAATTCAGTAACTATACAATGGCCTAAACTTCCAGATGAAGATAATGTTTATGAAATATTCAAAAATAATGTAAAAATCGCTGAGACAACAGATCTACATTATGTTGATACTAATGTAGAGAGTGGCAAAGAATACAATTACATGCTAAAAATTAATAATGTTGTTTCTGAAGAAACTGCAGATTTAATAAAAAATGAAGCAATAAAAGAAAAAATAGTATTAACTGATGAAATGTTTGAATATGATGGCTCAATATCTACCCTAGTAGCAATACCATCTGTAGAGGAAGAATCATTGACTGAAGATCCAATTATGGATCCTATCTTTGAAAAGGCAAAGGGTAGCGGTACTATTGGTACAAAAGCAATTCCTAAATCAAATGAGTTTTCATTTGATTACAGGACTTATATACCATTCAAGTCAGTTAAAAATCCCAATGTTTTAACTAATGATGACTATCCTTACTTAAAAGGAGATAATAGAGCAAATCCTTCTGCTTATTCTGACAAATACAGAACAGAAGCTAAAGTATATGCAATGTTAAGTCAACCAGCAGCAGTAACCTTATGGAAAAATGTTTCAGAATCACATTATTGTACTGCTTCAAGCTGTTCATCACCAAAATCTCTTGGAACTGCATCGGATAGTGGAATTAAATTACTTAAACATAGAGTAAAGACTAATGACTTAATGTGGGCTGTGAATCATGCAGTGGGTGTTCCAAAAATTTCTGCTCCTAAAATTGATTATAATTATGTTGCTCAACTTTCTAATAAATCATTTATTGCTTATGGAAAACACGATAGAGCACCAAGTCATGAATTTTATATGAATTACCCAACTGGTAGCAAGAAAATTTATTCCCATCAAGTTACTAGTCCACTCGAATTTTTATTGCTTTTTGGTGTGGTACAAGGATCATGGAGTTTTGATATGTAATAATAAAACCATAAACTGTGCTCACTAGAAGGTGTATTGAAGCAAAGGTTTTACATCAAATAAAGTAAAAAAATGCAAGTATTAAAATATTTCTTCTCATAGCATGAGGTAGCGTTAGGAAAATGTGGTTTAGCAATGCTAAACCTATTTTCCTGACGATTACCCCTTCTTCATCCTTATGATGATATAAGGTTTATTTTCCCATAGGGTATTGACTTATTCCCCAATGAGTGGGAATCTTTCTAACACAGTCCAGTTAAACGGATCTTTTATTCTAAAATGACTCTAAACCTATCATTAAATGATAGAGTGGACTAAAGAGATCCGATTCAACAAGTTCTTTCATATGGTCAAAATGAATTTGTAAATCTTCCATTTCGCTGAGAAGAATTTCGTTATTTGAACTTCCTTCTAAGCTGACCTTAATATAAAGAACATCTGAAGATAATTCATCAAGAATTTTCTTATCATACAACTTTTTTAAAAGTTGATCTTCCTTTCTTCTGTTTATCTCATTTAAAAAATTTTCTAATTGATTAATTACTTCTTTTTTCTTCATTTTATTATCTCCTTTCACTTTGAACTTTCTAAGTAAATAGATTACTTCGTTCGTGACTTTATTATAGTTAACTGTCCTTCATATATAACCGGAAAAGGTTCGAGTCATTTCAGCCCTATAATTAGATACTTGCAATCTTAACTTCTATTAGGACAAACAGTTAAGATTAAACACCTAAAGAGTTATAGGGGTACTGCCGACAAAACGCGGATATTATACGCTAAGACATTTTTTGGATATGAAAACCCTAATTTTTCTACGCTAAGCAGAAAAATTAGGGTTTTTTTATATCCTAAGTGGACTTAGGGAATGTATTGAGTTCAAAATCTCAGGTATAAATGAATATTCTCCTAGAAAGTTTATATGTTCCCATCCTAATGGTGATATGTGCGGGAGCAATTCCTCTTGATACTTTCCTGTATTTTTAAAATGTTCAATTGCTTGTGATAGATACACGGTATTCCAAATACTAATAGCATTAATAATTAAGTTTAAGGCGCTGGCACGCTGTAATTGATCTTGTAATGCTCTTTCTCTAAGTTCCCCATGTTTCCCAAAGAAAATAGCTCGTGCCAATGCATTCATAGCTTCTCCTTTATTTAATCCACGTTGAATTCGCCGACGCAATGTTTCGCTAGAAATATAATCTAATATAAACAAGGTTTTATCTATGCGACCCATCTCTCTTAAAGTTGTCGCAAGGCTATTTTGACGAGAATAAGAACCTAATTTCCCCATAATGAGAGAAGCAGAGACCGTTCCTTTACGAATGGAATGTGCCAACCTTAATACATCATCATAATTTTCCTGAATGATCTTGGTGTTAATTCTTCCACGAAGCAACTTCTCCATTTCTGGATATTGGTCTGGCTTTTCAAATGAATAAAGTTTTGAATCTGCAAGGTCTCGTAGTCTTGGGGCAAATCGAAATCCTAACAAATTAGTTAATCCGAATACTTGATCCGTATAACCAGCCGTATCTGTATAATGTTCTTCAATATGCAAGTCGGTTTCATGATGCAATAAACCATCTATAACATGAACAGCGTCTCTTGCGTTTGTATTAATCACTTTCGTATAGAAGCTAGAAAATTGGTCACTAACAAACCGATAAATGGTTGTTCCTTTCCCTGTGCCGTAATGTGGATTTGCATCAGCGTGTAAGGATGAAACTCCTACTTGAACACGCATTCCATCTGAAGAAGAAGTTGTACCATCGCCCCAGTACGACGACAAGTTTAACTGGTGTTGAAAATTCACCATAACGGCTTGTGCTTTATTCATAGCATCTTCATATAAACGCCACTGTGAGGCTGTGGACATTTGCCGGTAAGAAACCCCTTGTGTCGCTTCTGCCATCTTAGTAAGACCGATGTTTGTTCCCATAGCCATAATCGCTGCCATGATCGCAGGCTTTTCTTCTTCTTTCGGTGGATTCAGCGTAGAAGCATGGAGGAACTGCTTTTCGAATCCCGTCCAACTTGCTACTTCCATAAGCAAATCTGTCAACTTCACACGAGGTATCAGTTGATATAGAGATAAACTATATTCTCGTGCTGTTTCTGGAACGTTTTTCTCCAAACGATGGAGATGCAGCCGTCCGTCTTCAAAATTAACCCCATCTAATTCTGTGATATTCGCTTTAATCCATTCAAGCCGATCATGTAATGCATCTATTTTCAATTTTAAGTATTCATCAACAGAAGGTGGTGCGGTAAGTCCATTAAGGTGCTTGTTTTGCTCCCATGCTTCTTTTGTCACTAAATAATTATCAAAATCTTGATGCTGACGACTTCCTTTAATAGAAACGTTACCTGAGCGTACAAGATTTCTTAACTCGGTAAGAACAGACATCTCATAATATTGGCGATTTATATTACCATCATCATCATAAACGTGCTTTTGCCAGCGATTCGAGATAAAGTCCAAAGGAGCTCCTTCTGGAATTTTTCGTTTATTATTTTTGTTCATCTCTTTAATGGTCTCAATAGCTTGAAGCAATGGCTCTCCTGATTTTGTAGAAGTGAATTCTAGGGCTTCTAACAATGTTGGAGTATATTTACGTAAGTAGTTAAAGCGAAATTTTAGTAAGTCTAAGTAATCGTAATCCATAGGGCGTGATAATTGCTTCGCCTCTTCTATTGAGTTTACGAAGTCCTCCCAAGGCATAATAGCTTCTAAGGCTTCAAATGGGTCCTTCCCTTGTTCTTTTGCTTGAATCAATGCTGTTCCCAAATCTGCAAAGTGAATAACCTTTTCATTAACTGATTTACCATTTAACCTCTGAATCTCTTCTTGAGCTTTACGTCCTTTTGATAACAATAGGCTAATTTGCCGATCATGTATCTCAAAGGCATGATCAGTAAGGTTTTGGCTAAGTTGTAGGAGGTGTAAAACTAAAAGCGCAAATTTCTTATTCTCTTTAAATCTACGGAATGAACGGGGTTCATATTTGGAACCCAATCGTGCTAGCTGTAAGACCCTATTTGGATGAATTTCTTTAATATCCACATTAAGTTGCAAAGTTCGTATGACTTGAAGACGTTTTATAACCTTTAAGAAGGCATCTGGAGAAGATTGACCGGGAACTTCTCGCAACCAAGCAAGGGGTGTCTTTGAATTGGTGGAACTTGCATCAAGTAAGTGATCTAACTTTTGTTGAGATTCACTTAATGTAGAGATGATAGATTTAAAAATTCGTTCTTCTGCCCGTTGACGAGCTTCCCATACAATCCTTTCTATTGTTGTCAGTGCTGGCAAAATTACTTTTTGTCTTCGCAATTCTTCAATTGTTGAGCGAATCAAGTAGTCTGTATTTCCGTTCTCAAGAGCAAGTTTAAGAGTAAATTGTGCAATTATTCGATATGCCCCAAAGGATAAGTTTTGGTAGCCATAATGTTGCCGAAGTTCCTCTAGATGTTCATTTCGAGTTGCTACCCGTTTTGCATACTGGGTATATTCTTGAGGGGAGACATCAATTTGTTTTGCAATATAATCGAGTATTGGGCTGGGAATGTCTTTAATCTGAAATAAAGTCCAACCTGGATACCGAAGGACAGCGAGCTGTAAAGCAACCCCTAAGCGATTATGGTCTCTTCGGTGCTTATTAATAAATCCAAGATCTTCTGAGGTAAAAGTATAGTGCATTTCTATGTCATGCTCATTCATATCATCAGGAATAGACACAAACATATTTCGCTGATCGGAGGTTAACAGCTCTTTCCCTCTCATGTTATACCTCCTTGCCAGATTTTTCTTTTGTTCCTAAGTAACGATATAACGTTGTTGCTCCTATTCCTGTGGCTTCTTTAATTTGAGATAAGGAGTAGTCTTTACTTTCATACATCTTCATGGCAAGCATGATTTTTTTAGGTTCAACCTTCGGTCTACCTCCATTTCTTCCCCTAGCTCTAGCAGCTACCAGTCCATCTTTAGTTCGTTCACTAATGATGTCCCGTTCTAATTCGGCTATGCTGGCTAACATTCTGAAAAAGAATCGCCCCATAGCTGTTGTTGTGTCAATTTTATCTTGAATAGACACGAAATGAATTCCCTTAGCTTCAAACTGCTCCATGAGTTCAATTAAATGTTTGGTACTTCGACTGATACGATCTAATTTGTAGACAACTACTGTGTCGCCCTTACGCAGAACTTTAAGTAGCTCGTCCAATTGAGGCCGGTTTTTCCTCTTACCTGATTCTTTTTCTTCAAAAATCTGTTCCACTTCATAATGGTTCAAAGCATCCAGTTGTAATGACAATGACTGATCTTGCGTACTTACCCGTGCATATCCAAATTTCAACACAAGTCCCCCCTTACTTAATACATTTACTATACCATAAAGGGTATTTAAATAGATATATTAGTAATTTGATTTTGGTTATATTTTTGGTTATGTGTTTTAAGTAGTTTTTGAATATTTTTAGATAATCTCTTTTCTACAACCAAAAACGGTCGTTTTTGGTATTTTTTTATATAGAGGAAATGGATATAGGAGATTGTGAAAAGGTGTACTTACACTAACGGGCAGCATTCCTGTAATGAAGAAATATGAGGTTTGAACATAAAAAAGCCCCTTGGTATAGACTGACCTAGCAATATGGGACAGTAATAAAACACCTTCTTAGGCTGCCATATTACCAAACTCTATTGGTGTGTGGTAGCCTAATTTTTCTTGAATACGTTCTTCGTTATAATATCTCATAAATTGATCTACACGCTCTTTTACTTCTTTTAAAGATAAAGAATGGAATTTAACATACTGAAATTCCTCTGATTTTAGATTAGAATGAAAGGACTCCATGACGGCATTGTCCCAACAGTTTCCTCTGCGTGACATACTACTGACTAAATTTTGCTCTCTGACCCGACTTTGATACGCATAAGAAGCATAGACACTGCCTTGATCGGAGTGGATGATTATTCCTTCAGGATTCCCTCGTTTTTCTAGTGCTTCATCCAAGGTATCCATTACTAAAGAAGTTTGTTGATGGGGATAAAGCTTATAGGCAACGATTTGATTGTTATACAAATCCATGATGGTAGATAAATATAAAGTATCTGGACCATATTGAATATAGGTAATATCCGTTACCCATTTTTCGTTAGGATTGCTTGCATAAAATTCTCGCTGTAATAAATTGGGCGCAACAATGACCGATTCCCCCTGTGATTTCCACCTTCTCTTTTGCTTTATTCTACACTGAAGATGATATTTTTGCATAATCCGTTGAACAGTATTACGGTTTAATTTAATTTGATAATTACGCTTTAACAGCTCTTTGATCTTCCGGTGTCCATATCGGTACTTTGTTTCTTTGCAGAGGGAAATAATTGTTTCCTCCTCCTTAGATAACTCCATTGGTTGCGAAGATGCCCAGCGATAATACGTAGATCTTGGAACATGTAAAGCAGATAAAATAGCTGATACAGTATATTTTTTTCGTAATGTCTGTACTAATTGGAGGACAATTTCCTTTTCAACTCCTTTTCGATTTCCAAATACTTTTTTAAGATTTCATTTTCCTGCTTTAAGTGATTCATTTGACGTTCTTTTTTATCTTCATCACTTGAATTATCTGGACCATGCCCGTATGAATACTGTTTTCCTATAGGTTGATCGAATCGATGAACTTGATTTTCCCGATACCATTTCATCCACGTTTTGATTTGAGAAACATTTTTAATTCCATATTTCTGCATGATTTCTTGATTCGTAAACTGACCACTCATCTTATCTTTAACAACTGCCCATTTAACCTCACTTGAATATATGTTTTTGCCCACGCAAAACACCTCCGAGTTAGTACTTTGTTTAAGTGTACCATTCGAAGGTGTTTTATAGTGTCTCATTTATTTAGGTTAGTCTAGTATGATATGAATGTCCAAAGCCTGGCGGCAAAAAGGACAACAAACACATATACCAGGAGGCTATTCAAATGAATTATAACCAAAATGAAAAGATTGCTCAAATTACTTCTCAAACATTAATTATAGGTGTTGATATTGCTAAATACAAGCATGTGGCAAGAGCCCAAGACTTTAGAGGTTTAGAATTTTCAGCACCTTTATACTTTGAAAATACAGATTCTAGTTTTAACTGTTTCTTAGAGTGGATAAAAAAGTTAATGAATCAAAACAATATGGAAAAAGTGATCGTAGGAATGGAGCCGACAGGTCACTATTGGCTGAATTTAGCTCACTTCCTTAAGGCGAAAAATATCAAGTTTGTAGTTGTAAATCCTTTGCATGTAAAGAAAAGTAAAGAGTTAGATGATAATTCTCCAACTAAAAATGATGTAAAGGATGCAAGAGTTATCGCACAGTTGGTCAAAGACGGGAGATATGCAGAACTTCGTGTGGCTAGAAAAATACGTGATCTTCTATCTGTTGATCTTCAAGCAGTTCAAGGGCAAGTCCATAATTGGATAGACCGCTATTTTCCAGAGTTTCTTACCGTCTTTTAAGGATTGGGAAGGTAAATCTGCTATACAATTACTAAAACTAAATTTATTGCCACATGAGTTAGTAGCTCTCTCCGAACAGGAGATACTAGTACATCTTCGAAAAGCTGTTAAACGTGCAGTGGGACTCAGTAAAATAAAAGAACTAAAGAAGATTGCAGTTGCTTCAATTGGTATTAGGGAAGGTTCTGATATGGCTAAGTTAGAGCTTCGCACGTTAATAGACAAATATGAACTAATAAAAGAAAAGTTCGAAGAACTGGAATCTAACATAGATAAACTTCTTGAACAAATTCCAGGTGTTGAACAAATGTTGGCTATTAAGGGAATAGGGAAAGACACGGTTGCAGGCTTTTTTTCAGAGGTAGGAGACCTAAGTTACTATTCCCACCCAAGGCAGATTATCAAACTAGCTGGGCTTAGTCTTAAGGAAAATACATCTGGTAAGCATAAAGGGGTCCTACCAACAAAAAGCGCAAAACATACGCTAAGCAAATTTCGACATAAATAAAGCCGAGTTTTCCTACGCTAAGAAAATTCGGCTTATTATTTATTGAATAAGAGGGCGCAGCGAATGTAAGCTTGCTATTTTCTTCATATCAAAGGTGTATTCCCCAAGAAAATTGATATGTTCCCATCCTAATGGCGAAATATGTTTTAGTAGATCTTCTTGAAAATCCCCTTTTTCCTTCAACAATTTTGTTGCTTCGGTAAGATATACGGTGTTCCATACACTAATAGCGTTAATTATAATATTTAAAGCGCTTGCACGTTGAAGTTGATCTTGCAGTCCTCGTTCCCGTAACTCCCCTCGTTTTCCAAAGAATAATGATCTTGCCAAGCCATTCATAGCTTCTCCTTTATTCAATCCTCGTTGAATACGCCTACGTAGAGCTTCATTAGATATGTAATCTAAAATAAAAATAGTTTTTTCGATTCTTCCCATTTCTCGTAATGCAGCAGCTAACTTGTTTTGCCTTGCATATGATCCCAATTTCCCCATAATAAGCGAACCAGACACTTTTCCTTCTCGAATCGAATGGGCTAAACGGAGCACGTCATCAAAGTTTTCCTGAATAATCTTTGTGTTAATCCGTCCACGAAGTAATTTTTCTAGGTCAGGAAAATCACTTGGCTTTTGAATTGTGTATAGTTTGGAATCAGCTAAGTCACGAAGCCTTGGCGCAAAACGAAAACCTAACAAATGACTTAATCCGAATACAGAATCTGTATAGCCGGCCGTGTCTGTGAAATGCTCTTCAATATTTAATTCTGTTTCATGATGAAGCAACCCATCGATGACATGGACAGCATCTCTTGCATTGGTATTAATGACTTTCGTATAAAACGAGGAAAATTGATCACTTGTAAACCTATAAATGGTTGCCCCTTTTCCTGTGCCGTAGTGGGGATTTGCTTCGGCATGCAACGATGAAACACCAACCTGTACTCGCATTCCGTCGGATGAAGATGTGGTGCCATCTCCCCAATAAGAAGCTAGAGCAAGTTTGTGTTGAAAATTTACCAAAGTTGCCTGTGCTCGATTTATAGCATCATCATATAATCTCCATTGTGCGGCATTGGCCATCTGATGATAAGTAACTCCAGGTGTAGCATCTGCCATTTTAGTCAATCCAATATTCGTTCCCATTGCCATAAGCGCAGCCATCAAAATGACCTTTTCTTCTCCATTTGGAGGGCGATTAGTGGAAGCATGTATTAACATTTCGTCAAAACCTGTCCAGTGCGCTACCTCCATTAAAAGATCAGTAAGCTTAATTCTCGGAAGCATATTATATAAGGATAAACTGAAAGTTCGTGCATCTTCTGGGGTATTCTTTTCCAAACGATCCACTCTAAGTTTTGCTTTTTCTATATTTATTCCTTCAAGACTATCAAGGTTATTTGAAACCCATGTAAGGCGTTCAGCTAGAGCTTTCTTTCTTTCCTCAAGGTATTCCTCTGCTGATGAACGAACTGCCAGTCTAGTTTCTTTAAGATTGGTTGTTGTCCATTCATCTTTGGGAACAAGGTACTCCTCAAAGTCTTTATGAAGCCTACTGCCGACTACAGATACGTCTCCTGAACGAATATGATTTTTTAATTCCGTAAGGGCAGCCATTTCATAATAATGTCGATTAATTGTTCCTTCCTCATCGTATACATGCTTTTGCCATCGTTTTGGGACGAAATCTAATGGAGCTCCATCTGGTACTTTTCTTTTTCCGGATTCATTCATCACGTTCAATGTTTTTAATGCACGTAATAATGGTTCTGCTGCTTTTGTAGAATGAAATTCTAATGATTTCAAAAGAGTAGGGGTATACTTTCTCAGATAAGTAAATCGATTCTCTAGCAAATCAAGGTAATCATAATCCATTGGTCGAGCTAATTTTTTCGCTTCTTCAACAGAAGTAACGATTTTATCCCAAGGCATTATCTTTTCAATGGTCCTAAATGGATCAAGCCCTTCATCTCGTGCTTGAATAAGTGCAGCCCCAATATCTGCAAAATGAACAACTTTTTCGTTAACTGCTTTTCCATTTTCTTTTTGCATTTCCTCTTGTGTTTTACGACCTTTCGATTGTAAAATCATCATTTGCCGATCATGAATTTCAATTGCTTGGTCAATTAAATCCTGACTTAGAGTTACTAGGTATGCGACAAGAATGGTATATTTCTTATTTTCTTTAAATCTGCGAAACGAATGGGGTTCATAACGTGCCCCAATGCGAGATAATTGTAGTAACCGATTAGGATGAACTTCATTTATGTTTAATGGAAGTTTCAACTCCCGAATATATTCTAAACGCTCTATTACTTTTAGAAAGGCATCCGGTGATGACTGACCCGGAAGTTCTCTCAACCATGCCAATGGGGTTTTCCTGCTTTCCGCAAAGGGATCTATAAGTTTATCCAATTTGTGTCTTTGCCACGGTGAAAGAGTAGCAGTTAAAGAGTTAAAAATCCTTTCCTCTGCTCTCCGACGGGTATCCCACACAAGTCGCTCTATTGTAGTCATTCCAGGAAGAATTATTTTTCGATTCCTAAGTTCTTCTTGAACAGTTCGAAGTAGATACATAGAATTGCCATTTTGAAGTGCATGTTTCAAAAGATACTGAGCTAACTCCCGATATGTACTTACAGAAAAATTCTGGTATCCATATACCTGTCGAATTTCTTCCATATGTTCATGCTTGGTTGGGTCACGTTGGGCATATAAAGAAAATGAATCGGGATTAGCATTTATTTGTTTTGCTATATAGTGGAGTACATAGTCTGGTATAGGTTCAACATCTGTGAGAGACCACCCTGGATAGCGCAATACACATAATTGGACAGCAAACCCTAAGCGATTATGATCTCTTCTGTGTCGTTTTATAATTTCCATATCAAATTGCGAAAAAGTATAATAGGTTTCTAGTTCTTGTTTACTCATTTCATCCGGTATTTTTACAAATTCTGCTCTTTGATCTGCTGTAAGTAATTCTTTCCCTCTTGATGCCATTTCCTCCCCATCCTTTCGTAAGCAAAGACTTACTTCTTTTCTAAATATCGATAAACAGTTGTTCGGGAAACTCCCCACATTTGAGCAATATCAGTAACGGGTGTCCCATTTGCTACCAATGTCTTCAACATTTCTAATTCCTTTTTATCTAACTTCTCCGGTCTTCCTCCTAAACGCCCTCTGGCTCTTGCAGCAGCACGACCAGCTGCTGAACGTTCTTGAATAAGATTACGTTCGAACTCAGCAAAGGCCGCAAATAGATGAAACATAAGCTGCCCTGTTGCACTAGCCTTGTCCATCGTAATGTTTTCCTGCAAGCTGTGGAAACTAATACCTCGGTCATTAAGGTCATTCACAATTTTAATTAAATGCTGCATATTTCTCCCTAATCGATCTAAGCGCCAAACTACTATCGTATCACCAGAGCGTACAAATCGAAGGGCTTCTTCCAATCCTTGTCTTTTATCTTTGGCGCCACTAATTTTATCTGTAAATATTTCTTCGCAACCATGTTCTTTAAGAGCATCCAATTGTAAATCAAGATTTTGAATGCCTGTTGAAACACGAGCATATCCTACCTTCATTAATTTCTCCCCTTATTTTTAAATTTCTCTGTTTTATCGTAACATAACTTAATGTTAGGGGTAATATCTGAACATAGATTTCTTTACAGAGTTTATGAACACATATAGTAGATAGAAAGCTATAAAACTATTTAAATTTCCCTGCGTTCAGAAATTGATGAGTTTTTGAACAAAACAAATAAGTATCCTGAATGACAAGACTTCTAGGCTGCAGAACAATTTATTTTAGATCTTTCATTTTTAGTTTTGCGCCACTGTTTTTCTAAATGGAAAGCGCCGTAAAACTGAGGAACGTAATAAAAGCCTGAATGAAGGAAGTATCATACAGGCTAATTATTACTTAATAAATTCACTTTTTGATCTAAGAATTAGGTTGTCAAAAATAAATAACAACTATGGCATGAGAATCTTCCTTACCAAGAATGGAGGCCGTTTCGCTTTTTAAAATCAGTTTAAGCTACGAATTTGGCTGGGTCTTAAATTTTTGAGAGCCCCATCACAAATCGATTTTCAAGTATGAAATTTGAGTTATTTAAAAATCAATTGAGCAATTTCCGTTCCACTTTCAACTTCATCTGACTTTAACGGAATCATTTCAGAGATTTTTTCTTCAAAATTCGGGAAAACAAGGACTGAAATAATTTCTTTTCCCTTCTCCTCAATATAGGAAAGATCAAAAGTACCAATGTGGTCATTAACACTAACTATATCTCCAGCATTAATTTTGATATTAAATCCTTCACCTTTTAATTCAACTGTTTCAAGTCCTAAATGTAATAGCATTTCAAGGCCATCTTCCGTTACCATTCCAATTGCATGTTTAGTAGGAAACACTTGTGTAACCTTCCCATTTACAGGAGAAAAAACTTCGCCGTTAGTTGGAATAAAGGCTAGCCCTTCGCCCATCATTTTCTGGGAAAAAACGGGATCTGGAACACTTCCTAATGGAATAACCTCGCCCTTTAAAGGGCTATGGATGAATATATTTTTTTCTTTTTTACTCTTCTTAAAAAACATCATTTCACACCTCAATGTCTATCTTTTACTATTTATATAATCTAAATATCCAAATGCCAATGCTTCTACCACAATAAAAAAGGAAGAGGCAGATCGTACCCACCAATTTTTCGGAATAGGATTCATCGTACTGGAAGCATATAAATTAAAATCAGCATGTCCTGACAACCAATTACTTTTAAAATTGGTAAGGGAAATCATTTTTGCACCCTTAACTGCAGGAATATCAGGTAACCCTTGTAAGTTTGGATTTTCACCGGATAGCGAAAACAAAATAATTAAATCTTTAGAAGTTAACTTTTCAATTATAAGCCTATATTCATTTGCGTGGGCCATTGCAGGAATAATTTGAACGGGTTTGCCAATAAGTAGGAATAGTCGTTGCAGTTCTGCAGCTTGATTTTTCTGGGCTATTCCTGTTGAAATGACATAAATATTTTCGCTAGTATCAATTGCTTTATAAATAGGTTCAAAGTCCACACTATTTAAATAGTCTAACGTTTTATTGACATCATAAAGAACTTGTTCAAACAATTCATTTGGTTTAAGTTCCTCATTTGGGCTGGCATTTTCCCATTTTACAAAGTTTTTAAATTCACTATATCCACTAAAACCTAATTTTTGAGCAAATCTTAATACAGATGATTTGGATGCTAAACTATTTTTAGCTAACTGATTAATACCCATGTTCCCAATTTTATCTTTATTAGCAAGAACGTACTTAGCAATAGTAAAATCAGTATCACTCAAATACTCATAATTTTTATTAATTAACTCTTCAAGATTCACAAGGAGATCCTCCTAACTTAATTACCAGGCAACAGGGTATGAAAACACCTCATACCCGCTACTAGTTTAGCAAACCCTTTTTCCTTAAGAAAGTTCCGGCCAAAAATCCTTGTTTGCCTCGATAAGGTCATCTAAAATTGCTTTTGCAACACTCGCACTTGGTACTGTCTTTGACAATGTTAGCGCCTGCCAAAGTTTTTGATATGATTTTTCTAAATAAGCTTGAACGACTAACTTTTCTACTGATACTTGTTGTTCAATCAATCCCTTTTGGAATTGAGGAATCGTCCCAATAGATAGTGGTTCCACACCTGCTTTACTTACTAAACATGGAATCTCAACCATTGCAGTTGGTTCAACGTTTGCAATCGCCCCATTATTAGGAACAATTAATAGCATTCTTTCATATGTGTTGTATGCAAGCGCTCCTGCCAATCGAACGATGAATTCCGCGTGTTCCCCGGCTTCAATACTTGTTCCTTCAGCGGTGCCAGCTTCGGCAATTCGTATACATTCGGCAAAAACATTCTTTTCACGATGATCCATCACTTCGTTTGCCCGTGTATGTTCTGGGTTTGAATGTTGTACTACATAGTCAGGGAATAAATAATATTTTAAATACGTATTTGGTAGTGTATCCGGGTCAACAGCGTATACGTCCTTAGCTTTAGTAAATGTATCCATCCAGCTGGATTCCGCTAGCAGTGGATTATTAATCCCATCATTTTTAGCCCCATAACCCCATTGTTTTACATGTTCTTTCAATCTTGGCATTAAGTCATTGCCTTCTTTATCATAAAGCTCAGTCCACCAACCAAAATGGTTTAGTCCATAATACCGTTCAATAATATCATTCTCAGATTCCAACCCTAAAATGTCAGCCATTGATTTTTTAATGGCAACTGGCATATCACAAATATTAATGATTTTCGAGTTAGGACGTAAGATACGTGTTGCCTCTGCAACAATCGAAGCTGGGTTAGAGTAGTTTAACATCCAAGCATTCGGTGAATACTTTTCCATATAATCAATTAATTCAATTACTCCTGGAATTGAACGCATACCATAGGCCATGCCGCCAGGTCCACATGTTTCTTGACCAACGGCCCCATATTTTAATGGAATTTTTTCATCTAGTTCACGCATTTTTAGACCACCGACACGAATATGTGCCATTACGAAATCAACATCTGTAAAAGCTTCCTCGGGATCTGTTGTTGCTATGAATTCAATTTTAGGAGCACGTTCCTTAATGATAATTTCACATGCTTTCGCAACGATATCTTGACGTTCTTTATTATTATCGTAAAATTTTAATTTCCGTAATGGAAATTTATCTTGATTTTCAATTAACATCATTACAATTCCAGCTGTATAAGTACTTCCCCCACCAGCAATTACTACAGAATTTTTTTTCATTTTTAGTCCCTCTTTCCTTATTGTTGTTATGTCTTAGTGTATAAATATTTCTTTAAGGTTAGTATACTGCGATTTTTCCTTCATCGTAATAGTTTGGAAAGATGATGGGAAAGGTTTCACTCATTGGGAGATTTCTTTAACCTTCTTACATCCTATTTTACTTTCGAACACTTTTAATCTTTTCTTCCATTTTATCTCGAACTTGACCAACTGATAGTCCAACTATTACTTGGATCGCTTGTTTATTTCGAACTAAGCCATGTGCTCCATGTTTTCTAAAAACTTGTTCACTTTCTAGTTTTTCAGGATCTTTTACTGTAACACGTAATCTCGTTGCACAGTTTGTAATATCTTGAATATTTGCAGCGCCACCTAAATCTGCTAAAAAGTATTCAGCTAATTGTTCAAAAGAACTGCTTCCACCTGTATTTCCTAATTTCTTCTCTTTGTAATCTGCTTTCGTAAATAACTTGCTTTCTACATCATCAGACTCCCTGCCTGGCGTCAAAATATTAAACTTAATAATTAGATATCTAAATAAAACAACATAGATAACGGTAAATCCTAAACCAATACCTATTTGAAGCAGCCAAGTTGCCCAGTGATTTTGCCATGTACTTGCCCAAGTGATTGAGAAATCAAGTAAGCCGTATATAAAGTTACCTGAAACACCAAAGGCATACATAATTGCAGTCATTAAACCAGCCAAAATAGCATGAATTAAAAATAAATAAGGAGCAATAAACAAGAATGTAAACTCTATTGGTTCTGTTATCCCTGTAATTACTGCAGTAAATGCAACAGGTAAAATTAATCCAATTGTTTGTTTTCTTTTCTCTGGTCTACTTGTAATGATAAGTGCAATTGCTATGCCCAAGCATCCAAATACTTTGGAATTCCCAAACAAGGTAAAACCACCCTGAGGAAACAACTCTGTCATTGATTTAGTCGAATTTGCAAACTCTGCTACATGAGAAAACCAATAAGCTAGAAGTCCCCCATTTACTGCAGCTGGTCCATAAGCAAAGGGCTGCCAGATAAAATGGTGTAAACCAGTTGGAATCAGAATTCTTTCTAGAAAACTGTAAAGCCCTACACCTATAGCTCCAGATGTTTTTAATAGCCCTTGAAGTGAAAAAATCCATTCTTGAATATGTGGCCAGACAAGACAAGTTAAAAGTGCTACTGGTATCATAACTAAGAATCCTACTATCGTGACCAAGGCACTTCCTTGGAAAATTGCTAAAAGGTCTGGCAATTTTTTATCATAAAAGCGTTCATGAAGCCAGATAGTAATTCCTGCAATAATTAATGCACCAACCATACTCGTATCAAGCGTTTTAATACCTGCTATACTTGCTAATCCGCTATATCCGCCTACATCCTTAGAGAAATCCACCCCAAAAGTTGAACCAGATGTAGATAGTAATGAGTTGATAAATACATTAAAAAACATATAAATAACGAAAGCTTCCAATGCAGCCCTGCTCTTTGATTTCTTTGCTAAACCAATAGGTAAACCGATAACAAATAAAAGGGGAATATTTTGAAATACAACGTAACTCCCATCAAAAATTAATTTCCAAAATGCATACCAAATGGTACCTTTAGCAGCAATACTTCCGACCATTTGCTCATTTAATAAAGTGTTACTGAGACCTAGTAACAATCCCATAGCCGGCATAATCATTACTGGAATAAACATGGCTCCACCAAATCGCTGCAATTTCTGCATCATAATGAATCAACTCCTTTTTAGTTTTTATAAGAAAGCGCTATCTCTAGAGCAATTATAGAGCTGCATGATTATTCTAACAATCACTTATCAATAACTTGGGAAAAGTACCAGATAATGAAACAAATGAGACTCAGAAAATTGAAAATAACTTTTAGGAGTAGACCTTGATTATTAATAAAAAAATCCCTTTAGTTTAAACTGAAGGGATTACTCGTACTATTTATTTATCCTATCCGCCGGAAATTCAAGACCCATCTGTTTCCGCGCTTCTTCTATAATTCTCATAGTTATCATTGAATGATTGTGCGAATTGATACTTGATTCTAACTGACCAGCCTTAATTAAATTAATAAATTCTTTGGTTTCATAATACATTGTGTTGTTAGATTGTGGGTAGGAAATATCTTCTACTCGTCCATCTCGATAACGAATTTCTACTTTTTGTGGTTGATTGATATTATCTATAATAATGTTTCCATTTTCGCCTTGAATTTCAGAAGGAATATTCGAATCTGTTATTTTTGAATACATAATTACTGCATCCATATCTTTATACTTCAGCAATAGACTTCCTTCTCCGTCTATTCCCGAGTCAAGCATCAACGCATTGGCTTGGACACTAGATGGTACGCCAAATAATACAACCATTGGATAAATACAATA
Source organism: Niallia sp. FSL K6-0212 (assembly GCF_038007605.1). Taxonomy (NCBI): domain Bacteria; kingdom Bacillati; phylum Bacillota; class Bacilli; order Caryophanales; family Bacillaceae; genus Niallia; species Niallia sp. FSL K6-0212. The sequence continues at coordinate 48,735 of NZ_JBBOXL010000002.1, read as the reverse complement.
AATACCAATATCCATTATAGAACCATTTGAAAATAAAGGATTGAATGCATTTAATATAGTTCCTTGCTTATAAGCATCATAACGAGAGGAGTATTGACAATAACTTGCAAAATATCGACGTATTTTTCCTATTTTATGTAAATTACTGTAAACACTTTGAAAATTAGGAAGTAATGTTGATTTTAATGCTTCCATTAAAACAACTTTATTACTTTGAGCAACTTGAATCATCGTTTGTAATTCTGTTGTATTGGAAGCAATGGGTTTTTCACAAAGCACATGTTTGCCATACTTCATAAAAATTATAGCTTGCTCGGCATGCAGGGCATTTGGACTGGCTATATAGACTGCATCAATTTCATCGCTTTTTGCCATACTTTCCAAATCCACAAAAATATTCTGTATATTATATTTTCCAGCAAATTCTATTGCCTTTTTCACTGTCCGAGAATAAACAGCAGTTAAAGAAAATTCCTTTAAAGTACTCGCATCTTGTATAAATATGTCCGTTATTCGATTCGTCCCGATTACTCCAAATCGTATCATTTTTCTTACCTCCAATGGACCTTCAGTCGTAATAATTCCCAATATTTCCAATTTAATAGAGTATTACTTGGTCCTTGTAATAATCCCATTGCCGGCATAATCATTACCTGAAATAAATATGGCTTTGCCAAATCGTTGCATTTCTTCATCATACTAGCTAGTTACTCCTTTTTTCTCCTAAGAAAGCGCTATCTATTAAACCATTATAAATTTGTGTAATTACTCTAACAATTACTCATAAATAACTTGGGAAAAGTTTCAGATAATGAATCAAATGAGGTTGAGAAAATTGGCCTTATCTATAAGGTTTAACATTCTAAGCGAAAAAAGATAAAAGATATCACTAACTTTTATCTTCAATACTATTAATAGGGGCATTTTTAAAATCATATTAAGCAACTAAGTGGATATACCCCATCTCAAATATACAGAAGACATTATCAAAGCCAATTCCTCTACATAAAAAAAGACCCTAGGATTCAGGGGTTAAATAAGGTTGAGTTTTAGAAAAAAGGAGTATATCATCGCTTAGAATTCTAAGATTATTTAGCCAATATGAAAGGCTATTAATTCCTTAGCATAGGAAAAAGTCGATTTATTTCATCCAGAAATTGACTTAGCGTATGTTTTCCGCGTTTTGTTGGGGGGACCCCATAAAGGACAAACCTAAATTACCAAGAGAGGTAGGAAGACATTAAGAGCTCTCCTCTTTCGAGTTGCAATGCCTTTGGTCGCTAAAAATACCGCTTTTAAAGCATTACATGAGTATTTTACAAAGCGTCCAAATAATCCTTTGAAGAAGATGCAATCTCTAATTGAATTGCAATATGTAATAAGCTCATACGTATTTTATTTACCATCGGTAAAAAGCAGTGCGAATTTAGTGAAGAACGCATGTTATCGGACATTCCTCATATGGACGTATTACAGGTAGCAGCTTAATTTCTTTTCTTGATTGAAATTATTTAGTAGGTTAATTGTTTTAAACATTTGAAGCACGGATTAGTCAGTAAAACAACTAAAATACGGGCAAGGACCCTGTCGGGCAGCATGACTGACATCCACCTCATGGAAAGGTTGGACGAAGGAATTTTGGAGCGAAGACTCTGTGAGATATGGGAGGGTTGACCTCCATGAGAAATGTGGAGATCCACCAGTGCAATCATATTTTTACTCATCCACCAATGGTTGTAAGAAGGTGGTTGATGGGTTATAGCTCTTTTTTCTCTCAGAGTCCAAATATATCCTTTCAAGTGAGAATCCTCCAGCTATAAGGACATTTACCGACAGGTAAATAACTATGAAAATCTAAGAAAACAAGAGTAATCCGGCGTTTTCCCTTCTTTTATAGAGGGAGTTTAGTTGAATAGCGCTATTAATAAAAACAAATCCCAATCATCAAGATTGTTCACACAAATTCCTCGTTCCCACCTGAAATGGGGATATTTGTGTGGCTATTCAAAAATTCCGTAACTTAGCTGGTATGTACTTTTATTATAAAAATTATTTCAAACTGTTTATAAACAATAATATTGTATTCCTCTTCATCCTAAACTTCTACACTTCAACTTTTCCAGATTTCTGTATCTTAATTTTTTCTTCTAAGGACAATAGTTCGTATTCCCAATTTGCGTTCATTCACTTCCTTTTATTTTCTTAAACATTTAGAAGTTATATAAATTGTTCCAGTATCAATTTTCCCCCTGAATAATTATATAAAATTAAGTGCAAATTAAACATATAGGAAATGAAAGGAAAAATGTTATGGAACAAATAGTTTTAGATATTAAAAAAGCGTTAGGGGGTAATGATGACTTTTTTATAAAACGTGATTACCTTTTAAAAAAGGAAGTTTTGTTACTAGGACTATCTACTTTAGTAGATATGACAAAAACAAAAACAATTCTTCAAAAACAGTCAGAGGGTTTAATTTCTCAAGGGAAAACATCAGAATCTATATTTATTTTAATGGGTGAACTTTTTGAAGACGATACAAAAAAGGCTATTACATCAGTCCTTGAAGGTAAACTTATTATATATATAGAACATACAAAAAAGTTTATTATTTACGAACCTGTTCCTAAGGGGTTAAATCGTTCAATTGAAGTTCCATCAAATGAAAGTGTAATTCAAGGACCTTCAAACTCCTTCACAGAAGATATTGACACAAATATTGGACTCCTTCGTAAACAACTTAGTTCAAATAAACTTCTTGTTCATTCCTTCACAACAGGGAAAAATCAGAAGACAAAAATTTCTTTACTATTTATTAATGGTCTAGTGGATAAAGAACTTGTTGAAAATATAAATAGTCTTATTGAAAAGAATAAGAGTATGGATATCAGTAACTTACAAAGCATGTCAAAAATGCTGGGGTTTTCATCTTGGGATACAGTTTCAAAATTTAATACGACAGAACTTCCTTTTCATGCATCACAATTTCTTAAAAAGGGAAGAGTTGTTATATTAGTTGATCAATTACCTTTTGCTTTAATACTGCCTAATCTCCTTTGGGATATGTTTATTGTTGAGAGTGATCGTAATTTTCCATTTCCCATTATGATAACTATCAGTTGCCTCCGAGTAATTGGTGCATTAATTGCTCTAATAAGTCCAGGAATGTATGTTGCTCTTGTTGCTGTAAATCCGGAAGCGTTACAGATAGAGCTTGCACTTTCTGTAGCTCAAAGTCGAGAAGGGGTTCCTTATCCAGCACTTGTTGAAGTTATAATCATGTTGGTTGTTCTAGAACTGATATTAGAAGCAAGCATAAGGCTTCCAAAATCAGTAGGTCCCACAATTACAATGGTTGGAGGAATTATATTAGGACAAGCAGCTGTAGAAGCTAAATTAGTCAGCAATCTCTTAATCATCATTCTTGCAGCAACAACAATTGCTAACTCAACCCTTGTGGGGGCTCAAAGCTCGCTTTCAATCAGATCATTTAAATATATTAATGTAATTCTTTCTTCACTATTTGGAGTTTTAGGATTAGTAGTAGGTCTAGTTTTTATTAGTTCTTATTTGGCAAGTTTAACTACCTTTGGCAAGTCCTATCTCTATTTAAATATAGGAAGGAAGGAACAATAGTGGTAAGAAGTCTACATGTTATGATAATGTATGTGCTTTGTCATCTGGGACTAATTTTTTTTATGTTTCCAGCTGATATTATTGCTAGTACAGAACAAGGCCATTGGTTCCCAATTCTAATAGGGATTATTGTACATTTTGTATGTTTGTTGACTTATATGAAAGGTCTCAGCTTTTTTCCAAAAAAGGATATTTTAAGTATATTTTCGAAAAGCAAAAAAAGGGTAACTTTTTTATTTTTTGCTCCCGTTTTACTTTATCTAATCATGGCCATTATTATAACGGTCAGAGCATACGCAGAAATCGTAACCTTGGTATTTTTATCCCATACCCCATTATGGACAATTATACTATTATTGTTGTCTGTTTCTGCATACATTTCATCTAAAGGTATCGAAGCCATTTTACGAACTGCATTTTTATTATTTATATTATTTTTTCCAATATTATTGTTTGTCTTAATCATGTCATTTCAGAATGTTGATTGGAGATATGCCATACCTTTTGACACAGACTTAGGATTCATTAGTAAGCCTGCTTACTTCGAGAGTTATTTTGCATTCGCCGGTGGGTTTCTCTTTCTTGGATTTGTACAACCATTTTTCTCTTATGAAAGAAAATATGTTATTTTGTCTGCGATATTTCTTATTCCTTTCTTTCTCTTTTCAGTATACATTCCAATTCTTACTTTGGGACAAGCGACTGCATCAAAAGCATTTCTTCCTTTTGTACTTATTGTGGATTCTATAAATATTGATTGGTTAATGTTTGATCGAGTTACAATGTTTTTTCTTTTAAGCCTTATTGCTTTTATTATTTTGTATCTCTCTCTCTTAATGTGGAAAGCAATTCGAATAATCAACTATTACATTCCTAAAAGTAGACCTAGCTACCTATTGTTCGGTTTGTCTGTAGCAATCTTTTTCGTTTGCTTTTGGATTCCAGACTGGAAGGATGTTGAAAATATCCTTTTTATGAATTCTTTTTTAAGGTCATACGTTATAATTGTTGTACCTCTTTCTATTTACTATATTGGAAGAAGATTAAAGAGGAAGGATACAAATGAAACTATCTAATAAAAAAGTCATTTATTTAATTTGTAGTCTTTTAACTATGTTGATATTGAGCGGTTGTTGGGATATTAAGGATATAAATCATCGTCTACTACCAGTGTCGATAGGTGTTAAGAAAGTTGACGACCAATATTTGGTGATCCTGAATATACCAGAGCCTATAGATGGTAGTATGGAAACGAAAATTGTATCTGCTAAAGCTGAAACGGTCTCAAAAGCAGTGGATACAATTAGTAGAAATATGGAGAGCGATGTGTATTTATTGCATGTAAAGCTAATCTTTATTGAGAAAGAAACTGCTGAGGATGGAATAAACGATATAATTGCAGGATTTATGCGTTCAAGAGACGTTTCCCCAAAAGCTTTAGTTGCAATATGTGATGAGGATCTTCAAGAATTTTTCAATAACATTAAAATTAATGCCGAAAAAAAAGGGCTCAGCACTTATAACTATTTCGAAAAAAATGCAGGCTGGAATCCTGACATTGCCCTTACAAGAGTTTGGGAGGTCTTCCGAGGCATACATTCTTATACACATGATGTGGCTATACCTTTGATTCGTTCGGGAAAAGATACGACTATGGATCAAATCGGTTCTGCCATATTAAAAAGAGGAAAAATGGTCGAGCAAATCAGTTCAAACGAAACCCTGCTGTACAATGTTTTTAAAGGGGAGAGTGGTAATGGAAAAATGGAAGTAATGGAACATGCTACAGTCATGCTACTGGGTTCTAAAACTGACAATATAGGAAGACTAGTGAATAATGATGCACATATGGAAAGTCTAATAAAAATGAGAGTTGTGATATTGGAAACAAAAGGAGAACCCAGTTTGAATTTAATTAAAGAGGAAATTAATACTCTAATCTCTGAGAGGTATAATAAATTATTTACAAAACTTCAAGAGAATGAGGCTGATGTATTCGGAATGGGTCAGTTTTTTAGAAATCAAATCCCTCGTGATGAATTAAAAAACTGGAGGTCAGATTACTTTAAAAACATGAAGATTAATATTAATGTTAAAATAGACATTCAAAATGAAGGTTATCTGAAAACAACTTAAAGAATTATATCTATATCCATTTTTGTAACTGGATTGGATTTTATGAATCAAATTTATGTTATCTCAGCAGTTATCTTGAATATAACAATTGAAAAAATAAATAGATAATAAAAAGCTGTTTTTCGATAAGAAAACCGGCTTTCTTTGTGAATTATGTGAAACAATGTACTTAAACAAACGGGTGCGTTAGTTCAACATGACATTATTTGGAAACTACGAAACCAAAAGAATACGAAGAAAAATATTAAACCCTGATCCTTCTGCTTAGCGTAGAAAAATCAGGGTTTTTATATCCAAAAAATGTCTTAGCGTATAATATCTGCGTTTTGTCGGCAGTACCCCTTATAGGGAAAAAGTGAAGAGAGTGTACCTAAAATTAATCTTTTTTGAAAAAATTATGAACTAGTAGGATTATATACTTATGAAATAGAAAAATTAATATGAAAGGAGGGATATAAACGACTATGATTGTTACTCCAACTAAAAGACCAATATTATGATGCAGCAAATACTTCCACTGACCTCAAAAACCTCATCGATACCTTCTTAGAATCTTTTCCAATCGATTAACTATTAATAGTTCATCTATTTGTTTTGAAATAACATTTTATTATAATGTGCAGCTTTACTTAAAATAAAGAGGAATGCAAAGATGTAGGATTGTTACTTGAAGAAAGAAAAAGTTTAATAATTAAAGAACCTTGATCAACAATAGAAAATACAAGGAATAAAAAGAAATTTATCTTTGGTTGTTATTATAGTTCTACACTTAATAAATAATGTACTTTATTAAATCGGTAGAAAATAAAATCCTTTTTCTAAATATAAAAAATCTCTCGGTTTGAATGAACTATCAAGCCGAGAGTTTTGAATGCTATTTTAATGTTACGTCTAATTATAATAAATTCCATTAATAAATCCTTTTAATGTTAGGGATTTTATTTTTTAATAATAAATCATCAATCCCTTTTCCATCCGATTCTTTCCAAACAATTAAATTAGCATGAAATTTTTGTTTTTTTAATTCCTTTGCACACTCCAATAGATGTTTTTTTACATATACATTCTCAATAGCATCTGCATCGAAACAAATATTAACAGTTTGAACGCCCATCTCTTTTAATACGGGGATTGCTAACCTCCAAGCTCCTACACCAGGAAGACTAATGAAAGTATCTCCAATTTGATCTATCTCTAATGGATCATATAGATTAGCCATTAAGTCAACTGCTATATCTCCTTTTAAAGCTCCTTCACCAAGCCACACGGTTTTAGCTTTATAAAGAGTACCAGGAACCCATTTATTTAACTTTGTACTAGGAATGGATACGTGAATAGGTGCTGGACTACCAGAACCTGTCCCATTAGGTTTATTGGCAGAACTTAACCAGTAATATCTATTCCCTTTTTTAACTCTAATCCATCCCAATAACTCATTATTGTCTGTAATAGTACACCAATCCTTTTGTAAAGGAACTTCACCTTGAAATATTATATTCTCTTTATATTTTACCTCTACGACATTTGGCTGCTTGATTACTTTAGCTTGAAATTCTTTACCATTAAATTTAACTTCCACTATATTCGGTGGGTTATCAATTCTATATTGAAAACCTTCGATTTGGTTATATTGGTTTCTGTATGGAATAAGAATTCCTTTCATTCCAGCTATACTCCAATAACCATTTTGAAAATAGAACCCTGGTATTCCTTGAAAATCATTTATCCCTAAATCATTGCTAATGGCTTTAACAATATTCCAAGGCTTATCAGGGAATGATTTATAATTTCTGATAGTTATTTGTTCATCACTCAATTTCCGTTCATTTGAAGTTAAATGATTATAATGAAAATCATCTAAAACTAGATTATCTAAAAGCGCATGATAGATGGTATCTAATGTGATACTGTCCTTTTTAGGAAATCCATTTACTTCTTCAGCCATTTCCTTTACATTCACTTTATTTCTATTATCTTCTTTTAATACATGCAAGTAACTAATTAACGCGGAGTTTTTTGAAAACTGAATATCGCTTTCTACTCGAATGCATACTACTTTGCTATTATCTTCATTGGTCATGCATGCTCCTGTTTTGCCACAAATGGGACAAGGAGTACGATAATATTCATAAAACCCTTTTACTTTTGTTTTTCTATATAAGGAATTCATACTTATCCTCCTCTTTCGTCTTGTTAAATACAATATTTAAATCTACTACGATCAATTGGTGGCATAGTTGTAACAATCTTAAATTGATGATTTGATACTTTTGCAATTACTACAACCACTGGATTATCGTCAGTATCTCTTCCAAGTACTGCAACTTTTGAAATAGATTGCCTTTCCACTATTTCTCCATTTAATATGGCAGTAACTATATCTGCTTTGGTATAACCTCTTTGCTCTAATCGCTGCATAGTATGAATACTGATTATGATTTTGCCTTTTCCACTAAATAGTACTTTTTTTACTTCTTGTAATTTCATCTCCTTCACCTCCAAAAAAAAGACTTTGGTATGTAGTTAAAGGACAGAAATACTCCTCAAAACTACGAACCAAAGTCCGCTATTATTAATTATTAAACCGCTTATCAAAAAGAAAGCAACAAAATACTAAAATATATACAATTTATGTATTTATCATAGCACTTTATTTAAGTTCTATTCAACCTCTTGATTGGAAAAGTTTTTTGATAAGTGTTTTGAGAGGAATTTTTTTTGAATTTGATATGGAATCCAATTGAAATCCCGCCTTAATAAGATTTTCATAATTCTCTTTTACTTTTTCCCTTACTTCATCAAATGAGATAAGAGGCTTCTTTTTATATTGTAATCGAATATATTCTTCTGTTAGATCCGGAATGGTCCCTATCAGGGGGAGTTCAAGGCCATTCACTAAAGAGTTAATCTTACTAAATGGAAAACTACGATTATAGATTAATTTCATCGATATTCCATGTTTTTCTCTTAATTGGTGAATATAATTTTTCCACATTAAAATATCTACAATTGAATTGTCTACCATTACCCAAAGTTCATCAATATTTTGAAGCACTTTTTCTGTTTCTTCTGTCATCTTTCCACTTGGCAAATCTGTTAAAATTACATCATGATATCGAAAAAATTGAAAATACACTTCTAAAAAGTCCTCAGTCCAGTTATAAACATAATCTTTTTCTCCAATAGGCAACCATAACACCCCCATATATTGCCAATTTGTTTTGTGATAATCTAATTCCATAAGTTCATATTCTTCTAAATGAAACACTTCTATAAAAGAACGAAAATTAACCGGCATTGCTTCATACCTAGACAAAACACTAGATAATTTTGGAGGTTGCATTGCCTCTATAACAGCTGTTTGTATTTTTTGTTCTTGTAGGTATATTGCAAAGTTTAGAATAAAACTCGATACTCCTATACGATGAAGTGGAGACCATACTGCAATCGTTTTGTTATGTGGGTATTGTTTCCCTTTGTATACATATTGCTTTCTCATAGCTTCAATTTTATTTGTACTGAAATGACTAATATTAATAGGATATTCCGTTGATGGGAAATCATCTTTAATACTCACCGGTGGTGCATTGTTACAATCAACAGTTTCAATTGATTCTATTATTTTATTTTCTTTTGCTTCTCCTGTAATTGAAGTATGTAAAGATCCCTGGTCAACTTGAACCTCCATATTGAGTGTATTCTCAGAAGTACTAATATCTTTATCTTGACTATTTTTTACTTTTTTTGGCCAGATGAATAGAGCCTTTCTGAGCGAATCCTCATTCTCAAAGAAATACATGTTTCTCCCATTTGCTTTATTGTCATTTGAATTACCCAAAATGTAAATATCATGGACTTTAAGAGTCGAAAGGAACTGATTGTTTATTTCATCTGAAGTAATAATTAACAAATTAAAGATGTAATTTTCTTCTTCATGGTTAATGAAGTTAGAATCATAGAATACAATTTCTACATCATTTGATTGTATTGCCCCGATGATCTGTTCATCACTTATAGAGGTTAGAACCTTTTTCATAGATTAAATGCTCCTGTTTTAAGTATTCATCAATTTTTTTTCGGAATTTAAATGGAAAAGGAATTGTTCTGCTTTCCACTTTTCTTAAATAGCTGCTACTGATGCCTATCTCTTTCGCGAATTGAAATTGATTTAACTTCAATCGTTTCCTCAAAATAATAAGTCTTTCAACATCATCTTCAATACAAATTTGGTTTAAATTTCTCATCATTTTTTCCCCTTCTTTCCAAAAAATAAAAAAAACCGCTAATATCCCCTTAGATAAGAGGATACTAGCGGTTATCGCTTTCATGTTTACTATTAATCTAAATAGAGTATATCATAGACTTTAAAAAATATATAGAATGAATTATTTAATAGTTGTTACAGTTGGAGACAAAATGTATAATTTAATTATAACTTTTTTATATTTTTAATTTTGTGGCGATCCTTTTGGATTTGCGGTTTCTAAAATAAACATACAGCCTTTGGGTTGATAGATTTTAAGAATAGCATTTTGCTATTCTTTCCCTATCTCTCCAAAGGCTTTTTTATGTTTATCGATGTAAAAGAGTTATAAATTATTCTAAGAAAGGGAGAGAAAAAAATGACGACGCAATCTACAGAAGAAATTCTTAACAAATTAAGACAACCATTCTCACAAAATGATATAGAATGGAAAGTTCAAACAAGTAACAAAGGTAACAACGGAGCTTATGCTTTTGTAGTAGCTTACGTGAATAACAGAGCTATTCAAAATAGACTAGATGAAGTATTTGGTATTGGCGGCTGGAAAAACTCATACGTAGAATTCTCCGGTGGTATAATTTGTGAACTTAGTTGTTATATTAATGGCCAATGGATTACCAAATCGGATGGTTCTGAACCTTCTAATTTTGAAGCCTTTAAGGGTGGTTTATCGAATGCGATGAAGCGAGCTGCTGTACAGTTTGGTATTGGGCGTTATTTATACAAATTAGAGCCGATATATGTTCAAGTTTCTGAAACTAAAAGTAATAATTCTATCTACTTGAATGATAAAAAAAACAAAGTAGTGGGTTATTATGAACCACCGTGTTTACCTGATTGGGCTTTACCACCTGATGAGCAAAAACAAGGAAAAAACATTGAAACAACTAGTACTAGCGATAATAACAATAAAAAAAGAGAAATTGATAAGAAGACTGGAAATAACACCTTCAATAGGAATTCTTATTTTATTTCTATCACCGAATTTATAAATAAAATCAAGCTTAAACCAAGAGCAGCAATGGAGTTATTTCATCATATAAATTCTGATACTAAATCTGATTGTGTTGAAATAAAAGATATTAAGGAAAAGGCTACTGACAAAGAGTTAATTAAATACTATGAAACCTTAAAACCCGTAAGTGACTTAGTTAAAATGAGTATTCATTATAAAATACCAGTTGAGAATGTATTAAATTATGTGAGGATTTTAAAACCACAAGAGAGGATCGATAATCTTCATTCTTGTTTACTACGTTTGAACAGAGAAGACATTAAAGAAATCAATGGATTTATTGAAGGTGATATAAAAAATAATATGTTTGAACATCAAACAGCGTAAACAAACACAAAAATATTTTTGTGTTATTTTTTTAACCTTTTTTAGGAGGAAATTACATGGAATTTATTATTAATAAAGAAAGTTTATTAGAGGTCCTATCAAAAGTAGAGAAATTAGTAAAAACTAAAACATCAAATCCAATACTACAAGGTTTTTATTTAGAAGTTAAGTCAGATAAGATAATCGTTATTGGATCTGATTTAAACACTACTATTCGTTATGAATTACCAGTTTTATTCGAAGATGAGTCAATACTTATTAATAAAGAAGGTAAGGTAGTTGTTCCCTATCAGTTATATGAAATTGCTAAGAAAGTTAAAACCGAATTAAGCATTTCGTTAGATGATACGCAATTAGTAATAAAACATGGGAAGAAAAAAAAGAGTGAATTTAAACTATCAGTTTTTAAGGCAGAAGAGTATCCTAAATTACCTAGATTTGATGGTATAGAGCCAACTCTGTCTATTAAAGGAACCGAATTTAATTCATTTATCAAAAAAACAGGGTATGCAGCTTCAAGTTCTGATGCTAGACCAGTTCTACAAGGAATTTGTTTTGAAATTACAGAAGATAAGCTACGACTTGTCTGTACGGATTCTCACCGTTTAGGCGTTATTGACGTCACAGAATCTCATAAGGAGTCCAGGAAGATTATTATCCCAGCAAAATCAATATTGGAAAGTTTGAAGTCCTTTGATTTAAGTGAGAAAGTTACTGTGTTTTGTGAAAATGATCGAATGCTTATTTTACAAAATAATAATCTCACTTTTTATTGCCGTCTATTAGAAGGAACTTATCCAGATGTAAGCCGCTTAATTCCAAAAGAGCATCTTGCTGAAATGAAAATAAGCAGAAAAGAATTTTTGGAAGGCTTTGAAATGATTAATGGTTTGACTAATGCAGCAGATAATGAGACTAAAGGAATCGTTAAACTCCATGTAAATGGAGTTGCGACTTTATCAACATATCAAGCGCAAACTGGAAGCGGAAAAATTGAAATCGATTATGAAAGTTTAGAAGGTGAAGATAATTTTGATATTGCCTTTAATAATAATTATATGATCGATACATTAAAAGCAATGGAATCAGAGTATGTGTCCTTTAAATACCAAGGTTCTATGCGTCCATTTTTATTAACACCATGTGATTCTTCTCATGAGGAAATACAATTGATTCTTCCGGTGAGAAATAAATAACAAAATGTAAGAAGAAAGGCTCTCCTTTCTTCTTTTTCTATTGGAGGATTTATGAAAATAAATATGAGGAAACTCTCACAGGAAATTAAAAATAAAAATACTATTATTGTTAAACCAAATTCATCGGAAGCAGGAATGGCCTACTTTATGGATATAGTTATTAACCATTCTGCAACAGAAAGTATTAATTTCAATTCATTTACCTATGATGAAGCAATTCTTGCCTTCAATGAATTCTATTATTTACCATCGGATGAATATACGGATGATTTTTCTGAAGAAGACTATGACAATATAAAAAACAATATGTGGTCCTCTTATATGCAAACCCAAGAATTTTTTGTCCGTTGGAGTCAAGAAACCAAAAAAATATATTGTTATGAGGATGATTTTATTTAGGAGAGGTGAAGAAAATGACATCAATTTTGATGGATGCAGAGTCTAAAGCAAGTTACGACTATTCAATTTCTAACTTATTAATGTTAAAGATTCTACATGACGCTAAAGTGGATGTAAGTGGATACGGTAACTATCGAGTAGAAGTAGGTTTTATGTCTAATCCTGGATACGATTTTTTAATGCGAGGTATGAATGATTTAGGTTTTGATACAAAACACGCAACAGTTTATACGGATGATCCAGAAGAAATCTCACTTGCTAAACAAATCGAGAGTGTATTCAACCCAAAAGCAGAATGGTATATAGTGTTGAATAGCTTTAAAGTGGAAAAAATACTACTTTCTAGTCAAAAAGATGAGTATATAGCCTTTATTAAGTCAACTTTGAATCACATTGATTTAGAATGTGAAGCATTTGTAGAGGAGTCTTTGGGTATTATTATTGGATTCATTTTTGATGGATTTTATCATGAATTATTATCAGCTTTAATAGAGGTGGCTGATGAGACTAATAATATTTACGAAAAACTGGAGGAACAGCAAAATGGACATTATCTTTCGGCTTAGTGATGAACCACAGCACTTAAATGCACAAGTCGAAGTGTTACAAATCACTTCTGATTTCAATAATACTTTAGAGTCATTGGATCAAATGATTAAGTTAAATGGAAGAATGGTAGAGGGATTATATAACATTACCCTCCCTAATCTTTTTAGTATTCTTCAAGAAAGTATAGAGGATTACATAATTGATTCTCAAACTCCAATTCTTCCAAAAAATTGCGTGAAACATGTTTGGATTAATGAATTAGCAAAGCATCAACTAGTATATATAGAGGTACCAAAACAACAACTTGATATGCGGTATGGAAAAACACTATTTAAACAGGTTGGACTACCAAGACTAATCTTCTTATATGAAGTAATGGAGAAAAAAGTAAAATTGAAAAACATTGTTGCTGTTAAAGGCTCCAAATTTTTGACAAAAGATACGGAAGTATTTCTTTTCCCCTTTTCACATGTATCTTTAGACGGTCATGTTTGCATGGGAGGAAATACTTTTCCTGAAATAGATGACATCTATCAATTAAACAGTTTGCATTTATTGTTTTTGCAGGCACCTTTTGGAGAAGATTATGGAGCAAAAACAACTACTAATTTAAGTGTGGCAGCATTATTTAAAAAATATGAAAATAAACAATTTGATGATGAAATCTTATTACCACATTCGAAAATTCAAATTTTAGAGAATCTATAATAAAAATACAATATGGAGGAATTGAAAATGACAATAAAACAGGATGATATCTTTTCACTATTTGATATTGAAGTGGAGACTAAAAAAGTTGACCTTAATAAAATGAATGATATAAAGGAAAATAAACCAAAGCTAAAGAATGATACTAATTCTAGTTCTACAAAGAGTTCAACAAATAAGAAAGATAACTTTAAATTAACAAGTAAAACCATTATTCGGTTTGGGATGAATGAATATCCAGTTACTAATTATTTCTCCAAGGACGAAATTGAAAGAGGACTTCCATCTAAAAAAACGTCTGAGGATGGAGAAATTGAATATAAACCTATTAGTGAGGAACAACTTAGAAAGAAATTAGAAAAAGACTTTCCAATCTTAGTACCTAAATATACCACCTTGGTATATGTAGAAAAACAAGATGTGGTTATTCCTATTATGCAAGCAAAGAAAAATGGCAGCATGGATAATAAAGAGTTCTCTTTCGAGGACTCTTCTTTAAAACATCAAAAAAAGAAGATTCCATTTCAAATCTTATTAGATTTTATCCATATTGCAAAGTACTTTTCAGATAATCACGGTACTGAAGTATTTGCTAATATTTACTTTGATCATGACACTGAGGAATTTTTTATGGATATTCCTTCCCAAAGAGTTAGCAGATATTTAGTCACTATTACAGAAGAGGCACAAGAGACCGCTCTTAAACTCATAGAGAGAAGGTATTCAAAGGTAATGGAAATACATTCACATCATATTTTAAGTCCTACACCGTCCAAAATAGACGATGACAACCAGCGTGCTCCTATTTTATATGCCATTATTGGTAATATTAATGGATTATTCCCTGATGTGCTAGTTCGTACATTCAATAAAGAATTAAATGAACATATTATTATAGATAGTAGCAAAGTATTTGAATTTACATTGACAACTAAACAAAAGGTAAATGGCTATGATCTAACTGTAGTGGAGGTTGAATAGATGCAACCTATTTCTATAGATTTAAGCCGCTCTTATCAAAGTGAAGTATATTATCAGATTCTAGTTATAGGCGCAGGAGGTACTGGAGGAATTGTTATTCAGCAATTGTGCCAAATGTTAAGTATGTTTGAGATATCGGCAAAGTTAATAATTGCTGAACCAGATATTTATGAAGAAAAAAATAGAAATAACCAACTATGCTTAGCAAAAGATGTAGGTAAAAATAAAGCAGATGTCTTAGCTAAAAGGTATCGTGCTGCTTATCAACTAGACATAGCCACTTACACTGGAGGTTATGTAGAAGACACTAAAACAATAGACACATTGTTCCAACTCAATTATGAAAGAATTCCATATAACTATAGAATAGTCCCTATTCTTATTTCTTGTGTTGATAATAACTATTCAAGAAAGATATTCCATGAGTATTTTAACACCGCTCAGACCCTACTATATTTTGATGTAGGCAATGAAAATGTTATCTTACCAAAGGATCACAGAAATAGACCAATTGAGTCCTGGACGAAAGAGGAATTGGAAGAATATAAAGATTCAGGTTTCACTGGACAAATGGTTTGTGGTTTCAAGTCTGATTGGAAAATACTTTCAGAACCAATAGGTACGTTATATCCAGATATTTTAGAGGACAATGATGAAATAGCTCCTTCTCAATTAAGTTGTCAGGAACTAGCTGCATCCAATCCTCAGAGATTAATAACTAATCGTTATAGTGCTATATCTGTAATTACTGTACTGAATGAAATATTTGAAACTAAAAGTCTATCAACTCACCGGATTCTATATCATGCAAAAAGAGGTTATATGAAGAGTGAACCGATTTTAGGATAAAAAAGATAGCACAGACATAGAACTTGTTTGTGCTACTTTTTAAGAATAGGTTTTTTTCTACCTGTTTTATCATTTCCACGATTAATAGTTTTATGAACCTTATTTTTTGGTTGTTTAAATAGAAATCTTAACAACATTCCAGCTGTTAAAACCCATAAGACAATCTTTCCAGCGTTCAATATTTTATATATTGACATTTTGGTTGAATCAAACATTAAATTTGTAGTTGTAATGGTTGTAGAATCACTTATTTTCTCAACACTTTCAGCTTCATAAAAATCTAATGAAAATAAAAACTTAAAAGCATCCTGTAAAACCATATACTTTGAAGCAGGTATGGTGATTAATAGTATGATTATAACCAATATTACACACCAAAAAAGCGCAAAAAGATTAATCTTTTTTATATTATTGTATGGTCTTTTTATAAATTCCAATTGTTATTCCCCCCCAATAATTTATCTTATCATTTCTTTTTATAAATGGTCTTGGCTAATCGATTCCTTTTTAAGTTGTTCCCATTCCTGTCCTCTATTGTTGCTCTTATATTCCCTAATATATTTCTAAATCGTATTTTATCACGTATTTCTTTAAAAACAGGCTGACTAAAGTCTTATCCAGAAGCTGATTCTGTATAAATACGCACCATTCCTTTTTATCAAATTTTTGAATGACTTTAATTGTATTAATTATGAGAAGGCGTGGATTTGATCTATGAACTAGTGTTGATTTAAAATAAAGTTTGATCATTTATATTAAAGTTGTATCGTTTTGAAAAAAGATTGATCAAAACTACAGGTAAAATGAAAGTGTATTATTAATTTAACAAGGTTCAAGCGTTATTTTGATCAAACTTTTTTATAAAAAATGCATTTTTTTAGCACCTAAAGATAAGGTTTTAATCAATCTTTATTTAAAATTATACGATTGTATTAACTTTTAATATTTTTTGTAAATGTAGTTAGGTAATCCTCTAATCCATAACTCTTCATAAAACTTTTAGCAATTTGCTGATACTTTTCTCCACACTGATGAAGTTCGGTTTGATATTCAAGAAACATCTCTTTGATTTCAGGAATTCTTAAGGTATCTTTATGTTGATATATACCTAATCCGGCAATAGTGGCTTTAATAAAGATGGAAGCTACTTTCTGATCTATCTCTGAATTTCTTTTATTTAAGATTCGAATGAATTCATTTAATTTTTCATAACCTCGATTTCCAAGCCATCCGTCTATTCCATTATTCATTACTTGATAATCCATATACTCTATTACCTCTATTTCCTTTTCATTTAGCATTTCTTTCTCCCCTTTACTTATTTGAAAATGATCAAACTTTTTTATAAAACTACAGTCGTTTCGATAACGAGAGTGAAAGTATCGGGATAATTTTCTTGTAATGTTTCCAGTGTACTTTCAGCTTCTTTTTTGTCTCTAAATATAAAGCGTTCTTCCTTTATAAATGTATGGATATAACTATGAGTGATTTTCGGTTTAAACCACGAACCAGTTGTTTTATTATAAGAAGTTGTGGATTTGAGCCATGAACCAGTTGTAGTATTTTTAATACTTGCGATATATTGTTCAGTCATAAATTACAGTCCTTTCTATTGTAGATTTAAAATAAAGTCGTTCCGTTTTGATGAACCTTTTTTATAAAAACCATGAAGTTATTGAGGAGAAAATGGTGGTTTTGATCAAACTTTTTTACAAAGCAACAACTAGTTGTGGTATTTTTAATACTTGAGATATATCGTTCAGTTATAGATATACATTCCTTTTTATAATAAAATTTGTTATTTTCTATATAGTCTCTAAATAAATCCTTCTACATTCAGAAACACAGAGACTTCTTAATTACATTTTTTGTTTCCTGTTTAACACTTTTAAACGACTTAATATATTTTGTAATGGTCAATCTTACAACGTAATAATACAGGTTCAAGAGTCAAAATTAATCAACTGTATTGTTACTGGACATAAAGATTTACTTTTTGCTATTATCCAACTTTGCTTTTCCAGAACCTATCAATATATCAATTTTGTCTCCTTCTTTGTAGCTATTAAATTCATTTTCTGTCACCAATATATCATAAGGCTTTTCATTAACAAATATTTTAAAGTATAAGTTAATTTCTTCTTTTGATGTTGTGATTGGTACACCTGCAGCTGTCATTACAGGATCAAGTTCCATTACTGTTTTTTTATTAGCAAATTTACTGGCTAACTCGACCTTATATTTAACGCTAGTTGATTCGAACTTATATCCTTCATAAAAATAAAAGCACATAGTTATTAGCGAGAGTATCCCTACCACCCAAAAGAATGGAGTTAAGAAATTTCTAGTATCCATCATTCATTTCCTCTTTTCACTAATATACAGGCGCATTTAATAAAACTCTTTGGAAATTTTCGGAATAGATTATTCTTGATTGATTACCTCTTTTATTTTCCAACAGGCCTCAGCTACGCCTTATAAATAAAACATTTTATCAAACAAAAAATAAACTAAATAAAGTAATAATGCCCCACTCCCCCACAATATCCCAACAACTGCTCCAATTAAAGCAGAAATAACCAAACGATCGAAAATAGCCATTAATATCCCTCCAAGCTAAATAAAAATCCAAAAATTTTAAACAAGCTTTCTAAATATCTCACTACGTTTGTGAGTTGCATTCACAGCTCCAGTTTTCTTTCCCTTTCTTCTAGTTTAGTTTTTTAATTTTCATAAAGTAATTTCCATTCCTCTTTTATTTGGAAGTTCGTGTAATATTTTCTATAGTAGTAAAAGTTTGGTTTGTCTTCTAATTGTTCGAATACATGCAAGAAGTTAAAGTACTCAGAAAGATAGTATATTAAAGATGGTTTGTCTCCTCTTAAATTATTCTCTGCATACATTGCTTCAGGTACATTGTGAAGAGAATCTGCTAAATGCCAATTTACAGCTAACTGAAAATCAATGAAATCTTTATTCATACTTTCACTATTAATTTCTGATGTTGACCTAAAAAACATCAAGCCATTTAGTAAAACTGATGAAGCCATTTCTCTTAGTTCTTCAATTGAAAATGTTTCTAAATTTTTACGAATTTTTGCTTTTATTTCCTTATTTCTATTTATTTCGCTAAAAATAAGATCCATCCAATTGATTGGTTCTTTTTGGTTATATTGAGTAGATCGAGGTTTACTTTCACTGGAGATTTCCTGCCTAAATCTCTTGAATTTTTTCATTTTCATTCCTCCAAAAGTTCATCAAAGTTTTCTTCACTTGTATCAAAGAACTCTTCTCCAACGGTCATAGTTTTAAACAATTTACCTGTTTTTGCTTTTTCTTTTATCATCCCTTCAATACGGTTAAATATCATGTTTCTTTGAACGAGAGGTAAAGTGTTTTTCATCGTTACATTTAAATAGAGGTCACCTATAGAATTTTTAATGACAAAAATGTCCCCTATCTTGTCGAAACCATTCCAGAATGATTGGGTAATGGTCCATACCTCTACATTGTTATTTACAACTGAAATATTAATAAATACATCTGGAAAAAGGAAGTGTGTATCTTCTATATTCGCTAATATTCCTCCCTCTTTATTTTGATTCGGTAAACTTATTTCTCTTCTATCCCGTTCATCTTGAAAGGCAAGTTGTACACCCAAAACGGTTGTATAAAATGCATAGTTCAATAAAGTAGGAAGAATATTTTCATATTCTATTACTAGTTTTGCAGTTAATTTTCTATGTGGTTCTGTAATTAATGTATCCTCTACACTTTCACCTAAGACCTGACGGAGCATATCAAAAGTTTGTTGTTTAAGGTTGGCATTACTTTGTTCAAATATTTCAGCATCTTTAAATATCTCTTCTAGATTGTTTAATATTTCCATCCCAATAAAATATCCATTAAATAAAAGAGATTTTGATACTTTAAATAGATGATTCTCATATTCCTTAATTTTCTCTGCGTCCATAAATTGTTCAAGGTGTATACGCACATATTGGTTCAAAAGAAAAAAATCTTTGTTAAACTCTCCATTTGTTTGATAGTGTAACATCAACATTTCCTCTGTTTTTTGCTGAATTTCTTCTAAAGTTTTCATTTTTCTTTTCCTCCTTGGGATTCTTCATAAAAAGGATCTGATGGCTCATCAGTAATATATTTCCAAGCACCATCTTCTTTATAAATAGAAGTAATAAAATAATTAATTCCTTCTGTACTTAATACTTTGCGATAAAAGTACCCCTGTCTTTTAAATCTATCTAAGTTTACTACTGTAATATCATAAGACTCCCCTTTGACATTAGCTTGTAAATAGGAATCTTGTATTGATTTGAAAATATTTATGGCATCCTGTTTTTGTGGTAATTCTTCAACGGTCTGAATACTACCATAGTCTAAAATAAAGTTATAGAAGTCCTCAGAAGAAATTTGCAGAGATTGGAATTTGTATAAGATATCGGCTGCATACCTTGCAAACTCCTCTGGATCTTCATAAGAAGATTTTACTTCCACTTCTTTCTTATCTAGTATTTTGACAGATTCACCGTCCAATTCAGCGACAACCTCATCTAAAGGCCGTACCTGATCCTTATAGAATGATTCTAAGTCCTGGGATTTACTATCAGTTTCAGTTTCTTCATGTGTATCCTTTGTGTCATTTATTTTTTTCGCTTCCTTAACAAATGGATCATTACTACAACCTGAGAGTATGATAAAACCTGAGATCAAAAGTGAAGAGTAAAATGGTTTATATGTCATAAAAAACTCCCTTCCTTTATTTCTTTTTTCTCTTGTTCTGTAAGAAAATCAACAAGTTCCGCTGTATGAATAGTCGAAGAATTTCTAAAAACATTCATAAAGAACTGTTTAACATTAAAAATTCTAATTCGATCCCCATGGAAAGAAACTGGGACATTGATGTTTTTATTTATACATAAGCACAAAGTTTTAAGATGATCCTTGTGAATGCTGGAGTGTATGCTAATATAATCCTGTTTTCGTTCCCCAAACAAAATAGCAGCAATTATGATAGCTTCCTTATCAATTAATGATGGATCAACACGATAACTAAATATCTTATGGTCTTTAATGTACCAATTGCTTAGGAAGAATCCTAAAGCATTACTATGAATAGTGAATTCTCCTTTTTTGAATTGCACTGACACGCTATTTTCTAATTTGTATTCTGCTAATAAGTTAGATAAATAAAGAATTTTTTTCTTATTAAATGGAACTTTAAGTTTTCGCGAACTTGATTGTATTTCTTTTTCTCCTTCACTTAAGAGGGACGCAGTAATAACTTTGTTAATAAAGCTGTTTTCCCTTTCCATTAATCAACTTCTCTCCCTAAAAAAAGAACCCAGAATAAACAGCTCTTTTATAGAACTGTTTATTCTGGGTTCTTCCCATTGAATGATTTATTTAAATGTATTATAGCCTATAAAGTTATTATATTTCAACCTATTAATAATATTAGATTCTAATTAAGTTTTAGATGCTTTTCAACTCTTCGTTAACTTACTTAAATATATAGATACAGTTTGTTCTTCTATACCCATAATCAAAGCTATACGTTGGACTGCGAGTTTTTTATTAATATATAAATAGTAGCACAGAGCTTTTCTAATAGTTGTTAACTGCAGGTTTTGATTAATATCATACTCCTTTTGTATATTTTTTAAGTGATAGTGTATTCCCATAAAAGTAATAGGTATTATTCTATTATTTACTGAATCCGTATAAGTGAATAGATACTCTGACTCGTTTAGTAAATTATTATAATAAAACTCAAGAAAAATACTTGCATCAATGTTATCCAATGTAATGACTCTATTGGAAAGATTAATCTTAATTCTATCATCGATTATAGAAACATCATCCTTTTTAAACTTAAATTCGGAGGCTTTTAATCCTTCCATAGCAAGTATAAACAATGCTTTTCGCTTTGCTGAATAATTGGTATTTGCTATTACAAGTTCCTTTACCTTAAGTAAATCTTCATAAAACAAACTAATATCCAGGTGTTTTTGTACCTTTAGTCTTTTTATTTTTGCTGCTGGATCAATAGGTACTTTGTTTCTTTCCCATAAATAGTCAAAGTAGGATTTTAAAATGGCCAACTCTTTATTAATTGTGGAGATTGCCTTCTGATTATCTCCCTGAGTTGAAAGATAGTCTCTTATATCTTTAGATTTGATTTCATATAATTCTATTTTCTTTTTATAGAGTTGTCTTAGGAATGAGAAGAATTGATTTAAAACAAGTTCATAACTCGCTATAGTAGTTTCACTATAATTCTTTTCTTCTAAAAACGAAATAAAACCATCATACTTCATCTTCTATCCCCCTTTTAAAAACTATATAGTAATTTCAACTTATAATCTCTACTTCGAGAATTTTATTTACTTAGTCCTTAGTATATTTTAGTATAAATTATGGATAGTAATATGTCATTTTAATCTAACGTTTTTAAAAGGGAAATACCCATTAATGATGTGTATTGGTTATTTATTTTAAAAAGCTTAGAGTATATATGTACTCTAACGTAATTGTTAAAAGATAATATGTCATTAAGGGGTATCCGACAAAATAAAAATGGACCACCTATAGTAAGTCAGTCCATACGGCATCGACTTTTTAATTTGACTTGAAAAAAACCAAGAAACCGTCTTTTGCTTTAGCAAGACGACTTCTTGGTTTTTGATACAAAATAAGGGAAATTGGTATGAAATTGATTCAATTGAGTGTATTTTTATAGTGAATTTCTTATAGTTCCAGTTGTTTTTGACGCAGTACCTGAGATTATTTCGATCCTATACTCCTTACCTTTTTCCATCCAATAATCTTGCGTAGCTTCGCCACCCTCTTCGAACAATTGTAAACCAGCAGATCCACCCATAGTTACCCAGTTATTTCCGATCTTTTCTTGCACCCATAAACCTGCAACCCCAGTAGAATAAAGCTTTATTTTACCATACTGACCTTTACCAACCACAGATCCTGACACCGCTTTCCATTCAGGCGGACTTATAGTAACACTTGATGAATCTGCAGCATATGCAGTTAAATTCACATATGGAGTAGATAGTTCGTTACTTGCTGAAGTTAGTTGGCTTTCAGTATTTCCTGATGCCGCAAAAGTTGGAATAGCAGAACCACCTACAATAGCTATTGCTACAGTAGCACTCAGAACTAGTTTCTTAATTTTCATTTTTGGGAACACTCCTTTTTAAATATTTTTATAACTGTTAGTTACAATGTACTTATTCTATTTTTGGTATTAAATACCTTTTGAAAAATGTTAATTATTTGGAAAAAATGTAAAATGAGTAGATATTACTATGATTTTATGAAAATTAAAAAAGAAGGTTATCGGTTCTCGCGCCAAAATTTAGAAAGGCTAAGTCCTATCAGAAGATAATCCATACAGCCAATTCTTAATTACTATTACATAACGATTAACAAAGAAATTATTATAAACAAATCAATAAAAAAAGACTAAGTACAATTAACTTAGCCTTTTTTATTTAAAAGTACCCTTTATATGCTTACTAGTATTGATCCAACTAGAGTAAAAATAGATACTATTACAATTGTATTTAAAATAATGTTTTCAGATTTTTTTGTTTTAAGTAAAAACATTAAAACCACCTCAGTTCATTTATATACCATTATTATAAAACAATATGACAGAATTTTCAATCTATTATATTGTTCTCTAAAGGATTATTTAGAAAGTTTTGAACCGAGTATTTCCCCTCTTCAAGAATTCTTTCCTGTTCCCTTAGAGCTAGTTCATATTTTTGCTCCATTTCAGCTATTTCTTCTTGTATACTATTCAATTCTTTATAATAGCCATCAATCTTTTCTTTTAATAACTCAGTCTTACTTTGAACAGCAGCTTCTTGCTTTTCTTTAAGTTGTTTATCTACTTCTATATTAATAAGTTCTTCTTTAGAATCATTTTTAAATCTACTAAAAAAACCTTTTGGTTTTTTCTTTAATGAGGCAACTAAAATTTGGTCTTGCCTTTCCAAGAGATAATTGCTCATAGAATCATTTTTAAGTTCAGTAACCTCGGATTTAGCATCAGCAATTTTTCTATCAATGTTTACTGACTCAATTCTTAAATTACTCAACTTTTTTTCATAAGATAATAACAAAACCGTTTGCTGCTGCATTTTTACTAACAATTGATTATTAAACTTATAAGAAGCTTCAACAAATTGAGATAACTTTTTAAGATCGTCATATAAAGGTGTATTTTTACTAGAAGGAACAGTTGTAGTTTTATGACCTAACTCAGTTAGTATTTCAGTTGTAGACAACCCCCCTATATCTATTAATATAGAGACTAAATGAATTTTAAAGATAGTATAATAACTTAATTTATAATATCTCCCTTGTTTTTCCGGCTTTATATAAATATCACTTAGCTCATGTCTTAAGTAATATCTTATAGTTGCATCAGCACGTCCAATAAATTTACTTGCTTCTACAGTATCGTAAGTTCGCTCATTACTCATACTTAAAATTTTTTCAGTCCAAATGTAATCTTCTAATTCACGAATAATAGCAACATTATAAAGAGGATCAAGTTTAAATTCATCTTCTAATAATTCTCTCATAGAAATTTCACTCATTCACCGCACCTCCTACCACTTTTATTGTCAAAAATGACACTTTACAATTGATTTTACACGGAAAGAACCAAAAAATCAAAGGAAGTAAACGACATTTTTACATACCATCAATGCAAATTATCCTTACATTAATCATCACCTTACAACAACTCTACATAAACTTTATAAAAAACTTTTGTAAGCATTACGTAAAATAAATATAATATTACATAAAATTTATATCATAAATACGTAAGACTTACATAAGTACATAATATTAATATATAAATTACATCATTATTACGTAGTATTTTCATTGGTAAATCTCATAGAGTTCGTTAATTTCATGTTAATATACACTTTATCTATAAAATTCAACGTAAACATCACATAAAACAACCATTTACATAAACTTTCTCTTATAAAGAATGCGCTTTCCAAAAGAATTTAAGCGAATAGGGGAAACAAATAGATTATAATAGCATTATTGACTATAAATTAAGGAAGTAATGAGATGAATAATTATATAACGAAAGAAGAAATTGATATAAATAAAATCTATGATTATAATTTATATCCTGACAGGATCAGTGGTAGATGCGACAATTGTAATATGGCACATTTTAAAAGTTCTATCTCGAAGGGGAAACTACTTAGGGAATGCCGGAACTGTTCCATGAAAAAAAGTATCTAAGTCAAAAAAAAGCAAAGAATAGGGCGATTCTTTGCTTTTTATCTTATTTTAATTCATTCTCATTTATTTGTTGTAAAATATCATCAATATCTATATCCTCATCATCAGTAGAAGAGGCTACTTCTCCAACCGATTCTTCAAAAAGATCTTCCACTCCTAGTTCTGCAGCCAGTTCAGAAAGATCAAAATCATCCTCTTCGTTAGTTTCACTAATTTGCTCAATGCCTTGAGACATATAGGTTATTTGTTTTTGTCTTTCTTTAAATTCGTTATATTCTTCCACTAATCCCTTAGCCAATCGCTTAGGAAATGCCTCCGCTTTAAAAAATGTATAAACAGTTACAGAAAAATCATTTTGTTCTTCAATATACCCAGAAAAAACAGTACCGTTTAGGGGTAATTTATTAATAATTTCATCTCTAGCATCATCAATAAAAGAACTACCAACTTTTAATTTTGAATCAATAATTGCTAAAATCCCTATATGGTGAATTTTGGCCATTTGATTTGTCTCTGGATTAATCAATTCTATAGGATCGTGAAAGCTATTTTTATCGAGAGACTCAGAAAACATTTTATTAATATCATGACCATTTTTTATTTCAGAAGCAGGTTTAGTTACCTTACTTATGAATAAACAACCTTGATGCTCTAAAATTGTTCTTCTAAAATCAGCACTATCAAAAGTAACGGAGGTTCCACCACCAGTAGTAGCAGTATTTAGTTCATGAAACTCTTCAACTAGTTTAATATTTGCATAGTCTCGGTAATTTTCAATTCCTTTTCTCTCATTTTCTAGTAAACTATTGAACTCTTCATACATTAGTTGGTTATCAGGATAGACTACAAATGCTACACCTTTATTAGGGTTTTTGGCAATATCATCAATTTTTTTAGTGAAATTATTTACTTGTCTTAATACATCAGGACCATCCGCTCTAGTAGGGATAGTAGCCACTACACCAATCTTTGTAAATCGCTTACGAGCAATTTTAGTAGCCTCAATTAAGTATTTTTTCGGCTCTTTTTTTATCTCATCTATACCATATTTTTCTTTTAATTTATTAAACTCTTCTTGAATTTTAGGTTTATTGTTATATTCATAAAATTCTTCAATTGCCTTTACGATAGTAGAGGTACCCGTTCCGCCACCTAGACCAGCAAAAAACATTACTAAGTCGTCAGTCGGTCTAACTCTATCTTTTATGAAACTTTTTAGTTGCTCTTTAACTTTTTCATTTGTTTCTAAAATTTGCATTGCCTCTTCAGGATTCTTACCTAAACCACCCAGCTCTAGACTCTCTCTATTATTGGGAGTGATGTGCTTTAATCCCGCTAAATCACCATCATTACTGTTTAATGCTAGACAATTATATACAGAAGTACCATCAGCATTTTTTATAGCTGCAAATTGATCTGCCATTCTTGAACCGGCTTGTCCAAACCCAACCATAGTAATGTTAATAGCAGGTTTATTTTTTGTGAATGTTTTAGCCATTATTTTCATCTCCTTATTTACTAATAATCTTCTTCATCCATAAAGTCTTTGAATTACTTGTTTGCCGCGAATAGTTAAAAACAAATGCTTATATGGTGGAACAGCTTTATAATATATCAACGACATTGCTAACAAACGCTCAACTATTTTTTCCGCTTGTTTTCTATGTATGTAATCATCCTTGGAAACAAATGAATAACGTTTATTTTTTTCAACTCTATGTTTTCGTTCTACCTGTACTTTTTCAGATATTTCTCCAACTGTTACAATACTGTCCTTTTCGTTCTTTGCAATAAAGAGAAATACTTTTTTTAATACTGTGTCATTAGATATTAAATCGGTGAATAAATCTAATGTTTCTGGATCAAATTTTGTATTTTTATATTTTTGATGAAGCTCTAAGTCCAATATTATCCTCCTTTACTAAGATATTCTTATAATTTAAATATATAATAACCAATTAAAGTTACTAATTCAAGTGTCTACACTTTTAATAAATATAATATCATATGAAATATATCTCACAAACCCAATAATATCAACGCTTTACTCATAGTTACTAAAATAAGTTACTTTATGAATCGATTATAAGTTATCTCACTTAATTTTCAGTAATTATTGCTAAAAAAAATAAATTTAATTTATCTAAAAGTCACAAATTAGTATTTTTAGTTATTTCGCTATCATTTGAGGGTATTTTTTTATATTAAATAATTAATATAGTAACTATATTTAGTTACTATATTAAAAACTTTATATACCTTGATATTTTTTATATATTACAGTTCCATAAATAAGTAGCAAATGATATGGTTACCACTATTAGTTACTACTTATTTAATTTGTTTTTTCATAGTGGTTTTACATCTAAATTATATAAGCACTGCAAATACCATTCATATAAACCAATGTTTTACGTAACTCTTACATCAACTCAATAAACACTTTCCTTACTCTAAACATACTTTTTACATTAATCAAACATAAACGAGAGATTAACATGGCTTCTTCTAAAAAGAAGACTTATAAGTCAGTTTATTCGCAATTAGATTACTAACTCGAATATAGATCACTCCCATTTTCATTGTCCTTCACCTATAAAATTTAGATGAAACAGTTCATATTTTATTCACTTTTTTATACACTCGTGATTATATAAAAAATGCTGACTTTTTTAATTAATTCCAACTGCTTACGGATATCCTATTACGGATAAGGTTATTTGTCCGTGAGCGGACATCCTTAACAGAGGATGATGTTAACCCTTGATAAACTTATATTTTTTTATGTTTTCAAACCCCAACTTCATATGTTTTTAGAGTTAGAAAACACACATCATTTTATGTTTTTTGTACTCTAATCAAAATTTATTTTTTACAGTAGTTTTCTCGAGTGTTTTTACTAGTGATTAGTATGCCTAATGAATGAATAATACTAATATTTATGCATAAAACTCTAGTTGTTAGGATCATCCCAAAATGATATACTAGTCACAGTTTAATAATACAAAGGGAAAAACCCTCAAAATGATGAAGATTGATTCTTCACTATTTTGGGGGTTTTTCTGTTTTAAGGAGGAGGAAATTTGGAATCAGCCAGAGTATGGTATGGATTTGATAATGAACATGAAAAAAGAAAAGGAGCCTGGATAAATTCAACTGATTTGGAGCTATTATCACTTATTTGGACTAACCGTTATTTAACTAATAAGCAATTAACCAAATATGGTAATCAATTATTTGGATATAAAGGGGATTCTATTCAAAAGAAATTAAAGAGGTGGTCAAATTACGCTATTGTAAAAATAGAATATCAGTCCGTTCTAAATAAACCACCTATATCATGTTATTACTTAGGAAAGAATGGTATAAACATTTTAAAACAAGAAGGAATTATTAAGGAAGAAGAAAAAGCTATAAATATCAATAATTACATTAGAAACTCTTCTCATTATTTAGGAATTCAAGATGTGGTTATAGATACTCTCATAGCTTTAAAAACAAATAGGAAAAACATAATTTCAATACATCCCAACAAAGATACTTACAAAAATGAAGTTGGTGAACCATTTATTGTCCCTGATTGGGTATTTAGAAAGGGTAGTCGCACTCTAAATATTGAATATGACACAGGTTTACAGACAATGACAAAAATCAAAGAAAAAATAAAAAATTACATCAAATTAAGTAAACACAAACCTGAAGAAGAACATTATGTATTAATATCAGTTGCTGATAACAGCAATATCTATACAGTAAAGTATTATGATGATAGAAGAACTAGAGTTTTAAATATAAAAGACACCATAATTCATAAAGGCGCTGATAAGATATCTAACCTTCACTTTTATGTTACTACAGCTAGTCGCTCACCAATTATTGCAAACAATATATTAAAAGGAATTTATCCATTTGATAAATCTACTTTTAAGTCCGAACAAGAACTTTTTGAACTATCAATGGAAATAAGCAATTCTAATTATCAATTGGTGCCTCTTGCAAAAAAGGAAATATTTCATAATGATAGTTATAACATTGGAGAGATAGCACAATATGAATTGATTCATAAAGAAAGAACCAATTCAAAACAAGTTTTAGTTTTGAATATAGTGGAAGAGGCAAGTGTTGCTGCATTAAACAAAATAAATTATCTAGAAGAAGAAAACAAAAATAATAAATTTAAACAAGAGGTTTCACACCTTCTTATTGTTTATCAGAGTAGATCTGAACTAGAAAATGACATTGTAATGAAAAATTATGAAACACTAAAATTTACAGATACTAAAAATTGGCCATTACTTCTCCAAGGAGAAAAGCAGCTAACATTGGAGAAGAAAAAGGGGGGCAGAGTACTTGAAAGAACTAAAGGTTCATCCTAAGCTCCCTGGGATCACTATTTTAGTTACTGGGTTAGTCTCTGTTTTTTTATCAGTTAGAAGTATTTGTAACTATCTTTTCTTAGTTATTGGGCAGTTTTACAATAGTGTTCCTAGCTTCGTTTTATTTGGTAACAGCTTAAGTCCAGGCTTAATTGGTTTTCTTACATGTACAGTCTTCTTGATTATCTCTTGGTTAGTAAGTACAAAATATGAAAAAACACAAAAAAAGTTGTGGAGAAGCCTATGGTTTTGGAATATGTTCATTGGAATAACAGCCTATTATATGTGGTTAATCACAGCACCTGTTTATAATACGCTCATTCCTTACCTAGGAAATCTTATCAATAGCATACATGTAGATAATATTTGGTTTAATGTAGCTGTTGGGGATATTAACACTTTGTTTTACACTTTAGTTTTTACACCCTCTATAGTTACAAGTATTATTTTAATTTGGCTGGGTGGACAATATTCCCAATACTCTAAACAAATTAAAGAAGCATTTGAAAAATTTGAATTTAAAAATGTATATTTACAAAAATGGTTTAGAAATAGTAAAGAAGAGGTTTGGCCAGACGTTGTTCTAGGTCCCGATTCTCAAACTAAAGAACTTATTATTCAACCTGGTAAAGATAGATCATTACATAATGGCATATTCGGACCACCAGGAACAGGTAAAACATCAGCATTAATATTACCTATCATTAATCAGGATTTGCACTGGCTAACAAA
Source organism: Niallia sp. FSL K6-0212 (assembly GCF_038007605.1). Lineage (NCBI taxonomy): Bacteria > Bacillati > Bacillota > Bacilli > Caryophanales > Bacillaceae > Niallia > Niallia sp. FSL K6-0212. The sequence goes on along the minus strand of NZ_JBBOXL010000002.1, from coordinate 18,249 downwards.
ATTTATCAATGTATTTCCTAAAGTCTCTAAATTATCCAATTATAAAACGGAGGAAATAAGAGGAACATATTTAAGTAGTATTAGTATAATTGAACCATCTAACGATTTGTGTCAGAAAGCATTTCAATTAGTTAAAGCTCATGATATACCTGAAGAGGCTGTATTCTATATTGACCCTACGAATCCCAATACACCATCTATTAATCCCATGCAAGGACCAGTTGACCAGGTAGCCGAAGCATTTGCAATGGTAATGGATGGAATTCAAGAAGGGGGAACAGGAAACTTTTTCTTTCAACAAAGTCAAAGAAACCACTTAAAAAACTATATTTATCTATTAAAATTACACGACCCGTCTACAGAGGCACAATTTGATACTTTATTAAAAATGTACAATGATCCTCAAATTGTTAGGCATATGCATTTAAAGTTAAAGGAAACTATCCCTAAAGATTATCACCTTATTAAAGATAGGGATGAACGAAACCATTGGGATATCGTAAAACAAATTGATAATTGGTTTAACATGAACCATATTCCTAAAACTAGTCGAAATGGAGCTAATGAACAAGTTAAAGAAGGCGAATACTATGGGGAAACAGCTTATTTTGACGCACAAGGAGAATATGTACAGGGGCTAAGAAACGTTCTAAATGATATAGGAGCAAATAAACTGATAAGACGCGTACTATTTGATAAATCAGAGTTTTCTTTTGACGAGCACTTAAATAGAGGCGGTATATTATTAGTCAATACGGCAAAAGATGATTTAGGAGGTCTTTCTAACGTTTTAGGGAAGTTTGTTTTGCTAAGCCTACAGAATGCTGTATATAGGAGAACACCTCTAACTAGTACTTTTGCACATATAATCATCGATGAATTTCCAGACTATATTTATTTACCATTTAAAGAATTTATATCGCAAGCTAGAAAATATAAAGCTATTATTACTGTTGCAGCACAAACAGTAGCTCAATTGGCAGACAAATACGGAGAAATGTACATGCATACTTTGTTAACTGGTTTTAGACACAAAATGGTTTATGGAGATATCTCTTATTTTGACGCACAATTATTCTCAAAATTATTAGGAGAAGAGGATAGTTATGAAGAAGGGAAAAACGAACAGACTGTTAGCCCTCTTCAAGAAGAACCTGTTATGCGATCCGGTAGTAGCTATCAACAAAAAACAGATGTCATTCTAACACCAAATAAGTTAATTTTTCAGGAGCCATTCCAAGCTGCTGTGAAAATAGTTGTTAATAATAAACCGATACCTGTACGGCAGATTGATGCCAACTTTGTTCCAAAGGCTGAATTTAAAGAAGCGAAAGTAAAAGTAATCCAGGAAAGTGCTAGTATTTGGTTAGAATCAAAATCCTTAAATACGGAATTGTTTCCCGAAACAGATAAAGCGCTATCCGAAATAATTGATATACCACTTCAAGAGGAAGAAGCATTAATAGGAATTCCTCTTCCAGAGAAAGATGCTGTAGAGGATATAGAATTAGAATTAGTTGAATTTGATAGATACCCTGATAAATATTTATCTAAAAAGGAAGCGATAAAAGAAGAAGGATATAAAACGCAGCCAATATCACAAAAAGGAACTTCATTAGGTGAAAAAGCAATTAACATAAATGATGAAGTGGTTGACCTTGATGTATCAAGCTTATTTTCCAAAAATATAACACCTTCGAATGAAGTAGCTAATCAATCAGTATTAGATGAAAAAGAAGAATCATTCTATAATGATTTAATAAAAGAGATTGATGATACTACAAAAGAGGGGGAAGTTGAGAAAAAGGAAGAAGGAAAATCTAGTCCTTTTGACTTTATTACTCCATTTTCTGATAAAAGTTAAATATATATCCTGGGTAATTTTCAGTAAGTATTGAAAAAATTAAAAATATAGGTTAAAATTCCAATAAGTTAGTAAACATAAAAAACAAATAATAAAATTAAATATTTAATGGGAACGACCCAAGACGAAGTAGTTTGAATAACTGCTTTTGTTTTGGGTCGTTTTTTATGTTTACAGAAAATTCACTATTAGGAGGGAAAATGATGGCTGAAACACTAAAAACATCATGGGTTAATGACAACCAATTAAATGAACTAGCAAAGATTAAGCGAGATAGAACTATAATTAAAGGAGCTGTAACAGCAGTATCAACAAGAGAAACCAAAGTATTAGAAGATGGAAAATATGTAAAAAAACAGATGGAAGTAGCAACATTTCTCTTAGAAGGTACAAACATTACAGCATATTGCCCAAGCAACGAATTTTCTGATCATGATTTCCGTTCATTAAACGGTTTTACAGGATCAATTCAAGAAGTGATTGTAGACCAAATAGACATTGAAGACAATATTGTATTGGTATCAGTAAGGAAAGCGGATGATATCAGAAAAGCGGAATTCATGAAACAATTAGTAACACTAGAAGCTGAAGATTCCTTAAAGTCAACAATTTTTGACGGTGTAGTAAGAGGTTATAATCCAAACACAAGGAAGGTTTTTGTCCGTATTAATGGTGCAGATTGCTTTATGAACGCTAGACATTGGAGCTGGGAAAATGGAAATATTCAGCATGAAATTAATCGAGGAGAAACAATACAAGTAAAAGTTTTGAGATTTGATAAAGAAAATAATCTTATTCAAGTTAGCAGAAGGGATACTCAAGATGATCCATTTAAAAAATTAATCGAACTTTATAATCAAAACAGTACAGTCGCTGGTAAAGTAACGAATCTAGACCCAATACATGGGATATTTGTTAAATTAGATGCAGGATTAGAAGTTAAAGGGATCCGTCCCCGTCACTTACCAGAGCCAGTAGTTGGAGATATTGTTTCTTGCACTATCCGCTCCATTGATAAAGATAAAAGACATGCCAAAGTAACTATTACGGGGTATCCAAGGGGTAAAAAGAAAATCAAAGATGTCGCTTCATTCCTCTTTGAATAATGAATATTTCTGAACAAAATAACTTAGTAATGGACGATTTCCCTGTTTTCACCACAAGAAATGGTGAAATCCCTTTCTGGGACCATCCACTACTTAAAAGTAGTTATGTAAAACCTTCGAAATATTACCCATATACAGGGATAGAAGGTGCTATGACACTATTAAACAGAAAAATTATTGATGAAGCGGATTTTACCCTTATTAAAGTTCTAGGTGACGCTGTTTGTGCAAATGAGGACCAAATTAGGAGATATATGTCTTCTCTAATGAGTAGGTCAGAAACCTCTAAGCGTTTAGATCGATTGAGAACCAATGGTGTTGTAGATAGATGGAAAGTTAGAATACGTGGTGATGAAGAAACACGACCTCCCGCTCCCTTTACATTAGGGGTAGCGGGTTATAGGCTACTAAAACATTATTATAGCGATCAGTTCTTTATGGCCCCTGATAGATGGGATAATTATGGTGTAGGTGGATTAAAACGATATGTATCAATGAATGAACTTCGCTGCCAATTCATAGAAAAGAAAGTTGTTTCTAAATGGAAATGGAATGCTCGTCTAGCAAATAATGCTCGGTATAAGTTCCCAATGAGTGCAGCAGAAGTAAAAACCCCTAATGGGAATATTAACTTTCTTATTGACAGAGCACAAATGAACCAAAACTTTATTGGTTATTTCAGAGATAAGTTTGAGAATTGGAAATATGTCTATAATAAATATGGTAATTTACCAATTTCAGATTTTCCTGTAAATCCGCAAATCGTAATTATATATACATCTACCATATCTATTGCTGAAGCAATTCATAAAGAACTGTTATTAGATACATTACCATTTAATATTCTTTTCTTAGTTGAAGAATTAATAAATGAAAATTTAGAAAGTGCCTATTATCAACCACTGAAACATCAAAAATTACAAAGAATAAATGTTCATTTGCAGGGGAATTATTAATTAAATTCCCCTGTAAATATATATCATTATTAAAATGTTGTAAGTATCATAAAAGAACAAATTACCTTAAAAGAGATGAACTTTTAATTATGTATAGCGGCCCTTATCCAAGAACCGCTATTTTTTTATTTTTACTTTCTTAACTGCTGCTGATTTTTTCCCTAGCTCTCCAAACTGTTTTAAAACTTCCTTAGATACAGGACTAATTACAGTATTTTTTTTTGCCATATAAAAAGCTCCTTTTATATAAAATTATTCGTCTATTTAAAGTTTGTCCAAAATTCTAGTTTCTATACGTTCTAAACCTCTCCTCCTCCTCATACACTATCAATATAACAATTTGGCATACTGACACTGAGATAAAGTAGGGGAAAACAAAAAAAGAAGAGGGGGAAGAGAGGGTTATGGATGGAAGGAAGCCATTAAATCCTATTTTTAACAACAATCATAAAAAGAAAGAAGAGCAATTACTAATAAGGAATGTTCGGAAAATACCAATAACAAAAGATGAGGGACGCAAAACGAGGATAGATAAGAAAAAGGATGTAAAGATTCCTCTTTCAGATGAAGAAAGAAAACTCATTAAAAGATTGGCCAATAGGAGAGGACTACAACCAACACCTTTTTGTTCACTCTTAGTAAAAAAAGCTCTAACAGAATATAAAAATGCCCAAATTTTTGAAGACTCCTATGACCCAAAAGGCAAGCCTTATCCCGCTAAATTAGAAGTTTATTATCATGACCTACTCTTTGATAAGACAGTTGAATGGGATTGTAGCCTTAAAGAAGCAGCATACCGCCTATTGAAATTCATGTTAATAAAAGAAAGAGATGGTCATTTATATGGCTAAATCAAATAAACCAATATATCCTGTTTATGAAGAGGAGCTTAATGAGTTATCGTATCGACCAGATGGATTTTTTGACCGATTATTAAACTTTTCATTAAATAAATTAACTAACCCAGTTAAACTTCCTTATTCCTTTTTCATCCCTGTTTCTGAATATTTGAGAGGGGAGTTATTTTGTGAAGATGTCTCGGAGGCAATGGGAAATTATGAATTTACCCAACGAGATCTTATAAGTATTTTAGTCGTTGACTTTCTATATCAAGTTAAAGATAGGAACAATCCTTACGACTTATATCATGAACTAAAACAGAGAAATGATTATTTTGTAAAGATATATAGTTATTCGGAAGATAAGCACAAACCTCTTACTTTTGCTAAACCCAATAAAACAACCAAAACAAAAGAGATTAAATGTACACTAAAAAGAAAAGTAGCACTTAGATTGGAGGTAATGCTATCTGATATTACAGATGTTGAACCAGAAAATGAATTTGTAGTAGAGGATATATTAAGATTATTATATAGTGATTTTATACAACAGTATAAGAAAGGTAACCTAGGAAATGTAATTCCAAGTATTATTAGAAGGTTAAACTCTGAATAAAGTTAGTTTCATTACTACATTTTTTATTATTAATTCACTTGAATCTGAAGTGGTAACATGATACTATAATTTTAAAGATTGAATCGTCGTCAATCTTTCTCTTTTAAATGTAAATGTCTTCTAGGATTCTAGAAGACTTTCATACCGAAAATACGCAAATTAATATAATGACTAACGGGAAGCACCCGAATGTAAGACAATTCTTTGTAATTGCCTTGTGTTCGGGTGTTTTTTTGTTTTAAAGGAGTTTTAGTATGACAAAGAAGGTTCTTATAGCGGTAGGTGATAAAACATATACCAAGATTTTAATTGAGACCTTTTCAAAGTATCCTGAAGATTTCACTTTATGTAAACAAGAAATTTTACATCGAAAATATCTCTATGAAATTGTTAAAGAAGAAACTCCTTCAATACTAATTGTGCATGATACTTATTTAGAATCCATGCAAGAAAATCAAAAAGATAAAGATATTGAGTTGTTAAGTATTATAAAACAACTCCGACTTGATTTCGACGACGCATTAAGAATTGTTTTCCTATGCGAACGATCAAGCAATGATCCGCTTCTTTCTCGACTAGTTAGTATGGGAGTACTTGATATATTCAATACCCAAAGAATAGATATTGAACAATTTATAAACCAGTTAAAAGGGAAAGTCTCATTCGCAGAAGTAGCACGTTTTATCAATAACTCTCTTAGTATCGATGGTGAAGTGATTCCCTCTCTACTGGAAGAAGATTCGGAAGAGGAATCTGTTAACGAAGATGAGAAAGGTAAAACACACAAAGAAAAAAACACTAAAGAAAAAACTATCGTACAAAGAATCGTTCAAAAAAATGTCATAAAAAGGGAATACTCAATTCACGTACATAATGCACCCAGTGAAAAAGTAGTAGGTGTTCCAGTTAGGAAGAAAACTATCCTGGTAGGTAGCTTTTACCAACGCAATGGTACAACATTTATTTCACATCTATTAGCTCGTAGCATAGCAAATTACCAAGTTAGCACTTTATATGTGGAAGATCCCTTGTTAAATCCCTATACATATGACCGTTTTTATGGCCATGAATTTGCTCCAAATTACGTAAATAAGTGGAGTGCACAACAAGAGAATACTTCAGATATTCAAACAGAGTGGTTTCGTGATGGTGTTGAACTTATATGTCATAATCCCACTTTAAGTGAGGAACCAGTAGGAATTAGCTTTGAGGATTATATAAAGTTACTCTACACTAATTCATCACTTGTAACGATTATTGATGTTGGTAGCAACTTAGACAATGAGGTAGTCACTGATTTATTAGAGATAGCAGATCATCTATTCATTGTTCTTGACTCAGATGTCACCCAACTTCAAGGGCTTGGTGAAAATCCACTATTCTCTAGCCTTATCGAATCTGAGAAAACACATATCATTGGTAATCGTTTCAATGAAAAAATAAAGAAAAATCCCTTAATTCAAGATTTATTTAAAGATAAATTAATTTCTATAATTCCCTCTTTTGAAGATGAAGATGTATATGAAGCACAGTATCAAGGGATATTCCTTAACGACTATAAGGATTATAAAAGCAAAGTAAATGAACTTTTGGTACCTATATTAGAACTTTTACTTCCTAATAAACTCTTGAAAACTAAAGCAAGCGGGATATTAAACAAACTCTTCAATAGAAAAATTAAGATAGAAAAAACGAATCCAGGAGGTAATCAAAACGAATGAATTTCTTTAAAAGACCTTCCATCAAAATAATCAGCGGTCTATTGGTAGGTATATCAGCTATCGGTTTAACCTTATTCTATGATCAATTTTTACGAGTACGAATTGATTCAACAGAGGTTGTAGTGATTAAGCCCTCTTCTGAAATATTAAAAAATGAACCTATTACAGAAGATAAGATACTGATAGAACGTAGACCTAAACAAACTTTAATGAATGACGTCATCCTACCTGCAGAAGTGGATGAAATTATTGGATTAGATGCTAATCAGATTATCCAAGGGAATTCACTTCTTACTAAAACAATGATAGATTACGACGAACTTTTACCAAATGAAGAGGAAGGCGAGGCTATTCGCCCTATAACGAAAGAAATGATTTATGCAATGCCTGGTTCTTTAAGAAGAAAAGATACCGTTAATATTTATTTGATTTATAACGATGGAACTACAAATTTAAATAAAAATGGTCCATCTACTACTAGCTCTGAGGATACAAAAGAACAGATCGAAAAAATATCTAATTCAATGGAAAGTGAACCGTTCTTAAAATCAATAAAGGTTGTTTATGTAAAAGATTCGAGTAATAAAGAGGTAATCTCATCATCAGAAAACAACAAAGAGGATAAACGACTTAATGCTACTTCAAGCATAAGTGATTTGGAGATTATTTTAAATGAAGAGGACTTTAAAAAGTTAATGAACGAAGTGCTCGGTAAAGGAGCAAAATTATATATAACTTATCAATAGGGAGAAGGACATGTAATGGAAATATTAATTTTTAGTCAAAACTCTATCTACAAAGAACTAATTGACAAAATGGACAACCTCCATGCTCATATGGGCAATATTGATTATTCAAATAAGGAAAAAATTGACGCTGTTTTATTAGATGGAGATTCATTTGACATCAATAACATAGGAGTAGTTAGAGAGAAATATCCCTCTATTCCCATGTATTTTAAGCCTACTCAAATCAAGAGTGAACAATTTACTAAGACAATTACAAGACTATGTGCAGCATATAAAGTAACCCTTATTCATGAATATTCTACAGAACTTCAAGTAGTTGAATACTGTATCAATAACCTAACGAATAAAGATGATTATTTATCAAAGAGAATCATTGGCATATTTGGCACACATAATGGTGCTGGTGTTTCCTCTACCACTTTAAATTTAGGAAGAGCATTATCAATCAAAGTAAAAGAAAAGGTTTTAGTTTTGAGTTTAAATAGTTGGGATCCAGCCGATTATTTTTACTTGTATCAAGGTCAATATTTAAATGATTTGAAAGTAGATCTCAATGTCAAAAATTTAACGATAAACAGGTTATCCGAAGCTATTTATTATCATGATTCCTTTTATCATTTGGCCGGCAACCGCGATATTAAAATGCAAAGATTTTATAAACCTTATGAAATTGAACATTTGATTCAAACAGCTCAACAGTTATTTGATGTAATTTTAATCGATGCGGGCACTCACTTTGATTCTGCACTTGCAGCACAAGCTTACTTAAGTAGTAATATGAAATTTCTTGTTACTAATCAAGAAGAGAAAGGCTATAGAGGATATTATCCTTATCTATACCAACAAATAATTGAACCTTCTGGTGGGAAAAATGATGATTTTATGCTTGTTATCAATAAATTCCAACCTGCGAATGCATTAATAAGCGAAAAAAAACTTGAGGAAGAACTAAATATGAATCGAGTTGTCACAATACCAGATATGAAGGAGCTAGGATCCATTGCTACTTTTGAGAAAAAATTACTATACGATTTTTCAGATAGTAGCTATAACAAGCCAATAGATGTTTTAGCCAATGTCATAATTGCTGAAGCTAAATTAACAGAAAAAGAAGATATGAAGGCGCACAAAGAAAAAAAAGGATTTTTATCTATATTTAACCGGTAAAATGGAGGCGAAAAAATGACTTCAAATGCAGCTAAAAATGATACAGAACAATCATTAGGATTAGAAAGTGAGTTTGAGCCTTCCCAATGGTTATCTAAAACTATTGAGGAAAAAGGGTTAAAAAAAGATTTTGTAACTACCTATGAAAGAAAAAAGACATTTCGTTTAATTTGTAACCAAGTTAAAGAAGAGCTACAAAGTATCATAATAGCTGAATCTGTAGAAAATGATCAATCTTCCTCTTTAATAAACGAAGATTCAAATAGTGATGATGTTTGGTTAAACAGACAGCACCAAGCAGTTATTGGTGACAAACAAGCTATATCTTACTTTATAACAAAAATAAACGAAGTCTTACAAAAAGAGAATATTACGTCCGATGAATATCCCTCTTTTTATGATTCTTTACCAGAAGCTATTTTCCATGAAGTATGGGGCGTAAGTATTCTACATAAATGGGATAAGGAACCTAATAGTGAATCAGCTGTTATCAGAGGGACAGAATTATGGATCGATAAAAATGGTTATTTTCAAAAACAACCAGAAGAATTTGAAAGTACAGCAGTCGTAAATCGTATAAAAAAAGCTTTTCAAATAAGAACAAAAGAAGCACTGATTAATGAGCAGCAACCAGAACTGGAAATAGAACGAGAAGATGGTTCGCGAATCACCATGATGATGAAGCCTAGAACTAAACTAGACATTATAGTATTTAGACGATTTGTTATTAAAAATAACAGTTTAGAAGAACAAGCAAGATTAGGAACAATCCCACAAGATGATGTTCCTTTTTATCGAGCCTTATCAAGAAGCATGGCTAACACCATTTTTGCTGGAAGAGTTCGATCTGCAAAAACAACTTTTATGAAGTCTATGATACGCGAAAGACCACCTGAATACACAATTGCAGTATTAGAAAAACATTTTGAATTAAATCTAACCGAGGATTTAAAAGATCGTTTAATTTATGAAGTTCAGGCCACAGAAGGAGACCTACATCATGCCGTACCAAGACTTCTTCGTATGGAACATGACTATATTACTGTTGGGGAAATTCGTTCTCTAGAAACTGAGGGGTACTTACAAGCTTGTGAAAGAGGAGAACGCGGTGCATTTTCTACTTACCATTTAACAGCCGTTAAAAATATCGTTGCTCAGATTACCCGACATTTATTAGATGAATTTCCCAATCGGAAATTTGATAACGAACAAGAGAGGGTAGCGAGAAATATTGACTTGGTCATTTCCCTGAGCGCGGAAAGAGATAGAAGAAAGAAAAGGGTTATCGGTGTAACAGAAATTATATGGGATGAAATCGAAAAGAAACCAAAAGAACAAGATCTCGTTCGCTACCACCCAATAAGCAGACAATACTATTATTCTTCTAACATAAGTAAGGAACTTTTATATCTAATGGCTGAAGAAAGTGTAGAGGATACTAAAATTCTATTAAATCATCTAAAGAAGAAAGAAAAACTTTTTCCAATGAGCGAATACGAGAGACAAAAGGATAATATTCTTAATGATTTATTAGATGGTGCTTTAAATGAATAATTTTCAATGGCTTTGGCAATCTGGTATCAATTACGTTCTCTATTCCATCGTAATCGTTTCTGGGCTTTATATTTCCTATCAGATTATGATGGATTCAGTCAAAATAAAGTATCAAGAAGTTAATTATAAGTATCGAATAAGAAGAATCAAAAGTGGTAATGCTTCACCTGAATCGCATACTTATAAGCACCCTTTTTTTAAACACATAAGCTTATTAATAAGAACTACAAGTAATCATCGTAGTGACAATGATACTGGAGTATTTCTCCTATTTACCGCATTACTTGGTTTGACTAGTTTCGCTTTTATCTATTATTTAATAAAAGATTTTGTTATCGCCCTACTATTCGGGTTACTTCTGATGACCGTACCATATCTAATGTTAAGGATAAAATTAAACAAATTGAGATATGTCATGAGTACAGAATTTCTAAGTATGGTTCAGAAACTAACCCAAGCCTATAGTGTTAATAAATATGATATTTATTACGCTTTAAGTGCCATGCAAAACGAAATACAGAATAAGAGTTTAAGAAAAGTAACAGTTCGCTTAATTACTGATCTTCAGTTATCTCGAAATGAACAAGAACTGAAAGATAGCATTCAAGTTTTCACTTATACTACTGGAACCAATTGGTCCAAAAGATTAGGAAGTATTATTTTAAAAGGCTATATGTATAAAGAAAACGTATTACATTCTCTCTTAGTTCTAACAAAACAAATAGAGGATACAGAAGAAATGTTAGAAGAAGAACAATCTCAGACTGTTGAATCTATTTATGATGGATTCCTAACGGTTCCATTGTTTATCGGCTCACTATTATTAGGTTATTTTACAAGTGGAGCACAGGATTGGTTTAAGCTTCAATTTGGAGAAAAATGGACATTATTTACCTTTTGCCTTTCCGTAGTAGGGACTGTTTTTTCACTAATAATTTCAATTTATTTAAAACATCCTAAAAACGACCTATAAGGAAAGGAGTCAAATATTATGGAATCAGAAGTTCTATTATTTAAATACATAGATGTATTTAAATACCTAGTAGTAATTGTTCTGTCTTTTACTTCAGGATATTTAGTGTATTTGGGAATGAATTCAACATCTGAAAGAATGCAACACCGTTTACGGTTTAAAAGCAATTTGCAAAAAAATAAGAACTCTATTTTAGGACTTGCTAAAAATTCTAAAGCCGAGGAATGGTTTAAACAAGCAAAGTATCCATTAGGACTAAATGGTATTAAATACTATTTAATTCTATATTCAGTAACAGCATTTTTAGTTCTTTATTACATAGTTTTTCCGGTTTTATTAGGGAATATGGATTATCTTGCACCAAAGGCTGCTGTTATATTACTTCTATTTGTTTTCGCTCTTCCTAGTAATCCTATTTCGTTATTTGTTTATATCATGAAAAGAACCATTGACTATCAAACATCGAAATTACATTCAGAGATTTTTATGCTCTATGATTTAATCATTAACGAAATAGAAATGATGACTGTCCATCGTCTTAATACTTATAGTATTTTGCAAAATATAAAGCCATTTTTCTATTTGCTACAAAAACCGTTAACGGAATTACTAAGTTCATGGACTAGTGATGGACCAAGTAAAGCATTAGAACAATTTTCTAAACACTTAGATTCTAAACCCAGCGAGGCGCTAATCGGAGTTTTACAAAATCTAGACAGTATGAAAAGAGAGACCGCACTTGAACAGTTAAATGGAATGCATGGAACATTTGCAAAAAAACAAGTTGAAAATTACAGAAGAAAAAGAAAAATAACAACAGATCTATTAAAAATTCCTATCAAAGCTACACATTTTATTCATATATTAAACTTTGTACTTGTAGTAGTAATGATGGTAATAGCTATATTAGATAAATCACAAATGTAAAGGTGGAATCTATTATTCTTTTAAGGAGGTGACCAACAATAAATACGTCGCTAAGTACTTTCATGAAAATCGCCATTACAGCCATTGTGATAAGTACATTTATTTTTGTAGCTTTGTATCAGGAATTATCTGGTTTCTCTGATTCTATGGCTCTATATACTGCAAAAAGCGGTGGATAACGAGGGGATATTATTATGAATAAATCACTATTAACATTTATGATGATGGCAGCAATTGTATCCATTATGACTTATTTAATTTTAGGAACCTCATTTAATGCTTATAAAGCAAAAAACAATCAGTATCAAGATATGCTACAAAATGAACATCAAATAAAAATCAAATTGTAAAAGGGGAATTTTAAAAATGAACACAACTTTAGCTACATTCCTAAAAATCGGACTTACAGTAGTAACAATTAGCGCATTCTTATTCTTCATCGGCTACAATCTAGTAGGTTCAAATACTACTACTTATTCTGCAAAAATTAACGGAGCACAAAGCAACCTTCCTACTGGTGCTGGTGTATCTAGTAATAATTAAAAGATCAACATTTACAGTCAAAGGAGTTTACCGCTCCTTTGATTTTTTCAAAGGGGTGTTCTAAATGGCAAGAACGTTAGCTGAATGGATGGTATTGTTTATTACAGTAAATCTTATATTCACACCATTATTAACATCAATTGATAGTATGCATCGAGATGCAATTGAGGTCACTTTAACCGAAGGAGCTAAAGAGGCCGCTATTGAGGGCAGATTAACACCAGAAATTATTAAGGAAATGAAAAAAACTCTAGTAGAGGGTTATAACTTTGACGAATCTAAAATTATCATCACAGGAACATCTAAATTAACCCCTCGAAACGAATATATAGAAGCTACTATCGAAGTGCCACGAACTTTTATATTTATTCTTAATATATTCAACCAAGGTCCTAGAACTATTTCAAAAAGCACCAAAATCTTAAGCGAATATTAGGAGTATATAATGAGTACAACATTAAGAACTTTATTATTTGCACTACTTTTTGCATTAATTATGCAATTACAGCTTAATTTAGATACAGACAAAACCGCTTCTAGACAATTAAAGAACTCTTTAGAATTAGCAGTTCATGATGCTGGTCTTGCGATTAATCCAGCTGCATTATCTGAAGGAAAGATAATCTTTGATAAAGAAAAATCATTAGAAAATCTTAAAAATAGTTTAAATAATAATTTAAAACTTAAAAGTTCTCAGGGCTATGTTTATACACCTACCGCAAACTCTTTTTTTCAGAAAGAATTGTACTTAGTTCATCTAGAATTTATTGATGATAGTATATCCAGGACCTATCCGTTTGTATATTATAACGATAACTATCAGGTATTCGAAAACGTAGAAGGTCCTTGTGTAATTGCCATTGTAACTACTGAAAGCCCCCGCTGGTTCAAAGGAGATCTTGCAATGATACGACAAGCAGCGGTTTATGAGTATAAAAATAAATAACAGGATAAAAGAACCATGCTAATTGTATGGTTTTTTCTTTTAATATTCCAAAATTATCCGATATAAACAGTGAACATGGTTAAAACAACCAATTTTTTTTACTTTTATAATGAAATTATCTTAAGAACCGGGTATAATTAAGGCATATCAATACTATTTTTTATTTTTTGTGCCATCAATGGCTATTCGATTAATGAAAAAAGATGCGGTTCTTTGGGACTATGTTTTAGAAGTTGATTAGGGTGATTATACTCTGATCCATTAAAACGTCCCATTGGATCGCTTTTTTTCGTTTATAAAGGACAAAAAATAAAGTAAAAAAATTGAGAGGGGAAATTTATATGAAAAGAGTAATAACGTTATTAACATTAATACTAATTTTAGGAGTATTAAAACCAGTGCATTTGCTTGCAGATGAGTTACCTTTAGCATCCTGTAGCATGACAATTAATTCAGATAAGGCTACACAAGCTAACCCAGCAAATGCAAGTGGATTATGCAGAGATATAGTGTATGGATATTATGCAAAGGCTGCAGATACTTTTAATATTTTTGGTGGGGTTCATCAATCTGTAACAAAAAGTGGTCAAAAGTTTATAGTACCCGTTTTTTCAGATAAACACACTCATGCAGAATTAACGGTTTATATTAACAGGGTTGCTACTAAGCCAACTCCTAAACCTACACCGAAGCCTGAGCCAAAGCCCGAACCTAAACCTACACCAAAGCCTGAGCCTAAACCAGACCCTAAACCTGCACCAAAGCCTAAACCAGAGTCCAAACCGGTTACACAACCGAATTCTGATAATAAAGCAACAAAACCTTCTACTTCTACAGGTAGTAAAAATTCAAGCAATACCAATACTAGTAAAAATAACTCAACTAATACTTCAAAATCGAGTTCTAGTAAAAGCAACTCAACTAATCTATCAAAATCAAGTGGAACAAGCAATAATACAGAAAGTAAAAAAACAAACAGCAGTTCTTCTTCCAATAGTTCATCAAAATCAAGTCAAAGTAGTTCTTCCGATAGAAGCAATAACGAGGAAAATAAAGTTGTTGCCTCTGTAACAAAAATAAAGGAAGGAAGTAATACATCTACTGATAAAAATGATAATAAAACAAAAGAAATCACAATGGAAACTGAGCAGAAAAAAGAAAGTTCTGATAAAAACGACCCTTCTACTGAAAACAAGGAAGATAACATGGATACCAATATTACAAATGAAAACAATGATAATATTAAAGAAGAAGCAACTCGTTCTTCAATTCTAGATGAAGATGAGTCTAAATCTAGTAAACTCCCAATAATTATTTCGGTAGTAGGAGTACTAATTATCGGAGCTGCAGTAATCTTCATTATTAGAAAGAAAAAATTAAAAATTTAAACTTGTTATTTATTGATTCCCCATTTAATTTGCTTTAAAATATTTAATATAAACTTTTATATTAAATGGGAACGACCCAAGACGAAGTAGTTTAATAAACTGCTTTAGTTTTGGGTCGTTTTTTATTATTAGGAGGTGAAATGTGTATTTTTTTACAAAGAATAGAAAGCGGGATTTAAATGAGAAATGCAAAGATTTTTTTTCTGATTCCTATTTTATTTTTTTTATTTTTACTTTTTATTCAAGAGCATCATGCTCACGCAAGTACTGGTGATGAAGATATATATAATGTTTCATCAACGGTTAAGAATAATTGGAATAACCTAATGGGATCAAAAGATTTCACTATGACTAGTGGAAGAAAAATAGTTTACGATGTATATTCAGACAAGTTTGTTACAAATGGTTATCAAGTTACAACAAAAAATTTTGGGAAAGGTAGTCAAAAATATATTAGATTTTCGGGTTGGTCAGTATTATTTGGACATCGTGAACATACCTCTTCTAACCAAGATACGTATATAGTTGCTAGAAAATCATCTGGTGATAGTGGTATCGGCACAGTAAAAATTTATAAAACAGTTCAAGGAAGTTTAGATGCAACTGAGGATCTAGAATATAATAATCAAGGGGCTGGCATATGGAACCAATGTCCATCTAGTGCAACAAATAGATGGAACGATGATTGCAATATGAAATATCAAGATGTAAGTTTTAATGCTTATTTACCCTTAGAAGAGCTTTTCAATAAAAAAGAAAAAGCTAATTGGGATTTATTTATCGTTAAAAAAGTGCAAAATCAAATTGTGTATACGCCACTTATTCTTCCTTTCGAATTTAGTAATAAAGCATATGAGGGAGGAAAGTTATCGCTTTCAAGTGGTACCAATACTAATACCTTAGAAATGAATGCAGAAGGTGTATTACGAAGGAAAACGCCTAGAGAAAGTGCACCCTCTGTCATTGATGAATTAGGTAATAACAGATACTTCACTCAAGGGAAAACTTATACAAAAGTCGATTTTGAAGAATCACAAACAGCTGTTTGGTATGGAGTTAGAAGTCCACATGATAGTAATAAAACCAAATGGGCAAATACCGCATATTTTACTTTTAAAGGAGATCAAGCTAAATTATCATTTCAACCAAATAGACCTCCTATTGCAAAATGGGAATGGGATCCTTCCAATAACGTCTATAATGATACAACTGTCAAAATGATAAACAATTCGTCTGATCCCGATGGCGACCCTTTAACTTACAAATGGTACAGGAAACCATATGGATCAGCTGATAGTAATTATGTTCAAATATCAACTGCTAAAACGCCATCTAGCTTTAAGATTGCAAAAGGAAAGTATACCTTTAAATTAGTAGTTTCTGATGGAAAAGAAGAGGCAGAAGCTGGACATGCTTTATATGTAAATAACAGGCCTCCTGTTGCAAAATGGGAATGGGATCCTTCCAATACTATTTATAATGATACACCAATCAAGATGGTTAATAGTTCTTCAGATCCTGACGGAGATTCTTTAATATATCGCTGGGAAAGAAAACCATATGGCAGCGCAGATAGTAATTATGTGACTGTGTCTACTGCAAAAACGCCGTCAAGTTTCACTATAGGAAAGGGAGACTACACCTTTAAACTCACTGTTTCTGATGGAGAAGATGAAAGTGTTGTCGGTCATGCCTTATATGTTATTAATAGACCTCCAATAGCTGATTTCACTTGGAATCCTAGTACCATATACAATGATACTTCTGTTTCTTTCAGTAATAAATCTTCAGATGTCGACGGTGACTCATTAACGTATAAGTGGGAAACTCAAAAGCCTAATGAGACTACCTGGAGTACATTTTCTACTTCTAAAGACCCTCCTTATACTTTGAATAAAAAGGGCGTTTGGAAAGTTCGTTTAACTGTCTCAGATGGAGAGGCCAGCCATAATGTAACTAAAAATATTACTGTACAGAATAGAGCACCAGCTGCCGATTTTTCTTGGAGTCCTAGTACCATTTACAATGATACTTCTGTTTCCTTCAGTAATAAATCTTCAGATGCTGACGGTGACTCTCTAACGTATAAGTGGGAAACTCAAAAGCCTGATGACACTAATTGGAGTACGATTTCGACTTCTAAAAATCCCTCTTATACCCTAAATAAAAAGGGGATTTGGAAAGTTCGTCTAACTGTTTCCGATGGGGAAGCAAGCAATAATGTGACTAAAAATATTATTGTAAAAAACAGAGCGCCGAATGCTGATTTCACCTGGAGTCCTAGTACCATTTACAATGATACTTCTGTTTCCTTCAGTAATAAATCTTCAGATGCTGACGGTGACTCTCTAACGTATAAGTGGGAAACTCAGAAACCTAATGAGACTACTTGGAGTAGCATTTCCACTTCAAAAGAACCTTCTTATACTCTAAATAAAAAGGGCGTTTGGAAAGTTCGTTTAACTGTCTCAGATGGGGAAGCTAGTCACAACGTAACTAAAAATGTTACTGTGCAGAATAGAACTCCGGTTGCTGACTTTATATGGAATCCTAGTACCATCTATAATGATACGTCCGTTTCTTTTACTAATAAATCTACGGATGCTGATAAAGATTCTCTAACGTTTAAATGGGAAGCTCAGAAGCCAAATGAGTCTACTTGGAGTACCATCTCTTCTTCTAAGGACCCTTCTTACACTTTAAATAAGAAAGGGGTTTGGAAAGTCCGATTAACGGTTTCAGACGGAGAAGCTAGTCATAATGTGACTAAAAACATTACCGTTCAAAACAGGATACCTGTAGCAGATTTCACTTGGAGTCCTAGTACTATCTATAATGATACGTCCGTTTCTTTTACTAATAAATCTACGGATGCTGATAAAGATTCTCTAACGTTTAAA
>NZ_JBBOXL010000001.1:1252500-4906247 GCF_038007605.1 Niallia sp. FSL K6-0212 | reverse complement strand
AAACCGAGTAATCGCCATCTTAGATTCTCTATTTTAGAGAATTACTTCTTTGAAAGTAGTCGTATTAAACGAATACTCCTTCAAAGATTGGAGAGCAAAGAGAAGCAAGTAGGTCAAGGAAGCGACCGAACGAGCACCGGAGCGTACGAAAGTACGTGAGGAGCAGAGTGAAGAAGCTGACGAAGAGATACGCCGCTTATCTTTGGTCGAAACTAAGT
Source organism: Niallia sp. FSL K6-0212 (assembly GCF_038007605.1). NCBI lineage: Bacteria > Bacillati > Bacillota > Bacilli > Caryophanales > Bacillaceae > Niallia > Niallia sp. FSL K6-0212. Next base: position 4,906,029 of record NZ_JBBOXL010000001.1, on the reverse strand, counting down.
TAAGTTAGAAAGGGCGCACGGTGGATGCCTTGGCACTAGGAGCCGATGAAGGACGGGATTAACACCGATATGCTTTGGGGAGCTGTAAGTAAGCTTTGATCCAGAGATTTCCGAATGGGGAAACCCTCTATCCGTAATGGGATAGAATCTTTACCTGAATACATAGGGTACTGAAGGCAGACCCGGGGAACTGAAACATCTAAGTACCCGGAGGAAGAGAAAGCAAACGCGATTCCCTGAGTAGCGGCGAGCGAAACGGGATTAGCCCAAACCAAGAGGCTTGCCTCTTGGGGTTGTAGGACACTCTATATGGAGTTACAAAGGAACGGGGTAGACGAATCGATCTGGAAAGGTCAGTCGTAGAAGGTAAAAACCCTGTAGTCGAAACTTCGTTCCCTCTTGAGTGTATCCTGAGTACGGCGGGACACGAGAAATCCCGTCGGAAGCAGGGAGGACCATCTCCCAAGGCTAAATACTCCCTAGTGACCGATAGTGAACCAGTACCGTGAGGGAAAGGTGAAAAGCACCCCGGAAGGGGAGTGAAATAGATCCTGAAACCGTGTGCCTACAAGTAGTTAGAGCCCATTTATGGGTGATAGCGTGCCTTTTGTAGAATGAACCGGCGAGTTACGATTACATGCGAGGTTAAGTTGAAGAGACGGAGCCGCAGCGAAAGCGAGTCTGAATAGGGCGAAATAGTATGTGGTTGTAGACCCGAAACCAGGTGATCTACCCATGTCCAGGGTGAAGTCCAGGTAACACTGGATGGAGGCCCGAACCCACGCACGTTGAAAAGTGCGGGGATGAGGTGTGGGTAGCGGAGAAATTCCAATCGAACTTGGAGATAGCTGGTTCTCTCCGAAATAGCTTTAGGGCTAGCCTCAAGATTTAGAGTATTGGAGGTAGAGCACTGTTTGGACTAGGGGCCCCCATCGGGTTACCGAATTCAGACAAACTCCGAATGCCAAATACTTATTCTTGGGAGTCAGACTACGAGTGATAAGATCCGTGGTCAAGAGGGAAACAGCCCAGACCACCAGCTAAGGTCCCAAAGTATACGTTAAGTGGAAAAGGATGTGGAGTTGCTTAGACAACCAGGATGTTGGCTTAGAAGCAGCCACCATTTAAAGAGTGCGTAATAGCTCACTGGTCGAGTGACTCTGCGCCGAAAATGTACCGGGGCTAAACGTATCACCGAAGCTGTGGATTGACATCTATGATGTCAGTGGTAGGAGAGCGTTCTAAGGGCGTTGAAGCTAGACCGTAAGGACTGGTGGAGCGCTTAGAAGTGAGAATGCCGGTATGAGTAGCGAAAGATGAGTGAGAATCTCATCCACCGAATGCCTAAGGTTTCCTGAGGAAGGCTCGTCCGCTCAGGGTTAGTCGGGACCTAAGCCGAGGCTGAAAAGCGTAGGCGATGGACAACAGGTTGATATTCCTGTACCACCTTTAAATCGTTTGAGCAATGGGGGGACGCAGGAGGATAGGGTAAGCGTGCTGTTGGATTAGCACGTCCAAGCAGTTAGGCTGGTAATGAGGCAAATCCCATTACCACATAAGCGGAGCTGTGACGGCGAGGGAAATATAGTACCGAAGTTCCTGATTCCACACTGCCAAGAAAAGCCTCTAGCGAGATTTAGGGTGCCCGTACCGCAAACCGACACAGGTAGGCGAGGAGAGAATCCTAAGGTGAGCGAGAGAACTCTCGTTAAGGAACTCGGCAAAATGACCCCGTAACTTCGGGAGAAGGGGTGCTCTTGCGGGTGCAAGCCTGCGAGAGCCGCAGTGAATAGGCCCAGGCGACTGTTTAGCAAAAACACAGGTCTCTGCGAAGCCGCAAGGCGAAGTATAGGGGCTGACACCTGCCCGGTGCTGGAAGGTTAAGAGGAGGGGTTAGCACGTTAGTGCGAAGCTCTGAATTGAAGCCCCAGTAAACGGCGGCCGTAACTATAACGGTCCTAAGGTAGCGAAATTCCTTGTCGGGTAAGTTCCGACCCGCACGAAAGGTGTAACGATCTGGGCACTGTCTCAACGAGAGACTCGGTGAAATTATAGTACCTGTGAAGATGCAGGTTACCCGCGACAGGACGGAAAGACCCCGTGGAGCTTTACTGCAGCCTGATATTGAATTTTGGTACAGCTTGTACAGGATAGGTAGGAGCCTTGGAAGCCGGAGCGCCAGCTTCGGTGGAGGCATTGGTGGGATACTACCCTGGCTGTATTGACATTCTAACCCGCACCCCTGATCGGGGTGGGAGACAGTGTCAGGTGGGCAGTTTGACTGGGGCGGTCGCCTCCTAAAAAGTAACGGAGGCGCCCAAAGGTTCCCTCAGAATGGTTGGAAATCATTCGTAGAGTGTAAAGGCACAAGGGAGCTTGACTGCGAGACCTACAAGTCGAGCAGGGACGAAAGTCGGGCTTAGTGATCCGGTGGTTCCGCATGGAAGGGCCATCGCTCAACGGATAAAAGCTACCCCGGGGATAACAGGCTTATCTCCCCCAAGAGTCCACATCGACGGGGAGGTTTGGCACCTCGATGTCGGCTCATCGCATCCTGGGGCTGTAGTCGGTCCCAAGGGTTGGGCTGTTCGCCCATTAAAGCGGTACGCGAGCTGGGTTCAGAACGTCGTGAGACAGTTCGGTCCCTATCCGTCGTGGGCGTAGGAAATTTGAGAGGAGCTGTCCTTAGTACGAGAGGACCGGGATGGACGCACCGCTGGTGTACCAGTTGTCTTGCCAAAGGCATCGCTGGGTAGCTATGTGCGGAAGGGATAAGTGCTGAAAGCATCTAAGCATGAAGCCCCCCTCAAGATGAGATTTCCCATAGCGCAAGCTAGTAAGATCCCTGAAAGATGATCAGGTTGATAGGTCAGAGGTGGAAGCGTGGCGACATGTGGAGCTGACTGATACTAATAGATCGAGGACTTAACTAAAATGAAAAGCGGAAACGCCTGTTTATCGGCGTACAAACTGGAGGAGCATCGACTGAGATAAAGGAAACACGATGAACGTTAGTGAATCGATGTGGACTTATCGTAGGGAGATGATCAGAAGTTTGATAGGCGATAGGCGTTGGAGCTGGACAAAATGATTACTTGTTTCTTTCTTCTTACCATAATCTAGTTTTCAGGGAATAATTTTCTAAAATTATACTTGAAAAAATCTCAAAAACATGTATAATAAAATATGTCTTGAGAAAAGTCTGGTGGCGATAGCGAGAAGGTCACACCCGTTCCCATACCGAACACGGAAGTTAAGCTTCTCAGCGCCGATGGTAGTTGGGGGTTCTCCCCCTGTGAGAGTAGGACGTCGCCAGGCTTTATATATGGAGGATTAGCTCAGCTGGGAGAGCATCTGCCTTACAAGCAGAGGGTCGGCGGTTCGATCCCGTCATCCTCCACCATTTATTATTGGACAACTATATTTACGCCGGTTTAGCTCAATTGGTAGAGCAACTGACTTGTAATCAGTAGGTTGGGGGTTCAAGTCCTCTAGCCGGCACCATCTAATGAGCCATTAGCTCAGTCGGTAGAGCATCTGACTTTTAATCAGAGGGTCGGAGGTTCGAATCCTCCATGGCTCACCATTAGAAAATTCAAAATAGTATTAAGCGGGTGTGGCGGAATTGGCAGACGCACTAGACTTAGGATCTAGCGCCGCAAGGCGTGGGGGTTCGACTCCCTTCACCCGCACCAATTTATTATCAATTAAATAGATGCGGAAGTAGTTCAGTGGTAGAACACCACCTTGCCAAGGTGGGGGTCGCGGGTTCGAATCCCGTCTTCCGCTCCATAAAACAATGCCGGGGTGGCGGAACTGGCAGACGCACAGGACTTAAAATCCTGCGGTAGGTGACTACCGTACCGGTTCGATTCCGGTCCTCGGCACCATTGTTTTTATATTAATGCGCCCGTAGCTCAATTGGATAGAGCGTCTGACTACGGATCAGAAGGTTATGGGTTCGACTCCTTTCGGGCGCGCCATTATATTTCGGGAAGTAGCTCAGCTTGGTAGAGCACTTGGTTTGGGACCAAGGGGTCGCAGGTTCGAATCCTGTCTTCCCGACCATTATTCTCATTATATGGGGCCTTAGCTCAGCTGGGAGAGCGCCTGCCTTGCACGCAGGAGGTCAGCGGTTCGATCCCGCTAGGCTCCACCAATTTTATAATTCTTAATATGATGGCGGCGTAGCTCAGCTGGCTAGAGCGTACGGTTCATACCCGTGAGGTCGGGGGTTCGATCCCCTCTGCCGCTACCATACATATTATCTTGGACCTTTAGCTCAGTTGGTTAGAGCAGACGGCTCATAACCGTCCGGTCGTAGGTTCGAGTCCTACAAGGTCCACCATATTATTGAGGAGGAATACCCAAGTCCGGCTGAAGGGATCGGTCTTGAAAACCGACAGGCGGGTCAAACCGCGCGGGGGTTCGAATCCCCCTTCCTCCTCCATAAATATTAAATTATAATATTGTCGCGGGGTGGAGCAGTCTGGTAGCTCGTCGGGCTCATAACCCGAAGGTCGCAGGTTCAAATCCTGTCCCCGCAATCTGGTCCGGTAGTTCAGTTGGTTAGAATGCCTGCCTGTCACGCAGGAGGTCGCGGGTTCGAGTCCCGTCCGGACCGCCATATAAAATGGCTCAGTAGCTCAGTCGGTAGAGCAAAGGACTGAAAATCCTTGTGTCGGCGGTTCGATTCCGTCCTGAGCCACCATTTTAGTACAATCTAAAATGAATAATAAGTATAATGGCGGCTATGGCGAAGTGGTTAACGCATCGGATTGTGGCTCCGACACACGTGGGTTCGATTCCCACTAGTCGCCCCATACAAATAAAATATGCGGGTGTAGTTTAATGGTAAAACCTCAGCCTTCCAAGCTGATGTCGTGGGTTCGATTCCCATCACCCGCTCCATATATGGGCCTATAGCTCAGCTGGTTAGAGCGCACGCCTGATAAGCGTGAGGTCGATGGTTCGAGTCCATTTAGGCCCACCATAAAAATATTCCGCAGTAGCTCAGTGGTAGAGCATTCGGCTGTTAACCGAACGGTCGTAGGTTCGAGTCCTACCTGCGGAGCCATTTTTTTTGGGGAAGTACTCAAGAGGCTGAAGAGGCGCCCCTGCTAAGGGTGTAGGTCGCGTAAGCGGCGCGAGGGTTCAAATCCCTCCTTCTCCGCCATTGGCCCGTTGGTCAAGTGGTTAAGACACCGCCCTTTCACGGCGGTAACACGGGTTCGAATCCCGTACGGGTCATAAAAACTGATAGCATTTGCTATCAGTTTTTTTATTTCTTATAAGATTCTTTCCGATAAATTCTCTATAGTCTCTAGGAGAACCTATGAGTTTGTATCGATTAAAATTTTCCCTGTCTCAGATTTTCTTCCATTTATCCTCACTTGTAAATAATCTATTCCCCGGGTTTTTTTAATCAAAATCAGAAAGAAATCCAGTATCAGGACCTCTAAACAGATCAATTGCTAGAACTTTTTTGTCTGTTGTTTCAAAAAAAGGATTCATTTCTTCCCCTATTTGTTCTTTTAAATATTCTTCTTCCCTTTTACTCATTATCATTTTCCTTCCTTATGTTAGAAATTCACTTTAGTATTCCTCTTCATAAAAAAAACTATGTTAAAAGTTCACAATCTAAATGAGTCAATTAAACATAAAAAGATTTATAGTATCATAAAATTTTAAAAACAAAAAAGGATTTACCTTCTATTGATAGAATATTAAAATTAATCAAATTTAATTAATCACCAATTTTTTAGCAATGTATGCCATAAATTGTTTTGGAAGCAAAAAAAAAGGGAATTGAAAAGTACAAAGTGTAAAATTTACTCACTTAATATTATTTGTAATAGAAAGTAGGATGACAGTGGAGACAGTATATCCAACAGAATTTCAACTACATTTATTTCATGAAGGAAACTTATTTGAGAGCTATAGATTATTTGGATCCCATATTCATCATAAAAATGGAGAGAATTATACCAGTTTTTGTGTTTGGGCTCCCAATGCTCTAAGTATTCAAGTGGTTGGGGATTTTAATAATTGGAATGGTGAAGGTTATTCCCTTGAAAAAATTAATAATGAAGGTGTGTGGCTTCTAAATGTAGAGAGGGATTTAACGGGTGCTATGTATAAATATAAAATAACTGCACCTGATGGAAGAGTTTTTCTTAAAGCTGATCCTTATGCTTTTCTCTCCGAGGTAAGACCTAATACAGCTTCCATTGTTTATTCCTTGGAAGGTTACAAGTGGAATGATACAAAATGGAAACAAAAAAAGACAAAAAAGAACTATTTAAATGAACCTCTTGCTATATATGAAGTCCATTTAGGATCATGGAAAATCCATGAGGATGGAGAACTGTATACCTATAGGGAACTTGCTGATGAATTAATTCCATATGTTGTGGAACAAGGATTTACCCACTTGGAAGTGCTGCCCTTAGTAGAACATCCACTCGATATCTCCTGGGGATATCAAGGTACAGGATACTATTCTGCAACAAGCAGATTTGGAGAGCCAAAGGATTTGATGTATTTCATCGATCAATGTCATCAACATGGGCTCGGCGTGATATTAGATTGGGTACCTGGACATTTTTGTAAAGATGAGCATGGACTTTATCAATTTGATGGAACTAGTCAATATGATTATAAGAATCCGGCGGATAGAGAAAATTATGTTTGGGGAACGGCCAATTTTGATTTAGGAAAAAATGAAGTCCAAAGCTTTTTAATTTCAAATGCAATTTTTTGGATGGAATATTTCCATGTAGATGGATTTAGAGTTGATGCTGTTTCTAATATTATTTATTGGCCAAATTCAAATGAAAATAGCGTGAACCAATTTGGAATCGATTTCCTCCAAAAACTGAATCAAACAGTTTGTCAATACGATCCAACAGTTCTAATGTTTGCAGAGGATTCTACTGATTGGCCTCAAGTAACTGCACCAGTTCATTATGGTGGCATTGGATTTCACTACAAATGGAATATGGGCTGGATGAATGATATTTTAACCTATATGGAAACTGATTCAGTTAATCGAAAGCAAGTACATGATAAAGTCTCCTTTTCCCTACATTATGCCTTTTCCGAAAATTTTGTTTTACCATTTTCACATGATGAAGTTGTTCATGGAAAGAAATCGTTAGTAGATAAGATGCCAGGAGATTATTGGCAAAAATTTGCTCAATTCCGGCTCCTCTTAGGATATATGATTACACATCCAGGAAAAAAATTATTATTTATGGGAAATGAATTCGCCCATTTTGCTGAATGGAAGGATAAAGAACAGTTAGATTGGATGCTGCTAGATTATGAGATGCATCAAAAAGCAAATGAGTATATGAAGGAATTACTAAAAATCTATAAAAGGTCCAAACCTTTATATCAGTTGGATCATGTCAATGATGGCTTTGATTGGATTGATGTAAATAATAGAGAGCAGTCTATCTTCTCTTTTATACGTAGGGCAGAAAAGGAAGAAGATTATTTAGTCGTCATTTGTAATTTCACTTATCATACATATGAAAATTACAGAATCGGCGTTCCTTTAAATAACTCTTTCCGAGAAATATTAAATAGTGACACTGATAGATTTGGTGGAGCTAATTATATAAATAAAAAGGTAATAAAAGCAGAAAAAGTAGAATTTCATGGAAAACCTTATTCTGTTCAACTAACGATACCAGCTTTCAGTATAATCATTTTACGTCCAGTTCAACACCGGAAGGGGAGAAAAGGAAATGGGAAAGAAACGGTGCGTCGCAATGCTATTAGCAGGAGGAAAGGGGAGTAGACTTTATTCCTTAACAAAAAGTCTAGCAAAGCCAGCAATCCCTTTTGGAGGAAAATATCGAATTATCGATTTCACTTTAAGTAATTGTTCCAATTCGGGAATTGAAACTGTTGGCGTCTTAACGCAATACCAGCCGCTCGTTTTAAACTCATACATTGGAATAGGGAGTGCATGGGATTTAGACCGTGTTAATGGAGGAGTAACCGTATTACCTCCTTATAGTGAGTCATCAGAAGTGAAATGGTATACAGGAACAGCAAGTGCTATTTATCAAAATCAGAACTACTTGTCTCAATATGATCCCGAATATGTTCTCATTTTATCAGGAGACCATATTTACAAAATGAATTATGAAGAAATGCTTGAATATCACATAGATAAGCAAGCAGATGCTTCTATCTCCGTGATTCAAGTACCATGGGAGGAAGCGAGCAGGTTTGGTATTATGAATACAAATAAAGAGATGAACATTGTAGAATTCGAAGAGAAGCCTAAACATCCAAAAAATAATCTAGCTTCGATGGGAATCTATATTTTTAAATGGCATGTTCTGAAAGAATTACTAGTAGAAGATAATTTAAATAAAAATTCCTCCCATGATTTTGGCAAGGATATTATTCCTTTACTCATCGAAAAACAGAAAAAAGTGGTTGCCTATCCATTTAAAGGGTATTGGAAAGATGTCGGAACTGTTCAAAGCCTATGGGAAGCAAACATGGATTTATTGGATGATAATTGTGAATTAAATATTTCTGATTATAATTGGAGAATTTATACGGTAAATCCCAATCATCCACCACAATATATTTCTAGTGAGGCGCATGTGAAAGAGTCGATGGTGAATGAAGGGTGTATTATTAGTGGGAATTTAGAGAAAACCATTGTTTTTCAAGGTGTTACTGTAGGAGAAGGGACAATTATTAGAAGTTCTGTCATCATGCCTGATGCGAAGATTGGTAATAATGTTTATATTGAAAAGGCTATTGTCCCTTCTGAAATAACCATACCAGATGGAATGGTCATTAAACCAAAAAAAGACTCCAATGAAGTAGTCCTTGTAACAGAAGAAATGGTTAATGAAGTGATTTCCTAACAAACTAGATAGGAGGGGTTAAGATGATAAGAACTATGCTGGGCATTATTGATGCAACAACACATAAGGAAGATTTAGAAGAATTAACTGCACATCGCACACTTGCTGCACTTCCGATAGGCGGACGGTACCGCTTAATTGATTTTGTCCTTTCCAATATGGTGAACTCTGGAATAGGTAGTGTTGCTATTTTTCCAAAGTATCAGTATCGCTCGTTAATGGATCATTTAGGTTCGGGGAAAAACTGGGATTTAGATAGAAAGAGAGATGGATTGTTCTTTTTCCCAGCATCTTTAACCGCAACAAATACAGATGGAATAGGTTCTTTTAATCATTTTGCGGCAAATATGGATTATTTTCAGAGAAGCAAGCAAGAATATGCGCTAGTTGCAAATTGCTTTACTGTGTTTAATATGAATTTTAATCCTGTATTAGAGCGGCATCTCTCTTCTGGTTGTGATATAACGGAGATCACGAATAATGGAAGTTCGTTAGAAATATATCTAATTAAGAAGTCAAAGCTGATTGATTTAATAGAATCTAGAGCTGTTACAGGTTATACATGTATGAATGATGTTGTCTTAGATATGAATAATCAGCTAAAAATATGTGAATATGAATATAACGGCTATGCCGAAAAAATAGATTCAATATCCAGTTACTATCATGTAAGTAAAGATATATTAAAAGCTAAAGTCTGGAATCAGCTTTTTATCAAAGAAAGACCAATATTTACAAAAGTTAAAGATGAACCACCTACACGATATACAACTACAGGTGAAGTGAAAAACTCCATGATAGCAAATGGGTGTTTTATTGAAGGCGAGATTATAAATAGTATTGTTTCTAGAGCGGTTAAGGTTGGAAGAGGTTCAAGTTTAAAGAATTGCATTATTATGCAAAAATGTACGATTGGAGAAAATTGCCACTTGGACTCAGTTATTTTAGATAAAGATGTGGTTGTAGAAAGTGGTACTGTGATGACTGGTACTGCAAGTTCTCCCTTTGTAGTCAGAAAAGGAACAGTGCAAGGAGCGTTGATGAATTCGTGAAAGTATTATTTGCAGTTTCAGAATGTGTACCATTTATAAAATCAGGGGGACTGGCAGATGTAGCTGGTTCTCTTCCTAAAGAATTAAAGAAGCAAGGTACGGATGTAGCGGTAATTATGCCAAAGTATCAAGATATTCCAGCACATTTACTTGCCAATGTTAAGAAAAGATGCTATTTCTTTGTTCAAGTAGGTTGGCGAAATCAATACTGTGGAATTGAAGAATTAGAAGTAGATGGAATTACTTTTTATTTCATTGATAATGAATGGTATTTTAAGAGAAGTGGTTTATATGGTTATGGAGATGATGGAGAACGGTTTGCCTTCTTTAATCGAGCCGTACTAGAGAGTTTACCTTATTTAACAGACTATCCTGATATTATTCATTGCCATGATTGGCATACGGCTATGATTCCTTTCCTGTTGGATGTAGACTATAAATGGAAAAAAGAGTATAGCAATATTAAGACTGTATTTACCATACATAATCTTCAGTTTCAAGGAATATTGCCAAGAGAAGTTCTTGGTGATTTATTTAATCTAAATGATTATTACTTTACAACAAATAATCTTGAATTCTATGGAAATGTTAATTTGATGAAAGGGGGACTTATCGCTGCTGATAAGATAACGACAGTAAGTCCTACCTATAAAAACGAAATACAAACAGAATATTATGGTGAGAAGCTGAATAATGTATTAAAACAGAGAGAGAAAGATTTATATGGAATTATAAATGGGATTGATGAAGAAACATATAATCCAGAAACAGATCCGGTAATTGCAGCAAATTATACGGTTACTTCTCTAGATAAAAAGCAAGAAAATAAACGATTTATTCAAAAAAAATTCGGATTGAAGGAAGACGTTGAAATCCCAATAATTTGTATGATAACTAGGTTAACTAGTCAAAAGGGATTAGAATTAGTTAGACATATATTTCATGAAATAATGGAAGAAGATGTACAGTTTCTCGTATTAGGAACAGGAGATCCTGAATTCGAGAACTTTTTCCGTGAGATGGAATATACGTATTCTGACAAATGCAAAGCTTATATTGGGTTTGATGAAAATTTAGCTCATCAGATGTACGCAGGTGCAGACTTATTTTTAATGCCATCAAAATTTGAGCCTTGTGGATTAGGGCAGCTAATTGCTTTACGATACGGGAATATCCCCATTGTGAGAGAGACAGGAGGGCTAAATGACACTGTTTTCTCTTATAACGAATGGACAGAGGAAGGAAATGGATTTAGTTTCACTAATTTCAATGCCCATGACATGCTTTACACGATTAGAAGAGGCATTCATTTTTATAAAGAGGAAAAAGAAGTATGGCATAAGCTAATGAAGAATGCCATGTCGATGGATAATAGTTGGGCTCAATCTGCATTTAAATATAATCAGTTATATGCAGAGCTTATCTCGAGGAGTGAATCCCATGTTTTCTAATAAAGAAAGTTTTAAAAGGTATTTCTTACAAAGGCTTGAAATGACTTATGGAAAGACCTTTGAAGATACAACAAGTAGTGATCATTTTCAAACGTTAGGGCATATGATTAGAGAATATGTAAGCTCAAACTGGATTCAGACAAATGAACAAAGTCGTAACAACAACGGAAAACAGGTATATTACCTTTCTATTGAGTTTTTATTAGGGAGATTACTTCATAATAATTTAATTAACTTAGGGATTGATCAAGTTGTTATCGAAGGTTTGAAAGATCTTGGAATCGATTTTTTTGAAGTGGAAGATATGGAGCACGATGCCGGACTAGGCAATGGTGGATTAGGAAGGTTAGCAGCTTGCTTTTTGGATTCTTTAGCTACATTAGACTTACCAGGGCATGGTTGTGGGATACGTTATAAACATGGTTTATTCGAACAACGAATTGTTGATGGTTACCAACTTGAATTGCCAGAACAATGGTTAAAGCAAGGCCAGGTTTGGGAAGTTCGAAAGGAAGACTTAGCGGTAGATATTTATTTCTGGGGAAATATTGATATGTATGAGAAGAATGGAAAGTTACAGTTTCGGCATTTAAATGCCGAAACTGTAACAGCAGTTCCCCATGATGTACCAGTCATTGGCTACCATACGACGACTGTTAATACATTAAGATTATGGAATGCTGAACCGTCGTCCTTAATTGCAAAAGATGTGAAGGATATAATGCGTTATAAAAGAGAAACAGAATCGATATCTGGTTTTTTATATCCAGATGATTCCAATGATGAGGGAAAGATATTACGGTTAAAACAACAATACTTTTTAGTTTCTGCAAGCTTGCAATCCATTATTCGAAATTATAAGCAGCAATATAAAAACATTAGTGAAATGCATCACTATATAAGCATACATGTAAATGATACACATCCCGTATTGGCAATCCCAGAGCTAATGAGAATATTAATGGATGAAGAAGGATTAGGCTGGGATGAAGCATGGGAGATTACTACAAATACTATTTCTTACACCAATCATACCACGTTATCTGAAGCATTAGAACAATGGCCAATCTATATATTCCAGCCCCTATTACCCCGAATTTATATGATAATTGATGAGATAAATGAACGTTTCTGCATGAAGTTATGGAAAAAGTATCCTGGTGATTTTTTGAAAATTGAAAAAATGGCTATAATTGCCCATGGCATGATTAAGATGGCCCATTTAGCATTAGTGGGTAGCTATAGTGTAAATGGAGTAGCGGAAATTCATACAGAAATTTTGAAGAAACGAGAAATGGCTGATTTTTATGCCTTCTATCCAGAAAAGTTTAATAATAAAACGAATGGAATTACTCATAGAAGGTGGCTAATAAAGGCAAATCCTAAGCTTACAAACTTAATTTCTAATATAATTGGTGATAAATGGGTCAATCAGCCAGAATCATTAAGGGAATTATTAAATTATCAAGAAGATGCTAGTTTACAAGAAAATCTCGCAGCAATCAAGCAAAGTAATAAGGAAAGACTTGCAAAGATAATCAAGGAGAAAAATGGAATTCTTGTAGATCCTTCCTCTATTTTTGATGTTCAAGTAAAGAGACTGCATGCTTATAAAAGACAATTATTAAATATTTTGCACATCATGTCTCTTTATAATAAATTAAGAGAAGATCCATCCATTGATATGGAGCCTAGAACGTTTATTTTCGGAGCAAAGGCATCACCGGGATATTATTATGCAAAAAAGATTATTAAATTAATTAATACAGTTGCTCATAAGGTTAACAATGATAAAAGGATACAAAATAAATTAAAGGTTGTTTTTATAGAAAATTATCGAGTTTCCTTAGCGGAACATATTTTTCCAGCTGCTGATGTAAGTGAGCAAATCTCCACCGCAAGTAAAGAAGCGTCGGGCACTGGTAATATGAAATTTATGATGAATGGTGCATTGACACTTGGAACAATGGATGGAGCAAACATTGAAATGCATGAATTAGTGGGAGATGATAATATTTTCATCTTTGGGATGAATGCAGATCAAGTATTAGAGCTTTATCAAAATGGTGGCTACAGCTCTCGAGAGTATTTTTACCATGATGATAGAATTCATGAAGTAGTGAATCAATTAAAAAATGGTTTTTATGATCATCCAGTGGGTGAATTCGATCCTATTTTTGATTCGTTACTAATTGAGAATGATCAGTTCTTTGTATTAAAAGATTTTAATTCTTATGCAAGCATTCATGAAAAGGTGAACCAAGCATTTAAGAATAAACAAGACTGGCTGCGAAAAAGCATTGTAAATATTGCGATGTCGGGCCATTTTTCAAGCGATCGAACAATAAAGGAATATGCAGAGGATATTTGGCGTATAAAACCTTATATTTAATTGTTTAGAAGCAGGCTGGGATATAAAGAAATCCAGCCAAAAACCGAGCAATTTTACGGAGATGCTAATAAGCTTCGTATAATTGTTTGGTTTTTTTATTCATTGAAAAAAAGAAGGTTTGTAGTTTAATTCATGCCTGATACACCTTGATTTCCATGGGGCGAGCGGTGAGTTCTCCTGTTAGACGACACCGTTCTCACGCCACTCCCATAGAAACTCTTCGAGCATGCAGGCTGCTTTATTTTTCCGACTCCTTTATTATCCAATAAATTTCCCAACGAAAATTAAACCAAAAATATTCACCTTCACTGATTGGACCTTTAGTTTTATTTAAAAGTCTCTTAATCCTCCTCTTCTTCAGTATCCTCTTCTATATATCCATCTGATTTATGGAATGGAACATCACCAAAGGGAGCTTCTATTCCTTCCTCATCTAATGCTTGTTCATATTTTTCTTGATCTTTAGATGGATATACAGCTCTTTCTGTTCCATCGATATTTGTGGCTGTAAAGTTTTCATAATCTTCCGGGAAGGTATCATCGTCGTTCTCTCTATCGTAGAGACTGTCATAATCTTCGAAATCACCTCGTAAATCTGATGGCGTTTCAGAAGTTCCATAGCGAGCTACCTCTTGAAAACTATCATCGTAGTCTCTAACATCGCCAGTATCATAATGACGAAATTCATTACCATGAGCTAATTCTAGAATATCTTCCTCTACAGGTCGATCATTTGCAATAGTTTGTTCATCACTATATTCTTTTAGCGTAAGAGCTGTCGGAATTGCTTCTAATCTTTCGTAAGGAATTTCTTTACCTGAAACCTTACAAATTCCATAAGATCCGTCTTCTATTGCCTTTAAGGCGTTATTGATTTTTTCTAATTCAGATTGGTCATGTTGTTCTAGGGCAGAATCTTTTTCTCTTTCAAATAATTCTGTTCCCAGATCTGCTGGATGGTTATCATAACTAGATAATTCTCCAACTGATTCCAAGGCATTTTCTTCACTGGCGTATCCGTTTGTTCTATCTAATAAAGTTGCTTTTCTTTCTTCTAATTCTTTTTTTAAATGACTTATTTGCTCTGTTGATAACAAGGTAAACACATCCTTATCTGTTCCTACTATTAGTATATATAGACAACCTGTTCATAAATTTCCCTGTTTTATGTTTATCAAACCTAGTTTTCCATTTGTTATCCTTTTCTTAAGAAAAATAAATAGTTGAAAAGTGCATTAAGAATTCACTATGATTGACATAATATTAAAGACAGGTGTATCGTAAAATATGCTAAAATAGTAAGTGGCGTATATCTTTGAACCAATATAATCAAGCGTATATTCTTGATTAGTTTTAGGGGGATTTACAAAGGGATGAATGATAGCAAAGGAATAATGGTACAAACAATAATAAAGGAAAGTGATTCTCCTACTATCTTAGTTAGTGAAGTGAAGAAACTAGAAAAGAAAATAGATATTCTGGGGTTTTTTTCAAATTACAGTTCTTATAAAGGAAAACGTTTTTTCTGGAAGGACCCTTCTGAAAAAAACATGCTTGTAGGAATCGGCATTTGTGAAGGGATAGAGTATTCATTAGGGGAGAACTCTTATTCATTTGTAGAAAAAAAATGGAGACAGCTGTTAGACAATGCAATAGTATTTAATGAATATAATGAAATAGGGATCGGACCAGTCCTTTTAGGTGGTTTCTCCTTTGATCCATTAAAAGAGAAAACACAAGTCTGGGATGGCTTCTCGGAAGCACATTTTTACGTACCTCAATTTATGTTAAGTGAAATAAATGGAAGTCAATTTATTACTACTAATATAATGATTCAATCAGATAAAAAGGATGATGCAAAAGAAGAGTTAAAAAAGCATTCTATTAGGTATCAAAGAGTAGAAGCATTTTCTACAACTTTGCCTTTGATTGAAAAGATTACTGAAATCGATCAAGAAACATGGAAGGATAAAGTTAATAAAGTAATAAATGAGTTAAAAGGAGATTTAAAAAAAGTAGTGTTAGCACGTGCTACTCAAGTGCATTTTTCTAATGATGTTGAGACAGAGTTTGTTCTTAAAAATTTAATACAACAACAAAGCAATGGTTATATTTTTGCTTTAGAAGCAAAAAACAAATGTTTCATCGGAGCTTCTCCAGAAAGATTGGTAAAAAAAGAAGGACCAACTGTTTTTTCTACCTGTCTGGCCGGGTCAATTGCGAGGGGAAAAAACAAAGAAGAAGACGATACCTTTGCACAAGCCTTACTTTCGGATTCGAAAAATAGAGAAGAACATAATTATGTTGTTAAAATGATTAAGAATGCTATGGAGGAAGTCTGTAGTACGGTAGAAATGCCATCCAATCCAAAAATCTTGAAGATGAGAGATATTCAACATCTTTATACTCCAGTTAGCGGGAAGGTAAAAGAAACAGAATCCTTAATTTCCTTTATTCGCTTATTGCATCCAACTCCAGCTCTTGGTGGATTCCCTCGAGAGGAAGCCTTAAAGGTTATTAGAGAGGTGGAAGGATTAGATAGAGGGATGTATGGTGCTCCTATCGGTTGGCTTGATTACCAGGGGAATGGAGAATTTGCAGTAAGCATCCGTTCGGGCTTAATAGATGGGAATGCCGCAACCATTATTGCTGGATGCGGTATTGTAGCTGACTCTGATCCAGAATCTGAGTATGTAGAAACTGCAATTAAATTTAAGCCAATGCTAACTGCGTTAGGAGGAAAATAAAATGAGTCATCAGCAACAGTTAACTGCCTATTTGGATGCGCTAATATCCGAGTTGGTAAAAAACGGGGTAGAACATGCTGTTATCAGTCCAGGATCAAGATCAACCCCCATCAGTTTATTGCTTGCAGAGGAAGAGGACATAAAACTGCATGTTCATATTGATGAAAGATCAGCTGCCTTTTTTGCTTTAGGAATAGCGAAAGCGTCCAAAAAACCAACTGTATTAGTATGTACTTCTGGTACTGCCGCTGCAAATTATTTTCCGGCAATTGTAGAGGCGAAGATTTCTCGCATACCTTTAATCGTACTGACGGCAGATCGGCCCCATGAACTTCGTGATGTGGGAGCACCGCAGGCAATTGATCAATTAGATCTCTATGGAAAGCATGTTAAATGGTTTATGGAAATGTCGACACCTGATAATAGTCCAGGTATGATAAGATATGCTAAAACAGTGGGTGCTAGAGCGGTAGCAATGGCAAAACAGCATCCTAGCGGTCCAGTGCATGTGAATATTCCATTGAGAGAACCATTAATTCCTGATTTAAATAATTTAGAACGCTACCGTTCAGAAGACCAGGAAACAAGAACTATCCAGATTAAAACCGGGGAGTTTACGATTCATGATTCCTATTTTCATGATTTAGCAGCAAGCCTGGAAGCGGAAGAGGAAAGAAAAGGGATTATCATCTGTGGAGAGATCGATAAAGAGGACTTTTCTTTAAAAATACTTCAATTGGCTGAAAAAACTGGTTTTCCGATTATAGCTGATCCACTTTCCCAACTACGAAGTAAGAGTGCGGACAAGGACGTTGTCATCGACACCTATGATACTTTTTTGCGAAATGAAAGGATTAAATCACTATTAAAACCGGATATCGTTATTCGTTTTGGAAGCATGCCGATTTCTAAACCATTAACTATATTCTTACGAGAAAATGAAAAGGCAAAACAGATTGTAATAGATGGGGGAAGCGGCTACCGTGATCCCAATCAACTGACAACAGAAATGGTTTATTGTGAAGAAGGATATTTTTGTGAACAGCTTTCATCTTTTGTTTCTCCTTGCTCAATAAATCACTATTTGAATAAATGGATAGAAATTAATGAAAAAACCAAAAAGGAATTAACAAAAATAGCAGAAATTAAAGAAATGAGTGAGGCAAAGCTTTTTCATTGCTTGGGTGAAATGATTCCCAATAAGGCCGTTTTATTTGTAGGAAATAGTATGCCCATTCGCGATTTGGATACTTTTTTTCATAAACAAAAAAAACAAGTAACCATTATTGCAAATAGAGGAGCAAATGGAATTGATGGGACGATATCTACTGCGCTCGGAGTGGGGGTTATTAAGCAGCCGCTCTTTTTAATTGTAGGGGATTTAACCTTTTTCCATGATTTAAATGGATTAATCCTTTCTGAGCTATATCAGCTTCCAATCACTGTCATATTAATAAATAATAATGGAGGCGGAATCTTTTCATTTCTTCCTCAAGTAGAATTGCCGAGACATTTTGAATTATTATTTGGAACGCCTTTAAATATTGACTTTAAGCATGCAGTGGAAATGTATAAAGGACAATATCAGCTTGTTAACAGTTGGAATCATTTAGAGATATTATTCCAAGATAGTGATTTCGCGGAGGGCTTAAGAGTGTGGGAAATACGTACTAATCGGGAAAATAATCTTTTAGAACATCGGCAAATGACGAATCGGATTCTAAAGATGTTAGATCAATTAGATTAAAAAGGTGAAGCCTATGTTTATCAAACTACAGGATATAAGCTATCATGTAACGGTTGAAGGAGAAGGAGAACCTCTTTTATTATTACATGGATTTACTGGGGATAGTGGAACTTGGATGCCATTTATTCCTTTATGGAAGAAGAACTATAAGGTTATTACGGTCGATATTATTGGTCATGGAAAGACGGATTCGCCGGAAGAAATAGAAAAGTATACTATGCAAGAAAGTGTCACTCATTTAAGAGCGCTTATTGATCATCTTCAATTGGCTTCTGTTTATTTATTAGGTTATTCGATGGGTGGTAGGTTAGCGTTAGCATACGGTATGAATTATCCTGAAACAGTTAAAAAACTTATTCTAGAAAGTTCCTCTCCCGGCTTAAAAACGGATTTAGAGAGAAAGCAAAGACGAATACAAGATGAGAAACTGGGAGACTCTATCCTTGAACAAGGAATAATAAACTTCGTGAAAAAATGGGAAGAAATTCCATTATTTGAAAGTCAAAAGATGCTGAGTGAAGCTGCAAAGGAAGCAATTAGGAAGCAGCGGCTAGCTAATAACCCAGTTGGATTAGCAAATAGTTTAAGAGGAATGGGGACAGGTGCACAAAATTCGTATTGGTCCTCTCTTTCTCGCTTATCAATAGATACATTGTTAATTACAGGAGAACTTGATCAGAAGTTTTGTCAAATCGCTGAAGAAATGGTTGACTGTAATAAAAAAATAAAGCATTTAACTATAAATGATGCTGGTCATGCAATTCATGTGGAGAAACCAGAAATTTTTGGTACAATAGTATTGGAGTTTTTAAGGAGCTGACATTGATGTTCAGCCCTATTAATAAGGAGGAAAAAGAATGACAGTGGAATGGGTAGCTGGCAGACAATATGAAGAAATCATTTATGAAACATATAATGGTATTGCCAAGATTACAATTAATAGACCTCATGTACATAATGCATTCACGCCAAGAACCGTTAGTGAATTAATTGATGCGTTTGCAATGGCAAGAGATGATAGTGATGTAGGAGTTATCATTTTAACTGGTGCAGGCGATAAAGCATTCTGTTCTGGTGGAGATCAAAAAGTTAGGGGTCATGGTGGATATGTAGGAGAAGATCAAATTCCCCGCCTAAATGTCCTTGATTTACAACGTCTAATCAGAGTTATTCCTAAGCCTGTCATTGCGATGGTAAAAGGATATGCAATTGGTGGAGGACATGTGCTGCATATTGTCTGTGATTTAACGATTGCTGCAGATAATGCTATTTTTGGACAAACTGGTCCAAAGGTAGGTAGCTTTGATGCTGGTTATGGTTCTGGTTATTTGGCAAGAATCGTTGGCCATAAAAAAGCTAGGGAAATTTGGTTCTTATGCCGTCAATATAATGCCCAAGAAGCTCTAGATATGGGATTAGTAAATACGGTAGTTCCGTTAGAAAAAGTAGAAGAAGAGACGATTAAATGGTGTGAAGAGATTTTAGAGAAAAGTCCAACTGCCCTTCGTTTCTTAAAAGCTGCCTTTAATGCAGATACAGATGGTTTAGCTGGTATACAGCAATTTGCCGGTGATGCAACTTTGCTTTACTATACAACCGATGAAGCAAAAGAAGGAAGAGATTCCTTTAAGGAAAAACGCAAACCTGATTTTGGACAATTCCCGCGTTTTCCTTAATGGAAAAGGATGAATGAAAAGCTAGCTATCCAAGAGATGGAATCGCAATTCATTCGTATTAATTAATAGATACTGGGGTGACACTCGTTTTTAGCAATGGTGTTTTAATGGACATGCTAATAATAGTGTCACCTTTGTTTGTATAGAAAAGAGGGTTAATAAATTGACAGAAATACTTCCGAATTTTATTAAAAATAGAGCACAGTTAACACCAGATAGAGAGGCAATTGTATTTAAAGAAGAAAGACTAACATTTAAAGAATTATATGAAAAGGCTTATTACCGTGCAGGGATTTGGTCAGCCATTGGAGTAAATGACACAGATTATGTGGGGTTTCTTGTTAAAAGTGATTTAGAAACTGTACTTCACTTATTTGCTATGCAAATTATTGGAGCAAAGGCAGTTCTTCTTAATAATCGCTTAACAGCGAAGGAAATGGCTTATCAATTAAACGATGCGAATGTTTCCTATTTAATCTCAGAAGAAGCGTTTAAAGAGAAGGCAGCTTTGCTTGAAAAAGAGAAAGAAATGACTGTATTTTATAAAGAAAATATAACAGAAAGTACCTACATTGAGCCAAAAGAAAAGGATCAAGTGTCTTTAGAGGAAACTTGTACGATAATGTATACGTCAGGAACAACCGGACTTCCGAAAGGAGTCATTCAATCTTACGGTAATCACTGGTGGAGTGCCGTGGGAAATACGTTGAATGCAGGCCTATATGAAAAGGATACCTGGTTATGTACCGTTCCATTATTTCATATCAGTGGATATTCGATTTTAATGAGAAGTATCATTTATGGGATGAAAGTCGTTTTGCATGATTCCTTTGATGAAAAGAGGGTATTAGAGGATTTATGGAAAGAAAAAGTAACGATTATATCGGTTGTCACCACGATGCTAGAGCGAATCGAAAAGGCTGCTCATGATAAGTTTCCACCTTATTTTCGGTATATGCTTTTAGGTGGGGGGCCAGCCTCCATAGAACTGCTGACTAGATGTATGAATAAAGGGATTTCTGTTTATTATTCATATGGAATGACGGAAACTGCCTCACAAATTGTTACCCTTTCGCCAGAGGATAGTATTAGAAAAATTGGTTCAGCCGGAAAGCCACTTTTTCCTGCTCAATTACAAATTGTTAATCAAGCAGGAGATCGTTTAGGATCAAATGAGGTAGGCGAAATTAAAGTGTGTGGGCCGAATGTATCAAAAGGCTATTTAAATAAAGAGAATCATTTACAAGATAGCTGGTTTTTTACCGGTGACATAGGGTATATAGATTCTGAAGGATTTCTCTATGTGTTAGATAGACGGTCAGACTTAATTATTTCGGGTGGAGAAAATGTTTATCCAGCAGAAGTCGAAGCTGTACTGACTGAAATGGACGGGATAAAAGAAGCGGCAGTGATAGGGATTCCTGATGAAGAATGGGGACAAGTACCGATTGCATTTATTGTTACAGATGAAAGTATGCAAGAGAATACAATTATCGAAAAATGTACAAACGTTTTAGCAAAATATAAAATCCCCAAAAGAGTATTTTTTATATCAGAAGTTCCACGAAATGCCTCAGGAAAAATAGTCAGAAGAGAATTAAGAAAATGGATAGAGGAACAATCGAACTTATCTTTGTATTTTAACTAGTTCATGTTATTGTGGCTACTAGTAAAAAAATTCAATGAAAGAAGTGTACGCATGAGCTTATATCATGGATCATTATATTGGCCAACAACGGTTCAGGAAAGACCCGTTTATCCAAAGTTGAATAATCATGTTACTTGTGATGTGCTTGTAATTGGTGCTGGAATGTCAGGCGCCTTATTAACTTATATGCTTGCAAAGGAATCGCTTCAGGTGATTCTAGTGGATAAAGGTAGTGTTGGCAATGGAAGCTCTGCTGCCAACACAGGGCTATTGCAGTATTCTAATGATAAAATGCTGCATTCCTTTGCAGAAAGTATTGGGGAAGAAGATGCTGTTCGATTTTACGAATTATGCCTTAATGGGATGAAGGAATTGAAAAGTATCGCAAGTTCCTTACACGAAGATGTCCAATTTGTAAATAGACAAAGCTTATATTACGCAAGTACAGATTCAGACGTATTTTCTCTAAGAAAAGAATATGAGATGCTAAAAAAGTATAAATTCCCAGTAGAATTTTTAGAAAAGGATATGATTTATAAAGCATATGGATTTAATAAACATGCGGCAATAAGAACAAGTGGGGACGCAGAAGTGAACCCAGAAAGGTTTATTATTTCCTTAATAAAAGAGGCTGCACAAAAGAGCAATGTTCAAGTTTTTGAAAACACGGAAGTTTCAAAGCCTCAGAATAAAGATGGCTGCTGGTTGTTTAACAATGGCGATTCCAGTATAAAGGCAAAGCATGTCGTGTATGCAACTGGGTATGATTTAGATAATTTTGCAATAGACATACCTACAAAAATAAATAGAACGTTTGCAATCGTTACAAACCCAGTATCTTCTTTTCCACATTGGGAGGATCGGTGTTTAATTTGGGAAACCAAACGTCCGTATTTCTATATGCGAACAACCCTTGATGGAAGGATAATAGCGGGTGGTTTAGATGAAGAAATAATGGAAGCGCCTAGAGACGATCAGATTTTACAATTATATGCGGATAGATTATTAGTTCGTATTAAAGAACATTTTCCCCATTTGCAACTAAAAGCTGACTATGTATATGGAGCAACATTTGGAGAATCAAAGGACGGAATTCCCTTTATTGGCGAACATCCACAGCAAAAGAATTTATATTATTGTTTAGGATTTGGAGGAAATGGTACAGTTTACAGTGCTTTCGGTTCGACCATATTGAAGGATTTAATAATAAAGGGGAAGCACCCTGATGCTGATTTGGTACGATTAGATCGATAAAAAAAAGGAATCCCTAGTAGTTTTGATTGGGATTCCTCTTTGCATTTCCATAAGTTTAGCTTAAGCTATTTTCAGGTTCAAATGTCTTACAGTCTGTTTCATAACTTGTATCCGCATGTTTTCCCACATTACTTACAACATAAATTTGGTCGGCTCCACAACGGTTTCCTTTTTCCCAAAAAGTACAATTCCTTACTTCACAAAGTACGTCTTTTGCCATAGGATACCACTCCTTTTCTTAAGTTGTTAATCCAAAGCCTTTTTAGGAGATGTCTTCTATTTGCACATAGGATGCAATTGAGACTGTTAACAGTCATTGCACTTTAGTATTATTAGAAGGTTGGAGGAATTACATACATAGGACAAATGAAAAGAAGTACCAATGTTGGAAAGTATCATCTATTTCAAATTTGTATATTAGGCAAATTTTCATTACTATTAATAAGGAGACTCTTTCTTTAGAACAGAAATTATTTGTATTTTATGAATTGAATTTTTTAAGGAGTGCAAAAATGAGCCTATTACAAGATATGTTAGTCTATAATGAAGAATTTGTAAGGGAACAAAAATATGAAAAATTTATTACAGGTAAATTTCCCAATAAAAAAATGGTGATTCTAACTTGCATGGATACAAGATTGTTAGAACTTTTGCCACAAGCATTAAATCTTTCTAACGGAGATGTGAAAATTATAAAAAATGCAGGAGCAGTAGTTGTTCACCCATTTGGAAGTATTATGCGAAGTATTTTGGTTGCAGTATATGAGCTGCAAGCTGATGAAGTGATGGTAATAGGTCATCATGACTGTGGGATGAGTGCATTGCATTCAGATAGCATGGTGGAAAAAATGAAAGAAAGAGGCATATCAGACGAAACGTTTGCAACTTTACAACATTCTGGAATTAATCTAGAAAAATGGTTGACAGGTTTTGATTCTGTATCAGATAGTGTTACCCATAGTGTAGAAATGATTAAAAGGCATCCGCTATTGCCAAGTGGCGTTCCAGTTCATGGGTTAGTGATAGATCCAAAGACTGGAAAATTAGACTTGGTAATAGACGGTTATTAATTTTTCTCTTTTGGCGAATGAGGATGATTTCTACAGTGCCAATCTTCTGGTACTGGATCCAGACCACCTGGATGAAAGGGATGACATTTAAGAATTCGTTTAATGGTTAAGTACCCTCCTTTAAAAGCGCCAAATCTTTGAATCGCTTCTAAGCCATAACTAGAGCAGGTTGGATAAAAACGGCAAGTTGGCGGTTTTATTGGAGAAATTACTTTGCGATAAAATTGGATAATAAATAAAAAGACGTATTTCATTATGCTGTTTCCTCTCCTTCTTTGCATGTAGTATAACATGGGTGAAGAGAGGAGTAAAAGTAATCACTGTTTAACACAAAATTCCCACTGGAAAAATATTATATATATTAAGTTGATGAAATTACTCGGCTTTTTAGATATAATAAAGATAGAAGAAGAAAGGGAGATGACTTTATGCCTTCAGTTGAAAGTTTTGAATTAGATCATACTGCCGTAAAAGCCCCATATGTAAGACATTGTGGTGTACACAAAGTTGGTAGTGATGGAGTAGTTAATAAATATGATATTCGTTTCTGTCAGCCAAATAAGCAGGCAATGAAGCCAGATGTTATTCATACGTTAGAGCATCTACTTGCCTTTAATTTACGCGCACATGTAGAAAAGTACAATCATTTTGATATTATTGATATTTCTCCAATGGGGTGTCAGACTGGCTATTATTTAGTTGTAAGTGGGGAACCAACCGTTGAGGAAATTATCGATTTATTAGAGGCAACGATGAAAACGGCAATTGAAATTACTGAAATTCCAGCAGCTAATGAAACACAATGCGGTCAAGCAAAACTACATGATTTAGAAGGTGCAAAAAAGCTGATGAATTTCTGGTTAAGCAAAGATAAAGAAGAATTAAAACAGGTTTTTGCTTAAAAAAAGAAATAAACATTCCAACCAAATAGAAACCCAAACAAATTGTACGGAAATGCTAATGAAAAATTCCGTATATTGTTTGGGTTTTTATTCATAAAATTGATTTATCTTTAAAACATAATAACCAAAATATTAAGCTCTACAAAAGGGGACTAAGAAGCCTTGAAAATGATTCTTTGAAACGAATCCATAAGGATCTTTTTGAATATTGGTCGGCTGTTAAATGTGTGGATAAGTCCATGTCCTTTAAGAAATCGTCTGTCAGCTCATTAGCAATCTGTTCACTATAAATAAAGGCGTTTACTTCAAAGTTGAGTCTAAAGCTTCTCATATCAATATTAGCAGTTCCAACTGAAGCGATTTTTCGATCGACTAAAATTGTTTTTGCATGGATGAATCCATTTTCATATATATAAATCTTTGCTCCTGCTTTTAACATTTCTCCAATATAAGAATAAGTGGCCCAGTAAACAAACATATGATCCGGTTTATTAGGAATCATAATTTTAACGTCTATTCCTGAAAGAGCTGCAATTCTTAAGGTATCCAGCAAACTGGCATCAGGGATAAAATAAGGTGTTTGGATATAAACACTTTCTTTAGCAGACGTGATCATTTTTATATAACCATTTTTTATTTGTTCCCACTCTGAATCAGGTCCGCTTGAAACGATTTGCATTCCGATATTACCAATAATTTCTTCAATCTTACCAGGAAAATATTCAGGCGAATATTGAATTTCATGGAGATGAGAAGCTTGATTCCAATCAAGAATAAATCTTGTTTGAATGGCATAGACAGCTGTACCAACAATACGTAAGTGAGTATCTCTCCAATATCCAAATTTCGGGTGAAGTCCTAAGTATTCATCACCAACATTAAAGCCGCCGATATAGCCGATTTTCCCGTCAATAATTCCTAATTTTCTGTGATTGCGATAATTTAATCGCAAATTGATGAGGTGAAATTTACTAGGAAAAAAAACTTCAACAAAGCCGCCAGCTGCCCGCAGCTCTTTAAAAACCCTTTTACGTAACGTTCTTGAGCCGAGCTCATCATATAATAAGCGTACTTCTACTCCTTCTTTTGCCTTTTCAACAAGTAAGCTAATAAGATCGGAGCCGATCCCATCATTCTTCAAAATATAGTATTGTAAATGAATAGATTTTTTAGCATTTCTGATATCTTCAAATAATTGATCGAATTTTTTATGACCATCTGTAAATATCTGAACAGCATTATTCTCCGTAAGTACTGCATCATTATTAAATAAATTCATATAAATAAGATCTTGGTTTTTTCTAATGACTTCATTTGTTGTCCGCAATTGATTAGAACTTATTTGCAACAGTTGAGAAGCTAAAATTGGCTCTATGCCAAGTTTTTTTCGGCCATCCCATTGAAATAGTTTTCTATTTCGTAGATTTTGCCCGAAAAGTAAATATAAGATAAACCCAAGAATGGGGATAAAGGTCAGCACCATTAGCCATGCCCATGTTGCAATAGGATCTTTTCTTTCGAAGAAGATAACAAGAAAAGCAAAAATGATATTAAGTATAATAATTACACTTAAAACAATTGAATAGATGTGCATCGAATTTTGTCCTTTCTCACAAAAAAAGCAATAATATGTGCGATAAAAATAAGATAGAGTGTGTATATGACTGCTCTAAAATAAATATCCTGTATAATTATAGGGTAAAAGGGTAAAACTTTGTACTATTTTGTATTTATTTTAAAAAAGAAGAATTTCCCTTTTTTCTTTAATGTGATAAAGTAAAGATAAAACGAGAAGTACTTACTTAATAAATAATAACAAAGTTGTTTATGCAAGATATATGGTTTTTAACCTCAAGACTGCTAGCTTAAATCTCACCATAGATTAAGTTTTATGTTGGAAAAAACGAGTTAAAGTAAGGAGCTTTTATGGAAGAATTACATCTTGGTATGCTACTCTTTTTAATTGCCGCTGGATTTATCGCAGCATTTATCGATTCCGTAGTTGGCGGCGGCGGACTAATCTCATTACCGGCTCTATTGTTCACTGGATTGCCGCCGCAGATTGCGTTAGGAACAAATAAACTTGCTTCCACTATGGGCTCATTAACAAGCTCGATCTCTTTTATAAGGCATGGAAAAACAGATAAAAATTTACTATCAAAACTCTTACCTCTTTCCATTATTGGTTCTGCAATTGGAGTTTATGTAGTACAAAAAATCCCATCAGAATCGCTCAAGCCGCTGATTCTTGTTGTTTTAATTGTAGTGACCATTTATACCCTTACGAAAAAAGAATGGGGAATTCATTCTACATACAACGGAATGACGAAAAAGAAACTCTTATTTGCTCTATTTATTGTACCATTAATAGGATTCTATGATGGTTTTTTAGGAGGAGGAACGGGTTCGTTCTTTTTATTTTCCTTTCTTCTGATGGGATTTGATTTTGTGGAATCTGCGGGAAATGCTAAAGTTCTTAACTTTGGAAGTAACCTTACAGCACTTATTGTTTTTTTATATTATGATTCTGTGTATTATTTATATGGGCTTGTGATGGGCATTGCCATGATTTTAGGAGCATACATTGGTTCTAGAGTAGCTATTGCGAAAGGGTCTAACTATGTAAAAATATTATTTGTCTTGGTCTCCGCTATTTTAATTGGAAAAAATATATTTGATTATATAACAAATCCATAATATAAAAGGCTGTTTGCTATCCTAAACATTTTGTTTGGGATGTCAAACAGCCTTTTTATAGAAAATTAATGGAGATTTCGATGGGTAAAGATTGGGTTATTCGGTTTTCGATAATCTTCACTTGCAAATTTACCCTTTAAACTTTCAATTAAATAAAGACCCATTAAATCATATAATTCTTGTTCATTTAATTCTTGGATTATATGTAATAAATCTTCTCTACTCATTTCCTCTAAAAAAGCAAAGGCAAGCATATCGATATCCTCTTCATCACCAGTTAATTTATTTTTATATAAGTTATATAGTTCATCTACAATTTTCATCATTGTTTCCTCCTATTTCAGCCAGTTTTAAATGTAACCGTTTTATTTAACCGTATTATATATGATTACATCCTATTATTACTAGCTATTATGTGAACATTATGTTAAAGAATAATACAAATATTCATGTGCCATTCTAATTACCATACATGAAAATTCACTCTGAAAATAAATATCATTAAGAACTGTCTCTTCTATAAAAAATATACCCTATTTTAGTGGAAAAAACTCCTGTTTCAATGGTAGTATTTGCTATGATAATAATAGACAGTAAATCAGCTTAATGGCATGCTGTTTGCTTTAGTATGCAAGCTACTTATATTAATAATACATAATAATGGAGTAGGTATGGAAATATTTTATGATCAAAACAACAATTTAGTGAAACTTTCATTTGTAAAAAATGAATGGAACGAAGAAGCAAGACATGTATTAGTTATCTGTCAGTATAAAGATCAATGGTTATTAACAAAACATAAGGAACGTGGATTGGAGTTTCCAGGTGGAAAGAGAGAAACGGGCGAAACTACTATTCAAACAGCTCAGAGAGAAGTGATGGAGGAAACAGGCGGCATTATAAAAAGTCTGCAATGGATTGCAGCTTATCAGGTTTTTGGGGAGGTTCCTTTTTTGAAGGATGTATTTTTTGCAAGAATCAGTCAGTTAAGCTCCAAAGAGGATTATCTTGAGACAGATGGTCCTGTTTTGATTACTGGCAATATAATAAAAAAGCGATGGAAAGATTCCTTTAGTTTTATTATGCAGGATGAGGTCATCCAATTTTGTATATCTTATATTGAAAATGAATTATTAAGCAAAAAGAAGGGGTAATATAGGAGAAAAAAGGAAAGGAGCAGATAGTATGCAAAATGGCGATATAATAGAGAAAATTCGATTTCCATCTCCTAACCCTTCCATTGATTTATTTTTAGTTACTTATTATGTCGATGGTTTACGAGTAAAAGGAATGCTCGCTTCACCAAATGATGGGAAAACTTATGACGGCTTTCTTTATCTAAGAGGGGGTATAAAAAATGTTGGCAAAGTCCGTCCGGGAAGAATTATTCAATTTGCATCCGAAGGCTTTGTAGTCTTTGCTCCCTTTTATAGAGGGAATCAGGGTGGCGATGGAAATGAAGATTTTGCAGGAGAAGATAAAAATGATGCTATAGCAGCATTTACACTCCTTAAGAATTTATCGAATGTTCAGGATGTCCATGTATTTGGTTTTTCAAGAGGAGGAGTTATGGCTCTATTTGTAGGTATTTACTGCCCTGTAAAATCAATTGTTACATGGGGCGGCGTAAGCGATATGTTCTTAACATACGAAGAACGTAAAGATTTGCGCAGGATGATGAAACGAGTTATCGGGGGAACTCCTTCTAAATATCCAGACAGATATGAAGAAAGAACTCCGCTTTATCAATTAGAACAAATAAATGCTCCTACTCTTATTATTCATGGGAAGCTGGATAAAAATGTTTCGATTGATCATAGTCTCAAATTAGAAGAAAGATTAAAACAACTCGGAAAAGAAGTAGACTCTTGGTATTTTCCAGAGTTTACTCATTACTTTCCTCCAGCTACAAATCGAAAAGTGGTCACATCCTTAACCAGTTGGATGAAAAAACAAACGGAAAGGATGGTAAAATAAAAAATAAGCTTTATTATCTTAGTTGATGTTCCGATTTTATGGTCATGCAAGGAGCCTTGATTGCCGGTAACATATTACGAAAGAGAAAAAAATAGAGAAGGGGAATGTAAAATGGGCATGCCTTTAGAATTAAATACAATGATTGTTACAAAGGGAAAAGAAATAAGATTAGAAGAAAATTTATTTTTGTTAGAAAAAGAAGATTATCGTTTATATCCAATGAATATCCCGTTAGAGGTAAGAAGAACAAAAACTGCTGAGATATCGGGGATTGCTACGATTGAAAAATTAGAATGGGAAAAGAATAAAACATCGATTACTTATAAATTGATTTCATTAAATTCCACAAATTAATGAATAAAGTGAAAAATGATTGACATGTATTGATGGATTAAGCTATCATTTTACCTTGAACGGATACTCTCTTATCCTGAGCTGGTGGAGGGACTGGCCCGATGAAACCCAGCAACCTACTATGTGAAGAAAATTACTGAATCATTCATGTTTACATGTAATGGGACAGACATTCTCTTAGGAAAGGTGCTAACCTGAAGCAAGGAAATTCTTCCTTGAACGATAAGAGTGAAAGGTGCGAATTGATTTTACTAGGAGCCTTTTCACTAATGAAAAGGTTTTTTGTGTAAAATGAATTATTTATCTTTTATAAAAATGTATATTTTTAGATGTGTGTTTTTATTAGAAACAAAAATCTTCGTTATATATATTATATTTTTAAACATTTTTTCAGTTTTACATATAATAATGCACGGAATTGACTTCGGATAAAAACGCCATTTTTACTTCATACTATCTAGGGAATGAGTACCGTATCAAGATAAGGTTAAGGAGTGCAGGAAGAAACCACACTCTACTTTTTTCTAAAATAAGGAGGAAATCAGATGTCAACAAAACGTCGCTTGTTTACTTCTGAATCGGTAACTGAAGGTCACCCAGATAAAATTTGTGATCAAATTTCAGATGCTATTTTGGACGCTATATTGGCTAAAGATGCTAATGCAAGAGTTGCTGCTGAAACTTCTGTAACAACAGGTCTAGTACTCGTTGCAGGTGAAATAACTACTTCTACATATGTGGATATTCCAAAAATTGTTCGTGAAACGATTAAAGAAATAGGATATACACGTGCAAAGTATGGATTTGATGCAGAAACAAGTGCAGTATTAACTTCTATTGACGAGCAATCCGCTGATATCGCATTAGGGGTAGACCAAGCTCTAGAAGCTCGTGAAGGTAAGATGACGGATGAGGAAATAGAAGCAATTGGTGCAGGAGATCAAGGCTTAATGTTCGGATTTGCATGTAATGAAACTAAGGAACTTATGCCTTTACCCATTTCGTTAGCACATAAATTATCAAGAAGACTAGCTGAGGTTAGAAAAGAAGAAATCTTACCATATCTACGTCCAGATGGTAAAACACAAGTTACAGTCGAATATGATGAGAATAATAAACCAGTGCGCATTGATACAATTGTAATTAGCACACAGCATCATCCTGAAGTGACATTAGAACAAATTCAGCGCAATATTAAGGAATATGTAATCAATCCTGTTGTACCAGCTGAATTAATCGATGAAAACACGAAGTATTTTATTAATCCTACTGGACGCTTCGTGATCGGCGGACCACAAGGTGATGCTGGATTAACTGGACGTAAAATCATCGTTGATACATATGGTGGATATGCACGGCACGGCGGTGGAGCGTTTTCAGGAAAGGATCCAACAAAAGTTGACCGTTCCGCAGCTTATGCAGCACGTTATGTAGCAAAGAATATTGTCGCTGCAGGATTAGCTGATAAAGTAGAAGTACAATTAGCGTATGCAATCGGCGTAGCGCAGCCAGTATCTATTTCTGTTGATACGTTTGGCACAGGGATTGTCTCAGAAGATAAACTAGTAGAAGCAGTTCGTGAAAATTTTGACCTGCGCCCAGCAGGAATTATTAAAATGCTCGATCTTCGCAAACCAATATACAGACAAACAGCCGCTTACGGACATTTTGGCCGTACGGACATCGATCTACCATGGGAACGTACAGATAGAGCAGAGCTAGTAAAAAAAGCAGTAGAAGCATAAAAATTATTTCTTTTTGTTAACAAAAAGGGTATATGAAAATTAGCATTACAATTTCATGCATTGCTTAAAGTGGTAGGGGTGAGACTCCTGTGGGATTAGCGAGACAGTCTGAGCCCCTGCAGGTTGAAGGCAAACTGCGGCTCAGCGCGTGCTCACGGAAAGCAGCATTCCGATTCAAAGTGATTAATATATATGCTATACTCAAACTTCTTCTTCCAAAATACAGGAGTTTGCGGTTAATCTGAAAGAAGTTACAAGAAAGTGTAACTTCTTTCTTTTTTTTTCGTCTAATACTTAATGATGACAATTGTTTTACATGTATAAAAAATAAGGATGGAAATGCTAATAACTGATTTATATATTTACACTATTTATGTTAAAATAGAAGACTAAGTGAAGATTTTATAAAACTTATTACCTATTAACATCTATTCTATTTAAGCGTATAGTAAAAAATTGATTATAGTTCTGCTATTAGAACAATGAGTTAGTTATAGATGTCTCAATGCATGTAGGAAAAGAAATGGAGAAGGTGAGAGCAATATGTGTGGTTTTGTTGGCTGTGTACATGAAAAAGCACAGAACTTTCAAGAAGAACAAAAAGAACTATTTGCAGGAATGAATCGTGTTATAACACATAGAGGTCCTGACGATGAAGGATATTATTATGATAACCACATTCAATTCGGTTTTCGCCGATTAAGTATCATCGATATTGAAAGTGGGCATCAGCCTTTAACATATGAAAATGAACGTTATTGGATAATCTTTAACGGAGAAGTATATAACTATTTAGAAATAAGAGAAGAGTTAGTGAAGGCGGGATTGACCTTCCAAACAAATTCAGATACAGAAGTAATTATTGCTTTATATAGCCATGAAAAGGAAAAAGCGGTAGAGAAATTACGTGGTATGTTCTCTTTTATCATTTGGGATAAACAAGAAGAAACATTATATGGAGCACGCGATCCGTTTGGAATTAAACCATTCTTTTATTTTGATGACGGAGAGAAAACATACTTTGCTTCTGAGAAGAAAAGTATATCATTGGCATTAGAAAGTGATGTTATTGATTATCGTTCTCTGCAGCATTATTTAACCTATCAATTTGTTCCTGAGCCTTATACGATGTCAGAGGGAATTAAAAAGCTAGAACCAGGCCATTATTTTACCAAAAAAATTGGTAAGCCAATGGAGATTAAACGTTATTGGAGAGCATCCTTTAAACCTGTTGTAAAGCAAGAGGACGAGTATACAAAAGAAATTAAAGATGTGTTGTTTGATAGTGTGAAAATGCATATGAGAAGTGATGTTCCTGTTGGATCATTCCTTTCAGGAGGCATTGATTCATCCATTATTGCCAGTATTGCCAAGGAATTCCATCCAAACATTAAAACATTTTCTGTAGGATTTGAACATAATGGATTCAGTGAAATCGATGTAGCAAAAGAAACAGCTGATAAATTAGGATTAGAAAATATTAGTTATATCATTACTCCACAGGAATATATGAACGAAATTCCGAGAATTATGTGGCATATGGATGATCCTTTAGCAGATCCAGCTTGTGTGCCATTATATTTTGTTGCCCGTGAAGCAAGAAAGCATGTAACAGTTGTTCTATCTGGAGAAGGTGCAGATGAATTATTTGGTGGATATAATATTTATCGGGAACCACAATCTCTTGAAGTATTTAATAAAATTCCGAATGTCGGAAAAAAATTGTTACGAGCTGTAGCAAATATTCTTCCAGAAGGCGTGAAAGGAAAAAGTTTTATTGAACGCGGAGTTACACCGATGGAAGAAAGATATATTGGAAACGCGAAAATGTTCTCTGAGTTGGAAAAAGAAAAACTACTTTCTGTCTACAACAATGGTTTGCATTATCGTGATATTACTAATCCATTATATGAAGAAAGCAGAGGGTATGATCCTGTGGATCGTATGCAGTTTATTGACATTCATACGTGGATGCGTGGGGATATTTTATTAAAAGCGGATAAAATGACGATGGCTCATTCACTAGAATTACGGGTACCATTTTTAGATAAAGAGGTCTTTAAGGTTGCTTCTAAAATTCCTACTTCCTTAAAAACGGCGGATGGTACAACAAAATATATTTTACGAAAAGCAGCAGAATCCTTTGTTCCAGAGCATGTACTAAATCGTAAAAAGCTAGGTTTCCCTGTTCCAATTCGTCATTGGTTAAAAGATGAAATGAATGACTGGGCGAAAAACATTATTAAAGAAAGTGATACAGATCACTTATTAAATAAATCGGTTGTTCTACAGTTGCTAGAAGACCATTGTCAAGGTAAAGCAGACAATAGCCGTAAAATATGGACCGTACTGATGTTCATGGTTTGGCACAGTATTTATATTGAAAAAAAATATTCCTTCGAAAAGGAATATTTAAAAGAAGGAAAGGTAGCAATTAAGAATTAATCGTAATTGCTTGACTTCCCATTTGCACCCAGGATTCTTTGAAATCCTTTATGGGTGCTTTTTTATTTTTTTCTCCTGTAAGTGGATCATTAAAGTAGACAAATGTTTCATCATAGCCAGTAATAAGAACCGAGTGCTCTGAATAAGTTATTTTTACAGTTCCGCTTGGTGTGTTCCATGTCCGGAATTGGCTCTCTGGTAACTTTTTGAATGTTGAATTTGTAATGACCCATACAGGTCGATTATTTGATAGATGATTTTTTATTTCCTCAAAATCAGATCCAGTGAAATCGACAATAGAGTCTGGTAAATATTTCTCCGCTAATGCAGCAATTGGTTTATGGTATACACCTAAACCTGGACCGCTTAATGAGTACATATCCCCAATAAATCCATCATTCGGATGTCCATAATAAATTTTACCATCGACTCTTGTATAGGGAGTAGTATCTTTTTTAATTTGCTTTGCTAGTGTCATTTTATCGACATCTACATCTGCATATTGAAGCAGCATAGCAAGACTTGTTACCTCACAGCCTCGTGGAAGCTCTGGTAACTGGTTTAAAATAGGCGCATCTAATAATACAGATTCTTTTATTAAATTTGTTTCCTCTTTTATGGATATGAGGGCTTTTCGAGTATTCTGTGTGGCAAACTCCTTCGCATAAACAATTGCTTGATAGCCGTCTCTATTTATAAGTAGAAAACTAATTGCAATCATGGCGAATATCGTAAATAAATAGAGACTTTTGACAAAGATGCTTAGTTTATTTCTTACTAATAAATATAATAAGAAAAATAAAGTAATCAATGAAATTACTATTATTGTATTTGATTCCATTTAAATATCACCTAATCAATTTCTTTATTAAATTATATCGGCTTGAAAAAAAGTTCTTTTAGAAAATATATAAATTGTCACAAAATTTCCTTTCTTTAAGTTAATGTGGGAACTTTCTAAAAAAATGGTAACCATTTTTGCGTTCCTTTTCCCTATTTTTCGACAAATGAAACCATTTTAGTATACCATTTTTTTTGAATAATGATGAGGTTTGTATTATAAAGGTACATTTCTAAGTAATTTGCTATAATTAAAGTAACTTTGGCTCATAATAAAAAAGCTGATCTTCGTTTATTCGCATTTATTATAATGATTATATTACAAAGCAAATTTTTATTTTTTCTCAATAATTTGCTGGTTTGTTAAAGTTGGATAAAGCTAATTTAGATTTTTTACATGGGATGGAGGAGCTTTTATGTGGAAATGGGAAGCTGAGGGAAACGCGAAAGCGGTCATTGTTATTGTTCATGGAGCAATGGAGCACCATGGTAGATATGGCTGGCTTATCGAAATGTTTCGGTTAGCTGGTTTTCATGTTGTAATGGGAGATCTTCCTGGACAGGGAATGACAACTAGATCTGATCGAGGACATATTGATTCATTTGATGAATATACAATAGAAATTAAAGACTGGATTCAAGCTGCCTATCAATTTGATCTGCCTATTTTTTTATTAGGGCATAGTATGGGTGGCCTTGCTTCTATCAGACTTCTCCAACAGGAGAAATTAAAGATAGCAGGCTTGATTTTATCTTCACCATGCTTAGGGCTGATTAATTACCCCTCCAAGCTGATGAGTTTAGTATCACTTCTCTTGAATAAAGTGGCCCCAAAGCTAAGGGTTAATTCCGGTTTAACGATTGATATGGCAACTCGTAATGCAGAAGTAAGAGAAATTGATTCAAATGATACCTTATATATAACAAAAGTTTCTATCAGATGGTACCGAGAATTGATTAATGCAACAAAGAAAGCCTTTGAAGACATAGCCAATACGCAAGACTTGCCCCTTTTGCTTATGCAAGGCGGCGGCGATTTAGTTGTAGATAAAAAAATGGTAAAAACCTGGTTCAATATGATACCATTATCTGAAAAGAGATATAAAGAATGGCCAGAGTTTTATCATGAAATTTTTAATGAGCCAGAAAGAGATGAAGTTTTTGAATACACGAAGGATTTTATTAATAGTCAATTGAAAGCAATTGGTTATATTGTATAAGCGAGGTTTTTTATATGTCAGTTCCAAAGATGCCATTAACATTAATGTCAAAAGTTTACTTAAAGGTTTTTCCAGTTGTCCATCAGGAATTAAGTTATTGGACGCAAAGGGCAGGGAGTATTCCTAATTTAGAATTAAGAAAACAAGCATTAGCAAGTATTGAGAATAAAACATTTCATTGTGAAGGTGGCTCCATCATGGCTCTAATTGCCATGAGTAAGTACAAAGAAGTGATTAAATTTATTGTAGCCTACCAAACGATAAGTGATTATTTAGATAATCTTTGTGATCGAAGCACTTCGCTTGACCCGAAAGATTTTTCTGCTTTACATGAATCAATGGAACACGCTTTAACAGTTGGAGCTAAACCAAGTAATTATTATCGTTATCGAGAGGATCAAGATGATGGAGGCTATTTATATGATTTAGCTAAGACATGCAGAGATACGCTGTCAAAGCTGCAGAATTACGGAAGCATTAAGGAACAGCTTTTAGAATTATGCCGCTACTACTGTGATTTACAGATACATAAACATGTGATAATGGAAGAACGGATTCCTCGACTGAAATTTTGGTTTGAAAAAAATAAAAATCATGTCCCTAAAATGGAGTGGTATGAATTTTCTGCTTGCTCTGGCTCGACTTTAGGAATTTTTTGCTTAGTCTCTTATGCATTTCGTGATGATTTTGATGATTCTTATCCGGCGCTAATTCGAGATGGATATTTTCCTTATATTCAAGGACTGCATATCTTACTGGACTATTTTATCGATCAAGAAGAGGATAAAATAGGTGGCGACTTAAACTTTTGTTTCTATTATAAAAATGAAGAGGAATTATTTAATCGTTTAAAGCATTTTGTAACAGAAGCCGATCGCCATACTAATAAACTCCCTCATCAAAAATTTCATAAACTGATTAACAGAGGTTTATTAGGCGTCTATTTATCTGATGAGAAGGTAAATAAGCAACGAAATATCCGCAAACTTGCTAAAAACATGATAAGGACATCTGGTCCAATCGGTTATTTTTTCTATCTGAACGGAAGAGCCTATAGAAAGTTTCAAAAAGTAATACCGATTGGAGCATTGAGAGCATTGAGCAAATAAGGACCACCCGTGAGAACGGGTGGTTTTCTCTGCGGCTGAAAGCCTTTATTACTGACCAAACCCTAAAGGGCTACTGAAAGGTTCGCCAATTGTACTACTTCTACTGGCCAGACCTCAAAGGCCTTCTCTCCTAATTTTTTCGTTTCTTTTTCTTCACTTCTTCCCCTGTAAATGGATCAATATATTCCATCATTGTTAATTGTTCTGCGACTATATCATCTTGTATTTGATTACGGATATATTCTTCAATTACCTTTTTGTTTCTTCCTACCGTATCTACATAATATCCTGTACACCAAAATTTTCGATTTCCATACTTATATTTCAATTGTGCATGTCGATCAAATATCATCAAGCTACTTTTCCCTTTTAGATAGCCTACGAATGCTGATACACTTAATTTTGGCGGAATACTCACTAACATATGTACGTGATCCTTACACGCTGTTGCTTCTATTATCTCCACGCCTTTCCTCTCACATAAGGTACGTAAGATTTGCCCAATATCTTTCTTTATTTTCCCGTAAATTATTTGTCTTCTATATTTTGGTGCAAATACTATGTGATACTTACAATTCCAAGTTGTGTGTGCTAAACTATTATTGTCTTTTGACATAAGGACTTCCTCCTGGCTATTTATTTTCGGTTGGCGAACCAAAAAATATTTTAGCACCAAGAGGAAGTTTTTTAATACCACGCTGTAAGCTTTTTGGAACCCTAGGCATAGCCCAGGGTTTTCTTTTCTATAATAAAAATAGACAAACTCCCTGGAAGTGGAGTTTGTCTATTTTTACTCTATTGAGCTATGGGCACTTGTTATCCGCAGGAGAAAAACGTCCATAGCTCCATTCCATTTCATTTCGTTTTTAAAGGTATCCTTTGGTAGGAAGTTATAAATATTAATACTACTTTTTCTCAATCGCGATAATAAAAGGAGGATTATTAATGCCGTTTATAAACTGATAACGAAGCACATGAGCTTCCTGTTGATTTATATTTTCAACATAGGTAATAAGTTTGTCCCGTTCAATAGCTCCCTCTGGATGACCATGATAAATCACTAATACAATAATTCCTTCTTTAGACAGGATTTGAAGTAGCTGTTCGATTGCGGCAATAGTTGTTTCAGCCTTTGTGACAATCGACTTGTCCCCACCAGGTAAGTAGCCTAGATTAAAAACAGCTCCTGTGACTTTTCCGTGGTACTGAGAAGGAATCACATTCATTATATGCTCATGTCCGCACAAATGAAGAGAAGCAGCTTCTTGCAATGCTTGATTAATTAGCTTGTCCTTTGTCGCCAGTAAAGCAGCTTCCTGAATATCAAAGCTGAATACCTTTCCTTTTTTTCCAACAAGATTGGCTAAAAAAACGGTATCATGACCATTTCCCATTGTAGCATCGATTGCAATATCTCCGGCCGATATTGCTTTTTCCAATAATTGATGAGCAAATGGAATGACTCTGTCTAACTTCATTGTGTCACCTTCTTATTTGCCTGATAAAATTTACCTTGCCAGCTATTGCGGCTTTTTAATTCTGCATCAATTTTGTTTAACACTTCCCACTTATTTACACTCCACATTGGTCCAACCATTAATTCAATTGGTCCATCTCCAGTAATTCGGTGAATAATCATTTCTGGTGGTAATATTTCTAATTGATCGCAAACCAATGATATATATTGATCAAATGTTAAAAATTCCAGGAGGCCCTTTTCATATTGCTTGACCATCGGAGTTCCCTTTAATAAATGAAGCAAATGGATTTTAATTCCTTGTACATCTAGCTCGCTAACGCTTTTGGCTGTTTCCATCATCATTTCGTTCGTTTCCATTGGTAAACCATTAATAATATGGGAGCAAATACGAATATTATGCTTTCTCAGCTTATTAACGCCTTCCACATATGTTTGAAAATCATGAGCCCGATTAATAAGGTTTGCGGTTTTTTCATGAACGGTTTGAAGACCTAGTTCTACCCATAAATAAGTACGTTCATTTAGTTCAGCTAAATACTCGACAACATCATCTGGTAAACAATCTGGGCGTGTTGCGATAGAAAGACCAACGACATTTTCCTGCTTAAGCACCACTTCATATTTTTCTCGAAGTACATCAACAGGAGCATGAGTATTGGTGTACGCTTGAAAATAGGCCATATACTTTCCGTCTTTCCATTTCGTATGCATCTTGTTTTTTATATCATGGAATTGCTTTTCAAGGCTATCCACACGATTGCCAGCAAAATCGCCAGAACCAGCTGCACTGCAAAAGGTGCATCCACCATGAGCTACCGTGCCATCTCTATTCGGACAATCAAAGCCGCCATCTAGGGCGATTTTGAAAACTTTGTGACCGAATTCATTTCGAAGATGATAATTCCATGTATGATATCTCTTATTATCAGAGGCAAATGGGAATGGGTTATTCTGATTCATATCAGTGTAACCTCCTAAGTAATTTTAATTCTTTTTTTTGTCATTTCCACCTAAGCATTTTAACATGACTCAGTACTTTATCCAACAGAATTTCTTCATCAGTTAAGAAAAGGAAGTAATAGGAGAGGGACATTAGACAGATACTACTTGTGAAGCAATCTGCTTCTAATTGAAAAGATTGTTGGGAGGTTATTTTTTGGCTACTCGTGATTCCATGAGCGACTTACTACAAAGATGTAATGATGTAATCAATTTTGCAGAGCAGCAATATGAAGCAGCAAGACGTCAGGAACATTTTAATGATACGGAATATACGGATGCACAAATGCAATTAGAGAATATTTACAATGATTTGCACACGATGGATCGCAGTGCAAACCAGCAGCAAAGAGAAGAACTGCATCGCATGCGATTATTGATAGAGCAAATGCAAAATCAAATGACATTAAGATTGCATTAAGGGGGAATTAAAATGGATAAACGTTCGAAGAAAAATAATCCAGAACAAAAAACACGTAATGGGATAAATAATCAGGATGTAGAGCTGGGGAAAGATGTTGATCTAATAAAAGCAGCCAAAAAGAAATATGAGAATTCTGGAGGCCAGCCTGCTAAATCCAAATCAAGACAAGAATAATTTATTAATAAAAAATGTCCCAACGGCATGAAGACTGTTGGGACATTTATATCAATTTGTTTTAGGCGTTAACTTAGAAGCTTCTTTTGTTGGATAATCATAGAAAAAGGCTGTAAACAAGCTAATTACAAGCAGTACGACTAATATAGGCACAAGCAAAGTCATACCACTGCTGTCTACAAGCATGCCTCCGACAAGTGGACCAATCATTCTGCCACCAGTTGCTGTACTGTTTACGATTCCTTGGAAAAATCCTTCCTTCCCTTTAGGAGCCAGCTTATCAGCAATGGTCGGAACTGCTGGCCAAATAAGCATTTCTCCGATTGTTAAGATAATCATCGCCGCAAGAAAACCAGTAAAGAATTCCGCTTTTCCTACAATAAGGAAGGAAACAATAAAAATGCCGATTCCAATAAGCATTTGTTTCTTTATAGATGTACAAACTTTTTTGGTGAAAAAAGAAATCAGCGGTTGGCCGAATACAATAAGACCACCATTAACAGCCCATAATAAACTATATTGTGTTAAAGGAATACCTAACTCCTGTGTATGGGTAGAAATGGTAGCTTGCCATTGGACATAGCATATCCAGCACAATAAATAACCCAATCCTAAAATTCCGAGAGAATACATAGCAGGACTGCCTTTTAACAAATGTTTTCCCTTTCTTTTAGAAGCAGTACCATTTGTAGAGGGAAGAACATCTGCTTTTACTTGAATGTTTTTATAACTAAAGAAGGCAATAAGGAAAAATACCCCATACATTAGGGTGTTTGACAAGAAGATTAATTGGAACGAATAAGAAGCGATAAAGCCGCCAATTGCTGATCCTAGTGCCACGCCAACGTTTTGCGCAACATAAATACTATTAAAAGCTTTTCTTCCTCCCTCTGGCCAAACATTCCCTGCCATTGCGTACATGCTAGGATATATAATACCTGATCCAAAACCAGATAACGTAAAGAATGTACAATAAGCTTCCCAATTGTGGAACAGAGTCAATCCTAGTAAAGAAAAGGCGGTTAAAGAGATTCCTAATAAGATGGACGGATATCCCCCTAATTTATCGTAAAGAATGCCTCCGATTAAATTACCGATAACACTTGCTCCTGAATTAAGCATAAGAATAAAACCTGCAACCGTAAGTGTTTTTCCTAAATGCTCATGAATGTATATACTATTTAAAGGCCAAAGTAAGGAAGATCCTGTAACGTTAACAGCCATTCCAATAACTAAAAGCCATAGAGAACGAGGCATAATAATGCTCCTTTTCAACTTTATTCTTAAATACCAAAATAAGTGTAGTTGCTTTTTAACAAACCTGCAATAGAATAGTGCCCATTTTTATATAGGCGGAATTTTCTGATAGAAAAGTGCGAGGAAAAGAGTTTTTGAAGAGTAAATTAAGAAGAAAAGTCAATTACAATAATTTTAATATTTAATTTGTTTGAAAAATAAGTATTTTTCTAATAAAGTAGTAATAACCCCCAAATTAAGCATGGAGAGAGGATAAAATAAATGACGAAAATATGTTTAATAAGGCATGGAGAAACAGATTGGAATGCACTGGGAAGGATTCAAGGAAAAACAGATATCCCTTTAAATGAAAATGGCAAGAAGCAGGCAGAACAATGCCGTGACTATTTAAAGCATTCAGAGTGGGATGTCATTGTTACAAGTCCTCTAAAAAGAGCAAAGCAAACGGCGTTGATTATAAATGAAGCTTTGCAACTAGAAGTAGTAGAAATGGATGAATTCATGGAGCGTAGTTTTGGCGATGCGGAAGGAAAAACAAGAGAGGAACGAGCGATTCTTTATCCAGATCACCAATATCCAAACCAGGAATCGAGAGAAGCTCTCGTAAAAAGACTAACGGACGGCCTCGAAAAAGTTATTTGCCGGTTTCCAGACGAAAAAGTATTGTTAGTTGCTCACGGTGCAGTTATCCATACATTATTAACCATAGTGTCAGAAGATTCGCTCAAAATAGAAAAATATTTATCAAATGCTTGTATTAGCAATATTCAGTATAAAGAGAAGCGTTGGGAAGTGAAAGATTACAACTTGGTTGATCATTTAGTGGAGATACCTGAATAATGATTGGAAGGGGCAGTGATCAATGAGCGATTTTGGTGCATATATCGATAAAAATATTTCATTGAAACCAATAAAACGAGGAAATTTGGATGGGTTGACTTTCGCTGTAAAGGATGTTTTTACAATTAAGGACTATCTTTCCTCTGCAGGAAATCCAGATTGGCTTTCTAGTCATCCCCCTGCTAAAGAAACAGCACCTGTGATAACTAGCTTGCTGAATAATGGTGCCCGGCTGCAGGGTACAACGATCACAGATGAATTGATGTATAGTTTAAATGGAGAGAATTTTCATTACGGAACTCCAGTCAATCCTAAGTCTCCTAATAGAATTCCAGGTGGTTCCTCCAGTGGTTCAGCTGTTACGGTTGCTGCTAAGCAGACGGATTTTTCCTTAGGGACAGATACAGGAGGATCGATAAGAATTCCATCTTCTTATTGTGGGATATATGGAATCCGCCCCTCCCATGGAGTAGTGAATATAGAAGGAGTCATCCCTCTTGCCAAAAGCTTTGATACCGTTGGATGGATGGCAAATGACGCAGAAATTCTAAATGAAGTTGGAAAAGTACTTTTACCTGTCCAAAGAGACGGCTCTTTTACGAGATTTATCATGGGAAGTGATGCATGGGCATTGGCCGACCAAGAAGTACATAAAGCTTTTGCTCCTTTATTGGAGAAATTAGAACAGTCGGTACCTAACTACGTAACAACGGTTATAGCAGAAGAAGGTCTACAAGAGTGGTCTGAAGTCTTTAGAATGTTGCAGGGCAGAGAAATTTGGCAAGAGCATGGAGAATGGATTCAAAAAGCAAAGCCTACGTTTGGTCCGGGAATAGCAGAAAGATTTAAGTGGGCTAGTACTATAAAAGACGAAGATTTAGCACCATATCATCAGTTGAGACGTAAAATTCAGCAAAGAATGGAAGAACTGCTTAAAGATGATGCAGTTTTGATCATTCCTACAGCTCCAGGAATCGCACCTCTTTTAAATCTACCTGTTTATGAATTAGAAGAAAGAAGAAAGCAAACCTTTCAGTTGTGCTGTATAGCAGGATTAACAGGTTTCCCCCAAGTGAACATACCATTAACTACAAGCAATGGAGTACCAGTAGGTCTTTCTTTTATAGCTGGTAGAAACCAAGATAGAAATTTACTTCAATTAGTAGCTGAGTGGGTAAAGAAATGGTAATGATATAACCTTAAAGGAAATATAGGCATATTATAAAAGAAGTAGTGAACCTAGTTTTTACAAGAGCGTACTAAGTACCGTATGTAAATGAATAAATACAAAAAGGAAGACCTTTTTTCTTGTAGAATTAAGTTGTTCCACACACAAATTCAAAGTAAGAGGGTCTTTCCTATGAACCAGTTAACAACAGCTTTTGTCGATGGTCTAGTAAAAAAAACA
Source organism: Niallia sp. FSL K6-0212 (assembly GCF_038007605.1). NCBI lineage: Bacteria > Bacillati > Bacillota > Bacilli > Caryophanales > Bacillaceae > Niallia > Niallia sp. FSL K6-0212. The sequence continues at coordinate 4,862,221 of NZ_JBBOXL010000001.1, read as the reverse complement.
AGAGATTACCGAACAATTTCGTTTATACCTTGAATAAGCAGTCCATGCGCTGCTTGCAGCCGAATTAACAGAAGAAAACACAAAAATTATATCTATTACGCACTTTACACGTTCTCCCATTACAAAGAAAGCAGATGATGTTTTATTAATAGGAACGAGAGAAAGTGTACTTCGAGGCGGTTCCTTGTCGACAAAGTTTACCCAATTATTGTCATTGATATGTTATGCTTGGGGGTGAGAACCGGTTAAAAGAAAAAGCATTGAAATATAGAGAAGCGACTGCAAAAGCAGTGGTTGACAAAGCATAAAAGTATATTCACGAGAGGAGTAATTTGATGATTGAGAAACTAAAGGGAGGATTAATCGTTTCTTGCCAGGCATTGGATTCTGAGCCATTACATGGTTCAGAATTTATGGCAGCAATGGCGCTTGCTGCAAAAATAGGGGGAGCTGTAGGAATCAGAGCAAACGGTTACTCGGATATCAAAAGAATTAAAGAGAAAGTAGATTTACCTATTATAGGGATTCTAAAAAAACATTATCCAGGCTATGATGCATTTATTACCACAACTAAGGCAGATGCACAGCTTGTGGCTGATGCGGGCGCCGACATTATTGCGATAGATGCAACCGACCGTTCAAGGGCAGAAGATTTACAGGAATTAATTGATTTTATAAAGGATAACCTTAACAAAAAAGTGATGGCGGATGTTTCCACGCTAGAGGAAGGTATACGTGCAGAGACTATGGGTTGCGATTTCGTTGGTACTACCCTAGCTGGATATACAGTGAAAACGCAACATTTGAAAAATGGTCCAGCCTTTGAATTATTAGAGAATCTTGTTAAAGCAGTAAACGTTCCTATCATAGCTGAGGGGAGAATTGAAACGCCAGAAGATGCCAGAAAGGCATTAGAGCTTGGTGCTTTTTTTGTTGTAGTAGGTGGAGCGATTACACGTCCTCAGGAAATAACTAAACGATTTGTAAAGGGTATGAACAGCTAAAATACATAAGGTGTCTTGTCGAGATTTAAGATAGACAATCAATTATAAAAGGAGCTGATTCAAATGAAAAGAATTCCACTTAGTATGGTGATAAAAGATTTGTCGCATATTCCGCAATACCCGCTTCCAGCTGAATTTCGAATTAGGTTATTTGAAAAAGGTGACGAACATCATTGGGCGTTTGTGGAGGCGAGTGTAGATGAATTTGAAAGCAAAGAAGCTGCTCTAGCGCATTTTTATAAAGAATTTGGACCATATATTGATGAAATGACAAATAGATGCTTGTTCATCGAGAATAAAAAGGGAGAAGTGATTGGAACAACAACGGCATGGTATGGTGACTTAAAAGGAGATGGAGAAATAACAGGAAGAATTCATTGGGTAGGAATTGTCCCTGCATATCAAGGACAGAAACTCTCCAAACCTTTACTAAGCGAGGCGATGAATATCTTGGCTAAATATCACTCAAAAGCCTACCTTACATCGCAAACAACAAGTTACCAAGCAGTTAATATGTACTTAAACTATGGGTTTAAACCGTTTATCAAAGCTCCAAGCTGTCATGAAGCTTGGTCCTTATTAGAGGATACTTTAGACCGAAAAATATTAAAGTGAGCCAATTTTAAAATTTAAGTAACTACTTGAATCTGAATAATCCTTTTTTGGAGAATTTAACGGTTGCTTTCCACTGAAAGTGCTCAAGTAGTCTTTAATTGTAAACTAAACTATTGAAACAGGTACGGAGTTAGCTGCAATAAGAATAATATATGTGATTAAATTGTGTAGGCATTGGAAATAATGAAAACAAGCTGAGAGTTAGATGGGTACCTATCATGCTGAAGTTTATGCGTTGCTTCCTCAAGCAGAATTAGTTGCTTTGTGTGAATACAATGACAAAAGAAGAGCTGAGGCTAAAGAAATAAAGTATATAAAGAGGATCTATAAGTAAGTCTATAAAAAATTGTTCATGTAGTTTTAGTCATTGATGTGATGTCAAGAAGATGGGTTTAAAATGAAAATGGCAAAATTCTAATGAATGTTTGACTATTATTAAGTTACAAAACGAATAATTTAATTTCTCTTATTAATATTTACTTAATCTGAAAACTACTTGCAACATACATTAAAATACAATACAATAAAAAACATATATAAGTAATCAACACGGATAAGGAATAGTAAAGATGCCCTTTTGAAAGAAGAGAACTGACGGATGGTGCAAGTCAGTCAAAAACATCTTGAACTCACCTTTGAGTTGCAAGTGTGAACTTTTAGTAATGCTTGCCGTACACCTGCGTTAAAGGATAATGAAGCGAGTGATTTATTCACTAATTGTGGGTGGTACCGCGGGAGATTATACATAATGCCTCTCGTCCCTATTTGGGATGAGCGGCTTTTTATTTTGGTCAAAACAACTTTATGGGAGGATTTAAGATGAGTTTTAATCATCAGAAAATAGAACAGAAATGGCAAAAGTTTTGGGAAGAAAACAAGACTTTTAAAACAAGTGAAGAAAAAAGCAAGAAAAAGTTTTATGCTTTAGACATGTTTCCATACCCATCTGGAGCAGGGCTGCATGTTGGGCATCCAGAAGGCTATACAGCAACAGATATTCTCTCTCGTATGAAAAGGATGCAGGATTTTAATGTTCTTCATCCAATGGGGTGGGATGCATTTGGTTTACCTGCAGAACAATATGCGCTGGATACGGGTAACCATCCAGCTGAATTTACACAAAAAAACATCGACACATTCCGACGTCAAATTAAATCATTAGGCTTTTCCTATGATTGGGATCGCGAAATTAACACAACAGATCCAGAATATTATAAGTGGACACAATGGATTTTTCTCAAATTGTATGAAATGGGCTTAGCTTATGTTGATGAAGTAGCAGTAAATTGGTGTCCAGCATTAGGAACGGTTTTAGCTAATGAAGAAGTTATTGATGGTAAGAGTGAACGTGGTGGACATCCAGTTGAAAGACGTCCGATGCGTCAATGGGTATTAAAAATAACAGCATATGCTGATCGTTTGTTAGAAGATTTAGATGAAGTAGATTGGCCAGAAAGTATTAAAGAAATGCAAAGAAATTGGATTGGCCGTTCAGAAGGAGCAGAAGTTACCTTCCAAATTGACAATCATGATGAGACATTCACTGTCTTTACAACAAGACCGGATACATTATTTGGTGCAACTTATGCTGTGCTTGCTCCTGAACATGCTTTAGTAGAGAAAATTACAACTTCAGAGCAAAAGGCAGCTGTAGAAGCTTACTTAGAAAAGGTTAAAAGTAAGAGTGATTTAGAAAGAACGGACTTAGCGAAAGAGAAGACGGGTGTATTTACTGGTGCTTACGCAATCAATCCAGCAAATGGCGAAAAAATGCCAATCTGGATCGCTGATTATGTCCTTGTCAGCTACGGTACAGGAAGTATTATGGCTGTACCTGCACATGATGAAAGAGACTATGAATTTGCTAAAACATTTGGTTTACCAATTAAAGAAGTGGTAGCTGGAGGAAATGTAGAAACAGAGGCCTATACTGGTGATGGGGAACATGTAAATTCTGATTTTCTAAATGGTTTAAATAAAGAAGAAGCTATTGTCAAAATGATTACTTGGTTAGAAGGGAAAGAAATAGGAACGAAGAAAATCACTTACAGACTTCGTGATTGGCTATTTAGCCGCCAGCGCTATTGGGGCGAGCCAATTCCTATTATCCATTGGGAAGATGGCACAATGACAGGTGTTCCAGAAGAGGAATTACCTTTGACACTTCCAGAAACATCTGAAATTAAGCCATCTGGAACAGGTGAATCTCCGTTAGCAAATATTTCAGAATGGGTAAACGTTGTAGATCCTGTTACTGGAAAAAAAGGCAGACGTGAAACAAATACCATGCCGCAATGGGCTGGAAGCAGCTGGTATTACTTGCGTTATATAGATCCAAAAAATAACGAGCAGATTGCTGATCCTGAAAAAATTAAAGAATGGCTTCCAGTCGATATGTATATCGGTGGAGTAGAACACGCTGTCTTGCATCTTCTATATGCACGCTTCTGGCATAAAGTACTTTATGATTTAGGTGTTGTTCCTACGAAAGAACCATTCCAAAAATTATACAACCAAGGAATGATCCTCGGTGAAAATAATGAAAAAATGAGTAAATCAAAAGGAAATGTCGTAAATCCAGATGAAATTGTAGCTAGTCATGGTGCAGATACACTTCGTCTGTATGAAATGTTTATGGGACCATTAGATGCTGCAATTGCATGGTCAACAAATGGACTTGATGGTTCAAGAAGATTCCTAGATCGAATTTGGCGATTGTTAGTGGATGATAATGGAGAGCTTACTTCTAAAGTTCAAGATATAGAGGAAATGAAGGCGCTAGATAAAATTTATCATCAAACAGTGAAAAAGGTAACAGAGGATTTTGAAGCACTTCGCTTCAATACGGCCATTTCGCAAATGATGGTGTTTATCAATGAATGTTATAAAGCAGATCGTATTCCGAAGAAATATGTGGAAGGATTCGTGAAATTGCTTTCTCCAATTTGCCCACATATTACAGAAGAGCTATGGCAGATCATTACTGGTTCTAACCAATCCATTGCCTATGAAGCATGGCCAGCATATGATGAGGCAAAATTGGTTGATGATGAAGTCGAAATTGTCATTCAAATTAACGGTAAAGTGAAAGCGAAACTAATGGTTCCGGCGGATGCTAATAAAGATGCTCTAGAGCAGATTGCTATGGAGGATAGCCAAGTTAAAGAGCAAATTGATGGCAAGCAAGTACGTAAAGTTATTGCTGTTCCTGGTAAATTAGTTAATATCGTTGCAAATTAAAAGGGAAGAGGCTGTCTTTTTTGACAGCCTCCTCTTTCTGTCAATTAGGCAGACTAATTGCATAACATAGTCATATAATCTATATTACAATGAGAGAAACTATATACACAGTATAAAAGGTGATAATGGAGGAAATAAAATGGATACGATAAAAACAATTACTACTGAGGAATTAGAGGAAAAGCTGACTAATGAAGAAAAGCTAGAATTAGTTGATGTTCGGGAAGACGAAGAAGTAGCAGAAGGAATTATTCCTGGAGCAAAACACATTCCGATGAATAGCATCCCTGAAAATTTAGATTACTTTTCAAAAGATAAAGAATATATCATGATTTGCCGCTCAGGCAGACGAAGCGAAAATGTATGTTACTATTTGCAAGACCAAGGCTACAAAGTGGTAAATATGGAAGGCGGCATGCTAAATTGGCATGGCAAAACAATTTAAAGGCTGATAAGCTTAATATAAGCGAAAGAGCTCAAAGATAAGGTATTATTTACCTTCATTCTTTGAGCTTTTTTATATGGACTTCGTTTATACATAAAACTTAAATGAAAGCTAAAAGTGTCTACACTATGAAAGTATAAGAATAGTTTTTTAAGAAATTAAAAGAAAGTTAAAAGTTTTCGTGAAATTGATTGAATAGTAAGAATTTTGTCTATCCTTTAATTATAATCTACAAAATAATAGGGAGAGGAAGAAAAGATGATTAAAGTAAAATTATTTGATCAAGAGCACGAGAAGGATCTAGAATTACAGATGAATAAATTTTTACAGAAAATAGATGAGAAGAAATTAATCGATATCAAATACAATGTCGCGGCCATGCAAGAGGATGAGGAGGATCAAATCTATTGTTTCTCCTCCATGATTATTTACAGAACTTAAAAAAGAGAAAAATAAAAAGCAGAGTGACTTTATGGAAAGCACCTCTGCTTATTTTTTACTCGCTTTTAGCAACTGAAGCAGCATTGACACCTGCCAGCCTTCCCGTTACAAAAGCTGATGTAATATTATAACCTCCAGTATATCCGTGAATATCTAATATTTCACCACAGAAGAATAATCCTTCCGTCATTTTCGATTCCATTGTCTTAGGTGCAATTTCCTTAATAGATACACCACCGCCAGTGACAAAAGCTTTTTCTATCGGTAACGTTCCGTTTACATCAAAGGTGAAAGCTTTACATAGACCAACAAATACTCTTATTTTATCTTGAGAAATAGTCGCACATGGAGCAGCTGGATCGATATTTGCTAGCTCCAGCAAATATAATAAATAGCGCTCTATCAATAGACCTTTTAACGTATTTTTAATTGCTTTCTTTGGTTCAGTTTTTAGTAATTTCATTGTATCTTGTAAAAGCTTTTCTTCTTTTTTATCTGGAAATGAATCAATGGAAACTTTCACTTCCTCTAAATTCCATTTTTTCTTTGCCTTCACGACAAATTGGCTGCAGCGTAATACAGCTGGGCCGCTAATGCCAAAGTGGGTGAAAATCATATCCATTTGATGGGTAATAATAGGCTTGCCTTTTGGGTTAAGCACACTTAATGCTACATCTCTTAGCGAAACCCCTTGTAAGGTTTTATTTTGAATAAATGCTTCTTTCGAAGTGATAGGTACTTCTGTTGGAAATAAATCCGTTATTGTATGCCCTGCTTTTTTAGCCCATGCATAACCATCCCCTGTAGAACCAGTATGTGGAACAGATTTACCACCAACTGCAATGATTAGTGACTTACAGGTTTTAGTTTCACCATTTTGTAGAATCACCGTTTTTGTTTTATTTTCATGATAGTTAACTGTCTTAACTGGGGAATTTGTCTGAATGGTTACCCCTAATCTATCTAGTTCGCTTAATAAGGCATCTACGACTGATTGTGCTTTGTTAGAGACAGGAAACATTCTTCCATGATCTTCTTCCTTTAAAGCAATTCCCAGGTTTTCGAAAAAAGCGATAATATCTTCATTGTTAAATTCAGAAAATCCACTGTAGAGAAAACGACCATTTCCGGGAATATGTTTTATAATTTCCTCTATTGGAAGCCGGTTGGTCACGTTACAACGGCCTCCTCCTGAAATTGCTAATTTTCTGCCAAGCTTATTTCCCTTATCGATTAGTAATACTTTCGCCTTTTGTTCCGCCGCTCCAATTGCAGCCATTAATCCTGATGGTCCTCCGCCAATCACGATTACATCATATTGCATATTACATCCTACTTTCTTGAAGAAGTATCGTTTTTTTTGCTATTATTTTAGTTTGTATCTATCTTTTAAAGGAATATGTCAGTGACTCATTTATTTAAAAAAGAGGTTATTTCCTTTTATTGTGAGCCATATCAGCATCATGCTTTTTATTAAAAGTAGCGTTTCTTTTTAAGAAAGGGTACACTACTAATAGTGTGTTAGAAAATGTTCATATTTACTTTTAGTCGAATATATTTTATTGCCTATTTTCATGGTAAAATACTTATTTGTGTAACGTTTTAAGAGAGCTTCGTTTAAGGAAGGGATTTTATGTCATCAAAATTGCTTAAAGGCACATTTATTTTAACACTTGGGACTATCATATCCAAAGCGTTAGGTTTATTTTATGTTATACCATTCAATATGATTGTCGGAAAACAAGGGACAGTGCTATATCAATATTCTTATGTAGCTTATACTATTGTAATAAGTATTGCAACAGCTGGTATTCCATTGGCTGTAAGTAAATTTATTTCGAAATATAATGCAATGGGAGAATATAAAGTTGGAAGAAGATTATTTAAGTCAGGATTAATGATCATGCTGGCAAGTGGGGTTCTGTCTTTTTTAGCTTTATATGCAGCAGCTCCCTTTCTAGCCGGGCTTATTATATCAGACGATGACTTGACCTCAACCGTAGGGCAGGTTACAACAGTTATCCGCGCAGTTAGCTTTGCGTTGATTGTCGTTCCATTTATGAGTTTAATCAGAGGCTTTTTTCAGGGACATGATGCAATGGCACCTTCAGCTGTCTCGACAGTAATCGAGCAGATTGTTCGGATTGTTTTCTTACTTGGCGGGTCTGCTATTGTTCTGTTTTTATTAAAAGGAAAGTTGATTACAGCAGTAAGTATTTCCGTTTTTGCTGCGTTTGTTGGAGCAATAGGGGGACTTGCTGTGCTGTTATTGTATTGGAGAAAAAGTAAAGACGAGTATGATAATCTTTTATTATATGATAAAGGCATGCAGACAGATATTCGTCTGCGCTCTATGTATAAAGAAATTCTTTTGTCTGCTGCTCCGTTTGTTTTCGTGGGAGTTGCGAATCCTTTATTTCAGGCAATCGATACCGTCACTTTTAACCGTGCGATGAGTAGTATTGGGCTAAGTTCAATTTCTGAAACAGCCTTAAATATTTTTAATTACCAAACCCATAAAATCATTATTATTCCTGTATCGCTTGCAACTGGTTTTTCAATGGCATTAATTCCAATGATTACAAGAGCCTTTATAAAAGAGGATCATACCGGTCTTGCCACAAACTTAAATCAAACTTTCCAAGTCTTATTATTTATTACTTTGCCAGCATGTATTGGCCTTTCTGTTCTAGCAGAGCCGGTGTATCGGTTGTTTTATGGGACAGAAGATCTTCTAATGGGTGCAGAAGTGCTAAGATTGTATGCTCCTGTTGCCATTCTTTTTTCCCTTTATCCAGTTACCGCGTCCATCTTACAAGGGTTAAATGAGCAACGATTTACTATATTAAGTTTATTAGTAGGGATTTTAATTAAATTAAGCTTAAATATCCCGTTCATAGAAAGATGGGAAACAAATGGCGCTATCCTTGCAACTTCATTAGGGTATACAGTATCTATCTTAATTAATTTGGGAGTAATAAAAGCATATGCAAATTATTCCTATAAAATAGTTATTCGAAGAAGCATTCTCATCATTGGATTTTCGATAATGATGTATATCATAACAGATATTGTCTATTCATTACTCCGTTTATTTTTATCAACAGAGTCTGTTGTAGCTTCTTTATTAATGGTTGTAATTGTAGCTGTTTTTGGAGTCCTCATGTACGTTTATTTAGCTTACCGCTCCAAATTGGTTTATCGCATTTTTGGAGAGCAAGCTTTTAAAATAAAACAAAAACTAAGACTTCCTTTTTAATTTAGTAGAAACAATAGGAAGCAAGCTTATAAATAATAGAAAAGAGCCTTTAAAAACAGAAATAATAGATAGAGGTTGAGTTTATATGCGAATAGATAAAATGCTCGCTAATTTAGGGTATGGAAGCAGAAAAGAAGTGAAAATGCTCCTGAAAAATAAGGCAGTAAAAGTAAATGATGTAATTATTAAAGATGCAAAGCATCAAGTAGATCCTGAAAAGGACGAAGTATCGTTAAATAATGAAATAGTCGAATATAAAGAGTTTATTTACTTAATGATGAATAAGCCGCCTGGCATTATTTCTGCAACTGAAGATACAAGAGAAGAAACAGTGGTAGACATTCTGCAAATAGAGGATTCCGTTTATAATCCTTTTCCTGTAGGTAGGTTGGATAAGGATACAGAGGGATTACTTCTGCTCACAAATGATGGGAAATTAGCGCATCGTTTATTATCTCCCAAAAAACATGTTCCGAAAACGTACTTTGCTGTTATCAGAGGGGAAGTAGGCGAAGAGGATGTCGAGGCGTTTAAAAAGGGTGTTGTTTTAGATGATGGATACCTTACGAAGCCTGGTCACCTAGTAATATTAAAAGCTGGCGAAACTTCTGATATTGAACTAACGATTTCGGAAGGGAAATTTCATCAAGTGAAAAGAATGTTTGAAAGTGTTGGGAAAAAAGTTGTTTATTTAAAACGGATTTCCATGGGACCACTAGAACTGGATGAAACACTAGAGCTTGGAGAATATCGGGAGTTGACAGAAGAAGAAATAGAGCTGTTAAGAAACTATGAAGTAAAATAATTACATGGGGTTTTAATAGCTCCTATTAGCGGAATGAAAGTAAAAACCTTACTTGGATTTTAGGAAAATATCAATCCTTTCCTGAAAATCTAGTAAGGTTTTTGCTTTTTATTATACAAATTTTAATCTTAAGTTCGTTCCATTCGTTTTAGGATGTCATTTTTACTTTTTTTCTAGTTGTTGTCCATTTTCCACGACTTGGACTTTGTACCAAGTCATTATAAGCTAACACATTCAAATCTCTTTGAATCGTTCGCGGAGTAATACCAAATTCCTCCACTAGCTCTTGTGTTGTAACAGTTCCACGCTTACTAATAAACATGTAGACGGATTTGATACGGTTTAACATCCGGTTAGTTGAAGGTTTCAATAAACCACTCCCTATCCTTTTTTCAAACCTTTGGCAAATTCCAGCGACCGACAGCTTATTTGAAGAGTAAAATCTTCAAGCGTATGTAATTTTCTTTTCCACAGACAACCCCTTTTCAACTGGTTAAATAAATAGTGAAATAGTTAATAGAATGAAATTCTATATAAATATTGTACCCCTATTTACTAATATATTCTACATTATTTGCGTTAATTTACAAAATATTTGCTTATTTATGTCTTAATTTACCACCCCCTGCAGGGTTCTTTACATTCATCATATGGAATTTATGTTTATGATATGAATAAAAATGCAAAAAGTAAGTAAATAATTTTATTTCCCGATTTTTATGGTTGATAAACCAAATGGAATAAAAAATAAAACGGATAAGCTTTTTTAAATTTCCTTTATATTCATTTTAAAATCCTCAATCATTCTTCGATGGCTCCCGACCATTTTTTCTGGTAGTTCATCAAAATTGAAATATCGGAGACTGAATGCCTCTTCTTGATCATTTTTGAGCTTTCCTTCATATTCTGAAGTGCAGTAGGCAGTTGTTACAGTGTAAAATGGATCTCCATTTGCTGCCACCGCAAAATAATCTTTTCCAGAATAAACGGATAGTAATTGAAGATTCATTACTTGAAGACCCGTTTCTTCGAAAACTTCTCGTTTTGCTGTTTCTTCTGTACTTTCTCCTAATTCCATTAATCCACCGGGTAAACCCCACACATGTTTAGGATGTTTTCTCTCTTGCAAAAGTACTTTCTGGTCTTTAGTGAACAGGATAACTACGGCTCCAACGAGAATAACAGGCATTTTTCCGACAAGCTTTCTTAAATCTTCTACATATCCCAATTAAATACATTCCTTCCATATGCTAGATTAAATATAGTATAGCTTTGTTTTTAATAAAAGGTATACTATACTTAATAATAATTTAGTGAAATAGGGATTTAAAGCTTTTATTTTTCATATAAAGCGTTTTATGATATGTTTTTCCTATAATATATTTATAAGCTTGCAAGGAGGCAGCTATGAGTTCAATTGATTGGTTAAATGAAGTACATAATCGTAAAGATAGTTTTATTAAGGATTTGCAAGGGCTGTTACAAATAAAGAGTGTGTTAGATGAAGAAAATGCAACAGAGGATGCACCTTTTGGAAAAGGCGTGAAAGAGGCATTAACCTATATGCTATCATTAGGTGAAAAAGATGGTTTTGTTAGTAAGAATGTAAAAAATGTTGCTGGACATTTACTTTATGGTGAGGGGGCAGAAAGCGTTGGGGTTCTTTGCCATGTAGATGTTGTTCCTGAGGGAGATGGATGGACAAGTGACCCTTACAAGGCAGAGATTCGCGATGGTAAAATATTCGCAAGAGGCGCTTTAGATGATAAAGGCCCTACAATGGCTGCTTACTATGCAATGAAAATTGTGAAGGAGCTGCACCTTCCCTTAACGAAAGAGATTCGAATGATTATTGGAACCGATGAAGAAAGTGATTGGAGATGTGTAGATACTTATTTCCAAGAAGAAAGTATGCCTACAATCGGATTTGCCCCTGATGCAGATTTTCCGATTATTTATGCGGAAAAAGGAATTTCTGATTTTGACATCGTACAAAAATACACGGAAGCATCTAGCGATTCTGGTGAAGTTAAAATTCTCCGTTTTTCATCAGGTAGAAGATATAATATGGTCCCAGACTTTGCGCAAGCTGTGTTAGAAGTCAAAGAAGGAGCGCAAACGGAGGTTATTCAACGATATCAAAATTATTTGAAACTTGAAAATATCCCTGGCCGCTATTTAGTTGATAATGGCGATTTAGTTTTAGAGTTAGAAGGAGTTTCAGCACATGGTCTAGAGCCTAATAATGGGATAAATGCTGGATTAAAGCTGGCTAATTTTCTCGTAGAGTTAGAATTGGATGAAAAAGCGGACCATTATTTTCAATTTGTAAAAAACTTCTTTGTGAATGACTCTAGAGGAAAAAAACTTGGTATCGATTATGAGGATGAGATAACAGGAGAGCTGACCCTAAATGCTGGGATTTTGGATTATCAGGCAGATCATGGTGGAAAAATAGGACAGACAGTACGTTATCCTGTCACAAATGATATGGATCAAACAAAAGAAAAATTAATAAAATTACTAGCAGAATATAATTTCAGTATTGAAAACTTTTCGGATTCTAAACCGCATTATGTAGAAAAAGACTCTGAATTAATTCAGACACTAAGTAAGGTCTATGAAGAGCAAACTGGTGAAAAGGCGAAGCTATTATCAATTGGTGGAGGCACTTATGCCAGATCGCTAGAAAAAGGGGTTGCATTCGGACCACTCTTTCCAGGAAGAGAAGATATTGCACACAAAAAAGATGAATATATGTATATAGAAGATTTGTTGAAGGCAACTGCTATTTATGCACAAGCAATATATGAATTAGCTAAATAAAGTTTTATTAAAGGAGAAGAGAAAATGAGAATGGTGTTAATGAATGGGGAATTTATACCAAGAGAACAAGCGAAAGTAGATATTGAAGATAGAGGTTATCAGTTTGGCGATGGAATATATGAAGTAATCCGTGTGTACAATGGTAAAATGTTCATGGCAAAGGAACATCTTGAACGATTATCTGCAAGCAGTGAGAAAATAGGCATAGCTATTTCTTATTCTATCTCAGAATTAACCACTCTTTTAGAAGAGTTAATTGCCAAAAACTTATTAAGCACCGGTATCATTTATATGCAATTCACAAGAGGCGTGAGCCCGCGAAATCATAGTTACCCAACAGAAGCTGTTACTCCAACGTTTGTAGCTTATACTAAGATGTTAAATAGACCACTTGATAATCTAGAGAATGGGGTGAGTACCATTACAGTAGAAGATATTAGATGGTCAAGATGTGATATAAAAAGTTTAAATTTGCTTGGTAATGTAATGGCGAAACAAAAAGCTACAGAAGCAGATTGTTATGAAAGCATCCAGTATAGAGAATTATCTGTAACAGAAGGAAGCTCTTCAAATATATGGATTGTAAATGGAGAAAAGATTCAAACACATGAAGCGAATCAATTTATATTAAATGGAATTACCAGACAAAAAATTATTCAATTATGTGGCGAAAATGGGATTGAGGTTGAAGAAAAGGCATTTTCTATCGAAGATTTAATCGATGCAGACGAAGTTTTTTTATCCAGCACAACTTCCGAAGTTACACCAATCGTTTCTGTGAATAATGTCCCCGTTAAGGAAGGAAAAGTTGGAGAAATGACAAAAAAACTCCAAAATTTATTTGTTGAAGCAATCATTAGTGAGTGTGGACAAATAAGCAATTAGCATTTGCTAAATAAAAATAAAAATGAGTTGTTTCAGTCTGGCTAATAGCCATGTCTCTGAGACAACTCATTTTTTTTAAGAAAGTAATTCAATGGAAAATAAGGTATAGTAAGATATATATTTCTAAAACATCGTACAGATACGGTTAAAATTAATCCGATAGGTTATATAATAGAATAAAGTTACTAGGAGCAAAGACAAAACAAAGACAGGCTGTTCTCCATAAAGTATATTTCTTATAAAGGATGCCAGGTCATGCATTAAGGGGCCGGAATTTAATGAATTTTATGAGGAAACAACACTCTGGAGAAAAAGGCTAAAAGGAAGATTAGATATGAAAACGACTATTCCGCATTATTTTATTGGTATTAAGCCAGATGTACAAGTTATAAATGAAATAGAAAAGATGCGAAAAGAGTTACAAATAAAATTTCCTTTTAAAAGATGGGTACATCCTTTAGATTATCATATTACACTTGCCTTTTTAGGAAGTGCCTCCGATGAACAAAGGGAAAAGTTACAAACTCTTTTAAATCAATCCCCTTTAAGTACCGATTTTCAAATACATATAGATCATTTGGGTGTTTTCGGCCAGCGACAAAGTCCGAGGATATTCTGGGCAGGGATGAAAGAAGAGCAGAAACTGGTTGAGTTAAGAAATCAGGTCTTTGCTGCAAGCAGCAAGGCTGGTTTTCAGTTAGAAACGCGGCCATTTCATCCACATATGACTTTAGCAAGAAAATGGAAGGAAGACTCCATCTTTTCAGAGCAGGAGTTAAACGAGTTTGCATTGCCTAAAAATTTAATTTCTAATATTGATAGTATTCATCTGTTTCAAACACATATGGATAAAATACCTAAATATGAGATAATAAAAAGTTACAGCTTTCATAATCACAAGCAATAGAAACATGTAATATAGGGGGGAAAAGCTTGGCGCAGTTAATCAAATTACAAGATTACGTTTCGCGATATGAGCAGAACATCGTCTTGTATCCATCACGTTTCGTTCGTTTAAAAAAGCAACAGTGGACAGGGCTAAAGAGAGCTTTTGATACAAAAGACAGAAGTCTCTTTTACATAGAGAACCCAATAGAAGACAACTGGTTAATGGAAAAACCGACTTTGCTGGAAAGAGTAAAGAAAACTATCTTAAATCGCAATAAGTTGGAAGAAACAGAAGTGGCAAAAACAAATGATAGCCAAAAAAAGGAAGAAGATGAAGAAGAACTAGACTTCGATTACGATGCCAAAAAATATAAACATCCACAATCAATCGATGAGTTAAAACAGCAATTTCTAAATCAATTATTTGAATTTCAGCTAAAATGGGCCAGTTCTACGCTCACAGAAATGTCAGAAGTAAAAAAAACACTTTATTATGATGATTTATTAAAATATTTCTTGCAAAGATTCCCAGATACATTTTTGGTTCTCTATCAACCGCTGTTCCAATTGAAGAATGCTCCGGTTGAATTGGACACCATTATAGTTACACCAACAGAAGTTTGGTGTATACATGTTCTAGAAGCGGAGAACTCAGCAGTATTTGTTGGTTCGAATGATAAATTTTGGCTTAAAAAAAAGGGGGATAAGGAGAAAAAGATTCTTAGTCCTGTCATATCTATAAACAGAACAGAGAAAATTGTAAAGGGTATTCTAGAAAAGTATGACATCACTTTACCTGTACAAAAAGTAATTCTTACTCGAAATGGCTATGTTGATTTTCCAGCACCACCATATGATTTGAAAATTATCGAAAAAAGAAACTATGAAGATTGGTTTTATAAAATGAGAAATAACCATTCGCCAATTAAAGCAATTCAATTAAAAGCAGCAGAAAGTCTTTTACATTATGGTTTGACGAATTCAAAAAGAAGGTATGAATGGGATACAGAGGAATCATAAGCAATAATGGGGAAGTTGAGAATAGATGGATGTTCATGAGAAAAGGGAGTTGAGGGATTTGTTATCGATAAGAAGGAGTTTCTTTGCCTATTTAGATGAAATGTCATTAATAACTGTTCTACTTCCCTATTCGTATTTTCATGGGGAATCAACATCATTTATATTAAGAGGGGATAAACAAGCTACTAATCTTGTGATTGAATCCAAAGAAAAAATGCAGCATTTCGTCAAGTACAAATGCCGTGCGCATGATAAGATACAAATCGGACAAAAATATGAAGTCGAAGATGGAAATAAAGGTGTGACAGATTTACAGATAGGTGCGGTTATCAGAACACCTTTATTTGATAAGCAATTTTATTATGATGGACCACTAGGTGTTCATTATGCTTCCGATCAGAGCACTTTCTATCTGTGGGCTCCCACTGCCCAACAAGTGAAATTAGTGCTGCAATCCCCAGATTCATCTAGTAAGGAAAGACGAATCGTAGAGATGGAAAGACAAGAAAAAGGCGTTTGGAAAACAACCTATTTAGCAGATTTGGAAGGTTATTATTACAGCTATCTAGTCCTTATTAACTTGGAATGGAAAGAAGCGATTGATCCATATGCTGTCGCTGTTTCTGTAAATGGGGAAACAGGAGTAATCGTTGACTTAAATAAAACCAAAAGGCAGAAACCAGTCTTGCCGCCGTTAGAACAGAGTGTAGATAGTATCATCTACGAAGCGCATATTCGCGATTTAACGATACATCCTGACAGTGGAATTCAGCAAAAGGGCAAATATGTTGGAGTGGCAGAATTAAATACGCGTACGCCCCGAAACAATCTGTCAGGACTAACCTATATTAAAAACTTAGGTGTTACCCATATAGAGTTTCTCCCAGTACATGACTTTGAAGAAATTGATGAGTTAGAGGTACTAAAAAAATATAATTGGGGCTATAACCCTTCCCATTATAATGTTCCAGAGGGCAGTTACTCAACAAACCCTATGGATCCTTATGTAAGAATTAATGAATTGAAAGAAATGATTCATGCTGTACAGGAACAAGGCATTCGTGTCATTTTGGATGTTGTGTATAATCATGTCTATAAAAAGGAAGATTCCTCTTTTGAAAAAATCGTTCCAGGTTATTACTTCCGCTATGATAAGCATGGTATGCCAGCAAATGGAACTGGAGTAGGGAATGACATTGCTTCTGAACGATCGATGGTAAGGAGATTCATTGTGGATTCCGTTCGTTTTTGGATAGAAGAGTATCAAATAGATGGATTACGGTTCGATTTGATGGGGATACTTGATTGCCAAACTATGAATGAAGTCCGGTCAATTTGTGATAATATTGATAAGAGCATCATAATTATTGGAGAAGGCTGGGATCTTGCAACTCCTATCAACCATGATGAGAAAGCCATTATTGCTAATCAACAGTCGCTGCCTGGTATTGGCCAGTTTAATGATCAATTTAGAGATAAAATAAAGGGGAGCACCTTTGATCAATATGATCGAGGGTACGCGCTTGGAAATAATCAATATAAAGGAGAAATTGCTGAATTATTAGCTGGAAGCGTTGGAATCTATAAAGAGGGTGGCATGTTTCTTGAACCAGGGCAATCTGTAAACTATGTGGAATCACATGATAATCATACATTATGGGATAAAATTGATATTTGTTTTCCAGAGGCATCAGATGAAGAGAAAAGGAGAAAACATCGACTGGCAACTTCTCTCGTTCTTCTAAGTCAGGGAATCCCTTTCTTGCATTCAGGACAGGAATTTTTCCGCACAAAATTTGGTGTGGAAAATAGTTATCAATCGCCTGATGAGATTAATCAGTTAGATTGGAATAGAAAAGACCAATTCTTAATGAATGTTGACTATATAAAAGGATTAATTTCCCTAAGAAAAAATAATCGTGCTTTTCGCTTACGATCTGTGCAGGAAATCCAAAAACATGTAACCATAAATCAGCAAGCAAATAACATTATCCAGTATTGTTTAGATGATTTGCAGCAACTTGGAGAATGGAAAACTATCATCGTATTGATAAATGGTAATGATTCTGCCGAGGAAGGCTTTTGTCCGGAAGATGAATGGAAGATACTTGTGGAAGACGGAATCGTATATGAAGACGACTATCCAACAATACATGGAGATAGCCTAATAGTTAACCCAAGCAGTGTAACGATACTTGCCAAATAGTATGCTATTTGGCAAGTGAGATTATCTATTGCTTGAATAGTGGGAATTTAACAAGAGATGTTCTTAATAGGAGAATCCGATATTTTTTTAATAGAAATATTTATTTTAACTGGAGATTCACTTGACTAAAAAATGAAATAAGAGATAATATTTAAATGAGAAACTTTCAATTAAAAATAAGTATTTAAGTAAAATTTAATATAAAATGATTGGAAATATTGGATACATAGTATAATTGTATGGATACTATGTCCTTTTTCTTTTTTATCTCATTAAATTTTAGGCACATATGTGCTAGTTAAAGATTGATAGCTGTACGATGAGTATAATTTACTATAATTGATGAATAGCTAATAACCATTTTTGTTTGTTCTTCCTACAAATTTAGGACAAAAAAGACTCAAACAGGAATTTCTCATCTTTTTTTTGGAGCATAATATATAGTAGGTGAACAATTTTGGAACATTTATTAGGGCAAGATTGGGAAATAACTCCTGCAGGTGGAGAAACAGGCGAAGCCTTTTTTGCACAAAATAATGGACAGAAGCTTTTTTTAAAACGAAATTCGTCTCCATTTTTAGCTGTGCTGTCAGCAGAAGGAATTGTCCCAAAACTTGTTTGGACAAAAAGATTTGAAAACGGAGATGTTTTTACTGCCCAGCAATGGCTGATTGGTAGAGAATTTGGTCATTCGGATATGACGGATGAAAGAGTAACCATGTTACTCAAAAAAATTCATACCTCTAAGCCTTTATTAGAGATGCTCAAAAGACTAGGTAAAACATCTTTTCATCCTGAAATGATTTTGTCAGTCATAAAAGCAGAAATAGACGATGAATTAAAAGATAACGAAGATATCACTCGTTATATCCAATTTTTAGAGGAGAATCTTCCATTTATCAAAACAACAGAGCATGTCGTTTGTCATTGTGATGTAAATCATAACAACTGGCTGCTTTCTGAAGACAACCAGTTGTATTTAATTGACTGGGATGGTGCAATGATTGCAGATCCAGCAATTGATTTAGGCATGTTACTTTATTGGTATATTCCAAAAGAAGATTGGAAAAATTGGTTACATACTTACGGGTATGAACTAACCGATCATTTATCCTTAAGAATGAAATGGTATGTTATTGCTCAAACGATTAATTCCATACGTTGGTATAAGAAAAAAGGCCGATATAGCGAAATGCAAAAATGGATGCAATTTTTACATGACATTGATTAATCGGCCATTTACCTTTTTAAGATAAATTGTTAATTCCATCTACCCATTGCGATAATTGGTCTTGGTGTGAATGAATATGATTGTCTAAATTGGAGGCATTGACACCTTGCTTGCTGTAAAGATGTACTTCCTCTAAAATCGGAAGGATATTTTGATCAATTTGATCATTGGTTCTTAAAGAAGTAATCAATCTCTCGATCTGCTCGCATTCCGCTACAGATCCACAGCAGTCTGTTTGTTGATTACTAAGAATATCGGCTAATAATGCTAATTGATGCTCGTGGTTTATAGGCATACTTAGAACACCCTTTCTATAGGTTCTAGTATGAAAAGAGTAAAATCATTCTTTTCAAATACCAGTTAAGGAATTCACTTATAGGTTGTGAATTCTTTTTTTCTTTATTCAAATGTTCCTAATGTAAATTTATCCTTCAAAAATAATCAATTGCCAAGAAAAGAGTATTGCATCGATGTATAATGCATGATATTGTTTGAAACGATAGTTATTAATAAGGAGTGTCCACATGCGATTAAGACATAAACCATGGGCGAAAGATAAATTAAGCGCATATCCGCAATATGTTATCCAAACCCCGGAAGATTGGAAAGGTAAATGGGATCAGGCATTTAGTCAAAAAGGGCCGATCCATATTGAGATTGGAACTGGAAAAGGTAGATTTATCACAGAAATGGCAAAAGCAAATCCTTCCATTAATTATATCGGCGTAGAACTTCAGGAAAGTGTCATAGTTTCTGCGTTAGATCGATTAATTGAAGCAGAAGTACCAAACTTGAAGTTAATGAATATAAATGCAGAAAAGCTTAAGGATTATTTTGAAAAAGGAGAAATTGCCCGAGTTTATTTGAATTTTTCAGATCCTTGGCCAAAAACAAGACACGAAAAACGGAGACTAACGTATAAAACGTTCTTGGATTCTTATCAATCAGTCCTAATTGATAAAGGAGAAGTGCATTTTAAAACAGATAACCAAGGGCTGTTTGAATACTCTCTTAAGAGTTTTTCTGAATATGGAATGCTTTTAAAATATGTAAGCCTTGATTTGCATAACAGCGATTATGAGGGCAATATCATGACTGAATATGAAGAGAAATTTTCCAATAGAGGCAATAGAATTTATCGTTGTGAAGTGCAATTTAAATAAGGGGAAAAGAGGTTGGAGAGTAAGCTTTCCAGCCGAGATATACCCAACCAATGATGCGGAATTCCAAAAACATTTCGTATCGTTGGTTGGGTTTTATATTTGTTAAAAGCCACTTATTATCGCTAAAATAAAAGTTAAGATAATTGATTAACATCAAGAATTCTGCCTGTCTCACTATCTGAAATGAATTCATATACTTCTTGGGTATCACCATTCAAGCGCGTGATACCACCTCTATAAACAGTAAGGGAAGATTCGCGCGTATGAAGTATTTCTTTCTCCATATTTATCCAAGATCCATTAATCGGTCCCTTTTCTTTAAAAGCTGTTTTAGCTAAAGATAAGACCTGGTCACCCGAAAGACTACTATTTTTAGCAATGACTTCTTTTACGATATAGCTTGCGGCTAGTCCTGCCACAACACCGCCTATGATATGTTTCCAATTCATAATAGAACTCCTTATTTTTTGTGTCGTATTTTCTTGTATTAGGCTAAGTACTTCAAACTACAAAAAAGTAGATATTGTTATTATAACTAATTTATATCATAGAAGAAATGATTAGCCGACTTCTTCCTGAAAACTGGTTCTAAGTTTTAAATTGGATAATTTCTAATTGGGTAGAGGAAAGTAGTGGTATGCAGTTAGATATTTCGGTACAATAAATATATTATTAAAATACATAGTTATTAAAGGGGTTTAACTAGAATGGAACAACAAACATTAGATATGTTCCGAACATTAACGGAACTTCCGGGAGTAGCTGGAAATGAACATCAAGTTCGAAAATTTATGAAAGAACAATTAAGTCTTTATACAAATGAAATCGTGCAAGATAACCTTGGCAGTATCTTTGGGGTAAAAAGAGGAACGGAAAATGGACCAACAGTTATGGTTGCCGGACATATGGATGAGGTTGGTTTTATGGTTACAGCAATCACGGATAACGGAATGATTCGTTTTCAGCCTATCGGTGGCTGGTGGAGTCAAGTCCTTTTAGCACAAAGAGTACAGATTATAACTAATAAAGGACCTGTTATTGGGGTAATCGGTTCGATTCCTCCACATCTATTGGACGAAGCCTTAAGAAGTAAACCAATGGATATAAAAAATATGCTGATCGATATCGGAGCGGATGATAAGGAAGATGCATTGAAAATTGGGATTAAGCCTGGTCAAATGATTGTGCCAATTTGTCCATTTACGCCAATGGCTAATGAAAAGAAAATTATGGCAAAAGCATGGGATAATCGTTATGGTTGTGGTTTAGCGATTGAATTGTTAAAGAATCTTCAAGAAGAGGAGATTCCAAATATCTTATATTCTGGGGCTACTGTGCAAGAGGAAGTAGGTCTTAGAGGAGCTAGAACTGCAGCTAATATGATTAAGCCAGATGTATTTTATGCTTTAGACGCAAGTCCTGCAAATGATGCATCAGGTGATAAAAACCAATTTGGTCAGCTTGGAAAAGGAGCATTGTTACGCATTTATGATGCAACGATGGTTATGCATAAAGGGATGAGAGAATTTATTTTAGATACAGCGGAATCTAATAATATTGCCTATCAGTACTTTATTTCACCAGGCGGAACGGATGCGGGACAGGTTCATATTTCAAATAATGGTGTACCTAGTGCTGTTATTGGCATATGCTCACGTTATATTCATACAAGTGCTTCTATTATCCACATCGATGATTATGCGGCTGCAAAAGAACTGTTAACTAAATTAGTAAAAACGACGGATCATACAACCATTGAAACACTACGTGCAAATCAATAAAAAACAAAACTATTTTATAGATAATTCATCTTAAAAAATTTAATTAAAGGTATCTCCAATACGATTGGTATATGTGAGATACCTTTTTTATAAACTGTTTGGTCATTATATTAGGAGTGAAGCAAAGTGAAAGTTTGTATTGGCACCAATAATAAAGCAAAAGTAAAAGCAGTAAAAAACTGTTTAGAAAAAGATATGACTATAGAGTTTGCTACATTTAATGTGAGCTCTGGGGTAAGCGAACAGCCATTTTCAGATGAGGAAACGATCAAAGGAGCCATTAACCGAGCGAAGGCTGCATTGCAGGAAGGAGCCGGCGAGATAGGGATTGGCTTAGAAGGAGGCGTCCACCGAACAAATGGTATTCTCTTTTTAACTAATTGGGGAGCGCTTGTTGGGAGGGATGGAACCACCTATATAGCTAGTGGAGCAAGAATTCCACTACCAAAGGAAATTGAAACAAAACTAGTTGCAGGAAGAGAACTAGGTCCGGTTATGGATGAATATGCCCAAAAGGAAAATGTTCGCTCAACAGAAGGTGCTATAGGAATATTCACAAACGGCAGAATTAATAGGACTGCTATGTTTGAACATGTTGTTGAATTGCTTCTAGGTCAACTGGAATATCAAGGAAAATAAGAGCTAGAGGAACTTTGGAAATTAGCTGAATTTAAATAGAAAAAGCTTTCCTATTAAGTGATAAAAATGTAGCAATAGGAAAGCATATTAGTAGTGAGGAACCTATAATTCTGATACTATTTATGAAAGGGTACATATTATGAAGGGGGCATTTACATTGAAACATTTACAATCAGCAGACGAATTTGCAGAGCTTAAAAATAGTCCAGAGAAACATATATTTCTTTTTTCAGCAGAATGGTGTGGAGACTGTCGATTTATCGAACCATTTATGTCAGAAGTAGAAGCGAAATTTGATCAATATACATTTATACATGTTGATCGCGATAAATTTATTGATACTTGTATAGAACTAGATGTATTTGGTATTCCAAGCTTTATCGCTTTTGAGGGCGGGAAAGAACTTGGCAGATTTGTAAGCAAGGATCGAAAAACACAGGAAGAAATTGAAAAGTTCATTGAATCTTTATAGAGAAAACAATAGGCGATAGAATGATTTATCCTATTCTCAACACAAGTAAGGATAGTCAAGGCTTATTTAGTCAGTAGAGAATTTTTTTCTTTATTTTGCTGTAATATGTAAAAATAAACGTTTATCTTATAGAAGGTTGTCTCCTATATAAAATGTAGCTTGGAAAGGGACGTAGTTCCCTGCTATATTTTAAGTGGAGATAACCTTTTTCCATTGATTACAAGAAAAACTGCCTATTAAAAAGATGATTATCGATTCATTTAGAGTATAATAAATAGGAAGAAATTGAAGAGGACGGAAGTGAAACAAGAATGAAAATGACAAGTAAAAAAATGAAGGATATGCTCATGCAGCGAATAAGTAACGAGGATCGAACTTTTACATTTGATAGTAAAAAAGATCAAGTACGTATAGAAAGTAAAGCAACGGGAAAGGGAGTTACCGTTTCCTTGCCTGAAATAATTGCAAAATGGGAAACAAAAAAAGAAAAAGCAGTCGATGAGATTGTTTATTATATTGAACATGGCTTAGGAGCAATTGAAAAAGATGAAGAAATAGAAGGAAAAGAGAAAAAAATATTTCCTGTGATTCGTTCTACTTCTTTTCCTCAACAATCAAATGAGGAAATTCCCTTTATAACAGAAGAGCATACGGCAGAAACCAGAGTATATTATGCTTTGGATATGGGGAATACCTATCGTCTTATTGATGAGAGATTGATGGAAAAAGAAAATTGGTCTTCCGCTTCGATTAAGGAAATGGCTCTTTTTAATGTAAGATCTTTATCCACAAATGTAAAAGCAGATAGTGTTGCTGGTAATGTTTTTTATTTTATAAACAGCAATGATGGCTATGATGCAAGTCGAATATTAAATGATGCCTTTTTAAAGGATATGTATGATCAGTGTGAAGGCACAATGACGGTAGCTGTTCCTCATCAAGATGTACTTATTATAGGTGATATTCGGAATGAAACAGGATACGATATCCTCGCTCAAATGACGATGAGTTTCTTTGCGAGCGGAAGAGTTCCAATTACAGCACTATCTTTCCTGTATGAGGGTGGCGAATTAGAGCCTATATTTATTTTAGGTAAAAATAAAAAAAGAGGAAAAGAATAGGGACAATGTAATCAAATCGATTTATAATTTACTTTTGAATGACATCTAATTGAAATATTTTTATACTAAAATAACAATTATGTAGATTGAAAAGCTAGAATGTTTCTATAAGTTCCCTGTTTTAACCTGAAAAAAAGAGAGACTTAATGAAAGAGGCAATTAGGATATACAAACTTTCAAAAAGTGTCTCTTTTTTAATTGCTATATATAAATGTATCTAGTTATAGAACCAGAGTTGTTGGAGCGTTGGCAATTTAAAAAAACAAAGAGGGAATTTATCTTTGTTTAACCTTCTGCTAAAGAGGGAAAGGGAGAGTTGTTAAAAAATAGTGCTCGAAATTCTGAACATAACTGTTAAAATAGTAATGAGATTGGAAAGAAAGAGTGATTACGTGTGAATTGGTTCAAAAAAGTATTTAAACAGTTTGCTAGTGAAGAAGAGGAGCTGAACCAAGTTGAAGAATCGGTTGAAGCAGAACAGCAACCGAAAATGGAGTCTACGGCATGGAAGAAAGAGATAGATTCAAAGATTATTTATCAATATCCGAAAGGGAACTTTCGCTTTCCACTAATTCCTGATGAAGAGATAGATGATAAGAAAGAGATGGATAGAAGGAAAAGAAGGGAACCTAGGCAAGCCTTCCAAGAGAATAGACGTGAAAACGATCAACCATTTAAACGACCATATGCAGAACAGACGAAAAGCGATCAGAAGGAAGAAAAAGTATCGAATACATATAGTACTAATCGTCCTTTCAAACCTACAGAAGTTGTTTCTCCGATATATGGATATAACCGTCCAGAAAGGAAAGCGATAAGGACTACGGAATCACGACCAATAATAGAAAAAAAAGTTGAAATTTCGAAAGAAGCGAGGATTAACCAGAAAGAACAGAACAAAACAAGAGGCAATGAAGAACTACTAACATTCGCTGGAATGAATGATGAGGTGGTTGAATCACAAGAAGTTCGACAGAATGTGGAGATAGCTGAATCACAAAAAGCAGAGAGGAATGTAGAAGCAGCAGAACCGCAAGAAGAGGAAAGAAATGTAGAATCATCTGAACTACAAGAAGCGGAAAAGAATGTGGAAGTAGCAGAACTTCAAGAAGCGGAACGTAACATAGAGTCAGCAGAAACGCAAGAAGCTGGACAACAACATGGCGAAATTCATGTGGAGACAGTTGAACTGCATAAAGCTGAGACAGCTGTTGCGCAAGAAACGGTAACAGTGGACAGGATAATGGAGCAAGATACATCTTTTTCTATAAAAGCTGAGGAATATTTCGCTGAAGAAATAACTTCTAGAGCTGATAGTGCATTAGAGATAGAGAATGTTGCTTCTCTAAGCGTTTTTGCCAGGGAAGCAGAAAAGGAAGTAAATGAGCAGGTAGAAAGTTTAATAGAAGACCAAGAACTTGATAATAATCAATCATTGTTAAAGTTTGAAGAAGCGGAAGTAGTAGAAGAAGTTTATCAGGAAAATGATGAAGAATTAGTAGTAGAAAAAAAGGAAGAAGCCTCCCAGGCGAAAATAGAGGAGAAGAAGACAATTTCTCGTAAAGGTCCTTTACCTTTTAATGTGTTGATGCTGAATAAAGACAGAAAACGATTGGCAAATCAACAAGTCGAGAAAAAAATATGTGAGGAGCCAAAGCCACAGTCGCAGGCAGAAGTAGTAGTTCCCTCTATGATAGAAAAAGAAGATGAGGAACAAAATGACTTACCTTATTACGTTTTTCCCGAAGAAAATTTATTGAATCCACCCATTTTGCAAATAGAAAAGGATGGTTGGATTGAAGAGCAGACTATGCTCTTAAACGATACATTTACCAATTTCAATGTTCATGCAAAGGTGGTAAATGTTACACAAGGACCTTCTGTAACACGTTATGAGGTACAACCAGAACCAGGAGTTAAGGTTAGCAAAATTACCAATCTTTCTGATGACTTAAAATTAAGTTTGGCTGCAAAAGATATCAGAATTGAGGCGCCAATTCCTGGAAAGCATACAGTAGGAATTGAAGTCCCAAACCAAAAAAGTCGACCTGTACTTATAAGAGAGATTTTGGAAAGTGAAGAATTTAAAAGTTCAGCCTCTCCCTTAACGGTAGCAATGGGATTGGATATTTCAGGAAAACCAATCGTTACAGATTTACGCAAAATGCCACATGGATTAATAGCTGGAGCGACTGGATCTGGAAAAAGTGTGTGTATTAATACAATGCTTGTGAGCTTACTATACAAAGCAAAACCAGAGGAATTGAAGCTCTTATTAGTAGATCCTAAAATGGTTGAATTAGCTCCATATAATTATGTTCCCCATTTAGCAAGTCCTGTTATTACAGATGTAAAGACGGCAACTGCTGCACTAAAATGGGCTGTCGAAGAGATGGAAAGAAGATATGAGCTATTAGCACATGCTGGTGTTAGAGATATTACAAAATATAATCAATTAGCAGAAGAGCATAAAAGGTATAGTGAGAAATTGCCATATTTAGTGATCGTAATTGATGAGTTAGCAGATTTAATGATGATGGCACCTGCGGATGTAGAAGAAGCGATTAGTAGAATAGCTCAAAAGGCAAGGGCGTGCGGGATTCACCTATTAATTGCTACACAAAGACCATCAGTTGATGTTATTACAGGATTAATTAAGGCAAATGTTCCAACACGAATTGCGTTTTCTGTTTCCTCTCAAATTGATTCACGTACCGTCATCGATATTAGTGGTGCCGAGAAGCTTTTGGGTAAAGGGGATATGCTATTTTTAGAAAATGGAACATCAAAGCCCGTTCGATTGCAAGGTACATTTGTATCAGATGAAGAAATTGATCAGGTAGTGGCACATGTTAGGAAAGAAAGAAAACCAGAATATTTATTTGAACAAGAAGACCTGTTAAAAAAAGTTCAAATGTCTGAAGAAGAAGATGAATTATTTTACGAAGCTTGTGAATTTATTATTGAACAGGGTGGAGCGTCTACATCTAGTCTGCAAAGGAAATTCAAAATAGGATATAATCGAGCAGCGAGATTAATTGATATGATGGAAAAGCAGGGATTTATATCAGAAGCTAGAGGAACAAAGCCTAGAGACGTATTAATAACAGAAAGTGAATTGCTGTTATTACAGGAAAACGAATAATCGGAGAAAGGATTACTTCGTAAAATGCTTCCATAGATTGGAATTATATTGTTCCGTAGTTTTTCATCATGAAAGATGGTATAATGTATAAATGTGAAATAAAAAAAGGAAAAAAAAGTTAATGTATTGTAGAAACATGAATAATTAATGGAATGAGAAAAATAAAGTGAACAAAGTTGCATACATAAATGCAATGAGCAAATTGAATGAGGATATCATATACTGTTAAAAGATATGCGTAGTTGGAGGTTCTTTATATGACTATTTACCACTTCGTAGGTATAAAAGGGTCGGGTATGAGTGCGTTAGCACAAATTTTACATGATATGGGTTTTGAGGTACAAGGCTCTGATGTGGATAAAAGATTTTTCACTCAGATTGCTTTAGAACAAGCTGGAATAAAAATTCTTCCTTTTCAACGTGAAAATGTTCAACCAGGAATGAATGTTATTGTAGGAAATGCATTTCCGGATACACATGAGGAAGTAGAAGAAGCAGTAAAGCTGGGTCTTCCAGTGATTCGATACCATCGTTTCCTTGGAGATTTTATGAAGCAATTTACAAGTATAGCTGTAACTGGAGCACATGGAAAGACATCTACAACTGGTTTGCTTTCCCATGTAATGAAGGGGGCAAAGCCTACAGCATATTTAATTGGTGATGGTACGGGGAAAGGGGTAACTGGAGCAGAATATTTTGCTTTTGAAGCATGTGAATATCGCAGACATTTCTTATCCTATTTCCCTGATTATGCATTGATGACCAATATTGATTTTGATCATCCAGATTATTTTGCCAATGTGGAAGATGTTTTTTCTGCCTTTCAAGAGATGGCATGGCAAGTTAAAAAAGGAATTTTTGCTTGCGGGGATGACGAACATTTACAAAAGATTCAAGCAAAAGTGCCAGTTGTATTTTATGGTTTTGGAGATGAGAATGATTTCCAAGCGAGGAATGTGGAAAAAACAACTGAAGGTACAACTTTTGAAGTTTATGTACGTAATACGTATTACAACACCTTCTCCATTCCGACATTTGGGGACCATAATATCTTAAATGCTTTAGCTGTTATTACGCTTAGTCATTATGAGGAACTAGATGCAGAAATCGTTAAAGAACGCTTAATGACATTTGAAGGAGTAAAACGAAGATTTACAGAAAAGACAATTGGTACACAGGTTATTATCGATGATTATGCTCACCATCCGACCGAAATAAAAGCAACGGTGGAGGCTGCTCGTCAAAAGTATCCTGATAGAGAAATTGTTGCTGTATTCCAGCCACATACATTCTCTCGTACTCAAGCATTTCTTCAAGAATTTGCAGATAGCTTAAATTTAGCTGATTCTACTTATCTATGTGATATATTTGGTTCTGCACGTGAGAATCACGGAAAGCTAAGTATTACAGATTTAGCTGATAAGGTACCTGGAAGCAAAATTATTTCAGAAGAGACAGTTTCTTCTCTGAAAAAACATGATAATAGTGTAATCTTGTTTATGGGTGCAGGAGATATTCAAAAATATCAAAGTGCTTATGAAAAAACATTAGGGTAATAAAAAGGGATCAGAATTTACATTCAGATTCCTTCAGACTGTAGACAAACTCTTTTAAATTTGAGGTTTTGTCTATGGTCTTTTTTTGTGACTCCTTCTAATAGGGATGTTGACTTCCGCTACAGGGGTTCGCTATCCATGAGTGCCGAGCCGCTTTGTTGCATACGCTCGGACTTTCTCGTATCTCCCATAGGAGTCTCGCCCCTTCGGCTCCGATCAACCTGGTTTCATCATGTTAGTCTAGAATTTTAACTGCTCTTGGTTTTAAAATGTAGATAGATATTTTTTAGAGGTGAAATTATGCTTTCCAAACAGTTATTCAAAGAGACCAATTAGAAATGATTGCTTTAGATCAACTTGTTCCTGATGCAAAAGAAAAGCATGGCATACGATGGACACCTTTAAAGGGACATAAAAAATTATCTATGCAGACCTTGTTTACTTGTGGATCCGTGAACTTAAAGAAAATGGCCAACTGACTTGGATGAGTCTGGTAACAGCTTGAGAAGAGCATAAAGAATAGATCAAAACAAATCATAAATTGAAAAAGGAGATCAGAATGAAAATATTCTGATCTCCTTTTTCTAGTTTACTTTAAATTTTCTGGATTTAATACTTCTAATTCTGGAATAACAAATTTACCATCTTTTCTTATGAGTACATCATCAAAGTAGATTTCCCCACCACCATAATCAGGGCGTTGAATATTTACCATATCCCAGTGGATATTGGAATCATTGCCGTTATAAGCATCATCATAGGCTTGACCCGGTGTAAAGTGGAAACTTCCATCGATTTTTTCATCGAATAAGATATCTTGCATTGGATGTAGAATATACGGATTTACTCCAATAGCGAATTCGCCAATATAACGAGCACCTTCATCTGTATCTAAAATTTTATTTAATCTTTCGGAGTCATTAGATGTTGCTTCGACAATTTTTCCGTTTTCAAACTTCAGGCTGACATTTTCAAAAGTGAATCCTTGATAAGGCGAAGGTGTATTATAGGTTAGTACACCATTAATAGAATCACGTACAGGTGCAGTATAAACCTCGCCGTCAGGAATATTCATTTGACCAGAGCATTTGATTGCCGGAATATCTTTAATAGAGAAAGTTAGGTCAGTGCCAGGACCAGTTAAGCGAACTTTGTCCGTGCGATTCATTAATTCTACTAGATTATCCATTGCTTTATCCATTTTTCCATAATCTAGGTTACACACGTTGAAATAAAAATCTTCAAATGCATCGGTGCTCATTCTCGCAAGCTGGGCCATGGATGGGCTTGGATAACGAAGAACTACCCATTTTGTGTTTGGTACACGAATTTCTCTATGTACCTTTTTGCCAATGGTTGCACCTTCAATTTTCATTTGTTCTGCAGGAACGTCTGCAAGCTCATTAATGTTATCACCAGCTCGAAGCCCAATGTACGCGTCCATATTACTCATGACATTTGCTTCGAATTGGGCCATCATTTCATATTGTTCTGTTTGAGCGCCTAAAAGCAAGGAGCGATTAATATCATTATCTTTCAGTGAAACAAAAGGATAACCACCAGCTGCATATGCTTCACGCACAAGCGCTTTTACAAGTTCCTTTTGAAGTCCAAAGTTTTCAATAAGAACTTTTTCGCCTTTTTGTAAGCGAATGGAATAATTAATTAAATTTTTTGCTAGTTGATCAATTCGTGGATCCTTCATATGTACCTCCAAAATTTAAAAAAATGTGATAACTCTCTTATTGTACCCGAAAATATTTTTTCCTTAAATAAAAAAACTCAAATAGAAAAATAGGGAGAAGAAATTACTTGCTTCGAATGTAGGTTTACTCTTGCTAAAGAATCATTTGTTTCTGAAAGTTTTTCCAATTATAATAAAACTAAGGTTTTAGCAAACGCGAATCTGGGAAAAGACCAATAAAGTGGAGGTGCGATAAATATGGTAAATCTTTTATACTTAAGTGTAGCTTTAATAGCTATTGCGTTTACGATTCTTGTCATTTATGTTGCGAGAACATTGAAGTCATTACATACTACACTGGATAGTGTTTCTAAAACACTTGTCGGGTTAGAAAGGCAACTGGATGGTGTCACAAGAGAAACAACTATTTTATTGCAAAAAACGAATGATTTAGCTGCAGATATTCAACAGAAATCTGAAAGTTTAAATTCTGTGGTTGATGCAGTAAAAGATGTTGGTACGAGTGTACAAGGGTTTAATCAATCGGTTCAAGCGATTACAAATAATGTGGAAAACACCCTTGTAAAAAATCAAGATAAAATAGCTCAAATTGTTCAATATAGCAAGGTGTTTATGAATATTAGAGATCAATGGAGAGCTAAGAAGGCTGAACAAAGCCGAACACGAGTAAGAAGTAATTAAAGGAGGATGTTACGATGAAGCGAGAACAAGAAATAATCCATGCAAATGAAAGCTCAAGTTCAAAGGATTTTCTATTAGGTGCTATAGTAGGTGGGGTTGTCGGTGCGGCAACTGCTTTATTTCTTGCACCAAAGCCTGGAAGAGAACTGCTTCATGATTTAAACGGACAAGCTGGCATGCTCAAGGAAAAAGGAATTGAGTTAACTGATACGGTAAAAGAAAAAGGATCAGAGTTTATTTCTATTGCTAAAGACAAAACAGGCAAAATTAGTAATACTGTTACTAAAACGTCTGCTGAAATTATGGATAAAGTAAAAAATACAAAAGGGCAAGAGAATATGTCAGCCCGTTTTGATGAGCTGAAAGAAGAAGCATCTGATTTAAGTTCAAGCTTAAAAAACGCTGAGTTTGATGAAATTCAGCAAAAGTTAGAAGAAACCAAACGTGCATTTGATGAAACAGAAAGTAAGTATAACCATTAATCATTATTTTGTATAAAAGTGAGATAAAGTATCCAGTCTATATACACATTGCTTTCTGCGTTCAATGAGAGCCAAGTCTTTTAGAACAATGCAAGAAGGAAACGGTATATAGACTGTTTTTTATATGTTTATGATAAATAAATAGATAAAGGATGATTTTTTAAGAATGGAAAAAATAGAAACTATCGAAAAGTTCGAAGAGTTAGTTCAGAATAAAGATGCTTTTTGGCTGGTTAAACATAGTGTAACATGTCCAATTAGTGCAAGTGCTTTCGATGAATATAAGCAATATGAAGGGAAAAATAATGCTGTTGATACTTATTATTTAACTGTGCAAGATGCAAGAGATGTATCTAATTATATTGCTGAAAAATATGAAGTAAGACATGAATCACCACAAGCATTGCTTTTTGTTCATAATAATATTGTTTGGCATGCATCTCACGGGCAGATTACCGCAGCTTCTTTACAACAAGTTAGTGAAGAAAATAAGTTATAAACATTCGATAAAAAAGGAATTCAGAAGGAGTATATTCTGAATTCCTTTTTTATGTAAAATATTAATTATTTATAGAAGAGCTTTTCGTTTTAGCTGGCCAAACAATCGATAATTTATCCCCTTTTTCTATAGGGGTTAAGAATGTAGCTTGTTCACCATTACGCAATAGTTGAAAAGTTCCTCCGCCGCTTTGTGGCATATTGATATCAACAAATGCAAATAAGTCCTGAAATAAAAAGCCTTCAAATGGTTTCTGTTCTATACGAATATCATCCCCGCTGAATAAAAGATCTTCCATTTGGAGGATTTGTCCTCTTCTTTGTATTTGTGCTAGCTGCTTTGTAAGTGTAATCTTTTTGTCATTAAAATAAACTGGAAGCACTTGATACATTAAAATTTGTTTTCTTTCGGCTAATTCTTGAACAGTTGGTGTTTTTCTTTTTTCCAGGATAACTTCATCTTTGTGACTAAGCAATTGGTTTAATCGGCAAGGAAGTCCATTTTTTACAATCTTCCCAGAGAAAGCAGGAAGGATCGTCTCTTTACCGTTAATCAACAGATGGAAAGGTCTTAACTCCTCCATTAAATTCGTTAAATGAAGCGACTCAAGAGCTTCTTGAATAGTAGTGTCTGCTCGGTATTCAATAATATCTTTGTCAGCAATCGGATGTTCAGCAGAAACAGGGTTCCCATTGCAAAGAATTTTGGTATGAAGCGTGTAGCTTTTATTATTGATCTTTATTTCTTTGTCAGGTTCCGCATCTAGTAAGTCCTTTATTTGAACTTTGGCTTGTTCTCCATCTTTCCCACGATAAACCGTTAATGTTTCGCCATCTTCTACTGTATCTTCTAAAGAGCATGGGACATCTTTTCTAAAAATAGTGGGTCCCTCACCATGACTTCCGGGTATGGTAATTTTTTGATTATTGAGTGTAACAATCATTGCATTACCTGGCTTTCCGTATAATTGGTTCATTCGAATGCCAGAGGCTAAAATACAATCCCCGACGGTCAATTTATTTACTTCAAATAGTCTTACTGGCTGCTCATTTATATAAACCGTTTTATATTGGACTGGTGATTTTTCAGCAGCGATAGCAATTCCAACAGGTGTAACAAGCTCCGGCCCTAAATGGAAATTTTCCTCAAAGGTAAGATGAGTAATTGCATCAATGCCTCTGATGGCAACCCGGTTAGAAGGCAGATTAAGCATTTCTGCCATTTTTTGTTGTAAAGCTGGCGTTTGGCTTCCGCCACCAACAAGCATTACAGCTTTAGGCGATTTATGATTGTTTAGTAAAAGAATCTCCCGGCAAATCGTATCTGCTAATTTATCTAAAGCAGGTTCAATTTCCTTAATTACTTCTTCCTTATGTAATTCCGTTGTAAAGCCAAGAATATCAGAAATAGAAATCTGATCTTTTTGAGATAATTCTCTTTTGGCTTGTTCGGCTAATGGAAAGTCTAATAAATATGCATCGCTGATTGCTTCTGTTATTTCATCTCCAGCGACAGGTACCATCCCGTAGGCAATAACGGTCCCCGTATCGGTTATGGCTATATCTGATGTTCCTGCTCCAATGTCTACTAAAGCTACATTTAATCTTCTCATAGATGGAGGAATTAGGACATTAATGGCAGCAATTGGCTCTAACGTCAATGCCTGCATTTCTAAATTTGCTCGATGCAAGGCAGCGATTAATGATTCAACAACTACTTTAGGCAAAAAAGTTGCGATAATTTCTACCTTCGCTATTGATCCTTGCTGATCAATTAAGCTACCCATAGCTTGATCATCTAAAGAGTATTGAAGTACGGAATAGCCCACACAATAATAAAATTGGCTTTTATCTCGCTCGTTTTTTTCTGCGACAGAGCTTTGTGCCTGCTGTACAGCTGTTAACTCCATATGTAAAATATCTTCTTTTGTAATGAGCGGCTTTCTTTCTATATTCATTTCATAAGAAGCCCGTTCTGTTTTTAAGGCTCTTCCAGCAGCCGCGACACTCACTTTTTCTAAAGGTCCATGTTTGATTTCTAACTGATCTTTTATTTCTTTGATAATTTTGGAAACAGCTAACACATCATGTATTTGACCATCTAACATAGCTCTTTCTGTATGTTCGATGGATAATAAATCAGCTACATGATAACTTTCCTCTTTTTTTTCCAAGATAATTCCGACAACTGATCGAGTACCAATATCTAATGCAAATAGTTTTTCATGTTTTTGCATAGAAAACACCTTCTTTTTATTTAAAGATTGTTTATAAAAAAATAAAATAGATTATAGGAAACAATTATCTAACTTCTTAACAAAAATTAACGCTTTAACACTTAAAAGCGTTTAAGCATTAAATAAAATTAGTGACAATGGGATAAATATGATTTATAATTAACCCAATTAAGAGAAATGTAACATATTTTTGCATTTGTATAAAGAATCTAAGCAAATAGTGTAAAGGAAATTACATGGATTTGTGCTTTTAATGAAGGGATGAGATGATTGTGAGTAATAAGGAATTAGAAGAATTACGTAATCGAGTGGATGAATTAAATTTAGAAATTTTAGAAAAAATTAATGAGCGGGCAAGCCTTGTGCAAAAAATAGCCCAAACAAAAGTTACCCACGGTGCACATCGATATGATCCTGTTCGCGAGAGAAAAATGCTCGATCATATTTTAAATAAAAATGATGGACCATTTGATAATGGGACAATTTCACATTTGTTTAAGCAAATTTTCAAAATGGGCTTACAATTACAACAAGAAGATGACAGTAAAGCGTTATTAGTATCTCGTAAGAAAAAAGCAGAGGATACTATTGTTGATATAAAAGGAACAAAAATTGGTGACGGTACACCTAAATTTGTGTTTGGGCCATGCTCAGTAGAATCATATGAACAAGTTGCTCAAGTGGCAGCGTCCGTACAAGCTAAAGGGTTAAAGCTTCTTCGTGGTGGCGCGTTTAAGCCAAGAACATCTCCATATGATTTCCAAGGACTTGGTGTAGAAGGCTTGAAAATCTTAAAAAGAGTGGCAGATGAATACGATTTAGCAGTAATTAGTGAAATTGTTAGTACGGAACACATTGAAACGGCGTTAGATTATATTGATGTTATTCAAATTGGTGCTCGTAATATGCAGAACTTTGAGCTGTTAAAAGCTGCAGGAAGTGTAAAAAAACCGATTCTATTAAAACGTGGTTTAGCGGCAACCATTGAAGAATTTATCAATGCCGCAGAATATATAATGTCACAAGGAAACGATCAGATTATCCTCTGTGAACGTGGTATTCGTACGTATGAACGGGCAACAAGAAACACATTGGATATTTCTGCTGTTCCAATTTTAAAACAAGAAACACATCTTCCTGTCTTTGTTGATGTAACACATTCAACTGGAAGAAAGGATTTATTATTACCTTGTGCGAAAGCAGCTTTAGCAATTGGGGCAGATGGAGTAATGGCAGAAGTTCATCCAGATCCTGCTGTCGCATTATCTGATTCAGCACAGCAAATGGATATTGAGCAATTCGATGAATTTTACCGTGCGTTACAAGCTACACCATATGTAAATGCATAAAAATATGATAAATGCCTCGTAAGTGTTTAGAAACACTTACGAGTTTTTTTATAGAAATACTTTTTTTAATAAGAATTTGATAGTATGACAAATTCATTTATATTTTTCATCATTTTATGGTAAACTGAATGGAAGAATGTTTAATAAAAAATTTTTTTTGCTAAAAAAGCGAAAAAAAGTCGTTTTTTTTGAAAAAAAATGAAAGCTTGTCATTGCGGGTTTTCCTGCTATATCGTATCATTAGTACATAATTAGACAAGATTAGCTAAATTGGGAATCTTTTATGATTAAGAAAGTAGCTTCTTGCCATAAAATAATAGAAAGAAATAGTTCGACTAAAAGGAGTGCAAAAATCACAATGAATATCACAATATATGATGTCGCAAGAGAAGCTAGTGTTTCTATGGCAACCGTTTCCCGTGTTGTTAATGGAAATCCAAACGTTAAGCCAACAACAAGAAAAAAGGTATTAGAAGTTATTGATCGATTAGGATATCGTCCAAATGCTGTAGCAAGAGGGCTAGCAAGTAAGAAAACCACTACAGTTGGAGTAATTATCCCTGATATCTCAAGCACATTCTTTGCGGAATTAGCAAGAGGAATTGAGGATATTGCTACAATGTATAAATATAATATTATTTTAAGTAACTCTGATCAAAATAAAGATAAAGAGCTGCACTTATTAAATACCATGTTAGGCAAACAAGTGGATGGTATTGTATTTATGGGTGGCAATATAACTGAGGAACATGTTACTGAATTTGAAAAGTCTCCTGTACCAATTGTGCTTGCGGCTAGTATCGAAGAAAGCAAAAAGATTTCTTCTGTTAACATTGATTATGCGCAAGCTACGTATGATGTAGTAACTAGCTTTGTTGAAAAGGGCCATAAGTCTATTGGAATTGTCCTTGGATCCTTAGAAGAACCAATCAACAAAAATGAGAAATTAGGCGGTTATAAAAAGGCATTAGAAGCAGCTGGAATCGAATTTAATGAGTCTTTAGTTGTTGAAGGAGATTATAGCTATGAATCTGGTATGGAAGCTTTCGATAAATTAATCGAAGGTGATAATAAACCAACGGCAATCTTTGTTGGCTCAGATGAAATGGCGCTAGGTGTCATTCATGGAGCAGAAGACAAAGGCTATAAAGTTCCTGAGGATTTTGAAATTGTTACCTCTGATAATACAAAATTAACATTAATGGTTCGCCCGCAACTAACAACTGTTGTACAACCATTGTATGATATCGGTGCTGTGGCTATGAGATTGCTTACTAAATATATGAATAAAGAAACAGTAGAAGATCATATTGTTACACTTCCACACCGTATAGAATCTCGAAAATCTACAAAATAAGTTCAGATACGGAAAAGACCAAAACTGGATTGTACATCCAGTTTTGGTCTTTTTTGTTGAAGAAAAAAAGGAAACGAGGAAAGTGGCTGGAATAAAATATTTAATGGATAAAGAATTTAGTGGCGAAACCAAGTCATTCTATTACAGACACTCGATGCGCCGGGGAACAAGCTTTAGCGTGTGGAGGCTAAAGCTTGTTCTGGCTTCCCGCAGGAACTAACGAAGCAAGGAGGCTTAGCGCTCATCTTATGGATAGCGAAATGTATTTTAGTCTGCGGGGTATTACCACAAACCTTCTTTCTTAAAATAAATAAAAACCTCAAACAATTATACAAATACTTTTTAGTGTGTACGTATAATTGTTTGAGGTTATATTTGATTGAAATACTTATGTTCTAACCTTATTGGAGTTAATTATTTTCTGTCTTTTTATCAGGCTTTTCTGTTTGTTCTTTATTGTTTTGCTGGTTATTTTCTGTTGGCTTGTCGTCTTTGGGTTTGTCATTATTTGGCTTGTTCGCTGTTTGCTCTTTAGTGCTCGTCTTTTTTTCTTGATTTTCCTGTTTAGATTGATCCTTTTGTTTTTCTTGATTTTCCTGTTTAGATTGATCCTTTTGTTTTTCTTGCGAATTGCCAATTACCACTTCATTTGATGCCTTTGATTCTTTACCAGCAATATCAACTGCTTTAACGATATATTTTCCATTACCACCTTTAAAGCTTAACGTATTTGCTGTTTTTAAACTCTTTACTTTTTTGCCATTTTTATAGACCCGGTAACCAATTACATCTTTTTCGCTATGCTTGCTCCATGTAATAGTGTCACCTTTAAGATTGATTTTTAGTGGACTAGGAGTCTTCCCATTCTCTTCAATTTTATTGCTTGGAATGATAAGATTTTTAAGCTTTTGATTGTTCTCGCTCAGAATACTTGGATCGCTGATACGAATACCAAATAGCTTTTCGATATAGTCTGGATTTAGCATTAATCCTGGTTCAGCGAATTCACTTGGAGTAGAATCTAAAGCCATGTATTTCTTATCACCGATTTTTACATATTTACCTGCAACTAAACTGTCGTCCCTCTTAGATGGAACCGTTCCTGACTTGAATAAATCAGTTGTCACTAATCCGGCTTTTGAGCACCCTTCAGAAGGCAGTAGTCCAGAAATAGAACATACAGATTGTCTTACGATTCCACCAGGCATCTTGAAGCTTTTGGACGGGGCTACAAGATCAGGTGCAACGTCATATGCAGCATTTAGTAAATCTGCCCACAAGTAGTTATTACGTTTACTGTATGATAAACCAGATGTTTCTAAAGATTTTGGTGTATCATAACCTGTCCAAACTCCAAAAGTTACATTTGGATTTGTCGCAACTAACCAAGAATCTGTAAAGTTTTGGGCTGTTCCGGTCTTACCTGCCCAGTCAGAATTAAATTTTAGGCGGCTGTTTACGGCAGCGGCTGTTCCGCGATTCATCACATCTCTCATCATGTCTAATGTTAAGTATGCGGTTTGTGGGCTAAATACATCGACAGGTTTTACATCATGCTGATAAATAACATTGCCATCTTTATCTTCAATCTTGTCAATCATATAAGCATCGATAAATTTCCCACTATTAGCAAAGGTAGAAAAGGCATTGGTATTTTCTTCAACAGTAATACCATC
Organism: Niallia sp. FSL K6-0212; assembly: GCF_038007605.1. Taxonomy (NCBI): domain Bacteria; kingdom Bacillati; phylum Bacillota; class Bacilli; order Caryophanales; family Bacillaceae; genus Niallia; species Niallia sp. FSL K6-0212. The sequence goes on along the minus strand of NZ_JBBOXL010000001.1, from coordinate 4,823,494 downwards.
CTCCAGTCCGCCGATAGCAGTAGCCCTGTTTGAAGCGTCAGCAGGAGTTAATGACGAAACGCCCATTTTTTCTAAGAATTTAATTGGTTTCTGTGGCAATATATCAATATATGCTTTTACTGCTGGAACATTGTATGATTGCTGTAGTGCATATCTTGCTGTTACTAAACCATGAAATCGCGAGTCATAGTTGTTTGGCCAAATACTCCCTGGTTTACTAGGATTTAATCTTAATGGAACGTCTGGTAAAACACTTCCAGGCGATAATGTTCCCAGTTCAATTGCTGGACCATAAACTAAAAGTGGTTTCATGGTTGAACCATTTGGTCTGACACTGCGTGTGGCATGATTTGTTGCTTCTCGATTATAATCACGCCCTCCAACAAAGCTTATGATAGCCCCCGTTTTGTTTTCAATTAGAATGGCTCCAGTTTCTACAGGTTCCATAATAGTAACTTTTTCTTTTGTTTCTGGATCAATCACTTGTTGTTTTTTATCTGGTCCAAAAAGAGAGAAGTTTTTGACTGTCTTTTGTTGAATATCATAGATTTTCTTATTAATAGTACTATGAATTTTGTATCCATTTTGGTGGATTTGACGGTCAGCAAGTGTAGTATATTGTTCTGCTAATACATCGTCTTCTTGTAAGTCTTCTTTTGTATATCCATCTTCTTTTGCTAACAATTCGGCAATAATTTCTATGCTTCTTTGTTGGATTTCAATCATTACCGCCGGATAATCTTCAATTGGATTTTTTTGCGGTCCGATAAAATCCTTTGTTATGTCGTACTTCATGGCAGTATCATATTCTTGTTTAGAGATTTTCTTTTGGTCATACATTCGGTTTAAAACTGTTTTCATTCGATTTAAACCTGGTTCTAAATTCTTTTTTAATTTTCCTTCTTGTGTAAAAGGAGTGTAACCAAATGGACTTTGTGGAAGCCCTGCGATAAATGCAGCTTGAGGCAAAGTTAAATCCTTTGCATCTACACCAAATATACCATTTGCTGCAGACTGTACACCTGCAATGTTTCTGCCAGATGAATTTCTTCCTAAGGTTGAAACATTTAAGTAAGCTTCTAATATTTCATCCTTCTCAAAGAATTTCTCTAGCCTCAGTGCTAGGAGAATTTCTTTTGCTTTTCGTTCAAAAGAGACTTCGTTAGTTAAAATTTGATTCTTTATTAACTGTTGTGTTAACGTACTTCCACCAGATTGCGTAGAAGAGTTAGCTACTTCTTGAAATAATGCACGGAAGATTGCTTTTGGAACTACTCCGTTATGAGTGTAGAAATTTTCATCTTCAGTAGCGATAACAGCATCTTTTAAATAGGGAGAAACATCTTTAATTTTTACTTCCTCCCTCTCAAGGTCTGTAGGCACTTTTCCTAAATACTCATTGTTAGCAAAGAATAGCTCTGAAGTTTCTTCGTAATTATAAATATCTTTCTGCATAGTTGTGTAAGGACGGATTGGCTCATCCTTAACAAGTGATGCAAAGTATCCTGCACCAATTCCGAGCCCAAATGCACCCCCTACCACAGTAATGATGATAAAGAGCAAAGTCACATTCCATGTTACTTCATAAGTTAAACGGGCTCCTTTCAGTGTTCGTTTATTGGTGAAGAAGTTTTTAAAATGGTTTAAAGCATTTTTCCACTTCGGCCTTTCGTTCATGGTATCATTCCCCCTAAAATCACATACATTATAGCATAAAGGAGAGGGGAATATAGACAGAGTTCGATATTTTTCCTGTTTCTTCGAATAATTGTTTGACATTAACAGCTTTTATGTGATAAAAATAAACTAACTATATATTGATTCGTTATTGCTTTGAAGGGAAGAAGTAGTTCTTTTATCACTATAAACAGAGAGCCATTGGTCGGTGCAAAATGGCATAAATAAAAGAATGAATTACCTCCTGGAGCTTTCACTGGGAAAGTTATTTTAAATTAGTAGCAGTGAACGGCGTGGACCGTTATTCTAATGAAGTGGAGAATCTATTTTCTCAAGTTATGGGTGGTACCGCGCTGATTTGGCGTCCCTGCATATTAGATGCAGGGACTTTTTGTGTTATTTAATCAATAACGAAAAATAGGACAAGGATATTTTACTTTAAAATGGAGGAATATACATGAATTTACTAGAAGATCTTCAATGGAGAGGTATTACTTACCAACAGACAGATGAAGCAGGCTTGAAAGAACAATTAGAAAAAGAAATGACTAGTTTATACTGTGGAGTAGACCCTACTGCTGATAGCATGCATATTGGACATCTATTACCGTTTTTAACGTTAAGACGTTTTCAAAACGCAGGACATCGTCCTATTGTATTAGTAGGTGGCGCAACAGGTTTAATTGGGGATCCGAGTGGAAAAAGCGAAGAAAGAAAGCTGCAAACATTAGATGTTATTGGCTATAATGTGAAATGCTTGCAAGGACAATTGGAAAGAATCTTTGATTTTGAGGGAACAAATGCTGCAATTATGGTCAATAACTATGATTGGGCAGGGAAAATGGATATTGTTACATTCTTACGTGATTATGGAAAACACATTGGAATAAATTATATGTTAGCAAAAGATACCATTGCTAATCGTTTAGAAACAGGAATTTCCTTTACTGAATTCACGTATACAATTTTACAAGCATTAGACTTTTTACATTTATATGAACATCATGATTGTAAATTGCAAATTGGCGGAAGCGACCAATGGGGAAATATTACCACAGGATTAGAATTAATTAGAAAGAACATGTCAGAAGGGGCTAAGGCGTTTGGTTTAACCATTCCGCTTGTGACAAAGGCAGATGGTACAAAGTTTGGTAAAACGGAAAGTGGTGCTATTTGGTTAGATCCTGAAAAAACCACTCCTTATGAATTTTATCAATTTTGGATTAACACAGCAGATGCTGATGTGATTAAGTATCTAAAATTCTTTACTTTCCTTTCTAAAGAGGAAATTGAGGAATTAGAAAAATCTGTGCAAGAAGAGGCTCATCTCCGCAAAGCACAAAAAACATTAGCGGAAGAGATGACGAAATTAATTCATGGAGAAGCTGCACTAGAACAGGCACAAAAAATAACGGCAGCGCTTTTTAGTGGAGACATAAAAAATTTAACGGCAGAAGAAATCAAACAAGGCTTTAAAGATGTGCCAACATATGAACATACAGAAGGAGAAGCTCTGCTTGTTGATATACTAGTGGCTGCTGGTATTGTATCCTCAAAAAGACAAGCGCGCGAAGATATAACAAATGGTGCTGTCTATATTAATGGAGAGCGCAAACAGGAACTAGATTATGCACTTACAGAAGAAGATCGAATTGAAGGACAGTTTACCGTGATTCGACGAGGCAAGAAAAAATATTATTTAATTAAGTTTTAATGGCAACCATCCTAAAAGGTAACTTTTAGGATGGTTTTTTGGAAAAGAAATAATGGTGTTTAATGAAATGAGGAATTATTTTTCATTATCCTGCATTTTTAATGGCAACATTTTGTTACAATATATTGTCTAAAATGTGAAAAAGATATATTTTTTTCCATTTCTAATCTGTTTATCCAATAAATTGTTTTATACTTAAAATAAACAATTGTTGAAGGAGGGAGAAACGGGAAGATGTAATAGACTTACTTTTCCTGTGTAATCGATGAAACTAAACAGTGAAGTCTTAAATGTACCGTCTCCTTTTTTAGAGTATGTTGTAATGCGAATGTTTATGATGAAGTATTATGAAAAGGATCATTATTCCATCGCTTTTCAATACCCTTTAAGTCGTTTTGAGAGCAGCTATGTGATTCCGGAATTTCAAATGCTTTTTGATAAAGTGAAGTGGAAAAATAATGTTGTTACTTTAATTAATTTACGCCAGGATATATATGAACAAATCCTCATGCAAGTGAATCAATGTGATAGTCGGTCATCCTATATGGCGATAATAGATTATTTAAATCAACAAACAAAAGTAGAAGATCGAATGGACTGCTTTCCGACAATTCTAACAGGAGATCTTGTTTCCCCCGAATGGAGTGTGGATTTCCAAAAAGACGGTATAATAGAACTATTTAAGAATCAAGAGATATTAGGTGATAAAATAAGTCTTACTAGCAGGGAAGAAAAGAAGAAGGAAAAATGGGGATTTCAGCAAATAATAAACCAGGTTGTCCATGAATATTGGCTTGTATATCAACAAAAAAGAGAAAAGACTGTTATTCAAATTAGCCTGCCGAATATTAAATATTCAAGGGATATAGAAATGAGAATAAAAGATTTATTCTTTCCTTTTTTTCACCAAGTGCAAGTAGCGACATTTTTTTATGAAGAGGGATTATATATAAACAATATTTTAGTGAAAAGACCAAAATTGAAAGAGAAGACTAATTGGGGAGAACTACTTTTTCCTTTGGGAGGAAAAAACAATTGTGACTAGAAAAAGAAATATATCATAAAAAAAGCCCTGTTTCCAAAAGGAAAAAGGGACTTTTTTTAGCAATTCTATTAACGAGAATAGAACTCAACGATAAGAGCTTCGTTAATTTCAGCTGGTAATTCAGAACGTTCTGGTAAACGAGTGAATGTACCTTCTAATTTATCTGCATCAAAAGTTAAGAAATCAGGTACGAAGTTATTTACTTCTACTGCTTCTTTAACAACTTCAAGGTTGCGAGATTTTTCACGTAAAGTGATAGTTTGACCAGCCTTAACGCGGTATGATGGGATATCAAGACGTTTGCCATCTACTAAGATATGACCATGGTTAACTAATTGACGTGCTTGACGACGAGTACGAGCTAAACCTAAACGGTAAACAACGTTATCTAGGCGAGTTTCTAATAAGATCATGAAGTTTTCACCATGCTTACCAGCCATTTTACCTGCGATATCAAAAAGATTACGGAACTGACGTTCGTTCACACCATACATGTGACGAAGTTTTTGTTTTTCTTGTAATTGTAAACCGTATTCTGATAATTTTTTACGTTGGTTTGGACCGTGTTGTCCTGGAGCGTAAGGGCGTTTATCTAACTCCTTACCTGTTCCACTTAAAGAAATACCAAGACGACGAGAAAGTTTCCAGCTTGGACCTGTATAACGAGCCATAATTGACTCCTCCTTCATGTTTTTATTTGGTAAAATAAAAACAGATGTAACATTTCTTTTTGATTATTTTGTCTTCCTGTACCTTCGCCCTAGCAGCCAAGGGTTACCCAATACACCATCAAATTAATATTTGAGGAACAAAATAAGACAAAAAGTGTTTACATATGCTGCGCTATTTTACACAAAGAATATTATATGTTTTTTATAGGTGAAAAGTCAAGTAGTATTTGCTGATAGGTTACTATCAGGAAAAATTTTAGAATATCACTTATATTTTTTTCTACCTATTTATTGCCAATATGATATAATTAGTATAATTTAACTAGATTTATACATTTAGGTGATATTTCCCAGAAATCACTTGTTCATATACATATTTTCATGAAAAGCCTATTGTGTTGTAATGCTTTGAAGGCTTTTATGAGTAATATTCCTCCTGTTTGAATAGGTATATATTATAAGTAATTAGAACTGTTTTTGTTTTTAGCATTATTAGTTTACGTCCTCAAAGAAATTATTTCCCTGTTTTTAATTATGTGGTTTGTTTCTCAGAAATTTGTTTACGATTGAATTCCAAAACTATATTTATTATTGAATAACTAAAATGGATGGAATTTATTTACGACGAGATGGAATATATTGGTTTATTTTGTCTAGCTAAAAATAGGAATAAATAATCAAAGAAAGAATAGTTAGGTGAATTAGGTGATAAATACATGGACTTCCTTGGCCACCAAAAAATAATAATGTTAAAAAGTCGTTTTTTTGATTTATATAGTATGAAAGTGATAAATGAAAACATCGGCATCATCATGCAAGCAGCACTTGAAGCAATCCAAGAAGTACTTGGTGCCGTTGAAGTAACTTTATATTCTATCGAAGAATGGAATGCGAATTGGACGATTGTGTCTTCAACTGTAATAAAGAATTCTAAGGAGCAGGCTGTTTATCTGAATGAAGACATATCTTTTCTATGTGAATATAAATTCTCTCGAACTTCTATAAAAGATGATTCGGTACATGATTATATGTTGTTAGCACTTAAGAACAAGGAAAAAGAACAAGTTGATTATATTTTAGCAATTAAAATGAAGAAGGAACTATTGGATGACCCCCATGGAGAGAGTCTTTTGTTTGATATGGCAGGTAAAGAAGTTGGAATCTTTTTTACAAACATGCAGAATATTGTGGATACAATGAAAGAAAAAAAGAAATACAAGCAGTTATTTAAAGTGACGGAGAAGTTTCATTCATCCATGATGATGGAAGACGTATTAAGAGAAGTTATCTTCACTTTAAAGGAAGTTTACCCATTCTATCATTATTTTCTTTTGCTTTCCCATGATAACAATAGTCCAACAGATTTACCAGTTAAGGACTTAGAATACAATGGCGAAAATATGGCTGCAATGGAGGCTTATGTTACAGCTGAATTACAATTCGAAAACTTGAAAAGGGAAAAAAGTTCGGTTATCTATGCACCTTTGAAAGGAAAACAAGGTGTATATGGCGTTTTGCAAATTATTGTTCCGAATGCAATCTCCTTTCCGAAAAACGAAGTGGAATTTATTTCTTTATTAGCTAATACAGCAGGAGGGGCTTTGGAAAATGCTCAGTTATATCAACAATCTAAAAAATTAGTTACTGATTTGCAACTAATTAATGAGGCTTCTCATCAATTAAATTCCAATTTACGTTTAAATGAAATGATGAACTATATTTGTGAAAGAATATCTGCTAGTTTTGATGCAAAAGAAGTAGGATTTATCTTATTTTCACTTGAAAACAATTCTACAAAAGTGCTGTCCGGGAGCTCCTCTTTCTTTTTTAATCAAGAATCACAGCAATATATTAAATATGTTAAAGAAAAAATTCAGATCGAGAAAGATTCTCTGTTTCTAGGAGATTTTAGTATGCAGCTTGAGGGAGCACGATATAAATCCATTATGGCTGTGCCAATGATGCAGACAGGTGTATTAAAGGGGGTTGCGATTGTCATGCATCCTTCTGCCTATCATTTTTCTTTTGATACATTTAAACTATTACAATCATTGATTCATCATTCTACCCTTGCCTTAACCAATTCTTTGTTAAGAGAAGAATTAGAAAAAATGGTTGTTACAGATCATTTAACAAAATTATATTCAAGAAATTATTTGGATGAAAAAATCCAAATGTCTTTACTGGAAGATAAAGAAGGAACGTTTATTTTAATCGATATTGATGATTTTAAATTGATAAATGACACATATGGTCATCAAATTGGCGATGATATTATTATTCAGGTAGCGAATATTATAAAAGATAATATTCGAAGTTCTGATATTGGCTCTAGATGGGGGGGAGAGGAATTAGCTATTTACCTCCCTAGAGTTCCTCTCTCTTTAGGTGTAACTATTGCAGAAAGATTAGTAAAAAAGGTAAGGAGAAATTCTAAACCAGCAGTAACCATTTCATGCGGGGTTGCTTATTGGAATAAACAAAGTAATGATACGTATCATACTCTTTTTAAGCGTGCTGATAAAGCCTTGTATACGGCAAAAGAAACAGGAAAAGATAAGGTTATCATTCAAAATACTCTTCTTATTTAGAGAATAAAAGGGTGTTTTACCTTTCTCCAGAGGAAAGATAAAACACCTTTTTTGCAAGCTGACAATAACAAAATTATTCCTATTATTATAAATACTTAACTAAAGTAGAAGCGAATAATTCTAAGTATTTTTGATCCAATTCATCAAATCGATTCTTTTCTGGGGAATCGATATCAAGCACTCCAATTAATGTGCCATCTTCTTTTACTAATGGGATTACAATTTCGGATTGAGAAGCGGCATCACACGCAATATGGCCAGGGAATTGATGGACATCTTCAACTCTTACTGTTTCTTTATTGTGAGCGGCTGTACCACAAACCCCTCTCCCAAATGGAATTCGAACACAAGCAGGTAATCCTTGGAATGGTCCAAGAACTAGTTCATTTTCTTCCACTAGATAAAAACCCACCCAATTGATGTTTTGCAAAAATTGATTCAATAATGCGGATGCATTAGAAAGATTCGCAATAGCATTATGTTCTCCCTCTAATAAAGCACGTAATTGCTTTTCAACTAATTGATACTGTTGTTCACGGTTACCATTATATGTTTCGACACTAAACATGTATATCACCAATCTTTCTCGTTTTAAATGTGTTTTTTTGACGATAAATACAGAAGAATCCAGCACTTTGTCGGAAGGTTTTTAAAGGATTCTTTCCGCTGATAAAGAAATTGTAATTAAATAGAAAACGATTGTCTTCATAAAAACAGTCTTTCTCAATTATATAGAAGTTTTTATTATTCAACCATACTTTTTAATGATTCGCAACAGAAAAGAGGTAGACTAGATGAAAGAAATTTCAACAAGGGATGCCATTGTAGAAGCAGCCATTTCTTTATTTAATCAAAAAGGCTATCATGGTACTTCTATACGTGATATTGCTGGATTAGCAAATGTAAATATTGCCAATATATCGTATTATTTCAATGGGAAACAAGGATTATTAGAGTATTGCTATATGAACTTTTTTGAAACGTATTTAGAACTGCTTGAAGAAGTATTTCTTCAGTCTGATAGTCCAACAGAGAAATTAAAAAAAATGGTGGATTGCATTATTTCCTATCAATGTAAAAATCCACAGCTGACAAGATTTGTTTTACGAGAGGTATCCATCGATTCCCAAGTTGTAAGAGAAATAATGTCCACCTATTATGTGAAAGAAAGATATATTTTTACGCAAATCCTTGAAAAGGGGATCGAGAGCAAAGAATTTAGAAAACAATCTATTTCTTATAGTATCATTCAATTAAAAGGACTACTCTCGATGCCCTTTATACACTCTTATTATGTGACCGAGGTTCTTCATATTTTTCTAAATGAGGACTACTTTAAAAGAAAGTATATAGAAGAGATCCACCGATGGATTCGCGATGTTGTTTGTTTGAACGAAAAAGAATTATTGATTATTCCATAACATAACGTCCCAGCCTTGCCCTAAATCTTTTGCCTGATGAGCATCAGATCCATATACTAAAGGGATTTGACGGTTTATCGCTTCCTTGACAATCCACTTAGGAGGATATGGTTCTTTGCAATATGGCTTATTTACGCCTGCCCCATTATAATCCAGTTCATATCCATGGCTTTTCACTTCATCTAAAATGGTGAAAATAATGGTTTGAAAGTTCTGCTCCTGGGGATAAAGCTGCTGGAATTTATGTATAAGGGTGATATGGCCTAGTCGTTTTGGCTTGGCTGGGCCTAGATCTGCTTTAATCGATTTAAGAAGTGTTTGATAGTAGCAGTCATATAGTCTTGAAACTCCTCCATACTGTTTCACCATATGTCCAAAATACTCAGGACTATAATCCACACAATCATAGCGATTAGATAATGGATCTTTCAAAAAGTGAACACTTAGGATACTGTCGTCCAAAAAATGTCCCCATTCAGCTAGAAAATCTTTTATTTCTAGTTCGAATCCTTCTATATAATCAATCTCGAGTCCTATATTGATCTTTATTCTTTCTTCATATTCTTTCTTGATATGCTGAACTTCCTTTAAGTAGAATGGCAGTGCTTCCAGCGTTATACTACTATCCTGTGTTGGTGTGGTATCGATAAAACCTTTTGGTAATGGCGCATGCTCTGTAAAAGTCATTTCCGTAAAACCGAGCATAATTGCTTGTTCAACGTATTGTCTAAGAGAATCCTTCGTTCCATGGGGGCAAAATGGTGTATGAATATGTCCGTCCTTCTTCAACGTAATTACCATCCTTTCTATTCCTTCTATATTCAATATATACTTAATTTAACAGCAAGGTAAATAAAGAAGTTTTCCTGCGTGTTTTTTTGAATTAATCCTTATATAATTAAGATAACTATCGAACTTTGAAAAAAGAATACAAAATTATGAAAAAAACGTAAAATAATAGTCAAAAATTGTCGTTTACATGTTATCATAAATACAAAGAATTTTACTTGCTTATAGGGAGACATCTCTTAATTTTTTTTCTTATTTTGTTATCGTACAGATTTGTTGAACCTATTTAGTTTTTTAGGGCATTTAATCCATTGTTGTTACTTACGGATTACTGCTGCTTAATTTTGATAAAAAATAGTGAAAATAGATACGGAATTATGGCCGGTGTATGAACAGGGGGCTTCAAATGAATTACATAATTGGAGGAATAGGGATAGTTATTTGCCTATTCGTAGCGGGATATTTTATTAAAAGAAAGTATTATAACGGAGTCGATGAATTAGAAAACTGGAAAATAAATATCATGAATCGTCCAGTACTGGAAGAACTCGCGAAGGTTAAACAATTGAATATGATTGGACAAACTGAAGAGTTATTTGAAAGATGGAGACAAGAATGGGACGATATCGTTACGGCTGAATTACCTGAAATTGAAGAGCTGCTTTTTGATACAGAGAGTTATATTGATAAATATAATTTTCCAAGAGCGAAGAAGACACAAGATATAATTCGGATGAAAATGGAAAGTGTGGATAAAAGAATTGATACACTATTAGAAGAGCTTAATAACCTTGTCGGTAGTGAAGAAAAAAACCGCACAGAAATGGAAGAACTAAAAGAATCCTATCGTGTCAGTAAAAAAAATCTTTTAGCCCATCGCCATACTTTTGGTGATACAGAGAAAAAGATTGAAACAATGATTCAAGAAATAGCGGAATTATTTATTACTTATGAGGAGAAAACGAATAATGGAGATTATTTAGAAGCAAGAGAAATAGTCTATAAAATCCAAGATCGCTTATCTACTATTACTTATTTGATTGAAAAAATTCCTCCATTATTAATTGAATGTCAAACGAAGCTGCCTGAACAACTTGATGAGTTAAAAGATGGCTATGCAGATATGCTGGAGCAAGGATACATTTTAGAACATTTGCAGATGGATGAAGAAATAGCAAGTTTAACTAATGAACTTGCTTCCACAGAAACAGATTTAAAGGAAGGAAATGTGGAGGCCGTAGAGAAGGTTGTTTCTGAAATTCAGGATAAGCTAGATTTACTTTATGACTTATTAGAAAAAGAAGTGCTGGCAAAAAATTATTGCCATATCAATATGAATGCAACAAAAGAAATCTTAGCAGATGTGCAGCAAGGAAATGCGCAGCTTCAAGTCGAGGTTGGCTTGTTACAAAAGAACTATAATTTAGATAATGAAGATATTGAGCTTCAATTTAAGTTGGAGAAGAAATTAAATTTTCTATTCAAGCAATATGAAGTATTAGAGCATAAATTACTGACCGAATCTGCAGCACATACACTTTTGGGAGAAGAGTTAAAAGATTTAAAGGAACAGTTAGAAAGTGCCTCTTTAGAACAAAAAGCACTATTTGAAAAGCTGCATGCTCTTCGTAAAGACGAAGTTTCTGCCCATAATCGCTTAAGAGAATTAAGTAAACAAGTGGCAGATGCGGTAAGAAGCGTGACAAATAGCAATTTGCCAGGTGTCACAGAGGAATACAATCAACTAATGCAAGAAGCAAAAGAGAGTATTGATCAAGCAAAAAGAATGCTAGAACATACGCCATTAAATATGGTTGAAGTGAAAAAGATAATTGATGTGACCGAAGAAAAAGTGACAATGCTAGTAAATGTAACAATTGAATTGGTTGAAACAGTTTATTTAGCAGAGAAAATTATTCAATATGGAAACAGGTATCGTCGTAAATATCAAAAAGTCCATCAAGGTTTATTAGAAGCAGAAGCTCATTTTAGACACTATCGCTATAAAGAAGCATTGCAATATGCAGCAGCCACCATCGAAGAAATAGAGCCAGGCAGTATGAATAAAATCGAAGCTTGGTCAAATGAATGGAAAGAAAATCAACATTAGAAAGCTAATGCAATATGTGCAAAAAAGTCTGAGGAAATAAACTCAGACTTTTTTTATGTAATGAAGAAATCATAGTAGCTTATCCGTGTATTTGCAAAAGTTTTAACATATGGTAGCATTATAAAGTAAAACTTTCATGGTGGGGCTTATTACCTAAATGTAATGGGCATCTGTTGTGAAGCGTTCGACTTATCGGATATCCTGTCAAAGAACATAAAAAAGCAGTTGCAGTTTTCAATCGATAAATACTCTTTTAAAAGGAAACTACCTTCTAGAAAAGATTTTGTTTTTATGATGTGGTACAGCAAAATGGCTGTTAATAAATATATCCATTTAACTAAGTAAAGTTAACTTTTTTAAGGAAAGGAACTCCCGATGTAATGATCTATATAGATAATAGTGCTACAACTAAACCTTTTTCAGAAGTTCTTGATGCATATACTACTGTATCTCAAAAGTATTTTGGGAATCCATCCTCGATCCATGGGATAGGAATGGAAGCGGAGAAATTACTAATACAGGCAAGGGAACAAATTGCTGAGCTCTTAGAAGTAAAAAGTAATGAAATATTTTTTACTTCAGGAGGAACGGAAGGGAATAATACTGTTTTAAAAGGGATAGCGCGTACGTTTAAAGGAAAAGGAAATCATATAATAACGACAACTATTGAACATGATTCTATTCACAAGGTAATGGAACAATTAGAAGAAGATGGATTTACTATTACGTATGTACCCGTTAATGAATATGGACAAGTTTCTGCAGAGGATATAATCAAACAGATTCGTAAAGAAACCATCCTTGTCTCGGTGATGCATGTTAATAATGAAGTAGGTTCAATTCAGCCGATTGAAGAAATAGGCTGGTTTTTATCTAATTATCCGCATGTTTTTTTTCATGTGGATGGCGTTCAAGGAATTGGAAAGCAGCCAATTTCTTTAAAGAAAGCAAATATAGACGCTTATACGATTTCAGCTCATAAATTTCATGGACTTAAAGGAAATGGCGTTCTATATATAAAAGAAGGTAAAAGGATTCAACCGCTATTAGCAGGTGGTGGTCAAGAAAATGCTTTTAGAAGTGGGACCGAGAATGTAGCTGGAGCAGTAGCAACTGCCAAGGCATTACGAATGCAGCTACAAAATCAAAAAAAGAAAATGTCTGTCCTAACACAGATAAATCTTTATTTGCGTGAACAGCTAGCTAGAATAGATGGTGTCTCTATCCATTCGCCAGCTCTAGGAAAAAGTGTGCCCCATATTCTTAATTTCTCTATTGAAGGAATAAAAGCAGAGGTATTTGTTCATGCGTTAGAAGAACGTGATATTTATATTTCTACAACGAGTGCATGTTCCTCCAAAACTAATAAAGTTAGTAAGACATTATTAGGTATGGGTGTATCCGAACAAATTGCTGAAAGCTCTTTTCGAATTAGTTTTTCGTATGCAAACACAATGGAAGAAATGGAAAAAGTAGTGGCTGCTATACAAGATATCAAAGAATGGTTGAGAGGTGTAATGAAATGAAATATGATCGTATTTTAATACGCTATGGGGAACTATCAACAAAGGGAAGAAATAGAAAACAATTTGTAGATAAATTAAGACGGACAATCGCCAAGGCTTTAGAGGCGTTTCCAGCTGTGTCTATTGAAGCAAAAAGAGAAAGAATGTATGTATTATTAAATGGGGAAGATGTGGAGGAGATTTCCAAAGTTCTTAAAAATATCTTTGGCATTCAATCTTTTAGTCCTGCAATAAAGCTAGAAAGAGATATCGAAATAATCAAAGCGGCTGCTTTAGATATTGTTACTTCTTTATATGAGGAAGGATCTACTTTTAAAATAAGTGCTCGACGTGCAGACAAAGGGTTTGAACTTGATACTAATGAAATAAATCAGGCGATTGGTGGTCATTTATTAAAAAATATCCTTGGTTTAAAAGTAGATGTTAAAAACCCTGATATAAATGTCCAAATTGAAGTCAGAACAGAAGCGATCTATCTTTCCTGTGAAAATATAGCAGGAGCAGGAGGATTACCTTCAGGAACAAGTGGAAAAGCGATGTTGATGTTATCTGGAGGATTGGATAGTCCGGTAGCTGGATACTTGTCCATGAAAAGGGGATTAGAAGTAGAGGGAGTACATTTCTTTAGTCCGCCATTTACTAGTGAAAGAGCTAAACAAAAGGTAATTGATATTTCGGAGAAACTGGCTCGTTTTAACGGACATTTTGTCTTGCATATTGTTCCATTTACGACAATCCAGCAGTTGATTCATAAACAAATTCCAGAGAACTATACGATGACTGCAACACGAAGAATTATGTTAAGAATCACAGACGAAATTCGGAAAAGGCAAGAAGCACTAGCTATCATTACGGGTGAGAGCTTAGGTCAAGTGGCGAGCCAAACGTTAGAAAGTATGTATGCAATCAATGACGTGACAAATACTCCTATTTTAAGACCTTTAATAACAACAGATAAAACGGAAATTATTGAATGGGCAAAGAAAATTGATACCCATGATATCTCCATTCGTCCATATGAGGATTGTTGTACAGTATTTGTACCTTCTTCTCCAAAAACAAAACCGAAAAAGGAAAAAATACAGTATTACGAAAGCTTTACTGATTTTGAGCCTTTGATTGAAGAAGCAGTCAAAAATGTGGAAACGATAATCCTGAAAAGAGAAGAAAATAAAATAAACACAGAAATGGATTCCCTTTTCTAAGTGGAGCATCATAACTTTTGCTAACAAAAATCCCCAATATTTTTGTGAAGAATTACCAGTAATTAAAACGAATGAATGCCATGTGTATTACACATTCTATTATCACAAGGAGGTGATACACATGGCAAGCAGCAACAATTCAAATCAATTATTAGTACCTGGAGTTTCTCAAGCTCTAGATCAAATGAAATATGAAATCGCTACTGAGTTTGGTGTAAACTTAGGTGCTGAAACAACTTCTCGCGCTAACGGTTCAGTTGGTGGTGAAATCACTAAACGTTTAGTTCAAATGGCTGAGCAACAATTAGGCGGCGGTTTCTCTAAATAATTGAATAAAATGGCTACAAAGAGCAAGGTGTTATGCCTTGCTCTTTTCTTTACGATATTTTTATAAAAAGAAACACTTTATCATTTTGCAGAGTGAGTTTCTATTGAACTTTCATGTAGATTTTAGAGTAATTCTTTGAAAAACTATCAATTTCCTAGTGCTTTGAAATTTAAATAATTTAAAAAATACAAATGGGGTAGTATAATGGGTTAAGTATTTACAATTAGAATCAGGAGGAATAGGTTATGAAGACGGAAGATTTAATAGCTCCCAAACAATATAATTTTGTTTCGGAGATTGAGAAATTTGCCCAGAATCCAGATAGGCTAGCATTGAAATGGGAGAACGAAGAAGGCGAAACAAAAGAAGTTACATATTCCTCTTTAATGAAAGCAGCAAATAGAATAGGAAATGTATTTAAGGATGAAGGGTTACAAAAAGGAGATGTCGTGCTTGTTATTGTTCCACGAATAATAGAAGCATATCAAGTATATTTAGCAGCTTTAAAACTAGGGTTAACGATTTTACCAAGTTCTGAAATGCTGCGGGCCAAAGATTTGCAATACCGGATCAAGCATGGAGACGTAAAAGCAGTTGTTAGTTATTATCCTTTCATAGGCGAATTAGAACTAGTAGAAGATATACATATGATTAAACGCTTTGTGCTGGGAGAAGGAAAAGAAGGCTGGATGCATTTAGATGCAAGAGCAGAAGATGTTTCTGACGAGCTGCAGTTAGCTCCTACATTGAAAACAGATACGGCTTTTATTTCCTATACTTCAGGAACAACGGGGAATCCAAAAGGTGTTGTACATACGCATGGATGGGCATATGCTCATCTAAGAACAGCTGCTCCAAATTGGCTCTGTATTGAAGAAGGAGATTTAGTGTGGGCAACAGCAGGACCTGGATGGCAAAAATGGGTATGGAGTCCTTTATTATCAGTATTAGGATCTGGAGCAATTGGACTTGTTTATCATGGACGATTTAATCCAGAAAAATATTTACAACTTTTGGAGAAATATGAAGTGAATGTTTTCTGTTGTACACCAACAGAGTATCGTCTAATGGCGAAAGTGGAGGATATTCATAAGTATCAATTAAACCAATTACGAAGTGCTGTTTCTGCTGGCGAACCATTAAACAGGGAAGTAATTGATGTATTTAAAGAACATTTCCACCTAGATGTACGTGATGGATATGGACAAACAGAAAATACATTATTAGTTGGGATAACAAAAGGAGTCGAATTAAGACCTGGCTCCATGGGAAAACCAACACCAGGAAATTTGGTGGAAATCATCAATGAAGATGGTGAAATTTGTTCAGTTGGTGAAGTTGGAGATATAGCAGTTCACAAAGATACGCCAGCGTTGTTTAAGGAATATTTAAAAGAACCAGAAAGAACACAAAATCAATTTCGCGGGGAGTATTACGTCACAGGGGATCGTGCGAGAAAAGATGAAGATGGTTATTATTGGTTCGAAGGTAGAAGAGATGATATTATTATCAGTTCTGGCTATACGATTGGACCATTTGAAGTGGAAGATGCTCTTGTTAAACATAAAGCGGTGAAAGAATGTGCGGTCGTAGCAAGTCCAGATCCAATAAGAGGGAATGTTGTGAAGGCATTTGTCGTTCTTAGAGATGGAATGGAAGGAAACGAGGAATTAACGAAAGAGCTGCAATCCCATGTCAAGAAATTAACGGCTCCTTATAAATATCCTCGTAAAATAGAATTTATGAATGAGCTGCCAAAAACAACTTCAGGTAAAATTAGACGAGTTGAATTAAGAGAGAATGAAAAAAATAGTAAGTACTAAAACAGTATATTGAATTGAAGCAGGGAGACAAAAAGGGCACTTTTAAGAGTGTCCTTTTTGTAAAAAGAAAAGTGAAAATGGGGAGGGATTGACGTGAGAAAACTTATTTATGGTGGGAAAATATATACACTTAAAGAAGAAGGAGATCTGGTAGAAGCTATTTTAACAGATGGACAATATATAGTAGACTATGGTGATAAGGAATATTTGTTAGAAAAACATGGAGAAAGCATAGAGGAAGAAATAGACTTAAAAGGTGATGTGCTTCTACCAGGTTTTGTTGATAGTCATATGCATTTAATTGGTCACGGAGAAAAACTTTTAAGACTAAATTTATCTGCTTGCACCTCGAAAGAGGAAGCTTTACAAATGCTAGCTAGTTATGCAAAGGATATTAAAGAAGGCGAATGGGTTATCGGAGATGGTTGGAACGAAAACATGTGGCCTGAACAGAAAGTCCTGACAGCTAAGGACATTGATCAACATGTTCCCAATCATCCCGTTCTCCTTAACCGAATATGCAAGCATGCGATTGCGGTGAATTCATATGCTTTGAAGATTGCCAATATTACAAATGATACACCAGTTCCATTTGGTGGAGTTATCGAGAAGGATGAATTAGGCAACCTTAATGGCGTATTTAAAGATCAAGCTCAAGAATTAATCACAAGTGTTCTACCAAAAGTAACAGACGAATATGTGGAGAATGCATTACGAGCAGGAATTAAAGATGCTTACCGATTAGGCCTTACTGGAGCTCATACAGAAGACTTAAATTACTATCATGGATATAAAGGAACATATCAGTCCTTTAAAAAAGTAATAGAAGAAGAGGGCAATCTATTTAGAGCTCATCTGCTTGTGCACCATGAAGTGTTTGAAGAGATGAAAGAAGATGGTGGGAAATACTTAGGTGGTTCCGAATGGGTAGAGTTTGGTAGCATGAAAATATTTGCAGATGGCGCTTTCGGAGGAAGAACCGCCTTTTTAAGTAGACCGTATCATGATGATCCTTCGACAAATGGAGTAAGTATTTTTACCCAAGAAACGTTAGATGACCTAGTAGCAAAGGCAAGAGAAAAAGAAAATCCGATTGCTGTACATGCCATTGGGGATGCTGCCTTTGAGATGGTGTTGAATGCTATTGAAAAGTATCCCTTGCAAGGGTCTGGGAGAGATCGTCTTATCCATGCAACCATGCTGCGCAAGGATTTAATCGAACGTATGAAGGGATTACCTTTAATATTAGATATCCAGCCTAGCTTTGTAGCTTCCGATTTCCCATGGGTTATCGATAGACTGGGAGAGGAAAATTTAGCATACTGTTATGCTTGGAAAACATTATTAGAAGAAGGATTGCATTGTGCAGGTGGTTCAGATGCTCCAATTGAAAATGTGAATCCTTTAGTAGGAATTCAAGCAGCAGTGACAAGATCTAACCAAGAGGATAAACAAGGAAAAGGATATATTCCCGGAGAGGCTTTGACGATTTATGAAGCAGTTTGCCTGTATACAAAAGGGAGTGCCTATGCTATTTGTCATGAAGAGGATCGGGGGAAGATTGAGAAAGGGTTTGTAGCGGATTTTACGATTTTAAATAAGGATATATTTCACGTGAACTCACATGAAATAGAGCAAATCGAAGTAACGAAAACCATTGTGGGAAATGAAATAATGTACGAACGTAATTAACAGAGGAAGTTAATCCATTACAAAGATTTCTAAAAAAGATTGATTGTCAGCCTCCAAAAAAATGTATATAATATGGAATATTTCGATTATAGAAAGAAGCGATGAAAAATGGAGAAAAATAATGTTCGGATTGGGGTCATCTTTGCGGGGATTTCCTATTTAATATGGGGGCTGTTTCCGATATATTGGAAACATCTGCAAGGAGTAGGAGCAGATGAAATTCTTGCAAATAGAATATTTTGGTCGTTTATTTTTATGTGTATTTTACTTACTATTACACGGAAATGGACATTGTTTTTTCAAACACTACGATCATTTAAGTATCAAAAAAAACAGGCGATTATGCTATTTATAGCTTCTGTGCTAGTTAGTTGTAACTGGTTTATCTATATTTGGGCGGTAAATGCCAACAAAATAATCGAAACGAGTCTTGGGTATTATATAAATCCATTAGTAAGTGTATTATTAGGCATTTTTGTGATGAAAGAAAAATTATCGAAGATCCAGTATGTATCCGTACTATTAGCTGCAATCGGAGTTTGTATTATTACATTCGCCCATGGAGCCTTTCCTTGGATAGCAATTTCTTTAGCAATGACATTTGGTTTATATGGCTTGGCAAAAAAATTAATCAAAGTTGATTCCGATGTAGGATTAACATTGGAAACCATGTTTATTACCCCATTTGCGCTCCTTTATATCGGTTATTTATTTGCAAAAGGGAATCATGCCTTTTTGGCTGTTTCAACCAGTTTAGACTTTTTGTTAATTATATCAGGCGTGTTGACAGCTGTTCCGTTATTATTTTTCGCTAAGGGAGCGCAGCGGATTCCTTTATCCATGCTAGGATTCATACAATACTTAACACCTACATTAACATTAATTCTTGGTGTATTTGTCTATCACGAACCATTTACAACGGCACACTTATTAGCATTTATATTTATTTGGTCTGCATTAACGATTTATTCTCTTTCGCGAACAAAGCTATTTTCTTCAGCAGAAAAGAAAGAAGAAGCTAAAGGAATAGCATAAGAGAAAAATAATAAAATACTATAGTTGGAATTATGCATTTTTCTGAAACATTTTTCTTGGTAGAACGTAAAGGAAAGAGAACGAATATTAGGGGGTTTTGAGTGAATGAATGGAAAACGTTGGGCAGCTTTAGGCATAGCAGGTGTTATTTTTGCCTTCTCCATTATTACTAGTTTGGTATCAATAGCATTTACAACCGATGTGGAAGAGTTATTTGGACAATTTCTAGGTGAAGGTAAAGCGCCTTATGTAGAAGAATACATAGAGGATGGAAATATCGCTAATAAAATAGCAGTTTTAGAAGTGTCTGGAACGATACAGGATACTGGTGATGCTGATTCTCTTTTTTCAGCAGCTGGATATAACCATACTTCCTTTATGGAAAAGCTGGATTATATAAAAGAAGATCCAAGTGTAAAAGGGGTTATTTTGAAAGTGAACTCTCCAGGTGGAGGAGTAGTGGAAAGTGCACAGATTCACGATAAAATAGTGGAAATTCAAAAGGAAGCTAAAATACCTGTTTATGTCTCAATGGGATCAATGGCAGCTTCTGGAGGTTATTATATTTCAGCCCCTGCTGATAAAATTTTTGCAAGTCCTGAAACATTAACTGGTTCGCTTGGTGTTATTATGAGTGGATATAATTTTGAAGGTCTAGCTGAAAAGTATGGTGTTGAATTTGTTACAATTAAAAGTGGTAAATACAAGGATATCATGAGTTCTACTAGAGAAATGACAGAGGAAGAAAGAGACATTTTACAACGATTAATTGATAATTCATATGCTGGTTTCGTTAAAGTCATCGCAGATGGACGAGGTATGAAAGAGGCAGAAGTGAAGAAAATCGCAGATGGTCGTATCTATGATGGAAGACAAGCGAAGGAATTAAATTTAATTGATGATTTTGGTTATTTTGATGATGTGGTAGAAAAGATGAAAGCAGACTATCAATTAAATGATGCTGCGGTTGTTAAGTATACGGACAATACTGGCTTTGGTTCCTTGTTTGGCGTGACTGCGAAAAAATTAATTACAAGTGAGGATAAAGAATTAGCAAATATATTAAAAATCGTCACAAATGCTAACTCACCTCGACTAATGTATTTATATGCAGAATAGGAGGGGAACTAATTGAGTAATGAACATGAAAAGTTGGAAACTGAAACTTCTTTAAAGGGAGAAACAGTGTCAGAATCTACTATTTCATATAAGGAAACAGTAGATAGGGATGAGCAGACACCAAATGTACCAAAAGAAAAGAAGTTGCCATTGGGGGAAGCTCCTTATGTGTATGCAGGATTCTGGATGCGCTTTTGGGCATATCTAGCAGATTTAATTATTGTTTCAAGTGTCAATCGAATTCTAATCTATCCGATTTTACGAATAGCCGATATCCCGTTATACGAATCAGGGATTTTCTCAACAGTAAACATTTGTACAGCTATTACGTTTTATTTATATTTTGTGTTAATGACAAAGTTTTTGAAACAAACATTAGGGAAAATGATTTTTGGATTAAAAGTTGTACCGATAAACAAAGAAAAACTAACATGGGATACTATTCTTTTCCGTGAGTGGATAGGTCGATTTATCTCTAGCAGCTTTTTCATTTTATATGCATTAGTTGCCTTCTTACCAAAGAAACAAGGACTTCATGATATATTTGCTGATACGGCAGTAGTACATGACCGATAACAAAAATGAGACGAGGATTGCAGTATTTTAACGAATATAGACCCGAACAATTATACGGAAATGGTAATTTTCGTATAATTGTTTGGGTTTTTTTATTGATTTTGTGAAACACGCTTTCTGGTAATTAACTGCAGACCTAGCATGTTTAATTTTGGCTGCTTTATCCAATAATAATAAGCTGAAGGGAAGTGTTGCCAAAATGAAAGTTCTTTTCATTCTAGCTATTATTATTGGTGCTTTTTTATTACTTCTACTATCTTTATGTTTTTTTAAATTAACGATACATATCCGCTATTACCATAAGAAAGATAACGATGATTTAAAAATAGAAGTTCGTGCGTTATTTGGAATTATTCGGTATAAGAAGACGATACCACTAATCAAAATAGATGAGGACTCTCCTTCATTAGTAATAGAAGAAGAAACAGAAATAACAGGCAAAAAAGAGACAATGGAGGATACGAAACAATTTTCTGGCTCAGATTTATTAAATTTTTTATCAAATTCCCAAGAGTTATTAAATCATGTTGTTCATTTTCACCGCATAGTAAGAGCGTTTTTAGCAAAACTAACAATAAAGAATATAGAATGGAGCTCCATTGTGGGCCTAGGAGATGCGGCGCATACAGGGATGGTTTCGGGTGCAATTTGGGCAGTAAAAGGCAGTATCATCGGAATGATGAGTAATTATATGAAGCTGCGTGATATGCCGAAAATAAATATCTATCCTCAATTTCAGGGAGTTGCCTCTGAAACATTATTTTCTTGTATGATTCAATTTCGGTTAGGGCATGCTATGATGGCAGGAATTAAACTGGTGAAATATTGGAAAGATGGTTTCCCTAATTTTAAAACAAATGAAACGTCTATCCAAAGTAAACAATAGACAATGGAGGAATAGGAAAATGTCAGATCATCCGATTCAAGGCTTAATGACAACTGCGATGGAAAATTTAAAAGAAATGATTGATGTCAATACGATTATTGGCGATCCTGTCGAAACACCAGATGGCAGCGTTATTTTAACTGTTTCTAAAGTTGGATTTGGATTTGCGGCCGGAGGGAGCGAATTTACGTTAGAGAATCATTCATTAAATGATTCTTTAACAAAGCATCCTTTTGGTGGAGGTAGCGGTGGTGGAGTTAGTATTACACCAATTGCATTTTTAATTGTAAATGCTCAAGGAGTAAAAATGGTCCACTTAGATGAAAGTACCCATCTTTATGAAAAAATCTTGGATATTGCTCCACAAGCTGTTGATAAAATTCAGCAAATGTTTGCCAAGAAAGATTTATCTTCTAATTCCAACAGTAGTGAAGGACAATCACAGCAACAAAAAGAAGATATTGAATTTTAATGTTCAGCAAACTGCGAATTTAATTGTTAGCAAAACGAGTTCACAAGAATCGGTGAGCTCGTTTCACTTTGCCTGTAAATATCCTTAAACAGTTCGTATTTTTTGCAAATAGTAGCAACTATCGATATGATGATAGTAATTACATATGAATATGGAGGAGAGACAAATGGCAAATGTAACATTTAAACATAATCCAGTCACACTGATTGGGAACGAAATTAAAGTTGGAGACAAAGCTCCCGAATTTACTGTATTAGCGAATGATATGTCAGAAGTGACTTTAGCTAGCTCAAAAGGAAAGATTCGTCTTTTTAGTGTAGTTCCTTCTGTTGATACAGGTGTGTGCGATGCGCAAACAAGAAAATTTAATGAAGAAGCTTCCAAGCTTGAAAATGTGGAAGTAATAACAGTAAGTGTCGATTTACCTTTTGCGCAAAGAAGATGGTGTGCAGCAAGTGGGTTGGAAAATGTTATTACCGTATCAGACCATAGAGACTTGTCTTTCGGGGAAGCATATGGTGTTGTGATGAAAGAATTGCGATTATTAGCACGTGCTGTTTTCGTAGTAGATGCTAATGATACGGTAACATACGTAGAATATGTAAGTGAAGGAAGCAATCATCCAAATTATGAGGCAGCAATCGCAGCAGTAAAAGAAGCTAATTAATTTGCCGAACGGCAGATAATACAATCGATTATCTGGTTAATTTCTTAACCGTATGATAAGCTAGAGTTTGGCCTTTTAAAAGGGACAGACTCTTTTTATTTGGTTTATTTTATAAGAAATCTATAATAATTAGGTGATAACATGAACATTTCTCCAGTAGAAGAATTATTTACAGTTTTTAATGAAACAGCATTGATTATACAAGAAGAACTAGAATATACGTATTTAGAATCTTTAGCTTTAACAGGAGAGAATATTTTTCAAGAAGCGATTTTACAGGAAGAGTTAAGTGAATTAAGTAAAAAAAGATTAAAAAAATCATATGAAACGATTCACTTGGCTAAATATTCAAAAGAGGAAATTCGTAAAGCATTTCAATTAGTCATTTTAAAAGGAATGAAAGAAAATACACAGCCTAATCATCAAATGACACCAGA
The DNA here is from genome assembly GCF_038007605.1 of Niallia sp. FSL K6-0212. NCBI lineage: Bacteria > Bacillati > Bacillota > Bacilli > Caryophanales > Bacillaceae > Niallia > Niallia sp. FSL K6-0212. Next base: position 4,799,710 of record NZ_JBBOXL010000001.1, on the reverse strand, counting down.
TTCAATTGGAATCCTCTTTGGTTATTTAGTACAAAAGTTTTATACGAGTGAAGAGCTTCGGTTATTAGATTTGGCAGTTGGGACAGGCAATCTATTAACAACTGCGATGAACCATCAAGTCGGTAAGAATATTGCAGCCTACGGTGTTGATATTGATGACTTGCTTTTACAGTTAGCATTAGTAAATGCGAATCTTCAGGAACAACCGATTGAATTTTTTAACCAAGATAGCTTAGAGCATTTGTTTATTGATCCAGTCGACGTTGTCGTAAGTGATTTACCAGTAGGGTATTATCCGAACGATATTCGTGCGAATGAATTTAAAGTGAAAGCGGAAGATGGGCATACATATGCACATCATTTGTTCATCGAACAAAGTATAAATTATGTTAAGCCTGGGGGCTATGCTTTCTTTGTTATTCCTAATAACTTATTTGAGTCAGAGCAAGCGGCTAAACTTCATGACTATATAAAAGAAGAAGTACACATACAAGCAATAATGCAATTGCCGGAAACGCTTTTCAAAAATAAACAGTCCGCAAAAAGTATATTGATTCTACAGAAAAAGGGGAATAATATAGTAGCACCAAAGCAAGTTTTACTTGCAAAAGTTCCAAGCTTCTCTAATATGCGTGCAATGGAACAAGTTTTAAGTGAATTGGACACATGGATACAAGCAAATAAGTAAGGATAATAATTTAAATTACGTTAAGTGTTATAAGACAGTTTCCTTTTATTATATAGAAGATAATCGGCGCAAATTTGTCTTTTTTTCGAAAAATCGACGAAAATCTAAAAAAAAATGAATAACTGGGCATAATGTGCTTGAAATGTTTCTAGTAGAATGTTTTAATGAAAAACTGAAAGAAGTAAATCTTGTCTGTTGTATGATTCGATCTGTTCAATGTCAGGCAAAGTAAATAAAAAGTTGTTATACAAAAGGGGAGTAAATCATTTTATGGCAAAAATAATTGCGATTAATGCTGGTAGTTCTTCACTAAAGTTTCAATTGTTCGAAATGCCAAGTGAAGAAGTAATTACAAAAGGTTTAATAGAGCGCATTGGATTAACTGATGCTGTATTTAATATCTCTGTCAACGGAGAAAAAATCAAGGAAGTTACAGAAATTCCTGATCATGATGTCGCTGTTAAGATTCTTTTAGGCAAATTAACAGAATTAGGCATTATCGCATCTTTAGATGAAATCGAAGGAATTGGCCATCGTGTTGTTCACGGCGGAGAAGAATTTGCTGATTCTGCAGTAATTACAGATGATGTAATTGGTAAAATTGATACTTTATCTGAATTAGCACCTTTACACAATCCAGCTAACTTAACTGGTATTCGTGCATTCCAACATGTATTGCCAAATGTTCCGGCTGTAGCAGTATTTGATACAGCATTCCATCAAACAATGCCGGAAAAATCTTATTTATACAGCCTTCCATATGAATATTATGAGCAATATGGAATTCGTAAATATGGTTTCCATGGTACAAGCCATAAATACGTGTCTCAACGTGCTGCTGAATTATTAGGCCGTCCTATTGACCAATTACGCTTAATTTCATGTCACCTAGGAAATGGTGCTAGTATTGCAGCTATTGAAGGTGGAAAGTCTGTTGATACTTCAATGGGATTCACTCCTCTTGCAGGTGTTACAATGGGAACTCGTTCTGGTAATATTGACCCTGCGTTAATTCCGTTTATCATGGAAAAAACAGATCAATCTGCTGATGAAGTATTACAAGTATTAAATAAGAAGAGTGGTCTTTTAGGAATCTCTGGTTTCTCCAGTGATTTACGTGATATTACAGAGCAAGCAAAAGAAGGCAACGATCGTGCGGAACTTGCATTGAGAATTTTTGCAGATAACATCCATAAATACATTGGATCATATGCATCTGGAATGAACGGTGTAGACGCAATTATTTTTACTGCTGGTATTGGTGAGAACAGTGAAATTGTTCGTGCTAGAGTTCTTCAAGGGCTTGAATTTATGGGAGTTTATTGGGATCCAACATTGAATAAAATCTCTGGTGAAGAGTCATTCATTAACTATCCACATTCTCCAGTAAAAGTAATGGTAATCCCAACAAATGAAGAAGTAATGATTGCAAGAGACGTTTGTAGATTAGCTGGTATTTAAGTTAAGCGTACAAAGGTCTAGGATGAAAAATTAGAAGACAATCTTTTTCGTAGCATAATGTACGAGAAAGATTGTCTTTTTCCTATTAAAAAAGGAATACTACTTGAATGGATAAATATATTGTCTTTTATTGGCTTCTTTTAGTAAAATAAGGAATGATTCTTATTATTCAGGGGGGATTAAATGCTTACAAAAGCTGAAGCTTATTATTTGGATAAATTAGAGCAATGGGAAAATGAACGGAAAAGTGAACGATCAATCAAAATTCTCCATCTTTATTCTGATTACATAGATACTGGCTTATCCTATTTACCTGAATGGCAAAAACAAAAAATTGTACGATCACTTAATAATATCTTATTCCATCTTCATGCCATCTTAATTAATTCCACATTTCAACGAAACACCGCTCAAAAAATTATGCAGCAGGCAAGAGTACATAATGAATCAATCTTCACTTTAAGAGATATGACAAAATTGAGTATAGACCAATTACAATCCATTGCAGAAAAACAAATGGCTCATTACAGGATGCTTGCCTCGGCCCAAGGGGCTTTGGCTTCGAAGCATACTGGTTTTTTCATGGGCGATTTTCTCTCGATGCTTATTATTAATCTTCGATCCGTTCAGGTTCTTGCTTCGCTATATGGGAGACCAGCTGATAGTCCCAATGAAATCATGACAGCATTGAAAGTTTTCTGTGCAGGGTGTTTACCGCATGAGCAGCGAAAAGAAGCATGGAATGAGCTAATGGATGAATTGGAGAAAGAACAGCAAGGTTTCTTTTATGATGGAAAGGATGAAATAGTTCAGGAAAAGATGCTGCACTCTTTATTAAGTGAGCTGATAAAGCTTTCATTTATCTTATTTTTTAAAAGGAAATCGAGTATGGCTGGTACCATAATAGGAGCAGCGGCGAATTACCATTTTACGAAAGAGATGACGGAATTGGCACATCATTTTTATCAAAAAAGCTATTTACTAAGTAAACGAGATGGAATTTATCCGTCTTTAAGATAAGTGTAGCAACCGGGACCAAAAAGGTGCGGATGGAAATTTTCTTATAAATGGAGAAAGGGGAAACTATGGAAGACTTTTCATTAGACGAATGGGAACAGGAAAGGGAAAGACTTGAATATACGAAAAATTATATGAATATTGTTTTGCATGAGGCGCAGATCAATCAAGGGACATTACAGGAAAATGTGCGAGAATCCATAAGCAATGAAGAGGCGCTTGACAGTAGTTTGAGTTATATCAACTATTTAACGAATAGTAAGTTTTTACAGCTTGCAACAACCGAGTTAAGTATTTTAAAACGTATTTTAGATACTCCCTATTTTGCGCGGATTGATTATCAAATGAAAGGGAAATCCCAAAAGAATGTCTATTATTTAGGAAAAACTTCGCTTTTTGAAAAGGACACACAAAAACCAATAATTGTAGACTGGCGTTCACCAATTGCAAATGTCTATTACGATGGACGATTGGGCGAAGTTTCATACGAAGTGAATGAAGAAACGATTGAAGGGCATTTATCATTAAAAAGACAATTTAAAATTGAAAAAGGAGAGCTCCTTCATTATCAGGATATTGATTTAACTACAACAGATGAATTATTGCAGCAATCTCTTGCTGGAAAAGCAGACCAGCGACTAACAGAGATCATTTCAACTATTCAAGCTGAACAAAATGAAATAATTCGAGCAGATCTAAATCGGCCAATCATTGTCCAAGGAGCGGCCGGAAGTGGAAAGACCACTATTGCTTTACACCGAATATCCTATTTTATCTATAACTATGCAAAATATTTTCAGCCTGAGCAATTAATGATTATTGCGCCAAATAATATGTTCATCGGTTATATTGCACAAGCGCTGCCTGATTTGGGAGTAGAGAAGATTCGTCAAACGACATTCCTAGATTATGTTTTACTATGCATTGGAAAGAAAATGAAAGTAATTCAGTCAAATAAGAAATTACTAACATTTATAAATCATAAGAACAAACAAGAAGAACTGGTTAAGTGGCTTTCCCGTTATAAAGGATCTTTAGAATATAAAAAGGTAATGGATAAATATTTAGTGGATATATGTAATGAAATGAGTCCAAAAGAAGATTTTCGGGTAGAAAAATTCCCGTTATATGGAGCAAAGAAACTGGAGCGTTTATTTAAGAAGGAATACGATTATCTTCCCTTAATCAAACGGAAGGAGAAAATAAAGGGAATCTTACAAGCTGATTTAAAACGGAAAAAGAAAATAATTTTAAGTAAGTTGGAAGATAAGTATGAAGATGCATTAGATCGTGCCTTAAAGATAAAAGAAGATTCAAAGCGGAAAGAGAAAGTTGTCTATTTTCTAGACACGAAGGCAGAAAGAATAGCAACTGTAAAAAAAGAAGCTTCAACTGCTGTTAGAAGATATATGAAGACAATGGAGACAACCGATTTATATGAGTATTATTCCAGATTATTTGCGGATAAGGAGCTCCTTAGAAAATATACGGAAGATTCGCTAACAGAAAAGCAATTAGATTATTTGATTGCCTTCCAGCGAAAGATATTAAAACAAAAGAAAGTGGAAATCGAGGACTTAGGGGCATTATTTTATTTGCAGTATAAAATATTTGGCATAGATAAAGAATATCGAGCGAAGAATATTGTCATTGATGAAGTGCAGGATTATAGCGAATTTCAGCTATATGCCTTAAAAGCAGGACTAGAAACAGATATGTTTACCCTTGTTGGAGATTTAGCACAAGGGATTCACTCCTATCGGGGATTACAGAACTGGCAGACATTACAGCAAACTATTTTTCCGCGCGCGAATTATATGACCTTGCAAAAAAGCTACCGGACTACGATTGAAATTATGTTTTTGGCAAATGAAATTTTGCATTTAGTCAATGAAGATTTGCCCAAAGTGAAACCAGTTGTCCGCCATGGAGAAAAACCGACTGTTCATTTATATGAGCAAAAACAAGAATTGATTGACAGAATGATTCAAGTAGCAGATCGACTGCATAATGACGGTTATCACTCCATTGCTATTATTGGTAAAACAGAGGAAGAATGTAGAGCAATATTGAAAGAGATGCAAAAAAGAAAAGTGCCTAATGTCCAATTTCTTCAAGAAAATGAAGAGCTTGAAAAGAAATATTTAATTATAGTACCAAGCTACCTTTCCAAGGGACTGGAATTTGACGCAGTTCTTCTTTTTACGTTAAATGAGTCTTTTTCCCAAGAAGAAATAGATTTAAAGCTTTTATATGTTGCAATGACAAGACCAATGCATCGCCTTCATTTATTTACACGCGACAAAGCCACGTTATTATTGGATAAGGCACATAAAGCATATTTTACAGTGGAGAAAGAAAACGAGCGAAAGAGTGGGGAATATGAATAAACAAATCCATACGAAGCATCAATACTTACAGGTTGGCTGTAAAGTGATAACCGTTAGTGATACAAGATCTGAGGAAAATGATAAAAGCGGAAAATTGATGATTGATCTGTTAGAACAGGAAAACCATTCTATACAAAAGTATGTCATCGTAAGGGATGAGAAAGAACAAATTGTACACGAAATAATGACGGGGGTACAATCAGCTGAAATTAATTGTATTCTCTTAAATGGAGGGACAGGAATTTCACCCAGGGATATTACCATCGAAGCCATTAAACCTCTCCTAACAAAAGAATTAGATGGATTTGGAGAACTGTTTCGAATGTTAAGCTATACAGAAGATATAGGCTCTAGTGCTATATTATCAAGAGCGATTGCTGGAACGATTAATAATACGGTCATTTTTTGTACTCCAGGATCTACAGGTGCTGTACGGCTTGCGATGAACAAATTAATCCTTCCTGAATTAAGTCATGTTGTCAGCGAATTGCATAAATAATAATAAAAAGGTCAATAACTTTTCAAGTAAAGAAAAGGATTGACCTATTTTTATATATAAAAATAGAATTTATCTACTAATGAAATGTATAAAATAATGCATAAAAGATTAAGTTTATTTTTATAGATACAAATAATTAGTTTATTAATAGGATGTATACTGAGACTTCCTATCTTTTTGTGTGTATAAAAATAAAATTATTTAAATTTTTATAAAAATTCTATTGAAATTATTAGGGAAAGTTGTTAAAGTGATACATATAGTTTTTGAATAAAAATATAAATAAATGAATATTTATTCGCATATAGGAGGAATTAGGTAATGGCAAATCCAAAAGTAGTCTTAGCATATTCAGGAGGATTAGATACATCTGTAGCAATAAAATGGTTACAGGATCAAGGTTATGATGTAGTAGCTTGCTGCTTAGATGTTGGTGAAGGAAAGGATTTGAACTTTATACAACAAAAAGCACTTTCGGTTGGTGCAGTTCAATCTTATGTCATCGATGCAAAAGAAGAATTCGCACAGGATTTTGCACTTACTGCTATGCAGGCACATACCCTTTATGAAGGAAAGTATCCCCTTGTTTCTGCATTATCAAGACCTTTAATTTCCAAAAAATTAGTAGAAGTTGCAGAAAAAGAAAATGCTGTTGCGGTCGCACATGGATGTACGGGAAAAGGAAATGACCAAGTGCGTTTTGAAGTATCTATCCAAGCATTAAATCCTAATTTAAAAGTATTAGCACCAGTCCGTGAGTGGGGATGGTCTCGTGAAGAAGAAATTGCTTATGCAAAAGAAAAAAATATTCCCATCCCGGTTAACTTGGATAGTCCATTTTCTATAGACCAAAATCTATGGGGAAGAAGCAATGAATGTGGAATTTTAGAAGATCCTTGGGCTGCCCCTCCAGAAGAAGCGTATGACTTAACGGTAAGTCTCGAAAATGCTCCTGATCAAGCAGATATTATTGAAATTGAATTTAAGGAAGGTGTTCCTGTCAGCATAGATGGTATTACTTATTCTTTATCTGCGCTAATTCTTGAGTTAAATAAGATCGCTGGAAAACATGGTGTGGGTAGAATCGATCATGTAGAAAATAGATTAGTAGGAATTAAATCAAGAGAAGTGTATGAATGTCCAGGTGCTTTAACATTGATGAAAGCACATAAAGAATTAGAAGATATTACGCTTGTAAAAGAAGTAGCTCATTTTAAACCAGTTATCGAAAAGAAAATCACAGAAGTTATTTATGAGGGACTTTGGTTCTCTCCAATTACAAAAGCATTGCAAGCTTTCTTGCAAGAAACCCAGAAAAACGTGACAGGAACGGTTCGCGTGAAACTATTTAAAGGGCATGCGATTGTAGAAGGAAGAAAATCACCGTATTCTTTATATGATGAAAAACTTGCTACGTATACTTCCGACGATGAGTTTGATCATGCAGCAGCGGTTGGCTTCATTAAACTTTGGGGACTTCCTACAAAGGTTCAAAGCATTGTGGAAAACGACAAGAAGGTGTCTGTGTGAAGAAGTTATGGGGAGGCAGATTTACAAAATCTGCCGAGGAATGGGTAGATGAATTTGGGGCGTCCATTTCCTTTGATCAAGAACTAGTGTTAGAAGATATAGAAGGGAGCATTGCCCATGTGGAAATGCTCTCTAAGACAGGGATATTGTCAGTAGCAGAGGCAGAGAAAATCAAAAATGGATTACTTACTCTAAAAAAGCAAGCAGAAAAGGATGAATTATCTTTTTCTGTAAAACTAGAAGATATCCATCTTAATTTAGAAAGTAAATTAACGGATTTAATTGGTCCTGTAGGTGGGAAGCTCCATACTGGTAGAAGTAGAAATGATCAGGTTGCAACAGATATGCATCTTTACCTGCGAAAACAAGTGAAACAAATTATCCAATTATTGAATGAGCTGCAAAGCTCGTTGCTGGAAAAGGCAGAACATCATATTGAAACAGTAATGCCTGGTTATACACATCTTCAGCGTGCCCAGCCTATCTCTTTTGCGCATCATTTAATGGCGTATTTCTGGATGTTTGAAAGAGACAAACAGCGATATCAGGAAAATGTAACGAGAATTAATGTATCACCACTAGGTGCAGGTGCTTTAGCAGGAACAACCTTTCCTATTGATCGTTCCTATAGTGCTGACTTACTTGGCTTTGATTCCATTTATGAAAATAGTATGGATGCAGTAAGCGATCGTGACTTTATTCTAGAATTTCTATCGACTAGTTCTATTTTAATGATGCATCTATCGCGCTTTAGTGAAGAAATTATTCTTTGGTCTTCTCAAGAATTTAAATTTATTGAATTAGACGATAGTTTTTCCACGGGAAGCAGCATTATGCCCCAAAAGAAAAATCCAGATATGGCTGAATTAATCCGAGGAAAAACCGGACGGGTTTATGGAAATTTAATGGGCTTGTTAACTGTATTGAAAGGTTTGCCTTTAGCATACAATAAAGATATGCAGGAAGATAAAGAAGGGATGTTTGATACCGTAAAAACGGTGGTTGGCTCTTTGCGCATTTTTGCTGGTATGATTCAAACAATGAAGGTTAATGAGCAAGGAATGGAAAATGCCACGAAAAATGACTTTTCTAATGCTACAGAATTAGCTGATTATTTATCAGAAAAAGGGATGCCATTCAGAGAGGCACATGAAGTAGTAGGGAAATTGGTTCTATACTGTGTGAATAAAAAATGTTATTTGCAGGATTTAAGTATTACAGAACTACAAGCGGCGAGCAGCTTATTTGAACAGGATATCTACCATGTATTGAATCCCAGAACGGCAGTTGAAAGACGAAATAGTGCTGGCGGAACTGGATTTACCCAAATAAAGCAGGCGATTGAAAAAGCAAAGCTTTGCGTTTGGGAAAAAGAAGAAGTGAAGTAAATGAAGAAAATTCTATTATTTGATTGCAAACACTGCTTTCAATAATAGAATTTTCTTCTTTTTATTTCTATTGATCACTGCTTCTAACAATTAAAACATCACAAGGAGCATTTCTGGTAATTCCTTCAGAGACACTGCCGATAATAAATCTCTCAACGGCATTTAAACCTGTCGCTCCACACACAATTAAATCAGCTTTGTACTTTGTCGCAATTTCTCGAGGAACTACTGCTCTTGGAGAACCGAATTCAATTGCCTTTACAACATTCTCAATTCCTGCTGCAGTTGCTTGAACAATATATTTATCTAAGAGCTCATTTGCGAATTCATCTGATTTAGCTGCAATGGATTGATCGTACGCAGCTACTGTTGCAAAAGATCTCGTATCAATAACATGGGCAATGACAAGTCTAGCATTATTTTCTTTTGCGATTGAAATCGCTTTCTTTATAGCGTTATCAGCCTCGTCAGAACCATCTACTGCCACAATAATGTTTTGATAGTTTACGTTCATAAGCATTCACTCCTTAAGTTTATCTACTTCTATTATATACCCAATTCATGCATAAGTTTAACTTTTCAATCAAATAATAGGGGGAAAAATAAGAAAGGAAGGAATAGAGATGCACAAACAAAATGAAAGTATACAGAATGATTTTCAATTTGATGAAAAAGGAAGCGAAGAAGTAACTGCCCAAGTGATGGAATCCTATAACGACGGTGCGGTTGATGCCTTCTTGGATAAAGAGCAGAAACAAATAAAGGACTAAACAAAAAAGACTGTAGGAAGAGCCTGAGCCTTAACTGATAGGCGAATAATAACTAATTCCACCTATCATTTAAGATAAACTAGTTTTAAGTTACTATGACCTGCGGCTGAATGGAGGAGGCTGAACCTCCCTCAACGCTCTCCTGGTGGAAAGCAATATATACCATTTAGCCTGTGAGTACTGTTGCAAAACAAATCGTCCTTTTTAAATAAATAACTGCCCTAATTTTTAATCCATCATCTGCACTCAACTTGTTAGTAATTTCTTGGAATGTAGTAAGGCTGGTAGATAGGCTGAGGATAAGGGGCGTCTGCATAATAATTTTGACTAGAACTATTTCTACTAATCACTGGGCCAAGAATTGTTGTTTTATTAATGGGAGAGATGGTGGATTTCCACTTATGAAGATCCAATGAATAAGTATGTGCCATTAAGTCTGGAGGAGTTAGACGAAGTAAATCAGAGCCAAAGATTGCTTCAGGTGTAGGTGCATTGAATATAGCTAATAAATGTGTCTTATTTGTATTTGCGATTTCATAATGCCACCAGCCTTGGGGAACATTAGCTACTTGGCCAGGCGTAATGGTATAGTTTAGGATTTTTTTTGTAAAAGGATTTAATAGTGAAACAGTAGCAGAACCGGAAATGCAGTATACGAGCTCTGCCGCATTTTGGTGAATATGTGGTTCAACTACAATATCTCTGCTTAAATAGATATCTAGCAATGACACATTCTCTAACGAATTTAACTGTTGTTCTCCTAAAACATTAATATAGTTATGACTATCTCTTGTGAAAAAATTACTTTTATTTACATCAAAATGGTATTGGATTTTTGGATCTGTATAATCTACATATTTAACCATTCTCTTCTCCCCCATTTATTCCTTTTTAAGTTTAGGTATCTTATGTAAAATATAAATTTAGGTGCAAGTACATTAAAAGAGAAGATAATAGATTCGTTTTTTTGGGGGCATGAGTATTTCATTCACATATAAACCCCAACGATTATACGGAGATGCTAGGGGAAACTCCGAATTATCGTTGGGGTTATTTAGAAAACAGGTTTGTGGTTAACATCCGCATGACAGATATTAAAAAACAGGCGGATTTTCTTGTTTACCATTTATTGAATAATTTGAAGCTCTTTCGGAAATTTAGTTAAAATCTCCACTCCATCTTTTGTAACATAAACATCATCTTCTATCCGAACTCCTGCAACATTCGGTACATAAATTCCCGGCTCGATTGTATATACCATACCTTCTTGTAAAACTAGGGAATTTGTTTCAGTTAAGGAAGGGAATTCATGAACACTAATCCCTAATCCATGCCCTAAACGGTGAGGGAAAAACTCGCCATAACCTGCTTCTCTTATTGTGTTTCGAGCAGCTAGATCAACAGTAGCACAAGAAACGCCTGGCTTAGAGGCTTCAATCGCTGTAAGCTGAGCTTTTAAAACTGTATCATAAATATCCTTTTGCTTATCATTAATGTCGCCAAATGCCACTGTTCTGGTTATATCGGAACAATATCCATCAACAACAACCCCTAAGTCAAATAATACTAGGTCTCCTTTTTTGATTTTTGTCTCTCCTGGATTACCATGAGGGGAAGCGCCGTTCACACCAGTTAAAACCATGGTTGAAAAGGACATCTTACCAATTCCTTTTTTCTTCAATTCATATTCAATTGCAGCTAGAATTTCCATTTCAGATTTGCCTTCTGCTATTTCATTACAGCCTATTTCTATAGCGAAATCAGCCCATTTACAAGCTTCTTTTATCTTAGCTAATTCATCTGATGTTTTTATCATGCGCAAAGTATTAATTTTTTCTTCTGCTGAAACATATCCTTCAATGTTTGGAAATGACGTTTGAAGTGCCTGATATCTTGCCACATTCATGTGATCTATTTCAAGAGCTACTTTTGTTGTACGGTTTGTACGGCTTTGAACCATACTTTGAATAGCCTCCCATGGATTTTCTGTATCACTATAGCCGATGATATCATAGCTCCACCCGGCATTTTTAGCATCATTTGTTTCCATTGCAGGACAAACTAATATCGGATCGTTTTCTGGGAAGACAATCAAAGCCAATAATCTTTCATGTGGATCACTATAGAATCCGCTAAAATAGAAAATATTATCTGTAGAAGTTAAAAAAGTGAAATCAATTTCTTCCTGCTTCATCCAATTTGCTAGAGACGCTATTTTTTTTTCCAATTCAACCTACCTCCAAGTGTTTCTTAACAAGTCTATACTTTTTTCCATTTCCTTATATTGTAGGACCAGTTAAATATTATTCTTATCCTATAAGATTATCAACATAAGTCGTGTATGTAAATATTTAGACTTACGAAACTTTCTGTGTGATCAGATGCTTTAGCTAATTTTTAAATACTTTTTTTGTCCTTGTCCGCATAGGATAGTATCAAGGAGGTTTTAGCGACTATGAATAAGAATAGATATTTACTATGTATATTATTATGTGGTGTCCTTTTATATTATGGAATGCCAAGACTTTCTCCCTTCAGTAACGGGGCTGAAGGAATATTTTCGGTTACATGGCTAGCCTTTGCCTTAATGGTAGTAGCGGGAAATTTAACTGCATTACTATATACCCCTAAAAAACCACGACCAGCCAAAAGGTCCTATAGTAAAGCACAGAAAAAGAAGAAAATCTATTATTACCAATAAGATGAAAAGAGGAGAGAGATAGAACTAAAACGAAAATCTATCTCCCGTTATCAATAAATAAGGGTCCGTATGCTGGTAAATGATTATGCGGGTCTTTATTGCCGATATCCGTATAATGTGGTTCGATTTATTTACGGCTGGAATTATTTTCTTCCAGCCCTTTTAGCATGTAATATTTTAATAAGAAATAAAGATGTCCACAAAAGACATACTCCACTCAAAAAACAAAATGACTGAATGTTTTAATGGCGATTAACAGAGAATTCATTGAATACCCTAGTAGTTCACTCTATAATAAAGATATACAAGCTTTTTTCAATAGATTTTTTACCTAGGGAAATCATAGATATTAAAGAAGGCAGCTTTAAATGAAAGAAATTAATAGTTAGCCGAAAACTATTGAAACATAGATGGATAAATTGTAATAGAAATAAATGGTATGAAAATGTCTAGTACAGGCAGTTTTCGCATAGAACAAACGAGAGAGTTTAACCAATAGAATTTTCTAAGTTTGTCTGCGAGAAGCAGTGTGCTTTTCTTAAAAGAGGGTGGTAATTTGGCTACAAAACATGAGCAAATATTAAATTATATTGATGAATTACAAGTAGGAGAAAAGATTTCTGTTCGACAAATTGCGAAAGCATTAAATGTAAGTGAAGGAACAGCTTATAGAGCGATAAAAGAAGCAGAGAATAAAGGGTATGTAAGTACCATTGAAAGAGTTGGTACAATTAGAATTGAACGAAAGAAGAAAGAAAATATTGAGAAGTTAACCTATGCAGAAGTAGTTAATATTGTGGATGGACAAGTTCTTGGTGGGAGAGCTGGTTTACATAAAACCTTAAATCGTTTTGTTATTGGGGCAATGAAATTAGATGCAATGATGCGTTATACAGGTCCTGGAAATCTCTTGATTATAGGGAACCGTGTGCGGGCACATGAACATGTATTAAAAGCTGGTGCTGCGGTTTTAATTACAGGTGGCTTCGATACAGAGGAACATGTGAAACGTTTAGCAGACGATTTGCAGCTCCCGATTATTTCAACAAGCTATGATACATTTACTGTTGCAACGATGATAAACCGGGCAATCTATGATCAGCTCATAAAAAAAGAAATTGTTTTAGTAGAAGATATTTTAACACCGCTTAAAGAAACGATTTACTTAAAGACAACGGATGATGTTGCTTTGTGGCATAAATATAATAAAGAAACGTTACACGGTCGGTTCCCAGTAGTGGATCATAGTTTAAAAGTACAAGGGATGATTACATCAAAGGATATCATTGGAAAATCGATGGATATGACGATCGATAAAGTCATGACAAAACACCCAATGACGGTTAGTGGCAAAACAAGTGTTGCTTCTTGTTCGCATATGATGGTATGGGAAGGAATTGAAGTCTTGCCAGTTGTAGATGAAGCAAACAAGCTAGAAGGGATTATTAGTAGACAAGATGTATTAAAAGCGCTGCAAATGAACCAAAGACAGCCTCAAATTGGCGAAACGATTGATGATATTGTCACAAAGCATGTCTTGTTGACTAAAGGAAAAAACAAAGGGGAAACAGCCTTTTCCTGTGAAGTAACTCCGCAGATGACGAATCACTTAGGGACCATATCTTATGGGGTGTTTACAACGATTGTTTCCGAAGCGGCGAACAGAGTACTTAGAGGGTTTAAAAAAGGTGATTTAGTTGTCGAAAATATGACCATCTATTTTATCAAGCCAGTTCAAATGGATAGTGTTATTGAAATAGTTCCCAAAATTTTAGAAGTTGGACGAAAATTTGGGAAAGTCGATGTAGAAGTTTTTAACCACGGAGTACTTGTTGGAAAAGCGATGATGATGTGTCAATTAATCGATCGTCATTAATGAAAGGAGAAATAAATGAAACAGAAAATACTAGATGCGATAAGAGCCTTTAATACTATCATTATTCATAGACATGTCCGTCCAGATCCAGATGCATATGGATCGCAAGGTGGATTAGCAGAAATTATAAAAACTTCTTATCCCGATAAAAACGTCTATACGGTAGGAAAAGAAGAAGCTTCCTTAAACTTTTTACGAAGACTCGATGTCATTGATGACAGCACCTATGCTGATGCGCTGGTCATTGTATGTGATACAGCTAATCAAGAAAGAGTATGTGACCAGCGCTATCTGACTGGGAAAATGCTAATAAAGATCGACCATCATCCAAATGATGATGCATATGGCGATATAGTTTGGGTAGAGACTGCAGCTAGTTCGACAAGTGAGTTGATCTATGAGTTTTATTTGTTTGGAGAAGATCAGGGGCTAAAGATGAGTGATGAGGCTGCAAGGCTGCTATATGCGGGAATTGTTGGAGATACTGGGAGATTTCTATATCCAAGTACATCGGAAAAAACATTTCTTTATGCCGGAGAATTAATCAAATATTCTTTTTCGCGCACAGAAATGTATGACCAAATGTATGAACTCGATCCCCATATTGTCAAGCTGAGTGGCTATGTTCTGCAAAATTTTCAAGTTCATGCAAATGGAGTAGCAAGTATGAAGCTCAATAAGGAAATATTAGCTCAATTTCAGGCAACTCCTGCAGAGGCATCGTTACTTGTTAGCAGTCTAGGGAGTGTAAAAGGTTTAAAAGCATGGGTCTTTTTTATTGAAGAAGCAGATCAAATTCGTGTAAGATTGCGTTCAAAAGGACCAGTTATTAATGGAATTGCAAAAAAATATAATGGTGGAGGACATCCAATGGCCTCAGGCGCAACCATTAATCAATGGGAGGATGCCTGTAAAGTAGTGAAGGATTTAGAAGCAGTTTGTAAATAAGGTAGTTTTCTTATGGCTTAATTATTCAACAAGAAAGAAAAAGGGTGCAATCCGTTACGTTATAATGGATTGCACCTCTTTTTAATCGCCAAAGGTGACTCTTAATTCGACATGAACCGTTGTATAAATAATCAACTCTGTTACTTTAAATTTATAACGCTTTTTATCGGAAACAACTACTTTGTTTTCAATCGACTTTTTTAACAGTGCGCGACTTTTATAGACCATATCGAGGTCTTTTGCAATAATGGTCGATAAATCTTCTTTAATGGCATCTTCCATTTCTAAGGCATTAAAGGGTTTAATATCATATTTTTCTTTATCTGTATTGTTTATCTTTACAACGATATCCTCCACTGTCAGCTTTTCTTCGGTCGTTTTATTTTGTGCAGCAAATTCCTCTTGCCATATTTTTTTCTCTCTTTCTAAATCCTCAATAGTTGCTTTTTGTGTTTTAATTTCCGAGCTATATCGTTCCTGCCATACACCGAAAATAAAGACAAAAATACACCAACTGATTACTCCACCGATAACCATTCCGGCAAAAAAACGTTGTACAGCCTGATTTTTATAATATGGTGGAATTCTCATTTATATATACTCCTGTGTAATCCACTTAATAATTGTAATGCCTGTATGAGCTCCTCCGAAAGCAGAAACGATTAATAAGATTTGTTTGAATAGGTCTTTTGTGCCAGCATCATAGATTCCTTTTTCAATCGTATCAATAGCATCAAAGGTCCCGCCAATCGCTGTAACAATCGCCCAAATTTTGATGATTCCAGAAATGCGTATGATTTCAGTAAGGAGTGGTTTTCCGGTTAGAAATGCAGCAAGTCCACCTAAAAGTGCGCCTCCTAAAATAACCCCTAAGGCAATAAAGTAGCTTTCGATGAAGGTAGGGAAGAATGGTTGTTGATTCATACGTTTACCTCTCTAACTTTTATTAGTTTTTGTTTCTAAGCAGGCAATAAATCAAATAGAATGAAGTCTTCTCCATAGAGCAAAATATTTATTCTCACGGTTGTATATTTTTCTCATATCTTGTAATCTTCTATTCTTCTTCTTATTATTATGGACAATCTATTGCATTTATGAATGAATTTAAAGGTCGATTATACAAGTGTTGAAGTTTCACGTCATTCCTTAATAAAGAGAACATATTTTCTTTTTTTGCTGTGAACATCTATAATGAAAGGAAAAAGTCTTTTATTTTGAGGCAAACTAATAAGATAGAATAACAATGATTGCTTTTTTAAGGGAATAGCCTTTAAAGTGGTAAAAAGGTTTGTAAATAAAGCAAAAATGACATCTTCTCTAGCATTTTTATATATTTTTTTGTTATAAGGAAAAAAATTTTTTAAGAAAAGTGGTGAATTAATTTATGTCTTTTATACATCTTCAAGTATCTAGTGCATATAGCCTTTTATCTAGCACGCTTTCGATAAAAGAGTTAGTTACAAATGCTAAAAAGCATGGCTATCGTTCTATTGCTTTAACAGATCGCAATGTGATGTATGGTGCAGCTTCTTTTTATAAAGAATCATTAAAGCAAGGGATAAAACCGATTATCGGACTAACAGTAGATGTAATAAGTGAATGGGAAGAAGATAATGTTTATCCATTGGTCTTATTAGCTAGAACTAGTCTAGGATTTAAAAATTTATTGAAAATTACGAGTGCTGTTCAAACAAAAAATCCACAGGGAATTCCTGTGAAATGGTTAAAGCATTATGCTAAAGGTCTCGTTGCAATCTCACCTGGATTTGATGGGGAGATTGAACAAAATTTACTGAGGGATGATACGGAATCAGCAAGAAATACATTAATGCTATGGAAGTCCATTTTTGAACCTGGTCAATGCTTTTTATCTATTCAAAGACACGGCATTGCGGTGGAAGATGCACTAAATGAAAAGTTACTCAGATTAGCTTCTGAAGAAAAAGTCAAGCTGGTAGCAACAAATAATGTATTTTACCTGGAGGAGGAGGACCATTTTGCTTATGAATGCTTAAAGGCAATCAAAAATGGGGAGAAGCTTTCCGATATAGAGCAAGATGAATGGAGTTCTAATCAGCATTATCTAAAAAACAAAGAAGAAATGATTACATTATTCAATGATCAACCAGATATTCTGGAAAACACATGGAAGGTAGGAGAGTCTTGTCAGATTGAAATGAATGGCATACTTGCTACCTTACCTAAATATACTGTACCTGCAGGAAAAAATGCTCTTAGTTATTTAAGAGAATTATGTATGGCTGGTTTAAATGACAGATATTCTCATCCTTCTCCAGAACACACAGCACGGTTGGAATATGAATTGGACATCATTGGGAGAATGAATTATAGTGACTATTTCTTAATTGTTTGGGATTTTATGAAGTTTGCGCGAGAGAACGGAATTCTAACAGGTCCTGGAAGGGGGTCAGCTGCGGGATCAATCGTTGCCTATGTTTTACATATTACAGATATAGATCCTATTAAATATCAATTGCTTTTTGAAAGATTTTTAAATCCAGAGAGAATTTCCATGCCAGATATCGATATTGATTTTCCTGATAATAAGCGGGATAAAGTTATTTCATATGTGAAAAATAAATATGGAGAGCTGCATGTTGCGCAAATTATTACCTTTGGTACGCTTGCTGCTAAAGCAGCTTTGCGTGATGTTGGGCGAGCCTTTGGCTTATCTGTTAAAGAGTTGGATGAACTGTCAAGAATGATCCCATCTAAACTAGGTGTTAATCTCAAACAAAGCTATCAAGAATCCATCCGTTTGCAGCAATTTGTTGAATCATCTCCTCGAAATCAAAAACTATTTGATACTGCATGTAAAATCGAAGGGCTTCCAAGGCATACATCAACCCATGCTGCCGGCGTGGTTCTTAGTCAACAGCCCCTTGTTGATATTATTCCGATTCAAGGTGGTCATGACGATATTTATTTAACACAGTATAGCATGGAATATTTAGAGGAACTTGGCTTATTGAAAATGGATTTTCTTGGTTTAAGAAATCTTTCTTTTATTGAAGCTATTCTTGATATGCTTTATAAAGCAACAAAGAAAAGAATAGATATAAGAAAAATACCAATTGATGACCCAAATGTTTTCAAGCTATTAAGTAGAGGAGATACAACAGGGATCTTTCAATTGGAATCAGAAGGAATGCGCAATGTATTAAAGAGGTTACAGCCAACTAATTTTGAAGATATTGTAGCTGTTAATGCGCTTTACCGTCCTGGACCTATGGAGAATATACCGCATTACATCAATAGAAAACATGGCAAAGAATCGATAAACTATTATCATCCTGATTTAGAAGAGATACTAAAGAGCACCTATGGAGTGATTGTTTATCAAGAGCAAATTATGCAAATCGCTTCTAAAATGGCTGGGTTCTCACTAGGAGAGGCGGATTTGTTAAGACGAGCTGTGAGTAAGAAACAAAAGGAAATTCTGGAAAAAGAAAGAATTCATTTTGTAAAAGGAGCAGAAAGAAAAGGATATCATGAAAAAACAGCGAATGAAATATATGAGTTAATTGTGCGTTTTGCCAACTATGGTTTTAATAGAAGTCATGCAGTAGCATATAGTATGATTGCTTATCAGCTTGCCTATTTAAAAGCAAACTACCCCCTGTATTTTATGGCGGCACTATTAACATCTTCCCTTGGAAACACAGGGAAAATAATTCAGTATATTCAAGAGTTAAAACAGATGAATATTGAACTGACTCCGCCTTCTATTAATCAAAGTAATTACTTTTTCCGTGTAGAAAAGAATAAAATCCGTTATAGCTTAGCAGGCATAAAAGGTATTGGCGGAAATGTATTAAGAGAAATATTAAAGGCGAGAAGTCAGAAAAAATTTGAAGATTTGTTTGATTTTTGTATACGAGTTTCCCCGAAGACGGTTAACAGAAGAGTCTTGGAAATGCTTATTTATTCCGGAAGCTTCGATGAATTCGGAGTAGATCGTGCTATTTTGCTGGCATCTATTGATGTAGCCATACAGCACGCCCAATTAGTTCATCCAGAGGATGAAGAGCAAAATGATTTATTTAGTGAGGATGATTTCTTTTTTAAACCGAAATATGTAGAAGTAGAACCACTCAGAGTGGAAGATAAATTAGCTTTAGAAAAAGATGCCTTAGGATTTTACTTATCAGACCATCCTGTGTCTATCTATAAGCCGTATCAAGCAACTTTGCAAACCATTGCTATTAATGGAATGGAAGTAGGAAAAAAACATAAAAGCATTGTCTATATAACAGAAATAAATATCATTCGCACTAAAAAAGGGGAGCCGATGGCATTTATCCAGCTGAGTGATCAGAGCGGAGAAATGCAAGGTGTTATATTTCCAACTATTTTTAAGAAATATCAAAGTCTGCTTAACTCGGGTGAAATCGTATATTTAGAAGGGAAATGTGAAGAAAGAAACGGCAGTAAACAATTTGTTATTCAATTAGTTGAATCGATGAGGACGATTGTCCAGTCACTTTCTAAAAAGGAACATAAGTTGTTTATTAAAGTGATGAATGAGAAGCATATGATGAACCAAAGATTAGAGTTACTGGCGGTTATGAGAAAATTCCCGGGAACTACTCCAGTTATTATTCATTATGAGGAAACAGGAAAAAACATCGTTTTAAACGAAGAATATAAAATTTCACCAAGTAAGGAATGTATCGCTGAATTATCTACTTTACTAGGTGCTAATCGCGTTTTCTTATCCGAATAAAACTTTACAACTTTAAAAAGTTGTTATATTGTTTAATAAGCTGACTGGTCAGACCACTTAGCCTAAATTTTTGGATTGGATATTTTGTACTTATACTTTATTTATTTTCTTAAAACATTGCCAAAAAAGGCAAGAAAGAAGTGAGTGATGACATAAGGTGAATGAATCATCTTCAAAGGAATCCAAATTATATGTGGATATCGTGAATCATTTACGAGAAATGATTGATCAAAACGGCCTGAAACCAGGGGACAAGCTTCCCTCTGAACGAGTATTGAGTGAAACCCTGCATGCAGGCAGATCATCCATCAGGGAAGCTCTGAGAGCATTAGAGCTGCTTGGGTTGATTGAAACAAGAAAAGGGGAAGGAACCTTTCTTCGTGATTTTCAAGGTCATAAATTAGTAGAATTGATCAGTACTTTTATATTGCAGAATGATAAAGCAAAACAAGACGTTTTGGAAACAAAGAACTATATTCAATTAAATGCTCTATATATTGCCATGGAAAAAATTACAGAAGATGAATTGGCACATTTAAAACAGTTGGTAAATGAACGAGAAATATCAGAAAGTGAGTTTTTCTTTCAAATCATTAAAATAGCTGATAATTTCTTGGTCCATCGTTTATGGACTATTTTAAATGACTATTATCATTCACTAACAATTCCTGCGAAAGAATGGAAGAGGGAGGATTACCTCCTTCTTTTAGATTCATTAAAAAAAAAGAATCAAATGCAATTATGGAGTGTATTTAGTAATTACAATAATTTTAACTGATTATTGGTGCTTGGAAATGATAGGAATCCGATTCAAATCTAAATTGTTACTTATGGGGAGGTTTCCATATTGATTAAGGGAATATTTTCGAAATCAAAAAAACTTAAGTATGCAACATTACCTTCAGAATTATCAAAGAATGAAGTTCCAGAAGGGATTATGACAAAATGTTCTAATTGTAAGAAAATAATGTATACACGTGAATTACAGAAGAATCATAAGGTTTGTTTAAACTGTGGGTATCATCTGCCTATGAAGGCTTATGAAAGAATGAATTGCATTTTGGATGAAGCAACTTTTGTTGAGCTAAATGCAGAAATGAGAACCGGAAATCCTTTGCAGTTTCCTGGTTATGAAGATAAAATTGCCGGCGATATTAAAAAAACGAATATGAATGAAGCTGTTGTTACAGGAACAGGTGAAATAAATGGCAGAAAAGTAGTAATAGCTGTAATGGATTCTTCTTTCCGGATGGGAAGTATGGGTTCAGTAGTTGGAGAAAAAATTACCCTCGCTGTCGAAAAGGCTGATGAGCTTTCGGTACCCTTTATAATTTTTACGGCTTCTGGTGGAGCAAGAATGCAAGAAGGCGTGCTAAGTCTTATGCAAATGGCGAAAACAAGTGTAGCATTAAAACGATTTAGCGATAATGGCGGTTTATATATTACCATTATGACCCACCCAACAACAGGAGGCGTTTCTGCAAGCTTTGCCTCACTTGGAGATTATAATTTTGCTGAACCAGGTGCATTAATTGGTTTTGCGGGACGTCGTATTATTGAACAAACGATAGGAGAAGAGCTTCCGGAGGACTTCCAAACGGCAGAGTTTTTACTAAAGCATGGTCAATTAGATGCGGTAATACCTAGATTAGAATTAAAAGAGAAGCTTAGCCTCGTGCTTGAAATGCATCAAACAGGTGGTGAATTAGAATGGTAGGATTAGATTTTGATAAACCAATTAATGAATTGAAAGATAAAATCCAAGAATTAAAAGACTTCTCGGAAAATGCAAATGTTGATTTAAGTACAGAGATTGAAAAATTAGAAATACGCTTAAAAAAATTGGAAAAAGATGTATACGATAATATGAAGCCTTGGGATCGAGTTCAAATTGCTAGACATCCAAATAGACCAACGACCCTTGACTATATTCCCCATTTGTTTACCGATTTTATCGAATTACATGGAGATAGAGGCTTTGGAGATGATGAGGCAATTGTAGGTGGAATTGCGAAATACAAAGGATTACCAGTAACGATTGTCGGCCATCAAAGAGGAAAAGATACAAAGGAAAATATTCGCAGAAATTTTGGAATGCCTCATCCAGAAGGATATCGAAAAGCCCTGCGTCTAATGAAGCAAGCGGATAAGTTCAATCGTCCCATTATTTGTTTTATTGACACAAAAGGTGCATACCCTGGTAAAGCTGCAGAGGAAAGAGGACAAAGTGAAGCTATTGCCAAAAATTTATTTGAAATGGCATCGATGGAAGTCCCAATTGTCTGTATTGTAATTGGAGAAGGTGGTAGTGGTGGTGCTTTAGCACTTGGCGTTGGTAACCATATTCACATGCTAGAGAACTCCACATACTCAGTTATTACACCAGAAGGAGCCGCATCTATTTTATGGAAAGATGCTGGGCAGGCTAAACAAGCAGCTGAAAAAATGAGGATTACTGCACCTGACTTAAAAGAGTTAAGCATTATTGATTCCATCATTAAGGAAGTAAAAGGTGGAGCACACCATAATATAAAAGAACAAGCAGAACAAATTGATGAAGTATTATATGCATCTCTGAAAGAATTAAAAGGAATGACAAAGGAAGAACTTGTGAATAACCGCTATGCTAAGTTTAAAAATATGGGTGTCTATTTAAATCATTGATAAGAGTTTTTAAACGAGACTAAGAATAAATTTCCAAGCGAAGATAACCCCCCATAATTATGCGGAGATAGTAAAACTATTTCGTATGATTGTT
This sequence comes from Niallia sp. FSL K6-0212, assembly GCF_038007605.1. Lineage (NCBI taxonomy): Bacteria > Bacillati > Bacillota > Bacilli > Caryophanales > Bacillaceae > Niallia > Niallia sp. FSL K6-0212. The sequence continues at coordinate 4,776,937 of NZ_JBBOXL010000001.1, read as the reverse complement.
GGGGGGTTTTTATTCATTTTTTATGCGTCAAAAGGTTTTAATTTCCCACCCAGTGCATCGTTTAATTATAACGTTATGGACGAGTTCTAATCTAAACACACATAATCAAATAGCGGAAAACGTTTGTCCGATCCAATTTGGGAAGTATTTTTGTTTTTTCTTCTTTTTTTATTGGTATGAAAATGCGGTAAGAAGGTAAAAATGTAGTTTGCAGAATAAAAAATGTTTATTTTATTTTAAAACTATTAACACTATTTTTATGATTTTTCTTTTCTGAATGCCAGTTAATAGGTTTAAAGTTTGCGATAAGGGGAAATAGCTACAAAATAGTGATAGATAAAACGTTTGCATTTTGCTGATTATTCCGTCTTTTATTTTTTTTTCATATTAAGTTGAGATACACGATTCTTCATGATATGGTAGAATTGTTTAATGGATAATTGGATAAATGTAAGATAAATTAATAGAGAAAAGCCAATTTCTTGATTAATTTACAAAAGTTAGCATTACATAAATTATATATGTAAATTTTGTGAAAAATGTTACAGACAAGTAATTTGTTATATAATAGTATATGTATGTTATGCTACATAATTTATTTGTTAATGAAATTATGAGGTGAGGAAATTGACAGTTAAAAGAATTGGTGTATTAACAAGTGGCGGTGACGCACCAGGAATGAACGCAGCTATTAGAGCCGTAGTTCGTAAAGCGATATTCCATGGTGTGGAAGTATATGGGGTAGTTGGTGGTTATGCTGGGCTAATTAGTGGCAACTTCAGAAAATTAGAAGTTGGTTCAGTTGGTGATATAATCCATCGTGGTGGAACCTTCCTTTTCTCTGCACGTTGTGAAGAATTTAAAACAAAAGAAGGACAACAAAAAGGGATTGAGCAATTAAAGAAACATAATATCGATGGACTAGTAGTCATTGGTGGAGATGGTTCTTATATGGGTGCGAAGGCGCTTACAGAACAAGGTTACCCTTGTGTTGGAGTTCCAGGAACAATTGACAATGATATTCCAGGAACAGAATTCACAATCGGTTTCGATACTGCATTAAACACAGTTATTGATGCGATTGATAAAATCCGTGATACAGCTACATCTCACGAGAGAACATTCATCATTGAGGTAATGGGAAGAAATGCTGGGGATATCGCATTATGGGCTGGTTTAGCTGGTGGTGCTGAAACAATTCTTATTCCAGAAGAAGGCTTTAACTTGGAGGAAATTGTAGGCAGATTGAAAAAAGGTCAAGAGCGTGGTAAAAAGCATAGTATTATTGTCGTAGCTGAAGGAGTAGCCAGCGGTGTTGAAATCGGTAAATTGATTGAAGAAAATACAGATTTCGATACTCGTGTGTCTGTGTTAGGACATATGCAGCGTGGTGGATCACCTACAGCCCAAGACCGTGTGTTAGCTAGTCGTCTAGGTGCATATGCAGTTGAGCTTTTAGTAGAAGGCAAAGGTGGAAGAGCTGTTGGTATCGAAAAAAATCAATTGGTTGATTATGATATCATTGAAGCGTTAGCACGTAAACATACGATTGATAATAATTTATATCACTTATCAAAAGAATTATCCATTTAAATCAGTAGGAATTTATGATTATCTAGTGCATTTTATGATTAGATCATCCATAAATTCCTAAAATCCTGTTTTAGTTCGCTATTATTTTTTACTAATATTTATCGGAGGTTATTATTAATGCGTAAAACGAAGATTGTATGTACTATTGGTCCTGCAAGTGAAAGCGTAGAAAAATTAACGCAATTAATGGAAGCTGGAATGAATGTTTCACGCCTTAACTTTTCACATGGTGATTTTGAAGAGCATGGAGCAAGAATAAAAAACATTCGTGAAGCTGCTGAAATTACTGGTAACAATATCGCGATTCTTTTAGATACAAAAGGTCCAGAAATTAGAACAAACAACATGAAGGATGGCGCTATTGAACTAGTTGCTGGTAATGATATTATCGTATCTATGACAGAAGTTGAAGGTACTACAGAGAAATTCTCTGTTACTTACGAAGGTTTAATTGATGATGTGGAGCCAGGTAGCAAAATTCTATTAGATGATGGTTTAATCGGCCTTGAAGTAACGAAAATAGACAAAGCTGCTGGAGAAATACATACAAAAATATTAAATTCAGGGACTTTGAAGAATAAAAAAGGTGTAAACGTACCTGGTGTTGCTGTAAATCTTCCTGGTATCACAGAAAAAGATGCAAATGACATCCTTTTTGGTATTGAACAAGGAATTGACTTCATTGCAGCATCTTTCGTTCGTCGTGCATCTGATGTTCTAGAAATTAAGCAATTATTAGAAGATAATAATGCTTCTCATATCCATATCATACCTAAAATCGAAAACCAAGAAGGTGTGGATAATATTGATGAAATCCTTGAGGTTTCTGATGGGCTAATGGTTGCTCGTGGAGATTTAGGGGTAGAAATTCCTGCTGAAGAAGTACCATTAGTTCAAAAAATGCTAATTAAAAAATGTAATACATTAGGGAAACCTGTTATTACAGCAACGCAAATGCTTGATTCTATGCAGCGTAATCCACGTCCAACTCGTGCAGAAGCAAGTGATGTAGCAAACGCAATTTTTGATGGAACAGATGCTATTATGCTTTCTGGAGAAACAGCTGCAGGATTATATCCTGTGGAAGCAGTACAAACAATGAATAATATTGCAGCAAGAGCAGAAGAGGCATTAAACTATAAAGAAATCCTCTCAAAACGCAGCAAAGATTCAGAGCATTCTATTACAGACTCTATCGGACAATCTGTTGCTCATACAGCGTTAAATTTAGAAGTAAAAGCAGTAATCACACCAACTGGCAGTGGTCATACTGCAAGAATGATTTCTAAATATCGTCCAGAAGCTCCAATTATTGCAGTAACATATGATGCAAAAATTCAAAGACAATTAGCGCTAGTTTGGGGAGTATATCCACGTCTTAGCCAAAAATCAGAATCAACAGATGAAATGCTAGATGTAGCAGTTCAAGAAGGTGTTAACAGCTCAATTGTTACACATGGTGATTTAGTTGTGATTACTGCTGGGCTTCCTGTGGGAGAAGCAGGTACAACAAACATCATGAAAATCCATGTAATTGGCGATGTACTTGCTAAAGGACAAGGAATTGGCCGCAAAACAGCCTTTGGTAAAGCAGTAATTGCTACTAGTGCAAAAGAAGCACTAGATAAAGTTAATTTCGGTTCTATTCTTGTAACAAATGCTACAGATCGCGATATGGTACCAGCATTAGAAAAATGCAGTGCCTTAATCGTTGAAGAAGGTGGCTTAACAAGTCATGCTGCGGTTGTAGGATTAAATATTGGAATTCCTGTTATTGTAGGAGTAGAAAACGCAACTAGCATCTTAAAAGATGGCTTAGATATTACAGTTGATTCTCGTAGCGGCTACGTATATAGCGGACATGCGAGCGTACTTTAATCTGTAAAGCATAAAAATTGGAAGAGTAGCCATACCTAATAATCTTTAGGCAATGGCTACTCTTCTTTTTCAGTTCTTAAATATCCAAGGTAACGACTATAAGCAGCAACACGTTATTACATTATTTAACAGGGAAAAGGAAGGCAGCTTACTATCAGACCAGATAAAAAAAAGGTATAATAAAAAAAGGAAATGAAAAGGAGGATGGTGACAATTTGAGAAATTTTATGATCAGCTTGCTGCTATTACCACTAATTGAACTTGTGGTTTTTCTGATAGCCGGAAACATAATTGGTATACCAGAAACCTTAATTATTGCAATAGGCACTGGAATTCTAGGCGGTATTTTACTGAAGAAACAAGGTTTAAAGGCGATACGTAATGTACAAATGCAAATAAATCAGGGAATCATGCCAGGAGATGCGATATTAGATAGCTTTTGTATTCTTATTGGCGGGCTTTTATTGCTGTTTCCAGGATTTTTAACAGATATTGCAGGTGTCCTTATTCTATTTCCGCCAACGAGAAGAATTGGAAAGAATTTATTTATAAGAAATATACAAAGAAAGCTGCAAAAGAGAAATCGAGTTACCATTATCCATTCATATAAATAAGAATAAAAGAAGAGGCTGAATTTTTTACAATAGTAAATAGTCAGGCTCTTTTTTTGGTTAAATAAAAGATAAAAATTTTAGATAGCAGAATAATTATTATGTTTATTTGTATAATGAATAAACAAAGTAAAAAGGATTTTTGGTATAATAAGTTGCAAATGGGGCGAAAGGCGATAAAAATCTATGTTCAGCTTATTAAGGAAATGGAATACACTCCGAAATCAAATTTTATTTGTATTTTTATCCGTAATGATAGTCGTGCTTTTATTTGTAAGTATATTGATATTTAATCAAGTATCTACTTTATTAGAAAATAATGCAGAAAAACAAATTCAGCAAGTCGCAGTGGAAGCAAGTGGAAGAATTGAGACACTGTATGAGCAATTAAATATGGCCTCGAAATTAGCGGCGACGAATGATAAAGTACAAAAGCTGCTAACAAAGGAATACGAACAAAAGAAAGTGACCTTCTATGAAAAACAAGAATTAATGGGCACTGTTAATACAATTACAGCCAATTCTGATGGGATTTTTTCATTTCAATTATTTACCAGGGAACAGGAACGAATACTACCACTTGATGATGCAAAAATAATGACCGATTTGCATGCTAATTGGGTAGAAAAAGCGGACCAAGCAAAGGGAAGTCTAGTTTGGATTGGAGAAGATCCAAATGACAGCAATTATTTTCTTGCTATAAGAAGAGTAAATTTAATTAATCGCAGTTTTACAAATGGAGGGTATTTACTCTTTAGTATTTATGCTAATTATTTTCAGTTTGCTAATCAAACATTAACAGACAAAACGGATCAGTATTTTATTCTTTTAGATGAATTAAGTAAACCGATTATTACTAATTATGAGCAATCAAGTGAGTTCATTTTACAGACTAAGAAAAAAACGGTGCAGATAAATGAAAGGGATTACATGATTACGAAAAATTCTTCGTATATGACAGGATGGACTGTCCTTATTTTAACTCCCTATAAGACGCTAACGGAAGGCATAACGGTTGTGCGCACAAGCATTCTTCTTGCTGGCATAATTGGATTAATGATTTTCTTTGTATGCTCTTTTTTTCTTTCTAACATGATTACTCGCCCGATTATCCGCTTAACGAACACAATGAGATTTGCAAGTGAAGGGTCTTTGCCGCTGACACCAAAGATTCCCTCTGTAAATGAAATAAATGAATTAAATAGTACATACAATCAGCTCGTAAAAGAAACAAACCATTTAATCACCATGGTTTATCAAAAAGAAATTACTCGAAACCGTAGTGAATTAAGAGCTTTGCAAGCACAAATTAATCCTCACTTTCTATTTAATACATTAGATGCTCTCCATTGGTCATTAGAGGAAAATGACGAAGAAGAATTAGCCGAACTCGTTGTTACCATGTCTAATTTATTTCGCTATACCATTTCACGATCTACAGAGGATGAGTGGGTTCGCATAAAAGAGGAGATTGCCCATATTGAAGACTATATGGAAATAATGAAAATGCGATTTGGAGAACAACTGAATTGGCAAATACAGCTTCCAAAGGTATTTGAAGAAGTGAAAATCCCCAAATTTTTAATACAACCATTAGTAGAAAATGCTGTCCTGCACGGAGCAGAGAATAAGGTAGGACAATGTACTGTTGACGTTATTGTGCAACAAGGAGAGATAGATAATAACATAAAGGTAATAGTTAGAGATGATGGAATTGGCATAAGCGAGTCTAAATTAAAGCAGATTAAGGAATCGATGGAAAAGGAAGGAATTACTTCAATCACAGGTAAGGGAATGGCTATTTCTAATGTATATAAAAGGCTTACGCTCTATTATCAGGAAAGACAGCAAAAGGGATTAATGATAGAAAGTATGGAGAATAAAGGTACATTCATTTCTTTTGAAATTCCAAAAGATGGGGGTATGTAAGATGCATGCAAAAACAATATTGATTGTTGATGATGAACCGAGATCGAGAGAAGGAATCAAAAAAGCACTAGAGAATTGGTCTAGCGGTCAATATCAAATTTTAATTTCGGAAAATGCAGAATCGGCCATTGATATAATGCAAAAACAAAAAATAAATATTCTTCTAACAGATATTCGCATGCCTAAAATAACTGGAATAACGATGTTGAAAACTATCAAAAGCCAAAAACATCTGCCTGTTGTTATTGTTATCTCAGCATATTCAGAATTTGAATATGCGCAAGAAGCTCTTCGCTTAGGCGTTATTAATTATTTATTAAAGCCAATTAGTAAACAGAAATTAATAGAAGCCGTCGAAGATGCTCTTAAGATTGATAGAGATAAAGACAGAAATGATATTATCTCAAGAGTAGTTGATAATAAGCTGATTGATGCAAGAGTAACAAATGAATCAGTAAGAGAGCCAATCCAGAAAGCCTTGCAATATATTGATAATCACTTAAATGAGGAATTGACACAACGTGACGTAGCCGCCCATGTGTATTTGAATCCAAGTTATTTTAGTGTGCTGTTTAAGGAAGAGATTCGGTTAACGTTTAGTGAATATATCACCAGAAGAAGAATTCAGCATGCGAAAAATCTACTTATCTCCACAAAACTTTCCATTACGGATATTGCAGAAGAGTCAGGATACAAAACGGCCAAATATTTTATTAAAATATTTAAAGAATTAGAAGGAATAACACCGAGCGGTTACCGAAAAATAAATAACGAAAAATAATGAAAGGGCTTTCTAAAAATAGTAGAACTTTTCCTAATCATTGTTACCTTTTTTAGAAAAATCATTAATGATAGACTTTAGATTGTTAGAAGGAATAATTAAAAAGGAAAGTATAGGGGGTAGTTTAAATGTTTCATAGAAAAGCACTGTCAGCATGTCTATCTGTTGCTTTATTGCTGGTTTTAGTTTTAGCAGGATGTTCTTCATCCACATCTTCCAAAAATGAAAACGCTTCAAAAAATGGAGATAAAACAGTGATTAAATTCATGCATCTTTGGCCAGAGGGAAGTTCAAAAGCACAGTACACTATTGTAAACGATATCATTAAACAGTATGAAAAAGACCACCCAGATGTAAAAATTCAGACAGAAATTCTTGGAAACGAGCAATATAAAGATAAAATTAAAGTATTATCAGCTTCAAATGAACTACCAGATATTGGGGTGACATGGGCAGCAGGATATATGCAGCCGTTCGTTAAAGGAGAAATGTTTGCTCCGTTAGATGATATAATTGATAGCAATTTTAAAGACCAATTTGTTGCAGGTACAACAGAGGCATTTGCTATGGATGGGAAAACATATGGTCTTCCACTTGAATTAAATATCACACCTGTTTATTACAATAAAGAAATCTTTGAGAAATATAATTTAGAAGTTCCTGCAACGTATGATGAGTTTTTAAATATTGTTAAAACGTTAGCTGATAACGGCGTTACACCAATTACTTTAGGTAATAAAGACCGTTGGACTGGTTCTATGTGGTATATGTATCTTGCAGATAGAATTGGTGGGCCTGAAGTGTTAACGAATGCAATTAATCGTACTGGAAGCTTTGAAGACCCAGCGCTTGTTCAAGCAGCCGAAGAAGTAAAAAAATTAGTAGATATGGGCGGATTTGTCAAAGGGTTTAATGGTCTTTCAAATGATGAGGCAAAAGGGTACTTTATGAATGAACAAGCAGCTATGTATTTAATGGCGACTTGGGAATTGCCAAACTATACAACAAGCCCAGATGTTACGCAAGAATTTAAAGATAAAGTAGGATACTTTAAGTTTCCAACATATGTAGGCGGAAAAGGAGACATAAACAGTTTTGTAGGTGGCCCTGGGGTTGGACTATTTGTTTCTGAAAAATCAAAGGTAAAAGACGAAGCGAAAAAATTTGTCGCATATTTAGTAGAAGAATGGGGCAAAAATTCTGTTAAGGATGCAGGTGTAATTCCAGCGACAGTTGTAGACACTTCCAATATTGAACTAGATCAAATGTATATCGATATTTTAAATGACCTTGGAAATGCTTCTAATTTAACATTATATGCAGATGTTCAAATGAGCTCTAGTGTTGCACAAGTGCACTTAGATATGATCCAATCACTATTTGGCGGTCAGGCAGCACCAAAAGAATTTACAGCCAAACAAGAGCAAGCTTTAGCGGAAGAAGAATAATAAAGAATGGGTGGAATCTATCGAAAAAAAAGGTGGATTCCACTATTTAAAAGATAATCACTTTAGATAATTGGGAAGATACATTATTGATTTTTGAGAAAGCTCTGTTAAACGATGATATTGGTTACATGAATAACTCATGAACAATTATATATCATTTAACAAAGCTCCTCCCAATCAATAAGGAGGGAAAGCAGAAAATGAAAAACGTGATGTCAAACAAATGGGTAATCACTCTTTATGTGCTCCCTGCACTGTTGCTCATTTTGGTTTTAATCTATATTCCTATTGTATTAACAGGATATTATGGCTTAATGGATTGGGATGGTATCGGGGCTAAGACTTTTATTGGCTTAGATAATTATATACAGCTTATGAAAGATAAAATGTTCTGGTCTAGTACGTATCATTCCGTTTTATTAGCTGTTTTTTCTGCAGTAAGTCTTATTGCATATTTAGTAATTTCACTTATATTAGCAAGCAAGATTAAGGGAGCTGGAATTCTTCGCAAAATATATTTAATTCCGATGTTATTATCGTCTGTAGCTATTGCACAGCTATGGTTGAAAATTTTTGATCCAACAAATGGAATGCTGAACAAGCTTTTAACCATGTTTGGAGTAGAAAATACACCCTTATGGCTTGCGGATCCCAATTTAGTACTATACTCCATTTTCATTCCAATTGTTTGGCAATATGCTGGATTTTACATCATTATTTATTATGCAGCTTTAAAAGGAGTAGCAGATGAAATTATTGAGGCAGCTAAAATTGATGGGGCAACCCCATTACAAATTGCTTATAAAATCAAAATTCCATTAATTGCACCAGTAATAAAAGTAACTATTGTTTTAGCCATTGTAGGATCTTTAAAATATTTTGATTTAATCTATGTTATGACTGGTGGAGGACCAAATGGAGCAAGTGAAGTGATGGCCTCTTATATGTATAAAGAAGCATTCAAAACATATGATTTTGGCTACGGTAGTGCCATTGGCTTTGCGTTATTAATCATTTGTCTTGTGATGACATGGGTTATACAAAAATTAACAGCATCAAAAGAAGATGCTCAGTATTAAGGAGAGAGGTAATCATGAGTGAAGTAATCCTGAAAAAACAAAATAAAACTGAATTATCCACATCTCCTAAAACGAAAGGATCTCTGGGAAGTAAGATTGGATACGGTATTTTGTATCTAGTGCTTGGAGTAATTGCCATTTTTCAAATATACCCACTCGTTTGGTTATTCTTCTTTTCCTTAAAAACGAATCAAGAAGTTTTCGGCTTATCTCCATTTGCTCTTCCGAAAGACCCACAATGGGGGAACTATGTAAAAGTATGGACCCAAGGAAATATCAGCTTATATTTCTTCAATAGTGTATGGATTACAGTTGTAGCAGTAGTTTTGACGGTTATATTAGCAAGTTTTGTTACCTTTGCGATTACAAGAATGCACTGGAAGTTAAGTAAACTTGTTCTTGGTTTGTTTATGGTGGGCATTATGATTCCATTACATTCTACGTTAATCCCTTTATTTAGTTTTTTTAATAACTTGGAGCTAATTGATAATCCTATTTCTATTCTTTTATCCTATACAGCGTTTAATTTGCCGCTAACTATCATGATTTTATTAGGATTCTATCAGGCACTGCCAAGAGAATTAGAAGAGGCCGCTGTAATGGATGGTTGTTCGATTCACCGTATATTCTTTCAAATCACATTGCCAATGACGACTCCTGTTATGGCTACAGTTGTTATTATAAATATGATTTATAATTGGAATGAATTTGTATTTGTTAATACGTTCATTAGCTCTGATCAATGGAAGACATTAACAGTTGGTGTAAATAACTTCGTAGGTCAATATTTAACAGATTGGGGAGCAATTGGAGCAACTTTAATGATTAGCATTATTCCTATTTTAATCGCTTTCATTTTATTAAGTAATAAAATTGTAGAAGGTTTAGCAGCTGGGTCTGTAAAAGGATAATAAAGGGAGGGGTTCATCCGACTTCAAAATATTTTTTTGATGCGCACCATTCTCCGATTGGAGCATTCTCAAACTTTACATTAGGTTTTCCATGTATAGGGGATGGATTAGAATTAGAATTTGGCCGTTCTCCGAAACACAATATTTAAATTGGTGCTTAAAAAAGGAACCATATCAAGCTTTTCCTATCAAGAAAGTATACACGGCTCTATGTGGAATGGCTCACATATCCAGAACCATCCATTTGGAGTTGGAGCGATCAAATAATTTCAGGAGAAATTGCGGGAAGCAAATATCATCCAAGAGGTGTAACAAACATACTTTGGTTAGACGAGCGGCAGAAAAGGTTCTAATCCGCAAATAAGAAAACAATGCTTAGAAGGAAAAAGAAAGAAGAGGGGATAGTATGACAACAAAACCAATGGGAAAATTATATACCATCTGTGAATGGATAATGAAGCTGGCTTCCGTTAATTTGTTATGGATTATGTTCACTGCAAGTGGTCTTTTCCTATTTGGTTTTATGCCAGCAACAGTTGCACTTTTTACCATTGTCCGTAAATGGTTTCGGAAAGAAACGGAAGTTCCTATTTGGAAAACATATCTATCTGTCTATAAAAGCGAATTTATCAAAAGTAATACTTTTGGATTCGTATTTATAGTGGCTGGTATAATCTTGTATGTAGATTACTATCTAATCTTAAATTTAGGGGGATTTATTCGGATTGTTTCCATAAGTATTTTACTACTTATTACATGCATATATGCTATCACTCTTTTATTCTTCTTTCCTGTCTATGTACATTATCAGTTAAGATTCATCGATTACTTTAAATACTCCTTTTTTCTAGGAATTCTAAATATCCATATTACATTATTGATTATACTTGGGTTAGCAGCAGATATTTTTCTATTATTATATATTCCTGGACTTCTCCCTTTTTTTAGTGGAATTTCCGCAGCATGTATACTAATGTCGAGTAGTATTCTGCTTTTTCAGCGGTTGCAAAAACAGAATATGAATAAAGCGATCACAGAATAAGAGGAAGTCAATGACTTATTGATTATAAAATATAGTAAAAGTTGTAAAAAAAATATAGTTTGTATATTGAATAAACAAACTTGAGCGTGGTATAATTGGATTAACTTGATGGGAGAGATAGAATGACAACTATTCAAGAAGTAATAGATAAGTTATTGGAGCCCGCAAAAATGGTTGAATCCACAACAGATGTATTAATAAAAAGGTTCAGCAGATTCTAATGTGAAAGGAATTGTAACCGCATTCATGTTGACGCAGCAAGTATTGGAGAAAGCGATATCTATTGGAGCAAATATGATTATAAGCCATGAAGGACCATTTTACAGCCATGAGAATTGGAAAAAATTATATGAGAAAGATTCAGTATACATGACTAAGCTCCAATTAATAGAAGATACTGCTATCCATATTTTTCGCTTTCATGATTATTATCATCGTTACAATCCAGATGGCGTTATGGCGGGATTAATTCAAAAACTGGAATGGGAGAATCATGTCGAAGAGCATCTGTCCATCGCAACCACTATTGTCACACCAAAGAAAACTGTCGCTGATATTGCAAAATACGTGAAAGATAAGCTTGATGCCCCGTTTGTAAGAGTTGTGGGGGAGTTATCCATGGAATGCCAAAGAATTGGCTTGTTAGCAGGTTATCGCGGAGGAGGCGAAGTAGTGATCCCTTTATTTCAAAATCAAAATTTAGACCTGATTATTGCAGGAGAAGGACCAGAATGGGAGTCTCCTGAGTATGTCAGAGATGCCCTCCAACAAGGAAAGAAAAAAGCATTTATCCTAATTGGCATGCAGTTAGTGAAGAACCTGGCATGGAATACTAACCAATCTAATAGCAAATAATTTTCCGCATATTCCTGTACATTACATAAAAGAAAAGCCACTGTTTCAGATTATTTAAATAACAATATTTTTTTGGTTAATCTGCCATACTAGTATGGCTAAAATCAAGTTGACAAAAATCTACTTCATACAACAAGTTAAATTTTCTCATTTCACTGATCACTCCATTACCGAGATTATCATCATAAATATTGCTTGCACCATCTATTAGCTATTTTATAAGGGGTATTGATGCAAAATAAAGTAAGCGCTTTAATTTTTATGTGTGTTTGCTTCATCCTCTAAAAAGATGAAGCTTTATAATAGTCAGCTGCTATAGAAAGATTTAGCAAAAGGCTATAGATATTATTAAAACAGAGGGGGGTACTTATGGAAACAGAGGTTGTGCATTCACATGTAAATAAAACAATGAAGACAAAAAGAAACAAATTTAAAACAACATTAGCTGCAATTAGAAAGGATTGGCAGCTCTATTCATTATTAGTCTTACCGCTTATTTATTTAATTATTTTTAAATATGGTCCAATGTTAGGAAATGTTATTGCTTTTAGAAGATATATGCCAGGTGGAAAAATTTATGGTGAACAATGGGTTGGGTTTTATTACTTTAATATGTTTATTAACGACCCAGTTTTTTGGAATGTATTTAAAAACACATTAATTTTGGGCGGAATTACCTTGTTATTTTGTTTTCCTATGCCCATTATATTCGCTCTTCTTTTGAATGAAGTTAAATCCAAAAAGTTTAAGAAGTTTGTACAAACAGCTTCCTATCTACCGCATTTCTTATCTATTGTTATTATTGCTGGAATGATCTTGCAATTAACAGCTCTAAACGGTTCCATTAATGGAATAGTCGAATTTTTCACCGGAGAAAAAATAAGCTTTATCCAAAGTCCAGAATGGTTCCGGACAATTTATGTTACCTCTGAAGTCTGGCAAGGGATGGGATGGGGGGCCATTCTATACTTAGCGGCATTAACAACGATTGACGATTCCTTATATGAAGCAGCAAAAATTGACGGTGCGAACAGATGGAAACAAACCCTTCATATTACGATACCAGGGATATTGCCAACTATTGTTACCCTATTGATTTTGAATATTGGCAGCTTTCTTGCAATTGGCTTTGAAAAAATCTTATTAATTTATAACCCATTAACCTATGAAACTTCTGATGTTATTTCAACTTATTTATATCGTGTTGGTTTAGAATCCAATAATTTTAGCTATGCAGCAGCTATTGGATTATTTGAATCTATTATTGGCTTAGTGCTTGTATTAACGGCGAACAGCATATCAAGAAAACTAACAGAAAGAAGTTTATGGTAGGGAGGGAGATTTAATGAAAGAATCGAAACAGTACAAAGTTTTTAAAGTCTTTAATGTTTGTATTCTCTTAATTATTATATTTTGTACTTTATATCCATTTATAAATGTAGTTGCACAATCCTTTAGTAGTGAGTCTTATATTAATTCTGGACAGGTAAATTTAATACCAAAAGGATTCAATGTAGACACATATGAGAAGGTTCTTTCTGACACCATGTTTTGGATTAATTATAAAAATACGGTTGTATACACAGTGGTAGGCACAATAATTTCCATGTTTTTAACAACAATGTTTGCATATGCGCTTTCTAAAAGAAGATTAGTAGGACGCAGGTTTTTAACTGTATTTGCCGTATTTACGATGTTCTTTAATGGCGGCTTAATTCCCAATTATGTTTTAATCAACTCATTAGGCTTTGCCAATACAATGTGGGCTATTGTCATTCCGGGTGCAATTAGTATTTATAATATGCTGATCATGAAATCCTTTTTTGAAAATATGCCAGAAGAATTAGAAGAGGCAGCTTCTATTGATGGTTTAAGCACATATGGTATTTTACTAAAAATAGTATTGCCCCTGAGTAAAGCAGTAATCGCCACTATGGTGTTATTTTACGCAGTAGCTTATTGGAACTCTTGGTTCAGCGCTTTTATTTATATGGATAAAAAAGAATTATTTCCAGTAACGATTTATTTGCGGAATATGATTGCGGGAACAACAGGTGGAATGTCAGCAGGTGCTACTTCCGCTGATAATTTAACTCAAATTTCCGCTAATATTAAATCCGTAACAATGGTCTTAACGATATTGCCAATATTAACGGTATATCCATTTGTACAGAAATATTTTGTTTCGGGAGTAATGCTAGGCTCTATTAAATAGTCAAAATAGGACCTGCCAAAGTTAGGGAGTTCAGCGTAGGTTATTATTCCATATGCCTGTTTCAAGGAAACAACTTACGCTTTTCCTATATATATAAGGGGAGGAAATGCCATGAAAGAAAGTTGGAAAAAGGTTGGGTTATTTCTAGGTCTAATAGTGTTCGTAATAATTGCTGCTGCTTGTTCAAAGGATGATTCAGCAAGTAAGGAAGTGGAAGTAGCAACAAAAGGTGCAATGGAATCATATACCGCAGGTGACACATTTAAAGCAACAGAGCCATTTGATTTATCTATTTTATTTATGGATCAGCCGACATATCCGTATAAAAAAGACTGGCTATTATGGGATAAGATAAAAGAAATTACGAATGTTACCTTGAAGCCGACAATTGTTCCATTAAGTGATTATACGCAAAAGAGAAGTTTGTTAATTAGTTCAGGAGAAGCCCCAATCGTTATTCCAAAAACCTATCCAGGAGAAGAAGCTGCCTTCGTGGCATCGGGGGCGGCACTTCCGGTAAGCGATTACATTGATAAAATGCCTCACTTCAAAGAAAAAATTGAAAAATGGGATATGGGTCCAGAATTAGATACATTACGACAAAATGATGGGAAGTTCTATGTCTTGCCAGGTTTACATGAAGAGGTTTGGCCAGATTATACGTTAATTGTAAGAACCGATATCTTTGAAGAAAATAATATTGCTATTCCAACAACTTGGGATGAATTATATACAGCAATGAAGAAATTAAAAGAAATCTATCCAGATTCTATTCCATTCTCTGATCGTTTTACATTTAACAGTACACTAAATATTGCTGCAACAAGTTTCGGAACGAAAGCTGGTTGGGGATTTGGAAATGGATTATCGTATGATCAAGATGCTGATAAATTTGTGTATGCAGCAACAACAAATAACTATAAAGAAATGCTCACATACTTTCACAAATTAGTAGAAGAAGGATTGTTAGATGAAGAGAGCTTTACACAAAGCGATGATCAAGCGGTACAGAAATTTGTAACAGGAAAATCATTCATTATAAATGGAAATTCTCAAACAATCAACCTCCATCGAGTTGATATGGATAAAACGTTAGGTAAAGGGAAATATTCTATCTCCAAAATTACTGTTCCCGGCGGTCCTGCTGGTCAATTAATGTCAGGCTCTAGATTAGAAAATGGTGTAATGATTACCTCCAAAATTAAAGAAAGTGAAAACTTTGAAGCAATTCTTCAGTTTATTGACTGGCTATATTACAGTGATGAAGGGCAGGAATTCACTAAATGGGGAGTAGAAGGAACAACATTCACAAAGGAAGATGGAGTAAGAAAATTAATGGATGATATTAATTACAATGGATTAAATCCAAAGGGAACAAAGGATTTACGGGTTGACTATGGATTCTCTGGTGGAGTTTTTTCCTATGGAGGAACAACCGATTTACTTCATTCGATGATGAGTGAAGAAGAGATTAAGTTCCAAAATGATATGAAAGCAGTAAAAACACCAATTCCAACTGATCCGTTAATTCCATATTCAATTGAAGACAGAGAAAAAGCAACATTACAAAGTACACCTTTAAAAGACTATACGAATCAAAATACATTAAAGTTTATTTTGGGAACACGTGATTTAAGTGAGTTTGATGCTTTTGTAAAAGAATTACAAAGTCAAGGATTAAAGCAATATGTGGATACCGCAAATAAGACATATCAAGAATACAAGAAAAATAACAAATAAAATGGATAAGTTAATTCCTAGCCATCCTAATGAAGGGCAAGAAGAACTAACTTAAAACTACTCCTAAGAGTTCTGTTATGTGAGGCTAACCAGCAGTGGGGAATAAAGAAACACACACTGCTGGTAATATTATTATATTCGGAAAGAAGGTGACAGGGATGAAGCAGCAAAGAGAGTTTGGGCAAGGAATTTTATATACATTTTGTAATTATGTGTACTGGATTTTACTAACGAATATCTATTTTGTCGTAACAAATCTCATCTTTATTTTTTTCTTCATGACATTAACACCATCGTTTTCAAATATACTCATCTATGCTCTTGCCTTAATACCGTCTGGACCTGCTATATCTGGACTGCTTTATTCGATGGAGAAATTAGTAAGAACGAAAGAGCTATCACCGACAACTGACTTTTTCTATGGATATCGATCGAATTTAAAAGGCACATTTTTTCTGTGGATAATAATCTTAGCTGTATTCTTTGTCTTATTCATCGACTTACAATACCTTCAAATAACCATAACACCAGTTAATCAAATCATTTTTATTGTTGTGCTTGCACTTACGCTTATCTGGACAATGCTTAGTATAAATATGTTAATAATTAATGCGAAATATACTTTTCGAATAAGGGATTTAATAAAGTTGTCTGCGTATTATCTATTCATAAAATGGAAAGAAACAATAGGTAATATATTGATTCTCTTTTTAACTGCTGTTGCAACAGTAATCACTACTGATTTTTTAATTGTTTTCATTGCTAGTTTGCTTGCATGGATAATGACGTTTAATTCTAGAGAGCTGCTTAAACATATAGATCGTAATTTTTTGAAAAGATCTCCTTCTAACAATATAAGTAAAAAATATGATGCACCACCTATTCGAGGTTCATAAATGAAAGAATCGAGATCGATTTTAAAAGTGTTTTAAAAGGAGAAGTACTAAGAAATGACTCTATATAAAAAATAGTTTAAAAACTCTTCATTTCATTCAAAAGAAATTTTGATTTAGAAGGATACATATAGATGGAAAGAGAAGTAGTTTAGAGATTATGAGAAAAAAGTTAGGAGGAAGATAAAATGTTACCATTAATGAAGAATTTATCCGGAAAAGTAGCAGTTATTACTGGAGGTGGGGGCGTACTTTGTGGCTGTATGGCGAAAGAGTTAGGCAGACAAGGAGTAAAGGTAGCCATTTTGAATCGTACATATGAAAAAGCACAAAAGGTAGCGGAGGAAATTAATAACGAAGGTGGTATGGCGATTGCTATAGCATGTGATGTTGTAGATGTAAATAGTGTGAAGGAAGCGGAAAAAATAGTCTTTGATACTTTTGGAAACTGCGACATTCTTATTAATGGGGCTGGAGGAAATCATCCAAAGGGAATTACTTCAGAAGAAATTCTGCGATTAGAAGATCTTGATAAAGAAGGAATTACTAGTTTTTTTGATTTAACAATGGAGGGATTCTCCTTTGTATTTAATTTAAATATAATCGGTACATTAATTCCTACCCAAATATTTTCGAAACAAATGGTTGGAAAAAGTGGAACAGTTATAAATATATCCTCTATGAGCGCTCCAAGTCCAATGACGAAAGTACCTGCTTACAGTGCAGCTAAAGCTGGGATAGAGAATTTTACAAAATGGTTAGCTGTTCATATGGCTGAAACAGGAATTAGGGTCAATGCAATTGCTCCAGGTTTTTTCTTAACAAAGCAAAATGAAGCACTGCTTAAAAATCCAGACGGGTCTTATACAGAGCGGACGAAGAAAATATTAGCTCATACACCAGTAAAAAGATTAGGAAAACCAGAGGACTTATTGGGAACATTACTATGGCTAGTGAATGAAGAAACAAGTGGATTTGTTACGGGGATTAGTGTGCCAGTTGATGGAGGATTTATGGCATACTCAGGTGTTTAAACATACTCTCTAATAATAACAGATTAAATTTTAAAAGATCTTCCACTAATCCTTAAAGAAATTGTAGATTTATAGTTTTATTTAGTCCCCTTAGTAGTAGGTTGAGGTAAATCCTCACTATTATCCTATAAATATAAATAGTTAAATATTCACTTTGGTAAACCCATCATTTTCTAGAATGGCCAGAAGCCGAGGTTAAACATAGGAAAAAAGATGGAACATGTTATCAAAATAATATTTCCCGGAAAATTTCATTATGCTCAACCAGTTGGGATTTTTGTATTCTATTTGGAGAATTTCTTTATCCAAGTATCTCTAAGCTTTTAGAAAGAGGCTAAATACTTATTCAACCTTGAGTCAGGAAGTAATGTTGGGATCTAACCGTGATTATTTATAAACGATAGCGGTCTATTCTAATGGGCAGTATTCGAAATTTTGTTAAGCTGAAGAATAATGTCTAAAATATTTTATAAAAGTAGAGAAGAGGAGAGATAAGAAAATCGTATAAAATGGAAATGTATTATTAGAAAGGATTATGGCATTTTTATAGGGATTCCTATCGAGTTGCCGCATAAATTGGACTTGAGTGGAAGAAATGAGCGGGAAAGAGAAGATGTTAATAAAATACAGCGCTTTTTTTCAGATAAGATATAAAATAGATGAAGCGGCATTTGTAGAGAAATCCCTTCATCCAAATGGATTAATTGCTACAAATGCAACGGCTTCCTTAGTGGCAGATGGACTTTTTCACCCTAAAAATGGCTGAATTTTTGGAATACATTGATTAAAAAAGGCGAAAGTATCTAAGGTGATAATTGTTTATCCTTTTCTAGTTTACTTGCTTTTAAGTAGTAAATATCGAATAATAAAGCCAAAATAACTTAATATATATATGCTTCATCTAAATTTAAAGAGATATTATTATTCTGGATGAAGCATAAATTTTAAAAAATTCTCAGTTGAGAAGGCTGCAGCACCTAATGCAGAGGAAGCAAAATTGATATCAGAGAATTGGATAGCAAGCTGGGAATGGTGAAAGGGTAGAGTATAATTGTTAATTATTTTTTTCACTTGTGGCTCTATCCATTTTTTAGCTAGGGTAAGTCGATTGCCAATAATGATTTGCTCTGGATTGAAGATATGAATAATATTAATAATTCCAGCACCTAGATGATAGCCAACTTCATTAAATAAATGGATAGCTTGGGTATTTCCTTGGTCGGCAAGCTCAATCAAATCATTCAAATAAACCTGACCATTTATGCTTAACTTTAATTCGACAGCTTTGTTAAGTAGATATTGTTCGGAAGCATAAAGTTCCCAGCAACCTTTATTGCCGCAGCGGCATTCTAATCCATCCTTTTGAATGGTCATATGGCCGATTTCTCCAGAATATCCGAGTGCTCCTTTATACAATTCTCCATTAATGATAATTCCAGCGCCAATTCCAATGGCTGCACTTACATAGATTAAATTTTGATAAGGCTGACCTACTCCGAATTTCTTTTCTCCATAGGCCCCAGTGTTTGCTTCATTTTCAACTAACACAGGAAGATGGAATTCTTCTTCCAGCTGGCTCTTTAGTGAAACATTATTCCAACCTAAGTTTGGAGCGAGGAGAATGTCACCGTCCATATTTGTAATCCCTGGTACCCCAATCCCTATGCCAATTACTCCATAAACAGATTTAGGAGCAGCGTTTATCAAAGTAGTAATAATCTTTTTTATTGTTCGGAGTGTATCTTCATAAGATAAATTTTCATATTTTTCATTTATACGGTATATGATATTTCCTTGCAAATCAGTTAAAATTCCTAAAATGTAGTTAACACCTAAGTCAATACCAATGGAATAACCGGCCATCTCATTAAATAGCAGCATAACAGGTCGTCTTCCGCCATTAGATTCACCATGTCCTGATTCATAGATCAATTGTTCGTTAATAAGCTCTGATACTAAGGAGGAAACAGTCCCTTTTGTTAATCCTGTTTGCTGGGCAATATCTGCTCGAGAAATAGGAGCAGTGTTCTTGATTAAATTTAAACAAAGTGACTTATTTTCTTTTTTTACTAACTGCTGATTCCAAGTAATATGCATCCTGTTCGCAATCCCCTCTTATTCTATTTCTGAACTTCATAGGAATATCATTTCTTTCCGAAAGGTCGTCCTCTACTAATTGATTAATTATACTACAGTTTATCTATTAACCAAACAGAGGGATTGATAAAGTTAGTTTGTTTATTTAATATACAAACTTATATGCAATTGATATAATTTCTATAGAAGTGGTTATCTATTTAGAGGAAAAATAGGGTATTTTACTTGAGAAAATTCTAGCTTCTTTTTTATAGTGGCCATTCAAGAAAAATCAAAAATATCATAGCTGGTGGAGGTGCTAATGGAAATGAATTATAGAAATTTAGGGGATACAGGTCTAAAAATCAGTGAAGTAAGTTTCGGTACATGGGCTATTGGTGGTTCATGGGGAAAAGTCGATGATACAGAGGCATTAAAATCCTTACATATGGCGATGGAAAAAGGCGTAAATTTTTTTGATACGGCCGATGTGTATGGAGATGGACATAGCGAAGAGCTTCTTGCTAAGGCAACGAAGGGGAAAGAGAATCAAATTCATATTGCCACTAAGTTTTGTCGTGGCGGCGATATTTTCGCAAATGAGACTTATTCGGAGGAAAGGGTACGCCAGTACTGTGAAAATAGTTTGAAGCGATTAAATAGAGAAACAATCGATTTATATCAAATCCATTGTCCACCAACAGAAATTTTAAAAGATGGGCGAGTTTTTGAAGTGCTTGATAAATTACAAGAGGAAGGTAAAATTCGCCATTATGGAGTAAGTGTCGAAACAGTGGAAGAAGGACTTATATGCTTGCAGAATCCTAACGTTAAGGCTCTACAAATAATTTTTAATATTTTTCGACAAAAGCCACTTGAGTTATTGATTCCTGAAGCAAAGAGGAAGGGGGTCGGTATTCTTGTGCGCCTTCCGTTGGCTAGTGGATTGCTTACTGGGAAATTTACAAAGGAGCATACTTTTGAGAAAGATGATCATCGTAAATTTAATGAGAATGGGGAAGCTTTTAATGTAGGAGAAACATTTGCTGGACTTGGATTTGAAAAAGGCGTTGCATTAGCAGATGAGCTTGCTTGGATTGGAGAAAGTCGTCAATCAATGGCAGCGGCAGCATTACGCTGGATATTGGATCAACCGAGTATTTCTTGTGTCATTCCTGGTTTCAAAAATCGTCAGCAAATCAATGAGAATTTAAAGGCATTAGAGGAAAAACCATTTAATACAGAGGAATTACAGAGATTGAGAACATTTTATGAGGAAAAGGTCAAAAACGCTATTAGAGGTCCTTATTAAATGGTTAACATACTAAGTATAGAAAAGGTGGGGCAAAACAAAGCGGCTTAGATATAGTCCTATGAAAAGTGAAGTATATTCAGTCTGCGGCTCGTTACTACAAACCTTTTTTAATGAATAAAAAATCAAACAATTATACGAAGTGTTTTTTAGCATCTCCGTATAATTGTTCGGTATAAATTGGTTGGAATGTTAATATTCCAGCTTCTTTTTTTATATGCGTTTATTTTGGTATTTCACTATCCCCTTTAATAAATTTCCATATATCATGAAATACATTTGCTCGATGCAGGGAAGTCACGATAACGAGGGAAACTGGACCAACAATAAGTCCGATAAAACCAAAAAGCTTAAAACCAACAAATAAGGCAATTAAAGTAGCTAATGGATCAAGTCCGATATTGGAAGAAAGGATTTTTGGCTCCATGATTTGTCTTTGAACTAAAACAATAATATATAGCACGGACAATCCAATTGCCAGCACAATCTGCCCTGTGATAATTTCGTAAATAATCCATGGAACAAAGATTAACCCTGTACCGAGATAGGGGATAATATCTACAATTCCAGTTAACAGTGCAATAGTAATAGCATAATCCACTCGAAGTATTAACAGACCAATTAGAATAATGACAGTCGTAATGGAAACAAGCGTTAATTGGGCTTTTAAAAAACCAAACAAAGCTTTTTTTAATTCAAAGAATACTGTTTTACCACTATTTAACCACTTGGAAGGAAAGAACTTTCCAAATTTTAATGATAACCGTCCCCAGTCCTTGCTGATAAAAAAAGTAGCTAATAGAGAAAAAATGAGGACGCTTGCTGCATTTGGAAACCAGGACAGGAAAATAGGAATATTAAGAAAGAAGGATTGTAAAAAATCTCCCATTACCGTTCCAACTTGTTCGCCCACTTTATCTATATTTGTCATAATGGTATCTTGTTGACCAGTACCGAGATTATTGAACGTTTGAGAAATTTTATTATATAATGGAATAATTTGCGCTGCGAACAAATCTTCTATGTATCGAATAATGATGTCTATATGTTTGGGAACAACTTCTCCAAGATAGGCAGCTCCTGCTACAATTTCAGCAATTAGTAAAGAAACCAAACCAGCAAAAACGGATAAAATGAGTAAAATACTTAAAACAACAGCAAAAGCCCTTGGTAATTTGCATTTGAATTGTAGAAAATTAACGAGTGGATTCATTAAAAAAGCAATCAGAAATCCAATAATAAAAGGATAAGTTACTTTGGATAAATAAAAAAAGCTAACAAATAATAGGAATGTAGCTGCTATCACTATGATAAACCGAATTGTTCGGTTAAGATAAGTTAAATTCAAAGTCAATCCTCCCGTTTTTAGTATAATAGAAAATGGGTCATTAGTGATTAGGAACTAGATATAGATTATATATATTCCTTTTTATTTATATTCTCTATACTTATGCTTTTTTAATCGAAATTCCTGCTTTTTAATTTAAATAAAGAAGAGAGAATTTTTAAGTCAATTGCTTTCGAAAAGGAGAGTTAGTTATGTTTTTATTTAGCCAGCCATATTTATTTCTATATTTGCTGTTAGCAATTGCTCTTATAGCTAAAAACAATTCCTTGATTATCGCAGTTATTTTCTTATTAGTGCTGAAACTAATTGGGGTAGATAGTAAGTTATTTTCATTGATTCAATCTAAAGGTATCAATTGGGGCGTAACGATTATTACGATAGCTGTTCTTGTTCCGATAGCCACTGGAGATATTGGTTTTAAAGATCTTACAGCTACCTTTAAATCACCGTATGCATGGATAGCTTTAATTTCTGGAATTATGGTTGCTCTGCTCGCAAAAGGAGGAGTTAGTTTACTAGCCGATTCTCCAGAAATTACAACAGCACTTGTTCTAGGAACTATTTTGTCTGTATCGGTTTTCAATGGAGTGGCAGTAGGACCATTGATTGGGGCGGGAATAGCGTATGCAGCCATTAAAGTAGTCGAGTGGATAACCTAATCCGCTCTCTTATTCTAATTTACCGTTGTAAGATAAAAGACAGGCTATAGGAATTTATGGTATAATTTTAAAAAGAAAGAAATATAGTGTAAAGGAGAATTAGAAAAAATTTTTTTTACTATATCTACAGTTTTTAAGTATAAAATATGAGACATTTTGAAGTTTTTTGTTTATAATGAATGTGTAGTTACAGTTTATCTCATCTATAACGTACCAAATAGTTTATTTTTTTAATTGAAAATGTAAGCATTTTCAATTAGTTTATGCTCACTTTAATTTTTGAAAAAAACTCCCTCCATCTTTTTATAAAATAAATCCGAATTACATTATTAATTGATTTTTTGGTACATATTCAGTTAATCTAACAAAATAGTAAACATTTATTTAAGATGAATTCCATTGTTTTGTTTTACAGATTTTCACAATATTGGTAACTACAACAGGGACAATACTGGGAGTTTGAATGAGTTGTACTAACTATTAAAGAAAAGTTGTAAAGGAGAGATATGTATGGCTGTTACAAAAGGGCTTGAGGGGATTATTGCTACAACATCTTCTATCAGTTCCATTATAGATGATTCACTTGCTTATGTGGGTTATGATATTGATGTGTTAGCAGAGCATTCCAGTTTTGAAGAAGTAGTGTTTTTATTATGGCATCAAAAGTTGCCAACTGATACGGAACTGGCAAAGCTAAAACAAGAATTGGCAGATAATGCTGAATTACCTGTTTCTTTGATTGAACAAATGAAGCTAATGCCATTAAATAACGTACATCCAATGGCAGTACTTCGTTCAAGTGTGTCTTTACTAGGAGCGTATGATGAACACGCCGATGCAATGGATTCTGAAGCAAACTATTTAAAAGCTGTAAGACTTCAAGCGAAAATTCCGACTATCGTAACAGCTTTTTCAAGATTAAGAAAAGGGCTGGAACCAATTTCGCCAAGAAAAGATTTAGGATTTGCTGCTAATTTCCTTTATATGCTTAATGGCAAAGAACCAGAGGCGATTGCTATTGAAGCCTTTAATAAAGCACTTGTACTTCATGCTGATCATGAATTGAATGCGTCTACATTCACTGCAAGAGTGTGTGTAGCTACATTGTCTGATGTATATTCTGGAATTACTTCAGCTATTGGGGCATTAAAAGGACCGTTGCATGGCGGGGCAAATGAGGCAGTAATGAAAATGCTGAAAGAAATCGGAAGCATTGAAAATGTGGAGCCATATATTCGAGAAAAGATGGCCAACAAAGAAAAAATAATGGGATTTGGCCATCGAGTATATCGAAAGGGCGATCCTCGTGCCAAACATTTAAAGGAAATGGCAAGAAAATTAACACAATTGACGGGTGAACCTCAATTATATGATATGAGTGTTAAGATTGAGACACTGTTAAAAGAAGAGAAAAATTTAGTTCCAAACGTAGATTTCTTTTCAGCTTCTGTTTATCATAGTTTAGGTATTGATCATGACTTATTCACCCCGATTTTTGCAGTAAGCAGAGTTTCTGGCTGGCTGGCTCACATTCTGGAGCAGTATGATAATAATCGCCTTATTCGACCTAGAGCAGATTATATTGGGCCAGAGCGTTTGGAATATATTCCAGTTCAAGAGCGATAAAAAAAGGATATAATTTCCCATAGAGTAATAGAATAATATATACTTAATGATGGGTTAATTTACTTTGCGTATTGGCGTTTTCCTTTTTTATTCGTCAGAATAGTAAATATAATTAGCTTATAAAAGCTTGTTATAATAAATTTATTTCATTCTTTTTCCAATGAACGTTGTTACATTGGAAAAGGAAACTATTTTTTACGGAGGGATAGAAACATGCAAGGAGAAAAAATTACAGTAGTAGATGGAGTATTAAATGTACCAGCAAATCCGATTGTACCTTATATTGAGGGAGATGGAATTGGACCAGATATATGGGCAGCATCATCAAGAGTTTTGGATGCAGCTGTTGAAAAAGCATACAATGGGGAAAAGAAAATTGTTTGGAAAGAAGTATTAGCTGGTGAAAAAGCATTTAATGAAACAGGGGAATGGTTACCTTCTGAAACATTGGATGTAATTAGAGAGTATTTAATTGCTATAAAAGGACCATTGACTACACCAGTTGGTGGCGGTATTCGTTCTTTAAACGTTGCCTTGCGCCAAGAATTGGATCTTTTTGTTTGTTTACGTCCAGTAAGATGGTTTGAAGGAGTTCCTTCTCCGGTAAAAAGACCTCAAGATACAGATATGGTTATCTTCCGTGAAAATACTGAAGATATTTATGCAGGAATTGAATATGAGAAGGGCTCAGAGGCTGCTTCTAAATTAATTAACTTTTTACAACAAGAGATGGGAGTTAATAAAATTAGATTCCCTGAAACATCTGGAATTGGAATTAAGCCGATATCAGAAGAAGGAACAAGTCGTTTAGTAAGAGCTGCGATTAATTATGCGATTAAAGAAGGTCGTAAATCGGTAACTCTAGTACATAAAGGAAACATTATGAAATATACAGAAGGCGCATTTAAAAACTGGGGTTATGAATTAGCTGAAAAAGAATTTGGAGATAAAGTATTTACATGGGCCCAGTATGATCGTATTAAAGAAGAACAGGGTTCTGATGCAGCAAATAAAGCGCAATCTCAAGCAGAAGCAGAAGGTAAAATCATTATTAAAGATTCTATTGCTGATATTTTCTTACAACAAATTCTTACTCGTCCAAAAGAATTTGATGTAGTTGCGACAATGAATCTAAACGGAGATTATATTTCTGATGCTTTAGCAGCACAAGTGGGTGGAATCGGTATTGCTCCTGGAGCAAATATAAATTACGAAACTGGCCATGCTATTTTTGAAGCTACACACGGAACTGCTCCTAAATATGCTGGTTTAGATAAAGTAAATCCATCTTCTGTTATTCTTTCAGGTGTTCTATTGCTTGAACATTTAGGCTGGACTGAAGCTGCACAATTAGTGATTCAATCCGTGGAAAAAACAATTGCTTCCAAAGTTGTTACATATGACTTTGCTCGTCTAATGGATGGTGCTACAGAAGTGAAATGTTCCGAGTTCGGTGATGAATTAATTAAGAACATGAATTAATAACAAATTGAAGAAGAGATTGTCTCATCTCTTCTTCCTTTTTGTCCAAAATAGAAGATTTACGGTATTGGATTAGAATGAGATAAGCTGGGAAAAGTATTTACTAAATAGAGTAAAAGGGGACTCTGCTTAGTATCTGCTTATTGGGGGCTTCATTCATTCTCGGTCTAATAAGGGGGAAATAATATGGTTAAACGTAAGAAAATTTCCATCATTGGTGGAGGCTTTACTGGGGCCACAACTGCTTTTTTGCTTGCTCAAAAAGAACTTGGTGATATCGTATTATTAGATGTTCCGCGAAATGAAAACTCCACAAAGGGAAAAGCATTGGATATGTTTGAAGCAAGTCCTGTACAAGGGTTTGATGCAAATATAACGGGAACTTCCGACTATAAAGATACAGCTGATTCTGATATTGTCGTAATAACTGCTGGTATGGCTAGAAAGCCGGGTATGAGTAGAGATGATCTTGTGCAGACAAATCAAGCAATTATGAAATCGGTAACTAAGGAAATTGTTCAATATTCGCCTAATTCTGTTATTATCGTGCTCACTAATCCTGTTGACGCTATGACATATACTGTTTATAAAGAATCGGGCTTTCCTAAAAATAGAGTAATTGGGCAGTCGGGTGTTTTAGATACAGCACGCTTTCGAAGCTTTGTGGCAATGGAGTTAAATCTTTCCGTTAAGGACATTACAGGATTTGTATTAGGCGGACATGGTGATGATATGGTTCCGCTTATACGGTATTCCTATGCAGGTGGTATTCCATTAGAAGCACTAATTCCAAAACATCGCTTGGATGAGATTATTGAAAGAACAAGAATTGGCGGAGCGGAAATTGTAAATTTACTTGGAAACGGAAGCGCTTATTATGCTCCAGCAGCTTCTGTGGTAGATATGTGTGAAGCTATAATTAAAAGTCAAAGACGTATCCTACCTACCATCGCTTATTTAGAAGGAGAATATGGCTATAACGATCTTTATCTAGGTGTACCTACAATTCTTGGCGGAAACGGAATCGAACAAATTATCGAACTGGAGTTAACAGAGGAAGAAAAGGCAGCTCTAGATAAATCTGTTCACTCCGTTCGTAGTGTATTGACAGTATTAAATTAAGTATAAAAGTCGGCAGCTCGATAAAAAAGAGCTAGCCGATTTTTTGTATTTCATTTAATCAATAAAGCTCGATGCTTTATCAGAGACGAATACGAAAAGGTTTAAGTAGTATTTCCTATTTGTAAACAGGAAATAAATGTTTTTTCCATTTTTAGTGAACAATATATTATAATGAAAATAGGTATAAGGGGACTTTAGGGGAATTAACATATTTGGAGGCTGTATATGAAGAAAAAGGTTTTAGTTGTAGATGATGAACAATCTATCGTAACTCTACTTAAGTATAATTTACAACAGGCAGGTTATGATGTATTAACTGCCATGGATGGAGAAGAAGGATTGAATCTAGCACTAACTGCTAATCCAGATGTCATCTTACTAGATTTAATGCTGCCAAAAAAAGATGGGATGGATGTTTGTAAAGAATTACGCCAACAGAAAGTGTTAACTCCTATTTTAATGTTAACAGCTAAAGACGATGAGTTTGACAAAGTTTTAGGGCTTGAACTAGGTGCAGATGATTATATGACTAAACCTTTTAGCCCCCGTGAAGTCATTGCTCGAATTAAAGCTGTATTAAGACGAATTCAAATGCAAGTGCCAGCAGCCTCGGATGAAGTAGACGAAGAAGAGGACGATGGTATAAAAATAGGCGAACTAAGAGTTCTTCCTAATTATTATGAAGCATATTTCAAAGGAGACTTATTAGAGTTAACTCCGAAAGAGTTTGAGTTATTATTATATCTTGTAAAAAATAAGGGAAGAGTTCTTACAAGGGATCAACTATTAAGTGCAGTTTGGAATTATGACTTCGTCGGAGATACAAGAATTGTAGATGTACATATTAGTCACTTACGTGAAAAAATTGAAGAGAATACGAAAAAACCAATATATATTAAAACGATTCGTGGATTAGGTTATAAGTTAGAGGAACCAAAGTAAATGAAGAGCTTTAAATCTCGATTAATGGCGAGTGTTTTATTTACTATATTTATCGTGTTTTTGTTCGTAGCAATATTTATCGAATCATATAATAAAAAGACGTTTATGGACTCCTTTGACAGTCGATTGAAACGAGAAGGCACTTTAATCGCAAATCAAATAATGCAAAATGGCGAAGGGTTAGACATTAATAATCGTTTATTACAAGAATATAGCGAAGCATTAGATATACAAATTACTGTTATGGATGAAACTGGAGAGATTCTCTTCAACGAAGGAGAACTGCAGACAGATACAGAATATGAAAATCGAATGCAGAGACTGCTTTCAAATGAAAAAGCTAAAGCGGTAACTATTAATGGAAATCCTAACTTTCATTTTTATCAACAAAAGTTAACTGGTGAAGAGGGGAGATTAGGATATCTATTAATTGGTGCAAAAATCGAAGAAATAGAAAATGCTTATCAGCACATTAATTGGATTATTTTTGCTTCATTTTTCTTGTCGCTTTTAGTGATTTATTTAATTGGCTATAAATTAATTTATCGTTATATAAGACCCATTGAGTCGGCTACTAAAGTTGCTGTCGATTTAGCGAATGGTAATTATCATGCGAGAACCTATGAAGATCGAGTAGATGAAACAGGAGTACTTAGTTCTTCGCTAAATAAAGTAGCTAAAGATATGCAAGAGATGGTAAAAGCACAAGAAATTCAAGAAGATCGTTTAGGAACATTGATTGAGAGTATTAGTAGTGGATTACTATTAATTGATAGCAGAGGATATATCAATTTAATCAATAAATCCTATAAGGATATGTTCTTTGTCCGTTCTGCTGATTATCTCTATAAACAATACTACAAAGTCATTCCATACAGACAAGTGATGGATCTAGCGGAAGAAATATTTATGACTGAGCATAAGGTAATCCGAGAAATGACCCTTGAAATTAAAAATGAGAAAAAAAGTTTCCAAGTATACGGAGTGCCTATTATAGGGACGAATGACCGATGGATGGGGATTTTACTTGTTTTTAATGACATAACAGAATTGAAAAAGCTCGAGCAAATTCGTAAAGACTTTGTAGCCAATGTCTCACATGAATTAAAAACACCTATTACTTCTATTAAAGGCTTCTCGGAAACACTTCTTGACGGTGCTATGGAAGATAAAGAGACGTTAGAGGAATTTTTACGAATTATTTTAAAAGAGAGTCACCGATTACAGACGTTAATTCAAGACCTTCTCGATCTATCAAAATTGGAACAACACCATTTTGCCTTAAATAAAGAGGAGTTTAATCTGGTGGAAATTCTCAATAAAGCGACAAAAATGTTGAAAGGTAGAGCAGAAGCGAAAAATATTAAGCTATTTTTTCCTCAAGCGAATGAAATTATTCAAATTGAGGGTGATAGAAGTAGATTAACGCAAGTTTTTCTAAATCTTATAACGAATGCGGTCATCTATACCCCGAATGATGGAGAAATCACTGTCTATGTCGTGGAAAAGAAACGGAAAATCGAAGTGAAAATCCAAGATACTGGGATTGGAATAGAGCAAGAAGAAATTCCTAGAATATTTGAACGCTTTTATCGGGTGGATAAAGCTCGAAGTAGAAATTCTGGAGGTACTGGATTAGGACTGGCGATCGTGAAGCATTTAGTAGAACTTCATAGAGGAACCATTCAAGTAGAGAGTAAAATGGGAGAAGGAACGACCTTCACTGTTATTTTACATAAGGAATTTCCATTTTAGGAAATAGACTGGAGATTAAGTTTTTTAACCAAATATAATCCCAAACGATTATACGTAAAGTGCTGAAAATTTCGTATAATTGTTTGGGGTTTTAATTATTTTCAGAAAGAAGATTATCCTTTATCTCAGTCGATAGTCTCCAGTTTGTACACCGATAAACAGCCTCCTCCGCTTTTCTACTTGTCTAGCTCCAGGTACCAGCGCCAGCTAAACTTCACGATTATCTCTACGATAAGTCAACATCCATTCACTAGCGTTCATGGTGTATCCTTTATCTTGAGAGAATCGCTCCAGTTTACAAGGCGCTAAACGGTACCTTCCGCTTTTCATTGTCTAGCTGCGGAGCCTATCGGTTAGCAAACTTCCGACGATCTCCCTACGATAAGTCAATATCGACTCTCTATCGTTCGTCGTGTATCCTTTATCTCAGTCGATAGTCTCCAGTTTGTACACCGATAAACAGCCTCCTCCACTTTTCTACCTCCTTTACATTGTTTTTACATTTGGTTTATGGTGGGTTTACACTTTGTTGGTACAATTATTTTTGAAGTCCCCCTTATCCATTTGGTTAAGGACTTAAGCTGAAAGCTACCCCGCTTTTGGCTTCCCCTTTTAATAGTGGGTATGGCAGGAAAGGAATCGTAAATGATTGGTGGTAGAATTGTGATCCTCTAATCCATGCCAGTGTCGATATACCTAAATTGTTTTTTTCTTCTGTAAAAATAGCGGAGTTTGTTGTTAAAAGATGTGTACTGCACGCATATTTCCTTGTAGGGTGAAATATGCACGTGTCTAGTAAGACCTCTTTTATCACAATCTCTGCTTTTTTACATTTATGAATATGTCATGTAAAATAAATAGTATTGAGTCGTGTAATAATCCCCGTTTATATACGAGAAAATATACCTTATTAAAAGGATGGAGGAGGATTTCTTGAAAAAGAAATTAATCTTAATTGACGGTAATAGTATTGCGTATCGAGCGTTTTTTGCTTTGCCTCTATTAAACAATGATAAAGGTGTGCACACTAATGCTGTTTATGGTTTTACTATGATGCTTATGAAAATTATCGAAGAAGAAAAGCCAACACATGCTCTTGTTGCCTTTGATGCAGGGAAAACAACTTTCCGTCATAAAACGTTTAGTGAATATAAGGGGGGGCGTCAAAAAACGCCACCAGAATTATCGGAGCAATTCCCTTATATTAGAGAGTTGTTGAAATCCTATGGTATCCATCATTACGAATTAGAAAATTATGAAGCTGATGATATTATCGGAACACTTTCTCTTCAAGGAGAAAAAGATGGTTTTGAAGTGGTTGTTATTTCTGGAGATAAAGATTTAACCCAATTAAGTTCGGATAAGACAACTGTCTATATCACCAGAAAAGGAATTACAGATATGGAGTCCTATACTCCAAGCCATATCCAAGAAAAATATGGACTGACACCTGACCGAATTATTGATATGAAAGGTCTAATGGGGGATAGCTCAGATAATATTCCGGGTGTTCCTGGTGTTGGTGAAAAAACAGCTATCAAACTGCTGAAGGAATTTGATTCCTTAGAAAATTTAGTCCAATCTATTGACAAAGTAAGTGGTAAAAAGCTGAAGGAAAAGTTAGAAGAATTTAAGGACCAAGCTTTAATGAGTAAAGAACTTGCTACTATTTTCAGAGAAGCTCCTTTAACCATAACATTAGAAGATACAGAATTTCCGGGCATGCAAATAGAGAAATTAAAGGAGATTTTTAAAGAACTTGGCTTTAATTCTCTTCTTGAAAAATTAGGAGATGCACCAGAAAAAGAAGAACTTGTATTAGAAGATATCGAATTTAAAACAGTGGAAAATATCACAGAGGATATTTTTTCTGATAGAAATATGATGTATGTTGAAGTACTAGAAGATAATTATCATTATGCACCTATTCTGGGAATTTCTCTTTTAAATGATAACGGCGCATACTATCTTCCAATTGACCATGCTTTAAAGTCGTCTGCTTTTAAAAATTGGGCAGAAGATGAAAAGAAAGAAAAGATTGTTTATGATGCTAAAAGATCGGAAGTATCGTTACGTCATCAAGGAATTCATTTAAAAGGAATTACATTTGATGTTCTTATCGCAGCATATTTAGCGGATCCTTCTGCAACCATTGAAGATGTTGCCTCTGTTGCTAAAAAATATGATTTTACTAATTTGCAATCAGATGAAGTATTTTATGGAAAAGGAGCAAAAAGAAAGGTTCCCGAACAAGAAATATTAGCAGACCATCTCGTGAGAAAAGCATTCGCTTTGAAGGCTATTCAAGAGAAAATGGAAGATGAATTGAGAAAGAACGATCAAGAAGCTTTATTTTACGATTTAGAAATGCCTTTAAGCTTGGTACTTGCTGATATGGAATCAACTGGAGTAAAGGTGGATGTATCTCGACTAAAAGCAATGGGGCAAGAGCTTTCCGAAAGGTTGAAAGAAATTGAAGGTCGAATTTATGAGCTGGCTGGTGAAACCTTTAATATTAATTCTCCGAAGCAACTTGGTGTGATTTTATTTGAAAAACTTGGATTGCCAGTTGTCAAGAAAACGAAGACAGGCTATTCCACATCTGCTGATGTATTAGAGCAACTTGCTAGTTCACATGAAGTAATTAGAGAAATATTAGAATATAGACAGCTGGGGAAATTGCAATCAACCTATATAGAAGGCTTGCAAAAAGTGGTCCATAATGGAAGAATTCATACAAGATTTAACCAGGTACTAACACAAACAGGTCGCTTAAGCTCGATTGATCCTAATTTGCAAAATATCCCGATTCGTTTAGAAGAAGGAAGAAAAATAAGACAAGCGTTTGTTCCGACAGAAGAGGATTGGGTTATTTTTGCGGCTGACTATAGTCAAATAGAGTTACGGGTACTTGCTCATATCGCTAATGATGAGAAATTAATCGAAGCATTTAGAGAAGATCATGATATTCATACAGAAACAGCTATGTCTGTTTTCCATGTAGAAGCTGACGAAGTAACCTCCAATATGCGGAGACACGCTAAAGCAGTTAACTTTGGTATTGTATATGGTATTAGTGATTATGGTCTTTCCCAAAGTCTGCATATTACAAGAAAAGAAGCGGCGAAATTTATTGAGCGTTACTTAGAAAGTTATCCAGGAGTAAGAAATTATATGGAAGAAATAGTAGCAGATGCAAAGCAAAAAGGCTATGTCTCCACTTTGCTTCAGAGAAGAAGATATTTAGCTGATATCACGAGCAGAAACTTTAATCTTCGCAGTTTTGCAGAGAGAACGGCGATGAATACACCAATCCAAGGAAGTGCAGCTGATATCATCAAAAAGGCGATGATTGATATGGCAAAGCGCTTGGAAGTAGAAGGTTTGAAAGCAAAACTATTGCTGCAGGTTCACGATGAATTGATTTTTGAAGCTCCTAAAGACGAAATAGACAAGCTAAAAGAAATTGTTCCAGATGTAATGGAACATGCAGTTGAATTAAGTGTGCCTTTAAAAGTGGACTATTCTTACGGCCCAACTTGGTATGATGCGAAATAATAAAGTCTTGTTTTCCAAAAGATTACTATTTTTTCAATGGTAATAATTAGGCGATGGTTTAAAGTAACAAATTTTACGAACCATAAAATACAAAAGAAATTTTTTACAAGAAAGGAGGAGATAGAAGTGCCAGAATTACCAGAAGTTGAAACGGTACGTAAAACGCTGAAACAGCTGACGCAAAATAAAATAATAAAAGAAGTGGTTGTATCATGGGCAAAAATGATTAAAAAACCAGAAAATGTGGAAGAATTTTCAGATGCATTGGTTGGTCAAACCATTTTAGATGTTAAAAGACGTGGGAAATTTATATTAATTGAAACAAATGATTTTACCATCGTCTCCCATTTGCGAATGGAAGGTAAATATGGAGTTTTTCAAGCGCAAGAGCCAGTTGATAAGCACACACATGTTATTTTCTTTTTTGAAGATGGTTCAGAGCTAAGATATAAAGATGTCCGGAAATTCGGTACTATGCATTTATTTAAAAAAGGGGAAGAATTAAACGCCATGCCCCTTTCCCAATTAGGACCTGAACCTTTTGCTGCTGACTTTACGATAGCGAATTTTTCAGAGCGTTTATCCAAAACGAATCGCAGTATCAAAACAGCATTGTTGGACCAAAAGATTGTGGTTGGGTTAGGAAATATATATGTAGATGAATCTTTATTCCGGAGTGGCATTCATCCGGAGAGAGTAGCAAGTTCTCTAGAAGAGAAAGAAATAGAAAAATTATATAAAGAAATCATTGCTACTTTATCTGAAGCGGTTGAAAAAGGTGGTAGTACGATCCGCTCTTATGTAAACACCCAAGGACAAATTGGAATGTTCCAGCTTGAACTATATGTATATGGTCGTAAAGGCCAAGAGTGCAAAGTATGTGGCCATACTTTAGAAAGAATTATAGTCGGTGGAAGAGGAACCGTTTTTTGTCCTAATTGCCAAAAAAAATAAAACAATAATCCTGAATTAACATTGGATGGGCTCTTTCCATATAGTATATTACTATTGATTTGGAAGGAGCTTATCTTTATGGTCCAGGTGTTTTCTCTTTTATTATTAGCAATCGCTGTTAGCATCGATAGCTTTAGTGTTGGTTTTACGTACGGACTTCGAAAAATGAAAATGCCCCTAAATTCTATTTTGATTATCGCCTGTTGTTCCGGTTTGACACTTCTGATTGCGATGTTAGTTGGTCATGTTATCTCAAGGATATTCTCCCCTTCGTTTGCAGAGAGTATAGGTGGGATTATTTTAATCCTATTAGGTGGTTGGATTCTTTATCAATATTTTAAGCCAAGCAAGGAAAAAGAAATACTAACAGAAGAAAAGAATATTATTAATTTTGAAATAAAATCTTTAGGGATTGTCATCAATATTTTAAAGAAGCCATTAACAGCCGATTTTGATAAATCAGGAACAATTACTGGGCTAGAAGCAGTTGTGTTAGGTTTCGCCTTGTCTTTGGATGCATTTGGAGCTGGAATTGGTGCTTCTATGCTAGGATTTCCTCCATTACTTTTAACGCTTGCTGTGATTTTTATGAGTACTTCCTTTGTTTTATTAGGGATTTATCTAGGGAGATTTCTTTCAGAGAAAAGTTATATGGATAAATTCTCCTTTATTCCTGGGATTATCCTAATCATTATTGGCATCTTTAAACTTTAATTTTTTATTTATGAAATTGGTTTTTTTAAGGCGGTGAACCTCCTTGGCTAATCGCCTTTAGAATTATCTATCTTCTTTCCTTTAAAAAGAGAAGGCTTTTTTCTCGATTTTGTTACATACTAAAAATCAATAAGGTAGGTATTTTTATGACGTTAATAGTTGGATTAACGGGAGGAATTGCGAGTGGAAAATCAACAATTTCCTCTTATTATCAATCACTAAATATTCCGATTATCGATGCGGACATTGAATCAAGACTCGCTGTGGAAAAAGGAGAACCAGCATATATAAAAATAGCGGCTCATTTTGGTAAGGAAGTTTTACATTCAGATGGAACGCTAAATCGCCAAAAGCTGGGAGAAATTATTTTTTCAAATGAAGAGGAACGGCGTGTGCTTAATAGTATTGTGCATCCTGATGTTAGAAGAAGGATGGAGGAGAAGCAGAGACAAGCAGTGGAAGCTGGCGAAAAAGTGGTGATTTTAGATATTCCCTTGCTGTTTGAAAATAAATTAAATCATACAGTTGATCGAACAATCTTAGTATATGTAGATCAGGATACTCAAATTGCGCGATTAATGAAAAGAAACGATTTAAGTTATGAGCAAGCGCTTAAAAGAATAAACGCTCAAATGCCGTTACAGGAGAAACTTGCACTTGCTGATGAAGTAATTAATAATAATGGATCGATGGAAGAGTCAATCCACCAAGCAAATAGAATTTTAAAAAAATGGGGAGTTTCCCCTCGCTGAATTTCATCTTTTAATAGAGAATTTTAGATAATTACTTGTACAAGCTTGTAATTTTATATAATATGAAGATAAGTATATACATGGAACAAAGAATTCGGAGCTGATAATAGAGATGAGATGTCCTACCTGTCAACATAATAACACCCGCGTTCTTGATTCACGACCAGTTGATGAGTATAAATCGATTCGAAGAAGAAGAGAATGTGAAGCTTGTGGGAATCGATTTACTACTTTTGAAAAGGTAGAAGAAATTCCTTTGATTGTAGTGAAGAAGGAAGGGACGCGTGAAGAATTTAGCAGGGATAAAATATTGCGCGGCTTAATAAGAGCTTGTGAGAAGAGACCGGTAGCTTTAAAACAATTAGAGGAAATAACAGCAGAAGTAGAGAAAGAACTTCGCAGTAATGCTGCTTCCGAAATAAAAAGTGAAGCAATCGGTGAGATGGTAATGGATCGACTGGCGAAAATCGATGAAGTAGCGTATGTACGTTTTGCATCTGTATATCGCCAATTTAAAGATATTAATGTGTTTATTGATGAATTGAAAGAATTAATTAAAAAAGATTAAAAAGTTACATGGAAAAGATTACTAAGGGAGCTAAAGATTTCTTTGGCTCTTTTTTGCCTTTCCTCCCTGTGGCGGAAAGGATTGAAATAGAAAGGAAGGATGAGTATGTCTCAGCATTGGCAAGACCTGCTTCCCGTCGATAGATATCGAGTAGCGGTGAATGGACTGTTGAGTGATTATGATCGAAAGACAATCACCTTCTTATATCAACCATTAATTGGGACAAAGTGTTTAGCTTTATACATGACCTTATGGGCAGAAGTGGAAGAAAATCGCTTGTGGTCTCTGACAAATACACATCATAGCTTAATGAATTTTATGAGTTGTGGTTTAAATGATATATATGAAGCAAGATTAAAGTTAGAAGGAATAGGTCTTTTAAAAACATATTTAAAGAAAGAAGATGGCAATCGGTCGTTTATCTATGAACTACAGCCGCCTTTATCACCAGCTCAGTATTTTCTTGATGGAATGTTAAATGTTTATTTATATAGAAAAATTGGAAAAGCACAGTATAGCAGATTGAAAAAATTCTTTTCGGATGAAAAAATCGTGGATCCTAGTTTTCAGCCCATAACGAAAGCCTTCCAAGAGGTGTTTGTGTCTGATCATAGTGGAGCTGTTCGAGCAATGCATGAATTAGAGGAAGAAGAGACTGCTGATCAAACCTATATGGGAAGAGAAGAACAAGTTGGAATACAAATTACTAAGAGCGATTTTGACTTTGAATTGTTATATGCAGGAATACACGATTCTTTATTAT
Source organism: Niallia sp. FSL K6-0212 (assembly GCF_038007605.1). Lineage (NCBI taxonomy): Bacteria > Bacillati > Bacillota > Bacilli > Caryophanales > Bacillaceae > Niallia > Niallia sp. FSL K6-0212. Next base: position 4,739,297 of record NZ_JBBOXL010000001.1, on the reverse strand, counting down.
CGAAAAAGGCATTTACGAAAAAGGTGAAGGAAGCAATCCATAATCTTGCCTTTATTTATGGAATTGATCCGATTCAAATGAAGAATATTGTCATTAGTGCGATTAACCAACAGGATGAGATTGATATTGAAGAACTGAGAATAGCTGCTCGTGATTGGTATCAATTTCAACATAATGACTTGCTGCCGATGTTAGTGGATCGGAAACAGCCGCAAAAGGATTATTCATCAACTGATGCGCCAAAATCACAAGAGGAAGAATTAATCTATTATTTAGATCATACCTCCCCGCGTCAAGTGTTGAAGGACGTTTCAGGAGGGGCAGAACCTTCCAAAACAGATTTGCAAATAATCGAAGAAATAATGTTTTCGCAGAAGCTGCTTCCAGGTGTAATCAATGTACTAATTCAATATGTTATGCTAAAAACAGATATGAAATTGACAAAGGGATATATGGAGAAGATTGCTGGCCAATGGGTTAGAAAGAATATCCGTACAGTAAAAGAGGCAATGGCTCTAGCCAAAAAAGAGCATAAGCAATATATGGAATGGGCTCAAGGTAAAAAAAATCCACAGTCGAAGTCAACCCGAAAAGTTATTCGGACAGAAAAAATTCCCGAATGGTTTGGGCAAAATCAGGATAACGAAGGAACGAAGAAAACGGAGGGAAATACTTCTTCTAAGGAAGCAAACGATCAAGATTTGGAACAAAAAAAGCGTGAGCTGGAAGAACGCATAAAAAAATTATAATATCAGGTGGTGGAGTAAACGGTGGAAAGAATTAACGATACCTTAAAGAAATTTGGTGAGGGTAATAATTTTCAGGAACGATACCGTGCTATGAAGCAGGAAGTGCTTGCACATCCTGATGTAAGAGCCTTTCTACGAGAGCATGAGGATGAGCTTACTTCCAATGCAGTTGATGTTGGCATGATAAAGCTATATGAATATGCCAATCAAAGCAAAGCTTGTAATAAATGCCCTAGTCTTCAGGAATGTGTAAATATGATGCAGGGATACCATCCTAGTCTAGTAATAGTCAGAGGGAATATAGAGATTCAGTATGACCGTTGTCCCCGTAAGTTGACGGAAGATAATCAGAAGAAAAAAGAGAAGCTGATTAAAAGCTTATATGTACCAAAGGATATTCTAGAGGCTTCCTTTAATACCATTGATCTTGACGGAGAGAGAATGGAGGCAGTGGAAGCGGCTATCCGATTTGTAGAAGATTATAAACCTGGTGAAAGACATAAAGGGATCTATTTTTATGGAGAGTTTGGTGTAGGAAAATCGTATATTTTAGGAGCAATTGCTAATAAGCTTTCACAAAAGCAAATTTCCTCTATGATTGTATATGTTCCTGAATTATTTAGAGAAATGAAGAGCTCCATTGCTGATAGTACATTAAATGATAAAATCGAAAGTATAAAACGTGAGCCTATTTTAATGCTGGACGATATCGGAGCAGAAACAATGTCTAGTTGGATTCGAGATGAGGTGCTTGGGCCGATTTTGCAGTTCAGAATGTTAGAGAATTTACCAACGTTATTTACGTCCAATTTTGACTTTAGTGGCTTAGAGCATCATCTTACTTATTCGCAAAGAGGAGAAGAGGAAAAGATGAAAGCGATGAGAGTAATGGAGAGAATTCGTTATTTATCTACACCTATTCGCGTCAAAGGGAAAAATAAGCGACTATAATAAGTTAAAAAGTTTCAATTTCTATGAAGGAGAAATGTGTGTTGACGGAAATTTCAAATGCGGAAAAATTAGCAATAAAGCGATATAATCAGTTTCTTTTCTTTGTATCAATAACGATATTGTTATTGTTAATTCCCTTTTTTCTATCTTTTTACAGCCCGGGAATCTATAAGATAATCCTAGCGTTATTAGTATTTGGTTTAACCTATACGTATATAACAAAGAATAGAAGATTACTTGCATATATTAGAACTCGATGCGAAAAGCGTTCTATTTCGTTTCAAAAATTGTATATAGGATATATTATTTTGTATGCTCTCGTATTAGGAGCTATCCTATTTTTTTTATGATTGGTTTATAAAGTGGTGAGGACAGACTAAGTGGATAGTCTGTCTTTTTTGTTTTTTAACTATTTTTTATAATCGTCCATTAATCTGCATACATATTTTAAGTCTATTTTCTACCTCCCCCCCATATATATGAAATCGAGGACTTCTTTATAAAGGGGGGATACGGTTGATTGAAATTCAATTTCATGATCAAAAAGATGCTTTGAGATTTTTGCGCATACTGAAGAAACAGGTAAAATATGTGGAGTCGTTTGACAGAGTGGACGACGACAATAAGTGTATAGTCGTTAAAACAGATGGAAGCAGTCAGGAGATAAAGAAATGCTTAACCGCTTTTATCTTGCATATAAAAACAGATGATTGGGCGAGAGAAATATTAAAAAATCGTTATTTCTATATGGATGAACTAGAACAGCGGAGTATATTAGAAATACTTCACAGTTTAGTGGAGGAAGAGCGGGAAGGACTTACCACTTTAATAAAAGAGATAAACATAAAGAGTTGTCTTTCAGAGTGTATGAATAACTTCATAATAGAACAACATAAAGAATTTTCCTTTGATTCCTTTGTGACCTTTCGATTAAAGTCTTTTATTGGAAAGTTGATAAAATACATAGAATTATCGATTGATGAGTACAAAATGGAACAAGAATATCAGGTGTTTATTCATACTTTGCGAAATTCCCTTTCCAAAAAGGCTGCAAAAGTGAATCATATTCATGTGTTAATTGATCTAGAAATACAATTTTTTGATACAGAATACCGGGAAATTCCCCAGCAAGAGCTAATGATGCTGTATGATCAAAAAAATGTTGTTTCTTCTACCCATTATATCGATCCCTATTCTCTAGGACCATTGCTTGCGATCGCACCGAAAACTATCTTTTTGTATACAGAGGATAGAGAATTACCTATTGTGCGAACTATTTTAAATATTTTTGAAGAACGAGTACAACTTTTAGATAAAGAACAGTTTTTTCTAAGAATAAGCACACAGACAGAAATGAAGTAAGTTTCCCTTTAATTCCCTTGATTTTATGTCTAGATAAGCATATAATAACGTACATAAATTAACTATAACTTATACATGTAATGATAAGGACAATAGTTTTCTTGTACGGTTTCAAGAGAGGGAAGGATGCTGGGAACTTCCTAACACGATAAGATTGCTTACCACCTTTAAACTTCAGTCAGGAACGGGATTATCCTCAGTAATGACTGGCGGTTTCAGCAGCCGTTATCTGTTTAAACTAAAGCCAGACATTTTCATTGTTTGGGAATTAGGGTGGAACCACGTGTTTTTACTATAAAACTCGTCCCTTCGCATAGGGATGGGTTTTTTTGCGTTTTAATCGGTTCTTATCGTACAAGAAAAGCTTAATGGCAAAAATAAAGGAGGAAGTTTCATGTCAGAATTAATTAAGATTACATTTCCAGACGGAGCGGTAAAGGAGTTTCCAGAAGGGACTACAACAGAAGATATTGCGGGTTCCATTAGCCCAGGCTTAAGAAAAAAAGCACTAGCAGGGAAAATTAATGGCTCTTTATATGATTTGAAAAGACCTATACTAGAGGATGCTTCTTTTGAAATCATTACACCGGATAGCCCAGATGCTTTAGAAATCTTACGCCATAGCTCTGCGCACTTAATGGCACAAGCTATTAAACGAATTTATGGAAATGTTAAGCTCGGTGTAGGGCCAGTTATCGAAAATGGATTTTACTATGATATTGATTTAGAGCAATCGTTAACACCTGAAGATTTACCGGCTATTGAAAAAGAAATGAAAAAAATTATTAACGAAAATCTGGAGATTGTCCGCAAAGAAGTAAGTCGCGCAGAAGCGATTGAGCTTTTTAAAGAAATGGATGATGAATATAAACTAGAGTTAATCGATGCAATTCCTGAAGACGAGACAGTAACATTATACCAACAAGGAGAATTTATTGATCTTTGTCGCGGTGTTCACGTACCATCTACTGGAAAACTAAAAGAGTTTAAATTGCTGAACATTGCAGGTGCATACTGGAGAGGGAACAGCGATAATAAAATGCTTCAACGTATTTATGGAACTGCCTTTTTTAAGAAGAATGAGTTAGAAGAGCACTTACGCTTTTTAGAAGAGGCAAAAGAAAGAGATCATCGCAAAATCGGAAAAGAATTAGATTTATTTATGACTTCTCAAAAAGTCGGACAAGGCTTGCCGCTATGGCTGCCAAAAGGCGCAACAATCAGACGCATTGTAGAACGTTATATTGTAGATAAAGAAGAGCGATTAGGGTATAACCATGTGTATACACCAATCATGGGAAGTGTTGATTTATATAAAACATCTGGACACTGGGATCACTATCAAGAAGATATGTTCCCTGTGATGGAAATGGATAATGAGCAGCTAGTTCTTCGTCCGATGAATTGTCCGCATCATATGGTTGTATACAAAAATGATATTCACAGCTACCGCGAGTTACCAATCCGTATCGCAGAGCTTGGCACAATGCATCGTTACGAAATGTCTGGTGCTTTATCTGGATTACAGCGTGTTCGTGGAATGACTCTAAATGATGCCCATATTTTTGTAAGACCAGACCAAATTAAAGATGAATTTAAGCGTGTTGTAAACTTAGTGCTAGAAGTATATAAAGACTTTAATATTACAGATTACTCGTTCCGTTTATCTTATCGTGATCCTGCAGATACAGAGAAATACTTTGATGACGATGCGATGTGGAATAAAGCACAAAGCATGCTGAAAGAAGCAATGGACGATCTAGGTCTAGATTACTTTGAAGCAGAAGGAGAAGCAGCATTCTACGGTCCGAAATTAGATGTGCAAGTGAAGACTGCCTTAGGAAAGGATGAAACACTTTCTACTGTCCAATTGGACTTTTTATTACCAGAACGCTTTGACTTAACATATGTTGGAGAAGATGGAAAGCAGCATCGTCCAGTAGTTATCCATAGAGGTGTAGTGTCAACAATGGAGCGTTTCATTGCATTCTTGATTGAAGAATACAAAGGAGCATTCCCTACTTGGTTATCACCAGTACAAGTACAAGTTATTCCAGTATCACCTTCTGTACATTTTGAATATGCAAAAAAGGTGCAAGAAAACTTACAAAGACACGGTTTCCGCGTTGAGCTGGATGAGCGCGACGAAAAAATCGGCTATAAAATTCGTGAAGCACAAATGAAAAAAATTCCATACATGCTAGTAGTGGGAGACAATGAAGTAGAAGACAAAGCCGTAAATGTCCGCAAATACGGAGAACAAAAATCAGAAACAGTTTCTTATGTAGATTTCTTAGAAAATTTAACACAAGAAGTGAAATTATCGAATTAAATGAGTTGTATTTCCAAGCCGGAATTTCTGATTTTCAACCTATATTCCGAGCTTTTCTGAATTTATGTATAAAAAGTATTGCATTGAATCCATTATTTTGATAAAATTTTTCTCGTTGTGATATTTCTTTCGTTGACTTATAGATATCAATTGTGATATAGTTACTAAGGTAAATTGAATACGAGTTTGAGGAAAAGAAGAAGCACCCGCTTCTCACCTGATTGACACAGATTCCAAGTAGTTAACAGGTATTACGTAAAACATTTTAGGTATTACTTTTGTTTCGTAAGTGTGGGTGAATTGATCATCCACACTTTTTTATTTGGATGATAAAGATTACAAAGCCTACGATGTCAACTTGGGAGTCAAGTGTCAATTAGTATCTAATCTAGAGAAGGTGACCTAGAATAGATTATTCTTGACCCGAACGTTGTATTCGTCATTAACCTTGGAGGTGTTTAACTATTAGCAAAGATATGATTTTAAATGAAGGCATTCGTGCTAGAGAAGTTCGTCTTATTGACCAAAATGGAGAACAGCTTGGGATTAAAACGAAATTTGAAGCTCTTGAAATTGCAACACGTGTTAATCTTGATGTGGTTCTTGTTGCTCCAAACGCAAAGCCGCCAGTAGCTCGAATCATGGACTACGGTAAATACAAGTTTGAACAGCAAAAGAAAGAAAAAGAAGCACGTAAAAATCAAAAAATCATTAATATTAAAGAGGTTCGCCTTAGTCCAACTATAGATGAGCATGACTTTAATACAAAGCTTCGTAATGCTATTAAGTTCCTAGAAAAAGGCGATAAAGTAAAAGCATCCATCCGTTTTAAGGGACGTGCTATTACACATAAGGAAATCGGTCAACGTGTACTTGTTCGTTTTGCAGAAGCTTGTGCAGAAGTTGCCACTGTGGAATCACATCCGAAAATGGACGGTCGAAGCATGTTCATGACTTTAGCGCCTAAAAACGACAAGTAAGAGGAGGAATACCAAATGCCAAAAATGAAAACTCACCGCGGAGCTGCTAAACGTTTCAAAAAGACAGGCTCTGGTAAATTAAAACGCTCAAAAGCTTATACTAGTCACTTATTTGCTAACAAATCTACTAAGCAAAAACGTAAACTTCGCAAAGCTGGATTAGTATCCAAAGGCGATTTCAAACGCATTCGTCATTTATTAGACAACATTAAGTAATTTTTTCAATATAGGAGGGAAATAATATGCCACGTGTTAAAGGCGGTACAGTTACACGCAAACGTCGTAAAAAAGTTCTTAAATTAGCTAAAGGTTATTATGGTTCAAAACATACATTATACAAAGTTGCAAACCAACAAGTAATGAAATCATTAATGTATGCATACAGAGATCGTCGTCAAAAGAAACGTGATTTCCGTAAATTATGGATTACTCGTATCAATGCAGCTGCTCGTATTAACGGTCTTTCTTATAGCCGTTTAATGCACGGATTAAAATTAGCTGGTATCGAAGTAAACCGCAAAATGCTTGCTGAACTTGCTGTAAGTGATGAAAAAGCATTTGCTGAATTAGCAACAGTTGCAAAACAAAACTTAAAATAAGTTTTTTAAAAAGAAGGTACCTTATACCTTCTTTTTTTCTATACTTTTTTGCGAAAGGGGAGAACATGTGATTACATATGTATTAATCTATTTGGCAGTCGTGAATATATTCGCTTACTCTCTAATGGGGATAGATAAAAAAAGAGCAATTAAGCATCAGTATCGGATAAGTGAAAAAACATTGTGGATTACGGCTATTCTATTTGGAGCGCTGGGTTTATTTATTGGAATGAAAAAGTTTCGTCATAAAACAAAGCATGTTTCTTTCAAATATGGTTTACCTCTCTTGACATTACTAGAAGCTGGGATTGTACTTTATGTACTAAATGTTTAGGCATATTCTCATCTCTTTTCTTATACACTGTAATAACAACATGATTCTTTAGAGCAGAAGGTGATAAGATGGAAGAGCAGTTATCAGTCCTATTTGTAATGGTAGAAGTTAGTGGGATATTAGCACCGATTATTTTTATTTTATTCCATACACTTCGGCAATTTTTGTTTATTCCTCCTATTCTAGTCTGTATTGCGGGAGGAGTTTTATTTGGAGTGACGCTTGGTACCATCTATTCTATTATCGGCTTAACCATTAATTGTCTCTTATTCTATGCGGTCATTCACCGCTTGCCAAAAACTCATAACAAACTATCTCATCTAAAAAAAAGATGGTTTGGTGAATATCGTAATTTAACACTCGGACAAATCTCCGTTTTAAGATTGATCCCTGTGTTTCATTATCATTTATTAAATTTCTGCTTGTTGGAAAAAAGAAAAAGTTTAAAGGAATATAGTAAAACTTCTTTTATAAGCAATATTCCTTTAGCATTTTTCTATACTATTTTTGGCCAATTTATCAGTCAATTCTCGTTGACAATGGTTGTGATCATTTTGTTTGCGTTAGCGATACTTGTTTATATCTTACGGGAAAAAATTACGGTAATAAAATGGAGAGAATTTTTTAAAGAGGCCCATGAATAAAAAGGAGAATTTAAGACCTTCTTTCTTAAATGAATATAACCCCTGAACCATTATACGAAGCTTTCTTGTATGCATGTATAATGGTTCAGGGGTTTATTTGGTTGATTACGGAAGTTCGAGCTTCCGTTATTTACGACTTTTTAAACCGTGTCCATTCGATTTTTGCCTTTGGATAGATAGACAATAGTGACTGTTCTATATCGGCTTTATCTTGAGTGGACAACTTTGTATTATAAGGATTTGTAGGAAAGAGTAAAATGTGATCCACTTCTTCAGCAGCAGCGTATTTTTCCCCCTCAAGCATATGACCTTTATATGTTAGTAAGAGATTCATTCTTATATTATCTTTTTTATCAAACAAATAAAATGTTCCACGCTTTTGCGCGAATGTTAATCTTCGCTGCGGATTCGTTAAGAAAGAAGTGAGTCGAAATAACCCATAAATAAGAAATGAGAGAAGAACGATTAACAAAAGCCATTTCATAAAAGAGCCTCCAGTAACTTAAATTTTCAGGATTAACTAATAGAATACGAAAGAGAACATAAAAGGTTTCATTTTTAGAAAAATATTTTAAAAAAGAAATAAAAATAAATAGAAACAAAGAATTGATACATAATATAAGCAAGTGTTCTTTTCTATACCCGTAAGACGAAGGAGTAACCTCTTTTGAATAAAGCTATACTTAAGAAGTATCTTATACTTTGTACTATAATTATTTTCTAGTATAATGATGAAGAATATATTATATTGAGGGAGTCGAAATAATGGCGAAATTAGATGAAACATTAACAATGCTTAAAGACCTTACTGATGCAAAAGGGATTCCAGGAAATGAAAAAGAACCCAGAGAGGTCATGAAAAAGTACATAGCAGAATATGCAGACGAGGTAACAACAGATAATTTAGGAAGCTTAATTGCTAAGAAAGTTGGCCAAGCAAATGGACCGAAAATAATGGTTGCAGGTCATCTTGATGAAATTGGTTTTATGATAACCCGTATTGATGATAAAGGTTTTCTCTATTTTCAAACAGTAGGCGGCTGGTGGTCACAAGTAATGTTAGCCCAACGAGTAACAATTGTGACAAGCAAAGGAGAGATCACTGGTATTACAGGATCAAAACCACCTCATGTAATAAGTCCAGAAGCAAGAAAGAAACCAATCGACCTAAAAGATATCTTTATTGATATTGGCGCATCTTCTAAAGAGGAAGCAATGGAGTGGGGCGTAAAACCGGGCGATATGGTCGTTCCATATTTTGAGTTTACGGTTATGAATAATGAAAAAATGCTGCTTGCAAAAGCATGGGATAATCGTATTGGCTGTGCTATTGCGATAGATGTATTAAAGAATTTAAAAGACAGCAATCACCCTAATATAGTCTATGGTGTGGGCACAGTTCAGGAAGAGGTTGGCCTTCGTGGAGCGAAAACAGCTGCAAACTTTATTGAGCCGGACATTGGTTTTGGCGTAGATGTTGGTATTGCTGGTGATACACCAGGAGTAACAGAAAAAGAAGCATTAAGTAAAATGGGCAAAGGTCCTCAGATTATTTTATATGATGCTTCCATGGTGTCTCATAAAGGACTACGTGACTTAGTTACAGATACTGCTGATGAGTTAAATATTCCTTATCAATTTGACAGTGTGCCAGCAGGTGGAACAGACTCAGGCTCCATTCATTTAACGCATAAGGGAGTGCCGGCTTTATCTATCACGATTGCAACTCGCTATATTCATTCACACGCTGCAATGCTGCACCGTGATGATTATGAAAATGCTGTTAAGTTAATCGTTGAGGTAATTAAAAAATTAGATCGTGAAACAGTAAATTCATTAACATTTGCATAATTAAAAGGGAATTTGATTTTTTAATCAAATTCCCTTTTTTAAGAAGCTTTATCAACAAGTCATATATCTTATCCTAATAACCACATGATTTTTATTCTAGTGGAGGTATCTTAGTATTCAAGATCGCTGCCTTCCTTGCTTTGAGCAGACGGTTAATATTGATTACAATCGTTTTAACAGCAGCGTAAGTTGGTACTGCAAGAATCATTCCTAAAATACCTGCTAAATTTCCGGCTACTAATAACAGAATAATAATGGTTGCTGGATGTGTATCCAATCTTTTTCCAAGAATTAAAGGAGATAGAATATTTCCTTCAATCTGTTGAGCAATGGTAATGACGATAATAACTAGTAAGGCTTGTGTTGGTGATGTGAAAATAGCGATAATAACAGCAGGCGCACCACCGATTAATGGTCCAACATATGGAATCATGTTTGTTACAGCCACAAGTAAAGCCATTACAAGCGCATAATCAAGACCGATTATTAAATAACCAATCAAAGCCAAGGTTCCTACAAATAGAGCTACAATAACTTGTCCTTGTATGTAGGCAGCAATTGTTTCGCTTGTATCTTTGATAATATGTAATCCTTCTTTACGATAAGACGCAGGGAAAAATTTAGAGAGTGCCTCCGGAAATTTGCTGCCATCTTTTAAACAATAGAAAAGTAAAAATGGAACTGTAACAATTGTAATGGTGATATTAGTCATAGTACTAATGATTTTACCGATTCCATTTGTTATATTGCTTGGAATTGTTTGAGCATAGGCCTTTAGGTTTTCTGTTATATCTTCAATTTTTACATATTCTTGATTCATAATCCATTTGTACTGTTTTGTATCATTTAAGTATTGGAAATATTGCACTGCTTCATCAGCATATTTAGGTATATTTTTAAATAACTCACTAAATTCTTTGCTGATCATAGGTACGATACTGCCAATAACCAAAATCAAAATTCCGATAACACCAACATATAGAATAATAATGGCAAGTGTCTTTGGAATTTTATTTTTTTGCAAAAACTTAACGATTGGATTAAGTAAAAAGTATAAGAAACCAGTAATGATAATGGGAACAAAAAGAGTTGAAAATAACACTGCCACTGGTTTAAATAAAAATGAAATTTTTGTGCATAGATAAACAATCGCAACAATGATAAGAACTTGTAATAACCAATAATGAAACTTCTTTTTTGTCAAAATTTTTCACCTTTTTCATATTTTGTATAGCAAGTATAGCATATTCGCTCTATTTCTTGTAATGATAGTTATGCATTATATAAAACGATTATAGCACCCTATAAATCCATCATGATATTAACGAAATAGCTGGGAAAAAAGTTTCAAAAAAATATAAAAAATAATGGTATTTTGGGAAGGATATAGGTAGAAACAAAAAGAAATGATACAATCCACTCCAATTTGTTGAAAGGAGCAAAGGATTGTATCATCCTTTAACTTAAGCAAAAAAGCCGTGTTACTCTACATTGATAATTTTTAAATGGGAAATATTTAAGAAATTACGAATGTTTAAAGCGGTAGCGCCGAATAAAGATGCCTTAGAACCAAGACGTGAATTTTCAATGACAATATCTTTATTAAAAGAACTTTCTAGGTTATCACGAATGAATGAAAGTATATCAGGGACTCTTCGAATGACAGAACTATTCATGTATATAATCTTTGGAGCAAAAGAAGTCATTATATTATTTAACCCTTTTGAAAGATTATAGCAATGTTGCTGAATCAGTTCTTGTACTGCTAAATCATTAGCATAGTAATGCTCAGCTAATAAATCTGGCGTAACATCGGATAATTGTTTTAACTCTTTAAACTGCTCAAGAAGAACCTTATCGGAACAATATTGCTCTAAGCAGCCTTTATTTCCACAAGGGCAAGTTCTGCCATCTGGATAAAGAATAGAATGACCAACTTCACCAGCTCTTCCGTCTAAACCTGTAAACAATTGCCCATCAATAATAATTCCAGCACCAATACCACTATGGATACTTAAACTAATTAAGTTATTAAATTCTGTTGAAAAAGTAGACTCTCCAATGGCAGTTAAATTAGCTTCGTTTTCAATATGAATAGGATACTGATACAGTTTCGTTAACTCTTCATAAAGTTCTATTTTCTCTAAATCATAATAAGGAGTAAATAAAATATTATTTTTATTAACAATACCATGTATAGCAATCCCAATCCCAACGATACCATAGGTTGTCAGATTACTTATTTTTTCATATTTTTCAATAATATCAGAAATATGGGAAAGAACATTTTCTTTCTTAATAAACGTACCCCTTTCTTTATTATAAAAAACCACCTCTCCATCTAAATAAGTAACCATTGTAGAAATAAAGTCATAGCCAAGCTCTATGGCAATCGAAAGACCAGCTTTCTTATTTAGTTGTAAAAGAATTGGCTTTCTTCCCCCAGAGTGACTACTTTCGCCAATTCCGATTTCTTCTATTAGTTTCTCTTCAAGTAACTTCTTTGTTATATCAGAAACAGTTGCTTTATTTAACCCAATATTAGCCGAAAGGGTTGCCCGAGAGATAGGGGCATGCTGAACAATTTGCTCCATAACAAGAGAAGCATTTTGTTCTCTAATTACATATTTGTCTGTGACCATTATTTTCCTCCAAACAGTTTATCACCTAGTAACGATGTATGTATTGTTAGGTTACCATACTAATTATAATTCTTCTATCAAATTTGTTAATAAATTAACAAATTTGATATTGTAAGCGCTTGACAAAAAACGAAGTTAGATTTATGATGAATTCAGTTAGTATATTGAACTAACAAATAGAAAGTAAATTAAATAGATTTGTAGAAAATAGTTGAGAAAAGAAAAAGTAAGTTAAAGATGATCATGATTTTTATAACAAATAGGAGGGAATTAGAATGGAATTTTTTCCAATGATTAAAAAAGTAAAATATGAAGGACCAAAAACAGAGAATATTTATGCATACCGTCATTATAATCCAGAAGAAGTTGTATTAGGAAAAACGATGAAAGAACATTTGCGTTTCAGTATGGCATGGTGGCATACATTAACGCAGGATGGTTCTGATCCATTTGGTGCTGCTACAAATGTTCGTAACTGGTTTGGCGAAACACCAATGGAAACAGCAAAAAATCGTGTAGAAGCTGGATTTGAATTAATGGAAAAAATGGGTTTTGAATTCTTCTGCTTTCATGATGTGGATATTGCTCCAGAGGGCGATACGCTTCAAGAGTTCTTCGATAATTTAGATGTAATCACAGATTTAATTAAAGAAAAAATGGATCAAACAGGGATTAAATTACTGTGGAATACAGCTAATATGTTTACAAACCCTCGCTTTGTACACGGGGCTGCTTCTTCATCCAATGCAGAAGTTTTTGCGTATGCTGCAGCACAGGTGAAAAAAGGCTTAGAAATCAGTAAGAAGCTTGGCGGCAAAAACTATGTATTCTGGGGTGGACGTGAAGGATATGAGTCTTTATTAAACACAGATTTACAATTAGAACAAGATAATATGGCTCGCTTCTTCCATATGGCAGTTGATTATGCCAAAGAATTAAACCATGAAGTTCAGTTTTTAATTGAACCAAAACCAATGGAGCCATCCAAACACCAATACGATTTTGACGCTGCTACGGCAATGGCCTTCTTGCAAAAATACAATCTTGATAAACACTTTAAACTAAACCTAGAAGCAAACCATGCTACATTAGCAGGACATACTTTTGAACATGAAATGGCCGTTGCGAGAAGCTACAATGCACTTGGATCCTTAGATGCGAACCAAGGAGATGTAATGCTTGGATGGGATACAGATGAGTTCCCAACTAATATCTATGATACAACTCTGGCAATGTATCAAGTACTTGAAAATGGAGGAATTGCTCCAGGGGGTATTAACTTTGATGCGAAAGTTCGCCGTTCTTCATTCTCTATGGAAGATTTAGTGCTTGCACATATTGCTGGTATGGATACATTTGCACGCGGACTTAAATCAGCTGCAAAACTAAAAGAAGATGGTTTCTTCGATAAAGAAATTGAACGCAGATATAAGAGCTATACAACTGGAATTGGTAAATCTATTGTAGACGGAAAAGAAAATCTGAAAACATTAACTGAATATGCATTACAGCATGATCAAATTGAAAATGAGCCAAATCATCTAGAATTCTTAAAATCTCGTTTGAATGATTATTTAGTATAATACAAATAGAAAAACAAGTAGAATAACATCAATAAAAGGGGTGTCTCAAATAGAAGGAGTTGGCATCACAAGTTTATTAGTAGTAGCTCATTGAAAAAATCTACTAGAAATACTTGTGAAGGTCGAAATTTCTATGAATGAGACATCCCTTTGCATTGGTCTTCAGGAGGGAGCGTTTATAAATGTCATATGTAATAGGGATTGATTTAGGAACAAGTTCCTTAAAGGGATTGTTAGTGGATAAAGAAGGGAAGGTTCTTATCACAAAGAGCTCTGAGTATGAGCTTTTAACTCCACAGCCGAAGTATAGTGAGCAAAATCCAAATGTTTGGATAGAAGCATTAGACATTGTGCTAAAAGAAATTATTGAAGCATTTCCAGAAGCAGCATCCAAAACAGAAGGAATTAGTTTTTCTGGACAAATGCATAGCTTAGTTTTATTAGATGCAAATGGAACTCCCCTCAGAAATGCTATCTTATGGAATGATGTAAGAACAAGTAAGCAATGTCAGGAGATAATGGATAAGGCAGGACAAGAAGTTATTAGCATCACAAAGAACAAAGCACTAGAAGGATTTACCTTGCCTAAGCTGTTATGGGTAAAAGAAAATGAACCGACTATATGGGAACAAGCAAAGCACTTTCTATTGCCTAAAGATTTTTTAGGATTTTATTTAACCGGTAATAAGCAAATGGAGTATTCAGATGCTGCTGGAACATTAATGCTGAATGTAGAAGAAAAGATGTGGAGTGAATCAATTGCTGAATTATTTGATCTTCCTTTAGGTATTTTTCCTAAGCTTGTTGAGTCCTCTGACAAAATAGGCATAATGAAAGAAGAGCTTGCAAAAAAGTATGGCTTTACAAATGATATTGCTGTATTTTCTGGGGGAGCAGATAATGCCTGTGCAGCAGTTGGCGCAGGCATTGTTAAAGAAGGTATGGGATTAGCTAGTATCGGAACATCAGGTGTATTTCTTTCCTATGAACAAGATGGTAAAGAAGATTATGCAGGGAAAGTTCATTATTTCAATCATGCAATAAAAAACAGTTTTTATTCCATGGGGGTAACATTATCTGCTGGTTATAGTTTAAATTGGTTTAAAAATACGTTTGCAGCAGAGAAAAGTTATGATGAATTACTTGGAAATATTGATAATATTCCAATCGGTTCAGATGGATTAGTGTTTACTCCTTATATAATGGGAGAAAGAACACCCTATACAGATAGCCAAATAAGAGGCAGTTTTATTGGCATGGATGCAAGGCATACACTAGATAACTTTGCACGCGCTGTTGTTGAAGGTATTACTTTTTCATTGAATGATAGTAAGATTTTGATGGAGGAAAATGCGAATAAGCAGTTTGCACGCATTGTTTCCGTAGGCGGAGGAGCAAAAAACAGCAAGTGGCTACAAATTCAAGCAGATATTTTTAATACGCCAGTTGTTAATTTAACAGTGGAACAAGGACCAGGTTTAGGTGCGGCGATGGTTGCTGCAGTTGGATTAGGGTGGTTTGCAACGATGAATGAGTGTGTAGAAAAGTTCGTTCAATATAAAGAAGAATTTCAGCCTATTCCAGAAAATGTGAAAAAATACGAACAAGTATATAATATTTATAAAGAAGTTTATGCAGCGACGAAAGAAACTTCGCATAGACTACAAGCGTTAATGGAATAGTTTTTTGTTAAAAGGCTAAGCTGACATTTCTATAAGAAAAATCTTTATTAGGAAAAAACACGTAGCCTCCTCCTATGGGAGGCTCAGTGCTCGCCAGATGAAAGTGAAGTGTATTCAGTCTAACCTTCTATTCTAATGAATAAAAACCCGAATAATTATGAGTGAACTGCCCCCTGTCAAGTAGACAGTGGAAATAATAAAAAAGATCTAAGCGGCTTTAACTCTATATTCCATAGGGCTAAGGCCGTTTAATCGTTTTTGATATCTATTGTTATTATAAAATTGGATATAGTCATCTATCGCAAGAGAAAGTTCCTCAAAGGTCTTATATTTGTGTAAATAATACTTTTCGCATTTCAGTGTCCCCCAAAAAGACTCCATTGGACCATTATCAATACACTTTCCAACTCGTGACATACTGTGTGTTATCTCTGCCTCGTCTACTTTAAGCTTAAAACCTTTTGAAGTATACTGATACCCTCGATCACTATGGATAATTGGATGTTCTTCCTCCAATAAAAGTACGGTTGCTTGATCAAGCGTTTGGAATACAAGTTCATTATTATTCGAATGTCCTAAAACATAGCTAACAATGGATCCATCATAAAGATCCCGAATGGCACTTAAATATGCCTTCTTTGATGAACCATACTTAAATTCTGTCACATCCGTCACCCACTTTTCATTTGGTTTTGTTGCGGTAAATTCCCGATTTAAGATATTCTCTGCCACTTGTTGGGGAACGGAGCGTTTATAACGTTTTTTCTTGATACGAATGATCGAGCGTAAGCCAACCACTTTCATTAGTCGATAAATTCTTTTATGATTCAATCTTTCTTTAAACTGTCTATTCATGTGAAGGGTCATTTGGCGATAACCGAAGATGCCCTCCACTTTTTCATGGAGAATTTTCATCTCTTTCATGATTTTCTCATTCAATAGCTCTTGAGAAGAAGGAACGCGATGAAGCCACTTATAATAGGCGGATCGTGCAATTCCCGCTATTTCACTCAGTAAACGAATGCTTATATTCTCTTCCTGATGGATCTCTTGAATAGCGATATACTTATCCTCCGATTGGATTTGACTTATTTTTGCCTCCTTTCGATCTCCTCTAACTTTTTTAAAAATAAGTTTTCTGCACGTAATCGCTCATTTTCTCTTTCTAACTTCTTCATTTGAAGAGTTATTTTCTCCTCTTGAGTTAGCTCGGATTCCTCTTTCGTAGAACCACGCCTATCTTTCAATGCATCTACTCCGCCATCTTCATACTTCTTAACCCATTGATAGATTTGTTGATAAGAAACCTGATGAGTATTAGCTGCTTCTTGATAGTCTTTTTTGTTCCCTAAACAATCTAGCACAATTTGTATTCGTTCTTCCCAAGTCGTTTTTCTTCCCTTAGTCATAGAGCTCGTCCTTCCTTGTGACGTATCTTTTATTTCACTATGACTATTATACTTCTTAATCCACCTTCTAAGGACAGATGGATCTGATATTTCATACATTCTCGTAATTTCACGAATCGAGTAATTTCCAGAGGCATAATCTTGAATAGCGGATAACTTTAGTTCTTTAGAATACTTTTTCCAGGAAGAAGTCTCTTTTAGTCCTTCTAAACCGAATGTATCAAATTTATATTTCCATTCCAAAACGGTAGAAAAGTGCACCTTATAAATCGATGAAACTTGGAGTGACGAATTTACTTCCCCTAAAGCTTTCACTATTTGATATTTCTCTTCTACAGAATAAGATTTTCTAGGCATAAAAATACTCCCCTATAAGTAACCAGATTTTTATTTTTTAATCTGTCTACCTATAGGGGAGCATATCAGAGAAAATCCTATTATATTGGCATTTCCCAATAATCGTTCGGGTTTATAATTGGAATAGTTGTTTTTACTTTAGTCCATTTTCTAATGTCTGCAGCATTTCTACTTTATCTTCTTCAGAAGAATTTTTCCAAATTACTTCGAATAAAACGCCTAAACCAGGCAGCATTTTTTCTTCTCCGTTTTGGATAGCATCCACGATTGTATCTTTTAATTCATCTTGAGAATTGCCAGAAACATTATGGATTATTGCATTACGTAAATTTAAATTCATAATAAGCACCCTTCTTTCTCATTGTTACCTATCCATATCCATTCACCTTATTGAATAATATGGAATAGAGTTTTTGTAAAACATATCTATTTTTAGCATTTCACTAATGGCGTTTATTATGTATTTTATTTACGCTATAATAAAAGCAATAGAGAATAATTGGTGATTGTGAAGGAGAATAGCAAGTGAAACACATACTTTCGGTAAAAAATCCACAAATTAAAGAATGGAAAAAACGATTAACAAAAAAGGAAAGAGATAAGACGGAAACGTTTTTGGTGGAAGGCTTTCATCTTGTGGAAGAAGCATTCAAAGCAAATTCTATTATTGATTTAATCGTTTCAGAGGAGATAGATGTACCTGCTTGGGATTATGGAGATACTCCGATAACGATCGTTACAAAAGAGATTATTAAAGAACTTTCAGATACAGAAACACCCCAAGGTATTCTGGCCTTATGTAAGCAGCAAAGCCATTTAGAAACTTTGTCTACTGCTCAAACCTTTATTGCGATTGATCAAGTTCAAGATCCCGGTAATTTGGGAACGATTATCCGCACAGCTGATGCAGCAGGGATCGATGCAGTCATTATCGGAGAAGGAACGGTTGATATATATAATCCAAAGGTAGTTCGATCAGGCCAAGGAAGTCATTTTCACTTGCCAATTATAAAAACAAATTTAGCATCGTTTATGGATGAATTAAAAGAAAGGAATATTCCCATTTATGGGACTGCCCTTGAAAATGGCAGGGATTATCGGGAGATAGAAAAAACAGCCTCATTTTGTTTAATTGTTGGGAATGAAGGCAATGGTGTAAGGAAAGAAGTATTAAGTAAGACTGATACAAACTTATATATACCAATTTACGGGAAAAGTGAATCATTAAATGTGGCAGTGGCAGCAGGTATTTTAATGTATTATTTTAAATAATGTGTTAGTTACAACCAAAAGCAAAAAAGGCATTTGAAAACTAATTAGATATATATTATAATTAAAATCAAATTACATGAATAAAGACATTGATGGAGAAAAGTAATTGATGATTTTTAATTAAGGGAGAAAATGCCGCAGACTGTAAGCATTTTTATTAAAAACATGAATGAAGTTCACCTCCTGAGTCGGCATCGGGACCATTTTTCTTGTTTTAGAAAGATGTAAAGATGTACCGGTATAGACTACCGTTATCCAAATGAAGTGAACTTGTTTTTATTATACATACAAGTTAATTAGGGTGGTACCGCGACAATAACCTCGTCCCTTTTTGGGGATGGGGTTTTTTTATGCCAATTTTCATGCGAGAACAAACCATATATAAGGAGGAAATGTAATGGAGGATAAATTAAAAGAATTGCAAGCTGAAGCACTAACACGCATTGAAAGCAGTAACGATATGAAAGAATTAAATGAAATTCGTATCGCATATTTAGGAAAAAAAGGCCCAATTACAGAAGTATTAAAAGGAATGGGCAAACTATCTGCTGAAGAAAGACCAAAGATGGGGGCGTTAGTCAACGTTGTTCGTGACGAAATTACTAGCCGCATTGAGGCTAAACAAAAGGCGTTAGAAGAAGCGCTCGTTCAAGAAAAAATTGCTTCTGAAACAATTGATATAACTCTACCTGGTCGTCCTGTTTCTACAGGTAATCACCATCCTCTAACAAGAGTCGTAGAAGAAATTGAAGATTTATTTATTGGAATGGGCTATACCATTGAAGAGGGTCCAGAAGTGGAAAATGATTACTATAATTTCGAAGCATTGAATCTGCCTAAGGATCACCCAGCAAGGGATATGCAAGATTCATTCTATATTACAGAAGAAACGTTACTTCGAACGCAAACATCACCAATGCAAGCAAGAACATTAGAGAAACATAAAGGGAAAGGACCAGTGAAGATTATTTGTCCTGGTAAAGTATATCGTCGTGATAATGATGACGCGACACACTCCCATCAATTTATGCAGATTGAAGGACTTGTGGTTGATGAAAACATTCGTATGAGTGATTTAATTGGTACGCTTGAAGTTTTTGCAAAGAAAATGTTTGGAGAAGATAGAGAAATCCGTTTACGTCCAAGCTTTTTCCCATTCACAGAGCCTTCTGTTGAAGTGGACATTTCTTGTTTTATCTGTAAAGGTGCTGGCTGCAGTGTGTGTAAAAAAACAGGCTGGATTGAAATTTTAGGAGCTGGAATGGTTCATCCAAATGTATTGGAAATGTCCGGTTTTGACTCTAAGAAATATTCTGGGTTTGCCTTTGGAATGGGGCCAGAGCGAATTGCGATGTTGAAATATGGAATTGATGATATTCGTCATTTCTATACAAATGATGTACGTTTCTTAAAACAATTTTCAGTACCGGAATATTAAGGGTGGAGGAGAAAAAATGTTAGTATCCTATAATTGGTTAAATGAATATGTAGATTTAAATGGCATAAGTCCTAATGAATTAGCAGAAAAAATTACAAAGAGTGGTATCGAGGTAGAAGGCGTCGAGGTTCTTGATGAAGGAATTAAAAATGTAGTAATCGGTTATGTTGTCGAGCGTGAACAACATCCGAATGCAGACAAATTAAATAAATGTTTAGTCGATGTTGGCGAGGGAGACCCAATCCAAATTATCTGTGGCGCTCCTAATGTAGATAAAGGCCAAAAGGTAGCTGTAGCAAAGGTTGGCGCAGTTCTTCCAGGTAACTTCAAAATTAAAAAAGCGAAGCTGCGTGGGGAAGAATCAAACGGGATGATTTGTTCCCTGCAAGAGCTTGGTATCGAAGGGAAAATTGTCGCAAAAGACTATGCACAAGGCATTTTTGTTTTTCCAAGTGATGTAGAGGTCGGAAAAAATGCATTAGAATATTTGCAACGAAATGATGCCGTACTAGAACTGGGGTTAACTCCAAACCGTGCTGATTGCTTAAGCATGCTTGGAGTAGCGTATGAAGTAGCTGCCATTTTAGAAAAAGAAGTAAAATTACCTAATACAGAATATCCAACAATTAACGAAAAAGCATCTGATTATATTAAAGTTTCAGTAGAAGAGAATGCAGATGTACCATTATATACAGCAAGAGTAATTAAGAATATCAAAATCTCTCCATCTCCATTATGGATGCAAGGAAAATTAATGGCTGCAGGAATCCGCCCACATAACAATGTGGTCGATATTACGAACTATATTTTACTAGAATATGGTCAACCGCTGCATGCCTTTGATTATGATAAAATTGGCTCAAAGGAAATTCTTGTAAGAAGAGCACAAAGTGGCGAAAAAATTACGACACTTGATGAAACGGATAGAACATTATCAGAAGATAATCTGCTTATTACGAACGGAAAAGAAGGAATAGCTGTTGCTGGTGTAATGGGTGGTGCGAATTCTGAAGTTCAAGCTGACACTACTACTGTTTTATTAGAATCTGCTTATTTTGACAGTAAAGTAATTCGCAGATCTTCTAAAGTAATTGGTTTAAGAAGTGAAGCAAGCGCAAGATATGAAAAAGGAATTGATCCAAATCGAGTACGTAAAGCTGCAGATAGAGCTTGTCAATTATTACAATTATATGCTGGCGGAGAAGTGCTTGAAGGGGAAGTCGCAGTTGATACACTCACTGCTGAGCCAAAAGTAGTTTCGATTACGCTCGGAAAAATCAATCAAACATTAGGAACAACATTAAAGACGGATGCAGTAACGGCTATTTTTGATAGTCTTCAATTTGCAACACAAATGGAAGGTGACACATTCACGGTAACTGTGCCAACAAGAAGAAATGATATTGTTATCGAGGCAGATTTAATCGAAGAGGTTGCCCGTCTTTATGGCTATGATAACCTGCCGAAAACATTGCCAATAGGTGCGGCTACACCAGGTTCTTTAACTGCTTATCAGAAAAAACGTCGTATGGCACGCAGATATTTAGAGTCAGCTGGATTATATCAAGCAATTACCTATTCATTAACAAATGAAGCGAAAGTGCATAGCTTTGCTTTAGAGAAAAGAAACCCAATCAAACTTGCAATGCCAATGAGTGAAGAACGTGCATTATTACGTCAAAGCATCGTGCCGCAGCTGTTAGAGGTGCTTAAATACAATGCAGCAAGACAAAATGAAAACATAGCTGTTTATGAAACAGGGGTTGTCTTCTTAGCGAATGGAGAACAGGAGCTTCCCGAGGAAAAAGAACATTTAGCTGGTGCAGTTACAGGCATTTGGAGTATGCATCCATGGCAAGGAGAGAAGAAAACTGTTGATTTCTTTGTTGTAAAAGGGGTATTAGAAGGGTTATTCCAAAAGTTAGGTGTTCATGAGCAAATTACATTTGCTAGAGCGGAATTGGATGGAATGCATCCAGGAAGAACAGCTGAAATCGTCCTTAATGGGGAGATCATTGGATTTGTCGGCCAAGTGCATCCGCAAATGCAAAATGATTTAGATTTAAAAGAAACGTATTGTTTCGAACTAGACCTAAGTAAGTTATTTGCTGTAGAAGTAGAAGCATTACATTATACGTCCATCCCTCGTTTCCCGTATGTAACAAGAGATATAGCACTTGTTGTAGAGAAGGACGTGTTAGCTGGTAGTCTTCAAGAAATTATTATTGAAGCTGGTGGAAAGTTACTAAAAGATGTTCAAGTGTTTGATTTATATGAGGGTGAAAAAATGGAAGCAGGCAAAAAATCGATTGCATTCTCCTTAACATATTTTGATCCAGAACAAACATTAACAGATGAAATGATTAGCAAGACTCATGATAAAGTACTTGCTGCAGTAGAAGAAAAAGCTGGTGCTTCGCTAAGAGGCTGAGGCGGATAAAAAACATCCCAGAGTTCAATTCTGGGATGTTTTTTAATTGAAGCTTGGACATAAGTATTTTCAACTAAATAACCCCGAACAATAATACGTACACATTAAAAAATATTCGATAATTGTTTAGGGATTTATATTTATTTTATTAAAGAAAATTTGGGTTATCACCCGCAAGACTAATACACTTCGCTTTACAAGGGGCGAGCGCCCAACCTTCTCGGCGTATCGTGTGTCTGTAGTGTATGGGAACGAAATTGCTTCGACACTCAATTAGAGATCGTTCGTTTTTATCCATTTGTCCTAGCTTCTTTTGCGTTATTAAAATTTGTTACTTTATTTGCATTTTCGTAGCGGATGTAAGAGATAACAGTATATTATTGCGAAAACGGTTTCGAATAGTAATTCTTGTGAAGTCACTATTTATGGCGGAAATATTGAATAAATAAATTAAAACCACATATTTTTTTAAAAAAATTCTGTAAATTGGTTATTTTTATGTTGATTTTTGGAAGTAATGATATTATTATATGTTTTGTAAGCGATTTCTTTAATTGTTTACGAAACCGATTTCGTTGAAATTGAAATCTATCATTTTTGGGGGTGTTCATTTCTTTATAGAAATCTCATATTTGTGAAAAACTATTAAAATATTAAATAATTTGGGGGGTTATGATTTTGAAAAGAATGAAAAAGTTTGCTGCCTTAGGTTTATCGTCATTGCTTGCACTGTCTTTAGCTGCTTGTAGTGGGAATGATACATCAAGTAAAACGAGTGGTAAAGATGAAAAAATCACGTTGGATTTTTGGACATTTGGCTCGACTGGTTATGAGGATTTAGCAAAAGAATACGAGAAAGAAAACCCAAATATTAAAATTAAAGTAAAAGCATCTGAAACAGCTGATCATCATGATGCGCTTTTTACCGCATTATCTGCTGGTAGCGGTGCACCTGATATTACAATGTTAGAGATTGACCAATTTGACCGTTTTAAAGTGGCTCAAGATCGTTTCGAAAATTTATATGATCTTGGTGCGAAAGATGTGAAAGACCAGTACTTGGATTGGAAATGGAAGAGTGGGGAAAACCAGGACGGAGATTTCTTATTTGGTCTTCCTACAGATATTGGACCTAAAGGGTTGTACTACCGAACAGACGTATTTGAAAAAGCGGGACTTCCAACTGATCCACAGGAAGTAGCCAATCTGATTAATTCACCTGAAGCATTTGAAAAAGCTGGATTACAAGTTAAAGAGAAAACAAAATTGCCATTTGTTGATAGTATTGAAATGGCATATAGAGCTTATCTAGATTCTGCCGAAACAGCTTACTTGACTACTGATAATAAATTAAATTTAGGAGCAGACAGTGACGTGAAAAAAGCATATGACTATGCTATTCGCTTAAATGAACTTGGAATCATAGGTAAATATGATATGTGGACTCCAGAGTGGGCAAATGCCGTTAACAAAGGTGAATTTGCGGCAGAGTTAGGAGCAGGATGGTTAAAAGGATGGATGGAAGGAAATGCTCCTGATGCTGTAGGAAAATGGAGAGTTGCTACATTACCAACTGAGTTTGCTGCAAACTGGGGTGGTTCATACATTGCTGTACCATCTGAAACAAAACATTCCCAAGAAGCTTATGATTTTATTGAATGGCTTGTATCACCAGAAAATCAATTAAAATCATTCCAAAGCCATGGATTATTCCCATCTGCCCAATCTGTATATGATATGGAAGAATTTAAGACGAATGCAGATGAATTCTTTGGTGGTCAAGCAACAGCTCCAGTATTTGCAGAAGCTGCAAAGGACATTAGTGGCATAGGATATAAAGGTGAAAAATATGCTTCCATCCACAGCGAAGTATTGAATGCGCTTAAGAATGTCCAAAATAAAGGAGCAGATCCAGAAAAAGAATGGAAAGCTGCAGTGAAGCGCGCAGAAGATTTATTAAGCCGTTAATCTAATATTTGTTCTATAAAAAACAGGGTCACTAAAATCTACTTACTTTTAAATAATACGAAAAAATCGGTCGGCTTACACATACGAGCCTCTAGCGAGAAAAAGGTTTGTGGTAGGCCGGCGATTCTTCACATATTGGTTTTTTTGTGAGGAAAAAGAATAGTGATTGATAGATAGGGAAGTTTGGACGTTTATATGGTACCATGCTCCCTTGAATATGAAAAGAGGTGGGGAAATGAATCCTATCAGTAATAAGGAAACTGTGAACACTATCAGTAAGAAGCAGCCTATTCATAAAAAGCAGAAAAAATTTAGGTCTGAGCAAAAAAAGGATATGCTGTCAGGATATTTATATATAGCGCCTTTCTTCATAATTTTTGCAGTTATCGGCCTATATCCTATGCTTTTTAGTATTTACCTAGCCTTTCAAAAATGGAATGGCTTAAGCCCGATGACATTTAACGGACTGGCTAATTTTGAGACTGTACTAACAGATCCTCTATTTTGGAAATCAGTTTATAATACGATAATTATAGGAATTATGGGAACAGCTCCACAGTTAGTCGTCGGCCTTATTTTAGCTTATTTGTTGAATATGGCTTTTCTTAAGTTTAAAAGTTTCTTTCGTGTAACAATTTTTATGCCCTATTTAACTTCAATGGTTGCTGTAGCCCTTATCTTTAGTGTGTTATTCAGTAATCATGAATCTTCTTTAGCCAATTATGTATTAACTCATTTCTTTGGACTTGACCCAATCCATTGGGCAGCCTCTGAATGGGGAACGAAAATTGCGATATCCATTATGGTGTTCTGGCGGTGGGTAGGATATAACACGATTATCTATCTAGCTGGAATTCAAGGTATACCAAATGATTTATACGAGGCAGCTACCATTGATGGTGCCAATAAATTTCATCAGCTTTTTTACATTACCATCCCAATGATGAAACCATTTATTATCCTAACGGTATTCACTTCAACAGTTGGTGCCATGCAGTTATTCTCTGAACCGACTGTATTTTTAGGAACTGATGCTTTCACAAGGGACGAAGCTATGACAATTGTTATGTACTTGTATAGAGATGCATTTAAATTGCAGTCATTTGGAACAGCATCCGCAACTGCAATCATTCTATTGGTTATCATTTCATTATTTGCTGTCATAAACTTAAGTTTAACGCAAGGATTTGGAAGAAAAAAGAGAGGTGTGGATAAATGAGTAAACATGACAAAAGAAAACGGAAAAAGTTTTCCATAGGCAGATTATCCATTTACTTATTTTTATTTATTGCTGCTATCGTTTCGTTGTTTCCATTTTACTGGATGTTTGTCATGGCAACAAGACCGAGTGCTGCCTACAATTCAATCCCGCCAACTTTAACACCAGGAAATATGCTGGTTGAAAACTTTAAAAAGGTATTAAGTCAAATTGATTTTTTTGGTGGGATGTGGAATTCATTTATACTGTGTTTGGTTGTAACAATCATAGTACTACTCATTAGTTCATTAGCAGGCTTTGCTTTTGCTAAATTTAGATTCCCGGGAAGAAACATATTTTTTATTGCGATTTTGGTAACCATGATTATTCCACCGCAATTAGGGTTAATCCCACAATACTTCTTAATTTCTAAAATAGGACTTCTAGATACCTTACAAGGAGTTATGATTGTATCCTTTTTAAATCCTTTAGGGATATTTCTAATGCGCCAATATATATCCGAGGGTGTTCCTGATGAATTAATAGAAGCAGCGAAATTAGATGGGTGTTCGAATTTCCGTATCTATTGGGGAATTGTATTACCGATTATCTTACCAGCGTTTGCTACTCTTGGGATTATTGTATTTACTGCTGTTTGGGGAGAGTTCTTATGGCAGTTTACGGTTTTAAGAGATCCGGAAATGTATACTATTCAAGTTGCATTGGCACAGTTGGGCAATACTCATAATATTGATTTCGGTATGATTTTATCTGGTGTGTTCTGGGCAACTGTTCCATTATTAGTCATTTTCTTATTATTTAACCGATTATTTATATCAAGTATTACGGAAGGGTCTGTGAAATAAAGACTATTTCCTGCCGTGCTATTGTTTCATTCTCCAACTTTTATTAATCTAATATTAGGAATGAATTTAGACGGAAATAGAAGGGATAAAACGATGAGTTTAACAATAAAGGACATTGCACAATTGGCAGGGGTATCACCATCAACCGTTTCGAAAGTATTAAATAATTATGGCGAAATAAGTGAGATGACTAGAAAAAAGGTCATGACAGTTATTAATGAAATGGGCTACGCACCAAATTTTTCGGCTCGGTCACTGGCAACGAAAAAATCAAGTCTCATTGGACTTATCTATGCAGGTAAAATCAATGTAGACATGACTCATCCATATTTTAATGAAGTTATTTCGACTTTTAAGAAAAATATTGGATTGCTTGGATACGATATCTTAATGTTTTCTAATGAACAATTTCAAGGAAGTTATTTAGCAAGATGCAAGCACTTTAATTTGGATGGTTGTTTGATAATTGCAGGTGAAGAAGTGGAGGATGCTACATTTGAACTTGCTGAGAGCGGTTTTCCTTGTATTGGAATTGATATTGAATTAGTTGGTCCAAAAGCGAGCTACGTCATGACGGACAATGTAAATTTATCAAGGAAGGTAGTAGAACATTTTTATTTGAATTCTCTTAGAAAAATTGGTTATATCGGCGGGATGAGTGAATCCGTCATTTCTAATCTAAGGTTAAAGGGGTTCAAGGATGCGATGAATCAGTTTGGCCTTGAAATCAGGGAAGATTGGATTCAATATGGAGATTACCATGAAGAAAGTGGTTATATCGCAATGAAGAGAATACTTGAGTTGAAAGATTATCCAGAAGCTATTTTTGCTGCATCCGACTTAATGGCTTTAGGTGCACTAAGTGCTATTAAGGAAGCTGGACTTCATACACCTAGAAATATCCGAATTGTAGGATGTGATGATATTGCTGCTTCCCGCTATAGCGATCCTAAATTGACCACGGTCAAACAGGATAAGGAGAAAATCGGTAAATTATCTGCTTTTATGCTAAATGACTTGATAGAAGGAAAATCAAAATTAAAGCCAGTGTATACCGACTCTGAAATTATTGTAAGGGAAACGTGTGGGACGAACAAAGCCTTTAGGTGAGTTCAGGACTGATTTAGGAGCTTTCTTACATGAATAATAAGACTTGGATGGATGTTAGGAGGTTTTTTGGTGAACTATTATGCAGTATTTGATGTGGGAGGCTCCGCAATAAAATTTTCGCTTATGGATGAATTGGGAAACTTTATAGAAAAGTCTTCTGTTCCAACTCCCAAAGACGGAATTGATTCTTTCGTGGATACAATCGAAACTGTGGTGAAGAATTTTCAAGAAAAGAATGAGATAATCGGCATCGCCTTAAGTATGCCAGGAGCAGTAGATGTAGAAACAGGATTTATTAAAGGAACCTCAGCTCTTCCTTATATTCATGGGCCAAATATAAGGAATGTCATCCAAGAACGGACAAAATTACTTGTTGAGCTTGAAAATGATGCTAATTGTGCAGGGTTAGCGGAGGGATGGATGGGTGCTGCAAAAGAAGTCGATGATTATATATGTATTGTAATTGGGACTGGTATTGGTGGTTCTATTTTTCTAGATAAGAAAATTCGTCATGGCAGCCATCTTTTTGGAGCAGAATTTGGTTACATGATTTTAGAGGATTATCTGAATCAGCCGCTAGGGGAATCATGGAGTTCTCTTGCAGCAACTGGAGGTTTAATTAAGCAAGTTGCGAAACGGAAAAATTTGGATCCGATTACTCTGGACGGGCAAATTGTATTTAAGATGGCAGACGAAGGTGACTGGGAAGTACAGGAAGAAATAGAGAAATTTATTAAGCGCTTAGCTGTAGGAATTTATAATTTACAATACATTATTGATCCGGCAAAAATTCTAATCGGAGGAGCAATCAGTAAACGCGAAGGGCTTATTGAACAGATTAACGAAAAGCTAAAAATTATGAAACCAACTGAAGAGTGTTTAAACATCCAAGTTCAGCCATGCCGATTTGGAAATGACTCGAACTTAATTGGAGCTCTATACCATTTCTTACAAAGAACATCTAGTCCGTTAAGTGGTGTAACTGAAGGGGAAATGAATACATCTTCTTTAAAAACTATTTCTAGTTAAGCACGAATAGAAATTGGATTATGGATTCTGTTGTAAGGTTTAAACATAGGGGATAATTGCTTTTTAGTATTTTTTCTCATTCTCATTCACTTCTAGAGCTGGAAGGAATGTCATTTACGTGTTATAAGTTCCAGTATAAATTATTTGATTGCACATAAAATCATCCTTTCTTTTAATGTTGTGTGGTAACTTCATTTTACTAAAAAAGGATGATTTTTTTGTGCGTTTATTCAGAAATATATATGAAAGGGAGTCCAAAAAATTAGCTTTCACTCACATTTTGGACAGCCCCCCTTCTTACTATTTGAAGCTAGTTTTGTTCCAGCCTCTTATTTTATCAAGTGAATTATAATTCCTGCCCTTTATTAAAAGTCTTAAGATAGAATCTATTCGAATGACTTCCCTAGCAAGAATAATTCATGATATGATAGAAACTAGGATTCTTTAGAATGGAGGCATGGGCGTGTCAAATACCCCTAAAAATCGTACAAATGTTGATATATATGGAACACAATATACAATAATAGGGAAAGAACCTTCTAACCATGTTAGACTGGTTGCCTCCATAGTTGATGAAAAAATGCGTGAAATTCATGTTTTGAATCCCTCACTTGATACCAATAAACTTGCAGTACTTACCGCAGTAAATATAGTAAACGACTATGTAAAGCTAGAAGATCGAGTGAAAGAATTAGAGGAAGAATTAAAAAGAAGAGAAAAGGACTGACAATGTTCATGTTAGATATTATTTTGGTTATATTGCTGCTTTTTGGTCTTCTTAGAGGACTAAAAAGAGGATTTATTATGCAAATTATACACTTAACAGGATTTATTGTTGCGTTTATTGTTGCTAATAAATATTACATCCCGCTATCGCAAAAATTAACACTATGGATTCCATATCCAAATATAGGAGAAAGTAGTTTGCTGCAATCTTTTATTCAAACGGCAAATATAGAAGACGTCTTTTACAGAGGGTTCTCCTTTGTTGTGATATTTTTTGTGGTGAAAATCGTTTGGCAAATTATTGGAAGTATGATAGATTTTGTTGCTAGTATTCCAATCTTAAAACAGTTAAATACATGGGCTGGAGCGGTCCTAGGATTTGTCGAAACGTATTTGCTATTATTCCTTCTATTATTTATTTCTATTTTAATCCCGGTTGATTTTATTCAAGCTCAATTAAATGAATCCTCGGTTGCCGCATGGATGATAGAAAACACTCCATATTTTTCAGAGAAAATAAAAGATTTATGGTTTGATTATATGGCTTCATAGAAAGAGGAAACTCTTCTAGCTTTATATGTAGCTAGAGAGTTTTTTTGTTTAGTTTAAACAGGTACTACATAATTATTGAATTTATATAGTTCATGGTATGATAGGTAGATGAGAAGAAGAGTTATTTTACATATGTGGGTGATAAAGGATGATTACAAATAAAGATATTATTCGATTATTAGAGCAAATTGCGATATATATGGAGCTGAAAGGAGAAAATCCATTTAAAATCTCTGCCTTTCGAAAAGCGGCCAATACGATTGAAACAAGTGAATTGAACTTAACCGACATAACCGATCTAACGGAACTGCCGGGAATAGGAAAGGGAACAGCTGCTGTTATAGAAGAATATCTAAAAGAAGGCAAGTCGTCTGTTTTACAAGAGTTAAAAGACGAAGTTCCAAAAGGATTAATACCATTGCTGCAGCTGCCAGGTCTCGGTGGGAAAAAAATCGCAAAATTATATAAAGAGTTGTCTGTCGAAAATGCAGAGGATTTAAAAAATGCATGCTTAAAAGGAGAAGTGCAAGCATTAAAAGGTTTTGGCAAAAAGACAGAAGAAAAAATTATGGAAGCCCTTCAAAATGCCGGATCTCGCCCAGAGCGACTGCCAATTGCATTTATGATTCCGATAGCAGTCTCCATTGAGGAACAACTAGCTAAGATGGAAGGGGTTGTGCAATACTCTAGAGCCGGAAGTTTAAGAAGAGTTAGGGAGACGATTAAAGATTTAGATTTTATTGTCGCCACAAATGCTCCTGATCAGGTGAAAGAGCAATTGCTTCAGCTTCCGTCTATAAAAGAAGTAATAGGAGCAGGATTGACAAAAGTTAGTGTAATACTAGGGCTGGATTATGACGTTTCTATCGACTTTCGGTTAGTGAAACCAGAGGAATTTGCAACAACCTTACATCATTTCACAGGTTCAAAAGAACATAATGTGCGAATGAGACAGCTAGCTAAGGAACGCGGAGAAAAAATAAGCGAGTATGGCGTTGAAAATAATGAAACAGGCGAAATAAAAACCTTTAAGACAGAAGAAGCGTTTTATCATTATTTCGAACTGCCCTTTATTCCTCCTGAAATAAGAGAAGATGGAAAAGAGGTAGAAAATTATTCAGATGATAGTGAGCTTATTTCCTTGGAAGATATTAAAGGAGATTTGCATATGCATACCACTGCAAGCGATGGTGCACATACATTAGAAGAAATGATAGAAGCAAATCGAAAATTAGGCTATCAATACATGGCTATTACAGACCATTCTCAATATTTAAAGGTTGCCAATGGATTAACACCAGATAGAGTGAGAAAGCAAATAAAAGAAATTAAAAGGTTAAATGCTAAATATGAAGATATAACTATTTTAGCTGGTGCTGAGATGGATATATTACCAGATGGCACACTAGATTATGATGATGAATTATTGAAAGAATTAGATATTGTGATTGCCTCTATCCATTCTGCTTTTTCACAATCGAAAGATAAGATAATGAATAGATTAAAAGCTGCCATGGAAAACAAATATGTTGATATCATTGCACACCCAACTGGTAGGAAAATTGGCAAAAGAGATGGTTATGATGTTGACATGGAAATGCTCATTCAATTAGCGAAAGAAACGAATACTGTCTTGGAATTGAATAGTAATCCTAACCGCTTAGATTTAAATGCAGCACATGTCAAAATGGCACAGGATGCTGGCGTAAAGATTGTCATAAATACAGATGCTCATTATAAGCATGAGCTTAATAATATGGCCATCGGAGTATCCACCGCGAAAAAGGGCTGGATAAAAAAATCTACTGTATTGAATGCTATGTCCAAAGAGGAATTATTAGCCTTCTTATATAAAGGTAATTAAGTATGCTTGGATGAGAATGGGGGAATCTGCAAGGTATAGCTGTTTTCGCCTCCGTCCAAGTCATGACGTGAAAAGCATTCTCTCTGTTGAAAAGGGATAGCTTAATGGAAAAGAACGCTCTAAAAGTCAGAAGAACCAATAAAAAATATGATTAAACCCGAAATGGGGATAGCAAAGGAGATTACTCCATGCAGGAAAGAGTATTTAAAACGTTAGAATTTGATAAAATTAAAGATCAATTAATCGAGCATGCATCTTCTTCATTGGGAAGAAATAAAGTGGAGGAATTAGTTCCATCTACTGATTATAATGAAGTTGTAAGCTGGCAAGAAGAAACAGATGAAGCTGCTAAGGTATATCGCATGCGTGGATCCATCCCTCTTGATGGAATCTATGATATCCGCGCCCATGTGAAAAGATCCTCTATTGGCGGTATGCTTAGTCCAGCTGAATTAAATCAGATTGCCAGTACCGTTCATGCTAGTAGACAAATGAAACGATTTATTGAAGAATTTCATGAAGAAGAGCCTATTCCGATACTGTTTACTTTAACAGACAGTATCATGGTGCTTGTCGAAGTAGAAGAAGAAATCAAGATGGCTATTGATGAACAAGGTGCAGTGATGGATAGTGCAAGTGATGCCCTTAGAACATTAAGAAATCAGCTGCGTAGAAATGAATCAAAAGTACGAGAGAAACTAGAAAGTATGATTCGTTCTTCAAGTGCCCAAAAAATGCTGTCTGACAGTATTATTACAATCAGAAATGATCGGTATGTTATCCCGGTTAAGCAAGAATATCGAGGCAATTATGGGGGGATTGTTCATGATCAAAGTGCCTCTGGGCAAACCCTCTTTATTGAACCACAGTCTGTAGTGACACTAAATAATGAACTTCAAGCTATTCGGGTCAAAGAACAACAAGAAATTGATCGTATCTTAACGCAATTAACGGCACTCGTAGCACAATATGAAGAAGAGCTATTGCATATTGTCACTGTATTAGCAGAAATTGATTTTATGTTTACAAAAGCAAAATATGCTCATCGGTTAAAAGCATCCAAACCAAAAATTAATAATGAAGGAAAGATTGTTCTGCTTAAAGCGAAGCATCCACTTATACCGCCAGAGGTTGTGGTGGCGAATGATATTATTCTTGGGGATTCCTATACATCTATCGTTATTACCGGACCAAATACGGGCGGTAAAACAGTAACTTTAAAAACAGTAGGTCTATGTACTTTAATGGCACAAGCAGGCCTGCAGATTCCAGTATTAGACGGTTCGGAAATGGGCGTTTTTAAATCTGTATACGCAGATATAGGGGATGAACAATCCATTGAACAGTCTTTAAGTACGTTCTCTTCCCATATGGTTAATATTGTTAGTATTCTTGAAAAAGTAGATCATGAAAGTCTTGTTTTATTTGATGAGTTAGGAGCTGGAACAGATCCTCAAGAAGGAGCAGCTCTAGCTATTTCGATTCTCGATGAAGTAAACAAACGCGGAGCAAGAGTTATTGCGACTACTCATTATCCAGAGTTAAAGGCTTATGGATATAATCGCGAAGGCGTTGTAAATGCAAGTGTGGAATTTGATATTGAAACATTAAGCCCGACATATCGATTACTTATTGGAGTACCGGGAAGAAGTAATGCCTTTGAAATTAGTAAGCGGTTGGGCTTAAAGGAAGATGTGATTAATACAGCTCGGTCACATGTAAGCGAGGATAGCAATAAAATCGAGAATATGATTGCCTCCCTGGAGAATAGTCGTAAGCAAGCGGAAAGAGAGCATGAAGAAGCGAAAGATTTATTAAAACAAGCGGAAATGCTACATCGTGATTTACAGAAACAAGTAATGGAATATTACGAGAAGAAAGAAACACTGCAAGAAAAAGCAAAAAGAGAAGCGAAAGAAATTATCGAAAATGCTAAAAAAGAGGCCGAAGCTGTTATTGGCGATTTACGAAAAATGCAGCTCGAAAAACGAGCAGAAGTAAAAGAACATGAACTAATTGATGCAAGAAAACGTTTAGAGGATGCAACACCACAAATAGAAAGACAAAAACAACCAGCTGCGTCGAAGACGAACCATGTTTATCAGCCTGGCGATGAAGTAAAGGTTCTAACCTTTAATCAAAAAGGACAATTACTAGAAAAAGTTTCCGATAAAGAATGGCAAGTCCAAATTGGTATTATGAAAATGAAGGTCAAAGAAAAAGATCTTGAATTCATCAAAGCACCAAAGGTGGTAGAAACAAAACCACTAACCACGATAAAAGGAAAGGATTATCACGTTAGCTTGGAGTTAGATTTACGTGGCGAGAGATTCGAAAATGCTCTTGCTCGAGTAGAAAAGTATATAGATGATAGTCTGCTTGCTGGCTATCCACGAGTCTCCATTATTCATGGAAAAGGAACAGGAGCCCTTCGTTCAGGTGTTCAAGAGTATTTGAAAAATCATCGGGCTGTAAAAAGGATTCGTTTTGGAGAAGCAGGAGAAGGCGGCAGTGGTGTAACGGTTGTCGAATTTAAATAAACTTTCTTTTGGGAGAATAAAGGTAGAGGAGAAACCTTATGGCACAATTTTGGGAAAATGAATATGTAAAAACGGCCGGCGATTATAGTGTTGTTATTTTAAGCCTTGTTGTATTTTTAGCTATATTTGAACTTGTAACAAAATATAATAATTGGGATGAAATAAAAAATGGGAATCTAGCAGTTGCGATGGCGACAGGCGGGAAAATCTTTGGAATAGCGAATGTTTTCAGCCATTCGATTATGCAAAATGATTCTTTACTGAAAATGATTATCTGGGGTGTATATGGTTTTGTCCTATTGTTAATTGGTTATTTCATCTTTGAATTTTTAACCCCTAAATTTAATATTGACGATGAAATAAAAAATGATAATCGAGCAGTCGGCTTTATTTCTATGATTATTTCTGTTGGTTTATCTTTTGTAATTGGGGCAGGTATCTCTTAATAAATATAGTATTTTAAAGGGAGCTAGGACATAAAAATTCCAGCTAAAAAGCCAAACAAATCACATTCGCATGATTGTTTGGCTTTTTTAGTTACATTTAAAAAGGCTGTTTTTTATGCGGAATTGTGTCAATTAAGGGGAAAGTAGGCTTATACATAATCCAATGAATATGTTCCTCCATATAATAAGCTAGTACAACAATAGAATTAAATGGAGGAATTGTGTTGGAAACAGAGAAAAGATGGTTAAAACTTTATCCTGATCAAATTGCCAAAAATGTTTATTATCGTGCAGATACTCTCCCACAATTATTAAAATACGCGGCAAATGAGTATCCAAAACATAAAGCTATTCATTTTATGGGAAAAGAAATGACGTTTAAAACACTTTATAAGAAAACATTGCAATTTGCAGCATATTTGCAGCACTTAGGTGTAAAAAAAGGGGACAGGGTTGCAGTAATGCTGCCGAATATTCCACAAACAGTTATTAGTTTCTATGCAATCTTGCAGGCGGGAGCTATTGCTGTACCAGTAAATCCGCTTTATCAAGAGCGAGAAATAGAATTTATTATGAAAGATTCAGGGGCGAAAGTAATTATAACATTAGATATGCTCTACAACAGAGTGGAAAGAGTAATGAAGCAAACAGATCTTGAACATATTATTGTTACATCTATTAAAGATTATCTCCCATTTCCCAAAAATATTGTCTATCCATTCATTCAAGCGAAAGAGCAAGGAAAACCTCCAACAATTACATCATCAAACTCTACTCATCTATATACCCAAACATTAAAGTCCAAAGAATCAGTCCTAAAGGAAGTACCGATAAATTTTGAAGAAGATATAGCGATTCTACAATACACTGGCGGAACGACAGGTTTTCCAAAGGGAGTTATTCTCACCCATCAAAATTTAGTAGCCAATACTTCTATGTGCAGACAATGGCTATATAAGATGGAAAAGGGAAAAGAAAAAATGCTTGCCGTCATGCCATTATTTCATGTGTATGGACTTATGACAGTTCTTGTATTATCAGTAATGGAAGTATATAAAATGATTCTTGTTCCGAAATTTGATGCGAGTGGTTTGTTAAAAACAATCCATAAACAAAAGCCAACTGTCTTTCCAGGAGCACCTACTATCTACATTGGTTTAATGAATCATCCAGACATAAGCCAATACGATCTTTCCTCGATTAAAGGAGCGATTAGTGGTTCTGCTCCATTACCAGTTGAGGTTATTGAGAAATTTGAGGAAAAGACAGGCGGGAAAATAGTAGAGGGCTATGGATTAACGGAAACATCTCCTGTTACCCACGTGAATTTTCTTTGGGACAATGAAATTGTAAAAGGAAGTATTGGTGTTCCTTGGCCAGGGACTGATGCAGCTATTTTTTCATTAGAGTCAGGTGAAATATTGCCAGTGGGAGAAGTTGGGGAGCTTGCAATTAAGGGGCCGCAAGTGATGAAAGGATATTGGAACAATGATGAAGAAACCAATAAGGTTTTAAAAGATGGCTGGTTACTAACTGGTGATATCGCATATATGGATGAGAAAGGGTATTTTTATATCGTCGATCGGAAAAAGGACATTATCATTGCAGGCGGCTTTAATATCTATCCTCGTGAAATTGAAGAAGTTTTGTATGAGCACCCAGCTGTCATGGAAGCATCAGTTGTGGGAGTGAAGGATCCTTATAGGGGAGAGACAGTGAAAGCATTTATTGTATTGCGCGAAGGAATGACGGTTACAGAAGAAGAACTGAATCAGTTTATGCGTAGGAAATTGGCATCTTTTAAAGTACCTCGTATTTATGAATTTAGAGAAGAACTTCCGAAAACAGCAGTAGGAAAAGTATTAAGAAGACAATTGAAGAAAGAAAGTGAAGAAGAAAATGAGTAATGAATCATTGCAGATTGTGGTTTTATTATCGAGAACCGTTTCTCCTGAGGCTACCCTCGTACTTGAAGAAGAACAAGTACTGGTAGAGGAAAAAGAGTTTATCATCAATCCACCAGATGCGATAAGTTTAGAAGAAGCCCTACAATTAAAAGAAAAATATGGTGGGCATATAACGGTGCTGATGGTAAGTAAAAAAGAAGGAGAAAAGCAATTGAGAACAGCTTTAGCTATGGGAGCAGATCAAGCTGTTTTAATAGAATCTAATCCTGATGAAGATCATCCAGCTCATATAGCTAAAAAGATACAAGAATATTTGCAAAATATAGACTACGATGTTCTATTAGCAGGAGATTTTTCTACAGATGGAGCAACAAGTCAAGTAGGTCCTAGGGTTGCTGCTTTATTAGATATTCCCTACTTTGTGAAAGCAATTCGAATCGAACAAGAGGAAAAACATGCAAAAATTAAAAGAAATGCAGATGGAGACATCGAAACATATCAAGTTCCGTTTCCTTTTTTAGCTACCATTCCACAAAGTTTACACGTTCCAAGATTGCCATCACTTGCTGGGATCATGAAAGCAAAAAAGAAGCCTTTTCGATTTATCCAGGTAAAGGAAAACCACGCAAAAACGCTCAGCCACTATTCATATCCACAATTAAATCGTAAAAAAATGATGTTGCAAGGGGAAATAAAAGATCAAGTTGCTTCCTTATCCAAATTATTAAAGTCATTGTAATGGAGGAGTTAATATGAAGGGAAAAATCGTTGTGGTGGGAGAACATCAAGAAGGAAAAATTGCCTCCATTACCCTTGAGTGTATTTCAGCAGCAAAGGAATTAAAAACGGAGGCAGAAACAATTCTCTTGCTAATGGGAGAGGATATGAGAACGAACGCATCTGAATGGAATGAAACGGATGTCGATCAAATCATTATCGTGGAACACCCTTTGTTAGCTAGATTTTCGAATGAATCATATATAAAAGCCCTCTTATCTGTTTGGGAACAACTTGAACCCTCTATTCTTTTATGTGGACACAATGATATCGGCAGATCCATCTTCCCGTATTTAAGTGAGAAATGGAATCTACCCTTACTTTCAAATATAGAGAGTTTTGTCCTTCATGATAACAAACTGTCTATAACTCGGTCTGCTTATTCTGGTAAATTAACGGAACGAACAGAAGTGGAAGGTTCTTCTTTTCTTATAACAATAAAGCCTAAAAAATGGAAGCCTCTCCCAAAGAAGGAGAAAACAAAACCAGCTGTCCATTCTTTGAAAGTAAATATCGATAAGCCAGTAGCTACTTTAATTGGACTCGAACAAAAAAGAGAAAAGGCAGCTGGCTTAGTGGATGCAAAAATTATCGTGGGCGCTGGAAGAGGTATTCAAAATGAAGAGGGATTTGCACTAGTGAAGAAATTAGCTGACACTCTTGGAGGAACAGTCGGTGTTTCCAGAGGTGCAGTAGAATTAGGAGTATGTGATGCTTCCATTCAGCTTGGACAGACAGGAAAAACCGTGGCTCCAGATATATACATCGCCTGCGGAATTTCAGGGGCTATTCAACATCTTGTTGGCGTTACGTCTGCCAAAACCATTATTGCTATTAATAAAGATCCAAATGCTCCAATTTTTGAAGTAGCTGATTATGGGATTGTGGGAGATATTTTTGAAATAATACCTTCTTTATTAAAAGAATGGGAATGATCTAATTATAGGTGAATGTATTAGCTGATAGTAGGGGAAAATGATATTTGAAACATATTATTAGTATCATCAAAGAAACCATGGTATACTTTCGATATTGTTAGTTTATCAAATAAGGAGGCAAATTATAAATGGCCATTACACATGCAACAGATCAAACATTCCAAGAAGAAACAGGTTCAGGTGTAGTATTAGTAGATTTCTGGGCACCATGGTGCGGACCTTGTAAAATGATCGCTCCAGTTCTTGAAGAACTTGACGGCGAAATGGGAGATAGCGTAAAAATCGTTAAAGTAGATGTAGACGAAAACCAAGGATCAGCATCTAAATTTGGCGTAATGAGCATCCCAACTTTACTTGTTCTTAAAGACGGTGAAGTAGTAGATAAAGTAGTTGGATTCCAACCAAAAGAAGCTCTTTCTGAACTATTAGCTAAACATGTTTAATGAACTCTTTCTTTTTTTGAAAGAGAAAGACCTGTAGACACTCCTAGTGTCTGCAGGTTTTTTGATGGAGAAAATAAACTTGTGGTATAAAAGTGAAGCATAAGAATAATCCGATAAAAGCAGATCAAGTTATCAACATTACATCGCAATAAAATCCTAATTCTTCATGTAAGCATAAACCGTTTTCCCTAAAATATTCCCATTCCATACTTTTTCCTTGATGAATCGATGAAATTCTCTATAATTAGAGAAGATAGTATATATGTTCGTTTATAAGGTTTGTGAGCTGGGAGGGAAAATTGTGAACGACATCATTAAAAATAAATTAATGATCTTACCTGATCAGCCTGGATGTTATTTGATGAAGGACCGACAAGGTACCATTATTTATGTAGGAAAAGCAAAGGTATTAAAAAATCGAGTTCGCTCCTACTTTACAGGCTCTCATGATGGTAAGACATTAAGACTAGTCAATGAAATTGAAGATTTTGAATACATCATAACCTCTTCCAATATTGAAGCATTAATATTAGAAATAAATTTAATTAAGAAGCATGATCCAAAATATAATATTATGCTGAAGGATGATAAAAGCTATCCATTTATTAAATTGACGGCTGAAAGGCATCCAAGGCTGATTACAACTCGAAATGTAAAGAAAGATAAGGGCAAGTACTTTGGCCCATATCCAAACGTCCAAGCAGCAAATGAAACGAAAAAACTTCTTGATCGTATTTACCCTTTACGTAAGTGCAATGTGCTGCCAGATAGAGTTTGTTTATATTATCATTTAGGACAATGTTTAGCTCCTTGTGTAAATGAGGTTACCGAACAAGAATACAAGAAGATGACTGATGATATCACCAAGTTCTTAAATGGTGGATATAAAGATATTAAAAAAGAACTATCTGAAAAAATGATGGCAGCATCAGAAGAATTAGACTTTGAGCGCGCCAAGGAATACCGCGACCAAATCGCTCATATCGAGGCAACAATGGAAAAGCAAAAAATGATGATGACGGATTTAATAGACAGAGATATTTTTGGCTATTCCTATGATAAAGGCTGGATGTGTGTTCAAGTATTTTTTGTTCGTCAAGGAAAGTTAATTGAACGCGATGTAAGTACGTTTCCAATTTATCAAGAGCCTGAAGAGGAAATGCTAACATATCTAGGTCAGTTTTATGAGAAAGCCAATCATTTTAAACCAAAGGAAATTTATCTTCCAGACGAGATCCAAGGAGATATTGTCGAAGAATTATTAAATGTAAAAGTGATAAAGCCACAGAGAGGGCAAAAAAAGGAACTTGTATTATTAGCTAATAAAAATGCGAAGAATGCTTTAACAGAGAAGTTTGCATTAATCGAACGTGATGAGGAGCGTACGATAAAAGCAGTGGAAAACCTAGGCAGACAAATGGGGATTTACACACCTCTGCGGATTGAAGCATTTGATAACAGTAATATTCAAGGGACGAATCCGGTTTCAGCGATGATTGTCTTTATCGATGGAAAACCAGCGAAACGAGAATACCGCAAGTATAAAATCAAATCGGTAAAAGGACCAGATGATTATGAATCCATGCGGGAAGTAGTTCGAAGAAGATATCAGCGCGTTTTAAAAGAAGGGCTGCCACTTCCAGATTTACTATTAATTGATGGTGGAAAAGGGCATCTTGAAGCAGTTAGAGAAGTTCTACTCGATGAATTAAGCTTAGATATTCCAGTTGCTGGCTTAGTAAAGGATGATAAGCACCGCACTTCTCAACTACTATTCGGAAATCCATTGGAGATTATCCCGCTTGAGCGAAATAGTCAGGAATTCTATTTATTACAAAGAATCCAAGACGAAGTTCACCGCTTTGCAATTACGTTTCATCGTCAATTAAGAGGGAAGAATGCTTTTCAGTCTTTATTGGATGACATTCCTGGAATTGGAGAAAAGCGCAGAAAATTACTTTTAAAAACCTTTGGATCTGTGAAGAAAATGAAAGAAGCTACGATCGAAGAATTTGTGGAAGCAGGTATTCCCGCAAATGTGGCTGAACAATTACTTGCTAAATTAAAGGAATAAAAAATTTATTTGTCGGAATGAATCCACTGTGCTATAATGATGGCAACTTATAACTTAATAAGTGAAGGTAGAGGTGCGAACTTCAAGAGTAATAATTCGGAGAAGAATGAGCTTCAGGGAAGAATTATGAAAGGGATAGATCGCCGAAGTAAGGAAAGTTCTCATGACTTTCTTTGCTGGTTTTGCATTGAATAAATGTAAGACTGTCAAAACAAGGAACTGTTTTGGAGAGCTATCTCACTGTTTGTGCATAAATATATTATATTCAACTGCACGGCAATGAGATATTCTCATTGCTTTTTTTATTTGTCTTTTATTCATTAAGATAGCCAAAGAGAAATAAAAAGTACATAAAGAAAAGTAATGAGAAATAAAAAGAAACCTCTAAGATTACAAGAAGGTAGGGAATGAAGTGGGATTAGTTGTACAAAAGTTTGGTGGTACTTCCGTAGGCAGTGCAGAAAGAATTCTTCATGTAGCAGAAAGAGTAATCGAAGAAAGAAATCGTGGCAATGATGTAGTCGTCGTCGTATCCGCTATGGGGAAAACAACCGATTCGCTTGTAACGCTTGCAAGTGAAATAAATCCAAAGCCATCTAAAAGAGAAATGGATGTCTTACTATCCACAGGAGAGCAAATTACCATCAGCTTACTATCTATGGCTTTACAGGCAAAAGGAGTAGACGCCATTTCCTATACTGGCTGGCAAGCAGGAATAGAAACAGAGGATGTTCATGGGAATGCGCGAATAGTAAAGATACAAACAGAAAAAGTACAAGAACAGCTACAACAAGGAAAAGTAGTAGTAGTTGCTGGATTTCAGGGAGTGACTGACACAGGGGATATAACAACACTTGGACGAGGTGGATCTGATACAACGGCGGTTGCGATTGCAGCAGCTTTAAAAGCAGATAAATGTGATATTTACACAGATGTAACAGGCGTTTTTACAACCGACCCTCGTTTTGTGAAAAGTGCACGAAAACTATTAGCGATTTCTTATGATGAAATGTTGGAATTAGCTAATTTAGGGGCAGGAGTCCTACATCCAAGAGCAGTAGAATATGCAAAAAACTATCAAGTACCATTAGTGGTTCGCTCAAGTATGGAACAAGAAGAAGGAACAATCATCGAGGAGGAAGTTTCCATGGAACAAAATTTAGTTGTACGCGGAGTGGCATTTGAGGACAATATTACGAGTGTGACGGTATTTGGCTTAAGAAATCCCTTAACAAGTCTCTCTACTATTTTCACCACCCTTGCGTCCCATCATATAAATG
This sequence comes from Niallia sp. FSL K6-0212, assembly GCF_038007605.1. Classification (NCBI taxonomy): domain Bacteria; kingdom Bacillati; phylum Bacillota; class Bacilli; order Caryophanales; family Bacillaceae; genus Niallia; species Niallia sp. FSL K6-0212. The sequence goes on along the minus strand of NZ_JBBOXL010000001.1, from coordinate 4,696,963 downwards.
TCGATATTATTATTCAAAGCTTAACAAATGACCAGCTGACAAACTTATCTTTTTCGATAAAAGATAGTGACTTAGAAGAAACATTGAATGTGCTAGAAGAAAATAAAGCGGAATTAGGATACGATAAAGTAACTTCTGAACAAGGATTGGCAAAAGTATCGATAGTCGGTTCTGGAATGATTTCAAATCCTGGTGTTGCAGCAGATATGTTTAAAGTATTATCACAAGAAAAAATTATTATTAAAATGGTAAGCACATCCGAAATTAAAGTATCAACAGTAATTGAGAAAGAGAAGATGGTGAAAGCTGTAGAAATTCTTCACGATGCATTTGAATTAAGCAAATTGCCTGTGCATGTATAAGAAATGATTAGTAGAAGCAAAAAAGACTCCAAAGGAAGGAAGACTATTAAAATTCTTCTCTCCTTTAGAGTTCTTTTTACTCTTCTATAGGATCTTTACTATCCCAGCGAACCGTTATGGTTACTTTTTTTTCTTTTCTTTTTGGATCTTCAAAGGCTTCAGCAATAACCTTTTTTGTCTGTTCATATTGTTGAGCTAAATAACCTGCTTCTAATTGAAATGTGCATTTCCCTTTTTCCTTTAATCTTTTTTCAATCAGCTCGCTGGATAATTGATAGATAATTTCGTTTTTTGTTTGCTTAACTACTTCTAAATTTCCCCATCCGACTTTTTGAAAAAAAGCGTACGCTTCTTCTACAGCATTTAAAGGAAATAATCGGGCAATACGTTTACCGGCCCAATATAACAGATCAGGCGTATCCCGGCCTAATAATTCGGGGATAAGTATCTCTCGAATTAATTCATATCCATATGCGGGAACAGTAAGGGGATCTGACTCCACCTGTGTTTTTTCTTCTAAGGATGTTAAATCACTCAATATGCTCTCCTCTTTCTATGATTCTATTATATTTACATAATTACAAGATAGTCTCTTCATAAAAGTAATCATTTTGGCATTTGTGATATTTCCATACATTGGTTATGCCAAAAGTACGGAATCCAAATAAAATAGAATAAAATATATTGTCTAAATAGTATACTGTAAAAACGGAAAAAAATCATAAGAAAAGGGAACGATTTTTGAATTAGGGTGACTAAAAAACGGGAAAAATCTATTTGAAAATAAGCGATTTTTTAAATTATGTTTTAAAATATCTTTTCCTTTTAAAGGAAAAAGTTTTGCTTTCATAACGATAAAATCAATATTTGTTCATGTCCTTTGCATTGATTCTATTATTTGATTTGTATGTTAAATTTATGCGAAGAAGAGAAAAGAGGAAATTTTTCCTTTTTTTGGACATATAGATAGAAAAAAAGCGAAAGAAAATTTATTTAATGTATCCGTTTTCTTGACCGCATTTTTTTTTAAGAGTACAATTAAATTGTCACTAAATTGTAAGAATTTTTGGTTATGTTATCGCTTTATGGGCAATGGGAGTATGTCATCAATTAGGGGGGAATTTTATGGCAGCAAATCGAGAGTTTTTATTCAGAAGGCTTCACTCGTTATTAGGAGTGATCCCAGTAGGTGTATTTTTAATCCAACATTTAGTTGTCAATCACTTTGCAACTAGAGGTCCAGAAGCTTTTAACAAGGCAGCTGGCTTTATGGAGCATTTACCTTTTCGGTATTTTCTTGAAATTTTTGTAATATTTTTACCGATTTTGTATCATGCAATTTATGGAATTTATATTGCGTTTACAGCCAAAAATAATACAAAAAATTATAGTTTCTTTCGAAATTGGATGTTCTATATCCAAAGAGTGACAGGGATCATTACGTTAATTTTTATCGTTTGGCATGTTTGGGAAACAAGAGTAGCAGCTCAATTAGGCCAAGAAGTAAATTATGACATGATGAGTGAAAATTTAGCAAATCCTTGGATGCTTGCATTTTATTTAGTGGGTGTAATCTCCACGATTTTCCACTTCTCAAATGGTTTATGGTCATTCTGTGTAAGCTGGGGAATTACTGTTTCGCCAAAGTCTCAACGAATTAATACATATGTAACGCTAGGAATATTTGTTGCATTATCAATTGTAGGTGTACGAGCAATCTTCGCGTTTGTTTAATAAATACTAGATTAGTAGAGCAATAGATGAAGGAGTGAACGTTTGTTATGAAGAAAGGGAAAGTGATCATCGTTGGCGGTGGTTTAGCAGGATTAATGGCAGCAATCAAAGTAGCAGAGACAGGGACTCCTTTAGAATTATTTTCCCTTGTGCCTGTAAAAAGATCACATTCTGTTTGTGCTCAAGGCGGGATCAATGGAGCGGTGAATACAAAGGGAGAAGGAGATTCTCCATGGGAGCATTTTGATGATACGGTTTATGGCGGTGACTTCTTAGCAAACCAGCCACCGGTTAAAGCAATGGCGGAGGCAGCCCCGGGCATTATCCACTTGATGGACCGAATGGGAGTTATGTTTAATCGTACACCGGAAGGATTACTGGACTTCCGCCGTTTTGGAGGAACACAGTATCACAGAACCGCTTTTGCAGGTGCAACTACAGGACAACAGCTTCTATACGCATTGGATGAGCAAGTAAGAAGATACGAAGTCGACGGGCTTGTCGTGAAATATGAAGGCTGGGAGTTCCTTGGAATTATCACAGATGATGAAGGGGTATGCAGAGGAATTAAGGCACAGGATTTAAAAACAATGGAGATTAAGTCCTTCCCTGCAGACGCTGTTATTATGGCAACTGGCGGCCCTGGAATTATCTTTGGGAAATCCACAAATTCCATTATAAATACTGGTTCAGCAGCATCTGTTGTTTATCAGCAAGGAGCTTATTATGCAAATGGTGAATTTATTCAAATCCATCCAACTGCAATACCTGGTGATGATAAATTACGTTTAATGAGTGAATCAGCTCGTGGAGAAGGCGGTCGTATCTGGACGTATAAAGATGGAAAGCCATGGTATTTCTTAGAAGAAAAGTACCCAGCTTATGGAAACCTTGTACCAAGGGATATTGCCACACGCGAGATTTTCCATGTATGTGTCGATCAAAAGCTCGGCATCAATGGAGAAAACATGGTGTATTTAGATTTATCCCATAAAAATCCAAAAGAGCTTGATATTAAACTGGGCGGCATTATCGAGATTTACGAAAAATTCACTGGTGAAGATCCTCGTAAACTTCCGATGAAAATTTTCCCTGCTGTTCATTACTCCATGGGTGGATTGTGGGTAGATTACGATCAAATGACAAATATTCCAGGCTTATTTGCTGCTGGTGAATGTGATTATTCACAGCATGGAGCAAACCGCTTAGGTGCCAATAGCTTGCTTTCAGCAATTTATGGCGGCATGGTAGTTGGTCCGAATGCGGTTAAATATATAAGCGGATTAAGCAAAAGCGCAGAAGATTTATCATCATCCATATATGATTCCGCTATTAAAGCAGAAGAAGCTAAATGGCAGGGTATTTTGAAAATGGATGGAACAGAAAATGCCTATGTGCTTCATAAAGAATTAGGGGAATGGATGACAGATAACGTTACAGTAGTTCGTTACAACGATAAGCTGCTGGCAACAGATGACAAGATTCAAGAGCTGTTAGAGCGTTATAAAAATATTAATATCAATGATACAGCAAAATGGTCTAACCAAGGAGGCGTATTTACGCGTCAATTAGAAAATATGCTTCAGCTAGCACGTGTGATTACCCTCGGTGCATATAACCGAAATGAAAGCCGTGGAGCACATTATAAACCAGAATTTCCAGAAAGAAATGATGAAGATTTCTTAAAAACAACAATGGCTAAATTTGTGGGCGCAAATGAGGCACCAGATTTCCATTACCAAGAAGTAGATACCTCCTTAATTAAACCGAGAAAAAGAGATTATTCAAAGCAAAAAGAGGGAGTGAAATAAAATGGGGGAGCAAAAAACAGTAACATTACAAATTGAAAGACAAGATGACCCTAATTCACCATCTTATGTAGAAGAATTTACTTTGCCTTATCGTCCTAATATGAACATTATTTCTGCATTAATGGAGATTCGCAGAAATCCAGTTACAAGCGACGGAAAAAAAACCTCTCCAGTTGCTTGGGATATGAACTGTTTGGAAGAAGTTTGCGGAGCCTGTTCTATGGTCATCAATGGTAAACCACGCCAATCCTGTACAGCGCTTATTGATCAATTAGAACAGCCGATTCGTCTAGAGCCAATGAGAACATTCCCTGTGGTGCGCGATCTGCAAGTCGATCGAAGCCGCATGTTTGACAGCTTAAAGAAAGTTAAAGCATGGATACCAATTGATGGCACATATGATTTAGGACCTGGACCAAGAATGCCAGAGAAAAAACGCCAGTGGGCATATGAGCTATCGAAATGTATGACATGTGGAGTCTGCTTAGAAGCTTGCCCGAATGTAAATAGTAAATCTAATTTCATTGGACCAGCACCTCTTTCTCAAGTTCGTCTCTTTAATTCACATCCAACAGGAGAGATGAATAAAGAGGAAAGACTTCATGAGATAATGGGAGATGGCGGACTAGCTAACTGCGGTAACTCTCAAAACTGTGTGCAGTCCTGTCCAAAAGGCATTCCACTGACAACGTCGATTGCAGCCTTAAACCGAGAAACAACGTTCCAAGCATTTAAAGAGTTCTTTGGAAGTGATCATTAAACAAAAGACCACCAGTTAAGGTGGTCTTTCTTGTGTTAATATTTTTCCTTAAATTGGTGATAAGCGAAAATGAATTCCTCTGCTATTGTTTGTTCCTCGCTAGCTAGTCTACTAACATTTGTCTCTAGATATTCAATGGCATCTTCCAGGGCTTGCAGATTCTCTGTTAAGATACGTTTATCTTCCTCATTTTTTATATCAGCAGTCTTTTGCCCGTAATCATACTGGTATAATGTATCATATACTTCATTATTACTGGCCGCTAAGGCCATTTTTCTTTGCAAGCATGGCAGACAAATTCCGCATGGTACTTTCGCTGATATATACCCATCTCCTCTCATCCGGAGACACTCTGCCGTGTTTTTTATTTGTAGCTTATATTCTTTAGGCATCTCATTGATCACACGATAGAAGGGGCGATGTAAGATAGGCGTTTGGATAGTCAAATCAAGCTCCAAACCGGAATAAAGAGCATTTAATAAATTAAATGTTTTTGGATGAGTAGCTTTAAGCAGTACATTCCCATTGATAGAAATGTCCTTATTAATTTTGCTATTTTGATAGACATATACATTGCCTTTCCCGTTAAAATATGTTTTTGCTGCTGCAATCGATACAAGCAAGCATATGCTTGCGGCTGATCGTTTTCTTCTGACCTTCTTGCAAATCGCCGAACCTAAATGAATGATCTCTCCAGAATCTGAAACATTACTGCGCAAAAAAGCAGCTAGTTTTTCCTGTTTACTCTGTTCATTGTTCATGTTTTTAAGTCGAATGTAGTCTGAGGCGATGGGTAGATCTGGGAATTTATTTTTCGCAACACCCACAAGTGATGCCATATCATCCAAAAACAATGTTACTTCCTGATTATTTGGAAGGAAAAATGATGGAGCCAACAGCGCTGCTTCATTTTGCTGGAAATTCAGATAAACTGGTTCATCCATTATCCAATCTATTAGCTCTTTTAAGACATCGTTATTTTTTTCCCAGAGACTTAAATTAAAAACAGGTACAATTAAGTGATTATTTTTTCGCGCCTTTTTCGTTTGTTGTTCAAAGTAAAATAGACTCCCCATAATCGTTACCATATCAATATATGGAGTACTGTTCTCTTCATAATCAAAATACATATCCTGAAGAATTTTTTTATGTAAATTTGTCAATAATTCAATGTTAAAGTCCATCTATATCACCAAAACTTTCTTTGATAACAGAAATTTACTACGATACCAAGGTTCATTGTTTAAATTATAACACGGTTTTTTAGAAAGTTTGGAAAAAGTGATTATAATTGCACGTACTACATTTTGACTATTTCATCCTGAAAATTCGTGTGTTGAAAGTTCATAAGTACGTAAAATTATAGTCAAATGATGGAAATGGAGTACTAATGATGAAAAACCGAAAAAACCTTTCCTAATTTGCTTAAATCCAGTCACTCCAAGGTGTCATCCTACATAATATATTCAGACTATAACTATACCCATCCCAAAGTTCATAGCTGGCAAAGGCAAGGAGGGTTACACTACTTGAAGGAGAATGAATTTACTCACAAGCCATTATTAACTAAAAGAGAAAGAGAAGTATTTGAGCTGTTAGTCCAAGATAAAACGACTAAGGAAATCGCGAGTGATTTATTCATAAGCGAAAAAACAGTTCGAAATCATATTTCTAATGCTATGCAGAAGCTGGGCGTGAAGGGGCGTTCACAGGCTGTTGTAGAACTCCTTAGAATGGGAGAACTAGAACTATAATAAAGAAGATGATCATGTATAAGCAGGCAGGAAATTCCACTCCTTACCCCGCTTATATGGGTCATCTTCTTTTTAATGTGAATAAGTAGTGGAATCATGGCTTTATTCGGCAATTTTTACATGGACATTAACTTTTCACCTTATACATTTACGAGGGGAGAATTGTAGATTATAATTAAAGGTACTGATTTATAGAAAATTGTCGGATATTCATTATATTTGTATATTTATATATGGGAGTTGTAATCATGATGACTGAAGAGAAAGATGTAAAGGAATACTTAGAGAATATAGCTACAATCGAAAAGGATATGCGCTACATATCTGGTATTATCAAACAAAAGGGGAGAGAGATTTTAAGTAATTATACGATGACTCCTCCTCAATTTGTGGCCTTACAATGGCTATTTGAAGAAGGAGATATGACGATTGGGGAATTATCTAATAAAATGTTCCTTGCGTTTAGTACTACGACAGATTTAGTTGATCGAATGGAAAAAAATCAGTTAGTCCAAAGAGTGAAGGATCCCAATGATCGACGTGTGGTTCGTATTCATATGCTAGAAGAAGGAAAAAGATTAATTGACGAAGTTATCAAGAAGCGTCAGGGCTATCTTCAAGAGGTATTAAATGAGTACTCAACGAAAGATATTGAAGAATTAAAGAAAAATTTTATGCGGTTACATCAAGTAATGCGAGAAAAATGAGGCGGTTTTTTGGAAAGAGCAATAGGGGTTATAGATTCTGGGGTTGGTGGATTAACAGTTGCAAAGGAGATAATGCGCCAGCTTCCTTTTGAAAATATCGTTTACTTAGGGGATACGGCAAGATGTCCATATGGCCCAAGAACGGGAGAAGAAGTGAAGAAATTTACATGGGAAATGACTAGGTTCCTGTTGAAGAAAAATATAAAGATGCTTGTGATTGCCTGTAATACAGCTACTGCGGTCGCACTAGAGGAGATACGCGAACAGCTGTCTATTCCGGTGATTGGCGTAATCGTTCCAGGTGCACGGACAGCAATAAAGGTAACGAAAAATAATTATATAGGCATGATTGGAACAATAGGTACTGTTCGAAGTCGGGCATATGAAACAGCACTAAAGAAGATTAATAATCGAGTTAGAACAGTTAGTTTAGCATGCCCGAAATTTGTCCCTTTAGTGGAGAGCGGCGAATATGATGGACCAGTCGCAAGGAAAATTGTGAAAGAAACGCTGTGGCCATTAAAGAATAAAGAGATAGATACTCTAATTCTTGGCTGTACCCATTATCCTTTGTTAGCAAAAGTTATACAGGAAGAGATGGGAAAAAAGGTTAAGGTAATTAGTTCTGGAGCAGAAACTGCCCGCGAAGTTAGTACTATTCTCAACCATCATGATGAACTTGCTTCTGAAGAGAATCAAGTAGAACATTATTTTTATACAACTGGATCAAAAGAGATGTTTGCCCGCATCGCGTCCAATTGGCTGAATCAAGAAATACATGCTGTTGAAACAGTTAAATTAACATAATAAAGAAGACTGCCTTCTGTCTCATTACATCATGTTTAGACGATTTTCTATCTAGACATTTTGCAATGAAAATAGGGAGACAGTCTTTTTTTTGAAAAAAATATCCTAAAGACGGTCTAAAAAAAATATAGGCTCGTATATATATTAGTACAAACTGTCTTAGGAGTGATGAAGATGTCTAAGAATAACAAATTGACCATTGTTTCAGCGGTTATCATATCATCTGTGTTGATCTCTGGTTGTAGCTTGTTAGGAGATAAAGAAAAAGTCGATCCACCGCAAACTACTTCGTATGAAGAGGATGCAGTTAAAAAGGAGGCGGACAAGGAAACGACAGGTGAAGTTGCGAAAGAGGATTCAATGCCAGTTGAATTATACTTAATGGATAAAAACGGGTATGTTGTTCCTCAAACTTTAAACCTGCCAAAAACGAATTCGATTGCAAAAGAAAGCCTGGAATATTTAGTTAAGGGTGGGAAAGTTTCTGAATTGCTGCCAAATGATTTCCAAGCAGTAATTCCTCAAGATACAAAAATAAGTATTAATGTAGATAAAGATAAAGTGGCTACTGTAGATTTTTCTAAGGAATTCAAAGAATACGAGGCTAAAGATGAAGAGAAAATCCTGCAATCCATTACATGGACATTGACACAATTTGATTCCATCGATAGTGTGAAACTTTCATTAAATGGTCATGAGCTGACAGAGATGCCTGTAAATAAAACGCCAATTCAAGGTGCATTAACAAGAGCTGATGGCATCAACATTAATACAGATGATGTCACAGACATTACAAACACAAGACCATTGACTGTTTATTATATTGGCGGAGAGTTGGACTCCTATTATTATGTGCCAGTAACGAAGCGTATTAGCAATGGCGAAGAAAATAATGTCGCTGCTGCAGTAGGAGAGCTAATAGAAGGACCTGGTATGGGCGGAGCAGCAGCACTAACAAGTTTATTACCTAATGACGTAAAGCTGTTGGATGATCCAATTGTAGAAGATGGCAAGGTTACGTTAAACTTTAACGAGAATATATATTCTAGTGGCTTAAATGGAGAAGAAAAGGTACTGGCTGATGAAGTATTAAATTCATTAGTATTATCCTTAACAGAGCAAGAAGGCATTGAAAGTGTTGCTGTTACTGTGAATGGAGAAGCAGATTTAGTGAACGCAGAAGGGGAAAGCTTAACTAAACCAGTGACTCGTCCAGAAAATGTAAATACTGGTAGCTTCTAATATTAATGGGTAAAGGGGATGAGAATGGTTATATTCTTATCCCCTTCTTCGTATGAGCGTTATTTTTTAGGAGACAAAAACTTTCCTTAGCAAATAATAAATATTACCTTATCACTTTACATTCATTTGGTAAAACACCTTTTTGAATCCACGTTTCGACCATATGATTAAAAAAATCAGGCATAGCGAAAGATACTCCATGGCCAATATTAGGGATAATCACGCCGATTCCATTCGAATTTGCCTCCACAATATCTTTTGCGGATTTTTTCATCATGGCTTTTTCCTTTTCACCAACCGTAACCAATATTTTTCCAGTGGCCTCTGCAAAATTTTTAGGGAGTTGAAAGGACATATTTTCTTCCAATACTCGAACAAGGGTATCAGAACTTATTTGACAACTTTCTTCATAATATTTTTCAAAATAGTCATCGCTGATATATAGTGTACTGGCTTGCAGTTTGGAAAAGGTTTTATTTTGAATTAATGGGTAGGTTAATGCAATAGTAGGTTTTATTATTTTCTTTGCCCATAAAATCGGTCTAACTGAAGCGCTATTGATTATGGCAAGATTCATTATATCTGGTTTCATACTGATCATTTCCACAATGACTTGAGAACCTAAAGAAAATCCAATTAAGATTACTTTCTTTCCTCTGGCTTTATCTTCCACTAATTTAATTTATGCTTCTGCACTCCCTTTTATAGTAAATTTAACTTTATCATTATTCAATCCATGTTCAGGTAAGAGGGGAACAACACAGTGATAATGAGTGAAGTATTGAATTTGCTTATCCCACATCCAATCACTTACTCCACCACCATGTATAAATAGCATCAGTGGAGCACTTTTATCACCATATTCCTGATAGTGTAAAGACATGTTTTACCTCTTTTCTTTGATTAGTGGTATAAATTGGCTTGTTATAATAAATACGTTCTAAGGGTGAAATTGTTTCGTTCAAATGAAATAACAATTTTATTTGAAGGTGTTATTTTTATTTAGTGATAAGTGATTCTAGGAATAATGGTTTGCTTTCTGTAGGTGAGCGAATGGATATCATCGCATAAACTTCACAAAACTGCCTTTGGAAATAAGAAAGAAAGGGTATATACTGATATTAGACGGATGATTTTAAGCGTAGTAAACTATAAGAAAGTACATAATTTACATAGTTCAACATAAGAAAATAACAAATAGAGACTAAAGGAGTTTTACAATGAAAGAAATTATTATTGCAACTAAGAATACAGGCAAAGCAAAAGAATTTGTACAAATGTTTTCACCACTTGGCTATGAAGTAAAAACACTATTAGATTTCCCAGATGTCCAAGATGTAGAAGAGACAGGAACAACATTTGAAGAAAATGCTCTCCTTAAAGCAGAAACGATTTCTAAGCTGCTAAATCGTGTCGTTATTTCAGATGATTCTGGTCTTGTTATTGATGCATTAAACGGGAGACCAGGAGTATACTCCGCACGTTACGCAGGAGAACAAAAGAATGATCAAGATAATATGGACAAGGTTTTGCATGAATTAGAGGGTGTACCATTAGAAAAACGAACTGCTCGTTTTTGTTGTACATTAGCAGTTGCGATTCCAAATGAAGACTCCTTAACATTTACTGGAACTTGTGAAGGGGTTATTCTGGAGGAAAGAAGAGGAGAATATGGCTTTGGCTATGATCCAATCTTTTATGTAGAAGCAGAAGAAAAGGCAATGGCGGAATTGCCGCCTGAGAAGAAAAATAAAATTAGTCATCGTGCAAACGCATTGAAAAAACTAAAAGAACAGCTTCCGACTGTTTTTAAAGAAGGGAAATAGAACTGGATGAAAATTTTGATTGTAAGTGACAGTCATGGATTGGTATCCGAGTTAGGTACTTTAAAAAAAAGACATGAAGAAGATGTCGAGTTATTTCTGCATTGTGGAGATTCTGAACTATCAGCAAGTGAAGAAGTGATGAAGGGATATATTACTGTTCAAGGTAACTGTGATTATGAAGACAAATTTCCAACAGAGACCACTCAAGAAATTGCAGACAAAAAGATTTTTTTAACACATGGACATCTATATGGCGTCAAATCCTCCCTTAATAACTTGCTGTATAAGGCAAAGGAAGTGGGAGCAAATATTGCCTGTTTCGGCCATTCTCATTTCTTGGGGATGGAAGTAGTTGATGATGTTCTTTTCATTAATCCCGGTAGTTTAAGACTGCCTAGAGGAAGAAAAGAACAAACATATGTTATTTTAACTATTGAAATGGACCGATTTGTAACGGAAGTTTATGATTTTTATAGTGGATTGCTACCAGAATTAACAAGTGAATTTCCTTTTTAGTCGGCTTTTTCCTAATGAGGAAGAAAAAAATTCCTCATTAGGAAAAAAAGCTTCACTAAACTATTGACTTTATGTTGCTATAATCATATAATAACTATTGTCCTCATAAGGACCGAATAAATACATAGCATGTCCCAGTAGCTCAGCTGGATAGAGCAACGGCCTTCTAAGCCGTCGGTCGGGAGTTCGAATCTCTCCTGGGACGTATTTTTGTAAGTATTTAAATAGATTGTTTCAGGATGTACGTTTGTATGTATTACAGATGAATAATGAACCAGAAGATTTGCTTAGAAGAACTATTCTAATTACCTGGTATATGATATACTATTAAAGGTAGTTATCGCTGAAATAATTAATTAAAAATAAAACATGTCCCAGTAGCTCAGCTGGATAGAGCAACGGCCTTCTAAGCCGTCGGTCGGGAGTTCGAATCTCTCCTGGGACGTACCAATTAAGGATTCTGTCATGACTTCGGTCATCGATTCAGAATCCTTTTTTCTATTATCCAAGCATTTTTAAATGTGCTTGAAATAACCTCCAGTTTTAAATGTAACTGAAGGATTTTTATGTACAAGAAGAATAAATTTCACCTAATTAAAAGAAATTACTTCCTGGTCTACTTTTCTTAAAATAAAGTAGATAACGAAATCCTTTGGAACGGAGCATTGACTTTTTTATAATTAGAGGCTTGACTATAACGGAATAAGTTAGAGGTGAATTTAATCTCAAAAAAAAGAGGGTTTAGTCCACCCTCTTTTTCTATTTATACTTTTTTGCGTTCTACTGTTGTATTCATCGTTTGAGATGGCATAACTTCTACTTCATTATTATCGAAGTTTAATTTATTTAGCTTCTCTTCTTCTGATTCGGCGTCATTATCAAGAAGAACAATGTATTTCCCTTCTTGTAACTCTTTTTCATATGGCTCTGTATCAGTATCGGAAAAGAAAGTCTTTAACCGATCTAAAAAAGATGTGGGTTCTACTTCATCAATTCCACTTGCAGTGTCTACATTAGTCTCTTGCTCGATTAATGCAGTTTGTTCACTTCTTGTAATAACGGAAATATGATTTGGTGAATATCCTTTAGAGAGTAGTTCCTCAATAGCATTTACTGTAGCTTCAGGAGAATCATATATACCTACAATACTTTTTGTCATATACCTATTCCTCCTTTAAACAATTAATTCTTGCATATAGTATATATTCCCACTTATGAAAAGAATAAACGGTAAATATCTTTGGCAAAAAAGATTCCTTTTTATAATTGTTGACAAGTTAGTTTTTCAAATGGAAAGAAAATACTTCTATCTTATTTTAGAATAATGATGGAGAAATATCCTTTATTAAATCCTTTTATAAGCTCTTTATTAGTTATCTTTTTTAACAAACAATGTAAGAGTTGAAAAGATATAGCTCTTTCCTATTTAAGTGTTTGTTCGCGCTTAATTTCCAATCCCTTCAGGATACAAATTTCCAGGAAAGAGGATGATGAAATTACCTGCAAAGGTATAAAGAGAAATAAAATAGGTAATAATGGAAGTAAGAAAAATAATGTTCAGAAAATCACGTAAATTACTTGAAAACGCTTACTATTATTGTGTATAATAGATTTAAGTTAAATAAACAAGAAATGAAATAATGTGAATAGATGAACATTAATATAAAAAATGTAGAAGGAGATATGCACCATGATTCTCAAGGAATTAGGAAGAAGTAGGCTTATAGTCATTAACTATTATAAGAATGGATTATTAGAAACAATTAAAGGACAGGTTCAGAAGTTAAATCTCATCGATCAAACGATTGATTTAAAAGATGACAAAGAAAATACGTATCAAATCCGCTTATCGTGGATTCAAGATATTTGTGCTGTATCTTAATTTAACCCACTAATGCAATCGCTTTCTTCGGGAACGATTGCATTTCTTTTTTTAGGGAGAAGGTTCCATAATGAAAATACCATGTTAGATTTTTTAACACTTTTCTTTAAAAGAAAGAATTATTTTATTATAATGAGCACCATAGGAAAATGAAAATGTAAGAAAGTAGATATATTTTCAGTAAAAAAAGAATTTTAAAAAATTTTTTGAACGATTAAAAAGTACAGGCATTCTTTATAGACCAATAATGTAAGCGTTTCCTGATTAGTGGATTGTTGTTTAAATAATCAAATAATTCTCAAAAATGGTGTTGACTCTTGTTTAAATTCAGCGTAAGATAACCTCAATAAATGAAAAACACAAGATGTTTAACTTGTAAAAACATCCAAAAGACAACATGACAAACTGACTTTGTTTAACATAGTAAATATAGTAATTCGATGAAGAGGATAAGTAGTTTTCTATTTGGATTCCAAAGAGAGCCGGTGGTTGGTGTAAATCGGTGAACCAATAGTTAATGAACTCACCTCAGAGTGTTAGCTTGAAAGGTCTCCCTATTAGAGCTAACCGAGTGTTTCCACTCGTTATCAAAAGAGAACGAACCGTTCATAAAGTGCATACACTTATCCGTTAGTGTATGAATGAGGGTGGTACCGTGGAAAGGAAATGCCTTTTCACCCCTTTGTTTACTAAAAAACCATTAGTAATCATTGGAGGTGGGAAGGTTTTTTTATTAGCAAAGCCTTTCTTGGTAGTATTTATGTAAAGTAGTAAGAAGTAAAAGGAAAGTATTTTAGGGAGGTTATACAAATGTTACAGGAGACTGCCTTTGAAAATACAAAGGCCCAAGTGAAACCGTTAACTGGTGCTGATCTCTTATTGCAGGCTTTGGAGAAAGAAAATGTAGAATTTATTTTCGGATACCCAGGGGGAGCTGTCTTACCAATTTATGATAGGATCTACGATTCGAAAATATTTCATGTTCTACCTAGACATGAGCAAGGCGGTATTCATGCAGCAGAAGGGTATGCGAGAATTTCCGGTAAACCAGGAGTAGTCATTGCGACATCAGGTCCAGGGGCAACTAATATTGTAACAGGGCTTGCCGATGCGATGATGGATTCATTACCGCTAGTTGTCTTTACTGGCCAGGTAGCAACAGGGGTGATTGGTACAGATGCTTTTCAAGAAGCAGACATTTTAGGGATCACTACCCCAATAACAAAATATAATTGTCAGGTTCGTAACCTTGAAGATATTCCACGAATCATTAAAGAGGCGTTCTATATAGCGACAAGTGGAAGACCTGGTCCTATATTAATTGATATTCCAAAGGATATTGCTGCAACCATTTCGGATGTTCCTGCTGAACAGGATATTGAGCTTCCTGGTTATCAGCCAAAGACACAGCCGAATTACTTGCAGATTCGAAAATTAACTGAAGCTGTAAGTGCTGCAAAAAAACCAGTAATTTTGGCAGGTGCTGGTGTCAATTTTGCAAAAGCGAGTGCAGAATTACTGGAATACGCAGAACAACAACAAATTCCAGTTGTACACACGCTTCTTGGATTAGGCGGTTTCCCAGCTGATAATAAGTTGTTTGTTGGGATGGGAGGAATGCATGGGTGTTATGCCGCTAATATGGCCTTATATGAGGCAGATTTGTTAATCAATGTTGGAGCAAGATTTGATGATCGATTAACAGGAAATCTAGTTCATTTTGCACCAAATGCTATTAAAGCCCATATCGATATTGATCCAGCAGAAATCGGCAAAATTATCCCAACGAAAATTCCAATTGTTGCAGATGCGAAAGAAGCATTAACTATGTTAATAAAGCAAAAAGGCTTGCAATCAGACCATAAAGAATGGTTAGAAAAGATTGAAAATTGGAAAAATGAGTATCCGTATTATTACAAAGAATCCGATCTTCTAAAACCGCAGCAAGTATTGGAGATGCTCTTTGAAAAAACAAAAGGGGAAGCGATTGTTACAACAGATGTTGGACAGCATCAGATGTGGGCAGCGCAATACTATCATTTTAAAGAATCCAATCGATGGGTAACATCTGGAGGTTTAGGAACAATGGGATTTGGTCTTCCATCCAGTATTGGAGCGCAATTAGCAGATCCAAAAGCAACAGTGCTTGCAATCAGCGGGGATGGCGGCTTCCAAATGTGCAGTCAAGAGCTTGCCTTAATAAGAGAATTGAATTTGCCAATCAAGATTATTATCTTTAATAATCGGGCGTTGGGTATGGTAAGACAGTGGCAAGAAATTTTCTATGAATCTCGTTTTTCACATAGTAAAGAATCTTATCAACCGTCGTTCGTTGCTTTAGCAGAAGCATATGGAATAAAGGGATATCAAATCACATCAGTTGATGAAGCTGCTAATATTCTAGATGAAGTGTTAGCGATAAGAGAACCCGTGTTATTGGATTTCCGTATTGATCCAGATGAGAATGTCTATCCAATGATTGCACCAGGTAAAGGATTACACGAAATGGTAGGGATGAAGCCATGAAGAAAATAATTAGCCTAACTGTTATGAATAAATCTGGTGTGTTAAACCGAATTACTAATCTTTTTTCAAAACGAAACTACAACATTGAAAGTATATCGGTAGGGCATACGGAGCATGAAGGAATTTCAAGGATTACTTGTGTGGTGCATGTTGAGAGTGATGGCATCATTGAACAAATCACAAAACAGCTAAATAAGCAGATTGATATTTTGAAAGTGGTGGATATCACCGATCAAGCAATTGTCCAAAGAGAGCTAGCTTTAATTAAAGTACTTGCAACACCGCAGACAAGGCATGAATTATATTCTGTAATTGAACCATTTAGAGCTTCTGTAATCGATGTAAGTAAAGAAAGTCTCGTTATTCAAATTACAGGAGAATCATCTAAAATTGAAGCTTTTATTGAACTGCTTAGACCATATGGGATTAAAGAATTGGCTAGAACAGGCACAACCGCCTTCCCTCGTGGCTCTCAAAAAATAGCAGCTCATAAAAGTAACTATTCTATCGTTTAATTCTAATATTAAATAAATCTAATTTTACAGACGAAAGGGAGATTAATTATGGCAAAAATGTATTATAACGGAGACGCAAATTTAGGATATTTTAACGGGAAAACAGTTGCAGTGATTGGTTATGGATCACAAGGCCACGCACATGCTCTAAATTTGAAGGATAGTGGTGTTTCAGTAATCATCGGGTTAAGAAAAGGGAATTCATGGAATAAAGCAGTGGAAGACGGATTTGACGTATTCCCAGTTGGAGAAGCAACAGCTAAGGCTGATATTGTGATGATTTTGCTTCCAGATGAATTACAAACAAAAGTATATAATGAAGAAATTAAACCTAACTTAACAAATCAAGCTTTAATGTTTGCCCATGGATTTAATATTCATTTTAATCAAATTGTCCCACCAAGTGAGAGTGATGTACTATTAGTTGCTCCTAAAGGTCCAGGTCACCTAGTAAGAAGAACATATGAACAAGAAGCAGGAGTTCCAGCATTATTTGCAATCTATCAAGATGTAACTGGTGAGGCGAGAGAGCTTGCACTTGCTTACGCAAAAGCGATTGGGGCATTACGTGCAGGTGCGCTGGAAACAACGTTCAAAGAAGAAACAGAAACAGATCTTTTTGGTGAACAAGCGGTTTTATGTGGAGGGCTTACAGCACTAGTAAAAGCAGGCTTTGAAACATTAGTAGAAGCTGGATATCAACCAGAATTAGCATATTTTGAATGTTTACATGAGTTGAAATTAATTGTTGACTTGATGTATGAAGATGGAATGGCGGGAATGAGATATTCTATTTCCGATACAGCACAGTGGGGCGATTTTGTAACAGGACCACGTATTGTTACAGATGAGGTGAAAAAAGAAATGAAAGCTGTCCTTACAGATATTCAAGAAGGAAAATTTGCAAAAGGATGGATTCTTGAAAATCAAGCGAATAGACCAGTATTCAACGCAATTAATGATAGAGAGAGCGAGCATCTAATCGAGAAGGTTGGGAAAGAATTGCGTGCAATGATGCCATTTGTTAAAAGCTCGCGAAAGAAAGAAGTGGTTGGTAGTGGCAAAAATTAAGATATTTGATACGACATTGAGAGATGGGGAACAATCTCCCGGCGTAAATTTAAATTTGGCTGAGAAGCTAGTTATTGCTGAACAGTTAGAAAAATTGAATGTAGATATTATAGAGGCAGGCTTTCCTGCTGCCTCTAAAGGTGATTTTCAATCTGTTCAACAAATTTCACGCACTATTAAAAATAGCTCTGTTACTGGTCTAGCAAGAGCAGTAACATCCGATATCGATGCTGCTTGGGAAGCATTAAAAGACGGAGCAGAACCGAGAATTCATATATTTTTAGCAACAAGTCCCATCCATCGGGAATATAAGCTAAAACTTTCGAAAGAGCAAGTGATTGAAAGAGCGGTTTCAGCTGTAAAGTATGCAGCCGAAAGATTCCCAGTTATTCAATGGAGTGCAGAGGATGCATGTCGGACAGAATTGCCTTTTTTAGCAGAAATAATAGAAGAAGTTATTCAAGCAGGAGCGCGGATTATTAATATTCCAGACACAGTAGGCTATATAACACCCAACGAATATGGAGAAGTTTTTCAATATTTAAAAAATAATGTGCCGTCTATTGACAAAGTTTCTCTCTCTACTCATTGTCATGATGATTTAGGGATGGCAACAGCAAACTCATTGGCAGCTATCGAAAACGGGGCAACACAAGTAGAATGTACGATTAATGGTATCGGAGAGCGTGCTGGCAATGCTTCTATGGAGGAAATTGTGGTAGCGCTTCATATTAGAAATGATCATTATCAAGAAAAGACAAGAATTAATTTAAAAGAAATTAGTAGAACAAGCGGACTTGTGAGTGAATTAACCGGTATGCTAGTTCCTGGAAATAAAGCAATTGTTGGTCGCAATGCTTTTGCTCACGAATCTGGTATTCATCAGGATGGTGTTCTTAAGGAGAAAACGACTTATGAAATTATTTCTCCAGAGCTTGTAGGCAATGTAAATAACAATAATATGGTTCTTGGGAAACATTCAGGCAGCCATGCATTCAAAACAAAGCTGAATGAACTAGGGCTGGGAGTGAATGAGGAAGATGTGAAAGATCTTTTTATGGCATTCAAGGATTTAGCAGACCATAAAAAAGAAATTTCTGATGAAGACATTATTGCTATTGTATTAGAGAAAAAGCTGGCTAAAGAAGAGAAATATTATGAGTTAGTGGACGTAAAGGTTCAACATAAAAATGATAATGAAGCAGATGCAACAGTGAAAATTTCCGGTCCGAAAAATGAACTGATTATTCAACATGGCACTGGTTCTGGAAGTGTTGAAGCATTATATAACACATTGGAAATGTCTATATCTGGCCAAGTGCAGTTGGAAGATTATCGAATTCAGTCACTGGGTGCTGGCAGAGATGCGTTAGCTCAAGTATTTGTCAGAGTTCAATATGACGAAAAAGAAAGTACTGGAAGAGGTTTAGACCAAGATGTATTAATAGCATCTGCAAAGGCCTATATAAATGCGATTAATAGAGGGATTCTTGCCAAAGAACAATTTCTTGAAAAGGTGTAGGATTCCGTGGCTAAAACATCAAGCTTTGATATAGGGAGCGAGTAGAAATGAAAAAAAGAATCGCCGTATTGCCAGGTGATGGAATTGGACCTGAAATAGTAGCAGGCGCTATAAAGATTTTGCAAACAATAGAGACATTATTTAGTCATCAGTTTGAGATTACATTCGCAGATATTGGTGGATGCGCGACAGATAAAACAGGTACGCCATTGCCTAATGAGACGATTGCCATTTGTAAAAATAGTGATGCAATTCTTTTAGGGGCAGTAGGGGGGCCGAAATGGGATGCGCTTCCTGTTGAAAAACGTCCAGAACAAGGATTATTAAAAATAAGAAAAGAATTGAACTTATTTGCAAATATTCGTCCAACAACCTGTTATGAAAGCTTGGCGGAAGCATCTCCCCTTAAAGCAGATATTATTGAAGGAGTAGATTTGGTTGTTGTCCGCGAATTGACAGGCGGCATCTATTTTGGAAAGCCAAGCGAACGAACGACTATCGATGGGAAACCTGGTGCTGTAGATACACTATTATACAAAAATGAAGAAATCGAGCGAGTTATCGAGAAAGCATTTGAAATTGCTAAAACGCGTTCAAAAAAAGTTACATCTGTTGATAAAGCAAATGTTTTAGAGACTAGTAGAGTATGGCGGGAAATCGCAAGCAAAATAGCGGAAAAATATCCAGATGTTATGCTTGAACATATGCTTGTAGATAATGCAGCAATGCAGCTTGTTCGAAATCCAAAACAATTTGATGTGATTGTCACAGAAAATATGTTTGGCGATATCTTAAGCGATGAAGCATCTGTTTTAACAGGGTCATTAGGAATGCTGGCATCTAGCAGCATGTCAGCAGATGGACCATATCTTTATGAACCGATCCACGGATCTGCTCCAGATATTGCCGGAGAAAATATCGCTAATCCCCTTGCGACAATTTTATCTGTAAGTATGATGCTGCGATTATCTTTTCAAATGGAGAAAGAAGCTGCGATTATAGAAGAGGCGGTAAATAATGTTCTAAATCAAGGTTATAGAACAAGAGATATACTTTCACCGAATTGTAAAATTGTTTCGACAACTGCGATGGTGGAAGCAGTAGAGAAAGAAATTCATCAGCTTGTTAAAGTGACACAAGTTATATAAAAAGGCTGCTGTTATGCTGTGGGATTATGAGTTTGGCTGATAACAAGTTAGCTGAAAAAAATAGAAAACCACCTTGAGAACAGCTCATATTTATGTGAAAACTGCACAACAGGCATATAAAAAAACACAGTTCGTCAAAAGTGGCAGTGATTGGATAAGGGACTAATATTAGAGAGAAATAGAATGTTAAAGGGCTTGTCAAAAGAATACTTTGACAGCCCTTTAATCAACAACAGGGAAAAAATATGGATTGGAGGGTAAAGTAATGGGAAAATCCATTATCGATAAAATTTGGGAAAAACATGTAGTACATAGAGAAGAGGGAAAACCGGATTTATTATATATTGATTTGCATCTTGTCCATGAAGTAACCTCACCACAAGCATTTTCCGGATTAAGAATGAAAAATCGCAAAGTGAGAAGGCCAGACCGAACGTTTGCCACAATGGATCATAATGTGCCAACGATTAACCGTTTTAAGATAGATGACGAAGTTGCCTTAAATCAAATGACGACATTAGAAAAGAACTGTTTAGAATTTGATATCCCATTAGCTGGTCTGCAAAGTCCGGAGCAAGGGATTGTTCATGTGATTGGTCCGGAACTTGGATTAACACAGCCAGGTAAAACAATCGTCTGTGGGGATAGTCATACATCAACACATGGTGCGTTTGGGGCGCTAGCATTTGGAATAGGCACAAGTGAGGTAGAACATGTACTCGCCACGCAAACATTATGGCAGACAAGACCAAAAACATTAAAAGTAGAGGTCAATGGAAAGCTAGCATTTGGTGTAAATGCGAAAGATGTTATTCTTTATGTGCTTTCTAAGCATGGAGTCAACTTTGGAACTGGTCACGTTATTGAATATACAGGGGAAGTAATTCGCAATTTATCGATGGAAGAAAGAATGACTATATGTAATATGTCTATTGAGGGCGGAGCGCGTGCAGGCTTAATTTGTCCAGATGAAACGACTTTTGCCTATTTAAAAGGTAGAAAACACGCGCCAAAAAATTGGGAGGAAGCAGTACAAGAATGGCGTAATTTAGCTTCAGATGAGGATGCTATTTATGATAAAGTTATCACGATTGATGGCAATGATATTGCGCCAATGGTAAGCTGGGGTACCAATCCATCTATGACTGCTAAAGTAGACGAAAAGATTCCAACAGCAGATTCTTACCAAGAGGAAACGGATCGCCGCGCTTTACATAGTGCCCTTCAATATATGGGTCTAAAAGAAGGAATGGCGATCACCGATATCGAGATACAGCATGTGTTTATTGGTTCTTGTACGAATTCAAGAATAGAAGATTTAAGACAAGCTGCATCGGTGATTAAAGGACAAAAAGTTTTTCCAGGAGTAAGAGCACTAGTTGTACCAGGTTCACAGCAAGTTAAAAAACAGGCAGAAGCAGAAGGCCTAGATAAACTGTTTGTTGAAGCAGGGTTTGAGTGGCGGGATGCAGGATGCAGTATGTGCTTAAGCATGAATAACGATGTAGTTCCAAGCGGTGAGCATTGTGCTTCCACTTCTAATCGTAATTTTGAGGGAAGGCAAGGAGCTGGTGCTAGAACCCATTTAGTCAGTCCTGCAATGGCAGCAGTAGCAGCGTTAAATGGGCGATTTGTTGATATTCGCAAAATGAATGCAGAATTACAAGCAACAGTGTAAAGGAGGAGTCTCTTATGAGTGGTTTTAAGAAGCTTTATGATAAAGCAGTAGCAATGGATCGAGTAAATGTGGATACAGATCAAATTATCCCTAAACAATTTTTGAAGCGTATCGAAAAGACTGGATTTGGAAGATTTGCATTTTTTGATTGGCGCTATTTGAAAAATGGCGAACCGAATCCTGAATTTGAACTGAATCAACCTGAAAATCAAGGAGCCTCTATTTTAATTGCGAATAAAAACTTTGGATGTGGATCGTCAAGAGAGCATGCACCATGGGCATTGCAGGATTTTGGCTTTTCCGTTGTTATTGCTCCCTCTTTTGCAGATATCTTTTATCAAAACTGTTTGAAAAATGGGATGCTTCCTATTCAATTGCAGACAGACGAAGTAGAATATCTTTTAAAAGCTGCCCAAAGTCAACCCTATTTTCTTGATATAAATCTTGAAGATGAAACGGTAGAGGATGACCAAGGGTTCTCCACATCATTTTCTATTCATCCATATTGGAAAAAAATGTTGATTAACGGCTGGGATGAAATCGAAATCACCCTTCAATATAGTGATAAAATAGCAGAATACGAAAATAAAACCATTTCAAAGTAATCGAATGAAATAGATAGGACCCTTAGGAGATCACATTATTATTTTCTAAGGGTCTTTCCTTTTGCTTTATGGTTATTTGTAGATTGAAAAAATTACAGCAACCACATTATGGAAGAGTCAAGTTGCATCTGAGAGAAAAAAAAGCTACACTAGCAACAAATAGAATATGTATAGGCGGTTAAAAGAATGAAGAAACGGGAGCAGGAAAAAAAGGATAACGTTGTTTTTTTTCCCGATTTAGATAAACGGTTATTGCAAAAAGGATTAGATGCAATTCAAGAAAAGCAATTCAAAGAAGCTATTTTATTTTTAGAAGAAGCAAAAGAGCGAAATCCATTTCATCGTGACATAAACATTGGACTCATTCTCGCTTACTATGAATTAGGATTGTTGGAACAGGCAAAACATCTAGCGAAAGAAACACTGAAACAAGATGACGGGGACTATATTCATGTACTTGAATTGTATATTATGATTCTGGTCCAGTTACATGAATATGAAGAAATAGTTACTACGATTGAAGGTTTGTTAGAAGAACACCAAATCCCAGCAAATAAAATAGAGCACTTCTCTAAAATGCTTTTATTTAGTAGAAAAATGGCTGAGTCTGCATCCCTGTCGCAAACAGATGATTATCGAGAAGAGGAATCTGAAGACATAAACAATAGCTTAATGAACTTAGATGATCCACAGGAAGAAATGCTGCAAATAGCTAAAATGTCCAGCCAAAATATTCGTGCATATATAGAAGAAGTAAAGCAGTATCTTCTTGATATGGAGAAAAATCCTTTTTTAAAAACGATGCTAATCAATATTTTAAGAGAGCAAGAATATGAAAAAGAAATAGAAATTCAGAAGTTTGACCGAAAGATTGTCATACAACCAACAGCACTAAAGGATATGAAGGAACAGGAACAATATAAGAAAATTATTACTATTCTTGTTGATTATGTGGAAAGTAATAACCCTATTTTATTTGAAAATATTAAAATGTTAATTGATCGACAAATGTTTTTACTTTACCCATTTGCACTAGAAGAATACAAGGATGAAACATGGGCTGCGGCTTATCATGCAGTTGTAAACCAATATTTTGGCCAAGAGGATGAGGAAGAAATATTTGTATTATATGAACTAGATGAGACTGAATTTGAACAAGCAAAAACGTTTATTTACCAGTTGGAGCAAATTTCTTATCCTAATATTTAGGCAAGGATGTTGAAACAACTAGAACCTATGATATAATGTAATGGTTGCATTTAGAAAATGCGAAGATGCATATTTCTTACTAGATAACTTTTTTCCCATTAGGAGGTTCTTTCTGTTTCGATAGAAATAGTAGCCAAACAAGAATAAAGAAGTTAATCTATACATTAGTAGAAGTAATGAAAAAGTAGAATAGATTGTTGGAGGGAATTTATAGTATGTCAGCTAAATGGGAAGTTTTAGAAGGGAACCGCGGTGTTCTTACAATTGAATTAGATGCAGAAAAACTAAACGAAGGTTTAGATTTAGCATTTAAAAAAGTAGTTAAGCAAGTAAACATTCCAGGTTTCCGTAAAGGTAGAATTCCACGTGGAATGTTTGAACAACGCTTTGGTGTGGAGTCTTTATACCAAGATGCAATTGATATTCTTTTACCAGAAGCTTATGCAAATGCAATTGATGAAACTGGAATCGAGCCAGTTGATCGTCCTGAAATCGATGTAGAACAAATCGAAAAAGGAAAATCTTTAATTTTCAAAGCAACTGTTACTGTTAAACCTGAAGTAACATTAGGTGAATACAAAGGGTTAGAAGTACCTGCTGTAGAAACAACAGTTACAGACGAAGAAGTAGAAGCAGAAATTAAAGCATTGCAAGAAAAACAAGCTGAATTAGTAGTAAAAGAAGAAGGAACTGCTGAATTAGGAGATACAGTTGTTATCGACTTCGAAGGATTCCAAGATGGAGTTGCTTTTGAAGGTGGAACTGCTGAGAACTTCTCATTAGAACTTGGTTCAGGTCAGTTTATCCCTGGATTTGAAGAAAAATTAGTGGGAGTTGCAACTGGTGAATCAACTGAAGTTGAAGTTACATTCCCTGAAGAATACCATGCTGAAGATTTAGCTGGTAAGCCTGCTACATTTAAAGTAACGGTTCACGAAATCAAAGGGAAAGAACTTCCTGAATTAGATGATGAATTTGCTAAAGATGTAGATGAAGAAGCAGAAACATTAGCTGAATTAAAAGAAAAAATTAAAACTCGTTTAGAAAATGATAAAAAACATCAAGCAGAGCACACAGTTCGTGATACAGTTGTAGAAAAAGCTTCTGAAAATGCGAAAATGGATATTCCATCAGCAATGATTGATACAGAAATTGACCGCATGATGAGTGAATTTGAACAACGTTTACAAATGCAAGGGATGAATCTTGAGCTATACTTCCAATTCTCAGGACAAGATGAAGCAGCACTTAAAGATCAAATGAAAGAAGACGCTGAGAAGCGTGTTCGTTCAAACTTAACACTTGAAGCAATCGTTGCTGCAGAAAACATCGAAGTAACAGAAGAAGAAGTGAATGCTGAACTTGAAAATATGTCTCAAATGTACAATATGCCAGTAGATGCTATTAAACAAGCACTAGGCGGCGTTGAAAACTTACAAATGGACATAAAAATGAGAAAAGCAATCGATTTCCTTGTAGAAAACAGTAAAACTGTTGCATAATAGAAGTAAGTAAAAAAACTAAGGCGCGACTATTTCGTGCCTTAGTTTTATATTAGTGTTAAATAACATATAATATGGGTAACTATAAAATAAGTTACTCTAACCGTACAGGAGAATACAATCAAATAAGAGATAATTTTCCAGATTTAAAGAAGCGAAATCTGGTTATGATTAAAGAAGTATATCCATTTTACCGTTATTGGATGATAGAGAACTGCAAATCCGAGTTGTATTATTTCCTGTACATTACTATCATGTGATACAATTCAATACATAACTGTTGAAAAAAGTAAAATTTGTTTCTGAACAAATAATAATCCGTAACGGTAAAAATATACAATAAGAAGTTTTAAGGGGTGAAGGCATGTTTAAATTTAATGACGAAAAGGGCCAGCTAAAATGTTCATTCTGCGGAAAGACACAGGATCAAGTTCGTAAATTAGTTGCTGGACCGGGTGTATACATTTGTGACGAATGTATAGAACTATGTACAGAAATCGTAGAAGAAGAATTAGGGACAGAAGAAGAAGTAGAATTTAAAGATGTACCAAAGCCAGCAGAAATTCGCGATATTCTTAACGAATATGTAATTGGACAGGATCAAGCGAAAAAGGCTCTTTCTGTTGCAGTTTATAATCATTACAAACGTATTAACTCAAATAGTAAAATTGATGATGTAGAATTATCAAAAAGTAATATTGCGTTAATCGGACCGACTGGTAGCGGTAAAACACTTCTTGCTCAAACATTGGCAAGAATATTAAATGTACCATTTGCTATTGCAGATGCAACTAGTCTAACAGAAGCTGGATATGTAGGGGAAGATGTCGAGAATATTCTTTTGAAATTAATCCAGTCTGCAGATTATGATGTAGAAAAAGCAGAAAAGGGTATTATTTATATCGACGAAATTGATAAAGTAGCACGTAAATCTGAAAATCCTTCTATTACACGTGATGTTTCCGGTGAAGGGGTTCAGCAAGCATTATTAAAAATTCTAGAGGGTACCGTAGCAAGTGTTCCACCCCAAGGTGGCAGAAAGCATCCTCATCAAGAATTCATTCAAATTGACACAACGAATATTCTCTTTATTTGTGGTGGAGCATTTGATGGCATTGAACCAATCATTAAAAGACGCCTAGGTCAAAAAGTAATTGGATTTGGTTCTGATGGTAAACAAGCTGAAATAGAAGATAAAGATTTATTATCTAAAGTACTTCCAGAAGATTTATTACGTTTTGGGTTAATACCTGAATTTATTGGGCGTCTTCCAGTTATTGCTAGTCTTGGTCAATTAGACGAAGAAGCATTAATGGAAATATTAACAAAACCAAAAAATGCATTAGTAAAACAATTTAAGAAAATGATGGAATTAGATGATGTCGAATTAGAATTTGAAGAAGAAGCACTGAAAGAAATTGCAAAAAAAGCAATTGAAAGAAAAACAGGTGCACGCGGATTACGTTCTATTATCGAAGGCATTATGTTGGATGTAATGTTTGACCTGCCTTCAAGAGAAGACATTGTTAAATGCGTCATTACGAAAGAAACAGTAACGGATAATGCTTCACCTAAGCTTGTTCTAGAAGATGGAACAGTGGTGGATAAAGAAACAAAAACTTCAGCTTAACAACAGTTACAAGAAAGAATCAATGATATCTATCATTGGTTCTTTTTTTTGGTGAAAGTAGAAGGATGCAACAATTCCTCCAAGATCATACTCAATTTCTAATCATCAATTATCTTATCGTTCCTATATATTTTTTCCATGAAATCTTGTTTATTCCAACAAAGGGAAGGAGATACTATTTTTTATAGACAAGGCACAATTTGTATATAGTATTTATGGAAGAATTTATTTATAGACTGATATGACTGCCGAATTAATTGCAGGCATTCAGTCTAAAAAAAATTCCTTCCCATCCAAGCTGTAGGGATAGATACATATCGCTAACCATTGAAGGAAACTTGAGCTAATACATGTGCGAAGTTTTAAAACAACAAGATTTCAGGAGGTAATTTTTTTATGAGTTGGGCGGAGATTGCTTTATTTGTACAACTATTCTTTGGAATTATCATCGGACTATATTTCTGGAATTTATTAAAAAGCCAGAGAACCCAAAAAGTTTCGATTGATCGGGAATCAAAAAAAGAAATGGATCAATTAAGAAAGATGCGCGCCATATCATTAACGGAACCTCTTTCTGAAAAAGTACGTCCAACAAGCTTCTCAGATATTGTGGGACAAGAAGATGGAATCAAAGCTTTAAGAGCCGCTCTCTGTGGACCCAATCCCCAACATGTCATTATTTATGGACCACCAGGGGTTGGAAAAACAGCGGCAGCTAGGCTTGTATTAGAAGAAGCGAAGAAAAATCAGAAGTCACCCTTTAAACCAAACTCTGTATTTGTAGAATTAGATGCTACGACAGCTAGATTTGATGAAAGAGGGATAGCGGATCCATTAATCGGTTCTGTACACGATCCGATTTATCAAGGGGCTGGAGCCATGGGACAAGCTGGAATCCCACAGCCAAAACAAGGTGCTGTTACAAATGCACATGGTGGTGTTCTATTTATTGATGAAATCGGAGAATTACATTCTACACAAATGAATAAGCTTCTAAAAGTGTTAGAAGACAGAAAAGTTTTTTTGGAAAGTGCTTATTACAATGAAGAGAATACGCAAATTCCTTCTCATATACATGATATTTTTAAAAATGGACTTCCGGCTGATTTTCGGTTAATAGGGGCAACGACAAGAACGCCAAACGAAATACCTCCAGCAATTCGCTCAAGATGTATGGAAGTATTTTTTCGAGAATTAACGAAAGAAGAAGTGATTCAAATTGGCAAAAAAGCTGCTGATAAGGTGAAGATGCGGATAAGTGAGAAAGCCCTTGATACACTTTCTGAATATGCAAGAAATGGAAGAGAGGCTGTTAATATGGTCCAGATATCTGCTGGACTAGCAATTGGAGAAAATCGTGATTTTATAAAAGATGATGAAGTAGAATGGGTGATTCATTCTAGTCAACTTTCTCCAAGAATGGAAAGGAAAATTAATAACCATTCCGTTATTGGAGCGGTTAATGGACTAGCAGTATATGGTGCTAATATCGGGGCACTGTTGGAAATTGAGGTAACGGTAATTCCAGCAAAAGATGGAAAAGGAAGCATAAATATTACGGGAATTGTCGAGGAAGAGAGTATTGGTGGACAAGGCAAGTCTATTAGACGGAAAAGTATGGCGAAGGGTTCCATTGAAAATGTCATTACTGTTTTACGTTCTATGGATGTTCCCGCTGATCAATTTGATATCCATGTAAACTTTCCAGGCGGTATACCAATTGATGGACCCTCTGCGGGCATTTCAATGGCTACAGGGATTTATTCAGCGATCTACAAGCAACCTGTTGATCGCCAAGTAGCGATGACTGGTGAGATCAGTATTCACGGAAAAGTGAAGCCTATTGGCGGAGTTGTTGCAAAGGTGAAAGCTGCTAAAGCTGCGGGCGTTCAAAAAGTTATTATCCCGCAGGAAAATATGCAGGCGATATTAGAGGAAATAAAGGATATCACCATTATACCTGTGCAAACATTAAATGAAGTGTTGGAGAATGCGCTCCTTAAAGAAGAATGGAAAGAAGAAGCAATCTCAGCTTCCACCATTGCATTATCAAAGAAAGATAGTATCTAATTTTAAGCTAAAATGCTACTTAAATAAAGCATTGTCATGGTCGGCTAATTCGGTATAGGGAGAGTTAGTCGGCGTTTTTTTTTTGCGGAAAATAATCTAAACGAGCTTTATATGTATTTCGTGCAGAAAGATCCCTCTAAATGAAGGCTATATTTTCATAAATCCAATTATTATTATATAATTGAATATATATGTATAAGCATAAAAACAGTCTTTTTTCTTGAATGGAAATCGTCTAAATAAGCCATTTTAAATAAGGAAGGCTTGTTTTTAATTGCAATCTTCTCTTTTTATCTTTCTGCTTTCTTTAAGGAGCCATATCCATAAGGATCAGCAAAAAAATCGAGGGAGAAAAGTAGTTCTATTTTTACGGCTTGTCTAATAACCCTAGTTAATAGACACATTTTCATAAATAAGATAGAATTGTACAAAGCATTAGAATGCAAAGGGAGCCTATGTGGTAAATAATGATTAGAAATAGGCGATATAAGGAAAGAGATTTTTAAAGCTGGAGGTGCAACGTGATGGAGGAAAATAAAAAAACAGTAGTCCCCCTCCTGCCGCTTCGAGGTTTGCTGGTTTATCCAACGATGGTGCTTCATTTAGATGTTGGTCGTGATAAGTCAGTGCAAGCTCTCGAAAAAGCAATGGTAGAAGACCATTTAATTTTTCTTACAATGCAAAAAGATATGGATATAGATGAACCTGAAGAAGAGGATCTATATAAAATGGGAACTTTAACAAAGGTAAAGCAAATGTTAAAGCTGCCAAATGGAACAATTAGAGTTCTTGTTGAAGGGGTACAAAGAGCAGAATTAGAAGAATTGATAGAGGAAGATGGTTATTTTGCTGCAAGTCTACGTTTGTTTGAAGAAGAAACTACCAAAGACGTAGAAGATGAAGCATTAATGAGAACAATGCTTCAATATTTTGAGCAATACATAAAAATTTCTAAAAAAATATCGCATGAAACATATGCAGCTGTTTCCGATATGGAAGAGCCTGGAAGAATGGCTGATATCATTGCTTCCCATCTACCGATTAAATTAAAAGAAAAACAGCAAATTTTAGAAACTTTAAATAATAAGCAGAGAATGAATTATGTTATCGACATTATTCAAAACGAAAAAGAGGTGTTAAACCTCGAGAAGAAAATAGGTCAGCGCGTAAAGAAATCAATGGAAAGAACACAAAAGGAATACTATTTACGCGAACAAATGAAAGCCATTCAAAAAGAATTAGGCGACAAAGATGGCAAAACTGGCGAAGTCAGTACACTGCTTGAAAAAATTGAAGAGGCTGGTATGCCAGACCATGTAAAGGTAACAGCATTAAAAGAATTAGATCGCTATGAAAAAATTCCTTCCACCTCTGCAGAAAGTTCTGTCATCCGCAATTATATTGACTGGCTCTTGGCATTACCATGGACCAATGCAACAGAGGATGACTTGGATCTTATTAAGGCAGAAAAAATCCTTAATGACGATCACCATGGCTTAGAAAAGGTAAAAGAAAGGGTATTGGAGTATTTAGCTGTACAAAAGCTGACAAATTCTTTGAAAGGACCCATTCTTTGTCTTGCAGGACCTCCTGGAGTGGGGAAAACAAGTCTTGCTCGTTCGATAGCTCGTTCTTTAAATCGTAACTTTGTCCGCATCTCTTTAGGTGGTGTGCGTGATGAATCAGAAATTAGAGGGCATAGACGAACTTACGTTGGAGCGATGCCAGGAAGAATCATTCAAGGAATGAAAAAAGCAGAAACCATTAATCCAGTATTTTTATTAGATGAGATTGATAAAATGTCTAATGATTTCCGCGGTGATCCTTCTTCGGCCATGCTAGAAGTACTAGATCCAGAACAAAACCATAACTTCAGTGATCATTATATTGAAGAAACTTATGATTTATCGAAAGTTATGTTTATCGCAACAGCTAATAATTTAGCTACCATTCCTGGTCCATTACGTGATAGAATGGAAATTATCTCGATAGCTGGATATACAGAAATCGAGAAAATTCATATTGCGAAAGATCATCTATTGCCTAAACAAATTAAAGATCATGGATTATCGAAAGCACAGCTTCAAATTAGAGAAGATGGATTCCAGAAAATTGTTCGTCTCTATACTAGAGAAGCGGGAGTACGTACTTTAGAAAGACAATTAGCTACAATTTGCCGCAAAACAGCAAGAATGATTGTAACAGCTGAGAAGAAAAAAGTCGTTATTACAGCTAAAAATGTGGAGGATTTCCTAGGTAAGCCAATTTTTCATTATGGTCAAGCAGAGGAAGAGGATCAAGTTGGCGTAGCAACTGGCCTTGCCTATACTACAGTTGGCGGTGATACTTTGCAAATTGAAGTATCCCTGGCACCGGGAAAAGGTAAATTAGTCTTGACGGGAAAATTAGGGGATGTAATGAAGGAATCTGCCCAAGCGGCATTCAGCTATATACGTTCTAAATCGGAAGAGCTGGGCATTGATGCGAATTTCCATGAGAAATATGATATTCATATTCATGTTCCAGAAGGTGCTGTTCCAAAGGATGGTCCATCTGCAGGAATCACCATGGTAACCGCACTTGTTTCTGCTCTTTCTGGAAAGCCAATCAAGAAAGAGGTTGGAATGACGGGAGAGGTAACATTGAGAGGCCGTGTTCTTCCAATTGGAGGATTAAAGGAAAAATCTCTTGGTGCTCATCGTGCTGGATTAAAGACAATTATTATCCCGAAAGATAATGCGAAGGATATCGATGATGTTCCTGAAAGTGTAAGAGAAGAACTAGACTTTATCCTTGTTTCACATGTAGATGAAGTATTAAAACACGCGTTGAACGGAAGTGTAAATCTTTGAAAGTAAATCAAGCAGAAATAGTAATTAGTGCCGTAAAACCCAATCAATATCCGGAAGGAAATCTGCCAGAGTTTGCTTTAGCGGGTAGATCGAATGTTGGTAAATCTTCTTTCATTAATCGCATGCTTGGGCGAAAAGCGTTAGCTCGCATTTCCTCGAAACCAGGGAAAACACAAACATTAAATTTTTACTTAATTAATGAAATCATGCACTTTGTAGATGTACCTGGTTATGGATATGCAAAAGTTTCGAAAAAGGAACGAGAAGCATGGGGAAAAATGCTGGAAACGTATTTCACCTCAAGAGAACAATTAAAAGCAGTAGTTTTAATTACGGATCTTCGCCATCCGCCAACTGCTGATGATATTTTAATGTACGACTTTTTAAAGCATTATGGGATTCCATGTGTGGTAATTGCGACAAAAGCCGATAAAATATCAAAATCTCAATGGCAAAAACATTTAAAGGTAACAAAAGAAACATTAGGACTAAGTGCAGATGATTACCTTATCCTATTTTCTTCTGAAACTGGAGAAGGAAAAGATAAAGTTTGGTCATTACTAGAGCATTTAGCTAATAAATAAAAAAAGCGACTCACATCAGCTAGTAAGGTTGAAAAGTGAGTCGCTTTTTATATTTGTGTATAAATGAAATATTTTCCTGATTAGCCAGCCTATAGAACTTCCGACCCGCGGAAAGCGAAGAGGAAATCAGGCAGTGAGTTTTACTGAAAGACACCCTGCACTATGTATGAACATCTTTATTTCCCCTTTTTCGAAACTAAATAATATCCCCCCAGGATAATGAATAAAATAGGTATTAAATTATTTAACGTGTGAGGACTTATCTTTAAGAATGTTAGCGAACCAAGAATTTCTTGATAGAAGAGCAAAAGAACAGCTAACAAAAGAAAAAGAAGACCATTTAATAAGCCATGACCTGTTTTATGATTTTGAAGAATAAAGCCAAGGGCGATAATCAGAATAAAAGTGCCCGTATGATCAGGCCAAATAGCAAGTTTATTCACTAAGTGAAAGTGTAAACCAAAGCCAGTTAAAATCACACCTGGCAAAATGACGCCATAATCCTTTCCCCCATAACCTTGAAAAAGAAAAGCAATTCCAATGATAATTAACAGGGTTGGCCAAGTATACAGATTGGGTAGAATAGTAATATCAAATTCCTTTAAGATAAAATAAATTCCAAAACCGATTAATACGATACCAGAGAACCATTTTTGTGTTTTCATTATTTCCTCCACTTCCAAAAAACTAAGCTTGAATACATAGAAGATTTTTGTTACTGTACAATGAGTAAAGTGCTATATTGTACAAAAAAACGAATAAAATAACGATAATTTTGCAAAAGAAGTACAAACTATTATAGTAAATAACGTAAGTATAATTCTTTTTCTATTATCAATACTATATCTTACCATATGAATTCACAATTTGTTCACAATTAATAGGCAAATTGTTACCCATTTTTGAAATGATTTTGTTATAATAACTACATGTTAATAATTATTATAATTTAATCCATTTATATAAAGGGTTTAAAAATATTCGATAGGAAAAATTAGGTACTAACTTACTTTGGGGGTGTCATAAAGAAATGCATATAGTAGCTGTCGGACTAAATTTTAAAACGGCCCCAGTAGAAATTCGTGAACGTTTAACATTTGATTCAGAGCAAATAAGGGAAGCTATGAATCAATTACAAAATAAAAAAAGCATTTTAGAAAATGTGATTATATCAACATGTAATCGTACGGAAATATATGCAGTAGTAGATCAGCTTCATACTGGTCGCTATTATATCAAACAATTTTTAGCAGAGTGGTTTCAATTGGAACAAGAAGAGTTTGTTCCTTATTTATTTGTGTATGAACAAGATGGTGCATTAAACCATTTATTCCAAGTGACATGTGGCTTAAATTCCATGGTTGTTGGAGAAACACAGATTTTAGGGCAGATACGAACTAGCTTCTTAACAGCGCAATCCATTAAATCGACTGGATCGGTATTTAATCAGTTATTTAAGCAAGCTATTACCTTTGCGAAAAAAGCACATACAGAAACAGACATTGGTGCGAACGCTGTCTCTGTAAGTTATGCTGCGGTAGAATTGGCGAAAAAAATATTTGGGACCTTGCTAAATAAGAATGTCCTTATATTAGGTGCAGGAAAGATGGGCGAGCTTGCTATTCAGAATCTGTATAGCAATGGAGCAAAAAACGTAACTGTGATAAATCGCACATTTGAGAAGGCGGAAGTTCTTGCTCATCGTTTCGAAGGTCAGGCCAAACCAATGAATGAACTTCAATGTGCATTAATAGATGCAGATATTGTGATTAGTTCAACTGGATCCAATACATTTGTTATTACAAAGGCAATGATGAAGGCTGTGGAGAAAATTCGTAAAGGAAATCCTCTATTCATGGTTGATATTGCTGTGCCAAGAGATTTAGATCCGGAAATCGCGGAGTTAGATAGCGTATTCCTTTATGATATTGACGATTTGGAAGGAATTGTAGAAGCAAATCTGCAAGAACGACAAAAAGTAGCAGAAAAGATTATGATCATGATAGAGGCAGAAATTATCGAGTTTAATCAATGGCTTCACTTATTAGGGGTGGTGCCGGTCATTTCTGCTCTTCGTGAGAAGGCACTTGCTATTCAAAGTGAAACAATGAAAAGTCTAGATAGAAAACTGCCTAACCTTACTGAAAGAGAAAGAAAGATTTTAAATAAGCATACGAAGAGCATTGTGAATCAAATGCTAAAAGATCCAATTCTTCAAGCGAAGGAATTAGCGGCTCAACCTGATGCAGATCAATCGATGCAGCTATTTATGAAAATCTTTAATTTAGAAGCCGATGCACCGAAAGAAGTGAACGATATAGGAAGGAAAGAAGAAAAAGAAGCATTTTCTCCAATTGCACAGCCATCTATTCAAGTGTGATGGTGATAATGATTGGAGGGCTTATCCTGTGTGTGAATGAAGCACTTGATTCCTTTCCTTTAATCAGCCGATAATAAACTTTGTCGGGGCAGAGTTTCACTTTCCTTTTCCTAGGTTAAAATATAGATGGGGTTACAGAAATAAGAGTTATATTAAGTTAAAAAACTTGGTATTATGATCTTTTATGTTCGAAGGGGAAGCGTTGATGCAGGATATTTTTATGACTAGGCTCCATGAATTCACGATTATTCTTTATGCGTTATCTGTGCTATTATATTTTTTTGATTTTATGCATAATAACCAGAGAGCAAATCGAGTCGCTTTCTGGTTACTTTTATTTGTCTGGATATTACAATCATCTTTCCTAATTATCTATATAATGGAGATGAATAGGTTTCCGATTCTCACAATTATGGAAGGACTATACTTTTATTCTTGGGTATTGGTAACCTTTTCTTTGGTAATAAATAAGTGGTTGGAAATTGATTTTATTGTGTTTTTTACTAATGTTGTCGGATTTATTGTTATGGCAATACATACTTTTGCGCCTGCACGCGATTCTGCCATAACTCATGCGGAACAGGTTGTTTCTGAGTTACTGTTCATTCATGTAACAGCAGCCCTTTTAGCCTATGGTATGTTTACGATCTCTTTTATTCTTTCTGTTCTTTATTGTATACAATATGATTTATTGAAACAGAAAAAATGGGGAAGGAGAGTTATGCGGATCGCTGATTTAGCCAAACTAGAACATATATCTTACTTATTAAGTGTGTTTGGTGTACCATTATTATTAATTGGTTTAATTCTTGGGGTGCAATGGGCCATTATTCAAAAACCAGATTTTCTCTGGTATGATCCGAAAATAATCAGCTCCTTTATTGTGTTACTCGTCTATAGCAGCTTTTTGTATTTACGAGTTTCCCAAAAAATGAGGGGGAAAAATATTGCCCTCTTAAATATTGCTAGTTTTTTAATTATGTTAATTAATTTCTTGTTAGTAGGTAATTTTTCCACCTTTCATTATTAAAAGGAAGACTACATAACGGAAATGTTGGAGGTACTTTTATGCGTAAAATAATTGTTGGTTCGAGGAAAAGTAAGCTTGCCATTACTCAGACGAATTGGGTAATTAATCAGCTGAAGAAATTAGATTCTTCTTTTGAATTTGAAGTGAAGGAAGTGGTTACAAAGGGAGATGTTGTGCTCGATGTCACTTTATCCAAGGTTGGAGGAAAGGGGCTATTTGTAAAAGAAATCGAGCAAAGTATGCTGGATAAGGAAATTGATATTGCTGTTCACAGTATGAAAGATATGCCGGCTGAGCTTCCAAAAGGATTAACCATTGGCTGTATTCCTGAGCGTGAGGATTATCGAGATGCTTTGATTAGTAAAAATCATATCTCTTTAAAAGATTTAAGAGAAGGGGCAGTCATTGGGACAAGCAGCTTGCGAAGAGGTGCTCAATTACTTGCAGTTCGTCCTGACCTTGAAATCAAATGGATACGCGGAAATATAGATACCCGTCTAAATAAGCTAGAAACAGAAGAATATGATGCCATCATATTAGCTGCTGCTGGGTTAGCGAGAATGGGATGGACAAGTGATGTAGTGACAGAGTTTTTAGAGCCTGAAGTCTGCTTGCCGGCAGTTGGTCAAGGTGCCCTTGCTATTGAATGCCGTGAAGATGATAAAGAGGTATTAGAACTTCTAAGCAAGCTGTCCAACCAAGATACGACGCGTACTGTTTATGCAGAAAGAGCCTTTTTACAGCGTATGGAAGGCGGCTGCCAAGTTCCGATCGCAGGATTTGCACAAGTGAAAGAAAATGAAGTGTCATTAACAGCATTAGTTATTTCACCTGATGGGAAACAGATATATAAGGAAGAAGTATCAGGGGAAAATCCAGTAGAAGTAGGGGAGCAAGCAGCAGCCATTTTAACAGACAAAGGTGCAAAGGGCTTGATTGATCGATTGAAAGAGGAGAATATTATCGATGGCTAATCAGCTTCTTGGAAAAAAAATTCTCGTCCCACGATCAAAAAAACAAGCGAGTGTCTTGTCAAAGCAGATTATTGATTTAGGCGGTATTCCAGTTGAAGTACCATTAATCGCGTTTCGAGAAAAGCAACTTCCAGATGAAGTAATTGCTTCTTTAAAAAATAAAGCATATGATTGGCTTGTCTTTACGAGCCGTAATGGAGTCGATGCTTTTTTTAAAGAAATGCACAGATTAGAATTAACCATTGTTGCTCAAATAGCCGTTATCGGTGAAAAGACGACAGCTGCTATTGCGGAATATGGGTATCAAGCAGATTTTATGCCGACATATTTTGTTGCTGAACAGTTTGCAACAGAGTTTGCAGCAGTGCTGAAAAAAAAACAGAGAGTTTTAATTATAAAAGGAAACAGATCAAGAGAATTTCTAGCAGAGCAATTAAAGAAAATATGTTTACAAGTAGATGAAGCTATATTGT
The DNA here is from genome assembly GCF_038007605.1 of Niallia sp. FSL K6-0212. NCBI lineage: Bacteria > Bacillati > Bacillota > Bacilli > Caryophanales > Bacillaceae > Niallia > Niallia sp. FSL K6-0212. The sequence goes on along the minus strand of NZ_JBBOXL010000001.1, from coordinate 4,659,793 downwards.
ATGAAACGTATTTCCCACTAGAGAGTGAAGAGCTGCTTGTTGATGAAATAAAGAAGAATGATATAGAGGTATTGCTTTTTACCAGCTCCTCCACCGCCCATCATTTTATGCAAATCATCAAAAAACATCAATTGATTGATAGGGTGGAAAGGTGTATTGTGATTAGCATTGGGCCAATCACAACAGAAACTTTGCACAGCTATGGGATGCATGTAACGATTACAGCAAAGCCATATACAACTGATAGTATTCTGGAACATTTAGTGCAGTATTTAACAAAATAATTTGGAGGTAAGACCATGGTTGAATTTAAACGTCATCGCAGATTAAGACAATCTGCTAATATGAGAGCATTAGTGAAAGAAACATATGTACATTTGAATGATTTAATTTATCCGATTTTTATTACAGAAGAAGAAAATAGCAAGACTGAAATTTCTTCTATGCCTGGCATTTATCAGTTTTCAATTGATCGGTTGAAGGAAGAAATGGATGAAGTTCAGGCGCTGGGAATCAAATCTGTGTTATTATTCGGTATTCCAAAGGAAAAAGACGAATGTGGAACACAAGCATTCCACGATCATGGTATTGTTCAGGAAGGTATCAAATATATTAAAGCCAACTATCCGGACATGATTGTCATTGCAGATACATGCTTATGTGAATATACTAGCCACGGACATTGTGGTGTAATTGAAGCTGGAAGAGTGCTTAATGATGAATCATTAGAATTGCTTGTGAAGGCTGCGGTCAGCCAAGCGGAAGCTGGAGCGGATATTATTGCTCCTTCTAATATGATGGATGGCTTTGTAGCAGCTATTAGAAAAGGTTTAGATGAAGCTGGATTCATTGATATACCAATTATGAGTTATGCTGTAAAATATGCTTCTGCTTTTTACGGTCCATTCCGTGAAGCTGCTGATAGTACCCCACAATTTGGCGATCGCAAAGCCTATCAAATGGATCCCGCTAATCGTCTGGAAGCATTTAGAGAAGCAGAAAGTGATGTCGCAGAAGGAGCAGATTTTCTTATTGTTAAGCCAGGTCTTCCTTATTTAGATATTGTTCGTGATATGAAAAATGAATGGAATTTGCCGATTGTTACCTATAATGTAAGTGGAGAATACAGCATGGTAAAAGCTGCGGCACAAAATGGCTGGATTGAGGAAGATAGAATTATAATGGAAACTATGACTAGTATGAAACGTGCTGGAGCAGATTTAATTATCACCTATTTTGCTAAAGATGTTGCACGTATGTTAAAAGAACAATAAAGGAGGAAAGTTAAATGCGTTCCTATCAAAAATCAGAAGCTGCATATAAAGAAGCAGTAGAGTTAATGCCAGGAGGGGTAAATAGCCCGGTCCGTGCTTTTAAATCTGTTAAAAGAAACCCAGTGTTTATGGAGGCAGGGAAAGGCTCGAAAATCTTTGATATTGATGGCAATGAATATATTGACTATGTTTTATCATGGGGGCCGCTTATTTTAGGACATGCTGATGATCGAGTAGTCGAGGGAATTAAAAAGGTTGCTGAAAAAGGAACTAGTTTTGGAGCACCAACGTTAATTGAAAACGAGCTTGCTGCTCTTGTAAAAGAACGTGTGCCGAGTATCGAAATCGTTCGGATGGTTTCCTCCGGCACAGAGGCTACAATGAGTGCAATCCGTTTAGCTCGCGGCTATACGGGTAGAAATAAAATTCTGAAATTTGAAGGCTGTTATCATGGACATGGCGATTCTTTGCTTATTAAAGCAGGATCTGGGGTAGCTACACTTGGTTTACCAGATAGTCCTGGAGTGCCCGAAAGTGTTGCAGCAAATACGATTACAGTTGCTTATAATGATTTAGAGAGTGTAAAATATGCCTTTTCTATGTATGGGGAAGACATTGCAGCTATTATTGCGGAGCCGGTTGCGGGAAATATGGGAGTTGTTCCTCCAAAGCCAGGATTTCTGCAAGGACTGCGTGATGTGACAACAGAATATGGTGCATTACTTATTTTTGATGAAGTCATGACAGGATTCCGTGTGGACTACGGATGCGCACAGGGTTACTTTGGCATTACCCCTGATATAACTTGTCTCGGAAAAGTAATTGGAGGAGGATTACCTGTTGGTGCATATGGTGGAAAAGCAGAAATTATGAACCAAATTGCACCAAGCGGACCGATATACCAAGCTGGTACATTATCTGGTAATCCACTTGCAATGACAGCAGGTTTTGAAACAATATCGCAATTAACAAAAGATACGTATAAAGAGTTTATCCGAAAAGCGGATCGTTTAGAAGAAGGCTTAAAAGCAGCAGCTGCAAAATATGAAATTCCGTTTACAGTAAATCGTGCTGGCTCTATGATTGGTTTCTTCTTTACTAATGAAGATGTAAAAGATTATGAAAGTGCAAAAACATCTAATCTAGATTACTTTGCAGCCTTTTATAATAGTATGTTAGAACAAGGCGTATTTCTTCCTCCTTCTCAATTTGAAGGGATGTTCTTATCTACGGCATTATCGGATGAGGATATTGAGCATACGATTCTTGCTGCTGAACAAGCTTTTTCTACGTTGAAAGCTTAAATTAAAACTGTAAAATAACTTATTAGTTATAGCAAAATAAAACAGCCTAAAATCCCCATGGCAATTTATCGGGATTTTAGGCTGTTTTAGTTGTTCCCATCTTTCTATGCGTTCAAATTACCTAGAACTGTCGATTTTTTGCCACTTTATGAAGGGAAATAGTATGTTATGATGCAACTATTAATAGGACAAGAAGGGATTTTTTCATGGATTCATTTGTAAAGATGCAGGACGTTAGTTTTACGTATGATCATACTACTATTATAAATAAAATCAATTTGAATTTAGAAAAGGGCAAATCATATGCTTTAATTGGTAAGTCTGGAGTGGGGAAAAGTACACTTCTCCATCTTCTCGCTGGTTTCTTAAACCCAACGGAAGGAGAAATATTAATGGATGGGAAGAGAATCCAGCATCCACAAAAGGATATTGGCTTTATGTTTCAAGATTTAGGCCTTTTTCCTTGGTTAAATGTATTTGATGCTATTTCAATGCCTTTAAAATTAGATAATAGAAAAGCGAAACAGGAAATAAAGGATAGGGTAACAGCGTTAATAAGAGAAGTTGGGTTAAGTGGGATGGAGAGTAAATATCCAACGGAGTTAAGTGGAGGGCAGCAGCAAAGGGTAGCTTTAGCAAGAACACTTATTAATAAACCTGATTTGTTGTTAATGGATGAGCCAACATCTACATTAGATGAAATGACAAAAGAACAAATTCAACAGTTAATTGCTGAGCAGGTGGAAAAACGGCAGACCACGTTACTGTTTGTTACGCATAATATTGAAGAGGCAGTCCTTCTGGGGGAGTTTATTTTATTGCTACAAGATAATGGGGATATTGAGACGATTGAAAATCCGCTATTTAGAGTAGAGAGAGCAAAGGACAATTTATCCTTCTATAAGGCTTGTATTGAAGTACGAAAAAGATTAGCGGCGGTACATGTATGAACAAAATTATGAAAAAAATCATCGTGAATCAACTATTCTTAGGTTTTATAAGTGTCGGTTTATTTTGGTATACTGTCTATTTTCTCCTCCAGTCTCACACTATCCCCTCCCCGCTTTTAACAGTTACTTATATGTGGCAAGAAAAATATATATTGCTTCTTCATTCAGGAGCTAGTTTGTTAAGAATTTTCATTGCTTTATTCATTTCTTTGGTAATAGGTATTCCAGTGGGAATTATTTTAGGGAAAAATAAGCGAGTTAATACCTGGCTATCCCCTTTTTTATATTATATATATCCAATTCCCAAAGTAGCATTTTTACCGATATTTATGATTTTGTATGGTCTAGGAAACCAGTCTAAAATCATGTTAATTATTTGGATTATTATTTTTCAAATCATTTTGTCTGTCAGAGATGGTGTCTTACAAATACCAGCAAGCTATTTCAAAGTGATGAACGGCTATCGGGCATCTATTTTCCAGCAATTTATCTATTTAATTTTTCCAGTAATACTACCAGCGATATTTACGGGGATAAGAATCAGCATAGGGATTAGTTTAGCAACCTTATTTTTTGCCGAAAACTATGCAACGACATATGGAATTGGCTACTATATTATCAGCGCTTGGACAAAAATGAATTATGAAGAAATGTTCACAGGAATTGTAGCCTTAGGATGTATTGGTTTATTGCTATTTATTTTATTAGATAAACTAGAATTAAAAACGACACCTTGGAATTATAAGTAAAAAGAGATAAATATAGTTTAGGGGGAAGGGGATAATTTGCCCCATTTAAATTTAAGAAAGTAGGCTGGGGAAATCACCCGCAGATTGAATACATTTGGCTTGGTTTTCTCACAACTCTTATAGGAGCGTTTTAGGGCTTGTATAAATAAAAAGATTCTCCTATATGCTGCATGTATCAATGCAATCAATACGCAGTAAGGAGAATCTACTATGATAATAACCGTAATCAAAATAAATCAAGTATACTTGTATTCAGTCTGCTCTGTTTTCCTAAAAATTGTCCCTTTTAATTTGGCAACAAAGTAAAGTCTGTTAAATCTTCATAGGAATAGCTTTCTTTAATTTGCCCTTTCTCTTTTGTCCATTGAACAATGGAATCAAAGGAATTTTTTGGCACTACACTTGCATAAGGAAAGCTTTCTTTTGTTGTTAAATAGTTGCTCATAGCTTCAGGAAATTGGTATTTAGTTAATATATCAGCATATTCCTTTGCTTTTGTATTGTTCATATAGTCAATAGCTTCATTATAAGCTTTATAAAACGCTTTGATATCTGCTGGTTTAGAGGATATTAGTTCATCTGAAAATAGAATGGATCCTCCTTTAATTCCTGCATCTGTTGAGCTTCCTAAAAGGTGAGCACCTTGGCTGACTAGCATGCTAGCCTGTGGTTCTGTAAAGACAACTCCATCCACTTTGTCTGCCATAAGTGCTTCTGCACGACCAGAAAAAGAAGGGATTTCCACGATATTATAAGTGAAGTCTTCTTTCGCTGCAAAATCATCCATAATATATTCCAAGATAAAATTCGGCACAAGGGAAACATTTTTTCCATCTAACTCTTTCATCTCTGTCACTCCTGAGTTTGGAGAGGATAGTATTTTAAAATCTTCACTTATATCAGAAGTAATCTTCATCTTTATGCCATTTTCCATAAAAGCTGCTGCTGTCATGACATCTGCGATTGTTCCGTCTACTTCATTCGCTTGGATGGCAACATTTCGATCAGTTGGAGCAGAGAAGGATTTGATGGAAACATTTATTCCTTCTTTATCAAAGTAGCCATTTTCCTTTGCTAAAATAATTGGTATTGCTGATTCTGCTGGCAAAATGCCGATAGTTAGTTCTTCACTGGATGGTTTTTCAGACGTGTTATTTTCTGGATTATCTGTTTTAGTTGTGGCTGTCTTTTCACAAGCAGCAGTAATTAAAACGAAAACGAGTATGAAGGATAGTGTCCATATTTTTTTCATCATCTTCCTCCTAAATGGTTACAATTTTCTTAAATGCCTCTAAGTCTATTAAATAAGGAATGGCATTTCTTTTTAGTAAAAGGGGATTACTCTGCATATTATTGTGACCATTTTCACAAGTGAATGCAAGTTTAAATTCTTTTTCTTTTAAAGTGAGTATATTGGATTCATTGAATAGGCCAAATGGATAGGCAAATACATTTTTATGGTTGATTAGAATATGTTCGTTGCATTCGTCTAGATCTTTGGCAAAAGTTTCTTTACTAGAAGTCATTAATAGACTTTCTGACTCACTTGTACGTATATGCATTTGATGTGTGTGATTGGCATATTCAAATACGTCTTTCATTTCCTCTAGGTCACTTGTAGATAAACAGACAGATTTATCTTTTGCAAATATGCGTTTGTTATCATGCAGCCATCCTGTTACCACAAATGCTGTTGCGTGAAATTGATATTTTTTTAGAATCGGGTAAGCATATTCTTTGATGGATTGAAAGCAGTCATCAAAAGTAAGTAATATTGATTTTTCGGGTAAGGAATTGCCTCCTTCATAATATGCCTTTACTTCCTCTAAAGATAAAGTGTGGAAACCATTGTTAAATAAATACTCCATTTGTTGTTCAAATTTTTCTAGTGTAATGAAAAGGGGAGAGGGCAAGAAATCCTTATATGCTTGTTTGACATCAATTGGATGTAGTTCTGCTGCTTGAAAATCTTCCTCTTTTCTTATTTCGTGGTACATTAACACAGAAAAAGCCATCATAAAACCTCCTCTTTAATAAAATGCAGAATTCCTGCATTTCCAATTTAAGTAATTTTGTTAACTTACAAAATCTTCTTTTATTATATCGGACCATAATGGGAAAAAACGGCTAGAAGTATAAATAGTTTTAACAATTTGGTGTATAAATTCAGAAAAATAAGATTTTTTGTTGAGATTCGATTCTTTCTTAGCCAAACAAATAAAAGAAATATTCATAAAGTGTTACAGATAATCATAAGTTTTTAAAGACAATAGTGATATACACGTGAAAGGAATGAGAGGAGGAGTCGCTTTGTCTCAAGAAAATTCGTCTATTTTACGGTTTTCATTGGAAGAGTCCGTCTGGTTTCAAAAAGGACAGGAAGTAGCAGATCTGCTTTCCATTTCACTTGATCCCAATATAACGATCCAAGAGAACGATCAGTATATTATCATTCAAGGCTCTTTAGAGCTTAGTGGTGAATACAAACGCTACAATGAAGGGGAACAAGAAGAGGAGGAGGTTTTTAAGGCTCCTAAATTAGTTCATTCTGTAATGGAGAGAGAGGAAGGGGTATGTGAATTTTTACACCATTTCCCTGTTGATATTACGATTCCTCTTGAAAGAGTGACAAGTCTTGATGATGTGGAAATCGAGATTGACACTTTTGATTATGTTTTTCCCGAAAGAAGCTGCTTAAATTTAACGGCTGATTTAACTATTTCTGGCTTGGCTGCTGAAGAAGTGGAGGAAGATATAGCGGAGGAAATAGAAGAAGAGTTGGAAGTAGCACGGCATACGGAAAAAGAGGCAGAAATAGTGGAAGAGAAGGCAGAAGAAGTGGAACTAGTACGGGATCATTCGAAGGAAGAGGAGGAGGACGTTTTAACTGATTCCATAGAAGAACCTGTTGAAATTGCGGTTAGTCCATTTCAAATTGTTAGTCCCTTACTAGAAGAATTGCGTGAAGAGAAGGAAACAGAGGATGACTTATACTCTTCCTTCGAGTTAGAGGTTAGAAAGACTCCAGAAGAGGAGGATGAATGGAGCACAAACGAACATACAAAGATCCCTTATTTTTCTGAGGCAGTTAGAAAGGAGGATGAGACTACTCCTGCAGAGCCAGAGATGAAAGTTTCCATATTACGGAGTGAAGAAAAAGTATTTTCTGCAGAAGAAGTCTTTCAAAAACCAGATCACGAATCCTCCACTGAAGTAAAGCAAGAAGAGGTTGTTCTGGAAGAAGAGGAACTAGAAGAATCATCTTCTTCTCCTAATGAGGAGCCTAAAAAGAAGAAAGGCTTCTTTAATAAAACAAAGTCACTTACTTTTACAGAGTTTTTTGCTAGAAAAGAAGAAGAGAAGCATACAAAAGTGAAAGTTTGTATTGTACAGCAAGGCGATACATTAGAAAAATTAAGTGACCGATATAATGTAAATATCCATGCATTGTTAAAAGAAAATCGCATGGAAGCAAATCAAGATATCTATGAGGGGCAAGTTTTGTATATTCCTAGGAATTTTGTAGAGAAATAGGGCACAAACAGCAGGCAGGAGAAAATCCTGCTTGACTGTTTTTCTTGGCTTTTCAACCGTCTTTTGCTCTTGAAGTTTAAACAGTAAGAGAGTGAAAGGAATTGGGGAGGAAAACAAAATAGAGTCGATTGTTAATCGAATATATGGTAAATGCCCGAATCGTCAACTAACCATCGATAGAAACGGAGAAGATGGCAGTTTCACTTTATGAGAAAGTGTGGGCGGATATGAATGAACAAAATATATTAAAGAAGTATACACCAATTTTGAAGCCATATGCAGTCGAACCGAATTTTGTAGAGGAGTTCGGAAAAGTAGCGAAGATTTACAGTAGTAAAGGAACTTTTGCTTTGAAACGAATGGATCCTCATCAAGGTGCAGATTTCACCCGTCATATTCGAATGCTATATCAAAAAGGATATAATCGGATTGTCCCGATCTATCCAGCTGTGGATGGAAGATACGCTATTTTTTATGACAATAAGCTGTTTTACTTAATGCCATGGTTACCAAATGAGGAAAGAGAGAATTATTCCAGGAAGCATCAGCAAATGTTTCGCGAGCTTGCACGACTTCATATCTTATCTTCGAAAGAAGTGAAAATTGAGAAGGAAGATCGACAGGAGCATTTTGAAAATACACAGTTAGATATTGAAAAAGAACAAGAGTTTTTAAATGGTTTTATTGAGCTATGTGAAAATAAAGAGTATATGTCACCATTTGAATTAATGTTCTGTCTGTATTACCATGACATTCGGCAGGCGTTGATCTATTCGGAAACAAAGCTAAAAGAATGGTATGAGGAAACGAAAGAAGATGAAAAGGCAAGAGTCTCCATTATTCATGGGAAACTGTCATCAGAGCATTTTCTTTATGATGATAGAGGATATGGTTACTTTACTAATTTTGAAAAAGCTAGGTATGGAACGGCAAGTCATGATTTACTTCCATTTCTCTCACGCTCCTTAAAAACTGGACCGAAGCAGAATGATGAATGCATTGAGTGGCTATATACGTACTTTAAGCATAATCCGTTAAAATACGATGAAATGCTATTATTTTTAAGTTATTTAGCTCATCCTGGCCCCGTTATTCGAGTTTGTGAGAAATATATGAAAGCAAATAAGAAAGACATTAATGAACGGAAATATGTTCAAAAGCTGCTTAAACAATATTGGCTTTTAAAAAATACCGAATATGTTGTCATGCGGGTGGATGAGATAGAAAGACAAAAAAAAGCACAGCAGGATGCTGCGGAACAAGCAGAGACCCAGGATTAAAAAACTTGGGTCTATTATTATTGAGTACTATAATTGTCACCATTTTTTCTCGTGTTCATAAAGTAAAGACAAACAAAAAAAGGAAATGAATAAAATTAAAAAATTTAGGCAATCCTTATTGACGAGATTAAGTTATTTTCGGTAGTATAGCATATATAAAATAAATTATTAAAGCAATGACAGGGAGTAGTACAGTGTAAGTTGTTTCAAAGAGAGGAAATCATTTGCTGTGAGATTTCTATTCAACCCATTGGAAGGTAGCCCTCGAGCTTCTTTTGCGAACGGTGTGCTTATTAGTAAAAGACGGACAGTATCCGATATCATCTTTTAAAGAGCCAATACCTATTTTGTATTGGAAAAAAGGTGGTACCGCGAACAAACTCCATTCGTCCTTTTAAGACGAGTGGAGTTTTTTTATTTGCTTTTAAAAAGTACGAAGGAACAGGATAAGGAGGAAATTAGGATGGAAATGAAAGAAATCTCCATGCCGACAAAGTATGATCCAGCAAGTATTGAAAAGGGTCGCTATGATTGGTGGTTAGAAGGCAAATTTTTTGAGGCAAAGCCAGATGAAGGAAAAAAGCCTTATACAATCGTAATCCCGCCTCCAAATGTAACAGGTAAACTGCATTTAGGGCATGCATGGGATACAACATTACAAGATATATTGACAAGAATGAAAAGAATGCAAGGCTATGATGTACTATGGTTACCTGGAATGGACCACGCCGGTATTGCTACCCAAGCAAAAGTAGAAGAAAAGCTGCGCGCCCAAAATATTAGCAGATATGATCTTGGCCGTGAAAAATTTGTAGAAGAAACATGGAAATGGAAAGAGGAATATGCAAGTCACATTCGTGCCCAATGGTCTAAATTAGGTCTAGGATTAGATTATTCTCGTGAAAGATTCACATTAGATGAAGGGCTATCCAAAGCAGTTCGTGAAGTATTCGTTTCTTTATATAATAAAGGGCTTATCTACCGCGGAGAATACATTATCAACTGGGACCCAGCTACCAAAACAGCGCTCTCTGATATTGAGGTAATCTATAAGGATGTACAAGGTGCCTTTTATCATATGAAATATCCTTTAGCAGATGGATCTGGTTATATTGAAGTAGCGACAACTCGTCCAGAAACAATGTTAGGCGATTCAGGTGTTGCTGTTCATCCTAAAGATGAAAGATACCAGCATTTAATTGGTAAGAAAGTAGTTTTACCGATTGTAGGAAGAGAAATTCCGATTGTTGCGGATGATTATGTGGAAATGGACTTTGGTTCAGGCGCTGTTAAAATGACTCCAGCCCATGATCCTAATGATTTTGAAGTTGGAAACCGTCATAATTTAGAAAGAATCCTGGTAATGAACGAAGACGGTACAATGAATGAGCGTGCTGGTAAATATGAAGGAATGGACCGTTTCGAGTGTCGTAAACAAATCGTCAAAGATTTACAAGAAATGGGTGTTTTATTCAAAATCGAAGAGCATATGCATTCTGTTGGTCATTCTGAGCGAAGTGGGGCAGTAGTAGAGCCATATCTATCTACCCAATGGTTCGTTAAAATGCAGCCATTGGCTGATGAGGCAATCGCCTTGCAAGATAAAGAGGATCAAAAAGTTAACTTTGTTCCAAATCGCTTTGAAAACACATATATGCGCTGGATGGAAAATATTCGTGATTGGTGTATTTCTCGTCAGCTTTGGTGGGGACATCGTATTCCTGCTTGGTATCATAAAGAAACAGGTGAAGTTTATGTAAATCATGAAGCACCAGCAGATATAGAAAATTGGACACAAGAGACAGACGTATTAGATACATGGTTCAGTTCAGCGTTATGGCCATTCTCTACATTGAACTGGCCAAATACAGAGGCAGAAGACTATAAGCGCTATTATCCTACTGCTGCTTTAGTAACTGGATATGATATTATTTTCTTCTGGGTATCTCGCATGATTTTCCAAGGTCTTGAGTTTACTGGGGAAAGACCATTTAAAGATGTATTAATTCATGGACTTGTTCGGGATGAACAAGGTCGCAAAATGAGTAAGTCTTTAGGAAACGGTGTCGATCCTATGGATGTAATTGCTAAGTATGGTGCAGACTCCTTACGTTATTTCTTATCAACAGGAAGTTCACCAGGTCAGGATTTACGTTTCAGTATTGAAAAAGTAGAGTCTACTTGGAACTTTGCGAATAAGATTTGGAATGCTTCCCGTTTTGCGTTAATGAACATGGATGGTTTAACGTATGATGAGATTGATTTATCAGGTGAAAAATCAGTTGCGGATAAGTGGATCTTAACGAGATTGAACGAAACAATTGAAACAGTGACACGTCTATCTGAACGCTATGAGTTTGGAGAAGTAGGAAGAGTCCTTTATAACTTTATCTGGGATGATTTCTGTGACTGGTATATTGAGATGGCGAAGCTTCCATTATACGGTGATGATGAAGCGGCAAAACTAACAACTCGCTCTATTTTAGCGTACGTGCTTGATAATACAATGCGTTTATTACATCCATTTATGCCATTTATCACAGAAGAAATCTGGCAAAACCTTCCGCATGCTGGCGAATCGATTACCGTTGCGGACTGGCCAGAAGTAAATCAGGCATTCACAGATGAGAAAGCTGCAAATGATATGAAACTGCTTGTTGAGATTATTCGCTCTGTTCGTAACAGCCGTGCAGAAGTAAACACACCAATGAGCAAGAAAATCAGCATTTTATTAAAAGCTAAAGATGAAGAGGTAAAAGCTACCCTTCTTGAAAATAAATCTTTTATTGAGCGTTTCTGTAACCCGGAAACATTAAGTATTGATACAGATATTGCTGTTCCGGATAAAGCTATGACGGCTGTAGTAACAGGTGCTGAAATCATTCTTCCTTTAGAAGGTTTAATTAATATGGAGGAAGAAATAGCTCGATTAAATAAAGAGTTAGAGAAATGGAATAAAGAAGTAGAACGTGTTCAAAAGAAATTAAGCAATGAAGGATTTGTAAAAAAAGCGCCAGAAAAAGTAATTAACGAGGAAAAGGCAAAAGAAAAAGATTATTTAGAAAAACGTGCTGCAGTGGAAGCGCGTATTAATGAACTAAAAGGTTAATTTCATAGTAGAACGAAGGGTGTCTCCGCTATCAAACCTTTGAGGCACCCTTCTTCTATGGAGGAAGCATTTACTTTTCATAATACTAGCTAAAGTTAATTAGAGCATATACTGCAATCATTAATCTTATAAGAGGGTGTAGCAATGTTTCATAATTATGAAGAAGCATTAAATTGGATTCATTCTCGTTTGCGTTTTGGAATAAAGCCTGGGTTAACAAGAATGGAAATGATGATGGAAAAGCTAAACCATCCGGAAAAACAGATAAAGACAGTTCATATAGGTGGAACAAATGGAAAGGGATCTACTGTAACTTACTTAAGAAATATTCTGCAACAAGCAGGATTAACAGTTGGAACCTTTACCTCTCCATACATCGAACAATTTAATGAGAGAATTAGTGTAAACGGAATAGCAATTAGCGACGAAGAAATTTTAGTATTAGCAAATAAATTATTACCAATTGTTGAAGAAATGGATCAGATGGAGATTGGCGGACCAACTGAATTTGAAATTATTACAGCGATGTCTTTCTACTATTTTGCTTATATCAATAAAATAGATATTGTCATTTATGAGGTAGGATTAGGTGGCCGTTTTGACTCAACAAATATCATCTCCCCTTTGCTTTCTATTATTACAAGTATAGGATTAGACCATACAGCGATTTTAGGAGACACCTATGAAAAAATCGCCTTTGAAAAAGCTGGCATTATTAAAACAGATACACCGATTATTGCAGCAGTGAAACAAAAGGGTGCTCAAAAAGTAATCGTAAATCAGGCAAATGAAAGGAAAGCGCCTATCTATCTATTAGATAAAGATTTTATGATAGATAAATACCATTCAACACCTACTAGTGAATCATTTGGATTAAAGTCCATATTTTTTAAATGGGAAGATTTACAGATTATCATGTTTGGTAAGCACCAAGTGGAAAATGCATCACTAGCTGTAATGGGTGCCCATCTATTGCAGGATACCTTTGAATCCATAAATGAAGATAGTATTCGAAAGGGATTATTTCAATCCAAATGGCCTGGCAGATTGGAAATTCTGTCAGAGCATCCTTTTGTCGTAGTAGATGGGGCACATAATGAAGAAGGAATCGATGCACTGGTAGATGTATTAATTAATCGCTATAAAGATAAGAAAAAGCATATTATCTTTGCAGCACTTTCTGATAAAAAAACGGACAAAATGATTGCTAAATTGGATCAAGTGGCAACAACAATTACTTTTGTTACATTTGATTTTCCACGAGCTGCAAGCAGCAAGACATTATATGAAGAAAGTAATCATCCATTAAAGGATCAGAACAGTGATTGGAAGAAAGCTATTCTCAATCAATTGGAAAAGCTTACAGCAGATGACCTATTCCTCATAACGGGATCTTTGTACTTTATTTCGGAAGTGAAGGAATTTTGGAAAAATTATCAGAAATAACTACATCGCTTAAAAAAATATAGATTATTAGAATAGAAAAAGGTAGTATATATTTATTAGGCTGAAAATGTGGGAATTTTAAGAATATGATGGGGTTTTCACTTTTCATATAGTAAATAAAAATGATGAAATACAAACTTAATTGATAGATGAATGGATATAAAAGGAAGGGGGAGATGTGTATGATTAACCCAGTCTACAAAAAATTAATATGGACAGTTTGGACACTCCTCCTTCCTTTTGGTTTGTGGTTTTCTTATACATTGTATCCTCCGCAAATTTATGATAAGGGTTGGGAGTTAGTTGCTTTTTTACTATTTATGACAATTGTCGCTAGTATGCCGATGATTATAAATGGCATTCCAGTGTTTTTTCTGCAATGGGCAACTTTATCTGTTTTCTTAATCTTTGGATTAGTTATGGAAATCATTCTTGTTCAAATCGCATTATTAGCTGTACTCTATCAAGCTAAATTAGATAGGAAGTCGCTATTCCGCTTACCGATGAATTCTATTATGTTTTTCCTTGTTTCCTTTATTAGTGGGATTATTTACTATAGTTTCGGAGGCGGACATGGATTTGATATTGCCTTAAATTTTAAATCATTTGCTTTAATTAGTGTATATCTCATTTCCTATCTCTTACTCAATACTTTGGGGATATTTTTTATTGTTCGCTTTATCTATAAGCGAAAGCAACGATTTATCACCAAGGATTTGGTGTGGGAAATATTCACAACGATTATCACATATCCGGTAGGCATCGCTTTATATCTTATGTATGAATATATCGGGCTAGCTGCCTTAATCTTAATCGGTGTTCCATTTATCACGTTATCACTTATTTTAAAACTATATCATTCTAGTCAAACGGCGAATGATTATTTACGGAAAACAGCAGAGATTGGCCATCAGCTATCTCAAAATTTGTATGTAAATGAAACAATCGATTTTTTTATCGAAAAGCTTTATGAATTATTTAAAGTTGATTTCGTGTTTATTCATCAAGTTAATACGAATGAAGATTTAGAAATGATATCACGTGTGGAGCAGCAAGAGAGATTACCTCTGTTACCTGAAATAATGAAAGAAAATGAGGGGATTTGTGGGAAAGTGCTGGCGTCGAAAAAAGCAGAAGTATACCATTCTAAGCAGGAATGGCAGATCGTAAACAAGGGATATATGCCGGAGGGCGTTCAAAGTGTACTCTGTATGCCGCTAAATAAAAATAATAAAGTAATTGGTGTATTATTGCTGGGAAGCAGACAAAAGAAGGCATTTGCAAACATCAAGTTAATGGTTTTAGACCTTTTATGCTGCCAATTTGCCATTGCGCTTGAGAACGCTAAATATTTTGAAAAAACAAAGGAAAATAGTGAGAGGTGTGCTCTGACGAAGCTTTATAACTACCGCTATTTTGAAAAAATATTAAGTGAGCAGTTTACTAAATTGAATGAAAAGAATTTGGACAATCTTGCGCTGATCATGTTGGATATTGACCATTTTAAAGCGATTAATGATCAATATGGTCATCAAGCTGGAAATGAGATTTTAATAGGTTTCGCCAAAAGAATTCAAAATCTTATTGGTGACCACGGATTGGTTGCTAGGTATGGTGGAGAAGAATTTGTCATCCTATTAAGCAATATAGAGAATAAAGAAGCATTTGATTTAGCTGAGTTTATCCGCAAGAGGATTGCCTCTAGGCCATTTGTCATTAAACAAAATATCGACGATCGTCAACAAATAAAGAATGTAAATATAACTGCTTCCCTTGGATTAGCTTATGCGCCAGTAGATGCGGATGAGCCGTTAGCTTTGATTCGTCATGCGGATCGCGCATTATATGTGGGCGCTAAACGAGCAGGACGTAATCGTGTCGCAGGTTATGTAAAATAAAGGCTTCTTGCAAAAAGGATCAAATAACCTGAAAGTTTTTTATCTAACTGATGGATAGTTGGATGAAAAGACAATGAATTAAAAGCTCTTTGAACTTCCTAGGTGAAGTTCATTTTTTTTGGAGAATTTATCGTGAACGATTAGAGAATGCAACTTATTCCCCCTATAAAAAGGCTATACTAGTTCAAAAGTACTTGATATAATGATGGTAATATTGTGTTTATAAAATAAAACTAGTAAAAGGGTAATAAATAGGGGTGCGATTTTATGAGGAGAACGAAATTAGCTAGTAAATTTTTCATCGTGTTATTGATATTATTATTCATCTTACCTACTACAGAGACTAATGCATCTGCCACTACTCCATCTGTAGGCTTTTCTGTTACCCCATCCCAAAATATTATTGTAAAACCTAGTGGTGGAGTAGCACAAGGAAATTTAGATGTTCGTTTGACTCCAAAAGGGAAAGTGACCAGCAGCAATCGTTCTCCCATTGAATTAGCATTTGTATTCGATAAATCAGGATCGATGGACGAGCTTGGTTATAATCCATATAAATTTAAAAGTGCAAAAAATGCAATTACACAGGCTGTTGATTACTTTAGTGAAGATCCGAATATATATGATAGATTCGCATTTATTCCCTTTTCAACGGATGTAGAAAAAGAAAAAATGGTTTATTTTCCTATTTATGCATATAATTCAGCGGATAATGTTAGAGATAATTTAAAGACTATTAATAATGTAGCGAATCGTCTCGTTGCAACTGGGGGAACAAATTATACTCAGTCCTTTCAAACAGCGGGATCTATGCTGGCAAGCGGCAATAATAATGCTAATAAATATATTGTATTTTTAACAGATGGCGAACCAACTTCTTCTATTATGGAGGAAACATTTACAGATAAAGTTTGCACAAATTATTATTTCTGGCAAACATGTTCAAATAAGCAGGTTAAGGATACGGTTACGTATACTATTTATACAAATAACACTGCTAGAGCTGTTAGATCCAATGGAACTATCGTTTCAACAAGTTTAAGTTATGTGGAAAAAGCAATAAAATCTCATATCGAAACAGAAGTAAACAATCTTGCCGCCAATAACTATAAACTCTACTCCATCGGTTTTGGAACAAACAAGGAAGTAGATATGAGTTATTTGAATAAATTGTCCGAAACAACAGGCGTAACAGCCCAACAAGCATCTGAACAATCTATTGCAAAAATATTTGAGACGATTTCGGAAAAAGTAAATACACCTACTATTTCAGCTGCGATAAAAATAAATATTTCGAAGTTTGGTGACAAGGTCAAATTAAGTAATAATGCAAACGTAACAACAGATAGTGTGGGAGATATCATTATTAAGAAAGACATTCTTTTCCCTGTCAATCAAGATCCATCAGGTTCTATTGATATATCTTTGCCGTTGACTTTTAGTGAAACGGGAACGTATGTATTTGATGATATAACTTTGCAATATAAAGATTTAGACGGAAATACGCAAACAAAGAAAACAAGTACAATAATCCAAGTAAAAGAGGATGCGCCAGCTAGTTTTTCTTCGACCATGACGTTAGAAAAAGTAGTAAATGAACTAAATGATTTAATCAAGACAAGCAATTCATCAGATAAATCGAATCATTTTAATGTCAAATACACGTTGAATCCAATTGGTCTTGTGAATAATACAGTAAGTGGCACGCTAGCTAATTTAATTATCGAACAACCACTACCAGATAGTGTATCCATAGTCACCACAGATAGCGTTAAAGAAATTACAAAAAATGGTAGTCGATATGCCGTTATTACTTTACCGAATGAGATTCATTACTCGAATGGAAGTTTTATTCCTTCGACAATCAATAGAACAGTTGAATATAAGATCAATTATGCTGTAAATAATTTAAGTATGCCAAGAGCAGACTTATATTTTAAGGATTCTCGTTTCCAGTTTATAAATGCCACAACTATATCTCCATCTGCGCAAACAATGAATATGAAAGTACAATTAAAAGAGTTTACGATGATTAAATATACTGGAGATGCAGCAGGGATAATCGAAAAAAGGGAACAAGAAACAAATAAGAAATTAGCTAATACCGAATATCCAAATGATTATAATCTTGCCAATAAGTCTGTAAAAGAAATGGTATTTGAACAAGAATCTAAAAATCAAACTATTGAAATTACGTATTCGGATAACAGTAAAGCATATTTGCACTTTTTACCTGACTTTGAATTAATTGGACAGGATACAAAAAAACATTATAAGAGTGGTTCTACTTCAACAGAGTTTATTGATACTGTATTAACCCAGAAAATACCAGGACAAGATGTGACTTATGCTTATAAAATCGATAACGGTTCTGATAGTACTGGCTGGAAAACGTTCAAGCCAAAAGATAAAATCAGCATTGAAACATCAGGAGAAAATACAATATCGATTAAAGCAGCTGGTGGGTTTGCGAATAATACAGAGATCGTAAAAACGATTAAAATAGCATGGCCGATAACTTCCATAACAATCGAGCCTAATCCGATAGAAATAAACGTTGATGGCACAAAGAGTTTTACGATAACAATCGAGCCGAATAATGCTACGAATAAGACTTTGGATATAGCTGTGGCTAATCCATCTATCTCAAGCTTAATTCCTGGACAAAATACACTAATAGGAAATACAGCAGGAACGACTGAATTAATTGTGAAGACGACAGATGGATCCAACCTTATACAGCGGATTCCGGTGCATGTTAGAGATCCCTATGTAAAACTAGAGAATATTTCATTTACGAAGCCAGTTTATACAATCGAACGTAGTGCTGGAACAAATGACAAGCTTATAGCAGTAGATGATCTCTTAATCTTTAATCCTTCTAATGCGACAGATAAAGATATAGAACAAGTTCTGTCTAATGCTCCTGATACAGTGGAAGTAATTAGGCAGGATGGACAATATTATTTGAAAGCAGCAGATGTTGGTTATGCAGAAATAACCGCTATTGCAGAAAAGCAAAAAGATGGTACCCAGCCTAAAGATTCTACCCTTTTCAAAGTAGTAAAAGAAAAGGAAGGAAATAATGGCAATGGAGAAGACAGAGATGGACGCTGGTAAATTGTTTGTACCCTAGCGGAACCAAAGATTGGGACACAAGTATCCCACAAGTAAAACCCGAATGATTACGGAGAGGTAAATGATATGCTCCCCTACAAGTAACCAGATTTTTATTTTTTAATCTGTCTACCTAAAGGGGAGCATATCAAAGGTCTTATATTTGTGTAAATAATACTTTTCGCATTTCAGTGTCCCCCAAAAAGACTCCATTGGACCATTATCAATACACTTTCCAACTCGTGACATACTGTGTGTTATCTCTGCCTCGTCTACTTTAAGCTTAAAACCTTTTGAAGTATACTGATACCCTCGATCACTATGGATAATTGGATGTTCTTCCTCCAATAAAAGTACGGTTGCTTGATCAAGCGTTTGGAATACAAGTTCATTATTATTCGAATGTCCTAAAACATAGCTAACAATGGATCCATCATAAAGATCCCGAATGGCACTTAAATATGCCTTCTTTGATGAACCATACTTAAATTCTGTCACATCCGTCACCCACTTTTCATTTGGTTTTGTTGCGGTAAATTCCCGATTTAAGATATTCTCTGCCACTTGTTGGGGAACGGAGCGTTTATAACGTTTTTTCTTGATACGAATGATCGAGCGTAAGCCAACCACTTTCATTAGTCGATAAATTCTTTTATGATTCAATCTTTCTTTAAACTGTCTATTCATGTGAAGGGTCATTTGGCGATAACCGAAGATGCCCTCCACTTTTTCATGGAGAATTTTCATCTCTTTCATGATTTTCTCATTCAATAGCTCTTGAGAAGAAGGAACGCGATGAAGCCACTTATAATAGGCGGATCGTGCAATTCCCGCTATTTCACTCAGTAAACGAATGCTTATATTCTCTTCCTGATGGATCTCTTGAATAGCGATATACTTATCCTCCGATTGGATTTGACTTATTTTTGCCTCCTTTCGATCTCCTCTAACTTTTTTAAAAATAAGTTTTCTGCACGTAATCGCTCATTTTCTCTTTCTAACTTCTTCATTTGAAGAGTTATTTTCTCCTCTTGAGTTAGCTCGGATTCCTCTTTCGTAGAACCACGCCTATCTTTCAATGCATCTACTCCGCCATCTTCATACTTCTTAACCCATTGATAGATTTGTTGATAAGAAACCTGATGAGTATTAGCTGCTTCTTGATAGTCTTTTTTGTTCCCTAAACAATCTAGCACAATTTGTATTCGTTCTTCCCAAGTCGTTTTTCTTCCCTTAGTCATAGAGCTCGTCCTTCCTTGTGACGTATCTTTTATTTCACTATGACTATTATACTTCTTAATCCACCTTCTAAGGACAGATGGATCTGATATTTCATACATTCTCGTAATTTCACGAATCGAGTAATTTCCAGAGGCATAATCTTGAATAGCGGATAACTTTAGTTCTTTAGAATACTTTTTCCAGGAAGAAGTCTCTTTTAGTCCTTCTAAACCGAATGTATCAAATTTATATTTCCATTCCAAAACGGTAGAAAAGTGCACCTTATAAATCGATGAAACTTGGAGTGACGAATTTACTTCCCCTAAAGCTTTCACTATTTGATATTTCTCTTCTACAGAATAAGATTTTCTAGGCATAAAAATACTCCCCTATAAGTAACCAGATTTTTATTTTTTAATCTGTCTACCTATAGGGGAGCATATCAAAAATAGCCTCTCGTGTAATTGTTCGGGTTTTTTATGATTTATAGGAAAGGTGTTTGTGGTTATCACTTTCAAACTAACTACAAATTATTCAATCACAAAATCATCTGGTATAATTTGTAGTCGATCTACTATAGGAAGTGCATCTATTCCTCTTAATAAAACATCTTGGTCATAATCAACGATAAATCGTGAAAGCATTCCTTCCCTTGAATTTGGGATATCAGAAATGGAAGAGAACTCTCTGTTGGCGCGAATTGCATTTATTTCGAGAGAATCTTTTGCAAAAACGCCACCCTTAATATAGAACAGCGAACCAACACCATATAATTCAGCTTTTTTTTCTGTGTAAAAGAAAGCTTTTAAAGGTTGGATGATTGTCTCCTCATCTGGAAGATAAGGAAAACCAGTTTCTTTCATTGGATGGAAATGATTAAACTCATTCATTCTTGTAATCGTAAGTTTTTCCTTAGCTAATAAAATGAGCTGTCCCACTTTTTGGGCATTCGTTCTTTTATCAATATATGGCAAGCCAAGAATATTAATATTGGAAACAAAGGTCTCATTTAATGTGTAAACAACAGAGTTAATTTTGACTATATCATTTTCTCCAGACTCTTCTCCTTTTTCATCTCCGTTTATAGTAAATGAATCTAGACTGATCATATTGCTATTTAAAGAAATGGTTGTATTTAAAGGACGGATATGGATAGACTTCCCTGTAAGAATATCTCCGTTGATGCTGACACCGTTATGAGGATTACTTTTATTGTCAGCAGCAGACTCGATATTTAAATCACCTGCAACAAAGAGATTTCCTTGTAAATTCATTTCACCATCAAAATTGATTAGATGTAAATCACCAGATACATAAATATTATTTGCTAACTTTAATTGGCTGTTGCTTACTAAATATAAATCACCGTTAACAACTAAGTCCTTATCGAATGTAATAGGATAATTGCTGCTGTTAATAACAGTATCTCCGTTGATGCTTACTTTTTCCTTGAAATCTAATGGATTATTGTCACTCTTAATCTGAAAACTATTGGAGAGACGTTTGAGAGAATCTCCTAATACAGAAGAAGGTGCTTCTTGCTCTGGGACATTTTCAATCAAGGGAGCACTGTTTGATTGACCGTTTACGATACTAGCTACTTTGTTCTGAAGAAGACTTGGAAAATTAGCTGTTTCGCTTATATCTCTAATTGTTATATTGTTCAAATTATCATCTGTTCTTAACAAAGTATCCATTCGTTGGATAAAAGTACGATTATAATCAATATTAATAAATTGACTATCATGATTTAAAGAAGGTACTTCTCCTTTATAGAAATTCTTATCTTTCAGCACCGGAATTAAGTTTGCAGAACTACTATAAATATTACCGGTAATAGAAGGGGGAAGAGATGATTTTTCTTCTCTAGTACCATTTTTTAGCTGGTATTTCGCCCGATCACTAATTTGAAGCTGATTTGCATAAATATTGCCATTTACATTAGGTGATCCATTAATAAATAGTCCTTCTTCATTCTGTTTAGAGTAAGCTCCTAGCGCATACTTTAAAAAGCTAGGAAGGGGAGATACAATTACTCGCTTCTTTAAGGTTCTTGTAATACTTCCTTCTGTTTCGTTAGGATTATTGGTTACAAGAATAATTTCTAGCACTCTGGTGAAATCTAATTCTCGATCGATCGTATAAGTACTATCCAAATCGTAGGTTTTTTTAGAACACGCTTTATTAGAAGGAATCTCTACTTTAGTAGCATCGCTTAAATCCACTACACTTAGACAACTAATCGATTCATTATACGTTTGATTTGTTAAAATTTTATTTAACGTTGGCATAATAACCATGGATGCAAGCTGTGTATCAAAAGAATCACTTACGATATATTGGTTATCGATCTGCCGATAATCTAAAGGTAAAGATTGTAAGGCATTAGCCATTTCATAGGTTATTTCTTCGAGTACTTTTTTGCTCTCATACGTAATATTGATGTCCGTTTCTCTCGTTTCTACCCTTTTTGTACTGCTTATACTAGATGCTACAATTGCCAGACCTATTGTTGTAAAAACTAATGAAATTAATAATACGGTAATTAGGGCGTTCCCTTTTTGATTCCAATTGAACATAAATGGTATTCTCCTTAAAAGCCAAATTGACTTTCTAAAGTTAAAGGTCGATTTAATCGTGCTTGATCGATGATAAAAGTGATATGGATTAACCCATGAAGGCAACGATTTTTATTTTCTGGGTCTGTTTTACTACAGGAAAGCCTTACTTTAGAACCGGTAAAATCCCCGCTTCCCTCTAGAATTTGATTATTGATCGAAACAGAAGTAATCGCTTCGTTTTTAAGCTGGTGGTCAACAAATGCAATACTACTTACTTTTGCATTCTCTGGTTTTATTTTTTCTTTATCATAAGTATAAAAAGAAGAATTCTCTTTAGTATTCTTCTCAAATACAGTCTTTTCTGTATCATATAAGCTGATTTTTGAATCTCCTTCTATCGTTACATAGTCAAAAGGGATGCTATTAAAGGAGTTCATCATCATAGAAACGGCATAATCAGCATCATCTCGGATTTGTCCTTCTATCTGAATTTTATTATATAAGGATAAACCAGACTGAAAGACTCCATAGATGACTGGCAATACGATTGCAAGAATGGTGATGGCTGCCAATAGTTCATATAGTGTTATTCCTTTTTCATCGAAGATCCTCACTTTTGATGGCTCCCTCCATGGAAGTATTGTACTCTTTTTTGTTTACACTCCATGTGACAGTTACTGTTAAAGGAATGAAAAAATTGCTGTAATTTTTATCTAAAATAGGCTTAATAATTACATGATAATCAATATTATTAATTTTAATAGGTGTACAGGATGCTTGATTATCTTTGTCCCAGATTACTTTATACTCATTATTGCAGATGAATAATTCACCTGTTGTCTCCTTATTATGATCTATTCTATTTTTTATGCTGATAAAGGAGTCTTCTTGGGTAGTTTGTTCCATGTATGTCAAAGCATTTCTAGCAACATTTATACCAGCAGTTTTTTTCTGATTAAGATTCGTATAAGAATAAGCTTGAGTAAAAAAGTTCATTATACCTAAAATGATTATACTAAGGATAGTAAGAGACAATAAAACTTCTATTAATGTTAATCCTTTAGAACTAGATATCAGCTTTGGAATTTTCATATTTTTTCCCTGCTTTCAAAAATGCTATTCTTATTATACAATACTAAATAGCTATTATATGATGAAAAGTATCAAAAAAATAATACAAAAGTTTTAGATAATTTACAAAAAATGTCGTATGATTAGATAAATGGTTCGAAAAGAGGAGGTGTATGAATGACTGTATACATTTTGGCGCTTATGTCCTTAATTTTTGTTGTGCCTGTTTTGTATTTCTTGCCATTAGGACTTTCGAATCGAGGGAAATTTACTATTATTGGATTAGCGTTTTGTATTTCTGCGATCGGATTACTTTCAAGGGAGCTATTTTCTTTCTGGCAAAGTATTTTAATTATGCTATTATTCCTTATTAGTGCAAGCTATCTTTTGTTGAAAAATTGGTCAACAATACTTTTTGTCATGCCAGAAGACGTAGAAGATTCTGTTATAGAGAAAAGACAAGAACCACGAGAAACAAAGGATTTAAAAACTACTCAGAATGACGTAGAACTAGAAGAGGATATTATTCCCTTTGTTCCAGAGGTAAATCAAGAAGACATTTTAACAAATGAAGCAGCTATCATTCAAGAGGAAACAGTCGAAAGCATAGGCATGAATCTTGATGTGATGAAACATTTAGAAGTTGTTAAACAGGAAGAAGAATTTTTACTTTCCATAGAGGAAGAAGTTATCGATAGAGAAATAGATAAAGAAATAGATAAAGAAATAGATAAAGAAATAGATAAAGAAATAGATAAAGAACCAGTAGAGACGAACTATCTAGCTGAAATTGAAAAAATGCTGGAAGAAAACGATTCTTCCACTGCTATTAAAACAAGCGAGGGAATTGACGAAGAAGATCAAATAGAGGAAATCTTTTTTTCTATTGGTGAGGATGCTGAAGTTGCAGTGTCAGTGGAAAAGATGGAACAGGAACAGCTCTGGAATGATCTAGCGGATAATGCCATAACGGAAGAGGAGAAAACAATCCTATCAGAAAAAATGACTGCTATAAGTGAACATATAGAGGAAGTGCAGGAGGATTCTGCTGTTGAAATGATGGATGAACAAGCAGAACTTTCACTGGAACAAAGCCAAGAAAATCAAATTGGATTAGATGGTGATAAACACGAAAATGTGGTAAGTGGCTTAGCTCATAAGATTATCAACAATACTTTAGCACAATTAGAACTGTTGCAGAATGCCATGGATATGGAAGAATTCGAGACTGTATTAACTCAGTGTTTGAAGAAGCCTATTCCTTTAAATGAATATTTTGCTTATTCTGCTTTGTTAATTGATGTATATGTTCAAAATAAGGAAGAGGGTAAATTAGAAAATTTATTATATTCGCTTAGAGAAAAATTTATGGAACAACCGATTGTATTAGAACAAATTAAATTTATGGAAGAAAAGTATCTGAAAGTATAGGGGAGATAGATTATGAAAATTAGCACACAGTTAAAAGGTTTACCGATTATCAGCATCTCTAACGGACAACAAGAAGGAAATGTACAGTCTTTAATCATTAATCCAGAAAAAGGTTTTGTGGATTTTTTAACACTAGAGCAAGAAGAATGGCAAGAGAGTATTCAAGCAATCCCTTTTAAAAAGGTGATCGGTGTAGGGGAATATGCTGTAACAATCGAAAGTGCAAACTCTATCATTGATTTAACACAGATTCCTATTGCTAGTGAGCTGGCAAGCAAAAAAATCGCGATTATTGATACAAATGTTATTACTAGAAAAGGAGATCTTGTAGGTAAAGTGACAGAGTATCAAATTGACGAAGAGACAGGTGAAATCATTGGACTTGTTCTGGAGGATCGAGAATCAGTCATTTCATCCGATACTGTTATCACCTATGGTAAAGATATTATTATTGTGAAAGAAGAAGTAGCTGCACCTTATTCTGTTCAAGAAGAAGCTGTATCTTCAAATGACCACTTATTCCAAGGGTTGGAAGTAGTGGAGCGAGAAGATGAAGCTAGTCTTAATGGGTTAAAAGAAAAACAAAGAGAATTATTGCTCAATAAACAAGTAACAAAAGATATTTATGCAGCAGATGGTGAATTGATTGCTGCGGAGGGTTCTATATTAACACTAGAGGATATTGAGAAAGCGCAAAATGCGGGGCCAAGTGTAGTAATTGATCTATCCATGAGTGTTAATGCATAACAAAAGGAGTCATTACTTCATGAAAAACGTTCAAAGTGTAAAGCTATTTGTAGCTATGGTAGTTACAACTGCATTTATTTTTAGTTTTTCGCATTTTGGTGTAAATGCATATGAAAGGATTTTTTCGACCAAGGAAGGTTATGCGGAGGGAACAACTGTAGGTGGAGTAGATATTTCTGGAATGTCACTAGAAGAAGCTTTAAAAGTATTGAAGGATTCTCAAAAAGAATGGCTTCAATCAACCTCCATAAAATTAAAATATAAAGAAAAAACAGTAGATTTTGCTACTGATTTATTTACATTCCAATTCCAAGAAAGTTTAGAAAAGATACATCAGGGCACAGACAATTCATTGATTGTATCGTTAAATCAAGATGATTTAATCGGATTACTTTATTCGATATCTCCCTATCTCATAGAAGAAGATGTTTTTTCTGTGAATAAATGGAATGATTCTTTAATAGCGATAGCTTCACAGTTAGACAAAGGAAATCACGAACTTGCGCTTCAAGAATATCTAGTCAGCCAAAAGGAAGAAGAAGTAATCTTAACAGATACTACATTAGAAGTTAAGGAAAATAAGAAAAATGTCGCTAAATGGGTAAAGCAATTTCCGAGTATTAAAGTGGGTCAAGAAGAAACGGTCTCGTTGCTAGATATAATGGGAAAACAGACAGATTCTTATTCGGATACTACATTAAGTATGGTTGCGACAGCTCTTCATCAACTAGTTTTAACAACTAACTTTACTATTACAGAGCGGTTTATAAGTAATCAATTGCCCAACTATGCCCAATTAGGCTATGAAGCGAAAATCAATCAATCTAAAAAAATGGATTACCGGTTTTATAATCCTAATGCTGCTGCTTATCAGCTTCAATTCAAAATGTCTGGCAATAAATTATATGCGTCGATAGTGGGAGTTCCGTTTTTATTTAAATATGATGTCGTTCTCTCCGATCAGCAAGCATTTAAGCCTAAAACGGTTATCCGATTTGATTCTTTATTAGGGTTTAATGAATATAGGACCGTTTCAGAAGGAACAGATGGGCTTTTAATTAAAGTCTATCGTTTAGCCAAAAATGACGATGGAGTAGAAGTGAAAAAAGATTTAATGAGCGAAGACTTTTATCCTCCAATCAATAAAGTAGTTGCTTCTGGATTAATAAAAGAACAGGAAACAGTGATTGATACAGATAATGTCGAAGATTCACTCGATTTAAATGATCCTTCTGATTCTGAAGAAAACATCAAGGAGGAAGAGACGGATACCGATAATCCAACGACAGATAATCCTCCACAGACAGAATCGGATAATCAGCATGTAAAAGAAGATGAGGACAAGGAAGAGACTCCACAAGCAGTAATAGAAAAATAATAAGTATAGAAATCGGGAGCTAAAGCAATGAAACAAATAAGAAAGCGGTTAGGAGATTTGTTGGTGGAGGCTGGCTTGTTGACAGAAGATCAATTGCAGCAAGCACTTAAAGACAAGCATCCAGATCAAAGGCTTGGAGATAGTCTGCTTCAAAAGGGTTATATTACAGAACAACAATTGATCGAGGTATTAGAATTTCAATTAGGTATTCCACATGTTAGTTTGTATCGCTACCCTTTTGACCCAAAGTTATTTACGATCGTTTCAAAGGAAACAGCGAAAAGACAATTAATTATTCCGCTAAAAAAAGAAGGAGAAAAGTTATATGTGGCAATGGCTGATCCAATGGATTTTTATACAATAGATGATTTGCGCTTATCTACTGGTTTTCAAATTGAGACAGCTATTGCGACAAAAGATGATATTTTGCGTGCGATCAATAAATATTATGATATGGACGAAGGGTTTGAAGAGTTGCTGTCTGATAATGGAGCAGTTGGCGAAGATGTGAGCGATAGTATGGATGAACAACAAGATACGCCGATTGTCCGCTTAGTAAATCAGATATTATCGAATGCTGCTGCCCTAAAGGCAAGCGATATTCATGTGGACCCTCAAGAAACAAAAGTGGTAATCCGTTATCGGATTGATGGCGTATTGCGTATAGAAAGAGTTTTGCCAAAACATATGCAGAGTGTATTGATAGCACGGTTGAAAATTATGGCAAACTTGGATATTACAGAGCACCGCATCCCGCAGGATGGAAGAATGAAGTTTAATTTGGACTTTCATCCCATTGATCTCCGTGTTTCTACACTTCCGACTATTTATGGAGAAAAGATAGTTATGCGGATTTTGGATCTTGGAAGTACACTAAATGATTTAGATAAACTTGGTTTTAATAAAGTAAATTTGGCTAGATTTACAAATCTTATTGAGAAACCAACCGGGATCATACTTATTACAGGTCCTACAGGATCTGGTAAATCCTCCACACTCTATGCAGCACTAAACCGTTTAAACAGTGAAGAAGTCAATATTATTACAGTAGAGGATCCGGTAGAGTATCAATTAGAAGGAATTAACCAAATTCAGGTAAATACGAATGTAGGGATGACATTTGCAAAAGGATTACGAGCAATATTGCGTCAGGATCCTAATGTAATTATGGTTGGTGAGATACGAGATAAAGAAACAGCAGAGATAGCCGTGCGTGCTTCTTTAACTGGTCACCTTGTTTTTAGCACCTTGCATACAAATGATTCACTAGGCTCTGTTACAAGATTGTTAGACATGGGCGTAGAACCATTTTTAGTAGCTTCATCTGTAACAGGAATTGTAGCGCAGCGTCTTGTTCGTAAAGTTTGTAGAGACTGTGGACAAGTTCATGCTGCAACAGTAAGAGAAAAAGAAATCTTCGCAAAACGGGGGCTAACAATCGATAAAGTTGTTAGAGGAAAAGGGTGTGCTTCCTGTAATATGACGGGTTATAAAGGAAGGGTAGCTATTCATGAAGTGCTAGTTATCAATGATGAAATGAGAAAAGTCATTATGAATGGTGAATCTTTTTCTAGATTACGAGATCTTGCAATGAAAGCAAAAACTATCTTCCTAATTGATGATGGATTATTAAAGGTGAAGCAAGGAATTACGACTACAGAAGAAGTATTAAGAGTAGCTATCCCTGATTAGGAGGGACATTATTGAACCATAGTATTGATTACTTATTGAGAGTAGGCTTTGAATTAAAAGCTTCTGATATTCATCTTACAGTTGGTGTTCCTCCTGTTATGAGAATAAATGGAGATTTAAAGCGGTATGGGAAAAATAATTTAGAACCAAATGATACTGAGATAATGGCAAGAACAATGATTCCTGAGAAGTTATGGGAAGTATTCCAAGCTCGTGGTGAACTTGATTTCTCATACAGTTTAAAAGGAGTATCCAGATTTAGGGTTAATGTATATAAGCAAAGAGCATGCATTGCATTAGCTATTCGAGTTGTACCAACATCGATCCCTAGTCTAGATGATTTAAAGCTTCCTGCTATTATAAAGAAATTTGCTGAAAGGCCTCAGGGTCTTATTTTAATTACAGGACCAACAGGCAGTGGCAAGTCAACGACCTTAGCGGCGATGATTGCCTATATGAACGAAACTATGCGCAAGCATATTATCACATTGGAGGATCCGATTGAGTATTTGCATAAGCATGGAAAGTGTATTATTGATCAGCGGGAGGTTGGATTTGATACCAATAATTTTGCTAATGGCTTGCGAGCTTCTTTGCGCCAAGATCCGGATGTGATTCTTGTTGGGGAAATGCGTGATTTAGAAACAATTCAAACAGCCATTACAGCAGCGGAAACAGGTCATTTAGTACTAGGAACACTACATACATCAAGCGCTCCAGCAACCATTAACCGAATTATTGACGTTTTTCCGCCCGCACAGCAGGATCAAATTCGAATCCAGCTGGCTTCTGTTTTAGTAGGCATTGTAGCCCAACGACTATTCCCAACCCCAGATAAATCGGGAAGGGTTTCAGCAACAGAGATTCTTGTGAACAATTCAGCTGTAGCCAATTTGATTCGTAATGAAAAAATCCATCAGATTTTAAATATTATGCAAACCTCCAAAGCAGCTGGAATGCATACATTGGAAAGCAATGTAAAAGAATTAGTTCATGCTGGTGCTGTTTTAAGAGAGGCTGCACTTCCTTATCTACAAGAAAAGGAGCAATAAATATGGCTCGCTATAAATATACGGGAAGAGACCGAAAAGGAACAAAAAAAGGGATAATAACAGCTTCATCCAAAAGAGAAGCGATGGTGCAGTTAAAAGAGAAAGGGATTAAGATAACAGAAATAAATGAAGTTCCTGAAACTCTTTTAACAAAGGAAATCACATTTGGCAGTCCTGTAAAGCTACAAGACTTTGTCATTTATTTACGCCAGTTCGCTACCCTGATAAAAGCAGGGATATCAGTAGTGGATGCAACTGCGATACTTGCTGAGCAAACAGAAAGTAAGGCATTGCGTAAGGCTTTACTAGTGGTAGAACAAGATTTAAAGGATGGGAATCCTTTATCATCAGCAGCAGCGAAGCATAGAAAGGTTTTCTCCAGTATGTTTGTAAATATGATTCGTGCTGGAGAAGCTACAGGGAGTATGGATGAGACTTTAGAAAGATTAGCTAATCATTTTGAAAAACAGCATTACACAAAGCAAAAAATTATTTCAGCCCTAACTTATCCTATAGCGATTGCGATTATTGCTTTTATAGTTGTTATATTTTTATTGGTGAGTGTTGTACCAACGTTTGTGGATATGTTTGCTGATTTTGATAGTGAGTTACCCGCCATTACACAATTTGTTCTATCGGCAAGCAGCTTTATGCAAAAATTTTGGTGGCTTGTATCTTTGCTGTTGATTGCATTTATTATTGCTATCATGGTTATACGAAATAATAAAGCAGCGAAGTTTTATCTCGATTATTTTCTATTAAGAGTGCCGATTTTCGGAAAAATTCTGCAGAAAGCAGCGATTGCGAGAATGACACGCACACTTAGTTCACTATTTTCAAGCTCTGTTCCCATTTTACAGGCTATTTCGATAGTCGAAAGAGTTATTGAAAATGAAGTAATGGCCAAAGTCCTTGTTCAATCAAGAGGTGCGCTTGAACAAGGTCAGTCATTAACTGTGCCAATGAAAGCCCATTGGGTGTTTCCACCACTTGTGACGCAGATGATAGCAATAGGGGAAGAAACAGGATCATTAGATGAAATGCTTGCAAAGGTAGCTGACTTCTATGAAAAAGAAGTCGATACAGCAACTGATCGACTAAAGTCCTTGATTGAACCTATTATGATTGTTTTTCTTGCAAGCATTGTTGGGACAATCGTGTCATCTATCCTAATACCAATGTTTGAGATTTTTAACCATGTCCAATAATTTTTAGCCGATTCTATTAAAAAAAGATATAATAAAAACACATAATCTAGTATAATAGTAATGGATTTAAAACAAAATATACCAATTTTAAGGAGAAAGATATATGCGTCAATTAATTAAGCAACGAATCAAAAATGAAAAAGGGTTAACACTTATCGAGTTATTAGCAGTTATTGTTATTTTGGGGATTATTGCAGCGATTGCGATTCCTAGTATTTCAGGAATAATTCAAAAATCAAAAGAAGATGCGGTTAAGGCTGATGCGATTACAATCCTTAATGCAGCTAAAAACTATGTTGCGGGTAATGATATGGCAAAAGGCGGTACTATTAATGATGAGGAGCTCTCAAGTTATGTTAGTGGTGTAAATTTAGAGAAATTTGATAAGTATACTGTTACAGTAGGAGAAGGCGGGACAACTTTTGGTTTGAACGCTACTAATGTTGAGGCAGGAAAAATAAATATTACATTTACCAATGCTACAATTGAAAAAATTAATAATGCAAAGAAAGGTCAAATAGAAATTAAGTAAATAAGTTTAAAGTGAAGGTGTTAAAGTGATCTACCTACTAATCTTCCTATACGGCATAACCCTAGGCTCGTTCTACAATGTAGTAGGCTTAAGGGTGCCATTAAATGAATCGATTGTTAGGCCGAGATCTCATTGTTCAAGCTGCGGGCGCACGTTATCAGTGATGGAACTTGTACCAGTTTTAAGCTATGTATTATTAAGGGGGAAATCAAAATGCTGTAAAGCATCGATTTCCCCCTTCTATCCTATATTCGAGCTTATGACTGGTCTTCTCTTTGTCGTTAGTCCGCTTCTGCTTGGCTGGAGTTCTGAGCTGTTTGTATCCTGGACACTGATTTCTTTATTTATCATTATTACTGTTTCTGATTTGAAATATATGATTATCCCAGATAAAGTACTGCTGTTTTTTTCGATTGTTTTTATAATCGAACGATTCTTTCTCCCTTTGCATCCCTGGTGGAGTTCCTTGCTGGGGGCAGCGGTTGGTTTTACGCTTCTTCTAGTTATTGCGATTGTATCAAAAGGAGGAATGGGGGGAGGAGATATTAAGCTTTTTGCAGTAATTGGCTTGGTTTTAGGGGCTAAGCTAGTTCTTGTCTCCTTTTTTCTTTCTACCTTTCTGGGGACAATTGGAGGCATTGTCGGAATGGCTATTGGTAAATCAAAAAAGAAACAACCAATTCCTTTCGGTCCGTACATAGCCTTAGGAACTCTCATAACCTATTATTTTGGTAATCAAATTATTCAATGGTATTTAAGTATTTTTCATTAAATGGCTGATGCCTTTTTTGGGGAGCAATCTTTCTTCCTCCATCTAGTAACAATAAGGAGTTTTCAATATGGCATTAAATTTTAATTTTGGAAAAAATAAAGTAGTTAACTTAACCATAAAGGATCATGTAATTCGATTTGTGGAAATAAAGAATTCCCAAGATGTTGTAGTGCAAAATTTTGGAGAACGCTATTTGCCGCCTGGATTAATTCATGATGGAGTGATTCAGGATGTCGAGAATTTTTTATGGATTCTAGAAGAATGTGTGGATGAATGGAAACTATCAAAAAAACAAGTTCGTTTTCTAGTTCCTGACTCCTCTGTTGTCATTCGAAAGCTCCCTATTCCTGAAGATGTAAGCGAAGATGAAATTAAAGGGTACTTGTATATGGAACTCGGAACATCGATTCATTTGCCATTCGAGGATCCTGTATTTGATTATTATCTATTGAAAGGAAAAGAAAAGAATAAGCAGCAAATTATATTATTTGCTTCACCAGAAGAAAGTGTTGCCCAATATGCAGATTTACTAGAAGAGGCGAAATTATCGCCGCAATCTGCAGATGTATCCGCATTAGCTCTGTATCGCTATTTCTATCGCTCTGAAAAAGTCGAAGACAATGATATTATCATGTTAGTTGAAATTGATATTAAAACAGTGAACGCAAGTATTTTTGAAGAACATTATCCTTTATTGATGAGACATTTATTACAAGAAATGGAGGAAGACCACTGGACCGTTACGACAGAGAAGTCATCACAGCAAGAAAAGCTGACATTTACAGGTGATCATGCTGAAGTTTGGAATGGTCTTGAGGATGTTTATAAAGAATTAGAAAAAGTGATGAGCTTCTATCGATATACTTTAAATAAGGGCGACAAACTAGTAACAAAATTAGTAGTAACAGGAGATCATCCATGGCTTTCTGCCATTATTGAAAATATGGTGAATCGTTTTGAGATTCCTGTTCTTGAATTAAAAGTGAACCAATCAGATTCTAATAAGCCTATACCATCAAGTTTCCTTTTAAACATTGGTTTAGGATTAAAAGAGGTGTAAAAATGTTAGTAGAAATTAACCTCCTTCCTAAAAAAGAACGAAAGAGAAAGTCGCAATTGCTTTGGGTGATCCTAGCTTTCTTGATTACTTTTTTATTAATAGGCTTATTTATCTGGCAGTATATGACTAAAAAAGCTGAATTAGCGGCAACAGAAAATTCGTTAAAAATGACAACCAATCTGATTGATACATACAATCAGAGGTTAGAGAGCTACAAAAGTTCAGAGTCTGTCCAAAGCCTTGAATCAGCAATCAAGTGGGCGAATAATCACTCAGTGGATTATGTTCTATTTCTGCAGGAATTAACAAAGAATTTGCCGGAAAGAGGCTTTATTCAGGAATTAAAGGTATCTGATGATTATAAGACAAACATGATTGTCCAGTTTGATACTAAAAGTGATGCAGCCTATTATTTAAATTCTTTGCTTGAAATTAGCTGGATAGACGATGCGCTTTTAACGGAAGGAAAATCAACCGATGCACTTGAAAATAAAATTAGCGATCAAGTAGATCAAGCGATTGATAATTTAAAGCAATCAGAAGTGGAACCTCGCTATTTTGCAAGTTACGAATTTGTCCTAAATAAAGCAAAGCTGCGAGATGAAACCGAAAAGCAAAAAGACGAAAATGAAAAAGGGGAGGATTCCCCATGAGATTAAGCGATCATAAGCAAATGGTATGGTTTGCATTTAGCATTATTCTCCTAGCCTTAGGAGCGATATATAGTTATTATTGCTATTTAATGCCTTTAACCAATGAGCTGAACATGAAAAAAATGGAGCTGCAAATGACCGAGCAGCAAGCGGATATTTTGCAATCCAAACTAAAGTCGACTGGTTCAGAAACAAGTTCGAATACTATCGAGTTGCAGAAAAAGATACCGGTTAAACGGTTATTGGAACAGGCACTCCTTGAAATAGAAAAAGCAGAAATTATTTCTGATACGAATATATTAGAAATAAGTGTGAATGGATCCAACGCTGATGAAGAGGTTGCAAATGGAGAAGTTACTACAGCAGATAAAGCAATCGATGATGCAAATAAGGAAGAAAATAGGGAAGCAGATGAAAAGAAAAATACAGAAGAAATCGTCCTCCCAAATGGAATCCATCAAACAACAATCAATATGCTAGGAGAAGCATCTACTTATTTTGAACTAGAAAAATTTTTAGAAAAAATAGAATCCTCTCAGCGTATTATGACCGTTGATTCTTTAAATATTACTGGACCAAAAGAAATCATCGCCGTTGAAGAAAGTGATCAACAAATAGATTTTGAATTAACGGTGTCTGTATATTATTATCCTACTTTAAATGATTTAATAGAGGATCTTCCACAATTGGATACACCAAAGGTATCTGAAAGAAAGAACCCTTTTAATACTGGAACATTAGAAAATAGTAAAGATCAATAGAGGAAGTGAAAAAAGAAGGTGGGTCTAGCGATGCTAATAACTAGACTAAATAATAAGGGATTTACCTTAATGGAATTGCTTGCTGTAATTGTCGTACTCGGAATAATAGCCGCAATAGCGATTCCCTCTGTCTTAAAAGTAATAGGAGAAATGCGCGATCGAGCTTTTATCGCAAACGCATGGAATATGAAGGAAGCTGCTGATTTTTATATTAAAGAAGCGACAACTAGTGGAGCAGGTGCAAAGGAAAGAATCACTTACTTTGAACTTGTTGAAAATGGGTATATGGGAACGTTTAATGATCCAGATACAGACCGAGAGTTAGTTCCATCAGATAAAAGCTATGTAACCCTTCAAAATAACATAGCGATTGCTGTTTGTTTAAAAGGGGAAAATCGAAAGCTTTGTACAGAAGAAGAGGGAGTAGATCAAGCAATACAATATAAGGATCTTTCTCCAAGTCAAATTGTGTCTAACAACAACTGAATTTGACGAAATCATTCTATAACAAGACGACAAAAGTCTTGTTATTTTTTTTTGCTTGTATGATAGGATAAACGAAATAAATGGAAATGGGGGTAGGACGAGTGAATGAAAAACCGGAGAATCGCAAAACGATAACGATTAAGATCAACGGAAAAGACCGTCCATTCCAAAATAAGGACAATGAGGACACAGTAGAGCGGAGTGAACCTTCTGTTTTTTATAAGGACCAAAAGAGCGAAGGGAAAAAACAGGATATTTTTAGAGAAGAGTCTGCGGCTGGACAAGAAGCTGAATTTGAGGAAAGTTTTGATTGGATTTTGCCCGCACCAGAGGAAATTCCAGCAAAAAATAAAGAAAAAAGTATGTTTAGCTTTCAATCGTCTGTAAATAAAAAGGACAAGCAGCCATTAACAAAAGGCAAAAAGGAGAAAGAGGGAAAGAAAAAGCGGTTGCCAAAGGAAGTAATTGCCTCTATTTTCTTTGCTGTTTTTTTTGCTGTCATCTTAGGCACTAGCTTTGGATTTATTTTATTAAACATGGTAAACAATGATCAAAGCAGCACTACAAATGGAAAAATAACAGCTTCGGCCAATGATTCTTCCAATACAACTAAAGGTGGACAAGCCGTGTCGGTAACAGAAAGTGCAACCAAACCGGATATTACTACATATGTCCTTCAAAAGGGAGTTTTCTCTAATGAAGAGCGTGCGAAAAGCGAGCAGCAGAAGCTGACAGATGCAGGGAAGAAGAGTCAAATTCTTCCCATAGATAAGCAGCAGTTTCTACTAGTTGGTGTTGTGAGTAATTTGGAGGATGCGAAAGCATGGCAGAAACAAGTAAAAGATACTTATGCAAAAGAGATGGTATTTAGTGGAAATGAAGTGAAAAATGTATCGAAAGAAGAGAAGGAGGTTATTGAAGGATCGTCCGCTATCTATTCTGCCATTCTGGAAATGGTAACAAGTGTTCAATTTAATCACTCTATTGCAACGGAGGATAAAAATAAGTTAGAGAAGGCACTCTCTCTTGTAGAAGAGAAAAAAACAGCCAAGTTGGCCAATGAAAAAGTTAAAAAAATGGCAGCCTATCTTTCCGAAGGTGGTGAGCTTACCATAAAATTAAAAGAAAAGAGCAGCGAGAACGAAATAGCGGAAATTCACCAGAAATTGCTAGACTACTTAGCTGTATATGTCTCACTATAAGGGAGTAGGGGAGCACATCGTCTATTAAGCGGTGGCTCCTTTCTTTTTGTAGAGGAGTTTATGGGGGAATGCTACCACACCCATACAGCTTCGAACTATTAACTAGAGTAAAGATTATCTGTCTAAATACAACTTAAAAGGCAAAAATATCTTTTATATTAATTGTATAAATATTTCTACAAATTTCGTCATATTACATTTTATTTACTATTATATAAAAATTTCCGTTTCAAAATTGTGTATCGGCGAATTCTTTGATAGGATTAATCTGTATCTCACAATTTGAAATAGTAGGTAGGTGTTATCATGTTAAAGCAAACCCTCATATTGGCCTCTTCTTCTCCTCGACGAAAAGAGCTCCTTGAAGAACTCCAAATACCATTTGTAATATCCAGTAGTAATGTAGATGAAAGTTTCAATCCTTCTATTTCTCCTAATGAAATTGTCATGGAATTAGCGAGACGAAAGGTTGAAGCAATTTATGCCGATGAACAGTATCCATTTATATTAGGTGCTGATACGGTAGTATATCTTAATGGTGCGATATTAGGCAAGCCTGCTTCGCCTGAAGAGGCGTTTCGCATGTTAAGGGAACTTTCTGGCAAAACGCATTCTGTCTACACTGGTGTCGCCATTATGGCAAATGGAATATGTTCCACTTTTTATGAAAAAACAGACGTGTTATTTTGGGAATTAACAGATGATGAAATACACGATTACTTAGACACCGGGGAACCATTTGATAAAGCAGGTGCGTATGGAATTCAAGGAGTAGGCAGAACGCTCGTAAAAGAAATAAAAGGAGATTATTTCACCGTAGTCGGTCTTCCGATTTCTCGAACGGTACGCGAATTGAAAGCGAAAGGCTTCAATATGCCTAAATAAATCAAAGGTCCCTTATTCTTTTCTTCCCAAAAACCAATGATAGGGAGGAACTTAGAAAGAATGGATTCGCTATTAATAAGAGATTTTCCGAATGATGAACGACCAAGAGAACGTTTTGTGAAACAGGGACCAGAAAGTTTAGCAAATCATGAGCTGCTTGCTATCTTGATTCAAACAGGTTCCAAAAATGAATCCGTATTAACATTAGCGAACAAACTTTTAGTCCATTTTGATGGACTTCGCTTGTTGAAGGATGCAAGTCTTGATGAGTTAAAAGAAATGAAAGGAATTGGAACGGCAAAAGCAATTCAATTGATGGCAGCAATTGAATTGGGGCGGCGCGTTTCCAATTTAGAATTTACCGATCGATATTGTATTCGGTCACCAGAGGATGCTGCCAAATATATGATGAATGAAATGAGATTTCTAACTCAGGAGCATTTCGTCTGTTTATATTTAAACACCAAGAATCAAGTTATGCATAAGCAAGTCGTTTTTATTGGTAGTTTAAATGCTAGTATCGTCCACCCAAGAGAAGTATACAAAGAAGCATTTAGAAGATCTGCAGCTTCTATCATTTGTCTCCACAATCATCCATCCGGCGATCCGTCCCCCAGCAGAGAGGATATTGAAGTGACAAAAAGATTAGTGGAATGCGGAAAAATAATTGGGATTGATCTGCTAGATCATATCATAATTGGGGAAAATAAATTTATCAGCTTAAAAGAAAAAGGGTATGTATGATACTGTTCTTTTTTGTAGAAATAAGCTATAATATAATTTATGATTTTTTGGCTATTTATGTCTAAACATGACAAAATATAGATAAGTAACAATTAAAGGAAATTACAAAGAGGAGAACATCTACCTACTTTATAATATTGCATTAGTTTCAGAAAGGGAGATACATTTATGTTAGGTTTTGGAACAAGAGATCTTGGAATTGATTTAGGAACAGCGAATACGCTAGTTTATGTAAAAGGCAAAGGAATAGTACTAAGAGAACCGTCAGTTGTCGCACTACAAACTGATACAAAGAGCATTGTAGCGGTTGGTAACGATGCGAAGAATATGATTGGTAGAACACCAGGAAATGTTGTTGCACTTCGTCCGATGAAGGATGGTGTAATTGCAGATTATGAAACAACAGCAACGATGATGAAATACTACATTAAGCAAGCAACAAAGAATAAGGGCTATTTTTCTGGCAAACCGTATGTAATGGTTTGTGTACCATCAGGCATTACAGCTGTAGAAGAAAGAGCGGTAATTGATGCAACACGTCAAGCTGGTGCGAGAGATGCCTATACGATTGAAGAGCCTTTTGCTGCTGCTATTGGTGCTAATCTTCCTGTATGGGAGCCAACTGGTAGTATGGTTGTTGATATCGGTGGTGGTACAACAGAGGTAGCTATTATTTCCCTTGGTGGAATTGTTACTAGTCAATCTATTCGGATTGCTGGTGATGAGATGGATGACGCAATTGTTAATTATATTCGTAAAACGTATAATTTGATGATTGGAGAAAGAACTTCTGAAAGCATTAAAGTGGAAATTGGCAGTGCTGGAAATCCAGATCAAATTGAAAACATGGATATTCGCGGAAGAGACTTATTAACTGGTCTTCCAAAAACAATCAAAATTACTGCAGATGAAATTTCAAAAGCGTTAAAAGATACAGTTGCTGCAATTGTTGATGCAGTCAAAGTAACATTAGAAAAAACGCCTCCAGAACTAGCTGCAGATATTATGGATCGTGGTATTGTTCTAACAGGTGGTGGAGCATTGCTTCGTAATCTTGATAAAGTTATCAGTGAAGAGACAAAAATGCCTGTTGTTATAGCAGAAGATCCATTGGATTGTGTAGCTATCGGAACTGGTAAAGCTTTAGACCATATTCATTTATTCAAAAATAAAGCAAAAGATTCACGATAATTTTAGTAGAGGTGTAGAAGCATGCCACAGTTTTTTATGAATAAACGCTTGATTATTTTGCTTGTTAGCA
The DNA here is from genome assembly GCF_038007605.1 of Niallia sp. FSL K6-0212. Classification (NCBI taxonomy): domain Bacteria; kingdom Bacillati; phylum Bacillota; class Bacilli; order Caryophanales; family Bacillaceae; genus Niallia; species Niallia sp. FSL K6-0212. Next base: position 4,620,415 of record NZ_JBBOXL010000001.1, on the reverse strand, counting down.
TCATTATTCTCGTGGCATTAATAGGGTTTTCATTAAGTAATCGAAATAAACTAACCTGGCCGGAACAATTCGTAAAGGACACTACCGGCTGGGTTCAAACCCTTGTATCTAGACCTGCCCAATATGTGGTGGGTTTTGTTGATAATGTCCAATCCTTGCAAGATACATATAAAGAGAATAAAGAATTAAAGGCAAAGCTAGAGGAAAATGCTCAGCTTAAATATCAGGTTCAAGGTCTCAAAAAAGATGTACAGTCATTACAGGAAACGTTGGAAGAAAAAGAGTCATTAAGTGACTATACAATTATGAAAGCAACGGTAATTCGGAGAAATCCTTCTCAATGGACAGAACTAGTTACCATCAATCGAGGAGAAAATGACGGCGTAGAGAAAAATATGGCTGTTATCACTTCTGCTGGATTAATAGGGAAAATAAAGTCAGTAGCACCTAATACTGCAACTGTACAGCTGCTTAGTTCTGAAGATCCAGCTAATCGCATTTCTGCTTTTATTCAGTCAAAAGAGGATGATAAAAAGAAGAAAGAAAAATCCGAAGTTTTTGGGATTATTGCTGATTATGATAAAGAAACAAAGCAATTAATTATGACTTGGGAAGAAGCTCCTAATGGGTTGAAAGTGAAAAAAGGTCAGCTTGTTACAACCTCAGGAATGGGTGGGGTCTTTCCAAAAGGGTTAGCTATTGGTACAGTTGATAAAGTAGAGCCAGATGAAAATGGACTGCAGAAAAAAGTATATATTAAGCCGGCAGCGGACTTCTATGATATTGAGCATGTGATGGTGGTAGACAGGGCAGCATTATCTCCTAAAGAGGAAGACCAATGAGAAAAGTTTTAATTGGCTGTTTAATTTCCTTTATGTTTATTTTTGAGAGTGTTTTTCTTGAGTTGCTCCCTACAGATCCTTTTGGTAAAAATTGGATTTTTGTCCCATACTTTTTGCTCATTACTATCCTTTTCTTTTCTGTTTATGGTAATAGAAATGTTGGTGTCATATATGGCTTTGTTTTTGGGCTGCTTTTTGATATTGTTTATACAGAAATTTTAGGTATCTATTTTTTTACTTTCCCTTTTATCATTTATATTTTTAATAAATTGATGAAAATTTTTCATAGTAATATTGTTGTTGTATCTGTGATGAATTTACTCGCTGTTTCGGCACTGGAAATGATTGTGTATCAAATGATAAAAGTGATAAATTTGACAACGATTGATTTTGCGAGTTTCCTTCATTTACGGCTTCTGCCGTCTTTAGGATTAAATCTTATTTTTATCATCATTGTCGCTTATCCTTATAAACGTTTATTTGAGAAGTATGCAGCAGAGTTAAAAGAATGATATAGTTAGAATGCATGATAATAAATTTCAGATTGGACATTAAGTTGTCAACAATCTGAAATTTATTTGATTAGTGACTATTTGTCTTTTGTTCTTTTTGAGAAGAAATATATTTAGCTCGAAAAGGAATTTTAAAAGCGTTTGTCGAATGATATAAAAAGGAATTAGAAATAAAGGTCTAAAGTCCTTACTCTTATATCATAGTGTTGATGAAAGACACTTGTTTAAAAAGTGAACGGAGAAGTAAAACATTATTTTTGCATGTTGAAACAGCATTTATGAAAAGCAGTAAATGCTTTAAGTTAAAGTGCCAACCATCTATCAAATGAAATTGTTGGATCGATTAGGAAACAAGTATCATCTAATAGGCAGCATGATACTTATTTAGAATCGATAACCCTTCTTTATTTGATAAGGATGTTTGCGCTTTTTTATGCAAAGTGAGATTTATAAGTATAACGATATCCGAGCATTTGCGTCTTATATCTAAGGAACGATAGACTATTAGTATTGTTTGATAAAATAGATGTATTATGTCCATAGGTCCGTGCAGGATAAAGAGACGCTTACGCTTTTCTTACAGAGGTGAACAACTTGAAATGAAAAAAAGGCAACTAGTAACAATTAAAGGAACAAAAAATGGGCTGGGTTTGCATCTATATGATAATTGTTCGTACGAGGATTTACTAAAGGAATTACAGTATAAATTGAATGAGAGCTCCAGTCTACATAATGAAAATCGAGACATAAAAGTGACAGTAGAGCTTGGAAATAGATATGTAACAGATGAACAAAAAGAAACCATTGTTCATCTCATTCAGGAAAAACAAAACCTAACTGTTCAATCGATTAATAGTAATTTAGTGACAAAGAAAGAAGCGGAGAACTGGCTAAAACAAAATGAATTGAAATCGATAACCAGTATTGTGCGCTCTGGTCAAGTTTTAGAGGTGCCCGGTGATTTATTATTAATTGGAGATGTGAATCCAGGTGGAAAGGTAATCGCCGGCGGCAACATCTATATTATGGGACAGTTAAAAGGAATAGCTCATGCTGGATATAATGGGAAGGATGACGCGGTCATTGCTGCATCCGTTATGAAACCGACACAAATTCGGATTAGTCGTTTTATTGAGAGAGAGGTTGGAAATACCTTATCTGAAAAAACAAGAGAAATGGAATGTGCGTATGTGAATGACAATGTCATTAAGATTGATAGATTACAAGTACTACCACATTTAAGACCGAATTTGCTGAAATTGGAAGGAGGATATTAAGATGGGAGAGGCAATTGTTATAACATCAGGTAAAGGTGGAGTTGGAAAAACGACCACTTCTGCAAACATTGGAACAGCACTTGCGTTACAAGGGAAAAAAGTTTGTTTAATAGATACAGATATTGGCTTGCGAAATCTTGATGTCGTGATGGGATTAGAAAATCGTATCATTTATGATTTAGTAGATGTGGTGGAGGAAAGATGTAAAATTCATCAAGCGCTTGTGAAAGATAAACGTTTTGATGATCTATTATATTTATTACCTGCTGCGCAAACAAGTGATAAAACGGCTGTACGACCAAATCAAATGAGAGAATTAGTTCTCCGCTTAAAGCAAGATTATGATTATATCATCATTGATTGTCCTGCAGGAATTGAACAGGGGTATCAAAATGCAGTCGCTGGCGCGGATAAAGCCATTGTGGTTACGACTCCTGAAGTATCTTCTGTTAGAGATGCTGATAGAGTAATTGGATTATTGGAAAAAGAAGAGCAGATGGAACCTCCAATGCTTGTTATCAATAGAATTAGAAATCATATGGTAAAAAATGGCGATATGTTAGATATTGATGAAGTAACCAGCCATCTCTCCATTGATTTATTAGGAATTGTTGCAGATGATGATGCGGTTATAAGAGCTTCTAACAACGGGGAGCCGATTGCTTTAAACCCAAATAGTAAATCTGCGATTGCCTACCGAAATATCGCAAGAAGAATTTTAGGAGAAACGGTTCCTTTGCAGCAATTAGAAGAAGAATCCAAAGGCGTGCTTGCAAAAATTAAGACGTTCTTTGGTGCTAAATAAGTATAAAGATAGTAAATTTATACATGTTTAAATAAGTCGGTTGCGAAACAACTATCTGTTGATAAGCGATAATCGTAATAGCTGGCCCTGTAAAGAGATAAATTGATTCATGCGTAATCAATTTATTTCTTTACAGGGTTTTTTAAATCAGTACCATTCTTTTATTCCCCTTTTATTAGTGGCATAACTTATAGCTCCTTAACATAAATATAGGGTAAAGAGGACAAGTATGTAAGGGGAGAGGAGTATATGGGGTCAAGAAATGATGAGGTTAGAAAAAAAATCGAAAGAAGAAGAAAAGAACGAGCGAGAATAGAAAAGAATATTGATAACCGAGTACTTTGGTCTGATGAAGAAGATACCTTCGACTATACATTTTCATCAAAAGAGGAAAATTACCCTCCTAAAATTCACCCTTTATTTCGAAAAGATTTATTTATGTTAAAAATTTTAGGAGCTGCTATTCTTTTTCTTGCTGTTGCCATCATTGTAGACCATCCGTCCACAAGATTAGGAAAAGTCGAAAATACGATTAGACAAGCAATGTCGACAGAATTTAATTTTATGGTTGTTGCAGATTGGTATGAAGAGAAATTCGGAAAACCATTAGCTTTTTTACCAGAACAAAAAGGAAAAGAACAAGATACAGAGCGATTGCAGCAATACGCTTTATCTGCTTCTGGTAAGGTATTAGAAGAATTTCAGAAAAACGGACAACGGATTGCGATAGAAACTGGAGTAGATACAACAGTACAATCTTTTAATGAGGGACAAATTACCTTTATTGGCGAGAAAGAAGGCTTTGGAAAAACAGTCGTTATAAAGCATAGTGATCAGAGTGAATCATGGTATGGCAACTTAGAAGAAGTGGATGTAAAGTTATATGAAAATATAAAAAAAGGAACAAAAGTAGGAAACGCTTCAAGATATGAAGGAGATGAAACATTAGGTCTATTCTTTTTTGCGATTAAGCAAAATGATGATTTTATTGATCCTCTACAGGTGATGGAAATTGAATAGGTTTTTTAGTGTTTTTAAGTATCTTCATATTCATCCACTATTATGGGTTGTCATTGCTATTGGGGTAATGACTGCCCATTTTTATGAATTATGCCTATTGTTTATGATTATTTTTATTCATGAATTAGGTCATGCGTTTGCTGCCGCATTTTTTTCGTGGAGAATAAAGAAAATATCTTTATTACCCTTTGGCGGAGTAGCGGAAATGGATGAACACGGAAATCGCCCTTTGCGAGAAGAGGCAATCGTTATTATATCTGGACCGATCCAGCATATTTGGCTGGTTGGATTAGGATTTCTTTTATGGCAGTGGGGGATTTTCACAGAATCTTTGTATCAAACCTTTATCCAATATAATTTTATGATTCTTTTCTTTAATTTACTTCCAATTTGGCCATTGGACGGTGGCAAATTAATGTTTCTTTTATTTTCCTTGAAAAATCCCTTTCCAAAATCTCATAAATATACACTTTATTTTTCTATTATTGGAACCTTAATCTTTCTGTTAATGGTTCTTATTATGATGCCGCAGAATGTAAATGCATGGATTATTATTAGTTTTTTAGTTTTTTCTATTTATTATGAATGGAAGCAAAGAAGGTTTTTGTTTATGCGATTTTTACTGGAACGATATTATGGAAAATCGAATGAATTAAGAAAGTTACTTCCCCTAGAAGTCCAAGAAGACGATTCGGTATTGGATGTATTAGAACGATTTCATCGAGGGTGTAAACATCCAATTATTGTAAGATCCACGCGGAAAGACAATGCGATTCTGGATGAGAATGAGCTATTACATGTTTATTTTAAAGAAAAGAACGTAACGGCGAAAATAAAAGAAATACTTTGCTTCTTATAGGATACATAGAGAAAACGGTGATTACTGACGATAGCTCTTTAGTTAGAGCATACTTGAAATTTGTCCAAGAATAGGTCCTTAAGTTTACTAAAACATTTCATCTAAGCTACAATAATAAGATAACCAGAAAAAGAGGATGTATGATATTGAATCAAGTAATCGTTAATATAAAAACTAGAGAAAATAGATTTGCTTATCTAATAGATGGGAAAGTAGAAAAAATATATGTCCAGCAGCCGCAATATAAAACAACTGTTGGAAATATTTATTTGGGACAAGTGACAAAGGTAATTCCCGGAATGAATGCTGCATTTGTAGAAATTGGGGAAGGCAAAGGAGCCTATTTGCCGAGAGAGAAAATGATTTCATTTGTGCGGAGTGAGGGAACTTTAGAAGAGAAAAAAAAGATAAGTGTCTCCTCTTATATAAAACAAGGAGAAAGAATATTAGTTCAAGTAATAAAAGATGCTGCGGGCCCAAAGGGTGCTAAAATAACGGGGATAATTGAGATTAGTGGAGAGCATTTAGTGTATATGCCTTATGGTCGATATGTGGCGGTCTCTAAAAAGATTCATTCTCATACTGCGCAAAAAGAGTTAAGAAATATAGGGAGTCATATAAAAACAGACAACGAAGGCATAATCTTTCGCACAACGGCAGCTTATTGTTCAGAAGAAACATTAAGGTTGGAGCTCGAAGCATTACGGCAGGAATATAAAGGATTGGAACAAAAAGCTAGACAAAAGAAAATAATGCTTGTCCATGAAAATGATGAATTTACTAAACAGTTGAATATTCTCTTTAAGCAAATGAAAGAGGGAGAAATCATTGTCGATAGTCTAGAAGAGCGGAAAAATTGGCAAGCAATGTACCCCCATTTAACTGTTTCGTTTTATCAAGGTAGTGAAGATTTATTTTCTTATTACCATGTTGAAAGGGAAATAGATAAAGCTTTGAAAAGAGTTGTCTGGCTCCCAAATGGCAGCTATCTGATAGTCGATCAGGCAGAGGCTGCAACTATTATTGACGTAAATACAGGTAAATATGAAGGGAAACATCAGTTAGAGCAAACGGTCTTTCAAACAAATATGCTTGCTGCAAAGGAAGCTGCAAGGCAAATTAAATTAAGAGACCTTTCTGGTATTATATTAATTGATTTTATTGATATGAAGAGCGAGGAAGAAAAGAAAGTGATGGATATCCTAGAGAAGGAATTGCAGTCAGATAATAGACAATCGAAAGTAATTGGATTTACTTCACTAGGGATATTACAGCTCACCCGAAAGAAAACAATGAAATCCTTATCCGAAACACTGCAAAGTAAGTGTGTAATTTGCGAAGGCACAGGCTTGGTGAAAAGCGCAAGTAGTATGGCCTTTCAATTAGAAAGAGAGCTATGGGAATATCGCAATAAGGATATGGAACTTGTGGAAGTTATCGTCTCACAAGATGTCTATGCTCTATTTATGGGTGGAGGAAATAATCATAAAAAACGATTAGAGGAAGTATTAGGCTTTATGATTAAAATGGAAATAGCTGAGTTTCCAAAGCCAGACTATTTTATTCGAATGGTTAAATGATTCACCATAAAGCTAATAATAGAATATGATTGACAGTATCTTTTAAACATGTTAGTATTTTAATGTTGTTTGTAGCACCCGTGCTCTACAACCGCACATAGCAGGTAATGAAGCTTTTGCTTTTGCAAAACGCCTGTCATTGGCGAGTCTTAGTCTATTAAGGAGGTGCAGTTTAATGTACGCAATTATTGAAACAGGCGGAAAACAAATCAAAGTTGAAGAAGGTCAAGCTATCTACATCGAGAAATTAAACGGTGAAGCTGGTGACACTGTTACTTTTGATAAAGTTCTTTTCGTTGGCGGAGAAAATGTAAAAGTAGGAAGTCCAGTTGTTGAAGGAGCTACTGTTACAGCTAAAGTTGAAAAACAAGGCCGTCAAAAGAAAATCATCGTTTTCAAATACAAAGCGAAGAAAAATTATCATAAAAAACAAGGTCATCGTCAACCTTACACTAAAGTTGTTATCGAAAAGATCAACGCTTAAGGTTGAATTTGTATGATCGAAATTACGATTAACAAATCGAATGATGGTCTCATTCATTCCTTTACGATAAGTGGTCATGCTCTTTTTGCGAATAGTGGGGATGATATAGTGTGTGCTGGAGTATCAGCTGTTTCTTTTGGAAGCATTAATGCTGTTATTTCTCTTACTGGTATTACACCCATTATAAAGCAAGGAAAAGATGGAGGTTTTATTTCTTGTACGATTCCTGGAAATGTTCCGGGAGAGACAAGAGATAAAATTCAACTTCTTTTAGAGGGAATGATTGTTTCTTTAGAAACAATTGAACGAGACTATGGAAAATACGTAACTATCACTTATAATTAAATAGGAGGTGGAACGAAATGTTAAGATTAGATCTTCAGTTTTTTGCATCTAAAAAAGGGGTAGGTTCTACTAAAAACGGACGTGACTCCATTTCTAAACGTTTAGGAGCTAAACGTGCAGATGGTCAATTAGTAACTGGTGGAAGCATTCTTTACCGTCAACGCGGTACAAAAATCTATCCAGGAGTAAACGTTGGTCGTGGTGGCGATGATACACTATTCGCAAAAGTTGACGGAATCGTTAAATTTGAGCGTCTTGGTCGTGATCGCAAACAAGTTAGCGTATACCCAGTAGCACAAGAAGCATAAGATAATGATCAGATAGGCTGGCTCGTTTAGGGTCAGCCTATCTGTTTGTTAAGGGATAAATTTTTTGATTAAGATGTATGTTGTGACCAGATTAGGTGGAGGATGATTTCAACACTTAGACAAAAAGCAGGAGGGGCTTTTTGTCTAAGTGTTGAAAAAAGAGAGAAATCAATTGCTTTTTCGTATGCAATCAAGAATAAAGGTTGCCTCTTATGTATATAGTTTGTTATTACCACAGTCTTCATACACTTCGCTTTCAACATTTCTTTATCAAATCAATCCAAAATAACTTGGTGTATAAATTGGATAGACCTTTTAGGAAACGGGAATTTTTTGTCCTTATTCATTATGAAAACCTAAAGTTCAAGTGGATATAATTTAGTGGTTACCGTGATGGAGATATCGTTTTTGTTCATTGATGATTCATTTTTTGTTATACTTACTTAAAACAGTCTTCTAAGACTTAATAACCTTTGTAGGAGTACAAGAATGAATAAAGACTGGAATACGATAGAGTTTTTAAGACATGTTCGCCATGATTGGCTAAATAAAATTCAATTGATAAAAGGAAATTTGGATTTAAATAAACCGGATCGAGTAAAAGAAATTATTAATGATATTATTACAGAGACAAAACAAGAAGCTAAGTTATCTAATCTAAATATTCCACAATTTGCTACAAAATTATTAATTGCAAACTGGGAAAATTATTATTTTCGATTGGAATATGAAGTGTTGGCCGAAGAAAAATGTCGCGGGACAGAAGATGAAATACTTACCGAATGGACAACCTTATTTTTCCAAACGTTAAATCAATATAGCAAACCCTTTGCAGATAATCATCTATACATTTCCATTCATTCAATGGTGGAAGGATTTCGTTTGTATGTTGATTTTAACGGAGAGCTGCTAGATAGTGAATCCATGTTTCAATTTCTTCATCAACCTTTTTCTTATTTGAAATTGGAAAATATTGAAATGAGCAAGGACGAGCTCCTATTTGAAGTTTGGATGGATAGAGAGCAAACAGGTAAATAATAAGAAGGACTTGTTTGAATAGCATAAAAGGAAATTGTGATTTTTAGAAAAAATAGCTGCAAATGTTTGTAGGAATAAAATAATTGGTCCTTCTAGTGAGGAGAGCAACCCTCCTTTCATAAGGATTAATCCTTGTTCACTATTAGACAAATAAGCTGCTTATGTTTTTCTTAATAGGAGGAAATAAATTTATGTTTGTGGATCAGGTTAAGATTTATGTGAAGGGCGGAGATGGCGGAAATGGTATGGTAGCTTTTCGCCGAGAAAAGTTTGTCCCAAAAGGTGGCCCAGCTGGTGGAGATGGAGGAAAAGGTGCAGATGTAATATTCCAAGTAGAAGAAGGTCTGCGTACTTTAATGGATTTCCGATATCAACGTCATTTCAAAGCACCACGTGGAGAGCATGGGATGTCAAAAAATCAGCACGGTCGCAATGCAAAAGATATGATTGTCAAGGTTCCGCCGGGTACAATCGTTGCCGATGCGAATACAAAGGAAGTTATTGCAGATTTAACTGAGCATGGCCAACAAGCTGTAATTGCACGTGGCGGCCGTGGAGGAAGAGGAAATTCTCGTTTTGCAAGTCCATCTAACCCTGCCCCAGAATTATCGGAAAATGGGGAACCAGGTCAGGAAAGAGATGTTACTCTGGAGTTAAAGGTATTAGCAGATGTTGGTTTAGTAGGATTTCCGAGTGTTGGTAAATCTACCTTACTGTCTGTTGTATCTGCTGCGAAACCTAAAATAGCTGACTATCATTTTACAACAATCGCCCCTAATTTAGGAATGGTGGAAACGGAAGATAATAGAAGTTTTGTTATGGCTGATTTGCCAGGGCTAATTGAAGGAGCACATTCGGGTATCGGATTAGGTCATCAGTTTCTTCGTCACATTGAACGTACAAGAGTTATTGTCCATGTGATTGATATGGCTGCTATTGAAGGCAGAGACCCATATGAGGACTATGTTACGATTAATAACGAGCTGCAGGAATACAATATGCGTTTATTAGAAAGACCGCAAATTATTGTTGCTAATAAAATGGACATGCCAGATGCAGAACAAAACCTAAAAGTATTTAAAGAAAAATTGGAGGAGGACTATCCAATTTTCCCAGTGTCCGCTTTAACTAGATCAGGTCTGCGAGAACTTCTTTTTGCGATTGCGGATAAATTAGAGAATACTCCTGAGTTCCCATTAGAGGAAGTAGAAGAGGAAGCAGGTATTCACCGCGTTGTTTATAAACATGAAGTAGATGAGCGTCAATTCTATATTACAAGAGATCCAGATGGCAGCTTTGTTCTTTCAGGTGAAGGTATTGAAAAACTATTTAAGATGACAGATTTCTCCCGTGATGAGTCTGTTCGCAGATTCTCTCGTCAAATGCGCGGCATGGGCATCGATGAAGCATTACGTCAGCGAGGCGCTAAAGATGGAGATACTGTAAAGTTAATGGAATATGAATTTGAATTCATTGACTAAGAAAACATGGTTTAAAAAAAGATGAAAGATCTTCCCTCTCGTCAAAGCTGAATAATACGAGAGGGCAGTTTTTCATACGAAATAGAAAATAATGACTAATTCGAAAAAGTCTAGTTGTTAAACCAGAGTTATTTCTATCATACATAATTAGTATCCGTTATACCTTATAGGGGTGAGCAGATGAAACAAAGTAAAATAGATCATAAATTTTTTATAGTAAGAGAAGATGTACTGTCAGAGGCAATGCGCAAAACCTTAGATGCCAAAGAGCTCTTAGAAAGAGGAAAAGCAGAGTCTGTCCATGAGGCAGTAAAAAAGGTAGATTTAAGCCGAAGTGCATTTTATAAATATCGTGATACCATCTTTCCTTTCCACACAATAGTGAAAGAAAGATTGATTACGTTATTCTTTTATATTGAAGATCGATCGGGAACCTTATCTAAATTGCTAAGTGTTGTTGCTTCTGCTGGATGCAATGTACTGACAATTCATCAAACGATTCCACTGCAAGGAAGAGCCAATGTAACACTGTCGTTAAATACCGCAGAAATGGAAATATCCATTGATATGTTGTTAGAGCGATTGCGTATGCTTGAATTTGTGGAGAAAGTGGACGTTCTGAGTACGGGCGCATAAAAAGTCATTTATTTATAAGGAGATCCTGTTGTTATTAGGAAGATGGCTTTTTCAGTCAATCTTCTTTTTATAAAGGTTAAATTCAGAATAAATAATTTTTTTGGAGGAGAAAGAAGTGAAAGTAGGCTACTTAGGTCCAAAAGCAACATTTACAAATATGGCGGTAAATCAGCAATTTCCTGGGGTGGAATCCGTTCCTTTTCTAACCATTCCCAATTGCCTCGATGCTGTGATGGAAGATAAAGTGGATGTTGCTTTAGTTCCGGTTGAGAACACATTAGAAGGATCGGTCAACATTACATTAGATTATTTAATCCATGAAGTATTTTTACCTATTCATGGGGAAGTGACGGTTCCGATAAAACAACATATAATGGTTCATCCATTCCGGGAAGACAAATGGAGAGAAATAGAAGTAGTCTATAGTCATTCCCATGCAATTGCTCAATGCCATAAGTTTCTACATACAGAATTAAACGGGATTGCTTGTGAGTATATGACGTCAACAGCAGCAGCAGCACAGTTTGTTAAAGAAAATCCGCATATCAACGGGGCAGCTATTGGAAATTTGCTAACAGCTGAAGAATATGGTCTGAAGATTGTAAAACATAATATTCATGATTCAATGAATAATCATACCCGTTTTCTCATTTTATCGAAAAATCCTGTACATTATTCAGCAGCAACAAGTCATCTGGTTGGTCATAAAACAAGTCTTATGGTCACTTTGCCTGCCGATCGTTCTGGTGCTCTCCATCAAGTATTGTCTGCCTTTGCATGGAGAAAACTAAACTTAGTGAAAATTGAATCAAGGCCAACAAAAACTGGATTAGGGAATTATTTCTTTCTTATTGACTTAGATAGAAAAATGGATGACGTATTAATACCAGGCGCTATTGCAGAATTAGAGGCAATAGGCTGTGAAGTAAAGATACTGGGGAGTTATCCTTATTACATGACGGAATAGATAGAACCACTATACGAAGAATGCAAAAAAATCACTAATGACGATTAAAGTCTTAGTGATTTTTGTCATTTACCTTAAGCTTCTTCTTCCATTAAAAAATCTGCCTTTCGTAAAGCTTCTTCTGCCTCTAGTAATGTATCAAGGGATGGAGCGGTAATGGTATGCAGATGAATACCTGCCGTTAATTCAGATAAATAAGCAGCATTTGTATGCTTAATTTTCTTCATAAATTGTTTCACTTCTTTTCGATTAGAGACGAGGATAGAAGCCGTCAAATCGCCGTATACTGGATGTTCAATTGTGACATCCTTAACCGTTACTCCATTATCAACAAGGATATTTAACTCTTCCTCCGTTTTTTCTGGTGGATGATTACACGCAATAATTCTTTCGTAGAGCATCGGTTTTGATTCTTGTAAATATAAATAGCCTTGACTAGTTGCCAAAATTGGTTCGTTTTTCGCCTTTAGCAGTGTAATATCTCCAACAATTATTTGTCTACTAACATTTGTCAATTTTGAAAGTTCACTGCCAGTATAAGGTCGATTTTTCTCTTTTAGTAAAGTAAGAATATAAGCCCTTCTTTCTTCACCAAGCATTTTTTTTGATTCAGTCATCCAATCTCTCCTTTTGTTGCAGTTACTCTGATTAAAAAATTACCTTTTTTTATCTGCTATCTACGGTAAAGTCATTAACACAAATTTATTGGTATTTTATTTGAAAAATAGTGGCAGCTCCCTGTTTTGCTTGAAAGGCAGAACTCAGTATTTATTTTTCCTTCATTCTATTTTACCAAAAGAATATCTAAATGAATAAACCAAATTATTTTTCATAGGAAACGAATAAATTAATTGGCGAAAAGAAGGACAAAGATCTGAGCAATCTTTGTACGACTAGAACACATATTTTAAAAAAAAACGCATAGATTTTTGAATAGAATGATAACCATTTTGCCGTGTGAACATAGACTATATGGACATATGCATAGGAGGGAATCTATAGTGAAGATCCATATTGTTCAGAAAGGGGATACTCTTTGGGAAATTGCCAAAAAATATGGGGTGAATTTCGAAGAGTTAAAGTCGTTAAATTCCCAATTGACTAATACAGATATGATTATGCCTGGCATGAAAATTAAAGTTCCTACTTTAGGAGGAAGTATAAAGAAAGAAGCTCCTCAAATGGGAACAAAAAAAGAAATGCCGATTACAATGGAACCAATTGTGAAAGAAGCACCGAAAAAAGAAATGCCAGTAAAAGAAACACCAAAAAAAGAAATACCTAAAAAAGAAGTACCAAAGGAGAAACCTTTTACACCAAAAATGCCTACTCCAATCATTCCGGAAATTGATGTTACGAATTATTATTCCATGAATATGACTAATGTTGATGTAGATATTGATGTCGAAATGAAAGAAAAACCAGCACCAGTGAAACCAGCACCAGTGAAACCGGCACCAGTAAAGCCGGCACCAGTAAAACCAGCACCGACAAAACCTGTACCACCAAAACTTGCACCAGTTTTACCGAATCAAGAACCAATTCAAAAAGATGTATGTCCACCAATTGTCCCTTATCAGCCTTATTGTTATGAAGTATCGCCAATGATGCCAGGAAGCGGTTTTCCTCCAGGGGTTTGCCCGCCAGAAGGAGTTCCGGTTGAACAAATAGGATCCCAAGTTTATCCAACATTTCCTGGAGTAGAATATACAGAAAAACACCATTGGGAAGAGTCTTCTTCGTCCTATTCTGCTTTTATCAATCAGACACCTTCCCATGTTAATCATGCACCACAGCAAAATAATCAAAAACCATGGGTTCAGTATAGTCAGCTGCCTAAGGAGAATCTTCATCATAAAGTAGAAGAACCTTTTTCCCATGTAGCAGGTGCAGCGCATAAAGTAAATGCCCCTACCCACACAGCAGTTCATCCGACCATTACACTTCCTGTTAAAGAGGATTGTGGTTGTGGTGGTCCATCATTCCCTCCAGCAAGCAATTTTCAAGTAGAGGGAATGATGCAAGGAGCCGTTTCTGGAAAAGGAGGAATGCCGCAAGGATTTAGTCCGGAAATGGGAGGCCATCCAATGGGCGGAGGATTTAATCCAGGAATGGGAGGAATGCCGCAAGGATTCGGTCCGGAAATGGGAGGCCATCCAATGGGCGGAGGATTTAATCCAGGAATGGGAGGAATGCCGCAAGGATTAGGATCAGAAATGGGAGGCTATCCAATGGGCGGAGGATTTAATCCAGGAATGGGAGGAATGCCGCAAGGATTCGGACCAGAAATGGGAGGCCATCCAATGGGCGGAGGATTTAATCCAGGAATGGGAGGAATGCCGCAAGGATTTGGTCCGGAAATGGGAGGCCATCCAATGGGCGGAGGATTTAATCCAGGAATGGGAGGAATGCCGCAAGGATTTGGTCCGGAAATGGGAGGCTATCCAATGGGCGGAGGATTTAATCCAGGAATGGGAGGAATGCCGCAAGGATTTGGTCCGGAAATGGGAGGCTATCCAATGACGGGGGGATTCAATCCAGGAATGGATATGAGAGGAATACCGCAAGGATTTAGCCCGGAATTAGGAGGTCATCCAATGGCGGGGATGTTCAATCCAGGAATGGAAATGGGAGGAATGCCACAAGGATTTGGTCCGGAAATGGGAAGCTATCCGACCGGATATAATCAATCTTCAATAAATCAATCTCCTTATCCTCAAGATGCTGTTGGAAATACGCCAAACTCCTATTCAACGGAAAATAATGGTCCAGTTCAAGAGGCGCCATCTTATGAAGGGGCGATTACTTCAGAAGTGGCATCACCTGCTTATGGACCGGGAGGGAATGCTCCAGTATTCACACCACCTTATAATCCTACTATTGGGCAGCCGCCATTTATGAATCCATATGGCATGAATCAAGGTACTCCATTTGGAATGCCAAGATACCAAGAGGATGAAAGCAGTGATCTATGATTTTTTTCATAGAGGGGACGATACTTTTTATTATCGTCTCCTTTCTTTATTAGAAAAAAAAATACCGTTCCAAATCATCGAATTAAGCAGGATTAGAAATGATGTATATCTAATAAAAACGAAGCAATATTGGATAATTTTAAAAGGTTTTACTAGTTATCAAAAACTCAAAGTTCAAGTTGCTTTTACAAGAGCGCTTAAACAAGAAGGTTTTACACAGACATATCAATTTTATGAGTTCGATGAGGAGCCAATTGTTATCGATAATAAAGTGTATGGGCTGATTGAATATCTTCCCCCACATAAAGATTCTTTTTCATATCATAGTAAGCGGAATAGACGGGAAGCACTTCAATTATTGGAGCATTATTATTCGGTTACAGAGCGACTGGTAGAAATATATAAGTATATCTTGCCAACTTTTCATTTAATGAAAAAATTTGAACACAGACTAGAAGAATATCGAATGAATATACCAATTATTGAGCAATATGTAAAAAAAGACATAGTAAAGGAAATAATGGAATGGGCTGATTATTCATTTGGTTCAATAAAAAACAAAATAGACTATTTGGATACAAACCCAAACGTAATCCTGCATGGGGATGTTGCTCATCATAATTTCTTACGTGTTAGGAATAATGAATTATACTTAATTGATTTTGATTTAATTAGTATTGGTCCACGAATTGCAGACTATTTACAATTTGCTAATCGCATTCTTCCTGATATAGGATGGTCTATACAAGATTTACAAAGTATGCAAGGCTACGCCGATCTTTTTAAAGATAAATGGTTTTTAATGGCTTTAATATATCCGACAGATATTCTGAGGGAATGGAATAGAATAATCAGAAATAAAGATGTAGATAATGCCTACTTGTTAGAACAAGTACAATTATTAACAACCAATCAGTTTCACAAAAGGAAGAAATTTTATCAAAAACTGCAACAACTTGTAGGAACATAAGACATAAAAAAAGACTGGCTAGACTTTACAGTATGTTTCTTTCCGAACAGTAGAAGATAAAAGAGAGCAAGGTTGCTCAAGTTTTACATGAAGGGGAGAATTCTACTATGCGTAAAGTTAAACTAGTTGCTCCAGTTCTGTTGACATTGTCTTTTGGATTAACAGGTTGTGGTGTAAATGAGGATCAAACTGCTGATCGAAATCGCCTTAATAATACTAGGCCAATTGGATATTATTCAAATGAACAGCATGAAGGAAACAATGGCGTTGGGAATGCCGATAATGATGGACCAATTACAGAAATGATGGACCATACTTTTGGGGATGAAGGAAATACAAATGGATCCAATGTTCGGAATGTAAACAATAGAAACAGAACAAACGTAAGAAATGTAAATAATCACAACAATCGTGATAACGTAAATATAAATGATCAGAATGAAAGAGTATCTTATGACACAGAATTAGCTGAAAAAATATCCGATCGAGTTACTAAAATGGATAATGTAAAAAATGCACGTACGCTTGTTTATGGAGAGAACGTTTTAGTTGCATTGGAAGTGGAAAATACAAAGAATGTGGCCAAAACAAAAGCGCAGGTAAAAGACAAACTAAATGATTCACTAAACGGAAGAGACATTTCAATCATCACAGATAGAGGAATATTTAACAGTATAGAAGATATAAATCGTTCGATTCGAAATGGTCAGCCGCGGCAAACGATTAACCATAATATTGAAAATATTTTTCAGGATTTAAATCCAGCTAGGGACAATAGATAATAAAAAAACTAACTTTGAGTGGTATAACCACTTGGGGTTAGTTTTTAGTCCATTTGTTCTTTATTAGAAACGTTTTAAAAGTGATAGACGATATTCCCCCAAATATACAAGAAGAAAAGCATGATTATAATAGAAAAAAGGATCGTTCTATATAATGAATTAGTTATTGAAATTACAAGAGAAAAGAGATATACTTTATAATGAAAAATACATTCGTTATAAAGAACTTTAAAATGTTAGTTAAAAGCCGAAAATGGCGGAGGGATATATAGTGAGAGTGCTAATCGTAGGTGGACAAGAGAATAAAATTAGACATGCTCTAATGCAAGAACTTTCAAACAAGCAAGTTTGTTACATAGTAGCTGATCGGAAAAAAGAAAATAGCATCCTGTCCTCTCTAGTTCATCATCAAGTAAACACTTTCTTGAACAAGATGGAATTAGCAGATTTAATGGAAAAGTATCAAATCGATTGTGTAATTGACTTATCAAATGAGCCAATTATGTCTAACAAAATGAAAGATTCCTTTGAACATTCAGAGAAGAATATTGCTCGTACGCTTGAAGTACTGGAGGCATGTGTGGAAGCTAAAGTAGGAAAAATTATTTTTCCGTCTACCATAGCAGTTTATGGGGACTTGGAAGATGTGATCACAGAGGATATGGTTTTACAACCAGTGCTATTTGAAGGATTATCGAAAAAGATAGTGGAGAAATATATACAACATTATCATACATTATATGGTCTTTCTTATACGATTTTACGATTTCCTATTTTATATGGAGAATATTCCTTCCAGAAGCAGAACGAAAGTATAGTGGAAACAACAATCAAAAATGTGTTGGAAAATCGTCCGTCTATTTGTTTTAAAGACGGAGAAGATAAGAAACATTTTTTACATATTAGTGATGCTGTTAAAGCCTTTATTTCTAGTTTAAATAAAGGCACGAATGAAATTTTTAATATTTGTCCGATGGAAAAATATTCAATGAAAGAAGTTGTCTCTATTATTCAGTCATTGATAAATGAAGATTCTCTTCCTCGCGTGGGTTTGAAAAAAGGAGAGAAAAGTAGAATTTCAACAAAGAAGGCACAAGTCCATCTTGGATGGCATGCTCAAGTGTCGTTTATAGAGGGGATTAGATTAGCGATGGTTAATATAAAACATGCCCTAAAACAGAAAAACGAACTATTGAAATAGGATTCATTATGATTCCACCTGGAGAGAGTTACTACGATACGCTATGAGAGAACCCTCCAATATAAGATTGCTAAAAATTAGGAATGAAATTATTTTTTATGGTGAGAATAATAGAGAGTAAGGTTGTTTAAAACCAAACTTTAGATTGACAGTACCTTATTTCCTTGGAAATAAAGATGCTGTTGTGAGTAATGTGAAGAGGTGGTTATAATGAAAACCAGATTCCTTTTATTTTCAACTGTTCTTCTTGTCAGTATTCTTACTGTCTTTTTATCAAACGGACAAGTATATGGAAAGACTGGAAGCGGTGTCTCTCAAAATGAGAATCCTAAAAAATTGCAAGTCGTATTGCAAAGGATTTATTTAGACGGAGAAGTGAGTGAAGAAACAATAGAAGAGACAGTATGGTCGATGGAAGATTTCTGGTCAAAGTATGATAAATGGCAGCTGGTAGATATGACAAGCAGAGAGCTTGTTTTTAAACAAGAAGTTGATGATATATCTCCATTGTTGAAAACAAATGGTTATTTTGGCATTAATGAAGAAGGGATTTTAACCATTTATAATGGAAAACCGGCTGAAGAGAACATTATTCAGTCCTTTTTCCAGCTTGATTTAAAGAAGCTGGAGTCGAAACAACATGAAGATTTACAAAAAGGTATTCCGATTAAATCAAGAGATCGTTATGTAAAAGTACTTGAAACCTTTAAAAACTTAACAACAATTGAAACTACTAATTAAGGAATTATCAGTGAACAGAGGAAACACAGTAAACGTGTCGAATCTGCTCACTTTTTTTTTGCAAGAATATTATGAAAATCATCTATAATAGCAGTTCTACAAAATAGTATGATAAAATAAGGGCTAGGATTTATCCCACACTTAAGGGGCACGGAGCCCTACTTTTGGAAGTTTTCTTTATAAGGGAGAGAATATAATTTGTACGAATATATAAAAGGGAATGTAGAATTTGTTGGACCAGAATACATCGTAGTGGAAAATAATGAGATTGGTTATCAGATTAAAACACCTAATCCATTTTCGTTTTCTGCCTTTTCTGGTAGTAAGATTACTGTATATACATACCATTATGTTAGAGAAGATAATATTAGCTTATACGGTTTTCGTTCGCAAGATGAAAAAGCTTTATTTACCAAGCTCCTTAACGTTTCAGGAATCGGACCTAAGGGAGCATTGGCTATCCTTGCATCTGGAGAACCGAGCCAAGTAATATCCGCTATTGAAGCGGAAGATGAAGCATTCCTTGTGAAGTTCCCTGGTGTTGGCAAGAAAACAGCAAGACAAATGATTTTGGATTTGAAAGGGAAACTAGCAGAGTTTATGCCAGATTTCTCCCCGGATTTATTTACAGTAGAAAGGCATGTAGCGAAAGCAGAAAGTGATTCAGCAATGGATGAAGCGATGCTTGCTTTAACCGCACTTGGATATTCGGAGAAAGAAGTCAAAAAAATTATCCCACATTTAAAGAAGGAACAATTATCAACAGATGGTTATATCAAATTGGCATTGAAGCTTCTTTTAAAAAGATAAATGTGGATAAACGATTATCTAGAAGAAAGGAGTGAATGTTATGGATGATCGAATTATTTCAAGTGAAGCAGATACACAAGATTTATCATTTGAAAAAAGTCTTCGACCCATTCAATTACAGGAATATATTGGGCAAGATAAAGTAAAAGAAAATTTAAAAGTGTTTATCGAAGCGGCTAAATATAGAGAAGAGGCTCTTGATCACGTATTATTATATGGTCCCCCTGGTTTAGGGAAAACAACACTTGCAACGATTATTGCGAATGAAATGGGAGTTAATATTCGTACAACTGCTGGTCCAGCAATCGAAAGGCCAGGTGATTTAGCAGCAATTTTAACTGCCTTAGAGCCTGGGGATGTGTTATTTATTGATGAAATACATCGTTTGCCGCGAGCTATAGAAGAGGTCTTATATCCTGCCATGGAAGATTACTGTTTAGACATTGTAATAGGCAAAGGTCCCAGTGCTCGATCAGTTCGCCTAGATTTACCTCCATTCACTCTTGTTGGTGCGACTACTAGAGCGGGTTCCGTTTCTGCACCGTTAAGAGATCGTTTTGGGGTTCTGTCTAGATTGGAATATTATGAGGTAGATCAACTCAAAGATATTGTTTCCCGAACAGCAGATGTACTTCAAATTGGAATAGAGGACCTTGCAGCATGGGAAATTGCTAGACGATCAAGAGGTACACCTCGAATTGCGAATCGCCTTTTACGAAGAGTGCGGGATTTTGCACAAGTAAAGGGTGATGGAATGATTACGAAAGAATTGGCAGACCATTCCCTTGAACTTTTGCAAGTGGACCGTTTAGGGTTAGATCATATTGACCATAAATTATTACTAGGAATGATTTATAAATTTAAAGGTGGACCAGTAGGATTAGAAACCATTGCTGCAACAATTGGGGAAGAAGCACATACGATTGAAGATGTCTATGAACCATATTTACTGCAGATTGGTTTCTTGCAGCGCACTCCTAGAGGGAGAAGCGTCACACATCTTGTTTATGAACATTTAAATATAAAATTGGATTGATGGAAACATTTAAATAATAGAAAAGAATAAGCGGTATGAAGGACGAAAATAATGAATGATATTCCTAAGTATATAATGACTATTGGTGTGATTGTATTTCTTATTGGATTAGTAATGCAGTTTGTGCCGATTGGAAAACTTCCTGGTGACATTTTGATTAAAAAAGAGCATTCAACTTTTTATTTTCCAATTACAACTTGTATTGTGATTAGTATCATTTTATCTTTAGTTTTTTATTTTATCGGGAAATTTCGCTAAAAAAGATTGTATAAAAGAGAATAGGTGGACAGATATGAAAGTAGATTTATTTGATTTTTATTTACCAGAAGAATTAATTGCGCAGACGCCTTTAGAGGATCGTACAAGCAGCAGACTCATGATCGTTAATAAAGAAACTGGCGATTTAGAACATCGCAAGTTTAAAGATATATATGAGTATATTAATCCTGGAGATTGTTTAGTATTAAATGATACAAGAGTATTGCCAGCTAGATTACATGGTGAAAAAGAAGATACTGGAGCACATATTGAAGTTTTATTGCTGAAGCAGCAAAAAGATGACAAGTGGGAAACACTTGTCAAGCCAGCCAAAAGAGTCAAAGAAGGTACCGTTATTTCCTTTGGAGATGGAACACTAAAAGCAGTTTGTGTAAAAGAGTTGGAACACGGTGGGCGTATTCTTGATTTTCAATATGAGGGCATTTTTTACGAAATCTTGGATCAGCTTGGCGAGATGCCGCTGCCTCCCTATATTAAAGAAAAACTAGACGACCAAGATCGTTATCAAACTGTTTACGCGAAGGAAAGGGGGTCTGCGGCAGCTCCAACAGCTGGGCTCCATTTTACAACAGAATTGTTAGATGCACTAAAGAAAAAGGGTGTACATATTGCCTTTATTACTCTGCATGTTGGTCTTGGCACCTTCCGACCAGTAAACGTTGAGGATGTAGATAAACATGAAATGCATGCGGAGTTTTATCAGCTTAATAAGGAAACAGCTGCCTTATTAAATAGTGTAAGAGGTCAAGGCGGACGAATAATTTCTGTAGGTACAACCTCAACTAGAACGCTTGAAACAATTGCCTCTGCCAATAATGGTGAATTTGTAGAAAGCAGTGGATGGACAAGTATCTTTATTTACCCTGGATATGAATTTAAAGGAATTGATGGCATGATTACGAATTTCCATTTGCCTAAATCGACGTTAATTATGCTAGTAAGCGCACTGGCAGGAAGAGAGAACATTCTTCATGCGTATGAAACAGCAGTCAAAGAAAGATACCGCTTCTTTAGTTTTGGCGATGCAATGTTTATACAATAAGTAATCGATCATCATGATAGGTTATCAATTGCTTGAGTTTCGCAGTAATATTCTTTAGAATAATATAGTCGATTCTACTGTTTTTTAGTTACTAGATATTTTTTCATTAAAAACGGAAAATTAATCATGAATCTGAGAAAGATTCACTTTATATGAAGGAGAAAATAAATTTGACAGCAATACGTTATGAATTCATAAAAACTTGTAAGCAAACAGGCGCCAGATTGGGGATTGTCCATACACCCCATGGATCTTTTGAAACGCCGGCTTTTATGCCAGTTGGAACGTTAGCAACAGTAAAAACAATGGCACCAGAAGATTTAAAAACGATGGGAGCAAATATCATTTTAAGTAATACCTATCATTTATGGTTAAGACCAGGTCATGACATTGTGAAAGAAGCAGGCGGGCTTCATAAATTCATGAATTGGGATAAAGCGATATTAACGGACTCGGGCGGATTTCAAGTCTTTAGTTTAAGTGATTTCCGCAAAATCGAAGAAGAAGGCGTACATTTTCGCAACCACTTAAATGGGGATAAATTATTCCTTTCCCCAGAAAAAGCAATGGAAATACAAAATGCCCTAGGGTCAGATATTATGATGGCATTTGACGAGTGTCCGCCCTACCCAGCAGAATACGATTATATGAAGAAATCAGTGGAACGAACTTCTCGTTGGGCAGAACGCTGCCTAAAGGCACATAAACGTCCAGAGGATCAAGGTTTATTTGGTATTATTCAAGGTGGAGAATACGAAGAGCTTCGCAAACAAAGTGCAAGAGACTTAGTTTCTTTAGATTTACCTGGCTATGCAGTCGGTGGATTATCAGTTGGGGAACCTAAGGATGTGATGAATCGTGTCCTTGAATTTACAACGCCATTAATGCCAGATAATAAACCGCGTTATTTAATGGGAGTAGGTTCACCAGATTCATTAATCGATGGTGCAATTCGTGGGATTGATATGTTTGACTGTGTGTTACCAACCAGAATAGCAAGAAATGGTACGGTGATGACAAGTGAAGGCCGTCTTGTTGTGAAAAATGCTAAATATGCTAGAGATTTTGGACCATTGGATCCTGAGTGTGATTGCTATACTTGTAAAAATTATAGCCGGGCATATATTCGTCACCTTATTCGATGTGACGAAACATTCGGAATAAGGCTTACATCTTACCATAATCTATATTTTCTGTTAAACTTAATGGAGAATGTCCGAGACGCAATCAGAAACGACCGTTTAGGAGATTTTAAAGAAGAGTTTTTCGAACGTTATGGTTTTAATAAACCAAACGCTAAAAACTTTTAATAGAGAATTTGAAAGGAGGGGAAATATAGATGGGAAATTTAGCTGGTTTACTACCGTTTATTTTAATGTTTGTACTATTCTATTTCTTGCTAATTCGTCCACAGCAAAAGCGTCAAAGAGCTGTGCGTGATATGCAAAGTAGCTTAAAAAAAGGGGACAAGATTGTCACGATTGGCGGCATGCATGCTACAATCGATGCAATTGATGAAGGAACGGTTGTATTAAAATCAAAAGATGGCTCACGCCTGACATTTGATCGTAATGCAATTCGTGAAGTAGTAGAATCCTCTGCTGCAGTAGCTAGTCCAACATTAGAAAAAACAGAACAATAAGTAAAAAAAGTGCAGTCTTAAAAAATAAGATTGCACTTTTGTATTTTATCGAAGGATTTTTAGTTATTTATTTTTTGGAAAGATTTACCCCCAAAATACCTCCCATCATACAAATAAGGGTATAACATACATGATAAATGGTTTGTTCTATCGTAAATAGTTGGTCAGAGCCTAGAAAGGAAAATAAAAAAATGATGATGGAATAGATGAACCCCGTGAGTCCCCCAAGAAACCAACCTCTTTCCTTACCTTTCCCGCCGGAAATAAAACCACCTGCAAATAAAGTTATAAAGGATACGGCTGTAATAATATATCGCAGGGATGATTCTTGAATAGATGTAAATCTTAATAATAGGGAAAAGAACAAACTGCTTGCTATTAACATAATGAAAATGGCAATTAGACCGTATAAAACAGAACTGCCAACATGTTTACTCTCTTCGATTGTAAACCTCTCCTTTCCAAAACATTTAAAGTTTTCTATAAAAGTTCTCTAGTACAAGCATATTCGGGAAGGAAGAAAATAGAATTAAAAAATATTTAAAAACACATTTTTCTCTCATCCTTATACTGCTACTTTTCTGTATTATTTTTATCGTATGGAGCAGATTAAAAGAGAACATATTTGATCGGAGGAGATAATGTGGACCAGTATTTGATCATTTTGTTTAGAACGATTTTGATCTACTTCTTAATCGTTCTTATTTTTCGAATGATGGGAAAAAGGGAAATAGGGGAATTAAGCATACTAGATCTTGTTGTATTCATTATGATCGCAGAAATTGCTGTTGTTGCTATAGAAGATTATAAGGATCCCATTTTACCAACGCTATTTCCAATGTTTATCCTACTAGCCATTCAAGTGCTTCTTGCGTTCTTTTCTTTAAAAAGCAAAAAAATGCGTGATTTTATTGAGGGAGAACCAACATTAATTATCAAAAATGGTAAAATTGACGAAAAAGCAATGAGAAGCCAGCGCTATAATTATGATGACTTATTAATTCAGCTTAGAGAAAAAAATATCCGCAATATTGCAGATGTAGAGTTTGCCATATTAGAAACATCAGGTAAACTTTCTGTATTTGAAAAAGAAGAAAATAAGTCATCTATTACTATTCCATTAATTATGGATGGAATTATTCAAGAGAGCAACCTAGAGAGAATAGGAAAAACTAATCTATGGTTAAGACAGCAATTAAAAGATAAAGGATATGTTAATATAAAAAACATCTCCTTTTGCAGTTATCAAGACGGTGAATTTTATATTGATGTGATTGATCATTAAAGAAAGAACAACAGTGAAATCTTTCAGTAAAAAAGCAACCAGTGAGAAGCGGAATTCTCATTGGTTGCTACAGTTGAAAAAGTTTTAAGAAAAAAATGGACCAATCCAAGGGATTTTTGCTAAATCTTTTTTGTTCATTAAACGGAAAAGAAAAAGCAATATGATATAAAAGATACAGATTATACTAGTAATACTGATGATTTGTATCAGAATGGAAGGGAACGTTATTGTTTTGACTAAAAGAGAGCCAAGATAAGCAGTCAGCAAAATAACAAGCAGCATTTTTATATAATCTTTCACAATAATCGAGAAACTAATTGTTTTTAATATTGTAGCAAAATGAAGGATCGTTACTAAAACAAACCCAACAATTAAGGCAATAGCTACTCCGAAAATTCCAAACTCTGGTCGACTTGCAAGAATAAAAATTAATGCTGTTTTAACGGCTGCTCCGATAAAGCTGTTAATCATTGCTGCTCTAGCAAAATTTAAGGCTTGCAAAGTAGCCTGAAGTGGACCTTGGTAATAATTAAGAATAAAGAACGGTGCCATTAGCTGAATAAAGGAAGTGCCTCGCGTGCTTCCGTACATAACGGTCATTAAAGGCTCAGCCAACACATATAGGACTACAATGGCAAGTCCACCTGTCATAAAGGTGAATTTGAGTGCTTGCTGTAATAAATGTTCGATTAGCTTTAGTTGATTATTAGCTTTTGCTTCACTAATAGCAGGCACAAGAGATGTTGATAATGATTGAGTAAAGAAGGATGGCAGCATTAAGAGTGGGAGTGCAAAACCAGTTAATACTCCATATTGTTTTGTTGCATTGATAGCAGTAAGACCAGCTAATGATAAGCTATGTGCTACAACAATGGGTTCAATAAACCAAGCGATGCTGCCAATCATTCGGCTTCCTGTTGTTGGTAAAGCAATTGTCATTAGTTCTTGGAAAGTATTTTTTCCATTATGTACATATTGGAAGAATTTTTTCCGCAAATGAAATTTTTTTTTCCATTTAAATGATGCTAGTAAATAGAATAAAGACGCTAGTTCTCCAAGAACAGAAGCGAGCATTGCCCCTGCAGCAGCATATTCGACTCCAAGAGGCAGAAAGGCTTTTGTTAAAGTCGCAATTAACGCAATCCGAACGATTTGTTCAATCACTTGAGAAATTGCAGCTGGCTTCATATTTTGTCTGCCTTGAAAATACCCTCTCAAAACAGATGAAACAGCGATTATTGGGATAATTGGCGTAATCGCAAGAAGTGGTAAAAGAGTTCTTTCATCTGTAAATAGGGTTTGAGAAAGATAGGGTGCTAAAAGAAATAAAGCTGGAGTAAAGATCACTGTTAGACCTAAAGTTGTACTTAAGGAAACGATTAAGATGCTCTTTACTTTTCGTAAATTCCCTGCTGCTTCGGCTTCGGCTACATTCTTAGAGATTGCTACAGGCAGTCCAAGCTGAGTGATGGTTACAACTAATATCATTGTCGGGTAAACCATCATGTAGAGTCCAACACCATCATCTCCGATAAATCGTGCGATAACAATTCGATTTATAAATCCAAGAACTCTAGTAATAAATCCTGCTATAAGTAAAATCATTGTTCCTTTTAAAAACTTAGACATTCTATTACCTGCCTTCTCAAATAGCGAATAATACTATACAATTATCTATATGCAACAGAGTGGACAAAGCATGACAAGGTTTTTTTATAAAAGTAAGTTTGTTGTAAGGAAGAGACGATATTTTATTGTTAGTATGAAAAAGGAATCATATTTTTTTCTAGGTAAAATGGTTTACTTAGCATTATGGAGGTATAGAAGTAAAAGGAGATAGCTCCCATGTTTAAAAGTAAGATAAAATGACTGTAATGGAGTGAATAGGAATGTCGTCAACATCAACACACATATATGACCAATATCGTTCACAAGTTAAACCTGTATTAAACAGCAAGTTAGAAGAGTTTCATTTACTTGGCTATGAGACTATTAAGGAAGACGAGCTATGGGCATTTTTAACGAATAAAAAATGGAGAAAGCCCGCTCAAGATATCAGAATTTCGGAGCTTGTACAGGATATACTGAATGTTAAGGTAGTAGACTATATGAACTTTGCCACTATCGAGGCATATAAAACGGCAGATCTATTCTCTGTCTTATCAGAAGAAGAAAAAAAAGAATTACTGAAGTAAAGGAGTTTTATTAATCAGAAATTCTTCCATTATTCTTTTTTATAGTTGATGATGGTTTGGAGATGGTGGTAATAAAAGACAAGTCGTTAACTTTATGTGACAATTAGAATAACTTTACTAGTATATTTTTCTATACAAATTGACAGTCATGATAAACTGTTCCATAATGAGTTTATTCTAAGTTATAGAAGAAATTGTTAGTTTAATTACTGGAAAGAAGTGAGCCGCAGAAATAGAATAACAGCTGATTGCAAGGTTCATATTAAAAGAGGACATCATTTTTGATAAATAACAATGAATATGGCTAGTATTAGTTGAGGAAGTTTCTGCTTTGTATTTCATGAGGAGGATTAATACATAATGGTTAAACGCAGTAGAATTGTTGCTTTTTTGTTAATCATTGTCTTGGCGGCAGGATTAATGGGAGGAACAACAAATAAAATTTTGGACAATATTAAGCTTGGATTAGACCTTCAAGGTGGATTTGAAGTTCTTTATAAAGTAGAACCACTGGAAAAGGGGAAAGCGAAAATTGATGAAGCCGCTTTAAAAAGCACAGCTCAAGCTTTAGATAAAAGGATAAATGTTTTAGGAGTAAGCGAGCCTGTTATTCAAATAGAGGGAAAAGACCGAATAAGAGTGCAGCTTGCTGGTATAACAGATCAAAATGAAGCAAGAGAAATGCTTTCAACTGAAGCTAACCTAACATTCAGAGATATTCAAGATAAGAAATTACTAGATGGCTCTGATTTAGTGCAGGGAGGAGCAAGTCAAGAATTTGACCAGTATGGAAAACCTAGTGTTTCTTTAAAACTAAAAGATGCAAATAAGTTTAAAGAAATAACACAATCAGTTTTAGGTAGTCCGTTAGTCATCTGGTTAGACTTTGAAGAAGGGGATTCTTATAATGCGGAAGCAGCGAAAGAAGAACCAAAATTCTTATCTGCACCGATGGTAAGTGAAGTGATTAACTCGGATACTGTATCTATAACTGGTAATTTTACAGTAGATGAGGCGACCAGATTAGCTGAATTATTAAATGCTGGTGCATTGCCGGTTAAATTGACGGAAGAATATTCGACAAGTGTTGGCGCACAGTTTGGAGATCAAGCGTTAAAAGATACAGTATATGCGGGTATCATTGGTGTAGGCCTAGTATTTTTATTTATGCTTCTCTATTACCGTCTGCCTGGATTAGTTGCTATCATTACATTGTCCATCTATGTTTATTTAAATCTGTTGGTTCTTGATTTAATGAAAGGGGTATTAACACTTCCAGGAATTGCGGCACTTATTCTCGGTGTTGGAATGGCCGTAGATGCTAATATCATTACCTATGAAAGAATTAAGGATGAACTGAGGGTAGGAAAGTCGCTGCGAGCTGCTTTTCAAGCAGGTAATAAAAACTCCATCGGAACCATTTTTGATGCAAATTTAACTACCATTATAGCTTCGATTGTTCTATTTATTTATGGGACAAGTTCAGTAAAAGGGTTTGCTACACTCTTAATTGTTAGTATATTAGTAAGTTTTATTACTGCTGTATATGGTTCTAGATTATTACTCGGTTTACTAGTGAAAAGTAAATTGTTTGATAAAAAAATTACGTGGTTTGGAGTCAATCGTAAAGACATTAAACATATTAGCGAAAATTACGATACTTTAACATTGCCAACCAAATTTGATCGTCTTGATTTTGTAAAATATAAAAATGTATTTTTCACAATTTCTAGTGTTTTAATTGTGGCGGGAATTGTGATTATGTTTATATTCAAGCTTAATCTTGGAATTGATTTTGCAAGTGGATCTCGTATAGAAGTTATGGCAGATAAAGCATTAACAACTGCTGAAATTGAAGATCACTTAGATAAGCTGAATGTAAAAGCAGACGATATCGTAATTTCAGGTGACAAGCAAGATACTGCTGCTATTCGTATTAAGGGTGATTTAAGTCGAGCTAAAATTAATACGATAAAGTCAGAGTTTAATAAGACGTATGGGCATGATCCGAACGTCAGCAGTGTATCACCAACTGTTGGGAAAGAACTAGCTAAAAATGCCTTTAAAGCGATAATTTTTGCCTCCATCGGAATCATTATTTATGTGGCAATTCGCTTTGAAGTATATATGGGTCTTGCAGCTGTATTAGCATTACTGCATGATGCTTTCTTTATTGTCGTGATTTTCAGTCTCACACGACTAGAAGTAGATATTACCTTTATCGCTGCCGTGTTGACGATTGTCGGTTACTCGATTAATGATACGATTGTTACCTTTGATCGTATAAGAGAAAATTTAGCGAAGAAGAAGCGAATCAAAACACCACAAGAAATTAAAGATATTATCAACAGAAGTATTAGACAGACATTTGCACGTTCGATAAACACTGTAATAACGGTTGTGATTTGTGTAGTGGCTTTATTAATATTTGGAAGCAGTGCAATCACAAACTTCTCTTTAGCGTTACTAATTGGTTTAATTGGCGGTGCCTATTCTTCTATCTTTATTGCATCCCAGCTTTGGTATGTCTGGAAGAAGAGAGAATTAAAGAGAAAAGGTGTCTTAATTACGTATAAAGAAAAACGTCCAATTTCAGACGAGCCACAAGTATAAGACAAAACAAAAGCCTGTCTCCTAAAGGAGCGGGTTTTTGTATATTTGCTAAAAAAATCCTTGTTTATGATAGTGGAAAGATGGAAAATAGGAAATAATAGAACCAAAAAATACAAAGGGAGGGAAGTAAATGAAATTTCAATGGAATATGCTTTGGGGAATTATTTTTGCTTTAATCGTTGCGGTCTTTGCAGTTATTAATGTCGAACCGGTTTCCGTTAATTACTTATTTGGAGAAGGGGAATGGCCGCTTATTTTAGTTATATTAATTTCTGTTCTTCTTGGTGGATTAATCATTGGCTCTGCTGGAATTATTCGTATTTATTCATTGCAGCGTAAAATTAAAACATTGGAAAAAGAAAAAAAGGCATTAGAACAAAAATCGGATGATAAAAAAGAGAAGGAAAAGGTTCTAACAGATCTAAAATAAAAAGGGATGTCTGCAAGGAGAAATTCGTTGGGAGTGTTTACTTCGATTAATTTCTTCTCAGACATCTTTTTTGTCTATTTAGTTATTTGGAATGATAATTGAACAATTTTTTTAATATTAAAAAGTAATTATAAAAACAACCACATGTTTTTCCATTCTTCTTGCATTGAAAGGACTTCTTTTAACTTGTATAATAGTTAGATTGAGGTGATTGAATGTTACGTTCCAAAAAAAGATGGATACAAGAAGAAACTTCAAATAAAGAAAATATTTTACTATTAGCAGAAGAGTTAAAACTAGCACCAATTGTTGCCTCACTTTTATTGAAAAGAGGTTACCATACACCAGAGGAAGCAAAAGCTTTTTTATTTGATGATAATAATGATTTTCATGATCCTTTCCTGCTTTTAGGAATGGATATAGCCGTAGATCGAATACAAAAGGCAATTACTAACAAGGAATTAATTCTTATATTCGGAGATTATGATGCCGATGGAGTAACTAGCACAACCGTTATGATGAAAACATTAGAGGATCTTGGAGCCAATGTACAATTTTATATTCCAAACCGATTTACCGAAGGATATGGCCCTAATGAGAGGGCTTTTCGCTATGCTAAAAGCATTGGTGTTCAATTGATTATTACAGTCGATACGGGTATTGCTGCTGTTCATGAAGCGGAAGTGGCAAAGGAATTAGAAATAGACTTAATCATTACCGATCACCATGAGCCTGGACCAATATTGCCAGAGGCACTTGCGATTATTCATCCGAAGATAGAAGGCAGCGGATATCCATTCCGTGAGTTAGCAGGGGTAGGCGTTTCTTTCAAGTTATCTCACGCTCTTTACGGAAAAGTTCCCCATCATTTATTGCCATTTGCGGCAATTGGAACAATCGCTGATCTTGTCTCTTTAACAGGAGAAAATCGCCTTCTTGCGAAAAAAGGAATTAAGGCACTGCAAGAAACGGATAATATCGGTTTAAATGCATTATATCGTCAAATGAATATCGACAAAAATACGATTAATGAAGAAACAATCGGGTTTATGCTTGCTCCGCGAATTAATGCTATTGGCAGATTAGGAAATGCGGATCCGGCTGTTGACTTATTATTAACGGATGATTCAGAGATTGCAAAAGAACTAGCATTAGAAATGGAAGAAACGAATAAGGAAAGACAAGCGATTGTAAATCAGATAACATTGGAAGCGATGGAACAAGTGGACGAGCTCTATCCATTAAATGAAAATCGTGTTCTAATTGTAGGGAAAGAAGGCTGGAACCCCGGCGTAGTTGGGATAGTTGCTTCTAGATTGGTAGAAAAGTACTATCGACCAACGATTGTATTAAGTTATGACAAGGAAAAGGGAATAGCAAAAGGATCTGCTCGCAGTATTGAGGGATTTGATTTATATAAAAATCTATCGACGTGTAGAGATATTCTACCTCATTTTGGTGGGCATCCAATGGCTGCAGGAATGTCTTTAAAAATAGAAGATGTAGAAGTTCTTAGAGATAGTTTAAATAGATTAGCATTTGAACAATTAACAGAAGAAAATCTCATTCCATTAACAAAGGTGGATGGCAGTTTTTCAATTAGTGATATATCTATTAAATCAATAGAGGAAATGCAAATGCTCGCCCCATTTGGAGTCGACAATCCCAAGCCAAAATTAACCTTCTGTGATCTAGAAATCGACAATATGCGGAAAATAGGTTCCAATCAAAACCATTTAAAGATTATATTAAAAGATAATGATTTTGAATTAGATGGAATAGGATTTGGAATTGGAGACCTATGTGATCATATCTCTCCAAGTGCAAAAGTTTCTGTATTAGGGGAGCTTTCGATAAACGAATGGAATAATCGTAAAAAACCGCAAATCTTTATTCAAGATATGGAGGTTGCTCATTGGCAGCTGTTTGACTATCGCAGTTTAAGAAAAGTGAATCAATTATACGAAGTAGTGCCTAAAAATGCCCAGTGGATTTTTTTTCATCAAGATTCTGTTCCTAAGGATATGGATGAACAAGTCTCTTATCAGGTAATTGAATCAATAGAGCAAGGAGCATTCCTAGAATCAATGAATAATGCTATGGTACTGGCAGATTATCCCCCTAGTTTGGATATGCTAAAAACATTGTTAACTAACAATGCCCCTGAAAGAATATATGCTGTTTTTTATAAACAACAAAGTGACTTCTTTAGTACAATGCCAACTCGTGATCACTTTAAATGGTTCTATGCTTTTTTAGCAAAACAGGGGAATTTTCACCTCCAAAAATTCGGTGGAGAGCTTGCTAGAAGAAAAGGCTGGAGTAAAGAAACGGTAGATTTTATGTCAAAGGTGTTTTTTGAATTAAATTTTGTTACAATGAAGGATGGATTTATTTCACTGAATAAGAATGTTCCAAAAAGAGATTTAACAGAATCTATCTCTTTTCAACAAAAACAAGCGCAATTTGAGCTGGAAAATGAATTAATTTATTCATCTTATGAACAACTTAAAAATTGGTTTGATCTTATTCTAAAGAAATCCGTCAATAATGAGGAGGAAGTAAAAGAATGGATTTAAAACAATATGTTACGATCGTTGAAGATTGGCCAAAAGAAGGGATCAGATTCAAGGATATAACAACATTAATGGATAATGGTGATGCATATAGATATGCAACAGATCAAATTGTAACGTATGCAAAAGAAAAAGAAATTGATCTTGTTGTAGGACCAGAAGCAAGAGGCTTTATCATTGGCTGTCCTGTTGCTTATTCGCTTGGAGTTGGCTTTGCTCCAGTTCGTAAAGAAGGAAAATTACCGAGAGAAACGATTAAAGTAGAATATGGATTGGAATATGGAAAAGACGTATTAACAATCCATAAAGATGCGATTAAACCAGGTCAACGTGTTTTAATCACAGATGATTTATTAGCGACAGGCGGTACAATTGAGGCGACAATTAAATTAGTCGAAGAACTTGGCGGGATTGTTGCTGGTATTGCATTTTTAATTGAATTGTCTTATCTTGAAGGACGTAAAAATTTAGACGGATATGATATTTTAACTTTAATGGAATATTAATCCACATACATGAAAAAAGGGCGCTGATTAAGCGCTCTTTTTCATAATCGAAAAGAAAAGAAAGAAAAAATTACTAGGAATAGGTAGAAATCGCCTTCATTCGACATTTTTCTTTCTTTCCGTATAAAATTTACTTCCAATCCCTTTACAATCTCCCTTTTTTTTTCGATAATAGTAATAATCATTCTAAAATAAATTTTATTCTTTTTTGTAATCTTGCATAAAAGTAGTAGGATAGAAAGAATGTCTAAAATATGCTAAATTTTAATAATATAATTGTAATATGAAAGGTGATTACATGGCGAACGATCAAGTATTAACCGCCGAACAAGTCATCGATAAGACTAGAGGATATTTAAACGAAGAGCACGTAGCTTTTATTGAAAAAGCTTATGACTATGCAAGAGAGGCTCATCGTGAACAATATAGAAAATCTGGGGAACCATATATTATTCATCCAATCCAAGTAGCAGGAATTTTGGCTGATTTAGAAATGGATCCAGCAACAGTAGCAGCAGGTTTTCTCCATGACGTTGTTGAAGACACGGAAATTACTTTACAAGATATAAGTAAAGCATTTAACAGTGAAGTGGCCATGCTCGTTGACGGTGTAACGAAGCTCGGTAAAATTAAATATAAATCACATGAAGAACAACAAGCAGAAAATCATCGTAAAATGTTTGTAGCGATGGCGCAGGACATTCGTGTTATCCTAATTAAATTAGCAGACAGACTTCATAATATGAGAACATTGAAGCATTTACCTGCAGAAAAGCAGCGTCGTATTTCAAATGAAACATTGGAGATTTTTGCCCCACTTGCTCATCGTCTAGGAATCTCTACTATTAAATGGGAACTAGAAGATACTGCATTACGCTATATGAATCCACAGCAATATTATCGTATCGTAAATTTAATGAAAAAGAAAAGAGCAGAAAGAGAACAATACCTAGATGAAGTAGTTACTGAAATTCGTGAAGGAACGGCAGAAGTAAAAATTCAAGCAGATATTTCCGGAAGACCAAAGCATATATACAGCATATATCGCAAAATGGTTTTACAGAATAAACAGTTTAATGAAATATATGACTTATTAGCAGTAAGAATTGTCGTCAACAGTATTAAAGATTGCTATGCCATACTAGGGATTATACACACAAGATGGAAACCAATGCCTGGGCGCTTTAAAGACTATATTGCGATGCCAAAGGCTAATATGTATCAGTCTCTCCATACAACTGTTATCGGTCCTAAGGGCGATCCTTTAGAAGTGCAAATTCGTACACAAGACATGCATCGAATTGCTGAATACGGGATTGCAGCTCATTGGGCATACAAAGAAGGAAAATCTGTAAATGAAGGATCCTCATTGGAAGAAAAATTAACATGGTTTAGAGAAATATTAGAATTCCAAGATGATTTCGTGAATGCCGAAGAGTTTATGGAAAGTCTGAAAATTGATTTATTTTCAGATATGGTTTTTGTTTTTACACCAAAGGGAGACGTGTTTGAGTTACCTTCTGGCTCTGTACCAATTGATTTTGCTTATCGTATCCATTCAGAAATTGGAAATAAAACGATTGGAGCAAAAGTGAATGGCAAGATGGTCACCCTTGATTACAAGTTAAAAACAGGCGATATTGTTGAAATTCATACGAGTAAACATTCGTATGGACCAAGTCAAGATTGGTTAAAAATAGCTCAAACATCCCAAGCAAAAAATAAAATTAGACAATTTTTCAAAAAACAACGTAGAGAAGAAAATGTCGAAAAAGGGAAAGAATTAGTTGAAAAAGAAATTCGTAATATGGAATTTGATTTGAAAGAAATTCTTACACCCGAAAATGTGAAGGCAGTAATTGAAAAATTTAATTTTATGACAGAAGAAGATATGTATGCGGCTGTAGGCTACAATGGAATTACAGCACTCCAAGTGGCCAATAGGTTAACAGAAAAATGGCGGAAGAAAAGAGATGCAGAACAGATTTCAACTATTTCAAATGCAGTTGCGGAATTAAAGTCTTTTTCCAATAATAAAAGGAGCGCTTCTGGTGTTCGAGTAACGGGAATTGATAACCTATTAATCCGTTTATCTCGCTGCTGTAATCCTGTTCCAGGTGATGACATAGTTGGCTTTATTACAAAAGGAAGAGGCGTTTCCGTTCATCGGGCAGACTGTACAAATATTGACACAGATGATGCGAAGGCACGACTAATTCCTGTTGAATGGGAAACGAATTTAAATAACCGCAAAGAATATAATGTTGAAATTGAAATAAGCGGCTATGACAGAAGAGGTTTATTAAATGAGGTTCTCCAGGCAGTTAATGAATCGAAAACAAATATATCGGCCGTATCTGGTAAGTCTGACCGTAATAAAGTTGCGACGATTAACATGAGTATTATGATTCTAAATGTCAATCATCTTCAAAAAGTTGTTGATCGAATCAAACAAATTCCAGATGTCTATTCTGTACGAAGAATAATGAACTAAGGAGTCTTAAATGTGCGTGTAGTATTACAAAGATCAAGAGAAGCAAAAGTAGAAGTAGACGGAGAGATAGTTGGCGCTATTGAGAAAGGATTCGTTCTTCTTGTAGGTATTACACATAGCGATACATTGGAAGAGGCTAAATACCTTGCAGATAAAATTGCCCATCTTCGTGTTTTTGAAGACGAGAATGGGAAAATGAATCAAAGTATTTTAGATAGGGAGGGAGCCGTTTTATCGATTTCCCAGTTTACCCTATATGGAGATACACGTAAAGGAAGAAGACCTAACTTTATGGATGCCGCTAAACCAGAGCAGGCAAAGGTGTTATATGATCAATTCAATAAACTTTTACGCAGCCATGGTCTAACTGTTGAAACAGGTATTTTTGGTGCGATGATGGATGTCCAGCTAATAAACGATGGACCGGTAACATTAATATTAGATAGTAAATAATGTTAAATGAATGCTTCCTATACAATTAAAAAAGGTTAGACCATAAGTAATCTGGATAGAAATAAAGCCAAACAATCACGAAAGCTCAGATGATTGTTTGGCTTTTATTTGCTTCTTATATGACCATTCATTTAACAGGCTTAATAACTAAAATAATTCTCTAAGCCATTATAGATAGCTGTAGTAATGGTCTCTTGATACTTGTTAGAAAGTAACGTTTGTTCTTCAGCAGGACTACTTAGATATCCCAATTCTAACAGAGAGGCAGGTTGTCTATTTTGCTTAAGGACGACATATGAATTTTGTCTAACGCCTCTATCCTTTCGATCTGTTGCTTCAATGATACTTTTATGTATGCTGGTAGCTAATTTTTTCTGATTTGATGTGTAGTAATAGCTTGTAACACCATTTACGGAACGATCACTGATGCTGTCATAATGGAGGCTGATAAAAGCATCTGCATGATAGAAATGGCTTATATCGACCCTTGTTTGTAACGGAATAAATAGATCGTTTTTTCTAGTTAGGATTACCTTTGCTCCAGAGGCTTCTAGTTTATTAGCAAGTAACTTAGCGGTACGAAGATTTAATGTCTTTTCAAGTGTTCCGACAAAGCCTATTGTGCCACTATCCTTTCCGCCGTGCCCAGGATCCAAAACGATTGTTTTTCCCTTTAAATCATTTGTAGCTGTAGTATTGGTAATTTGGGGATCATTTGATGCTGAATCTTCAACCAGCCATTCCGCAATATATCCAAATTCGCCGTCTGCAAGTTTAATTTTATACCAATCATCAATTATTTCTACTGCTTGAAAGGTTTCGCTGCTATCTGCGACAAGCAAGATTTTTGAATTGACGGTTGCATCGCTTCTAATATTTGTTCTATCGTAGAGAAGTTTAACTTTCTTATCGATTGTTTTTCCTTTTCTGCTTTCTATATCGCTGCTCTTTAAAAGATCTTTATGAACCCAGCCGATATTACCAGAGTATTGAATTTTTGCCCAATTAGATTCTTCTGCTATTATAGTAATTACAGTGCCAATGCTGATTTTTCCGATGATTTCTGCACTAGTAGATGGATTACTGCGAAGATTAATCTGATCTTCTGTAACAGTAGCTATTTCCTGTTTAGGCTTTTCTTGTACTCCTGTTTCTGTATGAATAGAAGAATCTTCAAACAGGAGATAATCATTGTGAACCCATCCAGACCCTAAATCTGTACTGATTTGATACCAATCGTTATTTGTGGAAAGGATGGTGACTTCAATTCCTTCACCTAAAGTGGTAATCACTTGATAATTTGTACCTGGTCCTTTTCTTAAGCGAAGACCATTCTCTGTAATCGTGGCTTTGTTTGAATGGGAAGTAATTGTTTCTTCTTCTTTTTCCATTGGGCCTTCATTTGTACTTTGTCCGTTTTTTGTTACTAAATAGGCGGCTACCCATCCAGTAGAAGAGGGAGTATATTGAATTTCAATCCAATCATTTTCTTCCTTTATTAAAGGATATGCTTTTCCTATCTCCATTTTCCCAATAACATTTTGATCAAGCCCTGGATTTTCTCTAACGTTTATGACCATATTAGCTTGAACAGTTGATTGATTTTCTGCTGATACAAGTTGATACTGTGTAGGAATGAAGAAGATGCTGACTAAAAGTAATAGCATCCATCTTATATTCTTCAAACAAGCTGCACTCCTTCCGTAATTGTCTAAAGCTGACTAGTATAATTTCACATACAATAAGATTCTACTTTTTGAAGGTATATTCCTTTATGCTATTCTTATTTTTTGTAATCAAATTTAGACAAGAAACTATTTTTTGATGAAATTTTTTAGCCTCTCATGGTAATACTATAAAAAAATAACAGAAAAAAGGGTGAAATGCATGAGATTTGGTGAAAAAAGTTCATCAACTAGTGAAATTGATTCCAAATTACTAGGCGTCGATTTTCACGATTTTATTCAAAGAGAAGGAAATTCAAATGCGATTGAGCTAGCTTCTGAATTCGGACTTTCATTAGGGGAAGTAAAAAAGCTAAAGAAACAACTAGGAAAATTATAATAGAGCGGGAAATCATTTTCATATCCTATTGACAATACAATCTTTCCTATTTATTATTAATTAAATAATAATAAATAATCTAGTAAAGCCATTGATCGAGAAGAGTATCTAAGAGACACATGAACAGAGAGGAAATGTCATAAAGGCTGCAAGCATTTCTACATGATGACTTAGAGAAAGAACACTCAGGGAGGCTTTCTTCTGAAAATATTCTTCATTAGTAGGTAGAAACGTGCGCAGGCGTTAACTGCAAAGTGGAAGATTTAAGAAAATCTTCAATTAGGGTGGTACCACGGGAAAAATCTCGTCCCTTGTATTCAGATGGATGCAAGGGACGAGATTTTTTTATTTGAAATATTACAAATAAAGCGCGGATATCAGACGCTTTTCTAATAGCAGGGAGGATACATAAAATGCATATTAATATTCCAAGAGGAACCCAAGATATTTTGCCAGGGACTGTAGAAAAGTGGCAGTATATTGAAGGGAAAATTAAACAACTTTGTGATCGATATCAATATAGCGAAATCCGCACTCCTATATTTGAACATACAGAACTATTTTTACGAAGTGTTGGGGACACAACGGATATTGTTACAAAGGAAATGTATACTTTTGAGGATCGAGGAAAAAGAAGCTTAACATTAAGACCAGAGGGAACAGCGGCGGTTGTTCGTTCATTTGTGGAGAATAAAATGCATGGATATGCATCTCAGCCAATTAAGCTCTTTTATTTAGGGCAAATGTTCCGGTATGAGAGACCACAAGCTGGACGTTTTCGTCAATTTGTCCAGTTTGGTGTGGAAGCAATTGGGAGTAAAGATCCTGCTATTGATGCGGAAGTGATTGCACTTGCTTATTCCGTTTATCAAACAATGGGATTATCAAAGTTAAAGGTAGTTGTTAACAGTTTAGGTGATAAAGAAAGTAGACAAGCTCACCGTGAAGCGCTAATTGCACACTTTAAACCGAGCATCGGGGAATTTTGTCATGATTGCCAAACAAGATTAGAGAAAAACCCAATGAGAATCTTAGATTGCAAAAAGGATCATGAACATCCATTAATGAAGTCTGCACCATCCATCCTAGAGTACTTAAACGAAGAGTCAAAAGCATACTTTGAAAAGGTACAAAAATATTTAACGGCTTTAAACATTCCCTTTGTTGTTGACTCTAATTTAGTTAGAGGTTTGGATTACTATAACCACACAGCTTTTGAAATAATGAGTGAAGCTGAAGGATTTGGCGCCATTACTACATTATGTGGTGGAGG
The DNA here is from genome assembly GCF_038007605.1 of Niallia sp. FSL K6-0212. Classification (NCBI taxonomy): domain Bacteria; kingdom Bacillati; phylum Bacillota; class Bacilli; order Caryophanales; family Bacillaceae; genus Niallia; species Niallia sp. FSL K6-0212. Next base: position 4,580,894 of record NZ_JBBOXL010000001.1, on the reverse strand, counting down.
CAGATACAATGGCTTAACAGAAGAATTAGGCGGCCCTGAAGCTCCTGGAATCGGCTTTGCTATGAGTTTAGAACGATTACTTTCTGCCCTTGAAGCGGAAAAAATCGAACTACCTATTGAAAAGAAGGTGGATTGCTATTTAGTTTCATTAGGAGAAGAAGCAAAGGATTACACGGTAGGATTAGTAAATGAACTTAGACAGGCTGGTTTCTCTGCTGAAAGAGATTATCTTGATCGCAAAGTAAAGGCCCAATTTAAAGCAGCTGATCGTCTTCACGCTAAATATGTCGCTGTTTTAGGAGAAAATGAATTGCAAAACAACAAAATTAATTTAAAACAGTTAGAAACAGGAGAACAAAAAGAAATTCCGCTTACAGAGCTTGTAAGTGCGCTAAAAGACTTTGGCTCATTCTAAGCAAGGATGTTTTCTTTGTTTTTAATAGGAAAGCAAAGAAAGCATCTGAATGAGTCGTTAGGAAGATAAAAATGTGAATACACAAATGTTGATTATAGGGAGGATACTTCATGTTTGGAAGAACATATTTTTGTGGTGAAGTAACAGAAAAATCGATTGGTGAGAGTATTGTTTTAAAAGGATGGGTGCAAAAAAGACGTGATCTAGGCGGGCTGATTTTCATTGATTTACGTGACCGTACAGGTATCGTTCAGGTAGTATTTAATCCAGAGATAAATAAAGAGGCCATCGAAATCGCTGATAAGGTAAGAAATGAATTTGTATTAGATATAAAAGGAAAAGTAGTTGCGCGCCAAGAAGGTACAGTCAATGAAAACCTTAAAACAGGAAAAATTGAAATAATCGCCGATGAAATTAAAATCATTAATGAAGCAAAAACTCCTCCATTCGTTATTTCTGATCAAACGGATGTTACAGAAGATGTACGTTTAAAATATCGCTATTTAGATGTTAGAAGACCTGTTATGTTTGAAACCTTAAAAATGCGTCATCAAGTCACAAAAGTGATGAGAGATTTTCTTGATAGTGAAGGGTTTTTGGATATTGAAACACCAATCTTAACAAAAAGTACGCCAGAAGGGGCAAGAGATTATTTAGTACCTAGCCGAGTTCATCCAGGTGAATTCTATGCATTGCCTCAGTCACCACAAATTTTCAAGCAATTATTAATGGTCGGTGGAGTAGAGAGATACTATCAGATTGCTCGTTGTTTCCGTGATGAAGATTTACGTGCAGATCGACAGCCAGAATTCACACAGCTTGATTTGGAAACAAGCTTTATGAGTCAGGAAGATATTATGAACATGATGGAAGCAATGATGGCAAAAATCATGAAAGAAGTTAAGAATATCGATGTGACGCTCCCATTTCCAAGAATGCCTTATGATGAAGCAATGAGTAGATATGGATCAGACAAACCAGATACTCGTTTTGAGATGGAATTAGTTGACCTTTCTGAAATAGTGAAAGAATCTAGCTTTAAAGTATTTGCTTCAGCAGTTGAAACAGGCGGTCAAGTAAAAGCAATAAATGTAAAGAATGCAAGTGGAAACTATTCTCGTAAAGATATTGATGCATTGACAGAGTTTGTAAAAGTGTATGGAGCAAAAGGTCTTGCTTGGTTAAAAGCTGAAGAAGACGGCTTAAAAGGGCCTATTTCTAAGTTTATTTCCGAGACAGAGCAAAAAGACTTTGAGCAAGCGTTAAATATTGAAGCAGGAGACCTGCTTTTATTCGTAGCTGATAAAAAGAATGTCGTTGCCGATGCATTAGGAGCACTGCGTTTAAAATTAGCAAAAGAGCTAGATTTAATTGATCAAAGTAAATTCAATTTCTTATGGGTGACAGATTGGCCGTTATTTGAATATGACGAAGAAGAAGGCCGTTTTTATGCAGCACATCATCCATTCACAATGCCTCAAAGAGCGGATTTAGAATTATTGGATACTAATCCTGAAGCAGTGAAAGCACAAGCTTATGACATTGTGTTAAATGGTTATGAGCTAGGCGGTGGTTCTCTACGTATATTTGAAAAAGAAATCCAAGAAAAAATGTTTAGCTTATTAGGATTTACTAAGGAAGAGGCTTATGCTCAATTTGGTTTCTTATTAGAAGCGTTTGAATATGGAACTCCACCACATGGAGGAATTGCAATTGGTTTAGATCGCTTAATTATGCTGCTATCTGGGCGCACGAATCTTCGTGATACGATTGCATTTCCTAAAACAGCAAGTGCAAGCTGTCTTTTGACAAATGCTCCAAGTGAAGTAAGTGAAAACCAATTAACAGATTTACATTTATCTTTGAAACTGAATAAATAATGATTAAGAGACTGGAATAGAAGTATTCCACCAAATATAGACCCGAACAATTATGCGGAGATATCAACAATATTTCGTATGATTGTTCGTTTTTTTATGTCGAAAAAGACGTTTTGTGATTCTTTTCTGGAGCTAAATACGCATCGCTTTCCAACTGGCTAGCCCATGAGGTTTAGCTATGAGATTGATTCTCTTTACTTATTACATATTTTGTTCCAACTCTCTCTTTTAGTACTTGCAAAATTTATACCTATCATTCAATAGAAAAAATTTAATTCTTATCGGGAAACAAGGAAAGGGGAGTGGTAGCTGATAAAAATTTATGTTATATTTCTTAAGTAATAATTTTATTCTTTCAGAATGAGAATTCCTGATAAGGGAATATGTAAACATAATTAGCTGGTAGGAAAAATTAAATGGAGTTGAAAACAGATGTTGCATCAATTTTCGAGAAATGAGCTAGCCATTGGCAAAGAAGGGCTAGAGACAATGAAAAACAGTACGGTTGCTGTTCTAGGAATCGGAGGCGTTGGTTCCTTTGCTGCAGAAGCGTTAGCTCGTTCAGGCGTAGGAAAATTAATCTTAATTGATAAGGATGATGTGGATATTACGAATGTCAATAGACAGGTAATTGCATTATTATCTACAGTTGGCCGTCCTAAAGTAGATATTATGAAAGAACGTATTGCAGATATTAATCCAGACTGTGAAGTAATTGCATTGAAAATGTTTTATACCGAAGAAACGTATGAAGAAATTTTTGCTTATGGCTTAGATTTTGTCATAGATGCATCTGATACGATTGCTTATAAAATTCACTTAATGAAAGAGTGTTTAAACCGAAATATTCCAATCATTTCAAGCATGGGCGCTGCAAATAAAATGGATCCTACTCGTTTCCAAATTGCAGATATTAGTAAAACACACACAGATCCAATTGCAAAAGTTATTCGTACAAGACTTCGTAAAGAAGGAATTAGAAAAGGGATTAACGTCGTATTTTCAGATGAAAGTCCCATTGTAATTCGTGAAGATGTTCGTAAAGTGGTCGGAAAAGATAATGCGCCAATTCGAAAGGCGAAAATGCCTCCTTCTTCTAATGCGTTTGTTCCTTCAGTGGCTGGGTTAATAATGGCTAGCCATGTCGTAAAAGAGTTGCTAAAAGAGATAAAAATCACACGTGTAAAAGATGAGAAATAATACCATAAAATGGCGGTAAATGTTTCTTGATTGAAAAGAGATTGGAACATAAGTGTCTAGCTTCCTTTAAACCAAAACAATTATACGAAAATGCTATGAAAAGCTACGTATAATTGTTTTGGTTTTTTACATGGAGATTATGGTGACTTTTCGTTCATCTAAATGGTGAGAAAAAGAGCCGAAGCCTATTGACTAGTATCGGAGTATTAGTGTACTATGTAGATAATACACTAATACAATGAGGTGGTTTAAGTGAATACGTTTAATGGGCTATTAAAAAAAGATTTAAAGCTTGGTCTTCCTTTTCTGTACACGAGTATTATTATTGTCAGTTTGGGATTGATAACGTCTATTGTACTATCTAGTTATTACAAAACAATTATGTTGGTCGCAATTTTTGCCATCACTTTCTGTTTTGCGCATGTGTTTTATCTTCCATCTTTTTTATTAACTTCTTTGAATATAGAAGGGAAAACACAATTATGGCTTCATAATCCAAACAGCAGCATAAAACTTCTTTTATCAAAATGGATTACAGGAATCCTGTATTCGATAATATCATTGTTTTTAATGTTTAGTGTGGCAGTGATTAGTATGTATGTTGGAGAATTGAAACTAGCTTTCAATCAAACAAATTTATTTTTTATGTGTTTAATCCTATTAGGAATATCCATATACCTCAGCAGCTGGGTCTTTTTCTCATGGACACTTTATCACAGCATGAAAAAAATCGTATGGTTGAATAAAATACGCTGGGTCGTTTTAATCCTTCTTTGGAATATTTGGAATATTGCTGTCTACTGGTTTAATAGAATCCCGGTTATTGATGCTCTTAAAAGGAAATCAGTTATTTCTGTAGACAATACACTTGCTTTTGAAGCACGTCGGGATTTTTTTAAGGCTTCTATAGAAACAACAGAGATATCTATTTTTTCATTATGCGGATATATTCTAACACTCTTCTTCTTATTTCTAATAGCTTCTTGGTTATTGGAAAAGAAAGTGGAGGTGTAGATTACCATGGCAGATGAATTTGAATCATCCAGACCAATTTACATGCAGATCGTAGAAAAAATTACACAGCAAATTGCACGCTATGAACGGATGCCAGGAGATAAGTTGCCATCTGTTCGAGAAATGGCTATTGCATCTGGAGTAAATCCAAATACGATTCAACGGACGTACGGTGAATTGGAAAGGATGAAGATTGTGGAAACGAGAAGAGGTCAGGGTACATTTATAACCGAATCAGAAGATATTATAGAGGAGCTAAGAACAAAGCTTCAACATGATTTACTGGAACAGTTTATTCGTAATATGCAAGAGCTAGGAATCAAAAAAGAAGAAATGGTTCAGTTATTAGAAATCTATCTTCAAGAGAAGAAGGGTGAAAAGTAAATGATACAATTTCGCAATGTAACCAAAAGATATGGTAGAGAGTATGCAGTGGAAAATGTAAATTTAACCTTAGAAGAGGGAAAAATTTATGGTCTTCTTGGTACAAATGGAAGTGGAAAATCAACCACGTTGAAAATGATTGCTGGTCTTGTCCAGCCGACTAATGGCAAGGTGTTAGTCAATGGAAAAAATGCTACGCGTAGAATTGCAGAGGATGTTTCATATTTAACGGAGCTAGACCGTTTTTATGAATCTTTTACTATTCAAGAAATGATACGATTTACAGCCTCGCAGTTTCATGATTTTCAGCTTGGCAAAGCGCAAGAATTACTAGAATTTATGCAGTTAGAGCAACATAAAAAAATAAAGAATCTTTCGAAGGGAAACAGAGGAAGACTGAAGCTTGTTCTTTGTTTAGCTCGGTCAGCGCCAATTTTATTACTCGATGAACCTTTTTCAGGTTTAGATCCACTGGTGCGGGAATCAATCGTTAAAGGATTATTAAACTATATTGATTTTGAAAAACAGACCGTTGTGATAGCAACACATGAGATAGTAGAGGTTGAATCCATTTTAGATAATATAGTTGTTTTAAATAATGGGAATGTAATCGCCAATCTTTCAGTAGAGGATTTAAGGGAAGAAAAAGGTCAATCCATTATCGAGTGGATGAAGGCAAATATAAACAAATGAAAGGCTGGTAAAAAATAGTGACATCCGTAGTGGAATTAAAAAATGTCTCAAAAATAATCAAAGGAAGAAAAATAATTGATTCGTTGAGTTTCCAAGTAGAAGCAGGAGAAGTATTTGGTTTTCTTGGTCCAAATGGTGCAGGGAAAACAACAACGATCCGGATGATTGTTGGTCTCATTAATATGAGTGATGGGGATATCATAATTTGCAAGGAGAGTGTTCGCGATCAGTTTGAGAAAGCAATCCAGCATGTTGGAGCCATTGTAGAGAACCCGGAAATGTACAAATTTTTGAGTGGGTATGAAAATCTTCTGCACTATGCTCGAATGGTGAAAGGTATATCAAAGCAAAAAATAATGGAGACAGTTGAATTAGTTGGTTTAAAAGATCGAATTCATGATAAAGTTCGCACTTATTCACTTGGAATGCGACAACGTTTAGGCCTTGCGCAAAGCCTTTTGCATGATCCTAAAGTATTAATCTTAGATGAGCCAACGAATGGATTAGATCCTGCAGGGATAAGAGAGATAAGAGACCATTTAAGAATGCTAGCTAGAGAGAGAAACATGGCAGTTATTGTTTCTAGTCACTTGTTATCAGAGATGGAAATGATGTGTGATCGCATCGGCATTATTCAAGAAGGTAAACTGGTCGATGTCCAGTTAGTAAAGGACTTTGTAGCGGTAGAGCAAGTATTTGAAATGGAGCTTCATCCTGTTGATAAAGCCATAAGTCATATACATGGAATGATGCCGGAAGTGCAAGTTATGCCAAAAGAGCAGGGAATTCATATTACGGTAACAAAAGAACAAATACCTGGAATAATAAAAGCACTTGCTTTACAGGACGTTCAGATTTTTGGCATAAAAGAAGTATCGAAAACATTAGAAGATCGATTTTTAGAATTGACTAACCACAGGGAGGATCTGAATTAATGCAGCTAATAAGAAATGAATGGATGAAGATATGGAAACGTCCAGCAACATTAGTAATGATCGTGCTCTTATTAATTGCTGTTTTATTGCTTGGTGCTTTTAATAAATATCAATCAAGTGGATTTTCTGTCCCTGATAATGAGAACTGGAAACATGGACTTGAATTAGAAAATAAGCGCTATAATGAACAGCTGGAAGATGAACACCTTCCTGAAGAAACAAGGAATTATTATACAAAAGAAATAGCTATAAACGAGTATAGAATTACACATAATTTTAGTACAAATGTAGAATACTCTGCATGGGATTTTGTTGCTGATAGTATCCAACTTCTTAGTCTTGCAGGCTTATTTACAATTATTATTGCAGCTGGAATCGTAGCAAACGAGTTTAATTGGGGAACGATAAAACTTCTCCTTATTCGTCCATTAAGCAGAATAAAGATTCTATTATCAAAATATTTAACGGTATTACTTTTCGGGTTTTTAACTATTTTTATCATCTTTGCCTTTTCTTTTATATTAGGTGCCATTCTGTTTGGACTGCCGAAAGAAGTGTATCCATATTTATTTTATTCCAATGGGGTAGTGAAGGAACAAAGCATTCTCATGCATTTAATAAGCTATTATGGATTAAATTCGATCAGTTTATTTATGCTCACTACAATGGCATTTATGATTTCTTCCGTTTTTCGGAATAGTTCACTCGCAATTGGGATATCGATTTTCTTAATGTTTATGGGTAATACAGTCACTTTATTATTAGCGAACTGGTTTGATTGGGCGAAATATTTATTATTTGCCAACACTGATTTAACGCAATATTTGGAAGGAACTCCTTTAGTGAGCGGCATGACTTTGTCTTTCTCGATTACTATGCTCGTTATTTATTTTGTCGTATTCATCGGCTTAGCTTTTTGGGTGTTTAGGAAGAGAGATGTTGCGGCGTAATCATAGAATGAGGTCTTTTATGGACTTCATTCTATTTTTCTTCTTTCCTATCTTTACGTTATAATGGATGTAAGAAGTTAAACAAGAAGGTGTATAAATGAACGGGGAACCACTTGCTTATCGAATGCGCCCGACGAATCTTGATGAAGTAGTCGGGCAAAAGGATATTATCGGAAAAACAACCAGTTTATATAAAATGATTAAAAATGGTCATGTTCCATCGATGTTATTGTATGGAGAGCCTGGCATTGGGAAAACCTCGATTGCCTTTGCTATTGCTGGTACAACAAAATTACCTTTTATTGCACTAAATGCTACTACATCAGGAAAGAAGGATGTGGAAGCGGTAGTGGATGAAGCAAGATTGACAGGGAAAGTCATTCTTTTTTTAGATGAAATTCATCGTTTTAATAAAGCGCAGCAGGATTATTTACTTCCTCATGTGGAGAGAGGGGATATTGTTTTAATAGGTGCTACGACGGAAAATCCCTACCATGATGTAAATCCTGCGATTCGCAGTAGATGTGGACAAATCAAGCAGTTAAAAAGATTAACGGATGATGATATTGAAGAATTATTGCATCGAGCATTACAAGATGAAAAAGGGCTTGCGAATCTGTCCATTCAAATTTCAAAGGAACAAATTGCAAAAATTGCAAAAGGCACTAATGGAGATGCAAGAAAATCATTAACTCTTCTAGAGTCTATTGTCTATTCATCTGATAAAGAGGACGACGTTTTTATTATCAAGGATGATACCATTGACCAAATGATTGAAAAGGTCGGTGTTTTTGGGGATAAAAAAGGCTCGCATTTCTATAATTTATTATCTAGTCTGCAGAAAAGTATCCGAGGTAGTGATGTAGATGCCGCCTTATATTATCTCGCTCATTTATTAGAAACAGGAGATTTAGTTGCCGTAAATAGGAGATTGTTAGTCATTGCCTATGAAGATGTTGGCCTTGCCAATACATCTGTCGGCAATAATGTTTTAGCAGCAGTGACGGCGAGTGAGCGACTTGGTTTACCAGAAGCGCGAATTCCTTTATCTGTAGCGGTAGTGGAAATGTGTTTATCCTCTAAATCGAACGCAGCCTATAAAGCAATAGATGCCGCCATAGCAGATGTCCGCAATGGCAGAGTCGGGGATATCCCTATGCATTTAAGGGATGGTCATTATGAAGGAAGCAAGAAGTTAGGACATGTTGGGTATATTTATCCGCATGACTATCCAATTGGAACGTTTGGTGGATGGGTTGATCAAGAATATTTCCCGGAAAAACTTAAAGGAACTCAGTATTATCATCCAACTGAAGCTGGTGAGGAGAAGAAGCTGGGGGCAATATATGATAAGCTTAAAGGATTTAAAAAAAATAAATAAGCATAGACTTATATAATGGAGTCTAGTTAAATGACACGCACGAATGGTAAGGCAGTCATTTAACTAGGCTTCTTTTTTAAGGTTTTTTTAAAATTTCTAAACAAACATTTTCAAGAGATGGCAGATAAATATCGTTTCCGCCAATCTATATTTTTTGTTATAATCTTCATTTTTTCAATTATCTAAGAAAAATACTGACTTTCCTTTATTTTATAGATTGAAAAAGAGGCGTCTAAAGATTAAATTGAAAGTGCTTACATTTTAGTGAGCGGTTATTTCACTAACGAATAATTAAAAACAAGGGGTTGAAAAAATGAAAAAGTCGATTAAAAAAGTATTTTTGCTTCTTTTATGTATTCCGTTTTTATTAATTGGTTGTTCAAGCGAAAGTAATTCAACATCTGATGATGGGAAGGTTGATGGAATAACCCAGATTAAAATTACATGGAGAGATGTAGGAGAGCATGATAAATTAAAAAAATATTTAACAAACACGTTTATCCCAGAATTTGAAAAAGAAAACCCAGACATAAAAATAGTTTTATCGCCGATTACAGCTAGTGAGGGGGATTATTTTTCTAAAGTGGCTTTATCGATGCAATCAGAAAGTACAGCACCTGATGTGGTTGCAGAAGACTCCTTTATGTTAAATTCAGATGCGAATGCAGGCTATCTCTTACCACTTGATGATTATGTGCGTGATTGGGATCAATGGCAATATTATACAGAAAATTTAAAGTCAGGTTCGATTGGAGAAGATGGGAAATTATATGCCATTCCAGGAACATCTGATTCTCGCGGGTTATGGTATAACAAAAATGTTTTCAAAAAAGCTGGTCTGCCGGAAGACTGGCAGCCTAAAAACTGGGATGAGATTATAGAAGCTGCTGAAAAAATAAAAGATTCAGCTAAGGATGTTATTCCTCTTTCTATGGGAGTAGCTAAAGCAAACGGGGAATCCGTATCGATGCAGACTTTTGAAATGCTGCTCTACGGGACAGACGATGTGTTATTTGATGCTGATACAAAGAAATGGCACGTGAATACAAAAGGAATAGAAGAATCCTTACAATTTATTGATCTAGTATATAATCAGAAAAAATTAGGACCGCCTCTATCTATTGCCATTAACAGCAACTATAGTTCCGTTTTATTCCAAGAAAAGTTCCCAAATGATGAAGCAGGAATTATATTAGATGGATTTTGGAATACAGGTAATTATACAGAAACTGGAGCAGTTCCAATGGATAATGTCACGGAACGATTTGGTTTTGCGGCCATGCCGACTCAAAATGGACAAGAGCCTGGCACTACGACTATGTCTGGAGGATGGACATGGGCAATTCCATCTAAAGCAAAAAATCCAGATGCTTCATGGAAGGTTATCCAAGCTTTAGGTGGGAAAGAACAGCAGGCAGCTCGCGCTGTTGCAGAAGGAAACTTAACAGTACGTGATGATTCAGCGGAAGTTCCCGCCTATAAAGAACAAAATTTCATTTCGGAAGCAACGGAGTATTTGAAGAATGCTCATTTCCGTCCTGCTAATGACAAATATCCGAATGTTTCCGTAGAAATACAAACGATGGTGGAGGCAGTCGCAACTGGTAGCAAGACACCAAAACAAGCTGCCGAGGATTATGCAAACAATGTAATCAGGATTGTCGGCGAAGAAAACGTAGTTAAATAACTGTACAAAAGGCTGAACACTTGACCAGCAGGGAAATTTACTCCCTATTCCTTGTATGGTCATCACCTGTTGTTATAGTGATAACCTTTTTAAAGGTGGGATGAAATTGGAAGCAGTATTAGGAAAAAAGCCGAAACGAAAAGGACAGTCGGATCATGTTAAGGCAGCTATTTTTCTCGCTCCGACCTGGCTTTTATTATTGATATTTTTCATTGGGCCGATGCTATTAACATTACTTTTTTCATTTACAAACTTAGCTCTGACTGGTGCAGAAGCTAGTCAGCTAAGGTTTGTAGGATTTGAAAACTTTACCCGGATGTTTCAAGATCCCGACTTCCGTGTCAGTGTGTGGAATACAATTGTTTTTGTTTTTTTCTCAGCGGTGCTCGGACAATGTTTCTTTGGCTTTTTGATCGCCTTTTTAATGAAAGAGAAAAATAAAACATTTAGAAGAATTGTTGGTTTAATCATAATTGCCGCCTGGGTAACTCCAGAAGTTGTGGTAGCATTTTGCTGGGTGGCATTTCTTGGTGAAAGCGGAACTGCTAATTGGCTGTTGAGTCTTTTTGATATTAAACCGATTGCCTGGCTATTTACTTTCCCAATGGTGAGTGTTGTGATTGCGAATATGTGGAGAGGAACTGCTTTCTCCATGATGGTATTTCAAGCAGCTTTAGACGATATTCCAAAAGATGTGGAAGAAGCAGCCATTATGGATGGTGCCAGTCGATTTCAGGTTATTCGCTATATCACCATCCCTATGGTAAAAGGAACAATCGCCACAAATATGATGTTAGTTACGCTGCAAACACTTGGAGTATTTGCTTTAATTTATACAATGACTGGAGGAGGTCCAGGGGTAAGTACAGCAACGCTTCCTGTATTTATGTATAAACAGGCATTTGTCAGTTATCAGTTAGGCTATGGGACAGCGATTTCCTTTGTGTTATTAGTATTGGGTGCAATTGCCAGCTTCATATATATGAAAACCTTGAAAGTGAAAGTGTAGGTGAAGTGAGTTGGTTCAAAAAGGATATAGAGTGGAAAAACTTATTCATTATTTAATCCTGTCTATTCTGGCAATTTTGTTTTTGCTGCCGTTATTATGGATGCTATTTGCATCAGTGGATCCAGGGGCAATTCAGGCACTGAAGATGCCAGAAAAGATAACCTTAGACAACTTTAAGTCAATATTATCTGAAGCTGCGATTTTGCGTTCGTTTTTTATTGGAATAGGAATATCGACTTCACAGGCATTGTTGGTTGTGATTTTATGTGTGCTGGCTGCTTATCCATTGTCTAGGTATACATTAAAATATAAAAATAGTTTTATGATGACCATTTTGTTCATGACTTCCTTACCAATGACAGCCGTTATTGTACCGGTGTTTCAGTTATTTCTTTATTTGAAATTTCAAGATTCCTTGATAGCGATGACGCTTTTTTTAACAGCTTCTTCCTTGCCATATGGTATTTGGATGATGAAGAATTTTATGGATTCTATTCCCTTGGATTTAGAAGAATCAGCCTGGGTCGATGGAGCATCTATCTTTCAAGGAATAAAAAAAATTGTTGCTCCCTTAATGCTTCCCGGAATATTCACAGTTGCTATCTTTACTTTTACAGGCAGCTGGGGAAATTATTTTGTTCCTTATATCCTCATTCAAAGTCCAGAAAAGCTGCCGGCTTCTGTAACGATCTTTCAATTTTTCGGTAACTTTGGAATGGTTAATTACGGCAGGTTGGCAGCATTTTCAGTAATGTATACACTGCCTGTTGTTATTTTGTATACAATTTCACAAAATTTCATGTCAAAGGGCTTCAGTTTAGGTGGAGCTACGAAAGGATAGGGTGCTATGTTTTATACAATCGAAAAATTAGAAGCTAGAATGAAAGAATTAAATCCTTACCGTTACATGGAAAGAAAAAGTCTTAACAATTGGAAAGCAAAAGAAAGTATAGAAGGAGCCGAGAAATATCCACCTAGTATTTCGACTGAGTGGCAAGACTTTTCGTTAGGCGATATTTGGGAAGGAAGGGACTATTATTTATGGATTCAAACAACGTTTAAAGTTCCTAAATCAGATGGAAGGATAGTCTTACTATTGGACTTTGGTCGAACAGGCGGCGGCTATAACTCCGGATTTGAATCCTTGCTTTTTGTGGACGGCCAACCATACCAAGGCGTTGACTCTAATCATAAAGAAGTCTTTCTTGACCCTGGTTATTACGGAAAGGAAGTAACACTTTCCTTGAAATTATGGTCCGGATTAGAAGGCGGTGGTCCTGAGCAAATCCAATCACATACATTTAAGATGGCTGAATATACCATTTTAAATGAAGAATGTGATGATTTATATTTTACCGCAGATTGTGTTTTAAAAACGATTAAACAATTAAAGGAGGATGACCCAAAACGATATGAACTTTTGACTTTATTAGAAAAAACCATGAAATATATCGACTGGTCCTATCCAGGGAGTCCTGCATTTTATAAAAGTATAAATTTAGCTAATGATAATTTGCAAAAAGGAATAGACGCTTTAGAAAAGCGCGAGTTAGTGACAATCACCGCGATTGGTCATACCCATATTGATGTCGCTTGGTTATGGAGACTGAAGCATACAAGAGAGAAAGCCGCACGTAGTTTTTCGACTGTTCTACAGTTAATGAAGCAATATCCAGACTATATCTTTTTACAAACTCAGCCCCAACTCTATCAATATATAAAAGAAGATTATCCGGAGATTTATGAACAAATAAAAAATAGAATAAAAGAGGGCCGTTGGGAAATAGATGGTGCTATGTGGCTGGAAGCTGATTGTAATATACCATCTGGTGAATCACTAACTCGGCAAATTCTCCATGGAACACAATTTATAAAAAAAGAATTCCATAAAGATGTCCACTATCTATGGCTGCCAGATGTTTTTGGTTATTCATGGGCATTGCCTCAGATTTTAAAAAAGAGTGGGATAGATACATTTATGACGACAAAAATAAGCTGGAATCAATACAACCGGATGCCACATGATACTTTTGTCTGGCGGGGGATAGATGGATCAGAGGTGTTAACCCATTTTATTACTACACCAGAACCAGGAAAAGACTTAGTAGATAATCAATGGGCATCTCGCTGGTTTTATACTTATAATGGACAGTTGGAACCAGAAACAGTGTTAGGCAGCTATAAAGCTTATCGGAATAAAGATGTAAATAAACAACTGCTTGTATCGTATGGGTATGGAGACGGTGGCGGTGGAGTCACAAGAGATATGTTAGAAAATCGCCGTCGTATGGATAAAATCCCGGGTCTTCCACATGTGAAAACAGGGCGTGCGGATGAATTTTTTCAACAGCTTCATGACACTATTGATTCTGCAGATAATTACGTTCATACATGGGATGGGGAATTATATTTAGAATATCATCGAGGAACCTATACATCTCAAGCCTTTGTCAAAAAAATGAATCGCAGATTAGAGTTAACTTTAAGAGAACTAGAAATTTTGTATTCAGCTGTACAAGTCTCAAAAGGAATTCATTATCCAAAGGAAGAAATAACGAATATATGGGAAGTGTTATTGCGTAACCAATTTCATGATATTATTCCTGGTTCATCTATAAAAGAAGTTTATCAAGATCATAAGGTAGAGATAGAAGAAGCGATGGAAAGCTCTACCCAACTCTTAGCACGGTTAGATGATGCAGCAATAAATCAATGGACTGTCTTTAATTCGGCCGGCTGGGTAAGAAAGGAATTAGTAATAATTGATAAAAAGGAATCTGGCAAATTTTTAACGGATTCTGGAGAAGAATTGGAAGCAGTGCCGTGTGAAGAAGGATATCTTGTCCAGACACCGACTATTCCAGCTTTCGGAACTTGTATTCTGAAATTTGAGCCGATGGAAGTAAAAAGAGTGGAAGCTCCTTTTATAAAAGCAGTAGAAAGCGGTATAGATACGAATAATTATCTAATTCGCTGGAATGAGAAAGGACAGTTAATTAGCATTTATGATAAAAAGTATCATCGCGAGGTACTTAAAGAAAATGGCTTTGGGAACAGGCTTCAATTATTTGAAGATAAACCAATGAACTTTAATGCATGGGATATCGATATTTTTTATCAAGAAAAATATAACGAGTTAGCCGCAGAATCGATTACCATTATCGAACAAAACAACCTATACGCAAAGGTTGAATTTGTTTATTCATTTGGTACTTCGAGAATTATTCAATATATGCAGGTTTATAAACATTCACGTCGAATAGATTTTATTACAAAGGCAGATTGGAAAGAAAGGGAACAATTACTGAAAGCAGGATTTGATGTCGATATTCGCAATACTGTCGCAACGTATGATATTCAATATGGTAATGTCCAGCGACCTACACATTGGAATACCAGCTGGGATCTGGCGAAATTCGAGACAGTAGCACACCAGTGGGTGGACTATTCACAAAGGGACTATGGAGTCAGTATACTTAATGACTGTAAGTACGGCCATGATATAAAAGACCAAACAATGAGAATTACCTTATTAAAAGGGGGAATATATCCAGACCCATCAGCTGATATAGGAATGCATGAATTTACGTATAGTCTTCTACCACATACAGGAGATTTCGTAGATGGAAGAACGGTTGAAGAAGCTTGGGCTCTAAATCAGCCATTATCTATATTAAAAGGGAATCAAGTGAATCGGATACTATTTAAATGGCATACAAAAGAAAGCGTATACATCGATGTTGTTAAAGCGGCGGAAAATGGTCAAGGGATTATATTACGAGTGCATGACCACCTAGGAAGTAATAGAGTGCTAACTTTAGAACCATTATTTGATTGTCGACAATGGAATGAAACAAATTTGCTGGAGAAAGACATGGAACCTCCTGTGGATATAGAGGGAAATATTACATTGGAGTTAAGTCCCTATGAAATAAAAACAATACGTATTGTATAAAGCTAATCATTTTTTTAGCGGTTAATAGGTGGAAGGCTTATTCCCACCTATTAATCATCTTTATACCATAAGTTTACATACCTCTTCTAAATATTGTTTTTTATTATAACTTAGAAAATATAATTGGAATAATAACAAAAAGAGGGGGATATTATGTTTCGGAAAACTATTTTTAAGAAATTATTTCTATCATTCTCCGTGGTTATCATTATCTATACTTCTATTATTTTATTTGTGACAATCTCGCAAGAATATTCCCAAAATCGGCTAGAAATAAATAAATTAAATGAAATGTTTTTGGAAAGAGAAAGTAATATAATTGACTATCGCCTAGATGTTTCCTTAAATGTAGTCAAGCTGTTATCCCAGCAAGATGTTATTGCAGAATTTTTAAAGGAAAATCAGTTTAATTATAGTATATATAGTAAATTGTTTAATGAGTTAACAGGCAATCATTTTTCAAATGATCAGTTAGGTTTTAATCTTGCTGTTTTAAAAGATTATGGGACAGATGTAACTAGTTCAGATGGTTATTTTTTGTTTAAAGACTATATGAAATTTATTCACATGGATGAAAATTTCACAGAATTAGAAGCTTTTATGGATTCAAAAGGAAACAATGATTTACAGTGTTATGACGCCAAAGATAAACTGGTTATTGTCAATAAAATCTATTATCAGCAGGAAAAGCAATATCTTTATTTTTTCATTGTGTGGGAGAAAAAGGACTTATTAACGAGCAATTTACCAGATACGAATAGTATTCTTGCGATTGTTAATAAGTCTGCCTTAGCCTCTACTACCATAAAGGGAGAAAACGTACTTGCTAGTTTTTTACCGGTGAAAAAAACCCATGAAAATCAAATTGTTTATCGTTCGGTTAATCAATACAATGGCTATCAAAAACGTTCCAATGCGATACCAACTATTCATTATTTATATATAACGAATGTACATACAGGAATTGGATTACCCATTCATACCCTTACAAGTATCGGAGTAATTTTATTTGTGCTCCTTTTGTTAGGTTTTGTTCTAACTACCACCTTAAGCAGAAAATCTTATTCACCCATTGAAGAAATTATCAAAAATATTAAAAGTGGAGAGGAAAAGAATAGTTCGGACAGTTATATAAAAAATGAGTTGGATTATATTATCTCTAAAATTCATACTATCAATAAAACCAATCAAAACTTAGTACAGCTCCAACAAAGCTCATTAGTTGATTTGCAAGAAAACTTTCTCAAAAACATTATTTATGAAAATTATGATAAGCAGAATATGGAGAGAAGGTTGAAACTTCTCCAATTAGATCCATTCTGTCAAGGTGGAATTCTTGTGATTATATCCATGCAGGGGATTTCTGAATGGGAATCCAATTTGAGTGAAGGGAATATTTTAACATTAAGAAAAAAAGTATTAGCTTTATTTAATGAAAAAGAAACCAATCAAAAATTTATTTCTTTTCCCATTGATTATAAACATTTTTGTTTGTTTTTTGCAGAAAAAAATCAGCACCTAATTTTAGATGTTTTACATCGAATGATTGGGAGGATAGAGCAAGAATTAGGAGTAGAAATCGTTTTTACCCTCTCGCAAGCCTTTTCATCGTTAATAGAATTACCAAAAATATTTAAAACTTCCTTTCAACTTATGGAACAGAAATATTCTTTTATTGATACAAAATCTCTATGCAGCAGCCATATTCCATTATCATCTGGGAAGGATTATTCCTATAGTGTAGAAACGGAAAGCATTTTAATAAATTTTATGCAGAAAAGAGAGCTGAAGTATGCCAAGAAGTTGATAAATGAGATAGTTGAAACAAATTTTAGAGAAGAAAGCATGGATATCTATAATATTTATGATTTTCGAAATGCTCTCATCAATACGATAAAGAGAATCTTGAATAAATGTAATCTGTCTTTTAGCGATTTTTTAAAGGATAATAAAGCTCTATTCTTTCATTTAAACAGTACAGATATCGAGATACTAAAGAACACCTTCATCGATATATTCAATGAGTTAATGTTACTTTTAGAAGAAAAACATTCCATTAAACTTTCCACTGTAGAAAATGTTCTTCGTTATATTCAAGAAAATTACACAAGCGATCTATCTTTAGGGGAAGTAGCAGATCATTTTCAATTAAGTGAATCCTATGTTAGCAAGTTGATTAAAGATCATTTAAAATCCTCGTTTAAAAATTATGTAAATCAATTAAAGGTAGAAAAATCAAAAATTTTATTGGAATCAGGTAAATATATGGTATCCGAGGTTGGCGAAATGGTTGGCTGTAAAAATGTGAATACTTTTATTAGGATTTTTAAGCAGCATGAAGGAATAACACCAGGAAAATATGTTATCAATAAAATGGCTAAAACATAAGAATTCTCAACCAAATAACCCCGCGTAATTATACGTACATACTAAGAAAATTTCGTATAATTGTTCGGGGTTTTATTAATTTTAGAAAAAAGGTTCCGCAGCCTGAATACACTTCGCTTTCCATGGGGCGAGTGCCAAGCTTCCAGCAGGGCTTGGGATTTCTCGAATCTCCCATAGGAGTCTCCGTGTATTCAAGCTGCTTTGTATTTCCTAATAATTATATATTCTTTAAAAAAAATGATGGAACGAGTTGGTTTCGCTACTAAATTAGAGATTGTTCGACTTAATTTATTATATATTTTGTTTGTCCCACTTCATTTATGTTAAAAAATTTTTAGTAGATATTTCGATTTTTTAAATAAATTTCTACCAATAATCCAAATTACTATTAAAATAGAAGAATGATACTAGACGAGAAGGACGTGAAATGGTGAAAATTGATAAAATCGAAGTCCAACATGTAAAAATGCCCCTGGTTAGTCCGTTTAAGACAAGTTTTGGCGAACTGTTAGAAAAGGATTTTCTTATCATTAAAATATATAGTGGAGAGCACATTGGGTATGGAGAGTCTGTCGCTTTACCTGATCCTACTTATAGTGAGGAAACAACTGGAACTGTTATCTATATGCTAAACGAGTTTTTGATTCCCCTCTTGTTAAAAGACGAGATAACGCATCCAGATGAAGTTACAAAAAGATTCGCTCCAATCAGAAGAAATAATATGGCAAAAGCTGCTTTAGAAGGAGCAATATGGGATTTATATAGTAAGCAGCAAGGTATTTCTCTTTCAAAAGCGCTTGGAGGTGTTCAAACGTCGATTGATGTAGGGGTAAGTATTGGAATCGAACCAACTACTGATATGCTTTTAACAAAAGTGGAACGCTTTTTGAACGAGGGCTATAAAAAGATAAAAGTGAAAATTAAACCTGGCTATGACTTAGAGCCTTTAGCAAAAATAAGACAAACCTTTGGCTATGACATCCCGCTAATGGCAGATGCGAATTCTGCCTATACATTAGCAGATATTGAGCGAATCAAAGAATTAGATCCACTTAAGTTGATGATGATTGAACAGCCATTAGCATATGATGATATTATTGACCATTCTATTTTGCAAAGTGAGCTCGCAACACCTATATGTTTGGATGAAAGTATTCATTCTGTAGAAGATGCTCGAAAAGCGATTGAATTAGGAAGCTGTAAGATAATAAATATTAAAATTGGCCGTGTCGGCGGTTTGACGGAAGCAAAGAAAATACATGATGTATGTAAAAAACACGATATTCCTGTATGGTGCGGCGGCATGCTGGAAGGCGGAATCGGAAGAGCGCATAATATCGCGATAACCTCCCTTCCGGCATTTACTATTGCTGGGGATACATCTGCATCGAATCGATACTGGAAAAAAGATATTATTTGTCCAGAAGTCACATTGTCTACGCCAGGAAAAATAGAAGTACCAAAAGGAGCCGGCATTGGGTTCGACTTAAACGAAACAGTGATTAATCAACATTTAATTTCTAAGAAGGTATATGCTAATCCATTTATTTAATAAGGGGGAACAAAGACAGTGGATCCTTATATAATAAGAGAAGTAACCGAAAAAGCTGAAATCCAACTGGTAGTTTCCCTTCAAAATTCAATTTGGGGCAGGACGAATACTACTCCATTTCCATTTTTAGTTGCCTCCATTCAAAATGGAGGAATAATTATAGGGGCTTTTTTGAAAGAGGAACTAGTAGGCTTTTGCTACAGTTTCCCTGGTTTTCATCAAAAGGAAATCTATTTAGTGTCCCATATGATGGCAGTGAAGGAAGAGGATAGAAATGCTGGTTTGGGCTTTAAAATGAAAGAAAAACAAAAGGAAATGGCCTTGGAACGTGGCTATACGAAAATTATCTGGACTTTTGACCCGCTAGAATCACGGAATGCTAATCTAAATATAGCGAAACTAGGAGGGGTAGTGAAAACATATTATTCTAATCATTATGGAGACATGGAGGATGAATTAAACGGCGGTCTTCCTTCAGACAGGTTATTGTTAGAGTGGGACATTGGGAAACGATCGGATAATCGTCATCCGGAAGGGGAGCAAATTCACTCCCTTGTTACTTGGGAAACAAGGGGAGAAATCCCTATTCCTTTATCTTTTGATGTCCTATCCATAAAAGCGAATACCTATAAGGTTCCTGTTCCTAAAGATATACATACAATAAAAGAAATAGATTTTGCTGCAGCCGAAACGTGGCGTATGATGCATAGAAATGTCTTTACCAAATTGTTTGTAAGGGGATATATCATTCACAGCTTTCAAAAGACAAATGAACCAGTGAATTATTATATTGTAAGCTTAAACAAAGAGAATGAATGAAGCCATTTGAATTACGAATTACATATACGAGGAGGGGGAAAATGCACGAACAAATAGACAGCTGGGTAGACAGGAAAAAGGAACAGATAATAGCTATGTACCAGTTTCTTCATAATAATGCAGAAATAAGCTGGGAAGAAGTTGAAACGACGAAATTTATAAAAAATGAATTGGAGAAATTATCTATTCCCTATCAATTATTCGATGATCAAACTGGGATCGTTGGGGTATGGGGGAAAGAAAATAATCCTGTTATAGGGCTTCGAGCAGATATGGATGCGTTATGGCAGCAAGTGAAGGGAGAATGGAAGGCCAATCATTCATGTGGTCATGATGCACACACGACGATTTTGCTTTTTACTTTAAGATGTCTGAAGGAATTAGGCCAAGAACCAAAGGGGAGAATTAAGTGCCTGTTCCAGCCAGCTGAAGAGACTGGTGCAGGTGCAATTTCCTTTATTAATAAAGGGCTTTTAGATGATCTTGATTATTTATTAGGCTTACATGTACGACCAATTCAAGAAATGAAATTTGGAGAATGTTCTCCTGCAATTTACCATGGAGCAGCGGCAAGCTTTAAAGGAAAACTGTATGGAATGCAGTCACATGCCGCAAGACCGCATTTAGGGATAAATGTTATCGACAGTCTTACAGCTATTAATATGGCTATTCGTTCTATTCCACTAAATCCGATTATACCTGCCTCCGCGAAAATGACTTTTGCCCAGGCGGGAGGAAAGAATTTTAATATTATTCCCGATTATGCGGAGTTTGGCATTGATGTTCGTGCCCAAACCAATGAAGCGATGGAACAATTGATTTCCAGACTTGAAAGCCAAGTGAAACTTGCAGGTGAAGCGAATGGAGCTCGAGTAGAATTAGAACTACTATCCGACATGCCAGCCGCAAGACCAAATAAATCGATGGAAGAAATAGTAGCTAAGAGTATTAAAGAAATACTAGGAGAGAAAGGGCTTGTAAAGCCTCCAGTAACACCTGGTGGAGAAGATTTTCATTATTATGCGAAAGTAAAGGAACAACTGCAAACAACGATGATTGGCTTAGGCACAGATTTACAGCCCGGATTACATCATCCGGACATGTATTTTCAGTTAGAAAGCCTACTGCATGGGATAAAAATTATGGCTTTATCGACAGTCAAATTAATGGAAGAAAAACAATAGATTGAAGGGATTTCTTCTTTTGCTAAAGGAGGAATTCCTTCTTTTTAATCTAGAGATGCTTCTATATACAGCAATAAAAAAAGCAAGTTTAGCGAAAACGAAAAAATATGATATCCTATTGAATAGATAGGATATAAACTAATTATACTGGATAAAGAATGAATATCAGGTCTTTACTGCAACAATTATAAAAGTAATTATGCTATAATGCTTAATGGCAATTATACAGAAAAAACACTTACGATAGGGATAGCAAAAGGGGCACCAGATGAAATCATTAATAGGCCAAGATAAACCAGTTCAACGACTTTTTATTTTTATAATAGGGCTTTTGATTATGTCATTAGGCATTGTGTTAGTTATTACAGCAAATTTAGGTTCAGCCCCATGGGATGTCTTGAATATTGGATTGCATATTCAGTTTGGTCTGACCATCGGCAGCTGGGCAATAATAGTTGGTTTTTTAATCCTATTGATAGTTGCCATCCTTTCAAAAAAACTTCCTCCTTTTGGTGCTTTATTAAATATGGTGTTAGTAGGAGTATTTATTGATATTTTTCTACTTCTTCCCTTTATGAATACCCCTGCGACCCTTTATCAAAAATGGATTATGTTTTTAATTGGATTGATTATAATGGGCTATGGAATGGGATTCTATATTTCTGCGAAACTTGGTGCAGGACCGAGAGATAGTCTTATGATAGTCTTATCAGAAAAATTTGGCGGGAGTATTGCAAGAACGAGATTATTGATGGAGGCAATTGTTTTAATAGTAGGATGGATACTTGGTGGACCTGTATCATGGGGAACGATTATCTATGCTGCTTTAATAGGAAGAGTTGCGGGATGGAGTATCCCACAGTGTACTAAATGGACGAACTATATATTGGACCGAAATAAAAGAACGGTGAATAATATTCACCAACATAATATGGAGCGGGAGGCAAAATAATGAAGATATCTACTAAAGGAAGATATGGATTAACTATTATGATGGAATTAGCAAAGAAGCACGGAGAGGGACCGATTTCATTAAAATCAATTGCTCAAACCAATAATTTATCAGAGCATTATTTGGAACAATTAGTTGCTCCATTGCGTAATGCTGGTTATGTGCGCAGTATTCGTGGAGCGTATGGTGGATATGTATTAGGCGATGAACCTAATAAAATTACCGCTGGAGACATTATTCGTATATTAGAAGGGCCTATTAGCCCTGTCGAGGGAATCGAAGATGAAGAACCAGCCAAGAAAGCTCTATGGATGAAAATCAGAGATGCCGTAAAAGATGTATTAGATTCAACCACAATTGAAGACCTAGCTAACCATCAAGAAGATGATAGCACAGATGGTTATATGTTTTATATTTAAGAAGCTGCATTTTAGAAAAATGATGGCTGTTTCCGTATAATAGCAATCAAGTGTGTAGAAAGCTCTTTGTATGATTTTTTTTAAGTATTGGGCAAAAATAGAAAACTGAAATGATCACAACTAATTAATTGTAGGTGAATAACTTGGAACATATTTATGTGGATCATGCGGCAACTTCACCCATGCATCCAAAAGTAATCGATAGAATGTATGAAGTCATGAAAGATCAATTTGGCAATCCTTCAAGTATTCATGCCTATGGAAGACAGGCAAGAAATATATTGGATAAGGCTAGAGCAGTAGCTGCTTCTAGTATAGGTGCTCACGAAAATGAAATTATTTTTACTAGCGGTGGTACAGAGGCAGATAATTACGCTATCTTTGGAATTGCAGAAGGAAAAGAAGCAAAAGGAAAACATATTATCACAACGGAAATTGAACACCATGCCGTATTACATGCTTGCCAAGAATTAGAGAAAAAGGGCTACGAGGTTACTTATCTTTCTGTAAATGAATACGGACTAATAGATTTGAATGAATTCAAATCAGCATTAAGAGAAGATACAATTCTTGTTACGATTATGTATGGCAATAATGAAGTGGGTGCGATTCAACCGATAAAAGAAATTGGCTTATTGTTAAAAAATCATCCTGCTGTCTTCCATACAGATGCGGTACAAGCCTACGGTTTAGAAGATATTGATGTAAAAGAACAGCACATCGACCTTTTATCTGTTTCTTCTCATAAGATTAATGGTCCTAAAGGAATAGGGTTTTTATATGTTAAAAACGGCATTAAACTAAATCCTCAATTATTTGGTGGAGAACAAGAGAAAAAAAGAAGAGCTGGCACTGAGAACGTTCCTTCTTTAGCAGGCTTTCAGCTAGCAGTAGAAATTTCTCAACAAAATAGATTGCAAAAGAGAGAGCAGTTTAAAAAATATAAAGAAATCCTTACAGGTATCTTAAAAGATAATAATATTTCTTTTAAGCAAAACGGATTAGTTGATAATACCTTGCCACATGTTTTAAACTTAAGCTTTCCCGGTACAAATGTGGAAGCAATGTTAGTTAATCTTGACTTAGCGGGTATTGCTGCTTCTAGTGGTTCTGCATGTACTGCTGGATCAATCGAACCTTCTCATGTGTTAGTAAGCATGTTTGGCAAAGAATCGGAAAGAACAAAAAATTCCATTCGATTTAGCTTTGGATTAAATAATACGGAACAACAAATAGAAAAGGTCGGTCATGAGTTAGTCAAAATCATTAACCGTCTGACAAAATGATAACCTTCCCTTCCATGTAAAGGGAAGGGCTAAGGGGGAAATGGAAAATGGAAAAAGCACCAAAAGATACCCGTGTAGTAGTAGGAATGTCTGGTGGAGTTGACTCATCAGTTGCTGCACTACTTTTAAAAGAACAAGGCTATGATGTTATCGGTATATTCATGAAAAACTGGGACGATACAGACGAATTCGGTGTCTGCACTGCAACAGAGGATTATGAAGATGTCATTCGTGTCTGCAATCAGTTAGAGATTCCTTATTATGCGGTGAACTTTGAAAAACAATACTGGGATAAAGTGTTCACTTATTTTCTTGATGAATATAAAGCGGGGAGAACACCTAATCCCGATGTAATGTGTAATAAAGAAATTAAATTTAAAGCTTTCTTAGAGCATGCAATGAGTCTTGGAGCTGATTATCTTGCAACAGGGCACTATGCACAAGTAGTCAGAGAAGATGGTCAAGTGCGCATGCTTAGAGGGAAAGATGATAATAAAGACCAAACATATTTTTTAAATCAACTAACAGAAGAACAATTAAGCAAAGTAATGTTCCCTATTGGCGGTATGGAAAAATCAAAGGTTCGCGAACTTGCTGCTAAAGCAAATCTAGCAACGGCAACCAAAAAAGACAGCACAGGTATCTGTTTCATTGGAGAGCGTAATTTCAAAGAATTCTTAAGCGGATATCTTCCTGCGCAAAAAGGAAATATGGAAACAATGAATGGAGAAGTAATTGGCCGTCATGATGGACTTATGTATTATACAATCGGTCAAAGACATGGTCTTGGCATCGGCGGAAGTGGAGAACCTTGGTTTGTTATAGGCAAAGATTTAAAACGAAATGTCTTATATGTTGGACAAGGCTTCCACCACGAATTGCTTTATTCTGACAGCATTATTGCGACCAATGTTAGCTGGGTATCAAAAGATCGCATTGGTACATCATTTGAATGCACAGCTAAATTCCGTTACCGTCAACCAGATAATAAAGTGACGGTAGAGGTTATCGATGAAAATACAGTCAAAGTTATCTTCCACGAACCAATTCGTGCGGTAACGCCAGGACAAGCAGTTGTATTCTATCAAGGAGAAGAATGCTTAGGCGGAGGAACGATTGATAAAGTGTTCCGTGATAATGAAAGATTAACATATGTAGGTTAAGGATGAACTGTCGACTAACATTAATTAGTCGACAGTTTTTACATATGGCAAAAAGCAGCTGGCAATTCTCCTGTAATAAGAGGATTTGCTAGTTGCTTTTCTCATTTTTTGATTAGAAAATATGCTATACTACCAATAAGAAATGGAGTGTTTTAAGATGGATAATAGTCAATTAGGAATACAATATATGCAAGAAGGTAAATGGGAAGAAGCAGCAAAGTTTTTTATGGAAGAGATTGAGAAGAATCCGAACAATGCTGTTTCTTATGTTAATTTTGGCAATGTTTTATCAGCTTTAGGAGATGATACAAGGGCATTATCTTTCTACCAAAAGGCGATTGAAATAGATGATACAACGGCAGCAGCCTATTATAGTGCAGGGACCGTTTATTATGAAAAAGAAAATTTAGAATCCGCAAAGAATATGTTTGAACTAGCATTAGAAAAGGGCCTCGAAACAAGTGATAATTTCTTTATGCTTGGACTTACTTATGTTGGATTAGATAAAGGGAAACTGGCAATTCCTTATTTTCAAAGAGCAGTGGAACTTAATAGTCAAGATGCGGAGGCATTCTTTCAGCTAGGGCTCTGTTTGGCACAGAATGAATATATTGAAGAAGCAATCACACAATTTCAATCCTGTATAGCATTGGATGCCACTCATGCAGATGCTTATTACAATTTAGGCGTTGCCTATGGTTTTAAAGAAAAAACAGCGAAAGCAGTTGAAATGTTCAATAAGGCGCTGGAAATTCAGCCAGATCATCTTCTTGCTGGTTACGGAAAGCAAATTATCGAAGAAAAGTAAGGGAAAGAGACATGAAATATAAAGGAAGAAAGGAGGAATTCAGTTGAACGAGCAGAACTCTTTGGATCTTTTTGAAAATGAAAAAAAGTATGTAAAGGGACGGCATCTTGTTACCATTTTTCACAATGAACAGAATCTTTACTCCGTGATAAGAATACGAGTTGATGAAACGAATCATGATTATGACGATAAAGAAGCGGTAATTACTGGCTATTTACCAAAGATGAACGAAGAAGAGACGTATACTTACTTTGGTGATTTTAAAGAGCATCCAAGATTCGGTTTACAGCTGCAGGCGACTTCCTTTCGAAAAGAAATGCCACAAACAAAGCAAGGGGTTATTGCTTATTTATCGAGCAACTTATTTAAAGGGATTGGGGAAAAAACAGCAGAGAATATTGTGGATACTTTAGGAGAAGAAGCAATCTCTAAAATCATGAATCAGCCATCGATTTTAGAGACAGTGCCCAAACTTGCATCAGATAAAGCGAAAATCCTCTATGATACATTAATGAAAAATCAAGGGTTAGAGCAAGCGATGGTTTCACTAAATCAATATGGGTTTGGTCCGCAATTGTCGATGAAAATTTATCAGGTATATAAAGAAAATACGCTAGAAATAGTCCAGACAAATCCATATAAATTAGTGGAGGATATTGAAGGAATCGGTTTTGGAAAAGCAGATGACCTTGGATCTCAGATTGGAATTACTGGGAATCATCCAGATCGATTAAAGGCTGGCTGTTTGTATATTTTAGAGCTGAGCAGTAATCAGGAAGGCCATGTCTATCTCCATGCGGAATTTTTACTAGAAAAAGTAAAAGCGCTGCTTGAAGAAAATCAAAAAGAGGAGATAGAATTTTCGCAAATAGCAGATCAGGTTATTCAGCTAGAGGAAGAAGGAAAAATAATAGTTGAGGATAAAAAAATATATTTACCTTCTTTGTTTTTTTCAGAAAAAGGACTTGTACGAAATATAAAGCGAGTAATGGAGCAATCTGAATATAAAGACCAATTTCCAGAATCGGAATTTCTGCTGGCGTTAGGAAACTTAGAGGACCGTATCGGTGTTCAATATGCTCCCTCTCAACGAGAGGCGATTCAAACAGCGCTTATGTCCCCGATGCTAATATTGACAGGTGGTCCCGGAACGGGGAAAACAACTGTCATAAAGGGAATTGTTGAATTATATGGTGAATTGCACGGTTGTTCTTTAGAACCTAATGATTATAAAAACGATGAACCCTATCCGTTTATTCTTGCGGCGCCAACTGGCCGAGCGGCTAAACGAATGGCGGAATCGACAGGTTTACCAGCAGTTACTATTCATCGATTGCTGGGCTGGAATGGCACTGGAACATTTGAACGGGATGAGGATCATCCTTTGGAGGGGAAAATCCTCATCGTCGATGAAACATCGATGGTTGATATTTGGCTAGCCCATCAATTATTTAAGGCTTTGCCTGAACATATTCAAGTAATTATTGTCGGAGATGAAGACCAGCTGCCATCAGTAGGGCCGGGCCAAGTATTAAAAGATCTGCTTGATTCAGCATGTATTCCTACGGTTAAGTTGAAAGATATTTATCGACAAGCCGAAGGATCATCGATAATCGAGCTGGCACATGAAATGAAAAAGGGCCAGCTGCCGGCTAATCTTCTTGTGCCCCAAGGGGATCGATCTTTTATAAAGTGCTCTTCCAGTCAAATTCCGCAGGCAATTGAAAAAATTGTTTTGAATGCGAAAAACAAAGGCTTCGCGCCAATGGATATTCAAGTATTGGCCCCGATGTATAGAGGACCAGCAGGAATTGACCGCTTAAATGCTATCTTACAAGAAATATTAAATCCTAATCCCGATGGCACCAGAAAAGAGCTGAAATTTGGAGAGGTTACATACCGTATCGGTGATAAAGTCCTTCAACTCGTCAATCAGCCAGAAAGCAATGTTTTTAATGGTGATATGGGTGAGATTGTATCGATTTTTTATGCGAAGGAAAATACGGAAAAGCAAGACATGGTTATTGTTTCGTTTGATGGAATAGAAGCAACCTACACGAGACAGGATTTAAATCAAATTACGCTGGCATATTGCTGTTCTGTCCATAAATCGCAAGGCAGTGAGTTTCCAATCGTCATCATGCCCGTTGTTAAAAGTTATTATCGCATGTTAAGAAGAAATTTAATTTACACCGGAATAACTAGAAGTAAACAATTTTTGATTCTATGTGGAGAACTGGAAGCAATGGAATTAGGTGTCAGCCGAAATGATGAACTAAACCGGCAAACAACCTTAAAAGAAAAGATCAAAGAGGCATTTGCTGATGTATATCAACCAGACGAGACGATGGAAATGACAAAAGAGAAGTCATTTGATTTATTGTATGAAGGTAAAATCAATCAAATCGATCCAATGATCGGAATGGAAAATATCACCCCATATGATTTTATGGAAGCATCCGAATCCTAAATTACTTAGGTACAAACTTTTTAAGAAAATCTCTATTTTTAAAAGAGAAATCCCCATATTAGGGGATTTTTTTTGCCAATGTTTGTACTACATGTTTTTAAGTTCTAGGTGAAAAATAGTAATGCTATCTTCTTCGAAAAAATCCAGTTGGATTCTAACTTGCCAATAAAAACAGCCAACTCCTAAAAACACTGGTATATTTGGACGGGATATAGAGCATAATGGGAATACTTACCTGGAAATTTCATGTTAAGTGGAATATTTCATGAAACGAATAAAGATGAGGTGTTTCCTATGCTCAAATGTCCAAATTGTCAGAGCAAAGATATTGGGAAAATTGGAATCAATCAATATTACTGCTGGAATTGCTTTATTGAATTATCGCTTACGAAAGGGATTATTCATACACATCAAGTAGAAGAAGATGGAAGCTTAAGTTCTTTAGACGACTTATTTGACGAAGAAGAGCGTCGATTAAGCTAAGTTTGTCTTTGTGTAATCTTGGCGCTCACTTCCATATAAAAGGGGTGCAAAGTAATGGGTAAAGCGATAAATACAGCAATAGCTATTGGAGCTGGTGTAGTGGCACTTAGCTATATGCAAAAAAATAATATGATAAGTCAAAAACAACTGAAAAAAGTGCAGAGAAAAGTAATGAAGATGTTTTAATGGTGTGTCAGAAGATAAGGCTGGAAAAGAATTCCTGCCCTATTTTAACCCAAGCACTGATACGAAGAACTCAAAAAAATTTCGTATCAGTGCTTGGGCTTTTTCATTTTATTATTATGTTTTGAAATTATAGTCAAGCAGGCTTTCCATTGTGCAGCAGCCACACTATGTGACGGAAGCAAACATAAGTCGATTACAAAGAGAGTTTATTTGAAATGGAGAACTAGATAAAAAATGCATAAAAATTCCTATTATCTCTCACAATACATTAAGGAGGGAGGAAAGGAAATGGATATAAGAATAAAATGGTATTATCGATTAGGATTTACCTTATTACTTTTTATTGTTTTATTTATTTTTATAAAACTATCGCCGATATGGTTACCCATTTTAAGTCTTATAACAAAGGTTATAACTCCTTTTATTATTGGTGCGTTTTTTACGTACTTACTTCATCCAATAGTAGAATTATTACATAAAAAAGGTTTACATAGAGGATTGTCTGTTGCATTTATTTATATTTTATTTTTTGGCGGGATTGGATATGCAATCTATAAAGGTATCCCAATTCTTATTGATCAGCTGGAAGAGCTGACAGTTAGTGCTCCAAAACTTGCAGAGCGATATAAAGATTTAATTGATTCGATTCAAAATAAAATGGAGTCTTGGCCGCTCAATCTACAGGATAAAGTTGACCGTGGAATTGACATATTTGAAAGGAAAATGGAATCCCTTTTGAATAAAGTAATTAATGGGGCCATGGGGATTGTCAATTATTCGATTATAATTATGCTTATTCCCTTTATCTCTTTTTATATGTTAAAGGATATAAATGCGGTAAGAAAAGGCTTTAATGGATTAATTCCTAATAAATGGCGCAATAGTGCTCGCTTATTTTTAGAGGATGTAAATGAATCATTAGGCAGCTATATAAGAGGACAATTATTAGTTTGTACAATTATTGGAGTTATTTCTATGATTCTTTTTCTGATATTTCATATGAAATTTGCCCTTGTATTAGGAATGATCATAGGAATAACTAATGTCATTCCATACTTTGGACCGGTAATCGGAGCTGTTCCAGCATTAATTGTAGCAAGTACTGTTTCTGTGAAAATGATTATTATTGTCGTGATTATCATTATTATTCTGCAATTTCTCGAAGGAAATATATTATCGCCATATATAGTAGGGAAAAGCACTCATATGCATCCTCTGTTTATTATGTTTGCGCTATTGCTAGGAGAAGAGATAGGCGGGATGATTGGAATGATTGTAGCAGTTCCTTTATTATCAATTGTAAAAGTGGCCATCATTCATATGAAAACCCATTTTGGAAAAAAAGAACGAGAAATGAAACGTATATAAATGGACCAATATTGACAATACTGCCTAATAATCAGTATAATTCGAATGAAGCATATATCGATAAAATGGTGAGAGAAATAAGTAGATTATAGACCACTCTAAAGAGAGGAATTCCCTTTGGCTGAAAGGAGTTCTAGGTGAAGGATAATTGAAAGCTAATTCTTGAATGCAGCTAATCACTGCCGTTTTCCGCGTTAAGGAATATTGAGAGATGGATATTATTTTTTATTATTTTTATATATTTTTATCCATAATCAGGGTGGTACCGCGAGCAATACTTTCGTCCCTGTCCAGGGATGGGAGTTTTTTTTATGCCTTAAAACGGTAAACTTTAGTGGTTGTAGCAAATACATAAGAAAAAATAGGAGGATATGTGATGAAAAACTTAACTGGTGCAGAAATAAGAAGCAAATTTTTAGAATTTTTTCAGGGCAAAGGGCATGCGATTGAGCCAAGTGCCTCTTTAGTCCCTCATGATGATCCGTCATTATTATGGATTAATAGTGGTGTAGCTACTTTAAAAAAATATTTTGATGGTCGTGTTATTCCTGAAAACCCTAGAATAACAAATGCACAAAAATCAATTCGCACTAACGATATTGAAAATGTAGGCAAAACAGCGCGTCACCATACTTTCTTTGAAATGCTTGGTAACTTTTCGATTGGGGATTATTTTAAAGAAGAAGCAATCGAATGGGCTTGGGAGTTCTTGACAGATGAAAAATGGATTGGCTTTGATAAAGAGAAGCTTTCTGTAACCATCCATCCTGAGGATGAAGAAGCATATGTTTTATGGAGAGATAAAATTGGCATACCGGAGAATCGCATCATTCGCTTAGAAGGTAATTTCTGGGACATAGGTGAAGGCCCAAGTGGCCCTAATACAGAAATATTCTATGACCGTGGTCCAGAATATGGAAATGATATCAACGATCCAGAATTATATCCAGGTGGAGAAAATGATCGTTACTTAGAAGTATGGAACCTTGTTTTCTCTGAATTTAACCATAATCCAGACGGCACTTATACACCACTGCCAAAGAAGAATATTGATACAGGTATGGGCTTGGAGCGTATGGCGTCTGTTGTTCAAAATGTTCCAACAAACTTTGATACAGATTTATTTATGCCGATTATTCGTGCGACTGAACAATTGGCAGATGCCGAGTATGGAAAGGATTCTTTAAGCGATGAAGCATTTAAAGTAATCGCAGACCATATACGTACAGTTGCTTTTGCGATAGGAGACGGAGCTCTGCCATCAAATGAAGGTAGAGGCTATGTATTACGACGTTTATTGCGCAGAGCAGTTCGTTATGCAAAGAAAATTAATATTAACAGACCATTTATGTTTGAATTAGTTCCAGTAGTTGCAGAAATTATGGTTGATTATTATCCAACTGTAAAAGAAAAGACAGAATTTATTCAAAAAGTAATGAAAAGTGAAGAAGAACGATTCCATGAAACATTAAATGAAGGTCTTGCAATTCTTTCAGAAGTAATGGAGAAAGCAAAAGACAATGGAGTTATTGCTGGAGAAGATATTTTCCGTTTGTACGATACATATGGATTCCCAGTTGAACTTACAGAGGAATATGCAGAGGAGCAAGGTCTGGCAATTGATCATGAAGGTTTTGAAAAAGAAATGGAAAGTCAGCGGGATCGGGCCCGCAAAGCACGTCAAGAAGTTGACAGCATGCAAGTTCAAAGTGGAGTGTTAGGCAATATTAAAGTAGAAAGTGAATTTATTGGTTATGACCAGTGGTCGACTGAAGCGCAAATCGTGGCTTTATTAAAAAATGGTCTAGAAGTAGAGAGTGCAGAAGCAGGCGATGAAATCCAGTTTATATTAGATAAAACGCCATTCTATGCTGAAAGCGGTGGTCAAATTGCTGACAAAGGAATGTTAAAATCCGATCATGTAACAATTAGGGTGGAAGACGTTCAGAAAGCGCCAAATGGTCAAAATTTACACAAAGGAATAATTGAAACAGGAGCTGTTAGGTTAAATGATCGATTAGCAGCTAAAGTGGATAGTAAAAATCGTTCCAAAATAGTAAAGAACCATACAGCAACTCATTTATTGCATCAGGCATTAAAAGACGTTCTAGGAACACATGTTAATCAGGCAGGATCTCTTGTACAACCAGATCGTTTACGTTTTGATTTTTCTCATTTTGGGCAAATTACTGCAGAGGAATTAGATGAGATTGAACGCATCGTTAACGAAAAAATATGGGAAAGTATAGCAGTCCAAATTGATTACAAAGATATCGAAGAAGCGAAAGCAATGGGTGCAATGGCTTTATTTGGTGAGAAATATGGAAAAGTAGTACGTGTTGTTCAAGTTGGTGAGTATAGCTTAGAATTATGCGGCGGCTGTCATGTTGATAATACTTCAGCAATTGGTTTATTTAAAATTGTTTCGGAAGCTGGAATTGGTGCAGGAACAAGACGTA
Source organism: Niallia sp. FSL K6-0212 (assembly GCF_038007605.1). Classification (NCBI taxonomy): domain Bacteria; kingdom Bacillati; phylum Bacillota; class Bacilli; order Caryophanales; family Bacillaceae; genus Niallia; species Niallia sp. FSL K6-0212. Next base: position 4,547,854 of record NZ_JBBOXL010000001.1, on the reverse strand, counting down.
TTGAAGCAGTAACTGGACAAGCAGCATACCAACAACTGACAGATCAAATCCACTTATTAAAAGAAGCGGCGAATAAATTAAAAACAAGTCCCAAAGATGTTGCTACTCGCGTTGACAGTCTTCTTACAGAAGTAAAGCAATTACAACGGGAAAATGAATCACTTGCTGCAAAACTAAGCAATATTGAAGCAGGAAATCTGGTTGATCAAGTAAAATTAGTCAATGAAGTCCCAGTATTAGCAGCTTCTATCCCAAATGTAGATATGAATAATCTTCGTACAATGGCAGATGAATTAAAACAAAAAATAGATTCTGTCGTATTAGTACTTGGAAGTGTCAATGAAGGAAAAGTAAATATTATTGCAGGTGTAACCAAAGATTTAATGGATAAAGGTTTCCACGCAGGGAAGATAGTAAAAGAAGTAGCTTCCATTTGTGGAGGCGGCGGAGGGGGCCGTCCAGATATGGCTCAAGCAGGCGGTAAAGATCCTTCTAAATTAAATGAAGCATTAGAATTTGTACAAGAATATGTAAAATCCGTTTGATATTAAGGACAAGTAGTGTAAAATGTAGATAACTCTTAACAGAAATTGTTCGAAAAGGAAATGGGGTGTTCAAAATGAGCTCATTTGATAAAACAATGAGATTCAATTTTCCAGAAGAACCATATGAACATGATGTAAAAGAAGTACTTTATCAAGTATACGATGCACTGCAAGAAAAAGGCTATAACCCAATTAATCAAATTGTTGGTTATTTACTTTCTGGGGATCCCGCTTATATTCCCCGTCACATGGATGCACGCAATATCATCCGAAAATTAGAACGTGATGAAATTATTGAGGAACTTGTAAAGTTTTATTTAAAACAGCAACGAGAGGAATAGACGTATGCGATTAATGGGCTTAGATGTTGGCTCAAAAACAGTAGGAGTTGCTGTTAGTGATGCTTTAGGATGGACAGCACAAGGAATTGAAACAATTAAAATTGATGAAGAGAAAGAACAATTTGGACTTGAACGTATTGCGTCCTTGATTGTTGAGTATGATATAGGTAAAATAGTGGTTGGACTTCCTAAAAATATGAATGGCAGCATAGGCTTTCGTGGAGAAGCTAGTCAAATGTACGGGCAGCTTTTAGAAGAACGATTTGAACTGCCGGTTGTTTTTTGGGATGAACGACTAACAACGATGGCTGCCGAAAGAATTCTATTGGAAGCAGATGTTAGTAGAAAAAAACGTAAAAAAGTAATCGATAAAATGGCTGCATCTATCATTTTGCAAGGATATTTAGACAGTCAAAAATAATGAGGTGGAAATATGGAACACGGCGAGACTAATACAATTACAGTTGTAGATGAACAAGGAAATGAACAATTATGTGAGATTCTATTTACATTTGAATCAGATGAATTTGGAAAATCATATGTATTATATTATCCTCTTGGAGATGAAAGCGATGATGAAGAAATCGATATCCACGCATCTTCCTTCATTCCAAATGAAGAAACAGGCGATGGTGAACTTTCTCCAATTGAAACAGAAGAAGAATGGGATTTAGTCGAAGAAATGTTAAATACATTCCTTGCTGAACAAGAAGAAGAGTAATAACAGATAGATGAAAAAAGAGTCCTTTTGGGCTCTTTTTTATTTTTTTGTGCACTTCTAGTCTCCGCTTTGAGTAGCATGTAAATTTCACTTAAAGCTACAACTTCCTTAGCAAAATATAGTATAATAGGTCGAGATATGTAAAAAATGTTTGAGTGGTGAGTGTCAAGGAGGGAAAAGATTGACGAATAATAAAGACGAGAACAATACAATAAATAGTAAGAAGGAGTTATTTATAGCTAATTTAAATCAGAGACAACAAGAAGCCAAATTAGTCAGAAGAGTCGTGGTCATTGTTGCCTTAGTATTAATTATGATTGTAGCAGTGGTAGGGACGTCTGGTTATTTTTACATAAAATCAGCATTAAAACCAGTTAATCCAGATAGTGATAAAGATATTGTAGTGGAAGTTCCGATCGGTTCTGGCGTGAGCACTATTTCTCAATTACTGGAAGATAAGGGGCTCGTAAAAAATGCAAAGGTGTTTAAATATTATGTGAAATTTAAAAATGAGTCGAACTTCATGGCTGGAGAATATCATATGAATCCATCTATGTCGATTCAAGAGATTATTGACAGCTTGAAAACCGGAAAAATTATGCAAGAACCTGTCTTTACCATGACAATACCTGAAGGAAGACAATTAAAAGAAATTTCCGCTATTATCGCGAAGAAAACAAATCAAAAGGAAGAAGAGATTTGGAAACAATTAAACGATGAAGCGTTTATCAAAGGGTTAATGGCCAAATATCCAGATTTACTAACAACAGAAATTTGGGCGAAAAATATCAAATATCCGCTAGAAGGCTATTTATTTCCTGCTACTTATTCTTATTATGAAGAAAAGCCAACATTGGAAGCGATTATTTCCGTTATGCTTGATAAAACAGAAAGTGTAGTAAAAGCATATGAAACGGAAATTGAACGAGATAAATTAACCGTCCATCAATTTTTAACAATGTCTTCGTTAATTGAAGAAGAGGCAACCAAAAATGTGGATAGAAAGAAAATTGCCAGTGTGTTCTATAATCGTATCGAACAAGGGATGCCATTGCAAACAGACCCGACGGTACTTTATGCATTAGGAGAGCATAAGGATAGAGTTTATTATAAAGATCTAGAGGTAGATTCGCCTTATAATACCTATCAAAATGTAGGCTTACCACCTGGACCAATTGCCAATGCAGGAACTGTTTCTATGGAAGCAGCACTGCATCCGGATGATACAGATTATCTCTATTTCTTAGCTTCGAAAGATGGAAAAGTGTACTTTTCTAAATCGCTTAATGAACATAATGAATTGAAAGCAAAATATATTACGAATGACTAACATTCTTCACCAAAAAACTACAGTCAAACAAAAAGATGTTTGGACTGTAGTCTTTTTTTAAAATTACGTTATATTGTTCGAAAAATTGTCATCTTTTATGTAGATTGCTGTTGATATCTGAAGATTTATTAGCATTCTACTATATTTTATGATAAAATGGTACAAGTGTTTTTGAGTATACCTTTAATGAAATACCCAAATTATATACACTTTTTTGATGTGTTAGGTTCTTAATAAGAAGCTAACTATTTTTAGGTAGAAGACAAAAGGATAGGGCTTTATGGATTAATTAGGAGGGACTCATCCTTGCAAAATAAACAAATCCTGGAGTATATTGAAAATTTAATTCCAGAAAGAAATAACCAGATAAGTGAAATGGAACAATATGCGAAACAAAATGAAGTTCCCATTATGGAGTTAATAGGGATTGAAACATTATTACAATTACTACGAATTCAGCAGCCTAAAAAAATATTAGAAGTAGGCACGGCGATAGGATATTCGGCAATAAGAATGGCGGAAGCATTACCATCGTCTCAAATAGTTACGTTGGAAAGAGATGAACAAAGGTATTTAGTAGCGAAGGAAAATGTCGAAAAGTTTAAGCTTGAAGCACAAATTGTCCTATTACAAGGTGATGCCCTTGAATTAGGTTCTATAGTTCAGCAATATGGGCCGTTTGATGCTATCTTTATCGATGCTGCAAAGGGACAGTATCAAAAGTTTTTCGATCTTTACAGTCCGTTTTTATCGAATGACGGAATCGTGTATACAGATAATATATTGTTTCATGGTTTAGTGGCAGCAGAAGAGATAGATAGTAGAAACCTTCGTCAATTAGTACGTAAAATAAGAAATTATAATCAATGGCTTATGGGAAATCAGGATTATCACACAGCAATCTTGCCTGTGGGAGACGGTATTGCAATTAGTAAAAAGAGGGGATAAGAATGAAAAAACCGGAATTACTAGTAACGCCAACCAGTATAAACGATATAGAGCCGCTTATTGATAATGGGGCAGATGCTTTTGTTATTGGTGAACAAAAATTTGGTTTGAGATTAGCCGGTGAATTTAATCGGGACGATGTAAAAAAGGCGATTGAAATCGCACACCAAAGAGAGAAAAAAGTATATGTGGCTGTAAATGCAATTTTTCATAATGATAAAATTGAAGATGTAACAGAATATCTTCGGTTTTTAGTGTCTGTAAATGCGGATGCAATATATTATGGGGATCCAGCTGTTTTAATGCTTGCCAGAGAAGTTGCACCAAATATGAAACTGCATTGGAATACAGAAACAACAGGGACAAACTGGTACACGTGTAATTATTGGGGACGAAAAGGTGCAAAAAGAGCGGTCCTTGCAAGAGAAATTAGCATGGATGCCATCATTGAGACGAAAGAAAATGCAGAAGTGGAGATTGAAATCCAAGTTCATGGAATGACAACGATGTTTCAATCAAAACGTACTTTACTAGAACATTACTTTCAATATCAAGGGAAAGAAGTGGAATTGGAAGCAAGCAAATCAGATAAGAACTTCTTCTTGCATGATAAAGAAAGAGAAAACAAATACCCGATTTTTCAGGATGAAAATGGGACACATATTATGAGTCCAAATGACATTTGTATCATTGATGAGCTTTCAGACCTATTGGATGCTGGCATTGATTCATTTAAAATCGACGGTCTTTTGAAAGAACCAAGCTATATTCTTGCTGTTACTGGACTATATCATCAAGCAATGACTTTGTATTTAAATGATCCAGATCGATATGAAGAAGAAAAAGATCATTTACTTGCTGAGATAGAAAAAATTCAACCACCTAATAGACCATTGGATACAGGATTTTTCTTTAAAGAAACGGTTTACTAAACAAGTGGAGGAGAAGGGAAAATGACATTAGTTAAGGATCCTATTTCTGAAATAAGAGATGGAAAAAGAGTAATTGTAAAGAAACCGGAACTGCTAGCGCCTGCTGGTAATTTAGAGAAATTAAAAATTGCTGTTACATACGGTGCAGATGCTGTCTTTATTGGTGGACAAGAATATGGACTTCGTTCGAATGCTGGAAACTTCACTTTTGAAGAAATGAAAGAGGGAGTGGAGTTTGCTAAGAAATATCAAGCCAAAATATATGTTACTACCAATATATTTGCACATAATGAAAATATTGACGGTTTAGAAGATTACTTAATGGGCTTAAAGTCAGCAGGTGTACATGGAATTATTGTGGCAGACCCATTAATTATCGAGACATGCCGTAGAGTAGCACCTGAAATAGAAGTACATTTAAGTACACAGCAATCTCTTTCTAACTGGAAGGCAGTTCAGTATTGGAAGGAAGAAGGATTAGAACGGGTTGTGCTTGCTCGTGAAACAAGTGCAGAAGAGATAAAAGAAATGAAAGAAAAAGTAGATATTGAAATCGAAACGTTCATTCATGGCGCAATGTGTATCGCATATTCTGGTCGTTGTACATTGAGTAATCATATGACTGCTCGAGATTCTAACCGCGGCGGTTGTTGTCAGTCATGTCGCTGGGATTATGATTTGTACAAGCTAGATGGTGCGGAGGAAAAGCCTTTATTCTCTGAAGGTGATGCTCCTTTTGCGATGAGTCCAAAAGATTTAAAGCTTATCGGATCTATTCCACGTATGATTGAACTAGGCATAGACAGTTTAAAAATTGAAGGTAGAATGAAATCCATTCATTATATTGCTACAGTTGTTAGTGTATACCGAAAAGTGATTGATGCCTATTGTGCAGATCCAGATCATTTTGTCATTCAAGAGGAATGGCTGAGAGAACTAGATAAATGTGCAAATCGAGATACAGCACCTGCCTTCTTTGAAGGTCAGCCAGGGTATAAAGAGCAAATGTTTGGAAATCATAGCAAAAAGACCACTTTTGACTTTGCTGGTTTAGTGCTCGATTATAATGAAGAGACAAAAATAGTAACATTACAACAAAGAAACTTCTTCAAACAGGGGCAGGAAGTGGAGTTTTTTGGTCCGGAAATTGATAATTTTACAATGGTTGTTGATAAAATTTGGGATGCAGACGGGAAGGAAATCGATGCTGCAAGACATCCCTTACAAATTGTTAAATTTAAAGTGGACCACCCTGTTTATCCAAATAATATGATGCGAAAGGAGCTTTAATCAGCATGCAGCCGAAACCAGTAGTTATTGGTGTCGCAGGTGGCTCCGGATCTGGAAAAACAAGTGTGACCAAAGCTATATTTGACCATTTTAAAGGACATTCGATTTTAATGATCGAACAGGATTATTACTATAAAGATCAATCTCATTTACCATTTGAGGAAAGATTAAAAACAAATTATGACCATCCATTAGCATTTGATACAGAATTATTAATTGATCATATTCAAAAATTATTAGATTATGAAGCGGTGGAAAAGCCAGTATATAATTATGCTATGCATACTCGCTCTGATGAAACGATCTTAGTTGAACCTAAGGATGTAATCATTGTGGAAGGTATCCTCATACTGGAGGATGAAGGTCTTCGTGATTTAATGGATATGAAGTTATTTGTTGATACAGATGCGGATTTACGCATTATCAGAAGATTAATGAGGGATATCAAAGAAAGAGGTAGAACGATTGACTCTGTAATTGAACAATATGTTAATGTAGTTCGTCCCATGCATAATCAATTTATTGAACCAACCAAAAGATATGCAGATATTATAATTCCAGAGGGCGGTCATAATCACGTCGCCATTGATCTTATGGTTACTAAAATTCAAACAATTCTTGAACAAAAATCGCTTTTATGAAACAATAGATAGTATTCATGCAAAATTTCTGACAGATAGGCTGTTCCATTATAGACAGCCTATTTTTCCAAATATGGATTATGTAAGAAACCAATGGGGTAAAATAACGGGATGAGTAAAAAGAAGCTTTCTGTAATGATATTTGATTATTTTATCCTATTTTAATTTCATAAAATAATTATTCTTTTAACAAAAATCACTAAATAGTGAAAAAATGTTAAATCATTACAGACAATCTAATAGAAAATGCTTTCTTTTTTCTTCAATCCGTATTAAACTCATTCTATTAGAAAAAAAAGCGCGTCCATTTCTAAGTTGTCGTGCTATTATCTTTAAATACATATTTATTAGGGGTTTTACAAATAGCTTCATGGCTATTCATTAATCCCATACTTGAAGGAGTGAAGATTTTGGCAATCGAAAAAGAATTTCCAATGACATTAGCAGGTAAAGAAAAATTAGAACAGGAACTAGAACAGTTAAAAACAGTTAAACGTAAAGAAGTTGTAGAACGTATTAAAATTGCACGTAGTTTCGGTGACTTATCCGAAAACTCAGAGTATGATTCTGCAAAGGAAGAACAAGCCTTTGTGGAGGGACGTATCACTACGATTGAAAATATGATTCGAAATGCGAAAATTATCTCGGAAGATGAGCTGGATCGCGACACGGTTTCCCTTGGTAGTTCTGTTACATTCGTCGAGCTTCCAGACGGTGAAGAAGAAACATATACAATCGTTGGTAGTGCGGAAGCAGACCCATTCGAAGGGAAGATTTCAAACGATTCTCCAATTGCTAAAAGCTTAATTGGCAAAAAAGTTGGCGATAAAGTAATTGTACAAACTCCAGGTGGAGAAATGAATGTACAAATCGTTACAATTAAATAAGTAATTTAATGGAATGGATAACCGAATAAAAAGTTATCACTGACTTGTTTATAAATGAGACACCTCGTCAACACTCTTGATGAGGTGTTTTATTTATGTGGAGAAAAAGAATAGTTGGCATCGGTATCCTTTTTTTATTTGCTTTATGTATATTGCTAGGAAGGCTAATACAAGTGCAGTTAATAGAGACAAATCATTTTACCAAGCATAATATTAATTTGGTGGAAGCAAGTGTAAAACAAAGATCACAAGAAATGCTTTTGGATAATGGTCGTGGAACCTTTCTTGATAAACATGGAAATTCACTTACACATCAGACAAAAGCAGTTTTAATATTATTTCCTTTTTTAAATAAAATGGATTGGGATAGCAAAAAAGTAGCGGATATTATTGGGACAAGTGAATACAATGTAAAGAATAGCATAATCGATGCAAAAGATCCGGTAGTCTTTGGAGGAAAGGAACCATTGGAATTAACAAGCAGGCAGATGTCTGCTATCAATCAACTGAAGATTCCAGGTGTTTTTGCAGCAGAGAAAAAGTTTCATATCAATAATACTATCGCTGAACAACTGCTAGGAATCACTGGTCAAAATGAAGAGCAATTAGGAAAGCGATATCCTGATAGAAAGCTGGGGGGTTCAACATTAATTGGATTAACAGGCTTAGAAAGAAGCTTTGATGAATTTCTTTTGCCTGATGGCGAATCGAAGCTTGTCTATCATGTGGATGCAAAAGGAGGACCACTCTTTGGCTTAAATGTTAAATATGTGGAACCAGCAAATCCCTTTTATCCTGTAAATGTACGCACCACCATAGACACGGATTTACAGCAGATGGCAGAAGACTTGGTAGATGAGCAAGGCATAAAGAAGGGTGGACTAGTTCTGTTAGATCTAGAGGATAATTCGGTTGCTGCAATGGTTTCTAGGCCGAAGATAAATGAAGCAGATCCTTATCAGACAGACGGAGTTAATAACTATATGCTAAAACAGCAGATTGTCGGCTCTGTCTTTAAAACAGTCATTGCAGCAGCTGCAATCGATCATAAATTGGATGATAACAATAAGCAATATGATTGTAGCAAGAAGATCAATGGCGAAGAAGATTTAACATATCAGCATGGGATGTTAAACTTTACAGAAAGCTTTGCGGTTAGTTGTAACAATACTTTTGGGACAATAGCGAAGGAGTTAAGTGATATCGATGAGAATTTAATCGAGGAATATGCAGCTAAATTATCGTTGACTAGTCTAGTGGGGTGGCGAGGCAGTGTTTTTCATTCTACTGATTTTAAACAGTTTAGTGGCGAAGAAATGGGAAGAGTTTTTTTGAATGAGGAAGCGAAAAGGGATAAGAACTATGTTGCATTAACGGGAATCGGACAGCATGAGGTACGGGTTACACCATTAGAAGTGGCAAATATGATGGCGACTATTGCTAGAGGAGGAGAAAAGGAAAGTGTCAGAGTTGTTTCAGATATTCAATACAAAAATGGCACAACCTTTTACTCCTTTGATAAGCAAGAGTTAGATGGAGAAAAAATATCTCCTTATACCGCCTCAAGACTCCAAAAATTACTAAGAGAAGTTGTTACAAACAATAAAGGAACTGGCAGATGGTTTCAAGAGCTACCCTATAAAGTTGCTGGAAAATCTGGAACCGCAGAAACTGGCGTATATAAAGAGGAGAAGCAGTTACATAATAAATGGTTTGCAGGTTATTTTCCTTATGAGAAGCCTAAATATGCCTTAGTAACAGTGAATTTAGATGTTTATTCAGATGAAGGCGGGGTCAATCAACTATTTGCAGAGGTGGTTAAAGGAATCGATAAAAAGCAGAAAAATGCAGCCCCCTAATACTCCGATAGGGTTCCTGCTTTTCTAAAAGTGTACTGCCATGTTAAAATATGTACAGTGAAAGAAGAAAAGTAAGAGTTAAATCAACTTATATAAAGAGGAAATGGAAAGGAAATAGGAGGAGAAACACCTTGAGTAATGAAATAAATAATGAAGGTAAAACAAGATACGCACAACGTTCCAAAAGAAAGAAAACGAATCTTATTTTAAATGGATTAATCGTTGCTGTGATTATACTAATTGTATTCGTATCGTATTCTATTTTTCATACAAATGATGAAAAAAATACAGCTAAAAATAAAGCAAACGAACCGAAATCAGGACAAGAAGTATCGGATGAGCATGAAACAGCTGCTTCGACGACTGAATCAGATAATAAAGAGGAGAACACTACTTCAGAAGAGGAAAAGGAATCTGATGGGGAGGAAATTGTCACAGAAGGCGGCAGTGACTCGAATGTTATTAAAACGATTGAGAATACTTCCTGGCAGCCTGTTGGAACATCCCAAACAGGAGAGCATGTAGCTACTTATTCAGAAGGGGTAGACTGGAACGAACAAATTAAAGCATTATCTTATGCAACCGGCTTAGATAGCGGGAATATGACTGTTTGGTTCCTTGGTAATAACAATCATGATCCTCAGAAGTCTATTGGAACAGTATCATCTAAAGATAAATCTGAAAAATATAGAGTATATATAGAATGGGTAGATGGAAGTGGCTGGAAACCAACGAAGGTAGAAGAAATAAAAGACTTAAATATTCGTTAAACTCGAACTGGAGAATAAAGCTCCAGTTCTTTTTTTGTTTAAAACTGCTTTTTCATTTTAAAATGGACAACGGCTGTGTAATAAGGCCGACCATTCTCTAGTAAAGTAACTTGATGGGCGACAGAGTGTACTGATAGCAATATAGCTTTATTGACTTCTACTTGTTCATTGATTTTTTTCTCGATTGCTTTTAGACTCTCTCCTTCAAAAAACTCTACCTTATCTTCTATCATTTCTAATTGGATATTCATGCTTAAAACTTCCTTTCTTCCTAACAGTAAAAATATCATAACATAAGAAGACAATGGAATAATAATAATACATAAAAACAGTCTGATAAAAGATTGAAAATAGGGAATAAACTTACTATTTTTAACATCTTGATTACAAAAAGAAAGATATGATAAATTAAGAACAAGAAATATTTAAAACCATAGTATACTTATAGGAATTATATATTTAAGATAACAGGGGTGCAATGCTATGGGAAAAGAGTTTCTTGAGATTTTTGAACAATGGGCGGATTCTTACGATGACAGTCTCACTAACAATAAAGAATACGAAGCTGTTTTTCATAAGTACGATTATATATTAAAAATGGTGGCAGAACGCGCCACAGGGCATGTTGTTGAATTTGGGTCAGGTACAGGAAATCTAACTGTTAAACTGATTGAGAAGGGTTTAACGGTTACTGCCATAGAACCATCGCCTGCGATGAGGAAGTTGGCGCTGGAGAAAATTAATACAAAAGCAACAATAATAGATGGGGATTTTCTTCACTTTAAACTAGATCACCAACCAGATACTTTTGTAAGTACTTATGCTTTTCATCACTTAACCGATCAAGAAAAAGAAGAAGCGGTTAAACAGTATAGTAATCTCCTCCCTTTAGGTGGTAAAATAGTGTTTGCAGATACCATGTATGTCACTAAAGATGCGTACAATGAGGCAATTAAGAATGCCAAGGAGAAAGAGCAGCATCATTTAGCAGAAGACTTGCAAAGAGAGTATTATACAACAATTCCCATTCTAACTGAAATTTTAGAGAAGAACGGTTTTTCCACATATTTTGAGAAGATGAACGACTTTGTATGGATGATGGAAGGGGAAAAAATAAGCGAAAGAGGTAAGTGAATTGAAAATCGCAATAATCGGTGCAATGGAAGAAGAAGTAACTTTATTACGTGCAAAAATAGCAAATAAAAAAGAACAGACAAACGTTGGATTTCAGTTTATTGAAGGTGAATTATTTGGGAAAGAGGTTGTTTTACTTCGTTCCGGCATAGGAAAAGTGAATGCAGCAATGAGTACAACAATTCTATTGCAAACATTTAAACCAGACTATTTAATCAATACGGGTTCAGCAGGAGGATTAAATCCAACACTTGAAGTTGGAGACGTTGTTATTTCGAATGAAGTACGTCATCATGACGTAGATGCCACTATTTTTGGTTATGAATACGGCCAAGTTCCACAAATGCCAGCAAGCTTTAAGGCGAATGAAAGGTTAATTGCCGCAGCAGAACAAAGTGCAAAGGAAATTGGCAATCATTCTGTAGTAACAGGTTTAATTACAACTGGTGACTCTTTTATCAATCAACCAGAAAAGGCAGCCTTTATTAAATCAAAATTTGAGAATCTTCAAGCTGTTGAAATGGAAGCAGCTGCAATCGCTCAGGTTGCTTATCAACATAATATTCCATTTGTTATTATTCGCTCTTTATCTGATATTGCTGGGAAGGAATCCCATTTATCTTTTGACCAATATTTAGAAAAGGCGGCTGTTCATTCAGCAAATCTCGTATTAGGAATAGTTGAAAGAATATAAAGAAGGACAGAAGGGGAAACCCTTCCTTTCTTTCTTTTTAAATGCGAGTAAACAACTGTGAATAATAAGTTTAAAGAATTTTTTGGTTAGGAAGAAACTTGTTATATAGGGGGAAAATAAGTGGGAGGTGTGGAGTTTGAATGTTTATCGAAATGTACATGAGTTAATAGGTCATACACCAATGCTTGAATTGACTCATTTTTCATTACCTAAAAATGTTCATTTATATGCGAAATTAGAATTTTGTAATCCGGGTGGAAGCATAAAAGATAGACTGGGTTATGAATTAATTCAAGAAGCGATAAAGAGTGGAAAGCTTACTAAAGGTGGAACCATTATCGAGCCTACTGCCGGTAATACAGGTATTGGGCTAGCTCTTGCCGCATTAAATACAGGAATAAAGGTAATAGTTTGTGTTCCTGAAAAATTTAGTATCGAAAAGCAGGAAATTATGAAGGCATTAGGGGCGGAGATAATTCATACGCCTACTTCCTTAGGCATGCAAGGGGCAATTGAAAAAGCGAGAGAGTTGCAGCGGAACATACCTAATGCTTATGTACCAGGACAATTTGAAAATGAAGCAAATCCAAATACTTATTATAAAACACTGGGGCCAGAAATATGGGAGCAATTAAATCATCAGGTTGACATATTTGTTGCTGGTGCTGGCACAGGCGGTACTTTTATGGGAACAGCCCGCTATTTAAAAGAACAAAATCCAGCTGTCAAAGCGGTAGTAGTAGAACCAGAAGGCTCTATTTTAAATGGTGGGAAAAGTGGACCACATAAAACGGAAGGAATTGGGATGGAATTCATACCAGGCTATATGGATACCCGCTATTTTGACCAAATTTATACCGTTTCTGATTTAGATGCATTTGAGTATGTGAAGCTTGCAGCTCAAAAAGAAGGTTTGCTTGTAGGAAGTTCCTCTGGAGCCGCTTTATATGCCGCTGTACAGGAAGCGCAGAGAGCAGAAAGTGGCAGTAATATCGTTGTAGTTTTTCCAGACTCAAGTGATCGTTATATGAGCAAAAAAATATTTAATGGAGGGATTTAAATGAAAAGAAAAACAAAATTAATACATGGTGGAATTCCTGGAGACCCGCACACAGGAGCAGTCAACGTTCCGATTTATCAAGTAAGCACTTATAAACAAGACGGAATTGGCAATCATAAAGGCTTTGAATACTCTAGAACTGGAAACCCTACTCGCCATGCATTAGAAGAGCTTATCAAGGATTTAGAAGAAGGTACAAGGGGCTTTGCATTTAGTTCTGGTATGGCGGCAATTACTGCGGTTATGATGCTATTTAAGAAGGGGGATCATATCCTCTTAACAGACGATGTATATGGAGGAACCTTCCGTGTGATGACAAAGGTTCTAAATAAGTTTGGAATAGAGGCAACCTTTATTGATACAAGTGATATTAACAATATTCAAGAGGCTATAAAAGAAAATACAGTAGCTTTGTATATTGAAACACCAACGAATCCCTTATTAAAAATCACAGATATTGAAGCCGTTTCACGAGTCGCAAAAGAAAATGGATTATTAACGATTGTTGATAATACTTTTTCTACTCCTTATTGGCAAACGCCATTAACATTGGGAGCGGATATTGTCCTTCATAGTGCCACAAAATATCTTGGTGGTCATAGTGATGTGGTATCCGGCCTTGTTGTTGTAAAGGACGAAAAATTAGGAGAAGAGCTTCATTTTGTGCAAAATTCAACAGGAGGTGTGTTAGGACCACATGATTCTTGGCTATTAATAAGAGGGATGAAAACACTAGGAATTAGAATGGAAGAGCATGAAAGTAATACAAGACAAATCGTTGCATTTCTAGAAAAACATCCAGCCATTACAAAAGTATATTATCCAGGACTGCCTGCACATCCAAATCATGAAATTAGCAAGAAACAAGCACTTGGTTTTGGAGGAATGGTAAGTTTTGATGTGGGAAGTGCCGAAAATGCTGATAAGCTGTTAGATAAAGTGAAGTATTTTACACTTGCAGAAAGTTTAGGGGCTGTAGAAAGCTTAATCTCAGTTCCAGCAAGAATGACACATGCCTCCATTCCTGCTGAAAGAAGAGCAGAGCTAGGGATAACAGATGGTCTTGTGAGAATTTCCGTTGGATTAGAAGATGTAGAAGATTTAATGGAAGATCTAAAACAGGCATTACAATAATGATTGACAAGAGATTTATGGATAGTAAACCTATTTGTAAATCTCTTTTTTATGGATGAATCGTGATGGAGAACAATAATATTTCCATAATATCACAATTTAGCTATTGATTTCATAAAGCTTATTCTACTATTCCTATGTTATGGTAATTATATAGTTTAGTAGAAAGTAGGGGAAGAAATGGAGAAAAAGATAAAAATTTTAACAGATAAGATATCTGATTATCAGCAATTTGGCACCGTTTTGCTAGCTGTTGGAGCATTTTTTTATATAGGAGTAATTATTCCTAAAATGGATAAGGTAACAGGTTATAATGAGGGCATGCTTATTACTTCGATTGTCTTCTTAAGTGTTTCGATTTTATTCTTTGCCAAAGCGAAGAAATTAAAAAAACTTTTGGATAAATGGAAAGAATCGTGATGGAGAGGAAAAGGATGTTAGACAATGAGATGCCAGCTAAAGCAACACCCGAACTTATAGGAATTGGCTGTGGAAACTTCGTATAATTGTTTGGGTTTTTTATTTGTTTAAAGATTGCTTTATGATGTTTGTTGTTATCACGATCTGCGCTTGAAAGGAAGAGGAGAAGAGGGAGAAGGTAACAGAGAAACGGGCTCTGTGCCCGGAAGGAAGAGAGACCGAGAAAAAAGGTAAAAGAGTGTTTGCTGGTCAATGAAAAGAGACTTGAGATGCTGAACCCCTTTAATTGTTCCTCTGTCGACACCCTTGCGTAAATCCCTATCAAGGTTATTTTGCTCCTCTCTTTATTTCTTTACAATATAATGATAGCAATCTTGGATAACTTTATTCGTATTAGGACCTTCGATAATGTTGATCTTCAAGTTGTCATCACCTCATTAATCTATATGAAGTAATGGCTTGTACTTAGTAGTCTGAAAATTTGACTATTTAAGGCCTTTATTAAGAAAGTCATAGGCTTTGTTTACTAACTATTAGGTTATCCCTATATAACTGCGCTTATTGATCAATTAAAGCAGTTCCTCTAGTGTTGTGTGGAAAATATTCTTATATAATAAACAGGGCAGATTAGCGCAAGCAGGGAAAATTTGGATTAATAAAGAATAAATATATTATTAAAGTGAATGGAGGCCGATATGATAAAAGAAAAAACACAATTTGTTATTGCCATTTCTGCTGTATCTGGAGGAGGAAAAACAACAATAACCAAGCTATTAAATCAGAAATTACATAATTCAAAGATACTGTTCTTTGATGAATATAATTTCAATGGTCCAGATGATATTATTAACTGGGTAGATAATGGAGGAGACGCTAATGATTGGGATGTAAGTCCTTTAATAAAGGACTTACAAGTTTTATTAACGGAATCGCTTGATTATATAATCTTAGACTTTCCATTTTCTTATAAACATAGTCAAGTAAGTAAATTCATTGATTTCTCCATATTTATTGATACTCCATTAGACATTGCATTGGCACGGAGAGTAACTAGAGATTTTTGCAATAGCTCAACGGAGGATATTTTATCGGAGATGAAAAATTACACTTCTAGAGGTAGGCGTGGTTATCTAAATATGCTTGAAACAATTAAACCTGATGCAGACTTTGTTATTGATGGTACCTTACAAGCAGCAGAAGTAATAAATGTTATACTGGATAATTTAAAAAATTAATCTTATCAGTAAAATTATTTGCAGCATTACATGTAAAGTAACCAGGTTCGTTGATTCAAGATGGATTAACGCTATTGGATATATATAAGTCTTCTGGGGAAGAATAGCGCAATATAGTTAATGGTTATCTTTATGAAATTTATAATACTTGTTATTTTATAAGAGGTGTTTAAATGAAAGACAACAAAAGGACAGCCATACTTATTCTCTCTGTTATAATTATCGTTGTAATTGCTTCAAATATTTTAAAGTAATAGATTAAATAACAGAAGAACCGAGCTGCCATAAGTTCTATACAAAGGAAATAAACTTAGTGGATGCTACGAGCTTCTTTTTTATTGTCCTTTATTCCCTTCTATATAGCCGAATGGAAAGACTATTCTTCCTCTTCATCAACTGTTTAAAAATAAGACTGTCCGCAAAAAGTGGACAGTCTTATTTTTCTTTTCCAAGTCCATTTCATTTACTTAAGCAGATCAAAACTTCTTGCGTGGAATGTCAAAAGCACATGCATACAAACTAAAAGTCTCATACCTTAAAACCTTGATTTAGAAATCAGATAGTAAGAAAAGGATCCAGATCACTAAACTGCCGAGGGTGCCTTTCTCGATACTCCTTTGGTGTACATTGTTTTATCTTTAGAAAGTTTCGATTGAATGAACGTATACTTTCATAACCACATAAAAAAGCTATCTCCGAGATATTTTTATCTGAATAAATTAAAAGATAGGATGCATGATTCACTCTTGTTCCGTTTAAAAAATCAACAAAAGACATATTAACATTGTTGTTGAAATATTTCGATAAGTAATTATAATTGTACCCCAAGTTACTAGCGATATTTTTTAAAGAAATGGCTTCGGTAAAATGATTCTGGATGTAAGTTAATAATTTATGTAATAAATCTTGATCTTGCTTTTCTCCTTGAATTAAGCTTGTTTGTTCCATTAGCTCAGATAATAACAGATAAAGAGATGCTTTTTGTTCAAGAAGATTTGCATTATCGTTAAAAAGCGCCTTAGTGAACAGGGTATTGGCTGCCAATGATAGGTTGAAAATCGGATTTTTCAGGGAACTATTTTCTATCATCTTATAAAAAGTGGGGACATATTCAGGCGAAAAGACACAAATATTAGCACGAGAATGAGATTTTGTAATAAATGAATGAATTTCATAAGGCAATATTAATAAAAATTGTCCAGCCCTCACATGATAATTTTTTTGACTAATAATAACTTCCATTTCTCCCTCAAGGAGGAATAATACTTCAAAGCAACGGTGCAGATGACTTGGAAAGTTTAAATCAACCGTTTGATAGTTTGCTATTAAATTAAAATGGTGTGCTTCATATATTAACATACGAAAAAACCATCCTTTAGTGAATACTAAATTTTGTCTAGGATTATATAAGTTTTTACTTGTTGTGTCAAACCTATTGATGATAGATTTATTGGTAACATCGTTATTTTATTATATGAAAAGGAGACACGCTATGGAAAAACTTCGAATTGGAATGGTCGGCTATAAATTTATGGGTAAAGCACACAGTCACGCTTATCGGGATCTTCCACTCTTTTTCCCAAATACTGTTCATCCTGAAATGAAGGTTATTTGTGGGCGAGATCAAAATGGTGTGACAGTTGCAGCCAAACAATTTGGCTGGGAGGAATATACAACCGACTGGAAGAGCCTCCTAGAACGAGATGACATTGATTTAATCGATATAAACGCACCTAGTAATGTACATAAAGAAATTACTATTGCCGCTGCTAAGGCCGGCAAGCATGTTTTTTGTGAAAAACCGTTAGCGCTTACATTGGAAGACTCACGTGAAATGCTTGATTTAGTGGAATCTGCTGGTATCAAACATATGGTTGGATTTAACTATCGCTTTGCCCCTGCTGTTATGCTCGCTAAGAAACTTATAGAAGAAGGACGTCTTGGAGAGATCTATCATTTCCGTGCTTGGTTTTTACAGGATTGGCTTGTAGATCCCAATTTCCCTCTAGCATGGAGACTTCAAAAGGAAATTGCTGGTTCCGGTTCTCATGGGGATCTTGGAGCGCATCTCATAGATCTGTCTCACTATTTAATCGGAGATATTACAGAAGTTATCGGTATGAATGAGACCTTTATAAAAGAACGGCCAATTCCTTCACAGATGATGGGCTTATCAGCAAAAGGTAGTGATAGTGATAAAAAAGCTGAAGTGACTGTAGATGACGCGACACTATTTTTGGCTCGTTTTGCGAACGGTGCTTTAGGAAGCTTTGAAGCTACCCGTTTTGCTACAGGGCATCGCTGTACAAATTCTTTTGAAATCAACGGAAGTAAAGGAAGCGTTATCTTCGATTTTGAACGAATGAATGAGCTACAAGTGTATTTCACAGATGATAAGGAGGATGTGCAAGGATTTCGCCGTGTATTAGCAACTGACCCTTCGCACGCCTTTGCTGAAAATTGGTGGCCGCCAGGGCATACGATTGGCTATGAGCATACATTTATTCACGAGATGGTTGAACTTATGGAATCCTTCCGGCAAGATCGACAGCCTGTTCCGAACTTCCGTGATGGTGTAAAGTGCCAGGAAGTCTTAGAAGCCGTTGATTTATCCATTCAAAATCGTCAATGGATACGAATTTCTGACGTTTAAAAAAAGTTAAGGGAGTTGCTTATACTATGAAAAAAAATGCATTAATCGTTTGGGGTGGCTGGGATGGTCATCAGCCTGAACAGATAGCAGAAATTTTTAAAAGAATCCTCGAAGAAGAGAACTTCCAAGTAGAAGTATCTAATTCATTAGACTCCTACGCAGACAAAGAAAAATTAAAAGGGTTAGATCTAATTGTTCCCCACTGGACAATGGGAGAAATTGAAAAAAAGTATATCTTAAATATTTCTGAAGCAGTAGCTTCTGGTGTTGGTCTAGCTGGATGCCATGGTGGAATGTGTGATTCCTTTCGTAATAATGTTGACTGGCAATTTATGACTGGCGGTAATTGGGTTGCCCATCCTGGAAATGATGGCGTAGAGTACATGGTCAATATAAAACATACTTCTAGTCCACTATTAGAGGGGCTCTCGGATTTTAAAGTTACTAGTGAGCAATATTATCTTCATTACGATCCTGCCGTTGAAGTGCTCGCTACCACCCGCTTCCCGGTTATTCATGGACCACACTCTGCCAATAAAGCAGTAGATATGCCTGTAGTTTGGACCAAACGCTGGGGCTTGGGAAATGTGTTTTATAATTCATTAGGGCATCAAGCTAATATCGTTGCTATGCCAGAAGTTTCACTCATTATGCGCCGCGGATTTCTATGGGCCTCTGAAGGAAAAAAACGTATTGAAAATGTAGACACGGCTTCTAGTTATGAAAACGTACGTAACTATACAGGTATGGGGGACAGTCAATAAGGAAGGATACAGCAAATATTATAAGAAACATAATGAAGCGGAGGATTTCTTATGAGAAAACTTAAAATTGGCATCATTGGTTGTGGAAATATCAGTTCCATTTATATGGAAAACTGCCCGAAGCTTCCTTATCTCGAGCTTGTGGCTTGTGCAGATTTAGATACAGAGCGTGCCCGTTCTCAAGCCGAAAAATTCGGTATACCATTGGCCTATTCCGTTGCAGAACTACTCTCGGATCCAGAGATAGAACTAGTGATAAACTTAACAATTCCTAAAGCGCATGCCTCCGTAAGCATCCAGGCATTAGAGGCCGGTAAACATGTCTATACAGAAAAGCCACTTGCTGTGACACGCGAGGAAGGACAACTAATTTTAGAAGCTGCTAAAAAGCATAATCTTCTTGTTGGTAGCGCGCCAGATACCTTCTTAGGTGCTGGTATTCAAACTGCTGTTAATCTGATTGAGCAAGGAGAAATAGGAGTACCAATTGGTGCATCTGCCTTTATGATTGGCCGTGGTCATGAGCATTGGCATCCAGACCCTGCCTTTTATTATGATACTGGCGGCGGTCCTATGTTTGATATGGGACCGTATTACTTAACAGCATTAGTGGCTCTATTAGGACCGATTAAACGAATTTCTGGTTCCACTCGCATTAGTTATCCAGAAAGAACGATACTTAGCACACCAAAAGCAGGCACAAAATTAAAAGTATCAATACCTACGCATATTTCAGGAGTGATTGATTTCGCTTCAGGTGTAATTGGAAGCATTACAACAAGCTTCGATGCCTTCGGCGGTACATCATTACCTCCTATTGAAGTCTATGGAAGTGAAGGTACATTACTTGTTCCTGACCCTAACACTTTCAGCGGTCCTGTGAAAATAAGAAAACGTGACGAAAAAGAATTTAAAGAAGTTCCTCTTACTTATGGATATACCCAAAATAATAGAGGTCTAGGCGTTGCTGACATGGCCAGAGCAATTATTGAAGGTGGAAAATATCGCGCAAATAGTGATTTAGCCTATCACGTTTTAGAAGCAATGTATGGATTCCATGATTCATCAGATAATGGTCAGCATTATCTGATGAAAAGTACATGCGACCGCCCAAAATCCTTGCCCTTAGAGGGAAAGGAAGAGGAATTCGATTAAAAACACGAGCAAAATAAAAATATCTTCTCCTGTACTTCGAGCTTTTATCGAAGTACAGGGTTAAAATTAAAGACTAAACAATAAATTGCCTTTATCTCCTTGCTGGAGAAAATTTGATGAACGTAATCAATTACTATTATCTTGCCGATTAAGATATACCTTACTGCGAATCAATTCATCCATAGCCTTTCCTATAAACATCTCTTCTTCTTTGTTAAAAGCACTAGGAAATAAGTAAGGATTTGGCTCCTCAAAAGAACCTTCATTATTTTCGAGCTGTTTTCTCGCTACATCATCTAATAGTGGTTCTACTTTAGGTTTCATAACAGATATCATCTCTTCGATGTGTGCAAGAACGTTAGTATCATTAGGTGCCTTTCCTTCTTGAATAAATCGTTTCATTTTACCAGTCCATGTGGCCATTTCCTTTTCTAATTCAAGTTGCACCGTATGCGAGTGTAGCTTATTATGCACCGAATCGGACGAATGTTCACTAATCCAACGATTTCGAGCCTCCTCATTTTTCAAAGCATGAATGAGTACAAGCAACGAATCGTGATTGATGGGTTCGGGTCCGGAAACGATACTTTGAACGCGGGTAATGGCTTGTAAAACCGTTTCAATCTGTTTTCGCTTTTCTTCCAGCATCTGTGCCTGATTGACCAGTGTCATTGCTAAATTTTGCTCCGGTTGCTTAAGATATTCTGAAATTTCTCCAAGTGACAAATCCAAAAACTTTAGTATTAATATTTTTTGAAGCTGAGCGATGGAATTGTTGTTATAGATTCGATGTCCATGTTCTGTGTATCCAGAAGGTTTCAATAGCTCCATCTGATCATAGTGACGCAGTGTTCGTTCAGTGACTCCAGTTAGCTTTGCAAATTCTCCAATAGAGTAATTTTTCTCCATTGACATTTGTTATCACTCCCTTTCATATTGAACTTTAACACTTGACGTTACGTCAAAAGCAAGGGCTTTTTTAATTTTAATTTTATTATTAGGAAAATTTAAATTAATGATTGTCTGTTTATTACCAAATCTGATACATTAGCTGCCAGTAATTACAACATCCAACTAGTTTTTTTATAATACATTGCAACTTTTTTCGAATTTATCATTATTCTTGTTTTTTTTCATTAAAAATAGTTAATATACCTTGTCGTCCCCCTAACATCATTTCTTTTAACTTAGGCTTAAATTCTAATGCATGAGACACAGCATTAATTTCTGGTAATAAGACTAATCACCATGACCAACCAATGATTTCAGTTTACTTTAAAATAATAAAAAACATAGTAAAAAAGATACCAAATAGTAAATCTTCTAATTGCCAAACTTCACCAAATCACTTACAATAAAAGGTATAAATGACCATATTTGGAGGTATTTATGAAAACAAAACAATTTACAATAGGTTATAATTGGGTTGTAACAATCCACGAAGAATATTCCTTATTCAAAGATTTAGCCAATGAATTTAAATACTCAGTTGTTGACTCAGATAATGAAACAATTACTATCTTTACAGTTTCTAATTCTCATGTAGATTTTGAACACACATCTTATAATCTACATCCTGTAGTTGGTTTCGATGACCAACGTACCATTGAAATCAAACATAAACCTTATGAAGAAGAATAAGGCATTGTGCCTTATTTTTTTGTATAAAAAAGACCTCACCAGTTAAGTGAAATCTCTAAAACTTTTGTTTTGGTAGTTTTTTTAATATATATAAAGTGATGTGCCTATTATGAGTAAAAAGAATCAAATTTTAGTTGCTATATTACTTATTATGATGTTAGTTTATTTTATTTGGGGAATGTTATTACCAACCTCTAGCTTATGGCTCAAAATTTTTAATTTATTAATCATGATTGGTTGGGGAATATTATTTTTTCGCATATGGAAAAGTAAACAAAAAGAATAACAAGATTATTTACTTTTCATTTTATTTTTATCTGCATAGGCAGGTTGTTTTAAAAGAAATATATCTAGTAAAATATTCTTCCACCTTTAACATATAAATTACCCATAAAATTTTGTTTAAAGGCTGTTCAGCTGATGAGATTATTAAAGTTCTAAAAATTTAATTTTGAAGAGAGATGATTCACATGGAAAGTTTATTGCAAAAGATTAATTTATTAAATTTAGTTACTGATATAACAGATTATAAGAATTTTATAGTAGCTGAAATCAATGATCATGTTTTGAGAATTGCTGTAATTGATGGTGAATTTCATTGGCATGAACATGACACTGACGAATTATTTATGGTTCTAGAGGGAGAACTCATAATCGACTTAGAAAACAATAAGACTATTAAATTACTACCTGGTGAAATTTTTAATGTACCAGCACATACACAACATAGAACCCGGTCTAATGGTAGAACTGTGAATCTCTGTTTCGAGAAAAAAGATAATGATATAAATGGATCCACTTATTAAGTGCCAATACCTTGATGCAGCTTGAATCAAAAAACGTATGCTCATCCAGATTCCAATATCATAAGCCGATTTCTTTTAGGGAGAATCGGCTTATTCTAACTAAAAATTTTTGAGGTATATTTTTGAATTATCTTTTACTGTTTTGCCATAGCTAAAAAAATAATGATGACAAAAATAATTACAAATACAATTATGATAATATTTAAGCGCTATTTTGAATTAATATTCTTTAAGAACCAAAGGCTTTTTGACTTTTATAATTTTTCTTTATCAGCTTGGTTTGGAAAGGGAAAAGCTGGAGAGATTATGATTGAATATAATTTTCTTTATAATAAAAATTCCATACCATGAATTTTCCATTTTCTAAGAACAGGAGATAAGACCCAAAAAAAGAACTTGAAAAAGACAAATTTGAATGTTGCTACCAGCAAAAATAGAACGTGTTTTCCTTGTCCTCATTCTACAAAAATTCCGCTTGCAATCAGATACTTCCTCAAGTTTTTGGCTCGAAGCCTTGTGAACATACTGCACAATGAAACACATTATTTCTTCCATTTGAACAGCAGGCAGAAATAACAAAAAACCCTAAAAAAGCGAGTGGAATATCCATTTTTTCAAAAAAAGGTTTACAAGATTGGCATTCGAGGATATAATTACCAATGTGAGAACAAAAAAATCGAAGGAGGTTGAATAAAATGATCAGAATTTTACCAGAATTAAACAATGTAGTACTAATTGAATATTTAACGTACACGAATTCAACCGCTTCGGAATGGGATTATTTATCTTAGTTTTCATTTAACTAAAAATATCCAACCGCAGGGTAGTCGTGTCCTGCGGTTTTATTATGCCCTTTTTAAGCCGCAGATCAGTCTATTTGCGGTTTTTTTGTGCACTCACAAGAAAAAAATTCCATTTATGGAAAAATTTAAAGTTAGGAGTAAAAAAGATGACATTAAATCTAATTTTTTTAACAGTTACGTTTAAGAAAAAGCAATATACAAATGCAGAATTTTTACAAGAAATTGAAATGGAAAAGAGAATAGAAGAAAATCGCAGAAAACTACATGAAATGGGCTATAGGTTGTAAAACATTCACGTTTAGGAGGTGAAGACATGACCTTAAATATTTTCTTTATTACCATAACTATAAATAGGAAAAGACCGACGGAAGAAGAACAAAATCATTTACAAAAAATCGAGCAAATATTCGAAGAAACGAAAACAAAGCAAATTCGTTCTGGATATTTTTCGAATTTCCATTACTAATAATAATAGGAGGTAATAACTATGATAATAAATATGCTGTTTTTTACCATTACCGTTCATCCCAAAAAGATGACAGCAGAAGAAATTACTCATCAGCAAATGATTGAAGAAATCATGGAAGAAAATAGAAGAAAACAATATTCAATAATACGTTTCTAAGAAAAATAGAAAAAATATAAATTAAGGAGAGGTGGATAAAAATGTTTTTAATTATTTTACAGAGTCGACAATCAATCTTATGGGCGGATAAAGATACAGACTAACGTAGGAAAAGAAATGTAATGTAACAAGTTCACAAAACAGAAGTTCACCAGAAAGAAGAATACCGAAAAGAACAAGCAGTGGGAAATAGAAAGCCACACTACTTGTTCTTTTCTTATTTTTTTAAATAGCGATACTCTAATAATCGATTTAAATCATTCATTTGCTCTAGTAATTTTTGCCCTACATTTGTTTCAAGTACCTTTTTTCGTTTTAATTCTCTGTCTACTACTCTTTTTACCGATAAGACATCGGTACCATTTTCTAACACATCTTCTTTTGAAGTAAAGCGCTTATGGGCAACCAATTGCATGCCATAGGAATTATATAATAAGGTGTAACCGGCAATTCCTGTTTTGGATTGATAGGCTTTGGAAAATCCTCCATCTATCACAATCATTTTTCCATTCGCTTTAATTGGGTTTTCTCCATTAATTTCCGCAACAGGTGTATGACCATTTATAATATGCCCCTGATCAGGATTTAAATCAAATTCCTCCAAAATATGGCGGCATACCTCTTCGTTTTCCCGTAAGGAGTAGTAAGGATTCTTTTTTTCTTTATGTGTTTCTTTTTCTTTAATAAAATATCGTTCAAATGTAGTCATATCTTTTTTGCCAAATAACGAGGAATTTTCCCCAGTCCATAAATACCAAACTAAATCTGTTGCAAAGTCATCGGTTATTTCAGGATGATTAAAGCTATAACGCAAATAATATTCAAAAAGATCAAATAATTCTTTTCCTCGATAATCTTTCCCGTCAATACACATCGATTTCATTGTTCCATCTTCATTTAATGGAATACAACCATGGATTAATAAATTGCTATTATATCTTAAATATAAACTCCCCTTATTTATAAGAAAATGAATATGTTTTGCTAGTTTCTCAGAATGTTGAATCGAAAAAAGCAATTTATTGATTACTTGCTCCTCTTCTTCTAAGAGGAGAGATGGATCTTTCGGATCGATTGTATTAAAACAGGTATTTTCTAGTGAATAAATTCTGCCATTTAAATCAATGGTATTATTCTCATAATCGATTTTTTCTAGAAGCAGGCGGTGGTGCATTTGAAAATCAGGTCGTCTTTTAATAATAGGCATTTCAAGTTTAAATTGAATAATAGAAATAGCTTGATGAATTTTTGTGATTTGTAAAATATTTTCGTCTGTATTTTCTTTGGCATTCATTTTTGGACGAAAAGCTTTATTATCTTTATAATACTTATTTGCTAAGTTTAAGAGCGGACGTAAATTTATCCCATAGGCATCCTCGATAATATCTAAATTATCATATCTAGCACATATCCGAATAATATTAGCAAGACAGACTTTAGATCCTGCATATGCACCAATCCATAGAACATCATGATTCCCCCATTGAATATCCACGGAATGATAATCCATTAATGTATCGATGATTTTATCAGGGTATGGCCCCCGGTCGTATATATCACCAACAACATGCAAATGATCGACAACCAGTCTTTGAATAGTATAGGAAAGTCCGATAATTAGTTTATTAGCTTGTCCCAGTGTAATAATTCTGTTAATAATGCTTGAATAATAATCTGTTTTATTATTTAATTCATTTTTTTCATATAATAATTCTTCAATAATATAAACAAACTGTTGTGGTAATGCTTTTCGAACTTTTGAATTGGTATACTTGGAGGATGCATAAGAAACTAAGCGAATCATTCGTTCAATTGTATCCGCATACCATTGATCCAGTTCTTTTGTATGAACAAATGAATTCACTACTCTTTTCAATTTTTCTTCTGGATAATAAACCAAAGTGGCGAATTCATCGATTTCAGCACTGGAAAGCTCTTCTTTAAATAAATCGCGAATTTTTTCTTTCACATTTCCTGAACCATTTCTTAACACATGTTGAAAAGCGTGAAACTCACCATGCAAATCGCTGACAAAATGCTCCGTTCCCTTAGGAAGATTTAATATTGCGTCCAGATTAATGATTTCTGTTACTACTTTTTCTTCCGAATCATATTTTTCTGTAAGCAAATCTAAATATTTCGTATCCATTTGGTCCACCCCCGAGTAATAGAAAAAAAGTTATTAATATATGTATTATACAAGGTAATAAAGAGAATTTAATAAGATTTTAATAATAAATGGAAAATAATGCATAGCTTCGTATCGAACAAGGAGATCTTCTATGTTCAGCCTGTGAATTACTAGCAGCAAATAGCACCTTTACAGCCTGCCTTTTTATCGTAGAAAGGTATTTCCTGCTGATACCCACTATATGCAGACTATAAACCAAAATAAAATATATTTTCCAAAGTTTATTGTCGTTTGGACGTGCAAAACCTACTCTCTTTTCACATAGTAATGAAGTATAGGCAAATGTCCTTGAATGTGGAGGTGGAAAAATGTCTGGAATCTTATTGTCAATTGGGGCTTTACTCAAAGAATTAGTTTTTCTTGTGTCCTATGTAAAGAATAATGCATTTCCCCAACCATTATCAGCGAGTGATGAAAAAAAATATTTACGATTGATGGCTGAAGGAGATTCGCATGCAAGAAATATGTTAATAGAGCATAATTTACGCTTAGTTGCTCATATTGTAAAAAAATTCGAAAATACAGGTGAAGATTCTGAGGATCTAATTTCGATTGGAACCATTGGACTAATAAAAGGGATAGAAAGCTTTTCTGAAGGAAAAGGAACAAAATTAGCTACTTATGCTGCCCGATGTATTGAGAATGAAAACTTCATTACAGTAGGGGAGGGCGAGTTAATTGTTTAATAAGCACCCATTATGTGTATTAGAAACAATATAACTATTTTAACTCATTTTAAGTAATATATAATAATAAAAATCTTTTACTTTTTATAAAGCAATATAGATTATTATTAAAATTTATATTAATTTATAAGTCAATTACTAATGCAATGGTTCTAGAAAAGTAGTAAAATTGTTTTATATCGTAAGAATGAAAACGTACGTTCTTAAGAGGTGATAAATTTATGAATGAGAATTAAACTAAAAAGTTTATTAATTAAATAAGGAGGGAGAAATTTGTGCATTTTGAAATGAAACTACATGATGAATATTTTGAGCTTGTAAGAAAGAAAATAAAAAAATATGAAATTCGACTTAATGATGAAAAAAGAAGAAAAATAAAAAAAGGCGACATTATTAAATTTAGAAATTATTCCTTTCCAAATCAATATATTTCTGTAGTAGTAAAGGATATGAGATGTTTTAATTCTTTTAGAGACATATTTAATCAAATGTCATTATACTCAATAGGTTTTTTAGATGAAACAATAAATAGTTCATTAGATAAAATTTATAAGATATACAATAAAGAAGATGAAAAATTATTAGGAGTTATTTTATTGGAAATTGATCCTATAATAGTGAAAAGTGAAAATAATAAGGAATATCATATAAATTTGTAAAAGGTCGACAGTTTGGAAAATCTAACTATCGACCTTTTATTTTATATATACACAAATGATTGAGGGGCAGCACTTACTCCATATTCCATTAAGTTCTTTGGTTCTGGGTAAACAGTTACATTTTTTAATTGATAAGCGACTGCCTTTTGTTTATCTTGGTAATATTTTTCATAAAACTTTTTATCTATTCCTGAATAAATAGATGTTAATTTCCAAAGTTTTTCAGGTGTATCAATTAGAATATCTTCTACTTCAGCTTCACCTACTACTTGTGAAACTGGTGAAGTAGAGTATATTATAATTTTTTCAGGAGGAATTTTTGCTTTTACCTTCCTAAATTCAAAGCGTTTTTCCCCACTTATTATTTTCTCCACATGATGTGGATGAATAGATAATATAATCTTACTCATAAGCTACTATCTCCAATTTAGATATTATATGAAAATATCTTTTTTATTAAATTTTGCTTCCTTTAATACCATATCAAATTGTTCTTCAGTTATCTTCTTAGAAGGATAATCTCGATTTGATATAAGTATACCACTTTCGAGTAGAAAATTTCTAATAGGTCTAACTTTAAAGGAGTATACGTCAAAGAATTTTAATATATTTACAGTTTTATTTTTAGCTAATTTATCTTTAATTTCTTTTTGAGTCAGAACAGTTCGTTTTGAGACAAGCTCATTTACTTTTTCATATGAGCTAATTCTTTTATGGCCTTCTGATACTATTCCAAAACCAGTTAAAGTAGCAGCATATTTTGCAGGTCTATTATCACCTGCAGGTTTTGCTCTATAATATATAATAATATCACCTGGTTGGGGACTAATTCGGTAATTTCCTATGTAAGTTTTTTGAATAGCATTTGCAGCTGTAATATCACTCGTAAACTCGTTAGGATTTTCTTCCCTAATAATTGAGTCCGGTATTAATTTTGTATGATATAGAGTATCAATTGCTAACATATAGTAGTTTCTTTCTAAAGTACTTGAAATGTAAGGATAATTCTTTAAGCTTGGTTCTTCTTCAATAATTGTTTTCATCTTTCTAATATAAACTAATTCATCTGTATCTTTATTATTTGTATATAACTCAAAACCAAATAGTTCCATAAAGTTAATTAGTAATTTTTGTTCATCTCTTTTGGGAAAAATGGTCACATATATTTCTTCAACATCATTTATTATGGCATGCTCTAAAATAATTCTAAAGAAGCGTTCACCTAAATAACGCCCATTTAAAGTAATTTTGAAAGTGCCAACTTTTAAACGTTTAGCTGGGGAAAGAGGTTTAATAAACTGTGAATAATCCTCATCAGTGTGCTCAACTTTCATATATAAAAATGCTTGAATACCCGCGTCATTATTAACTACAAAAGCAGTTTCCTTCCCTTTTTTGGAGAACCAACTGCTGAATTCAGGATAATCAGTTTTTAATGTATCAAAGAACATATCATCTAGATCTATCTCAGAAAATTTTCTTTGCTTAACACTTAATACATCATATGACTTTAACTCCATAGTTATATACCTCCTTTGATCTGATTGAGAATAGTATCAGTATCAATTGGTTGTTTTTTATCTGTTTCAAGAGATATTATTGGGATGTCTAATTGACTGGCAATATATGTCGCATGACTTTTTTCTGACTCTTGAAACAATAATATTTCTTCTATAGTAATATTATTGTTTGTATCTCGACTTATTAACCTTTCTACTATAATACGAGGATTAGCTGTGCAAAGAATAATGGATTTTATATTTAAATCTTCAAATGTTTGTTTAGGTAATTTAGTAATTTTATTGTTTTTATCTAACAGGGTGAAATGTCCATCTAATAAGATAGTCTCATCCTCAGAATAAAAGTGTTTAATACCATCTATTAAAGCATTTTGATTTAACACTATATTTTCCACTCTTTTTTGTGAATCCCAATTTGTTTCTGCAAATCTTTTTATGATATTACTAGAACTATCAAAGGGGTAATTTAGAGTCTTTGCTAATTCTTTTCCTAATGTCGTCTTTCCTGTGCCATGAATACCTGCAATAAATATAGTACGTATCATTTTATGTCCTTCCTTTTATTATTTATTAGTAGTTCGCAATATAAAATCCCTTATGTTCCATTATTCTAAAAGCTCTAAACTCCACAATCTCTCTTTTATCTGTACAAACCCATCTACCTTATGTTGATAAATCAACTCTAACCGATAGTGTGCAAATTCCTCTGTCACAAGGAAGTGATCCGCAATGTCAGAAATCAGGATTGGTTCATTGATGGCTGTTTTGTATAATTCCTTTAAGAATTTATTCGGCATAAGCAAATAGGCAGCCATCCTTTTCGCCTGGTGTTCTTGTTTGTTGCGAATATACTCATCAGTTAATAGCTGTGAAGAATAGTGGGAATAGCAATGACAAAATTCTTCTGCAAGAAGAAGTCTTTTTTCAATAGGGTCAAGCTCTGGCCGAATGAAGATGGTGCCGCGTCTACCCACAGAGTCAGGAATAGCGTAGGATTTTAGATGTTTGATAGACTCATAATCAAAATTAGGGTCAAAGAAGTTAACGTCTAATGGTTTGATATTGACTCCATATCGCCAGCAAATATCGTACATATCAATTTCATCTGGTTGCAGGTAGTTAAAATGCGAAAGGACTATATTTGCTTATCTGTGTTTGTCTTGATTTGTTGGATTGTCTAACTCCTATAGTAGATGTTTTCATAGATTTCAATTAATTTTGGAAGGAGGTTGAAGGACTATTTTGAAAAGAAAAGAATATAGACCTATTTTCCTGTAAATCCAAAATTAGTACTTAATTACCATATGGATGTTAAAAATATACACGATTACAAGTAATCGTGTTATTCATCATCTAATTCTCCAAATCCATTTCCCTTTTTCTCATCATCATCTTCTTTTAGAAACATATCTCTAGCTTTTTGTAACCTGATAAGCTCTTTTATTTTCTTTTCTGGATCTTTAGCAAGGTCATGGAAAAGGATAGGGTGCTTCTTCAGTTCTTCGAAAATTTTATATTCTTCTTCACTAAGGTTAATCTGCTGACCTGAGATGGTTATATTGTTATGTCCTGAAATAAGATAGTCTGTAGATACATCAAAAAATTTAGCAATTTTTACTAGTGTATCGTAATCTGGTTGTCTTTTATTAATTTCATAATGTGCATAAGTTCCTCGGGTAACACCGATTTTTTCTGCTAATTCTTCTTGTGTTAATTTGCGACTAGCACGTAGAACTTTTAATCTATCACCTAACATATTTTTATCTCCATTTCAGTCCTTATAAAAATGATTATACTGTAGCAAATAGCTACAAAAAATAATTGTTGCGAAAAAGTACAAAAAACACTTAGATGTAGCAAATAGCTACTTAATTATAAAAATATAAAGTGGCGAAACGCTATAAAACGTAAAGGAGTTGAGAGGATGGAAGCTAGAAAATGGCTTCTTGAAAAAAGAAATAATGCGAATCTTACTTAAGAAGAAGTTGCAATATAAAAGCAAATATCAAGAGACTTTACTATTCTCAAATCTAATTAGGTGTTAGATGACCGAGTGTAAAAGTAGCAAAGGAAATAGCAACAATTATTGAATTTGATTGGGTTCTTTTTTTTGATACCGATTGCAGTGTAAAGAAACATGAATCTAACTCGGGATAGAAAGTGAAACATTTCCTGTTCTAATTGGAGATACTCTCAATCTTTAAGCCAAATTGCAATAAAGGAAGTGGAAAATTACTCTAGTTTGTTAAACGTTAGTAAAGAAAGATGGTACCAAAGTGAAAGTAACTTCATAGTTTCTTGGATGAATCAAGTTCAAAACAGAGTGGATACTAAGACACTTAAAGAAAAGTATCCAGAAGTTTATGAGAACGTGTTGAAACCTTCTTCCTTTCGTAAATTTGCAGTGAAGGAGGCTAAATAATGGCTACTAACCAAGCGCTAAAGAACCAGTTAGCGAATAAACAAAGTGGAACACCACAGCAAGTATCAGTACAAAATTTAGGGTTAAAATCGTTACTAAATACACCGACCATGCAAAAGAAATTTGAACAAGTTCTTTCAAAAAAAGCACCACAGTTTATGGCTTCCATTCTCAACTTATATAACGGAGATCCAGGGCTTCAAGCTGCAGAACCAATGTCTATTATCTCGAGTGCAATGGTTGCTGCATCATTAGACTTACCAGTGGACAAGAACCTCGGTTATGCATGGATTGTTCCTTTCTACGACTCAAAAAAAGGAGTGAAAGCAGCACAGTTTCAATTAGGATACAAAGGCTATATCCAATTGGCCCTTAGAACAGGTCAATATAAGAATATTAACGTTAGTCCTATATATGAAGGTGAGTTAAAGAGTTGGAACAGAATTACGGAGGAACTGAAGCTAGACCTAGACGGAAAGGCTAGTGAAAAGGTAATTGGTTATTGCGGTTTTTTTAAACTAACAAACGGTTTTGAAAAGACAGTCTATTGGACAAGAGATGAAGTAGAAGCTCATCGTATTAAGCACAATAAGATGAAGGATAAGAAGGCTATGAATAACGTATGGAAGTCTGATTATGATGCAATGGCCATGAAAACGGTAGTGAGAAATATGCTAAGTAAATGGGGAATTCTTTCTGTTGAAATGCAGAAGGCTGTTTCAGAAGACGAAAATGAAGAACGTGAATTAAAGGATATTACCGATGAAGTAGATGAACCAACAATAAATGATAATGAAAACATTATTGATTATGAAGTAGATAATGAATCAAAAGAAGAAAAGCCTAGTTTTGATCAAGGAAGTATTGATTTTAAATGATAGGTAATAAAGTTCCTTATCGTGTGCTCTTGCCAGAAAGACTGTTTAAAGAAGCGCAGGATAGGGACCATTTAAAGATATTTGTCCTACTGTATATGCGACATTATCCAGAATATGTTGTGAAATCTGTTAGAGATGGTTTTGCGATATGTTATAGGAGATAGGAGGGGGTAAACAACATGAACTACATAAAGGAGCTTAATGCATTCTATGATTGGCTGGAAATAAATAAACTGTCGCCATCAGCAATTAATTTATGGTATGCGTTGATGCACATAAATAATAAGGCTGGATGGGCAGAAACATTTACGGTGGCAGAATCGGTGTTATGCGTTAAGACAGGTTTAACTGATCGTACCCTTCGAAAAGTAAGAAATGAACTGAAGCAAAAAAACAGAATTGAATTTACTTCCAGAAAGGGAGGGAAGGCTCCTATTTATAGAGTTGTTTCCTTCTTCTCTACGGAAAATAATTCCGCGGATAGTTCCGCATTAAATAAAAGAAAAGAAACTAAACCAAACGAAACAAATACATCTGCTGCTACTAAGCGTTCCAATTATTTTGATGAATACATGATCTGTTTTAGTGGACAACCTTCACCTATTCAGATTCAAGAGATAAATAGTTTCATAGACCAAGATGGTCTTCAAGAAGAAGTTGTGTGCTTAGCATTCAGGAAAGCATCTGAGATTGGGGCCAAGTACCCTTATGCCAGGTCTATCTTAAACAGCTGGTCTAAAAGGGAATAAGAACGGTTGCAGCTGTTCAAAAAGAACAACACGATTTTGAAGCTATGCGCCAGAAGAAACAAACCAATCAGCGCGCTCCCATTCGCAAAGAAATAGTACCAGATTGGATTGGCAAAAATAACGCACCTGAAGAAAAAAACATTAGAGGTTGCTGAGTTTTTAAAACGGAAGCGAGAATTAGAAGAGCGAATAAAAGCGTTATAGAGGACCTGAAAGGAGTAATCAAATGGCTAAAAGTAAGTACGGTAATAAAAAGACTGTGGTTGATGGAATAACCTTTGACAGCCAAGCAGAAGCGACGTATTACATACAGCTTAAATGGTTATTACAAGCAAAACAAATCAAGTCTTTTAAATGCCAACCTAGATTTCTTCTTCAGGAAGCATATATCAAACCAGATGGAACGAAAGTACGGAAGATTGAATATGTAGCAGATTTTGAGATTCATAACTTGGATGGATCCGTGGAAGTAATCGACATCAAAGGAGCAGAAACAAAAGAGTTTTTGCTTAAGAAAAAGATTTATGAATACAAGTTCGATATTCCACTAAAGGTGCTGGCTTATGAGGAATCATTGGGCTTTATTGAGCTAGATAAACTAAAAAAACTAAGAAAGGGTGCTGTTAGTGGCAAGAAGAGTCGTAGTAACAAAAGCAGTCAGTCTCGATTGCGAAGTATTACAAGTCCTAACAGTATACGAGGAAGGATTAGGCAAACAAGAAGTACGTAAGGAAAATCCGTATAGCAAGCAACATGGGGTGCTATACCCAAGAGGTAAAAGATATGAATACAAGTGAAATGATTCAAGGAATATGCGTGGATACTGCCAATACAACAGTACTAATAGAGGGCCAAACATACTTTTTATTTCCTAATGGTCCTAACTACTTTTATGTATCGGTATTCCCAGATAGTAAAGCGCATAAGGGCTGTTACCAATCAAGGTGTTTTCAAATCATAAAAAAGATTAAAGAAGAATGGCCATCAGAACCGAAAGGACCATGTTTGGTAAGTGATTATGACAAAGAGAAGGTCTATAAAGCACAGCTGGTATGGAGGAAGCCAGGATATAGAGGAACGGAGCTAAAAGAGTATTTTATTCGTTTGAAAGTGGAGTATCCAGAACAGAAATTAAAGATTAATTTGGTGGATAGCTGCTACTTCTATGATCAATACGAAAACGGACAATTCGAAGGTTTTAGAGGATGTTTTCCACTCCATTGGTTTGGAGAGATGGAGGAAGTACTAGACACGTATAACCAAGTGTTTAGTGAGAAGGAGCAAATAGTTGTCACAGAACCAGTTATAAATGGATATGAACAGTTATCCCTATTTGATTAAAAGAAGAGGGATTAATAGAATAAGAGACTTTAAAAGTCTCTTAAAGATAGAACAGGTGTTCGTGATATACCTATTATACATCTTTGAGAGGAGAAAAGAAAATGAGTTTAAAAGAAAACACTATTTATCAAATGGATTGCTTAGAAGGAATGAAGTCTATTCCTGATAATTCAATCGATCTTATTCTATGTGATCTTCCTTACGGAACGACACAATGTAATTGGGATAGCGTTATTCCGTTTGAACCACTTTGGGAACAATACAAAAGGGTAATTAAGGAAAATGGTGCTATCGTTCTTACGGCGAGTCAACCGTTTACTACAGCATTAATTGCATCAAATATGAAGTGGTTTAGATACGAGTGGATTTGGAAGAAAGGTAATCATATAACAGGATTTCAAAATGCAAACCGTATGCCATTGAAAAATCATGAAAATGTATGTGTATTTTATAAAAAATTACCAACTTATCATCCACAGGGCTTAATACCAATACAAGCTAAGAAAGTGAAAAAGAGTCCTAAAATGAAAGTTTTGGGCGAACGAAATGCAACATTAACAAAATCACATTATGTAAGATATAAGAACTTTCCTAAGAGCATTTTGGATTTCCCAAGAGATAGTAAAACCTTTCATCCCACTCAAAAGCCTTTATCACTATTTGAGTACATCGTTAAAACATACACAGATGAAGGGGAAATAGTTTTGGATAATTGCATGGGTGGATTTACAACGGCGGTAGCTTGTGACAATACAAATAGAAGATGGATAGGGTTTGAATTACAGAAAGAATATTGCGAGGTTGGGTTAGAACGCATCAATGAAAATAGAAAAAATCTGGGATTACCTATGGTAAAGATAGAAACACATATTTAATGATGGAGGCATATCAAGTGATTTTACCACTTGATATGCTTTGGAAAATACAGAGGATAAAGAAATAATATGAAATTCTAATATGATAAGCAGTTTATTTATTGCCCAGGATGCAAAACATTTGTTGCACCAAGTAAATTTCCGTCAGGATCTTGAAAACTAAAACCCCCATAGCCGTGGTTGGGATCAATATTTAATGTACCGACAAGTACGTCTTGCTCTTTAAGCCAACTATGAAACTCAGCTAATGAGGAAGTGAAAAAATCAATGATGCTATGTACATTTTCTGTATGTGTATTTTTGAAAGATAGGTTGTTTAACTTCTCTGTTTCTACTAAGTAGATTGTAGGTACCCCTTTAGATTCAAATGTAAGCATAGCAGTAACACTATCTTGATAATGAATTTTTACGTCAAAGATAGCTAAATACCAATCTAGTGATTTTTTTAGATTTGAAACTGGAATTTCCAAGGTTGCAACATGTGGTGTGAATTTACCCATTATAAGACCTCCTAAAATTAATCGTTATTTAATTATTAGCTAAGAAGATAAAATTTCCTTTATTTTATTCAAATAATATAAAAGTTTAATGACCATACGAAACTTATCCGCAGAAAGGAATGGTGAAGGAAAATGGTAATGCATCATTTGAAAATACAGCCAGAATATTTCGATTCGGTTTCAAAAGAAACCAAAAGCTTTGAGATAAGAAAAAATGACCGTAATTATAAGGTGGGAGATGTATTGCTACTTCAAGAATATCTCCCTTCTGAAGCGAAGTTTACAGGTAGAGTACTTGATAGGAAGATCACTTATATTACTGATTATGTACAACAAGAAGGTTATGTTGTGATGGGAATTAAATAAGATTACAAAGTCAAGAAGAGAAAATATAAACTACAGGATTACCCAACAAACAAGATTAACAGATAAATAAATTTAGGGAAGTGATCCTCATGAGACTTAAAGAATTAGAGATAAATACTAGTACAATGCGCCTGGAAATTGATATAATGGAACAAAAAGGAAGCTTTGCCATTGTTGTGTGTGATGGACGAGCTAAATTTACTCAGCTGCCGGAACATGGAGAGACGAAGATTGTTACATATCAAGGTAAAGTTAAAAGGGTTAAGTTTGATGAAGGAGAAGATTTTTAAATTTTTTATTCATTTTTTATGTTGGGGTGTTTTTTTCTTAATTTGGAGCAAGACTCAAATTAAAGTAATTGAGTTACTTTTTACAAACATGTCTATAATTATATTTGTTATTATTTATATAATACCTTGGTCTGAAAAATATTTTAAAAAGGAAATAAAGAGAGAAAAATCAGAAAAATATACAACATTGTACGATTGGACAGAAAACTTAGATGGTGGAGAGAATTATATTCGCCATTTATTTAAGGAAGAAGGTTCAAAAAGTATACCGGTAAATATGAATAAAATTGAGGAAGCGATATTAAGTGAAACAAGTACAAGTAATAGAATAAAAGATTTAAGGTCAATGAGAGCCTATTTTAAAGCATATAAAGATAGGCAATCTGAGAAAGTTTATTATAAAACAGTTGGAGCAACCATATTAAGTTTTATTATTTTTATTATACAAGCGTTAATACAAGGAAGGATAAAAAACGATTATTTATTAACTCTTTTAAATATTAACTATATATGGGGAGGAATAATGTCTTTTCTCTGTATAGCAATTTATTATTTTTTTCTTTCACATCGGGGTGAAAATAGAATAAATCTAATTTTAAATGTTTTAGATGAAAATATTGATGAAGAAAAAGATTTGAGGAAAAGTAATAAGGGATAAGTTTGAGGAGGGGGGGGAAGATTTTTGAAACAAAGAATATTGGATATAGACATGGACTTTTTTTTGGATGATATAGCACACTGGGTTTCTGATAATGAGAGATTAAATGATGAGGATTATAAACCTTGGAGAGAAAACGAGTTTAGAAATTTTCTTGAAAATAAATGTTTATTAAATAAAGAAAATCCGATAAAAGGGAGAATAATAACAAATCATAATGAGGCATTCTTTTTTTGGGATGAACTAATACAATTAAGTAAATTAAAAAAGCCTTTTGCAGTTACACATATTGATGCTCATTCAGACACAGGTCTAGGAGATGCGGGTTATGTCTATATCATGAAAGACTTAATCAATTACCCTATAGAAGAAAGAAGGGGAATTTTAGATATTCAAAAAGTGCAAATGGGTAACTATTTATCTTATGCTCTAGCTTGTGGGTGGATCAAAAACGTAGAGTTTGTATTACATTCGTTATGGGACAATGATATTTTGGAAATGCATGTTAAAAACTTTGATACCAAAGAAAACTTTTTCCAATTTAAAGCATATGATCGTAAAATTGATGTAGGTTTGGCCTTGCCAGCAATAGTTGATGGACGAATTAAACCTATAAGCACTGACAATGAAATCCCTTTTAAACTAACTCCATGGAAAAACTTTGAAACTACTAAAAAATTTGATTATCTGGTGTTTTGTCAATCGCCAGGATACACTCCTAAATCTGCAGATTACATGTTGGATATTATAAAAGAGTATATAATTGAAATATAAAAATATATTGTTCTACCAGCCAACTGGAGGGCACTGAACAAGCGGTTAACACTGTTTCGTTTAGTGTCCTTATTAAATGTGTATTTAGGTAATTAGAAATAGGTAAAAAGGACTTAATCTGGTAAAATAGAAAGTAATAAGTATTTCTAGGATGAAAAATTTAAAACTAAATTAATATATTAGAGAGAGTGACCTTATTGAAGGAGATTGAGTTAAAGGAACGTGAAATATGGAATAGTATTTTGAAAATAGAAACAAATTCAGAAAAGTTATTGATAAATAAACTTATTGATAATAGTAGAATACATCAAATAAAAGATGATTTCATAAAAGAATACGAGCTTAAAGTTTGGGAGTACCAAACGGATATATTAACTGATATATATATAAATCCTAATAAAATTATTGGTACTAGACATTCTAGGTACAACAACAAAAATTTATATGAAGTATTAGAGGAATTAAAGCGTGCAGATATTAATATATACAATTATATAATTAATCCAGACTATTATGTGAATATGAACTCAAGGATTGATAAAACAAAATTGTATATAGCATATAAAAAACATGAGGATAGATATTATATATGTGGAGATGGAAATCATCGCTTTTTCTTATCAAAAATCTTAAACTTAGATAAGATTTTTGTAAATGAAGTTTATGTTTATGAAGAAGATTTGCAATTAAAGTCTTTGTTAGAGGAACTAAAGGAATTGGGATTCGATTATCATATTACAGAAAACGAAATTGAAAGCGAAATAGAAATAAATTCTTCTTATGTCTCAATTTTTTTAACAGGAGAAATTAAGAACAATCTTTCTGGTTTTATTTCAAGCTATAAAAATCTTAGTATTTCAAGCCTAAGTGAAAGAATTTATAAGATTAGTGAATTCCTATCACCTGAATACGAAAATAAATACGAGTATTCTAACGATATTATTAAGAATGCAATACATAAGAATTTTTTAAGGTTAATTAATCATAAAAGAAAAAATACTTTGTAAGATGTCAATTATAATTAAAAGTATGATTAGGTGTTGGCTGTTTATCAGAATTATATTTTTTTATAGATTAAGAAATTATATTTACAGGTGAAGGATAAGATAAATTTATAATTAGGAGGGATCTATTGGTTAAATATTTACCGCTATTTTCAGCATTCATTGGAGCAATAGTTGCGCAAGTTTTATCTCATTGGTTTTCATTGAAAAGAGAAAAGGAGAAAGAAGCCAAAACTATATATCAAGAAATAATTGCTCCTAACTTATATGAAATTCTCTCTTTACTAGAAACACAAATAAAAATCCCCTATAAAAAAGGATATGTCGTTGAGAAAAAAATAGATATACAAAATATAATAACGAATATCTCAATCAAAATAAGCTATGGAAATTCAAAACTGATGAGCTCTGTATTGAAGCATAACAGTTTAGTAGCGGTTTTTGATGAGAAAGAAAAGGAAATAGAAGCTAGTCGATTAAGTATTTGTTTTTTTTTCTTGGATTATTCCTTAGATATACTAAAGTCATCAAAAATAGAGGATGATGTGATATATTCTTATATAAAAAGTAGTCAAAAATTATATGGAATTTGGACTTTGTTAACAGATATTTTTGGTTTAGAACAATCAACTAGAATAATGCATAATAGTAAATTATGGAGTAAAAGATTTCTTAATAACTATACTTGTGAAGTTTTAGAAGGCTTAATTTTAGCTAATGATATTAATTCCGAAGATTTATCTTTTCTTATAAGTGTATTAAAGGATGAAACTTTAGAAATTACAACTGACAATGAGATTATTGATATACTTGATAAATACTTATTGTATTAATAATAAATTCTACCAGTCAACTGGAGGACACTGAACAAGCGGTTAGCACCGTTTCGTTTGGTGTCCTTTTTTATTTATCCATAAGAGGTGATAATGATGAATCCACTATTAAAAACACAGCTTAAAGAATGGGAAAAACAACATCTTAAGACTCAATCACCTAAGAAAAAATCAGTTGCAAAAAAGGAAGAAGATCTTTCACATAGAGACTTAGAAGAGCTAATGGGCATGGGAAAGCCAACATATAGAAGACATAATGGTGCATTAAGACAAAGGGGGTAATTATGAATGGAGATAAATATCGCAGAATTAATTAGGGATTACCGAATGATGAAAAGAGAAATTGAAAGGCTACAAAGAATTATTTATGGGAAATCTGTACCTATACGATCCTGGGTAGTGGCTCAATATGGGGTTGAAGCAACATTACCTCATGGAAGTTCTGGCAAGAGCAAAGAAGAATTGAGGGACATGGATATTCGAGAACAAAAGCAAATAATGAGATTGCAAGAATATCAATGAAAAGTGTTTGCTATTGAGAGCGCTGGAGATTTCTTAGACAAAGAAATACTGAAAATTGTTTATGATTGTATGCTAAGCGGAATGACTCGGCAGCAAATAGCGGTATATTTAGAGATTTCTAGAGATTCTGTAGTTAAATTAAGAGCTGAAATTAAGGCGCAAATCGGCACAAATACGACTTTTTCCAAACTTTTGCATGGTGAAAAATCGGCAGTGTAAAATGGAAGGTAGGACGGGGAGGCTGTTAATAAGCTGCTTCCTCTAATTTCGTTAGAGAGCATTACCTTCGGTAAAGTAAAAAGAACAACCACTTTTCCATAATTACCCGATATAACATTTGGAGTTGTTTTATGGAAAAAATTGATTTTAGTCCTGTCGGGGATACCGTTAATGGAATGGCTATCCAAATTGGAATAGTGATGTTTACTGGAGCAATAGCATTTATTTTAGTTTATATCTTATTGAAGTTAATAAGAGTACCGAAGCCGTTAGCTAACTTTCTTGCAATTGCAGCATTATTGGCTGGTTTGTATTATTCTTTTACGACAAATTATTTATCGTGGGTACAAAGTTTGGTTAGATAAATGAAGGGAAATATCTCCTTTTGTCGAATGGATAAAGGAGGGGGGGAATTACTATGATAGAAAAAAAACATTTAAATATAGCGAATTTTAATTGTACATTTGGAAAAGAACATGAACCCTTACTAAATCATTTTGAAGATATAATATTACCAGCCTTTCGAGATGGGATAGTATATAAAAATAAACGGAATGATAATGATTACTTGTTTGAAGGTGTAGAGTTAAGTATTAAGAATGGTGTTTTTGTTTTAATGGGATTGTTCGTTAAGAAAACGCACCTTGATATTAAAACAAGGTATGATGAGAATGGTGTTTTAGTAACCACTAATGATAAGATTCCTTCAGATCCTTTTTCATATTTTATTATAAATTTGAAGAACCATAGGATGGCCTTAGTGAAAAATCAAAAGGGTAGTCCTACTGTTAGCGATTTTGATAGAACAGCTTCTTTTATTTTAAAGACATTTGTGAATAATCATAATGCAAGTGTAGATAAAAATGAAAAAAAACTTCCAAGACCTAATTTGAATGTAGTAACAATTCCTTATGAAGGAAAGATTGAGGAAGAATTAAAGAAAGTAAAAAAAATTGAGAAAGCTGTACTTAGATTTTATCCACTTAATGGAGATATATCACCTAATGGTTTATTTAATGAATTAAGAGAAATGTTATATGAAGTGGATAGTAAAACCGGAAATGCACAATTCAATAATCCTAAAAACCATAAAAAAATGGGTGATATCTTAAAAGATACAAAAGGAACAGTAAAACCTACACTCAAGGTCATATATGGTAACGGTGCAGCAAGGACATTACGTGATAAGGATTTTAGTGAAAGTACCCAAATTGATATTGATGATAACTTACCGTTTCATGAGAATGCGGATATAATTTCTAGTAAAGTTATAAATCAACAAGAATATAATGATACGAGTGAAGAGAATAATAATATTTATAGTAAGTTTTTTTCAAAATTGGAGAGCCTTTTCAATAATAAATAGGAGGCTATCATGAATGGTAATAAAGGAAAGTTAATTAAATCTATAGATAATATCATGAAGGATGATACGTCATTAAAATTATTTTTAAAAAGTATATATAGTTTAAAACCTTCTTTAAAAAGAATTCTGTGGTTAACTATACTTTTTATAATAATATACAATTTCTACTCATTATTTCTTGTTAAGAACATTGATGGGATTACATCTACGATAGAAATAATAAATAACGTGTATATTATAATCATTCCGATATTTGCTATTATAATAACTGGATATGCAATATTTCAGGCTCTAACAAATGGTAGAACTTTAATGGCTTTAATGAGAGCAAACGAAAATGATAGAAGTAAATTTCAAGAATATAATTATTTTTTCTTTTCTATTTCAATTCTGTACTTAACAATTATTATAATAAATTTTCTACTTAGTATTATTTTAGGTAATTTGCCTGAAGGGTGGTATTTTGTATATTTCAATAAGGAACTAAATAATAAGTTATTTTCTGTTTTTGTGAGTATTTATATAGTTTTTATAGTAAATGCGCTTATTGAAATGAAATCATTTATATACAATTTGTACCAGTTGTTTTCAAGTCATGCTATAGCAAGTGCTATAGAACAACTTAAAAAAAATGATGAGTAAACACCATATATTGGACTTACCCCTGTCAAGTAGACAGCTTTAAAAAGACTAAGCAGCCATCTGGTGTCGATATTCTATCGGTGCCAGGTGGTTGAGTCGTTTTTGGAAGCGTTGGAAGTTATAGAAATAGATGTATTGTTCAACAGCTTGTCTCACTGCTACTTCCGAATTATCGTGTAACAGATACAAACACTCACTTTTAAAGTGAGAAAAGAATGACTCTATACAAGCATTATCGTGGCGGTTTCCTTTACGAGAATGACTGCCTATCATGCCAAGTTGTTCTACTGTTTGATGATATTTAATTGATGTGTATTGAAAGCCTTGGTCGGAGTGAATGATGCTTCGATACACATTTCTTTTTGCCGTCAATTCCTGTAGCGTATCCATGACTAGTTCTAAATCGTTACGTTCGCTAATCTTCCAAGCAACAATTTCGTTGTTATATAAATCTTGCACAGCCGATAAGTAGAGAAAACCACCTTTCGTTGGTAGATACGTAATATCTGTCACGAGTACCTCATTTTCTACACGCTCTTTAAATTGACGCTCTAACACATTATCAAATACACGCGATATACGATTTCCCCATACTCTACGCTTTTTACGGATAATCGATTGAATACCCAGCTCAGTCATTAACCGATAAACTTTCTTATGATTTACATGAAATCCTTTATCTCGTAAAGCGATTTTCATACGGGGGTAACCATACATTTTATGCGTTTGATGAATCGCTAAAATGTGCTCCTTTAAAAGGATATCATCCTGTTTACGTAATGATACCTTGCCATTTTTGAGCCACTTATAATAGCCTGAACGTTCTACTTTTGCCATTTCAGTGAGCGAAGTAATTGGATAACAATCTTTCATTTCTTCGATAATGTGATAACGATTGGGAAAGTAGGCATTCCTCCGTTTACAGATTTGGATACTGCTTTTTTAGGTATTCAACCTGAGCCTTATAATAATCACGTTCTTCTTCGACATGCTTAAAATGAATTCTTTTACCTTTTAGTGGATTCTTCACACCTTTTGCGCCAGAACCTACCGATGGTAGACGTTCAAAGGCTTCAATTGAGCCTACTTCTTTGAATTTCTTAACCCAAGCCTTCACTTGAGAAACATTACGAATTTCATAACAATTCGCAATTTTTTGCATACTCTCATTGCCTGTTAAATAGGCTTGTACAATTTCTAATTTCAAATCACTTGAATACGTATTATTTTTTCTAGACATAGAAAAATCCCCTTTAAGTAAATGTTTATCTACAGCGTACTGTAGTTTTTTTAACATTGTCTACTTAAAGGGGATAATATCATATTAGGTGTTTATTTTTCTTCAAAGCAAAGTTGGAGGTAGCAGGTGAATGTAATATGGCGAGAGCAAGAGATCCAAACAGAGATAAAGCGTATAATTTATGGAAAGAACGCAACGGAGAAATAACAAATAGAGAGATAGCAAATCAACTCGATATAGACGAGAAGAAAGTAGCTGTCTGG
The DNA here is from genome assembly GCF_038007605.1 of Niallia sp. FSL K6-0212. Taxonomy (NCBI): domain Bacteria; kingdom Bacillati; phylum Bacillota; class Bacilli; order Caryophanales; family Bacillaceae; genus Niallia; species Niallia sp. FSL K6-0212. The sequence goes on along the minus strand of NZ_JBBOXL010000001.1, from coordinate 4,503,468 downwards.
AAGTCTCGGGATAAATGGGGACAAGATAAAAAAGACAATGTTGTACAACAAAAAAAGAATAAAACAAAGAATGTTGTACAACAAAAGAATAACAAACAGCAAAAGCAGCAGAGAAAACAGAATAGTGAAGAACAAGAACCTTTGATTGAGTCGGATGAACTGACAGACAAACAAAGGCTTTTTTGTATTTATCACCTTAAATACTTTAATGCTACTAAGGCATATCAGAAGGCTTATGGTTGTGCTTATTCGACTGCAATGGTAGAAGGGCACCGTCATCTAAGAAATCCTAAGATTGCAAAAGAAATAGATAGAATAAAAGAAGAACAGATGAATGACTTGAAATTAGGTGCTAAAGATGTACTTCAAAAATACATTGATATAGCTTTCGCAGATGTAACAGACTTTGCAAAATTCGGTAAGAAAGAAGTCCAAGCGATGGGAGCCTTTGGTCCTTTGGAAGATGAAGATGGCAATCCAATCATGGTAGAAGCGATCTACGTAGATTTTATTGATTCATAGGAAATTGATGGAACCATTATAACCGAAGTGAAAAAAGATAAAGATGGAGTATCCGTTAAACTTGCAGATAAAATGAAAGCTTTAGAGATGTTATCTAAGTACTTTGATTTGTTATCGGAGAATGATAAGAAACGTTTACAGGAAGAAAAGCTTAAAGCAGAGATTGAAAAGGTTAGACTGGAAACAAAGATTGATAATGTTGATTCATCTACAACGGTTATCGTAACAAACGAGGATGAAATGAGGAAGGTATTAGAAGATGAATCTAATTAAGATAACCGACCTCATCAATAAGAACTTCTACTCCTTATGGTTAGCCGAACAATCTCATATAATTGCAAAAGGTGGACGTTCTTCCATGAAATCGTCTGTAATTAGCTTAAAGCTTGTTATAGATTTTTTAAATGATCCATTAGGCAATGTTGTATGTTTAAGAAAAGTCGGTAAGTATCTATCGACTTCTATTTATGAGCAAATAAAATGGGCCATTTATATGCTAAAAGTAGAAGAGGAATTTTACTTTGGTAAGAGTCCATTAATGATAAAACATAAGGCAACAAATACAGCCTTTTACTTCTATGGCTGTGATGATCCAATGAAACTAAAGTCAGCAAAGATTGCTAAAAGGTTATGTAATGGCATTGTGGTTTGAAGAAGCTGCAGAATTTGCTGGTGTTGAAGATATAGATATTGTAGAAGATACATTCATCCGTCAAGAGATTGAAGAAAAAGAGGTAAAGGTATATTTCTCTTATAACCCACCTAGAAATCCGTATAGCTGGATTATTAAAGGTTAGATGGAAAGTCTTCTGATGATGATTATTTTATCCATCATTCAACATATCTCGATGATGCAAAAGGTTTCCTATCTGCCCAGATGATTAGGAAAATCGAGAAGTACAAAGAAAATGATTATGATTACTGGCGCTGGATGTACAACGGAGAAGTAATAGGTTTAGGCGAAATGGTATACAATATGAACCATTTCAATAATATGTGAAAATTCTTAAGGTGTAGTTACAAATATCACATAATAAGTAATAAAAATGCAAACAGACGAAATTTATTCATATATACTCTAGGATTTTTCCAGAACATGAGAAATTATTTACTAATTAAGGAGGAATGAGGAATGATTTTTTTAAGGATATAGAACATTAGTAGAAAATATATTTATTTTGAAGTTAAATCCAAGTATCAAAAATGAAAACCTTATTTATCCAAAACAAATAATCCGCATAAAGTAATGGGGATGGAGTTTCTATAATGTACCCTATGAAAAAAATATCAGCATGAATGCTATTTAGACAGCATTCATGCTGATACTTTTAATAAAATCCATTGATGACTTATGCTCTATTTTTAATTTTAAGAGCTACTAAGTATCCAGTCAAAAGGAGAATCAACACACGTATAATTCTGCCAGCGTATTGTCCCACAGAACCATCTTCTTGATTTGATACAAATTCACTTGTGTAATAAAATAAAATAGTCGCAATAATGAAGTATAATAAATATCCTAAATATCTCATTTTGTGATATCAATCCATCCATTCTTTTTATACCAATCTTTACTATCAATAATATTTGCTATTATACTTCCTGGATTATAATAGTTTAGAGCAAAATCAATAGCTACACCAATTATTGTTGCTATTGACACACCTCGTATTGTTTTAATTTTAAGTTTTTTAGCTTGTGCTGTAGCGACTCTCGATAGAGTTTCTTTAGCTTTTTTAGCTCCTTTCTTTTTAATGTAATTCTTTACGCCAAATACTGTTCCTCCAACTACTCCGAAGATTACTACGTTAAATGCTGCCGCTGCAAGATTGACTCCAACGGCAATCTTTCCTTTTTTCTTAGCAGCATAAGCTTTATCAGCAGCGAAGAAATTTTCTATTTTGGAAAATAAAGTATCATCATCTGTGTTCAATTGTTCTTCATATTTCTCCTCTAGCTCCTGTTGAGTGGCTTCTAAATCATTAAAAGTTTCAGAACTTCCATCGAAAAGATTTATAAGTGCTTCTTCTAATAATTCTACTTCATCAGTTCCAGAAATAGTAGCTGTTTCCTTAACAATTTTCAAGAATTTATCTTTCTCTGCATAATCCATTTTAGAGATATCTAAATCCTCAACTGCAGCTTCAAAATCAAAATTACCATCAAGTATTTCTTCAGTAAATTCTTCTGCATCCTCACCTGTATATACGCCTAAATCTTTAAGCTCTGAATCACTTAAATTATCTAATTCTTTATAGGTTAAATCTTCTAAATTTCCTTTATCATTAAAGAATTCTTCTTCAAAGTTTTGCGTTGGCGGACTATCAGCTAAAGATGAAATTGGTTCTGTAACTGTAGAAAAGAAAAAAACAGTTGCAACAAATAATAGTAATTTCGAAAGTTTTTTCACACTATATCCTCACTTTTTTGTATTTATGGATATATTATACAGCGTTTACAAGATAAGTCAATAGATTGATAGCTTGAGTTTTCAATACTGATAGATTTATCCATATATTTAGTATTTTTTGTGAACGAAAAGGAATCCACCTAGAAAATAAAGAAGCCTCTTATAGAAAGGAGGAAAGAAAATATGAGTGTTATAAGACTATCTAAAAGCCATTTTATATATAATAATCAAATCCGTTGCACAATTTGCAATAGGAATATTTTGTTGAACGAAAAAATATATGTAGATGCAGTACATACCCTAACACACCAACAATGCGGTTGTTATAGAAAAACAATCGACTATGGAACTTTAAAAGAAATAATAGCTCAGCACCCAAAATGGTTTCCACTAGATCACTAATCTGTATACCGATGTAAAAAATAATGATTAAGTAACTTTTCTGTGTTATTTCTTAGATTGTAGTTAAAGTATCGATGTACTTCATGATATCCGTTGATATAAAAATTATATTCCGTAAAAGCTTCATCACTTTCACCCTTGACCAATTTCCATTTATTTTTAGACATCTTATTATTATTTTCTCGCATATCTTTTTGTACCTGTTTCATTGTGTGTTCGATTAAGTTTAGATAGGCTTGATTGAGTTTAAACGGTGTAGTCTCAGCTACTTTATAATCTCGATCAAGTACAGTATGAAGCATCGGTAAGTATATAGCATTCTCAAAAATGTCTCTTTCTTCATCATTAAGTCTACTCATAACATCTGCTCCATTTATGCTTTTTCTACGTCCACAAGTTTTCTAAAAGAGATGTAATGTATATAATCTTTCTCGTCTTGAATACGCAGCTGGTTATTAAGGTAGTCAATATAAACAGTACGGCCAATCAAAGTATCTATATAACCGTTGTTAAAAAGGCTAAATTTAAGCAGTTGATTATATTCCATGCCTTCATGTATTAGTATGTCTATATCATTTAATTTATCCTCATCTAAAACAGGCTGTTCAATCTTATTTTGGCTCTCAATAACTTCTTTTACTCCTGCTACATGTTCAGGCAGCATCATCGCTACCCACTTTTTAGTACCCCGGTCTTTTAACATATCCCCAACTCCTTTTCGATAGGATAATTATATAAGAACAATTGTTCGGTTTCGGTATGTTTTCGAACGAACGTTCGTATATAATGTATCCAAAAGGGAGGTAGTTTATGATGATAAAGCAACTAGAAAGAGCATTTGTGGAAGGTAAACCAATTGAGATTATCTATATTAAGAAAGATAATTCAGTGTCTCAAAGATCAATTTTAGTAAATAGAGTAACCGAAACATATATAAAGGCATATTGCTTAGCGAAGAAACAGCCACGTATCTTTAAAGTTGATTCCATCTTAGCTGCTTCCTTCAAAAAAGAGAAGGGGGAATTATTGCATGCATAAGCCTTTTTGAAAAACCATTTGACTTAGTCATTGGAACTTTATAAACGATGCACAAAAAAATCCCCGCTCTTTGTAAGTGGGGATTACTATTATTATTGAAATGCAAAGTCTGCTCCGTGCTGTGCCTGTTCATTAGTAAATCCATCAAATACTAGTTGGTCAACAAGTCCAGACTGTGAAAAACTTGTGTAATCCAGATAGCTTTGTGCTGTCAGCTCTGCTTGTTCGTTCCAATCTACTTCCGTGTCCATTATTTCCATAGCATAGTTAATTGAGTCTTGTGAATAGCCTTCAAATGATAATTGATCAGCAAGTCCTTTATGACTGAAAGAAGTGTAGTCGATATATCCTCTAGCAGCACTTAAAGCATTAGCACCTTCAACTCCAGCGGCCGCAGCTTTCTTCTCTGCTGCTTCTTCTTCAGCTTTCTTCTCAGCTTCAGCTTTTGCCTTTTCTGCTTCTTCTTCAGCTTTCTCCTCAGCTTCAGCTTTTGCCTTTTCTGCTTCTTCTTTAGCTTTCTTTTCTTCTTCCTCTTTGGCTTTTTTCTCTTCTTCAGCTTTTTTCTTTTCGGCTTCCTCAGTTGCAGCCTTTTTTTCGGCTGCTTTCTTCTCAGCTTCTTCTTTTCCAGCTTTTTCACTACTATCATTTGTTGAAGCTACTTCTTCACTTGTCTTTTCGTCTGTAGTTGGAGCGGTTTGATCAGAATCTTCGCCCATATTTGCTAAGGAACCGATAATGATGACCGCTAATAACCAAACCCACCACTTTTTATAAAATGGTTTTTTTACTTTCTCTTTCTTAGCCAAGTTGACTTCCCCCTAATTTCCTGTATTTATCTATCTAGCAACAGTATTTTACATTTACAGAGAAAATAATACTATAGATTCGACAAAACTAGACAAAAGGAAAATGATAGAAAAGACCCGACTCGTTTGAGAAGGGCTTCTTTTTATAAATCCAATGGTTGTTTCTTCTTGTCTTCAAACTCTTCTGCTGAAATAATTCCATCATCAAGTAATTCTTTAAATTTACGAATTTCACTTGCTGTATCAATTTCTTGTTTGTTTTCTGAATTCTGACCACTTTTCATACTCAAGAATAAAGGGATTTATAGACCGGGATAATAAGGAGATTAATGTATTCTATATAGCTGCCTCCTTCATTACTAAGCACTATAAGCTGCACGCATAAGAAAAGCCTACTCAATAGAGGGGGCTTTTCTTTTAATTAACAAACGAACCCGTTTAGTTTAAGTGTAACACTTCACATTCCTTGAAGATTAAAATGTAATATAACTCATTAAAATAATGAAGAAAAATAGTGTTTCAAGATTAATAATAAATGGATTCGCTTTTACCTTTGATAAAACCTTAACTCGTTTTAATAAACTTGTATCTAGCATTATAAATAAATAATAAAAAAGAAGTAAACTAAATAAAAACATAAGACTTGTCATTATCACTTGTTCATCTTTCCAGAAAGTGATGCATAGAAATACTGACCAAATACATTTAAAAATATTAGCTACTAGTTCAAATGGATTAGATAATGTTGCCATCATATAATTACCTTGACTTTCTGTAATAGATTTATCATCATTATGTTTTACCATATATGTAATGTGTCCTGTTTGAAGAGACATTGAAATAATTAGCATAAATAAATATGCTAATCCAAATATAGAGCCTACTTGTAGGGACTCCGAATTAAATAATTGATTTAATGCCAATGGTAAAGGTAACCACATTGCATACATTAAAGCCATCAATATGTGCATAAATGCAAACTCGTTACTTTTAGCCATCTTTTGAAATGTAAAAACAATAATTAAGAAAATTATAATTCCTATCCAGCCCATAATTATTGTAGAAATTAACATAATTTCCCCCTAAACTCCCTTAATTGATTTATACTTTATTTACGTTAACCTGCCCCTATTTTACGATTCACCCCATTTTCACGATTATTAATCCATTTCGACAAAATAACTAAGAAATCCTGTTTTTTGTTCCATTAACCTGCCACTTTTCTACCATAAACGTTTCACTTATTACAGGAATGCTGCCCCGTTTGTTATATAAGACAAACTCAACACATTTTATAAAGAATTACATCAATTATTTAATAAGCGAAGTTATATATACGGGAGTACTAGATAGGTAAAGTAAGCAAAGCTTACGATATAGTACATTCCTTAAATAGGAGTTTTTTTGGAATAATAAGAACTAAGCTATATTCACCGGACGCAAAAAATAATACTTGTTTGAATCAGAGGAATATTTTTAAGAATCTAAAGAATATATTATTTATTGCTCCTTTTGTTAATATTCAATGCTATCATTTCTAACTTACTAATCCATTTATAATAACCCAATATCATAAGTAGGAGAATAGGTACAATAATAAATTCAAACCACAATTTCCACCAGCCTAAATGAAAATAGCCCAAAGGTTTAGGGAGTAAAGTCAGTGCTTCATACATTGTAATCCCTGCTGTCCAGTAAGCAATATATAATGCCTTTTTAATAATACTGTGGTTAAATGGAAAGTAGCTTATAAATAGTATATTGATTGGAGGAATTAAAATCGTGTGTGCAAAAACTCCAAACCAATCTACACCTTTATCAAAATACCAATACCCTCCGTACTTAAATTCAATAATCATATCAAAACTGATCTGAAAGGCAATAGTAAAAGTCCATAGACTTACTTTTCTGTTCATTGTAGGTATTTTATTTTTCTTATATGCAATGAAATTAAATAAGATTATTGAAATAGTAAGCAAGACCATAAATTGTTTTCTTCCTTTTTTATAGTAGATTTTCTGAATGAATCTAACAATACATAATTGTTTTAATTAAATAACTAATTAAACTAGAATTAAATAGCTCAATTTCCTAGGTTTCCTATTCAATAAAACTGCACCGGTATTACCAGAAGAACTCAAATAAATAGTTAAAGGAATACTGCCGTATAGTTTTAAAATAAGCATACGGTCTTTAAATTTTTTATTTTAAAACGTTCTTCCTTTTAAGAAAAACATAATATTTATATACGAGATAATAGGGAAACAGATAGGAAAAAAAGGTAAACATAAAATTCCAATCATTTCCGTAAATAATCTTTCCAGTTAAGACATATATCACTTCAAGTAAAGTTGTAAATAATGATATTAAAAAGATATAAAGAAAAGGACTCTTCCTTCTTTTAATAAAAAATATTAAGTAACTTGCTAATATTGGATAAATACCTAAATTAAATGGTAGAAAGGAAAATGTATTATTAGAGGAATTTACCTTCCAAAAGTTCAAATAAAAACCTAATTCATTTACAGTAAATGCTATTACTGAAAAAAATGAGCCAATGAGCGGGATTATCAATCTATCCTTTTTGTAAAGATGAAAGCACCCTACAATCCAAGGCAATATAAAGACCATCATGACATTAAAAATCATATTATTTTTCCTTTTTATTTTTATCTTTTCCTCAGAACTGAATTTTATTTATTTCAAGAGCGCAATTATTGGTAAATATTTTCACTTAAACCATTTCTCTATCTTTCCCGGTTGTATAATAAAATAATCTCAACAGAATATACGGAAAAAGACTTCTAAATATAACGCGGAGTACTAGATAGTCAAAGTAAGCAAAGCTGAAGATCATTTATAGGAATTTTTTTGGACTAATAAGTACGAGCCATCACTTCATATAGATTAATGAGGTGATGACAACATGAAGGTCAACATTATCAAAGGTCCTAATACTGACAAAGTTATCCAAGATTGCTATCATTATATTGTAAAGAAATATAGAGAGGAGCAAAATAAACTTGATAGGAATTTACGCAAGGGTGTCGACAGAGGAACAATTAAAGGGATTCAGCATAAACGGCCAGATTGAAGAGTGCATTCAATTAGCTGGAAATGAAGAATACCTAAAATACGTTGATGAAGGAATAACTGGCGAAATAATGAATAGACCTGCTTTGACTAGATTACAAGACGATATTGAAAATGGACTTATTCATAAAGTGATATGTTATGATCCTGACAGGTTATCTAGAAAGTTATTAGTACAGCTAATGATTACGGAGACACTGCAGAAGAATAACGTAGAGTTACAGTTTGTCAGAAGTGATTACAAAAACGACGCTGAAGGACAATTGTATTTCCAAGTTAGGGGTGCCTTTTCTGAATTTGATAAAGCTAAGATTAAACATAATACTATGACAGGAAGATATCGAAAAGCCAAGTCTGGTAAGGTTGTTAAAAACAATCATTTATATGGCTACCATTATAATAAAGAGAAAGAAACATACGAAATAAATGAAGAGGAAGCAAAGGTAGTCAGGATGATCTTTGACTATTACACCAATCCTAACAGTAAATTTCAGGGTATAAATGGTATTGCTCTACACCTAACAGATATAAGTATTCCAACAAAACGTGGTGCAAAGGTCTGGCATCGGCAAGTAGTTCGTCAAATATTGATGAATGAAGCATACACAGGTAATTATTTTCAAAACAAATATGATACGGTTGGTAATTATGTAAAAAAACAAGCAGGGGAAAAAGTGGAATATGGAAAAATCAGGCCGGAAGAAGAATGGTTAAAAACGGAGATACCTGCAATTATTTCACTAGAACAATTTGAATATGCCCAGTCCCTATTAGAGCAGGGGAGAAGACGCAAAACAAAAGTAAGCTTTCATCAGTATTTATTATCTGGTTTAGTAAGATGTGATCGTTGCGGAGGAACAATGACAGGTAAAAAAACGAAATCGCATGGTAAAGATTTTTTTATTTACACATGTCGCAAAAATTATGCTGGTTCAAAATCAAAGGGATGCGGTAAACAGATAAGCGAAAACAAATTAAATAAGTATGTGTGGGACACTATAGTGGATTTACTCAGCGATCCAAAGAAAATTGCTGAATTTAGAGAACAAGATGAAAAGACCCATTTAAAAGAAGAAATGGAATATGTCTTAGCAGAAATAGAAAAAGCTAAAAAGGGCCGCAAGCGTTTATTCCAACTTGTCAGCCTAAGTGAAGATGATGATATGGATCTGGAAGAAATCAAAGAACAAATAAGAAATCTTCAAATAAAAGAAAAGAAGTTACAAGATAAGTATAACGAAATGTTAAATGAAAATGAAGTAGCTGCAGGTAAAGAACCAAGTGTGGTTGCCTTGGAATCTGCAATCAATATGTTTATGAAGAATAAGAAAAACGAATTTTCTTTTGAACATAAACAAGAAATATTGAGAAGGGTAATTAAAGAAGTAATTGTTGTAGACAGTGAGACTATAAATATACAAATCTTTTAACGCTGTACCCTATTGTAATCAAGAACGAAATCCTTATGCACCTGAGAGCTTTGAAAAAAACCAAAAAGGATGTTTCCCTGCATGATCCAATTGGTCAGGATAAAGAGGGGAATGAAATTAGTCTTATTGATGTTCTAAAATCAGAATCGGAAGATGTTGTCAATACGATTCAGTTGAATATGGAGCTTGAGAAAGTAAAGGAATATATTGATGTTTTAGATGAAAGAGAAAAAGAAGTAATCATCGGCAGGTTTGGTCTAGATTTAAAGAAGGAAAAGACGCAACGAGAAATTGCAAAAGAATTAGGGATTTCAAGAAGCTATGTTTCAAGAATAGAGAAAAGAGCATTAATGAAAATGTTCCATGAATTTTATCGAGCAGAAAAGGAAAAAAAGCGGAAAAATGAATAAAAACTTTACATAAGGATGTTCTATAGATTTGCATTCTTATGAGGAAATCGTTTTATATAGACACATCGATAACGTATTTAAAGGATAGAAGAGCAGCTTAGTCGCTTAGTTTTTTAAGGTTGACTAAGCGGCTTTTTCTATCTTTTATATTTTGCGTAATGAAGGGATTCTGTATTGTCGGTTGCTACCGTTTTTACAACTTCGCCTTGCCGATTTTTATAAATTTCATATTCACGGTAAACTTCCACTATAAACCCATCTTCTTCTTTTGTTTCTTCTAATTTATATTCAAGATCCGGAGCTCCAAATATTTCATCTCCATTACTGCTAACTTCTTGCTCTTCCTTTATAGCTCCGTAAAAGAGAACATTATTTTTGTTAATTTTTGCGGTTGGTGTTTCTATGTAAGCAATAAAACCCAATAGAATGATAATGGATATTAAAGAGATCTTTTTCATTTTGTCTCTCCTCCTTCCATACATTGTATGCATGTCCTTTAGAAGTATGCGAATAAGAAAAGGGGGAATGACTGCATAATTGGAAAATTTAATCATTTTTGGAGTGGGTAAATCATATCGTTAGAAAGGTACAGGCCTTCCTTTTTTTATAATGAGAAGGGAACATTAACAAACTTAGAATGCAAAAAATGTCTCACAAAAATTTTCACTTCTTGTAAATGTTTTATAACATTTGTAATATACATGAAATATAAAGATGCTGCAAAGCAGAAAAGATTAAAGTTTATCGAAGGGGTTGAAGACCTGTGTTTATGAGACATATACTATTCATTACATTATTGATATCCTTTATTAACAATTTCTGGCCCATTCCTAATATAGATGATTTGCAGGGTGTTGCATATCAAGAGGGTGCCGAAATTTCCATTTCTGAGCTAAAAGATACGGTAAGAAGTATGCAAAAAAAAGCTGATATCAACTCCTATTTAACGATGAAGCATGAAGTAGTAAGTGGGGAATTATATAACAATGAAGTTTGGAGATTTGACTTGGGTTTAAAAACACCATATCAATTTACTGCTGAAAATGACAGCATCGACATAGAAGGTCTGCAAAAAGGAATGGTTAAATTTATCGTGTTTTTTAGTTTTGGAGAAGATGAGAATTCCATTATCAGTAAGTCCATATATTATTGTGATGAAAATGATTCCATTCATGAGGTGAAATTTATCGAGAATACAGAAAGAGAGAGTATTATCTTTTCATAAAAGAAGTAAATCAAGAGAGAAAAATTATCTATCTTTTCAGCTCTGCCTATTATGCAAGCAGTTTCCCGGAGATAATAGGGGTAGATCTAACATTCGATATATAGGCTTTTAAACAAGCGAATTTTCACCACCTATCTATACTATTAGAAAGGTGGTGAAAAGCATGGTTAAAATTTTTATCGATCCTGGTCATGGTGGTTCAGATTCTGGTGCAGTTGGAAATGGGCTGCAAGAAAAAAATATTACCTTAAGTATTGCCCGACAGGTTAGAAGTTTTCTTCTGAATGAATATGAAGATGTGGAAATTCGGATGAGTCGCAATAATGATTCAACTGTAAGTTTACCCGCAAGAGTGAAAACTGCCAATAACTGGAATGCTGATTTTTATCTTTCTATTCATGTAAATGCTGGTGGGGGTAATGGCTTCGAAAGTTATATTTATCCGGGAGTTGGCGCACCTACGACCACTTATCAGAATGATATTCATAAGGTAGTTATAGATGAGACAGGATTTAATGATAGAGGAAAGAAAAAAGCAAATTTTCACGTATTAAGAGAAACAATCATGCCTGCTTTGTTAACAGAAAATGGGTTCATTGATACAGTAGCAGATGCGAATCAGCTAAAAGATAGTAATTTTATTACGAAGATTGCAAGAGGGCATGTCCAAGGATTAGAAACGGCCTTTTCTCTGCAGAAGAAGAAAAGTCAATCACCAATCTATCGTGTACAAATTGGAGCATTTAAGGAAAAGGAAAACGCAGAAAAAAAAGCAATGGAAGCAGCTGAAAAGGGATTTGATACAGCTATTTTATTTCAAAACAATCTGTTTAAAGTACAAATCGGTGCATTTAGTAATAGAACGAATGCGGAGCGTTTAGCAGAAAAAGCGAAGGAAGCTGGATTTCATACGTTTATATCTCCTTAGAAAGAGAAATAACATTTTTAAATAATTAGTGGATATATAGGAAAAAGTTAGAAACGGGACAATTGCCTAAAACATTCACAACAAATTAAGAATATTTTATAGAAAGAGAGGAGGAGAATAAATGGCTGGTTATGGATACCCAAACCAAGTACCAGCAGCTGTTCCGCTTGGTGGAATGGGACCTGCACCATTTGGCTATGGTGCCCCTTATCCTGCTTATGGCGGTGTATATGGTGGTTTCTGGTACGCATTTTTAATCATTCTTTTTATTGTTATCATTTTATTTTGGGGTTTTTGGGCATTTGGTAGTTTTTATCGCTAAGGGAAATAGAAAAAAAATTTAGATGTTGGAATAGTAAATATAGTGATTGCTGATGAAATAATGGACAATACAAGCAAGCTGCTTCATATCGACTCTAGCATCATGTATCTTTTTAAGATAACGATGCTTTTTCTTTTGTTATCAGAAATATTTTACTATTTTTACAGAAAGAATGGAAATATTTCGATAGTCAAACTATAATGACATAGTAGTAGCAGTGAAAGGAGTGGAGAAAAGTGAAGATAGAAGAATATCAAGCTACATGGGATTTAGAGGGTTTATTTCCTGGAGGAAGTAATTCTCAAGAGTTTAGAGAGCATTTAGCTATGTCAATGGATGAAATCGAAAAATTATCAGCATATGTACATAAGTATGAGCCATTACAGGAGACGGACAAAGATTCTTTGCAGCAAATTGTGAATCAGTTTGAAGTTGTCGTAAAAAAAGTAAGACAAGCAGGTGCTTTTGTCAGCTGTTTAGAGGCGCAGAATATGGAGGATAAAGGAGCAAGTACATTAAGAGGTAGAGTAACTGAATTAAGTGCTGTGTTTCAAAATGTGTTAACGGTTCTTGATGGGAAATTATCCTTATATAGTGATATGGAATGGGATTCCTTATTTAAAGGAAATAATCTAGAAGAACTTTATTTTGTGCTGTCAGAAAGAAGAGCGGCTGCTAAAGAAAAATTATCTGAAGAAGAAGAAACATTGATAAATAAATTAAGTGTTGATGGCTATTATGGCTGGGGCCAAATGTATGATACCGTCGTTGGGAAAATTCAGATTCCTTTTGATGAAGAAAATCTCTCCGTTGGACAAGCTGCCAATAAATTTTCAAATCCTGAACGCGCAGTTAGAAAAAAGGTGTTTAGAGAATGGGAAAAAGCATGGGACGCAAATGGGGAAATTCTTGCCAAAACATTAAACCATTTAGCTGGTTTCCGATTAAATGTTTATGGGATGAGAGGCTGGACTAATTTCTTAAAAGAACCGTTAGCGATTAATCGGATGCAAGAAGAAACATTGCAGGCAATGTGGAATGCAATTTCAAAGAAAAAACAGCCATTTGTACAATTTTTAAATAGAAAAGCTAAATTGTTAGGATTAGAAAAATTAAGCTGGTATGATCTGGATGCTCCTCTTGGTAAAATAGAAACAAAAATGTCTTACCAAGAAGGTGCCGAATTTATTATTAAACATTTCGAGCAATTTGGTACGGAAATGTCAGGATTCGCAAAGAAAGCGTTCGAAGAGAGATGGATTGAAGCAGAAGATAGAAAAGGGAAAAGGCCAGGGGGCTTTCACACCTATTTCCCTGAAAGTGCTCAGTCACGCATTTTTATGACGTATTCTGGTACGCCGTCAAATGTTTCAACTTTAGCCCATGAATTGGGCCACGGTTTTCATACATACGCTATGCGGGATATGCACACATTAAATAGAAATTATGCAATGAATGTGGCAGAAACAGCGTCTACATTTGCGGAAATGATAGTATCAGATGCAGCATTAAAGGCTGCATCATCAGAGGATGAAAAGCTGGTCTTATTAGAAGATAAAATTCAGCGATCTATAGCATTGTTAATGAATATTCATGCTCGTTTTCTTTTTGAAACAAGATTTTATGAAGAACGTCAAAATGGATTAATTTCAAAAGAGCAATTAAATATGTTAATGCTTAACGCACAAAAAGAAGCATATGGGGACGCTTTAGATGAATATCATCCTTCTTTCTGGGGCTCAAAATTGCATTTTTATATTACAGGTGTACCTTTTTATAATTTCCCTTATACATTTGGTTTTCTATTTTCACTTGGAATCTATGCAAAAGCATTGGATGAAGGAAAAGGCTATGAAGAGAAATACATTGCCCTATTAAGAGATACAGCAAGCATGACAGTAGAAGAATTGGCATTTAAGCACCTTCAAATTGATTTAACAAAAGAGGATTTCTGGAATAGTGCCATAGATCTTTGTATTAAGGATGTAGAAGAATTTTTAGCGTTAACGAATGAATGAAAGAGCTTTTAATCTGATTTTTCAAAGGATACAGTAAGGAATAGAATTACAGGCATTCGTTTAAAAGGAAAAATGTAGATAAAAGACCTCCTACATACCAAAAGCTGCTGGTGTGTAGGAGGTCTTAATTTTTTGATGAATAGCTTTAGTAAATGCTTAGATTTTTCTCCATTTGAAACTTCCAATCATCAGAATGGAAAGAATAAGCATAAGAAATAAATAAATATGGCTCGGTATAAAAGTGAAAAATAGACAGCTAAAGGTTAAAATACATCCAGCTGCAGTTATCGGCAGGCCTGTAAAAAAACCATGACTTTCCGTAATGTTAAATCGAGCTAATCGAAAAGCGCCACACACAATATAAAGGACTGTAAAGAAAGATCCTGGTGCTCCCAACTCAAATAAAATACCTTGGTACACTAATAATGCCGGTGCTACCCCAAATGAAATGATATCACTCATAGAATCAAGCTGTTTGCCAAGCTCTGATTCGATATTGAATTTTCTGGCAGTCATTCCATCCAGTCTATCTGCTAATGCAGCGATAAAAATAAGCAGTAGACTTAATTGGAGATGTCCCTTTAAACTATAGATAATTGCAAAAGCACCTAATGAAATATTTGTTAAAGTTAACACATTAGCGAGTTGAGTTTTAATTTTCTTGATAGTTTGTTCTAAAACTCCATGTAAAAACATTAGATTCACTCCTAGTATGAAATGTTTTGCATTTCATACAACCATTTTTTTATATAATCATATATAATTCTAATTAGTATATGATCATTCGTAAAGAAAAATTTTTATTTATTGGAGGATTGCTTCATTGAAAGAAACAATTTATCGACTTTGTATTGAACTGACAAATGGAAGATGGAGTTCCTATATGATTAAGAAATTTGCTTATTCTAGATGGAGCCGATATTTAATTCCTTCCTTTGCAAAAGTTTATAAAATAAATATAGAGGAAATGGACAAACAACTAAAGGAATACGGATCCTTGCATGAATTTTTTATTAGAAAATTAAAAGCCAACTGCCGAAATATTCATGCTGATCATAGAGAAATAATTAGTCCTGTTGATGCAGTGATTGAGGATATTGGAGAAGTAAGAGAAGATAGCTCTATTTTAGTTAAAGGAAAAACGTATTCTATTCATGAAATGCTTGGGGATGAAAAAACAGTGGATAAATATATTGGTGGAACTTATTTAATATTTTATTTAAGCCCAAGTCATTATCATCGCATTCACTGTCCTGTCACAGGTACTGTAACAAATCGTTGGACACTTGGAAATAAATCGTATCCTGTTAATAAATATGGTTTAAAGTGGGGTAAATCCACCCTCTCCAAAAATTATCGGTCTATAACGGAATTAAAGACAGAGGAAGGAAACGGGATCTGTATTGTGAAGGTTGGTGCCATGTTTATTAACTCTATCGTCCTAAACCATAAGAAAGACCGCGTAGTTCAGGGAGAGGAAATAGCTTATTTTTCATTTGGTTCAACTGTTGTGTTACTATTTGAAAAAAATACATTTAAACAGAAAGGCTTTCATTCCATTCCATATCCAGTTAAAATAGGAGAGGTTATTGGAGAGAGCTTCGCAAAGCGCAATGAATACAAAAATTAATAGTTTAAAAGAAAAACAGCCTTGTACAAGGCTGTTTTCAAATGGAATATATAATTACTTTTATTGGGTTAAGAGGAGACTTTTATCTTGTTGCTTAAAGAACGTCGGTGAATCTCTGTTTCGATGAGACGAATAAATTCAGGGCTTAAATTTAATTCCCTTGCTTTATGATAGGACTCAATCAATAATTCATCTGACAGTTTTCGCATGCCAGAAACACCTCCATTCGAATATAATGAGAAGATTTTCATAGAAAACATATATAAATGTAGTTGTTTTCAGTGTTGAAATAAGGTTTTAAAAAAATTTGCTGATTAAAAAGTGCATACAAGATGGATCAATCGACAATGTTTATCAGAAAACGAGCTTGTCTATGTAAAAAATTTGCTATGTAGAAAACACTTTTAATCTTCTTTTTTAGTAAATTAATCTTGGAAGTTTTTTGGATATTATATTGTATCCTTACTTTAACAAAAATAAACATAGAGAACAACTGTTCGTTTATCCACAGCGCTCAGTGGATAACCTGTGATTATTTTGTTGAGAACTATGTGGACTATATGTAAATCAATGGGTATTATGTGTATAATGTTATCCACATATGTTGAAAAATGCGTATTTTGTCGAAAATTATTTTGCTATTATTAAAAAAAGCAAGAATATGGTATCTTCTTTAAGAAGAAAAACGGTATAATATTATTTTCTTCTATCGCAAAAATGGTTACCATAACAATAGGAAGACATACTGGTTAAACTATAGAAATGAAAGAGTTAAGAGGTGTTTTTTAGTGTTAAATCAATTTTTGCCAAATCAGTTTGTTAAAAATATATTTGAAATTTCCCCAGATGATTTAAAGAAAAAAGGAATAAAAGGCATCATAACAGACTTAGATAATACGTTAGTAGAATGGGATCGCCCGCTTGCGACTCCACAAATAATTGAATGGTTTGCAGAAATGAAGAGAAATGACATTAAAGTCACAATTGTTTCCAATAATAAAGAAGCAAGAGTAAAGTCATTTTCTGACCCGTTGCATATTCCTTTTATTTTTGCTGCTAGAAAGCCGCTTGGCCGTGCTTTTAAAAAAGCTATCATGCAAATGAATATAAAAAAAGAAGAAGCAGTTGTAATTGGGGACCAATTATTAACAGATGTTCTAGGTGGGAATCGTAGTGGGTTTCATACCATTTTAGTCGTGCCTGTTGCGCAAACAGATGGGTTTATGACCAGAATTAATCGTAGAATCGAAAGAAGAATTTTAAATTGGTTTCGTAGAAACGGAAAATTAACTTGGGAGGATTAATACGTGACAGAAAGAATACATTGTATCGGCTGTGGAGTAGTTATTCAGACAGAGAACAAGAATGAATTAGGCTATGCACCTTCTTCTTCATTAGAAAAAGATGAGGTTATTTGTCAAAGATGTTTCCGTTTAAAGCATTATAACGAAGTACAAGATGTTTCTTTAACAGATGATGATTTTTTAAAGATTCTAAATGAAATAGGGAAAAGTGACAGCTTAATTGTAAAAATAGTAGATATTTTTGATTTCAATGGAAGCTGGCTACCTGGCCTTCATCGTTTTACTGGGAACAATAAAGTTATACTAATAGGAAATAAAGTAGATCTTTTACCAAAATCAGTGAAACATCAGAAGGTTATCAATTGGATGAAAAAAGAAGCGAAGGATTTAGGATTAAGACCAGAGGATGTATACCTTGTCAGTGCAGAAAAAGGAAAGAATATTAAAGAAGTACTGGATGCTATTGAATATCATCGCAACGGAAAAGATGTTTATGTAGTGGGCTGCACAAACGTAGGAAAATCTACTTTTATTAACCGAATTCTAAAAGAGGTATCTGGAGAAGAAAATGTAATTACTACATCACATTTTCCTGGTACAACGCTAGACATTATTGAAATTCCATTGTCGGATGGTAAATATCTAGTGGATACCCCTGGAATTATTAATCACCATCAAATGGCTCATTTTGTAGATAAAAAGGATTTAAAAATTATTACGCCAAAAAAAGAAATAAAATCAAGAATTTTTCAATTAAACGATCAACAAACGTTATTCTTTGGCGGCCTGGCTCGATTTGATTTTGTAAAAGGCGAGCGCAGTAGCTTTGTATGCTATTTCTCTAATGAAATAACAATCCATCGGACGAAGTTGGAAAAAGCAGACGAGCTGTATAAAAAACATGCGGGTGAATTATTGACACCTCCTAAAAGAGAGCATTTGGATGCTTTTCCTGAGTTGGTAAGGCATGATTTTTCTATAAAAGAACCAAAAACAGATATTGTGTTTTCCGGATTAGGCTGGATAACGATGAATGAACCGAATATTCAAGTTTCTGTTTATGTGCCTAAAGGGGTACATGCCTTGTTGCGTAAATCATTAATATAATCTGTTTTGCAATAAAGCAAGGGGAAAAGGAGAGCGGCTATTTATGAAGAACTATGCAGTAATTGGTGATCCAATTCAACATTCGATGTCACCTGTTATGCATAATGACCTTTTTCATTTCTATGGTTTCGATGCTGAAATGAAAAAAATGCATATTAAAACAGAGATGCTCGAAATGGGACTAAAAAGTTTGAGGGATAGTAATATAGATGGCTTTAATGTGACCGTCCCCCATAAACAAGCAATCATTCCCTTTTTGGACGAACTAGACCCATTGAGTGAAGCAATTGGCGCTGTTAATACGGTGGTTTGTAAAAATGGAAAGTGGGTTGGGTATAATACGGATGGAGATGGGTATTTAAGAAGTCTATTAGACCAGCTTACCGACTTGAAGCAGAAAAAAACATTGATTATTGGTAGTGGTGGTGCCGCAAGAGCGATCTATTTTTCATTAGCTAATTATGGAGTACACCAAATAGATATTTGTAATCGTACGCTTTCAAATGCAGAAAGGCTGAAAGAAGCCTGTCCTTTTCCAGTCGTAACTAATATACTGGAAGTTGCTTCAGTGGAAAAAAATCTTGAGGAATATGAACTTATCATCCAAACAACTTCCATTGGAATGTCACCAAAGATAGATGCTTCGCCTATTCAAGTAAGCAATTTGAAGAAGGGCACATTCGTTAGTGATATTATCTATAATCCATTAGAAACAAAAATATTAAAAGATGCAAAAGCCAAGGGCGCTATAACCCAAAATGGGATTGATATGTTTGTATATCAAGGAGCTTTAGCATTTGAGAAATGGCAAGGAATTTTCCCAGATACAGCTAGAATGAGACAAAATGTTTTAACACAATTAGGAGGATCATCATGTTAAGAGGTAAACAAAAAAGGTTTTTACGAGCAAAGGCACACCATTTAAGCCCTATATTCCAAGTAGGAAAAGGTGGCGTTAATGACAATATGATTAAACAAATAAGTGAAGCTTTAGAGGTAAGAGAGCTATTAAAGATAAGTATTTTGCAAAACTGTGATGAAGATAAAGATACGGTAGCAAGTGAGTTAGTAAACGGAACAAAAAGTGAGCTAGTTCAAATTATAGGAAATACAATTGTATTATATAAAGAATCAAAAGAAAATAAAACGATAAATTTACCATCATAAGTCGGTAGAAGAGGCGATTTTTTTGAAAAAAGTTGGAATATTAGGAGGGACGTTTGATCCTCCTCATATAGGGCATCTAATTATAGCAAATGAAGTACTGCACGCAAAAAAATTAGATGAAATATGGTTTATGCCAAATCAAGAACCTCCACATAAAATAAAAACAGGGACAGTAACAAATACTCAACGAGTAGAAATGTTACAATTATCGATAGAATCTACTTCCTCTTTTCGCATCGAAACGATGGAATTAGACAGAGAGGGAAAATCGTATACGTATGATACAATGAAGCTTTTAAATGAGGCTTACCCAAACAATGATTTTTATTTTATAATTGGAGCCGATATGGTAGAATATTTGCCAAAATGGTATAAAATTCAAGAACTTATGGAAATCGTACAATTCATAAGTGTAAACCGCCCAAAATATCAACTAGAAACGGAATACCCAGTGCAGTATGTAAAGGTTCCTGATATAAATATTTCTTCGAGCTTAATTCGTGAAAGAGTTAAGGAAGGGGAAACCATTTCCTTTTTAGTCAGAGATGAAGTAAAGAGATATATTGAGGAGAATCGTCTATATGAATCGTGAAGAAGCATTACAAATAGTAAAAGAACAAATAACGGAAAAGCGTTATATTCATACAATCGGTGTAATGGAAACAGCAATTAAGTTAGCGAATAAGTATGGTGGAGATGCTAAAAAGGCTGAAATAGCAGCGATTTTTCACGATTACGCAAAATTCCGCCCAAAGGAGGAAATGAAAAAGATTATCATACAGCAAAATATGGATCCTAATCTTTTGTTATTTCATTTTGAACTTTGGCATGCTCCAGTCGGTGCCTTTTTAGTTGAGAAAGAAGTCGGAATAAAAGATAGAGAAATATTAGATGCTATTAGATACCATACATCAGGAAGACCTGAAATGAGTATGCTAGAAAAAATAGTCTATTTAGCCGATTATATTGAACCTGGCCGAGCTTTTCCAGGAGTAGATGAAGTAAGAGAATTGGCCGAAGTGAGTTTGGAGAGAGCCTTTTTGCAAGCGGTGAAAAACACGATTATGTTTCTTATTCGGAATAATCGAGCTGTATTTCCTTTAAGCTTTGAAACATATAACAGTTATTGTATAAAAATGGAGGTTGATTGAATGGATGAACGTACTTTATTATGGACTGCTGTAAAGGCAGCTGATGACAAAAGAGCAGAGAATATTGTTGCCCTAAATATGAAAGGTATATCTCTTGTTGCTGATTATTTCGTAATCTGTCATGGTAATTCTGACAAGCAAGTACAGGCTATTGCGAATGAAATTAAAGAAAAGTCTGGTGAACTTGGAGTTACGGTTAAACGTTTTGAAGGTTATAATGAGGCAAAATGGATTTTAGTTGATTTAGGAGATATTATTGTCCATGTCTTTCACCGGGATGAAAGAACCTATTACAATTTAGAACGTCTTTGGGGAGATGCACCAGTGGAAAATGTGGAAAGTGTGATCAGTCAATGAGTTATGAGCAGTTTGCCTATCTTTATGATCGATTAATGAATGATGTACCTTATGAAAAGTGGATACAGCTTATCAAAAAGGCAGCAGATGATTATAAAGTTAATGGAGCAAACCTTTTAGACCTAGCCTGTGGAACAGGAGAGTTATCGATTAGGCTGGCCCAGACTGGTTATAATGTAACTGGGGTTGATTTATCGGAGGATATGCTGAGTGTTGCTCAAGCGAAGACGATGGAAGCAGGAGAATCAGTATTTTATATAGAACAAGATATGTCTCAGCTAGAGGGCTTACCTGTTTTCGATCTTATTTGTATTTGCTGTGATTCCATCAATTATTTAAGAACGGAAGAAGAAGTCATAAACACTTTTAAAAGTGTTTATGCCCATTTAGATGAAAAAGGCTTATTTATATTTGATGTACATTCCTTATATAAAATGAATCAATTATTTATCAATCAAACCTATACAGTCAATGATGAGGATTTAAGCCTTATATGGCAATGCTATGAAGGAGAATATCCTAATAGCGTCGAACATGATTTAAGTTTCTTTGAATTGGATGAAGCCTCAGGTTTGTATCGTCGTTATGATGAACTCCATTTTCAACGAACTTATTCTGTTGAACAGTATTCGAAATGGCTCGAACAAACAGGGTTTACTTTATTGAAAGTTACAGCAGATTTTTCTCAAGATACACTAGATGAAAAGGCAGAGAGAATTTTCTTTTATTGTAAGAAAAAATGAGATGTTTCCTCATTGTGAAGCAGGTTAGTATTTTGCAAGTAAATGCTTGGAAACATCCTTCCTACATATTGTCTTTTTATGGCGATAACGTAAAAAAGGGAAATGGTCCTTGGGTGGATCATTTCCCTTTTTCCTATTCTGATAGCAGCCTTTTGAAATTTCTTTTGAAAAAATTGAAATGGGAGAAGGAATTCGAATGGATAGAGTCGAAAGTAAGGAGGAGCATTATATATTTTTATGTCCTGTGACAAGATTTTTAAGGGATTGTTTATCATCCTCATATTTTGCCTGTGTTGCTTGAAATAATTGATTAAAAGTATCTCCTAATTGACGTTCCAAAACATTTATTCCTTCGCCTGTAATCCCGCCCTTTACACATACCTTTTCCTGTAATGTAGGTAAAGTGTAATAGCCCTTCTTTAATAATTCTCCTAAGCCAATAAGCATTTCACTAGCTAATTTTGTTGCCGTTTCTGTATCAATTTCTGTTTCATCCACTGCGCCTTCTATAAATCTTTGGGTAAGATAGCTGAAAAAAGCTGGTCCGCAACTTACTATATCAGAGGCAGCCCTCGTAATGTCATCTTCAATTTCTAATGGTGTCGAAAATTTTTCATACAAACTTTCTAAGTGTTTTTTCCACTCTTCCGTACAATTGCTTCCAAAGGAAAACAAAGAAACGCCTGCCAATGCTCTATTTGTAATGCTTGGGATAATGCGAGCAACAGAGCACCTAAATAAAGAATCAAGCTGGTCAGGGCTTATTGGACTAGTAATCGAAATAACGCATTTTTCTTCTGTTAAAACGGGAGAAATAGTATGGGCTACCTCATACATATCATGTGGCTTTACACATAAAAAGATAAGCTCTGCTTTTTTTGCTATTTCCATGTCACTATCGCATATATTTATGGTAGGATACTCTTCCTTAATTTCTAAAGCTTTGTTTCTTGTTCGATTGAAAATAAATAAGTCTTCGGGGGAAACAGCTTTTCCGTCAATCATTGATTCTATTAGTATTTTCCCCATATTTCCTGTACCAATCATTCCAATTTTCAATCTTCCATCCCCCCCTTATATTGAGCGTTTTCTCATATAACGATATGTCGCAGCATTTCAAAATATACCTGAAAGGATGATTAGTTATCATGGACTGGCTTCGTAAAAATAAGAAAATGATTTTCTTTTGTATAGGTGGTATCGTACTTTTATTGCTATATCGGTTTTACCCTATTTTTATCTCGAGTAATGAAGAAGAACAAATTCCCCAAGAAAACTTGTTTGCTGAAAGAAACATAGAGGAGAAGCCAGAAGAAGCATCGGAGGAAGACCCTCCTGTTACGGTAATGCTGGTAGATGTAAAAGGTGCGGTTAAGAATCCAGGTGTGTATGAAGCGAATGACGGAGAACGAGTGAATGATATGATTGAAAAGGCAGGCGGAATTTTGAAAGATGGTGAAAAAAACGCAGTGAATTTTGCAATGAAAGTGACAGATGAAATGATTATCTATGTTCCTTATATAGGAGAAGAAGGGGAAGCAGCTAATGGGAATGCAGTTGGTAACGAGACTGCCGTCCCTTCGAATGAAGGAACAGTAAATATTAATAAAGCAAGTGAAACAGAATTGCTTGAGTTACCAGGAGTGGGTCCATCTAAAGCAGCTGCCATTGTGGAGTATCGTGAACAGAATGGAGGGTTTTCTACAAAAGAGGATTTAAAAAACATAAGTGGAATTGGAGAGAAAACATATGAAAAATTAGAATCCTTTATTTCGATAAAATAAATCTCTTGTAGATTAGGGATACATATTCAAAGCAATATATTGATTTAAGCGCCATGAGCATCCTTTTCGTAATTGACTGGTGACATAGTTCTCGATAAACTTAATGAGGAATGAAAAGTAATAGTGTTTTTCTCAATTCGGTTTATTTATGGGAGTGAAAGTGAAAGTGGAAAGAATTTCATGGAATGAGTATTTTATGGCACAAAGCGAATTACTGGCTTTAAGAAGTACATGTACAAGATTGGCAGTAGGGGCAACGATAGTTCGAGATAAACGGATAATTGCCGGGGGGTACAATGGCAGTATAGCTGGTGGTGTTCATTGTATAGATGAAGGCTGCTATGTAATTGACAACCATTGTGTGAGAACAATCCATGCGGAAATGAATGCTATCTTACAATGTGCTAAATTTGGCGTTCCAACTGCTGGGGCGGATATATATGTTACTCATTTTCCTTGTCTTCAATGCTGTAAGGCAATTGTACAAGCAGGTATTAAAACAGTTTATTACGAATTGGATTATAAAAATCATCCATATGCGCTAGAGTTGTTTGAACAGGCTAATATTGAAACAGTACAGGTGGAAAGAAAAGAGCTTGAGAACAAAGAGGAGAAAAAGGCATTGGTAGAAGCGCTTGTAAAACAATTAAAAGAAAATAATGCAGATTCTGTAGAGATAGAGGCTTTGGAAAAAAGAGCGGCAGAATTATTCTCCATTATACCAACCACAAAGACGTCTATTTAATAAAACCTCTCTACTGCCGGTCTACAGCTGTCTCGTGAGGAGCGATTTATGATTCAAACAAAGTTATTGTACTTCGCAGTATCAGCTTTATTCGGCTTATTATGTGCCTATACACAACAGTTAATGGTCTATATCCTCTATTTTCTATTTATAGGATGGCTACTTCTAATGAAGAAAGGAAGTTGGAAATTAGCTGCTTTTCTGCTGTGTACATTTTTTTTGTTCGTTGTTCGAGGAAGTTATGATTATCATGGGAATAGCTCGAAAATAAAGGAGGATACTTCCTCTTTTTTCGTTACTTTTATAGAACCAGCTGAGATAGATGGAGATAGGTGGCGGGTAGTAGGTAGGGAAAAACGAACAGAGGAAAAACTGCTGCTTTCCTACAAAATAGAAACGAAAGCAGAAAAAGCTATTTTAAAAACGAAGAGGGTGATAGGAAAGACGTGCGCTATTAGGGGATCTTTATCACTTCCCTCTTCACAGCGAAATGAAAATGGCTTTAATTATCAGCAATACCTGGAAAATACTTCGATTTATTGGCTAGTATCAGTGGAAAATTTGGATTTAAGCAGCTGTGTGACAGAAAGAAATATTATTCTATCATTAAAGCAGCTAAGAGAAAAAGGGACTATTTGGATTGAAAATCATTTTTCAGAAACAACTATTCCAATTGCAGAAGCTTTAATTTTTGGTGATCGTAGTATGATGGAGGAAGATTTGCAAGATGCGTTTCAACGTATAGGCATTATTCATCTATTAGCTATTTCTGGTTCCCATGTCGTTGTTTTAATAGGTATCATTTATTTTTTACTAATACGAGTTGGTTTAACGAGAGAAAGGGCTAGTACTATTCTTCTGCTGCTTTTACCAATATATGCAGTTTTAACCGGGCTCAGCCCATCCGTAATTAGAGCTGTATTTACTGCTTTTATCCTCTTAGCCATTAATAAATTTTATACTTCCTCTCCTTTGCCGATGATCGATATAATTAGTATAGTATTTACCGTATATTTATTGATTCAACCAAGAATGTTATTTAACGTTGGATTTTTATTATCTTTTATCGTCTGTTTTTTTCTCATTGTATCATCCTCACTTATTAAAGAATATCATTCCTCAACCATTAAAATGTATTTCTTCCTGACATTTATTTCTGAATATGCTGTTATCCCTGTTATTCTATACTACTTTTTTGAAATTCCGACCTTATCCTTACTGGCAAATCTTATTTTTATCCCTTTTTATACGGTTATTATTTTGCCGTACTTACTTGTTCTCTATGTCCTATCCTTTATATTTCCACCATTTATTTCTTTTTTTTCTTTCCCATTAGATTTTATCATCCTGTTATCTGATAAGCTGGTGTTGAAATTATCGAGTTTTCCATTTAGTACCATTATATTGGGAAGGCCATCCTTATTTTTTTTATGCGCTTATAGTCTCAGCCTGCCCATATTCTTTTATTTATACGAGAATTTGGCGAAGAATTTAAGAAGGTGGTTATATTGTCTTCCACTTTTGCTTATGAGTGTTCAATTTATAAACAATGTCTATCCGTCAAAAGGAGAAATCACTTTTATTGATGTTGGGCAAGGGGACAGCATTCTTATTCAGCTGCCATTTAATAAAGGAACTTATTTAATAGACACCGGTGGTACTGTCAATTTCCCGAAAGAAGATTGGCAAAAAAGGAAAGACCCATATGAAGTGGGAGCCAAGACAGTTGTCCCCTTTTTAAAAAGTAAAGGGATTCGTACAATTGATAAATTAATTTTAACCCATGGTGATTTAGACCATATAGGCGGAAGTACTGCTATTATCGAACAATTACATGTAAAAGAAATAATGTATCCCAATGTGAAAGGAGATTGGTCTATAGAAGAAGAACACTTATTAAAATTAGTGGAAAAGAAACAAATCCCCATTCGTTTTATACAAGCAGGACAGAAGTGGAGTACAGGGAAGGAGTCTTTTATGGTTTTGGCACCAATAGAGAAGGAGAATTTAACAAAAAATAATAGTTCGATTGTCCTTTTTGCTAAGATCGCTGGCATTACATGGCTATTTACCGGAGATTTAGAAAAAGAAGGAGAACTAGCACTTATGAACAAATATCCGGATTTAAGAGAAATAGACGTTTTAAAGGTGGGACATCATGGTAGTAAAACTTCTTCAACAAGTGAATTTATGGAGCGACTTAAACCGAAAATTGCTGTTATATCAGTTGGGATAAATAATAGGTATCATCATCCCAGTCTGGATGTGCTCACTATTTTAGAGGATTATCAGGTGAAAGTATTCAGAACAGATGAAAATGGGGGGATTTCTTTTTATTTTTCGGAAAAAGGTGGCACATTTGAATTGCGAATTCCATAGAATATAGCAATAGTGAATGGCTATAATAATGGAAAAATGTCATCTAAATACCTATCCGATTGGAATAAAAAATACTTACCTATATGGACATGAATCGTACTGATTTTCCTTTGTTGTCAAGAGTTGACACAAATAGAATCTAGCCATTGGAGTACACTATTAATATAATTGCACCGTTACACATTAAGTATCCTAGGCCTTAATGTGTAACGTTAATTATAGATTGAAGGAAGGTCCTTAAGATAATCATTTCATTGCTGCTAGTAAATCTTCCTAGAGCTTATACCAAAGCTTTAGGAAAGAATTTCGTTAACAAGAGAGATGATGTCGAAAGGATCTTCTTTCTGTATGTAAATTTTCGAAAAGAAGGACAACTGTTAGGAATTTCGTATATAATAATTGATTAGGGATTGTTTTGTTGGAAAATAAGGAGCAATGGTTTTTTTAGGGAATGGGGAGAAGAAATGATCGAAGAATTATGGAAAAAAATAAAAAATAGAGATTTTTCTTTTGTCTATCTATTATATGGGCTTGAGTCTTTTCTAATAAATGAAACAAAATATTTATTATTGCAATCATTATTAAACGAAGAAGATGAGGATTTTAATTTATCTACATATGATTTGGAGGAAACACCAATAGAAGTCGTGATAGAGGATGCGGAAACAATCCCCTTTTTTGGCGAAAGAAAGGTTGTTGTATTAAATAATCCTTTTTTCTTAACTGCTGAAAAATCTAAGTCCAAAGTGGAACATAATGTAAAAAAACTAGAGGAATATTTAAAAGAACCATCTCCGTTTACAATTATGATTTTTATAGGAAGTTACGAAAAATTAGATGAGAGAAAGAAGATAACCAAACAACTAAAAACAGCTGCATCTATTTTAGAAGCGAAAAAATTAAATGAACAAGAACTAAAGAAATGGTTAAAACAACGTGCCGCATATAATCATGTAGAGATAAATGAAGATGGACTTGACACTATTTTAAGTCTCGCTGGAACTAATTTGTCTCTTTTGACAACTGAAATTGATAAGATGGCTTTATACGTCCAAGATTCAAAGTTAATTACGAAAGAGATTGTGGAAGAATTAGTTGCCAAATCGCTTGAGCAAAATATTTTTTCCCTTGTCGATAAAGTGATCTCTAAAAAAATAGATGAAGCCTTGCGGATATATTATGATTTATTAAAACAAAATGAAGAACCATTAAAGATTCTTTCTATCATTACGAATCAATTTCGTTTAATTTATCAAGTAAAAGGACTTGCGCAAAAAGGATATGGACAACAGCAAATTGCTAGTGTTTTAAAAGTTCATCCATTCCGAGTTAAATTGGCAGCAGGACAAGCTAATCGATTTACAGAAGAGGAATTAACAAAGTGTATCCGTCTATTTGCAGAAGGTGATTATCAATTAAAAACGGGAGCAATGCCTAAAAGCATGGTCATAGAAATGATTCTCTTTCAAATAGGACGTGGAGTATAAAGGCGATCTAAAACAATCTAAATGAGGTCGGACTGCCTCTGCGTTCCTATAGGTGTCTTGAGTGTGGTGACGATAAACTTTTTAACCTGAACAATTGTATGGAATTGTTCAGGTTTTTCTCTGTATAATTCTGCCCAAGCTTTATAAATAAAAAAAGACTATCAGGAAGATAGTCTTTTTTACTCATTATGCGTTTAAAGCATTTTTTCTTTTAGCTAAACGAGATTTTTTACGAGCAGCAGCATTTTTATGAATAAGACCTTTAGCAGCAGCTTTGTCTAACTTACTAGCAGCTTCTACAAAACTTTCATTTGCAGCAGTTGTATCATTAAGAGCAATAGCAGCTTCAGTCTTTTTAACAGCAGTACGCATTGCAGATTTAACTGTAGTGTTTTGAGCGTTACGAGCTTCACTAGTTTTCACACGTTTAATAGCAGATTTAATATTTGGCATTTACGTTCACCTCCTAAAACGAAGCATCAAGTTCATTATTTAAACTCGATATATACATTCCTAAAAAACTTAAAGAACAAGTGATATTTTATCAAACGAGGACTAATAATGCAATACCTCCAGTCAAATTGCACAATATGAATTTTTTTTGAGAGAAAGGCAATGCTAGTAATAATAAAATGATTCTTTGGATTGGAAGGGGATAACAATGGAGGAAAAACTTGATTTAAGCATGTATTCAGTACGAACAGATTTGGCAATTGAAGCAAAAGATTTAGCTTTACATAATCAAGGACTTGTTCAAAATGAACAAGATAAGTCACATCTAGATGGGGTAATCATCAAGGAGAAAGAAGAGAATGGTATTAAGATGTCCTATGTGGAGGTCACCGAAAAGGGAGAAGAACTAATCGGGAAAAAACAAGGAAAATATTTAACGATAGAAGTGTTAGGTATTAGACAGCAAGATACGAAATTGCAAGAAAAAGTAGAGCAAGTATTTGCAAAAGAGTTTTCTCAATTTTTAAAGCAGAGCGATATAAAAGAGGATGCATCTTGTTTATTAGTTGGTCTAGGGAACTGGAATGTTACACCTGACGCATTGGGGCCACAGGTTTGTGAGAATATACTTGTAACGAGACATTTATATGAATTACAGCCAGAAAGTGTAGAAGAGGGCTATCGACCGGTATCAAGCTTAGCCCCAGGTGTAATGGGATTAACAGGAATTGAAACAAGTGACATTATAAAAGGGGTTGTCGAGAAAACAAATCCTGATTTTGTAATTGTTATTGATGCTCTTGCATCCCGTTCCATTGATCGTGTGAATTCGACGATTCAAGTTTCCGATACAGGTATCCATCCTGGTTCTGGTGTAGGAAATAAACGGAAGGAACTAAGTAAAGAAACGTTAGGAAGACCAGTGATTGCTATCGGTGTTCCAACTGTCGTAGATGCAGTGTCTATTACAAGTGACACAATTGATTATATATTAAAGCATTTTGGTAAGGAGTTAAAAGAAGGAAATAAACCATCGAGAGCATTGGCTCCAGCTGGGTTGACCTTTGGTGAAAAAAGAAAATTAACGGATGAAGATTTACCAGAAGAGCAGCATCGTAAGACATTTCTAGGTATTGTTGGAACATTGCCTGAAGAAGAAAAGAGAAAGTTAATCTATGAAGTGTTATCACCAATTGGTCATAACTTAATGGTCACACCTAAAGAGGTCGATGTTTTTATAGAAGATATGGCGAATTTGCTTGCAAATGGTTTAAATGCCGCACTTCATTCAGCGATAAATCAAGAGAATGTAGGGTATAATACCCACTAAATTTACTAAAAGGGTTCTACCATTCCTAGTTACTTCATATATTTTCAATAGAGTTACTAGGGATGGTAGATTTGGAAAATACAAACTTGGTACTGATACTAAAGGAGATTGATCAAGTTGAAACTATATACATTAAGTGCTGTCGGAATTGTTTTGTTGATGTTTATTTGTGTATTATTTGGTATGCAGCAAGCAAATAGTGGAATTCACAAAATGAAAGGATATGAAGATGAGGGATTCCAAAGTGCTGTAGCTATAAATAAAGAGGATGGAAATTTAGAAGCGTCTGTCCTTGGACAAAATATCACTAGTCACGATCTGGATGAAAAGAAACAGCAATTAGAGGAAATGAAAGCTTTTAATTTATTGTCTAGCATCGGAAAAGGAGTAGCAGATACGATATCTTCTGTAGCAGAAAAAGGAGTCAATCTTGTTGCAGATATAATGGAAGAAAAAGAAAAATAAAAGACTGTTTAGTAAATCATTTTACTTTTCGTTGAATCTTATTCTTCACACTGCTATAATCAAAAATAGTGTACATGCGCGATTATTGTAGGAGTGAACTAAATGAACAGAGAAGAGATGTTAAAGAGACAATCAAAAATTAGAAATTTTTCTATTATTGCACATATAGATCATGGGAAATCAACTCTCGCTGATAGAATATTAGAAAAAACAAATGCACTTACAGCACGTGAGATGAAAGATCAGCTTTTAGATTCAATGGATTTAGAAAGAGAACGCGGAATTACGATTAAACTAAATTCCGTCCAATTAAAATATCAAGCAAAAGATGGCGAAATTTATACACTACATCTCATTGACACACCGGGACATGTGGATTTTACATATGAAGTATCTCGAAGCTTGGCTGCTTGTGAAGGAGCTGTATTAGTAGTGGATGCCGCTCAAGGAATTGAAGCACAAACATTGGCTAATGTTTATTTAGCGATTGATAATGATTTGGAAATTGTTCCGGTTATTAATAAAATTGACCTCCCAAGTGCTGATCCTGAAAGGGTTAGAAATGAAATTGAAGATGTTATAGGATTAGATGCTTCTGAAGCTGTGCTGGCTTCTGCGAAGGCTGGTATTGGGATAGAAGATATACTAGAACAAGTCGTAGAAAAGGTTCCTGCACCACAAGGGGATCCAGAAGCACCATTAAAGGCACTTATTTTTGATAGTTTATATGATGCTTATCGTGGCGTTGTCACTTATATACGTGTAGTGGATGGAACAGTTAAACCTGGTGATAAAATCAAAATGATGGCAACAGGAAAAGAATTTGAGGTTATTGAAGTAGGTGTATTTACACCAAAAGCAGTTAATACTGATCATTTATCTGTTGGAGACGTAGGTTTTTTAACTGCAGCAATTAAAAATGTTGGCGATACGCGAGTAGGTGATACCATCACTAATGCGAAGAACGGTGCAACAGAAGCGCTGCCTGGCTATCGTAAGCTAAATCCAATGGTTTATTGTGGTTTATATCCAATAGATAGTGCGAAATTTAATGATTTGCGTGAAGCATTGGAAAAATTAGAGCTTAATGATTCTGCATTACAATTTGAACCAGAGACATCTCAAGCATTAGGATTTGGTTTTCGTTGTGGTTTCCTTGGTTTGCTTCATATGGAAATTATTCAAGAGCGTATCGAGCGCGAATTTAAAATTGACCTAATTACTACTGCTCCAAGTGTTATTTATGATGTTATTTTGACAGATGGAACAGAAATAAAAGTAGATAATCCATCAGCAATGCCAGATCCTCAAAAAATCGACAGAATTGAAGAACCATATGTAAAAGCAACGATGATGGCACCAAATGAATATGTTGGAGCAATTATGGAATTATGCCAGCAGAAGAGAGGTGTCTTCATCGATATGCAATATATGGATGAGACTCGCGTTAAAATTACGTATGAAATTCCTTTATCGGAGATTGTTTATGATTTCTTTGACCAATTAAAATCAAATACAAGGGGATATGCGTCATTTGATTATGAACTTATTGGCTATAAAACATCGACGTTGGTGAAAATGGATATTCTGTTAAATGCAGAACAAGTAGATGCACTTAGCTTCATCGTTCATAAGGATTTTGCTTATGAAAGAGGAAAAGTTATTGTAGAGAAATTAAAAGAGCTTATTCCGCGTCAGCAATTTGAAGTGCCAATCCAAGCTGCGATAGGGCAAAAGATTGTTGCTCGTTCTACCATTAAGGCGATGCGCAAGAATGTATTGGCTAAATGTTATGGTGGGGATATTTCTCGTAAACGTAAATTGCTAGAGAAGCAAAAAGAAGGGAAAAAACGAATGAAACAAGTTGGTTCGGTTGAAGTGCCCCAAGAAGCGTTTATGGCTGTATTACGTATGGATGACAATAATACGAAAAAGTAAAATGACAATAAAAGCATTGCATGGACATTATGCAAGAAACTTGCTAATCGCAACATGGACTGCTATAAGTAAAGGGGTAGGTGCCAGGTAGGTATCGACCTCTTTTCTTATTTTAATTGAAACAAATAGGAAAAAACTTGTTAGTTAAGATAGTTTAATTAATTTAAAGGTTGTGAAAAATTGATACAAGCAGCATATATCCATATTCCATTTTGTGAACATATTTGTCACTATTGTGATTTTAATAAAGTATTTTTAAAAGGACAGCCAGTTGATGAATACTTAGACTCTCTAGAGAAAGAAATGAAGCTAACCATTGAAAAATATGGACAACAAGAACTGTCAACGATTTTTGTCGGAGGAGGTACACCAACAAGCTTATCTGCATCCCAATTAGAAAGACTTTGTGGAATGGTGAATAAAGAACTTAAGCTTCGCCCGCAGCAAGAATATACGTTTGAAGCCAATCCTGGTGATTTAACAGAAGATAAATTAAAAGCTTTGTATGAAGGAGGCGTGAACCGCCTTAGCTTTGGAGTACAATCTTTTAATAATGAGCTACTAAAGAGAATTGGCAGAACGCATAAAGCGGAAGATGTGTTTTCATCCATTGAAGCAGCTAAAAAAATTGGTTTTAATAATATCAGTGTTGACTTAATTTATAGTTTACCAGGTCAAACGTTAGAAGATTTTCAAGAAACATTAAAAACAGCATTTACATTAGATATTCAGCATTATTCAGGGTATTCTCTAATTATAGAGCCTAAAACGGTCTTTTATAACTTAATGAGAAAAGGGAAACTACCTACACCCGGAGAAGATGTGGAAGCAGGTATGTACAGCGTCTTAATGGAAGAGATGGCAAGACATGGTTTTCAGCAATATGAAATTAGTAATTTTGCGAAGCCTGGATTCGAAAGTCGGCATAATCTTACATACTGGAATAATGAAGAGTACTTTGGGTTTGGCGCTGGATCCCATGGTTATGTACATGGGAATCGCTATTCTAATTATGGACCTTTAAAGAAATACATGCAGCCTTTAGAACAAGGTGAGTTTCCGATCATGCATGAACATAAGGTAACCGCTATAGAACAAATGGAAGAGGAATTATTCCTTGGCTTAAGGGAAAATAAAGGAGTAAGTTTATCTTCATTTGAACAAAAATATAATAAAAATGTATTAGAGCTATTTGACAAGGAAATAAACGAACTAATAAGCAGAGAGCTTATTGAAATGGAAAGTGATTATTTAAAATTAACACATAAAGGTAGATTTTTAGGGAATGAAGTGTTTCAATCCTTTATTGGAGTTCTTGAATAATCATAATCTTGGTTTGTCAGGAAGTAGTATCCGAGAAGGGAAAAATTTCTTATAGAAATAAGGTTCAAATTATTGACACAGCCCCTTTGTTTTTGCTACTTTATATATAGATTTAGCACTCGTTAATAAAGAGTGCTAACAGAGGTGATTAATGTGTTAACTGATCGTCAATTATTAATATTACAGGTGATTATTGATGATTTTATTTCAACAGCACAACCAGTAGGCTCAAGGAGCTTATCAAAGAAAGAAAACATTACATTTAGCTCCGCCACCATTCGCAATGAGATGGCAGATTTAGAGGAATCTGGTTTTATCGAAAAAACCCACTCTTCTTCTGGGCGCGTTCCTTCAGAGAAGGGTTATCGTTTTTATGTTGATCATCTTTTATCACCACAGAAATTAAAGCGTTCAGAAATATTGAGAATTAACTCACTGTTTGCAGAAAAAATATACGAATTAGAAAATATTGTGCAAAAATCTGCTAAAATATTGTCTGATTTAACAAATTATACTACTATTGTCCTTGGGCCTGCCGTTAAAGAAAATAAATTGAAGAAAATTCAAATTGTTCCTTTAAACAACCATACGGCCATTGCTATTATTGTGACAGACTCAGGACATGTGGAAAACAGAATGTTTCACTTGCCAGATTCTATTCACGCAGGGGAAATAGAAAAACTAGTAAATATCTTAAATGACCGGTTAACGGGTGTGTCGATTGATAAGCTTCATAATAAAATCTATAAGGAAGTTGCTACCTTATTGAAACAGCATATTAGCAATTATGAGTATTTTATCAACTCTCTTTCCGAAACCGTGAAAATCGATACCCATGAAAAGTTATTTTTTGGTGGCAAGACAAATATTTTGAGACAGCCTGAATTTCATGATATTACGAAAATAAGAAATTTGTTGAATATGATTGAAAAAGAGGATGGAATACCTGAGCTCATTCGTAATAACTCATCCGATATTAGTATTAAAATCGGAAGAGAAAATAATAATACAGCAATGGAAAATTGCAGCATTATTTCTGCTTCTTATCGGATTGGGAATGAGCAAATTGGATCGATTGCCATTCTTGGCCCAACAAGAATGGAATATTCACGAGTTGTGAGCTTATTAAATATATTATCGAATGACCTGACAAAAGTACTCACTAATTTGTATCAAAAGTAACTTATGTGGAATAGTTAAAAGTGTGTAATGAAGGACTAAAGTTAGTAAATTTAAGATTGGTGAATTTCTATTTGCCAATCTGCACCGTTTTATGTAATTAATCCTTTAAGGGAGGTGAACAAGTTGGCAGAAGAAAAAGCAACGAACAATGCAGAGATGGAACAACAAGCAGCACAAAAAGACGTTAAAGTCGAAGAAACAGTTGAAGAAGTTTTCGAAGAGGTAGAAGCGTCTCCTTCCAATGAGGAAAATGTAGCTGAAGAATTAAAGGCTGCTAATGAAAAAATTGCAGAGCTAGAAGCTAAATTAGAAGAAGAATCTAATCGCTATCTTCGCCTGCAGGCTGATTTTGATAATTCACGCCGCAGATCAAGGCTCGATATGGAAGCGGCTCAAACATACAGAGCGCAAAGTCTTGTCATGGACTTATTACCAAGCATCGATAATTTGGAAAGAGCATTAAAAATTGAGGCAGTAGATGAACAAACACAAAGTTTATACACAGGTGTTGAAATGGTTTATCGCGGAATCCTTGAAGCTCTCAAAAAAGAAGGTGTAGAGGCTATCGAAGCAGTTGGAAAAGAATTTGATCCACATCTTCATCAAGCAGTAATGCAAGAAGAAGTAGAAGGAACGGATTCAAACATTGTGGTGGATGAGTTCCAAAAAGGGTATAAGCTTAAAGACAGAGTCATTAGACCTGCAATGGTGAAAGTAAGCCAATAAGCGTTACATATTAAAAAATAGGAGGGAAATTTCCATGAGTAAAATTATTGGAATTGATTTAGGTACAACAAACTCTTGTGTTGCTGTACTTGAAGGTGGAGAACCAAAAGTTATCCCAAATCCAGAAGGTAATAGAACATCTCCATCTGTAGTAGCATTCAAAAATGGAGAACGCCAAGTAGGGGAAGTTGCAAAACGTCAATCTATTACAAACCCAAACACTATTATGTCTATTAAACGTCATATGGGTACGGATTATAAAGTAGAAGTAGAAGGCAAAAACTACTCTCCACAAGAAGTTTCTGCGATTATTCTTCAATACCTAAAAGGTTATGCAGAAGAATACTTAGGAGAAAAAGTAACGAAAGCAGTTATAACAGTGCCTGCATACTTTAATGATGCAGAACGCCAAGCTACGAAAGATGCTGGTAAAATTGCTGGTTTAGAAGTTGAACGTATTATTAACGAACCAACAGCTGCAGCATTAGCATATGGTTTAGATAAAACAGACGAAGATCAAACAATCTTAGTATATGACCTAGGTGGAGGTACTTTTGACGTATCTATCCTTGAACTAGGAGACGGCGTATTTGAAGTAAAATCTACTGCTGGTGATAACCGTCTTGGTGGAGATGATTTTGACCAAGTAATTATCGATTATTTAGTAGACCAATTTAAAAAAGAAAATGGCATCGATTTAAGCAAAGATAAAATGGCTCTACAACGTTTAAAAGATGCTGCAGAGAAGGCTAAAAAAGATCTTTCTGGTGTAGCTTCTACACAAATTTCTTTACCATTTATCACAGCTGGAGAAGCTGGACCACTTCACTTAGAAGTAACTTTATCTCGTGCTAAATTCGAAGAAATTTCTGCTTCATTAGTAGAACGTACAATGGGACCAACTCGTCAAGCACTTAAAGATGCTGGTCTAAATGCATCTGAAATTGACAAAGTTATCCTTGTAGGTGGATCAACTCGTATCCCTGCTGTTCAAGAAGCAATTAAAAAAGAAATCGGTAAAGAGCCGCATAGAGGAGTAAATCCTGATGAAGTTGTTGCAATGGGTGCAGCTATCCAAGGTGGCGTTATTACTGGCGATGTAAAAGACGTTGTGCTTTTAGACGTAACACCACTATCATTAGGAATTGAAACAATGGGTGGAGTATTTACAAAGTTAATCGAACGTAATACAACCATCCCTACTTCTAAATCACAAGTATTCTCAACTGCTGCTGATAACCAAACAGCTGTAGATATTCATGTGCTTCAAGGGGAACGTCCAATGGCTGCGGATAACAAAACATTAGGCCGCTTCCAATTAGCTGATATTCCACCAGCACCACGTGGAATTCCGCAAATCGAAGTTTCATTTGATATCGATAAAAATGGTATCGTAAATGTTCGTGCGAAGGATCTTGGTACAAATAAAGAACAAACAATTACAATTAAGTCTTCTACAGGCTTATCAGATGAAGAAATCGATAAAATGGTAAGAGAAGCAGAAGAAAATGCTGAAGCTGATAAAAAGCGTAAAGAAGAAGTGGAACTAAGAAATGAAGCAGATCAATTAGTTTTCACTACTGAAAAAACATTAAAAGACTTAGAAGGTAAAGTGGACGAAAGTGAAGTTGCAAAAGCAAATGAAGCAAAAGATGCTTTAAAAGCGGCTATCGAGAAAAACGAATTAGAAGAAATTCGTGCGAAAAAAGACGCTCTTCAAGAAATCGTTCAAGCTCTTTCTATGAAATTATATGAAGAAGCAGCACAAGCAGCACAAGCGGCTCAAGGAGCAGACGGCGGTGCATCCGATAAAGATGACAACGTAGTAGATGCAGAGTTTGAAGAAGTAAAAGACGATAAATAAAACCAATAAAACCAATTACGTTTAGCGAAAAGTCAAAGTCAGGTTATCTTGACTTTGACTTTTCTTTTCAATCAGAAGTTTTTTAGCGATAATTAGGAAAGATAGCAATAAACTATTGTACTTTAGAAAAGCAAAATGATACAATAGCATCTATGTGAAAAGAATCGGGGAGTGGTAATCAATTATGGATAAACGGGATTACTATGAAGTCCTTGGAGTCAGTAAAGGGGCTTCTAAGGATGAAATAAAAAAAGCGTATCGTAAGCTTTCAAAAAAGTATCATCCAGATATCAATAAAGAAGCTGATGCGAATGAAAAGTTTAAAGAAGTGAAAGAGGCCTATGAAGTACTGAGTGACGATCAAAAAAGAGCGCACTATGATCAGTTTGGCCATACAGATCCTAATCAAGGCTTCGGCGGCGGCGGAGACTTCGGTGGTTTCGGTGGTTTTGAAGATATTTTCAGCACTTTCTTTGGTGGTGGAGGATCAAGAAGAAGAGATCCGAATGCTCCGCGTCAAGGGGCTGATTTACAATATACGATGACACTATCATTTGAAGAAGCAGCATTTGGGAAAGAAACGGAAATTGAAATACCAAGAGAAGAAAATTGTGAAACATGTAATGGCACGGGAGCAAAACCAGGGACTAAGCCAGTTACATGTAAGCATTGTAGTGGTACTGGACAATTGAATGTGGAGCAAAATACACCATTTGGTCGTATTGTGAATAGAAGAACATGTAATTACTGTAATGGAACTGGTAAAGAGATTAAGCATAAATGTTCAACTTGTGGCGGAACTGGAAAAGTAAAAAAACGTCGTAAAATTAGTGTTAAAATTCCAGCAGGTATCGATGATGGTCAACAATTAAGAGTCTCTGGGCAAGGAGAACCTGGTATAAACGGCGGGCCAGCAGGTGATTTATATGTTGTGTTCCACATAAGAAGACATGACTTCTTCGAGCGTGATGGAGAAGATGTATACTGTGAAATGCCGATTACTTTTGTTCAGGCTGCACTAGGTGATGAAGTGGAAGTACCTACTATTCATGGCAAAGTGAAATTGAAAGTACCTGCGGGAACACAGACTGGAACAAAATTCCGCCTTAAAGGCAAAGGGATTCCAAATGTACGTGGATATGGCCAAGGTGACCAGCATGTAATAATTCGCTTAATTACACCTACAAAATTATCTGATAAACAAAAACAACTATTACAGGAATTTGCTGAAGTATCTGGAGATACTCCTCGTGGAGAAGAAGAGGACAGTTTTTTCTCTAAGGTAAAAAAAGCATTTAAAGGTGAATAATCAAAAAGGAGTTGGTAGAAATGAAATGGTCAGAAATCACAATTCATACGACAAATGAAGCGATTGAACCTATTTCAAATATTTTGCATGAAGCAGGTGCTAGTGGGGTAGTTATTGAAGATCCCTTTGAATTAATTAAAGAAAGAGAAGACCAATTCGGCGAAATCTACCAACTAAATCCTGATGATTATCCAGAAGAAGGCGTTCTAGTTAAAGCGTATTTACCAATCAATAGTTTTCTTGGTGAAACAGTAGAGGCAATTAAAGAAAATATCAATAATTTAGTACTGTTTAATATTGATATTGGATTAAATAAAGTTTCCATTATGGAAGTAAATGAAGAAGAATGGGCAACAGCTTGGAAGAAATACTATCATCCTGTTAAAATATCTGAGAAATTTACGATTGTACCTACCTGGGAGGATTATACACCAGTCCATACGGATGAATTAATCATCGAATTGGATCCAGGGATGGCTTTCGGAACAGGAACACATCCGACAACTGTATTATGTATACAGGCTTTGGAAAGAATAGTAAAAAAAGACGATGTGGTTATCGATGTTGGTACAGGATCTGGTGTGCTAAGTATTGCAGCAGCCATGCTGGGAGCTAAATCTGTGCTTGCTTTAGATCTGGATGAAGTGGCTGTCCGTTCTGCTAAATTAAATATTAAATTAAACAAAGTTCATGAGAAAACATCTGTCCGTCAAAATAATCTTTTAAGTGGTATAGAGGAACAGGCAGAGGTAATTGTTGCAAATATTTTGGCAGAGGTAATTGTTCGTTTTACAGATGATGTTTATCGTTTACTTCAAAAAGATGGTTTCTTTATTGCTTCTGGCATCATTCTTCAGAAAAAAGAAGAAGTAAAGGATGCTATTATCGCATCAGGCCTAGAAATAATAGAAACAGTACAAATGGAAGATTGGGTAAGCATTACCGCTCAGAAAAAGAGTTAATAGAAGAAAAACTTTCACAGCAACAAGCTAAAAGAGTAAGCGTATATTCAAAAGGAAAAAAGGAAGTTTCGTCTTACGATTCTTCCTTCTCTATTGCTTAAAAGAAAGTAGGAATTCGATTGCAGCGTTATTTTGCTAAAAACGAAGAGGATACATTTTTTATTCAAGAGGACGATTATCATCATATTGTACGTGTGATGCGAATGGATATTGACGATGAAATATATTGTGTCAACAGTCTTCAGCAGGCAGCACGGTGCAGAATAGAAAAAATTTCCGAAAACGAAGTCATTGCAAAAGTGGTACAATGGTTAGAAGGAGAAATAGAATTACCTATTTCGGTTTCTATTGTGAGCGGACTGCCAAAAGGGGATAAGCTGGAATGGATTATCCAAAAAGGAACAGAATTAGGCGCTTTTAAGTTTATCCCTTTCATCGCAGCTCGCTCTGTCGTTAAATGGGATGAGAAAAAGGGTGGAAAAAAACTAGTTCGCTGGAATAAAATTGCAAAAGAAGCAGCAGAACAATCCCACCGAACCATGATACCAGAAGTAAGTTCTCCAATTAGTATAAAAGAGTTGATAAAACTTTCAGAAGGTTATAATGTAAAATTAATAGCCTATGAAGAAGAGGCAAGAGAAGGCGAATCGTCTGTGTTAACGAAAAGCTTGGAATCGATGACAAAAGGACAATCTATCCTTGCGGTATTCGGCCCAGAAGGTGGCCTGACTGAATCAGAAGTAGCATTATTAAAAGAGCATGGTTTTGTGACATGCGGACTTGGTCCAAGAATATTAAGAACAGAGACTGCACCATTATACCTATTGTCTGCTGTATCTTATCATTTTGAATTGATGGAGTGATAAAAATGCCAACAGTTGCTTTTCACACTTTAGGATGTAAAGTAAACCATTATGAAACCGAAGCGATCTGGCAGTTGTTTAAACAACAAGGCTATGAACGTGTAGAATATGAAAATATATCTGATGTATATGTTATTAATACATGTACCGTTACAAATACAGGAGATAAAAAGAGCCGCCAAGTAATTCGTCGTGCAGTTCGTAAAAATCCAGATGCAGTTATTTGTGTTACAGGGTGTTATGCCCAAACTTCTCCAGCAGAAATTATGGCTATTCCTGGAGTTGATATTGTAGTTGGTACACAGGATCGCGTGAAAATGCTAGAGTATATTACGCAGTATAAAGAAGAAAGACAACCAATAAATGCTGTTGGAAACATTATGAAAAATCGTGTGTACGAAGAAATGGATGTCCCTGCTTTTACGGATAGAACAAGAGCTTCCTTAAAAATCCAAGAAGGATGCAATAATTTTTGTACATTCTGTATTATTCCATGGGCACGGGGATTGATGCGCTCAAGAGATCCGCAAGAGGTTATTAAGCAAGCACAGCAATTAGTGAATGCTGGTTATAAAGAAATTGTATTAACAGGAATTCACACAGGTGGATATGGCTCAGATATGAAGGATTATAACTTAGCTAATTTACTGCGTGATTTAGAATCCCAGGTAAAGGGTCTAAAGCGCCTTCGTATTTCTTCTATCGAAGCAAGCCAAATAACAGATGAAGTGATTGAAGTCTTAGATAAATCAAAAATAATTGTAAATCATCTTCACATCCCGATTCAATCTGGATCGGATACTGTTTTAAAAAGAATGAGAAGAAAATATACAATGGAATTCTTTGCCGAAAGAATTACAAGATTAAAAGAAGCCTTGCCAGGATTGGCCATTACCTCTGATGTAATCGTTGGTTTCCCAGGAGAGACAGAAGAAGAGTTTATGGAAACTTATGATTTTATTAAAGAACATAAATTCTCTGAATTGCATGTGTTCCCATATTCAAAACGGACAGGAACACCTGCTGCGCGAATGGATAACCAAATTGAGGAAGATGTAAAGAACGAACGAGTACATCGTTTAATTTCGCTTTCTGATCAATTAGCAAAGGAATATGCGTCTAACTATGAAGGCGAGGTAGTAGAAGTTATTCCAGAGGAAGTCTACAAAGAAGATGGCAATGGAAAGCTTTATGTTGGATATACAGACAATTATTTAAAAGTAGTTTTCCCAGCAACAGAAGAAATGGTTGGGAAAATTGTGAAAGTCAAACTAACGAAAGCAGGCTACCCTGTAAATGAAGGACAATTTGTCCGTGTTTTAGAGGAAGTAGAAGATCAAGCTGCGATTGTTTCTTAAGTTTAGCCAGCTACAATTGTTTCCTTTTTGTTTTATAAAATTAATTTTAATAACTTTAATATGGAAGCTCTTTGTTCGTTCAAAGAGCTTGGCATATATTTTTAATTAGTACATATATCAAAGGAGAATCTTAATGAACATTGCTAAAATGATTGATCACACTTTATTAAAAGCTGATGCGACGAAAGAACAAATTGTGACTCTTTGTGAAGAAGCTAAGCAATACACATTTGCTTCTGTCTGCGTAAATCCAACATGGGTCAAAGCTGCAAGTGAATTGCTTAATGGAACAGAGGTAAAGGTATGTACAGTGATCGGCTTCCCTTTAGGAGCATCTACTTCAGCAACAAAAGCATTTGAAACAGAAGATGCCATTAAAAATGGGGCAACAGAAGTAGATATGGTTATTAATATTGGTGCTTTAAAGGATAAAACTTATGATTTAGTTAAAGAAGATATTAAAGCGGTAGTGGATGCGGCAAAAGGTAAAGCATTATCGAAAGTAATTATTGAAACTAGTCTCCTAACAAATGAGGAAAAAGAAATTGCTTGTAAATTAGCAGTAGAAGCAGGAGCTGACTATGTAAAAACATCAACAGGTTTCTCAACAGGCGGAGCAACTGTTGAGGACATTACATTAATGAGAAAAACGGTTGGACCAGATATAGGTGTGAAAGCTTCTGGAGGTGTACGCAGCAGTGAAGACACGGAGAAAATGATTGCTGCTGGAGCTACTAGAATCGGAGCAAGTTCTGGAGTTGCAATCGTGAATGGTTTGACAAGCAATAGTGATTATTAATATATCCTTTAAAAAAAACCTTAGAAACAAATAGGTGTTTTCTAAGGTTTTTTTGTCAATCTATCGCTGCGTTTATTAATAACTTTCCATATAAATTTTTCGATAATTACTCGGGGTAGTGTTCATGATTTTTTCGAAGTTTCGATTAAAGCTGCGAATGTTTCGATAGCCAACCATATCGGCAATTTCGGTAATTTTACTATCCGTTGTTTTTAATAATTGAGAGGCTAACGTTACACGATGCCCATTTACAAAATCAACAAATGGTATATGCAGTATTTTTGTGAAAAATCTTGATAGGTAGGAATAATCGTATCCAAATTTTTGTGATAAATCTTTTAAGGAAAGTTCCTCGGTAAAATGATTTTGGATATAGTTGAGTAAATCATGTAATAAATAATCATCTCTCCGCGTTTCCTCTTTGAAAGAAGTTTGATTTAGCAATTCCGCACAAATTAAGTACAGAACCCCTTTTTTGGCAAACAGCGAACTATTATTGTTGAAGAATATCTCCTTTATCATCTCTCTTGTGGCAGCCTGTAACTGGAATATTGGATGAATTAAGTCTTTGTTTTTACTAAGCTGATAAAATTGATTAACCAATTCTGGAGAAAAGACATAAATCCAGGAGTGATTTTTCTGATTACTTTGTAAACTATGTATTTGATTCGAAAGAATGAGAGCGTTTTCTCCTTCGTGGAGAGTATAAGATTTATCTTGTATGGTAAGCTCCAGTGTGCCTTCATCAACCATCACCAGTTCCAAGCTGCGATGAAAATGAGGAAGGTTGGTAGGATTGAATGCTGATATACGATCAAAATCTCCATTTTGTCCAAAATAATTTGATTGATAGTATAACATTCAATGTACTCCTTTCAAGTCAAATTTTGTCCATAATTATACAATTTAAGTACTAGTTACGTCAAACCTTCGTGACTAAAATTAATCTGTGATAAGAAAAGGCTTTCTCTTTTCTTATCATAGTATGTTGCATAACAGTATAAAATGGTAACCGTTCACATTTATTGCGTTCATTCATGGCTAAAAAGGAGGATTAAGATTAAGTCATTTGCAGCCTGGTTGTAATAATTGGAGAATAGTGCCAAGGATGGGAGAGAAAGTGAAAATGAATATAAACCTTGTATACACGCCCTTACATGTTTTAAGAGATATTATTGATTTTACTTAGTGAAAAAATTTTACCAAGCCAGTTAAAGGTAAATATCCATCATTAAGGAGGAATAAAAATCTCCTCCTCTGAAAGTTTATTTAAAAGTATATTTAGCTATCTTTTGAAATATTATTTTGGAAGTAAACAAATTAAAAAAGAAAGAGTGTAGATTCCTATTGAATAATTACCAATGGATTTGGAGTTACGTAAAGAAGAATAAGAAAAAAGTAATTGTTGCATCCTTGATTTTATTAGCAAATTCTTTCTTTGTAGTGATTATTCCTATTTTAAGCGGAAGATTGATTGATGAAGTCATTGAGAATAATCAAGTCCAACTCTTAGTACCCATTTTACTAGCGATGATAGGAGCGACACTGATCAGAACCGTTACTCGATACATCTACCAAATGTTATACGAACATGTTGGTCAAGACGCACAGTTTGATATAAGACAAGATATGTATAAAAAGCTTCAAGAGCTTGATTTTGACTTTTTTAATCATAATAGAGTAGGAGATATTATGGCGAGAATGACAGGTGATATGGACGCTATACGCCATTTCGTTTCATGGGTCTGCTATAATATCGCTGAATGTGTTATCTGGTTTGTCGTTGCCATTATCGTAATGATGAACATTGATTGGAAATTAACGTTAGCATTACTCGCTGTTACACCGTTTATCTTTATTTTTACACAAAAAATGTCCAAAGCAGCTCATCCAGTATTTCTAGAAATCCGTGAAAGTTTTTCCAGACTGAATTCCATGGTGGAAGAAAATATTAGC
Source organism: Niallia sp. FSL K6-0212 (assembly GCF_038007605.1). Taxonomy (NCBI): domain Bacteria; kingdom Bacillati; phylum Bacillota; class Bacilli; order Caryophanales; family Bacillaceae; genus Niallia; species Niallia sp. FSL K6-0212. Next base: position 4,458,482 of record NZ_JBBOXL010000001.1, on the reverse strand, counting down.
GGCAACCGAGTAGTTAAGGCATTTTCCCGGGAAGAGTATGAAATCGAAAAGTTTAATCATTTTAATGATGATTATCGAAAACGTAACCTTGATTCTGCTAATGTTTCTAAAAAGTATTTACCATGGCTGGACGGATTTGCCGGAGTATTAGCTGTTATTACTTTATTATTAGGTGGCTTATTTGTGATTCAGGGGAACATGTCCATAGGTGACTTGGTTGCATTTAACGGGTTTATGTGGCTCTTAAATATGCCAATGCGCATGAGTGGATGGTTGATAAATGATGTACAGCGATTTAATGCATCTTGTGTAAAAATTAGAAATTTATTAATAACGGAACCACAAATTATGGTAGAAGACAAAAAGAAAGGCAAGAAAATTGCTGGATATGTAACGTTTAAAGATGTCTCTTTTGCGTTTTCCGATGACCCTGAAACCCCTATCTTAAAAAATGTATCCTTTACCGTCCGACCGGGGCAAACTGTTGGGATTTTAGGGGAAACTGGATCTGGTAAATCAACGCTTGTTAATTTAATTGCAAGATTCTATGATCCAACAGAAGGAGAAGTATTAATTGATCAAATAAATGCAAAAGAATGGCCAGTGAGGAAGCTTCGCGATCAAATTTCGATGGTTATGCAAGACATTTTTTTATTTTCAAATACTATTGAGGAAAATATCTCCTTTGGAAAACCATATTTAAACATGGAGCAAATTCAACGCGTGGCAGCAATTGCCGACGCCCATAACTTTATCGTTAAAATGCCGGAGGGATACGATACAATCGTAGGAGAGCGCGGAGTGGGATTATCTGGTGGTCAAAAGCAAAGGATCTCCTTAGCAAGAGCATTAGCGAAGGATCCATCTATCTTGATATTGGATGATACAACATCAGCTGTAGATATGGAAACAGAAAGTAAAATCCAAAAGGAATTAAATCAGTTGACACAAGATAAAACAACCTTCATAATTGCACACCGTATTTCATCTGTAAGGGATGCAGACTTTATTTTAGTTCTTGATAAAGGGGAAGTGAAAGAACAAGGGACGCATACAGAACTTGTTGCGAAAAAAGGGATGTATTACGATGTGTATAGAAGACAATTAGGATTAGTAGAGCAGGAAGAAGGAGGAGCAGCCATTGGCCCGTAATAAATTTAATGTCGACGAAGAATTAGAGACCGAATTTAACTGGAGTCACTATAAACGAATCGGTGCTTATATTAAACCTTATAAGAAGGCATTGTTTATTACATTGCTAATCATCTTAACAGCCAACGTGGCAGGAATGCTCGGTCCGTTTTTTACAAAAATAGCAATTGATGAAATTATCCCAGATAAAAATATTCCATTATTAATCGGGATTAGTATTTTATTTGTTCTTTCTCTATTTGTAATTGGTATATGTATGCGGTATCGCATTCAATGGATTACTCAGATTGGTCAAAATATTCTAAAGGATATGCGTTTAGATATTTTTCAGCACTTACAGAAGCTGCCCTTTTCCTATTTTGATAATCGCCCTCATGGGAAAATCTTAATCAGAGTCGTTAATTATATAAATACATTAAGTGATCTATTAAGTAATGGGCTGATAAACCTGATCTCTGATATCATCAGTGTAATTATAACGTTAATGTTTATGTTTGCCATCGACGCAAAACTAACATTATATAGTTTAGCACTTCTGCCGATTTTAGGAGTATTAGTATGGGTAATCAAAAATATGCAGAGAAAAGCGTATCAAGTGTTAAGCAATAAACAATCTAATATGAATGCCTATATTCATGAAAGTATTGCCGGCATAAAAATTACGCAATCCTTTGCAAGGGAAGAAGAGAATTTTGAAATTTTTGATGAAGTAAGCAATGAAACCCGAACATCTTGGCTTAAGGCAGTTTCAATCCAGTTTCTTCTATGGCCAGGTGTTCAAAATATCTCTGTTTTAACAACAAGTTTAATTTACTTCGTAGGAATACGGCAAATTGGGGTAGATGTTAGTACAGGTACACTTGTAGCGTTTATTGGCTATGTCAATAATTTCTGGAACCCAGTTATTAATATGGGGAACTTCTATAATGCGCTTATCACTGCTTCTGCTTATTTGGAACGTATTTTTGAAACTCTGGATGTTGAACCAGATATTAAGGATCAGCCAAAAGCAATCCCAATGCCAACGATTAAAGGGAATGTCACCTTTGAACGAGTTACCTTCCGTTATGAAGAAGGGAAAAACATACTTAGTGATGTCAGTTTTCATATTAATGCAGGTCAGAGTATCGCCTTAGTCGGCCCCACAGGTGCAGGTAAATCTACTATTATAAATTTGTTAAGTAGGTTTTATGATGTAAATGAAGGCAGTGTCAAAATTGATGGGATTGATGTAAGAGATGTAACATTAAAATCTTTACGGTCGCAAATGGGTGTGATGCTTCAAGATACCTTTGTATTTTCTGGAACCATTCTAGATAATATTCGCTATGGGAAGCTAGATGCAACGGAAGAAGAAGTGATTACCGCAGCTAAAATTGTTAGAGCACATGACTTTATAAAAGACTTAAAGGATGGATATCATACTGTTGTAGAAGAAAGAGGTAGTACTTTATCAGCGGGACAAAGGCAGTTAATATCTTTCGCAAGAGCCCTCTTGGCTAATCCTAAAATATTGATATTAGACGAGGCAACCAGCAGCATTGATACAAAGACGGAAGAACTTCTCCAAGAAGGAATTACTGAATTGTTAAAAGGAAGGACATCCTTCATCATTGCCCATCGTCTATCAACAATTAAAAATAGTAGTCAAATATTTTATGTGGATGGTGGGAGAGTTGCAGAAAAAGGCACACATGATGAGTTAATGGCACAAAAAGGATTGTATTATCATTTATATCAATCACAATATGATTTATTGAAGGTTATGTAAAAAAGGGCTGCAGACATATATCCATGTTTGCAGCCTTTTATAGCATTTCACCCCAATCCATCAGCTGTGTAATCGCATAATCAATTTGCCAAAGCGCTCCGCAAAGGGGAGAACTAGGAGCGAAGATAGAACATTAAATAACAGGCTTGCATGAGCTAATTGAACATCCATTTCTGCTGTCATATTTTTGACAATAGCAGCTAAATCATTGATAAACGGATAAAACAAAATGACCCCTCCAATATTTAACCAAATATGGGCATAAGCACAAAGTTTTGCACTTTTTTCTGTTCCTATTGATGCTAAAAAAGAAGTTATACAGGAACCAATATTAGATCCCAACATAATGGCTATAGCAATTTCAATCGGAAGCAATCCTGCTGATAAAAAGCCCATTATAATACCAATTGTCGCTGTACTTGATTGGATTAGGGCAGTTATAATAATGCCGACTACAAGGGCGATGAAAGGACGGTCTGCTAATGAAAGGAAAAACGAATTTAGAGCAGGATGATGTTCCATCATCCCAGCAAAATATTTAAAACCTCGCATTGTTGTAAAGACAATCGACATACCGAATAAAATGAAGCCGATACTTCTTAATTGATATTTGTTAATGATGATCAAGAGCACACCTAGGATGGCAAGCGGAAGTAGATAATTATTCATGTTAAACGTAATAAATTCAGTTGTGAAGGTGGTTCCGATATTTGTTCCTAAAATAATCCCGATAGATTGAGGAAAGGTTAAGACTCTTGCTGAAATTAGTCCAATCGTTAAAACCATAACGGCAGCGCTGCTTTGAAGAAGTGCTGTAATAATGATGGAAACAATTAACCCCTTCCATGGCTTATCTGTTAATTTTTCGAGCGAGTTTTTTAATGATTGAGAAGATAAATTAAATAAACCTGTCCGTAAGAGAGTCATCCCATAAATAAATAAAAGGATAAGGATAATAAAAAGTATAAGATAAATCATTCTAGGCTTCCTCCTTATTAGAACTATATGAAATAAAGAAGGTGGACATGTCATTTTTAGCTAATTAATGATGACAAAACTAGCTTCTTATACTAGATTTGACAGGGTGTTTAAAAACATGACTAGAGGGAAAAATACAAAAAGAGAAGGGATCGGAGGGAGAAAAAGGCTAATTCCTTGTATAAAACACCTTTTTTTTACGTTTTTTTAAAACAATTTGTCTAACAAGGTCAAATACAGTTGACCTTGTAACTTTGATATATTATAATGTCAAGGTACATGGAAACCATGTTGATGTTAGTGTGTTGTGTTCGGAGGGAGGGAAAGAGAATGTCTAAAACCGTCGTTCGTAAAAACGAATCGCTTGAAGATGCTCTTCGTCGCTTCAAACGTTCAGTATCAAAAACTGGTACTTTGCAGGAAGCTAGAAAGCGCGAATTCTACGAGAAACCAAGTGTGAAACGTAAGAAAAAATCAGAAGCAGCAAGAAAACGTAAGTTCTAAGAGAGGGTGTAGCAAAATTGAGTCTTCTCGAACGCTTAAATAATGATATGAAGCAAGCGATGAAAAACAAAGAAAAAGATAAACTAGTTGTAATTCGAATGATTAAGGCTGCCATTCAGAATGAAAGTATTAAGCTTGGTAGAGATCTTTCTGAAGAAGACGAGTTATCTGTCCTTTCTCGCGAAGTAAAACAACGCAAAGACTCCCTCCATGAGTTTGAGAAAGCAGGTCGTGAAGATCTTGTTGACAAAATACGTGCGGAGTTAAAACATGTTGAAATATATATGCCAGAACAACTTTCAGAAGAGGAGCTAGCAGAGATTGTGAAACAAGCAATCGCTGATACTGGAGCTTCTTCAAAGAAAGAAATGGGAAAAGTGATGGCTGCTTTAATGCCTAAAGTAAAAGGAAAAGCAGACGGTTCACTAGTAAATAAACTTGTACAACAACACCTTTCATAAATAAGTTTATGTTTTAAAGGCTGCAGATTATATCTGCAGCCTTTTTACATAGTTAAAAGATTTTCTGTTTTATCCATTTCTAATATAACATATAATAAAATTAGATGATTTTTATTAAATATAGTTAGATCTGTTAATTTCCTTTGCAGGACCATATTTTGTCCTTTGTTTTTCTCGATTTAAACGATAGAAATTATTAATTAAATAAAAATTAAAAAAAATGAAACTTTTTATTTAGTTAAACGTATACATAGCCATAACATTTTTCTATTACCATTTGGAAAGGAGGGAAAATTTGAGAAGACAAAAGAAAATATTGTTGATCCCTCTTCTTTTTATTTTTTTTCTATCCTTCATTCCTAGTATCATTTACGCTAATAATGAAGAAAAAGTATATGTAGTGCCAATAAAGGATACGGTTGAAAAAGGTTTAAGTCAGTTTGTAGATCGGGCAATTACCGAAGCAGAAGAAAATCAGGCTAGTGCGATAGTCTTTGATATGCATACACCTGGTGGAGATATATCTGCTGCTATTGAAATAGGAAAGAGAATTGCAGAAACTGACATAAAAACGGTTACTTTTATTAACCAAGATGCCATTTCTGCTGGTTCCTATATTGCATTAAATACCGATGAAATCTATATGGTGGAGGGAGGCAGAATAGGATCCTCTGGGGTGATAGACGGACAAGGGAATGCAGCAGATGAAAAGGCTCAGTCTTACTGGATTTCTGCCATGAAAGGGGCAGCAGAAAAAACAGGAAGAGATCCACTTTATGCAATGGCGATGGCAGATAAATCTATTTCCATTCCAGGTATGAAGGAAGCTGGCAAGTTTTTAACTTTAACTTCATCTGAAGCAGAAGAAATAAACTATTCCAATGGTACGGTAAATAGTTTAGAGGATGTGCTAGATCATTTAGGGATACAGAACGCAAAGATAGAAAAGGTTGATGAAAGCTTTGCAGTGAAAATTGCAAGGTTTGTAACAAATCCTATTATCATTCCTATATTATTATCAATTGGAAGTTTGGGATTAATCATCGAATTATATTCACCTGGGTTTGGACTGCCGGGAATAGCGGGAATTTCTGCTTTATTGCTCTTTTTCTATGGGCATCTAGTTGCAGGACTTGCGGGATACGAAAGTCTCATTCTCTTTGTGATTGGAATCCTTTTGATTATACTGGAGTTCTTTGTCGTCGGTGGAATAGCTGGAGCAATTGGGATTGTTTCTGTCATTGCTAGCATGTTTCTTGCAAGTGGAGATATTGCGGTCATCGGGATAAGTCTAGCAATCGCAATAGGGGTTTCCATTATAGCATCTATCTTATTAGTAAAGGTGTTTGGTAGAAAAATGAAATTCTTTAAAAAAATAATTTTAACAGACTCAACCAATACAGAAAGTGGGTATGTTTCTAATCAGAACCGCAATGATTTGAAGGAGAAAACAGGCGTTACCTTAACTGCCTTACGTCCTGCCGGAGTCATACTTATTGAGGATGAAAGAATCGATGTGGTGAGTGATGGAAGTTTTATTGATAAGGGCAAGAAAGTAAAAGTAGTAAAAGCAGAAGGTTCAAGAATTGTTGTAAGGGAAATACTAACGATAGATATACAAAAGGAGGATGAGTAATGCTAGTAGGCGGATTTGAAATATTTTGGATTATTGTTGTAGTATTGGCAATTATTTTATTAGGGGTGCTATTAACATTTGTGCCAGTAATGCTCTGGATTTCTGCTTTAGCAGCAGGAGTGAGAATTAGCATTTTCACATTAGTAGGGATGCGTTTAAGAAGGGTTATACCAAGTCGTGTTGTAAATCCGTTGATTAAAGCCCATAAAGCGGGATTAAATGTAACAATCAATCAATTAGAAAGTCATTATCTTGCTGGTGGTAATGTTGATAGGGTAGTAAATGCGCTGATTGCTGCCCATCGTGCCAATATTGAGCTATCATTTGAAAGATGTGCTGCAATTGATTTAGCAGGACGTGATGTATTAGAAGCAGTGCAAATGAGTGTAAATCCTAAAGTAATTGAGACACCTTTTATTGCTGGTGTAGCGATGGATGGCATTGAAGTAAAAGCAAAAGCAAGAATTACAGTGCGTGCCAATATTGAGAGACTAGTAGGGGGAGCTGGAGAAGAAACAGTTGTAGCCAGAGTTGGGGAAGGGATTGTTTCGACAATTGGTTCTTCTGATAATCATAAAAAAGTATTAGAAAATCCAGATATGATTTCTCAAACAGTTTTAGCTAAAGGGTTGGATGCTGGTACAGCTTTTGAAATTCTATCGATTGATATTGCGGATGTAGATATCGGTAAAAACATTGGCGCTGAATTACAAACAGAGCAAGCAGAAGCAGATAAGAAAATCGCTCAAGCAAAAGCGGAAGAGCGTAGAGCGATGGCTGTTGCCCAAGAACAAGAGATGAAAGCAAAAGTTCAAGAAATGCGTGCGAAGGTTGTCGAAGCAGAAGCGGAAGTTCCTATGGCTATGTCTGATGCGTTGCGTTCAGGCAATATTGGAGTAATGGACTATATGAATTTACAAAATATCACGGCTGATACAGAAATGAGAGGCTCGATCGGTAAATTAACAGATGACCAGAAAAATAAAGATGATAATGAGTAAACTTTAAGAAAGGGAGGGAAAAGATTTGGAAATTGTTCCAATTATAATTGCGGTTGTAGTTTTTCTCTTCTCTTCTGTTTTTGATAATAGTAAAAAAAAGCCGGCGCCCAAACCAAAAAGACCACAGGTGCCAAAACAAGTAAATGCAGAAGTGGAGAGAGAAAGACAAGTTATGACTGTCCCTGTAAAGTCTAAAAATGTGGTGCAGGTTGAAAAACCACTTTCTGAGCTGGAAAGGCTGCAAAGGGAAAATGCAAGTTTACAAAAGAAGATTAATATGATGGAAAAACAACGAAATCGAGTCGTTCAAGGACCAATTATAAATAAGAATCAACCTCTGGAAGAATCTGAAGGCTTATTTACAAAGGATAATATTGTTCAGGCGGTAGTGTTTTCGGAAGTATTAGCTTCGCCTCGTTCAAGAAATCCACATCGAGCTTCTATGCAACACAGCGTAACAAGCAGAAAATAAAAACATAGAGAGTTATTATCAAGCGTTATTTCTCTTTGGAGAAGTGATTTGCTAGATAATAGCTCTTTTTTTTGTATAAAAGGATATTTAAAGAAAATCTCCACGAATGCGTGTCGTAAAAGTTTTTCTTAGCATAATGTAGGACTCCGTGAATATGATGATAGTAAGTGTAAGAAAGCGTACTGTCTATACAGAGAATCTCATAAAAGAGAGGAAAGGGGGTTCTTTTTTTATGGCTAAAAAATGGGGACACAACTTGCGGAACTGGATGATAAAAAACTTAGAACTTCCTCAAGATGTCATGATGGACTTACCTAGAATTACAATGATTGGACAAATACATATTTATGTAGAGAACCACCGAGGGTTAATAACCTTTTCAGATAAAGAATTGCGATTGCTTTTAAAACAAGGGCAGCTGTTGATTAAAGGAAAAGGGTTTGTTATTAAGACAATTTTACCAGAGGAAATATTATTAGAAGGGAAAATAGATCAAGTTTTATACATAAATGAATGATTTGGGAGGAAATTATGAAAAATCATTGGATAGAATATTTAACAGGGATTATTACAGTGAAAGCAACAGGCAAAGGTTTAGAAAGGTTTTTAAATAAGTTATTAAAAAATGGTATGTCTGTTTGGAACGTAAAGAAGCACGGACCGCAAGCTGTAACCTTTCAGATTAGTCTAAAGAATATCCATTCTCTTCGTCATTTAGTTAGAGGAAGCGGTATAAAAATAGAGTTTCAGCGCCGAGCTGGAGCTCCGTTTCTATATAAAAGAATGTGGAAAAATAGCGGTTTTGTACTCGGATTATTCCTTTTTTTAGGACTAGTTCTCACTTTATCTAATATGGTCTGGGGAATAGAAATCAAGGGAGCAAATCCTGCGACTGAATATCAAATTCGTAAGCAGCTGGATAAGATGGACATAAAAATTGGTAAATCGCAGTTTTTTGCGAAGGAATTAGATGAAATTCAGGCAGAATTAACAAATAATATTGATGCGATTACATGGATTGGTGTGGAGTTAAAAGGGACAACTTATCATTTCCAGGTAGTTGAAAAAAACGAGCCGAAGAAAAAGAAAGAAGCGGGCCCGCAAAATTTAATAGCAACGAAGAAAGCGACAATTGTAACAGATTTTGTGGAATCTGGTACAAAACGCTATGCCATCAATGAAGTTGTGAGAAAGGGACAATTGTTAGTTGCAGGCCAAATAGGGAATGAAGATCGTGCGAAGAGTGTATCTGCTAAAGGGAAAGTATGGGGAGAAGTGTGGTATACGACAAAAGTGACTGTTCCTTTGGAAACAACTTTCCAAGTATTTAATGGAGCGGAAAAGCAAAAAATTTATATGAAGCTTGGTAAGTGGAGTATTCCTGTATGGGGATTTGGCAAAATAGAGTATAAGGAATATGAGGAAGAGGAGAATGAGTCAAACGTTAAGTTCTTTAAATGGGAATTGCCAATTAAGATTGTAAATAAAACATATCGGGAAAAAGAGATTGTAATAAGAGGATATAGTGAGAAGGATGCTATCGAGAAGGGGAAGGAGGATGCGAGAAAGGATATTATGAAACGAATTGGTGAAGATGGGAAAATTAAGGAGGAAAAAATTTTACAACAAGATATAAAGAATGGTAAAGTTAAATTAAATATAGCTTTTACAACAATAGAAAACATTGCGAAAGCACAACCTCTAACTCAAGGAGATACAGAATGACAGAAGATTTAAAAACGATGAATGTAAAGTTGAAAGATCCAAACGAAGCAATTGCTTTACTTGGTAATGGAGATAGCAATCTGCAAGTGCTTGAAAAAGAATTAGATTGTAACATCGTAACGAGAGGAGAAACGCTGCTTGTTTCTTCTGAGAATCCTGATTCAATAGAGCTCGTTGGGGATATTGTTGATAAACTTTTACAAGTAATCCGAAAGGGTGTTTCCATCAGTCAACGAGATGTGGTATATGCGATCTCACTGGCAAAGAAAGGTACGCTTGAATATTTTGGGTCACTATACGATGAAGAAATAGCGAAAACGATTAAAGGAAAATCAATTAGAGTAAAAACGATCGGCCAAAGTGAGTATATACGCACTATTAGAAGAAATGATCTAGTTTTTGGGATTGGGCCTGCAGGAACAGGTAAGACTTATTTAGCCGTTGTGATGGCGGTAAATGCTTTAAAGAGCGGGAAAGTAAATAGAATTATTTTAACAAGACCTGCAGTGGAAGCGGGGGAAAGTTTAGGTTTTTTGCCAGGGGATTTGAAAGAAAAAGTAGATCCGTATTTACGCCCGTTATATGATGCATTGCATGATGTGCTTGGTATGGAGCATACTGCTCGTTTGATTGAAAGAAATACGATTGAAGTAGCTCCACTTGCCTATATGCGCGGGAGAACACTGGATGATGCTTTTGTAATATTAGACGAAGCACAGAATACAACTCATGCCCAGATGAAAATGTTTTTAACAAGACTTGGTTTTGGATCCAAGATGGTGGTTACAGGGGATAAAACACAAATAGATCTGCCAAAGGGCGTGAAATCAGGATTAGTAGTTGCAGAACAAATTCTGCAAAACGTAAATGGGATCGGCTTTGTTCATTTAGAAGAAAGCGATGTAGTGAGACATCCATTAGTCGGAAAAATTATTCATGCATATGGAAAGCAAGTTATGTAAAAGAAAGAAGGACAATATCTTAAGTTTATTTGGGCTTAAGGATATTGTCCTTCTTTCTATATTGGATTGGATACGTTCCGGATACATGAAATATTCGAAAAAGGATGAAAACGATCGAAAAAACTGTTATCATTTTACATATCATCAGATTTTTTTGTTTTTAATTATTGGTGGTTTTACTGATCTATTGAGGAAAGTGACAAATGCTTGAAAATCAGCTTTCAGAAGGAGAATTTACATCTAGATAGGTTAAGGATTAAAAAATAGGTTTAAGATGATAGAATAAGCAACTGAACCTATTTTTTTGAAATAGGAGGTAAATATGAACGTTTGGCAGAGAATGCGTAATAATTTAATAAAACTAATGAATATTACCTTTTTTAAAATAATTCTCTTTATTTTACTTGGTGTCATTTTATTCTTTACACTCTATGGAAACGTAAAGCCGGAAAAATTAAATGTACAGTTATTTTCTGTAGCGGATCAGACTATTAGGTCACCCATAACAGTGGAAGATAAAGAGAGTACAGAGAAAAAGAAGGAAGAAGCAAAAAATCAAGTACAGGATGTCTATGTTGTTAATAAAGAAATTGCTCAGAATCGTGTAGATTTAATATCTTCTATATTTGATTCTGTAACAGAAGTAAATAACGAAGTAGAGAAACAAATGGAAGAAAAAAGAAAGAAAGCAGAAGAGGAAGATAAGAATAAACAATCAATAAAAGAGCCATCCGTTGACGAGAAGCTTGAATTACTAAAAGGCAAGCTGACAAATGAAGTAACGAATGAAATTATGGACCGCTCTTTAAAATCGCTTATTCCTTATTCGGAAGATCAGTTAGAAATCGCAAAAGATATTACGGTAACAGCTATACATACAGTAATGAATGGTAAGATTCCTTCAGATGAGGTGGAGAATGCCAAAAAAAGAGTGGAGGATATCTTAAAGGTAAACGATGGTTTAACTTCTGATTTAAAGAGTGCAAGTATCGATTTAGGAAGATTTGCAATCATTCAAAATGAGTTCTACGATCCTACTGCGACAGAAGAAATGCGTCAGCAAGCTGTTGATGGTGTGGAGCCAATAAGAGTACTTCAAGGCCAAGTTCTTGTGGAAGAAGGCCAACTGATAAGTAGAGAGATACATAGACAACTTGAACTTGTTGGATTATTAGATAGCGATAATTCCATTCAGCCATTTATCGGTTTAGGTTTAATCATCTTGACGATGCTAGCGGCACTTTATTTTTATACACTTAAAAGAACATCGAAAGAGAAGGAGAATAATATCCAGTTCTATTTAATGTTCTTTCTTATAATTAGTGTAACGATTGTATTAATGAAAACAATAAGCGCCTTCCAACAGTTTGAATACACAGAGATTGGCTATATATTTCCAGCTGCTATGGCGGTTATGTTAATTAAGATATTAATGGAAGAAAAATCTGCTTTATTAGTAACGATTATTCTTGCGGTTTGTGGAATGATTATGTTTAATGAAGGAGTTGCTGGAACTTTTAATGTAGGAATGGGTATATATATTATTGCAAGTGGTTTAGCCAGTATTTTATTTTTATATAAAAGAAATCAGCGGACCAATATTCTTTATGCAGGATTCTTTATTTCTTTTATAAATATTGTTACGATATTAGCGATTTTATATTTACAAAACGGACATTATGGTGCAAAAGAATATGGTGTATTCCTTTTACTGGCCGTTATTTCCGGAATAAGTTCAGCTGTTTTAACAATCGGTTTCTTGCCTTTCCTTGAAACCGGGTTTGGGGTGCTTTCTACCATTAAGTTAATTGAGCTCTCTAATCCTAACCATCCATTATTACGTAAAATCTTAACTGAGGCACCTGGTACGTATCATCATAGTGTGATGGTTGCTAATTTAGCGGAATCAGCATGTGAAGCGATTGGTGCCAATGGTTTATTGGCAAGAGTTGGTTGTTATTATCATGATATCGGGAAAACAAAAAGGCCGCATTTTTTTATTGAAAATCAAATGAATATGGGAAATCCACACGACCGTATTCCTCCCCAGGCCAGTAAAAATATCATTATTGCCCACGCAACAGATGGAGCTGAGTTATTAAGAAAATATAAATTACCGAAAGAAATCGTCGATATTGCTGAACAGCATCATGGAACCTCCCTCTTAAAATATTTTTATTTTAAGGCAAAGGAAAAAGGGGGAGAGGTAAAAGAAAGTGATTACCGCTACCCAGGCCCAAAAGCCCAAACGCGTGAGGTAGCAATTATAGGAATTGCGGATAGTGTAGAAGCTGCTGTAAGAAGTTTAAATGCACCAACCACCGAGCAAATTGACTCTTTAATTAAGAATATTATTTCTGACCGTTTGCAAGATGGACAATTGGATGAATGTGATTTAACATTAAAGGAATTAGATATTGTTCGAAATACATTAAGTGAAACGTTAAAAGGAATTTTTCATTCACGAATCGAATATCCAGAAATGAAAAAGTAAAGGAAGTCGAATATGAATTTAGAAATTGATTTTATTGATGAAACAGAAAAAGTGAAGGAAAGTGAGATTGCGAAAATCGAGAAACTTTTACAATTTGCGGCCGGTAAACTAAATCTCCAAGGAGAAATTGAGCTTTCCATTACCTTCGTTCATAATGAACAAATTCAACAAATAAATAAAGAATATAGAGAAAAGGATCAACCGACAGATGTTATTTCTTTTGCGCTGGAGGAATTAGGAGAAGGCGAATTGGAATTGGTTGGAGAGGGACTTCCTAGAATGTTAGGAGATATTGTCATTTCTATCGATAAAGCGGAGGAACAGGCTAATGATTATGGTCATTCTTATATGAGAGAACTTGGATTTTTATCTGTTCATGGCTTTTTGCACTTACTAGGATATGACCATATGACAGAAGAAGATGAAAAAGTGATGTTTACTCTTCAAAAGGATATTTTAGATGAGTTCGGATTACAAAGATAAAAGAATTCGAAAGAACAGTCAATTATCCTCCTTCCGTTTAGCGATATTGGGAATACTAACTGCTATTAAACAAGAAAGAAATGTAAAAATTCATTTGGTTATTACCATTCTTGTTATTGTATTGGGCCTTTTAAATGATTTGTCTAAACAGGAATGGATGTTAATTGCTTTTTGTATTGGATTAGTAATTAGCCTAGAACTGATAAATACGGCAATAGAACGTGTGGTGGATCTTGTTACTAGTGAATATCATCCATTGGCAAAAGAGGCAAAGGACATAGCTGCTGGTGCTGTTTTTGTCGCAGCAATTCTTTCGATTGTGATTGGCGGAATCATCTTTATCCCGAAAATCTGGAGCGCTATAATAGGTTAGAGAATAAAAGCTATCTGATAAAAATTAAATCTTCAACAAATAGTTATTTGTTGAAGATTTAATTTTTAAAAGGTAGTTTTTTATTTTTGGGTTTTCTACGTTCATTAATAACTCCCTACTTCTTTCTCTTTATTGTGCTTCCAAATTAGTATATAATTTTAAGACAGTACATTTAACATCATATTAAGTGTTACTGAAGTTTGAAAACGTTCCATTTATTCTTTAAAATAATGTGTAAGGCGAGAATAGGGCTTACTAAAAAGAGATACTCACTAAAATGAAAAATTATTTTAAAATAAATCTTAGCGCTAAAGGGGAAAGTATTTGGCTAAACAAGAACCTTTTCGGCTTGTGATATAGCCAAAAGTGAACTTGAAATAGCATGAAAAGCTGCTTAAAGAAAAGAGGGATTTGTATGAAAAAGGAACTTCTAATGGAAGAAGCAAAACTTGCACGTGATAAAGCGTATGTACCTTATTCAAAATTTAAGGTAGGAGCAGCTCTGCTTTCGGAAAAGGGTATCGTTTATCACGGTTGTAACATTGAAAACGCAGCGTACAGTATGACGAATTGTGCAGAACGAACGGCATTATTTAAAGCTGTGTCAGAAGGTGATACTACTTTCAAGAAGCTTGTTGTTGTGGCAGATACAGAGGGACCAGTTTCTCCATGTGGTGCTTGCAGACAAGTAATTTCTGAACTTTGTCCAAAAGACATGGAAGTAATATTAACGAATTTAAAAGGCGACGTACAAACATTAACTGTGGCAGAGTTATTGCCAGGAGCATTTTCACCGGAGGATTTAAATGAACATTAATAATCAAACAGAACACAAATCAGGATTTATCTCCATTATAGGAAGACCTAATGTTGGAAAATCAACCTTTTTGAACCGTGTAATAGGCCAAAAGATTGCGATTATGAGCGACAAGCCACAGACTACAAGAAATAAAGTTCAAGGTGTACTTACAACAGATGATGCACAGCTTATTTTCATTGATACACCTGGAATTCATAAACCGAAACATAGACTTGGCGATTTTATGATGAAGGTAGCGCAAAATACACTGAAAGAAGTGGATCTAATCCTTTTTATGGTTAACGCTGAAGAAGGCTTTGGTAAAGGGGAAGAATTCATTCTTGAGAAATTTCAGTCTGTAAAAACACCAATATTTTTAGTGATTAATAAAATTGATACGATTCACCCAGATCAATTATTTGCCATTATTGAATCATATAAAGAGAAGTATCCATTTAAAGAAATTGTCCCAATCTCTGCTCTAGAAGGAAATAATGTCGAAACATTATTAACACAAATCAAAAAGTATTTACCAGAAGGACCGCAATTTTATCCAGCTGATCAAGTGACAGACCATCCTGAACGCTTTATTGTTTCTGAGTTAATAAGGGAAAAAGCACTGCACCTAACAAGAGAGGAAATTCCTCACTCCCTTGCAGTAGTAATTGAAAAGATGGAGAGAAAATCAAACGATGTCATTAACGTAATGGCCACTATTATCGTTGAACGAGATTCTCAAAAAGGGATAATTATCGGTAAACAAGGTAGTATGCTGAAAGAAATCGGAAAAAGAGCAAGAACGGATATTGAAAATCTTCTAGGAAATAAAGTCTATTTGGAATTATGGGTGAAAGTACAAAAAGATTGGCGCAATAAAATGACACAATTGCGTGATTTTGGGTTTAGAGAAGACGAATATTAATAATTAGAACGGAACAGCTTTAAAGGCTGCCATAAGAAAAAATGGAATCCTGTTGTTCCCTTTATTGCAGCAATAGGAAAACGGATTAAACTAGAAGGCATTCGGTTATTTGAAAATTATACATGCAATCAATTAGCAATATTTTCGTCTCATGATTTTATAAAGACAGGCTATGATAAGATTAAGGTTGTAAACAGCTAGTTAAAAATCGAAAGGTGGGGTTTTACATGTTAGACTTTACCTGGAAAGTTTTTTCCCAAACAGGTAACATTGATACTTATCTACTCTTTAAAGAATTAGAAAAGCATAATCATGAAATACCAGGAATGCAAGAAGAGGAACTAGCGGAACTTGATTATCCCATTTCATAGTTACTGTCCTTATAGTAGGGGATGGTGAATGGTGATGCTCGAAAAGTGTGAAGGGATTGTAATTAGATCCATCGATTACGGTGAATCCAATAAAATAGTAACGTTGTATACAAGAGAATGGGGAAAGGTTGGGGTAATGGCTAGAGGTGCAAAAAAGCCAAACAGCAGGCTTTCTGCTGTAACCCAGCCTTTTGTCTATGGATATTTTCTCGTCCAGCGAAGTAGTGGATTAGGGCTTTTACAGCAAGGGGATATTATATCGAGTATGCGTTCATTGAAAGAAGATATTTTTCTTACTGCATACGCTAGCTATATAGTAGAGCTTACAGATAAATGTACGGATGAAAAAAAGCCAAATCCTTTTCATTTTGAATTATTATATCAAACGTTAAATTACATGAATGAAGAATACGATCCGGAAATATTAGTAAATATCTATGAACTAAAAATGTTAAACAGCTTAGGATTATATCCAATACTAGATCGCTGTGTTTTTTGCGGAGCGACAGAGGGGCATTTTTCTTTTTCTATCCGAGAAGGTGGATTAATCTGTCATCAATGCTTGGACAAGGACCCGTATCATTATAAAATCTCGCAGGCTACAGTAAAGCTGCTTCGGATTTTTTATTATATGGATATTTCCCGTCTAGGTAGTATCTCTGTCAAAGATTCAACTAAGAAAGAGCTAAGTATGATTATTGATGCTTATTATGAAGAGTATTCTGGGTTGTATTTGAAATCTAAAAAATTTATTCAATCAATGAAAAACTTAGGGGATTCCTTTACATAAAAGTAATTGAATGAAGAGTGAATCTTCTTCGAGAATAAATCAAAGCAAGGTTGACAACTAATATTTTTTTCGTTATTATTCATGTAAATAAGAGTGTTGCATTGAAAAGAAAGTAGTACTTAATTCACCTCATGAAAAGCGAGCTTGGGATAGTGGAAGCCAAGTTCATGAGCGTTAAGGAAGGCGTTCTTGGAGCAACTGCGTTTGAAAGTGGCTGTATCTTACAGCAAATAGGGTGGAACCGCGGGTTAACTCTCGTCCCTATGTCAAGAAATATTTGGCATAGGGACGAGAGTTTTTTGTGTTCCTTACGAGTACATACTCTACATAAATCTATGCTGAATATACGTTTTATAAATTCGGAGGTGTAGGAAAGCAATGAATATTCAAAACATGATTTTAACATTGCAAAAACATTGGTCTGACTATGGTTGTATCCTAATGCAGGCATATGATGTAGAAAAAGGTGCGGGGACGATGAGTCCTTATACTTTTTTAAGAGCGATTGGTCCTGAGCCGTGGAATGTGGCTTATGTAGAGCCATCTAGAAGACCGGCAGATGGAAGATATGGAGAAAATCCAAACCGTTTATATCAGCATCATCAATTTCAAGTAATCATGAAGCCTTCTCCTGACAATATTCAAGAATTATATTTAGATTCTCTAAGAGCACTAGGGATTAATCCGTTAGAGCATGATATTCGCTTTGTAGAGGATAACTGGGAAAATCCTTCTCTAGGCTGCGCAGGTCTTGGATGGGAAGTATGGCTTGATGGAATGGAAATTACTCAATTTACGTATTTTCAACAAGTTGGCGGTATTGAATGTAAGCCAGTATCGGTTGAAATAACATATGGAATTGAGCGATTGGCTTCCTATATTCAAGATAAAGAAAATGTTTTTGATTTAGAGTGGACAGATGGGTTCACAATCAAAGATATTTTTTATCAACCAGAATTTGAACATAGTAAATATACATTTGAAACGTCTGATACCGATATGCTGTTTAACCTATTCTCTATCTATGAAAAAGAGGCGCATAGACAAATGGACGAAGGGCTAGTACACCCTGCCTATGACTATGTATTAAAATGCTCTCACGTTTTCAACCTATTGGATGCTAAAGGGGCTATTTCTGTTACAGAAAGAACTGGATATATTGGAAGATGCAGAAATTTAGCACGTAAAGTGGCAAAAACTTTCTACGAAGAAAGAGAAAAATTAGGATTCCCAATTTTAAAAAGTAAGGAGGGAAAAAGTCATGAATAAAAGAGACTTATTATTGGAAATTGGTTTAGAAGAAATGCCAGCTCGTTTTATCTCTGCTAGTATCCAATCATTAAAAGAGAAAATGGAGGCTTGGCTTGCGGAGAAACAATTGGGTTATGCTTCTGTTCAGGCTTTTTCTTCCCCGCGCAGATTGGCCCTTCTTGTTACTGATTTAGATGAATCGCAGCAAGATATGGAAGAAGAAGCAAAAGGCCCTGCTAAACGTATTGCATTAAACGAAGCTGGTGAATGGTCTAAAGCAGCTGCGGGATTCACAAGAGGGCAAGGCTTAACAGTAGAAGACATCTATTTTAAAGAGATAAATGGTGTGGAATACGCTCATGTAAAAAAATTTATTAAAGGGAAACAGACAAGTGAATTATTATCAGAATTAAAAGAGTTAATTCTAAGCTTAACATTCCCGAAAAATATGCGTTGGGCCAATAATGAATTACGATATATTCGTCCAATTAAATGGCTTATTGCCTTATTTGGAGAAGAAATTATTCCATTCTCTATTACTAATGTAGAAACGTCTAATCAGTCACGTGGTCATCGTTTTTTAGGTGGGGAAATCGTCTTTCAAAACCCTTCTGATTATGAGAAGAAAATGTTGGCTCAATATGTGATGGTTAATGCAGCAGAACGAAAAGAAGCTATCGTTTCGCAAATAAAAAAATTAGAAGAAGAAAACAATTGGATTATTCCAATTGATGAAGATTTATTAGAGGAAGTTACTAATTTAGTTGAATACCCAACTGCTTTGTATGGTACTTTTGATGAGTCATATTTAGAGTTACCAACCGAAGTATTAATTACAAGCATGAAAGAACATCAACGCTATTTCCCAGTTAAGTCTAAGGAAGGAAAGTTGTTGCCTTATTTTGTAACTGTTCGGAACGGGGACCATCAACATCTTGACAAAGTTGCAAGGGGAAATGAGAAAGTATTAAGAGCTAGACTTGCTGATGCAGCGTTCTTCTACAAAGAAGATCAAAAGTTAGCGATAGACGATCTTCTAAAAAAACTAGAAGCAATCGTATATCATGAAGAAATTGGTACTTTAGCAGAAAAAGTAGCTCGTGTTCGCTTACTTGCTTCTAAGTTAGCCGACGAATTACAGTTAACTTCTGAAGAAAAACAAGATGTCGACAGAGCTGCGCAAATTGCTAAGTTTGACCTTGTAACAAATATGGTTTATGAATTCCCCGAGCTGCAAGGATTAATGGGAGAACGATATGCTATTCAAAAGGGAGAAAAGGCAACAGTAGCGAACGCTATTAATGAGCATTATATGCCGCGTCATGCAGATGATGAAACAGCACCAAGTAATGTGGGGGCAGTACTTGCGCTAGCAGAGAAACTGGATACAATTGTTTCGTTCTTTAGTATTGGATTAGTACCAACTGGTTCACAAGATCCTTACGCATTAAGAAGACAGGCAACTGGAATTGTTCAGACCCTAATAGATAAAAACTGGAATATTCCGATTGAGCAATTGGTTGAACTGGCGATACAGGCAATAGAGAATGCGTCAAAAGTTTCCGGGCAAGAATTAGTTGATTCAGTACTGTCATTCTTCAAATTACGTGTGAAATATATTTTACAAGAACAGGGCATCCGCTATGATATGATTGATGCAGTGTTGGCAGAAAAAATTGGTGGGGCTGCAAGTGTTTTAAGAAAGGCAAAAGTTCTTGAACTTCACAAAGATGATGCTAATTTCAAGGAAGGGATAGAAGCATTAAGTCGAATTATCAATATTTCTAATAAGGCAGTAACCGTTTCAGCGGTTGATTCTAGTTTGTTTGAAAATGAATATGAAAGTGATCTATATAATCGTTTTACAGCGGTTAAAGAAAAAATTAATACCAAAGTGGAAGAAAAAGAGTATTTTGAGTTATTGTTCTCGTTACAAGAAGCAATCTCTGCATATTTTGACCACACCATGGTAATGGCTGATAATGAGAAGATTAAAGAAAATCGCTTAAATCTAATGGCGGAAATTGCTGCATATATTAAAGGTTTCGCAAGTGTAAATGAAATAATTGTGAAGTAGTAACTAGATAGTTTAACAAAAAGCTAGGCAGGGGATTCCCCTACCTAGTTTCCTTTTGTTATGATTAGGCATAATGAATATGTACTTGAATGTTAAATATGGTTGTAGCAAAAGAGTTATCTTTAGATTCTTTTTCTTTTGATTCTGGCTATTTCGTATATAATAGTTAGTAGATATCGTTACCTAAATGAAGGTGGTGAATAGGAAATCGAACTGAATAAACGTCAAGAAAAAATTATTGAAATTGTAAAAGAAAATGGGCCGATAACGGGCGAGCATATTGCGGATAAATTAAACTTAACAAGAGCTACACTTCGACCAGATTTAGCGATATTAACAATGGCTGGATTTTTAGATGCAAGACCACGTGTAGGCTACTTCTATACAGGCAAGAACTCAGAGCGGCTAGTAATTGATAATATCCGTAATATCCTTGTGAAAGATTATTATTCACATCCAGTAGTTGTTCACGAGAATTCCTCTGTCTATGATGCCATTGTCATTATGTTCACAGAAGATGTTGGAACTATTTTTGTTATTGATGAAGCTTCCACATTAACTGGAGTTGTTTCCCGCAAAGATCTATTACGGGCAAGCATTGGTAAACAAGAGTTAAACTCTTTGCCTGTCGCGATTATTATGACAAGAATGCCGAATGTCACATATTGCTTTAAAGAAGAGATTTTAGTAGATGTTGGCTGCAAGTTAATGGATCACGAAATAGATGCACTTCCAGTTGTAGAAAAAAATGAAAATGGTCTTCTTGTAATCGGAAGAGTTTCGAAAACAAATATTACTAGAGCGTTTGTAGACTTGTCTAACAATCGTAAAGGAATTGTGGAGGAACATAATGACTGAAAGACAAATTATCTATGTTGTATCTGATTCAGTTGGTGAAACAGCTGAACTAGTAACAAAAGCAGCAATTAGCCAATTTTCTGGACATAACGTAAATGTATTAATTAAAAGATTCCCGTTTGTGGAAGATAAATCGAATATACATGAAGTAGTTATGCAAGCTAAAATGGAACATGGGATGATTGCTTATACGCTTGTTAAACCAGAAGTTCGCAATTATATGAGTGAATTGGCTCGCCAAGAAGGCGTATACGCCTGTGATATAATTGGTCCGATTATCGATCAATTCCAAGTTTTATGGGGAAAGACGCCTTTATATGAACCAGGGCTTGTCCGCAAACTTGATGAAGATTATTTTAAAAAAGTAGAAGCAATAGAATTTGCTGTGAAATATGATGATGGCAGGGATCCAAGAGGGTTAGAAAAGGCAGATATTATCTTAATTGGTGTATCACGAACATCCAAAACACCTTTATCGCAATTTTTGGCACATAAAAGAGTGAAAGTGGCAAATGTTCCAATCGTGCCAGAGGTTGATCCGCCAAAAGAACTTTTTCAAGTTCCAGCAAGTAAGTGCTTTGGCTTAAAAATAAGCCCGACGAAATTAAACAATATTAGAAAAGAGCGCCTTATTTCTCTGGGTTTAAGTGATCAAGCAAGCTATGCGCAAATTGAAAGAATAAAAGAAGAATTAACCTATTTTGATGATATCGTAAATCGCATCGGCTGCCCGGTTATCGATGTTACGAATAAAGCAGTGGAAGAAACAGCAAATATTATACACAATTTATATTATCGCTCCAAGTATAATGCAGATAATTAGTTTTTTCTTATAAAAATAAGTGGTAAAGACTTGGTTCTCCAAAGTAGAATCAAGTTTTTCATTATGGCTGTTTTATACTTATTATCCAACAGAGAAGTTCCTTATATTTTATTTTTTGTTCAAGTATGATCTAAAAGGAATAATCATAGATAAAAAAAGATGGAATTTCAAGCTGATTTATACTATAATAAAAAATTGTGATAAAAAAGTATCATGTTTTAGGTTTAGACTTGGCTTATTACGAATAAACTATTTATTGTGAGAAGTCAAGGGAAGGGATAAAAAAATTTTCGACATTACTTCTTTCGTGAAAAAATAATTTAGGAAGAAGGAATATGTGGAGTGATGTAGAATTAATAGTACATTAGGAAAACACATGATTTATGTTGATGCTGATTCCTGTCCTGTAAAAGAAGATATTGTCGAAATAGCTTCTTATTATCATTATGAATTGCAGTTCGTTGCTTCCTACGCCCATATGAAGCGGGAGAATGACGGACAAAAATGGAAATATGTGGATAGTGATAAAGAAGCTGTTGATTTATTTATTATGAATGCTACCAAGAAACAGGATATTGTCGTGACTCAAGATATTGGCTTGGCCTCCACTTTATTGCTAAAGCAAGTTACTGTTCTTTCACCTAGAGGAGTAATCTATGAGGAAGAAACGATAAATACTGCATTAGATATGCGTTATTTATCTGCTAAAGCAAGGCGAAAAGGGGTATATGGAAAAGGGCCTAAACCATTTACAGAGGAGGATCGACAAAAATTTAGAAGAAATTTTATAAGGATTTTGTCGAAAAATGAAGGAGATTCGACTGGACACGTCGAATAATTCATTAAAGTAGGCAATAAGTAGGGAGATGTGTTAGAAAATGGTGGCGCGCATTCCTGAAGAAAAACTTAATGAAATTAAACAGGCAACTGATATTGTAGAGATCATTGGAGAACATGTATCCCTTACAAGACAAGGGCGCAATTTCATCGGTCTTTGTCCTTTTCACGGCGAAAAAACACCTTCTTTTACTGTATCGCCAGATAAGCAGATATTCCATTGCTTTGGCTGTCATGCAGGTGGAAATGTATTTACCTTTCTAATGGATTTAGAAGGCACTTCTTTTGTAGAAGTAGCTACAAGTCTTGCAGACAGAGCAAGCATTGATTTAGGAATTGAAATCAATGAATTGGAAAAAAAACCAGCTATCCCCAATGATTTACAGCAAATGATTGATGCACATGAATTATTATCTAAATTCTACCATCATTTGCTCGTAAATACAAAGGATGGTCAGCACGCATTGGAATATTTAACTAATAGGGGCTTTACATTACCTATTATTGAAAAGTTCCAAATAGGCTATACATTAAACTCTTGGGATTTAGCTGTGAAGTTTTTAGGGAAACGTAAATTCGATGTTTCACTACTAGAAAAAGCTGGTTTGATTGTAAAAAGTGAGAGGGATGAAAAATATTTTGATCGTTTCCGCGATCGAATCATCTTCCCAATCAGTGATCGAAATGGTAACACAATTGCGTTTTCGGGACGTGCATTAGGGGATATTAATCCCAAATATCTTAACAGTCCCGAAACACCAATTTTTAATAAAAGCAATACACTTTACAATTTTCATAAAGCAAGGCCGATTATAAGGAAGCTACAACAAGCTGTTTTATTTGAAGGGTTTGCAGATGTTATAGCTGCTAATAGAGCGGGAGTGGAAAATAGTGTTGCGACAATGGGTACGTCCTTAACGGAAGAGCATATCGCAATTCTAAAAAGAAACGCGCGAAATATAACGATTTGTTATGATTCTGATTCAGCAGGGATAGAAGCGGCCTTTCGTGCAGGACAGCTTCTTACTAAGGCTAATTGTGTTGTTAAAGTAGTAATGTTACCAGATGGAATGGACCCTGATGATTATGTGAACAAATTTGGGGAAGATAAACTACAGCAGGAAATTCTTCATGGAAGTATTCCTTTTATGGGATTTAAAATGCTGTACTATCGAAGAGGGAAAAATCTTCAAAATGAAGGAGATAAACTCGCCTATATAGAAGAAGTAATAGGAGAAATTGCTAAACTGGATAAGGCGGTTGAAAAAGACCTCTATTTAAGACAACTGGCGGATGAATTTTCGCTATCTTTAGAGGCATTAAAGCAGCAGGAAATGCAGATGGAACAATCAAGTCCAAATGAATATGTTGATGAAAAAACGGTTGTTCCTGTAAAACAATATACAGTAAAAAAAAGAGCAGCCGGATTATTACCCGCATATCATACTGCAGAAAAAAGACTGCTTGCACATATGTTTAAAAGTGAGGATATTGCATACAAAGTGCAAAGCTCATTACAGGGAAGAGCATTTAATATTGATGAACATCAAGCAATTTTTACTTATCTCCTTGCTTTTTATGAAAAGGGTCTAGGCACTGATACAAGTTCATTTATGAATTTTATTGATGATCCAGATTTGCAGCGGATTGTAGCCGAGATCGAAATGATGGAAGTGAATGAAGAGGTAAGTGAATTAGAAATTAGTGATTATATGAAACAAGTTACTAATTATGAAAAACTGCTTGAAATAAAGGAAAAAAAACAAATGCTTAAAGAAGCAGAACGTCAAAATGACTATATAAAAGCTGCACAAATTGGCATGGAAGTTCTATTATTAGAAAAAACGTTAAAATAGGTATATTATTGTCTTGATTTTTTGGAAGGAGGGGGACATATGGCTGAAAAGTCTGCCCGTTCAAAAGAGATTGAAACGGAACTAACCCTTGATCAGGTAAAGGAACAATTAACAGAAGTAGGTAAGAAAACAGGTGTGCTCGCATATGATGATATTGCGGAGAAATTATCTAGTTTTGAATTAGATTCACACCAGATGGATGAGTTTTACGAATTTTTAGGTGATCAGGGAGTCGAATTAATTGGTGATGGAGAAGAAGAAGCTCCAAATGTCCAAGAACTCGCTAAAGGGGAGGAAGAATTCGATTTAAATGACTTAAGTGTTCCCCCAGGTGTAAAAATAAATGATCCAGTTCGTATGTATTTGAAAGAAATCGGAAGAGTTGATTTGCTTTCAGCAGAAGAAGAAATAAACCTAGCAAAACGTATTTTACAAGGTGACGAAGAAGCAAAACGTCGTTTAGCAGAAGCTAATTTACGTTTAGTTGTAAGTATTGCCAAACGCTATGTTGGCCGTGGAATGCAATTCCTTGATTTAATCCAAGAAGGTAACATGGGCTTAATTAAAGCTGTTGAAAAATTTGATTATGAAAAAGGATTTAAATTTAGTACGTATGCAACATGGTGGATTCGTCAAGCAATTACGCGTGCAATTGCCGACCAGGCAAGAACAATCCGTATTCCTGTTCATATGGTGGAAACCATTAATAAATTGATACGTGTTCAACGTCAATTACTACAGGATCTTGGCCGCGAACCATCTCCAGAAGAAATTGGAGAAGATATGGATTTATCACCAGATAAGGTAAGAGAGATATTAAAAATTGCTCAAGAGCCAGTTTCCTTAGAAACACCGATTGGTGAAGAAGACGATTCCCATTTAGGCGATTTTATTGAGGACCAAGATGCTACTTCTCCTTCAGAGCATGCTGCATATGAATTGCTTAAAGAGCAATTAGAAGATGTATTAGATACACTAACAGATAGAGAAGAAAATGTGTTAAGATTGCGTTTTGGACTAGACGATGGTCGTACACGTACACTAGAAGAAGTTGGTAAAGTATTTGGTGTTACACGTGAGCGTATTCGTCAAATTGAAGCAAAAGCATTAAGAAAGTTAAGACACCCAAGCAGAAGCAAACGATTAAAAGATTTCTTAGAATAAGTTGCCAAAGGTTTAAGTGGTCTTCAAGTACGATCCTATAAAGAAATAGTTTACTTCCTGTAAGAAGTGGCTATTTCTTTTTTTTAAGGTTTTATTTTTTCTTGGTTTACTTAATTTAAACTACAGGAAGTGATACTTAAAAATGCAAGATCAGCGAAAAACGATTATTGTTAAGGAAATCGCTTATTGGAAAGAAAATAAAATGCTTCCAGAACATTATTGTGATTATTTACTTACCCTATATACTGAAGGTAATGGGGTAGAGGAAAATACAATTAGTAAAAAAAGAAGGGGTTTCTTGCTTTCTTCTTTACTATTTTTTTCTTTCATCCCAATAACTATATTTTTATTATATTTTACTGAATTGTCTTTTATTTTGCAAATGGCTATTTCACTAATTTTTCTGATTTTTTGTTTTGTCGGTATTTTTTTGTATAATAAAAAACAGTTAAATGTAGATATCCCAGCCACTGTTGCTGCTATTATTTTTCTTTTATTCAGTGTAGCATTTGTTTTATACTTTTTTGTAAATGAAATAATATTTTTATATATCATTTTATTTCTTAATTGTTTATTTTGGTATATATGCGGTAAAAGGTATAAACTGCTATATTTTACGATTTCTGCTTATATTGGAGCCTTTTTATTAGTCATACTTGTTGTATCCAAGTATATGTTTAACTAGAACTTGAAATGTGGGGGATATAATGAATACAGATAGATTATCAAAACGATTAGAAACCGTTGCTAAATACATACCTAGAAATTCAAAATTTGCGGATATTGGTTCAGACCATGCTTATTTGCCATGTTATATGGTAAAAAGAAAAGAGGTTCAGTCTGCCATTGCAGGTGAGGTGGTGGAAGGACCATATCAATCAGCGATTAAACAAGTAAAACAAGAAGGTTTAACTTCGAAAATATCTGTACGCAAAGGAAATGGTTTAGAAGTAATTGGAGAAAATGAAGTAGATTGTATTACCATTGCAGGAATGGGAGGGGCATTAATTACATCTATTTTGGAAAATGGAAAAGATAAATTACAATCTGTGCAGAGACTAGTCCTCCAGCCCAATATTAGTGCATTTTCAATTCGCGAGTGGCTATTAAAAAATAACTGGACTTTAGTGGCAGAAGAAATTTTAGAAGAGGATGGGAAAATATACGAGGTTCTAGTAGCGGAAAAAGGGGAATCTCCATCTTTATCCGAAGAAAGAGCCTTATTATTTGGACCATTTTTAATGAAAGAAAAAGATGCAGCATTCGTTAAAAAATGGAAGCTTGAGAAAAAGAACTGGCAAAGAATTCTTGATCAGTTAGAATCTGCACCTGACTCAGTGGAAAATACGCAGAAACGGACCGAACTACAGAATAAGATAAAATTAGTGGATGAGGTGATAAACAATGAAGAATATTAATGGTTATGAAATAATATCTTTATTTGAACAATTTTCCCCTAAAGTTTATGCAATGGAAGGAGATAAAATCGGGCTGCAGGTGGGAGACTTAAGTAGGCCAGTAAAACGTGTTATGATTGCTCTAGACGTTCTCGATGAGGTAGTCGAAGAAGCAATATCTAAAAAGGTGGATTTAATCATTGCTCACCATCCTCCTATTTTTCGCTCTCTTTCTAAAATAACAATGGACAATCCTGCAGGAAAATTAATGCATAAATTAATTAAGAATGATATTGCTGTATATGCTGCTCATACGAATCTTGATGTTGCAAAAGGCGGGGTAAATGACCTTTTAAGTGACGCTCTAGGCATTCAGGATGCGGAAGTTTTAGTTCCTACTTATGAAGAAAAATTAAAGAAATTAGTAGTATATGTCCCGAAAGAACATGTAGAACAAGTGAAAAAGGCGATTGGCGATGCAGGCGCAGGATCAATAGGGAATTATAGTCACTGCGTTTTTTCGACGGAAGGAATTGGAGAATTTCAGCCATTGGAAGGAGCTGTTCCCTATATAGGAAGTGTTAATAAGCTGGAGCAAGTAGAAGAAGTCAAGATAGAATCGGTTTATCTTGCTTCGAAAGAAAAGAAAATAGTAAGAGCAATGGTAAAGGCACATCCATATGAGGAAGTGGCTTATGATATTTATGATTTACAGATAAAAGGAGAGCAGTTAGGATTAGGGCGTATTGGAAGAGTAGAAGAGACAACACTGGGAGAATTTGCTGACCATGTCAAAAAAGTCCTTGATGTAAATGGAGTACGTGTAGTGGGGAATTTAGATTCTCGAGTTAAAAAAGTAGCAGTATTAGGTGGAGACGGCAATAAGTATTATTCACATGCTTTAATGAAAGGGGCAGATGTCTATATTACAGGGGATATGTATTATCATGTTGCCCATGATGCCCAAGCAGCGGGACTAAATATTATTGATCCAGGACACAATGTTGAAAAAGTGATGAAGAATGGTGTAACAAAAGTTTTAAAGAGGATGTGTGATGAGAAAGGCTATGATGTGGAAATTTTCCCTTCCTTAACTCACACCGATCCTTTTACATTTGTATAATCTAGATTCAAGGTAAAAAGCGGACAAACTTTTGGAGTGCAGACCAAGGGAATGTCTGCTTTTTTCTTTGTAAAGAAAGTATACAAGGGGCGTTTTTCAAGGGGGAACGCTGAAAAGGAGTTGAACGCCGAAGTTAGAGAGAGAAAAGAGTAAAGCGGTGTTCATGAAAGGGATGAACACCGAAACCGAAGAGGGAAGAGAGCAAAATGGCGTTCATGAAAGGAATGAACGCCGAAATCGGAGAGGGAAGAGAGCAAAGTGGTGTTCATGAAAGGGGTGAACGCCGAAATTGGAGAGGGAAGAGAGCAAAGTGGTGTTCATAAAAGGGGTGAACGCCGAAACCGAAGAGGGAAGAGAGCAAAGTGGTGTTCATGAAAGGGGTGAACGCCGAAATTGGAGAGGGAAGAGAGCAAAATGCGTTCATGAAAGGAATGAACGCCGAAATCGGAGAGGGAAGAGAGCAAAGTGGTGTTCATAAAAGGGGGTGAACGCCGAAATTACCAGTGAAGGAAGAAAACAAGCGTTCATAAAGAGAGAATGTACCAAAATAAAAACAAGCACTCCATTTAAAGAAGAGAGCGCTTGTTCTATACATTATTTTGCCTTAACTTTCGGCAAAATCTTATTTAAAGGAACTTTCTTTTCAAATTGCCATGTATTCTCGTCTTCTGGATCGTATTGGTCTAGAAAATTTATTACCTCTTTCGTAATAGGAGTCGGAGTCGATGCACCAGCAGTCACTGCCACACTGCTCGCTCCTTTCAACCATTCTAGCTTGAGTTCTGAGATGTCTGCTATGCGATAAGCAGTAGTATGGGCAATTTCTTCGGAAACTTGTGCTAATCGGTTAGAGTTATTGCTCTTAGGGTCGCCAACCACAATTAATACATCTGCTTCACCTGCTTGTTTAGCAACAGCTTCTTGTCTAACTTGAGTTGCTAAGCAGATTTCTTTATGAAATTCAGCTTGTGGAAATTTTTCTTTAATGCTTTCCATTAAATCAGCTACATCCCATTGACTCATCGTTGTTTGGTTTGTTACAAGGATTTTCTCATGGTTAATTTCTAAGCCGCTAAGGTCCTCAAGTGTCTCTACTAGTGAGACGGCGTGTGGAGCGACACCAACAGCTCCTTCTGGTTCCGGATGGCCTTTTTTTCCTATATAAATGATGTAATAACCTTCTTTAACCTTTTCGCTAATTAAATCATGAGTTTTGGTTACATCTGGACAGGTTGCATCCAATGTTACTAACCCTTTTTCTTTCGCTATTCTGCGGACTTCTGGTGATACACCATGGGCAGTGAAAATGATTGTTCCTGAATCAACTTTATCTAATATTTCTTTTCTATTTTCTCCATCTAATGTGATAATACCTTCCTCTTCAAATGCATCTGTTACATGTTTATTATGAACAATCATCCCTAGAATGTAGATGGGGCGAGGTAATGTTTTATCTAAAGCAGCATTTCGAGCAATTACCATAGCATCAACAACACCATAGCAATAACCTCGTGGTGCAATTTTAATAACTTTCATTCTCCGATTCCTCCTGCATGATCCTACTATATAACAAATATATTAAGTTATAGATACTATTATTTCCTTTATAATATAACATGTTTATTATATATAACATAAGGGAGGTTTACAAAGCATAAGTGTCTGGAAAATAAGTTAGCCAAAAAAGGATAAAAAAATACTGACCAACTGAAGCAAAAACCGATCCAATTCAAATATACTGAATGGTTTTGCTAGTTATGGCCAGCCGAATTTATACATAAAGTTTTGGTTTTGAGGCACCAGTAGTTTTTTCTGGTAATGATTCTGTTTCTGTTTCCAAATCATGATGATCTGTTTCGGGATTTTTAATTTTTTTCTTAGTTTGTGGTTTGCTAGTAGTTTTTTTATTTATTTCCTTACTTGTCTTTTGCTCCGTTACTTCTGTCTCTTCTGTCTCCTTATTTGAACTTGTTAGTCCTCTATACATTTTCCATATCGCAGGGATGTTTTTCACCATTGGTCCATATTGGTTAATCATGGGACCGATTTGGCTTGCGGTATTAAGGAATTTTTGAGAATTAGCCAAAAATCCATTAATGGAGGAAGGGTTAGTTAACGTTTTTAGCAATCCACCGCCTCCAGAAGCGGCACTTCTTGCTCCAGCATTCGTAGCTGCTCCAGCAGCATTATTGCCTCCTCCAAGTAATCTTGATAATAGTCCTCCGCCTCCGCCATTTCCTCTGCTAGGCATTGCACCTCTCCCCATCGGTCCGCCAGGAAAATTTGAAGGACCTCTCATTCCTGGCATTCTTCCGCCCATTGGCGGTCCTTGAAACGGTCCACGCTGTCTTGGTGGCATCATATTTAAAACGCCTCCTTTCACTTATACTACTTTATAGAATATGCAACAGATACTAATATGTTTAGGTTTTAACAGAAAATCTGGATAGCTAGCAAAAGAAAGATAAAAGCTAGAAATAGAGTAAAATACATTGGTAAAAATAAAAAGGGTGCACGTTATAGCCTTTTAAGCGATTTTTTATTATAATTAAATGATGGACAAAAGAGCTATAGGTAAATGTCAAATCTGTGCACACTCATTTATCTGGCTAATAAGGAGTTTTTATATGAGTAATAATCTATTTAACCAATATGAATTAAAACCATTTATTATAGATGCAATTGATGAATTAGGTTTTTATGAACCGACAGAAATTCAGCAGAAGGTCATTCCACTTATCTTAAAAGGGGAAAGCGCCATTGGTCAGTCACAAACAGGAACAGGCAAAACGCATTCTTATGTTTTGCCAATCATTGAAAAAGTCAATCCGGAAAAGCAAGCAGTGCAAGCAGTTATTACAGCGCCGACCAGAGAATTGGCTAATCAAATTTACCAAGAAATACAGAAAATTACGAAGCATTCTGATCAGCCGATTTCTTCGCGATTATTTATTGGGGGAACGGATAAACAACGTTCGATTGAAAAATTAAAAACGCAGCCACAAATTGTTGTTGGAACGCCAGGTAGAATTAATGATCTTGTCAATGAGCAAGCATTATTTGTGCATACAGCAAAAATCCTTATTGTCGATGAAGCAGATCTGATGCTAGATATGGGCTTTATTGAAGATGTGGATCAAATTGCTGCAAAAATGCCTAAGGATTTAAGTATGTTTGTTTTCTCAGCAACAATACCTGAGAAATTAAAACCTTTCTTAAAGAAATATTTAGAAAATCCAACCTTTATTCATATTGAGCCAAAGCAGTTAACGGCAGCAAAAATTGAACATGTGTTAATTCCTTCTAGACATCGAGATAAAATTACAACGGTATATGAGGCATTAGTAAGCTTTAATCCTTATCTTGCTATTGTATTTACGAATACAAAACAGATGTGTGATGAAGTTGCAAATGGTTTATCAAGTAAAGGTCTTAAAGTTGCTAGAATTCATGGTGGCTTAACACCTCGTGAACGTAAAAAAGTAATGAAACAAATTCTTGATTTAGAGTTTCAATATATTGTGGCAACAGACCTAGCAGCAAGAGGAATAGATATTAAAGGAATCAGTCATGTTATCAACTATGAGCTTCCGTCAGACTTAGATTTTTATGTACACCGTGTTGGTAGAACGGCCAGAGCTGGTTATTCAGGTATAGCATTAACGATTTATGAGCCTTCCGATGAGGACAAACTTAATCAATTAGAAAAACTTGGCGTTGAATTTAAGCATATGGATCTAAAAAAGGGTGAGTGGATTGAATTAGATGATCGCAATCGTCGAAAAAACCGCAAAAAACAAGTAGATGAAATTGATTTAAAGGCAAAATCTCTTGTCAAAAAACCGAAAAAAGTGAAACCGGGCTATAAGAAGAAAATGCAGCAGCAAGTAGAAACAATTAAAAAGAGAGAAAAGCGTATTAAGAGTAGAAGAAAATAGGGAAAGAGGAGAGATTGAATTGCTGAAAATAGGTTCACATGTATCAATGAGCGGGAAAAAGATGTTATTAGGCGCAAGTGAAGAAGCAGCCTCCTATGGGGCAAATACTTTTATGGTCTACACAGGCGCACCCCAAAATACGAGAAGAAAGAAAATAGAAGATTTAAATATTGCTGCAGGACAGCTTCATATGGAGCAAAATGGAATTGGCGATATTATTGTACATGCACCGTACATTATTAATATTGCTAATACTACGAACCCGGCAACCTTTGAATTGGGTGTAAATTTCTTACGCAGTGAAATCGAAAGAACAGAAGCGCTAGGAGCAAAACAAATCGTGTTACATCCCGGTGCACATGTAGGTGCTGGTGCGGATGTAGGGATTAAAAAGATTATTGAAGGCTTGAATGAAGTACTTACAGGAAATGAAAACTTACAAATTGCTCTTGAAACAATGGCTGGAAAGGGCTCTGAATGCGGTCGTACATTTGAAGAACTAGCGATGATTATGGAAGGCGTTACACATAATGATAAATTATCTGTATGCTTTGATACATGTCATACTCATGATGCTGGTTACAATATTGTCGAGGATTTCGATGGGGTTTTAGAGGAATTCAATCGAATCGTTGGAATAGATAAATTAAAGGTATTGCATATTAATGATAGCAAAAATATCGTTGGTGCAAGAAAAGATAGACATGAGAATATAGGGTACGGGCAAATTGGCTTTGATGCCTTAATGAAAATTGTTCATCATCCAGAGTTAGCGGATGTTCCAAAGATATTGGAAACACCGTATGTCGGTATCGATAAAACAAATAAAAAAGCGCCATATAAACATGAAATTGAAATGATTAAAAATAAAACCTTTAATGAAAACTTATTGCAAGAAATCCTAGAAAGTTAAAAAAACGCTCATCTGAGCGTTTTTTATTTCCATTAAGTAGATATTACTGTTCGGCAAATAAATTAAATAAATCATTTAGTTCTTTTGCTGTCGCAGGACTTGTTAATTTAGCTACCTCTCTAATTAATTGTGCACGTTCATTAGGCTTAAAAATATTTACCTTTCGGCCGTTAAGATGATTAGCAAGCTTTACTGCTTCTTCATTTGTAATTTTAATTTTGAATTGCTTACTGTATTTCAATAATTCAGTAGAGGTTATGTTGTTAATTTTATGATTGATTATGTTTTCAAAAATTTTCATGTCATCACTCCCCATTCTAACATATGTGGCGAATAACAAAAATGTGCTAACTTTTTTTGATTTCTTTGGCAAACTTATCTGGATGAGATATCTTTACAACAATCAATCGTTCTTGTATACTGATTTTGAATCATTTATTGTAAATAAATCGTAATGATTACTATAGATTTATATTTGTATATTGGGGAAATGAATATTTAGAGAGTATGATGTTTTTCTTCCTCATTATTCAATGAAATTATTTTAAAAAAGTGTAAGAGATGAGGTGGAGAAATGAATGTACAAACTGCACTTGATATTCTGAAGGAAAAAGGGTATAAACATACCGATAAAAGAGAAGATATATTGGCACTATTTTCTAATGAGAATAAATATTTAACAGCTAAGGATGTTCTGGAATCGCTAAAGGATGATTATCCGGGTCTTAGTTTTGATACAATTTATCGTAATTTATCCTTATTTGAAGAATTGGATATTTTTGAAATGACGGAATTAAATGGAGAGAAGCATTTTCGTTTTACTTGTTCGCACCAGCACCACCATCATCATTTTATTTGTTTAGATTGTGGAAAAACAAAAGAAATTATTACTTGCCCAATGGAAGAGCTATCAGAAAGCTTGAAAGGATACGATGTATCTGGTCATAAATTTGAGATTTACGGGAAATGCCCAGAGTGCAGAAATTAAAAAAACGAAGCATATCATAAGATATCGCTTCGTTTTTTTATAGAGATAGTATCTTGCAACGAATAAAGGAGTTATTTAACAGAAGACTTAGCCCATTCATCTACCCATTTTTTTGCTTCACTCCAAGAAGTTACGCGTTTAACACCGTTAGGAATCGGTTTCCGATTATAAGGTGTGTCAAAAAGAATAACTGGTATCCCTAATTCTTCATGAAGCATCACTGCATTATCATGCTTATCTTCAAAGAAAATATCAACCTTATTTTTTTGGGCGGCCGCTATTTTATGATGGGAACCAATTAACTCGATATGGTTAAAACTGATACCTTGATTAAGAAACCATTCTTTTGTCAATTCAAGCATTCCTTCGCCTCTAGCACTAATAAAGATAAGTTCATGTTGTTCAGCCCATTCTTGGAGAACAATATTTGCACCCTCTGCAAGAGGAGAGGCTGCATAAATTCTTGCCTCGTTTTCGATAAACCATTTGTCAAATTCCTCATTAGATACATTTACAAGAGGGTAAAATTCATACTGTACAACATCTTCTAGCGTAATATTTAATTGAAAGCTTTCATTTAAAAAAGGAACAAATGCAGCTGGGCTGGTTACTGTTCCATCAATATCGATTCCAAAACGCAATTTCTTCATTTTGTGCTCCTTTTCCACTGTTGTTCCTCTCTAGCTTACCAAATTATAAAGATAAGGAAAAGAAGGAAGAGAAAAATCATGTAAAACTTTAACAGACATAAGAATCAAAAACTTGGTGATGATAATAAATGCTCCTATGAAAGAAAGCGAGGGATTATCATGGCAGATCAAAATAGCAATGAAGGATATAGTCACGATTTTCAGGATAGAGAGCGAACTAAATCACCTGTAGATTATTTGGAAGAAACATCAGCAGAAATAACACCTCCAATGACTTATAATGCTACACCTCCGATGACCTCTGCTGATACACGCCCTGTCACCTCTGATGTAGAGGGGGACAGAGGAGTAGTAGGCGGTAAAGGGATTGGTATTGCGGCGTTAGTAATTTCTATCCTATCATTATTTGTAATGCCTATCATTTTAGGGATTGTTGGGATAGTATTAGGTTTCGTCGCAAGAAGCAAAGGAGCAAGTTCATTAGGAACATGGGCTATTGCACTAGGTGCTATCTCCATTATCATTGGAATTTTTATTGCTCCATTCTTTTAGCAAGAAGCAATTAAAAAATCTAACCTCTTATTTGAGGTTAGATTTTCCTAAAGTTATGGCTGGACACTGATAGTATCCATCTCTTTTTCTTCTGCAGCTTTTTTTGCAAAGTATTCGGCTGCAATTGCATCGATTTCTTTCTTTAATTCTTCGACCATCGTATCTTCTGGAACCTTGCGGACTATTTTGCCTTTACGGAAAAGTAGGCCCTCTCCACGAGCTCCAGCAATGCCGATATCCGCTTCTCTTGCTTCTCCTGGTCCATTTACTGCACAGCCTAGCACAGCTACCTTAATAGGTGCCTTTATAGTAGAGATATAATCCTCTACTTCGTTTGCAATACTGATAAGATCAATTTCAATACGGCCGCATGTTGGGCAAGAAATTAATGTTGCAGCATTAGAGGAAAGTCCAAATGACTTTAACAGTTCTCTAGCAACTTTTACTTCTTCAACTGGATCAGCACTTAAGGAAATACGTAAAGTATTACCGATGCCTTTGCTTAAAATAGCACCTAACCCAGCCGCGCTCTTTACAGTACCAGCAAATAACGTACCAGATTCTGTTATTCCTAAATGTAGTGGGTAGTCAAAAGCCTTTGCTGCCTTTTCATATGCTTCTATTGCTAAGTTAACATCAGAAGCTTTCATGGAAACAATGATATCATGAAAATCAAGGTCTTCTAGTATTTTGATATGATGCAGGGCACTTTCAACCATGCCGTCTGCTGTTGGATATCCGTATTTCTCCAAGATTTTCTTTTCTAGCGAGCCGGCATTAACCCCAATTCGGATAGGAATTCCTTTCGCTTTTGCCGCTTTTACAACAGCTTCCACTTTTTCTCTTTTCCCAATATTACCTGGATTGATTCGGATTTTATCTGCTCCGCCTTCAATTGCTTTTAAAGCTAAACGATAATCGAAATGGATATCCACGACTAGTGGTATATTTATTTGCTTTTTAATTTCACTGATAGCATTTGCCGCACGTTCATCTGGACATGCTACGCGCACGACTTGACAGCCAGCTTCTTCTAAGCGTCTAATTTGCGCTACAGTAGCTTCCACATCATGTGTTTTAGTTGTGGTCATACTTTGGATAAATAATTCATTACTTCCCCCAATAGTAATATTACCTACTTTTATTGGTCGGGTTTTTGTACGATGTATAATTTCACTCAATGGTGATTCGCTCCTTTTATATTGGACAAGCCAAAATAATTTAGCTTTTTATTTAATTCTTGATATCCTTACCTATTGTATCAATGAAACATTGAAATTGACAAGAAACTTGCTGAAAAATGCTTAGCTTTTTACTGGGAATACTTCTAGGATAGGTAAAAATGAACTTGTTGGTTAAAACAAAAAAACTTCCTCAAATTAGATTATTTTTGGAAGTTCTCTTTTATGCTATTTATAAATCGGAAATAGATAGGTTTTGCCAATTTGAATATCTTCCGGTTTTAATCCATCATTTAATTTTTGAAAGTCATTCACTACTGTCTCAAGACTAACGGATAAACCGCCAGTTGAATATTGTTCAACAATTGAAAGAACGGTGTCACCAGATTTTACTTTTTGCTCAAAGGATAAGGACGAATCTTGAGGAGTGCCCTGTGTCTCTATTGTAGGTTCTTGTTCTTTTTGGGAGGAGAGTGTGCCTTCGTTTAAATCAATATAGATGACATATATGGTAACTAGAACTGCAAAGGTAATAAAAAACCTTTTCATCGTAAATCCCCCTAAACTGATTATAGGAAATTATATGCTTGTCCACTATTGGTTAGAACCAATGAAAATGCTAGGAAGGTGGATATAGGTAAAAAGTCATAAAAATTAACATTAAATTACTTTGCCTTTACATGTCCTTAACAAATATTTGTGAAAATGTTTGAGAAGGGGGGACGAGTAGATGAATAAAATCAAGGACAGGAAAAAAGAAAACGAAAAGCTTTCTATTCAAAATCGGTTATTTCTGTTTATCTTACCGTTATTTATTATTACTATCTTAATCTTGACATTTATTTCTATTAATAGTTCTACCAAAATGACTATTAAGATGATGCATGAAAGATTAGAAAAAGAGGCAAATACTATTTACGTAATGGCACAAAATACGATGTTAATGTATGTTGGCCAAGAAGAAAAGTTCCAAACAAAAATGGAACAAATAATTAGAGATCAAGATGCTAGTTTTGCCCAAGAAGGTTTAAATGCCTCTTTTTTTGTACTCACAGAAAAGGAAGTCAAGCCTTTTAAAGTAAGTCAAACATCCAATTTTACGTGGGAGGACTCCTTCATTCAAAAGGTAACTGATTTAGAATCGGGAGTATTGGAAACGAAATGGAATGGACAAACATATACCGTTGCCTTTCAGCAAATTCAAGAATTGAAGGGGATATATTTATTAGCAGTTCCACAAGAAGAATACCTGCATAATGTAAAGCAATTAAAAAATAGTTTATTACTGTTTTCGGCATTGAGTATTATTGTTATTGCAATTGTTATTCGTTTTTTTGTTAAAACGATGGTAAGTCCCTTATTGAAATTACGGGAAATCATGCGGATTGCCAGAAATGGCCATTTAACAGAGGTAACATCCATTAAAAACTCGATACCAGAAATAAATTCGCTTATAAACAGTTACAATTTATTGATTAAGCGGTTAAAGCATGTCCTATCTGAGATGCAAGCAACAAGTGTTCATTTATCTAAAACAAACGATATATTACATACAGAAGCTGTGCAGATGATTGATAGTGGAGAAAACCTCACGGAAATGATAAATACGGTGAAAAATGGAGCTGAGCAGACAGCTATTAGCTCCGAACATAATATCAGTGTTTTTCAAGAAATGAAGGCATTAAGCGAGCAAATTGAAAAAAGCAGCCAGAAAATAAAGGAGCATACGGAAGAAATGAATCTTGCTGCCATTCATGGCGAAGAAAATATGAATAATTTGTTTGCCAGCCAACATGTACTGCAAGACAAAGTGAAAGTGATATATAGCAATAATGATTTATTAAATAACCATGCTTTATCGATTAAAAAGGTAGTAGAAGATATTAAAGGGCTGGCTGAACAAACCAAGCTTTTAGCTTTGAATGCCACATTAGAAGCGGCTCGAGCAGGCATCCAAGGAAAGGGATTTGCCGTAGTAGCTAATGAAGTAAGAAAACTAGCTGTTTTATCATCTAAATCCGCTGAGGATATTAAATCATTTACGC
The DNA here is from genome assembly GCF_038007605.1 of Niallia sp. FSL K6-0212. Taxonomy (NCBI): domain Bacteria; kingdom Bacillati; phylum Bacillota; class Bacilli; order Caryophanales; family Bacillaceae; genus Niallia; species Niallia sp. FSL K6-0212. Next base: position 4,419,935 of record NZ_JBBOXL010000001.1, on the reverse strand, counting down.
TCGATATGGATCAAATTATTCAAAAGTCATCATCTGATTTAGAAGATATTCAAATGAACTTCACGAAAAGTGCGGATTTAGTTCAAACAGCAACAGTTTCAATTGATCAGTTATTGGAGGGAATTTCTCTTGTTATTTTTGGGCTAAAAGATAACCATCATTTATTAAATGAACTCCAAGCTTTTTTTCCTAAAATGGAACATAGTACACTTCATGTTACATCGATTAGTCAACAAACACTTGCTAGTTCCGATGAAATGAAAAGGATAGGAGAAATACAGCAAGAGAGTATTCGCGTAAATGCCGAGATAAGCGCTAGATTAGCAACGTTAGTAGCCGCTTTAGAAGAGAATATTAAGATGGAGGAAAAAACTGCTCCTGAGGATGGGAGTGAATTAAATAGATAAACTGATGATTAAACCGCAATTGTAGCTTAATGTAGACAATCCCTCTTTATAAATGAAAAAGCCAAACAATCGCACGAAGCGTTTATGATTGTTTGGCTTTATTTCTAAAATACCAAGAGTATTTTTCTTTATGGTTGCAGTGGCTTTTCTGTTTGTATTTCTTTAATAGCTAAGCAGACAAGGAATAAACTAATAAACCAATTTAATAAGTAGCCATTAGGAACAACTGTCTGTAAACAATCCATAATAGCAAAGAAAATTACTGGAATAGTGATACTGTAGACAGTGATTTTCCAGCATTGTGCATAAGTCAATCTTTTGCCGAATATTCTCGCGAAAAAGCTTCCAAACATAGAAAGCACAAGAGTTTGTAAGGCTTTATAGAGAAGCATGAACAGAATGTAAATAACAACTAATATAATGATAAACACATAGGATAATGAATCCATTCCTTGGATAAAGTCAATGAGCTCCTCACTTGTCATTGTAAAGTTACCGAATGAGGAATATGCAAATGTTTGAGCTTGTCCAGAAGTTACTATTACGAATTCATTCTTTAAAAGGGCAACTGTATTTCCATAGGAACTAACCTTCGCGTGATCATAAGTTCCTGAGGAATCGACAATGATTGTTAAATCCGGCTTTTCAATAATAGTAGGTTCTTCATCATTATCTGTATGTAGGATATTATCACTTATTGTAAAAGAAGGTACTTCGTCCTCCATGGTTACACTAAACGTATGTATTGCTTCATTTATTCCCTTATTTAAATAATATAAATTAGGTAATGATGCAATAATCGTCAAAAGCAACAAATAAATAATGGTTTTTCCGATACCTTGAAAACGGAAGCTTGCTATATCTTTTGGAGAATAGAGGCTTCGATAAAACTGCTTAAAAATATTCATTCTTACACATCCTTCAAAAGTTTCATTCCTATTGTATCTTTTTACAACCGATAGATACAAGTCCGAGCATTTGATTTGCAGAAAAAAGTGTGGTAAACAAGATGAATGGGTAACATAATAGATAAATAAGAAGAAAAGAGGATCGTTATGGATATTATTTATTGGACAATTATCAGTGTATTATTCATTATTGCGTTTATTGGACTGATTTATCCAATCATTCCAAGCGTGATCTTTATACTAGCCGGTTATCTTTTATATGGTCTGTTCTTTTCTTTCGAAGAACTTAGTATCCTATTTTGGATTATCCAAGGGATGTTTGTTATCTTATTATTCTTTGCCGATTCCGTATCTAATTGGATTGGAGTAAAGAAATTTGGAGGGACAAAGGCTGGTATCTGGGGAAGTACAATTGGATTACTTATAGGTCCTTTTGTTATTCCTGTGCTCGGAATTCTTCTTGGTCCATTTATTGGGGCAGTCCTAGCTGAGCTCGTTGTAAGTAAGACAAATTGGAAGAATGCCTTGAAAATTGGAGTAGGTTCATTAATAGGATTCCTAAGTAGTGTAGTAACAAAAGGAATTATCCAAGCAATCATGATTATTTATTTTCTCATTAAAATATAAAATAGGGTATAAGCTGAAATCCACAGACCTTCTTTCTGAAATGGATAAAACAACCTGAACGATTATTCGAAAGCATTGCCATTTCAGAATAATTGTTCGGGTTACTATTTGCTTAAAGTAAGTGTGTGCCACTTCTTTTAATTAAGTCCACAAATATCGACTGGACAATTTTGACAATCAACTGCTCTTTTTAAATAGGCAAGGTTTTTCACGGTGATTTTTTGGTTACTATAGTCTATTACTTCCCTTTCTCTTAAATCTTTTAATATGCGTTGAATCACTTCTCGTGTCCCAAAAGTTAAGTTTGCTAATTCTTGATGAGTGATAGGGATATCAATCAAAATGCCTTCATTATTTTTTATCCCAAAGGAATGACATAATCGGATTAAAATACTGTAAAGCCCCCCTTTTTTTCCATTCATAATAAGATCCTGGCATTTCATATGTGCTTTTAGATAGCCTGTACTTAACCAACTCGTAATAGAAGTTAATAAGACGGAGTCTTTTAATGCTAATTGTTCAAATTCTGTTCGGTCTATAGCAAGGACATCACAATCAGTCATACTTTTCGCAAAAAAATAGTATTTAGGAGAATGTTTAAATAATTGGTATTCCACTAATAACTCCTCATCATGAAGGATTTTAATGACGAATTCTTTTCCTTTTTCGTGTACTCTTCCAAGTGAAATGGTTCCATTTAATAATATATATATCTTTTGGACAGGGTCTTTTTCTTGGAAAAGTAAAGTCCCTTTTTTTATATGTTCTATTTTTTCAATCTCAAAAAAATGTTGTATGAGTAAACTATATAATGATAGCTGCACTTCATTCATAGGAAAGCACTCCTTAAAAAGCCTCTTTTCTTGATTAAAAAACATTGTGAAATATTTGTCAATCTCAAAATGGAATATAATGGAATTGTAGAAAGTGTAATAATTTTTAGGAATATCAGGAATGCTGATGCATTGGGCGAAAATGAAAAAATGACAATTTAACGAACTTATTCTAGGAGAATCTTAGTAGTATATTTATAAATAGGTAATACTTAAGGGTGATGTTAATCACAAGAGAATATAAAGCATTTTTACTTAAGGAATCGAAGAGAGATAGTTAATATATATAAAGAAATAAAATGCTTTTCTCCTTACTGATAGTAAAAGGAAAAAACCATTTGGTATTAGAACTTTAGATTCTTTTATTGAGACGTTTTAAAATGATAACAAATGGGTACTTTAAAAAGGGAATCTTTTCAAGCAAATTGATTGAAAGTAAGCACTTTATTTGATAAGGTATTGTTAAAGGCTTCTCATATAATAATTGTCGGAATAGGGCAAACTATTAGAGGGAAGAACATAATACATAAAATATTAGGAGGAATTAGACATGGCATATTCATTACCACAATTACCTTATGCTTATGATGCATTAGAACCACACATTGATAAAGAAACGATGAACATTCATCATACGAAACATCACAATACTTATGTAACAAATTTAAACAATGCATTAGAAGGAAATGATGAATTACTTTCTAAAACAGTGGAAGAGCTTGTATCTAATCTTGATGCAGTTCCAGAAGCTGCTCGCACTGCAGTTCGTAACAATGGTGGCGGTCATGCAAACCATTCATTATTCTGGGAAGTAATTTCTCCAAATGGTGGCGGTCAACCAACTGGTGATTTAGCTGCTGCTATCGACAGCAAGTTTGGAAGCTTTGAAAACTTTAAAGAAGAATTCTCAAAAGCTGCTACAACTCGATTTGGTTCTGGTTGGGCTTGGCTAGTTGTGAACAACGGTGAATTAGAAGTTACTAGCACACCAAATCAAGATAATCCATTAATGGAAGGTAAAACACCTGTTTTAGGATTAGATGTTTGGGAACATGCTTACTACTTAAATTACCAAAACCGTCGTCCTGAATATATTAGTGCATTCTTTAATGTTATTAATTGGGATGAAGTAGCAAAACGCTTTGCTGCTGCAAAATAAGAAATAGAAATGCAAAAGCCTGTGAGCATATATTGTTTACAGGTTTTTTTATTGTTCCATTTTATCGGTCATAATGTGGTCTTATTTTCATAATTGTTAGTTTTTATATATAATGCATAACGAAATTTGTTTTGTTAGAAACTACTCTAGAACAAAGGGGAGTTTCTATGATGAAAATAGGAAAATTAATAGGTGATGTAGAGCTAACAAAAGATTTGAAAATTTTGTTGGTTACAGGAGGGCTGTACTCACTTAGTGTAGCACTTTCTAATACTTTCGTTAACGTGTTTCTATGGAAACAATCAGGTGAATTTAGAGATTTAGGCTTATATAATCTTGCTATCATTTTGTTGCAACTATTTACCTTTACACTTGCTGGCAGATGGGCGAAGAAAATTGACCGAGTTATTGTATTTCGAATTGGAGTAGCTTTTCTTACCATATTCTATTTAACAGTATTACTGATAGGAGACAAAGCATCAACGTTTCTGTTAGTACTAGGGGCCATTCTTGGAATTGGCAACGGATTTTATTGGTTAGCCTATAATGTCTTAACTTTTGAAGTAACAGAACCAGAAACGAGAGATTTCTTTAATGGTTTTTTGGGATTGTTAAATTCTGTTGCTGGTATGATTGGACCAATGATTGCAGGATATATTATCTCCCAGCTCACGAAGTCTACAGGGTATATGATTGTTTTTGGAATGTCTCTTGGTCTTTTTCTTCTCGCGGTTGTTTCAAGTTTCTTTCTAAAAAGACGGCCAGCAGAAGGTAAATATTTTTTTAAAAGAATTGTCAAAGAGCGAAAACATAATTATAACTGGAAATTGATTACGAATGCTCATTTTTTCCAAGGGTTACGAGAAGGTGTCTTTGCATTTATGATAACTGTCTTTGTTTATATAGCAACAGATAGTGAATTAGCTTTAGGAAAATTTGGGTTGATCAATTCAGGAATTTCCTTTATTGCCTATTATATTGTTTCAAGGACAGTCAAAAATAAGAATCGGAATAAGTCCATTTTAATTGGAGGAATAATGTTATTCTTATCGATGTTTATTATTGTTTTTGACTTTTCTTATACGAAATTATTGATTTATGCAGGTATAATAGCTATTGCTTACCCATTAATTTTAGTACCTTACACCAGCTTGACCTTTGATGTTATCGGAAAAGGCTGGAAAGCAGGAGAAATGAGAATAGAATATATAGTAGTGAGGGAATTGTTTCTCAATCTGGGAAGACTTTTATCGGTTCTTCTTTTTATCATTGGCGTCAGTGTATTCAATCCAAATAAAGTAATCCCGATACTGTTATTTATACTAGGAAGTGGACATTCTGTGATCTATTTCTTTGCTCGAAAGATTAGGTGGAAAACAGCATAAAGCAAAAAAGGATTTGTCATATCTACAGATCCTTTTTTGCTTTATTAATAAGGTGAAGAAAAGAGTATTCAGTTAAATATAAAATAATCATATAGTAATCTTTGTAAATTTCCTTTAAAATAGAAAATAGGAAAGTTTTGGAGGAAAAGGTGGAATCGATCGTGGGGGAAAAAAAGAAAAAAAAGAGAAATCCAATACCTTTAAGAGTTAACATTATATTCTTTACGGTATTTTTATTGTTTTCAGCACTTATTTTAAGATTAGGATTTGTTCAGATTGTTTATGGAGATGAATATAAAAAGCAAGTCGAGAAGAAAGAGGACATTATCATCAGCACATCTGTCCCAAGAGGAGAAATCTATGATCGAACGGGAGAAAGCATTGTAAGTAATGTTGGTAAAAATGCGATTACCTATACGAATTGGAAAAAATATAAACCGAATGAAATGCGGGATACCGCCGAAGAATTAGCAAAAATTATTAAGATGGACAGTGAAAAAGATCTTAAAAAGATATCAGAAAGAGATAAAAAAGATTACTGGATTCTTATTCATCCGAAAGAAGCAAAGAAGAAAATACCCAAAAAAGAAAATGAGAAACTACAAGAACAATATAAGAATGACAATAAAGAATACCAAAAAGTATATGATGAGCTTTTGCGTGAGCGGATAACAGAAAAGGATTTAAACACACTTACAGATCTAGATATGGAAACATTAGCTATTTATCGGGAATTTCAAAGCGGATATTACTATACACCACATATTGTTAAAAATGAAGGGGTTACCGATAAGGAAATCGCTGTAATCAGCGAAAATTTGGACAAACTGCCAGGTGTCGATACAGTTCGGGACTGGGACAGAAAATATGATTTTGGGTCGACATTAAAAACCGTATTAGGGAATGTCAGTACTTCACAAAGAGGGGTTCCTGCAGAAGAAAAAGACAGCTATATAGCAAAAGGTTATAGCATGAACGATAGAGTCGGACTTAGCTATTTAGAAAAGCAATATGAAGATATTTTAAAAGGACAAAAGAAGAAGGTTAAATTTATTAAAGATAAAAAAGATGAAATAGTTAATTCGGAAGTGATTGCCAATGGAGCTGCCGGTAATGACTTAGTATTGACAATTGATATGAAATTACAGCTAGAAGTAGAAAAAATTATTGAAGAAGAGCTGAAAAAGACGAAATATGGCTATGCTGGCACTCAATATTTAGATAGAGCATTTGTCGTATTAATTGATCCTCATACGGGTGAAGTATTAACGATGGCCGGAAAGCAGTTAGGCAAAGATGAGAAAACAGGCAAGCAAGTTGTGCAGGATTTTGCGTTAGGTAATATTACTACTTCTTATAATGTTGGTTCCGTTGTCAAAGGTGCAATGGTATTGACAGGATATAAGGAAGGGGTTATTTCTCCAGGAACTCCCATACTAGATGCAACCATGCAAATTAAAGGATCGCCTCCTTTTAAATCATGGAAACCAATGGGCATGATCAATGATTTAACAGCGTTAAAAGAGTCATCTAACGTCTATATGGCTAAAACAGCTATTAAGATTGGGAAAGGGCATTATGGTTATATGCAGCCATTAAACATTGATTTGGAAGCATATCCTAAAATCAGGAATTCCTTTTCAGAATTTGGGTTAGGTATTCGGACTGGAATTGATTTACCAAATGAAACGGCTGGGTTGAGAGGAGTAGTGGATCCAAACCAGCCAGCAAACCTAATGTTCTTGTCGATTGGACAATATGATACGTATACGAACATGCAGTTAGCCCAATATGTTTCAACAATTGCTAATGGAGGGTATCGTATTCAGCCACACTTAGTGAAAGAAATACGTGAAACTTCTAAGGAAGAAGGGAAGTTAGGACCAATTGTTCAAGAAATTCAACCAAAAGTATTAAATAAGTTGGAATTGAAGCCTGGATGGATGGAGCAAATTCATAGAGGATTTCGTCTTGTTATGACAAGCGGTACAGGAGCTAAAGCTTTCGCGGGTTCTTCTTATAGTCCAGCAGGAAAAACTGGCACGGCTGAGGCCTTTTATGATGGGCCATTAAGAAAAAATAGAGAAGGAGAACCGCCCCAAGTAATGAATGTAAGCTTAATAACCTATGCGCCTTCCGAAAACCCAGAGGTTGCCATGGCTGTCATGGTTCCTTGGGTGTACACAACCAACAATGGACCATCACCAAACTTAACTATCGGAAAACGTGTTATGGACAAATATTTTGAATTAAAGAAGGAAAAAGAATAGATTACGAGACTTTAAAATAAAAAAACACTATCTATGGGTATGTACATTGCTACCTTTTAGATAGTGTTTTTGGTTTTTTTTGGATAAAAGAAAGGTGGATATATAGATGTATTTCCTCCCATATTAATGAATAACAGAGCAAGTTATAGCATGTTTTATAGATTCAACAATCCTAGCATATTATTCCAATTAGTTATTAATAGAATAATCTACGATTTTCTATTACAATAGAAAAAGAATATCGAAGGAAAGTGTGATTAAACGTTGGGAAAAAAGAAAAAGAAAAAAACGATACCTGTACGTCTTAATATTATTTTCTTTTTTGTCTTTTTATTATTTTCAGCATTGATTCTGCGCCTAGGCTTTGTGCAGATTGTTTATGGTGAAGATTATAAAAGAGAATTAGAGAAAACAGAAGATGTTACAGTAAATACCTCTGTACCACGTGGCAAAATGTATGATGCAACAGGAAAAGTGATAGTAGATAATGTAGCAGAAAAAGCAATTACTTATACGAATTCTGGTGCGAAACAAGAAGATATGCTCAAAACCGCTGAATTACTTTCAAAATATATTATGAAAGATACGAAAAAGGTGACGGAGCGCGAGAAAAAAGACTATTGGATTATAAAAAATAAAAAAGAAGCGGAAAAGAAAGTCACTGAAAAGGAAAAAAAAGCTTTAGCTGAGAAGTATCCAGATCAAGAAGAATACAATAAGCAAGTGTATCAGTTGCAGTTGGATCGGATTACCGCGGAGGATATAAAAACACTTACTAATCATGATTTAGAAGTGCTAGCTATCTATCGTGAGTTTATCAGCGGTTATAAACTAACACCGCAAATGGTCAAAAATAAAGAGGTAAGCGACGAAGAATTTGCTGTAGTTAGTGAGAATTTAGAAGCCTTACCTGGTGTCGATACGACAACAGATTGGGAGAGATCCTATGCATTTGGGGATACCCTGAAATCTGTTTTAGGGAATGTGAGCTCCGCTGAAAGAGGACTGCCAGCAGAGAAATTAGATTATTATGTTTCCCGAGGATATAGCAGAAATGATCGGGTCGGTACCAGTTACTTAGAACTTCAATATGAGGATGTTCTTAAAGGGCAAAAAGAGAAAATTCGCAATAAAACAGACAAAAAAGGTAATATTGTTAGTACCGAAGTCATTACAGAAGGAAAACGTGGCAATGATTTGGTACTATCAATCGATATGGAGCTTCAATTAAAAATAGAAAAAATCATTGAGGAAGAATTAAAAAAAGCAAAAACATTTGCGGGAACGAAATTACTTGATCGTGCCTATGTTGTTTTAATGAATCCCAATACAGGGGATGTCCTGTCCATGGCAGGGAAACGACTAGTGAAAAATGATAAAACAGGTAAAATAGAAGTTCAAGATGATGCACTTGGTAATATTACAACTACTTATAACGTAGGTTCTGTTGTAAAAGGTGCAACTGTTTTAACTGGTTATAAAACAGGAGCGATTTCTCCTGGGACAGTATGGAATGATACACCTGTTAAAATTGGAAATACCATCAAAAAATCGTGGACGACAATGGGACCAATCAGCGATCTTACCGCTTTACAACGCTCATCCAATGTTTATATGTTTAGAACGGTAATGAACATGGCTGGTGCTAACTATGTATACGGTAAACCACTATCTGTTTCATTAGCGGACTTCTCGTTAGTGAGAAATGAATTTGCCCAATATGGACTTGGAATCCGTACTGGTATTGATTTGCCGAATGAGCAAGTTGGCTTTAAAGGACAAGATACACTGCCAGGTTTCTTACTGGATTTATCCATTGGACAATATGATACGTATTCCAATATGCAGCTTGCCCAATATGTTTCCACCATTGCTAATGGCGGAAACAGAATGGAACCACATATTGTAAAAGAGATCCGCGAACCAGTAGCGGATGACAGTAAACTTGGACCGGTAGTAGAAACAGTTAAACCAAAAGTATTAAATAAGGTTGATGTCAAACCTGAATGGATCAAACGTGTACAGCAAGGATTTAAAATGGTGGCACAAACTCCAAAAGGTACTGCTTATTCTAATCTAGGTGGAAAGGATTATTCACCTGCAGCAAAAACAGGGACAGCAGAGGCATTTTACGATGGACCTTCTCGCAGTGATTATGGAAAAGAACCGCCGCAAGTTATGAATTTAAGTTTAATCAGCTACGCACCTTCCGATAATCCAGAAGTTTCCATGGCTGTAATGGTTCCATGGGCATACCAAGGAAGTGTGGATAATGGTGCCAATAAGAAAATTGGAGAACGCGTTTTGGATGCGTATTTTGATTTGAAAAAAGAAAGACAAAAAGAAGAGAAAAAAGACAAATAATATGATGAAAAGGACAAAACTAGCATTTACTAGTTTTGTCCTTTTTTTATTTAAAAAAGAGTACGAAAACCTTCTAAATTTACAATGTGTTTACATTGATTTACAAATAGTTAAAACCAAGTTAATACTAAAGTCTTATAGTTATCTTGTAAACAAAACAAGCATCCTTAGGGGGTAAAGAGAAAAATGAAGAGCCTTAAAACAGTAGGATTGACAGCAATGATTGGAACAATGTTAGCATTATCAGCGTGTGGTGGAAATAACGATGCCAGTTCATCAAAGTCATCTAATACATCAAAAGATAATGGTACTGAACAATTATCAGGGCAAATAAAATTAGACGGTTCATCCACTGTATATCCAATTATGGAAGCAATCGTTGAAGAATACCAGGCAGAGCAGCCTAACGTGAAAGTATCTGTAGCATCATCTGGTACAGGTGGCGGCTTCAAAGCATTTATCGCAGGGGAAACAGATTTCAGTAATGCATCCCGTCCAATTAAGGATGAAGAAAAATCCGAGTTAGAATCAAAAGGAATTGACTATACAGAATTAAGATTAGCATATGACGGTTTATCTGTTGTGGTGAATAAGGATAACACATGGGTTGACCACTTAACATTAGATGAATTAAAGAAAATCTGGCTTGAAGATGGTACAACCAAAAAATGGTCTGATATCCGTGAAGGGTGGCCAGAAGAAGAAATTAAATATTATTCTCCAGGAACTGATTCTGGAACATTCGATTATTTTGATGAAGTGATTCTAGAAGAGCAGCCAATTGCTAAAGCAGCGACATTATCAGAAGACGATAATATTTTAGTACAAGGGGTAACAGGCGATAAAAACGCAATTGGATACTTTGGTTATGCTTACTATGCTGAAAACAAAGATAAGTTGAAAGTAGTACCAATAGACGGAGGGAACGGCCCAGTTGAACCAACAAATGAAACGGTTGAAAGCGGCGAGTATTCTCCATTATCAAGACCATTATTCACTTATGTAAAAAATGAATCGGTGAAAAAAGAAGAAGTAGCTGATTTTGTAGAATTCATGATTGAAAATGCGGCTGATTTATCAGAAGACGTAGGTTATGTAAAATTGCCAGATGAGGAATACAAAAAAGATTTAGAATTAATCGAAGGACTTAAGTAATAAGTTTTGATGGAAAGCTTTGTACTTAGCTTTCCATCTTGCTGTTGGATTAAGGGGGACTTAAAGCATGATTAAACAAACGACAAATGTGAATGCAAGATCTGTACAAGAGTTAATTGCTGAAAAAAAACAGAAAAATAATCTAAGTAAGATGTTAGAAAAAGTTATGCCTAAAGTATTATTGATTACTGCAATCTTTTCGGTATTAACGACGCTCGGTATCCTATTTACATTAGTAATTGAAACATTTACTTTTTTCGAAAGAGTAAATATAAAAGAGTTCTTAACAAGTAAATCATGGTATCCATTTTCTGATCCCGGTTCTTTTGGAATCATGTCACTTGTGTCTGGGACGTTAAAAGTAACGCTGATTGCTGGGATTGTTGCTGTGCCGATAGGGTTAGCATCCGCCATTTTTTTAAGTGAATACGCGAGTGATAGAACAAGAAGAATAATTAAGCCAATTTTAGAAGTACTTGCTGGTATTCCTACAATTGTCTACGGGTTTTTCGCTTTAACATTTATAACGCCATTACTTAGATCCATTATTCCTTCTTTAGAAATGTTTAATGCTTTAAGTCCAGGAATTGTTATTGGGATTATGATTACGCCAATGATTGCTTCTCTATCAGAAGATGCAATGAGTGCCGTTCCGAGGGCAATGCGGGAAGGAGCATTAGCAATGGGTTCTACTAAATTTGAAGTTGCTTTAAAGGTAGTCTTACCTGCAGCAGTTTCTGGAATTGTTTCTTCCATTGTATTAGCTTTATCAAGAGCGATTGGGGAAACAATGATTGTCGCAGTTGCAGGAGGCAGTACACCTAATCTAAGCTTCAATGTAACAGAATCTATACAAACTATGACAGCCTATATTGTTCAAGTAAGTCAAGGAGATGCAGGATATGGAACAACGATTTATTACAGCATTTATGCGGTTGGATTTACATTATTCCTATTCACTTTCTTGATGAATCTGCTTGCTCAGTACATTTCTCGTCGTTTTAGGGAGGAATATTAAGATGAAGTTAGTAAACCATTCAGAAGTTATTAAGCGAATGAAACCAAGATTAATGAAAAACGTCATAATGAAAGGATTATTCTTTAGCGCAACTTTATTTGGTTTAATTGTTCTGGGTGTCCTTTTTTATCGAGTATTGACTCAAGGAATTGGCTATTTAGATTTTCAGTTTTTAACAAGCCTGCCTTCCCGTAAACCTGAAAATGCAGGAGTCTATACCGCATTGATAGGAACAGTTTGGCTTATGGCAGTAGTTGCACCTGTATCACTTTTAATTGGAGTGGGCACGGCGATATATTTAGAAGAATACGCAAGTAAAAATAAATTCACGAATTTTATCCAGATTAATATATCGAATCTTGCAGGTGTACCATCCATTGTTTTTGGTCTATTAGGATTGACACTCTTTGTTCGTGCTTTATCACTTGGAACAAGTGTCCTTGCGGCAGGGTTAACAATGAGCTTATTAGTATTGCCAATCATTATCGTTGCATCTCAGGAAGCTATCCGATCTGTTCCTAGTGAATTAAGAGAAGCCTCCCTTGGTATGGGAGCAACGAAATGGCAGACAATTGTCAGAGTAGTCATGCCTGCAGCTATACCAGGTATTTTAACTGGAGGGATATTGGCACTTTCACGGGCAATTGGCGAAACTGCTCCACTAGTAGTATTAGGTTTACCTTTATTCCTAGCATTCTTGCCGAGAACTGTTTTTGATATGTTTACAGTGCTGCCAATGCAAATCTATAACTGGACCGGAAGACCGCAAGAAGAGTTTCAGAGTCTTGCAGCAGCAGGAATAATTGTTCTTTTAGTTTTATTGATTTTAATGAATTCTATTGCAGTATTGATTCGAAATAAATTTCAAAAACGTTATTAAACGTATAGGGGGAACTTCAAATGAGTACAGTCTTTGCAGATAAAATTAAGAAAGCAGTAGAAATGAATGCTACAGACGATAGAGTGAAAAACTCTGTTTATAAAACAAATCAGCTTAATTTATGGTACGGGGATAACCATGCGCTGAAAAATATAGATTTAGACATAATCGAAAACGAAGTAACTTCTATTATTGGACCATCAGGCTGCGGTAAATCGACATATATCAAAACTTTAAATCGGATGATTGAATTAGTGCCAAGTGTAAAAACATCAGGTGAAATTAATTATCGTGGCAGAAATATTTTTGATAAAGACTATGGAGTGGAAGAACTAAGAACAAAAGTCGGAATGGTTTTTCAAAAACCAAATCCATTTCCAAAATCTATTTATGAAAATGTAGCTTATGGACCAAAAATTCATGGGATACGAGATAAGAAAATTTTAAATGAGATTGTGGAGAAAAGTTTAAGAGGAGCGGCAATTTGGGATGAAGTAAAAGATAGATTACACCAAAATGCATATGGACTTTCTGGTGGACAGCAACAGCGCCTTTGCATTGCAAGATGTCTTGCGATTGAACCAGACGTTATTCTTATGGATGAGCCAACCTCTGCACTTGATCCAATTTCGACATTAAAAGTGGAAGAGTTAGTTCAAGAACTAAAAGAAAACTACAGCATTATTATTGTTACACATAATATGCAGCAAGCAGCACGTATTTCTGATAAAACAGCATTCTTCTTAAATGGAGAAGTAATAGAGTTTGATGTAACCGATAAAATATTCTCTAATCCAAAGGATAAAAGAACAGAAGATTATATTACAGGTAGATTTGGATAATTATTTAAGCTGAATTCAAAAAAAGGAGATCTTACTATGCCAGTTAGAGAGAAATTTGAAGCAGGGCTTAAGGAATTGCAAGAGAAACTGACAGAGCTTGGTGAATTTTCGATTCAAGCACTTGAAAGATCGTTAGAAGCACTTGAAACACAAAATATAGAAATGGCTTTAGAAATTATTGATGATGATGTAAAGGCTGATAATTTGTATGAAGAAATAAATGACTTTGCTATTCTATTAATTGCGAAGCAGGCACCTGTAGCAATTGATTTAAGACGTATTATTGTTGGAATTAAGATTGCAACCGATATTGAAAGAATCGCAGATTTTGCCGTTAATATTGCAAAAGCTACTATTCGAATTGGGAATCAAGACTTAGTGAAACCAATCATTCATGTAAAAAAAATGTTAGAGATTACTAATGAAATGCTGCGCTTATCCTTAAATGCTTATAATAAAGAAGACACAAAACTAGCTCGAAAAATCGCGGAGATGGATGATGAGGTAGATGGTTTAAATAAACAAGCGTTTGTGGAGCTTTTAGAAATTAGTAAAAATAAACCTGAGTATTTACAGCAAATTTCGCAATTGACATTTGTTTGTCGTTATTTAGAAAGAGCAGCAGACCATACAACTAATATAGCTGAGAATATTTTCTATTTAGTTAAAGGCAGACAATATGATTGGTAAATAAAAAAAGACCGGAACAAAGGATTTCACCCCAAATATTATACGGAGATACTAACAACATCTCTATAATTTTTGGGGTTTCATTATTTCATAGCTTTTAACTAATTAGTGTGCTTCATTTATACTTAATAGCTAAATATGGATTGTTCGACCTTTTAGATTACTTATTTAAGTATGTTCCAGTTCGTTTATTTCGTAAGAGTTTCGGCAATTTTTTTATGACTCATGTCACTAGTTAAAGGAAAACTGCCAACTTGAATTTTGGTATGGTAGCCATTATCAATTAAGTATGTTTCAAACTCTTCTTGATCTTTGACGATTTTTTCTTTATATAATAACTCAGCAATTTGAGAGATGCTCATACCACTTTTAACTTTTAACGTATAGGCAATGTTCTCATGTTGTTCTTCTTTCGGCTCTTCCTGTTTCTTTTCTTTTGCTGCTGATTTTGCTTGTTCTTGTTTCTTCTCTGCTATTTGCTTTTGTAAATTATTATATTCGTCCTCTGCTAACACAGTAAAACCCTTTTTTTGTAGATAGGATGTTGCTTCAGATACACTAATCGTTGCATGTTCTTGACCTTTATTTTCGAGATAGTAATAAAAACTACCAATAATGCTTGCTGAAAGGAGCATTCCGATGGCAAATGAACGTAAACTATGCTTTTTCATTTAGTTACTTTTCGACCCTTTCCTTTATAATTTGCTGAACTTGAGTGATAGATAAGGAAGATTGATTGGCAATCTGCTCAATCGGTACTCCGCTAGCTGCAAGGGTCCAGACTTGGTTTTTAATAATAGCGTGAATGGGCTGTGGTTTATCCATTTCCATTGCGGATGGGTTTTTTAGGGTAGAAGATGGCTTTAAAGAAAAATCTTCCTCACCGATCATTAACTCTTCTTCTAATAGTTTTAATTTCTTTTTTATTTTGTATAGCTCTTGTACTTGTTGAATGGAAAGCTGATCTATTTCCTCTCGTAAATCTTTAATGGGATCACGAATGAAAAGAGACAGAATAAGAAGGAATAAAGAAACTCCTATAATTACTAACATTACAATTAACATAATTCACCTCAGAATAAAATCTTCATTTCAAATGATATAAATAATAAGAGACCTAAAGAAGAACAAAGCAAGCTAAAGATATTTTATCATTATCTATCGTTAATTCCTATTAAATCAAGATTGTGGATGACAATATTCGAATAGATCTGCGAAACAGTTAAGAATATGTCGTAATTCATCTTGAATTTTTAAAAACATATGTCGAATCGATGTTGTACTAGCTAATGGAAAAATGCAAAAAAAATTTTTTTGCTCTATTACAATAAACGTACGTAAGTTTAAGCATATTCCGACAAAATCTGTTCGTTGTGGCAATGCCCATTCAGTGGTAACATAATAAATATAAATTGCGAACTAAATGGAATCTTGTATGCATATACTAGTAAATTGCGATCATACACCACAGCAATTAAATGACATTGGATAAATAAAATTTAGAAAGAGGTGCAATTTCTATTGATTGAACAAATTGTAAATTTAAGACGTAAAGGACTGTCTTTCCGGAAAATTGCCATCGAACTAAATTCAACTGTAGGAAAAGTACAATACCAATGGAAAAAATATGTGAAGGAACAAGAACATCATGGGAATGCTGGACAAGCCGAGGAGCAAAAGAATGTAATCCAAATGCAAAAGCAGGAATCATATATAACGGAAAGTTTTTGGACAAGCGTGGATTTATTAGCAAAGAAAAATGGGATGGAAGCTTGGTTAACATCGGAAGACACTGCATTAGTATTTTGGAGAATTCCCGAAGGAAAATGGCAGTTAATTTCAACTTATTATGATATTGATCCGGAAACTTGTTCGCTAGCAGTAAAGATTAATGATATAACTAGTATTATCTATAATGGAAGAAATGCGCATAATTCTCGCATTCTGCCTGTTGAAAATAGGCAAGAATCAGTGGTGTTACAAGACTTATCACCCAATAGAAGTTTTTGTTTCGAAATTGGGGTTCTTGATGTGTATCAATCCTTTTTACCGATATTACAGTCAAATCCCTTGCATACACCGAGAACTGCACATAACCAAACAGGCCAATTAGCAAAGGATTTACAGGAGTGGGAGAATGGGGATGTTTCTGTCCCAAATTGGATTGAACACGTAAGCACCTATAGCTATTATGAATTAGAAGAGCAAGAGGATGTGAAAAAGAAATGAATGGTTCCTATTTTCAACTGATTGTAATTAATAAGATTCCTTTTATGAACTATTTTTCAAAAGATAAACAGAAGAAAAAGGAATTATATGCGGAGACTATTAACTTTATCAAGTTTCTTTTCGAAACAGAAAAGAATCAACTTCCATATACCATTCAAATTGTTGTTCCGCCAATTTATCTCGAACAACTTGATGCGCAGTCATTTCGAGAAGAAATAACAGAATTTTTAGAAAAATACTATCCCGATGATGAATTGTATTCTTTCTGGATAGATAAAGAAACAAATCTATTGAAGGTTCTTAAATCGCTTCTCCAAGAAAAGCGGATCGAATTGCTGGCAAGTCCCGCTTCCTTTTCGCCTTTATCAAATGTATCGACAAGTACAGGTATTCAATTACAAATAGAGTTAGGTTTATCCATTATAGATGATTATTTAGACTACCGGCCGACAGGATTTTGGTTTCCAGAAGGAAATTTTTCACCTGGTTTAGATTTATATTTGAAAAAAGAGAACTTTTCTTATAGCTATTTAAACAGTAGGACAATCGATCATAGTGATCCTTTACCGAATGATACAGGTATTGCGGTTGAATCACCACATAATATTGTGTTCTTTCCTGTGGAAGAAAAGCTGTATCAACTTTTTAAAGAGGAGAAAGCAACAAAACAAGTATGGGATAAATGGATCTTAGATTTGCTAGAATCCTATCCTCCATACATAAATGAGTCCATTTTAACTTTCCCAATTGATTTAGCTGATTATGTAAAGATACAAGACGAGTTGAATAAAAGTATTCGTTATTTAAATGATGAAGGCTATATGGTTCATATTACGCCTGAAACATATATAAAGCAATTCAGTCAAGGAATGGATTGTGTCCATCTCTGTGCTTCCTTCTTAGAGCGCAGAGGGAGAGAAGAGGTTGTTAAACATCGTTCTTCCTATGCTGCTTTAGCATTTTTGGAAAGAGAGCTTCATGAATGGAGACAAATTTCTTTACCGCCAGCAACTCATAGAGTACAGAAGCAGATGGAAAAGGAATGGTTGTTATTAAGCGCTCTCCTTTATCAAGATAATAATTGGACAAGTGAAGAAGTAACAAACCATCTAGAAGCGGCAAACAAATTAAACGGTTATTGGAAAGGACCAATCGATAAAGACTGGCTTTCCTTAAGAGAAAGTAAATATCCAATTTTAAATACAACGATACAAATCCATAAACCGGTTCGGTCTCAAAAGAAACCGACAAACAAGAAGAGTGTTTTAATCTTATCTTGGGAGTATCCGCCCAATATAGTTGGTGGTCTTGGTGCTCATGTAGTTGGGTTGACAAATAGCTTAATAAAAAATGGCTATGAAGTTCATCTTGTTACAGCACAAGAGATGAATAAAAATCCCGAAGACGTAGAAGAAAAGGCTGGCTTATTTGTTTATCGGGTCAAGCCAATTTATAGTAAAGATCAAAACTTTATTCACTGGATTGGCGGCTTAAATTTAGCAATGTGGGATAAAGCAATAGAGATAGGAAAGAACACAACATTTGAATTAGTGCAGGCACATGATTGGTTAGTAGGTGCAGCTGCTATTTCTTTAAAGAATCAATTAAATGTTCCTTTAATAGCCACCATACATGCAACAGAGCATGGAAGAAACGGTGGTATCTATACAGAAATGCAGAAATTTATCCATAGGAAAGAAAGCCAGTTAATAGATACAGCTGATTCTTTAATTGTGTGCAGCGAATATATGCAGAATGAGTTAATGACAATTTTTGAAGTAGAACAAACGAAAATTAATATCATTCCCAATGGAGTAGAAATCTTGAAGAAGGAAGCTATATCGGCTGCTCCGGTTGAAAATTTTTCAAAGGACAACAAAAAAGTAGTTTTTGCTATGGGGAGATTGGTAAAAGAAAAAGGCTTTGGAACTTTATTAGAAGCAGCAAGAAAGTTGCATAAAAAGCGAAATGATCTATGTTTCGTTCTTGCTGGAGTCGGTCCGATGTATGATGAATATCAACAATTTATTGAAAGACATCAATTAGCAGAAAGTGTTCACTTAATAGGGTATTTGCAGGAAGAACAGAAGAATGCACACTATGCACTAGCAGATATAGTTGTTATACCGAGTTCCTATGAGCCTTTTGGAATCGTAGCATTAGAATCCCTTGTTTTCGCTATTCCAACAATTGTATCCCAGACAGGCGGCTTAAAAGGAATCATTAAGGATAGAGAGACAGGACTATATATGGAGCCAAATAATGCAGAAAACTTAGTAAAGAATATCGAGTATTTAGTAGAAAATCCAGCCGTGGGTAAAGAAATTGGTAAGAAAGGGCAAATATTAGTTAGCCAGCTTTTTAGCTGGAATCGAATTGGCGAAGAGACAAAAAGAATTTTTGATGAATTGATTGTACAGGCAAAGGTGAAGGAATCCATATCTAATTAAAAATATTAGAGTAGGTGAAGGAAGAATGAAAATTGAGGCCGATTTACAAAAAGACTATCAAAGTGTTCAAAGAAAGTTATTAGTAAAAAAAATAACGACAACTCCTGGAATCTGGGTTGATGGAAAAACGTATTGGATTCAAAATGGTTATGAAAAATTAATACCAGAACATTCTATTTCCGTTCATGTAAAACAAATACACAAGCACTCAAAAATTCAATATAATGAGATTTTTGTCAGAAATCACTCTCAAGAACCGAAAAAAATGAAAGTTTTAGTTTTGAATTATTTTCCAAAAGCATTTCATAATCATCTTTCTTTTGTATCACCTACGGAAAACGTCATCTATCATTCCATTGAGGAACAGCTATATTTAGTAAATGGAGAACATAATTCAAGCTGCATGGAACAGAGAACCGTACAACCTCTGTGGAATGTGCATACTGATCATATTTGGAGCAATAATCAAAATGGTACCCTCAAATATCAGCCTATGGCAAAAGGCTCCAGTGTAAGTATTTTTTCTTTAAATATGGAGGTAATGCCTCAATCAATTGGTATTAGTCGGGCTTGGTCCATTATGGGGACAGAAAAAAAGGATATTTTAGATATGAATCATATTCTAATGAAAACAAGTACTAGCATTTCCTAACAAAAGATGTTATCATATAAAAGTCGTATGCACGAACTAGCAACCTATAGTTTGGAGGGAAATAAACATGCGTGTAAACATTACGTTAGCTTGCACTGAATGTGGTGATCGTAACTACATTTCTAAAAAAAATAAACGAAATAATCCAGATCGTCTTGAGCTAAAAAAATATTGCTCAAGAGAAAAACGTACTACAGTTCATCGTGAAACAAAATAAGCAGAAGGGGGATATCCCTTCTGTTTTTTTCATATTTATAACGAAAATGTAAGGAAGGTGTACATAAAATGCAGGAAAAAAAACAATTCCGATCAGATATGATAAAACTACTCCAATCAATCAATAAACCACAATATGAGCATATGTCCTACCAAATAGCTTCCCAATTATATAATGATGCTTCCTTTATTTCTGCTAGTCATATAGGGATTACCATTTCCAAATTTCCTGAGGTGGATACATACCAAATTATTCGTACAGCTTGGCAATTAGGTAAAAAAGTAAGTGTTCCCAAGTGCATCCCTGCATCTAGACAAATGATTTTTCGCGAATTAGAGCAATTTAATCAACTTGAATCGGTTTATAGTAACCTGTTTGAACCAGTTATAGAAAAAACGAAACCAACAGATTCTAAACTAATTGATTTACTTCTTGTTCCTGGATTAGCTTTTTCGCCAAAAGGATATAGATTAGGATTTGGGGGCGGTTATTATGACCGCTTTTTGCAAAATTATGATGGACAAACAATATCACTAGCATTTTCTATGCAAATACAGCAGCAAATTCCCGTTGAGAATCATGATTTAGCTGTTCAGAAAATAATTACAAATGAAGGAATTATTTACGCAAATGAGTAGTATGATGTATGCAGTAGTCATTTTATTTGTCTCTTATTTGGCATATAAACGCAGATCATTAACGATGAGTGGCGCAATTGCGGCTTTTTTTGTTGGGAGCGGAATTGCGCTAGGGTTTGGCTCTAAAGGATTAGTAGTTCTAGGAGTATTTTTTGTTTCTTCTAGTATGCTTTCAAAATATAAAAGCAAAACTAAACAGGCGATGGAGGACAAAACCAAAAAAGGGTCACAACGAGATGCATGGCAAGTTATGGCAAATGGAGGTTTTGCAGCAATTGTTGGTATCATCTATTATTTTGCAAAAGAATCAGTTTGGATTAGTGTATTCGCCATACTTCTTGCAGCTGCCAACTCGGATACATGGGCATCAGAGATTGGATCCTTAAGCAAGAAAAAGCCAATCTCTGTTCGAACGTTTAAACAAGCGGCCACTGGAACATCTGGAGCAGTCAGTGTCCTAGGAACAATTGCTGCATTTGCTGGATCACTCTTAATAGCGTTAACAGCAAATTTCTTATTTGCTTTGGAGTTTGGTAGTTTTTTTGTCATCCTTGTATTTGGATTCTTAGGTAATATCGTGGATACTCTTTTAGGTGCCTTTGTACAAGTGGAATATATATGTCCTGTTTGTGGTCGAATAGTTGAATCAAAAGTAGAATGTCACACTAACTTAGTGAAAATAAAGGGTTTTGCACTTTTTAATAATGATATGGTAAATGTTCTTTCCGGCTTCTTAGCTGCGTTGATATATATACTTTTCTTTTTGTAATAATTTTAATCACGTCAATACATTAACATTTTCATTCGTTTACACGGATAAAAAATAATATTATTACCAAACTAGTTAGTAGGAGGGATTTCAAAAATGTCAAAAGTATTCTCCATTTTACTAATTGTTTTAGGTGGATATTATTTATTTCAAAAACGGTATCGTGTCATTAATACGGTATTAAGAAGTCCATTTATTCGTAAATATGCAGTTAGAATATTAATGAATATTCCAAGTGTAAAAAGAATGACAATGAACTCTGTTTTTGGACGATCGCAAAATACGATTTATCAATGAATAAAAAAGAACAGATGCGACGGAAAATAGCGTTTAAATGAGCTGGGAATAAGTAGCCTGCACAAAAATAAGGCCGAACAATTACAAGAAGTAACGTAATTGTTTGGCTTATTGGCTTCTAAAAGTGTAAGGGACAGCTACTGTAAGCTTGAATACACAAGTCATGTTAATCCTATGCTCTGCTTTTAGACTGCCGAAACTCAGCTGTCTTGCTAATCTATGCCAAGGTGTACATTTAGTATTACAAGGATATCTTCTTGAACTGTTAAAGTGGTGGATTGTCTTTGTCTAGTCCTACAAGAATCCAACCTTCCTTTGATGGTCCATAAACTCCAAATGGTTTGACTCTTGCTGCATCAGAATTGTAACTTGTTGTCCACGGTGATGAACAATATGCTTAATGAGCCCCATTAAAATTTGAGCATTTGTTTCTTCTCTGCCAAAGGCTGATTGCACTTCCTTCAAGGATTCGTCTGTCCATTGTTCTTCTATCACTTTGATTGCAGTAGAACTGAGAAGTTTAAATGTATCGGTTATTTCTTTAGCTGCAGCAGGAATATTTTTTGCATTATCTAGTTCATTTATTTTCTGCCCGAATTTGAGCTAAATATTCCGGTCTTCCTAATGTACGACCTTCAGGGGAGACTTTTTGCTGTAAAGAATCATCGGTTAAACCTTCTAAAATCTTTTGAGTCAGCTCTCTGCCTCCCGCTTCCATTCTCTAATAAAATCTGCAATCGTTACATACATATTATAAAAGACCTCATAGTTAAATTTTAAAGATTTTTATTTGATACAGTAAGACTTTCCGCTTTTTGTATACGGTAATTGGTTGATATCCTTTGACATAGTGCTAAATAATTGCTATCTTAATATCTATTCGAACGTTCGTTCTCAAATGGATAATATCAAGATTTTGTTCATATATCAAATATCTTTAATTGGATTTTTTGAAAATATGATAAATAGATCCCAAAAAGGGAGAAGGTATACACAGAGTGTCCGCAACATAATGGTACCAATTGGTTACTTTGTTCTATCCTTTTTTCCTTTTACCAAATGTGTTTTTAATCTTTTTAAAAAGGTAATAACAAATAATAACGTTCATATCTTCAAGCGATATGCTTGTCGAATGTCACTTTCATTTATAAAATACATAAAATAAGCTAAAATGAAAGATGGATTTTGTGACATTTAAATGAAATGAAGGAAAAAAGAAACATATATAGTGTTGTTACATAGAAATCGTATTTCCTTAAAAAGCAACTATTTTTAAGAACTTGAAGAATATAGTGTCATTACCTTTCAGGATGTTCGGAGAGTAGGGAGAGAACAGATGGAGCTAGAACATTATAAGTATTGGAGAATCATCCATATACTAGTAAATGAATATCAGTATAAAATTATCTACTTATCAGAAGATCAACAAGAAATATGGCTAGAGGCTCAAGAGAATAAATCAAAATCTCCCGTTATTCGCTTATTTCAAATCGATATTAACTGGAGTAATTGGTTAAGCAGGGATATAGAAAGGACAGCGTTAAATGCTGAAAGGATAAGAAGTTCGCTGCATAGTCGTTCCCTTAGGGTGGTGAGCATTTATATATCTGCTTATCCGCCTGTAGATTCATATGAACATATTATCAATCCAGTATTTTTAAGCCCAAATAAAAAAATACAAATTGAAACAGTTCTTCTTGATCGATCCGTCCAAGACTGGGAAATAGGAGAGTATAAAATAGCAGAATTACAAGGTATGCCAGAAACGGAAGCAGAGCGAGAAACGCATATTCAAAAATATAAAGATGCTATCTTTACACGCTTAAGACAAAATGAAAAAGAAGAAAGACAGTTATTTAATTTTGGAAAACCATGTATCACGTATTTTTTCATTGCTATTCAAGTGATTGTATTTTTCTTAATGGAATTAAGTGGCGGAAGTACAAACAGTGAAACGTTAATTAGATGGGGAGCAAAAGTAAATTATTTAATTGCCAATGGGGAATGGTGGCGATTTGTAACACCTGTTTTTTTACATATTGGTATTTTGCATTTACTTATGAATTCCATTGCTCTATATTATGTTGGACCATTAATTGAGCGGATTTTTGGATCGAGCCGATTTATGTTTATTTATTTATTTGCTGGGTTTAGTGGGGTATTTGCTAGTTATTTATTAAGTCCGTCTTTATCGGCTGGTGCAAGCGGCGCGATTTTTGGCTGTTTTGGTGCACTTCTTTATTTTGCGTGGCGCTTTCCCCAGCTATTTTTTCGTGTAATGGGCTGGAATGTCATTATCATCATAATTATCAATCTTATTTTTGGTTTTACTATACAAGGAATCGATAATGCAGGACATATTGGTGGTTTGATAGGCGGCTTCTTAGCCACAGCGATTGTTCATTTTCCAAAGAAAAAAAACTGGAAAATCCAGCTTGGTGCCGCCTTTGTTACTATACTGCTTTTGGGAATAGGTGTCCTTTATTCATTCCATCAAGATGTATTGCAAAGACAAGAACAATCAGCCTATATGCTGATCCATGATTATATCCATGATGAGAAATTTCATCAGGCTGAATTGGCTTTGGAGAAACTGGAACCAAAGAATAATGAAGATTACTACTTTTTACTTTCTTATATTCAACTTAAGAAGAGTAATCTAAATGATGCAGAGAAGAACCTGCAAAAAACAATCGCGATAAATCCAGAATTTCATGAAGCATATTATAATTTAGCGGTTGTAAGTATATATAATAAGAACTTGGAAGAAGCAAGGAAGTATTTACAATCAGCGATAAATTTGGACGAAAACAATTCTAAATATCTTCTATTATGGGATAAAATTAAAGAGTAGATATTTGTTGTCTTAAAACAATTGACTCACCATCTACTGTTGTAAATAAGATAAGAAGATGGTTATCATTAATTAATAATACAGGAATAGAACTACCGATGGGATCAGCAATGGTTCCATCTTCTTTTATAACGCCAAGAAAATAATTTTTATAGAGCCCCTCTGTTAGTTGTCCAATTATTTTTGCGCTTTGTTCTTTTGAAAAGTTCGGGAGAGGTGCATCGTTATAGTTGATTAAGTCTGTAAGTAATAGTTTTGTATGATATTGCTCAGGTGAAATATGGAATTTTTTTAATACTTGAAGATAAGCATACTCTACATTGTTTAATGCTTCTTTCTCTAAGGTCTTTGCCCAATCCTTTTCTGTTAAGTTGCTGGCAGTATGAAAAGTTAGGGGAGCATTTTCAAACTTGGAGTTAATAATATATAAGTTGTCCGTGGAAGTTTTTTGTGAACTGAAAATTCTTTCACTACTATCGTGTATTTCCGCATAATGAAAAGTTATTGCTTGTAAAAAGTTACTTTCTCTTTCCACGATTGTTTTTTTTCCTGAAAGCTCCAAAGTGTTTTGTTTCCATTCTCCCATTGTGTTTATTAGTTTTCCATTTGCATACAATAAGCTCATATCCTGCCGTAAATATGCGACCTTATTAATGGATGAATGGCTCTCCCAAAGAATACTGTATTCATCAAATCTTTTTTTACTAAAAGTAAGAGTTGTGTTTGCTTTCGGAAAAGTGACAGTAGGATCAATCGGAAAATAGGTGATACTCTCCTTAGCAATCTGCTTTTGTTGAAAAATATAGAAAATAGAAATAAGGATAATAAGAGAAAGACTTAAACGAATAAAATCTTTTTTCATTATTTTCACCGCTCCATGTTAAGTATGCTCAAAATATGAGCCTGTCTCATCTATACTTCTTTAAATATATGTATGGAAAAGAAAATTATGATAAAAGAAGAAAGAGGTGGGAATATCTTTTGTTTTCTAGCTTTAAACATATATTTACTTTCCTAATAAGGGAAAAGAATCTGCTGTTGAGGAAACAGTCCGTATCCTTTATACTTAATTTGAAAACGATTAATTTATCACTTTATGCAAACCTTTGCAGTGGATAGAAAAAGAATGAAATCGAGGGGTACCATGCAAACAATTTATGACGTGCAGCAGTTTTTAAAAAAGTACGGGACAATCATTTATGTTGGAGATCGAGTAGGCGATTTACAATTAATGAAATCCGAAATTAAAGAATTATATCAATCTCAATTAATAAAAGAACAAGAATTCGATTCTGCTATGCGACTGCTTAATCAAGAAATACAATACTTAGAGGATAAGAGAAATCGGGGGAATGTGTGATGCAAGAAAAATGGGTAGCTGGAATAGATTTAGGCGGAACAACGGTGAAAATTGCTTTTTTATCTTTAAATGGCGATTTAATTGATCATTGGGAAATCCCGACAGATAATTCTGAGGAAGGGAAAAATATAACATCTGATATTGCAAAATCCATTGATGCTAAATTGAAGGAATTAGGTCATTCGAAAGAGGATGTTTTAGGTGCAGGAATGGGTGCGCCAGGTCCTTTTGATTATGAAACAGGAATTATTTTTAATACGGTAAATTTAGGCTGGCCCGATAATTTTCCTTTAAAAGCTCGCCTTGAAGCAGATTTAGGATTGCCAGTAACGATTGATAATGATGCTAACTGTGCTGCTTTAGGTGAAATGTGGAAGGGAGCTGGAGAAGGAGCAAAGGATTTAGTTTGCGTAACACTGGGGACTGGTGTTGGCGGAGGCGTTATTATTAATGGAGATATTGTGCAAGGCGTTAAAGGAGCTGCTGGTGAAATAGGTCATCTAACTGCAATTGTGGAAAATGGAGCTCCTTGTAACTGTGGGAAAACTGGCTGTTTAGAAACGATTGCATCTGCAACGGGAATTGTTCGTTTAACGAAAGAAAGATTAGCGGAAAGGCATACATTAAGCGAGCTTCATTCGTTACTAGATCAAGAAGGGGCGATTACAGCAAAAGATGTATTCGATGCAGCTAAAGGAGGGGACGAATTAGCTAATGAAATCGTTCAATTTGTTGCATTTCATTTAGGGCTAGTGTTAGCAAATATTGCTAATACGTTAAATCCTGAGAAAATTGTCATAGGTGGAGGAGTATCAAAAGCTGGAGATGTCCTGTTAGATCCTGTAAAAGAGAATTTTATGAAATTTTCCTTTAAAAGTGTAGCAGAGTCAACTGTCATTGATGTTGCGACTCTTGGAAATACAGCAGGGGTAATTGGTGCTGCGTGGTTGGCTAAAAGTTAATCGAGCTAGGTACAAATAGATAGGATTATTAAGAATGAAAAAAATCTTCTTCCATTTGGAAGGAGATTTTTTTTTAGGTATTTTAAATGATAGGAATAATTACGATAAAATTTCTGAAAATTTTCGTCTGATTGGACGTTTAAAAAAGAGTAAGCTATTATAATAATACACAAAGATGAAAATTAGATTAAAATTTCATAAAGATTAGCTTTATATAATAAAAATATTGTAAAATGTGTAAAGTGATAATTTTCGAGATTTTGTTTGATCAATAGTTAGGAGGATTCACCATTGTTTAAGAAAAAATTGGAGTGGTCAAAGCTATCACTTATAACGATTGCAACAGTTTTACTATGGATTAAAACAAATATTGCCTATATTACAAGCTTTGATATTAAAATTGAAAATTGGATTCAACAATTCATATTAATCATTAATCCTTTAAGTTCCATATTATTTATACTAGGAATATCCATGTTTTTCTCAGAAAAAAATCAAAAGAGATATATATTAATTTCAAGTCTGATTCTCTCGTTTGTTTTGTACGCAAATGTGGTTTTTTATCGAGTTTATACAGATTTTTTAACTCTGCCGCTTTTATTTCAAACAAGTAATATGAGTGATTTAGGAAGTAGTATTAGAGAGTTAATCCATGTTACGGATATTCTTTTCTTTGTTGATATTATTTTGCTTATTGTCATTATGAAAAAGAAACCAGCATTTGTAAAAATTCCGAAATACACAAGAGTTCACAAGAGTATTTTCTATTTACTTACGATAAGCTTAGCTTTTTTTAATCTAAGTTTAGCAGAAACGCAAAGAACGCAATTGTTAACTCGAACATTTGATAGAGAGCTTTTAGTGAAAAATATTGGAACATATAATTATCAACTTTATGATATTTTTCTGCAAACAAAGACTTCTGCACAAAGAGCATTTGCAGATGGCAGTGAATTAACAGATATGGTTAATTATAATCAGGCAAATTATACAGAACCAAATAAGGACATGTTTGGTATTGCTAAAGGTAAAAATGTAATCATGGTTAGTCTAGAGTCTACTCAGTCGTTTACAATCAATCGAGAAGTTAATGGCGAAGAAATTTCACCATTTTTAAATGATTTTATTAAACAGAGCTTCTATTTTGAAAATTTCTACCACCAAACTGGACAAGGTAAAACTTCAGATTCGGAATTCATTGTGGAAAATTCATTGTATCCATTAAGTAGAGGGGCTGTTTTCTTTACTCATTCTGGAAATGAATATCAGGCAACTCCTGAAATTTTAAATGAAAATGGATATTACACAGCTTCCTTACATGCAAATAATAAGAGTTTCTGGAATCGTGATATTATGTACCAAAGTATAGGATACCAACGATTTTATGAGATTAATGATTATGAGGTGAATGAGGAAAACTCTGTTGGCTGGGGGCTGAAGGATATTGACTTCTTCGAGCAATCAATCGCCCATTTAAAAGAAATGCCGCAGCCTTTTTATAGTAAATTTATTACGCTGACAAATCATTTTCCTTTTGAGTTAGAAGAGGAAGACAAATTTATCGAGCCATTAACAACCGGCAGTAAAACACTGAATAACTATATTCCTACTGTCCGTTATCAGGATGAAGCATTGAAAAATTTTATTGAGAAACTAAAAGAAGAAGGTCTCTATGAAAATAGCATTATTGTACTGTATGGAGATCATAATGGCATTTCGGAAAATCATAATAAAGCAATGAGTGAGTTATTAGGAGAAGAAGTGACTCCTTTTGTAAGCACTCAATTACAAAGAGTGCCTTTTGTTATCCATATTCCAGGAATGGAAGGGAAAACATTGTCAACAGTATCTGGTCAAGTGGATATCAAGCCGACTCTTCTTCATTTGCTCGGGATCGAGACAAAAAATGATATTCAATTTGGATCTGATCTTTTCTCTGATAACAAGGATCCATTTGTTGTCTTACGAGATGGCAGCTTTATCACAAATGATTATGTGTATACGAAAGAAGTTTGTTATGATCGAGCAACTGGAGAAGCAGTCAATGGAGACGGGTGTGAGCCTTATATAGAGCAGGCGAATTTAGAATTGCAGTATTCTGATAGTATTATTTATGGAGACTTATTGCGGTTCTATGATAAAGAAAAAGGGATGCTTGATATAGTAGAAGAAGCGAATAAAAAAAAGTAGAATGATGGAGCTTTGTGATAAATGTAGAAATACCTACTTTGTCACAAAGCTTTTTTATGAATAAGAAAAAGTACCATAAGTAATGTTTTTTAGTGCGGTTCATATATATATAGGGAGAGGAGTGGGCATATGGAGATTAAATTGAGACCAGGAGATACACTTTGGTACTATAGTCAGCTTTTTATGGTTCCCTTGAATCTTATTTTAGACAGTAATCCTCATGTTAATCCGAATAAATTAGCAGCTTCAGAAACTATCCAAATACCTGGATTTGAATTACAGGTTCATAAGATAAAGCAGGGAGAAACTCTGTGGAAATTGGCAGGAGTAAGAAATATTTCAGTGGATAGTATTTTATTAATAAACCAACATGTAAATCCGAATAATCTTCAAGTAGGCGATGAAATTTATATTCCAAATCGCATTATTGGAAGAATAGTACAGGGAAAGAAAAAGTATGATTATCATTCCTTGCAAGTCGATCTAAATAGATTAAAGAAAATTTTTCCATTCATTCAAGTGAAGAGTATTGGTAAAAGTGTATTAGGACATAATATTGAGGAAATTAGAATAGGAAAAGGTACAAAAAAGGTTCATATAAATGCATCATTCCATGCCAATGAATGGATTACTACGCCGATTTTAATGGTGTTTTTGAATGATTTTTTATTATCTTTAACGAATGGGACAAATATTCATCGTGTTCATACAATGCCATTATATCAGTCTGTTGACTTATCCATTGTACCGATGGTCAATCCAGATGGAGTTAATTTGGTCTTAAATGGTCCTCCAGAAGAAGAGAAGGAGAAATTATTCTCGATAAATGGTGGAAGCACTGATTTCACTAGCTGGAAGGCAAATATCCGTGGGGTTGATTTGAATAATCAATTTCCGGCAAATTGGGAAATTGAAAAGGAAAGGAAAGAACCAAAATCGCCAGCACCAAGAGATTATCCGGGAGACACGCCATTGTCTGAACCTGAGGCTCAAGTGATGGCGAAGCTTGCGCATAAAGAGAATTTTGACTGTTTAATAGCATTGCATACGCAAGGAAAAGAATTTTATTGGGGCTATGAAGGGCTAGAGCCAGCAGAATCGCAAACGATAGCAAATGAATTTTATAGAGTGAGTGGATATAAAGCCATTCAAAATGTAGATAGTCATGCTGGTTATAAAGATTGGTTTATTCAAGAATTTAGAAAGCCAGGATTTACATTAGAGTTGGGAAAAGGGATAAATCCTCTTCCTCTATCCCAATTTACTGAAATCTATCATGACACATCAACGATTTTCTTAGCGTCTTTATATTTGTAGATTTACAGTAGATGAAATGTATGGAGTGTAAATAAGCACCTATTATGGAGGAATATTTCTCATTTTAGTAAAATATCAAAGCGTATTTGAAAAAAAGCCGAAAAAATCGGCTTTTTTATGTTACTATTCTATAGAGTAAATAAAACATGAAAAGTAGTATAGGAGTGTGAAAAATGTTTCCATTAGGTAAGAGAAACACACTAGGAATAGTTCTTCTCTTCACTTTTTTCACACTTATTCTGTCTGGCTGTGTACCAAGACAGAATAATTCAGCCAGTGAAAATGAAGCGAAGGACAAAAATATCAATAACAACACGATGCTTCCTCCTATTAGTCCAGTTGAAGGAGATTTTGAGCAAGTATATGGCTGGATAAAGAATGATACAATTTGTTATTCGGCGAAAGTAGAGGGTGTTAATAAAATTTACACTTATAACATCTATACTGGAAAGCATATTCCTTTATATGAATCGGTAACAGAATTGTCAAATGTGATACTCAATAAAAATCAACTTTTAATATACAATGCTCTTTCTGATGAAGAAGGAGAAATTCATATCATTGATATGAAGGGAAATGAAGTGCTTACTAGAAAATTGCAAAGCTATGAAACAGATTTTGCGTGGAATCCTTATAGTGAAAATGAACTATTAATTACTACTTTCACCAAGGATTGGGAAAGTAAAGTATCTGTATTGGATATTCAAGAAAATGAATTAAGTGATTTTCCTGTGTCTACGCCCTTTCCCCAATGGCAATCAAAGGAAAAAGTAATGTATTTAGAGTGGGACCAAAGCTCCCCTTCCTTTTACGCTCCTCTTAAAATTTTCAATTTGGAAACAAAAGAAGAAAAAGAATGGGACGTACCTGATATTTATTTTATAGAAGAGAAAAATGGTTATCTCCTTACTCTGGCCGGTTCATCTAAAGAAGAGGAAGCCATTTATACCTTTTATGATTCTGAATTAAAGAAGCAAGGAAGTGTCCGCTTACCTAGATTATCTAAATTTTCCAATTGGTTAGTACCAAACTATACTTTTTATGAGAATAAATTTCTTACTTTTGTTCCCAAAAATAGTGGTAATGCGGAAACTTATCAAGATGGCTTTAATCTTGTTGAAATAAATATGGAAACAGGTGAAAGCAAAAAGATAGATACGGAAATGGAATTAGAGGATCAGCCTATCCAAATTTCGAGTGATGGAAAATATTGTCTATTTGGTTATTATTATGAAAATATGCTGGATATGGAAACGGGCGAAATTAGCTCCTTATTTTCTACCACTATTCACAATAGTTGATGATGGCATAAAAATATGCCATCATAATCATGGAACATAATCAAGTATCTTTGTCTTATATATGGTTAAATATACGGTTGAAAGGAGAATATAGTTAATGGCAATTGTAGATGTAACAGTTATACCAGTAGGAACACAAACACCAAGTGTAAGTGCATATGTAGCAGATATACAAAAAGTGCTTATGGGTTATGAGGAAAAAGGGCAAATTCGGTTCCAATTAACGCCGATGAATACAATTATTGAGGGAGAGCTTCCTGTTTTATTTGAAGTAATCCAAGCTATGCATGAAGTTCCTTTTGAAAAAGGGCTTGTTCGTGTTTGTACAAATATCCGAATTGATGATAGACGGGATATTAGTAGAAAAATGGAAGATAAAGTAGAACGTGTTGTAAGTCAATTAGAGAGTAGATAGGAGGGGTTATGGGATGGAGTATAAACAAATTCCTTTAGGACCAATCCAGACAAATTGTTATTTAATATGGAATGAAAACAAGGATTGTTTGGTGATAGATCCTGGGGCAAATGGAGAAAAGTTAATAAAGATAATTCAGGAGTTAGGATTATCTCCTATAGCAATTCTGTTAACACATGCTCACTTTGACCATATTGGTGCAGTGGAAGATGTTCGGACAGAGTATAGTATTCCCGTATATGTACATAGCAAAGAGGAAGAATGGCTAATTAATCCGAAATTAAACGGCAGTGAAGCATTTAGGCTGCCGAATCCGATTGTAACAAGACCTGCTGAGCATTTCTTAGATGAAAATCCAAGCATGACAATCGGTGATTTTACCTTTCAAGTGATGGAGACACCAGGGCATTCTCCAGGCAGTGTTACGTTTTATTTTGAAAAGGAGAATTGGGCATTTGTAGGCGATGCCCTTTTCTATGAAAGTATCGGCCGAACAGATTTAGCTGGCGGGAATCAAAGAACATTGCTAACTAGTATCCATGAGAAGTTATTGAATTTACCTGAAGACACATTAGTGCTTTCCGGTCATGGCAGAAAAACGACGATTGAGCATGAAATGGACCATAATCCATATATTAATGGCTTTTAAATGAGAAAAAGAGAAGGGGCTCCTTCTCTTTTTTTATTGCACGATTGTTTTATAAGCGCATTGATCACAACCAGTAATAATATTTTGTTTCTCGATTAACTGAACATCTTTAAACAAAGCTTCGAACATTCCTGTAAAGAAGGATTGGTGCATGGTACAAACTTTCTTCTTATGTTCTACAGCTACTTCTTTAAATGGACAGTTATAAATTTCAAAATATAAAGAGGTTTGATCATCATTCCATTCCAATGCAGGTAACTGTCCGGTCATTAAACTAGCATTTTGTAATAAACGTATTTTATCCTCATTCGATAATAGTGCTGTGTTGTTTGTAATACGTGCAATCTCCTGCTCCATCATCTCTTTGCCAAATGTTTTTCCTGTTTCATAAAGTGCTTTGCTTCCCTCTGCTCCAAGGCTTTCAAGCGTTTTCAATAAAATGCTGCTTAATAATTGATAATCTCGAAAAGGAAAGCTAAATTGAATAACTTCATCTGATAAACGATATAGTCTGCTGGGGCGACCACCTTTACCTGTTTTTTTTGTTTCTGAGTGTAGCATTCTTACATCTTCTAACTTAGATAAATGCAAGCGAGCTACATTTGGATGGATGGAAAATTCATCCGCTATTTCTTGAACAGTGACATCTTGATGAAGTTTTGTAATGTACTGATAAATATAGAAACGAGTTGGATCTGATAAGACATTTGTAACTTTTAGTGTATTTTCCATATTAAATGTTCCTCCTGAGGACTAATTTTCTTTATTATAATATAGCAATCTACCATAAACATGGTTAAAACGATAAGTTTATAAAATGTTCACAACTTCACAAATATTTTGTTCATAAATTGTACATATTCACTATTTGAAGCATGAGCAACGTTTTAAATAGATTATTAAAAGAGAAGTGGAACTTATTGTTAATTTTTATTGACAGATTTATTAATTAGATTATAATGAATATATGAACACATATTCATATAATGGAGGACGGTTGTTATGAGTTACGATGTAATAATAATTGGCGGCGGGCAAGCCGGGCTTGCGATGGGTTACTTTTTAAAGAAAAGCGGCTTATCTTTTCTCATAGTAGAAAAAGAAACATCTATAGGTGAAAGCTGGAGAAAGAGATATGATTCATTAACTTTGTTTACTCCACGTTTTTACAGTTCTCTTCCTGGATTTCCGCTGTATGGGGATTTGGATGGCTATCCCACAAAAAATGAAATAGCAGACTATTTATTTGATTATGCGACCACGTTTTCGCTGCCAGTTCAATTAAATACAGAGGTAAAGGAACTATCAAAGACAAAGGAAGGCTTTAAGGTAGTTACTAATGAGGGTGTATTAGCAGCTAAAAAAGTGATTATTGCTACTGGTCCCTTTCAAAAACCATTGATACCTTCATTTGCTTCTAGTTTATCTGAAAATGTAGTCCAGCTTCATACATCGCAATATCATAATCCGAAACAAATTAAAGAAGGACCGGTTTTAATTGTAGGAGCCGGGAATTCAGGGGCGCAAGTTGCAGCGGAGCTTTCAGACAAATATTTGGTATACCTATCAGTAGGTCATAAAATTCGTTTTTTACCACAAAATATAGGGAATAAGAGTATTTTCTGGTTATTTGAGAAAATGAAAATATATAAAGCAAGTACCTATTCCAAAATAGGTCAATGGCTAAGGAAGAAACCAGACCCAGTTTTTGGATTTGAATTAAGGGCAAAAATAAAAAGTGGAGCAATAACAGTATTTCCGCGCACAGAAAGAATTGTCGATGATACTTTTGAGTTTATAGATAAACGCAGACTAAAAGTTAACACTGTTATCTGGGCTACCGGTTTTTATCATGATTATAGTTGGATTAACATTCCACAAGTAATAAATGTAAACGGAAATCCTATTCATAAGAAGGGAATAACGAATATTGCTGGATTGTATTTTTTAGGATTACCATGGCAAACAAATAGAGCTTCCAGTCTGCTTCAAGGAGTTGGGGATGATGCAGCATATATCTATCAACATTTACGGAGAAACATGTAAAAAGCAAGCAAATATCATTTTTTAGAAACAGGAGGAAGATAAGATGGGACATTCTCATGGGCACGACCATAGTCATCATGGACATCATCATGGTTTCGAAGAAATAAGAGAAGGAAATAAAAAGGGCTTACTTATAGCGTTAATCATAACAACTGGTATTATGCTGTTAGAGTTTTTTGGTGGTTTACTTACAAATAGTCTTGCTTTATTGTCAGATTCAGGTCATATGCTAAGTGATGCAAGTTCTCTTTTTTTAAGCTTTCTAGCAATCTGGTTCGCCACACGACCTGCCTCTTCGAGTAAAACCTACGGCTATTATCGTTTTGAAATTTTAGCTGCCTTATTTAATGGTGTTACATTGTTTGTTATCGCCTTTTTTATCATATTAGAGGCAATCGAACGATTTTCCCAACCACCTGCTGTCTCAAGTGGAACGATGATGATAATAGCTGTAATTGGACTATTAGCGAATATGATCAGTGCCCTAGCATTATTGAGAAAAGGCGATGTAGAGGGCAATGTTAATTTGCGAAGTGCTTATTTACACATTCTAGGTGACGCATTGGGCTCTGTTGGCGCAATAATTGCAGGCTGCCTCATGATTTTCTTTAAGTGGTATATTGCTGATCCAATCATATCTGTTGTAGTTGCGCTATTAATTTTGAAAAGCGGCTGGGGAGTAATAAAAACGTCCATCCATATTTTAATGGAAGGAACACCAACCACTATTAATAAAGAAGAGGTAAAAAAGGAGTTGGAAGGAATCGCTGGAGTTATCGATGTTCATGACTTGCATATATGGACAATCACTTCTGGATTGGATTCACTAAGCTGCCATTTATTAATTGATGATAAGAGTGATAGTCAAGTAATTCTACAGGTCGCGATTGATCGTCTGAAAGCTAAATTTAATATGGAACATACAACCATCCAAATCGAAAAGTCACAGATTCGGCATGATGATATGAATGTATAATAAAAGGTAAAGCCTCGATCTACTCGAGGCTTTTTTACAAAAAAAGACCCAGAACACGGGTCTCTACTGGGCTAGCTGGATTCGAACCAACGAATGACGGAGTCAAAGTCCGTTGCCTTACCACTTGGCTATAGCCCAAAATAGTTGACATCTATAGTATGGATAGGAGCTGGCATTTTATACAGATTTGTTGAACTTCTTGGAAAGATTGTTAGTCAATGTAGTGATGGAAAAGGACAATACTATTGTATAAGTATATTCTGACATTAAATTTAGCAAAAAAATTAAAAAGAAAGAAGGAATTTACCCTTTTTTGTCGAAATACATATTTGAAAAATATAAAGGTGGTGTTAAATATAAGTGTTATCGATTGAAGCTCTAGCAAATCGTATTATATGTGAAGCAGTAGAACAGAATGCTACTGATATTCACATAACCCCAAAACAGAAGGAATCTGTTCTCCAATTTAGAATTGCCAATCATTTAATTAATTACTTAGTAATTTCAGCAAATGAATGTGACAAGTTGATCTCTCATTTTAAATTTACAGCTTCTATGGATATTGGCGAAAGAAGAAAACCGCAAAATGGATCCATTTCCACAACAGTCAAAGGTCAGTATATTGGCTTACGACTTTCAACCTTACCATCTCACCCTCATGAGAGTTTAGTAATTCGTTTACTTTCCGACCAAAATATGCTTCCAATCTATCACATCTCTTTATTTCCAAATATTTCTCGTAAATTAATCTCCTTGCTAAAGCACGCACACGGATTAATAATTCTGACCGGTCCAACTGGATCAGGGAAAACAACAACACTCTACTCTCTCCTAAATGAAAATGCTCATCTTTATCAGCGAAATGTAATTAGTTTAGAAGATCCCATTGAAAAAACGCAGGAAAACGTTTTGCAAGTTCAAGTCAATGAGAAAGCAGGTATTACGTATTCCACTGGCTTAAAAGCAATTCTTCGCCATGATCCAGATATTATTATGGTTGGCGAAATCCGCGATAAAGAAACCGCTCATATTGCAATAAGGGCGAGTTTAACAGGTCATTTAGTATTGATAATAGACACATGCAGGGTTATAAGAAGGCTATACTTTCAATTACAACAGACTCAGGTGTTAGTCGTTGCTCAGTTTTATTAACTTTAATTTCTTTTACAACTAATTGAATAAATTTTTTCTTTTCATGAGTTTCTAATTTACTCCAATTTTTTTGAAGATCTTTTAACAACAAAGACAACTTAGCATCTTTTGAGTTATTTTCTATGTTATTTTGTAAATTCCAAAGTTCTTCCCTCAGTTTTTTTTCTTTTTCATCTTCTTCAAAATTTCTTTTCCTTAAATCATCATCAGAAATCATATTATTTACCCAAGCATATTGCCATTTTGATCTTCGTTTTTCTAATTCGACTAATTCGTTGTTAATTTTTATTATCTTTATATTCGAATTGTTTTTTTCAGAAAGGGAAGAAGTTGCATAGTCAGTAACTTCGTTTTTTAAATTCCATTCTGAAATTTTGTTAAGGAATTGAATTTCTAAATAACTTTGAGCAATACTGGGAGCATCACAAGTACCATATCTTTTGTTGTTGCAATAGTAGTGGTGAGATGTGTATTTTTTATTATTTCTTTTCATACTGCTTGTCTTACTGTTCATTACTCCACCACATCTAACACATTTTAAAACGCCTGTAAATATATGCGGGCTAGTTGCTCTTCTTGGGTGTTTAACTGAACGTGATTTTATCATTTCTTGTACTTCATAAAATTTTTCAGGAGTAATAATTGGATCTACTACATTCTCAACTTCAAAATATTGTTCTTTATTAACTCTGTAGTTATATCTCATTGTCCCTATATAGATTTTATTAGTTAATACATAACGAATGGTTGCTGTTTTCCAACTGACTCCAGCCTTGCTTCGGTAACCTTTATCGTTCATCATTTTGGCTATCTTAGTCATTCCGTAAAGTCCAGTTAAATAAGTATCAAAAATTTCCTTAACCACTTCGGCTTCCTTTTCATTAATTTTTAGGAAATCCCCAGCACGATCAAAACCAACAGGAGGAACATTAATTGCCCATTTTCCTTCTTTTGCTTTTTGGTTTAATCCCATTCTTATTCTTTCACCCATATTTTCTCTTTCCCACTGAGCAAGAGCTGCAACTAGGGTTATAAATAATCTACCCATTGCGGTTGTTGTATCGTATACTTCCGTAGCGGATTTAAACTTTACATTATATTGCTCGAAAGTATTTAACATTGTATATAAGTCAAGTACTGATCTAGTTAATCTATCTAATCTATAGACTAGTACACAGTCAAATATCCCATCATTAATATCTTCTAGCATCTTCGTTAATTCAGTACGGTTCATATCTTTGGCACTTTGGCCGTCATCAATATAAGTTTTTACAACTTTCCAATCTTGAGAAGCGGCATAAGACTCTAAGCGATTTAACTGAGCCTTAATTGAATAACCTTCTTCTGCTTGTTCTTCTGTAGAAACACGTATATATAATGCTACTTTCATTAAAAAATTCCTCCTTTTAAAAAAAGGAGAGCCGTCGCTCCCCATCATTTAAATTGCTAGCTAGTAATTTAAAGATCAACTGTAAATCTAATTGCCTTACCTATGATTCTTGCTGGATTTTCTTTGTTTACAATAATAGGTTCATAAGCAGGGTTTTCAGGCATTAACATAACAAGACCACCAAGTTTTTTTACTCTTTTTAAAGTTGCCTCAGTATCTCCATTTATTAACACTGCTGCTATTTCTCCATTTTCTACGTCGCTTTGTTGTCTAATCATCACTGAAGATCCATCCGGAATAGTAGGCTCCATTGAATCACCTTTAGCATCAAGGTAATAAATTTCTCCATTTGGTAAGTTTTCAGGTGATTCGTATCTATAACCAACAAAGTTTTCTTCTACATATATTGGATCTCCACAAGCTATTGTTCCTAAAACAGGAACTTTAACTAATTCTGTAGTAGTAGAGTATAGGTTATTAGGCTTGTCTTCTGTAAGATCAGAACGATAAATACCAAAATAATCAGCCATTAATTGTATCTTATCTATTCTTGGATATGTATTTCCTTTCATCCAGTTAGAAACGGTTGTTTCTGGTATGTTTAAATCTCTAGCTAAATCAGTTTGATTTTTCCCCATTCGGTCTAAATATTTCTTAATATTCTTAGCCATAATTTGTTTTAAATTTTCTTTCTCGCTCATTTCTACACCTCCTTTCTTCCTTAATATTACCGTTTTTCGGTAGTGTTGTAAAGAGGTAAAATACTTTTTTTCGGTACTTTTTTTCATTTTAATGATTGACAATACCGTTTAAAGGTAGTATATTAAAAACATAGAAATAAGGAAAGGAGTTGAGAGCATGAACAGAGTGTTTCAAATATCATTAGCAGCAGCTAGAGTTAATGCAGGATTAAAGCAGATGGAAGCAGCAAAGGAACTTGGTATTACTGAAAAAACTCTTGGTGGATATGAACGCGGGCAAACCGCTATTCCTGGTCATGTTTTACAAAAGGCAGCAAAACTTTATGATATACCTTCTGATTTGATTAGACTTCCAAATGTTAATGATGGAAAGCACGATGATGAATTTTTTTTAAATGATAGTACCGTTTAAAGGTAGTGAGGTGTTAATTAGATGAACCAACCTTCAGATGAAGCATTAAAAAAATTATGTGTTTTTCTTTTACAGACTTCAGTTCCTCGGATACTGGAAGAAGAACGATTAGAAGAAAAAAAGAGAGAGGAGAAACAAAATGAGCCAATTAGTTTTTGTAAATGACAATCAAGTATTCACAGATAGTTTGACAGTTGCAGAAGTGTTTGGGAAACGACACGATGTTGTACTACGAGATATTAGAAATTTGGAATGTAGCGAAGAATTTAATCTCCACAATTTTGCGGAGATCGATTATACGGATGAACGAAATAGAACGTATAAAAAATACTTAATTAAACGTGATGGATTAGCATTTCTAGTGTTTGGTTACACAGGTGCAAAAGCTGCTGAATACAAAGAAAAATATATTCAAGCATTTAACTTAATGGAAGAAGAACTAAGAAAACCAAAAGTACTTACAGATCGCGAACAACGTGTGGAAGCCTTAAAACTAACTCTAGAACATGAAGAAAAGCTAGTTGAATACGACGGGCGTTTATCCAAACTAGAAGACAACGTAAGAATAGATTCATTCGAACAGAATGCCTTGCAGAAACAGATTAAAAAGCGTGTGTACAAAGTATTCGAAACAGCCAATCCGAATGGGTTAGACCTAAAGAAATTGTTCCCATGCATCCACAGAAACTTTAGAGATGCGTTTGGAGTACCGACTTATCGTGACTTGAGAAAACTTGATTATGAAGAAGCCATATCATGGGTGAAGACATGGAGACCATTAATCTAAAAGGAGGACTACCAAATGAAGCAGCCATTACAGAAATTCGAATTTGCAACATCCATACTAAGATTTGCTAAAGATCATGATATTCCTACTGAAACGGTGAAAGAAGCTATTGAATTATTGCATAGAGATCTTTGTCCGAAAAAGGAGCCAATGATTCTTAACGTACCAGAAGTTAAATTTCCACCATTTAAACCATTGAAAGGGAGTTGGTTGTAATGAAAATCAAACCAGCTGAATGGTTAAAGCTTAATTCAGAAGAAAAGCAAAGATTGTTAAAGGCAAAGAAGGGTGTGAGGTAAATGAAAAAGTTCATATGTTTTGGAGAAACAGAAGATTCCCAAGAGCAATGGTTATTAATTGATGCAAAAGACAAAAATGAAGCGATGGAAATAGCCTTTCGTTCCAGTGATTTAGCAGAAATTCAAGCTTGTACTGAATTAACACCAAACGATGAGTCTGGAATTTCTCACACATTTATATGTATTGACTAATTACTACATCGACAAAAGTCGGAACTCTTTTTGCGCAAGTTGCAAAATTTGATGATGAAGTTGGAATATTTTAAGGAGGTGATACATATGGGCTTACACGGTGAAGTTATTGTTTGGCAGATGACAGAAGAAGAACGGTTGGCTTACATAGCAAAGCATCCGATTGTGCCAAAAGAAAGACCAGCAGGCGTTAAGTTTTCCAATATCCACGAAATGAAGAGAAAAGAAGCTTCTATGAATGGATACAAAAATGGGAAGCAAGCTAATTCAAATAATAAAATCTTGGACGAAGAAGACAAGAAGTTTATTCATGAGCAATATAGTACTGGATTACGTCTTCATGAAATTGCCGAGATACTAGGAGTAGAAAAGCATACTATAAATAACTTTATTAATGCAGAAAGAAAAAGAAATTCGCAAGCATTTCCAAGAAGAACAATTAGATAAGGAGGGCATTATGAAGATTCAATTTAAAGAACTAAAACTTATTAATTTCAAGTCCCACAGTGATATCCTGGTTTCCTTTGGCGAGAGAACTGATATCACCGGGGACAATGGGGAAGGTAAATCAACCATTCCGCAATCCATTACATGGTTACTTTATAACACAGATACTTTTGGAAGTAAACTAGATCCTACTCCGATTACTTACGATTCGGACGAAACAAAAGTTTCATTATTGCTTGATGTAGATGGAAAACAAGTGCTAATAGAACGTGTATTAAAAAAAGGTAAATCACAATGCTATGTCAATGAAGTACCGACAGCTGCAACAAAATTTAATAACTTTGTGAATGAATTATTTGATAAGGATTTGTTTTTATCACTTTATAATCCAAATTACTTTTTCACTATGCATTGGGAAAAGCAACGTGCGATGCTTCTGCAATATATCTCTGCTCCACTAAAAAAAGAAGTATTAATACACATGCTGGACAAGCAATCAGAAGTACTTGAACCACTGCTTAAAAAGCAATCTATAGATGATGTGAAGGCAGCACATTCAGATAAAAAGAAGCGCCTGGATAAACAGTATATTGCTGCACAAAGTAAAACAAAAACACTAAAAGAGCAATTAGAATATCATGCTCCAAGTGTTCCATTAGAGTCATTGCAAGCTGAATTGAAGCCATTACTTAAGCAAAGAAAAGAATTAGATGAAATCAACGATTCAGCGAATGATGTAAACATAAAAATTAATACGCTCAATACTAAAATTCACAATCTGAATAGAGAGAGAGACAGCATGAAAGATGATTGGGCTCTACTCAAAGAAGAGAAAATTGAGGACCATTGTCGTGTTTGTAAACAGCCTTTGCAAGATGAATCCTTAAAAGCAGCAGAAGAAGAAAAACAACAAAGAATGGATAACTTTAAAGCTTCTTTTAATGATGTTATTGCTCAACGAACAAAATTGGAAGAAGAACTAAAAACATTGGAATATATCGATGTTTCTGAAACAAGAGAAAAACTTATGGAATTGCAATCTAAGATAGAACCACTAGAAAAAGAGATTGCTAAACATAAAGATTATAAGCATTACGTGGACCAGGTAGAACAAGCAAAAGCAGAGGAAAAAGAGTGCTTAAAAACGCTAAACGAATCCATCTTTATTCTAGATAGCATTAAGGACTATAAAGCAAAAGAAGCTGAATTACAGGCCGAAAAAGTACAAGCCTTATTCACTACTTTATCTGTTCGTTTATTTAAACAAAATAAGACAGATGGAGAAATCAAGCCGGATTTTGAAATTGAAATGGATGGCAAACCTTACAGCAAGCTATCACTCTCTGAAACTATTCGAGCTGGCTTAGAACTTAGAGATGTGTTATCTGCTCAAAGTGAATTGATTACACCAGTATTTATTGATAATGCAGAGTCTATAACCAAATTTAAGGAGCCTATTGGCCAGCTGATACTTTGTCGAGTAGTAGTTAATCAAAAATTAGATATTAAGGCGGTGGGATGATGAAACAAGGTAAAAATCCTACTCGCAAACAAAAAGAAAACATTCGAAAAGCTGGTCTTAATCCCGACAACTGGCTGATTTATAAAAACCATGGTGAGAAAGTTTCATTGATTCATAGAAACACAGGTACCACTAGAGACATATTAAAAAATAATCGATAACTTGGAGGAAATAAAATGGCTAATAACTCAATCGTACAATATACACCGGAAATCACAGAAGCATTTAAACCAGAAGTACTACAGGTGATTAGAACATCAATTGCACCAACAGCAAGTGACCAGGAGTTTTTATTGTTCGCACATAAGGCTGCTTCTTACGGATTGGATCCATTCAAAAATGAAATATTCTTTATCAAATATGGAAACACAGCTCGTATTCAGTTTGCTGCAGAAGCGTATCTTGCTAAGGCTAGACAACAAGAAGGCTTTCAACCACCTGATACACAAATGGTGCATGAGAATGATGAATTTAAAATTGCAATGAACAAAGAAACAAAGGAAATGGAAGTAGTTCTTCATGAAATTGGCTTCCCGCGAGGAAAAATCATTGGTGCCTATTCTATTGCTTATCGTGATGGACATAGACCTGTAACAGTAATTATGGACATTGAAGAAGTTTCTCATATGTTCACTGGCCAAAATAAAGATAACTGGAATAAGTGGACAGCTGATATGTTTGGAAAACACGTTCAACAACGTGCCTTGAAAAAGCAATACGGTCTTGAATTTGAGGATGAAACAATTACTCATGGCGAGCCAGAAACTAATATTCCAGAGTATAAGCCACAAGAAAGAAAAGATATTACTCCAACACAAGAAGTAATTGATACACCTAAGC
This sequence comes from Niallia sp. FSL K6-0212, assembly GCF_038007605.1. Classification (NCBI taxonomy): domain Bacteria; kingdom Bacillati; phylum Bacillota; class Bacilli; order Caryophanales; family Bacillaceae; genus Niallia; species Niallia sp. FSL K6-0212. Next base: position 4,376,333 of record NZ_JBBOXL010000001.1, on the reverse strand, counting down.
AAGAAGAGCCTAAAAAGCTAACTCCTACAGAAAAGGCTCGTGCTGAAATGAACGCTAAATTTAAGAAGCTAGGCATTGTTGGTAAAGATGCAATTGCTGCATATATCGAACAGCATGCTCCTGATTTAGTTGGTAAAAACCCAACTTTAGCACAACTAACTGGGTTAAATGATTTATTGGACATGCATATCGATTTGAAAGAAGCTCAAGAGTCTAGTGCGGACAGTTTGGACTGATACTCATGAAAGTAGACATTATAGCAAGTGGTTCGAGTGGCAACGTGATTGCCATTCGTTCCAATCAATCTACTATTCTTGTTGACGTTGGTATTGCTAAAACAAAGATTGAAAAAAGGTTATTGGAAGTTGGTATTTCACCAACAAGCATTGTGGCCATCTTTATCACACATGCCCATAAGGACCATGTGCAGGGATTGCCTTTAGCTAATAAATATAAGATTCCAGTCTATGCTGCCGAAAATGAATGGAAGTCTATGCCTAAAGTAGATGATGAATTAAAGAGATCTTTTAAAGCAGGAGATAGCATTAATTTTGAGGATAAGTTCTTTATTGAATCCTTCAAGACTTACCATGATGCTTATGATCCAGTTGGATATGCAGTAACGGATTATGAAAATAATAAATGCTCTATCTGTTTAGATACTGGACATGTAGATGAACTAATTCTTGAAAAGATGGAGTTTTCACAGATTTATATTATCGAATCAAATCATGAACCTAACATGGTGGAGGTTTCCGATTATCCTGACAGAGTAAAAGCTAGGATTCTCTCACGTGTGGGACATTTATCTAATGAGCAGACAGCTACAGCCCTTTCTAAGCTAGTTCAGGGATTAGGAGAACAAATATACCTAACACATTTATCAAGCAAAAATAACATGCCTGCGCTTGCTAAAATGACCACCATTAGAGCGCTTATGAAAAAGGGATACAAACAAAATGAACATTACAAAATTGAGGTGATTTAAGTGGAAAAGGTTGAACTACCACTTGATGTATATAACGCATTTGAAAACTTAAAAAGAACATGGGGAAGGTTATTGAAGAAAGAAGAGATGGATGTCATTTTTCTAAACATTACCCACATTGCTCAAGTTGGAGATGCAGTAGTACTTAAAAAATATGCTTTAGAGAATGCAACAAAATATATTCAAGCAGTTGCTAACGGATATGAATTAAATTCAACTGATAAGCTAATTTGTCAGGTCGATATGATGTTAAATATTTGGCTAGAAGAGCCATACGAAGATGAAGAAAAAGACAGATATAACTTTGCAAAAGATATTACTGAGTTTATAAAAAGTCAATTAGTAACACAGTGATCGGATGGTGATTCAGATGGCAAGGCCAACAAAAGAAGGACTCGAATACTTTCCATTGGACACTGATATTGACCAAGACGAAAAAATCATAGTTGTTGTTGCTAAATACGGCATGAAGGGTTTTGGGGTGATTGTTCGTCTCATGATGGAGGTGTATAGGAATGGCTATTTCTATCACTGGACGGAGAAAGAGCAGTATGTTTTTTCAATGAAAATCGTGGAGGCTGCAGACTTTGTCAATGAGGTTGTTCAGGAATGTTTGAAGTGGGGATTTTTTCATCAAGAGTTATATGATAAGTATGGAATCCTTACTTCAAAAGGGTTCCAAAAAAGATTTCTTCTTGCCGTCAATAGACGAAAAGGAGTGATCATAAAACCCGAATATGACTTAGTAAATGAAGTTAATGTAGACAATAACTCGGTTAATGATGACATTAATCCCGAAAATGTAGACAATAACACCACAAAAGAAAAGAAAGTAAAAGAAAGTAAAAGAAATAAAGATAATAACGTTTATGTTGAAATTCTTTCTTACTTAAACGAAAAGACAGGCAAGAACTACAGCCATAAATCAGAAGCAAATAAAAAGCTTATAAATGGTCGGATGAATGAAGGTCGAACAGTTGAAGACTTTAAACGTGTTATTGATGTGAAATGCGAAGAGTGGCTGCAAGATGAAAAGATGAGTCAGTACCTTAGACCAGCTACTTTGTTTAGTCAAAAAAACTTTGAGAACTATGTTAATCAAAAATTTAAGTCTGATACCAATCAACAAAAGCAGACTAAAGATTTTAGGGATAAGGATATAGCATTCTCTAAATTTGTAGCAGCAGGGGGAGATCCTAGTGAATTCGATTGGAGCAGCTGAACAAGAAATTAACGATATTTCGGTTGAACAATCTGTATTAGGGGCTATCCTTATTGATTCGAATGTTTTGGATGAAATTACTTTTCTAGAAGTTAGGGATTTTTCTTCTCAGAGGCACCAACAAATATACAAGGTTATGAGATATCTAGAAAAGAGAAGCGTTCCAGTTGATGTAGTAACAGTCACAGAAACCTATGTGAAATTCGACCAAGTAGAAAACATGGGCGGTGTATCCTACCTAATGGATTTAACAGCCGCTTGTCCTTCTACAGCTAGTACAGAATATTACGCTAGGATTATTCGTTCCAAGGCATTAGAACGTAGAGCAAAGAACATGGGCGAGATCATCAAAGGAATGACTAGGGATGATTATGAAACGGACGAAGAGTATTTCTCTGCTATTGAAACATTAGTTGGTGAAATGAGACCGCAGGATAATGTGAAAATGAGAAGCTTTTCTGAAAGTAAAGAAGATTACTTTAAACATCTATCCACCCAAGCAGATTACATAAAAACAGAGTTCAAGTTTTTTGATAATTGGGCGAAGGGATTATGGCGAGGTTGGTTATATGTAAGTGCTGGAAGACCATCAGTAGGTAAAACAGCTAAAATGCTTCAAACGTGTTATGGAGCTGCTAAACAACATAAAGGTGTAGTTCTTATTTTCTCTCAAGAGATGGGGGAAGACGAACTGAAAGACAGGATGATGTCTTCTGTTACAGGTATTCCATATCAAAGAATTAAAGCAAAAACTTTAAGTGAAAAAGAACTGGATACTTTAAAAAATGCGTATGAAGGTTTTGAATTTTTGCCTATTTTCATACAAGACAAGCCTTATATCACTATTGATGAAGTAAGGGCAATAGCAAGGCAGTTTAAGAAGAAGCATGGAAAAATAGCTTTAATTGCAGTGGACTATTTACAGATTATGAACATTCCACAACGTAAAGGTGAAAGTAGATCTCAAGCTATCGGAAATGTTACAGGAGCAGCCAAGCAAATAGCGAGAGAACTAGAGTGTTGTTTCTATATGCTTTCTCAAATGTCACGTGAGTTTGAAAAGGCATTGAAGCCGCAGCTATCACATTTAAAAGAGAGTGGTTCCATTGAACAGGATGCAGATGTAGTTGAGTTCCTTTGGCACAATCCAGACGATACGGAAATGGGCGGAAAAGTTATTCAACAGACAATAGCTAAAGGGCGAGATACAGGATTGAACGATTTTAGATTGTTGTTCCAAGGATGGAAGCAGCATTTTACGGAATTACCTAGTAAGGAATAGGAGGAATCGAAATGGCAGCTTTTAAAAAGGGTGAATGGGTTCTTGTTAATGGTCGCTTTACATGGGTGGGGTATATTACTTCAGTTTCTCACAAAACGGAAGAATGTGAAGTACGAGTTATAAAAAGAGTTAATGGGAAAGACTTTACAGCTGAACAAGTACTAATAGATGTTGATTTTGAAGATATGAAATTAATGGATAATCGCCTAGAAGAAGATCATTTATATCAGTTAATTGATTTAGCCCTTGATACAAAGGATAGGGAATGGTTCTTAGAATTACAAAGTATGTTGCCTAAATGTGAGGGAGTAACTATATGAGATTCGTAGGAATAGATCCATCTACTAAAACAGGTTTTGTTGCAATCGATGAACATGGCCATGTTTTAAAAGAAAAAGAGATTACAGGCATAGGAAAAGTAGATCCTAAGCGAATGAGAACCATGATTATAGATGTAATGGACCATATTAAAAAAGATGATGTTATAGCGATTGAAGGATTCGGATTTGCTTCACAGCAAGCTATTCAAAACGGTGGAATCGGCTGGGGTATTCGAATGGCTCTTGATGCCAGGAAGATTAATTATATTGAAGTCGCACCTAACGCTTTAAAAAAATACGTTGGTGTAACTGGATGGACAGGAGAAACAGGAAATAAGAAAAGATTATCAGGTTCAGAAAAGAAAAAGGCAGTTAAGGCGGCTGTGATTGAGCATTTTAACTATAGCCATAAAAGTGACAACGTTATAGATGCGTATGTGCTGGCGCAAATAGCATTAAGTCACTTTGTAGTTCAAGAAACAGAATCTATTCAACTAATGAACTATCAGTCACAAGTAATAGACACTATCTTAAAAGGAGCGAATTAATCATGCAAGTAACTGTTAAAGCACATTTCAATAAACAAACAAAGGATAGTAAGAAGGAGTTAGTACAGTTTTATGTTAAAGGTGAAGACGAGAAAAAGTCAGAACTAAACAAGTTAACTCGCGAAATGGTTCTTCTTGAAATTGAGGGGATAGAACATAAGCTTAAATGTGAATTTAACAAGATAACAAAGGACAGTAAGAAAACAACTTTAGATTTTATCGTAAAAGGCGATTCTTCTGCTGAAAATACATTTAATTTCTATAAAAAAGCTGGCTCAGATGTAACGCTGCATATCGTTGAAACTCAAATGAGTACAGATGATTTTGAGGACGAGCACGAGGGCATTCCCTATTCAGTTGATAAAGATGGAACAGCTAACATCAGTCCAGACCAACTTTCTTTAGATGATGTGGACAAAACAGAAGATGAACTGGACGGAGATCCATTTGCTTCTCCAAGCGATGAGGATTCATTAGATTAATAGCTTCACTCTCCTTCCTTCGGGAGGGAGAGAATCAAATTTTATATTTATCATTTTTTGTAAAAACCAAAATTAAATTACTTACAAATTCGAAAATGATTTGCAACATTATAAGCAACTCCTTTTAATCAATTGTATTTGTTTTAAGTAGCTTTAATGACAAGAGAAACGGAGGAATCAAAATGAACCTACAAAAATTATTCGATACACAAAAAGTGCTGCGTGACAGAATCGGCTATAACGGTGAAGATCGATTTGAAAAATTAATATTAGCATTGCTGGTTGAGATTGGTGAATGTGCGAATGAATGGAGAGGGTTTAAGTTTTGGAGCAAAGATCAAGAGCCAAGAACTAGTATGAACACATGTAATCATTGTAACCGTCTAGGAAGGAAGGCTTGTATCGGCTGTTATGGAAAGTTATATAACAATCCACTCCTTGAAGAATATGTGGACGGATTGCATTTTGTATTGGAGATTGGATTGGAACATGGAATTGACGAATTAATTGAAGTTTTAGCAATTGATGATTTAAAACTATCAAGCATAACAAAGCAGTTTACACTTTTGTTCCAAACGGACTGGGATGTGTATGAGGAAGGTAATGGTGGATATTATCATGAAGGTCTTGAATTATACATCGGTCTAGGTGAAATGCTCGGCTTCACATGGGAAGAGATAGAAACAGCTTACTTTGAGAAAAACAAAGTGAACCACGAACGTCAAAATACAGGGTACTAAAATGAGCATAATAAGCCTGTTTGATATGAATGTATGCCTCATGTGTAACGGGACTGGAATGATTGGGAAAAAGGTTTGTCAGCATTTTAAGGGTACTGGTGAGCCTCTATTAAAAGTTAGGAGGAAGAAAAATAATGAAAGATTTAACAACACAAATAAAAAAATGGGCTATTGATAGAAATTTACACACAGCTGATCCAAATAAGCAAATGCTAAAACTGATTGAAGAAGTTGGAGAACTTGCGCAAGGGATGGCGAAAAATAACAGTAAACAAATTATAGACTCTATTGGTGATGTGTATGTAGTATTAGTTATTTTGTCTGAACAACTTGGCTTGAACATTGAGCAATGTGTTGAATTGGCATATCAAGAAATTAAAGACCGTATAGGAAAAATGATTAATGGAGTATTCGTGAAAGAAGATGATTTGAAATAATAACTTTTTTCTCCAGTTTTTGGGCCGGTCAAGTATCTATATTTTTGATTATGTATTTGGGATTCAGATGTTAGGGGAAGATGCAGGTGCTAGTAGAGAAAAAGTCATTTGGATTAATTCAGTTGCTGCAAAACATGGTGAGTTTCAAGAAACACTGTTTTAGTTTAGCTTAAAAACCTAGAGTGAAATATTATTTAATAGTACAATATTCATAACAGTTGTTATAATCAGTAGATAGATATTACCGTGTTACCTAGTAAAGTAAGAATACCTTTAGTAGAAGTACCGAAAGATTTAAAGGAATAAAGGGGAAGAAACGTTGAAAAATGATAATTTTGTGTTTTTATTAGGAATTGGTTTTGTTGGTGCTGCAATGTGCGGATTAATTTTTAGTATAGATTCAAGCATAATCCTTGGATTAACTATATTTGGTTTCTGTTTAGCATTATCTGATTATTTTGCGATACCCCTTAGAGAAGGTGAAGAGACCTCATTTAATCAGCTAAACAAAACTAAGATTGTGTTTAAAGTTATTCAATATGCTTTTGTAGTTGGTTCAATACCAGTAGCGATTGGATTACCGTTATTAATTAATGATCTTTTTGCTAATCCTGAAGAAGCTTATTCCCAGTTTTCGAATTATATAGCAATCTTTAGCATTGGACTTTCTCTGATGATGAGAAAAAAATATCGATAGTAGATTGAATCGATCTTTTTTGAATGACAATAAATAAAGTAAATACAATTTTTTGTTCATTGATTATTTTTATGGGGGGAAGTCGTCTTGAAACAAATGTCTTTTGTGCTTCCTGAGATAGATAGAAAATTAACGCAGCAGGCTGTGGAAGGCGAACTAGAAAAATATCGATTATTCAAGTATCTAGAATTTGAAGAAAGAGAAGCGAGTATTACTGCAAGTTCAGAACTCAGATACCATGGACCAACTAATCAGACAAGCGACCAGACTTCCAATATTGCTACATATAACGTAGATCAACAAGCATATCGACAAAACTTCATCAATCGAGTAGAAAGAGCTGTAGCAAGGTTGCCTAAGATGGAGAGATTCTTGATTGAAGAAAGGTACATGACCAATGAATCTGAATATATAACGGATTACAATGTATATTGTTTTAAATTTCAACCACCAATAAGCCATGTGACATATAACAAAATCCGATGGAAAGCATTTTATCGATTAGCTTTAAACCTTAATGTAGCTATTACTAGATAATTGTCCCTAAGTAAGAAATTTCACCTTTACCAACTTAGTTAACTTAATCAATTTTTTATAAAAATGGACAAAAAGGTTTCTGTAGACCCACTCGAATTTTACTTGTTAATATTAGATTTATGTTGGCAAGGGGTGGATTGTATGGAAGAACAAAAGTATAAAAATTTAAAACTAGGTGAACGTGGAGCGATTATAAGTATTATTGCTTATATAGTCCTTTCAATATTTAAATTAGTAGTAGGGTATATTAGTAATTCTGCTGCTCTAAAAGCTGATGGACTAAACAACACTACTGATATTATAGCGTCAATTGCTGTATTAATAGGCTTAAGATTAGCTCAAAGACCACCAGATAGTAATCACAAATATGGACATTGGAAGAGTGAAGGCATTGCTTCAATGGTAGCTTCTTTTATTATGATGGTAGTTGGTTTACAAGTATTATTTGAAGCTACTACGTCTTTATTTAGAGGTGAGAGTGAATCACCCGACATTGTTGCAGCTTATGTCGGGTTGATCTCTGCAATAGTTATGTACTATGTTTATCGTTATAATAAAAAACTAGCATTAAGAATAAAAAGTACAGCTGTTATGTCTGCTGCCAAAGATAATATTTCTGATGCCTGGGTGAGTATAGGAACTGCAATAGGAATTTTTGGATCTCAGATGAATATGCCATGGTTAGATTCAGTTACTGCATTTATTGTGGGGATTTTAATATGCAAAACTGCTTTGGGGATATTTAAAGAAGCTACTCATGAACTTTCTGATGGATTTGATGAGGATAAGATAATGACTTACCAGGAAGCAATAATGAATATAGAAGGAGTAAAAGGAATTAAAGAAATTAAAGGAAGGAATTATGGGAACAATGAAGTTATTGATGTTGAAGTTCTTGTAAAATCAACATTGGACATAAGAAAAGCACATGATATAGCTGATATTATCGAACGTACTTTAAGGGACGATTATGGAGTTTATGATGTACACGTTCATGTAGAGCCAAATAATTAATAAAATATAAAAAAAATTTAAAAAAAGTTTAACAGTACTTTAAGATATTAGGTATTATCCGTGTTAAATTTATATTATCAAGAAAATATTCAAAAGAAACGTTCCTAGACTCATAGGAGCGTTTTTCTGTTTTAATGAACAAATACTCTAGTGAGTTATTAAAAACAAAATTTAGGCTATTTCTGTAAGTCTGAACACTATTATAGGATGTGGTGATTATGAAACTTGAAAATCATCTACGAACTGACAGCAAAGAGAAATTAAATAAAGTTAGAAAAGAGAAATTATCTAAGCATGATTTACGTGAATTAATGGGTACTAACAGGGATACTTATAAACGGCATAATGGGGCGATTAGGAGGAAATAGAAAGGTATTTAACTTTCTGTGTAGAATTACTTTTAGCAGGAGGTTGAATAATGAATTTCGATACAAAGTATTTAATTAGATGGGGAATTCCAGGATGGATGTTTATTTTTTGGTTGTTTTTATATTTTCTATTTGCTGATTATAGTTTCATAAATAAATTTCTAGAAGTAAATAGATTCGATAAGTTGATAGGGATATTTATTTCATTAAGTGTATCTGGTGTAGTTATTGGTTACATTATTCATCACTTATATTTCTTTATCAATTGGATAACTGTTAACAAGAGGGGATTTGATCCGACGGTTAAGATGTTAGATGGATTTCAAAAACCAAGAAATTGGGGAAAAAATAATAAAAAAGACTATTTTTACTTGGAATCAGTTTGGCATAGGGAGCTATTAAATATTGAAAATGAATCAATTCGGAATTATATAGTCGAAAGGTATCGGTATTTATTGTCTACGATACACGGATTAGGAACTATAGTTTGCAGTCATTTTTTTATCTTGATATTAACTCTTTCTTTAGCTATTCATAAATTTGGTCATGTTACAGAGATGCCTTTATCTTTAATTGCATTTAATATAATTCAACTAATAATTGCAATTGTTGTCTTAATTAATTTTATTTATTATTCTAGTAACTTAAATTACTTTCAAGGATATTTTTTAAATAAAATGATTAACGAAAAGTTAACAAAGGAATGAATTGTCATTAAATGTCGAACAATAGTATTTGTCCATTTATTTCCTTTCTCTGATAATTAAGGGGAGGGGGTGGTAATGTGGCATTGTCTAAAAATGAAGTAGAGTATATTATTGCAAAACATCTTGAATCAAATCCGAAAACTCAAATTGCTGCTATAAGAAATGTTGTCGAAGATAAACTTAGAGAACAAGGAGTAATCGGGAAACAAAGCATAGGTAATCAGTATTATACTAAAACTTGGGAAGAACGAATCTCGAATAAAGATGCACTTTTAATAAATGAAGTGTTTTATGACTTTTTATACGGAAGAATAATCACTCCAGGGATAGATAGTTTAAACAATGATTTTCCTTGGGTGCACGTGTCAGACCCAGAAAAATTAAAAAAATATTTATAAGCGTTAAGAGCATTCACAATGTTGTGAGTGCTTTTTATTTTGGAGAAAGAAGGGTGATTATGATGCATAGCAAAGATTTTCCTTCTGCAAGGATTAAACCAAATGAAAGGGTGAGGGATATGGATAAACCAAGTATGACAAACAGACCGGATAGACCAGTAACAGAAAAGAAGCCTTTGTTAGATGGTGCTGTTGATTGGAGTAAGCTTGCTTTCATAAGAGAGCATATTGTGGGAAGAAATTATGAGGATTGTATCGAACTTACACCAGACCAAGTAAAAACAGTATTAAGTCTTGCTGAAGAGTATGAGCGTAAAGAAAGTAAGAAAATAAAAGGAATTACTATTGAATTGCCTAGAGAAGATGAACAACCGTTTCTGCAAATAACCTTAGATAAATACAGTGGAGTACCAAAGGTGTTTCATAAAGGTGAAGAGATAAAAGGAATAATTAATATCTCTATGGATTGGCTGACAAACGATGAGAACGGCAGACGTTTACCTCATATCAAGTTAGTTCATGTGGAAGGTAAGGGCGAGGGTGCTTGCATAAAAAACATTGAGTACAACGATATTTGGAATGAGTTAGATGTCTAACTTCTATGTAACAACACCATGGAAGAACAAACGCAAACGAATACTCAAGCGTGATGGTTACTGCTGTCGTGAATGTAAACGATATGGCAAGACTACAGAAGCTACAACCGTTCACCATATCAATCCATTGAAGGACAGACCAGAGTTAAGATTAACCAGTTGGAACTTACTAAGCCTATGCAAGACATGTCATGATAAGATGCACAATCGAATAACAGATGAATTAACAACATTAGGATTATATTGGGTGGATAAGGTGAGAATTTACGACACGATGGTATCCCCCCCACTTAATCCTTTTTAATTTGGGTCCATGGAGACCGAGGAGAGGAACTTTTTCCAATAGAGCGACTTTTTCAAAACAGAAAGGGGGTGTGAACACATCTTGGCTAAGTTAATGACAAAGAAACAATTGAAAAATCAGACCATAAAACACATGCAGCATTTAGGAGTTTATAAAGAAGAGTATGATCAGACAATTGATGTCTACGCTGGGATGTTAGCACAGTACCAGGCTTTTGAAAAAACGTTTGAGGAATCCGGATATCAGATTACGGAGGAGTATACAAACAAAGCTGGTGCCACAAATGATCGTAAAACTCCAGTATATTCTGCTATGGAAACATTAAGAAAAGACATTGCAACCTATTCAAATATTCTTTGTATTAATCCAAAAACGTTCCAAAGTTTAAAGAAACCAGATGTTCCGAAACGGAAAGAAGAGACGAAAAGCAAGCCTAAATCTAAATTACAATTAATTTTGAGTGATAGTTCATGAGCTTTGAGAATTATGATTTAGTAATGAATTATGCTCGAAGCATTGTGGAGGGCAAGAAGCTTGCTAACAAAGAACAGATTCAAGGTTGCGAAAGATTTTTTAGAGATTTAGAAAATCCTGAATATGATTTTAACCCAAAAGATGCCGAGTTTGTAATTGGCATAATAGAGAAAACATTTGTGCATGCCCAAGGAGAATCGTTAGATGGTACTCCATTACGTGGCACGCCTTTTTTATTGGAACCATTTCATAAATACCAAGTTTATAACTTATTAGGTTTTTATCATAAAGGAACAAAGGAAAGACGTTTTAAAGAAGCGTTCATTTACTTGCCTCGTAAAAATATAAAAACATCTTTTGCTGCAGGATTAGCATGGGCGTTGGGATTATTAAATAGACGAAGTGGTTCAAAGGTTTATATTGTAGCTGCCGCATTAAAACAATCACTTGAAAGCTTCAATTTTATAAACTTTAATCTTGGGCAAATGGGAGAGAAAGACAACTTCCGCGTCATCGACAACAACCAGGAACACTCCATCGCAGGCAACTTTGAAGATGGTTCTCTCTATATTCAAGCATTAGCAGCTAACCCGGATAAACAGGATTCTTTAAACTGTAATATCGCTATCGCAGACGAATTGCATGCTTATAAAACACCAAAGCAATATAACATCATCAAAGAAGCTATGAAGGCTTATACAAACAAATTGATGATAGGTATAACAACTGCTGGTGATGATATGACTAGCTTTTGTTATCAAAGATTGCAGTATTGTAAGAAGATTTTAGATGGAACCATAAAGGATGAGGCTTACTTTGTTTTTATTGCCAAAGCAGATGAAGATGAAAAAGGTAATGTGGATTACACCAATCCCATAGAGCATGAGAAAGCTAATCCAGCGTATGGAGTTTCTATAAGACCAAACGATATTATGAATGATGCTCTACAGGCTCAGAATGATCCACAGCAAAGAAAAGACTTTTTAGCTAAGTCATTGAATATCTTTACTTCTGCATTAAGAGCGTACTTCAATTTAGATGAATTTAAGGTATCCGACCGTAACTATACATGGACAATAAAAGATCTACTTAAATTGAATATTGATTGGTATGGGGGCGCTGACTTATCTAAAATGCATGACTTAACTGCTGCCGCATTGTATGGAAGGTACAAGGATATCGATATAACAATTACTCATGCTTGGTTTCCGATAGTTGCAGCTACTCAAAAAGCAGAAGAAGATAATATTCCGCTGTTTGGCTGGAAGGACGATGGTTGGTTAGATATGTGTAACACGCCAACTGTTAACCATTCAGATATTGTGAATTGGTTTGTGGACATGAAAAAGATTGGATTCAAGATTAAGAAGGTTGGATTTGACCGTAAGTTTTCTAGGGAGTTCTTTTTAGAAATGAAAAAGAAAGGCTTTAAGATGGTTGACCAGCCACAGTATTTTTACAAGAAGTCAGAGGGATTCAGAAGAATTGAGAAAAAAGCGAAGGATGGAAAGTTTTATTATCTCCATTCACAAGCTTTTGAGTATTGCGTTCAAAATGTAGCAGCTATTGAAAAAACAGACGATATGATTCAGTACGAAAAGGTTATGCCTAATCAACGTATTGATATTTTTGATGCTGCCGTCTTCGGTTCTATTCAAATGCTTGAGGATATGACTAGAGCTTCTGATGCATCAAGTTGGTTAAACAACTAAGAAAGGGGGTGTGTAAATGGCTTTTTGGAATCGAAAAAAGAAAAAACGTTCTTTAGAAGAAGATTTAGCCAAGTCAATTACTTTAGGATTTGGAAATGTTGAAACAGTAGGATATACACGTTTATCGGATAATCCCGACGTACTCATCGCAGTGGATAAGATAGCCGACCTTGTTTCTAACATGACAATTCACCTTATGGAGAATACAGAAGAAGGAGACAAAAGAGTCCGTAACCAATTATCTAGAAAAATAGATATTGAACCTTATAAGAATATGACTCGCAAAGGGTGGATTTATAAAATAGTACGAGATCTTTTATTATTCGGTGATGGAAATTCTGTTGTTCATATTGGAGTGGACCCGGAGACAACTTTTATTAGTGACTTAACTCCTTTTCAAATGCCTGCTGTATCATTTGAAGATACAAACGAAGGATATCTGATTAATTATAATGGCAAGGTTTATACTCCTGATGAAGTTTTACATTTTGCAATTAATCCGGATCCAAATTATCCATACAAAGGAACTGGTTATCGAGTACCTTTAAGGGAAATCGTAAAGAACTTAAATCAAGCAACGGCCACAAAAAATAACTTTATGAGTGGTAAATATATGCCTTCTCTAATCATTTCTGTGGATGCTCTAACAGAAGAGTTATCAAGTAAAGAGGGCAGAGATAATGTAATGGCCAAATACTTTGATGAAACAGAGGGTGGGAAACCATGGATTATTCCTGCTGACTTAATCAAAGTGGAGCAAGTAAAACCATTGTCCTTGAAAGACATAGCAATTGTGGAAGGTGTAGAACTGGATAAAAAAACGGTAGCTGGACTCATTGGAGTGCCGGCTTTTTTTCTTGGGGTTGGAACCTTTAATAAAGAAGAATACAACAACTTTGTTAATACAAGAATCTATTCAATAGGTCAGATAATATCGCAAACATTAACAAGAGATTTATTGTATTCACCAAATTGGTTCTTTAGATTAAATCCACGAAGTTTATATTCTTACGATCTTACTGAAATGGTTACAGCAGGTGTTCAACTTGTGGACCGTAACGCAATGAGAAGAAATGAAATACGTGATTGGATTGGTTTAGACCCTGATAGCGAAATGAATGAGTTAATCATCTTAGAAAACTACATTCCTGCTGCATCTATCGGTCAGCAAAGTAAATTGAAAGGTGGTGATGAATAAATGGAGAAGCGCCTAATGGTTTTTCAATCCGAGTTAAAAACTCGTGATGCAGAAAACGGAGAAGCATTTATAGAAGGTTATTTTGCTGTATTCAATCAAGAAACAGAATTATGGCCGGGAGCATTTGAAGAAATTGCACCAGGCGCATTTGATAACAGCTTACGAAACAACGACATTATGTGCCTAGATAATCACGATACAAGAGTAGTTTTAGGCAGCATAGGAAGTCAAACATTAGAACTTAAAACGGATTCTCATGGCTTATGGGGGCGTGCCAAGATTGATTTAGAAGATCCTTTTGCAAAGAGCGCATATCGTAAGGTGCAAACTGGAAAGGTGAGAGGTTGTTCTTTCGGTTTCATGCCACTCAAAGAGGATGTTGAATATCGAGAAGATGGCACAGTCAAATGGATTGTAAGAGAAGCAGATACAATGGAAGTATCAATTACTGCCTTCCCTGCATATCCACAAACAGCAGTAGCAGCAAGACAAAAAGATGTTGAAGCAATTAAAAAACAAAAACTCGAGCAAAGAAAAGCTCAATTAAAGGAGAAGATGAAACGTGGCTAATCCAGTAGTAATCGGAGCAAAGTTAAATTTAAAAAGAAGTTCATTAAAAAACGTTGAGGACAAAATCACAGAATTGCTGGCGAAGCGTGATGAGCTATCTGCTTCCATTGATGGAGTTGAGTCAGAGGAAGACTTAACAGCAATTGAAGGCAGCGTAAAAGAAAATGATGATGCTATTGAGTCAGCAGAAGAAGAAAAATCAACTTTGGAAGAAGAAATCGAAGAGTTAGAAAAACAATTAGAAGCATCTAACCGTAAAAAGCCAAATGCAGGGGGGAAAAGGAATATGCCAGCAAATGTAGAAACAAGAGAAGCAATTAACGAATATGTTCGTTCTAAAGGATCATTAAAAGAGCGTGCAGGCTTTACATCTGTGGAAGGTGGAGCTTTAATTCCTGAAGAATTATTACCACCTAAAAAAGAACTCGTTGACGTTGTAGACTTAACTAAATATGTTCGTACAGTTCCAGTTAACCGAGGTTCAGGTAAATATCCTGTCATCCACAAATCAAATGGGAAAATGAACTCTGTTGCAGAACTTGCTAAGAATCCAGAGTTAGCGCACCCTACTTTCACAGAAGTTAACTATGATATTGAAACATATCGTGGTTATATCCCTGTATCTCAAGAAGCAATTGATGATGCTGATTATGATATCACAGGATTAATCGCAGAAGATATTCGTGACCAAGACTTAAATACGAAGAATGAACAAATTGCAGAAATCTTTAAATCTGCTACACCAAAAGCAGTTACTGGTTTAGATGGAATTGTTACATTGCTAAACACTGGCTTTAAACAAGTTTACACAGTGAAATTCTATGTATCTGCTTCCCTATTCAACGAGTTAGACTTATTGAAAGATGGGAATGGCCGTTATTTATTACAAGATGACATCACTGTTGCTTCTGGTAAACGAATCAAAGGAAGAGAGGTTGTTGTCTTGGATGATGACATTATCGGAGAAGCAGAAGGCGATCTTGTAGGATTTGTTGGAGACGCTAAGGAATTCTGTACTCTATTTAATCGTAAACAAGCTTCTGTAAAATGGATTGACAATGATATCTACGGACAATTGCTTGCTGGTTATGTTCGCTTTGATGTTCAAAAGGTTGATAGTGCAGCAGGATATTACATCACATATACACCAGCTACAACTGAACCAGCAGGAGCTTAATCCACAGAAAGGGTGAAGCAAATGAAATACGTAGTAATTAAAGATTTCACAGATTTACAAGATAAAAACCACATTTATCGTGTCGGAGACAAATATCCGAGAAAGGGGAGAGTGAAAAATGAGCGAGTTGAAGAATTATCTAGTTCTGCAAACAAGCTTAAAACCCCCTTAATCAAAGTGGTTGAAGAAGATGAATGATTCAGTTAAGGAAACTATCTTATCATTATTAAAATTAGACTTGGGCATCACTCATAATTTGAGAGATGCCTATTTTTCTAATGTCATAGAAAGCACATGTAAAGAAATCGAGACAATGGGAGTAACTTTAGATCTCGAATCAGTTGAAGATCAAATGTTAGTAGTTGAATATTCAGCTTGGAATTATCGAAATAGACATGTAAATATTCCATTGTCTAGAAGTATACAATTTAAGATTCATAACCGATTAATTAAGAAGGCGGGGACTACAGATGCCATCATTGAAAGCTAGTTTGGGGAACAAGGATAATATCTCCTTAGATGATGTTTGTGTCCTTATTAGCGTAACCGCCACTCAAGATGAATTAGGACAGGATATAGAAACGGAGATTCCTAGACAAATATTCTGTTCTAAATTGAGTGTAAGTAGAGCGGAGTTTCTAGCTGCAGGACAGTTGGACCATAAACCACAAATAACTTTAGTCGTTGATTCAGACGAATATGACAATGAAAAAAAAGTTGATTATCAAACTATGAAGTATTCAGTCTATCGGTCTTATATGAGGTCTGATGGCTTCACAGAACTTTATTGTGAGGTGAGAACTGGTGGTTAGAATTAATCAATTACAGAATGAAATCATGAGACAGTTAAACATCTATACGAACGAAGTTGCGGAAAAAGTTAAGGATAATCAAGAAGAATTAGGAAAAGAAGCTGTAAAGGAATTGAAGGCGAACAGTCCAGAGTTAACAGGTGATTATCGTAAGGGTTGGAAAATGAAGAAAGAAAAGGATAAGGTTATCGTCCACAATGCTACTGATTATCAGCTAACTCATTTACTTGAAAAAGGACATGCGAATAGAGACGGTGGCAGGACCCCGCCACAAGTTCATATTGCACCTGTGGAAGAAAAGGTTGTGGATGAATATATCAAGCGTGTTGAAAGGGATATCGAATCATCATGACACTAGTTGAATTGAAGAAGTTACTAGATCAAACTGGATATCCTGTGGCTTATTCTCATTTTAATAATGGTGCTCCAAGCGTTCCTTACATTTGTTATCTTGTGGACGGAAATCCTAATTTACTTGCTGATAATAAGACATATCACAAAATAAGTGATGTAACAATTGAACTTTATACAAACAAAAAGGATTTGGTAGCAGAGGGGATTCTTGAATCGTTATTAGACGAAAATGAAATACCTTACCAGCCAGATGAAGTATTCATAAGTTCCGAAAATTTATTTCAAAGAATATACGAAGTGAGGTTGATTTAGAATGGCAGAAAATAAAGTAGTATTTGGTTTGAAAAACGTACATTATGCTCCTTATACAGTTGAAGCAGGGGTTGTTACTTTTGGAACTCCTAAACCTATTCCAGGAGCAGTTGAAATGTCCAATGAGCCAAGAGGAGATATGATTGAATTTTATGCGGATGACATGCTTTATTACAGTGCTCCAAATAACCAAGGTTATGAAGGTACATTAAGTATTGCGAATATCCCGGAATCATTTGCTGTAGATTGTCTAGGTGAGGAAATAGATGAAACAGACGGTGTATTAGCTGAATATGCAGATGCAAAACCAAAGCCTTTTGCATTACTTTTTGAATTTGATGGAGACCAAAAAGCTACTCGTCATGTTATGTACAATTGTACAGCCAACAGACCAACAGTTTCTTCTTCCACAAAGACAGATACAGTAGAACCGAACGCAAATGAATTAACTTACGTTGCAAGCCCAATCCAAATTGACGGTAGACCAATTGTTAAAACGAAAACAAGCGATAAAACAACAGATGCTATTTATAACGCTTGGTACAACACTGTATTTGTAAAAGGTGGAGCAGCAGAGGGAGCATCTACACAATCTATTTCAATGGCAAAAGAAGAAGATACTAGTGGCGGTGCTGCTTAATGGAAAAGACAATTATCGTAGATGGTCAAGAAGTATTATTGAAAAGCAATGGAGCTACACCAATTAAATATAAAATGCAATTCCGTAAAGACTTTTTCGCGGAAATCTTAAAACTTCACAAACTAGGTAAATTGAAAAGTATCGAGGAAATGGACGATGAGACTTTAGATAACCTAGATTTTGAAGTTTTTTATAATATCATTTGGACGTTTGCAAAGACAGCCAATCACAGTATTCCAGAGCCAGATAAATGGCTGGAATCATTCGAGAGCTTCCCCATTTTAGATTATATTTCCGAAGTGCAAGAAATGCTTTTAGCTAACATACAATCAAAAAAAAAATAGATGAAAAAGAGTCAGGCGATGTGGACGGTGAAGGATTAAATACCGAAACATACCTGGCTCTTTGTTATAAATGCAAGTTAACTAGATTGGATCTTGAAGATATGACCATTGGAATGTGTCTTGATTATATAGATGTTTACCTTGATATGAGTAATCCGAAGAAGAAGAAAAAAGTTGCCACTAGAAAAGCCACACAGGCTGATTATGACAGTTTCTAAAGTGGAGGTGAGATAAATATATGGCGAGTAGAATCAAAGGAATTACGATTGAATTAGGAGCAGATACGACCAGTCTTGAAGGTGCATTGTCTGATGTTAATAAGAAATCTAAAAATCTAGCTACTGAATTAAAAGATGTTGAAAAGCTCCTTAAATTTAATCCTAATAGCGTAGAGCTGTTAGCACAGAAACAACAAATTCTTTCCGAATCTGTAGAAACCACTCGAAAGAAATTAGATCAATTAAAAGAAGCAGAAGCACAGGTACAACAACAATTTCAGCGTGGAGACATCAAAGAAGAACAATATCGAGCGTTTCAACGTGAATTACAAGATACAGAGCGAACTCTTCAACGATTCGAAAATTCCCTACAAGACATGCAAGTTGAACAGGATAAAGTCGGTCAGAGTCAAAAAGATTTAGCTACTCTTATGAATGCTACAGAAACGTCTATTGAGGATTATGCAGATGCAATAGGGCATAGGTTGGTTCGGTCTATTCAAAACGGAACAGCGACCAGCAGAGACTTGGAACGAGCAATTCAACGAATCGGAAGAGAAGCCCTTGGTGCTGATGTTGATGTAGACAGATTGACTAGGACTTTAAGGTCTGTGGATGATGGCAATTCTCTTCAGGAAGTCAGAAGAGAGCTACAAAGGATTGAAGATCAGTCTGGAGAAACAGTAAATGCATTAGAGGAACTTGATTACGGAATAGAAAACGTAGCAGGGGCATTAGTTGCTGGTGACGGAATAAGCGGTGCTATTGAAAAGGCACTGGAAACCACTAACCTAGATACGAAAATTGATATATCCTTTGATATCCCAGAGGAATCAAAAAAGGCTGTTACAGATGCAATCAGAACTGTGGAAGCTTATGGTGTTGATTCAGAAGCTTCTCTTGAAGGTGTCAGAAGGCAATGGGCGCTAAATAAAGATGCTACTGATCAGGCGAATGAAGCTGTAGTAGAAATGGCAGCTACAATTGCTGGTGTAAACACTCAAATTGATTTTAATGAACTGATTCAAGAAGGAAATGAGATTGCTGCCACTTTAAAAATCTCAAATGAGGAAGCAATGGGGTTTGTAAAAACATTGCTTGATATTGGTTTTCCTCCTGAACAATTAGATATCATTGCCGAATATGGAGACCAAATGATTCAAGCTGGGTTCTCAGCTAAAGAAGTTCAACAAATTATGGCAGCAGGAGTAGACACAAAATCCTGGAATATCGATAACCTTTTAGATGGAATCAAAGAGGGTCGTGTTCAAATGGCTGACTTTGGTTCAGGTACAGATAAAGCAACAAGAGAAATTATTGATTCAGCTGGAATAGCAATAGATAAATTTGAGGCTTGGGGAGATGCGATAGCTAAAGGTGGAGAAAAAGGGCAAGTTGCTATGCTAGAAGCGACAAAAGCTTTGGCAGGAGTTAAGGATGAAACAGATAGAAACCAATTAGGCACTAAAATGTTTGGTACCATGTGGGAAGACCAAGGCACAAAGATTATTGATACCATTTTAAAAGCTGAGGGCAAACAAGTTGATTTAAGAAAAGGGGTACAAGACCTCAATAATGATATGGCTAAATGGCAAGAAGATCCTACAGTAAGTTTGCAATTAGCATTTGCAGAACTAACAAAGGCTTTAAAACCTTTATTAGAAATAATTGCATCGATTATTGCTATGTTTGCGAATTGGGTATCTGAAAATCCTAAATTGGCAGCAACGTTTACAGCGTTAGGAACAGCAATTGGAATTGTCGCAGGGTTGATACTAGCCTTAGCACCTATATTCTTTGTGCTTCAATCTGCTGCTGCGGCTGCTGGTGTAGGTATTGGAACGTTAATTGCTCCTTTCTTAACAATGGCAGGGATAGTTTTAGGAATCATAACAGTAATAGGATTATTGGTAGCTGCATTTGTTAATCTTTATCAAAATAACGAAGACTTCCGAAATAAAGTCCAAGAGATTTGGGCGAGTATTCAGGAGGTCTTTTTTAATGTCCTAAATTACATCAAAGAATTGGTTAGTACAATTATGACGGAAGTAATGACCTTCTTTGGAGAAGTCTTGGGTAAAATAAAGGCCTTCTGGGATGAAAACGGACAGGCAATCATGATTCTTGTTGAAATGTATATGAATTACATTAAAGGGATTATTGAAATCATCATGATTGTAATTAAAGGTTTATTCCAAGCTGGATGGACGGCAATTACAACTATATTAAAAATAGCTTGGGAATTAATAAAATCAATCGTTAAAACAGGGATTGATTTGGTGCTAGGTATTATCCAAACTGTATTGAAATTGCTTCAAGGTGACTGGGAAGGCGCTTGGAATACCATTAAGGATACAGTTAAAAGCATTTGGAATAACATCAAAGAGTTTTTTGAGAATGTCGACTTGCTTCAAACTGGTAAAAATATTATCCAAGGCTTAATTGATGGTATTGGTTCAATGGGAAGACAAGTGTGGGATAAAGTAACTAGTATAGGCCAAAGTATTAAAGACGGATTTACAAGTTTCTTTGATATTAACAGTCCATCAAGAGTTATGCGTGATGATATCGGCTTGAACATTGGTGCTGGATTAGAAGAAGGTTTAATACGATCACAGGCTAAAATTTCGAAAGCTTCTCAAGCGATGCAAGAAGCAGCTATGCCGGATTTATCAACTAATGGTTCTGCATCCACACAATCGGTAACAATCAATAACCAAGGCTTATTAAATGGTGCTGTATTCCATGTTAGAGAGGAAGCAGATATTAAGAAAATAGCTAAAGGATTACATGATTATTCCGTACAAAAAGCAAGGGGAGGAGGGGTGATCATTGCCAACTAAATTAGATAATTATACTTTTCAAGACTTTGGTCTAATCGAAGAATTTGGACATGTTCATCCTTCTACGCCTGAATTTAGTGATAAAACAATATCTATACCAGGTAGACCGGGTTTATTAAGTTTCGGAACACAAATTGGAGCAAAACAATTCACTTTTTCATTGAAAGTATTTGTACGTGATAGATACGAAAGGCAGCGGAGGAAAAATAACTTCGTTGCTTTTTTATTTGATGCTTATAGACAGCCTAAGACGTTTAAATTAACGCTTGATTACGAGCCGGATAAATACTATTTAGCGAAGGTTTCTAGTCAAATAACACCCGAAATGTTAGCTGTAATGGACCAATTCGAATTGACTGTTGTTGCTAATGATCCAGATAAATACTTCATTTCTAAATCAAACGAAATCACATGGGAAAATGATGTAATTCCTATATATAGTGATATCTTGTGGATGACAGGAAAGGGTATTTATACCATTACTAGTCCTACCACAATTGAAATTGTTAATAACGGCACCTTAGCACAGAGAGCCAATTTTACTATTAATGGTACTGGAACAAATGTGACTTTCCAAGCAAATGGGAAGTCTTTTTCTCTGGGTACTTTTAGAAATACAACATTCGAAATAGACGGGAAAACATATTCGGTTAAGAAAAATGGAATTGACTCTTTTTCTATGTTATCAGGGAAATTTATTGAATTATTACCAGGAATAAATAATCTTAAAATTACTGGCACTAGTCTTAATTTTACAATCTCAGAGAATATGAGATATTCATACATGTAGTAAGGAGGTATATAAATGGATGCTCCAAAATTAAACCCACAAGATACACTTAGGCAATCCTTCCCAAAACTTAATCAAAGCATTGATAATGCAAATGAAGCTTTAAAGAAATCTGGAACAGCGGTAAATATATCGAATAACGCTATAAATGTTTCAAATGAAGCTAAAGGAATTGCTGAACGTACACAATCTGAATTATCTCAAGCGATATTGGAAGGCGATTCAAGTCCACTTGCTGGTCAATTATCTGTAGGTGCTGATGGAACTATATACAATGATGGTCCGCAGGAAAGATTTATTACAGAATATAATCACGTTAGTACAAATGTGGAAACAACTCAGTTGAAGATGGAAAGTGAAGAAATAAATGTTTTGTTTTTACCTATTCTATCCTCGTTACCTCCAGCTATTGCAGATGGTATCACAGATACAACACAAAGATTAAATGATATTTTTAGTATGTATAGAGGGCGAAAAATATTCATTCCAGATGGAATTTACCTAACAAGTAATTCTCTAATTCTTTATGATGATAGCACATATGAATTAGGTAAAAACGCGACTATTATGTTTGCTTCTTATCAAACAAATGAAGGGATTAACCCAAATAAATGGGAAGGTAAACATATATTAAAAGCAGAACAAGGAGCTAAAAATATTGAAATATACGGTGGTACAATTTGGGGACAAGGTACAACCCAACCACAAGATATGCACAGAGGTCTTTTCTTTTGGAATGTAGAAGGTTTAAAAGTACATGATATAAAAATTAAGGAGGTTGCAGGTTGGGGAATCGCTCATATAATCTGCAAAGATTTCCATTTTTATAATATAGAATTTGACCAATGTCCTGAGTCGAAGTTTGGATACAACGGAGATGGATTGACTGGAATGTCTTCTACAAATGGGATCATTGAAAATATAAGTGGTTATTCATCTGATGATTTAGTTGCATTATACGCTGGGAGTATATTCTTTCCGACAGATGATATAAAAGACGTTATTATTCGTAATATATTTCCTAGGAAGAAAAAATGGTTTGATGTTGATGAAGGAATAGAAAAAGAAGAAATAACACATCGGCCGGTCGCTCTATATGCAAGTAGTGAAAAACGTTTAGATAACATAATAGTTGAAAATGTGCAAGGTTTTTCAACTAGTGCTATTACATTAGTAAATAGGCGCTTATCTGAAGGATATGGGTTTGGTTATGCAAATAATATAATTTTCCGTAATTTAAATCTAGAGTTTGATGAATACATGCCAACCGAGTATGAAGAAGCATTTATTATTAAGGATATGATTTGCGGGACAATTACCATTGATAATGGGAATTTTGATATTCCTGGACACTTAGGAAATATTAGAAGGTTCCTGACAATAGATAACTCAAAAATTGATACACTAAATATAATAAATCCCGATATCCTTATACATGAAAGTGATGGTGCAGCAATTGTAGATAATGGTTCGGTAAAAAATATTAATTTAACCAATCCTAAGTTAATGTTTGGTGGGGATCTACGTGGAAGATTTTACTATAAACAATCAACTTTAGATACTTCAATTTTAACTACTATTAGAGCAACAGATGTAGAAACTAATGGAATTGTGGGAATTTATAAACCAAATTCAGATTTAAAGATTAGGATTGATACATGGGATCTGCTTGTAAATGAATCAACTGTTCAATTAAGCAATCAAAACGAAAACGATAGAATAAAGACAGAAAAAGGAATAGCGTTAGTAAAAAACAATTCATTGGTGTATATAGATAAAATAACTTCTGAGAAGAGAATACCAGTTTCAGGAGGTTTGTCTTACAATGTTGCATTAACAGGAAAAGATGTACAAGCGAATAGTAATTATGGAGTAATTTGTTCACCTGAATGGAATTCAGGTGGAATGTGGATAACTAATAAAACTACTTCTGGCTTCACAGTTAATTGGGCTTCAGCTCCAAGTGCACAAACAAATTTTTCTTACAAAATTGTTGCAAATTAAAAAAAATCCCACTTTATAACAAATTCGTCTAATAATCTAGTATACTACTCTTATTGACGAATTTGTTGGGAGGATATATTTAATGAGAAATCATTATAATGAATTAGATATATTAAGAGGACTGGCGATTATTGGTGTTGTTTTAATCCATGTAACTTCGACTTCTTTGGATTATACTACTAGCGGAAGTTCGTTAGAGTTTTTATCGTTATTTTTTAATCAAATTTCTAGATTTGCTGTACCGACGTTTTTTTTACTATCTGGATTGGGTTTGTCAATCTCAAAAAGAAATCAGTTGGAAAATGGTTATTTTTCATTTTTAAAAAAGAGAATCTCTAAAATAATTACACTTTATATTGGATGGACAGTAATTTACTTTGTCCTAACTTCTGATTCATTAAGTATAAGTACTCTTATAAAAAACATGATATTTGGTTCAGGATATTATCATTTATATTATGTGCCGTTAATTATATTATGTTATATCATATATCCTCTGATATTAAAATTATGCCAGTCGGTTGTAGGTGTTGTTATTTTATTAGTACTAACATTGTTAAGCCAAATGTCAGACGAGTTATTCGGAATAATATTATTAGAAAGTAAACTAAATATTTTTAATTGGATTTGTTATTTTGGAATTGGAGTATGGTTCGCGAATAAATTTGATATAAAAATGAGCGTATTAAAGAACTATAGTAAAACAATCATTATTTCTACAATAGTGATTTTTTTGGGAGTCTTCATAGAATCTTATTTACTTATTGATAGTGTAGGGAAAGCTCAAGCAACAACATCAATGAGACCAAGTATAATATTATTGTCTATTTCTTTTGTGTGTATGATTATATGTATAAAAAAATACAATGTAACTTTCAATAAGTTATTATTGAAGTTTTCCAATTTATCTTATGGTATTTATCTTTCTCATGCATTGTTTTTAACAATTTTCATGAAGATTTATACACAATTAGGATTATCTCTTAATTCATTTATATTTATACTTACTGCATTATTGTTTGTAATTCCGATATCAATGATTGTTTCGTACTTAGCTGATAAAATTTTACAAACAATAAAAGATAAAGGAAATAAGATAAAGAACAAAACAATAAAAGTGGCTTAAATTTATTAAGCCAATCATACGACGATGGTATATAAAGAATTCTTCTATAACGAAGAGTTCTTTTTCTTTTGAAAGGAGGTACCCATGTTAACAGTTAAAAATCAAAGTTTTGTAGACCAAGCTATATTAGAAAATGCATATGGAATAAGTTACGAAAAGACGTTCAACGAATTATGGGGAGCGTCTTTTTCTTTGCCTTTAAATGATCCTAAAAATGCATATTGTAATTCATTGCATTATATAGAGATTGTGGATGAAGATGAATATATAGGTTTATTCCGTATCATTCCAAAGAAAACACTAAAGAATGAATCCGCAAAAGAGGTTACATATCAACTAGAGCATGTGTTAGCAACGTTGTTGGATAAATCTATGTTTGGATATAAACAAACGGTCAATTTAACCACACGAGAGAATTTGCAAATGCTAATAGATCAGCAAACCATTAAACATTGGAAGCTTGGAACAGTAGCATTTACTCGAAGATTTTCATATAAGTGGGAAAATGAAAATTTATTATCATGTATTTTTAGCATTCCGCAGCCATTTGATGTTGATTACCAATGGACATGGGATACTCAATCATACCCTTGGACACTAAATCTTGTGGAAGTCGAAACAGAGCCTACCTGTGAAATTAGAGAGCGATATAACTTAATTGGATTGGAAGTAACGGAAAATCCGATGGGGATTTACAACAGGATTTATCCACTCGGATATGGTGAAGGAGATAACCAATTAACCATCAAAAGTGTTAATAATGGAATCCCTTACGTAGAGGACACAGAATCTATAAAACAGCTTGGATTCGTAAAAGAATATATTTGGGCGGACACTCGTTTCGAAGACCCCAACAGCCTTATGGCAAGTGCTAAAGGACTGCTAAAAGAGTGGAAGAAACCAAAAGTTACATGGAATGTTACTGCTGCTGAATTATCTCGAATAACAGGATTAGAAAAAGATAAATTCCGTATGGGGAAAGTAGTAAGAATCAATGTGGATGACTTCCCTGTTACCGATTTAAGAATCAAGAAAGAAAGTAAACCAGATGTAACAGGTGAACCTTGGAATGTATCCCTTACGCTTGGAGATCTGGACGATGACTTAGGTACTACCCAAACAGATTTAGAGCGTAGACAGCAGATAAATGAGTTGTATGCACAAGGTGCTACTAATATATCAAACTACTCTTACAACGATAATGCAGACAGTGAAAATCCAGCTGAAATCCTTGTCTATTTTCCTGACGAGATAGTTAGGCTTAATAAAGCAATTTTATCCTACAAGACTGATAAATTTAGAGCATATGAAAGGGCAATAAAAGGTGGCGGTGCTGTAGTTAAATCAACTAGTAGCGGTGGAGGAACAACTGCTACTTCATCTTCAGGTGGAGGAGTTTCCAAATCGACAGAAAGTGGAGGAAGCACAACTCAAACTTCATCAAGTGGTGGGGGTACAAGCAAATCAACAGAATCAGGTGGAGGGACTACTCAAACAAGTGCAGCTGGGGGAGACCATTATCATTTAATGTTTGAAGGTGGAAGTGCAGTAGAACATGAAGAATCAATGGACAAAGAATTTTTCGCTAATGCATCTTCAACTGGAGGAGCTACAGCAAGGGTTGTTCTAGGAGGAACGATTGCAAATAATTTATATACTAGAGGCTCTAGTGGAAATCATACTCATAGTGTTTCAGTGCCTTCACATTCACATGAATTTAGTACACCAAATCATACCCATTCTGTTTCTATTCCAGCACATAGTCATGAGTTTAGCACACCGAATCATAGCCATAACGTAACGATACCAAACCATACACATGAAATTACTCTACCGAACCATACTCACGATATCGAGTTTGGTATTTTTAAACTTGAGCAATTACCGTCAAAAGTGAAAATAACTGTTGATGGTAATACCGTTCCTATAACTGCTTTAAATGGAGATGACATTGACTTAATTCCTTATTTATCTAAGAGTGGCGGTAAAGTGAATCGTGGATGGCATACAATCCTTATCACTCCAGATAATCTTGGTAGAATTAACGCTCAACTTTATACACAATTTTTTATCCAATCACGCGGAGGAGGGGAATATTAATGTTTAAATTAAAAATAACCACTCATAGTGGTGCCGATTATGTTGCAGAGGTAGATGAATATAATCCCTCCACAATCAATGAACAACTTAATAAAAACGAGATAAACACTATAATGCTCGGTGAGATTATCTTATCGAGAATTGATGTTAAATCTGTTGTACCTATTGTAGAGGAATTAAATGAGGAAGAACAAACAACTGATAATAAAGAGTAGGATACCTATTGTATGGTGCCACAATGAGTAATTGATTCATTTTTACTAGAAGGAGCGAGATAATGAGAGAAGAATTAGAAAATAAGATAGATGATCTATTAAAGAAAGCACAAGAAAAAATGAATAATGCTGAAAAGAGGGATGATTATAATGATTGGTTTTATCATTTAGGAGAAATTAATGCTATTAAAGATATTAAAAAAATTTTCCAAATGTCCTAATTTCTTGTATACTAATTCTTGTAAATAGCTGGTGTTTAACCATAAAAATACAGGGGCGATAAAATAATGATTAAATCAGTGGATATAAAAGATTTTAAAGGGTTAAATGAAATTAATTTAAAAGACTTGTCTATGATTAATCTTTTTGGAGGGAAAAACAATGCAGGTAAAACGTCTATATTGGAAGCGTTGTTTATGTTTTACGATAGATTAAATCCTAACATGTTATTAAGACAATATAATTGGAGAGGTATTAGTGAGTTATCTTTAACACCAGAAACTTTATTTGCTCCGATATTTAATAATTTTGATCTTAATAAAGAAATTTTTATTGAGGTTAGAAACGAGAAAAGCTTAGTAGATTCAATGAAAGTGAGTTTTAAGGAAGATAAGAATATTTCAATCCAGTCATCTAATAATTATGGGCATATAAGAACAGATGAGAGTCCTGTTATTCCTAATTATCTGTCCTTAGAATATGCAGGTAGTACCCATAAAAGACAAGAAGTTAAGCTGATACTTGATAATAATGGAATACAATTAAATGCTGAAAATGCTAGTACGCATGGAATAAGAGCATCTTTTTTGGCCTCAAAATCACATTCAAATCCACATGAAAATGCAGTTATTTATGGTGAATTAGACATTAAAGGACAGACTGGTATTATTATCAAATGTTTGCAGATTATCGAACCTAGACTTATTGATATTTCAACTGTTGCTTTACCCAATGGTACAACAATGCTATATGCTAATATTGGTTTAGGTAAAAAAGTTCCTATTTCATATATGGGAGATGGAATTTCTAGGTTGCTATCAATCATACTAAGGATAGTTTCTATGCCGAATGGTGTGTTATTAATTGATGAAATTGAAAATGGAATTCATTATTCTACCTTACCAAAGATTTGGGAGATTATAAGTACTGCTGCTTTGGAATATAATTGTCAAATATTTGCCACAACGCACAGTTATGAATGCTTAAACTCTTGTTTAGACGGCATAGTTGAAGATTGTAAAGGGAAATTTAGATATATAAGAGTTGAACGAGCAAAAGATGGAGATAAAATTATACCTAAAAACTTTGATTATGAAGTCCTTGAGTCTGCTATTGATCGTGGATGGGAGGTTCGATGATGCCATTATTACCAGGAAACAGAAGACAAGTTATTGAAGAAGATGGGGAAATCACAAAATCTAAGCTCTTACTAGTCGAGGGCAAGGATGAAACACTATTTTTCAATGCTCTATTCAAGAAAAATCAGGAACTTGTTAGTATGCTTGATGATGTTCAAATAGTTGAATTAGGAGGGATAGAAAGATTAAAATCCGAACTCTTAGCTCTAAAAAACCGTACAGGTTTTGATGATCTTGTTGAATCTATGGTAATAATTCGAGATTCTGATGGAGATTTAAATGCGGCTTTTCAAAGCGTTTGTCATATACTAAGAAATTTAGGGCTACCTTACCCAAACGATCCAGGAACATACAGTGAATCTTCATCGTTAAAAGTAGGTGTTTATATAATGCCTGGGGATGAGGATGGTGGTACGATGTTGGAAGATTTATGTCTTAGAACTCAACAAGAAAATCCTATAATGACCAGTGTTAACAGTTTTTTTGAGTTACTTGAAGACAACGTTGATGAAATGCCAAGAAATCTTCCTAAAGCAAAGTGTCAAGTGTTTTTAGCTTCAATGCCGAAAATAGTTAGTAGTTTAGGCTTAGGAGCACAAAAAGGATATTGGGATCTAAATCATGATTCCCTATCGTTTTTAAGAAACTTTCTAATAGAATTATAGATTGATTAAAGGATTCTTCCACAAAGGAGAGTTCTTTTTTATTACCTTTAAGGAGGTGAGCCCACTTGATTACAGAGAGAAAAGGGGGATGGGAAAATGCCAGCGCAGGAGGGTTTGACATTGGAAAAGAAAGTTGAAAATCACGAAGAAAGGTTGCAGGAACTTGAAAAGTACAGGGTGGAACAAGAAAAGTTAAATACTGAAATTCGTAATCAATTAACAGTAACGGAAAACACGGTATTAAAAGAATCAGGTAAGCAACAAGAAATGACTCAAAAATTAATTGATCACGTATTGGAAAATGATACTTTTTCTCGCCAATCAGCAAATGATCGTAAAAACTTTACCCAACAGCAAATATGGAAAGTAGCAGGAGTCCTCGCAGGAAGCGGAGGGCTTCTTTATTTGTTAATCGAAAAATTATTTACACAATAAGGAGTGTTAGAAATGGAAATAGTATTATTATTTGCAACTATCTTATCACCAATCGTAGCTGCATTAGTGGAGCTTGCTAAACAAACTGTAAATATCAAAAAGAATTACTTACCATTGATTGCTTTAATCATTGGTATTGTCGTTAGTATTGTTGCCGCACCGTTTACCGACTTAGATTTGCCTTTACGTCTGTGGAGTGGAGCATTTGCAGGACTTGGAGCAACTGGATTATATGAACTTGTAGCTAAAAGAGATGGAAGTACAAAGAGTGACCAATAGGTTGCTCTTTTTTATTGAGGTGATTGTATGTTGAAACAATGGTTATTGATTTTATCGCTAGTCTTTAAGGCTGAAGAAGATCCCGACATTATGGACGAAAAATATTAATTGGGAGGGGTAAAAATGAAATTATCTAATACTGGCTTATCTTTAATTAAGTCGTTTGAAGGTGTACGTCTAACTGCATATAAAGCAGTTCAAACGGAAAAATATTGGACAATCGGTTATGGCCACTATGGTCCTGATGTAAAACAAAATATGAAAATTACACAAGCGCAAGCAGATGCATATCTAAAATCAGATGTTGCACGGTTTGAGAAGGCAGTAAACGAAAATGTAAAAGTACCACTTAATCAAAATCAATTTGATGCGCTTGTATCATTTACTTATAATTGTGGTGAAGGTGCATTACAAAGAAGTACTTTGCTTGAATTACTAAATCAAGGGAAATATGAAGAAGCAGCTGATCAGTTTGATGTATGGATAAAATCAGGAAATAAAGTATTAAACGGATTGGTTAAAAGAAGAGCGAAAGAGAAGGAATTATTTCTTAGAGACCTTCCAGAAGAGAAAGTGGAAAAGCCAAAGAAAACAACTTCTTCTGCAAAAGATAATGTAAAAACTTATCAAGTAACTAAACAACATAATGGTTATGCTACCGCAGCTGATGCTAAGTCGAAGAAGGACAAAAAGACAACCGTACCAAAAGGCAAGTACTATGTCTTTAATGAATCCCAAGGCATGATTAATGTCACAACTAAAAAAGGGGTGCCAGGTAGCTGGATTAATCCTTCAGAAACTACTGCTAAAGCAACTAAGCCAGATTATCACATTGTAAAGAATAATGAAAACCTTACTAAGATTGCTAAGAAATATAAAACATCAGTAGCAGCAATTCAAAAGTTAAATCCTAGTATTAAAAACCCTAATTTAATCTATCCAAAACAAAAAATCCGCATAAAGTAATGCAGATCTATATAAGTTGTACGGCATGAATACCTCACATAAATGCCCTTCTCTATAGAGAAGGGCAACCAGTAAATTCCTAATCAATCTTGCAATAGTATTATCTCATCAAATAAATTCACGTAGTTTATAAGTTTGTTTTTGTCCTTTTCTGTTAAATAAAAAAGAACGTTATCACCAAAATCTTGTGAAGTATATATTGGTACATTTGATTTATCTAAAATTACAAAATGAAAAAAAGGAGTAATAGTTTCTATATCTTTGTTGTAACTTTTATTAAATAAGTCTAGTACCTTATCACAAATCCTAACAGAAATGATATTGAGACCATCTTCTTTATCGATAAAACTCTCGTGATTTAAAGTTGTTAATATATCTATTCCGTATCCAGAGGATGGGTAACCTTGATTAGTTTTTAAAATGTCATCTTTCCAATATTTAAATTGGATAATAGAACCGATTGATAAAAAGTAATTAGTAATATTATTCCAATCTTTTCGATTTTGAATATGTTTTCTTTGGTATTCATCTTCGTCATCTTCTGTATTACTTAAATTTAATATATAATTATAAAAACTTGTCAAATTTATCACCTCATGATTATTATACCGCTGCAAGACCTATAGCGCTAACTGGCCAAAATGCCCACACTATTATAACAACGCCAGCAGCAACAGCAACTGTTTTTGCAATTTCCCCCGCAGTAACGCCTTTCATATCTTTTATTAATTTTTGTTGCATTTCGGATTGAGCAGAAGCTTTACTATATCCTGATTTACAATTTTTCCAACTTTTCTTTTTCACAGTATCATGGATATAGTAACATACCTTTGTTCCAGATGTTTTTGCAGAAATATGATAATTAGCTTTATGAATGGAAAACTTCCCTCTAGAATCCTTCTTATATATATGAATATTAACATGGTTTATTTTTTGAGTTTCTGGCCATGGCCCAGCCCATCCTTTATGTATATTTGTTATATCGATTTTATATTTTCCTGCAAAATATTGTTTATACAATCCGGCAGATCCAGCAGCACTTGCTTTGAACGGGGTTAATAGATTTAAGGACACTATGAAGGCTATTAAGATTATAAAGATTTTTTTGCTAGACTTTCTCATTACTAACACTCCTATTTCGAATTTGTTGTTAGTTTAGATCTGATTGGTATTAATTGTAAAGTTTGATAATTATACATTTTTCACCATTTTATTTACTTAATATGGTATTTTCTCTTCCTTTAACTTAAATTCTTTTATTTTTATTTTTTTTTTAGAATGAAAAATATTATATAATTTAGTGTTTTGTCCATTTTGTGAACTGGAAGGAATATCTGCTTAAAATAAAGAAGCCTCCTATAGAAAGGAGGGATAAAATGACCGATTATGATTTATTACTCCAATTAAAAGAACAGTATGAATCCGCGAAAGACGCCTCAGATTTAAAAATTCTAATTGAAACGTTCTTAAATAACTTCCTGCAGATCAATGACGATGTAAAAAATATTGATTAAGTAGCTTTTCCGTGTTGTTTCTTAGATTATCATTAAAATATCTATGCACTTCATGGTAACCATTGAAATAGAAATTGTACTCGGTAAAATAACCATCGTTATCGCCTTTTGTTAGTTTCCACTTACGTTTATACATTGTCGTTTTATTCTCTCGCATGTCCTTTTGAACTTTCTTCATCGTGTGTACGATTAAGTTTAAGTAGACTTGCTTAAGTTTAAACGGTGCAGTCTCAGCTACTTTATAATCACGATCAAGTACAGTAAGAAGCATCGGTAAATATATAGCATTTTCAAAAATGTCTCTTTCTTCCTCAGATAATCTACTCATTATTTCTACTCCATTTATGCTCTTTCTACATCAACTAATTTTCTAAATGATACGTAATGTATATAATCTTTTTCGTCTTGTATACGCAGCTGGTTGTTTAAATAATCTATGTAAACAGTACGGCCAATCAAAGTATCTATATAACCGTTGTTATAAAGGCTAAATTTAAGAAGCTGATTATATTCCATTGCTTCATGTATTAGTAAGTCTATATCGTTTAATTTATTTTCATCTAAAACAGGTTGTTCAATCTTATCTTGATTATTAATTTCATTTTTCACAGCTGCTACATGTTCAGGCAGCATCATTGCTACCCATTTTTTCGTACCCCGGTCTTTTAACATATCCCCATCTCCTTTTCGATAGGATAATTATATAAGAACGATTGTTCGGTTTCAACATTGTTTTCGAACGTATATTCGTATATAATGATAGGGATTATCAAGAAGATTACTTAGCTTCTTAATGTTATATTTTGAAGTTAGAAGGGGGGATATAAACTGAATGTTATTGATGTTCAAGTGAATGTTAACCAAGCTGAGATACGTTCTTATATTAACCAAAAGTTAGAAGAACAATTAAAAGAAGCTTTGTTTACTTGGGATTTAGATCAAATGTCTAAGCGAACTTGTATGAGTAAAACATTTTTAGAAAATGAGTTTCTTCATGATTCTAGAATGAGGTTACTAGAGAGACGCAAAGCAAAAGGAAAAAGGTTTTGGTTCTATGAAGAATCAAAGCAAGTAATGAGAGAAATTATGGATGAATGGTAAAAAATAAATTAATAAGAAGCGTGGACAGACGCTACATTAAATGCACAGCATAATAATAGCCCAACTCGTTTGAGAAGGGCTGTTTTTTTATTTTTCTTCTTTCTTTATTAATCCAAGTTTATTTTCTAATTTTGTAAGAGTAACTGCTGCATTAAGTACATATTTATCGGATAATTCAATGGATTTTTTTGCTTCTTCAAATCTTGATTCTAAGTCTGCTACACCATCTATCGCTTGATTGATTGCACGAGCAGCATTACTTCTGTAAGAAACTGCTTGTGAAAAGTTCTCCCTATATTCTTCTAGTTGTTTATTATTATCGTCATTTAAACCTTTTGCTTTCCAGTCGATAATTTTTAGGTTTAGATTGTCATATCCTTCTTGAACTTTATCCATTTCACCTTTTATTTCCTTAAACTTATTTGGATCATTAGATATTTTGCTCATTGCTGGTTTCCAATTTTCGTTCCAAATCTTATCGTATTCAGTCATAAAAGGTTTAATTTTCTCGTCATATATTTTTTTGTAGTTCTTTATTTCTTGTTCTGTTTCATCATTTTTCGGTTCTTCTTTTTTCTCTATCTTCGGCGTTGTCGCTACTTCCTTAGTTTTAGAATCAACTTTTTCTTCTTTTGGATTATCTTTTTTTACTTCTGCATTTTCTTTAGGTGAATCAATCTTTCCGTTATCAGCTAAATCCTGAATTGCTCCGATTAAAGCTAATACAGCGATAATCCCTACATAAAACCACCATTTCTTAAAAATACTCTTTTTCTTTTTTGTCTCTACCAAAGTTATTCCCCCTACTTTTGTTTATCTAATGATATCTTATAGTTAGTGATTATAAGATACTATAATTTCGACAAAAGTAGACAAAATGCTACACAGAATTATTTCGTGAATATAGCTGTAAAGTTTACATCAAGGAACTTAGTCATTTTGGAAGCTTGGAAAACCCAGGTTTGCCCTTTAACTTTTGGATAAAAAACAAAACCGCCATTTTCAGCATCCAGAATTTTTCGGAATTGACTTGGATACAAAATATTTTCTTTAATCCACTCACTTTTTCGAGTGGTCTTTTGCTCCAAGTCTTTCATGTTCCAATAAACACCTTTTAGTTCATTATATTTCATTTCTTCGTATTCCACTTTTTTGATTAAAACCATATCATCAGGAATTTGAATAGTTAATGATACATTTAATTTTTGCATGTATTGCTTTTCACCATCCTCAAAAGGCTTTTCGTTTAGTCCTATTCATAAACCAATCATTGATAAATGCTTTTGCTTCTTTCGCTCTAAACATCCACTTGTTACCTTCTTTAATGGCTATTTGTTGATCAACCATTTCATAAAGGAAATTGTTTTTA
This sequence comes from Niallia sp. FSL K6-0212, assembly GCF_038007605.1. Taxonomy (NCBI): domain Bacteria; kingdom Bacillati; phylum Bacillota; class Bacilli; order Caryophanales; family Bacillaceae; genus Niallia; species Niallia sp. FSL K6-0212. The sequence continues at coordinate 4,341,117 of NZ_JBBOXL010000001.1, read as the reverse complement.
ATCCATTCATCAGATCGTGACCATTCTTTACACAATCTTTGCATATCCCAAATGGTTCCAACTTCCTCCTTTTCCTTTAAGATTCGAGAAACTTCTTCACTAACCAATTTTCTTAATACATCTTCTGGAAGAGTTATTTCTATTTTGTTTTGCACTTTTTAACCTCCAAACGTAATGTTAATTTCAGTATTTTTTTGACTCCTTTGCATCATATTTCAATTCATATAAATCATCAACTTTACATTTCAAAAGGGAAGCTAGTTTAAAAGTTAATTTTAAATGTGTTGAAACAGATAGGTGGTGCTATTTAGAAGGTATTTAAAATGCATGTGTCTATTATAATATCTAAACATTTAGTATTGAGCACCATGCATACGAGGGATGCGAAAGGTGCGATTCATCGACTGCTAGAATTTGGTATTAAGGAGACTGAAATTGAACAAACCTTAATTGCTATTACTGCTCAAAGACTAGTTGAAATGGTGTGTCCATTTTGTGATCAAGATTGTTCTCCTAACTGTTACCGTTTAGATAACCGCTTAAAACGATCAACCGTGTTTGAAATGATAACAGGCAGGATGATTTCTGATATTCTCTATAACCGAAGAGAATATCAGAGAGCGAACTATAAATCACTAGGAGATATTATTTCCAAAGGGATAGCGCTAGGTTATATAAAGAAAGGAGAATATGAACGGTGGATTTATGATGAAGAATAATCATGCATGGTCTAATATAGAACAAGCGAAATTTTTAAAGTGTATTGGTGAGCTGCTGGATAGAGGTTATTCGATGGCAGAGGCAGTCCAGTCTTCTCGTTACTATATGCCTGATCGTCGATTGGAAGATATTAATGCGTGTTACGGTTCTTTAAAAGGAGGAGAGTCGTTTTTTGAGAATCTAGTAAGATTCAATTTTGATTATCAAGTGATAAGTTTTGTTTACTTTGCTGAAAAGCATGGCGGATTTGCTAGTGCTTTTCAAGATGCAAGTAGAATGATTCAGAATAAGCAAGATACGATAAAAAAATTAAAAAAAATCCTTACTTATCCTCTTTTTCTTTTGTGTTTTACCTTCGTTTTATTTTTCTTTGTTCAAAGTATCCTCATCCCGAAGTTTAATTCTATCTTTTTAACGATGAATATTAACAAGAATTTCTTTCTCCTGTTTCTCCAATTTATTGGTCACATTATTCCATTTCTTCTTGTTTTCTTATCCCTATGTTTTATTTCCGCGCTTCTCTACTATTATTTTTCTTTTCGAAAATTAGATGTTATTAACCAAATAAATGTACTAGCGAGTATTCCGATGATTGGGATATTTGTTAGACGTTATTTTTCCTATCTACTATCCGTACAGTTAAGTTATTTATTATCAAGTGGTTTTTCGATTTATGAGTGTATGCAATTTTTTCTTGAAAATAAGGAGCAAAAACTATATTCCAAAATAGGCGAAATCACTATTTCACAGTTAAAAAAAGGAGTGCGACTTGAACAAGCTTTTGCTTCCTTTGATTTTTTGGAAAAAGAGCTATTACAAATTATTCAGCACGGCCAGGAAAATGGAAAGCTTGATCAGGAATTCTATTATTTCGGTAACTATTGCTTAACACAAATAGAAGAAAATTTACAAAAAACATTAAAAGTCCTTCAACCTACATTGTATACAGCTGTTGGAATTCTAATAATTTCTATTTATTTATCTGTGTTAATGCCAATGTTTCAATTACTGGACGGCTTTTGAAAGGAGAAAAAAAATGAAGAATGAGCAAGGATTTACCCTAATTGAAATGATGATTGTTTTGGTAGTTATTTCCATATTATTAATTATCACCATTCCCAATATAACCAAGCATAATTCCAAAATCAATAATACTGGGTGTGAAGCATTAACAAAGATGGTACAAGCAGAGGTTCAATCTTACTATATAGAACATAAAGCATATCCAGAGAATCTTGCTAAACTAGAAGAGGAAAATTATATAACAGCAGACCAAAAAAAATGTCCCAATGGCAAGGAGTTAAATATTAAAAATGGAGTAATTACGACATCAGGTTCAGAAAATCCATGATAAATAATCAAAGAGGCTTTACGTTAATGGAAATGCTTGTTGCCATGTCTTTACTAGTTGTTCTTTCCTCTCTATCCATATTCCTTGTTACTTCCCAACAAACTTCTCTTAAAGAAACTCACTTCTTAGCGCAATTGGAAGGTGATCTTTATTATGCCCAAGCGTTTGCGCTAGAAAATCAAATCCCCATTCAAGTGAGGATATATCCAACTTTACATTATTACTACATGCGTGCTGATGCTGATACTGGGAATATTGTGGAACGTTATTATGCAGATGATGTTATATTTTCTACTAACGCGACACTTTCTTTTAACATTAATTCGAATGGTAATTTTTCGAAATTTGGCACATATGAATTTAGAATTGGTAAACAACCCTATAAATTAACCGTTTTAATAGGGAAAGGACGATTTTATGCGACTAAATTGTAAAGGCTTTATGCTGCCGGATTATTTATTGTCCTTTACGATATGGCTGTTAATAGCGCTAACATGGATGCCGGTTTATATCCATGTGTTAAAACAGCTAGAAGATTCCGCGGATAGCAGGCTAGTAAATGAATTGTTTTATAACCATTTAATAGAGCTTAAATTAGAGGAAGTGGAGAGAGGGAATACGACGATTGAAAAAGAAGGAACAAGCTACTCGATTGTCTGGGAAAAAGATAGTATTGTCTGTTTGCAATATAAGGATGTATTTCAGAAAAACAAAAAAATCTGTGAAGTGTGGAAAGAATGAACAAATTAATACTTCATAATAATAATAATAATAAGGGCTATGTGTTGGCAGAAATGCTTCTTTCCTTTTTTATTTTCACGATTATTCTTACTCTCCTGTTAACTCCTTTGCGACTTATGCTTGACAAGCAGTTTTCGGAAAAAGAATTACAAGAAATGGAGTGGGAAGTGTTCATTCTTGAATTAAAAAAAGAAACAAAAATGTCACAAGGAATTTCTGTTTCAAACAATAAATTGGTACTCTATGTGGATGGCAGGGTTGTTACTTATGAAAAATATGGAAGCAGTGTTAGAAGGCGAGTAGATTCAACAGGGCATGAGGTAGCATTACAAGCCATTAACAAGGTAGAATTTATTATGCAGAAGAACGGATTTCGGGTTAAGGTAGTAGACCGATTTGGTATGGCAAAAGAGACTAGTATAAGATCTTATCTTACCTTTTTGGAGTGATGGGAATTGATTAAGAACAATAAAGGATTTATTTACCCATTATCTTTATGTGTATATATCCTTTTTATCCATTTTTTATTTATACTATATGGAATTTATGTAAATAAGAAGGGGATAGATTCAGGAGTCAAAAATAGCAATATTCAAGAATATTATTTTTTGTCTTCCTTAAAAGAAATCGAGCTAGACCTTTCAACAAAAGAGAATCCTGACCTTTCAGGTACAAAGAATTTTTTACATGGTAATGTCTTTTATACAATTGAAAAAAATTCGCGTACTACTTTTAAAATCGATTATCAATTAAAGATGCAAGATGGGATAAAGCCGATTTATGCGATAAGTTACTTTGATATAGAGCAGAATAAAATGACGAAATGGGTTGAATGAATAAAAAACAAACGATAGGGCTATCCTAGTACAAATGCTAGAGTAGGTGATTAGATGAATACCAATGATTATGTGAAGTATTTAACCCAAACATTTGTCCAGTACATGGATCAGCCCAAAGAAGAAAGAAAAAAATTAAGAGCGGAAAGAAAAGGACTGAAAGAACCTTTCATGCTGAGGTGGTTTGGGATTTTACCTTATTTAATTTTATTCAGTTTCAAGCGTAGAAATGTAAAGAGATAGGTTTGGAAAGGAGTAGATGCTGCTTATGACAGCAATTTACTCCTTTTTTAATAAAGCTGATCTTTACGAAACAGCTTCTGAAGCCAAATAGAAGAGCCCGCCATTAATAATCGAAATATTAATCTTTGGCTCATATTGTTCCTGCAGGGCTAACCTTTCCGTTTCCAAAGTTTCTTGTTCTTCTTCCATATCCTCATAAAAATGCTCTAGCAATTCTAAATCCTTTTTCCACCTTTGCTTCGCTTCTTCTGCCCATAAATGCTCTTCTGATAATAAAGATTGTTTTATCATATTCTCAATTCTTGTTATCCCACTTTTCGGCATGATTAAGGGAGAGAGCGTAAATGCATAATCAGGAATTTTGGCAGAAAGGTTCATTTTCTCCACTTTTGCCTGGAAATCTGTTGCTATTTGGCCATTGATGAGCTGCAGTCCAATCGATTGAAATACGTCTCGTTTTCTGTCACATTGATAGGAAATTTTCACATTAAGAGCAAGCCATGGTTGTAAAGGGGTTTGCTGCTTTCCATATGCTATCTTATTTTCATATAAACGAATATACTTTGATAAATTTTTTGCAGAAGCAAAAAGTTGATGAAGACGGGGAGACCCAAAGTGGATCAGTTCACCCTTCAAATCCTCTGGTGCCAGCTTTGGATCAGTAATGAGGGTTAGACTGGCAGGATTCGGAACGCCGCCAGTCTTTTCAAGATAATGCCAATAAAAAGGTCGATTCATTAACTCCTTGTCCATTTCAATTGTTAATTGGACAGTTAGATAACCAGGTTTATTCTCCACTATCTCACAATCATTTGCGACAAAAAATCGTTCAAGAAATTGATGAATTTCCTGTTGCTTCATATGGCTCATCCTCCTTCATACTTTGTGCGAATTCAATCATGCTTGTTAAATTATCCATTTTTATTTTCATTTCTCCTTCTGATTTAGAGTGGGAGAAAATATCAATCATATAATCATCCATATTGCCAAAATCCAATTTCGTCAAAATATCATCTAGCTCGCCAATAACTTTTTCAAAAAGATGGATTTTTTCATAAAGTAATTTTAAAATATGATCTTCCACTGTGTCTTTTACGGCAAAATTATAAATCTTCACATCTTCTTTTTGACCAAGCCGATGAATCCGGCCAATTCTTTGCTCCAATCTCATTGGATTCCATGGTAAATCAAAGTTTATAATATGATGACAAAATTGGAGGTTGATTCCTTCGCCGCCGGCCTCTGTGGCAATTAATACTTGTGCATGATTCTGGAAGAGATCTCGCATCCAATCCTTTTTGCCGCGTTTAAATCCACCGCGAAATGGAACAGATGTAATACCGTGCTGCTTCAAAAACCATTGTAAATAAAGTTGTGTAGCCCTATATTCGGTAAAGATGATTACTTTATCATTAATTTTCTTAATAAGCTCTAGTGCCTTGTTTGCTTTTGAATTTTGCTGAACCGCTTCTACTTTTTTTACCAGTTCTTGTATTCTTTGTTGGAATTGTGGTGTTGGATTTTCCACTTTCTTCACCATGTTTTGCAGTGTATAATACACTGCTTCTCTGCTGGAACACGCCTCTCTTTGTAATGTAATCATTGAAAAAGGACTGCGGGGATTTTCGATGTTGCTAGAAAGATTGGTTTCAGTTTTTAAATCTGCCAGTCCTTCATACAATGCTCTTTCTTCTTTTGTAAATTCAATAGGAACGGCTTCAACAATTCGTTTGGTCCATTCAATCCCTGTATCATGGCGTCTGTTTCTGATCATGACTTTATTGACCAATGCTTTTAGATTTTCATCATCATCAATGGAGCGAGCATCTTTTTTATATTTTTCATAGAAAGATGATTCGCTTCCTAGATGACCTGGCTTTAATAAAGATACTAAATTAAAAATTTCGCTAATTCTATTTTGGATAGGAGTAGCTGTTAATAGCAAACAAAATTTCTTTTTTAAATTTTGGACAAACTCATAGTTTTTTGTTTTATTATTTTTGAGTTTATGCGCCTCGTCAATAATCACCAAATCATAGTCCAGATTGTTTATAATATCACGATGCGGCTGTCTTTTTGCTGTATCAATAGAAGACACGACAATGTCGCATTGCTCCCAAACATAACTTTTGCGCTGAACCATTGCGGGAATATAAAATTTACTATTTAACTCATAAGCCCATTGTGTGACAAGAGAGGCAGGAACTAAAATCAGCACCTTTTTTACTAAACCACGAATCATGTATTCTTTTAGTATCAATCCTGCTTCAATCGTTTTTCCAAGACCTACTTCATCTGCCAAAATAGCTTTTCCATTCATATCTTCTATTACTTTTTTCGCAACCTCCAGCTGGTGAGGCAATGGAGAAAGGTCTGATAGGTATTTAGGGGCTTGGAGACCTTCGAATTCTGGTATGATATTATGTTGTTCCACTTCTACTGCTAGCTTATATAGTTCCCAATTGGCCCATGGACCATCATCTGAAATTCGCTTTAATAGCTGATCATTCCACGAATCATCAAAATTGATTTGGAGTGTCATCGTTTATTCATCCTTTCTAATGTTTCCTCTGGTAAAGCTAAAATGTTATGTATATGAGAAATAAAAAAAGAAAGCTAGTAAACATAAAAACTTATTGCCACCTTTTCATTCGGATGTTAGGATAAAAGGGTAAAAAAGTTTTTAATTTTGTCACAATTTATTTATATTGGGACAAAATATGAACATTAAATGAGAAAAAATAAATATTAATCGTATTTTGCTAATTACATAAACAAACATTATTTCTGGTAGTATTTAGTATGACCAATGGAGAAAATTTTATGAATCGCGGATGAGAAATAGGGGAGAGACTACGTTTGTAGCGCCGAAGGAGCAAGCAATATTATTTGTGAATCTCTCAGGCAAAAGAACTCTATTTGGACGCAGCTCTGGAGAGTGCTTACAAGTAAATGTGTAAGCCACCAAAGGGGACAGCCGACATTATCGGTAAACTTTCAGGTGCAAGGACAGAGCCCTTACTTTTTTAAAAGGGGGGTTTCTGTCTTTTTTTGCTGCCATTTTATGATATGCAATAAATGAGAATGTCTAATACATAGGGGAATGGAGTGCTGTTCATTGACTTTATTAAAGCAAACACCGTTATACGAAGTGTATAAACAGTATGGCGGAAAGACAATCGATTTCGGAGGCTGGGATTTACCTGTACAATTTTCTGGCATAAAACAGGAGCACGAGGCAGTTCGTACAAAAGCAGGCTTATTTGATGTTTCCCATATGGGGGAAATCGAAGTTAAAGGGAACGATAGTTTAGCATTTCTGCAAAAAATGCTTACAAATGATATTGGAAAAATCAATATTGGTGCTGCTCAATATTCAGCAATGTGCTATGAAAATGGTGGGACTGTAGATGATTTATTAACATATAAGCTAGCAGAGCATCACTATTTATTAGTTGTAAATGCATCCAATATCGAAAAGGATTTCGAATGGTTACAAAAGCATGCAAGTGGGGATGTACTCTTAACGAATTTATCTCAAGATTTTGCTCAATTAGCACTGCAAGGTCCATTGGCAGAAGAAGTGCTAAGAAAAATAAACCCTTCTATTGATTATGCTTCAATAAAATATTTTCACTTTCAGAACAAGGTGAATGTAGCAGGTAAAGAAGTTCTTTTATCCCGTACTGGCTACACAGGTGAAGATGGATTTGAAATTTATTGTAAAAGTGAAGATGCTATTGACTTATGGAGTGAAATATTGACAGCAGGAGAGCCGTTAGGCGTACTTCCGTGTGGATTAGGGGCAAGGGATACTTTGCGCTTTGAAGCAGCACTTGCCTTGTATGGGCAAGAATTAACCGCTGATATCTCTCCATTGGAAGCCGGGATTGGATTTGCGGTTAAAGTAAATAAAGAAGCAGACTTTATTGGAAAAGAAGCTTTAATGAAGCAAAAAGAAGAAGGACCGATTAGAAAGTTAGCCGGTATCGAAATGGTAGATAGAGGAATACCAAGACATGGCTATAAGGTATATGCAAACGGATTATGTATTGGAGAAGTAACTACGGGTACACAATCACCAACCTTAAAGAAAAACATTGGTCTTGCATTAATTCAAAGTGATTATGCAGCAATAGATACAGAAGTAGAAGTCGAAATTAGAGGAAAGTATTTAAAGGCAAAAGTAACTAAAATTCCTTTTTATAAACGAAAATAATTTTTAATCTTTTTTTCTACAAATAAATCAAATGGGCTAATGACTGGGGGAAAAACGAATGAAGCATCGTTATTTACCGATGACGGAACAGGATCAAAAGGAAATGTTAGCGGCAATAGGGGTAAGTTCAGTAGAAGATTTATTTTCAGATATACCAGAAAAAGTGCGTTTTCAAGGAAACTATTCGATTAAACCGGCAAAAAGTGAATCAGCTTTATTGAAAGAATTAACAAAACTTGCCCAAAAGAATGCTGATGCAAAAGCGAATGTTTCTTTTTTAGGTGCAGGAGTTTATGATCACTATTCGCCTGTTATTGTCGATCATGTTTTATCACGATCTGAATTTTATACAGCCTATACTCCATATCAACCAGAAATTTCTCAAGGGGAATTACAGGCTATTTTCGAATTTCAGACAATGATATGTGAACTGACGGGAATGGACGTAGCAAACTCTTCTATGTACGATGGGGCAACGGCATTAGCAGAAGCAGGAATGTTAAGTGCAGGTACGACGAAACGGAAGAAAATTCTTCTCTCGAGTGCTGTCCATCCTGAGGCAAAAGAAGTAGTGAAAACCTATGCAAAGGGACAGTATATTGAGGTTATCGAGATTCCGCATAATGAGGGAATAACAGATATAGAAGCATTAGAGGAAATGGTAGATGATACAGTTGCAGCTGTGATGATCCAATATCCGAACTTTTTTGGGAGAGTAGAGCCGCTTAAGGATTTAGAAGCAATTATTCATGCTCATAAATCATTATTTGTTGTATCTAGTAATCCATTAGCTTTAGGGGCGCTGACTCCCCCAGGAAAATTTAATGCAGATATTGTCGTGGGGGATGCGCAGCCTTTTGGAATTCCAATGGGCTTTGGAGGTCCACACTGTGGTTATTTTGCTGTAACGTCAAAATTAATGCGTAAAGTGCCTGGGCGTTTAGTAGGGCAAACTGTAGATGACAATGGTCAAAGAGGTTTTGTATTAACACTGCAGGCGCGAGAACAACATATTCGCCGTGACAAGGCAACTTCTAATATTTGCTCGAACCAAGCACTTAATGCATTAGCTGCTTCCGTTGCTATGACTGCACTTGGAAAACATGGTGTGAAAGAAATGGCGATTGCTAATATACAGAAAGCACATTATGCTAAAACCAAATTAAAGGAAGCTGGATTTGAAATAGTGTATGAAGGACCTTCCTTTAATGAGTTTATTATTAAATGTAATTCCTCTATTTCGGCAGTAAACCGAGCATTATTAGAAAAAGGTATAATTGGTGGCTATGATTTAGGAAGAGACTTCAAACAATTAGAAAATCATATGCTCATTGCAGTAACCGAATTGCGTACAAAAGAAGAAATAGATGAATTCGTTGCAGAAATGGAGGATTATCATGTCTAATCAAAATCAACCTCTTATCTTTGAAAGCAGTACACCAGGCAGAATTGGCTATAGTTTGCCAGAAATGGATATTCCGGCAGTAGATCTTACACAATTACTGCCAAATGATTATATCAGAGAAGAAAATCCAGAATTACCAGAGGTCTCTGAATTAGATATTATGCGTCATTATACTGCATTGTCCAAACGAAATCATGGCTTGGATTCTGGTTTTTACCCACTAGGTTCGTGTACGATGAAATATAATCCGAAAATAAATGAAAATGTGGCAAGATTCAATGGGTATGCCCATATTCATCCGCTCCAAGAAGCGTCATCTGTACAAGGGGCTCTTGAGTTAATGTATGATTTACAACAGCATCTTGTTGAAATCACAGGGATGGATGAAGTAACCTTGCAGCCAGCTGCAGGTGCACATGGCGAGTGGACTGGGTTAATGTTGATTAGAGCATACCATGAAGCAAATGGAGATATGCATCGTACAAAGGTAATTGTTCCCGATTCTGCGCACGGAACCAATCCTGCTTCGGCAACCGTTGCTGGCTTAGAAACAATAACGGTTAAATCAAATGAACATGGACTTGTTGATCTAGTTGATTTAAAACGTGTAGTAGGAGAGGATACTGCAGCATTAATGTTAACAAATCCTAATACTTTAGGTCTATTCGAAGAAAATATTCTAGAAATGGCGGAAATAGTCCATAATGCCGGTGGAAAATTATATTATGATGGCGCCAATCTAAACGCTGTTCTTTCTAAAGCAAGACCTGGAGATATGGGTTTTGATGTTGTTCATCTAAATTTGCATAAGACATTTACAGGACCGCATGGCGGCGGTGGACCGGGTTCAGGACCGGTAGGAGTGAAAGCTGATTTGATTCCATTCTTGCCAAAGCCAGTATTGACCAAAGTAGGGGAAGAATTTGTATTAGATTACAATAGACCTCAATCGATTGGCAGAGTGAAGCCGTTCTATGGTAATTTTGGGATTAATGTCCGTGCTTACACGTATATCCGTTCTATGGGGCCAGATGGCTTAAAAGCGGTCACAGAAAATGCTGTATTAAATGCAAACTACATGATGCGTCGATTGGCTGAACATTACGATTTGCCATTTGATCGTCATTGTAAACATGAATTTGTGTTAAGCGGAAGACGGCAGAAGAAACTAGGTGTGAGAACACTTGATATAGCCAAAAGGCTGCTGGATTTTGGCTATCATCCACCTACTATCTATTTCCCGCTTAATGTAGAGGAGTGTATAATGATCGAGCCGACTGAGACCGAGTCAAAAGAGACATTAGACAGCTTTATCGATGCAATGATTCAAATTGCAAAAGAGGCAGAAGAAACACCGGAAATCGTTCAGGAGGCTCCACATACAACGGTAATCGGTCGCTTGGACGAAACATTAGCAGCGAGAAAACCTGTTCTGCGCTATACAAAGTAATTCGTCAGTGCTATGAAGCTATTTATATTTAAGTAATAAAAAAGCTGATGTCCATGTAAATTGGCATCAGCTTTCTTCTATATAATAATTCCTATAAGAGCATTATTATTTTTTTGCTTTAATTTTCCCTGTCCACTTTTTAAATCCGCCTTCTAATTGGGTTAAATCTTTGTACCCTTTACGATATAGAAATTGAGCTGCTCTCCCGCTTCTCATCCCATTTTGACAGTATAGGTATACTGGTTTATCAGGACGGATTTCACTTTTTCTCATCTTTAGCTGTGATAGTGGAATATTTCTTGCGCCAAGTACATGTCCTGCCTCATATTCGTTGGGTTCACGTACATCAATTAATTGTGCTTTTCTGTAGCCTTGACGGAATTCATCTTGGCTCACAGTTTTAACAATTCGGCGTTGATACAGCCACATCACTAATGAATATACAAGGAATGCGACTAAAATGATGAGAAGAGTATAAATCATTGTCAATTCTCATTTCTCCTTTCAATTACTTGCACTATCTCTATTATATCTATCAACTGGTATAGTAGTAAAGTAAATACTTACATGAGTCTTCTAAAGTTTCAAAGAATACCACTTTTCTCATGCAAGTTACTTTTAAATAATCTGATATTTTGATATCCTTAGTAAGGATTTAGGAATACATCATACATAGAAAAAGAGGGTTCATCATGGTAAAAGAAACATGGAGATTTATTGATTCAGGCAATCATTCTCCTTCTTTTAATATGGCATTAGACGAAGCTTTATTAGAATGGCATTCTAAAGGAGTTTTTCCGCCGGTTATCCGTTTTTATGGCTGGAATCCTGCTACTTTATCTATTGGATATTTTCAGAAGGTAGAGAAAGAAATTGATTTAGATGCAGTGAAAGAATTGGGACTTGGATTTGTTAGAAGACCGACAGGCGGAAGAGGTGTACTGCATGAACACGAATTAACATACAGTGTTATTGTGTCAGAAGAACATCCTAATATGCCTAAAACAGTTACAGAAGCATATCGTGTAATTTCGGAAGGTATTTTAAAAGGTTTTCATTTTTTAGGTTTGGATGCTTATTTTGCAGTGCCGAAAACAGAAGAGCAGCGAAATAATTTAAAAAGCCCAAGATCCGCAGTATGCTTTGATGCTCCCAGTTGGTATGAATTAGTTGTGGAAGGCAGAAAAGTTGCCGGAAGTGCACAGACAAGACAGCAAGGTGTAATTTTGCAGCATGGTTCCATTTTACTTGATTTAGATGAGGATAAATTATTCCGTTTATTTAAGTATCCAAATGAACGTGTCAAAGAGAGAATGCAAAAAGCATTTAAGAGTAAAGCGGTGGCAATTAATGAGTTAACCACAAGAAATATTACCATCGAAATGGCGAAAGAGGCCTTTAAAAAAGGTTTTGAAGTAGGATTAAATATTCAATTAGAAAACTATCAACTAACAGATGAAGAATTAGGATATGTTGAAAAAATCGCCAAAGAAAAATATGAAAAAGATGAATGGAACTTAAGACGATAACATCCTTAAACACGAAATTCTTTTATTAATGGAATTTCGTGTTTTTCTTTTGTAGACAAATGTTTATGTAAAAATATTTTGAGCTATTATCTCAATCGATTAAGCGCTCTATACCAATGGCTTATGCTTTTTTGTATGCTGCAAGTGCAAAAGAAGTTGAAAATCCTTTTAAATAACCAGTTTTCTTCATTTCTCTTACCTTTTCTTTAAAATTTACTTATTTTATCATTTGACAAATTGGTTAACACTCTATCCATACACAATATATAGATGTTTTATGTTTGTTTATATACTATATATTGATTTCGCTGTTTTGGTGTGATAGATTAAGGTTATTGCAATACTAGACACCTATTGATAGATTTATCCCACTCTTAAACTTCTATAAAGGAGAGAAGGATAGATATCAACTGTTTGGAAAGGGATGTATGGTTCAATTAACCATGGTTATGGATGGGAGTTCTTATTTAAGTATAAAAGAAATTTTTCATCAATTAGATAGCATTTTTATATGAGTGAAGGAGTTGTCCGTATGTCTACAATGTTAAGTCGGGGTATTAAATTAAATGTTGAGAAACTGAATAAGGATATTGCTTTATTTCCGGAGGTCTATCCAATTACTCTAGATATGAAGCTAACACATAAAGGCGTTTCTCGACTAGTAATGCTTGATCGTTATACGTATAAAGATACAGAGAAAATTACATTAACTGCTGGTGATTTTGTGGTTTTAACTATTAAAGAGGACCCTAAGTTTCCAGCAAGAGGACTTGGATTTATTCAAGAAATTGATCATGTCTTAAACACAGCAACAGTGTTAGTAGAAGAAGATTATCGTGGTGTGCTGGAAGGAAAAGAAGCAGAAACAGGAGTTGTCATTCGTTCTTTAGATGTTATTGAAAAACCATTGGAGATATATTATGAGCAAATCGCTAAGCGTAATGCAACTGGTCTAGCGTCAGTAGAAAAGACGGAAGAGAAAAGAAAAGAATGGTTCGAAAAGTTTTACCAGGAGCTTGTTAATTTGAACTTCATCCCGGCTGGTCGTGTGTTATATGGAGCAGGTGCAGGAACGGATGTTACATATTTCAATTGCTATGTAATGCCTTTTGTTCCAGATTCAAGAGAAGGTATTTCCGAGCATCGTAAGCAGGTTATGGAAATCATGAGTCGTGGAGGCGGTGTAGGAACAAATGGATCTACATTAAGACCGCGGAATACATTAGCAAAAGGAGTTAATGGAAAATCTTCAGGTTCTGTTTCTTGGTTGGATGATATTGCAAAATTAACCCATTTAGTAGAGCAAGGTGGATCTCGTCGTGGTGCTCAAATGATTATGCTAGCTGACTGGCATCCAGATATTATTGAATTCATTATTTCGAAAATGCAAAATCCTCGCATTTTACGGTTCTTGATCGATAATACACAAGACCAAACCATTAAAAAATATGCACAAGATAAATTAAAATTTACGCCATTAACGGACAAAGATCGTGCCATGTATCGAGGCATTCTAAATTATAAGAATATCCCTGGCCAAGGTGGTTTTAACGAGGAAATTTTCAGGGATGCAGAAGAAAAGCTTTCAATCGGAGGGACATATTCTGTTCATCAGACAGAATTTTTAACTGGCGCAAATATTTCTGTCTGCTTAACAAAGGAATTTATGGAAGCGGTGGAGAAGGATGAAGAATATGCACTTCGTTTCCCAGATGTAGAAAGTTACGATAAGGAGCAAATGCAGCATTATAATGAAGAATGGCATAAAGTTGGTGATGTAAGAGAGTGGGAGGCAAAGGGAAATAGAGTTCGTATTTATCGTAAAATGAAGGCAAAGGAATTATGGAACCTAATTAATATCTGTGCAACTTATTCTGCAGAGCCCGGTATCTTCTATATTGATAATGCAAATGAAATGACAAACGCAACTAGCTACGGTCAAAAAGTTGTCGCGACAAACCCATGTGGTGAGCAGCCGCTGGCACCATATAGTGTATGTAACCTTGCTGCTGTTAATCTTGCAGAAATGGCAGATAAAGAAAACAAGACTGTTAATTTTGAGAAGCTTAAGAAAACAGTAGAAGTAGGCGTAAGATTGCAGGATAATGTTATTGATGCCACACCTTACTTCTTGGAAGAAAATAAAGACCAGGCTCTAGGAGAGCGTCGTGTTGGACTTGGAGTAATGGGTCTTCATGATTTACTCATATACTGTGAAACAGAATATGGCAGTGAAGAAGGAAATGTTTTAGTAGATAAAGTATTTGAAACGATTGCAACAACTGCATACAGAACATCGATTGACTTGGCAAAAGAAAAAGGCAGCTTCCCATTCTTACAAGCAGAAACAGAAGAGGGAGAAGCGGGATTACGCAATGCTTTTATTCATACTGGCTACATGAAAAAAATGCCTAAGGATATTAGAGACAATATTCTTCAATATGGTATCCGTAATTCCCATTTACTAACTGTTGCACCAACCGGAAGCACAGGTACAATGGTTGGGGTATCAACTGGTCTGGAACCATACTTTTCCTTCTCTTACTTCCGCAGCGGGAGACTTGGAAAATTTATCGAAGTAAAAGCAGATATTGTTCAAGAATATTTAGATGCACATCCAGAGGCAGATCCAGATACTCTTCCCAATTGGTTCGTTGCTGCAATGGATCTGGAACCTGAGGCTCATGCTGATGTACAATGCATCATTCAACGATGGATTGACAGCTCTATTAGTAAAACGGTAAATGCGCCAAAAGGTTATAGTGTAGAGCAAGTTCAGAAAGTATATGAGAGATTATACCGTGGCGGCGCTAAGGGTGGTACGGTATATGTTGATGGTTCACGTGACAGTCAAGTGCTTACATTAAAGGCAGAAGAGAATACATTCGAAGATATACTACTACAAAAACAGGAAAAAACACATGTTGTACTTGTTGATACAATAAATGAATTGCAATCAACAAACGTAACGATTGGGTCAGAGATAGGCGATACTTGTCCTGTATGCAGACAAGGCGTCGTCGAAGAAATTGGTGGCTGTAATACTTGTACGAATTGCAACACACAATTAAAATGTGGACTTTAATAAATATTAGGTATAGAAAAATGGCTGAATTGAAAACATCCCCCCAAAAAACCTCTTCTTAATATTAATGAAGAGGTTTTTTTATAGCTGAAAGTTGAGAATGAATTTATGTGATACTAAATAGGGACAGGAGAAGTTGCGTAAAAGTAGTATAACAGCTTATAGTAATGAATAGAACTCGGAGAGGATATATTGAAAAAGATATTCCTCCTAAACATTTTTGAAGCTTGGAGTTTTGCTATTAAAGCGATGAAACTTCTTAAAGGAGTGAAACAGATGAAAACTATTTCGATTTTAATTGCAGATGATGAGGAAGAGATTGCTGATCTGGTTGCAATCCATCTAGAAAAAGAAGGTTACAATTGTGTGAAAGTGCTTAATGGCCAAGATGCAATATTAGCTATCCAGACTCGGTCCATTGATTTGGTGATTTTAGACATAATGATGCCGATAATGGATGGATATGAAGTAACTCGCCTGATTCGGGAACAGTATAATATGCCTATCATTTTTTTGAGTGCAAAGACTTCTGATTTTGATAAAGTCCATGGATTAGTGATTGGAGCAGATGATTATATGACAAAGCCATTTATTCCCATTGAATTAGTGGCACGTGTGAATGCTCAATTACGACGATTTATGAAGCTGAATAATCCAATCGCAAACACTAATAAAACAATCTTGGAATTTGGTGAAATAGTCATTTCACTTGAGCAACGTACTGTGTTGCTTCATGGAGAAACGATTGAACTGACTCCGAAAGAGTTTGATATTTTACATTTGTTAGCTAGTCATCCGAAGAAAGTTTATAGTGTTGAAAATATCTTTCAAAAAGTATGGGGGGATGCATATTTTGAAGGAGCTAATACGGTGATGGTGCATATACGCACATTGAGGAAAAAGCTTGGAGAAGATAAGCGGAAAAATAAGATTATCAAAACTGTATGGGGAGTGGGGTATGCCTTCAATGGCTAAATTTATGCGCAGTTTTCGTACTAGAATAACTGCATTATTTGCTGCCAGTATGTTTCTGACAGGTATCATCACTTATTTCATTTATAAAGTGTTACAACTTTACTATCATACGATGGTTCAATATGGTGATTCACTAGTACTGCTTCGTCAATTCATCAAAAGTATTGGAGATTTTGCCTTCTTTTTTATACTATTTTTCTGCCTGTCCTTATTGTTTTTTTATATACTCACAAAGCCTTATTCAAATTATTTCAAGGATATATCCAATGGAATTCATTATCTTTCTCATGGGAACTTTAAACATAAAGTAATAATCCACTCAAATGATGAATTTGGAGATATTGGACAAGCAATTAATCGGGCTAGCGAGAAATTAGAAGAGGCCATACAAAGAGGCGACTTTTCAGAAAGTAGTAAGGAACAGTTAGTTGTAAATTTGGCTCATGATTTGCGTACTCCTTTAACTTCTATTTTAGGTTATTTAGACTTAATCCTGAAGAATGAGAAGTTGACTAAAGAACAACTAAAGCATTTTTTAACGATTGCTTATACTAAATCTCAGCGTTTAGAAAGATTGATTGATGAATTATTCGAAATTACTAGAATGAACTATGGCATGCTGCCAATTGATAAGAAGGAAATTAATATAAGTGATTTACTTCTTCAATTAAAAGAAGAGTTATATCCAATTTTTGAGAAAAATGATTTAATTGCTCGAATAAACATTAAGCCTAATTTACTTATTTGGGGAGATGGAGAGTTATTAGCTCGTGTATTTGAAAATCTTTTAACTAATGCTATTCGATATGGATATGATGGCCAGTATGTGGACATTAATGGTTTTGTTGAAGAAGATGTAGTAGTTGTTCAGGTTGTAAATTATGGAGATAGTATTCCGGCTGAAGAACACCCTTTTCTTTTTGATATGTTTTATACAGGTGATAAAGCACGAACTCAGCAAGAAAATAGCACAGGCCTTGGTTTATTCATTGCAAAGAATATTGTGGAGCAGCATAATGGCAAGATAAAAGCTGAAAGTAATTTGATACGTACTGTGTTTGAAGTACGTTTACCGCAGGAAAATGCTCCAATTGAAATTTTATAAAGAATTTAAGAAAAATTTAAACTTTACCCTACTCTTTTTTTAAAAAGTTGTCCCTATTCTATTATTTATAAGAATAAGGAGGATTTTAAAATGAAGAAGTGGGGATGTTTATTGTTATTATTAATAGGTGTGTTTTTTTTCTTTGTCTATAAAGAATCTCCTCTTTCAGATAAAATAGTGATTCAAAAAAACAGTGGATATTTAGAAAATCGTGCTAACGATGAGGGTTTACGAAAGATAAAGATTTCAAGAGAAATGGTCTTTCAAGGAAATTTGCTCTTGATTAATAATGAATTTCCGGTTCATCAAGAGAGTATAAAGTCAGATATTGTCGAGTTATTCAGGCATAAAGAATGGACACAGGGATTTGTACTGTTTGATAATGATATTAAATTGTCTAAGGAGGTACTCCATAAATTCTCAGAGATGATAGCTGCCGCTAAAAAGGAAGGGGTTGATCATTTTCTAATCAGTAGTGGCTTTCGAGACTTTGAGGAGCAAAATGTTCTGTATCATGAGATGGGGGCAGACTATGCTTTGCCGGCAGGCTATAGCGAACATAATTTAGGTTTATCACTTGATGTAGGGTCTACACAAATGAAGATGGAGGCAGCACCTGAAGGTAAATGGTTAGAGAATAACGCTTGGAGATATGGCTTTATATTACGTTATCCCAAGGATAAAACAGAAGTTACTGGAATTCAATATGAACCTTGGCACATTCGCTATGTTGGATTGCCGCATAGTGCAATTATGGCGGAAAAGGATTTAGTTTTAGAAGAATACTTAGCTTATTTAAAAGAAGAAAGAAACATTTCGATTACGCTAAATGAGAAAAAATATGATGTCTCTTATTATCCGCTCGCAAAAACTACGGATATTCATGTACCAGACAATCTTCACTATGAGCTATCAGGCAACAATATAGATGGTGTTATAGTGACAGTATTTGATGGGGAAACAAATTCTTCTCAGATGGATAGATGAGGGGATGCAAAATGTGATTAATAACGAAACGATTAATCCCAAAACTGTTTTACATGTAAAAGAAGGCTGTGAAATGTACAGCCTCTCAGACCATAGACAAACTCCTTGAAATTTGAGGTTTTGTCTATGGTCTTTTTTTATGACCTCTTCTAATAGGGTATTGATTTCCGCTACAGGGGTTCGCTTTCCATGGGGCGAGCGCCGAGCCGCTTCGTCGCATACGTGAACTGCACCCTAATTATTGGTAGAGAGAGTAATAGAAAGAAGTAGACATAAAAGGAATTCTTTTGATTTAAAGTAATAACTTCTTTCATTCTTAAATAAAATTCTAAAATTTTTAACTAAATTATCATAAAAATTAAAGTATAGATATAAAATATTTTTAATAAAATTAATATTTTATTTTACTTTATTAAAAAATATGTTAAACTAATTTTGTGATAAATAGAAAGGAGTGAGGTTGTGTGGATATAAAAGATGTGCCAAACTGGCTTTTAACCTTAGAAATTGAAGATCTAGAATTTATCAAGAAGTTTATTCTAACTTCAGGATCATTAAAAGAAATTGCCAAAATCTATGAGGTTTCCTATCCAACAGTTAGACTTAAACTTGATCGTTTAATAGATAAAATCAAAATGAATGATGTCGTGGAAAACGAAGAGTTTATTAAATTTATCAAAGGCCTGTCAATTGATGATCGTATAAGTGTGGAAGATGCAAAATTAATTATTGAAAAATATAAAAAAGAAAGGAATGAGACATAATGGATATAGATTTTTATGGCGTTTTTATTACTGCTGGTATTCTGGCTGTTCAGTTCTTCTTTTCAACTAGAAACAGTATTTACTGGGGAGCAGTTTTACCTTTACTTTATATTGGCTTTGTTACATGGATGCTGGCAACAGATCGAATCGAAAGTTTTATTGCATACATCCTTATTCTATTATTAGGAAGTTTATTTCTTCTTGCAGAATGGAGTGGCGGAAGAAAGTATCTGCACGAAAAAAGAAGAAAAGAATTAGATAAAATGAAATCACATGATATGAAATAGCGAAAGCTTAGTAAAAGTACTTCAGAAGTATGTATATTGGCCGCGAATAAATACCTAAACAATAATGTAATGGCATTTACATATTATTGTTTAGGTATTTTGATTGCAAGATTGCAATATTTAATTCTTCTTTTCATTAAATTTGCAAATGTTTATATGATTTAGTTATGATTTACATTGTCAGGACCATACATACACTACTGGGAACAACTAGTTTTAATAAAATCCATAAGGTGGATAACCATACCCATAACTGTACGGTGGATACCCATAACCATAAGGTGGATAACCGTATCCTCCATATAGAGCTGGAGCAAGTAACGCGCCTGTTGCTAACCCGCCAAGTAATCCCAGTCCAAGTCCGAACCCAGGTCTTCCAAAGCCAAAGCCAGGTCTTCCGAAGCCAAAACCAGGTCTTCCGAAACCAAAGCCAGGTCTTCCAAAACCAAAGCCAGGGCGAATTCTCCTCACATCATTTGCATCAATGTAGTGATTTTGCATAATGATTCCTCCTCTTTTCTTTTTCGCTTCTTTTAACACCTAACCTCTAAACATACTACCTCTTTTTACTATCCTGTTTGCAAGGAAAAGTGCCTAGATTTTTCTGCTTTCAAAATAGTTTATGTGTTCCTGCACTAATTTGCTTGATACAAATGCCTAACTGCATACAGCAATTTTTAGTGGAGCTAAAGAGATGCTGATAAAAGCATGAACTTTTAACTTGTCTTCTGTACTATTTTTCACTTCGTAATACTAAATTTGAGGTAGGGAGGTGTAGGGATTCCATCTATATCTTTCGCCTTAACTGCTTTTAAAAGGAGTGATTAAATGTATATAGACGGGGTATTTTCTGGCGGAGGAATTAAGGGGCTGGCATTAGTTGGCGCCTATGAGGTAGTTGAACAGCGTGGCTTTAAATTTGCTAGACTAGCAGGAACTAGTGCAGGTTCCATTGTTGCAGCCCTAATTGCTGCAGGCTATACAAGCAGAGAGATAGCCCAGCTTCTTGAAGATTTGGATTTGAATATGTTTTTGGATGAAAGAAAGTTATTTATCCCCTTTCCTCTTGCAAAATGGTTCTTTCTCTATTGGAAATTAGGTCTATATAAAGGAGAGGAATTAGAAAAATGGATAGAAGAGAAATTAGCTGCAAAAGGATTAAGAACTTTTGCGGATATTCCTCCTCAAACATTACGTTTTATCGCTTCAGATATTACAAATGGCGTATTAATGATTCTGCCAGATGATCTACCGAAATACGGCATCAATCCTCAGACATTTTCCATTGCAAAGGCTATTCGAATGAGCTGTAGTCTTCCTTATTTTTTTGAACCAGTGATAATCGGCAGTAAGGCAAATAAAAATGTGATTGTCGATGGCGGTGTATTAAGTAATTTCCCAATGTGGTTATTTGATCAAGAAAATGTATTAAAAACACGACCGATATTAGGGATAAAGTTAAGTCATAATATCATGGAGCATCCAAAACATAAAATCTCAAATGCCATTGATTTATTCGCAGCCATGTTTGAAACAATGAAAGATGCGCACGATTCGAGATATATTTCGCGAAAGCATGAGAAAAATATCATATTTGTACCAACTGAAGGTGTTTTAGCAACAGAATTTGCGCTTACGAAAGAGGATCAAGCGAAGCTCATACAACTAGGGAGAGATTGTGCCATTAAATTTTTTAAATCATGGGCTTATTAAATTGTTTCTCTTATGAGGTGTATCGCTAATGATAAGAATATTAAAAAAGGAATCGAGCCCTTATAAGGAAGCTCGATTCTTCTTTTTGCTCTTCTTGCCTTCAATAACAGTCAAATGAGCAGTACTCTTACTTCTTTTATGCTTATTGGCTTTTATGGAAGAGGTTTTTGTTAATTGTTGTTGTCCAGAAGATGATCTGTCCCTTGTCTGTAGCCTTTTTTTTGATTGCTTTGCAGCTTTTAGAAAAGCTTTTTGCTCTTTTTTTTGTGGGCTAGATGTACTGAAATGGCGATAAATGAACCATATAGCGGCACCAACAGCGACCATCACAACAATGTTTAGAAAAAATCCACTAGGATTTTTAATTAAATTTACAGATAGACCGATGAAAGCAAGGAAAATGATACTTCCAAATAAGATAAGTGAAAATCGGTTCTTCAAAAAAGCCACCTCCCTAAAAGCATGATAAGCATTTTTTCTAACTTTTAAACTATTAATAAGAAAAGTTTATTCAAAAAGGGTTAAATTGTTCACTTGAAAAAGTTTTCAGAAAAAAGATTTTTCGCATCGAAATGATATGAACCATTAAAAAAGGGGTAATCCCTTTTAAAAGATAATACCCATTGCTTCTATTTATTCAATCATTGTCTTGATAATTGTGCTTCTGTTTCTTCCTCGCGTCTTTTTAATTCATTAAAGGAAAGTATTGCTATTTCTACTTGATCATCGCTTGGTTCTTTTGTCGTTAATAATTGCAGCCATAGACCTGGCAAACCAAGATATTTTAACACAGGAACGTCTCTTAATTTATTCGTAATTTGAAGTACTTCAAATGAAATCCCGATAACTACTGGAATTAAAGCAATTCGGATTAATACTCTTTCTAACAGATTTTCTGGATAGAAGAATAGATAAAGGAATAAACCAACTATTACGGTGAAAAGGATAAAGCTCGATCCACAGCGATAATGTAATCTAGAAGCTGCTTGCACATTTTGCACAGTCAAATCTTTCCCATTTTCATATGCATTAATTACTTTGTGTTCAGCTCCATGATACTGAAATACTCGTTTTATAATGGGAGTGAGGGACACAAAGTAAATATACCCAAGTAAAAGAATTAGTTTAAACAAGCTTTCTAACAATATTTGGGCAACATGACCAGAAATAATCGGCATAAATAAAGCTGCTAAAAAAGTTGGAATAAGCGTGAAAATGAATTTTCCGAATAGAAAGGATAGGACTCCCAGAACAGCGACCCCTAAAACCATCGATAATTTAGAAGGTTCTTGTTCTTCTAATTTATAATCTTCAGAAGGATCTAAATCAAACCGATCTGTTGAAAAATTTAAATGTTTTGTTCCATTTCCGCTCGATTCAATAATGGCAATAAGCCCTCTTAAAAACGGGATTTTTTTTAATTTTGTAAGTTTATCATTATACGTTCTTGGAAGATGAAAGTAATCTACAGACTGATCTTTTCGTCTAATCGCGGTGACATAATGATGTTTTCCACCAAACATGACACCTTCTACAACAGCCTGGCCTCCGTATAATGGTTTTTGTTCACTTGACATGTATAATTACACCAACCTCTGGATAAATTAGGTGAAAACAACAAGCTTCCTATTTATAGGGAAGAATATGAAGGTTGTAAATTCCCCTATTACTATATTACTAAAAAATTCAAAAAACCACTAGCAGGACATTCTTTTCTTCCATAATTGATGTTAATCAGATATTTTGCAAGGAAAGAAAAGGAATGGGACATACTATTATTCGGAGGTGGATAGGATGGATAATCAACATGATTCACATGAAAAAGGCAGGCCAATGTCTTTTATTTCTTTAGTAATTTGGACAGGAATGTTTGGTGGAATATTCTGGACGCTTATCGGTTACATAGGATATATTTTTAATTTTACCGAATTACGCCCTAATTTTATTTTAGAACCTTGGGCGATTGGAAGCTGGAAATATGGATGGCTAGGAACGGTAATTAGCTTCATTGCCATTGGTTTTTTCTCCACTGGAGCAGCGTTTGCCTATTACCTTATCTTAAGAAAATTTAAAACCATTTACATAGGCATGGGGTATGGTATTGCCTTGTTTGTTTGTGTTTTTATTATTTTAAATCCCATTTTTCCAAGTATGGCGCCTTTTTTGGAATTAAAAAGAGATACGATCATTTCGTCGGTATGTTTGTATATTTTATATGGAGTTTTTGTTGGAACCTCAATCTCTTATGAAGAAAGTGAAATTCAGTTAAAAAAATGGAAAGACAAAAAAGCAGTTACGAATATGACAGGGAGAGAAGGGGACTAAGCCAATAGTATATTTGAAAAGGGGTAAACAGACTCTAATTTTCAGTTTCCTAAGATTGTGTTTTTGGGTCAGCTAGTTAGGGTAACTAAAATCTCTGTTTACATACAATTTCGCCTGTATTCTACCTGTATTTATGTTAAAATAATTAACATGAGTGTACTTTTTTCATCATTCAGATTTTTACCTTGTCTAGAATTGGGAAGGCTGAACCACGAGCCTCTAGGAAATGTATAAACTAAGGGAGAGGATTTTAATGGAGAAACTGAAGAGAATAAGAGAAGCGCTGACAGAGGTTGGGGCAGATGGCATTTTAATATCAAGCACTTATAATAGACGCTATGTAAGTAATTTTACAGGTTCCGCTGGAGCAGTCTTAATCAGTGGGGAAAAAGCGTTATTCATTACAGATTTTCGTTATGTAGAGCAAGCTGGTAATCAGTGTATTGGCTTTGAAATCGTGCAGCATAAAGGAGCGATTCTACAAGAGGTTGCTACTCAAGCAGAGAAATTAGGAATCAAGAAATTGGCATTCGAACAAGATTATACAACATTTACTCAGTTTAAGGAGTTAGAAACAGTAGTAAAAGGTGAATTAGTGCCTGTTTCAGGAATAATTGAAAAGTTACGCTTGATTAAGACAAATGAAGAGATTAAGATATTAAAGGAAGCTGCTAAGATTGCTGACGCTGCTTTCACCCATATTCTTGATTTCATTAAGGTCGGGAAAACAGAATTGGAAGTTTCGAATGAATTAGAGTTTTTTATGAGAAAATTAGGCGCCACTTCATCTTCCTTTGATACTATTGTTGCATCAGGAAAAAGATCTGCATTGCCGCATGGGGTAGCATCCGATAAAGTGATTGAAGCTGGTGACTTCATTACATTAGACTATGGTGCGTATTATAATGGATATGTATCTGATATTACGAGAACAATCGCTGTCGGTAACCCAGATGAGAAATTAAAAGAAATCTATGATATTGTTTTAACAGCTCAACTTAAGGGTATGAAAGGCATTAAACCAGGTATGACTGGTGTCGAAGCAGATGCACTTACTCGTGATTACATAACTGAAAAAGGATATGGAGAGTATTTTGGACATACAACAGGTCATGGAATAGGGTTAGAAGTCCATGAAGGACCGAATCTATCCTTCCGAAATAATGCTCCATTAGAACCAGGTATGGTAGTAACAGTAGAGCCAGGAATTTATATTCCAGGTCTAGGTGGAGTGCGTATTGAAGATGATACAATTATAACCGAAGATCATAATGAAGCTTTAACCCATTCAACGAAAGAATTGATTATTTTATAGGAGGATTACTGCATGATATCAGTAAACGATTTTAAAACAGGTTTAACAATTGAGGTAGACGGAGGAATTTGGCGCGTACTGGATTTCCAACACGTTAAACCTGGTAAGGGTGCAGCTTTTGTTCGTTCAAAATTAAAGAATTTACGTACAGGTGCTGTTCAAGAAAAAACTTTTAGAGCTGGGGAAAAAGTAGCGAAAGCACAAATTGATAACCGTAAAATGCAATATTTATACGCAAATGGTGACCAGCATGTATTCATGGATGTAGAATCTTATGACCAAATTGAACTTCCTGAAGCTGTTATTGAATATGAATTGAAATTCTTAAAAGAAAATATGGAAGTCCATATTATGATGTACCAATCAGAAACATTAGGGGTAGAACTGCCAAATACAGTTGAATTAGAAGTTACCGAAACAGAACCGGGTATTAAAGGAGATACTGCTTCTGGTGGTACTAAACCAGCTGTAATGGAAACAGGGCTAACGGTTCAAGTTCCTTTCTTCGTTAACCAAGGTGACCGTTTAATCATTAATACATCTGAAGCAAGTTACGTTTCACGCGCATAATTAGGCAGGAAAATCGGAAAATATACTTTATTTTCCATTTGCTTTTCTTTCCTTAATCATGTATGATAAAAACATAGAAGCTGCGTTGTACGTTATCGTATGAAGTTTCAACCTTTATCGATAATTAGGGAGTTCTATATTAAAGCAGGATCAGCAGGCCTAATGCCATTTGTCATTAGGACATATGATGAGAGCTTTTGCGAACACCCACCTGGTGGAGCAGGTTTTGAAACTCCATACATCAAAGCGGCAAATGCGGCAAAAAAGAAGGAAACCATTGGTTTCCTTCTTTTTTATTTTAATTGTTTTTTAGAAACCACTAATTTTTCTATTTTTATAACTAATATTTACAGCTATTTTTAATGGCATAATTGTTATTATTAAAATATGTAAGCGCAATCATATTTTAGAGGAATTTCATGCTCTTCCCACAAAAAAACTATCAGGTGAATTTTGCAAATGATTAATCAAGCAACTGCAGAGCGCAGTGCAATATTATTTATTCCGAAGGGAAAAAGTATTCGCGACCTATGGAGAGGGAAAATTCTATCCATATACATCTGTTGTAATCAAACATTATTTAGGTTAGGGACAAGCGTTTTATGTAGATACAATGCTAGGAATTAGGGGAAGGGAGTTTTACTTGAGCTAGTGTTAGATGGACTATAGATTTCGCAATATCGTCTACCAGAGGGTTAGAAACAATGCTGCGTAAGAAAAATGGTGAAAAGTTCATGTTCATTATAAATCATCGAAATAACTTATTTAAAAGAAAGGGGAGAGTTAATGATGACAAAATTAATTAATCGTTCCATCGCTGATCGTTGGGAAGATGGCCTATTAATTGGTAATGGAAAAATGGGGCTAGTTCTATATGGAACTCCAAGTGTCACTTATTTGGATTTTACAGTACAAGACCTATTTCTAAAAGATAATCAAATGCAAAAGCTGCCATATTTAGCTCCCCATCTAGAAGAACTTCGCTCCATTATAGATAAGCAAGGCTATAGGGAAGGAATTAGTTATTTTTATGAGAAAGCCCAAGAACAAGGCTATGAGGGTTTAACGATGAGTGATCCTTTTATACCAGCTGCTAGGTTCCTTATAGAGATTAAGCAAGATTCAATAGAAAATTATCAGCGGATCATTGATTTTCAAAATGGAATGATACAAGTAACTTATAATTCTTCAATAGGAGGCAAGGTAGAAGAAACCTTATTTGCCTCCAAAAAGGAAAATTGTATTTTTGGTAAAATTAAAAGTGAAAAACCGTTAACTGGAAGCGTTATTCCAGTTAATTGGAAAGAAATGAAAATGAAAGAGAAGATAACTGTCGCAGCGAATGATCAGTTAAAATGGGAACATAGATATCAAGATCAAACAGGCTATGATGTAATCTGGTCTATAGATTCCGCTGATGGGAGAATCATCCCTCAAAGAAATAGCCTAATGTTTCATGATTCTACCACCATCTATTTTACAATCCAATACGTCGAAAAAGACAAAGAGGAAAGACAAGTCCATTGTTATGAAAAGGCAATTATAGAACACAAAAAGTGTTTTTCTAAAAAATTTAACGCTGTCAAACTGTTATTAACGGATGAACAAGAAACTATTTATCTTGAAGAAGTTCTCTCAGAAATGCGAACTCGAAAACAAATAACACCAGTATTTATGCAGCTTTTTTATCAAGCATCACGATATGTCATTCAATCAATGGCAAATGGAATTCCAACATTGCAGGGAATATGGTCGGGAACCTTACATCCTGCTTGGAGTGGTGATTATACATTTGATACAAATGTCCAGCTGGCTATTTCATCATTAGCAAGCAGTGGCTATTTTACAGAATATCGCAGCTTTTTTGAACGATTAAAACAGTATTACCCAGATTTTAGAGAAAATGCGCAATCCTATTATGGTTGTCGTGGATTTTTGGTACCTGTACATGCCAGTACTACAGCAAAACATGTTCATTGGAATGAAGAATGGCCGCTCATTTTTTGGATATCAGGGGCCGGATGGCTCGCTTATTTTTATTATGAATATTGGCATTATACAAAAGATGCAGCTTTTATGAAACATGAATGCATCCCTTTTTATGAAGAAGTGCTGGCATTTTATTTAGACTTTGCGCAGTGTAAAGAAGGAAAACTTCGCTTGTCCCCAAGCTATTCAGCTGAAAATGGAATGGGAGACAATACAACAATGGATATTGCGATTGTTAAGAGTGTGATAAAGTACTATATTGAGGCGAAAACCCAATTGGGTGACGAAGTGGCAAAGATTTATAAACAATTATATGAACAAATTCCACCTTACCGTTTGTTAGAGGATGGTGGTATAGCGGAATGGCTAGATCCAAGTACAGTAGAGAATGACAATCATCGTCATTTTTCCAATCTGTATCCACTGTTCCAAACAAAAGAGATTAATCAAGATACACCGGAATTATGGGAATCAGCAAAAATAGCTTTTCGAAAACGAATGGATTCTTGGTTAAATAATTTGGAAGGCGATACAACGTCTTCCCATGGGAGAATGCATGCAGCAATGTGTGCGATAAGTTTAGAGCAAACAAAAGAAGTAACAGAATCATTGGAAGCACTTGTGTTGGAAAATGCATTTATGGATTCATTGGCGACTGCCCATTATCGCGATAAAAATATATTTAATGTAGATGCAAATGGTTCTTTGCCGAAAGTAATTCATGATTGCCTAATCTACCCGGAACATGATGATAGTGTCACCATCTTAAAGACGGTCCCATACTTTTTAAGCAGAGGAAAGGCTACTGGTATCTATTTACCTGATAATCTTTATGTTCAAGCATTAGAATGGGATTTAGAAAAGGGCAATGTTTCGGTCATTTTAGAAAAACGGGAAAATCGCTTTCCAAATGTGAATTTGGGTAATCATTATGATGTGAAAAAAGAGACCTCACATCAAAAACTGATAAACAAAAGTAAGTGGCAATATACTTGGACTTGTACTTTTGATACATTGGAAAAAAGATAAGTATTTGATTAGTTCTTGCGATAAGTTGTGATGTGCAGTCCAATAACGAATAAGACATGGATATCGTCTTCTCCTAAAAAATAGTGTTGTCTAAGTAAAGAGGCGATAAAAGATGCATAGTAAATTTATACCTATAAAAAAAAGATTGATGCTAATGTTCTTAAGTGTAGTTATCCCAATATTTATTGTAGGTATTTATTTAACAATAAATATAAGGCAGGATATGATCAAGTCTCGAGAAAGAGATATACTGGTTGAAACCGAAAGAGTAAGGAAGGGGTTAGAAGATAATTTCACTTCCATTATCCAAATATCAGATTGGATATATCAGGATGAAGGCTTGGAAGAGCTAGTAACAAAAAGGTATGCCAATCCTAAGGAAATGATTAAAGGGTATAATGAATTCACTTTATTTGATTATTTTCTTAGGTATCATAGTAATTTAGCCAATATTCGATTTTTTGTAGATAATAAATCATTTATGACCAATTCGAACTTCGTTTTTGCAGATGAACAAATAAAAGAGACGGAGTGGTATGAAATGGCTCTACAGGGAAAAGGAAAGATTTATTGGTACAATTTAGTAGATCCAGTAACAGAGAAACCTTTTTTGGCATTAGTCAGAAGCGTATATAACTTGGAAAATCAGTTTCTTGGTGTTCTTGCCATTTATGTAGATGAGTTATTGTTAATGGATATATTAAATTCAGCAACAATTGATAACGCATTACTATTAGACAAAAAGCTAACGAATTTTCAATATACGAACCATACACCAAAAAAATACTTAACAAAACAATTGCAAAACAAAATGAAAAATCATCCAATAAATGTTGGGGATACTTATTCCATTGAAATGAAAGACACAAAACCATTTATATTTTATGGGCAGATGTTAGATTTGCCTAAGTCCATTACGAATCATTTTCAAGTAGTGACAGTAATGAATAATCAAGAAATATTGAACGAAGTAAATAAAATAATGATAAAGAGCTATACAATTATCGGTCTTGTTATGTTACTAGTATTATTTGTTATTAAAAGATATACGAGTTCCATGGATAGAAGGATATTACAATTAAAAGATTCTATGCATAAAGTGGCAAACGGTGATTTTGATATTCCGATAACGATTGATGGCAATGATGAAATAAGAGATATCTATAATCAGCTCTATACAACAATGGAAAGCTTAAGAGAATTATTGCATAAAAATTATCAGCATCAATTACAAGAAAAAAACTGGCAGCTGCAGCAGAAGGAATCGGAATTTAAATTATTGGCGAGCCAAATTAATCCACATTTTCTTTATAATACATTAGAAATGATAAGGATGAGAGCATTAAAGAATAAGGATAAAGAAGTATCAGAAAGTGTAAAAATTTTAAGCAAACTTTTAAGAAGATCCCTTGAAAATAATCAGCAGAAATATGTGAAATTAAGTGAGGAAATTGATTTTTTACTGCTATATCTGCGAATTCAGCAGCTTCGCTTCGGAAATAGAATAAGATATGAAATTACATCAGATGTAAATACGGCACAATATCATATTCTTCCCCTTATCTTGCAGCCTATTGTTGAAAATGCATTTGTGCATGGGATTGAAGAAAAAGTAGAAAGTGGGCTTATTCTAATAAATATTGTGCAAATGGAAGAAGCTATTCATATTTTTATTCAAGATGATGGCAAAGGCATACCGAAAGAAAAATTAATCGAAATTCAACAAATATTACATAAAGAGAAAATAGGAAACCGTATTGGCTTGAATAATGTGAATGAAAGAATAAAAAGAATGTATGGAAAAAAATACGGACTAACAATAACTAGTACAGAAGGGAAGGGAACGATTGTAAAAGTTACCATCCCAATAAAAGCATAGGGGGCGTAAATAATGAAAAAAGTACTAATTGTTGATGACGAGCCGGTAATTAGAGAGGGGCTGCCTTATATTATTGATTGGCAGGAATATGGATTTGAAATTGTTGGTTCTGCCCAAAATGGGAAAGAAGGAATAAAACTAATTAAAGAATACCAGCCTGATTTAGTAATAACAGATATACGAATGCCTGAGATGGACGGGTTAGAAATGATACAGACTGCCCAAAAAAGAGGAGAAACTTTTTATTCTATTATTCTATCAGGATATTCAGAATTTACTTACGCTCAAAAAGCCATTCGCTTAGGAACAGTATCTTATTTGTTAAAACCAATAGATGAAGATGAATTAACAGATATATTGTTAGGGATACGAAAAAAAGTAGATAAACAGAAAGAGACGAATAATGATATCTACAATGTTCTAAGGAAAAATATTTTTGAAGGGGATTTTACACCCTGTACACAAGAATATAGGTTGGCTTGTTTAATACGTTTTTCAAACCAATCCATAGCAAGGGAATTTCAGACAAGAATAAGGGAGAATAAAAACGTTCTTTGTTATTTATTAACACACGATGATTATACGTATATATTGACACTAATTTTAGATGATTTTGATTTAAATACCTTGGAAAGGGAACTGCTGTCTATAGCTAGTCAAGAAGGGGAAGTTATACTTCAGTCTTCATGGCAAAATAAAAGCAGCCATTTGAAACAGCTATATAAAGAGATAAGAAAGTTAAAAGATATTACCTTTTCTTATGCTAACTTAGGTCTTATTTCAAATGAAAGAATAAAAAGTTTACAAGCCAAAACTCATTTTACAGGAAATATAACAGAGCAGCTGTTAAAGGATATTTTGTATGATGGAGATCTTGCAAATTCTCTTTTTAAATATAAGGAAAACTTCCGTTATCATTCACTACATGAAAATGAAATCAAATGGAATGTCAGTAAGGAGTTCCAAAGTGTTGTAAATAACGTGATAGATACTATTAATCCAACAGATAGAGAGCGCTTGCAGGAAGTGGTAAATACTGCTGAAAAGAGTATCGCAAGAAGTAGAACGATGGAACAGTTAATGAAGGAAATGGAAAATAGTTATCGAGTGTTGCAGCAAATTGTGAATGAAAGCTTTAATAGAATTAATACTATCCAAGAAATAGAAAGATATACACAAAAACACTATAAGGAAGATTTAAATCTTAAAATTATATCAGAGCACTTTAATTATAACAACGCTTACATCGGCAAAAAATTCAAAAAAGAAACTGGAAAAAGCTACTCTCAATATCTAGATGAAATACGGATGGGCAAAGCAAAACAACTACTAAAAGATTCTAATTTAATGATTTATGAGATTGCAGAAAGAACAGGTTATGCTAATTTGGACTATTTTTATAAAAAGTTTAAGCGACATTGTGGCATGTCACCAAATGAATACCGAAAATTACAAGGTAATGGGTGAAGCGATGAATAGTAGGAAGCTTTATCAAACTCTAAATTACATATCCACTTTCTTTCTTTTGAATCTATGTTTTGTATTCAGTAACATATTATTCTTTACTGCTTTATTGCTTTTTCCATTTTCCCTAGAAAATATTATGCTGTTTTATATATCGCTTCTTCCTATGGGAGCAAGTCTCACTGCCCTTTTCTCCACTAACGGCCGATTGTTAAGAGAAGGAAGTATCACTCCGGTAAAAGATTTTTTCATGGATTATAAAACAAATTTTAAACTCAGTTTTATTTATTGGTTTATACAGTTAACCATCCTTTTAATCTTATTTGTTGATTTTTTTTATATGCTACAAAAAAATAATTTAATACTGGCTTGTGTAGTTGCTATTATTTTAGCAATTGTCTTTATCACCACAAGTATTGGTCTTAGTGTATTAAGCAGATTTGAAAGTAATATGAAAACATTATTAAAAGCAGGACCGTTTATATTGTTGCGATTTCCAGGAAAAGCATTCTTACACTTATCCACTTCTGTTATTCTAGTTGTCTTTTTTTACTATGTCCCCGCTGTATCCTTTTTATTTGCTTTTAGCCTGTTCGGCTTTATTTTAATGTATTATACAAATCCGGTGCTGTATCGGCTAGAGAAGGAGTTAAAAAAATGAAAATCAGTCCAAAAAACTATCTATATATTTTTATCCCTCTAGTAATGTTTCTGATGGCAAGCTGCAATCAAGAAAAAGAACATGCTTCGCCTATAAAAAGCAGCATAAGCTTAAAAAACATCGAGCAGGCAAGTGAGCTGCGTATTAAACAACAGGACAGTTCGATAAAACTAAGCAAAGAAGGAAGTTATTGGACTGTAAAGGAACAGACTTTCCAAGATGATATGGCAAATCAATTTGTTCTAGCTTTATCAAGTATGAGAGGAGATAAAGTGAAAGAGCAGAAGGAAATGGATTTATTAATCGAGGTGGCAGCAGATCAATCACAAATGAAGTTATATAAAAAGAAAAATCAATATTATTTAGTGAGACAAAACCAAACTTATCAGCTTTCTTATGTTCCAAACCTTGTGAAATTCTACTCACCGATAATTTTTTCAGAAAGGAAGGCATTTCCACTAGAAGCAGATCAGATAAAAAAGATTGAATTTCGAGGAAAGCAAGCTCACTATTCCTTGAGTAAACAAACTACTTATTCATCGGTCGAAAAAGCACCCTTTATAAGTGGATGGTTTCTTCATGACTATTATTCACACGATTATTCAGTGGAATACAAAAAAATGGATGAAATCTTGTCTACACTTACACATTTAAAAGTATCAGATCCATTAAAAGAAATCGATCAAAGTAAGCTGACCAATTGGAAGGAGATTATTATTCAAGAAGAGGGTAAGGAATATACTTTACAATTGCTAAAGGATGAAAATAATCAATACTATGCGACCGTTAATAAAGAAAAAAAGCTGTTTTTCGTTCCAAAAGGGCAAATTGAAAATTTAGTAAATCACCCTTTTTCTATTATCGATAAGTTTCTGTGCCTTATTATGGCAGATGCTTTGAACAAGTGGACAATTGAAGGCAAACAATCAGAGCAGATTACTGCTTTCCATCGACTTAATAGTAAGTCAGATAAAATTATTTCTTCCTTTCAATTAAATAATAGAAATATAGACGAAGCAGACTTTCGAAATTTATATCAATATATTGCTGTACTATCTGCAAATGAGGAATATAAAGGAGAGGCATTAGAAAATAACCCTTATTTGAAAATGACGTACGATTTTACATCTGACGGAAGCGAACATAGTCGAAAACTAGAATTTTATCCATTGAAAACTAATGATAGTATGTTCGCTATTAAAGAAAATGGCAATATTGATTTTGTTATCAAAAAAGACCAATTAGTAACGATGCTTAAGCAAGTAAATGAATTTGATTAATCGAATAATTAGATGGCTGAATTCCTTTATATAGGGCAGCTTAGAAATAGATACAAGAGGCAAATTTGAAGTAGTACTTCTAGAAGAGAAATTTGCCTGTTATCAAAGTGCTCATTCAATCATGAGCACTTTTGGTTTATTACTGTTTGAAAGTATATATCAATAGATTAAACGCTTTCAAAACACTATTTTTTACTACTTACTACACTAAGAATTACTATTAAAAATGAAAGCGTAACCAATTATACTTTATCTATAAAGAAGTTACTTTAGTTAGGGAGTGGGGAGAGATGGAGATAGCACCTCTTGTTAAGCAAGAAAAAAAGCCCCAAAAGGAGAAAAAGATCACCTGGAAAAAGCTGAAAGATCAAAAAGTACTTATCATGATGGCACTACCCTTGGTAATTTGGCTTATCGTATTTTGTTATGTACCTCTTTTTGGATGGATAATGGCTTTTCAAGATTATAAGCCTGCATTAGGAGTTCTAGAATCCCCATGGGTTGGACTTAAGCACTTTAAAGCACTGTTTGAGGACGAATTGTTTTATCGGGCATTAATTAATACTTTGGGAATGGGTGGGTTAGGG
The DNA here is from genome assembly GCF_038007605.1 of Niallia sp. FSL K6-0212. Classification (NCBI taxonomy): domain Bacteria; kingdom Bacillati; phylum Bacillota; class Bacilli; order Caryophanales; family Bacillaceae; genus Niallia; species Niallia sp. FSL K6-0212. The sequence continues at coordinate 4,306,608 of NZ_JBBOXL010000001.1, read as the reverse complement.
ATTGTTTTTGGAACCGCAAGTTCAATTGCTCTGGCTCTCTTATTAAATGAGCTCCGGTTCACAAGATTTAAGAAATTTACACAGACCGTATCATACCTTCCGCATTTTGTATCGTGGGTAATTGTAGCAAACATTGTAACTACCATGCTTTCAACTAATGGAGCATTGAATGAATTATTATTGGCCCTCCATATTATTGATAGCCCAATACAATTTATGAGTGATCCCAATAAGTTTTGGTATATTGTCACATTCTCTGACGTTTGGAAAGAAATGGGATGGAATGCAATTATTTATCTCGCAGCAATGGTGAGTATCGATAAAGAAATGTATGAAGCAGCTTGGGTAGATGGAGCAAGTCGGTTTAAACAAATGATCCACATTACACTTCCATCTATCAAACCTATTATCCTTATACTATTAATTTTGAGTATTGGCAACCTTATTAATATCGGATTTGAAAAACAAATGCTGCTTGGAAATAATATCGTAGCAGATAAAGCGCTTGTACTGGACAAGTATGCTCTTGATTACGGTATTGGTATGTTTAGATATTCCTATGGTACAGCAATAGGAATTTTTAAATCAGTCGTTAGTATTATTCTTATCTTTATATTTAATAATATTGCCAAAAAATCAGGGAATGGCGGACTTATGTAAGGAGGCTAATATGACAAATTTATTCAGGAAGAAAAAGAGCATAAATCGACCTACTGGCTTTGATGTAGTCATTGGATCAATAATGATCATCATCATTATCGCCACACTCTATCCATTTTTAAATGTTTTAGCTATTTCATTAAATGATTCAGTGGATACAGCTAAAGGTGGATTGCACATTTTGCCAAGGGAATTTACTTTTGCAAACTATATAGAAATCTTCAGCAATAATGATCAACTGCTGTTAGCCTTTACCAATTCTGTTTTAAGAACAGTCATTGGTACTATTGCAGGAGTTTTATGTACATGTGTCATGGCTTATGTCATTAGCCGAAAAGACTTCATCTTTCGAAAACATCTTACAACATTGCTGATTGTTACGATGTATGTCAGTGGCGGGCTAATCCCTGGATATATTTTAATTCGCAATTTAGGATTGATTAACAGTTTTGCTGTCTATATTATTCCAGCATTACTAAGTGCTTTTAATGTAATCGTTATAAGATCCTTTATTGATAGTTTACCAGATGCACTGGAAGAATCAGCAAAAATAGACGGAGCAAATGATTTTGTTATATTTTACAAGATTATTATGCCGTTATGCATTCCAGCGATTGCTACAATTGCTCTTTTTATCGCTGTTGGTCAATGGAATAGCTGGTTCGATACCTATTTGTATGCGAGGGGGAATGTTAATCTAACAACACTACAATATGAATTAATGAAGATTTTAGACAATGCTAGTGCACAATCAACGGGAAATGTCAGTAATTCAGCTATGGAGCAATTAAATGCAGGGAAAACTACTCCAGAATCTATTAAGATGGCAATCACTATTATTGCTACTGTACCTATATTGCTAGTATATCCATTTCTGCAAAAATATTTTGTTTCAGGATTAACATTAGGAGCAGTGAAAAATTAATCAGCTAGGTTAGCCTATTTTGCTTATTATTAGGAGGGATTTTTAATGAAATGGAAGAAAATCATAATGGCAGGTTCAGTGTTATCGGCAAGTCTGTTACTTGCAGCTTGTAATAATGCTGTTGATTCAGAAAAAGAGCAAGATGGAGACATTACAACCCTAACGTTTTTTAGTGCGGATTTAACGAAGGATGACAAATTTGATAATCCGGTTGCTAAAGAAATTACCAAAAAAACAGGGGTAAAGTTAGAAATTTCTCATCCGGTTGGTGGCGATACACAAGCAGTTCCTTTAATGATTGCAAGCGGCGATTATCCTGACTTAATTTTTGGCAAAGGCGATCTTAATAAATTAATTGATGCTGGAGCTGTTATCCCATTAGATGAACTGATTGAAGACAAGGGGGAAAATTTGAAAGCTCTGTATGGTGATCAACTAGTCCGCCTAAAGAACAATACAGAAGATCCGCAGATTTACCATGTGGGTACAGGCGGCATGACGAATACAGTATTAAATCCTAGCGGAACATTTAAAATACAATTAGAAGTATTAAAAGAATTAGGCTATCCAGAGATTAAAACTTTAGAAGATTACGAGAATGCTTTAAAAGCTTATAAAGAAAAGTATCCGCAAATCAATGGACAAGATACGATTGGCTTATCTTTATTAGGTAGTGACTGGAGATGGCTCATTACAGTAGGAAACCCAGCAGGATATGCATCTGGATATCAAGATGATGGGCAATGGCTGGTGGATGAAAGTACAGGCGAGACAAGATATAAATTCCAAGATGAGAAAGTAAAAGAGTACTTTAAATGGCTCAACCATATGTATGATGAAGGATTAGTAGATCCAGAGAGTTTTACTCAAAAATATGACACATATATCGCAAAAATATCTTCGGGTCGTGTCATAGGTTTAGCGGATCAAAACTGGGATATAAATGATGGAATTGCGGCCCTTAAAGCAGACGGCCAGTCGTGGAGAACTTACGCACCACTTCCTGTGACATTGGAAGAAGGTATTTTACAGCCAGATACAAAAGACTATGGCTATACAGGTACGATTGGTGTTTCCATTTCCTCTACAAGTAAACAACAAGAAAAGGCTTTTGAATTTTTAGACTGGATGGCTTCAGAAGAAGCACAAATCTTAGTTAACTGGGGGATTGAAGGAGAAAACTATGAAATCAAGGATGGAAAACGTGTTGCTACCGATATTAAAGAATCGCAAACAGATCCTAATTATTCCCTTAAAACAGGAGTCGGGAACTATATTTACCCGTTTCCACAATGGGGAACAGGAGCAGTTGATTCCACTGGACAACCAATATCAAGGTCTGATACGAAAGAATTAGCCATGTCGAATTACACTGAGGAAGAAAAAGAGGTTATAAGTAGTTATGGTCATGAAGTGTGGGCAGACTTCTTCCCATCCCCAGATGAATTAGGACAGACAAAGCACGGTCGTGCTTTTGAAATAGCTATTCCAGCAAGCAGTGATTTGACAGTGATTCAACAAAAGGCAGACGACTACACAACACAAGCAATTACTGATATTATCATTTCCCCTCCAAGTGAGTTTGAACAGAAATGGTCAGAAATGCAAACAAAATTAAAAGAGATGGGGATTGATAAAGCTAGTTCGGATATGACTGGATTAGTAAAAGATCGCATGAAGTTATGGGAGAATTAAAGATTTACTTTTATGGGTGAAACATCTGAGGAAATAAAAACTATTTCTTCTTTAAACGACTCTGTTGGAACAAAGCAGAATAGTTTTTCCTATCTTTCTACTGTTTCATCCCTTTAAGGGGAGATTGGTAATGGCTGTCATAAGTTTTGATGTAGGTGGAACATATGTGAAATATGGATTGATCGAAGACTCTCACATTGTTCAAAAAGGAAAATTCAAAACAGATAAGGTTGACAAAGATAGTTTTCTATCTAGTTTGGCTGCAAAAATAGAAGAATTGAGCCTGTTAGCATCTATTAAAGGAATAGGTATAAGCTTTCCAGGGTTTATTGATACAGTAAATGGAGTTCCTATTCTTGCAGGCGCAATTACTTCTATAAATGGAGTAAATATAGTAAATGAAGTAAAGAGAAGATTAACAATGGATTGTCCAATCTATATAGAAAATGATGCGAATTGCGCCGCTATAGCAGAAAAGTATAATGGTGCAGCAATTGATAATAATGATTTTATTCTCTTAACACTTGGGACGGGAGTAGGCGGTGCGATTTACTATCAGAATCAAACAATAAAGGGTCACTCTTATCGAGCTGGTGAATTAGGTATGATGCTTACAGATTATGGGAAATATCCGAATAAAACACTTCATGAGTTAGCATCCACAAGTGCACTTATCAGCCTTTATAAAGAAAAATATAGACTTCCGCCTGAAGCGGAAATAACTGGTGAAGAAATATTTTCTCTAACAAATGATTACAAGGTAGAAGCGATAATTAGAGAGTGGAGTAAGTACGTTGCGGTAGCGATATTTAATTCTGTCGTTATTTTCAATCCCGAGAAGGTTCTAATTGGTGGCGGCATAAGTCAAAATCCTGCACTATATCCTTATATAAACGAGGCATTAAACTCCATACCTTACTGGCAAGATTTCATTATACCTGTTGAAATTTGTAAGCATTATAATGATTCGGGTTTATGGGGGGCTTATATTTTAGTAGAAAACCATTTAAAGCAAGGGGAGTGTGAAAGAAATGAAATTTCTTAACGGCGGATGGTTAGTTAAAGACGGTTTTGAAGTGAATTATGCTACACATGTGTATTCGACAAGACAATCAAAAAATATCTTAACTTTATATGCTCCTTTTTCCTATATAAATCATAAAGGGTCAACATTAGATGGCGGGATGATGACCATTGAACTATTCACTCCACATCCAGATATAATCGGTGTCAGAATGTACCATTATAAAGGAACAAAAAAACTTGAGCCGTGTTTTGTGATCAATAAAAAAGAAATTGTTCCAGATATTTCAGAATCGGAATCTGCATATTCTTTTGTTGCTGGGGATTTAAGTGCCGTTGTGACAAAGGGAGAAACCTTTACGATAACTTTTAAATATAAGGGACGAATCCTTACAGAAAGCAATCCAAGAAGTAAAGGATATATTAAAGATCCACAGGGAGATTCCCATATCAGTGAACAATTGTCTATTGGTGTAGGAGAAAACATTTATGGCTTAGGAGAACGGTTTACTAATTTTGTGAAAAACGGGCAAACAGTCGATATTTGGAATGCAGACGGAGGGACTGGTACGGAACAGGCATATAAAAATATTCCATTCTATGTAAGCAGCAATGGGTATGGTGTATTTGTGAATACTCCAGGGAAAGCTAGTTTTGAAATTGGAAGTGAAAAGGTGTCGAAGGTGCAATTTAGCGTACCTGGTGAAATGATGGAATATTATGTAATTGGGGGCGGAAATCTAAAGCAAGTATTAGAAAATTATACTGAATTGACAGGGAAACCATCAATGCCGCCCGCATGGTCCTTTGGTCTTTGGTTAAGTACTTCCTTTTTAACAGATTATGATGAAAAAACAGTTACTTCTTTTGTAGATGGAATGGCAGAGCATGATATTCCTTTAGAAGTTTTTCATTTTGATTGTTTATGGATGAAAGAATATGAATGGTGCAATTTTACTTGGGATCAAGATATCTTTCCAGAACCTGAAAAGATGTTAGCGAGGTTAAAAGCAAAAGGATTAAAAATCTGTGTTTGGATTAATCCGTATATTGGCCAAAAGTCACCTTTATTTGATGAAGGAATGGAAAAAGGCTACTTCTTAACAAAAGCTAATGGTGATATTTGGCAATGGGATAAGTGGCAAGCAGGAATGGCAATTGTGGATTTTACTAATCCTGCAGCAGTAAAGTGGTATCAGTCCCAGTTAACCTCTTTGCTTGATATGGGAGTCGACTCTTTTAAGACAGATTTTGGCGAACGTATTCCAATAGATTGCGTTTATTATGACGGATCTGATCCGGAAAGAATGCATAATTACTATGCCTATTTGTATAACGAAGTAGTTTATAACCTTTTAGTAGAGGTGCGCGGCAAAGAAGAAGCCGTAGTCTTTGCCAGGTCTGCATCCGTTGGTTCGCAAAAGTTTCCAGTACATTGGGGTGGGGATAGTACTTCTGATTATCCATCAATGGCTGAAACACTTCGGGCAGGGTTATCTTTTGGCCTTGGCGGTTTTGGTTATTGGAGTCATGATATCTCAGGATTTGAGGCAGGAGCAACGCCAGATATTTATAAAAGATGGACGCAGTTTGGCCTATTATCTTCCCATAGCCGCTATCACGGAAGCTGGGAGTATAAAGTGCCTTGGATGTATGGAGAAGAGGCAGTGGAGGTTACACGCACCTTTACAAAATTGAAACTGAGTTTAATGCCATATTTAATTGCTCAATCTGTATATACTGCAGAAAAAGGGATACCTATGATGAGACCAATGGTTTTAGAGTTCCCACATGATATTTCTACTCATACTTTAGATCGTCAATACATGCTCGGAGATAATCTATTAGTAGCACCAATTTTTAGAGAAGACGGCAAAGTTAATTTTTATGTACCAGAGACAAAAGGAGTTTGGACCAATTATTTAACAGGAGAATTATATGAGGGTGGTCATTGGTATGAGCAATCGTATGATTATTTTACGCTGCCGTTATTGGTCCGCCCAAATAGCATTATTATCGAAGGAAGCTGCAGGGAACATGCAGTATATGATTATACGGAAAAGCCGAAGATTCACGTATTTGATTTACATGAAAACCAACTCCTTTCAGCTGCGATATATAGCAAAGATGGAGAAAAACAAGCGAATGTCATGTTATCGAAAAAGCACGGGCAGTATGAAATAGAGGTTACTGGCATAAATAAATATGAAATTATTTTACATGGAGTAACGGATATTCCTCCAGCTCCAGAAGTGAAAGTAGAGAATAATTCCACCCGGATTGTTTCATCCAAACAAAAATGGACACTTGGCTAAACGAGTAGAAGGGTTAAGGAAAAGGAAGGGACAGAAGTTATGTACCATAAACAACTAGATGACTTTCCAGCCGATTTTCTATGGGGTGCTGCATCAGCTGCGTACCAAATTGAAGGTGCTTGGAATGTTGATGGGAAAGGGCCTTCTATCTGGGATACTTTCTCCAAAATAAAAGGAAAAACATATGAAGGAACAACTGGAGATGTAGCCGTCGATCATTATCATTTATATAAGGATGATGTGAGATTGATGGCAGAAATGGGTTTAAGGGCATATCGCTTTAGCGTTTCTTGGAGCAGAGTAATTCCAGATGGTGACGGTCGTGTGAATGAAGCAGGCTTATTATTTTATGAAAGATTAGTAGATGAGTTATTGGCTAATAAAATTGAGCCGGTTATCACTCTTTATCACTGGGATTTACCACAATCATTACAGGATCGCTTTAATGGCTGGGAGTCTCGAGAAACAATTAAAGCTTTTAAAAAATATTGTGAAGTGTTATATCGTAGATTGGGAAAAAAGGTTACTTATTGGGTATCCATGAATGAACAAAATGTTTTCACCACACTTGGTTACCGATGGGCCATACATCCACCTGGAGTTACCGATTTAAAAAGAATGTATGAAGCCAATCATATTATTAATCTTGCAAATGCGGAAGCAATTAAGTTATTTCATGAATTAGTGCCGAATGGAAAGATCGGACCAAGTTTTGGATATGGACCGATGTACCCTTTAAATGCAGATCCAGCTAATGTATTGGCAGCAGAAAATGGCGAGTCCTTTAACAATGATTGGTGGCTAGATGTATATTGTAAAGGGACTTATCCAAGGTTTGTGAGGAAACAACTAGTGAGACTTGGAATTGCTCCCACGGTTTTGGAAGAAGATGAAATTTTATTAAAATCTGCTAAACCAGACTTTTTAGGTATTAATTATTACCATGGTGGCACAGCACAGCAGAATCGATTGGAGCTTTCTGACAAGGATTGTGAAAAAGAATTTTTAGGAACTGATCCATATTTAATGCAGCCTAAAAGCGGTCAAGCAGTGACTCCAGAGATTCCGATGTTTAATGCAGTCGAAAATCCATATTTGCAAAAGACAGATTGGGGATGGGAAATAGATCCAATTGGTTTTCGAATAGCATTAAGAAGAGTTCAAGCAAGATATGATTTACCAATTTTTATTACAGAAAATGGCTTAGGTGCTATTGATACAATTGCTGAGAATGGACAAATAAAGGATTATTACCGTATTGATTATTTAAAGAATCATATATTAGAAATGAAAAAAGCAATAACAGATGGAGTGGACATTATCGGATATTGCGCATGGTCTTTTACTGATCTGTTAAGTTGGTTGAATGGATATAAAAAACGTTACGGTTTTGTTTATGTAAATAGAACGGAGCATGAAGAAAAGGATTTAAGAAGGATACCGAAAGAAAGCTATTATTGGTATAAACAGCTTATTTTAGAAAATGGTGTGTCGATTAAATAGCGGAAAGCAACACCCTGTTTCAAAGAAGTTAATAAATAAACCCAACTCAGTCTTTTATTTCCAAAAAATAAGAGTTTGTCTACAGTCTAAGAGTAGGATAAATATAATTTATCCTACTCTTAGTTTTTGGCCAGGGTAAATTTTGTCTACATTTTTCAATTGATTCCATTCCTTTATTTTTCCTGCACTTGTATGAAAATTTTTTGCTATTCGGCTGACTGTATCTCCTTTTTTGACCACATAATAGACAGCCTTTTGGGAAGGTATTTTGATTTTTTGTCCGACTTTGATGATATCTTGGTTTTCTATCTGGTTAAAAGCACGTAGAACTTTAATCGTTGTCTTATATTTTCTGCTAATTTGATACAGGGTATCCCCTTTTTTCACAATATATTCTGTATTATGTGAAGGGATTGTATTAGAATCTAATTCAAAATATGGTAATGGATTAACTGCGTTAGATTTATTGATATTCCAACGACCAATGTGTAATTCAAAGTGCAAATGCTGACCTGTTGATTCTCCTGTACTTCCCATAATGCCAATAACTTGTCCTTTTTTTACATAATCGCCAACCTTCACTTTTCGAGATCCTCTTTTCAAATGCGCATACACTGTTTCATATTCTTGTCCAGATATTTTATGAAGAATCATAATGCATTCTCCGTAACTTGCCGAGTAATAGGATCTGCTGACAATCCCGTCAGCACAAGCTTTAATTGCATTGATGCCATTGTGGGCAAAATCTATCCCAAAGTGCATGTTTTTACCAGTTGCACGAAATTCGTTTGATATATATGTCACGGAAGTTGGTTTAGAAAACATATCATATCACCTCATGATAGCATATGACGAAGTGGTTATAATTGGTTGGACTTTCCCTTTTTATTTCTTAGAAGGCATATCCCATAATCTCAGCAATTTTTCTGGGGATATCGGTGTTATCTAAAACACCATGAAATTCTTCTGCTCCTGTCCCAACTGCAAATACAACAATCATATTGCTTGTATGGCCGCCTGTTGAACTAAGCTGCTGGGTGAGTGGATGTACTATGCCTGCATGATAATGGTTCGCGATAATAGTGCCAATTTTCCAGTCCATTTGTTGTTCTCGATATACTTGTCCGTTATTTACTTTCGGATTTATTTGCAGCTGAAGCAGCTCATCTTTCCTGAGGTCTATTCCAGCATAGTCTTTAAAAACTTTCTTTATGCTTTTTGTCGTATAGCCATTTTTTGTTTTTTTCTTTATTAATTGCTGAGCCATATAATGAGGGGACGCTGAAACCTTTTTTAAACCACTAATATCTAACGCTTCTGTAGCAGATATGCCCATTGTTTCGTGATCTGCTGCAACAACAACCAATGTATCGTTTCTTTTATTCGCCCATTCCACACAGTACTTAACCACTTCATCAAATGCAACTGTTTCTTTCCATATACCAGTTATATCAGAAGCATGAGAGGCGTGATCTATTCGACCTCCTTCAATCATTGCAAAAAATCCTTTTTGTTCACTTGATAGCACGTCTAATGCCTTTTTCGTCATTTCTTCCAATGTTGGTTCAGTTGTTTTGATATGACTTCTATCAAGTTGAAAATTCAAATGAGCATCACCGAATAATCCAAGCCATTTTTGGGCATTCGTTTTTTCTAATTCCTCAGCGGTTGTTAGAAAATCATATCCAGCTTTTTTATAAGCACCGATAAGATCAATTCCTCGTTTATCCTTATGCGTAAAGTACTTTTTGCCTCCTCCCATGATAATATCCACCTTATTATTCAATTGTTGTTTAGCAATTTCCTCCTGGTCTGCCCATCTATTATTGACGCTTGCGGTAAAGCTGGCAGGTGTTGCATCTGTAACAGAATTTGTCGTGATGATGGCCGTTTTTTTACCATCCTTTTTAAATTTGTCTAAAATACTATCTACATTTTTTCCTTCTGGTGTAATACCTATCATTCCATTATTTGTTTTCCTTCCTATTGCAAGGGCTGTTCCTCCAGCAGCAGAGTCTGTTACCCGATTATTGCTAGATGAAGTATGAACTATGGCAGTATAGGGAAGTGTTTCTAGAAAAAGTCTTCCATTTACTCCATGTTCAAATAATCGAGCAATCTCCATTTGTCCAATGCCCATACCATCACCGATGAGGAAAATAACATTTTTTGGTTTTCTCTGTTGTTCCTTGCTAAAAGCAGGCTTTTCTACCATTGTTTGCATGGAAAGAAAGAACCCTAAACTAATGGAAAGAAAGGCGATAAGTAGTCTTTTCAAGTCTTTTCCCCTCCTTTATTTTTTGCTTTTAATCCTATATAGCATTTGAAAAAAAACTAATTTTTAACCACTTGTAACTAAATGTCGCTTTTTTTCTGAAAAAAAATGAATTAATGAAGTGATGACATAAAAAAAGAAGACAAGCATACATTTTAATAAGTCATCCTATATATGTCATTACAAAGCAGCCAATTTAAACTAGGAAATTTCATTAAGGAGGAACTATTGTGAATACTATCTATTCTTTTTTGCCTAAAGCAATCGAAAATCATATTCTCACAATCCCTCCATCAGAAAGATTAGGGATGGAAGAGATTCGAGTTCGCATAGGTAGACCTTTAGAAGTATTTATAAGTGGACGTTCTATCTTTTTTCCATTTATTGTTTCGAAAGAGGATGGGAACCAATTATTGAATAAAATCAGTCAGTATTCGGTCTATACAATGGAAGAAGAATTGAAAAGAGGATATATCACTATTCAAGGTGGACATCGGATTGGACTAGCAGGCAAGGTCATTTTACAAGATAGCAAAGTTAAGGCAATAAGGGATGTAGCATCTTTTAATATTCGAATTGCAAAGGAGCAAATTGGCATTGCTAACCCATTTATTCCTTATTTATATGATAAAGGGAAATGGCGTCATACGATGATTATTGGCCCTCCACAGACCGGGAAAACGACTTTATTGAGGGATATTGCTAGATTGATTTCTTCTGATACGGAAAATACTTTGTTAAAACCAGCTAAAGTAGGAATTGTGGATGAGCGGTCTGAAATTGCCGGATGCTTGGATGGTATTCCACAAATGACATTTGGTCCCCGTGTAGATGTACTGGATGCTTGTCCAAAAGCAGAAGGAATGATGATGATGATTCGCTCCATGAGTCCAGACGTCCTCATAGTGGATGAGGTTGGTCGGAAAGAGGATGAAGAAGCAATACTAGAAGCAGTGAATGCAGGTATTCAATTAATAATGACTACACATGGTTCAAGCTTGGAAGAAGTAAAAAAACGACCATTGCTTTCTAGCATGATAAAAATGGGCATATTCGAACGATATATTGAATTAAATAGAAGGAAAGGTCCTGGGACTGTGACAGCGATAAAAAATGGACAAGGCCAGTTATTGATGGATGAAATGAAGGTGAAATAAATGATTAAAATAATTGGTGCAATCTTGATCCTTGCTTCTACAAGCTGGGGTGGAATGGAATTTTCCAAGCTATTAAGTCAAAGACCAAAGCAAATTCGCGCTTTAAAATCTGCTCTGCAATCTTTAGAGGCGGAGATTATGTATGGACATACCCCCTTGCATGAAGCGAGTAGACGATTAGCTGAACAATTAAGTGAACCATTACGTTCCTTTTTTGCGAGCTTTGCAGAACGCCTGCTTAAAGAGGATACAACAGTGAAAGAGGCATGGACAGCCTCTTTGCATGAGATTTGGAAAAAAACAGCGATGAAGGATTCAGAATTAGAAATTATGAAACAATTTGGAGAAACATTAGGAAGACATGATCGTTTTTCCCAGCAGAAGCAGATTATGTTAACACTTACCCATCTGGAAAGAGAAGAAGAGGAAGCAAGGGAAATACAAGGGAAATATGAAAAAATGATAAGGAGCTTAGGATTTCTTTCGGGTCTGCTGATTGTCATTTTATTGATGTAGTTTAGGAGGAGACTTTTATGGGTTTAGAGGTCGATATTATATTCAAAATCGCTGGTGTTGGAATCGTTGTTGCTTTTTTACACACAATCCTCGACCAAGTCGGCAAAAAAGAATATGCACAGTGGGTTACATTATTTGGATTTATTTACATTCTATTTATGGTAGCGAATATTGTAAATGACTTATTCCAGAAAATCAAAGCAGTATTTTTATTCCAAGGGTAAAGGAGGATATCATCATTGAAATTCTTCAAATAGTTGGAATTGCACTTGTTTCCACATTTTTAGCACTCGTTGTAAAAGAACAAAAGCCAAATATCGCCTTTTTATTAGTTGTTTTTGTCGGCTGTGCCATCTTTCTTTTTCTTGTAGACCAAATAGCTGCAATCATCCAAATGGTGGAAAGGATCGCATTGAATGCAAAAGTAAATACCGTTTATGTCGAAACGATTCTAAAAATAATTGGTATTGCCTATATTGCAGAATTTGCTGTGCAAATTACAAAAGATGCGGGACAAGGATCAATCGCATCCAAGATTGAACTAGCAGGGAAGATATTGATATTGGCAATGGCTGTTCCGATCTTAACCGTCTTAGTTGAAACTATTTTAAATATGATTCCCAATTAACTTAGGAAACCGCTTATTTCGAGGTGAAAAAATTGAAAACAAAGCTGAAAGTCGTCCTACTCGTTATGGCAGCTCTCTTTTTTCTATATCAACCGATTGTACAAGCCTCACCTCATGAATCACCAGACTCTCAAGAAGCAGAAGAAATAAAGGAAGAAGGAATGGATCCGACAAAATTAGTTGAATCTCAACTAGAATCTCTGGATCTCAATGAATTAACAACTTTTTGGGATTCCATTAAAACAGAGTATGGTGGTTTTCTCCCAGAAAGTCAAAAAGGCAGTCTATATGATTTTATGACAGGGAATAAAAACTTTGATTTACAAGGGTTCTTCCATGGAATGCTTCAATTTGCTTTCCACGAGATTATTGTAAATGGCAAATTATTAGGTTCGTTAATTCTACTGACTATTTTTAGTGTCATGCTTCAAATGCTTCAGAATTCATTTGAGAAAAGCTCCATCAGTAAGGTGGCATATGCGATTGTCTTTATGGTTTTAATTATTCTGGCATTAAATAGCTTCCATGTCGCTATCACTTATGCCAGTGATGCTATTTCGAATATGACTCATTTTATATTAGCCTTTGTCCCGCTATTGCTGGCGCTTATGGCAGCCTCTGGCGGTGCCATATCTGCTGCATTCTTCCATCCGGTTATATTATTTTTGATGAATACAAGCGGTATGTTAATTGAATATATTGTGCTGCCTCTATTATTCTTATCAACGCTGCTTCATGTTGTCAGCAGTTTGTCCGAACAATATAAAGTTACTCAGCTAGCTAATTTGCTGCGTAATATTAGTATTGGGATTCTAGGGATTTTCTTAACTATCTTCCTAGGAGTAATTTCTGTGCAAGGAGCATCTTCTGCAATCACGGATGGAATTACAATCAAAACAGCTAAGTTTGTAACTGGTAATTTCATCCCGGTGATTGGACGAATGTTTACCGATGCAACAGATACAGTCATTAATGCTTCGTTATTATTAAAAAACACGGTTGGAATCGCAGGAGTAGTTATTCTCCTTCTTCTCGTAGCTTTTCCAGCCATAAAAATTTTAATGATTTCTTTTATCTATAAATTTGCAGCAGCGATTCTACAGCCAATTGGCGGCGGGCCTGTTATTAAATGTTTGGATGTTATTAGTAAAAGTGTCATTTATGTCTTTGCGGCACTTGCGATTGTATCCCTGATGTTTTTTCTAAGCATTACAGTGATCATTGTTGCTAGTAATCTAACGATGATGGTTAGGTAAAAAGGGGGCGAAAGAATGAATTTTATTACAGAATGGGTTACAAATATTATTCTATTTATTTTGTTAGCAACGGTCGTAGATATGCTACTGCCTAACTCTACCTTTCAGAAATATGCAAAGATGGTCGCAGGCCTGCTCTTAATAACCGTCATTTTAACACCTGTATTTAAGCTGATATCCAGTGACTTTGAAGCAGTGTTTTCAGCTAGTGCCATGGGTGAACCTGAACAAAAAAATATGAATAATTCCATTGAATTAAAAAAAAGAGAAATACAAGCCTCACTTGATGAATATACATTAAATAAAATGGCTGTCCAATTAAAAGAGGATGCAAATGAGGAGTTGATAGCAAATTACGGAATGGAGATTAATTCAATTCAATTATCAATTGACAAAGAAAAAGAGGGTGGCTTTCCTGCAAATCTAACTGAAATGGTTATTCATATGAAGGAAAGCCAGGATCCCAATAATGTTGTGGAAGCTGTAAACCCTGTTCGAATTGATACACAGCAACCTCTTCTTGATAAAAAGGAAACAAAGCAAATGGACACAGAAAGTATTATTTCCTTTCTTTCTGAAAAGTGGGAAGTGCGAAATGATGCAATTGTAATTATGTACGAAGGAGGGGAGGAGGGGAAAAATGGATAAAAAGGACAAAGGGCCATTAAGCTGGTTGAAAAATGTTCTGTCAAGCGACGGAAACGAAAAAAAACAGGGGAAAACCACTTATATTGTCATCGTTGTATTATTTGGAGCAGCCATTATGCTGTTAAGCAATATGTTCTTTAAAGACAATAAAGCTCAAGAAGTCGCTGCTTATAATAATGAAGCATCTTCTGAAGAGGCGGAAGAGACATTTGGGCAAAAAGCCAATAGTAGTAATTTAACCATTGCTGATTATGAAGAACAATATAAAAAAGAAATTAAAGAAGCCATATCAGCGATAGCAGGGGTTAAAGACGCTATTGTCTATGTAAATATAGAAGGATCAGAAAAGAAAGTATATGAAAAAAACCAATCCCAAACGATCCAGAAAACAGAAGAAAAGGATACTCAGGGAGGGAATCGAAATGTGGAAGAAACATCGAATGAAGAAACAGTTGTATTAGTACCGAATGGGGATAAACAAGTTCCGCTTGTAGTGGAGACGATGAAACCTAAAATTGCAGGAGTTCTCGTTGTTGCAAAAGGAGCTGGAGATATAAAAGTAAAAACGATGATTGTAGAAGCAGTTACTCGGGCGCTGGATGTTCCTAGTCATAGAGTTTCTGTACAACCTAAACAAAACTAAGGGGGAAGAATAGATGTTATTAAAAAAGCAAACGGTATGGTTGTTAACAATGTTAAGCTTGGTAGTGGTGTTATCGGTATACTATATTACTTCACCGGAATCCCGTGTAAATGAATTTGCAGCAACAGAGGATAATAATAAAGGAAAAAGCAATGATGCAGAAGAAGCAGCGAAAGATAGCAAAGGAGAAAGCACGGTTACTACTACTGATTCTGAAGCAGTATTTGAACAAATGCGCCTAGATCTAATGGAACAACGTGACAAAATGAAAGAAGAGTTAGTAACTATTCAAGGATCTAAAGATAAAACTGCAGAAGAAAAAAATGAAGCAACTGAAAAAATCAACGAACTACAAGAAATGACAGATAATGAAAAGATAATGGAAAGCCTTATTAAAGCAGAAAACTATGAAGATGTACTTGTTCAGACTGCTGATGATGGCACAGTAAAAGTAACAGTGAAAGCAGAAGAACTTTCTGCAGATGCTGCCAATGAAATCGTTCAGCTAGTCCGCAAAAATATGGATGCACCAAATGCAAATGTTGCGGTAAAAATTGATCCGAAATAAATAGAGCTGTGAAGCAGCAAGGACAAGAAGAGGGGAAAAGCGAATAGTACGTTTAAAACTGTAGATCACTGCTAGAAAGTGACTACAGTTTTTTAAATAACTAAAAGCAGCAGGAAGAAGAATACAACTATTTCCTCTAACATAATCTTATCACTATTGAAGAGTAAATTTGGTAAAGCGTCCGAAGAGCAGCAGCCTCGTTAAAGGAATAAGCATGGAATTTTAAAATAATGGTTATTAGAGAAAAACTTCTGCTATTCATTCCTCCTCACGATAATTAATTTTTGCTCTTTTTAAAGTAAATATAATAGTAAGCGATTTCGGATTAATTGGTTAGCTTTGAATAGTTATTTTATAAAGATAGTGGTATGATAAGTAGGGAGAAAGAGAGATGATTTCCTACAGATTTAACTTTCTGAGAAAAATATGGAAAAAGGTTTAGTAGCAAAAAAGTCATGTTTTAAAGATGCTTATTGAATTATCATAAGGTCTTATCGTATGATATTAGTATCTAGTCCTAATAGAATGTTTTAAGGGGTGCAATTATATGTTAAAGATTTCAGAAATTAAAGAACTAATAAAATTAATAGATGAATCGACTATTAGCAATTTTTTATATGAACAAGATGGCGTGAAAGTTGAAATTAAAAAGAACATGGTGGAAATAGCAGCACAAGCTCCAGTTGTGACAAAAACATTTCAACCAGAAGAAGTAAAAGCAACAAAAGAAGTAGCAGTGGAAAGTGTAGTTGCAGACACACCTGCAAAATCAAGTGATGATAACTTACATAAAATTACTTCTCCAATGGTAGGAACTTTTTATCAATCAGCCTCTCCAGACTCTCCTGCATTTGTAAAAGTGGGGGATAAGGTTACAAAGGATTCTGTTGTTTGTATCGTAGAAGCGATGAAATTATTTAACGAAATTACAGCAGAAGTAGATGGCGAAATTGTAGAAATCCTTGTAAAAGATGGAGAACTTGTTGAGTACGGGGAACCATTATTCCTAGTAAAGGCGTAACAAAGAGGGGTTAATCCATGATAAAAAAACTATTAATCGCAAATAGAGGAGAAATAGCTGTTCGTATCATCAGAGCTTGTCGTGAGCTGGATATTCAAACGGTAGCTATATACTCAGAAGCTGATCGTGAGGCTTTACATGTCCAAATTGCAGATGAAGCATATTGTGTTGGACCGAAAGCTTCAAAAGACAGTTATTTAAACTTTACAAACATAATTAGTGTAGCAACTTTAACAGGATGTGATGCTATCCATCCTGGATATGGTTTTTTAGCAGAGAATGCTGATTTTGCGGAACTTTGCAGAGATTGCAAAATCACGTTTGTAGGACCTAGTCCAGAGGCTATTAATAAAATGGGGACAAAAGATGTTGCAAGAGAAACAATGCGACAGGCTGGTGTGCCAATCGTACCTGGTTCCCAAGGCATTATTAAAGATGTAGAAGAGGGAATGGAACTTGCAAAAGAAATAGGATATCCAGTAATTATTAAAGCTACAGCTGGTGGCGGCGGTAAAGGTATCCGTGTAGCCAAAACGGAAGAAGAGTTGATTAAGGGGATTAACATTACCCAGCAAGAAGCATTAACGGCATTTGGTAATGCAGGTGTTTATTTAGAAAAATATATCGAGGACTTCCGCCATGTAGAGGTACAAGTGCTTGCTGATAATTATGGGAATGTCATTCACTTAGGCGAAAGAGATTGCTCGATTCAGCGAAGATTACAAAAGCTGTTGGAAGAAACACCATCTCCAGTATTAACCGAAGAAATGCGGGCGAAAATGGGAGATGCTGCTGTAAAAGCTGCAGCTGCAGTAAATTATACAGGTGCAGGAACTGTTGAATTTATCTTTGATTATCAGAATCAAGCATTTTACTTCATGGAAATGAATACGCGTATTCAAGTAGAACACCCAGTAACAGAAATGGTAACAGGTATTGATTTAATTAAAGAACAAATACTAGTTGCATCAGGTAAACCTCTTGAACATAATCAAAAGGATGTTACATTTACTGGCTGGGCAATTGAATGCCGTATCAATGCAGAAAATCCTGCGAAAAATTTCATGCCTTCACCAGGGAAAATTAAGATGTATTTACCGCCAGGTGGTTTAGGAGTACGTATTGATTCAGCTGCTTATCCTGGTTACACGATCCCACCGTACTATGATAGTATGATTGCGAAAGTGATTGCCTATGGATCTACTAGACAAGAAGCTATTTCTCGCATGAAACGAGCACTGAGTGAATTTGTAATCGAAGGTGTCGATACTACGATTCCGTTTCACTTAAATCTCCTTAATCATGAAAAGTTTGTGGCAGGCAACTTCAACACAAAGTTTTTAGAAATGTATGATTTAATGAAATCAGAAGATTAAAAGGAGGAATAGGTAATGAGCGAAACAACAAGTTTAGAAATGAACCAAGAGTATACTGGTCTAGGAAAAGTAGAAATTGCTCCTGAAGTAATTGAGGTTATCGCAAGTATTGCTGCTTCTGAAGTAGAAGGTGTAGCTCAAATGAGAAGCAATTTTGCAACTGGCGTTGTGGAAAAGTTCGGAAAAAAGCTCCATAACAAAGGGATAAAAGTCGACCTCAGTGAAGAAGGAATAAAAGTAGAAGTATTTTGCGTAATGAATTTTGGTGTATCTATTCCGCATGTTGCTCAGCAGATTCAAGATAATATTCGTCAAACATTAATCAATATGACTGGGTTGGAAACAGAGGAAGTAAATATTCATATTGTTGGTGTTCAGTTCGAAACAGCAAAACAAGAACCTGAATTACAGCAAGAAATGTAAGGAATAATACTCCCTAAAAATTAGCATAGAATGACTTTAAATAACAAAGGCTGAACAGGAAAGAATAAAATAGAAACTAATAGGTCTTCCTCTTAGTTTCTATAAGTTTTTTCTATGGACAGCCTTTGTTTTTGTGAGAATGACCAGAATAGTAAACTAATTATAGGTTTTTTTCTCGTAAGATAGAGTTTTGTTTTTATTTATGCTATTATTCATGTAGCATAGATAAATAGGTTGTCTTAAACCTATGGAAGGATTTTAAAGGAGCTTAAATAATGAAGAGAAGAACTGCCAGAGAAAAGGCCTTACAGGCACTATTTCAAATTGATATTAGTGATATAGACAAAGAAACAGCAATAGAGCATGTATTAGAAGGAGAAAAATCTGATCCCTACCTTACAAAATTAGTGGATGGGGTATTAAATAATCAAGTTTCTATTGATGAAACCATAAAGCAATATTTAGAAAATTGGACGCTAGAAAGAATTGCAAATGTAGACCGAAACATTCTACGTCTAGCCACATATGAAATGATTTATGGACAAGCAGATGATGTACCTGTAAATGTTGCGATTGATGAAGCAGTGGAGATTGCCAAACTTTATGGTGATGATCAATCTGGTAGATTTGTTAATGGATTATTATCTAAGATAAAAGAAAATCAGTAATATTAAGAGAAACGTTGGTTTGATGAAAAAAGCTGATTAGTGGACAATGTAAATCTTTTATGCAATATCGGCAAATAAGATTTGTTATCATCCTAAATTGTTTCCTTCTATAACCTATAAACATGAATGATTAAGGGATGTGGTGTATGATACTACACCCCTTTTTCCATCCTGTATAAGGAGTTTTTATAAATGGAATCACGGTATTTAACAGTACATGCTTTGACGAAATACATAAAAAGAAAATTTGATGCAGATCCTCATTTACAGCAAGTCATGGTAAAAGGGGAAATATCCAATTTTAAGCAGCATTCAAGTGGGCATATGTATTTCACCTTAAAAGATGAAAAAGCCAGAATTTTAGCAGTTATGTTTGCCCGGAATAATCAGCAAATGAAGTTTACGCCTGAAAATGGGATGAAGGTGCTGATTAAAGCAAGTATTACCGTATACGAATCAAGCGGTCAATATCAAATGTATGTGGTTGATATGCAGCCAGATGGAATTGGTCAGCTCTATCTAGCTTATGAGCAGTTGAAAGCTAAATTGGAACAAGAAGGATTGTTTCTTGCAGACCATAAACAGACAATTCCTAAATATCCGAAAACAATTGGTGTTATTACCTCACCGACTGGCGCTGCAATTAGAGACATTATTACAACCATTAAAAGACGCTATCCGATTGCTAACATCCAGATTTACCCCGCGTTAGTACAAGGTGAAACAGCGGCTCCTTCTATTGTAAAGGCGATTCAACAGGCGAATGAACAGGAGTCTCCTGCAATTGATGTCCTCATAGTAGGCAGGGGTGGCGGTTCCATTGAAGAATTATGGGCTTTTAACGAAGAAATCGTTGCTAGAGCCATTTACACTTCCAGAATTCCCATTATTTCTGCTGTCGGTCATGAGACAGACTTTACCATTGCAGATTTCGTTGCAGATATGCGGGCACCGACACCAACTGGTGCAGCAGAGCTCGCTGTTCCTCATATCGATGAGCTGGTGGAAAGGATTTTGTCTAGACAAAGCCGTTTAATAAGAGGGATAAAAGAAAAAGTAGAATTGCAAAAGTTACGTTTAAATAGAATTAAACGTTCCTATGCTTTTCGTTATCCTAAAGTTTTATACGATCAAAAAATGGAGCAATTAGACAAACAGACAGAATTATTAATACGTAATGTTCAAAGAGTTTTTGAGCAAAAGAATAATCAGCATCAATTAATAAAAAAGCAGCTAGTAAGGAATCACCCGCATCAATATGTGATGAAGGCCCAACAAGATTTGGCTAATTTACAAAAAAACATGATTCGTAATACGGAGCTTATTCTTCAAGCAAAAAAGCAGTCTTTTCTTTCGACAATAGGAAAGATGGATGCATTAAGTCCGTTGAAAATAATGGAAAGAGGCTACAATGTAGCATATGATCAAAATGGGAAATTAATAGCTAGTATAAAGCAAGTTAAGCCTAAGGAGCATATTGAATTAAACTTGGCTGATGGTACGGTAGAGGCAGAAATTATGGAGATAAAGGAGAGATAAACATGGCAACTAATCGAGAAAATAAGCCAACCTTTGAAGAAGCTATGGAAGAATTAGAACGAATCGTTGAAAAACTAGAAGAAGGAGATGTTCCATTAGAAGAGGCTATCAACACGTATAAAAAAGGAATGGAGCTTTCTAAATACTGTCATGAAAAATTAAAAAATGTCGAAGAACAATTAGCAGAAGTAGTGCTAGAAAACGGCAAAAAACAACCTTTTTCCATCGCTGAGGAGGAATAACACTTGAATAAAATTTCTTTGTCAGCATTTACAAAAAACTATAAAGAAGTACTGGAAAAAGAACTAAAGAAAAATGTCGAAAAGCTTAATGCTCCTTCCAGTTTAAAAGATTCTATGCTCTATTCCCTAAATGCAGGGGGGAAGAGAATCCGGCCGCTGCTTTTATTTGCTACCCTGCAAGCATTTGGAAAAGATCCACTTGAAGGTTTGCTTCCAGCAGCTGCCATTGAAATGATTCATACGTATTCTTTGATTCATGATGATTTACCAAGTATGGATGATGATGACCTGCGAAGAGGCTTACCGACGAATCATAAAGTTTACGGAGAAGCGACAGCTATTCTAGCAGGAGATGCACTTCTTACATATAGTTTTCAAATGATGACATATATGACAAAACAAAATATTCCATCTGAAAAGATTCTTACTAGTATTGGCTTTTTAGCAAAAGCAGCTGGAGCAGAAGGGATGGTAGGTGGACAAATTGCCGATATTGAAGGGGAAAGCAAGACTTTAAATCAAAGAGATCTTGAACATATACATCTACATAAAACAGGAAAGCTAATAGAAGTAAGTATTTTAATTGGCGCGATATTAGCAGATGCTGCTGACGCGGAGTTAGAAACATTAAAACGTTTTGCTTATCATCTAGGCTTAGCCTTCCAAATTAGAGATGACATTCTCGATTTAGAAGGGGATGAAGAAGTGATTGGAAAGCCAATTGGCAGCGATATGGATAACCACAAAAGCACCTATCCGAAAATATTAACTATGGATGGAGCAAAAAGAGAATTGGATTTGCATATTAAACAGGCTAAAGGTCTTCTAGCCGGTTTAAATTTTGATCGCTTTCTATTAGAAGAAATTACAGATTTAATTGCCTATAGAAATAATTAAAATATCCTCTTTAAACGGTTTAAAAGCTTTTTATAGATGGTATATAATAAAACTAAGCGAAATATATATAAGGGAAATTTAGAATAACGAATAACACATATCAGGGTGTCTCAATATTTGACATCACTAGAGCTTTTTCAAAAGATAAATTTGTAAAATGCGCTAGTGATGCTCCGCTTTGAGGCATCCTTCTTTTAAGCACGGAAAGTCTTCTGTGTGCTAACTATGTAGAATTACTACTATTATCAGTGAAGGAATGGTATAATACATATTTAATAATACGAATAAATTAGGTTTTTTGATAAAAATAAGGTATTCTAATATATAATACAATCTTGACAAAAAGAAATGGTTAAACGGAAGGAAGATATACCAATTAATGAGTGGTTTTCATCGCTTTATTGGTTATATACTGAATGAAAGTGAGTTGTTACAAATGGATTTAATGTCAATAGAAAATCCAGCATTTTTAAAAGGATTATCGAACGAGGAACTGAATATCCTTAGTGAAGATATCCGTCACTTTTTAATTAATAGACTTTCTCAAACTGGCGGCCATATTGGTCCGAACTTAGGAGTGGTGGAATTAACCATTGCTCTTCATAAATGTTTTGATAGCCCAAAGGATAAATTTCTTTGGGATGTAGGTCACCAATCTTATGTTCATAAAATATTAACTGGCCGTGCTAAGGATTTCGATACGCTTAGACAATACAAAGGCTTAAGTGGTTTTCCAAAAATGAATGAAAGTGAGCACGACGTATGGGAAACAGGTCATAGCTCTACTTCCTTATCTGCTGCAATGGGTATGGCTGTTGCAAGAGATTTAAAAAAGGAAGATTCCTACATCATTCCTATTATTGGGGATGGAGCTTTAACAGGGGGTATGGCTCTCGAGGCACTAAATCATATTGGCGATGAAAAGAAAAACATGATTGTTATCTTGAATGATAATGAAATGTCGATTGCTCCAAATGTTGGTGCTCTTCACCAAGTATTAGGCAGATTAAGAACTGCTGGGAAGTATCAATGGGTAAAAGATGAACTAGAAATGCTCTTAAAGAAAATTCCTGCCGTAGGTGGCAAGATGGCTGCAACTGCTGAAAGAATTAAAGATAGTCTTAAATATTTGTTAGTTTCCGGTGTTTTTTTCGAAGAGTTAGGTTTTACGTATTTAGGTCCAGTAGATGGTCATGATTATAACGACTTATTTGAACAGTTAAACTATGCAAAGAAAACATCTGGCCCAGTTTTACTGCATGTCATTACGAAAAAAGGCAAAGGATTTTCTCCAGCTGAAAAGGATAAAATCGGTACATGGCATGGAACAGGTCCTTATAAGATTGAGACAGGAGATTTTGTAAAACCTGCTATCACTGCACCTGCATGGAGTAAACTAGTGAGTGATACAGTGTTAAAGTTGGCAAGAAAAGACGAGCGAATCGTTGCTGTTACTCCTGCCATGCCAGTTGGTTCAAAATTGGAATCATTTGCAAAAGAATTTCCTAGTCGAATGCTTGATGTCGGGATAGCGGAACAGCATGCTGTAACATTAGCAGCTGGACTTGCCACACAAAAAATGAAGCCGTTTTTAGCCATTTATTCGACATTTTTACAAAGAGCATATGATCAAATGCTTCATGATGTTTGCCGCCAGAAATTAAATGTCTTTATTGGCATCGATCGTGCCGGCTTAGTAGGAGCAGATGGAGAAACCCATCAAGGTATTTATGATATTGCGTTTTTACGTCATATGCCAAACTTGGTTTTAATGATGCCAAAGGATGAAAATGAAGGGCAGCACATGGTAAATACGGCTATCCAGTACAATGATGGCCCAATTGCGATGAGATTTCCGCGGGGAAATGGGATTGGTGTGGAGCTTGATTCTACATTAAAGACGATTCCAATTGGTACATGGGAAGTATTAAGAGAAGGTTCTGATGCTGCAATTCTTACATTTGGAACAACGATTGAAATGGCAATGGAAGCAGCCAGCCAGCTTGAATTACAAGGGATTCATGTTAAAGTGGTAAATGCGAGATTCATTAAGCCGTTAGACGAGAAAATGCTTTCTGACTTATTGAAAAAGCAAATACCAATTTTAACGATTGAAGAAGCAGTACTGCAAGGCGGATTTGGAAGTTATTGTATCGAATATGCCCATGACCATGGTTTTGGAGCAAATGTAATAGATCGCATGGGAATTCCAGATGAATTTATTGAACATGGAGATGTAAATTCATTATTAGAAGAAATAAATTTAACAAAAGAGGAAGTTGTAAAAAGAATTTCAGCCATTGCTAGAAAAAAACAAAAGAGGGCTTAGAGCATTCATGAAGAAAGAAAGAATTGATGTATTATTAGTTGAGCAAGGTTTATTCGAAACAAGGGAAAAGGCAAAAAGAGCTGTAATGGCTGGGATTGTCTACTGTGAAGAGAATAGACTAGATAAACCCGGTGAAAAAATAAATACAGATTCTAAGTTATCTGTTAAAGGAAAGACACTTCAATATGTGTCAAGAGGTGGCTTAAAGCTTGAAAAGGCACTTAAAATATTTGATGTCGATATGAAAGATAAAGTCTTACTTGATATTGGCTCCTCGACAGGAGGATTTACGGATTGTGCCCTGCAAAATGGTGCAAAACAATCTTATGCCTTAGATGTAGGCTATAATCAATTAGCGTGGAAGCTTAGACAAGATGAACGTGTGATTGTCATGGAAAGAACCAACTTTCGTTATGTAACTCCTGTCGATTTAAAAGGTGAGATGCCGAATATTGCTTCAATTGATGTTTCTTTTATTTCGCTAAAGCTAATTTTACCAGTTTTAAAGACACTATTAGTATCCGGCAGTGATGTTATTGCTTTAGTGAAGCCGCAATTTGAAGCTGGAAGAGAACAAGTTGGGAAAAAAGGGATTGTCAGAGACCGTAAAGTCCATGAGTCCGTTTTAGAGAAAATTATAGCTTTTTCTATAGAAGAAGGATATATTGTTAAAAACCTATCATTTTCACCAATTACAGGCGGAGATGGAAATATTGAATTTTTACTCCACCTCTATTGGGATGAGCGTGCAGAGGAAAAAACGCATTATTTTCAAATAAAAGAGACGGTAGAAGCGGCACATTCCGAATTGAAAGCAAAAAAAGAAACGGAAGAATAAGCTATGTAAAAGGGTTTGACTGCAGCAAGAGAACTATTAGTAACGTGGGATGCTAATAGAAAGGTTCTCCATGCAGGCTGACCCTTTTTGGTTTGTCTATCATGAATAAAGATAGAGCGGAGATGTAATTTGTTTTCTTTGTTCTTGTAAAAAGACGAACAAACACGGTAAAATAGATAAAAGGAAGATTGTCTAAAAAAATCGAATGAACGTATGATAAGGAACAAATACTTTTAATAAAAAGTGATACATATGGAATAAAAATGATAACCAATGATAAAGGATGGAATATATGAATAAGGGCCAGAGGCATATAAAAATAAGAGAAATCATTACGAATAATGATATCGAAACACAAGACGAATTAGTAGATGAACTGAAAAGTGCTGGATATAATGTAACACAAGCTACTGTATCAAGAGATATTAAAGAGCTGCATTTAGTGAAAGTGCCACTTCAGGATGGCAGATATAAATATAGCTTACCAGCTGATCAGCGCTTTAATCCATTACAAAAATTAAAAAGAATGTTAATGGATTCCTTTGTGAAAATCGATTCAGCTGAAAATTTGCTTGTCCTAAAATCACTGCCAGGGAATGCACAAGCGATCGGAGCATTAATTGATAATCTTGATTGGGATGAAATATTAGGAACGATTTGTGGAGATGATACTTGTCTAATTATTTGTCGCACTGCAGATGATGGCAAGAAAATTAGTGATCGTTTTCTTGATATGCTTTAATTTGGGGGGACATTAATTGCTAAGTGAATTATCGATTAAAAATTTTGCAATCATTGAAAGTCTATCCATATCATTTAAAAAGGGACTGACCGTATTAACTGGTGAAACAGGTGCAGGAAAGTCTATCATTATTGATGCGATCAATTTATTAGTTGGAGGACGCGGTTCGGCGGAATTTGTTCGCCATGGAGAAGAAAAAGCAGAAATAGAAGGGCTATTTTATATAGAAGACGGTCATCCTTGTTTTCAAAAAATGAATGAGTTTGGTATCGATATAGATGAGGGTGCTATTGTATTAAGAAGAGATATAGCTTTATCTGGTAAGAGTGTCTGCCGGATAAATGGCAAGCTTATCACAATCGCTGTATTAAGAGAAATAGGTTCCACTTTAATTGATATTCATGGTCAGCATGAACATCAAGAATTAATGGATGAAACGAAGCACTTACAGTTGCTGGATACTTTTGCAATGGGAGAATTAGCTCCTGTTTTAGAAGAATATGAAGAAATTTATCGCTCTTATACTCAAACTCAAAAGAAACTAATGAATTTAACAGAAAATGAACAGCAAATGGCTCAAAGACTTGATTTATTACAATTTCAGTTTAATGAAATTGAAAGTGCTCATTTGAAAATTAATGAAGATGATGAGCTGTTAGAAGAAAGGAAGAAATTAAGCAATTTCGAGAAAATTTATGATAGCATACAAACAGGCTATACTGCTCTTAGGGGAGAACAAAAAGGGCTGGATTGGCTTGGTGAGGTCATGGGGAATATGGAGGAAGCTGCAAGCTTAGACACTGAATACAAGGATATGGCTGAGTCTGTCTCCAATAGCTATTATATTTTAGAGGATATTGCAAGACAGATGAGAAGTGCTTTAGATTACCTAGAATATGACCCCGAAAGGTTAAATGAGATTGAAACAAGACTAAATGAAATCAATACCTTAAAACGCAAATATGGAAAAACAGTAGCAGAGATCCTAGAGTATGCTGCAAAAATAGAGGAAGAATTAGAAACATTACAAAATAAAGAAACCCATATCGATTTATTGGAAAAGGAGTTAGCTTCTCTTAAAAAAGATCTTTTAGTGGAAGCAAAGGAATTGACTGCCTTAAGAAAGAGAGCAGCTCTTCGTCTGACAGATAGTATTCATCAAGAATTAAAAGAACTCTACATGGAAAAGACTGTTTTTGAAGTAAGAATTCATGCTGATGAGAACAATGTTACGAAAAAAGGGATAGATGAAGTGGAATTTTACATTTCTACAAATCCTGGAGAACCGTTAAAACCACTATCCAAAATTGTGTCCGGTGGAGAGCTTTCCAGAATGATGCTTGCTTTAAAAAGCATTTTCTCTAAGCATCAAGGGGTGACATCCATCATATTTGATGAGGTAGATACTGGGGTGAGTGGAAGAGTAGCACAAGCAATCGCTGAAAAAATCCACCATGTGTCGGTTGATTCTCAAGTGCTCTGTATTTCCCATCTGCCGCAGGTGGCAGCAATGGCAGATACCCATTTATTTATCGCAAAAAAAATTGAGGATGGCCGCACATCTACGTCTGTCACACCATTAGTGCAGCAAGATAAGGTAAAAGAGATCGGACGAATGATTTCAGGAGCGGAAATTACGGAATTAACAAAAAAACATGCAAAAGAACTGTTAAAATTAGCGCAAAAAGCTAAGAATAAAATATAGACACGTAAAACCTCTGTATATGTGCAGAGGTTTATTTTATTCTTATGAAGAGTTGTCTATTTAATGGTGCGTGGGAAACTAATTGCAAGGATTATCCATTATGGGTAGGTATTTAAAATTTTTAACAGTTATAAATGATGCTGTTACAGGCAAACTTATAAATGTAGCCGGAGAAGTAGTGGTGAAAAGAAGCGAGGAGAGTGAAGTGAATTGAAAAGTGATATCCTTAGAAAAATAATTGGTGGGATTCTCCTTGTTTCATTAATATCTTTAGTATGTAATCAATCATTTCAAGAATATCTTCATATCCCAAAAAGCATTACATTGTTTGAAGGACAATCAATGGAGATCAACAATAGTGAGGCGATTTCTGTGACAGCAAATGTGGCAGACGAAGATTCGGTTGTTGCATTAAGTCAAGAAAAAGGGAAATTTTCCTTGCAAGGAAAAGTTAGTGGGAAAGATGAGATGATGCTTGAACTTGCAGGTTTTCCAATAAAAAAAGTGGATGTGAATGTTCTTAAAGACTTTAAAGTAATTCCCGGTGGTCAGTCCATTGGGGTGAAACTAAATACTGTTGGCGTACTGGTGGTTGGGCACCATCAGGTAAATACAGAAGAAGGAAAGCAATCACCTGGTGAAAAGGCCGGGATAAAAGTTGGCGATATGATAGTCGAAATAAATGGAATGAAAATAGAAAAAATGGCAGATGTAGCACCTTTTGTTCAAAAAGCAGGCGAAGGAAACAAACCTTTAGAGTTGGTTGTAAAAAGAGAGAAAGAGGAGTTTAAAACAAAGTTAATGCCCTTAAAGGAAAAAGGGGATAACATATTTAAATTAGGGCTTTATATAAGGGATTCAGCAGCTGGGATTGGAACAATGACTTTCTATCACCCAGATTCCATGAAATATGGAGCTTTAGGACATGTAATCTCAGATATGGATACAAAAAAACCAATCGTTGTGGATGATGGAGAAGTACTAAGATCTACTGTAACAAGTATTGAAAAAGGAAGTAACGGAAATCCTGGTGAAAAATTAGCGAGATTTTCAGAAGATAAAGAAATAATCGGGGATATCAAAACAAATAGTCCTTTTGGAATATTTGGTGTATTAAATAAACAAATTAAAAATGGAATAATGGATAAGCCGATGCCGATTACGTTATCAGACCAAGTGAAAGAAGGACCAGCGCAAATTTTAACGGTTGTGGATAATGATCAGGTGAAGCTATTTGATATAGAAGTAGTAAGCTCTGTACCTCAAAAGTATCCTGCAACAAAAGGGCTAGTCATCAAAGTGACAGATAAAGAATTATTAAGCAAAACAGGCGGTATCGTTCAAGGAATGAGCGGAAGTCCAATTATTCAAGATGGTAAGGTCATTGGTGCTGTAACCCATGTATTTGTAAATGATCCGACAAGCGGATATGGAGTTCACATTGAATGGATGTTAAATGAGGCAGGAATCGATATATATGAAAAAGGGCAAAAAGCTTCATAAAAATTAAAATGTCTCATGTAAAAGGATGAATCGACAATCCTTTTACATGAGACATTATACTACTACATATTTTGCATGATAAAATCTAACAAATAACCAACTGTGATAAACAATCCAAACATGGTGTTTGTTAAACCAGTGTTTTTCATGGCAATCGGTGTTTGGCTTCGATCTCCTTTAAAGCCCTTAATGGCATCTAATGGTTTTTTGAAACTAAGCAGTACGATTAATAACCAAGGACTAAAGAAACCGAGAGCAACGAAAATAATAATCCAGAGGTAGGATAAGATAAATAATGCCGCAAGTAGGTTAACCGCTTTGTTAAAGCCGATAAGTATAGCAATCGTTTTTCTGCCGCCTAATGTATCCTCTTCAATATCTCTAATGTTATTCGATAAATTAATCGCACCAATAAGAATAGCGATTGGAACAGAAATAAGGATGCTTTCTTGGCTAATGTGACCTGTTTGGATAAAGAAAGAGATAAGGATGAAGATACATCCCATACATATACCAGAAAACACTTCTCCAAAAGGTGTATAAGCTATTGGAAGCGGGCCTCCTGTATATAAATAGCCAATCGCCATACCGAGTAAGCCGACTAATGCAATCCACCAAGAAGTATTAGAACAAATATAAATACCTAAAAGTAGTGCAAGTATATATAGGCTGATCGCCATATTTAAAACTAATTTTGGCTTCATCCCATGATGAACAATTGCTCCGCCTATTCCTACTGAATCAGCAGTATCAATTCCTCTTACATAATCATAGTACTCATTAAATAAGTTGGTTGCGATTTGAATAATCAAACAAGCAAACATCATGGCAAAAAATAAACCCCAGTTTGTTGAGGCATGAGGGAAAGATAATACCGTACCAATGGAAACTGGTACAAAAGAAGCTGTTAACGTATGCGGTCTCGTTAGCTTCCATAGTATTTTATAAGTGTTGTTTTCCTTAGTGACGTTCTCCATAAAAAAATCCTTTCTATACTTTGGGAAAATGAAAACACAAATACTTAATAAATTTGTGCAACCTTTATCTGTTTTATGCAGATAAAGGTAAAAACAAAAAAACTAGACGTTTTTTTGTCCAACTTTAATAATACCGTATAAAGTTGTATCCCAACAAGAAAATATTCATAAAAAAGTCATAATTTTTTCTTCCAAATAAAGAAGTGTTTGGCTATATGGAAGATAAGTAACTTGATTGCTTTTGCTATAGCCTAGTGTTGTGTATAATATAGCCATAAAGATTTTTCGACAAAAAAATGAAATGTATCGAAATCAGTCGAAAACGTGAGAAAATGAGAGAATTAATAGGGTTTTTCCTATTTTTTAAGTTTTTTTTATAAAATCAAAGGATTTTTGGTTGCTTTGTCGAAAATGTCCTTTAGAATAAAAATATAGATAAAATTAGAGACATTTGGATTGAGGGAGGAAACAATCGTTGAAGAAAATAAAAGTATGCATTGTTGATGACAATCGTGAACTGGTAGGATTATTGGAAGAGTATATAGATGCTCAGGACGACATGGAAGTAATTGGTGTAGCGCATAACGGCCAGGAGTGTTTAGAACTAGTGGAGCAGCTTGAACCAGATGTGATGGTGCTAGACATTATCATGCCTCATTTAGATGGTTTAGCCGTATTAGAAAGAATGCGTCAAATGAATAAACCTATGCCTAACGTGATTATGTTAACTGCCTTTGGTCAAGAAGATGTTACAAAAAAAGCGGTTGAATTAGGTGCCTCTTATTTTATTTTAAAACCGTTTGATATGGAGTATTTAGCAAGCCATATTCGCCAAGTAAGTGGCAAAACAACCGGATTTGTCAGAAAATCTTCTTCTTCTTTCAAAACACAAGAACCAAAAACGAAGAATTTGGACGCAAGCATTACAAGTATTATTCACGAGATTGGAGTTCCTGCCCATATTAAAGGATACCTCTATTTACGCGAAGCCATTTCCATGGTTTATAATGATATCGAATTATTAGGATCCATTACAAAAGTATTGTATCCAGATATCGCAAAGAAATTTAATACAACAGCAAGCCGAGTCGAGCGGGCAATCCGTCATGCCATTGAAGTGGCATGGAGCAGAGGCAACATCGACTCCATCTCATCCTTATTCGGCTACACTGTCAGCATGTCTAAAGCAAAACCGACTAACTCAGAATTTATCGCGATTGTGGCAGATAAATTAAGGCTGGAACATAAGGCTTCTTGAGAGGGTTAGGGCTGTTGGTAGAAGAGGGTTTTAGAGAAACGGTAAATTGTTTACAACTTGTCACAAGTGATGTAGCCGATAACTTTACTGACCAACTAACAATATTTTAAATAGCAATTTATAAAAGCATCTCTTAGTTTATTGAGTTTGTATTAAACTCGATAATTTAGGAGGTGCTTTTTCTTTTGAGTATGAGCGAAATGGACTATCAAATCGATTCTTTTATGTTGTATTGCGATTCTAAACATTTATCCAAGAAAAACCTCGCAAGTTAAGAACAAACACTTTAACTCTTCGCAATGTACTTATAAAACGAGTTTAAGATTGATGATGCAAGTAAGGCCAAATCAAGTCATATTAGAAATTACATTAAGTATTTACAAGATGTGGTAAGTATACAGTGGTTGTTAAAGAGAGATGTATTAATTCCTAAAAAACCCCAATTTATTATATAGTAGTAATATATTCAATTAGGATAGTTCAGAATGTATATGAAAGTGAAAAGATTTGGAGTATTTTTCCTATGTTTCACATATTAATTTTGAAAAGTATGATGAGACATTTGGAATGGCTGAAAATATTGAGCAACTAAAGAAAGAGAGTTTAGATATATCTAATGAAGAAGTTACAAAATCTTCAGATTTAATTAGTACGTTTTCAATTAGTAGAACTCCTTCTTGGTATCCAAGTCAAAATAAGCGAGATAAATTGATGGTTGTATTTGAAAAAAATAAAGGATAATTATAGGGATACTTTATCAATTGCAGCTAATACAACTTTGGTTCAATATGTTAAGGATGGAAATTATAAAAAGATAGCTAAAAGAATATTAAAAATGGGTGTTAAAAATAATGCGTTATCAATGGCTGTTACTCTAGTATATTTCACACGCAATGTAGCTAAATATCACATTTGAAATAAAAGGACTGAGGATAATGTTTTTAAAGAATTTTGTTTATTCTTTTGTCGTTTATCCTGTTATCTTCTTTACTGTATTTTTACTATATGGGATATTTGATGATAGACCTTATCATAGTACTCCATCTGAAGTAGCAATTATTCTTTGCATTTACTACTTTTTCCTAAGTGTATATCATGGAATTATTAAAAAGTGGACTAAAAAAGAGAATGAATCTTAGTGAAGGAACCAAATTATTATTCTTTAAATTCTATAAAGATAGTTAATTTTCATAAAAAGAGGGTGGGACAAAACAAAATATATATTGGATAAAGACGAATAATCTCTAATTCAGTGGTGAAACCAATTCGTTCCTTTACACTACAGACACACGATGCGCGGGGGAGCAACCTAAGTCTCCTCGGTTAAAGCCTGTGGGGTCTTAGGCTTTGCTCTGCTTCCCGCAGGAGTCGAGTATCCTCCGTTCCATTTCACTCCTTTTTTAAAGCTTATTTAGTTTTTAAGCAAACTACAATTACTAGGAAAAAATAGAGCAGACTGAATACACGTAGACTCCTATGGGAGCTGCGAGAAAGTCCAAGACCCCGCAGGAACGAGGAGGCTTGGCGCTCGCCCCATGGAAAGCGAAGTGTATTCAGTCTGCGGGTGATTACCACAAATCTTTTTTCTTAAAATACATAAAAACCCCGAACAATTATAGGAATATTTTCTAATATGTACGTGTAATTGTTCGGGGTTATATTGGGTTGAAATACTTATGTCTGACCCTCTTTTATTTTGAAAATAACGTAAAAAATACTAAGGATAAAGTGTGTTTTAAATGTTAATATGGAAACTTAACAAAAGAAGATGTCAACTTATAATTATAAAAGTAACTATTAGAAATCAGCCGGATTCCATTTTGAATCGGGGTTACTTTAAAGGAGAGATTATAATGGAGACAATCGCTTTTAATGATTTCATGAAGGAAATTATAAGAAAGAAAAATACTACTCATCCAAAAGTAGAAATACGAAATCAGTTTCGCATTTAAAGGAGAAATCTCACTCCCCAACATTGGTGGATGAAAACTTACAGACAAAAAAGTCCATGGAAGTAAGTTAATTAGTAGGGTAGGCACATCTATTAATATTCCGTTATTGTTAGCTAAACTAGTCTTTGTTGAGTTATATTACCGCGATTATTTAACTGAGTAATCCAAAATAAGGAATTTATTTTAAAAAATTGAAAAATAATCGTTCAAAGATTTGCTTTCTGCAGATTAACCTGTTACTATTAAGGAGACTTATTTTTGTTCTTTAGAAAATAGTTGAGAAATACATATTTCTTTATTTTTTACTACGAGCAAGGATAGTAATACATTTGTGCATAAAGCACATAGGAGGAAACAAGAAATGGCTACAGGTAAAGTAAAATGGTTTAACGCAGAAAAAGGTTTTGGATTCATCGAAACAGAAGAAGGACAAGATGTATTCGTACATTTCAGCGCTATTCAAACTGAAGGTTTCAAAACTTTAGACGAAGGTCAAGAAGTAAGTTTTGACATAGAAGAAGGTCAACGCGGACCTCAAGCTGCTAACGTAGTAAAAAACTAATTTAACAAAAGTAATACAGGCTCTGACTTAGGTTAGGGCCTGTTTTTTTCATCTGACCAAAAACATTACATAAATGGCCATATATAATGAAGTTCTACATAAGGAAGTGATTTGTTATGACGAAAATATTTGCACACAGAGGTTTTTCGGCACATTATCCAGAGAATACAATGATGGCTTTTATCGAGGCAGAAAAGGCAGAGGCTGATGGGATTGAAATTGATATTCAAATGTCTAAGGATGGGGAAATAGTCATCATCCATGATGAAAAGGTAGATCGAACAACGAATGCTTCTGGCTATGTGCAAGCATTCAATTATAAAGAGTTAAGATCATTTAATGCAGGACATCGATTTAAGCAAGTCGAGAATGAGCCTATTCCCACTTTAATCGAATTGTTTGATTGGATGCAAGATAATGACATAATCTGCAATATTGAAATGAAGAATAACAAGATTGCTTATGAAGGAATGGAAGAGAAAACAATTGCTCTCATCCGCAAATACGGTTTTGAAAAAAGAATTATTTTCTCCTCCTTTAATCATTATAGTCTCGTACATACCTATCGCATCGCTCCAGAAATTGAAACGGCCCCTTTATTGTCTGATGGAATTTATCAGCCTTGGATTTATGCCAATGCTATAAATGCCAAAGGATTTCACCCTAATTATAAACGGATAAATCGAGAGATAATAAAATCTTCAGAAGAAAATAATATTAAAGTTAGGGCATATACGGTAAATAATCCGAAAACGATGCAAGCATTAATGGATGCTGGAATATCTGCCATTATTACAGATGAGCCAATTATTGCACGAACTGTCCTGACACAATCATAATATAATGGGTTTTCTGCTGTAATCTCTAGTTTAGAGAAGAGGCGGAAAACCTTTTTTTGCGAAAAAAGAATTCTTAAGCAACTATTTGAATACTTCTCCTTAACATGTTAGCGATCTCAAAATGTTAAAACAGACATAACCTTTTTACTTTTCAGAAATAAAAGAAAATGGGAAAAAAATTGCATATTTTTTAGGGAGTAGGTATAGTATAGATATGAAATATATTGCACGGATAGACAGATGGGAAGTGTGCGAATGATTGATCGAATGATACAGTCAACCTCTTATACGCTTTTTGATGAAATAAAGGAAGGCATAATTATAATAGATGATCGCGGCGTTATCTCTTATTTCAATAAAAGTGCGCAAAGTTTGATGCAGAACCAATATCCGCTTCAAATGGATCAGCATATTTTATCCGTTATCCCTAACAGTGGGATGATGAGAGTATTACATACGAAAAGAATAGAAGAGCAGAAAAAGTTTGCTATTTCTGAAGCGGATTATCTTCTTATTTCCCGTTATCCGCTAATAGGAAAAGATAATAATGTAATTGGTGCTGTAGCGGTTTTACAAGAAGAAAGCCAAAAAAGACAATGGATTGATAAAGATAACCTTCAAATGCTGTTAACATTGCTTTTGCAAAAAAGTGCAGAAGCCTATCTTGTAGTAGATGAATTTGGCCATATTGTTATGCAAAATTCGTCATATAAAGAATTGGCTGTTCTCCTTGATCAGCAAAATAACCATCAATTAATGAGAAAAAATAGAGAAGAAGTCATTCAAACAAGAAGAGATGCAGAAATAACCATTCAGACAGACACCTTATGTTTAACGGTAAAAAGTACACCTATTATGGTGGATGGGAAATTAAAGGGCTGTTTGCAGATTCTTCATAATGAAACAGAAACGGCTCAATTAAAAAAAGAACTTCAACAGACAAAAGCCATTATCCGAGGATTAGAACAGAGCTTTCAGTTTGATGATTTTATATATAAGTCGCCATCCATGAACTTCGCTATTGAACAGGCAAAGTTGGCGGCAGGGAGTAAACAGGTTATATTTATCCGCGGAGAAGAGGGAACTGGTAAATTTATGCTTGCTAATGCCATTCATAATTGGAGCGAAAATAAGTTTCATCTATTTAAACGGATATATCCGCAGAAGAATCGAGAACAATTACGAGCATTTTTAAGTACAATGAATTCTTTATCAAAAGGAACCGTATATCTTGAAAATATTACCTGTTTATCGATGGCAGAACAAACCTCTCTATTAAATAGACTGAAGGAATTAGCACAGGAAGAGAAGAAGCTATCCTTCCGCTTGATTGTTTCCTCCCCTATTAAGCTAGAAAAAGCATTAATGGCAGGGGACTTTTTAGAAGAACTTTATGATGAATTAATGAAATCAAATATATACTTACCACCTTTAAGGGAACGCAAAGAGGATATTTATCTGTTAGCGAAACATTTTCTTATCGAGTTGAACAAAGAAAACGGAAGATGGATAACAGAGATTGACCCAGAAGCACAAAAAGCTTTGAAAAATTATGGTTATACAAGGAATATCCTTGAATTAAAGGCAATCCTCCAGCTTTCGGTGATACAAGCTAGTGAAGAAGATTCCGTGCTTAAAGTAGAGCATCTCGCGCTTCCGCAAGTAATAAAAAAACAACAAGCGGAATTTCAAGAGGATGCTAATATAGAAAATCAACCATTATCTGTCCTGGTAGAGAAATACGAGAAAGTTATAATCGAACAGACATTGAGAAAGCTAGATGGAAATAAAACACTAACAGCTAAAACATTGGGGCTGTCAGTCCGCAATTTATACTATAAATTGGATAAGTATCATTTAAATTAATTCTTTCTTAGGGGCTTATTAAAATGAGGAAATATCGTATATTGGTCATAAACCCACGGGCAGCAGTAACCGAAATCGCGTTATATGAAAATGAAGTACCGATTATTGTAGACGATTTACATCATGATTACAATAAATTGCTAGAATTCTCTTCGATTGTTGCTCAATATAAGTATCGATCAGATGAGATTTTGTCTTATTTGGTGAATAAAGGAATAAACCTTTCCAAATTGGCAGCTGTTTGTGGAAGAGGTGGGCTCCTTAAACCAATTGATGGTGGAACTTATTCGATAAACGCTGCTATGCAGGAGGAGCTGTTTGCCCAAACAAGAGGAGAACACCCTTCCAATTTAGGAGCACTTATCGCTTATGAAATTGCTGAACATTTAGAGATTCCTTCCTATATAGTTGATCCAGTTGTTGTCGATGAAATGGACGATATTGCAAAGATTTCTGGATATCCGAGCATTACAAGAAAAAGTGTTTTTCATGCACTCAATCATAAAGCAACGGGAAGACGAGCAGCGATGGAGTTAGGCAAAAAATATGAAGAAGCACATTTGATTATTGCCCATCTTGGAGATGGAATTACAATCGGTGCACATGCAAATGGAAAAGTGATAGATGTAAATAATGGCTTAAATGGGGAAGGGCCATTTAGTTTGGAGCGGTGTGGTACTTTACCTCATGGTGATTTAGTTGATTTATGCTATTCAGGTAAATTTACATATGAAGAAATGAAGCATCAATTATTGTATCATTCTGGAGTAAAATCCTACCTTAGTAAAGCGCCTGAAGGTTCTTTTGATATAGAGGAAGAGCTTGGTAAACGAGATAATCCCAATATTCTTATTTATGAGGCGTTAGCTTATCAAATTGCTAAGGAAATTGGCAGTGCGAGCACCGTGCTTTTTGGCAAAGTAGATGCCATTATCTTAACAGGTGAACTAGCCTTTAGTAACCATTTTGTAAAATTAATTATGGAACGTGTTAATTGGATTGCAGATATAATGATATATCCAGGTGAAAACGAACGGCAATCTTTGGCAGAAGGTGTGTTAAGAGTATTACGTAAGGAAGAGAGACCAAAAGAATATGGAGAAAGAGAGGAGTGAAGATAGATGGCTAAAGAGTATGATCTTGTCATTTTAGGAGGAGGAACGGGTGGTTATGTTGCAGCGATTCGTGCTTCTCAATTAGGTTTAAAGACAGCGGTGGTTGAAAAAGGCAAATTAGGTGGAACGTGTTTACATAATGGCTGTATTCCAAGTAAAGCGTTATTAAGAAGTGCAGAGGTTTATGCAACGGCGAAAAAAAGCGAGGAATTTGGGATTATCACCTCGGATATAAGATTAGATTTCAATCGGGTGCAAGAAAGAAAATCTACCATTATTAACCAACTTTACAGCGGTGTTCAGTATTTAATGAAAAAAGGAAAAATTGATGTTTATGAAGGCAATGGAAGAATAATGGGCCCATCCATTTTTTCCCCCATGCCAGGTACTATTTCGGTTGAAATGAATAATGGAGAAGAAAACGAAATGCTGATTCCGAAACATGTAATCATTGCAACGGGGTCTCGGCCAAAAAGCTTACCTGGTCTAGAGATTGATGGTTCGACTGTCATTAGTTCAGAGGAAGCGCTGCAAATGGAAAAACTTCCTTCGTCCATTATAATCGTTGGCGGGGGAGTAATAGGGGTTGAATGGGCCTCTATGCTTGCTGATTTTGATGTTAAAGTAACTATTTTAGAATATAGTGACCGATTGGTGCCAACAGAAGATAAGGAAATTAGTAAAGAATTACAAAGAATCCTCAAGAAAAAGGGAATTCAGATTGTAACAGGTGCTAAAGTACTTCCAGAAACTTTGCAGAAGAATGTGGATAAAGTAATCATTCAAGCAGAAAAAAATGGTGAGTCCCAGTCATTTGAAGGGGAAAAACTGCTAGTATCTGTAGGCCGCATAGGAAATGTAGAAGGAATTGGTCTTGAAAATACCGACATTGCGGTTGTTCAAAATCAAATTCAAACAAATGAATACTATCAAACGAAAGAATCGCATATTTACGCAATTGGTGATTGTATAGGAGGATTACAGCTCGCACATGTTGCCTCCCATGAAGGGATAATCGCAGTGGAGCATATAGCCGGTGAAAAACCACATCCACTGGATTATAAAACAGTTTCCAAATGCATTTATACAAGTCCTGAGATTTCCAGTGTCGGATACACAGAAGAAGAAGCAATTGAGCTTGGGTATAAGATAAAAAAAGGCAAATTCTCCTTTAAAGCGATTGGAAAAGCGCTTATTTTTGGAGAACAAGATGGTTTTGTCAAAATAATTACTGATCAAGAAACCGATGATTTATTGGGTGTGCATATTATAGGTGCCCATGCAACAGATCTTATTGGAGAAGCAGCTCTTGCCAAAGTGCTAGACGCAACAGCCTGGGAAATTGGGAATACGATTCATCCCCATCCAACACTGACAGAGGCAATTGGAGAAGCAGCCCTTGCTGTTGAAGGGGAAGCCATTCATGGTTAATAAAGAAATCAAAAAATAATGTCTAGCTAAATAGGGGGAACAAACATGAATCAATTAGGAGGTAATAGTATGACAATGGTTCATAATCGCCATTTAGAGGCGGGATTAACGGATGATCAAGTATTAGAAATGTATGAGCAGATGCTCCTCGCACGAAGAATTGATGAAAGAATGTGGTTGTTAAATAGAGCAGGAAAAATTCCTTTTGTTATCTCATGTCAAGGCCAGGAAGCAGCCCAGGTAGGAGCAGCCTTTGCGTTTGACCGGGAAAAGGACTATATGCTGCCATATTATCGTGATCTGGGTGTTGTATTAACCTTTGGAATGACACCGAAGGAAATTATGTTATCAGGCTTTGCGAAAGCAGAAGACCCTAACTCAGGCGGAAGACAAATGCCAGGACATTTTGGTCAGAAGAAAAATAGAATCGTTACAGGTTCATCACCAGTAACGACTCAAGTACCTCATGCAGTGGGAGTTGCTTTAGCTGGGAAGATAGAAAAGAAGGATTTCGTAACCTTTGTCAGCTTTGGAGAGGGTTCTTCTAATCAGGGAGACTTCCATGAAGGGGCCAACTTCGCTGGTGTGCATAAGCTGCCTGTTATTTTTCTTTGTGAAAATAATAAATATGCGATTTCCGTTCCAATTGAAAAGCAATTAGGATGTGCAAATGTTTCTGACCGTGCAATTGGTTATGGCATGCCGGGATACACTGTAGATGGAAACGATCCAATTGAAGTGTATCGAGTGACGAAAGAGGCGGTTGATAGAGCAAGAAGAGGCGAAGGGCCGACTTTAATTGAAACGATTTCTTATCGTTTAACTCCTCATTCTTCTGACGATGACGACAGCAGCTATCGTGCGCGCGAAGAAGTCACAGAGGCTAAAGCAAAAGATCCATTATTCACTTTTAAAGCGTATTTGCTTTCTACAGGAATACTAACAGAAGAAATGGATCAAGAGTTAAATAAGAAATTGGCAGATGTGATCAATGAAGCAACGGATTATGCAGAAAAAGCACCATATGCACAACCAGAAGATACATTGAAATATGTATACGGGAATTAAGGGGGAAACAGAAAGATGCCAGTAATATCCTATATAGATGCAGTAACTCAAGCCATTCGTGAAGAAATGGAGAAGGATGACAAAGTATTTATTCTTGGAGAGGATGTAGGAGTAAAAGGTGGAGTATTTAAAGCGACAACAGGTTTGTATGATCAATTTGGAGCAGAGCGGGTAATAGATGCGCCTTTAGCGGAGTCGGCGATAGCTGGGGTAGGAATTGGAGCTGCGATGTATGGCTTAAAACCAATTGCCGAAATGCAATTTGCTGATTTTATAATGCCTGCTGTCAATCAAATTGTTTCAGAAGCAGCAAAAATAAGATATCGATCTAACAATGACTGGACTTGTCCAATTGTTATTCGTGCTCCATATGGCGGCGGTATTCATGGTGCGCTTTATCATTCTCAATCTGTAGAAGCTATGTTTGCTAATACACCAGGACTAAAAATTGTTATGCCTTCTACACCATATGATGTTAAAGGGCTGTTAAAAGCTGCAATTCAAGACCCTGATCCGGTATTATTCTTTGAACATAAGCGTGCTTATCGATTAATTAAAGGTTTTGTTCCAGAAGAAGATTATGTGTTACCAATTGGTAAAGCAGATGTAAAGCGTGAGGGCGAAGATATAACAGTCATCACATATGGTTTATGTGTTCATTTTGCCTTGCAGGCTGCTGAAAAGTTAGCAGAGGATGGCATTTCTGCACATATTTTAGATTTGCGTACAGTTTATCCACTCGATAAAGAGGCTATTATTGAAGCCGCTTCTAAGACAGGCAAGGTACTGCTAGTAACAGAGGATAACAAAGAAGGTAGTGTTATTAGTGAAGTTGCAGCAATTATTGCAGAAAACTGTTTATTTGATTTAGATGCACCAATTATGCGTCTAGCGGCTGAAGATGTTCCGGCAATGCCATATGCACCAACAATGGAAAAATTCTTCTTGGTAACACCAGAAAAAGTCGAAACAGAAATGCGCAAGCTCGCAGAATTCTAAGTCGTACAACAAGGAGGGAAAAACAATGCCGATTGAAAAGATAACAATGCCTAAATTAGGTGAAAGTGTAACAGAAGGAACGATTAGTAATTGGATTGTTGCTGTAGGGGATGCCGTAAATAAATACGATCCTCTTGCAGAAGTAATGACCGATAAAGTAAATGCAGAAATTCCATCTTCTTTTTCGGGAACCATTAAAGAACTTCTTGCAGAAGAGGGGCAGACACTTGAAGTAGGGGAAGTAATTTGTACCATTGAAGTAGAAGGGGACAATACGCAGGTAGAGAAAGAAGCAAAAGCAGAATCGAAAGAAAAAACTGAAGCCCCCCTAACTGAAGCTGCTTCAAGTCAAAAAGCTAGATATTCGCCAGCTGTTTTACGTCTTTCTCAAGAAGCGGGAATTGACTTAACGCTTTTAGATGGAACAGGTGCAGGTGGAAGAATTACTAGAAAAGATGTTCAAAAAGCAATACAAGAAGGAGTTCCCCAAGTTCAAACAGAAGCAAAAGGCTCTGTTAATGGAACAGTTAATCATACTCCTCAACGAGAAACAATTGTACATAATGTGCCAGCAAGTGCAGGGGATAAGGAGTTTCCAATTACGGGATTAAGAAAAGCAATTGCTAATAATATGGTAAAGAGTAAACATGAGATTCCTCATGCTTGGACAATGATTGAAGTCGACGTTACTAAACTGGTTCAATATAGAAATAAAGTGAAAGACTCCTTTAAGAAAGAAGAAGGCTATAACTTAACATTCTTTGCTTTCTTTGTTAAGGCAGTTGCTCGTGCATTAAAAGAATTTCCGCAAATTAATTCGAGTTGGGCAGGCGATAAAATTATCCAGAAAAAAGAGATTAATATCTCCATTGCCGTTGCAACAGAAGATGCACTGTTTGTCCCAGTCATCAAAAATGCGGATGAAAAGTCGATAAAAGGAATTGCCAGAGAGATAATAGAACTTGCAAATAAAGCGAGAAAAGGCAAGCTTACAGTTGATGAAATGCAAGGCGGCACATTTACTGTCAATAATACCGGATCATTTGGCTCCATTCAGTCAATGGGAATTATTAATCATCCTCAAGCAGCGATTCTTCAAGTGGAATCAATTGTGAAGAGACCAGTTATTAAAGATAATATGATTGCCATCTCTGATATGGTGAATTTATGTATGTCTCTCGATCACCGTGTATTAGATGGTCTTGTATGTGGAAGATTCTTACAGAGAATCAAGGAAATATTAGAGACAACGTCAGAGGAAACAACGCCAATTTATTAAAGAGTGTAATGAATAAAGA
Organism: Niallia sp. FSL K6-0212; assembly: GCF_038007605.1. Classification (NCBI taxonomy): domain Bacteria; kingdom Bacillati; phylum Bacillota; class Bacilli; order Caryophanales; family Bacillaceae; genus Niallia; species Niallia sp. FSL K6-0212. Next base: position 4,264,148 of record NZ_JBBOXL010000001.1, on the reverse strand, counting down.
AGTTTTGCAAACAAATAAATTGAAAATGAATACTTTTTTTATAATAATGTAAAAAGAAGATATTTCATAAAAGGAGCGAAACGATGAACATTGATTTTAATTTATTCATGAATGATGTTGTCCGTCAAGCACGCCAAGAAATAGTAGAGGCTGGTTACGAAGAACTTACAACAAAAGAAGCTGTAGATGAAGCTTTATCCAAAAAAGGCACCACTTTAGTGATGGTTAATTCTGTATGTGGATGTGCAGGTGGAATTGCAAGACCAGCTGCAGGTTACTCCTTACATTATAAAAAAAGACCAGATCAATTAGTAACTGTATTTGCAGGACAAGATAAAGAAGCAACAGAACAAGCACGTTCTTATTTTACAGGTTTTCCTCCTTCCTCTCCGTCTTTTGCATTAATGAAAGACGGCGAACTTGTTAAGATGGTAGAACGCCATGAAATCGAAGGACATGATCCTATGCAAGTGGTAGAAAAACTACAAAATGCATTCGAAGAATATTGCACAGAAGTAAAATAAGCTTGCATGCACCCTGAAAGTTAAAGTGAAATTTGACTTAAGGGGTGTTTTTTTTATGGAAATAGAGGTTCAAATGATTTTACAGCAAGAAAAAAAGAGATTCAAACCTATATTAGATAAAGTTTTCGTCCTAATTTATCAAATACAACCTTTTGTTTGAAAATTTTATTTTTTTCAGAATAGTATTTCATTTGGTGAATTTGTATAAATTGTATTGAATAATTATTAGTATGTGTTAAAATTCATATTGTTGCATGAATATAAATTAAAAGACTATCTTATAATTTGCGACAAACTACTAATATTAAAAGAGAATAAAAGCATAAGTAACTATAGGGGGATTTTAAGATGAAAAAATTATTAGCATTAATGCTGTTGTCTATAGTAGTCATTTTAAGTGCATGTGGTACTTCTACTGATGAAAAAGGTGCAAACAGCGGAAGCGGATCAGCTGATAAAAAAGTACTAGTGATGGGAACATCAGCGGATTATGCACCATTTGAATATATTGATACTGCAAAAAGTGATGAGATTATTGGTTTTGATATTGATTTAGCCAAAGCATTAAGCGAAAAGTTAGGTTACCAAATCCAAGTGAAGGATATGGATTTTAGCGGATTAATTTCTGCTTTACAATCTGGCAAAGTAGATTTAGTATTATCCGGAATGTCTCCAACACCGGAAAGAGCAGAAAATGTTGACTTCAGCGATATATATTTCACAGCAAAAGACTTAGTTGTAACGACAAAAGATAGCAATATTAAAACTGTTCAAGATCTTGATGGTAAAAAGGTTGGAGTACAACTAGGATCTATTCAAGAAGATGCAGCAAAAGAAATCGCTAAAACAGTAAAAGTTACAGTAGAGAACCGTGACCGTATTCCTCAATTAATTCAAGAAATTAAAGCAGGTCGTTTTGATGCAGCAATTATTGAGGATGTTGTTGCAAAAGGTTATTTAAATAAAGAGGATACATTAACATCTTTCCCAGCGAAGGAAGCAAATGAAGACGCTGGTTCGGCTATTGCATTTCCAAAAGGCAGCGACTTAACAGAAAAGTTCAATGCTGAATTAAAGAAAATGAAAGACAGCGGCGAAATTGATAAGTTAGTTGTAAAATGGTTTGGTAACTAAGATAAGGTAATTGCGGGGGATAGTTTAGGGCAGAATATGCCCTAAACATTTTCTTGTTTTTTAAGCTATATAATAGATAAAAACACCTCCGTTTTTTTAGAAAGGATTGAGATAGTAATGGGCTTAGATTTCCAACAATTTATTCCCTCTCTCCCATATTTGTTAAAGGGAATCACTGTGACTTTGCAAATTGTTGTGGTGGCTGGAATAATTGGTTTTGTATTAGGAATTATACTTTCGATATTTAAACTTAGTAAGCTGCCAGTCCTTAGCTGGATTGCTGCTATTTATACATCAGTTTTTAGAGGAACGCCCCTTGTTCTGCAATTAATGATTATTTATTTTGGGGTACCGCAATTAACTGGTATCCAAATTGAGCCAGCTGTTGCAGCCATTCTTTCCTTTGGCTTAAATTCAGCTGCTTATATTTCGGAAATTATTCGCGCTGGAATTTTAGCAGTAGATCGTGGCCAGAAAGAAGCTGCTATGGCGCTTGGTGTTTCCCCTAGGCAAGCGATGTTCGATTTAATTTTGCCCCAGGCTTTAAAGAACATTTTTCCAGCATTAATCAATGAAGCTGTTTCCTTAACAAAAGAGTCAGCGGTTGTTACTGTTATTGGTGTAACAGATATTATGCGTAGAGCCTATATAATGGGCGGAGAAAAATATGCATACTTGGAGCCGATGATTCTTGCCGGTCTTATTTATTACGTTCTAGTAATGATACTGACAACATTGGCAAAAGTAGTTGAAAGGAGAATGAGAAGAAGTGATTAATGTTGAAAATCTGCATAAATCCTATGGCTCGCTTCACGTTTTAAAAGGGATAAATACACAAGTAGAAAAAGGCGAAGTAGTGACGATTATCGGTCCTTCTGGGTCAGGAAAGTCTACATTTCTGCGCTGTATTAACTTACTTGAAGTACCTACCAAAGGAAAAGTAATAATTGATGGTACGGATATTACAGATAAAAATACAAATATAAAAAAAATAAGAGAAAACGTTGGGATGGTATTTCAACATTTTCATCTTTTCCCACACAAAACGGTTTTGCAAAACGTGACATATGCACCGATCAAAGTAAAGGGACTAAACAAGAGCGAAGCGGAAAAAATGGGGCAGGAGCTTCTAGCTAAAGTTGGTCTTGCTGATAAAGCGAATGTATATCCTAGCCGTTTATCAGGCGGACAAAAGCAAAGAGTGGCAATCGCACGTGCCCTTGCGATGAATCCAGAAGTAATCCTATTTGATGAACCAACGTCAGCATTGGATCCTGAAATGGTGAAAGAAGTGCTTGAGGTAATGAAGTCACTTGCAAACACCGGAATTACCATGCTTATTGTGACACATGAAATGGGCTTTGCCAGAGAAGCGGCAAATAGAGTTCTATTCCTAGATGGTGGAGTTGTAGTGGAAGATGCTCCACCAGCTGAGTTCTTTACCAATCCTAAAACAGACCGCGCCAAAGAGTTTTTGGAGAAAATGCTATAAAAATGTTAAACAGGTTTCTTAGTCGATAAGATCAAGAAACCTGTTTTTTTGATAAAAGAACTTTCTATTCCGTATAAAAATACAATAATCACACAAACTAAGAAAAAAAGAGAGTGTGATTGGATGTTAAAACTAGTTTTGTCTATTCTCTTAACAATTTCCCCCGTTTGGCCATTAGGGATAAATCCATTGCCAGGAGATCCTTTTCTCATTATTAATAAAAAAACGAATCAATTAACCTTGATAGATGAAAATCGAGTGCAGACAACGATAAGTGTTTCGACCGGTAAAAAAGAAGATTTAACGCCAGAGGGTTTATTTACGATAACAGTTAAAGCCGCAAATCCCTATTATCGAAAAAAAGATATTGTGGGGGGAGATGAGGATAATCCATTAGGGACAAGATGGATTGGTTTTGATGCAAATAACACAGATGGAAGAATGTACGGAATTCATGGAACAAACAATCCAGGAAGTATCGGGAAATACGTGTCACAAGGCTGTGTCCGTATGCAAAATGAGGCAATAGAATCTATTTATGATTTCATTCCTTTAGGAACAAAAGTGTTGATTACCAATTCAGATAAAGGTTTTCAAGAGCTAGCAAAGGAATATGGGGCCATTGAATAAAAGCGAAGAAGTTTTATCCTTCTTCGCTTTCTTATGGAAAATAAGCTTAAATTAAAATAACATTCCAATTCCAATCAACAGGGTAGATGCAAGCATAACAAAGATCATTAAATATACAACAATCTTTTGTAATCTATTTTTCTTTTTCTTCATAGTATCCTCCATGTCTTAACCATTCTTATTGTCTATTTTACTAAGAATAGCAGAATGGTACAACTATAAATAGATGGAATATTTGCTTGAGGAAACTTTTCTATTTTTATAAGAAGAAAAATGAGATTTCCCCCTCGTGAATTTTATTTGATGTTCTTTTTTTATAGGCGTATACTAATAATGTCACTAATTTTTGGAGGAACGAAAAATGATCAATCAAGAACGTTTATTAAATCAGTTTTTAGAACTGGTACAAATTGATTCGGAAACAAAATATGAAAAAGAAATCAGCATTGTACTAAAAAAGAAATTTGAAGAATTAGGCTTAGAAGTGATAGAGGATGATACTACAGCTATTACTGGTCATGGTGCAGGAAATTTAATTTGTACACTTCCAGCAACGAAAGAGAACGTGGATCCTATTTACTTTACCTCTCATATGGATACAGTAGTTCCAGGAGTTGGCGTAAAACCATCCATTAAAGATGGATACATAGTAACAGATGGCACAACAATACTTGGCGCAGATGATAAAACTGGTTTATCTGTTATGCTTGAAATACTTACAGTAATCAAAGAAAATAATATTCCTCATGGAACGATTCAATTTATCATTACAGTTGGGGAAGAATCTGGATTATTAGGCGCAAAAGCACTTGATCCAAAATTAATCCAAGCGAAATATGGTTATGCATTAGATAGTGATGGGAAGGTAGGAAATATCGTTGTGGCAGCACCGACACAAGCAAAAGTTAAAGCAACGATTCTAGGAAAAACGGCTCATGCTGGTGTGGCACCTGAAAAAGGAGTTTCCGCTATTACTATTGCATCAAAAGCGATTGCAAAAATGCCTTTAGGTCGTATCGATAAAGAAACAACGGCTAATATTGGCAGTTTTGCTGGTGGAAAACAAACAAATATCGTGTGTGATCATGTAGATATCCTTGCAGAAGCACGTTCATTAGTAGAAGATAAAATGCTTGCACAAGTAGCGAAAATGAAGGAAGCGTTTGAATCGGCAGCTAGTGAAATGGGCGGACAAGCAATTGTCGAGGTGGATGTTATGTATCCAGGCTTTAAATTTGGCGAAGGTGACCATGTTGTAGAAGTAGCGAAAAAAGCGGCTGCAAAAATTGGCAGAAGCTGTGAACTGCAACAAAGCGGTGGTGGAAGTGATGCCAACGTTATCTGTGGTTTTGGTATCCCAACAGTTAACTTAGCGGTAGGCTATGAAGAGATTCATACAACAAATGAAAAAATGCCGATCGAAGAATTAAATAAATTGGCTGAAATGGTACTTGCTATTATCGAAGAAGTAACTGGTCAATAATTATATGATGGAGTCGGGGTGCTTTCTTTAGGGAAGCACTCTTTTTAGTATAAATCAAACAAATGTTTCTATTTTTACTTGCATTTATCTAGAAAACAGAGGAAAATATTGTATAGGTAAATACTACTGTAAAAATAGAATCTTGGGGGAATATAAATGGAAGAAAAGAAGGTTGTTATATTTAAAGTAGCAAATGGAGAATATTCCGTAGATGTTTCTTATGTCATATCGATTGAAAAGGAAGAGCAGATTACTCCTGTTCCTCAATTGCCATCCTTTGTAAGAGGAATAAGAAAAGTAAGAGATGAGCTTATCCCTGTCATTGATTTGCAGATGGTTTTATATAATCAAAAAACAGAAGAAAATGAAAATAATAAATTAATTGTTGCGCGAACAGAAGATATTTCGTTTGCGATGATTGTAAATGATGCAAAAGAAATTCTTGATATAAGAGACGAAGTAATAAAAGAAGTCGGCATTTCTGCTTATCAGAAAACAGAATATATAACAGGTGTTCTTAATTTAGAAAATCGCTTGGTGTTAATGCTTGATCCAACTATTTTATTAGAAACACTTGAAGGTGTAAAAGAAATTAAAGACTATATGAAAAATCAGCCTGCGTAAGCAGTAAGATTTATGCTAAAAGCAGAGGAATAAGAATAGAAGTGACTATAAATGATCATAAAGAATTGGTGAAAGCAAAATGAAAGAATTTTATCCGAAAAAGGGACGAGTTATTTTACATGTAGATATGAATAGTTTTTATGCATCTGTTGAAATGGCTTATGATCCACAGTTAAAGGGGAAGCCATTGGCAATTGCGGGAAATGAAAAAGAACGCAGAGGTATTATTGTCACTTGCAGCTATGAAGCAAGAAAATTTGGCGTAAAAACAACCATGCCTTTATGGGAAGCGAAGAAAAAATGTCCGGATTTAATTGTTTTGCCTCCAAATTTTGATCGTTATCGAACAGCATCTCTTGCAATGTTTCAAATTCTTCATGAATTTTCCGATATTGTCGAGCCTGTTTCCATTGATGAAGGATATGTAGATATTACACATTGCCATGAGTTAGGAACACCGATATATATTGCAAGAACGATTCAGAAACGAATTTTTGAACGGTTAGACTTACCATGCAGTATCGGGATTGCCCCTAATAAATTTCTTGCCAAAACAGCTTCAGATTTAAAAAAGCCGATGGGAATCACGGTTTTAAGAAAGCGGGATATTCCTAAAGTACTTTGGCCGATGCAAGTAGAAGAAATGCATGGTATAGGAAAAAAAACAGGGGGAAAACTAAGAGCAATTGGCATAGAAACCATTAAAGATTTAGCGATGGCTCAGTCTATTCCACTCAAAGCAACACTTGGCATCAATGGAATTCGCTTAAAGGAGAAAGCCAACGGAGAAGATAATCGGCCAGTTGATCCAGAAGCTGCCAATGAATTTAAAAGTATTGGCAATTCGACAACATTGCCGCGCGATGTCAAGAATCAGCAGGAATTATTTCAAGTATTGGCCTCCCTAGCGAATAAAGTGGCTACAAGAATGAAAAGAAAACATGTACATGCTAATCATTTATCTGTAACCATTCGCTATGGAAACAGAAAAAACTATTCCAAGAGCAAAAAATTAGCAAATCCAATAAAATCAGAGGAAGAGATATTTCAGATAAGCAAAGAGATTTTTACGACAGCATGGGATGGAAATCCTGTTCGTTTATTAGGTATAACAGCAGGAGATTTAATCGACAATAATATTGTAGTAAAACAACTTGATCTCTTTTCCTTTGAAAAAGAAGCAGCGAAAGAACCATTATGGACAGCAATAGATAAGCTGAAAGAAAAATATGGCGCTTCTATTATTGAGCCAGCATCAGAAAGAAATAATATTTCAAAAAAAGAAGAAGACATTGGTACCAAAACTAGTTTCAATAAAGATTTTTTGCAAGGAAAGAAATTTTAGTTAAGTTATATGTGACGAAAAAAATTTTTTGAAATAATCAAGAAAAGTAGTTGCATTTTAGTTGCATAACTTAAAAAATCTTGCTAAAGTTAAGTGAATTCTACTATAAGGATACATAGTTTAGAAGGGACGTTAGGAAAAAATGACAAAACAGCAATTTGGTGTAATCGGTTTAGCGGTTATGGGTAAAAACCTTGCTATGAATATCGAAAGCAGAGGCTATACTGTTTCCGTTTTCAACCGTTCAAAAGAAAAAACAGAAGAAATGCTTAAAGAATCAGAAGGCAAGAATATTGTTGGAACATATACATTAGAAGAATTTGTACAATCTTTAGAAGTTCCACGTAAAATCATGTTAATGGTTAAAGCTGGTCCAGCTACAGACGCAACAATCGAGCAATTAAAACCTTTATTAGATAAAGGCGATATTGTCATCGATGGCGGTAACACATTCTTTAAAGATACACAAAGACGTAATAAAGAGCTTAGTGAACTTGGTATTCACTTCATCGGTACAGGTGTTTCTGGCGGTGAAGAAGGAGCATTAAAAGGACCTTCTATTATGCCTGGTGGCCAAAAAGAAGCATACGAATTAGTTGCTCCAATTTTCCGAGATATTTCTGCAAAAGTTAACGATGAGCCTTGTACTACTTATATCGGTCCAGATGGTGCCGGTCACTATGTAAAAATGGTGCATAATGGAATCGAATATGGAGATATGCAATTAATCTGTGAAGCATACTTCATCATGAAGCATGTTTTAGGCTTAGAAGCACAAGAACTTCATGAAGTATTTGCAGAGTGGAATAAAGGGGAGCTAGACAGTTACCTAATTGAAATCACTGCAGATATCTTTACAAAAGTTGACGAAGAAACTGGTAAACCTTTAGTAGATCTAATCTTAGATACTGCTGGTCAAAAAGGAACTGGTAAATGGACAAGCCAAAGTGCTCTAGACTTAGGTGTACCACTTCCAATGATTACAGAATCCGTATTTGCTCGTTTCATTTCTGCAATGAAAGACGAACGCGTAAAAGCAAGCAAAGTACTTTCAGGCCCAGAAATTAAACCTTTCACAGGAGATAAAGCAGCATTTATCGAATCTGTACGTAAAGCTCTATACTTGAGCAAAATTGTTTCTTATGCCCAAGGTTTTGCGCAAATGAGAGAAGCATCTGAAGAATACGATTGGAACTTAAACTATGGCGAAATCGCTATGATTTTCCGCGGTGGTTGTATTATTCGTGCTCAATTCTTACAAAAAATTAAAGATGCATATGATCGTGATCCAGAATTGAAGAACCTTCTATTGGATCCATATTTCAGTGAAATCACTGAAAACTACCAATCAGCATTACGTGAAGTAATCTCTGGTGCTGTCTTAAACGGTATTCCTGTACCAAGCTTTGCAGCCGCATTATCATACTTTGATAGCTACCGTACAGCAACTTTACCAGCAAATTTACTACAAGCGCAGCGTGACTACTTCGGTGCTCACACATATGAGCGTCTTGATAAAGAAGGAATCTTCCATACGAACTGGATGGAAAAATAAGAATGGCGATAAAAAGCACACTACGATTTTATATGTAGTGTGCTTTTTTTTTGAAGGAGAAGATGGAGTTTGAATGAGCACCAAAAATAAGAGAGTGCAGAGGAAAAGTGGTGTTCACAAGATGGATGAAAGCCAAAAATATGAGAAGGAGGAAGAAAAGAGGTGTTCATAGGTTGAATGAAGACCACAATGAAGAGAGAAAAGCAGAAAAAAGGCGTTCATCAGCCAGTTTAGAACCAACCAAAAAAGAAAAAGGCAGTAAAGTGACCTTCATACATAAATTTTACGTATCCAAAGAATTTAAACAACTACAAAATCTACAAACAAATTACAACGAGAAGGCAAAAAAATATGCTGCTATAGCAAGCAGCACATTTATCTAGCAAACTATTTTTTCACAAAAATAAATAACTTAAAAGTAAAGCAATTTACCCTTTGAACGTTATTTCAATATAAACAATTTCTGATCTGCTGCCAATTCTAATGGGCGGTCCCCAGAATCCAAATCCAGAGGAAACAATTGCATGAAGCTGCTTCTTTTTCTTGTAGCCCCAATCTAATTCAAAAACTCGTTTGGTAATTAAATGGTTTGGTGCCATTTGACCACGATGTGTATGACCGGATAGAATAACATCAATCCCATCATTCATTGCTGCTTCCAGTTCATCTGGCTGGTGATCCATCATCATAATTGGTAGATGGTTACTTTCACTCTCAAGAAGGCTAGGAATGGAAAGTCTCTTTTGGTCCGTTTTATCTTTACGACCGATTAATCGAATGGTTTCATCAATAGTTACTTTTTCATCCATTAAGATGCGAATACCGATTCGGTTCATTTCTTCTAGAAAGGTTGGAATCATTTTGCCGTAATATTCATGATTACCTAATACCCCATAAATGCCTAAAGGAGCTTGTAATACCTTTAATTGCTCTCCCATATTCTTTTTCAAAAAAGGAATAGGATCATCATCAATGATATCTCCAGGCAGTAAGATTAAATCTGGTTGTAAGCCGTTTATTTTTGTTACGAGACGGTTTAGATGACTTTTACCTGATAAAGTGCCAAAGTGCATATCAGAAGCCATAGCAATCCTCAGAGAGTCTCTTTTCGCTTGTTTTTTAGCTACTGCGAGTTTATAAGTTCTAATCACAGGAGAGTAAGCGTTAAATGTTCCGTAAATAAGTAAAAATAGAAGAATTGCTGCAGCAGCGCTTCCTACTATTTTGGTGGCATCTTCAGACGGAATAAATTGGTTTAATATAAGCCATCCTAAATTAGCTAGTGGGAACAGTAAGATACCATATTCAAAAATGGCAAGCCAATACGCGCCAAGTATTTTAAATATGGTAATGGACTTAAGGAAATGGCTGATAATATATGCATAGGAGAAAAGAATAACTGCTCCAATATATATGGATGGATAGGTTAATAGTTTGAAGGAATCAAGCCATGCATAACCATTCCATCCTAAGTAGAAGACGAGTAAATTATATAAAAGGAATACGAGAATGACAGTTAGGATTAATTTGATTTTTTTCATGAAAAACTCCTTAGATTGAAATCATAATTTAGGGAAAGAAAAAACGTGAATACAATAAGATTCACGTTTTTTTAGACAGTCACTTGAAGGGTGAGTTAGCAAACATCTACTTCAAATTGATTAACTGGCCACCAGAAGAAACCATCTTTTTCTAATAATTCATCTGCTTCTTTTGGTCCCATTGTACCAGAAGCATAATTAGGGAATTGAGTAGCAGGTGTTTGTTCCCATGCTTGGGAAATTTTATCCACATAGCTCCAAGATAATGCCACTTCATCCCAATGAGTAAAGTTAGTAGCGTCTCCATGCAAGCTATCGTCAATTAGCTTTTCATATGCTTCTGGCGTATTGATTCCTGCAATACCAGTATTAGCATAGCTTAGCTTGATTGGTGTTGCTTCCATATTCTGTCCTGCTTTTTTAGCGTTTAAATGTAAAGTAATTCCTTCTTCAGGCTGAATATGAATAACAAGAAGATTTGGTGTAATTTCTTGATTTGGACGATTATATAAATTCATTGGAATATCTTTAAATTGTACCACTATTTTTGTTGATTTACTTTCTAATCTTTTACCAGTACGGATATAGAATGGAACACCAGCCCAACGGAAGTTATCAATCATTACTTTCCCAGCGACAAAAGTTTCTGTGTTGGAGTTAGGGTCTACCATTTGTTCTTCGCGGTAGCTCGGTACCTCAACATCTTCCACAAGTCCTTTTCCATATTGTCCTCTTACAAAGTATTTATCAACTTCATCTACTTCAACAGAACGCATAGCACGGAAAACTTTCACTTTTTCTGAGCGAATCTCATCTGGTGTAAGTTTAATTGGAGGTTCCATTGCAAGTAGTGCAACCATTTGCAGCATATGGTTTTGGACCATATCACGAAGTGCCCCGCTTGTTTCATAATATCTTCCACGTTCTTCCACGCCTAATACTTCACTTGAAGTAATCTGAATGTTACTGATATAGCGGTTATTCCAAAGATTTTCAAAAATTGCATTGGAAAAACGGATTGTTTCGATATTTTGAACCATCGCTTTTCCTAAATAGTGGTCAATTCGATATACTTCATCTTCAGAAAAGGCAGTTCGAATTTGTTCATTTAGTTCTTTAGCTGATTCTAAATCATGACCAAATGGTTTTTCGATAATTAGACGTTTGTACCCTTTTACTTCTGTTAGTCCATCCTGCTTTAAATGAATCGCGATAGGACCAAAGAATTCAGGTGCCATTGCTAAGTAGAATACACGATTACCATTTAAACTATGTTTTACATCTAATTCATCAGCAATGTTTTTTAGCTCTACATAAGAACTTGAATCTGTAACATCATGTGAATGATAGCAGAAATAAGAAGCGAATGTCTCAAGATCATCATTTTTAGAACTTGCAATTGCTTCAGATACAGAATTAACAACATTTTGCTTAAACTGTTCTTGTGTTAATGTTCTTCTCCCAACGCCTACAACCGCAAAATTTGCTAATTTTCCTTTTTTATACAATCGATAAAGAGAGGGGAAAAGTTTTCTATTGGCTAAATCTCCTGTTGCCCCGAAGATCATAATAAGTGCATTTGATGTTTGTTTTTCATTCACTTTCTTGTACCTCATTTCATTTATATATGTATGAAAATTATTAAATTGCTGTTTTACAAAGGTGCATTTTCTCTTAAATAATACATGTACCTATACAGTTATAAAATTTTATCTTTTTCTTAAGGAGATAGCAACAAATTTGTTTGTAATTTTTGCAAATATTTTTACTATTTGTATTTACAGCAGAAATTTTTCATTCATCCAACATGATATTACAATATATTAGCAAAAGTTACTAGTTAAAAGATTTAGGGATTTGGATAAACAGGCATTAGTAAAGTATACTTAATTCATCTATTCTAATTTAGTATTTAATGATACGCTTTTATTTATACAGAGGATTTCATGACAGGAAGAAAACGAAAGGGGATTAGCAAGCTTATTATGAAGTTGCAATTTTTAGGAACAGGTGCAGGTATTCCGGCTAAATCAAGAAATGTAACAGCGATTGCTTTAAAGCTTTTAGAAGAGAAGGGGAGTATTTGGCTGTTTGATTGCGGAGAAGCAACGCAGCACCAGATTTTACATACCAATATTAAACCAAGAAGAATTGATAAAATTTTTATTACCCATTTGCATGGAGACCATCTATATGGTTTACCAGGTTTTCTCTCCAGTCGATCTTTCCAAGGAGGAGAGACACCACTAACGATATATGGACCGAAAGGAATTAAGGAATATGTACAGATCAGCCTTGCTGTCAGCAAAACTTTTTTAAAGTATGCGCTAAATATTATAGAAATCGATGAAGGTATTATTTTGGAAGAACATGATTTTATCGTAGAAGCAAAAATACTTGAGCATGGTGTTACAAGTTATGGCTATCGGATTATAGAAAAGGATCGACCTGGAAAATTAGATACAGCTAAATTAAAACAATTTGGAATAATGCCTGGCCCTATTTATAAAAAAATTAAAGAGGGAGAAGACCTCATCCTTGATGACGGTACTGTCATAGGCAGCAAAACCTTTCTTGGCCCGAATATTAAAGGGAGAATTGTCACTATTTTAGGAGATACTAGAACTTGTGCTTCTGCTGAGGTTTTGGCAAAAGAGGCAAAAATATTGGTTCATGAAGCAACCTTTTCGGAAAAAGAAAGTTCCATAGCAACGGAATACTATCATTCTACAACGGTACAAGCTGCAAAAACAGCTAAAAGGGCAAATGTAGACTGTCTCATTCTTACACATATTAGTGCTAGATATGATCAAGCATTAACAGAACAATTGTTGCAGGAAGCGAGAGCCATCTTTCCCAATACATATATGGCAGAAGATTTTTCAGAATACGAGATATAAGCTAAAAAGGATGTTGTCAAAAAAGCACACAACATCCTTTTTATTTTTAAATAACGTTATTTAGACAGTTTAAGTTCTTCTGTAAGTGCTTTTCCCATCCTTTTTGATTGGGCCGCTGCCTCTTCCATACACGAAATGAAAGCCTTCTGAACATCATATTGCTCAAGAATGTTTATTCCTGCTTCTGTTGTGCCACCAGGACTAGTTACATTCTTGCGGAGCTCAAGAGCACTCTTGGAGGACGATGCGATCATTTCTGCTGCGCCGAGGATTGTCTGCACTATCAACTCATTAGCTACTTCCCGATTTAGTCCGATTTTTACAGCTCCTTTTTCCATCGCTTCCACTAAATAATAGATATAAGCTGGGCCGCTACCAGAAAGACCGGTTACAGCATCTAATTGTTCTTCATGAACAAATGTAACGAATCCAACTGTTTCAAATATGTCAAGGACGAAAGTTTTTTGTGGTTCTTCTACAAAGGAGTTGAAGGCAATACCTGTTGCTGATTTCCCGACTGTTGCCGAAGTATTGGGCATAGCACGCGCAATGGGAACTTCCAGTCCGATCAGCCGTTGCAGACTGTCCATATTTACGCCAGCAAGAACAGAAATGAGCAGTGTTTCTTTTGTGATATAATTTTTCCATTGTACAGTAGCTTCTTTTACATCTTTCGGTTTCATTGCGAGAATAATGGCATCAGCTTCTCCAACTAATTTTTTTAAATCGAAAGAGTAGTCAACACCATAGCGATTTTGTAGTTCAATTAGTCTTTCTACATTCCCTCGGTTTGTGACGGTAATTTCTGTACTCTCCTGCAATTTACTAGAAACAATCCCAGAAATTAACGCTTCGCTCATAGAACCAGCACCAATAATAGCAATTTTCTTCATTTTTATTCCTCCTATAAAATCGTTGTATGGAAATAAGAAAACCTCTCGTCATAATGAAAGGACGAAAGGTTTTTTCCGTGGTACCACCTTAGTTCAATTATAATCTGCACATGCGCGTGATTATACAACTCTTTTCCGGTAACGACGGTTGACGTTTAGGTTTGCCTAACTACTCCTAAGTAGGTTCAATGAAATGAATCTTGATGAAGTTTTGCAGCCATAGAACTTCACTCTCTAGCAAGCCATTATCATTTACTAATCTTAATCATCGCATTCCTATGATAAATTTATTTGATTATGCAAGAAGAAAGGCTTGTCTGTCAATAGAAAAATAGAGTAGTGGGAAAATTAGTTCATTGATTGTATAATTAAATTTAGAATTTTACAAAAAAGGGAGATTCGTAATGGAGAGTAGAATAAATGGTTCTTATCTATATTTCTTGATAGATGATAATCTCATCTATTGCTACAAAATAGAGTCATACACATACATTACATTAGAGGACATAAAAAAAACTAAGCATTCTGCTCTTTATAAAATTATAAATAGACAAGAATTTCAAAACTTTGAACATGAAAATAGTGAAGCAGTGCAAGGTCTAGGATTATTTTGGGATGAAGAAAGTTTAAAAGAAATAGTTACGTGCGTCAACAAAGCGATAAAAAAACAACAGAAGAGAAAAAACGTGAAACATAAAAAAGCTATTCATCTTGTCGCATCCCAATATATTGCAGGTAGATTAGCTGTTAATCTTCAAGAGAATGTCGAAGTGATCGGCTTAGATGGATCCTTTATGTTTGGACCATTACGTCAACTGGATGTACATAATGGTCAAAAGGAACGGTCTGAATGGATTTATGATAATATTAATCGAGAATTCGAGGAGAAAAATCCTTACATAACTGCACTACAGAATAAAATGAATAGTTTAGATGACATTGATGATAAAAGACAAGTATATATATGGTATGGGAATAACATCGAAGAACAGCTAGCATTAAGATTTTTCATGTTTATATTTAAAAAAAGATCAAATCCTCTTTATCTTATCGATACAGCAGAAGTCCTTAAAAAAATTGCACCAAATGAAAAGTCAATGATTCATACAGCAGAAATAAAAAACGAATTATTACAATCTATATTAGACCATATTGATAGCAGCTATATGGTAACAACTAATCAAAGAGAAGGATTAGCAACTGAGTGGCAATCGATAGCCAATGCTGATGAACTTTTAAGGATATGGGAAAACCAAGCGATTGTATCGGTGGATTTGGATTATTTTGATCAAACGATTGTAGAAGTACTGAAACGAATGAGTGAAAAGGAAAAATTAGATTATATCAAGACTAGTCAGCTTATTTGGAGAACGATAGAGGAAGAGCATCTTTATATGGATCCCGATTTTCTTGAATATCGGATTCGTCACCTGGTTTATTCAGGGGTGTTTAAGATGAAAGGAATTCCTAAGAATATGAGACGTTATTTTGTTTGTTTACAAAAAGAAGAGTGAAGTCTATGTTGTTATTTTGAACCTTCTATGTGAAAATGAGAAAGGAATCTTGTCTTTATTAAGGCTAAGAAAGAGAAAAGTAGGTTTTAATCGATATAATATATCAATATAATGATGATTATTTAGGAAATAAGTAAATGGGCATTTTTACATCATGCATGTGCTTTTTGAGGTGGATAATGAAGGGATTAAATGGAAAGAACATTGTAATTACAGGTGCATCATCTGGCATAGGAGAAAAAATTGCTATAAAAGCTGCTCGTTTGGGGGCTCGTCCCATCCTTCTTGCTCGTTCAGAAGATAAGCTCGCTGCTATTTGCAAGAAAATAAATAATCAGTTTCCCGGACAAGCTATTTATTTTACTTTAGATGTAAGCAATCCGGAGCAAGTAAAGGAAGTCTTTGCTAAGATATATCAAGAGGTTGATTTTATTGATATTTTGCTCAATAATGCAGGATTTGGCATCTTTGATATGGTTCATGAAGCAAAGATGGAAGACGTTAATCGAATGTTTCAAGTAAATGTAATGGGGCTTATCGCTTGTACCAAAGAGGTATTGCCTTCGATGCTGCAAAATAATGGCGGGCATATCATTAATGTCGCCTCCCAGGCAGGGAAACTCGCTACAGCCAAATCAAGTGCCTATGCTGCGAGTAAACATGCTGTTCTAGGATTTACAAATAGTCTCCGACTGGAAGTAGCCAATTCAAATATAAAAATCTCTGCTGTAAATCCAGGACCAATCGAGACAAATTTTTTTCATACAGCTGACAAAACGGGGAATTATGTGAAGAATGTGCAGAAATTTATGCTTTCAGCTGATACAGTTGCTGAAAAAATAATAAAATTAATGCTACATCCAAAACGTGAGTTAAATTTACCTTTGTGGATGAATTGGGGAAGTGTTCTTTATAATCTATTTCCGGGAATTGCAGATAAGCTCGTTGGCGGGATTCTAAATAAAAAATAGAATTAGCTAAAGTGTATTCGTAATGTAACTATAAACAACATCTTGAACTAGATCATAAAGTTCATGGGCAGGATGTTGTTTTTTTAAAGCGATGATGTGGACTGCTAATCGTTCATATTCATGGAGAGGGAGTGAATTGGGTTCCATATGATATTGTTTAAGTGATTTCTGAATCATTTTTTTTATGAGTAATGTATTCATCTTATCTTTCCCTATTAATAAGTAGTTTTTCTTTTAAGTATAAAAAAATAGTATCTTTGTTCAAAGTATTATATACTAATTTTTATCTAATAAAAGGATTATCACTAATTTTTGATAAAATAAACGATAAGGCCAAACCTATAGGGAGATGAGATAAATGGAAAAAGCAACTTTTGCAGGTGGATGTTTCTGGTGTATGGTATCCCCATTTGAAGAACAGCCAGGTATTGGCGGCATTGTTTCAGGTTATAGCGGGGGGCATGTAGAAAACCCAACTTATGAACAGGTGAAAACAGGAACGACAGGACATTTTGAAGTAGTGGAAATCACTTTTGATCCTGAAATCTTTCCCTATGAACGTTTATTAGAGTTATATTGGCAGCAAATTGATCCGACAGATCCAGATGGTCAATTCCATGATCGCGGGCCACAGTATCGAACAGCGATTTTTTATCATAATGATAAGCAAAAAGAACTTGCAGAGAAATCAAAACAAGCTATGGCAGCAAGCGGAAAATTTAAAAAGCCAATTGTTACATTAATTGAACCAGCTGCCATCTTCTATCCAGCAGAAGACTATCATCAAGATTACCATAAGAAGAATAAGCAGCATTATAAAGAGGATAGAGAAAAGTCAGGAAGAGATGTATTTATCAAAGAACACTGGTAAAAAAAGAAAAAAGCGAATTTTGCTAGGAAAACTATCTTTAATGATAGATGTAGCAAAATTCGCTTTTTTGTATTTTATTCAAGCCTTTTGTACTATATTTTTTCCTAATAATCCTAAACAGTTTCGCCCTTCGAAGTTTTTTGTTTTTTAAGCTAAAGTATCGTCGATATATGTCGATATGATATAAGGATTAGATCAATGAAAAGAGGTAGCTTTAATGAAATTTTTACAAAATATCAATATTTCTAAAAAAATATTGATTATCATTATGTTTAGTACTATTGGACTAGTGCTGATCGGATTATTTGGAATATATGGTATAAAGGAGATGGCGAAAAGTTCTAAAGAAATGTATGAAGAAAATTTAATACCTAATACTTACATAGCAAAGATCCAAAACTATCGCCGCACAAACGACAGCTTAGTTATAGAGCTAATGATAACAGAGGATAAAAAGAGAAATGAAGAGTTATTAGAGACTATTAAAAGGAATTCGGAAGAATCGGATAAATATGTCAAAAAGTTAGATGCTATTTCGCTTTCCAAAAAAGAAGCGGATGAATATAAAATTTTTAAAGATGCCTATACAGGCTTTAGTAGTATTCAAGATGAAGTGATATCATTAGCAAACAATAATTTTAATGACTCAGCCTATAATCTTTATACGAAAAACCTTGAATCGAAGAGAAATATTATTAACAGTCAATTGGATGAACTCCAAACAGCAAATGAGGAAAATGCAGAACAGATATCAAATGAAAATAACAAGTATTATAAGACAATGCTATATATTTCTTGGGGAGTTATATTTGTTGCTGTAATACTTGCTGTATTATTAGGTCTCTATATATCCGCAATGATTGTCAACCCAATTAAACGTCTACAGGCTTTAATGGAAAGAGGAGGACAAGGAGATTTCTCTGCAAGATCAAGTTATCAGGCGAAGGATGAAGTAGGTTCTTTATCTGATAGTTATAATAGGATGGCGGATGGAATGAAGGGGCTTATTGAAATGTTATCGGAAACGTCCCATCATCTCGCTTCATCATCGGAACAATTGAGCTCCAGTTCAGAAGAAAGCAGTAAAGCAAGTGAACATATTTCAGAAACAATCCAGCAGCTTGCAGAAGGTTCTGAAACCCAAATGAGATTGATGGAATCAAGTACAGCTGGCATCCGTAATGTAAATGAAACGACTGGCCATATAACAGTGCGTGCAAAAAAAGTGGCTGAAACAGCAGAGCAGACAGCGGATGTATCGCTTGAAGGTGCAAAACGTATTTCAGAAGTAACGACACAAATGAAATCCATTAATAATAATGTGGTGACACTTGCTGAATCAATAGCTACATTAGAAACTAGAATAAATCAAATAGGAGATATTACTATGGTAATATCGGACATTTCTTCCCAAACCAATCTACTAGCATTAAATGCAGCTATCGAAGCGGCAAGAGCTGGGGAACAAGGAAAAGGTTTTGCTGTTGTAGCGGATGAGGTAAGGAAATTAGCGGAACAAACAGCAGGATCGGCTGAGCAAATTACTAATCTTATCAGCCAAATACAAATTGATTCTAAGAATACTTCTTTATCGATGACAACTGCTGCAAATGATGTAGATACAGGATTAACAATTGTTCAAGATGCAGGAGAATCATTCCATAGAATCGAACAATCTGTGCAAGAACTAGTTATATTAGTAGAGGAAGTAAGTCAATCGCTTGATCAATTAAAAGAACATACTAATACGATTAATGGTTCGATTTTGGAAGTGAATTCAATGGCAAGTGAAGCAGCAGCTAGTACAGAAAACGTATCTGCTGCAACCGAAGAGCAGGTTGCATCGATGCAAGAAATAGCAGCTTCTTCTACATCATTAGCACAATTAGCTTCTGATTTACAAGATAAGATAAAGCAATTTAAAATATAAAATTTCATAGAGAATTGCTTAAAATGTATGGCAGTTCATTTCATTTAGTATACGAATAGAGTATACAACAAATATAACCCCAAACCCTTATACGGAAATGGTAGTCAAAATTTCGTATAACGGTTCGGGGTTTTTATTCAAAAGAAATGAAAGAATGATAGATTTAGAATTTGATCTAAGAGGTTATAACAAAAACTTTTTTATGGGTTCAAAGGAGTATCGTATAGTATTATGCGCATTTAAAGATCGTTATCCTTTCGGCAGTATCTTCTAAATTAATATATTGTAAAATTAATCATAGTTTGAAGGAAAGTCGTAACATTTGGAGAAAGCTGGATAGTCTTTGTCACGATAAATTAAATTTGAGGAGGGGTAGCTATGAAAACTCACTATTATTTAGGTTGGTTTAACAATTTTTTCCCAGAGAAGCTAGGAAGAATATTGCAGGAGGATATAACTGATAGAAAATCGCTTGTAATGATCAGCTCGAATCCTCTTTGTGCTCAAGAGAAGGGGGCTACAGAACGATCTTGGCTTGACCAGGCTGGCATTATGTTTGATACATATCATTTAATTAATTATAGTGTTCAGAAAAAAGATGCGCATGCTCTAATCGAAAATGCTTCAGTTATATTCTTATTGGGTGGAGATACACTTAATTTAAATAGTTTTTTGAAGGAATATGAACTGTCGGATTTGATACGAAAAAGCAAGGCTGTTGTAATGGGGGCAAGCGCTGGTGCGATCAATATGTCCGCAAAATGGTTATGCTCTGAACACTTTGGCTATGAAGTGGAAATAAGCACTGTTTATGATGGAATTAGTCTTGGCAATTTTTCGGTTCTGTCTCATTTCGATCTAGAAAATAACCTTGCATTGGTTCAAAAGGAACTATCTTCTTTATCAGAGGAAATAGACATTTATGCATCGAATAAAGATTGTGTTGTAAGAGTAAAGGAAGATAAAGTGGACATTTTTGGTGATGTGTATTTAATATCCCACTCAAAGATTCATAAATTAAAGGAGACACTCTAATTTATTTAGTAATATACAGAAAATTCTTATGTTAACTTCTTTTATTTTCCTATATTATGGTATGATTTAATTAAGAATAATGAGGGTTCGTTACTGAAAGGGAGGATATGAGTTGAGAAAGTATATTTTTACTGCATAGCAAAGGCTATGTAAAATGCATAATGTAGCTTTTGCTTATTTCTAATAAAACGAAAAAAATTATTAGGAGTGCAAAATGAGCTATAAAAACGCAATGGAACTTTTACCTTCTGAACTGTTGAAGGAGGTTCAAAAATATATCGATGGTGAATGTATCTATATACCAAGGAATGAAAGTAATAAGAAAAGCTGGGGGACTAACACAAGTACAAGGCAAGAATTGAAGGAAAGAAATAAGAATATATATAATGATTATCTAGCTGGTACTGATATGAATATATTAAGTGCAAGGTATTATTTATCTGTCAAGAGTATTCAAAGAATAGTATTAAAAGAAAAAAAGAATAATAGTTAAAAATAAGCCAATGCGTTTTTAAGTGTCGCGTTGGCTTATTTTTATTTATGAGTTAAATATTAGGTGTATCTTACAGATTTAGCAAAATATAATTTAATGAGAATGCTAAGATTCTTTTATTAGATTATATTGGGGGGGAAGCGGAGGATGGCAAAATATCAACTAATAAGTGACTATAAACATATCGAAACATATAAAGAAAGCTTTAATGAATTAGCTCAAAAGGTATTTGGAATAGACTTTAGTAAATGGGATGAAAATGGTTGCTGGAATGATAACTATATATGTTATTCGTTTATCTATAGGGAACAAGTAATAGCAAATGCCTCTATCAACAAAATGACCGTTGTGTGTAACGGGATTGAATATAAAGCTATTCAAGTTGGTACAGTAATGACACATCCTGAGTTTCGTAATCAAGGTCTTTCTAAAAAATTGCTGAACCATATCATTGAAAAGCATGAAAATGAAATAGACTTTATCTACTTATTTGCGAATGAAACCGTTTTGAACTTTTATCCGAAGTTTGGATTTGAAAAAGTACAAGAAAGCAGCTTTTCTCTTTGTATAGCTGATTTAAAAAAACAAACGGTGCCAACCAAGACCATACGCCAATTAGATATAGAAAATCTAAGTGATTTGCTACTGATGAAGGAATTTGCAAAGAAACGGACATCTATTTCAACCAAATTAGCTGTCGAAAATAACGAGCAACTATTAATGTTTTATTTTCTCCAAGTATTTAACGACGCAATTTTTTATATCGAAGAGGAAGACGTAATCGTTCTCTTTAAGAAGGAAGATGAGCAACTTCATATTTATGATGTCATCAGTAGAAAAGAAGTGGAATTGGAAACCATTATAAATTATCTAATTTCCGATGAAATAAAACGAATTCATTTCTATTTCACACCAAATGACAAGATTAAAAATATCGATACAAAATTTATAACAGCGAGTAATGATACATTGTTTGTCCGTCCATTACTAAAAGCTCTACCGAACCATTTCTTATTTCCTTTGACATCCCACGCATAAATTGTAAGAGAATATATATAAAGAGAAGGATAGAAATTAATATTCTAATTGGGGAAGTATGGAACAATCTACTTACATTAAACTAAAACGGGTAAGAAATTATATCAATGGGATGAGAAATGATCAAAAGGGAGTTAGAGGGAGTGTGGTAATAATTAAAGATACAGATATTATCTCTTCTAAAGGTTTTGGCTATGCTTGAAAACAATCCTCAAATAGCGGGATGGATGTGATTCTTTAAGAAAGGGAGATTTCTCGTGAATGAAATGGAAGTAACTCCATCAAGCAATACTTTAGACTACTAAGGATGATATATATTAGAATTAACGGAGTATTAGAAATATTAACGAAAGAGGGGATATAGATAATGGAAGTAAAACTGTTAACTCTGCAAACGAATAATATCAAAAAAATGAAGAGTTTTTATGTAGAGACTCTTGGATTTCCATTGATTAAGGAAGATAGTCATAGCTTTTGCATTAAAGCTGGTTCAAGCAAATTGAAATTTACATCAGAAAATGTATTGGGGAATCCATATTACCACTTTGCTTTTAACATTTTTGCTAATAAATTTGCAGAAGCAAAGTCGTGGGTAAAAGAAAGGGTTGCCTTAAATATTAATGATGAGGGAGAAGATGAAGTGTATTTTTCCAATTTCCAAGCTCATTCTCTCTATTTTTATGATCCTTCTGGAAATATAGTAGAGTTTATTTCAAGGAACTCTATTTCCGAACAAGATAAGGCTCCTTTTTCTATTGAAAGTGTTATAAACATCAGTGAGATAGGGGTAACGGTCAGTGATGTAGCAGCCGCAGGGAAAAGATTGATGGAAGTGGGAATTAATGAACGGGATAATAAACCTTTAGATCTAACATCCATCAACTTTATGGGAGATAAATCAAAAGGCATCTTCTTAATCCTTAATAAACCAGGAAGAGAATGGTTCTTCTCTAATAAAATTTCAGCTGTATTCCCTCTGGAAATTATCACCTCGCAGCATCACACAATTGTGGTTGATGTAGAAGGGAATTTAGAAGTTAGCTAGAATGAATATAAAAAATTTCTCCTTGTTGATAAATTCAGAGGATGGAAGAGAGAGCAATCACTATTATGGGTAGTCATTAGTTTAAAATATATCAATAATTCTAACTATTGTACTTATATATTAAAGAAGTTGAATAAAGAATGAAGATCTATAATTTTGCACAATAATGGCTAGAAGTTACTTATTTCCTTTTTTTAAGAAGAATCCCCAGGTAGGGAGAAAAGGAACTACAAATACTAAACTACAATCATTTGAAAATGATTGTAGTTTAGTATTTGTAAATAACCAGTAAGTGGATAATACTAACTTTTGAGGTGCAGGATATTTTCTCAGATGGTTAATGATGTAAAGTTGGCAGGTTGTTGTATTTATATGGTCAGCAAAAAAAGTATCTGAAAGATTAATACCATCTAATTTTAATAGGAATTGAGTGGTGCAAAGGATCATCCTACTTTTATAAACATTGCATTGACAATCACTATAGCAAAATATAGACTCAAATTATAATCGGTAAATATGGAAATTAATGGACGGTGATCTGTTGATAGATGGAGGAGTGGCTGAATTGACTTTCAACAACATTTTAATCGTGGATGATCATGAGGAAATCATCCTATTGATGACAGATTTTCTTGAAATAGAAAACTATCAAGTCTATAGTGCAAAAAATACGAATGAAGCGAGTGATATATTACATCAAACAAAAATAGATTGTATTCTTCTAGACGTTATGATGCCAGGGATGGATGGCTTTAGTTTTTGTAAAAACATTCGCAAAGAATCTGATATCCCTATTCTATTTTTAAGTGCATATGAAACAGATACTGATAAAATTAGAGGTCTTACACTTGGAGCAGATGATTATATTGTTAAATCCGCTAGTCCTAGTGAAATAGTAGCTAGGATTAAAGCTGTTGAAAGAAGAATGAGTCTTACAAGAGATCGTGGCTCAGGGGAAAAAAAGATACTTTCCATCGGCAATCTAATATTAAACAAAAACACAAGGTCAGTAACTGTTGGTACACAAGAAGTGGACCTTACAGCCATTGAGTTTAATTTATTAGAATATTTTATGGAGAATGAAGGAATTGTATTATCCTATGAACAAATAATTGCAAGAATTTGGCATGATGAATTTACAGGGTATCACAGTGTCCGCGTTCATGTTGCTAATTTAAGGGAAAAACTAGCTGTTTTTTCTTCTATTCCGGAAATAAAAACGATTAGATCAGTTGGTTATCTATTACAAAAAGGATGATAACGTAAATATGCATAAAATAAGTTTTAAGTTATTGATTTTTATTAGCTTTCTCGTCATTTTTTTTGTTCCAGTATCAATAACAAAGTTAATTTTCCATAAAGTGATAGATAACCACTCTCAATTTGATGATATAACCTATGAGAGGAACGAGTGGATAGAGAAAAATGTTTTGGATATGGATGGAAGAGTATTCTTTGAAGAAGATTGGCGAGAGCAGTTAATCCATAAAGCGGAGGAAGATAATGTAGAATTATTTATAATCAATCGTGCAGGGGAAATAACCTATACAAAAGGAATAGTAGAATCCAGAAATGCATTAATTGATAAAAAGGATGATCAAACAACAGGCGTAAGATATGAACAATATGATTTTGGTGGTTTTGATCAATATAATATATATGCTGAAGATTCACTAATAGCTTCTGTATATATTAGTTACCCAATATCGGATCAGGCAGTGCTTAATAACCATCCAAATTATGATCTCGCAATATTAACTGGGATAATTACAATTGTTGCTGGTTTGATTATCATCTTCTTTCATAAAAATTTGATTAAGCCATTGTATGCTCTTAATCGTTCTTCTCAACAAATCTCTAATGAAAATTATCATGTTACTTTGCCAGCTTCCAGAATTAAAGAAGTGAACAATAGTACAGAAGCTTTTATGAAGATGGCGCATAAACTTGAATTAGCAAAGCAGAAAAATAAACAGTTGGAGGAGGAAAGAAAACTATTTGTTTCTTCTATTGTTCATGATTTGAGAACACCTATTTTTTCGTTAAGAGGTTTCTTGGAAGGATTACAGAAAGGGATTATTACGAAAGAAAAAAAGAAAATACAATATGTTGAAATGTGTTTGAAACAAGCTGATCATTTGAATGAATTAGTTTCATCATTGGCTGATTATTCTAAAATTGAAGGACAAATTAAGCTGGAAAAAATAACCACTTTCACTATGCTAGATATAATATCTGACGTGAAAGAACTGTTGTATTATAGCTTGGCTCAAAAAAATATAATTGTTGAAGTAAATAATGTAACGAATAAGCAAATTAGTGGTGACTTTTCATTGCTGAAAAGAGCTTTTGAAAATATATTGGCTAATAGCATCCGCCACAGCCCAGAAAATGGAACAATCGAGGTTATAATAAAAGAGGATAAAGGCTATGTAGAGACCGTAATTGTAGATAATGGAGAAGGTTTCGTTGAAAGTGAATTGGATTATGTATTTAAACCATTATATAGAGGAGAATCTGCAAGAAGTGGTCCAAATCAAAGGATGGGACTAGGGTTAACCATTACACATGTAATCATTCAAAAACATGAAGGGATTATTAAAGCGACTAATGATAAGAAAAAAGGAGCAAAAGTGATTGTACGGATCCCTATTAATGGTTCAGCATAATATACTTCCTCAAACAAAAAAGAATCGACAATGGAAAGAACTATCCATTGTCGATTCTTTTTTTTCGAGTAAACGCAGGTAACTATTTTATTTTGATAGTAAATGAATGTTTCTTGATAGAATCTTGATAATTCTCTGATCCTGCCTTTATATTGCCTAATTATAATGGGAATGAAGGAGGGATTCACAATGAAAGTTCTAGAAGTCAACAGACTATCAAAAAAATATGGACATGGTTTAAGTGAAATAAGAGCTCTTGAGCAAATAAATTTAGAGGTTGAAAAGGGGGAATTTGTTGCAATAATGGGAACAAGTGGTTCAGGAAAATCGACATTGTTAAATATGATATCTGGGCTGGACACTTACGATGAAGGGGAGGTTCTTATAAGTGGTGAAAATATAAAAGGATATACCGATTATCAATTGACACGCTTACGAAGTGAAAAAATAGGGTTTATTTTTCAATTTTTCCATTTGATCCCTGTGTTATCAGTATTAGAGAATGTTACCTTGCCAGGAATGCTAAAGCAACACAAAAAAGGAGACATAGAGAAAAAAGCCATTGATATATTACAATTAGTCGGATTAGGCTCATTTATCCATTCTAAACCAACGCTGTTGTCAGGTGGTCAGCAACAAAGGGTAGCAATTGCCAGAGCACTAATAAATGAACCAGACTTGATTCTAGCAGATGAACCTACAGGAAGTCTTGATTCAAAAACATCAAAAGAAATGATGGCAATCCTGCAAAGATTCAGTCATATCTTACATCATACTATCGTGCTGGTAACACATGATCCAACTGTTGCTGCCTATGCAGATCGTGTAGTTTTTATGAGTGATGGGAAAATTGCGGATGTGCTTTCATTAGCTAACACGAATCTAGAATGTCAGGAGAAAATAAGAATTATCTCCTCGAAAGTAGAGGGTTTAGGTGTATGAAGCAATTATGTAAAGCAGCAGGGAAATTCTTGTTATTCCATAAAACGAGACATCTTTTTTTGATTATTGGTGTGACATTAGGTGTTGCCTTAATTATTGCTATACAAGTATTAATTGCTAGTATTGAAGCATCCAATGAAATAGCAATTAAGGAACAATATGGAGACTATGATTTAGTAGTAGGATATCAGACGGCAGAGAAATCTGTTTCAGCAGGTGAAATAGAAGAAATGGAAAATCTAGAATCAGTTGAGAAAACTACTCGCTTTCTATATCCATATTTAGACAAAGAGTCGGAAATGAATATGTTGGGGGAACTAATATATGCAGGTTTTGAGAATGAAGAATTAGCATTTGAATATCCTGTTGTCTCACTAGCAAAAGGTGCATTTCCCCAAAAAGAGGAAGTATTGGTTTCTTCCCAATATGCGAAACAACATCAATTAGAAATAGGCTCAACTGTGAAAATGAAATTCCCTCCTAATGGTACGAAAGAAGTGACTATATCTGGATTTACTGTAGATAATCAAGCACTAAGTAATATGGCTATTTTTGATTATGAATGGCTTCAAGAAGCAACTTCTAATGAGAATCATACGACGGCAGTGATTATCCAATTGGATAATCATGAAAATAAGCAAATGGTCATTAATCAATTACGTCAAATAAATCCAGATTTTTTTATCGACTCACGCAGTGAAATCGATAAGGAGCGAGAAAATATCGGCGGGATTGGTCCAGTTATACAAGGACTTAACATTGCTATTTATTTAGTTAGTGCTTTAATTATCATTAGTACGATGCGTATGTCAGTTCAAGAGAAGCAAAAGGAATTGGCGACATTAAGAATATTAGGTTTTGAAAGAAAGCATATCTACTGTCTTGTACTGATTGAATCCTTGATATTAGGATTCATATCTTTAGTCACAGGATTAATTATTGGGATTTTGCTTCCTGTAGGAGCACTCGATTTGTTTATAGATAGGATGAATGTCGGGCATGGTGTGATTATCTTCCCATGGTCTGACTTGTTAATGAATTTAGGAATATTTAGCCTTGTCATTTTATTTTCTTCACTTGTTCCTGCTTATCAAGCAAGTTTAGCACCGCCGGTAGTTGCTTATCGTGGTTCAACCAAAGTTCAGGCTTTATCCAAAAGATACACCGTAATAAGTATAGCTATTAGCTTGGTTACTGCTGTTGTCTATTTGATAAATGTTTACTTCATACAGAGCAAATCAATGTTTGTGATAAACGGAGTGTTATTCATTGTTTGTGCGTTTACGAGTATACCGCTTATGTTTGCTTTCAGTGTTAAATTGTTAGATTGGATTGCTAAGTTTATTAGGATACCAGTAGAATTTCTATTAGCCGCTCGAAATTTATTAAGGCAATTAAACAGGAATGTACAGCTTTCAGCCATTTTTACAATTGGTATTGTCATTACGGTAATTGGAATGGTTATTTTAACAACTATAAAAGATGAAACGACTGATATGATAAAAGAGAACAATCCAAACGATTTGAGAGTAATTTCCGTTGCTTCAGAATTAGCAGAAGGATTTCCGTACTCTTTCTATGAAAAGGTGGAGAAAGATCCTGATCTAGAAGCATTTTACTATACGAATGAAGTGGTTTTCTTAATAGAAAATCTCCCTCCAAATAAAAGGGAATTGTCTGAAGTAGTATTAGGCATTAGTGGAACAGACCTTCAACATAGTTTTGATTCTGGTAGTATTAAGACTGATGGTTTATCAACTCCAGAAGAGATGAGTGAAAATGGCGTTATGCTAACAGAACAAACGGCTGATGAGTATGGATTTAATATAGGAGATACTATTATAGTGAATGTGTCAGAGGATTTTAATGAGTTAGATGAAAAAGAGTTTGTAGTAGAAGGAATTATTACTGATACAGAGCATATAGGGGATGCTGACTATCATTTTTTTACAACTAGAGAAAATATGAAGGCAATGTTTGGGATTGACACACTTTACCAGGTAGAAATGAACATTCTTCACGGAGATAAGAAAGAAAAAGTTAAGTCGATTCAAGCCTTATTACAGGATCCTGCATATTCTAATACAATTCTCTATAGCCGTGCTGAAGAGTTGACAGAGTTGGAGCAGCAGTTCCTTCAACGAGTATTCCTTCTTTACTTGGCAGTAGCCATGATTATTATATTTACTGTTATTGGGTTAATGAACAGTACTGCCAGCAGTATTAAAGAAAGACTGAAAGAACTTAGTATGTTGCGAGTATTGGGGAGTACTAAGAAAAGGTTACTTTCATTATTACTAATGGAAGGCGCATTACTAACAACAACAGCTGGTGTATTAGCGATTGGATTATCCACTTTATCGGCATATTGCTTCATTCAAGGCTTAGATGCCAATACATTTGCAGTATTACCAAAACTTCTATTGGGATTATTTTTCTTATCACCTTTGATTGGTTTAGGAGCAGTCTTAATTCCCGCAAAATTAGCGACAAGATTAGACCTAATGAAAGGAATGAGAGAATAACTTGATTAAATTTGATAAAGTTATAGTTTTAAATCTCTTGATAACAATTAATTGATTGCGGCTTGCTTTTTTCAAAAGTTCCAGTTATTAATGAGGTTCTAACCTGTTTATTGTGTAGAAAATGGAACACGTTTGTAAAATAAAAAAAACTGTACCTTCATTAGGTGCAGTTTTTTAGTTGGGATAACAAGAATATAAGAAAAAATGTCATGTATAATTGACATTCGATCGAAATGTCATATATAATGTACTTACAGGTCTTCGTGAAAGGATGTCTAACTTGAACAAGGTCAAAGAGTATAGGAAACATTGCAGCTTAACCCAAATTGAACTCGCTAAGAAAGTAGGTGTAGCAAGACAGACCATTAATTTAATTGAGAATGATAAATATAATCCCTCTTTGTCTTTATGTATTTCCTTAGCCAAGGAGCTTAACACAGACCTTAATACACTATTTTGGGAGGATAATACTAATGAGGAATAAGATACTTAATCGTTTTATAGGGGTTTATGATGATCGAGATGAATACCAGCTCTATGAAATCCATAAAGAATTAGCCTTTTCTGGAATTATGCTGTGGTATTTGACCACACTATTAATGATTATGAGTCTCATTATCGACACAATTCATCATACACTTTCATTTGCAACTCCATAGCTTTTCATTATTAATATGATTTATGCAATTCTGACACTTATAAAAATAAGAAAGAAACAGCTTGATGAAACGGATTGTGCTTCTATAGAAGAGTACGAAGAAAAGAGAAAGCAATTGAAAAAATCGTCGTTCCTAGCTGGCATTCAATGGGGCTTAAGTATGTTAATTTTGATGGAATATGTATTTCCATATTTGTCAACAGGCGAATTAAACCTTGAGTGGTGGAACGTATTAATCTGGCTTTTAGGTGGAATGTTATTTGGTATGACAATGTATTTGTTCTCTAAATCAAAGCTGCAGAAACACTTTTGATTTAGTTCGGCTTTTGCTGTAAGATCCTGAACATATGATACTCGCTTTTAAAGAGAGCGTATGTTTCAAAATGTATAATAAAACGAACATTATACTAATTATTGATAAACATAGAGATATGGAAGAAAGGTTGTAATTATTATTTTAGCAGTATTTTCTCCTGTTTCTTTCATTTTGCTGTCCTTTACTTATGTTGGATATAATAATGCTGGATATGCAGACAAATAGGATTACCCTTATTCTTATAGTTAATGGAATAAAAAAATTAGTTTAGATTGATGGCAAAAGTCCTTGAGAGAAATCCTATTCTCAAGGACTTTTGTATTTTTGTCATATTCAAGATCTAATTATAAGGAAAAGCACTAACGAGTATGTATATTTAGTATTATTCCTCTGTATAAAACGCTGCTTTCGAAGGCTGTGTATTAAAGATAAATAATATAATTGTTACTGCAAACATAATGGTGCTTCCTAATATGATAACAGACTTAATGGAAATCATTTCAGCCATTATCCCAAAAAGTATGGTCGAAATAATGATAAAAAAGGCTTCAATGCATCTGTACACACTACCAATCCTTCCCATTATATGTACGGGAATATTATTTTGATAAAATGTGTTAAATCCGGTGTTAAGAAAAGCCATAGAAAAGGAAAGGATAAAAAAACCAATTGCTGCTATCAAAAAATTAGCAGAAAATGCATAAATCAGATATCCGATCGATACCATTAAGGATCCAAGACCAATCAGCCAAGAGGTAGCAACCTTTTTAACAATTATGATATTTACTAGTGCGCCAACAATTATCCCCGCACCAGCAATACTCACCAGAAATCCATAATCTCTCTCTGACAATAGAAGCACTTCTCTCGAAAACGCTGCTTCCAGTGAATCTACAGCAGTTGCCAAAACCATCACTGTACTAAAGAGTAAATAAATAATGATAATATACAGGTGGTTCCGGCTAAAATCGACAACTAATCTCCAATCTTGTTTTAAAATCTTTAAAGTTATTTTTTTATCTTCTGTTTCAATAAAATCATTTTTTTCAATATTTGGCATAATAAGTGTGATAAGAGCTGAAATGAAAAGGGCTATTGCATTACTATAGATGGCAAAATTAGGTGTGCCAATCATAAATAGCATTCCCGCTATGGCAGGCCCTATCACAAATGCTCCAGAATCAATTAAGCTTCGAAGTGAATTAAACCTTTTTCTTTGATCTGGAGGAATTAACTTGGTAATGTACGGTACTGACGTTTGTTCATACAT
Source organism: Niallia sp. FSL K6-0212 (assembly GCF_038007605.1). Taxonomy (NCBI): domain Bacteria; kingdom Bacillati; phylum Bacillota; class Bacilli; order Caryophanales; family Bacillaceae; genus Niallia; species Niallia sp. FSL K6-0212. The sequence goes on along the minus strand of NZ_JBBOXL010000001.1, from coordinate 4,232,750 downwards.
GGAACTAGCTACATTAATAAAAAAAACGAGTGTATAAATGGCAGAAAGAGATGCTAGGGAAGGCAATAAGGCAATGAACACTGCTTGGAATATGTTCAGCAAAACCATCAGATGTTTTTTATTCAATCGGTCTATTAAACTACCGGACCAAAAGTTTGTAAAAAATGCAGATAGAGCCCTAAGTATATACAACCCCGAAACAGCAAGTACTCCCATCCTATCAAGAACGATTAAATTTAGTGCTATAAAATAGACCCATTCTCCAATACTGGAAACACCAATGCTTGATAATAAGATAGAAGGGTATTTCCACGACTTCACTAACTTGTTTATACGCAATTTATTTCCTCCTTAAAAATGTAAAATTGGATAAGAAAAAAACTCACCCCCAAGATTTTAGTCTTGAGGACGAGTTGCTGCGCGCCGTGGTGCCACCCCAGTTTGACAATATGTTACCATATTATCCTTTGTAGGTACGGTATGAAGTCCATACGTATACCCTAGCTCGATAACAGGAGCACCTGTCACACCATCACCTATATGGATCCGATGTGCCACTCAGAGGCTTGCTTCCAACCATTATTCCTACTCCTTTCCACCAACTGGAGCTCTCTTTGAAGAATTGCATGATTGTACTCTTCTCTTCATCGCATGTATTTGTTTATGGCATTTTAATGTTATTTACCATATCAAACCTTCTAGGGGATGTAAAGAAATTTTTAAAAATAATGAAATAATAATTATTATAATGAATGTGGATAGTTTCTCTTTTACGAAGGGGCAAGATGAGCTTTTCAAGAAGGCGATCTTATAATAAAGAATTATAAGAAAAGCCATCGTTTCGATGGCTTTATCTGAATACACTATTATTTAGCAGAATTAGCGTTGTTAAGCCTTAAATTTTAACTTTGCACATATTCCTTTAAAAAATCATCAACGGCTTTTTCATAAGCCTCTTTGTTCTCATTATAGCTTTGAGCATGTGTACCATTAACAGCAAAAAATAATTTTTTAGGACCTTTCTTTTTATCGAAAAGTTTTTGCGTCATTTCTGGCAAGATAAAATCATCTTTCTTGCTATGGATAAATAACATCGGACTTTTTATTTTATCAATGACAGAGATAGGAGAAATATCTTTAATGGAATAGCGAGCTCTGGCACGTAAAAATAAATTAGCGATAGGAATAAAGATTTTTCCAGGTAGTTTTATTTCCTGTTTGATGACATAATCTAAAAGCTCCTTGAAATCGGAAAATGGACAATCCGCAATATAGAAATCGGCGCCATCCTCGATTCCGCCAGCATAAAGAATCATTGTTGCTGCACCCATCGATTCACCATGAATCCCTAAAAGAATATCTTTTCCTTTTTCTTGTTTAAGCCAATCAACAATTTGCTTTAAGTCAAATTTTTCGTAATAGCCAAAGCTTGTATTTTTCCCGCCCGACTCTCCATGTCTGCGATGATCGTAAATAATACCATTGAAGCCTCTTTCTAAAAATAAGTTCATATATTTAATCGAACTCGTTTTATTTTCCGTGACTCCATGGGAAATGATGACATATTTCTTCGTATCAAAAGGCTCTACTAGGATTGCTTTTAAAGCATAACCATAAGGAGAAGGAATGGTAATTTCTTGTTTAGTTAAATTTTCATAAGAAACAGGGTCTAATCTGCCAGCTTCTTTTTCTCTATTTACAATAAAGTCATTGTCTTTTTTCTTCATATACATTAATCGATTGGAACAGTATAAACCAATGGAAGTAATAAATAATAACACAGAAAACAAATAACGAAACAGCTTTCTCAAACCGATTCCTCCAGTAAGTTGAAAAATTTAGCAGAAACTAATTTGAGTGTATCATTTCTTTAGAAAGAAACAAAATGGACAACTTCTTTAATTATCAAAAATTAGACTTATACAGATGGCTGTTATGATAAAAAATTTTATGCAAAATGAAATAAATGGTTACAGATAAAGGTAGCTGGGAGAGAGAAAAGCCACACCTTCGTAGAAGGTGTGGTGTGGCTTGGACTACTGTTTAGAATTTTGTCTGTTTGTTGGATGGATGGCCTTTTCTAATTCTTCTGCGGCAATTGTTTGTTTGACAGTATCTGCATTAGGCTTACCAGCTTGACTGTAGCCTTTGTCGCGTTTCTGAGTCATCATGCTTCCCCCCTTTTTTATAGAAGTGAAGATACTAGCAATCGTCTTCGTATCCAATTCTCTAATATAACTTGAGTAAAAAAATATGTTATTATACATACAGCATAGTAAAAAGAAGGGTGAATTATGGCAGAACATCATTTTTATTTAAAAGCTGATTGGCCAGGATATCGAAATGATATTGGGACAATCGAAAGTGGCAATTTAAAAACAAAAATATCGATTCCAAAAGAAATGGAAGGACCTGGTGTCGGTACTAATCCAGATGAAATGCTTCTCGGAGCAGCAGCAACTTGCTTTATTATTACACTTGCTGCAATGATGGAAAGAAGTCGACTTGAGAAGGAAAGCTTAACATTAGAATCAGAAGCAGTAGTTGATGTCACAAACGGTGTATTTACTTACAAAAAAATTATTCATCGCCCGAAGATTGTGCTCAAAAAAGAGGCTGCTGAAAAAGACATAAAGCTTGCAGCAAAACTTGCCCATAAAGCGGAAGAGAGCTGCATGATTACAAGAGCGATTAAAGGGAATGTAGAAGTCGAATTAGAAGAAACAATAGAACTTGCACTGTAAAATCCAAAGAAGGAGGGGGATTCAGATGGCAAAGCAGCGGAGACATGTACAAAAAACAAAACAGGAGGATAAGCCTGTTACATTAGGGGATCTTCTAAATGAACAGTTAGCAGATCAACTGAAAAATAAAAAGCAAGAACTAAAACAACAAGAAGAGGCCAAGCAAAAAGCAGAAGAAGAAAGAAAAAGAGAAGAACGTCGACAAAGAGAAAAAAATAAAAGTTTTGAAGAACTGTTAAATGAAAATGCGATGAATTGGAAGGATTTTAAGTAAGAAGAAAAGGATATCGATTAAGGTATCCTTTTTTAATAATTACTTTATTTCTGTTATTTTGGTGAAATTTTTTTCTTTTATTTGACTATTTTTGGGGTGAAGCAAAGCTTGGAATTCTTGAAATAACGCAGCAATTTCCGTTTGTTCATTGATTAAAGCAATATTGGCATGATAGTCTTGTTCACTCTGATAGGTCGTGATTTCCAGCCATTTTGTCGGATCATCATTACTTTGTAAATAGGTTGTTGTTGAATCGATATACTTGCGATAGATGTTGCTTGCTTTCTCTTGAATACAGAAATATTCTTTGATTTTATCGGTTGGTATATGATATTCATATACTTTTACATACATTTACTCTCCTCCTTCGATTTTAATTAATTAGTAATTCTTATTTTAGCATGTTTACAAAGACATTTAGTGAGAATGTATCAGGATAAGAATATTTGAGCTGAATATTCTGTGGATTTGATCTGTATAAATGTTTGTTTTGCCTATAAGATAGGGAAAAAAGAGTAAAGTTGAATCGAATTTGGAGATGATAGAGTGGTAAACTTGCAATTAAAGGATAGAGAAAATATAGTCGAACGGAAAATTCGCTATGATTCTACCATAGAAGAATATCAATGCAAACTTCTTCAATCGGATAAAAGGAAAATCACTCTCTTGCATCAAGTGGAAAAGTCATTTGAAATGAGGAAAGGCAAACAAAAACTAGTTATTCCGAAAGGGACCTATACGTTTGCTTATTATTGGTTGGATCAGCCATATAATTTATACTTTTGGCGAGATGCAACTGGAAAATATTTAGGAGCGTATTTCAATATTGTGAGAAAAAATTGGTTTCAAAACGATATGGTTATCTATGAAGATTTAATTATTGATATTGTCGTTAAACCTAATCAAATGTATTATATTTTGGATCAAGAAGAATTACCTCAGCCCATTGAAACGTTTGAAAAAGGATTTGTTCAAAAAGCATTACAACAATTGTTAAAGCATAAAGATGGTATTCTTGCAGAGGTATCTAGAGAAACAGCAGATTTGTTTCGCCTATAAAATGGAGCTATGTACGTATTTTTAAAGGGAAGCTCCAGATCATTGCAGCAAACTTTAGAATATCCTAAAAAATATAGTATGCTCATCTTTCTTTTGTTAAAATTTAACTTAAATTGGCAGGCTTTATTTGAAAGGATGAAGAGCTTGACTATTACCCACGAATTTGGAATCATTGAAAATTTCAATAAACAGTATGTATATAATCATTACACTCCAGATATTTATGATTGTATACCTGTAAATGATGATTTTATACAAGAGCTGATAAAACCATTAGCGATGATGAAAACATACTTCCAACATCTGAACGACCGGCTAAAGGTTTAGCCTATTACGGAATAACACTTATTCCTCCTGAATCGTTACCATTTTTTTTAGATATCGTTGCGTCTAAAAAATCAGGGCAGCTTATTGATCTAGCTCGAAAAATAACAGCAGCGCAGGAAGCAGAAAAATACATGATTCACTATGGGATTTAAGCCATAGTAAATCATGTAATTTTGTCGCTTTATTTTTTACTTTTACCTTGAAAATAAGGAATATCTAGAAACGTAAGACCTATTGCTAAGCCAAGAGAGGTAAAAGAAAATGCAAAAGTCTTCTGATTCGGATGAAAAAAATAAGAAAATAGATAATTAACTAAGCTGAATAAGAGAAACAGGCAAATACATTGCGATACCTTCTTTGCCAATAAAGACCAGCTAAAGTTTTTCTTCCACGTGAATACTGCCATCCATAGTAAGTAAAATATAAAACAAAATAGGAATATGATATATCCAATGATAAAATAAAAGGGAAAAGTGGTAGTAAAATCTTTATAGATAAAATAAAAAGCTATTCCAGTTAGGAGGAAAAAAATAATATATAAAAAAAGGGTTAGCCTGCTAAAAAAATTATTCATATTACACCTTTTTCTAACATTTATTAATGCTATGATTCTAGTATTACACTACAATAATTATAAGCGAAAGTGGTAGATTAATCCAGCAGGCTAAAATAAATGTCAGTAAGAGAGTTAAACTTCATCCTCATCATCCAAATCTCTTCCTTTTTTATTCCGTAAATAATAAGTATAAAGTACAGGTATGATCCCGCATATAAATACTATTCCGCCAATAAGAACACCATTTAAGATACGCTCTCTATCAGAGAGGATTATTAGAATTCCAATAAGCACGGAAAGCAGAGTGACAATAGTAATAGAAAGAGATAGTCCCTTTTTAGGGTCCTTTTTGCTGTTTTCATGATCGACGCTTATATTCATTGATAGATAGGCTGAAATGATGCTAGTAATAATAAATACATACCATAACGGATTGTCTCTCATTCCAACTAAGCCTTTTGTAATAAGGTCATAGCCTAATATGCCAATAATACCAAGCGTTTGAATGATATAGGCTACTTTAATATTTTGTAAGTTTTTCATAATTAGACGTTCATCTTTTATTTTTTTCACTTTTCTTCCTCCTTGTCTACCCAAAATAATTCATCTAATGTTCTGTTGAGGGAATAACAGAGCTCAAGACAAAGTTTTAAAGTAGGATTGTATTTTCCTTTTTCAATAAGACTGATTGTTTGACGAGTAACGCCAATCTTATCCGCTAATTGCTGCTGGGTTAAATCTGCTTGAATTCTTGCAATTTTAATATGGTTCTTCAAGGCAATCCTCCTTATTGATGGAATGTATATATTACATTATAACTAATATATATTGCTAAATGCAATATATATATTCCGTTTGGTGATTGTGATTCCATAAAAAAGAGAGAATCACTACTTAAATTCTCACTTTTTTATCATCTATTTCTTTGTGAACGTCATTACTTCTTGCAAATTTGGAATAGAGGAGGAGGCCCCTTTCCGTGTTACAGCAATTGCAGCAGCTTTTGCAGCCATTTGCAAGGCATGTTTTATTTCCGCCTGCTGGGAAACTTGACTTAAAAAGTATCCTAAAAAGGTATCACCTGCAGCGGTTGTATCAACTGCATCTACTTTAAAAGCAGCTTGTCTATGTTCTTCTAAACTATCTTTATAAATTACACCTTCATTGCCCAATGTTAAGACGACTTTTAGCTGCTTGTTTAAGGATAAAAGCTTTTGAAAAATCTTGTCATTTGTATGTTCATTCGTTATTGCTTTTGCTTCTATTTCATTTAATATTAAGTAATCAATTTTTGAAAAATCTAGGTTGGTAATTGTCTCATCGATAGGTGATGGATTAAGAGCAATCTTTAATCCTCTTTTGTGTGCAGTTTCCACTATGTATGCTAAATCGTTTATTTCATTTTGCAATAACAGTAAATCGTTCTGGGAAAAATTCGCTAAAACTTGGTTAATATGATCAATCGTTATTTCTTTATTTGCTCCGCCTAATAAAAGAATACAGTTTTCTCCACTAGCAGAGACTTGAATAATGGCGTGGCCAGTTGTGTTCCCATTCTCACCAATCCAATCAACATTTACATTTGCTTCCGCTAATACTTCTTTTAAAAATAAGCCGTCTTTTCCAATATTCCCTCCGTGGTATACTTGTGCTCCAGCTTTAGCAAGTGCAATTGATTGATTTAATCCTTTTCCGCCCGGAAATTCTTCATAATTCGTAGAAGATAAAGTTTCGCCAGCAGAAACAAAGTGAGGAACCGAATATACTTTATCAATATTTAAAGAACCAAAATTCAAAATCTTCAAGTCTTTCCCCCCATAGTTTTTAACTTATTTATAGAATATCACTGATTTTACTTTAAATAAACGGGTTAAGTTTGTTAGAGTAATAAGATAAGAGGAATTATTAGGAAATTTTAGGAGCGTTTTGGGTAGTAAGCAAGACATGAAAACTGATTGGTTAAAGGCTTATTTATAAGGAGGAGCAAAATATGAAGCATGCCTTAATTATTGGAGGCACAGGAATGCTTTTTGATGTGTCTGGATGGCTGGCTGAGCAAGAGGATTGCAGATTATCTATTGTTGGCAGAAAAGCTGCCCCAATAAATAGTTTAATAGATAACCTGGACCATAAAACGAAAATAACCCCCTTACTGGTTGATTATACAAATCACACTGCGTTTAGGGAGAAATTAGAATGGTCTATACAACAGAATGGACCAATTGATTTGGTTGTAGCATGGGTTCATTTGATAGGAAAAAATGCTTTGAATATAGTAAAGGACGAACTTTCCGAAAGCAGACAGAATTGGCGTTTGTTTCACATTACTGGGAGCAGCTCGGATTTGTCCAAAATAAAGAAGGAACTAACGATTCCCCCTAATTGCAGCTATCATCAGATTCAATTAGGATTTATTGTGGAGAATAGCTCCTCCAGATGGCTTACACATAAAGAGATTTCAGCTGGAGTGATTGATGCCATAAAAAATAATTGGAAGAGAAAAGTAGTAGGTGTAGTGGAACCATGGGAGAAAAGACCATAGACAAGTGTTTAAAAAGGAAATGGAGGAAAAAAGATGTCTGAAGATTTTTATTGTGACGAAGTTCTTAGTGGAAAAACAAAGGTTAGAAAAGTGATGGAAACAGAAAATGTGTTAGCATATTATCATACAAAACCCTTTTATCCAGTTCATATAGTAGCAATTCCCAAAAAACACATCGCTTCTCTTATTGCATTAGAAGAAGGAGATAATCATTTACTATTGGAGCTTTTGGGCGTTGTAAAGCAAGTAGCTGCTACCGTGACAAAGGAACATGGTGCATGCAGAGTTATCACCAATCTTGGCAAGTATCAAGACTCCAAACATCTTCATTGGCATATTGTTCATGGCAAACCGCTAAGGTAAATGGTCGAATCTAAAAATATAGTAAAATATCATTATTCATTTCAAATACTGAATATTTCTGAAACGGAAATTATTTAATAAGGGAGATTACAAGCTAGGAAGGGGCGCCCCCTATCCTTATGTTCACTACTGAAAAAGGGTTTTATGGAAACTTCACCGGTAAAAGGAATAAAAACCATTTTGTTGTTCAGAAATGGTAGATTAGGAGATCTAGAAATGCTAACCCTTTACATAACAAGACATGGAGAAACACAGTGGAATATAGAAAAAAGAATGCAAGGATGGAGTGATTCAGACTTAACGGAAAAAGGAAAAAAGAATGCAGTATTATTAGGTGAAAGATTGAAAGAAATAGAATTTGCTGCAATCTATACAAGCCCTAGTAAAAGAACGGTCGCAACAGCAAACCTTATAAAAGGAGATAGGCAGATTCCGATTATTTTCGATGATCATTTAAAAGAAATTAATATGGGAAAATGGGAAGGAAAGAAAGCAGAATATTTGAAAGACAGCTATCCAGAAGCATTTGATTTCTTTTGGAATGCCCCTCATCGTTACAAATCCAGCGATGGCGAAGATTTTTTTGCAGTGGAAAAGAGGGTTAAACAAGCATTAAATATAGTGAAAGAAAATTATGCTTCGGGTAATGTTCTGCTTGTAACGCACTCCGTGGTGATAAAGTTATTACTAGCAATTTTTAAAGAGCTGCCAATGGAGAAAATCTGGGAACCACCTTTTATTCATGATACTAGTCTTACTGTTATAGAAATCAACGGTGATATGGGCAGGATTGTATTAGAAGGGGATCTATCACATCGGGTGTAGAGATATTTTGACTACTCCTGTTTATATTTTTTACCACCATTTTATGCTTAAGGCATTAACTTTTTAGATGACTATTTATATAAAATGTTGAGGACGGGAAAAAGATAAAATATGGAAGAAGATTACCGATAAAAAAGAAGAAAGGAGAATTAATGTCGTTTAAAATCAGCAAAAAAAGATTTAAAAATAATTGAAAGCTTGAATTTCAATTGTCTTTTATATTAAGTATAAAATTAATGAAACTAAACAACGATTATAGAGAGACTTACAGGGGGAGAGTTTTTTGCGAAAAAAAGTGCATTTATTTATAGCTATTATACTGCTGTTATCATTATTTGTTCCTTATGGTTCTAACAGCAAAATAAAGGCAGCTTCAAATGCGATATCGATTAATTTCCAAGCAGATGATGCAGTGATTGATCCAAATCGCCCATATATTTATATGGTAGAAACAGGTAAGCCTATTTTGCATAGAGTAAATTATCTAACGGGAGAAATAAAAAAGATAAATCTTAAATACCCAGCAGAAAAAGTGGAAGTATACAAGGACAAAGTCTATGTGACTCAGCATTTAATGAAACATTCATATTATACGGAAAAGGGCTTAAAAGGAGCCATTGCAGAAGTGGATGCCGGAAATTTTACTTTATTAGATACCTTTCCAATATCCACAGATCCATGGGATATTGCGATCGATCAGAATGGCTACCTTTATATAACTCCTGGTTCTAATCAATGGGAAACTATTAAGGTTTATTCCTTAAATTCGAAAAAAGAAGTAGCAGAAGATGCTGGCGATGATAATACATCCATTTACATGGAATCTAGTATTTCCTACAATGAAAAGTTACACCGTCTTTATACATTGGACTTAGCAATAAGTCCAATAGATGCCTATGCCTATCTAATTGATAATGGCAAGATTGTAGACCATTATGACTCCCCATATCACGGAGACTATCATTTAAGCTCGGAAATGGTTATAAGCCCAGACGGACAATATATGTACAATATGAATGGGGTTGTATTTCGTTTATCAACTGTACAAGAAGAGGATATGACTTTCGATTTTGAATTTAGGATGGGCTATGATGAGGAAAATAATGAATATGAAACTTTTAATGACATTGCCTTTGATGATTCTGGAAGAAGAACTTATATAGCTAGTAGTTTTGGGGGAATAGATGTTTATGGCTATGGATCTGCCGATTATTACTATTCATTAAAAGAAGATTATTTTGTTCATTCTCTCTTTTATCAAAATGGATTAATTGCTATCTATGAAGATGAGAACGGAAATAACTATGTAGAGTATATGAAAAACACTGAGCCGTCTTCCTTTGAATTAACGGATTCATTGTTTTATGATGTTAAAAATGACGTGTGGGCAAGTTTAAGACAAGATAATAGTAATCTGGAAATCGATTCTGAACTTTTATTCTTTTTTAATCAGGGGATTAGATGGAAGGATAGAAATGGAATAACTCTTATGGAGGGGGATAAGAAGATTCCTATTCAAATAGAGTCTGATGATAATTATTTGCATATACTCCCAGAATTATTAACAAAGGGAAAAAAATATAAATTAACGATAAATAAAAATGCTATTAGCGGTTATGCAGGCAAAAGCTTGGATCGTGATATTGTCATAACATTTGGAACGATTGTTGAACCAGTGTCAGAGGTGTTTCTGGAAAAAGATAGTTCACAAGCACCCAAGATGTATACATTTATTGGAGGAACTACGGGAGGAAGCAATCCTCTATATGAGTTTTATATAAAAGACGGGAATAATTGGAAAAAAATACAAAGTTATAGTAGGAATAATAAGCTAGAATGGCAGCCAGCAGGTACTGGAACTTTTCAATTTAAAGTATATGCGAAAAGTTCTGGTAGTAGGAATCTCTATGATTCTGTACGCGAGTTTAGCCAAAAAGTTACAGATACAATAAAGCCGAGTATTACTATTACACAAAAAACTAAGAAACCAACAAACCGAGATATAGAACTCCAAATAACCGCAAAGGATAATTTTGGAATTCGGTATATCCAGCTACCTGATGGGAAGAAAGTGAATAATGAAAACGTAAAGTACATGGTGAAAAAGAATGGAACATATACCTTTACTGTTGTAGATTTGGGAGGAAATAAACAGGTTAAGTCTATAACCATAAAAAATATCGATAAAACACCTCCAAACGAACCTCAAATTAAGGAAGTTACAGATAAGTCGACAACTGTATCAGGAAAAGGAGAAGTAAATGCAAAAGTTGTAGTACTGGCAGGTAAAAAGGAACTAGGAAAAAGTACAGTACAAAAAGATGGTCGTTTCCAAATAAAGATTTCAAAACAAAAGGCAGGAACCAAATTAGTAATTAAGATAATAGACGCAGCTGGGAATAGTACATCCAAAGCAATAAAAGTTATCGACAAGACTCCTCCAGCAAAGCCAAAGATTACGACAAATGTAACATCGAAGACGACACTTATTGCTGGAAAAGTAGAAGCGAACGCAACTATTACTATTTATAATGGAAAGAAATTCGTGCAAAAAACAACAGCTGATGCAAAAGGTTCCTTTAAAATGACAATCAAAAAACAAAAGAAAAATACAAACTTATTGATATATGCACAAGATAAGGCAAAGAATAAGAGTCAAGCAACAAAAATAAAAGTGAAATAAAATAATAGGATATCGTTTGTGTAAGGAAAGGCGATATCCTATTATTATAGTTTTTTCCATAGTTTCTATAATTCGAAGTTTTGGCAGAAATGAGTGAACATTTTGCGATGGGGAGTGGAGAAACATTTTGAATAAAATAGAGCTGATTGAATTAACCGCAGAAAATATACAAGCAAATGGCTGCTATTGTTTAAGAAGCAAACAGAAGTCAACAGGCTATCAAGCAAAAAAAGCATGGTTAATAGATCAATTTGGACAAGGATTGAAATATATTCAACTAATGGAGAATGACAAGCTGGCCGGTTTTATTGAATATACACCCATAGAACATTCCTCCAGAGTAGTATATGGGGAAAATTACTATGTCATCCATTGTCTATGGGTAAATATAACGGGTAAAGGCTATGCAACTCAGCTAATTGAAAAGGTAATTCAAGATGCAAAAAATCATAAAAAGGATGGCGTTATCGTGGTAACAAATCCAACAACCTCTTGGACGCCAAGCAAGGAAGTTTTCTTAAAAAAAGATTTCACTGAACTAGAAGATGCTCCCTATGGATTCGAGTTATTAGTCTACAAAATAAATGAAGCAGCAAATCCATATTTTCCGAATGATTGGGAAGAACGACTGACACTTCATAACAACCAATTAACCATTCTCCGCACAGCGCAATGCCCCTATATCGATATAGCCATCGATAATGTAATAGAAGCAGCTAGTAAATTACAAATAAAGGCAGAAATTCACCATCTCCAAACACGTGAAGAATTATTAAAGCTGTCGCCAACTCCATATGGTGTTTATGGAGTGATTTTTATGAATAAATTAGTCGCTTATCACCGGCTTACAGTTCATTCTGCGATGAAAAGAATGAAGGAATTTATATAAACAGAGAATTACCGAAAGTGGACCTCTTTGCAGGAATCCACTTTTTATTTTTGAAAATATTTAAAAAAAGTAAAACTTTTTAGAACTCTATCCGTCTATACATAGAATTTTTAATAAAGGAGGGGAAATGGTGGAAAATGAGAAAGATAAAATCATCTTAGAATGGTATGAAAAGTTTGGAGAAGCTATTTTTAAATATATTTTCATCATGATTCAAGATTATCAGCAGGCAGAAGATTTAACAAACGATACTTTTTTGAAAGCTTTTATCCACTTGGAAACATTTAAAAGGGATGCAAGTGAAAAAACGTGGCTGTATCGGATTGCTCATAATCTCACCGTCGATATGATTAGAAAAAAGAAGCCGGTAATACTGCTAAAAGAAGCTTTTTTATTTAAAAAAGATGAGAATCCATTACCTGAAGAGATGCTGCAGATCAGAGAACAATCATTAGAAATTTACAAGGCGTTAAGTACCTTGAAATCAACTTATCGAGAAATCATTATTCTAAGAAAATTAAAAGAATTCTCTATTGAAGAAACGGCAGGGATTTTAGGATGGTCAGAGGCTAAAGTGAAGTCGACCTTATTTCGAGCCATGAGAGCTTTGGAGAAAGAATTAAAAAAGGAGGGAGAATTAAATGGAAAAATTATATAAGGAACAACTAGATGCAGAATTGAGGGACTTAGAAGCTGATATATATTGGAATAAAGAACGAAAAGATGCTTTGCATTTAAAGCTGAAGGAGCAGATGAAGAATAATCGGAAAACGAAAAATGCACTTCAACCATTCCCTTTTGTGGCAATTATAGGAGCGGCAGTGATTCTCTTTCTTTTCACTCAAATGGAAATGGAATCACTCCCATTTGAAAAAGGGGCAGCAAAAAATGCAGCTTTCGATATGGAAGCGGATCAAGATGAAAGAGTAGTTTTTACAGTTGAAGAGCAGAATAAAATCGAAAATAAAACAACTGTTTATCTATCAGAGGAAGCGATATTACCATATAACCTAAATACTAAAAATTTATCTTCCATTGTAGTTGTCGGTGAACCAAAAATAAGTGCGAGAAAAGAAAAGCGTTCCATTCTAGTTAATGTTGATTATCCGTTAAAGAATGGCCAATATTTTTCTATCCATTCAGAAAAAAAGCCTAATAATATGCGAGGAAACGGAATAAATAGTGTGGTGAAAAAAGAATACGAGATCACGATTAATAATCAAGAGGCTGTTTTAGTAGATATGGAGAAAAAGCCAAAATTAATACTAAAAACAGATAGATACCAATATACTATCTCGGGTGTAAAAGATGTAAGAGATTTAATCAAAATTGCCGAAATGATAGAATTTTATTGAAGAACAGAATGATAAATTTGTGATTGGAAAATTAATTGTTATTGCTAGCGAGGAAAATCCGAATGGTAAAAATAAGGGAGAGTTAATACATTGAGAAATAGGGGTTCTGTTGTTATTAGCCAAGGGAACAAATTTTGTTTAATTAAAAGAGTAAGAGATAATTCCGTTTATTTTGTTTTTCCTGGCGGAGGAATTGAAGCAGATGAAACGCCCTGAGCAAGCAGCTAAACGGGAAGCATTCGAGGAGTTAGGGGTAACTGTCGAACTAAAAGAATGCCTTGTAGAATTAGAGAAGCAAGGAACTCAGTATTTTTTTCTAGCTGATATCATTCATGGAACGATTGGATCAGGGCAAGGTGAAGAGTTTACTAATTCTAATCGAGATCGTGGCACTTATTTGCCTATGTGGGTAGACATAGATGATTTAACCGTTATGGATGTAAAACCTAATGTCGTAGCTAAAAAAGTGCAAGAATATTTTGCTAGAAAGCATTCATCTTAGAAAAAGTGACCTTTTTTATCGAAGGTCACTTTGCTTTTTTGGTTTTGGAAATTTAATCATATTTTGAGGTTTAATGGTATAATTTTGAAGGGGAGCGAACCGAGTTTTGATCTTAAAAAGCTTATGCTAAAAAAGCATCATAACAGGTTGACTGGTATGAATTTGTATTTTGGAAATTGTTTTGGCTGACAAAGTTGACAAATAAAAAATAGGTAGGCAGACGACATGAAAATAGAAATACGAACATCGCAAGAGAAACCAATTAAATGTTTGGGATAACATTTTTTCTATATCCTGCTCCGTTCTTTCCTTCCACCATCCTGCATTTTTATATAGTTCTATCACCTCGCAAGCCTTCTGTAGGTGCATGGGAAAAGAACAAGCTCATTGGGTTTGCAAGAGCAATATCGGATGGGATTTTTAGAGCGTATATAGAGGATGTTGTTATTTCCAGCTCCTTTAATCGGAAAGGAATTGGCATAAAGCTAATTGCTAAAATGGTAGATGAATTATCTAATATTGATGTTATCAGTTTATTTTGTGAGGAAGATTTAATTTCCTTTTACAACAAGAATGAGTTTAAAAAAAGCAACTCACAGTTTGTCATGCATAAAGTAAAGAAATGAAAATGGATTATACTTCCCTAGTTTTTGATAGGAGTGAGAATTTGAATTTAATAGAAAATATAATTGCAATGAAGGAACAAGAGTTAAAGTACTTCTTAGGAAATGATAAATTGGATGAAATAACATCGGATGAAAAAACAAAACAGAAAGTCATCCTGTCCATGCTTAAACATATTGGCTCCCCTGATAGCGAGTTAAGAGATAACTTGATTTATCAAACATTTTGTCAGTTTATATTGGAATCCAAACTAGATAACGATCTATTAATTGAAATATTAGATATTTGTATAAGTGATCAATTTTTATTTAAAGGAATTGGCGAAAAGAATACAGATTCTGTTTTCACTCGTTCTTTCACCTCTTTATTAATAGCACTTATACTTTATCAAGATAATCGCGATGATTTCTTATCAAGGGCAAAGATCCTTGAAGTGAAGGATAAGTTGATTAGCTATGTACATCTTGAAAAAGATGTGAGGGGATATGTTAGAGAAAAAGGATGGGCCCATAGTGTTGCACATGCAGCAGATGCTTTCGATGAACTTGTCAAAAATAAAAAAATGAAGCAAAGTAATTATCCAGAAATAGTGAAGGCGATTTTGGGTAAAATCTATCAGTCGGAGAGTGTCTATATTCATGATGAAGAAGAACGCATGATTATTCCCATTGTACAAATGGCAGATAACGGTTTAGAGAAGGAAGTGTTGGAATCTTGGATAAAAAATAGGAGGAAGGAGTTAGAGAAAGATAAGAATGAATTAGAGGAAGAAAATTATTGGTTCTTGGTAGCGAATTGCAAAAATTTCTTAAAAAGTTTATCGTTGACAATAATAGACAAACCTTCCTTATCTTCTCTACACCCAGTCGTACTCCATGCTATAAAGGAGATTTATTAACGATGGACTGGATACTATTTGATACGCCAGATTATTTACAGGGAGGTAGTGCTAAACAGCAGCAAGCATATTTAGCATTGAAGAAATTAAAAATAAATGAAATTTTACATTCTTATAAGCCAATTCTTTGCGGAACCATTCCAATTGGAGTGGATATAGAGTCTTCCGACTTAGATATTATAATGGAAGTCTACGAATTTGAAATTTTTAGCCAGATTGTCATCGATTATTTTGGAAAAATGAATCATTTTCGCCTAAAAAGATTAATGATTAGAGAAGTGGAAGTAATAAAAGCAAATTTCTATTTTGATGGCTTTGAATTTGAATTGTTTGGTCAGCCTATCCCGGTTAAGCAGCAATATGCGTATCTCCATATGATAATTGAACACGCCGTTTTAAGGATAAATCCATCCGTAAAAGAAGAAGTACTTATACGAAAGAAACAAGGCTATAAAACAGAGCCAGCTTTTTGTCAGGTTCTAGGATTAAAAGGTGATCCTTATCAGGCGCTGATAGAATACGGGAAAGCAAAGAGATTCATTTAAGTATCAGCAGAAAAAGGCAGGGACAACAGTGGAAAGAAAAATAATCGGTGAATGGAAGTTTTATCAATCTACGAAAAATATTCAAAATAAAGACAAAATTGTAATCTTATATCATGGTTGGGGTGGAACAGCGAAGGGATACATAGAGTTGGCCGAAGAAGTTGCTCAAGAAGGGTATGGCGTATTAATTCCTGACATCCTATATCACGATGAAAGATTTCCTTTAGAAGATCACTTTGATTACAACATTACTCAGCAGTACTTTTGGGATACTATTTTCCATACTATTGATGAATTCAATGATTTTTTAGGCGTAGTAGGAATAAAGAAAAACAGTATCATATTAATAGGCAATTCAATGGGGGGATTTATAGCAAATGGTATTTTTGCGAAAGAGCCTGACATAAGTGGCTTGGCAAACATCAATGGCTCGGGTTCCTTCCTCCTTACAGAAAAATTATTTCGTATACGAGATGATAGAGAAGAGATGTCTCAAGAAGAAGAGAAGTTATTAAAGAAATACGATCCAATAAACACAACGAGGAGTCTATCACCAGTTCTTCTTATGCATGGAGATAGTGATACGATAATTCCAATCGAGAGTCAAGAAAATTATTATAAGTATCTTAGCCAGGAGAAGGGAAGAACCAATGTGGAGTGGGGAATTTTTGAAAAAGTGAATCATGCATTTACACCCGAAATGGTAGAGAAACTTATTGCTTGGTTAAAGGAAATCAAAAATAAGGATGAGTGGATAAGATGGACTTAATATTTATACGACATGGAGAGGGAGAACACACACTTAACCTTCCTGCTAGTTTACAAAAAAGAAATCCTTCTCTCACAAAAAAGGGGAGGGATCAAGCTAATAAGCTAAAGGAACGTTTGCCTTTAACCACTCAGGATATTGTGTTTATTAGCCCCTTAGTAAGGACATTGGAAACAGCTATGCTATGGACTGATGGAGTCGATTGTAAAAAAATAGTAACTCCTTATGTTTCTCCAAGGATGTTCCCTCTCTTAACGAATAAACAAACCTTGCCTTGTGATCTAATGATGGAAAAGGAGAAAATACTAGATATTTTTCCTGTCTTTGAACTAGACGACAATCCCCCTGAGTCATTATGGGAGAACGGATTTAATACTGTTATAGATAGTGAATTTACAAGACAGGCGGAAGAATTTTTAGCAAATTGTAGACATTTAAAAAAAGAGAAAATCTATATTGTTTCACATGACGGCACCATTACTTCCTATCGCCAGTTAATATTAGGGAGACCGTTAAGTAGAGATGATTTTCCGAAAGAGACAGGGTGGTTTCAGATATCATGTTGATTAGGATGGGTGTGTATACCGGTAAAAAGAAAATTTGGTAATCATAAAAACTGGAAACGGATAATAGAAAAGCAATATGCTCAAACGTTTATGAAGACGGAAGAGTTTACAGGATATTTGGCGCTCTTTCATTCAATAAAGGTAGTGGAGTCAGTAACAAAAAGGTATGATCAGAAAGCTGTGTGTATCCTTGAAGATGGCTATATGTGGCTTCATCAGTTTCCCTTATATAAACATCATTCTGTCACTACTATGTTTAATGCAAATGGTGATATTGTGCAGTGGTATATTGATATTTGTCTGGAAATTGGAATAGAGAAAAATGTTCCTTGGATGGATGATTTGTTTTTAGATATTGTAATGCTTCCATCTAACCAAATTTATTTACTGGATGAAGAGGAGCTGGAAAATGCATATAAAGAAAATTCAATCACGAAACAACAGTATAACCTAGCATGGAAAGAAGCGAACGGCATTATAGAACAATTAAAGCGGGATCAATTCCCCTTATTAGCATTAGCTAAAGTACAGAAAAAACAAATGGAGAGGCTGTTAAAATAATTAGAAAGCTTCCTTATACCAATTAATTTATTAAACCAGACAGTTCCAAATTTATACTTTTTTAATTTGAAAGTGTTTTGTCTTTTTATAAGTTTACTAATATTTCTCTCCTTTATCTAAATTTCAATATGAAAAGAAAGGTTAGTAGGGGAGGCTGAACAAAAAAGTAGATGAAAACCACTAAACTTCAAGTGGTTTTCATAAATTTATATTAAACACCCATTATAAGCGTTCCTAGTATGTGGTAAAAAATAGGGAACAAAAACAATACTACATTGGCAATTATACCTACTAGTGATAGGGTATCTCTATTCCGTTTATACCCTAAAAAGCCGATGACTGCTCCAAATGGACACAAAAAGAGCGGCATAAGAACAGGTAACCCTTGAATCTTCTCCAACGGAATGATGTCTGTAAAAAAATTAAGAATCAATAGTCCAAGGACAATAGGAAAAAGAATCGACAGTACACCTAAAAGGCTGCTTTTATTACTTTGGTTTTCTCTGATATTCTGATGCACATTCATACTCCTTTCAGATTTGCTTTTCATAAATTCATTTTTTGAAAACATGACAAGATAAAACTTTATATGTATACTTTACTATACAATTATTGGAAGTGTATGTAATTTTTTAAAAAAAGTTGTATTTTTACATTGAATAAAAGGGAGAATAATTTTGCTAATATCTGATAAACTGTACGGGAATTTTGAGATAGAAAAAGTTTTAATAGAATTAATAGAAAGTAAGCCAATCCAGCGATTAAAAGGAATTCATCAAGGAGGAGCAAGTTATTTAGTAAATGAAAACTGGAATGTAACGCGCTATGAGCATTCAATTGGGGTTATGCTTTTAATCCGAAAGCTTGGAGGTTCGATAGAGGAACAAATTGCTGGTTTATTGCATGATGTGTCTCATACTGCCTTTTCCCATATTATTGACTTTGTCTTAGATAAACAGAATGAGAATTATCATGAGGAAATATTTCTTTCTGTGATAAAAGATTCTGAAATACCGATAATCTTAGAAAAATATCATTATGACTATGAGAAAATAATCGGAGACGATTCTAAATGGACGATTTTGGAGCAGCCTGCACCAAAATTATGTGCCGATCGTGTGGACTATACATTACGGGATATGTATACATATGGAAAAATATCGTTAAAGGAAGTAGAGGGATTTTTAGAAAATGTTGTAATAGTTGAAGGGAAAATGTGTTTACAACATGTCGATTCGGCAGAATGGTTTGTTGAAACCTATTACAAAGAGGTCATCGATTTTTTCATGCATCCATTAAATATTTATGGATATGACCAGTTAACAAAAGTTTTAAAAGCAGCTTTAGCTCATAGCATCATACAATTTTCCGATTTTTTAGGGGAGGATAAGGAGTTAATTCATAAAATAAGTACAGCCAAGAATGTGGAGCTCCAAATGCTATGGAATAAGCTCCATCCCAGTGTGAAAGTAATCGAAGATGAAGAGGATTTTGATATCCATTTAAAGAATAAGGTTCGACTTATTGACCCATTAATTTTCTGCCGAAATAAACTAATAAGTGCTTCAAGCCTTTCGCAAAAAATTCAAGGGATGAATCATGCAGCTTTGCAAAAAGCGAAGAAAGGTGCTTATGTAAAAGTGATAGAATCGTAAGAGTTTGATGATCAGTTTTTTTATTGTTTTTTTCATCACTTTGTACTCTAAATGATGTCATTACTCAAAAGTAAAAGGGCGGAATTTACAATATGTCGAATTCGGCCTTTTTACTTTTGCTTTCTGTTTATAGAAATGATGGTGTAATTACTTTTAATTGAAATGTTGTTTTACTAAATACTTAAATGGATCCAGATCAGAATCATTCTGTTTCTCCATTTCAGCTAATAATCTTTGAGCGGTATTCTTTGCAAGATCTTTGTTACTTATCATGTCATTAACTACTAAATTAGTTAGTTCTTCAAAAGAATTATAGACAACATCTGAATCTTTATTAAGTTTAATAAAATCAAATAGTATTTTAATTAAAGACTCTATTTCCTCCATTTGTCCTACCCATAAAGATATTCCATATATTATTTCCTCAGAATCATTGCTTTGGATTAAATTTTTTGCGTTTTCTAATGAAATTTCATCCTCATATTGTTCAAAGTCCTCATCTTCATATTCATGTATATATAAAGAATCTATCATTTCGGTATATGAATTAAAAACAACTTCTATTAAATCAAAATCAGTATCAATAAATGTTATTTTCGGTTCCGTTTTACTAGTTCTATAGTCAAGAACAATCCAATAGTGACCATCTCCACTAATAATTACAAAACTGTCTTCCTCAATTCCCCATTCTTTTAATAATTCTTTTGTTTGAAGTATACCTTCGCCTTTTTTTATACCGTATAAAAAAGGGACTGGAATATGATCATCTGCCCAAGAATTTTGAAATTTAACTGGTAGAGCATCGTCTATTAGCGAACCGCCATTTCTAATTTTTAAATGGTTTATATATTCCTCAGGTAATTTGCATAATAAGCACTTTTCAGCAAAATCAATATCTTCTTGGGTGATTGCATCTAATGTATAATAGTCATCTTCTAAATTCCAAATTTTTTTCATAATTATCATTCTCCCTTCTACTAGTTTAATATATCATTATATGTTTAAAATGGAAAAAAAAGCTAGAAAGTCCTGATGATGTTAAAAGTTATAAATGAAGGTAGTTATGAAGAAAAAGGGGGTTTTTTACGAGTATTTTTCAAGTAACGATAAAAGAGACATTTCCTTAAGCAGCAAATGTCTCTTTTACTTTCCATTAGATTTTTTTCAGATAAACATAGCTTACTTTATCATATTCCATTTTCTCTTCATAAAAGCGATGGGCATCGATTCGCTGTAAACCAGAGGATAAAGACACGATAGGATAGTCATTAGCGACAGCCCACTCATGAACATAGTTTAATAATACCTTTCCATATCCTTTCGACCGATGCTTGCTGTCTGTAATTAATTCGCATACCCAGATGAATTTGCCGTTATACAAGGTTATCATAGGCATAAACCCACAAAGGGCGACAATTTCATTCTGATTATAAAGTGCAATCAAACGGTAGTCTTCTTTTTGAACAGACTCTGACACTAATGTAAGATAAGTATCCAAATTTAATTGCGTTCTCAATTGTTTCATAACAGGAAAAGCTTTTTCCCATTCTGCTTCAGAAGTTAATTCTTTAATAAGTAATTGGTCATTTAACATATCCAATCCTCCCTTTCTATCTCTAATGTAATGGCAATCTGGTATAATCTAAAGTGCCAGAATTGTTCTTTTTAAAGGTATCAGCTGAAGGGGAGGAGTGGATACTAATGCTAGAATTAACACCAATTTTACAGAAGGATAGTGGAAAGCCCCTTTATATGCAGTTAGCGGATTTTATTAAACAAGAAATTATGAATAAACATATTTCACCGAATGAAAAATTGCCATCGAAAAGAAAGCTGGCGGAACATTTGCAAATTAGTTTAAACACAGTCCAATCGGCCTATGATCAACTTTGTGCAGAAGGATATGTGGAAAGTATTCCGCGAAAAGGATTATTTGTATTAACTATTGATGAAGAATTTCGTAGCTGGCTCGATACTGAAGAGAATAAGGAAAAGCAAAAGGTGGAACAGGCAAAGCCTGTGAAAATAGACTTTAATTCAGGAAATGTCGATAGTAGCTATTTTCCCTATACTACTTGGAGAAAACTTTCTATGCAATCGATATATGAAGACCAAAACTTCTGGTTTTCGAATGGAGATCCACAAGGGGAATTTAATTTAAGAGAGCAGATTGCTAAACACTTATATGCGACAAGAGGCGTAAACTGTCATCCCGACCACATTATTCTAGGTGCAGGTACGCAAATGCTAATTGGGTTAATTGGTTTATTGATCGGAAGGGATAAAACATACGCCCTTGAAAATCCGGGCTATCATCGAATTAGAGTAGTTTTTCAAGATATGGGGATTAAAGTTTTACCAATTTCGGTTGATGACAATGGCATGAATGTTTCGCAATTGAATGAGAGTAAAGCAAATATTGCTTATGTAACGCCTTCTCATCAGTTTCCTTATGGAATGATTATGCCTATTACACGTCGATTAGAATTGCTTAAATGGGCAGAAAAAAACGGAGGTTATATAATAGAAGATGATTATGATGGGGAGTATCGCTATAAAGGAAAGCCGATTCCGGCACTTCAAGGACTAGATAAGAACAATCGGATTATTTATCTAGGAACCTTCTCAAAATCCTTAATTCCATCTCTGCGCATAAGCTTTGCTGTCCTCCCGAAATCTTTATATTCTACATATAGGAAGCATTTTACCGTGTATAAACAGACTGTTTCTCGCATGCACCAAGACACTTTATATCGTTTTATTAAAGAGGGCCATTGGAATAGTCATTTAAATAAAATGAGAACATTATATCGAAAGAAGCGCCAAGTATTACTGCAAACGATTCAACATCATTTAGGTGGATTTGTAAAAGTGATTGGAGAAAATGCTGGCCTTCATATTGTTTTAGAAGTTCATACTGAGTGGACAGAAACACAATTAATAGAAAAGGCATTGATCTTTGGAGTTAAGGTATATCCGCTTTCCTTGTATTACTTTGAGAAACGCTATACAGGTAATCCAAAAGTAATTTTAGGGTATGGGGGATTAACAGACACAGAAATGGAAGAGGGTATTGGTTTACTGAGAAGTGCTTGGGAGATCGGGAGTGATAAATGAAATTAGCTAAACAAAAGCCATTTTTAAGATGACTTTTGTTTAGGAATTTTAGATTATTCTTGCGGGAAAATTATCGATATGTATCATGAGTAGGTGTAAACAAATCCTCGGCAGAATTGCGAACTATGGAAAAATGATCGACATTATAATGGCCATGTAATATTGTATTGTGATGTTTTATAATGGTCTCGGCAGAAAGGATAGAAGAATCAGTTGTGGAATGGCCATCCCCAACTAGCGTGACATCCATATGATTAACCGTTGCTGTTCGGACCGCTGTATCAATACAATAAGGAGTTTCGCAACCCATAATAACAAGATGGTGCATTTCTTTTTCCTGTAGATACTCTAGTAAACCTGTTCCATAGAACGCATTGGTTGCATATTTATCAAAGATTTTAACTTCGCGAGGGACATTTATATCGGAGTGAATGTCAAATCCAGGTCCTTTTCCTCCTGCAACATCTTTATCTCTTACAAAAATGATCTCTATCCCTGATTCAATAGCTTTCTTTATTACTAAATTGATTGTTTCTAATAAACCTTGTTTGTTATAGACTCCTTTTGTTTCCGCATTTCCTTCAACCAGCTCTTGTTGTACATCAATAATTAATAATGCTTGATTCAATCGAAAAACCCCTTTAAACAAGAATAGTAGTAGCTTTTTAACTACGATATTATATTCGCGATTGGAGAGAGCTTTTCCTTTTGGAGATTAAGGAAGGTTAAATAAACTTTTAGAGGCTTTTTATTCCAAGTATTAATTTGAAGGATTTTCTATTTTTAGTAGCTTTTTTAAATCCTTCTTTTGAGTCGATAATAAGCACTGTTTTTCCAACCCAAATTCTAGTATATAATGATTGAAATTTAATAGGTCTCTTTATTCCTTTTTCCTCAAACTCTGTTCCATCTTGTAATTCTGTTTCTGTTCGTATAAGCCATTTGTTGCCTATACCAAATTCTATGTATTTCAAAGTGATTCCTCGTTTCTACTATTTAGTTAAGGTGTTATTTCGATAAGAATAATATATTGGTGTTAAAATCATCGTTCATAACCAAGATGAACACCGCTTTTCAAGAGACAGAGCTCAAAAAAAGGTGTTCATAAGCAAGATGAAAACAACTATTCAATAGATAGAGCCCAAAAAAGGTGTTCATATTTGAGATGAAAACAACTATTCAATAGATAGAGCCCAAAAAAGGTGTTCATATTCGAGATGAAAACAACTATTCAATAGATAGAGTAGAAAAAAGGTGTTCATAGGCAAGATGAAAACCATTATTCAAGAGACAGAGCTCAAAACTAGCGTTCATAACCAAGATGAGCCCCACCTTTTCAAAAACAGTGAGTAATATCAGCATTCATCCATCATAAAAATGGTTCATAGAAAATTCCATGAACCATTCGGGGAACAAGCTCCGAAAAAACACTTATCCTATTAACGATGTGCTTCATAAACAGATGCTTTGGAAATTTTTTTAATGAATGCTAGTTCATCCGCAGATAGAGGGGCACTGTTAACTGCTTTTGCGTTAGCGCGAAGCTGTTCTGCTGAGCTTGCTCCTGCAATGATGCTAGCGACGGCGGGATGAGCTAAATTATATTGCACGGCAGCCTCTGTAAGTGTACGATTATCTAAGAATTTCTGTTTCAGTGTTTGTAATACTTCTGTCAATTCTTCTCGAGAATAATCTAAATAGCCTTTCTCCGATAGTTTTTCGCGATATTTAGGACTTAAAAGACCTTTTGCAACCGGTCCGCGAGTGACAACACTAATATTGTTTTCGGCAAGTAATGGCAGTGCTTCTTCCTCAGGACGTCTGTCCAAAATGCTGTATTGCATCATGACAGAAACAATTGAAGAACGTTTCACATATTCGCGAATGACATTGGGACGAATGGAGGAAATACCATAATAATGAATAAATCCTTCTTCTTTTAATTCTTCAAATGCCTCAATCGTTTCCTCTATTGGATCTTCCATCGTGCCTCCGTGCAGCTGATATAAATCAATATAATCTGTGCCAAGGCGCTTTAGGCTTTGTTTTACTTGTTCTTTAATATAGGCTTTACTTGCATCCCAAACCCAGCCTTCTTGTCCTTCTTCCCACTTATTGCCTACCTTTGTAGCAAGAATGACATCTTCGCGATTATTCTTGAAAAACTGACCGAGCAATTGCTCATTTTTCCCTTGATCATATAGATCCGCTGTGTCAAAATAATTAATTCCTTCTTCAAGTGCTGCTTCTAAAATTGGGAAAGCAGTTTTTTCTTCGGTACCGAGACTCATACAGCCTAGACCTAATTTGGAAACAAATAAGTTAGAATTGCCTAATTGAGACTTTTGCAAAATTGAACACCTCTCCATTAAAGATATCTCTTATTGTACGAAAGATGCTGTTTATTCACAAAGAATATGGCTTATTTTTGAGAGCTGTCAGCATTTGCGTTTATCCAATCTTTTACATAAGTAAATTCCGTTTGGTATTTTTTAAGAATATAGCGGATTTCCCAAGCCTTTCCTGATAAAATAATTCCTTTTTCCTGGATATATACTTTCAAAAGCTTCCCCCAATCCTTTCCATTGAACAGAAATGAAGTATAATAATCTATATGTCAGAGCTTTGGCTTAATAGAACAGGAGTGTGTCAAATGAGTACATTGGAAGAAAAAACATTAAAAACAGAGCATATTTATAGTGGGAGAATCATTCAAGTTCAAGTGGATGAGGTCGAATTGCCGAATGGGAAAACGTCCACGCGAGAACTTGTAAAGCATCCAGGCGCGGTTGCTGTAATAGCGATAACGGATGATAATAAACTAGTTATGGTAGAACAATATAGAAAGCCGCTTGAAAAAGTAATTGTGGAGATTCCTGCTGGGAAATTAGAAAAAGGCGAAGAACCAGCTCTTTGTGCTAGAAGAGAGTTAGAAGAAGAGACGGGATATGAATGTGAATCTCTAGAATTGGTAAGCTCATTCTATACTTCCCCAGGATTTGCTGATGAAATTATTCATATATATGTGGCAAAAGGATTAAAGCAAAAAGAAAATGCAGCAGGACTTGATGAAGATGAGTTTGTGAATGTATTAGAAATTTCACTAGATGAGGCATTGGAATTTATCAAAGAAAAGCGTATTTTTGATGCTAAAACGATTTTTGGGGTACAATATTTACAAATTGCAAATTTAAAGGAGTAAAAATGAATTCGTATTACACTGATTTACATATCCATATTGGTAGAACAAAGAGCGGGAAACCGGTAAAAATAACAGCATCAAGAAACTTAACTTTAACGGCAATCATAGAATATGCCAGTAAGCAAAAAGGTCTTGATATGATTGGGATCATTGATTGCCATTCTCCTGAGGTAATATTGGAAATGGAGGAGTTAATAGCACAAGGGAAGATGCTGGAATTAGCCGATGGTGGGGTGAGAATGGAAGAAATCACGATTATTCTTGGCTCAGAGCTCGAAATATATGATTCTTTCTGTAAGGGTCCTATTCATGTGCTATGCTATCTACCGACGTTGGCTAAAATGAGGGAATTTTCTAATTGGATTTCTCACCATATGAAAAATGTAACATTAAGCTCGCAGCGCCTTTATATCAGTGGAAAAGAATTACAGTATAAAGTAAAGGAATTAAATGGACTATTCGTTCCTGCCCATGTCTTCACACCGTTTAAAAGTTTATATGGTAGCGGAGTTAATCGTTCCTTTAAAGAAGTTTTTGACGAGAAAATGATTGATGGGATTGAGCTTGGTTTGAGTTCTGATACCGAGATGGCAGACCAAATCGCAGAATTACATTCTTTTTCATTTATAACCAATTCTGATGCTCATTCTTTAGAAAAAATGGCTCGGGAATATCAGGTCATGGAAATGGAGGACGCTTCTTTTGCTGAATTTGCAAAAGTACTTCATCAAGAAGACGGTAGAAAAATCATTGCCAATTATGGATTAGATCCGAAATTAGGTAAATATCACGAAACAGTTTGCATGAAATGCTATGCTCCATTCTCGGAAACGACAGGGATCTGCACAGAATGCGGAAGTCATAAATGGGTAAAAGGGGTGGCAGCAAGGATTAGCGATTTAAAAGATGCAGCCAGTGCACCTAGTAGACCTCCGTATATTCATCAAATACCGTTAGAATATATACCTGGATTAGGAAAAAAAACGCTGCAAAAATTACTCGATTATTTTTCAACTGAAATGCAAATCATTCATGAAGCCCCCTATGAAAAACTAGTGGAGATTGTGCCAAAGAAAGTGGCAGATTATATTGTTGCAGCAAGGACGGGAATGGTAGACTTGCAAGTTGGCGGGGGCGGCAAATACGGCAAGGTCAGAGTAGATAAGTAATATCAAAATCCCATATAATCATTTGTGGGATTTCTTCATTATGTCAAAGAATAAAGACAAATATCTCTTAATTCTTCTGTATCGGCACTTAGTGTCTCATTTTTCAAAATTCCATCTAATGAGAAGCCGAGTTTTTCTGGGATAGCACGGCTTTTCATGTTGGTGGAATCTACTCGTATCTCAATACGATTAGCCTCAAGAGTACTTTGTGCGAACTTTATTAATGCTTTTGTACTTTCGGTAATATAGCCTTTTCCTGTATGAGCTGAATCACACCAATAGCCAATTTCAAACACGCGGACTTTCCAATCGATTGAATGTAGACCGGTTGATCCAATAAATTCATTTGTTGCTTTTAAATAAATATGTAATCGAATATCTTCTCTTAAAATATATTTGGCATATGATTCTCGTACGCCTGCTTCCACTTCTTCTAGTGTTTCCTCCTGATTGGCAAAACTCATCCAAGGTTTAAAGTCTTCTTTTGACCGCTGAATGCTTTCATATACATCTTTGCCATCTCCTGGCATACAGGGGCGTATGACTAGCCTTTCTGTTTCGATCGTTTCTGGTAAATCGATTAATACTGGTTTCAAAACACTCACCTCAATTTGTTAATCTATCTATCTCTATAATCAATAATATAATAATCTGATTATTTTTTCATTTCTATTAATAATAGATTTATAGTCATATGCCCTTTTTTTTTGCATAAACATTAACTAACAGACTTGGCGGGAGGAAAGGCAATGAAAAAGAAAAAATATCAGAATATCCTAGTGAATCATATACGCGATCATTCCTCAATTTACTTATTTATCATTGTATTGTTTTTAATGGGGGTTATTTTTGGTGCAATTGTAGTGAATAGTTTGTCTCTCTCCCAAAAGGAAGATCTCTATTATTATTTAACACAGTTTTTTGGACAGGTTTCGAATGGACAAGTAGCGGACAGCAAAGATTTGTTTTTTCAAAGCTTTTCGCATAATAGTAAGTATATTGGTTTTATTTGGCTGTTAGGTATTTCGATCATAGGATTGCCTATTATTTTAATTCTACTATTTATTAAAGGAATGGTAGTTGGTTTCACAGTTGGCTTTTTAGTAAATCAAATGGGATGGCATGGATTTCTACTATCATTTGTGTCGGTTCTGCCGCAAAATCTAATTGTTATTCCAATTTTTATAATTTCTGCTACACTATCAGTAGCATTCTCTTTTAAAATGATTCGCCAGCAGTTTATGAAGAAAAAGGGAGAACCAATGCTGCCGCTGTTTGCTAGATATACTATTCTTCTAATAATGGCCTTTATAGTAATCGGCATTGCTGCTGCAGTAGAGGCATATATTTCGCCATTATTAATGAAAGCTGTCATTAATATGGTACAATCTATTATTATTACTATCCCTTTTTAATAGAGGGGTGCTGCTTCATTCATTATCGTTGATAGTCATTGTAAATTAATAATTATTATTAATTGTTATTTATAATAATTTTTATTAGGATTCTTTTCCTACTTCTGTTATAATGAGATGGACAGTGGCTAGGGAGGGACTTTCGGAATGGAAAGTAGAATAGATAGAATAAAAAAGCTGTTGCATTCTTCGAGCTATAAATTAACTCCCCAAAGGGAAGCAACAGTTCGAGTATTATTAGAAAATGAAGAAGACCATCTCAGTGCAGAAGATGTTTACTTACTCGTTAAAGAGAAATCTCCTGAAATTGGATTGGCAACCGTATATCGCACACTTGAACTACTTACGGAATTGAAAATTGTTGATAAAATAAATTTTGGTGACGGTGTTTCTAGGTATGATTTGAGACAAGAAGGTGCAGCCCACTTTCATCACCATTTAGTATGTATTGAATGTGGAGCAGTGGATGAAATTCAAGAAGATTTACTAGGAGATGTAGAGAAATTAGTAGAGCGTGACTGGAATTTTAAAATTAAAGATCATCGTCTAACATTTCATGGTATTTGTCATCGTTGCACGGAAAAAAACGAGGATGTTTCATCCGCAGAATAAACCTTTTCAGTTGAGAAGGTTTTTTATTTTTGTTATTTACTAATTCAAAGAAGGAATGTTACCTTTATCACATATTCATAGGATATCAAATGAAAACGAAGGGGGAATTTAACGCTTTAAATAATATTTATTTCTATTATAATAAGAATAATAGGTCCATTAGGTATATTAAATGTCCAATCTGGCATAGCTTGTATTATAGAAGTTATGGAGGGATTTTGGATGAGATGGACAAAAGCAATTATAAATACACTAAAAGTATTTCTCCTATTTACAGGATGTACGATTCTTTTTTATTATGCAATCGTTTGGTTTAATCAAGAATATCAACAACTACATCGCTATGATGAGCCATCAGGTTCTGCCATCAAGGTGAATGCAGATAATAGTCTGGAAACAGAAAAATATTCATGGAGGGATCGAATATTCCTGTTTTACTTAAATGGGGAATAGTCCTATGGAAGATCAATTAAAAGATTTTATACATTATTTATTAGTGGAAAAGGGTTTAGCGAGTAATACACTTGTATCATATGAAAGAGACTTAAAAAGCTATATAAAATATATGAAAAATGTAGAACAATGTAATCTCAAAGAAATACAGCGTTCCCACATTATTCGCTTTTTAGGTTTTTTAAAGGACCAAGGAAAGTCCTCTAAAACAATCGCACGACATATAGCATCTATTCGTGCATTTCATCAATTTTTATTCCGGGATCGTGTGCTTGAAGAGGATCCAACTGTACATATTGAAACACCGCAGGCAGAAAGAACATTGCCTAAAGTTCTATCCATGGAGGAAGTAGAAGCACTGCTTGATTTTCCTCATAAAAATGACCATTATGGACTCAGAGATAAAGCGATGCTTGAGCTTCTCTATGCAACAGGAATCCGTGTGAGTGAGTTGATCAATTTAAATATGGATGATGTTCATCTTACAATGGGGTTTATCCGCTGTATCGGAAAAGGGAACAAAGAAAGAATCATCCCTATTGGCGGAGCAGCTACGAGGGCATTGAAGGATTATTTGCATCAAGGGAGACCAACATTTTTAAACCAAAAGAAATCCACGGAGCATTCCTTGTTTCTAAATCACCATGGCAATCGATTAACAAGACAAGGCTTTTGGAAAATTTTAAAGCGTTTAGGGAAGGAAGCCCATATTGAAAAAGAAATAACACCGCACACATTAAGACATTCGTTTGCAACTCATTTATTAGAAAATGGTGCTGATTTAAGAGCGGTGCAGGAAATGCTCGGTCATGCTGATATCTCAACAACTCAAATATACACCCATGTAACAAAAACTAGATTGAAAGATGTATATAGTCAATTTCATCCTCGTGCCTAGTGGGCGGGAGATAGTTTTTATTTAAAAGGGTAAATAGTAAGGAGAAAAAGACACTGTCAGCAAACTTGAACAGTGTTCTTTTTTCTTTTTATATGAAAAAAGGTATAATGAAGAAGAAAATAGAAAACAATTTTTATTTTTCCAAAGTGAAAGATAACAATTTTGAAAAAGATGTCAGACTTCTGACGATTATGCTATAATTTTTATGGTTAATAAAGATACATATAGTAGGATAAAATAGGGTTAAATGAAATGGTAAAAGGAGGAAAAAGATGTCTACATATAAATATAATCGTGTTTTCCTAATTGTAATGGATTCTGTAGGGATTGGCGAGGCACCTGATGCGAAAAAATTTAATGATGAAGGAGCACATACATTAGGGCATATTGCTCAAAGAATGAATGGTCTTCATATGCCGAACATGGCGAAATTAGGTCTTAGTAATATTGAGGAAATTGCTGGTGTTGAGCGGGCTGATACTCCAATTGCTTATTATACAAAAATGCAAGAAGCATCAAACGGAAAAGATACCATGACTGGACACTGGGAGATAATGGGTCTAAACATTGCGACACCATTCCGTGTATTTCCGGAAGGATTCCCAGATGAACTATTAAATGAAATCGAAGAAAAATCTGGACGCAAGATCATTGGAAATAAACCAGCTAGTGGAACAGAAATTCTAGATGAGCTAGGCGAAGAGCATATGAAGACTGGTGCTTTAATCGTCTACACATCAGCAGATTCTGTGCTGCAAATTGCTGCACATGAAGACATTGTTCCTTTAGATGAATTGTATCGTATTTGTGAATTAGCAAGAGAATTGACACTCGATGAGAAATATATGGTTGGTCGTATTATTGCTAGACCATTTATTGGCGAGCCAGGCGACTTTAAACGTACTGCAAATCGTCATGACTATGCTCTAAAGCCATTTGATCGAACTGTAATGAATGAATTGAAAGATAATCAAATTGAGAGTATTGCTATTGGAAAAATCTCTGATATTTATGATGGAGAAGGTGTGACAAAATCATTGAGAACCGTCTCCAATATGGATGGGATGGACAAACTAGTTGACACACTAAAAATGGATTTTACAGGTTTAAGCTTCTTAAATTTAGTAGATTTTGATGCTTTATTTGGACATAGAAGAGACCCAATTGGCTATGGAAAGGCATTAGAAGAGTATGATGCTAGACTGCCAGAAGTATTGGAATTACTGAAGGAAGATGATTTATTAATCATTACCGCTGATCATGGAAATGATCCGATCCATCATGGAACAGATCACACAAGAGAGTATGTACCATTATTAGTATATAGCAAATCATTAAAGGAACCGAAAGAGCTGCCGCTACGTAAAACGTTTGCTGATATTGGAGCAACAGTAGCAGATAATTTCAGCGTGAAGATGCCAAAGCATGGCACAAGCTTCTTAAATGACTTAATATAAGGGGAATAAAAAATGAATTATACGATGATTAAGCAATCAGCTGATTTTTTAAAACAAAAATATGCGAAAACACCTAAAATTGGTTTAATTCTTGGCTCAGGCTTAGGCGTTCTTGCAGGGGAAATCGAAAATCCAGTAAAAATACCTTATGAAGAAATTCCAGAATTTCCGGTATCAACAGTAGAAGGTCACGCTGGACAACTTGTATTCGGTACAATTAAGGGAATCGAAGTGGTAGCAATGCAAGGTCGTTTCCACTTTTATGAAGGGTATACATTTGATAAAGTAACCTTCCCGGTTCGCGTTATGAAGGAATTAGGAGTAGAAAAATTAATTGTAACCAATGCTGCAGGCGGGGTGAATGAAAACTTTGCACCTGGTGATTTAATGCTAATCTCTGATCATATTAATAATATGGGCACCAATCCATTAATCGGACCAAATGACAGTAAGTTAGGGGTGAGATTCCCTGATATGTCAGAAGCATATTGCAGAAATCTGCGTGAAACAGCACGCAAGGTCGCAAGCAGTATTGGACTGAGTATTCAGGAGGGTGTTTATGTGGGAAACACAGGTCCATCATATGAAACGCCAGCAGAAGTAAGAATGCTTCGCGTATTAGGCGGCGATGCAGTGGGGATGTCGACTGTTCCGGAAGTAATAGTCGCTCGTCATGCAGGTCTGAAAGTATTAGGGATTTCTTGTATTTCTAATATGGCTGCAGGTATTCTAGATCAACCACTGAATCATGAAGAAGTAATCGAAACAACAGAAAAGGTAAAAGCAAATTTCCTGCAATATGTGAAAGAGCTAATTAAACATATAGGTGCATAATGAAGTTTTCATCCTAAAGAGTTACTGATTTACCGGTAACTCTTTAGACAGATATATTTTTACACCGTTTACATAAATCAAAAAATTAAAAAAAGCAGTAATTTGACTTGAATTTTTGCAATTTTAAAGAAAAAAATTCCATACATATGAAGGAGAATTCAAATTATGGCATTCAGAATGGTCGATTTAATTGAGAAGAAAAGGAACGGTTTAGAATTATCCAAAGAAGAAATCTCTTTTATTATTAAAGGCTATACAGATGGAACGATTCCTGATTATCAAATGAGTGCATTTAGTATGGCTGTGTTTTTTCAAGATATGACAGCAGCTGAACGTGCTGAATTAACAATGGCAATGGTTCATTCAGGAGATGTCATTGATTTATCTGCCATTGAAGGAATTAAAGTGGATAAACATTCAACTGGGGGAGTTGGCGATACTACCACATTAGTATTGGGACCATTAGTGGCATCAGTAGGTGTTCCAGTGGCGAAAATGAGTGGAAGAGGACTCGGTCATACTGGTGGAACCATCGATAAATTAGAATCAGTAAAAGGTTTCCATGTGGAAATAGAAAAAGAGGAGTTTATTGACCTAGTAAATAAGAATAAATTAGCGGTTATTGGACAAAGTGGGAACCTCACTCCTGCTGATAAGAAGTTATATGCTTTACGAGATGTAACCGCGACTGTTAACAGTATTCCATTGATTGCCAGCAGTATCATGAGTAAGAAAATTGCAGCAGGTGCAGATGCCATTTGCTTAGATGTGAAAACAGGTGCTGGAGCATTTATGAAAACATTGGATGCATCTAGAGAGCTTGCTGAAGCAATGGTGCAAATAGGGAATAATGTGGGCAGGAAAACAATGGCTGTTATTTCTGATATGAGTCAGCCTTTAGGATATGCAATCGGAAATGCACTAGAAGTAAAAGAGGCAATTGATACATTAAAGGGGCATGGACCAGAAGATTTGACGGAACTATGTTTAACTTTAGGGAGTCATATGGTCTATTTAGCTGGAAAGGCAGAATCAACGGATAGAGCGAGAGAAATGCTGCAAGAGGTAATAGATAATGGCAAAGCGCTCGAAACGTTTAAAATTTTCTTAAGTTCCCAAGGTGGAGATGCTTCTGTTGTGGATCAAACAGATTTATTACCTAAAGCTAAATTTATTACGGAGCTTCCAGCAAAAGAATCAGGCTATGTCGCAGAAATAACAGCTGACAGCATTGGGACTGCTGCTATGTTATTAGGAGCTGGCCGAGCAACAAAAGACTCAGAAATTGATCTGGCGGTAGGCTTAGTTTTACGCAAGAAAATAGGAGATAAAGTGGAGGCTGGCGAATCACTCGTTACGATTTATAGCAATACGGAAGAAGTAGACGATGTAATAAAAAAATTGGATGAAAATATTAAGCTTTCACCAAATGAAGTAAAAGCTCCTACGCTAATTTATGAAATAATTACAGAATAAGAAGAAAAGACTCACGATTGAAGCTAATAGCTGATCATTTGTGAGTCTTTTGCTTTCTTTATTGAAGAGGAATAGCTAAAGTTTTATTGTATTCTTTCACATAATGCAATCCGCCAATATGCAGTTCCAGCGGCCGAGATTTTGTGTCAAATAGCAATGATCGCTCATTATTAATTGTTCCATCCTTGTTAGTTATCAACTGGTGATTGGTTGTTGTTTTTAAAGGAATTCTTTCTTGCTCTTCATTGATAATACTTACTTTATCTAATAAAACAGAATCACTCGAGGAGATACTTATTGATAGCATATCATTTAACTGGATGTTCTTTATAGTTACTTCATCATTCTCTAATGGTATTACTCTATTTTCTTCTTTTCCTGTAAGCGCAATGGATTTATTTATCGATTTATAACCGATAAAGTCTTTCATGAGAATTTCGAGTGAATGGATATCTTCTGGAAGGCCATCATATTCAATCGAAAATGTATTGTTTTTGTTAATGGATGAAGAAGTAGTATAGCCTTCTTGGGAGAGAGGCTGACCATTTGCGACTAGCTCTACTCCATTAAAACCATGATTGAGCCGGTCATAATTGTCGACATGAAACGTGCCTTCTATAACCGTTTGAGTAGGAGTAGCTGTGATTCTTTTAAAATGAATAGTACCTTTATCTACATTCCATTTTTTATTGATAGATTGCTTCATTTTTGTTTGTAATGCTTCCTTATGATTATAGGGAAAGGAGATATCAGTTGTACCTTCCATTGTTTCATCATCTTTCCAGTAAACATAGTGCAGCTGGAGCTTTTTCGAAAAAGCATTAATGGGATCAAAATTTAATATTCCCGTGATTTTTGTTTTGTCATCA
The DNA here is from genome assembly GCF_038007605.1 of Niallia sp. FSL K6-0212. Classification (NCBI taxonomy): domain Bacteria; kingdom Bacillati; phylum Bacillota; class Bacilli; order Caryophanales; family Bacillaceae; genus Niallia; species Niallia sp. FSL K6-0212. The sequence goes on along the minus strand of NZ_JBBOXL010000001.1, from coordinate 4,197,511 downwards.
TTTTTTTCAAAAACAGAGCTATTCATTTTTGCATTTGTAAAAAAGCCAGTAATGTTCCTTGGTGAAAAAATGTGATCTAGATCATCTGGCAAGCCTTTATCATTTTCTAATGTAATATAAACAACCAATCTATTTTCATCGGACATAAGTCCATTGATTGTTAATATAGTACCATTTTCTAATAGATAAGACTTCTCAATATTTTGCCCAAATCCTTTGTCATTTAAATCTTTTAAGGATTGATTCATAATGGTATCGAATCCTAACAGTTTTTTGCCGTAATAAGCCAATGCACTTGATTGATACGTCATAAAAATTAATAGAATTATTGCAGCAGCAGAAAAGAGAAACCATCTCTTTAGGTTAGGAGAGTTTGTTTTTTTATCAAAAAGTGCTTTGCTTAGTCGCTGTTCTAATTCTGGCGGAGCTGTTATTTCTGCGATTTTCTTTTTTTCCTCTAGTAGTTTATCCTCTAAAGATTCCACTTATCTTCCCCTCCATACATCTTCTTTAATCGTTTTAAGCCATTGTGTATTCTGGATTTTACTGTGCCGGTAGATACTTTCATGATGCTGGCAATCGTCTCATTATCGAAATCGTGAAAGTACTTTAGCTTGATTGCTTCCCCTTGGACTGGGGTTAATTTTGTTAATAATTGTACAATGTCTAGTGTTTCCACTGAATATTTATAGGGATCGGTTGTATGTAAAAGATTGTGCTGCTCTAAGTCATCCATAACTATTTCTCTACGTTTCTTTTTTAATTTCCCCTTACAAATATTCACTAAGATAGTTTTACTCCAGCTATAGAAAGATTCAATTTTTTCGAGCTGAGCAATTTTCTCATATAAGATGATGATCATTTCTTCCATTGCATCCATCGCATCATGAGAATTCCCCATATAGGAATATGCTAGACGATAATAATCGTCTTTTTGCTGCATCACTAATTGAAGCAAGGCTTTTTTATTCCGCTTTTTTGCCTTCTGTACAAGTTGTTCATCATTCATGTCTTCACCTCTCGCTTATAAGAGTATTTTATCGTTTAAAAAGTTCATTTTTTTGTATTTAATATATGAATATTTTCAGGACAACAAAAAGACACCCAATGGCTTGCAATCTGCCATTGGGTGTTTCCCCTTATTGTTTCGTTAAGATTACTGGTCCATTAGCTGTAATGGCTAAGGTATGTTCATATTGCGCAGAAAGGCTGCCATCAACAGTTCGTGCTGTCCATCCATCCAAATCAACCTTGGCATGATACATACCGATATTTAGCATTGGTTCAATGGTAATAACCATCCCCTCTTTAAGAGGTGTCCCAACGTGTGGAGGACCATAGTGAGGGATTTGTGGGAGTTCGTGCATTTCTCTGCCAATCGCATGTCCTACAAAATCTCGCACTACCCCATAACCTTTTGCTTCAGCGAACGTTTGAATGGCATGGGAGATATCTCCTACTTTGTTTCCAATGACCGCTTGTTCTATCCCTATGTATAATGCCTCTTCGGTTGTTTTTAATAAGTTTTTTGCCTCTTCGGAGATATTCCCAACCGCATAAGACCAGGCGGAATCAGCAAGCCATCCATCTAAGTTTACTACCATATCTATCGTAACAATATCTCCATCTTTTAAGGGGCTTTTGGAAGGAAAACCATGACAGATTACATCATTAATAGATGCACAAGTTGCAAAAGGATAACCGTGATAGCCCTTTTGTTCTGGAGTGGCTCCTCTTTGTAAAATAAAGTTTTCCGCAAATGCATCGATTTCTTCCGTAGTAATGCCTGGTTTGATTAACTTTTTAATTTCTTTATGACAATCAGCAAGAATTTCTCCTGCTTTTCTTATTTTTTCAATTTGCTCAGGTGTCTTTAAATGAATCAATTGTTATCCTCCTTTGAACTCTATTCATTATAACCTAGATCAGTAAACTAGCCTAACGATACCTATGAAATGCATGAAACATTCTATCTTCCTTTAGTGCTATTCAAATTATTTCATGAATATTCTTCATTGGCTGTATAAACTTGTTTTTTTTGGAAAAAATGGATGCTATATAGAATGGAGGGTCAATAGATGAAACGCATCATATCATTGTTAATCATTACCTGTTTTATGACATCAATTTTGGCACCGGGCACTTTAGCTGCTGAGAAAAAGCAAGAATTAGTTGAAAATGTAAAATCAGCCATTTTAATTGATCGAGATACAGGAACTATTATGTATGAAAAAAACAGCGAGGAAAAACTTCCTCCTGCCAGTATGACAAAAATAATGACGATGCTTCTGATCATGGAAGCAATTGATCAAGGAAAATTAAAGTTAGATGAGAAAATACGTACAAGTGAGCATGCGGCATCTATGGGAGGCTCACAAATTTTCCTTGAACCTGGGGAAGAGATGACAACCGAGCAAATGTTAAAAGGAATTGCCATTGGATCTGGAAATGATGCAGCTGTAGCAGTTGCGGAAAGATTAGCAGGATCTGAAGAAGAGTTTGTTCAATTAATGAACGAAAAAGCAAAAGAATTAGGCTTAGAAAGCACCAAGTTTCAAAATGTGACAGGACTTCCAGTAACAGATCATTACAGTTCTGCAAAAGATATGGCATTAATGGCAAAGGAATTGCTTAAATATGAAGATATAACGAAATTTACTGGCACATATGAAGATTATTTAAGAGAAGATACTGATAAGAAGTTTTGGCTAGTTAACACAAACCGTCTTGTTAAGTTTTATCCAGGCGTGGACGGATTAAAAACAGGATTTACAGCTGAAGCAAAATATTGTTTAACCGCAACTGCTATGAAAAATGGAATGCGTGTAATTGCAGTTGTTTTCGGTGCGCCAACCTCGAAAGAAAGAAATGCTCAAGTAACAAAAATGCTGGATTATGCATTTAGTCAATATGAAACACATCCTTTGCATAAACGAGAAGAAGCGATTGGTAAAGTAAAAGTAAGCAAAGGATCAGAGAAAGAAGTGACAGCCGTTACGAGCGAACCAATTTCTATCTTAACGAAAAAAGGGGAGCAAATCGATAAATTAGAGAAGGAAATTACGATGAATAAAAAATTAAAAGCTCCAATTGAAAAAGGGCAGGAAATTGGAAAAATATCCTATAAAAAAGACGGGAAAACCCTTGTGACAAGTCCGTTGGTAGCACAAAAAGAAGTGAAATCAGCAAAATGGTGGACATTATTTAAACGCTCTGCAGGAATGTTTACAAAAACAGAATAGTTTTATTTCTTTTGTCGAATTCATTTATATTCCTTCTGTTTTTAGCGAAAGAACACTAGTTTTGTCTGTGGAGAAGGAAATTGCATGAAAACCTAGAATAGTTTCTTTAAACCAAATAAGGAGGCTATTCTAGTGAGTCTTAATATTGAGTTGGAAATAAAAAATAATGTACTTTGTATACGCCTATCTGGGGAATTGGATCATCACTATGCAGAAGAATTACGGACAAAAGCAACAACTGCAATCGAGAGCTATAGTATTCGTCATATCGTGTTAAATCTTGAACATTTAACGTTTATGGATAGTTCTGGCTTAGGAGTTATATTGGGAAGATATAAGCAAATTAAACAGCTTGGAGGAGAAATGGTCATTTGTGCTATCTCCCCAAGCGTTCAGCGTTTATTTGATATGTCTGGCATGTTTAAAATTATGAAGCTGGAAACAAATGAAGAATTTGCCCTACAACGATTGGGGGTAGCTTAAGATGAGAAACGAAATGCACATTCAATTTAGCGCACTCAGCCAGAATGAATCATTTGCACGTGTAACGGTTGCTGCATTTATTACACAGTTAGATCCAACAATGGATGAATTAACGGAAATTAAAACAGTTGTTTCAGAAGCAGTGACTAACTGCATTATCCACGGTTATGAAAATGATCCGAATGGAATTGTTTATATTTCTGTTATATTAGAAGATTCATACATTGATTTAACCATCAGAGATGAAGGGAAAGGAATTTTCGATGTAGAGGAAGCAAGACAGCCATTATTTACGACAAAACCAGAGCTTGAACGATCTGGTATGGGATTTACCATCATGGAAAATTTTATGGATGAAATCGAAATTCAGTCAAGTCCAGATAGCGGAACAGAGATTCGTCTGCGTAAGCATTTAATGAAAAGCAAAATGCTAAGCAATTAAGGAGAATCGTCTATGGATGTGGAGGTAAAGAAAGATAAGAAGGAAACGTATCTAAAAGACCATGAAGTCAAGGACTTAATAAAGCGAAGCCAAGATGGAGATCAATCAGCAAGAGATACTATCGTTCAGAAAAATATGCGTCTTGTTTGGTCAGTCGTGCAAAGATTTTTAAATAGGGGATATGATCCTGATGATTTATTTCAAATAGGATGTATCGGGCTATTAAAATCAGTTGATAAATTTGATTTAAGCTATGATGTAAAATTTTCTACCTATGCAGTACCAATGATTATCGGAGAAATTCAACGATTTATCCGTGATGATGGGACGGTAAAGGTTAGTAGATCGTTAAAAGAATTAAGTAATAAAATTCGAAAGGCGAAGGACGAGTTATCGAAGCAATATGGCAGAACACCAACAGTCGGGGAACTTTCCGAGTTTTTAGAGATACCTCCAGAAGATATCGTTCTCGCACAAGAAGCTGCAAGAGCGCCATCCTCGATTCATGAAACTGTTTATGAAAATGATGGCGATCCCATTACATTACTGGATCAAATAGATGATGGTAATGAAGGAAAATGGTTTGATAAGATTGCTTTACAGGAAGCTATTAGGGAGCTTGATGAACGAGAGCGTCTGATTGTTTATTTACGATATTATAAAGATCAGACTCAATCCGAAGTAGCAACGAGGCTAGGGATTTCTCAAGTTCAAGTTTCTAGGCTGGAGAAAAAAATATTAATACAAATGAAAGAGCAAATGGATCTTTAAAGGAAATAGCCGCAAGTCCGCATCGTGGATTAGCGGCTATTTTGTTTTTATATAAAAAGTGAAAAAATTACCATTTAACAGACTTTCATAATTTTATCATGATAATCGAATACTACAGTCATGGTGAAAACAACGTGTTAGGACGTGAAAAAATGGCAGAGACAATATATATCAGAATGAGACATCGCATTCAAAAAAAGTCAAATGAACGGATATTTCTGAAAGACCTTGCACAAATAATTGCAACAGATGAATTGCTGTCTACACTAAAGGATGTATGTCTATACCATATTACAGAACAAGATAAGAATATAATCATTATTGATAGTACGCTAGTTATTCGTGAAATTAAAAAAATCCATAAAGAAGTTGAAATCCAACTAATTGGACCAGCTCAAACGATCATTGAGGTTGTTTTTAAGAAGAGAAAAGTGACACTTCCGTTATTTATCTTGGTTTGGATATTACTTTTTATTGGTTCTGGATTAACGATTATGAACTTTCATGAAGATGTAAGCATGCAATCTGTTCATCAGAGAGTTTATAAAATGATTACAGGGAAGGAGATTGAAAAACCATTAATTTTTCAGATTCCTTATTCTGTAGGATTAGGTCTTGGAATGGTCATTTTTTTCAACCATGTGTTTAAGAAACGCCTTAATGAAGAGCCTAGTCCATTAGAAGTGGAAGTATTCAATTATCAGCAGTCCTTAGATCAGTACATGATTATGCATGAAAATAAAGAAAGCATAAAAAAACTAGATGATCATTAATATCTTATTTGTAATCTTTGTCGGTTTAGCGTGGGGAATAACCGTTGGGGCTGGTTACGTTGCCTTTTTAACCGTATTCGGTATTATCCCAAGACTGACACAGCTAACAAAAACATTTAGTAAGATTTATGCATATGAATGGGCTGCTGTTTTAGGAGCTGTTTCTGGGACACTTGCTTTTTTGAGAGAACCTAGTTTTTCCTTACCATCATTTCTGCTTATCATAATGGGCATTGCTGGAGGAATTTATATTGGGATGATAGCAGCAGCATTAACAGAAGTGCTGGATGTATTCCCCCTTTTAGCAAAGCGAATTGGAATTGATGACAAGTTATTGGTATTAATGATGGCTCTTGTATTTGGTAAGATCTTTGGCTCCTTATTTCATTGGGTATATTTTATTCCTTGAGGCTGAATGTAATGGAGACAGAAAGGAAGTATGGGAAATGGAAAATAGGAGAAAGGTAATCCTTATAACAGATGGAGATGAATATGCCAGAAGAGCTGTTGAAATGGTTGCAAAGGAGATTGGGGGAAGATGTATTTCTACCTCCTTCGGTAATCCAAGTAATCATAGCGGAGAGGAAATATTATCTTTTATTAAGCAAGCAAAAAATGATCCAGTCTTAGTCATGTTTGATGATAGCGGCTTTGTGGGAGAAGGAAATGGCGAGAATGCACTAAAGTACATAGCTACTCATCCTGATTTAGAAGTCTTGGGAGTACTTGCAGTAGCAAGCAGAACAAGACGAGAGGAATGGACAAAAATAGATGTTGCCATCGACCAAGATGGTGAATTGACGCCATATGGTGTTGACAAATATGGAATTCCAGAAATGGAGTTAGGAAGAGTTAATGGAGATACTGTGTATATTCTAGATGAATTAAATCTTCCCCTTGTTGTTGGTATTGGGGACATTGGGAAGATGGGGAAAAAGGACTCTTATGAAAAAGGCGCCCCGATTACACGGAAAGCAGTAGAATATATTTTAGAAAGAAGTGGTTTTTATGAGCAGCAAGACAGAAAAGAAGATCCAAATATACGAAGAACTAGATAAAATCGAAAAGTATATGAAGGATCGGGTCGGGCTTGGAACTAGCTTCGATCTGGGTGTTCGAAAATTTAAAGTAATGCGAAAAGAAGTTAATTTATATTATGTAAATGGATTATGCGATAGTGTGTTGATTGCAGAATTATTGGAGCAGCTACTATTTTTAAATGATGCGGATCGTAAATCACAAGCAAGAGATACATTTGATATTATTCAGAATCAATTGGTCCACCAAAGTGTACAAGTTATTGAAAAAATGGATGAATTAGTCGACCAAGTTCTGTCTGGATTAGTAGCAGTTGTTATTGAAGGTTATGATCATGGTCTTATTATTGATGTGCGAAGTTATCCAGGAAGAATGCCAGAAGAACCCGATACGGAAAAGGTAGTCAGAGGTTCACGTGATGGGTTTGTTGAGAATATTATCGTAAACACTGCCATCACAAGAAGAAGAATTAGAGATGAACGATTACGCTTTGAAATTATGAGAGTGGGAGAGCGTTCTAAAACCGATATTGCCGTAGGGTATATTGATGGAGTGGCGGATCCTGATTTAATTGAAATTGTAAAAAAGGAAATGAAAAACTTAAAAACAGATGGACTAACAATGGCTGATAAAACGATTGAAGAGTTTTTATTAAAGCAAGGCTATAATCCTTATCCTCTCGTAAGATATACGGAACGAGCAGATGTAGCTGCAACTCATTTATTAGAAGGCCATGTCATTATCTATGTCGATACATCTCCAAGTGTCATTATAACACCAGCTACTTTTTTTCATCATTTGCAGCATGCAGAGGAATATAGACAATCACCTATGGTTGGAACCTTTGTGAGATGGGTTCGGTTTTTAGGGATTATCGCCTCTATCTTTTTCCTGCCATTTTGGTTTTTAGCTGTGCTGGAGCCATCCCTGCTGCCAGAAAGGCTTGCTTTTATCGGACCAAATGAAACAACAAACATTCCAATTGTTGTACAGATTTTCATTGCAGATCTCGGGCTTGAATTTTTAAGGATTGCGGCCATTCATACACCAACACCATTGTCAACCGCAATGGGATTGATAGCAGCTGTTCTCATTGGCCAAATTGCGATTGATGTAGGACTATTTGTTCCAGAAGTTATTCTGTATGTATCAGTTGCTGCAATTGGTAACTTTGCTACACCTAGTTATGAACTTGGGATCGCTAACAAAATTGTTCGGCTTGTCTTGTTAATCGTTGTAGCTATTTTTCATACTCCTGGCTTTGTTATTGGAATGACCCTGTATCTTCTATTCTTAATTCGAACAACAACATTAAATGTGCCTTATCTATGGCCATTTATTCCTTTTCATCCAATAGCTTTGGCCCAAATTATCATTCGCCGTGCTGTTCCAGGAAATAAAATTAGACCAAGTCATTTGCATCCACAGGATCGATTTAAGAGGTAGTAAAAGTATATTTATGCGGACAGATTACTTCTTATTAATAGAGGGAATAATCTGTCCGCTCCTTTGTTAAATTAGCTGAACAGCCACTTGAGAATTGGCTGAATTTATGGTACATTTGGATAATTAAACAGAGTTATTAATAAAGTGAAACTTTCATTAGCGCTCCTTTCACAAGTTTATCACAGTGAGACTAATGTTAATTATGATGATATTTATATGTTTCACACACAGACAAGTTCTTCGTTAAGTAGACTGTCTGTTTTTAATAGGAGATATAATTTTATAGAAGAATAGAGGGGAATCCATGCACTATTACGGAACTTCAAAAGTGAACGATGCAGGTCATCTTGAAATAGGTGGAGTCGATACACTGGAATTAGTCGAAAAATTTGGAACACCTGTTTATGTATATGATGTTGAATTAATTAGAGAAAGGGCGAAAGGTTTTAAGGAGACTTTTGATCAGCTTGGAGTAAAAGCGCAAGTGGCTTATGCAAGCAAAGCTTTTTCTACTATAGCAATGGTTCAACTAGCAAACGAAGAAGGCTTATCATTAGATGTAGTTTCCGGTGGTGAGTTATATACTGCAATTGCTGCAGATTTCCCTGTAGAAAGAATTCATTTTCATGGGAATAATAAAAGTAAAGAAGAACTATTGATGGCAATTGACGAACAGATTGGCTGCATTGTTGTCGATAATTTTTATGAGCTTGAAATGCTTACTCAACTATGTGAAGAAAAAAATAGGAAAATGTCGATCTTACTAAGAGTGACGCCTGGAATTGAGGCACATACTCATGATTATATTTTAACTGGTCAAGAAGATTCTAAATTTGGGTTTGATTTACAAAATGGACAAGCAGAAAAAGCGTTGTTAGAAGCGATTAAATCGCCGTTCATAGAGGTACTAGGCCTTCATTGTCATATTGGGTCTCAGATTTTTGATACAACAGGTTTTGTTCTCGCTGCCCAAAAAATAATGGCACATTTATCAGAATGGAAAGCCAATCATCATTTTGAATCAAAAGTATTAAATTTAGGTGGTGGATTTGGTATTCGTTATACCGAGGAAGACCAGCCTATTCAGCCAGCTGAGTATGTAGAAGTAATTATCAAGGAAGTAAAAGAACAAGTAAACAACTTAGAAATGCAAATGCCGGAAATTTGGATTGAGCCAGGCAGATCTCTTGTAGGGGATGCAGGAACGACTTTATATAAAATCGGTTCACGAAAGGAAGTACCGAATGTTAGAAAATATTTAGCAATTGATGGAGGAATGAGCGATAATATTCGTCCTGCTTTATATCAGGCCAAATATGAAGCAGTGCTGGCAAATAAACCGCTGCAAGCCCCAGATGAAACAGTTTCCATTGCAGGAAAATGCTGTGAATCAGGAGATATGCTTATTTGGGACCTTCCTTTACCTAAAGCAGGCGATCATGATGTACTTGCTGTATTCTGTACAGGAGCATACGGATATTCGATGGCAAACAATTATAATCGAATCCCAAGACCACCTGTTGTGTTCGTGGAAAATGGAGAAGCAAGAGTGGTAGTGAAGAGAGAATCATTTGAAGATTTATTACGCTTAGACTTGCCATTAAAAGAAACAGCTTCATTAAAAAAATAAAGCTAAAAAAGGGAGTCGCTAAGACTCCCTTTTTTACTTGAGTAAATAATAGTTAAGAGAAGAAAGATTTGATTGCTTCAACAATACTTGTAAAGACTTCTTTAATCTTTGCTAAAAATCCTTTTCCTTCTTCGCTTTCTAAATAGCCCGTTAATTTATCCTTTGCTTCACTCAGCTGATTTCCAACTTGATTCCAGTCAATATTAAGTTCTTTTAATTTATTAAAGAAGGAAATAAGACTTTGAAGCTGTTCATCCGTTAAACTGATATTTAATTCTTTAGCAGAATCTTGAATAATTGTTTGTATTTCTTCAACTGTTTTTGGTTTTTGCTCTGCTATTTGCTCCTTCACTTTAGCCATTAAAGCAGTGGCTTCCTCTTGGCCAATATCTTCCCCTAAATTAGCTGTCTCCACCATCTCTTCATTGGCAGCTTGCTTTACGTCTTCTGGGATAACAGTATCTGTAGAGACTTCGTATGCTTTAATAATTCCTGTTAATGCAGCTGTACCAGAAACTTCAATAGGCGCAGTAATATAAATTTTTGCATCCTTTACCCCGGCAGTAATCAAGGCATTAATATACATTTCGTCCGTGACCCAATTAATATTTTTGGTAGTAACTTGAATTCCAGTACCTTTGTCCCCGATTGTAATGGCCGAAGAAGAGATTGCTCTAGTACCAATTAACGATTTTGAAATGTACTTTCCTAAATATTGATGCTCTTCTTTATTAGAAACAGTAATAATTTCTGCATCTTCAGGTGCTTTCATTTCAGTTAATAAAAGCTGTTTTTGTTCGGCTGTTAAGTTTTCACCAAGTGTAACAATCATGTCCCCAACTGCTACATCAGCATAAGCTGGAATCGGTATTAATAGTAAGAAAGCTAGAACCATCCATATCCATTTATTTTTTTTCATTCGTTTACCTCCTGTTTTCCTTCTGCAGAACTAGGTGAAAAGTAGCGCTATCCATATTTGATAAAATAGCATAAATTTCCGTGATCTAAAATAACTACATCTAATAGACGTAATTCAACTACAATAAGTTTCTTATTTTAGTTTTATTGTCTTCTTTCCCTTTATTATTCACCGTAACTCCTGAAAAAATGAAGTTTTTGTGTAGCTTTTTAACATATATATGCATATTTTATATAGTATTAAATAAATTTAAAGTGGTAAATAATTTGATTTAGATTGGAAAGTAAAGGTTTTTTCCTTTTAGAAGCTAGATAGTTATTTTCTCAATATCTTTATGTATAGAATTCAGAGTTGCTTTGTTCGGGCTAACAAGAAAGCAATCAACGGGCAGGAATATTAAGAAGTAAAGCTAGTAAAGGGAACGGTAATAGTAATAAATGTTTAAAATATTTAGTGGCTAGCTATTTAGAAATGAAGACGAAGAGGGACAAGCAGAATTTTAGAAGTCCTCAAAAAATTCTCTTCAAAGATGTATACGGAAGAAAGACTTGGATAAATAGTATTATCTCTATAAGGGTAATTTGGCATGGATAGAATGAATCCTTATGCTTAAAAGATTTTCATTGAAGAATACCGCTAATTTATGTATGATAGAACCAATAACATTTATCATATTTTTGGGGCGGTCCTAAATGATTCTTACAAAAAGGAAGAGGATGGTAAAAATTCGTTTCAGTTTCGTACAGATGAAAAATTTTTAATTTAACATCAGGAGATTGATTGAATCTTATTTTTGATGGGAAAACTGTTAGTGAATATGTTTTAAAAATAATGAGGGATATTAATGATTATTCGATATAAAAAGGCATTTGAAAAGATTGCAATGGGATTGCTTTCTTTTATGCCTGCAGAAAAAGATTTAAAAGTATTACAACAAACAATTAAACAATATGAGTCGGAAGAAAATTGGCAATTATTTTTATGGAAGGAAGAGGAAGATATTATTGGCTTAATAGGCGTTATCTTTGAAGATGAATCTTCCATTACCATCCAGCATATAACTGTTAATCCATCTCATCGCCATCAAGGTGTTGGAAAAGCTATGGTTCAAGCTGTTAAAGGTCTTTATCCGAACCGTACATTAAAATCAAATGAATTAATTGTCAATTTTTTATCTAAGTGTAACGATGGTGTTCAAGTAGATAAATAAAAAAGAGGTGTTTTCTAGGAAGAATCCATTGAATTGGTTCTTTAAGAAAACACCTCTTTTGTGATAAGGACGGCACTATTAAAGGTGCTTATCCTTTTGTTTTCTTAGAAGCAGTGCGTTTTCTCGTTCCTTTATAACCATACTTCTATCTCGGCTTATATGACGATGAATGATTTCAAAAGGAACGGGCTCACTATTTTTCCATTTCAGTCCCTTTATATGTGCTGATTCGATACAGTTCATTTCTAAGTTAGGGTCTGTAAATGGTAAATGATAGGTACAGAAGGCATGATGCTGTTTAATATGCTTTTCTTGTAGCTTTAATAAAAGAAGTAATTTTGAGGCATCGAGACCTAATTTCTTAATTATTTCCTGCTTCTTTTCTAATAACTGCATACTTTTTATAAGCGTTTTTTCTGCTCCTTTAAAATTTTTTCGGCGATGATGATAGGCAGATACTGCTAAGAGAATAAATCCTACCCAAATAGAATCTTTATTGCCACTATCGACTTTTTTCCAATATTCCTCTAAAATTTCATGACACTCAAAATAATCTTGATCGCAATGAAAATGTACAAGAAACTCTATATATTCATTTGGATACATTATTATCTCCTTATTCTTTACTGAAATTAAAATGGGGTTAAAGGATCCATTACATGTCTGTTATTATATCGATAAATGATAAAAAATGTAACGATAAGACTTAAAATTAGGGAAATGGTGATTTTTCTGTTGGATAACTATTGTGTTTCGTTTATATTAATACTATCATTATTAAGTTAAAGGGATTCTATTAGGATTTTGGTGAGAATAATGCAATATAATGTGAAAATTGATAGTTTTGAAGGACCATTAGATTTACTTCTTCATTTAATCAATAAATTGGAAATTGATATTTATGATATTAACGTCGCAGAAATTACCGAACAATATTTAGATTATGTTCATGCCATGCAAGTGTTACAATTAGACGTAGCGAGTGAATTTTTGGTGATGGCAGCAACTCTTTTAGCGATTAAGAGTAAAATGCTTTTACCAAAGCATGAAGAAGAGTTATTAGATGACGATTTAATGTATGAGCCGGAAGAAGATTCGCGAGAAGAGCTAATTGAGAGGTTAGTAGAATATCGTAAATTTAAAGAGGCTGCAGATGATCTAAAAGAGATGGAATTGGAAAGAGGGCTTATATTTACGAGACCTCCAAGTGATTTATCAGATTTTAACGTAAGTAATGAAGAAAGCATCAAACAAGAGTTAGATGTTTCTTTATATGATATGCTTGCTGCCTTTCAAAAATTGCTAAAACGTAAAAAGTTACAGTCACCGTTAGCAACAAAAATCACGCGGCAAGAAATTCCAATAGAAAGTCGAATGGAAGAAATTGTCGGGTTTTTAAGAACTAGAAGAGAGAGAACATCTTTTGAAGACCTTTTTCCAGTCGCCACAAAATCACATATTGTCGTGACTTTTTTGGCAATTTTAGAACTTTTAAAGCGTCGACAAATATTTGTAGAACAAGAAGGAAACTTTGCAGATATTTTTGTAATGGGAAAGGAAGTTGAATAACAGATTGAAAGTGAATGATTGGAAAGCAATCGTTGAAAGTCTTCTCTTTGCCGCGGGAGATGAAGGATTAACGATCAAGCAATTAATGCATGTTTTAGATATGGAGCAATTAGAAGTAGAACAATTAATAGATGAGCTAATAAAAAATTATCGTAAGGATAAAACAAGAGGAATTTCTATTATTGAAATCGCTGGTACGTATCAATTTGCCACAAAGAAAGAGCATTCGGATTATCTAAAAAAGTTAGTGGAATCCCCACATGCATCTACCTTATCACAGGCAGCTCTTGAAACATTGGCAATCATTGCATATAAGCAGCCGATTACACGTGCAGAAATTGAGGAAATTAGAGGGGTGAAAACGGAAAGACCTCTTCATACGCTTTCAGCAAAAGCGCTCATTAAAGAAGTGGGTAGAGCAGAGGGAGCGGGAAGAGCCATTCTATATGGAACAACCAAAGAATTCTTGGATCACTTCGGATTAAAGAATATTGGGGAATTACCTCCATTGACAGAAAAGGAAGAAGAGTTTAATCAAGAAGAGGCTGATTTGTTTTTTGAATCGTTTCAGCAAATAGAAGAATAAAAAAGGAGTATCTAGGCAGTGGCTTAGATACTTTTTTATTATTTTAAAAAAGAAGGTTTATCTTTTGCTCGAATAATTGTGTCCAAATTCCACGCATTTAAGAAAAACTACCATAGAGTACATCCAACAAGATCAGTAAAGAGGTAATTTAAAGACATGATGCTCATCCTTTTATCATACCTTTTATAAGAACGATAATGGAGGAAATGGAGTTGGCACATAGATGAGTAGTTATAATGAATATGTTAGAAATGTGTTAATTTGGAACCAGGAATTAAAGCAGTTATTAGAATCGGAAGAAGTTCAAAAGGAAGAGAGTATTTGGAAAAGGCTTGATAAATTTTCGCAGTTAATGGAAGGTGTTCAAAGAAAACCAATTGAAACAGAGGAATTAATTAGAATTCAGCATGAAGCAGAAGAGCTTCATGAACAAATGGAAAGCTATTTTGCCCAAAGACAACAGCTTGGAACAATATTTATAAAGGAGCCGACAATTGCAGCAGGAGAGCATCAATTGCCGCAGTTAGCATATGCTTATGATGCCCTAGAACCTTATATTTCAAAGGAGATTATGGAGCTCCATCATCAAAAGCATCATCAATCCTATGTGACAGGACTGAATAAGGCAGAAGAGAAACTAAAAGAGGCAAGAAAAAATAATGATTTTGCCCTTGTGAAACATTGGTCTAGAGAGCTGGCATTTCATGGTTCAGGACATTATCTCCATACAATTTTTTGGAATAATATGAGCCCTAATGGTGGAGGCAAGCCCAAAGGTGCATTAATGGAGGAAATAAGGAGCTATTTTGGTAGTTTTAATGCTTTTAAAAATCACTTTTCAGAAGCAGCAAAAGCGGTGGAAGGTGTTGGTTGGGCGCTTTTAGTATGGTCTCCAAGAGCAAGGCGACTAGAAGTTCTTCAATCCGAACGACATATGCTGTTAACCCAGTGGGACACCATTCCATTATTAGTACTTGATGTTTGGGAACATGCATACTACTTGCAATACAAAAACAATAGAGGCGATTATGTAGATAATTGGTGGAACATTGTTAATTGGAAAGATGTTGAAAATCGATTTTTAAAAGCAAGTGAATTGAAATGGCGCCCCTATTAAAGGGAAGTCATAACTATAATTTAAAAATAACAGAGATATATGCTATAAAATATGCAGTCCCTTTTAGGACTGCATATTTTATTTGCTAGGAAGCTCTATTTATTAGTCATATGCTTGTCTTTTTTTTCATAAACTTGTACAAACCATTAAAGGAGACGAGGTTGTGTTAAATGAAATTACGTAAACTTATTATTCTTACAATCATTACCTCCATTCTGTTTCTCGCTATTCCCCAAAAAAGCAGTGCACAAATGTATGTAAGTGCACAAAGTGCGATATTAATGGAACAAGATTCTGGACGAGTTATTTTTGAAAAGGACGCACATACAAAAAGAAGGATTGCTAGTATAACAAAAATAATGACCGCGCTCCTTGCGGTGGAGTCTGGAAAATTAGAGGATACAGTGACTGTTAGTAGTAATGCAATTAGAACGGAAGGATCATCTATCTACTTACAAGAAGGGGAAAAAATTAAGCTTGAAGATCTTGTATATGGATTGATGCTTCGCTCAGGAAATGATGCCGCAGTTGCTATTGCTGAAACTGTTGGTGGAAGTCTAGATGGCTTCGTCTATTTAATGAATCAAAAAGCAGAAGAAATCGGCATGAAAAACACTCATTTTGCTAATCCCCATGGACTTGATGATCATGAAGACCATTATTCTACAGCTTACGATATGGCACTGCTTACCCGTTACGCAATGAATAATGATACATATAAAAAAATTGCTGGGACAAAAAGCTATCGTTCGGAAAGTACAAACAATGAGTGGGATCGGGTCTGGAGGAACAAAAACAAACTTTTAACAAGTCTATATGAACATTCAACAGGAGGAAAAACAGGGTATACAAAGAGAGCAAAAAGAACATTGGTCAGTACAGCGGAAAAGGATGGAGTAGAATATATAGCAGTAACGTTAAATGATCCGGATGACTGGGATGATCATATTAATATGTTTGAAACCGCGTTTAAAACATATAAAAAAGTGCAGGTACTTGAGGAAGGGAAAATAAAAACAGTTAAAAATAAATTTTATAAAAATAAAGTATATATAAAGTCTGATTTAGAATACCCAGTGACAGAGAAAGAAGAAGATTTATTTAAGGTTGAGTATAGTTTGACAAAGGTGAAGAAAGAATGGGAAAAAAATCAGGAGGAAGTACCTGAAATAGTAGGAGAAGCAAAAATATATATAGATAGTAAACTTGTAGATAGTGTTCCTATTCATTTTAAAAACACTAAGGCAAAAGAATCAAAAAGCTTTCTAGATTATTTTAAGAATATGTTTACAGCAATGACTGGGGTTGGCAAGCATGGTTAATTATATTTGGGCAGCGCTAGCTATTATAGGAATTGTTTTTGCAGCAGTTAATGGAACGATGGATGAAGTAAATAAAGCGATTTTTTCTGGAGCAAAAGAAGCGGTAACAATATGTATTGGGCTTATAAGTGTTTTGGTTTTTTGGCTGGGGATGATGAAAATAGCAGAACAGGCTGGGTTACTTCAAAAGCTTACAAATCTATTTAGACCAATAGTAGCAAAGCTTTTTCCCGAGGTTCCAAAAAACCACCCAGCAATGGGGTATATATTATCGAATATGATTGCTAATATATTTGGGTTAGGTAATGCTGCAACACCTCTAGGGATTAAAGCAATGGAAGAATTGAAAAGATTGAATGGGGGCAAGAATTCAGCAAGTAACAGTATGATTACTTTTCTTGCCTTAAATACGTCATGTATTACTTTAATTCCGACAACGGTTATTGCTATCAGAATGAATTACCATTCTGCTTCTCCGACAGATATAGTAGGCCCAACTATTATTGCAACCATTTTCTCCTGTATAGGCGGGATTTTAATTGATCGCTATTTTTACCATAAGAGAATGAGAAAAGGGTGATGAGTGATGGAGATAGTATCTTTAATTTCATTGTGGATGATTCCTTCCCTCATCGGGTTTATTTTACTGTATGGAACATTTAAAAAGGTTCCAACATATGAAAGCTTTGTTGAAGGTGGAAAAGAAGGAATACAAATTGCGTTCTCCATCATTCCCTATTTAGTTGGAATGCTTGTTTCTATCTCCATTTTTCGCGCATCTGGGGCATTAGAATTTTTTATGAGTTTTCTTAAGCCTGTATTAGACTTTATCGGCGTTCCCTCCGAAGTAGCACCATTAGCAATTATAAGACCAATATCAGGAAATGCAGCATTGGGAATGACAAGTGATTTAATCGCAACATATGGTCCAGATTCCTTTATCGGCAGGCTTGCATCTGTCATACAAGGAAGCACCGATACCACTCTTTATGTATTGACCGTTTATTTTGGGGCAGTAGGGATAAAGAAAATGGGGGATGCCTTGAAAGTTGGATTACTAGCGGATCTTATTGGATTTATTGCTGCTATTTTAGTTGTAACTTTAATGTTTGGTAAATAATCATAAAATGTCTTAGGGAAAGTTTGGGGTATTGGAACTTTTCCTAAGGCATTTTTTTGTTGTTTGGCAGATTCTTTCTCTTTCTATGAGAGTTCTAAAAGATTGTTAAGGTTAATGAGAAAAAATAACAACCAACTATATAAAAATTCTTATTTAATGAGTAGATCCCTAATTTTAAAGATTTCTTTGAAATTTCGTCCATTTATGTCATAATTCATAGGAATGGCAAAAAAAGAACGATCAAGGTTTTGAAATTAGTCTATTTTCATAATAGGATAAAAAATAAACGCTTATAAAATATTTTGTAATATGATCAATCATTTTTTACTGTTGAGAAATTGGATGAGGTGATTTAGATGGAAAGACTACAAAAAGTAATTGCACACGCTGGAATTGCATCAAGAAGAAAAGCAGAGGAATTAATTCTTGACGGAAAAGTAAAAGTTAATGGGAAAACAGTGAAAGAACTAGGTGTGAAAGTAGGTTCTAATGATAAAATTGAGGTAAGTGGAATTCCTGTTGAGAGGGAAGAACCAGTTTATTTTATCCTTTATAAACCAAGAGGGGTAATTTCTAGTGTCAATGATGATAAAGGAAGAAAAGTTGTAACGGATTATTTTTCTGAGATTGAAGCAAGAATTTATCCTATAGGACGATTAGACTATGATACTTCAGGTATCATTCTTTTAACAAATGACGGGGAATTTGCAAACCTTATGATGCATCCAAAAGGAGAAATTGAGAAGGTATATGTTGCAAAAGTCAAAGGCATCCCTGCTCGTGAGAAAGTAAAGCAACTCGAAAGAGGGATTATGCTAGAGGATGGAAAAACAGCCCCTGCCAAGGCGAAAATTCTCTCTGTTGATAAGAAAAAAGGAACAAGTATTGTCGAACTGAAGATTCACGAAGGAAGAAACCGCCAAGTCAGAAGAATGTTTGAAGCGATTGGAACACCTGTAATGAAATTAAAAAGGGAAAGATATTCATTCCTAAATTTAAATGGCTTGCAGCCTGGAGATGCTCGTGAATTAACTGCACATGAAGTGAAATTACTAAGAGCAGAAGCGCAAAAGAAAAAAGGATAAACTGTATATATTTTCGTATTCTCCAGCGTCTATATCCTTGTATTGCATAACAATGTTTACCTACTTAATACGACAGAAATTACACAAAAATGTTCATAAAAGTTTCACATATTGCAATGGATGATAACAATATCTACATGATAATAATGCTATAATAATTGTGGAAGATTAGATAAATCATTTATATAAATTACAATGTTATTGGAGAAATGCAGTATAAATAATAAACGATAAGATAAATAGCTATTACAAATAGACATGGCATTTATTTATACATGCAGCTAACGAAACAATAAAAAAGATAATCGTTTCGTGTATTTTTGTTAGGAGGGTATGAACGATGGAGAAAGAAATAAAAATCCTAGTGGTAGATGACGAAGAAAGAATTAGACGTCTTCTAAAGATGTACTTAGAAAGAGAAGAGTTTATTGTGGAAGAAGCGGAAGACGGAATGAGCGCTCTTTCTAAGGCATTAAACACAGATTATGATGTTATCTTACTCGATCTAATGATGCCTGGTAAAGATGGTATGGAGGTATGCAAGGAGCTAAGAGAAAAGAAGACTACTCCAGTAATTATGCTTACAGCCAAGGGAGAAGAAGTAAATAGAGTTCAAGGATTTGAAGTCGGGACAGACGACTATATCGTAAAGCCATTTAGTCCAAGAGAGGTTGTTCTGCGAGTAAAAGCTTTATTACGCCGCTCTACCAAAACGACTTTTGAGCAAAGCGATAGTTCTTCAAAAGATGTCATCATCTTTCCAGCATTGACTATTGATCATGATGCACACCGCGTATTGGCTAGTGGGAAAGAGGTAAGTTTAACTCCAAAAGAATATGAACTGCTATATTTCTTAGCTAAGTCACCAGATAAAGTATTCGATAGAGAATTACTCTTAAAAGAAGTATGGCATTATGAATTTTTCGGTGATTTAAGAACGGTTGATACACATGTTAAACGATTAAGAGAAAAGTTAAACCGTGTATCAGAAGAAGCAGCAAGCATGATTGTAACAGTTTGGGGAGTAGGATATAAGTTTGAGGTTAACAATGGATGAAGTTTTGGCGGAGTGTAGTATTTAAGCTTTGGATTACTTTTTTATTGTTGGTCTCCGTTGTATTAACGATTCTAACAATTATGCTTCTTGAGTATTTTGAGCAGTATTATACCGAGCAGACGGAAACAGAATTAACAAATACCGCCACAAAAATATCGGAAATAATGAAAGAGCATAATAATCAAATAGGTTTGGAAATTGTAGGAGAACTACTTGATCATTCAACAGGAGCTGTCATCGTTTCCTCTCCAGATCAAGTGTATTATTATCCAGAGAGTGGCTTGCAAGAACTTTCTTATTCTTTCATACAGGGCAATGAAGACTTAAACAAGGTGATGACAAGCAATAAGACAGCAGTTGTAAGGACAGAATTAAACAATAAAGACAATACACCTGAACAAGTAGCGATTGTCGGATCCCCTCTCCATGTGAATGGAGAGGATGGAGCTGTTTTTATTTATCAGTCCTTACAATCGATGAATGAATCTAAACAATCTACCGCCAAATTTATTGTGTTAGCAGCTGTTATTGCGATTATTCTAACAACGATTTTTGCTTTTTTCCTACTAACAAGGATTACTGCTCCGTTAAGGAAGATGAGAGAAGCTGCATTTGAAGTTGCCCAAGGTAATTTTGCAGCTAAGGTTCCCATTATGGCACAGGATGAAATTGGCGAACTTTCCATCGCATTTAATGAAATGGCGAAAAGGTTAAATTTTAATATGAACGCCTTAAGTCAAGAAAAGGAGCAGTTAGATAATATACTAAGTGGAATGGCAGACGGAGTGCTAACCCTTAATCGAAATGGTAGTTTATTGCTTACGAATCCTCCTGCTGAGAAATTTTTGCAGCATTGGTATTATGAAAAAGGCGAATTAAGTGATATGCAAGCACAAATCCCAGAAGAATTACGTAAATTGTTCCAGCTTGCTGTTCATACTGGTAATGAACAAATAGATGAAATCACTTTACAGGGAAGAAACTGGGTAATGATTGTCAGCCCTTTATATGATAAGAAGGATATTAGAGGAGCGATTGTCGTCATTCGCGACATGACAGAGGAACGTAAATTAGACAAGCTACGGATCGATTTTATAGCCAATATTTCTCACGAATTAAGAACACCTATAAGTATGTTACAAGGATACAGTGAAGCGATTGTCGATAATATTGCTGAGTCAGAGGAAGAAAAGAGAGAGATGGCTCGAATTATTTATGATGAATCATTACGTATGGGTCGTTTAGTCAATGAATTTTTAGATTTAGCCAGAATGGAAACAGGTTATCTTGAATTAAGGAAGGAAACAATTGATCTATACCCATATATTAATCGGGTAGCGAGAAAGTTTAATGCCATCGCTAAAGAAAAAGAAATCACCTTTACTGTCTCTATATCGGAGGATATTGGGGAGTACGAACTTGATCCAGATCGTATCGAACAAGTTCTAACCAATATAATGGATAATAGTATACGCCATACACCAAGTGGTGGAACAGTTTTTTTAAGAGGCAGATCGGATGATTATGGAGTGTATCTAGAAGTAGAGGATACCGGTTCTGGAATTCCAGAGGAAGATTTACCATATGTCTTCGAGCGCTTTTATAAAGCAGATAAAGCTAGAACAAGAGGTAATGCTGGGACAGGCTTGGGATTAGCTATTGTCAAAAATATTATTGATTCCCATGGGGGAGATATATCTGTTTATAGTAAATATGGTCGAGGAACGACATTTTTTATCTTTTTACCTCGAAATAAAGAAGAAAATTAGAGAATGTGGCGATTCTTCTTGATTCACAAGAAACAATTTAACATAATAGAACGTATGGGGTGTCTAAAAAAGTATTTGACCCTGCAAGCTATTTTTCCATTTTGTATGTATGAAATTATTACATACAGATATAACTTGTGAGGTCAAACTTTTCAGGGCATCTTTTCTTGTGTTTACGTACTAATGGGATAAAGGAAATTAGAATAATTACATATAAGTAGTGAAACTAAATAAGTTAAACTTACGACTAATATAGTGAACGGGGGAGGGAATGAGATGAACTCCGTTTTTGATGAAATCTATAATAAGTATCATCATGACGTTTTTCAATTTTTATTTTATATGGTAAACCATAAAGAAACGGCCGAAGATTTAATGCAAGAGGTCTATATTCGTGTACTTAAATCTTATCATCGCTTTGAGGGGAAAAGCTCTGAGAAAACCTGGTTATTTAGTATTGCAAGAAATGTCGCAATTGACCACTTTCGCAAACAAAAAAATTGGAAAGACCGTATTATGGATAAATTCGACTGGTCGAAACAGCAAGTAAAAGCAGAAGGATTTCTGCCAGAAGAAATCACCTTGCAAGCAGAAGAAGTAAAAGGTGTTTATCATGCCTTACAATATTGTACAGTAGACCAACGAATGGTTATTGTGTTTCGGTATATTCAAGAATTATCTATTGCGGAAACAGCCAAAGCACTAGGATGGACAGAAAGCAAGGTGAAAACAACCCAGCACCGTGCCTTAAAAGCACTGCGCAACTTTTTAGAAGAGTATGATGGAAAGGAGGATTCTTATGCCGAAACAAAAGTGGAATGATGACAAAATAAAACTGGTGCTTAAACAGATGCCATATATAAAAGATGAGAGAAGTCCAGAATTTATCTATCGTACAATCCAAATGAAAAAGAAGAGCGAACGGAAATCGCGAAGAATAATGCCCGTACTGGCGACCGTATGTACGCTTATGCTCCTGTTCATTATTAGTCAAAGCTTCTTTGATAGTAATAGAGAGGACTCTTTTAAGCGTGAAAGCAAGATGGCTGATAATTCTGCTGAAATGAAAAATAAAAGCTATGATATAGCTGAAACCGCTGAAAGTGAAAATTATGACATGACAGATGAACAAGGAGAAAGGCTCACTACTTCACTCATCCCATCGGCTATTTACGAGGATGAGGTAGGAAAGCAAGAATTATTAACGTACCCAATACCAGATAAAAATGTCCAAGTCATTGTTCCTGTCAGCATTTTAGTGGAAAATCCAAATAAGCTGTCTAGATTTGATTTGTATGTGGAAAACGTGAAGAAAGTAATCGGCGTCAACAAACAGTTAAGCAGCTATTTCCCAATTAGTCCAGAGATGTTTGCATATGATTTAAAAGATGATTACATCGAAGTAAATGTGAAACAGGGAATTTCAAATTTTGGTTCTCATTCCGAAGACTTTTTTAATACAATGGTTCAGCAGCAACTACAAACCATTGGCGCCAAGAAAATGGAGTTTTATACAGACGGTAAACTAGGAGCAGTACTAGGAAATCGCGAAGAAACAAGTATTGAGTATAAACCGTTAGAGAATAGAGCATATTTTCTTTTAGAGAATGATGAACAAGATGATCAACCATTATATGTGCCTTGGGAAAAGCCATATGATACGATTGAAAATGCTTTTGATGCCATGGAAAATAATATAGACACACATGGTTTGTCAGCTTCCATCCCTGATACTATTGATATTGATAAGGTTTCAAAAGACGAGAGCAAGGGAGAATTAGTTGTTCATTTATCTAATGAAAGTAAAATGGAAGAAGATCAAAAAACATTACATGCAATTGAGTCCATTTTATTAACAGCAAAAGATTTTAAATATTCTACAGTAAAGTTTGAGAATACCAATGTTAAAGAAGTAGGTGGATTTGAGCTAACGAAAGAATTAGATGTTCCGGTTGCCGCCAATAAAGTTGATATTGAGCAATAATAAAAGAGAATTTTTTTGTATTAGTGAAGTTATATTAGAGATAATATTACAATAGTTCATTTTACGTGCTTTAGCACTTTATATAGAGAAAAAACATATTAAGATGGGTTGGGACATAAGTATTTCAACAAATATAACTCCGAACAATTATACGTATATCCTAAAAAATTCGTATAATTGTTCTGGGTTTTATTCATTTAAGAAAGAATGCTTTTTTTCATCACCTGCAGACTGAATATACTTCGCTTTCCATTGGGCGAGCTCCGATCCGCTTTGTCATTTCACTCTACAAAATTATAATAGTAAATGATTGAAATTTAAGATAACTGATATATAAATAGAGATGCATAATCTTTATTTAACTTATCAGCTATATCCCACAATAGACCGACAATAACTCCTGAAAAATGGATATTCCATATAAATGAGTCATGTCAGTATCGCTAATAATACTTAAATTAGTATTAACTACCCATCCCGCTACTCCTCCAGCGGTCACACTCACAACTGTTAAGCTTCCACTTCTCCTTTGTATATTCTTTTTCACACAGAACTCTCCTTTAAATAGCTTTGTTACTACTAGTATTAATTGACTATTTTTATGCCTAACTCCCTAAAAGACAATTTTTTCCTTTTTGTTAGTATAGTTAAGGACAATTCCTTATCATCTATTTTGTTTTAACATAAATTTACAAATTAGTTTCCAATAAGAATTACAGAAAGAAGGCATCTTTTTTTGATTAATTATGTATGAATATCCATAGTCATCTATACATAAAAAAGAAAATATCGAAAATCCAATATGCGGTCTGCTAATGGCTTTGTTCTTTTTTACGTTAATCTCCTCCTTAGACTTCATCGTAAAATTCCTTTTTTATGGAAGTTTTTTATTACCTTAGAATAAAATCAGAAAGAATGTAGACAATATATCGTGTCTCTTTTCCAATTAAAATCAGCTATTGGCACATACATAAAAAATAGATATGCATTTTTCTCTATGCATTCTATAGTTCTAACCATTAACATGTACTCATAAGTTGAAAGAGAAGATTGGATAGGGACAGATAGAAACTTGCCTGCAAGTAATTTTTCTATCTTTGCAGGCGGTTAAAACTTACATAGAATGCAGATAAGTGAATAGGATAGCGCGTTAAGTACTTTTTTAAAGAAACCTTCTCTTCTTGAAGAGTTCTTTATAAACCATTGATACAATACTTTACAACCAAAAGAGAATAGGTAGTATTCAACTGAAAACGGTCATAAATAGGCTGTTGAACACGGACAGAATAGGAGGATACCAAATGGGAGACTATATTAGGAGAATACTTATTGCTGCTATCATGCTTTTGTTCATTAGTTTATTGTTTTTAGGAGGGAAGCATTCTCAAGCACAGTCTTTCTCCTTAGCGGAACGAACAAAAACATGGACATGGCCAAGTGAAGGAATAATCACGGATACCTTTAATACTAGAAATGGTACACATAAAGGAATAGATATTGCAGGCGATTTGGGAGAGGACGTTTATGCAGTTGATGAAGGAATTGTAACCAGATCTTATTATTCCCAATCTTATGGAAATGTTGTTTTTGTTAAACATAAAAATGATCTTGAAACGGTCTATGCTCATTTGAATAAACGATTCGTAAAGGAAAAGCAATTGGTGAAAAAGGGTGAAGTAATTGGTGAAATGGGCAATACAGGACAGTCTTCTGGCGTTCATTTACATTTTGAAATACATAATAAAGAGTGGACTGTTGCAAAAGAAAATGCTATTAATCCAATTTTAGTTTTAGGAGATGTAGAGGTAGGGCAGACTGTGAAAATAGCTGTGGAGGAAGAGAGTGAGGCTGTCATAACAGAGCCATCCGAAAACCTTACCCACACACCACATTCGAACTTAGTTCACGAGGAAGAAAAGAAGTTAGAAGAAGAATACATAAGGAGAAGTATTAAGGAAATGGAAATTAATATAGAAGAGGATAACTCGGAACTATCAACAATACCCTATAAAAAAGCAAGTATTTATTTAAAAAGTAGTAAGTATCTTTTAGGAGAAACAAGCGAGGATTATACATAGAAGCTATATATGGAAAGATACAGAATTACGCTTTTATGGAGGAAAAACCGCGAAAAGAGTTCACAAGATACTATTTTTTTAAGGAATAAATATAATAGTATTTTGTGAACTCTTTTTGAGTTTAAATGGCATATATTTGTGAATTTATGAACAAAATTTGAAATTATAAGCAAACTTCTTCACAAATATTTATTCCTTAGGGTATAATAACTTATGTAATAAAACAAATTAATATTGGTCTATCTTCGGGGCAGGGTGAAATTCCCGACCGACGGTGATGAGTTTGTACTCAAAGTCCGTGACCCTACTACGGTAGGTTGATTTGGTGAAATTCCAAAACCGACAGTAAAGTCTGGATGGGAGAAGATGGAGGTTCTGCAATCGTTCAAATTATCTGTTAAGAACGTTTATTGAGTTTGCGTACCTTTAATTACTCCCTCAAGTCTCTAGAGCTTGAGGGTTTTTATTTGGCGCATTCCTAAAAAATTGCTGAATCTTTCTTCTTAGGTAGATGGATCCTAATTAGAAGGAGAGAAAAAAATGAAGAAAAAAATGAATGTAAGAAAGTATGTTTTAATTGGAATGATGAGTAGTTTAGCCTATGTGCTAATGATGCTTAAATTTCCAATCCCACCATTTCCAAGTTATTTAAAAGTTGATTTTAGCGATATTCCAGCATTAGTTGCCGCACTTATTTTAGGACCAGGGGCTGGAATATTAGTTGAGTTGATTAAAAATATATTAGATTATTTAATAACCGGAAGTGATACTGGAATTCCTGTTGGTCATTTCGCGAATTTTATCGCTGGAATTTCTTTCATCTTACCGACTTATTTTATGTATAATGCGATTAAATCCAAAAAAGGAATGGCTATCGGCTTAGCCCTTAGTATTATCATAATGACGGGATTATTAAGTTTGTTTAATTACTTTATTATGCTGCCATTCTATAATACATTAATGAAAATACCGACTGATACAACTTTATTAAAACAAACGGTTCTTTCAGCTATTATTCCATTCAATTTGTTAAAAGGAGTAATTATTTCTATCATTTTTGCATTAGTATTCTCAAAAATGGGTGTATGGATTAATAAACAAATCCCTTCTAGGAATGTTTAATCAAAAAACAGTTCAGTGTCTATCTGAATTGTTCAGTTTGTCGACAAAAGGGGATCAGAATGTTTTCATTCTGATCCCCTTTTGTAATTTATGGTCTTTTTTTTGTTATTTTATTGTATTTTGATCTATTCTTTATGCTCTTCTTAAGCTGTTACCGGGCTCACCCAAGTCCAGTTGGCCATTTTCTTTTGCATCTGCGAAAACACGTTCAATCGTTTCTTTTCGCTTGGCATAAATTTTTTTGATAACTTGTTTATGTCGAAGGTGATCTGCTTCTTCCACATACTTTTCCCATGCATGTCTTTGAATGAGTTTTTGGTAACTAAGTGATTTGGTGGAACAAGTTGATCTAAAGCAATCATTTCTACTTTGACCTCTTTGAATAGAAGAATGTTTTGGAAAGCATGATTTCACCTCTAAAAAATATCTATATTTTAAACCAGAGCAGTTAAAATTCTAGACTAACTTGATGAAACCAGGTTGATTGGAGCGGAAGGGGGGAGACTCCTAGGGAAGATGCGAGAAAGTCCGAGACCCTGCAGGAGCGTATGCGACGAAGCGGCTCGGCGCTCGCCCCATGGAAAGCGAACCCCTGTAGCGGAAATCAACACCTTATTAAAAAAGGTCACAAAAAAGACCATAGGCAAAACCTCAAATTTCAAGGAGTTTGTCTACAGTCTGAAACAGTTTAAATAAAAAGAACAGAAAGGAATCATTATCCCTTTCTGTTCTGTGTATGATAAAGAGCGCTATTCGAATTTAAGAGGATCTCCATCAAAGGATTCGTCGCTCACTTTAATCGAATCTGTCGGACAACCTTCAAAAGCATCTAACATATCATCTAATAATACTTCAGGTACTTCCACTGTTCCTTGATTATCATCTAACATAACGAAAGCAATCCCTTCGTCATCGTAGTCATAAATATCAGGTGCCGCTGCTCCGCAAGCTCCACATGCAATACATGTGTCTTTATCAACAATTGTATATTTTGCCATGAGTAAAAAAACCTCCAGTGTTATTCATACGGAGTATATACATGACTAGCATACTCCTTACTATTATCTTATTGTAAGACTGAATCTTTAACTTTTCAATATAAAAGAAAGATAAAAAGTAGAAAGTAAGGACTACCTTCCTTAAAATAGTCAAAAACTCAAACGCTTTCCATTATATTTAAAGCCCTTTTTATTGAAAAATATGTGAAGGATATGTGATCAAAGTACACTAAAAAATAAAATTCATGGTAAAATATAAGAAATGTTACAAACAAATTTCAACAAAATTTGTCAAACTGAAGGAAGAGGAAAATATGTCCTTTATTAAAATAATCATTTTAAACTGTCTATATAAAATGAATGGAGAAAGAACTATCTACTCTATTCTTCATATATTAAATGGAAAAAAGTCATCACAAACCATCCAAGATATTCATATCTTTCAGCTGACCTCTTTATTTCAGGCATTCCCTTTATTAACAAGAGAGCAACTGGATCAAATAATTTATACCTTATATAAGGAAGAATGGCTAGAAAAAACAGGAGAAAATCATTATTTAGTTAAAAACGATAGAAAGCTAGAATTAGAAGTATTATTGAAGGATAATCCATTTCCAAAAGATTTAAAAGGCTGGAGATATCATTCATTAACTGGGCCATATTGGCAAAGACTTTCATTATTTGTACAAGTTACTTCTCACTTATCGAAAAAAAGTAATCATTATATGCCGATACAAAGAAACCCTGCAGCACAACTATGGTTGAAGAATACCTTACATACTATGTCGTCTATAGATAGAAGTGAAATGAATCGCTATCTCTATCAGGAAATAGTTGACTGTCTGGAAGAGAGTGAATTAGATCCGCTCATTCTTATTATCCGACTTACCGGAAGTGATAGAATAGGTCTAACTTCAGAGCAAGCAGCAATAGAATTGGAACTAGATCCATACTATTATCAGCTATCTTTCCTTGCTATTCTTCATTACATGATAGAGAAAATTCTATCTAATAAGGGGGAGTTTCCACTGTTAAGTCAAATGATTAAAGAAAGTAAGAAACCATTTACCCTGACAGAGTCAACGGCTAAAACATTTAATTTAATCCAAAAGGGGTTAAGTATCGAGCAAATTGTTCGTGTGAGAAATTTAAAACAAAGCACAATTGAAGATCATATTATTGAAATACTATTGAATGTGCCTAACTTTCCTATAGATAATTTAGTGAGCAGCGAGAATATATCAAAAATCAAAGCATGTATGGAAAAATCGCCTTCTAAATCTTTAAAGGTGATAAAGCAGCAGTTAGCAGATGTTTCTTACTTTGAGATACGTGCAGTGATGGCAGGATACGGTGATTTTTCATGAATTTAGAAGCAATCTTAAAAAACTACTATCAGTTAAGTGCCTTTCGAGGTGGGCAAAAAGAAACGATAGAATCCATTCTTAACAAGAGGCACACATTAGCGATGCTGCCAACGGGGACAGGAAAGTCTCTATGTTATCAATTAGCTGGCAGGCTTATGGAGGGAACAGTAATTATTATTTCTCCTCTCTTGTCACTAATGCAGGATCAAGTGGAGCAAATGAAAATGAAAGGGGAAAAAAGAGTCGTTGCTTTAAATTCCTTTTTGAACCCAGCAGAAAAGAATAAAGTATTACGGCAAATTCAGCAATATAAGTATATCTTTATATCCCCAGAAATGATTTCATTGCCACATATCATAGATCAGCTGCAAAAAATGAAAATTAGTCTATTCGTTATAGATGAAGCACATTGTATTTCCCAGTGGGGATACGATTTTCGACCGGATTATCAAAAATTAGGGGAGATTCGACAAAAAATAAATAATCCCTTAACATTAGCTCTAACAGCAACCGCAACAGAAGCGGTTCGTGAGGATATCATAAAGTCTTTACATTTAGAAATGGTTGAAGAAATCATTTATTCTGTCGATCGAGCAAATATTGCTATAAATCTAGAGGAAGTCTCACACGTTCAAGGAAAAATGGATAAGCTTTTAGAATATATTCAAAGGCTTGATGGACAAGGCATTGTGTATTTCTCTAGCAAAAAGCTAGCTGAACAAACAGTAGCGTTTTTGAAAGAAAAATCTTCCAAACGAATAATGGCATACCATGGCGGCATGACGCAAGAAGATCGTATTCTTGTTCAACAGCAATTCCTAGCAGGACAATTAGATGTTATATGTGCAACAAGTGCCTTTGGAATGGGAATAAATAAAGAGGATATTCGCTTTATTATTCACTATCACCTGCCCACACAATTAGAATCCTATCTTCAGGAAATAGGCAGAGCTGGTAGAGATGGCAAACCGAGTGTATCCATCATCTTGTATACTCCAGGAGATGAGTGGATTGCTTATCAGTTGATTGAATCGGAATTGGCGGACGAATTACAAATTAATAAATGGAAAGCACGCTTAAAAAATTTCCCTTCATTTGAAGCATGGCAGAAAAAAGAAGGCTATCAATTAGAAATGCTCTTTACCGAGACCCAATGGCGCGTGTTGGAGTCTTATATTGAACCGAATAATAAAACGGTCTCCGAGCTATTGCATTCTCTAGATTTATATAACAATTTTAGAGAAAATCGGGTAAATGAAAAAAGACGAAAAGTGCAAGATCTAATGGAATGGCTACATTCTATATCTTGCCGGAGAAGGTATATATTAGAGTATTTCGGAGAAAAGTACGAAAGCAAAGAAAATGAAAATTGCTGTGATAGATGCGGAATAGATTTATCTAATTTCTTTCATAAAAAAAGCATGGAGGATGACGAGGTACTAGTGGATTGGAAGAATCAGCTGGCATTTATTTTAAATATAGTAAAGTAGGATATATAAATGAATAAAGCAAAATATACGGCCATAATTAATCAATTGTCAGACCGAGACTTAATAAAAAATGTATATATAACACAGTTTCTTCTCCTTATCATCACTTTCATACTGTATATTTTTGTTTTTCAATCGAACCCTCCATTAACAACAGTATTTAAGTATGAACAGACAGATTTTATCATTGGTTTGATAGCAGGATTAGCAATAACAGGAATAGATATTTTCTTGATGATACGATTTTCTAAACATTACCACGATGATGGTGGTGTGAATAAGCGAGTCTTTGAAAATAGGAATCCTTTTCATATTGCATTCATCGCATTAATGGTAGCATTTTGCGAAGAAATACTATTTAGAGGAGTAATCCAAACGAATTTAGGGCTGCTGCTAAGCTGTCTCCTTTTTGCTATGATGCATTACCGCTATTTATTTAATCCTTTTTTATTTATGAATGTCATTTTGGTAAGTTTCGTTATCGGTGTCTTATTTGAAGTAACAGAAAATCTCTGGGTGACAGTGATTATGCATTTTCTTATTGATTTCTTACTCGGTTGTATTATTCGGTTCAAGTTATTTCAAACGAGTTGAGTACATCAAGGGGAATGTCATGGAATAACCGCTCCTTTGTTAGGGGATTTTGGGGAATTGTAAGGATGGGATGTTTATGAAGAAAGAGGATCCATATAGAGTTCAGGCACAATTACAAAAACAAAGATTAAAGAAAGTGACAAGTGAAGAAGAAGTACCAGTAACAGAGGAAAGACAAGACTCTTCCCTCCCATCAAGAAGTACTGTTCACAAGAATAAGAAGAAAAAATTAAAGATACCAATTATTAGCTTGTTAGCATTTTTATTTATTTTATTACCAGTAGCTGTATTATTAGTATTAAATGGGAAAGATATTTCCAATCTTTTATCAACCGAGAATACTTCAGGAGTATTTGAAAATGTAAATATTCAAAAAGGGTACTCACCTAATAATAAAACAACACCTGACGATAGTGACAATAATCAAGATGAACTCGTAATTGTAAGTAATTCAACAGTGAAAAAAGAAGAAGAAATTCCTGAAGATAATTTGAAAGAAAAAGCTGAAGAAAAGGCTGAAGAAAAAGAAAAGGAAGCAGAGAAACAAAAAGAACAAAAAGAACAAAAAGAACAAAAAGAACAAAAAGAACAAAAAGAACAAAAGCAACGTTCAGAGAAAAAGATAGATAAGGAGCAGAAGCAGAAGCAAAAAGAAAAAGAAGAGAATTCTAGTCAAACAAATCCTAATGAAAAAATTGTGTACCATACAGTAGCAAAGGGTGAAAATTTATATCGAATAGCTTTAAAATATTATCCAAATGGAGATGGTATGGGGAAAATTAAAGCAGCCAACAATATGACAACAGATCAGGTGCAATTAGGGCAAACGCTGAAAATTATCATTGAACCATAATAACTTATTCTAACTTGTCCTTCCTCCACATATAGTTAAGTAAAGATGTTGAAATTGTTGTTTATACATTACAACGCTATTGGTAAATCAGACTTAATGTGCTATATAAAGGAGGAAGTGACTTTGGAACGATCAATCTTCCCTGAAAGGTATGATTTGGATGGTACGACGAAAAAGGTTCTCATAAAAATCATTGAGAAAAAGAAAAAATATGATAAATTAAAAAGTCGACATTTGCTTATTATGTGGTTTACTATCTTTGCCTCATTCTGTTATTTTATTTGGTTATATAAACACATAGCTATACCATATTCACATTCATTTGCAGTCATGTTTTCCGTATATGTAAAAGAGAGTGAAAATTTATATCTCTTATTTCTATTGATTGGTGCATTTGGGTATATGAATGTGTTGAGACAAAAAAGAGATAAAGCGGAAAAGGAATACCATGACTTACGCTGTGAATTTATTGACAAAAGCAAAGATTTATTCGGAAATAGTGAGACTTGGAACGTTCGGCATGAAATATATAATACAATCAAAGATTCATATGATATCAATTTATTCCATCAAGCAAAGTGACAATTAGTTAGGTGGAAGATTACATATCCTGTTACTTATTTAAATATCTGCTTTATATCTATAAGTAGTTAGGGTAAAAACAAAGCAGACTAAAATACACGTAGACTCGTATGGGAGCTTGCAAGAAAGTCACCCGCAGAAACGCAGAGATGAGGAGAATAGGTTCTCAGCCCATGCAGAGAGAAGGGTATTCAGTCTGCGAGTGATTATCGGAAAAGCTGAAACAATCATACGTAATATGGTTAGCATTTCTATATTAAGGTTGCGATTTCTCTTTGGATGGAAAACTTGGAACTCTGCACTGTATTTATATAAAGCGAATACTAAAATATCTTTCGTTGGGCACGATCTTCTTTGATAATTTCTACTGCTTCTCTAAATCGTTGCGAGTGGACGATTTCTCTTTCTCTTAGAAAACGAAGGCTATCATTTAAATCTGGGTCATCACTCATATTAATAATCCATTGATAAGTAGCTCTTGCCTTTTCTTCCGCTGCTATATCTTCATACAGATCTGCGATTGGATCTCCTTTAGCTTGTATGTATGTTGCCGTCCAAGGATTTCCAGCAGCATCATGGTAGAATAAGGCGTGGTCGTGATTGACATAATGGTCACCAAGTCCAGCAGCTTTTAGCTGATCTGGAGTGGCATCTTTTGTCAGTTTATAGATCATAGTCGCGATCATTTCTAAATGAGCAAATTCTTCTGTTCCTATATCTGTTAATAACCCAATAACCCGATCAGGTATGGAATACCGCTGATTTAAGTATCTTAATGCTGCTGCTAGTTCTCCGTCTGCTCCTCCATATTGCTCAATTAAAAATCTAGCAAGCATAGGATTACAAGTACTTACTTTAACGGGATACTGTAATTTTTTCTCGTATATCCACATATCTTTTCATTCTCCTTTATCGCAAAATTATTTAGAAACATATCTTCTTATACTTGCCAAGGCCAAGGAGCAGCATCCCAATCCCATGGGGAACCAGATGGGCTATTTCCAAATTGTAATAAGGGCCCAAAATTATTTTCATATATTTTTTTGAATTTTTCTCTTTCTTTTACATAATGGTTAAATTGATTTATGGCATCTTGATCATAATGATGAGTATCTAAATATAAAGTAAGTTCAACTAATACAAAGTCTACAGCTTGAAGCTGCTCTAATAATTGATAATATTCTGGTGGCAACTGCTTCATTGTCTTTTCACTCCCTTTTCGTTTTTTCATATGGACTGAAATATGGGTCATAGAATGCTTTCCATAATGTTCCTGCTTTTAATGCTTCCATTGGACTAAATTGGGGCAGATTTGGTGGCTGAAAACCTAAAAATAAATTAGGCGGTGTGGAAAAAACTTTTGTTTTTATGGGTGGGCAAGGATCAAATGGACTGATATAAGGCTGATATTCTCTGTAAAATGAAGACATAGATTTCCCTCCTTTTTTTAATTTACTTTACATCTTATGTTGAAAGATTTAGTTACATGCTTGCTTTTAATAAAGTAGCAAATTCGTTTTGGTTTAAGTATGAATAGCTGAAGGGAAGGAAAAAGAGAAGCAGAAATTCTTGAGTAAATTACTTATCATTAGGAGCTATATAGATGGGGAGTGAATAGAGAAAAATTTTCTTAAAAATGGTATTAAGTGTAAGAGGTGTATTAAAATATAAACATCATCCTTTGTAAGATGGGGAAGTTAGGGGGACTTTATGATATATGTACTAGTTGGATTTGTTTTACTTGTTTTGGCAGGGATTGCTTTAATTTTACATATGAGAAAAATTGCAAATGAAAATCATGTTAAATATGAGATGTTTTATTTTCCAAATTTTCCTGCTTCCTTCCGTGAAATCACCCTTTTCTTTATTTCAGATATCCATAGAAGATCAATTGATGATTCCGTTATTAATGAGGCGGTGGATGTAGCTGAGATAGTCATTATAGGCGGAGATCTTTTAGAGAAGGGAGTTAAGTTAGAGAAGACACGCGAAAATTTGCGGAAGTTAAAAAAAATCGGTCCTGTTTATTTTGTCTGGGGAAATAATGACTACGAGATAGACCGAGATGTTTTGGAGACTTTATTACTAGATGAAGATATTATTTTATTGAATAATAAAGCAATAACTTTTCAATCTGCAGATGGGGAAAGCTGGTCCTTGCTCGGTATTGAAGATTATTCATTAGAATATGATGATTTAGAAAAAGCGTTAGAGCAAGTGGGGAATAGTGATTTTAAAATATTAGTCAGTCACAATCCGAAAATAGTGGAAAAGATGGAAGAGAAGGAACAGATTTCCTTAGTGTTAAGTGGTCATACCCATGGTGGCCAAATTCGAATTTTGGGATTTGGTCCATACGAATTAGGAGGAACGAAAGTGGTTGGAAATACTACTATATTTGTCAGTAATGGATATGGCACGACAAGTATTCCATTAAGGCTCGGCGCACATCCAGAAACTCATATTATCAAGATTCAACATAAACAAATGGACAATTAAATTTAAAGCATTATTACGATTTGACCAATATTTCTTTTTTGAATCGGTTGGCTCTTATATATATCATCCTCCACTTTGTAATATTACTCACCGATTCCTGCTTTCATTCATAAACTAAATTAAGAGTTTTTTCAAGGAGCAGGCAGGAGGCGTAGTCATGCGTTTGGAGAGATTGAATAGTAACAGAATTAAAATCCATCTGACCACAGATGATTTGTATGAACGTGGATTGACCAAGGAAGATATATGGAAAGACTCGATAAAGTGGCAGTATTTTTTTCATGAAATGTTAGAAGAAGCAAATGACATATTTGATATGGAGATACACGGATCGGTAGCTGTTGAGATATTTTCCATGAAAGCCCAAGGAATGGTAATGATCTTAACAATAACTGAAACTGAATTGGATACGGAAGAATTATTATCAGAGGGCTTTTTAGAGATGCAAGTAACGGTAGAAGAAACAGTGGATATATTATATGAGTTTACAGATATAGAATATGTAATAGATGCGGTAAAACAGTTAGAGCAAAACAATTTTAAGGGTGGTTCTTTATATAATTTAAATGAAAGGTATTATTTATGCTTTGTCGATATTTCTTCATTTAAAGAAGAACAAATTATTGCTATTCTAAGTGAATTTGGAGAAGCGAGTTTAAAGAGTATATATATAATTGAAGAATATGGGAATGTCATCAAAAAAGATAATGCTATTGAAACATTAGTGCATTTTTTTTAACCAGCTATTTTTAAGATAGAACAATTCCAATTTTTGAAGTTAATCTCAGATAACGGGGATATAGGAACTTCGACGGAGTTTGGAATTATCTATCTTTTTTTGTGTGTTTAAAGGGGATTTTGTACATAAAAATTTCTAAGTTGATGATTGGTAAAACTTGTTGAAAGTGTTAAAATGAAATGGGGAAGATACATAATAGTATTTTACCACTAAATTTTTGTTTAGCCTCAGGGAAAAGCTGTATGGGAAAGTGTAGAAGAAAAGGAAATAATGATAATTAAATGAGGGTGAGGTAGGACAAAGAATCGTTTAATTGAATATACTGATACTAGCAATGAGGAAAAAACAGTTTATCACAGTAAAAAAAGAATATATTATGGAATGAAAGCCTTCTGAAGGAAGGGATTCGTTTAAATCTAAATAAGTAAATAAATGATCTTGCATAATGTAAGTAAAAGTGTATACTATGCTTTGAATTAGCAACTAATTTTGTATTTATGTTTTGCATTCTATTGAAGCTAAATAATTATTCTTATAAAGAAGAACTGCAGTGGATAACTACAAGTAGTTTTTTAGGAGGATTTATTAATGGTAGCCAACAAATCTAATGAGAAGAATCATGTAGAAGAGCAACACGATGTTTTGAAATCAACACAAACAGTAATTCATAAAGCTTTGAATAAACTTGGATATTCAGATGAAGTTTATGAATTATTAAAAGAGCCGATTCGAATGATGACAGTCAAAATACCAGTGCGAATGGATGATGGGACTGTAAAAATCTTCACAGGCTACCGCGCTCAACATAATGATGCCGTGGGACCAACAAAAGGGGGAATTCGTTTTCATCCTAATGTTACGGAAACAGAAGTGAAAGCACTCTCTATTTGGATGAGTTTAAAATGTGGAATCGTTGATCTTCCTTATGGTGGCGGAAAAGGAGGCATTATCTGTGATCCACGTGATATGTCTTTTCGTGAATTGGAAAGATTAAGCCGGGGCTATGTACGAGCAATCAGCCAAATTGTTGGACCAACTAAAGATATTCCAGCTCCAGATGTTTTTACAAATTCACAGATTATGGCATGGATGATGGACGAGTATAGCCGAATTGATGAATTTAACTCCCCTGGATTTATCACAGGCAAACCACTTGTATTAGGTGGTTCACAAGGAAGAGAAACTGCTACGGCTAAAGGTGTTACTATCTGTATACGCGAAGCAGCAAAAAGAAGAGGCATAGAGATAGAAGGAGCACGTGTCGTCGTCCAAGGTTTTGGGAATGCGGGCAGCTTTTTGGCTAAATTTATGCATGATGCTGGAGCGAAGGTCATTGGTATTTCGGATGCGTATGGTGCTTTACATGATCCAGAAGGATTAGATATTGACTACTTACTAGATAGACGAGATAGTTTTGGCACTGTTACAAACTTATTTAATAATACCATCTCAAATAAAGAACTATTGGAGTTGGAGTGCGATATTTTAGTGCCTGCTGCGATAGAAAATCAAATCACAGAACATAATGCAGATAATATTAAAGCAAGTATTGTGGTGGAAGCAGCGAACGGACCAACTACATTAGAAGCTACTCGCATTTTAACAGAAAGAGGAATTTTATTAGTTCCGGATGTTTTAGCTTCAGCTGGAGGAGTAACTGTTTCTTATTTTGAGTGGGTACAAAATAATCAAGGGTATTATTGGACAGAGGAAGAAGTGGAAGAAAGACTGGAAAAAGTAATGAGTAAGTCCTTTAAAAACATCTATGATACTGCCGAAATACGTCGAGTTGATATGAGGTTGGCAGCATATATGGTGGGGGTTAGAAAAATGGCGGAAGCATCTAGATTCCGCGGTTGGATATAAATTTGATTAAATCTATTGCTGATTTTACAAAAATCTCCTATCCTTATAGGTAGGGGATTTTTTATATTGGACCTTTTTAGAGGTACGCCTTTTCTGTTATGAATCATCTATTAGCTAAAATAAATGCATAATAGAAAAGAAAGGATTTTGTTAGAAGAGGCTAACCTTTTTGTAAAATGTTAGGAGTGATTATGTTGAAACGAGAAGAAGCAATTATAATTGGTGCTGGTCCCTGTGGTTTAGCAGCAGGGATCGCCTTAAAGGCAATAAATATAAATCCGTTAATCATTGAAAAAGGGAATGTTGTAAATGCCATACATGGTTATCCAACTCATCAAACCTTTTTCAGTACAAGTGAAAAACTGGAGATTGGGGATGTCGCCTTTTTAACAGAACAATATAAGCCCAATCGGAATCAAGCATTAGTTTATTATCGCGAAGTGGTAAAAAGAAAAGATCTTCGTATCCATGCGTATGAAGAAGTATTAGACGTCAATAGAACAGAGGGACAGGAGTTTCTTGTAAAAACAAAAAAAGAGGAGTATATCGCTCCTTACGTTATTGTTGCTACTGGTTATTACGATAATCCCAATTATATGAACGTTCCAGGCGAAGACATGGATAAAGTAATGCATTATTTTAAAGAGGCACACCCTTATTTCAATCATGATGTAGCGGTAATTGGCGGGAAAAATTCAAGTGTGGATGCTGCGATTGAGCTAGTCAAAGCTGGTGCAAGGGTAACCGTTTTGTATAGAGGGAACGAATATTCCACTAGTATCAAACCGTGGATTTTACCTGAATTCGAGTCTTTAGTCCGCAAAGGAATAATTAAAATGGAATTTCAGGCAAATGTTGTCGAAATAAAAGAGGGATCTCTTCTGTATGAAGTAAATGGAAATCTTCATGAAATAAAAAATGACTTTGTTTTTGCAATGACCGGATATCATCCTGATCATGCATTTTTGAAAAAAATGGGGATAGAAATTGAGAAAGAAACAGGAAGACCTGTATTTGATTCGGAAACCATGGAAACAAATGTGGAAGGAATATTTATTGCTGGGGTAATTGCTGCTGGAAATAATGCGAATGAAATCTTTATTGAAAATGGTAGATTTCATGGTGTGCAGATCGCAAAAGCCATACAAGAAAAAAATAAATGAGACCGTGCAACTCTTATATAAGGGAAAAGGGGAAATAAAATGTTGGCGATTTTTTCAGCCGGAATTGCACCAGGTTTAGCATTATTAAGCTATTTTTATTTAAAAGACCAATACGGTTCCGAGCCAATATCACTTGTCATGCGGTCTTTTATTACAGGGGCACTTCTTGTGTTTCCCATAATGTTTATCCAATATGTTTTTCAAGCAGAGCATGTCATTCCAGAGGGAATTTGGAGTTCCTTGCTTACTACGAGCTTACTGGAAGAATTTTTTAAATGGTTTATTGTTTTTTATACAGCGGTGAAGCATGCCGATTTCGATGAGCCTTATGACGGGATAGTCTATGGGGTTGCCGTGTCCTTAGGATTTGCTACTATGGAAAATATTTTGTATTTAGTGGCAAATGGACTGGAGTATGCAATCGGGAGAGCCTTGCTTCCTGTATCCAGTCATGCCCTTTTTGGGGTTATTATGGGTTATTATTTTGGAAAAGGTAAATTTATTGTGCCTAGAGGGAAATGGCTTGTCTATTCCTTGCTTGTTCCTTTTCTGCTTCACGCTATATACGATTATATTGTATCTCTAGAGAAAAATTGGCTGATCTTCATCACTCCTTTTATGTTTTATTTATGGTGGTTAGGCCTTAGAAAGGTGAAAAGTGCTAGAGAATTAAGCAGCGGACATATTCGAAGAATGACAGGGACATAATAGGAATAAGGTAAAGGGAATATTTACCACAATGAAAGGGGAATGGTTAAAATCCTCTTTGGAATAAGTATTTGAAGTATCTAGTATGTAAAAAAGTAGAGTGAAGTCATTCACTCTACTTTTTTTTTGTATAAAAATCCAATTGCTACAAAAAATACAGTTAATGTTAATAGTAATTAGTTATGGGGGTAATAAGCATGAATAAAAAGTTTTTACTCACAAAAATATCAATCATCCTTTTTGTTATGTCAGGACTACTAGTATTTCCTTATGCTGAACAAAAAGTACATGCTTTTTCCAATCAGGTTATTCAGCATGGAGCGGTAGGAGATGATGTTATTGAATTGCAATCAAGACTTCAATATGTAGGATATTATAATGGGAAGATTGATGGGGTATTTGGTTGGCAAACCTATTGGGCGTTAAGAAATTTTCAATATGAATATGGTTTGCCGATAGATGGATTAGCCGGTACGAAAACGAAGAATAAGTTAGCAAGTGCAACGAAATACAATGAGCAATTTGTCAAGGAACAGATAAATCGCGGGAAAAAGTTCTCCCATTATGGAGGAGTAGATTTAGAAAAGCAAAAAATGCCTTCTTCGAACAAAAACACTGCAAAAAAGCAAAACGAAACAGTACAAAAGAAAACAAATAATAACAGTCAAACAGCTAAACAAAATAATGCATCTAGCAACAACGATACAACTAATAAAAGTAGTAATCAAGGTACTACTAACAACAATAATGCGCCAAAGAATACTGCTAATACAAATGGCGGAGAAAATACAACTGGAAAAAAACCTACTGCAGCAAATGTTCCAAATGGTTTTTCGCAAAATGATATTCAAATAATGGCGAATGCTGTATATGGTGAAGCAAGAGGGGAGCCATATGTAGGACAAGTGGCTGTTGCAGCAGTAATTTTAAACAGAGTTAATAGTGCATCATTTCCCAATACTGTATCAGGGGTAATCTTTGAGCCGCGTGCATTTACAGCAGTTGCTGACGGACAGATATGGTTAACGCCTAATGAACAAGCAAAAGAGGCAGTTTTAGATGCAATAAATGGGTGGGATCCTACAGGACATGCGTTATATTACTTTAATCCAGATACAGCAACAAGTGGATGGATCTGGGGTCGACCACAAATTAAACAAATAGGTAAGCATATATTCTGTAAATAGTGGGGTGAGACAATGTTAAGAGGAATATTAATAGGAGTATTAACACTCGGAGTCGCAGGGGTGGCCTTTTGGGGCTATCAGGAACATAAAGAGAAAAATGCTGTATTATTAAACGCAGAGAATAACTACCAGAGAGCTTTTCATGATTTAACCTATCAAGTAGATTTGCTTCATGATCAAATTGGGACAACTTTAGCAATGAATTCACAACAATCTCTGTCTCCTGCATTGGCAGAAGTATGGCGAATTACTTCGGAAGCCCATTCCGATGTAGGTCAACTACCATTGACACTACTACCATTTAATAAAACAGAAGAGTTTCTAGCGAAAATCGGTGATTTTAGTTATCGGACAGCGGTAAGAGATTTAAATAAAGAACCTTTATCGGAAGAGGAATCAAAAACATTAACAAAGCTGTATAAAGATGCAGCAGACATTCAAGATGAATTACGAAACGTGCAGCACTTAGTACTGGAAAAAAATCTTCGCTGGATGGATGTTGAGATGGCATTAGCTACCGATAAACAATTAGATAATACCATTATTGACGGTTTAAAAACGGTTGAAGATAAAGTAGAAGGTTATCAGGAAACGAGCTTTGGTGTGACAAATGTAAACATGGAAAAGAAAGATGAAAACTTTAAAAATTTAAAAGGGAAGATAATTACAGAAAAAGAAGCAAAGGAAATCGCAAAAGAATTTGCAGATTTTAAAAATCCTGTTGATGTAAAAGTCACAGAAAGTGGCAAAGGATCAAACTACGGTTTTTATAGTGTTTCTCTTAAAGAAAAGGGAACAAATGTAGAAGCTAGTATGGATATCACGAAAAAAGGAGGATATCCAATATGGTCAATTGTCTCACGAGAAGTCAAGAAAGATAAAATAAGTCTAAATGAAGCAAGTAATCAAGCAGTTAAATTTTTAAAAGAACATAAATTTAAAAATCTAGCGTTATTCGAAAGTATGCAGTATGAGAATATTGGTGTGTTTAATTTTGTCACCGAAATAGATGGGGTGAAAATTTACCCAGATAGTGTCAAAATGAAAGTTGCCTTGGATAATGGAAATATCATTGGTTTTGCAGCAGAGGATTATTTAATAGCAAATAAAGAAAGAGAAATAAAAGATCCGGTTATTTCCAAACAAGATGCACGCAAGAAAATTAATAAACAAGTAAAAATAATGGATGATGGATTGGCAATCATCTTAAATGACTTGAATAAAG
Organism: Niallia sp. FSL K6-0212; assembly: GCF_038007605.1. Taxonomy (NCBI): domain Bacteria; kingdom Bacillati; phylum Bacillota; class Bacilli; order Caryophanales; family Bacillaceae; genus Niallia; species Niallia sp. FSL K6-0212. Next base: position 4,155,477 of record NZ_JBBOXL010000001.1, on the reverse strand, counting down.
AAGTATTATGTTATGAATTTATCGGGACATTAGGTGAGGACACTTATCGAATTTATATAAATGCCGATAATGGAGTGGAAGAGAAGGTAGAGAAGTTAAAAAATGCTGAACCTGTATATGAAGAAGTTGTGTAATTAGAAAGTCGCTGTCAACAAACTTTTATAAAAGGATGTTGACAGCTTTTTTAATTATTAGTAAATAAAAGCGGAATGATTGAAGTGATAAGGGAAGGGACGGTATTGCCAAATATAAAACGTTCATGTAATAATGATACATAAAAGTAGGTATTTTGATATAATTTACCAAATTGATTATTAGGACTTTAAGTCTAGGAAGGTAATTTTCTAAACGATTTATATATGGAAAAATTAGGTTATCTAGCATTAAGATATTTATATAATTAAGAAGGAAAGTGTGAGATAAAGTGATTTCAATTGGAGATACGTTAGTAATTGAACCGATTCATGGCGAAACAAAAGTAGAACAGTATAAAAGTCGTATTTTAGGAGTCGAGGAGAAATCAATCAGTATTGAATATCCAATTCACCTTGAAACAAATAAGCTTGTTTTTCTCATGAATGGAGCTCAGTTAAGGATTAACTTTGTAACAAACGAAGGTATCGCTTATTTATTTCATTCAGAAGTTATCGGTAGGAAAAAAGAGAATAATGTTCCACTGTTAATCCTTTCGCTTCCTTCTGATGATCAAATGATTAAGATTCAGCGACGACAATTTGTAAGAATTGAAACAAGTGTTGATATGGCTATCCATCCTTTCAAGAAAGAGAATACTGTCGAACCATTTACAACTGTTTCGTTGGATTTTAGTGCAGGCGGGGCTGCAGTAATAGTTCCTAAACATATAAATCTGCAGCAAAATAGTAAAATTAAAGTTTCGGTAGTCTTACCTTTACAAAATGGTGAGTATAATTATTTACATTTATCTGCGGAAATAAAAAAAATCTTCGAATACAACGAACAGAACTATAAAATGGCTATTGAATTTTTGGACGTCGATCCAGTTGATCGTCAGTCGATGCTGAGATTCAGCTTTGACCGTCAACTTTCGCTAAAAAAGAAAGGGCTTGAAATTTGAATAAAGGCATGCATTTACTCCGATACTATTCCTATAATCTAAATTTTAAATGACTCTAGCTTTTGTGTATAAGAAAAGTAGGAAAAGGAGTTGCATGGAGTGAAAACGGTTGAAAGAATTTTAATAAAGATTATTGGTCTTCAAATTGCCTTTTTTATTATAGGCCAAATGCTTCATACTTGGGACTTTATACCGGAAATAAGAACAATCACTCAATATGAGGGTGTAATGGATTCTAATTTTGTCTCCTTTCTTGAGACCTTTGGAAGATAAGGATGAATTTTCTTAAACTTCCTATCCAAAGAGATAGATAAAAGAAAAGGATTTAATGATAAAAAGTCGAAAGAATATGTTAAAATAAAAGAAAGTGAAGCCATAAAAGCAAAACTTGCTCTTCCTATTATAATAATGTTCTCTTTTATGAATAGGACTAGCTAAGGTTTCCGATTCCTTTTAGAGGAGAAATAGAATAGGAGAATTTTTAATAAGTTAATTGGTATTTTTGAGCCAGTAGTTCAGGAGGATTTATGGAAAAGAAAATTAGCATTGCAATTGATGGACCTGCAGCAGCAGGGAAAAGTACTGTTGCAAAGATTGTTGCGGAACAATTAGGATACATTTATATTGACACAGGTGCTATGTATAGAGCATTAACCTTTAAAGCAATTAATCATCATTTAAATTTAGAAGATGAAAAAAGTTTAATAAATATGTTAAATGAAACAGTTATTGAGCTTTTCCCAGGGGAACATGGACAGCTAATCTTTTTAGATAACCATGATGTCACAAAGGAAATTCGTTCAAGTCAAGTAACTAACTCTGTTTCCATTGTTTCTAAACATAAGCTTGTAAGGGAAGAAATGGTAAGAAGACAACAAATGTTTGCTGTAAACGGTGGGGTGGTAATGGATGGTAGAGATATTGGTACCCATGTTATTCCAACCGCTGAAGTAAAGGTCTTCCTTTTAGCTTCTGTTGATGAAAGAGCAATTAGAAGACATAAAGAGAATGTGTCAAAAGGATATCAATCAGATTTAGAACAATTAAAACAAGAAATTGCTGCAAGAGATAAATTAGACTCAGAACGTGAAATTGCACCATTGAAGAAAGCGGACGATGCAATTGAGTTGGATACTACTTCCTTATCCATAAATGAGGTAGTCGAAAAAATCATGGGGTTAACTAGAGAAAAAATAAGCAATTAATGAAAACGAAAGCAAAAATCACTTAATCTTTCAAACTAGTCTAGTGTTTCTTACTTGACAAAAAAAGAAGTTTGTAAGAACTTTAAAGAGAAGGTTTCTTATAAATCGTAAGGATGATTAATTTATTTTCGGTTGCCTGAACATTTTTCTAGAATGTTCAGGCACTATAGAGTTGAAGGAGGAGTACATATGTCTGAGGAATTAAATGATGTAGTTGTAAATAATTATACTGTCGGAGACGTAGTAAGTGGTCAGATTACGAAAGTGGAAGAGAAACAGGTAATTGTTGCAATCAGCGACAGTAAACTCGATGGGATTATACCAATAAGTGAATTATCTAGCCTGCACATTGAAAAAGCGAGTGACGTAGTATCTGAAGGAGACAAACTTGAATTAGAAGTAATTAAAGTGGAAGAAGATGCTCTCGTTTTGTCAAAAAGAAAAGTGGATGCGGAAAAAGCATGGGATCAGCTTGAAGAGAAGTTTAATTCTGGCGAAGTGTTTGAAGCAGAAGTAAAAGACGTGGTAAAAGGCGGACTTGTGGTTGATCTTGGTGTCAGAGGTTTTGTACCTGCCTCCTTAGTAGAAGCTCATTATGTAGAAGATTTTTCTGATTATAAAGGTAAGACCATTTCTTTTAAAATTGTAGAATTGGAAAAAGACAAGAGTCGCCTTATTTTATCCCATCGTGCAGTTGTTGAGGAAGAGAAAAATAAACAAAAACAAAACCTCCTTGACTCAATTGAAGTTGGCGAAACACTAACAGGTACCGTTCAAAGAATTACAGATTTTGGTGCTTTTGTTGATTTAGGCGGTATTGATGGATTAGTTCATATTTCTCAATTATCTCATGATCATATTTCTAGTCCGACAGATGTAGTTCAAGAAGGACAAGAAGTAAAGGTGAAAGTATTAAGTGTTGATCGTAATAATGATCGTATCTCTTTATCTATTAAAGAAACACAGCCAGGACCGTGGGCAGACATTGCAGAGCGCGCTGAAAAAGGTAGCGTACTAGATGGAACTGTAAAACGTATTGTTTCCTATGGAGCTTTTGTTGAAGTGTTCCCAGGGGTTGAAGGTCTTGTTCATATATCTCAAATTGCCCATAAGCATATTGGAACACCTCACGAAGTATTAAAAGAAGGACAGAAAGTCCAAGTAAAGGTTTTAGATGTGAATGAAGAAGAACAACGTCTTTCTTTAAGTATTAAAGAATTAACAGAAAAAGAAATAGACGAAGAAGAAGTGTATGAACTTCCTGAGGAATCAAAAGGTTTCCAATTAGGTGATATGATTGGAGAGCAATTGAAAAAATTAAAAAATTAATGTTATGGAATCAAGAGGTGGCCATTTTGGCCACCTCTTTTGTATTTTACTTATTATCGTTAAGTAATCTTCCTTCTTCTGGACTTTGTAACCGAGTGGAACCATTATAATGAAGTGCTTGATCACGATCAGATTCTACTCTTTTACTATTTTTTAATTTTTTTTCCTGTCTATCTTTACCCATTTACAATGCCTCCTGCTTTTTTATTTCCATTATAAAATGGATGTTCTCCTTCTTTTCTTTCATAGAAGTTCTTTTTATTATTCTTCCGAAGGCAGAAAACTACTTAATGAAAAAATTTCCTGAAAAAAATTTACAGAATAGTCACTATGCGCTCTTCTAACTTTTTCGTTTAAATTACATAGTTCCGAGACATAATGGAAAAATAGAGGAGAGTGAGGATGTGGAAGGATCAATCTTTTTATTTTGTACATGGTGTATCTGGATAATAACAACGTTTTTTATGGACAAAAATAACCCAAGCCGAACGAAATATTCTATTTACATATTAACAGCAATTATTTTAAGTCCTTACCGTTGGGAATGGCAAGGAATAAGTTGCTCTATTTTGCTCCTGATTGTGTTAATAATGTCTTTTTTTTATACAGGTACTTTGCGGTGGAAGAACTGTATTTACACGATTATTTCATCTTTTTTTATGATGTTAGCTTATGTTACATATGAGTTAATGGCCATTATTGATCCTGTTTGGGTATTTATTCCAGGTGTGTGGCTGAAAACAAGTATATTATTTACATTCCTTATCTTGTTACATAAAAATATATTTTGCCAAATACTTGTTTTGCTGATTGGAAGTATTAATGGGGAGATGGTTTTAAGCTTCCTTATAAGAAACTATCAGATGGATTATTCCATTGGATCAATGGCCTTTTTCGACTTTTTAACACTTGGTTTGCTAGGACTGATTTCACTTTATTACTTAAAAATAACACTTGCAAGATGGGAAAATTATGTATTTTTGCTTGAAAAGGAGAGACAAAAAAACTTATGAGCAATTTCGTTTATCCAATTTTATTTGGAGTGATTGTTGGAACATTGTTAAGGATGTTTATGCTGCGCACGGATTATAGACAATACCCGACTTATTTGCATGGAAAAATCATTCATATAGCGTTAGGTTTTATTGCAGCAGGTTTAGGTTCGGTTGCAATACCATCGATATTAAACAAGGATTTTACGGCAGTAACATTTCTTACTGTTGCAGCGTCTCAATTTCGAGAAGTTAGAAATATGGAGAGAAATACATTAACAGAACTAGATAGTTTTGAAATGGTACCAAGAGGAAAAACATATATTGAAGGAATCGCGATTGCTTTTGAAAGTAGAAATTATTTAGTAATGTTTGCAGGATTAGTCAGCACGTTTGGATATATTGTTTTCAATATATGGACAGGAATACTTGCAGCGATCATTTCGGTAGTCATATCGAAGAAACTAATGTCTGGTGGTCAATTAAAGGATATAGTGGATATAGAATATGTTCAACCGACGTTTAAAGGGGCTGGTTTACATATTGATACTATTTACATTATGAATATTGGGTTACCGGAGCGACAGAAAGAAGTGTTGAAATATGGAATGGGATTTATTCTCACACCTAAGAATTTTAACGCGAGAACCACCATTGCAAATTTAGGGCAAAGACAAGCTATTTTATATGATGTTACAACAGCTCTTGGGGTATACCGTGACTCCGGAACACCTGCGCTAGTACCTCTGGCAAAAAGAGACCTTGAAGATGGGAGAGTAGCTGTTTTTGTGTTACCCCAAATACATAATGAAAAAAAAGCTATTCGCATCATTGGTGCAGTTCCAACTCTAGAAAATGCGATTCGCATGCCAAGTAAGCGTGAAGAAAGGGAGGATGAGTTAGAATGACTATAGAGAAATACATTTTAGCCTCCATAACAACTAATCCAAATAAAGTTGCTCCAGGGAGCGGTGTATTTTATTGCCAAGATACAAAGGAATTAGAAACCGTAGCGACAAATTTAGAAGCGATATTAGATGGGATTGCCCATAAAATCAGCGAGGAAGTTTTTATTATTGTAAGACATTAATTCTCATAAGAGAACTATCAAAAAGTAAGCTTATATAAAAGAAATATAGTTTTATGTTGCTAGGTTAACATCTGTTTGATAAACTATTTTAGTTAGGGGTCTGCCTCTCAGTTTAAGGGTTAGTCCCTATTTTACTATTTTTGTTAAAGGGTATTACTTGAGCAATCGATTATTGGTTTCGTTTTGAATCAGTTTTTAAGACGTTTTTAAAACGAAGCTATAAAAACGGAAAGTACAAAAAGCTTTAGTGCTTACGTTCATAAAAGAAATAAATAATCTAAGAATGTTCTTTAACATCGTGATTACCTTGAGATGTTTATGCTAAGGAATCATGCTGCATGGATAGAATGATTATGTATATGAAGGGATGATAGCGATGGCGAAACCAGTTATTGCGATAGTTGGACGACCGAATGTTGGGAAATCTACTATCTTTAATCGGATAGTAGGAGAACGTATTTCTATTGTAGAAGATATACCAGGAGTAACGAGAGATCGTATCTATAGCTCGGCAGAATGGTTAAATCATGATTTTAACCTTATTGATACAGGAGGTATTGATATTGGAGATGAACCATTTTTAGACCAAATACGTATGCAGGCAGAAATCGCAATAGAGGAAGCAGATGTTATTATTTTTATAACAAACGGTCGGGAAGGTGTTACTTCCGCAGATGAAGAAGTTGCGAAGATTTTGTATAAAGCGAAAAAGCCTGTTGTGCTAGCTGTTAACAAAGTAGATAATCCAGATATGAGAGAGCAAATTTATGATTTTTATTCATTAGGCTTTGGAGAACCGTTTCCGATCTCTGGTTCACATGGATTAGGACTTGGAGATTTATTGGATGAAGCTGCAAAGCATTTTCCTAAACGTGATACAAAGGATTATGATGATGATGTCATTAAATTTTCGCTTATTGGACGACCAAATGTAGGAAAATCTTCATTAGTGAATGCAATGCTAGGCGAAGAGCGCGTAATCGTAAGTAATGTTGCAGGAACGACTCGTGATGCAATTGATTCCCAAGTAACGGTTAATGGCGAAGAATTCGTGATTATCGATACAGCTGGAATGAGAAAAAAAGGAAAAGTATATGAGTCTACAGAAAAATACAGTGTACTTAGAGCATTGCGAGCAATTGAAAGATCGGATGTTGTTTTAGTAGTTATTGATGGGGAAGAAGGAATTATTGAACAAGATAAAAAAATTGCTGGTTATGCTCACGAGGCAGGAAGAGCAGTTATTATTGTCGTAAATAAGTGGGATGCAGTAGAAAAAGATGAAAAAACAATGAAAACCTTTGAACAAAATATAAGGGAGCATTTCTTATTCTTAGATTATGCACCAATTGTATTCTTATCTGCGAAAACGAAAAAACGTATTCATACTTTAATTCCGATGATTAAAGTTGCCAGTGAAAATCATACACGCCGAGTGGAAACAAGTGTGTTAAATGATGTTATAATGGATGCGGTTGCGATGAATCCAACTCCAACAGATAAAGGAAAAAGGTTAAAAATATACTATACTACCCAAGTTGCGGTTGGACCGCCTACTTTTGTTGTTTTTGTAAATGATCCAGAATTGCTTCACTTTTCTTATGAGCGATTTTTAGAAAATCGGATTAGAGATGCCTTTGGTTTTGAAGGAACACCGATTAAAATATTTGCAAGAGAAAGAAAATAAAAGAGGTGGAAAGGATGAAAGATAAAAAATCCGTAGCAATGATTGGTGCTGGAAGCTGGGGGACAGCACTATCATTAGTACTTGGCGACAATGGTCATACTATTCATATTTGGGGAAAAGATGAGAAAAATATTGCAGAGATAAATAATTTACATCAAAACAGTAAATATTTGCCTGGAATTACCTTACCCAATGAAGTAAAAGGCACCACTTCGTTAGAAGAGAGTGTTCATGATGTGGATATCATTGTTTTAGCTGTACCAACAAAAGCGATGCGTGAGGTAATTCCTCAATTACTCCCGTATATTAACGAACCAAAAACGTTCGTTCATGTAAGTAAAGGAATTGAACCCGGTACATTACTTAGAATTTCTGAAATAATGGAGGAAGAGATACCTGAAAGCATCCGAAAGAGTATTGTTGTACTCTCTGGACCTAGCCATGCGGAGGAAGTAAGCTTACGTCATCCGACGACTGTTACAGTATCTTCTAAAAATATGAAGGAAGCTGAACTGGTACAAGATTTATTTATCAATCATAATTTTCGAGTGTACACAAATCCGGATCTTATTGGTGTAGAAATTGGCGGGGCATTGAAAAATATTATTGCGGTGTGTGCAGGGATTGCAGATGGATTAGGTTTTGGTGACAATGCAAAGGCCGCATTAATTACAAGAGGACTTGCTGAGATGGCAAGACTAGGTACAAGAATGGGAGCAAATCCACTTACTTTTGCTGGTTTGACCGGGATTGGAGATTTAATTGTTACTTGTACAAGTGTTCATTCCAGAAACTGGCGAGCAGGTAATATGCTTGGAAAAGGTCATGCACTAGAAGAAGTGCTGGAGCAAATGGGAATGGTTGTAGAAGGAATCCGAACAACGAAAGCAGCTCATCAGCTTTCCGAAAAATACGGTGTTACGATGCCTATCACAAATGCATTATTCGAAATTTTATTCAATGGAAAAGATGCGAAGGAAGCAGTCGAAAGCCTAATGGCCAGAGGAAAAACGAATGAAATGGAAGATTTAATAAACATTCTTGCTTCTCAGTACATAGAATAAGGAAAAGATGTGTACTTTGTAAATCCTTTCTTATGAAAGGAGAATGAACGAAATCTTTTTATGGAAATTTAGGCGTTTTAATGGTTCGAAAATGTATGTAATAACATAAAATGCTTTGAAGCAACCTAGTGGAATGAACAGGGTTTGGGTTAAATAGTCAATGGAAATCAAAGTGAGAAGTTTCCCCTACTTCTTACTTTGATTTTTTTTTGTTTTTCGCCGCTTTGCTGCATTTGAACGATATATGTCATTGCAACAGATTGGCAAGTTTACTAGACTGGCCGATAATCAGTTTCCCCTTTTCTAGTTTTTTATAGATTTGCGAACAAAAAGTGTCATATCCCTTTTTTTCTTGTATATATTGAAGAGAAGGTTTTATTTATTCATACACAGAAAAAATGGGATTAATATAGCTTATAAATGAATTCATGCTAGTTTCATAAAAATAAAACGTATGGATGGGCATCATTTTTACGTTCATAAACAAAGGTCTTATAACTTTAAAATAAAAACTAGCAAAAAAAAGGGGGAGAAAATAAAAAATAAGGCATAAAGAGATAGGACAACATCATAAATATATATTGTCTAATAGTATTAAATGGATAATTCTATCCCATGTACTAGGAAAAGTTCAGGAGGGGATCACTTGGAAAAGGTAAATATTTTTAAAGATATTGCCGAAAGAACGGGCGGTGATATTTACTTAGGTGTAGTAGGAGCAGTACGTACCGGAAAATCAACTTTTATAAAAAAATTCATGGAATTGGTTGTTATCCCAAACATGGACAATGAAGGTGATAGAGCTCGGACTAAAGATGAGCTTCCACAAAGTGCAGCAGGAAAAACAATTATGACAACAGAACCAAAGTTCGTTCCAAATCAAGCGGCCTCTATTAAAGTAGATGAAGGATTAGAAGTGAATATCAGGCTTGTAGATTGTGTCGGCTATACTGTGCCGGGAGCACAAGGTTATGAGGATGAAAACGGCCCTAGAATGATCAATACACCATGGTATGAAGAGCCTATTCCATTTCATGAAGCTGCTGAAATAGGAACAAGAAAGGTTATTCAAGAACACAGTACAATTGGAGTCGTTATTACAACGGATGGTACGATTGGTGATATTCCAAGAAGTAACTACCTAGAAGCCGAGAATAGAGTAATTGAAGAGTTAAAAGAGGTTGGTAAACCATTTATTATGATTATAAATAGTGCTCAGCCATATCATCCTAATACGGATGCTCTAAAACAAGAGCTTTCCGAAAAATATGATATTCCAGTTATCGCCATGAGTGTAGAAAGTATGCGCGAAGCAGACGTGTTAAATGTTATGCGTGAAGCGCTATTCGAGTTTCCAGTTTTAGAGGTAAACGTAAACTTACCAAGCTGGGTAATGGTATTAAGAGAAAATCATTGGTTAAGAGATAATTATCAAGAAGCAGTAAAAGAAACGGTTAAAGACATTAAGAGATTAAGAGATGTGGATAGAGTAGTTTCGCAATTTAGTGAATATGAATTCATTGAAAATGCTGGTCTTGCAGGTATAGAAATGGGGCAAGGTATCGCAGAAATTGATTTGTTTGCCCCAGATGAATTATATGATGATATCCTCAAAGAAATTGTAGGAGTGGAGATTAGAGGAAAAGACCACCTACTAGAATTAATGCAAGATTTTGCACATGCTAAAACAGAATATGATCAAATCTCAGATGCTTTAAAAATGGTGAAACAAACTGGGTATGGCATTGCAGCTCCATCATTAGTGGATATGAGTTTAGATGAACCGGAAATCATTCGTCAAGGCTCTAGATTTGGGGTTAGATTAAAAGCCGTTGCGCCATCTATCCATATGATTAAAGTGGATGTAGAAAGTGAATTTGCACCAATCATTGGATCAGAAAAGCAAAGTGAGGAATTAGTAAGATACTTAATGCAAGATTTTGAAGATGATCCGTTATCCATCTGGAATTCAGATATTTTCGGAAGAAGTTTAAGTTCCATCGTCCGGGAAGGAATACAAGCAAAATTGTCCTTAATGCCAGAAAATGCACGTTATAAACTGAAAGAAACATTAGAAAGAATTATTAACGAGGGCTCTGGTGGACTCATAGCAATTATTTTGTAAGGACTCTATTCTAGAGTTCTTTTTTTGATGAATGAATAAAAAGGCTTTTCTTTTATTATAAATATACCCGTTTATTACATTATTGGTACAACGGGAGAATAGTTCCATTTCCGCTCAAATTATGGATGAAATTGGTAAAAATATGGTTTTAATGTTACGCTTTTATTTCAAAATAAGAAAATATTGCTATCAATATATAAAATTTCTTGATATGCAGAAATGATTATGATAATCTTTTAAAGGAATTAGCGTTATAAAAGGTTTCTTAATCTTTATTAAAAGCTTAAGGCTTTTCATACTGACATTTCTTTTTAGTAGAAACCAATTGGTCTCAATTAAGAAAAAATTCAGTAGGACGTATATAATTCCGTTAATTTGTTTACAAATAAAGATATGAAACTAATTTTTAGCTTTTATTTGAAACACTCGGGAGGAGGTGAAAGGCATGAACAAGACAGAATTAATCAATGCAGTTGCTGAAGCAAGTGAACTATCAAAAAAGGACGCTACTAAAGCAGTTGACGCTGTTTTCGATACAATTTTGAATGCTTTAAAAGATGGTGATAAAGTACAACTTATCGGTTTCGGTAACTTTGAAGTACGTGAGCGTGCGGCTCGTAAAGGTCGTAACCCACAAACTGGTGAAGAAATTGAAATCGCAGCAAGTAAAGTTCCTGCTTTTAAACCAGGTAAAGCACTTAAAGACGCAGTGAAATAATTACATACAATAATAGTATTTCACTAAAACCGCGAAAATTATCGCGGTTTTTTTCTGTTGTTTTTTCATGGTGCAGAGTAACAAAACTGAATTATGTTCAGTTAATTCGGAAAAGATAAAGCAGAACCTTTACTAAGTGCCAATTGTATCCCTTTACTTTTTCTTGTGATATAATAATTAGAATATGTGATAGAAATGGAAAGTGGCTTTTTAAAAAAGTTTACTTTGTTAATTTGTAGTTCTAAGATAGATAGACAATCTTTCGAGAGATGGTTTCACTTGTCTTAATTAAAAGTAGATGCGAGAAACAAAATTATAGAAAACCAGGAATAAATGGGGAACAAGGGTGATGTTATGGTTATGCAGGAATTAATAGAAAGTGTAAAAAAAAGAGTGATTGAGCGAACTTCGAATCATTATTTGCAAAAACATATACCAAATCCAGTTATAGATGAACATAAGATATTACTAATTATATCTGTCCTTTTAGAGGCAAATATAAAAAAGCAAGAAATAATTACATATGCAGCAACTATTACACTTATACAAATTGCCCTTGATACCCATGAGCTTGTTACAAATGAAAAGATGCATAAAGGGAACGAAAGAAATCGACAGTTAACAGTATTAGCAGGGGATTTATATAGTGGGCAATATTATAAAATATTAGCGGAAATCGAAGACTTTAAAATGCTTAAAATCCTAGCAGAAGGAATTAAAGAGGTAAATGAGAATAAAATATTCTTTTATCAACAGAATGATAAAACAATAGAGCAGGTAATAGAAAGTCTGAAAAATATTGAGGGAGCATTAATTAAAAAGCTTGTGGACTTTTATCAATTAGATCGATGGAACTCACTTATAGAGGAATACTTGTTTCTTTATCGAATACGCAAAGAAAAAGAATTATATGACAGCACACAAAGATCAATTGTCGTCGAAACATTTTATAAGTATGAGAATAAAAACCATTTATTATCTATAAGTGATAAAGCTACCGTATTAGATAAATATCTAAAAGAGACAAGTTCACGACTAGAAGAGATGCTAGAAAATCTTCCTGAATTACAAACGGTGTTTAGAGAAAATACCTATCAATTATTAAATGCTTTAAATAAACAACAATTGTACGTAGAGGAAGGGTAATTAAAAATGCAGGAGCAACAGTCTAAAGAAGAAAAGGTACATAATGTATTTGAAAAGATTTATGGTAATTACGATAAAATGAATTCAGTCATTAGCTTTCAGCAGCATAAACTATGGCGAAAAGACACGATGAAGAGAATGAATGTTCCTAAAGGAGCAGCATGTTTAGATGTATGCTGTGGAACAGCTGATTGGACAATTAGCTTAGCAGAGCAAGTTGGACCAAACGGTAAAGTAGTTGGACTTGATTTTAGTGAGAATATGCTGAGTATCGGCAAACAAAAGACAGCGGAATATGATAATATTGAGCTTATTCATGGGAATGCTATGGAATTGCCGTTTCCTGATAATCAGTTTGATTTTGTGACAATTGGCTTTGGATTGCGAAATGTTCCAGATTATTTAACTGTTTTAAAAGAAATGCGAAGAGTTGTAAAACCAGGTGGATTGGTAGTTTGTTTAGAAACGTCCCAGCCGACAATGCCAATCTTTAGACAGGGATACTATTTCTATTTTCGCTACATTATGCCGGTTTTCGGGAAATTATTTGCGAAAAGCTATAAGGAATATTCATGGCTTCAGGAATCGGCACGTGATTTTCCAGGTATGAAAGAACTAGCTGAGATGTTTCAAGAAGCTGGACTAAAAAAAGTGACATATAAGCCTTATTTTGGTGGTGTTGCTGCGGTTCATTTAGGTTATAAATAATTATGCAATCATAGGGGAGAGTCTAAATCAAAATCCAAAGAGCATATTTGGATTTTGATGGGGGACTACATTTTAATCCTGTATTCTTGACCTTGTATTTAGACTCTTTTTTCATAAATAGGATTAAATTTATACATAAGCATTTTTATGCTGGATAATTATTTCAAAATATCGATACAAGTTGGGTGAGTAGTTAGTGAAATTAAAAATGATGTACTCATTTTTGAATTCGGATATAGATAAGATTGAGAAAGCTTTGGAAGAAACGGTACAGGCGAACTCTTCCATTTTAAGAGAATCATCGTTACATTTATTGCAAGCAGGCGGCAAAAGAATACGTCCGATATTCGTATTGCTTGCTGGACAGTTTGGTAACTATGATATTCAAATTATAAAAAAGGCTGCTATTTCATTAGAATTAATTCATATGGCATCATTAGTTCATGATGATGTTATAGATGACTCCGATTTAAGGAGAGGGCAACCAACGATTAAAGCAAAATGGGATAATAAAGTTGCCATGTATACAGGGGATTATATTTTTGCTAGGTCAATAGAAATTATGAGTGAGATAGATAAGCCTGCTGCTCACAAAGTCCTTGCTAATACGATAGTGGAAGTATGTATCGGTGAAATTCAGCAAATAAAAGATAAATACCGATTTGATCAAAATATAAGGGATTATTTTCGACGAATTAAGCGGAAAACGGCTTTATTAATATCGGCTAGCTCATTAGTAGGGGCCATTGTTTCTGATGTAGAGGAAGAGTATCAACATAAGTTATATCGATTTGGCTATTATGTTGGAATGTCCTATCAAATTATAGATGATGTTCTCGATTTTGTTGGTACGGAAGAAGAATTAGGAAAACCTGCTGGTGGAGATTTACTTCAAGGAAATATTACCTTGCCTGTTTTATTCGCGATGGAACAAGAAAAAGTGCGCGATAAAGTGATAACTGTTCATGAGAGAATGTCCAAGATAGAGTTAATGGAAATTATCTCCATGATCAAAAATACAGATGCTATCGATCGTTCCTTGCAGGTTAGTGATTTGTATTTAAAAAAGGCTTTGCAAACTATTCGTGATTTGCCAAATGGAAAAGCAAAATCTGCACTTAATAATATCGCTAAATATTTAGGGAAGCGCAAATTTTAAAGGAATAAGCAAACCTTTTGAACCTTTTTTTCATGAAAGCGTTTTTAAATTTCTTTTGCATAAATTGGATTTTTGTGGTAAGTTTTTCATGAATGACCATGTTACTAGTCTAATACATATGGTAGGAGTGAGCTTATGGAAAGAACATTTCTAATGGTAAAGCCAGATGGGGTACAAAGAAATTTAATTGGGAAAATAGTAACCCGTTTTGAAGAGAAAGGTTTTCAACTTGTTGGTGCAAAGCTTATTCATATTACAGAAAATTTAGCGGAACAACATTATGCAGAACACAAAGGCAAGCCGTTTTTTACTCAATTAGTAGATTTTATTACTTCAGGTCCTGTTTTTGCAATGGTTTGGCAAGGAGAGGAAGTCATTGCAAAGGCTAGAATGATGATGGGAAAAACGGATCCTTTGGAAGCTTTGCCTGGTACGGTACGTGGAGATTTTGGGGTAGTAAAACATAAAAATATTATCCATGGATCTGATGGTTTTGAAAGTGCCCAAAGGGAAATTGCGCTATTCTTTAAAGAAGAAGAGTTAGTAGAGTATAAGAAACTATTAGATGGTTGGATTTACTAATATAGCTTACTTAGCTGTCCTATGCAGGGCAGCTATTTTATTTGAACGATCAAACTAAGAAACTTGGTACCGTGGAGTATGTACACCGATAACCAGTCGCTTCCGCTTTTCAATGTATGGCTCCAGCTCCTATCGTCTAGCAAACTTCGGCCGCTTCCCTACGATAAGTCAACATCGATTCACTAACGTTCATCGTGTTTCCTTTATCTCAGTCAGTGCCCTCCAGTTTGTACACCGATAACCAGTCGCTTCCGCTTTTCTAGTAATTATATGAATAATCGGAATAAAATTTGGCCGTTTTGTGGGAAAATCGTATATACTTAAAAAGTAGTTGATTTTATTATACTTGTGAGGAATTTTAAATGGAGAAGGATTTTCAAGAGTTTATAAAGAATTTTTACAGATTATCTGGAATAGATTTGTCTTTATACAAAGAAGCACAAATGAAAAGAAGGTTGACTTCTCTTTATGAAAAAAGAGGTTTTACTTCTTTTGAAGATTATTTTAAAGCGATACATAAGGATAAACATTTATTGGACGAGCTATTAGATCGAATGACAATTAATGTTTCTGAGTTTTACCGTAATTATAAACGCTGGGAAGTACTGGAGAAAAAAATCTTACCATCTCTTCTACAATCAAAAGCACAATTAAAGGTTTGGAGTGCAGCTTGCTCAACAGGAGAGGAGCCGTACACTTTATCTATGCTTCTTTCTAATGAAATGAAATGGAGAGACTTTCAAATTCTTGCGACCGATATTGATATTAACGCCTTAGACAGGGCCAAGAAGGGGGTTTATTTAGAACGAGCATTAAACGAAGTACCAATCGCTCAGAAGGATAAATATTTTGAGAAAGATGGTGCAATGTTCAAAATAAAAGAGGAAGTAAAAAGAAATGTAACATTTAAGAAGCAAAACTTATTATCGGATTCGTTTGGCGGACCATTTGATTTAATTGTATGTAGAAATGTTCTCATCTATTTTACAGAGGATGCAAAAGATTTACTTTACCATAAATTTTCTCAAGCATTAAGACCTGGTGGGATTTTCTTTGTGGGGAGTACGGAGCAAATTTTTACACCTGCTAAATATGGATTTGAGACAGCAGATACTTTTTTTTATCGGAAAATATAAGTTAATGGCAAAACAACATGGCAAAAATTATTGTTGTTTTGCCATTGTTTACATGATTGCTATTTTTCTTATGGATAGGATAATCACGTGGTAATATTTTACGAGGATTTTTAGATTTTCACTATTCATAACAGGATTGGTATGTTATATTGGAACATAATCACTTTAAAGCGTTGAAGGGAGAAAGGATTCATTATGAGATATTTAACATCTGGGGAGTCACATGGTCCCAAATTAATTACAATTATCGAAGGACTTCCGGCTGGAATGCCTTTATTAGCTGAAGATATAAATAAGGAGTTAGCTAGAAGGCAAAAGGGGCATGGCAGAGGAAGAAGAATGCAAATAGAAACCGATACCGTTGAAATTGGCGGCGGTATTAGACATGGCTATACGTTAGGTTCACCGGTTTCATTGATTGTAGAAAATAATGATTGGAAGCATTGGACCAAAGTTATGGGACAGGATCCAATTGATGAAGCGGAAGCAAACGAAATCAAACGAAAAATAAGTCGTCCACGTCCAGGACATGCAGATTTAAATGGCGCCATTAAATATGGTCATCGTGATATGAGAAATGTATTAGAGAGATCTTCTGCCCGTGAAACGACAGTTCGTGTAGCAGCAGGGGCGGTGGCGAAAAAGCTCCTTGACTTACTAGGGATTAAAGTTGCCTCACATGTTGTCGAAATTGGTGGTATAAAATCAAATATAACTAATTATGAGTCGATTGAAAAACTTAAGGAAATTACGGAAAATTCTCCTGTTCGCTGTTTAGATGAAGAAGCAGGCTTAAAAATGATGAATGCCATTGATGAAGCGAAAGCAAATGGCGATTCCATTGGCGGTGTAGTAGAAGTAATTGTGGAAGGTATGCCGATTGGTGTGGGAAGTTATGTACACTATGACCGTAAATTAGATGCGAAGCTTGCTGCTGCAATCATGAGTATAAATGCATTTAAGGGAGTAGAAATTGGGATAGGATTTGAAGCTGCTAGAAAGCCAGGAAGTGAAGTCCATGATGAGATCATATGGGATCAAGAAAAAGGTTATTCTCGCAGAACAAACCGTCTAGGCGGCTTAGAAGGTGGAATGACAAATGGTATGCCAATTGTTGTAAGAGGCGTTATGAAGCCAATTCCTACCCTATATAAACCATTAAAGAGTGTAGATATCGATACAAAAGAAGAATTTACAGCAAGCATTGAACGCAGTGATAGTTGTGCAGTTCCAGCGGCATCCGTAGTAGCAGAGCATGCTGTTGCTTGGGAGCTTGCTGCAGCTATTGTCGATCAATTTTATGCTGATCGATTTGAAGGGCTTGCAGCTAATATTGCTGAGCACAATAGACACGCGAGGGAATTCTAATGCAGACTGTTTCCATTCAAACAACGTCGAAACAATATGATGTATGGATCGGAGAACGTGTTATTGATGAGCTTTCAGCATTTCTGCAAAAGGAATTTGTTGATGTAACAAAAGTTTTAATTATTACCGATGAGTCAGTTGAAAAGTTGCACCTGAAAACGGTAGAAAAGAAACTTTCCTCCTTTCCTGTCATTAGCTATATAGTGCCAGCAGGAGAAAAGGCAAAAACTTTCGATGTTTTTTATGCTTGTTTGACCTATATGCTAGAACAGCACCTTGATCGTAAATCGCTAGTATTAGCATTAGGTGGCGGAGCGGTCGGTGATTTAGCAGGCTATGTAGCTGCTTCCTTTATGAGAGGAATTCCTTTTATTCAAATCCCAACCACTATTTTAGCTCATGATAGTGCGGTTGGCGGGAAAGTGGCTATAAACCATCCTTTGGGTAAAAACATGATTGGTGTTTTTAATCAGCCAGAAGCTGTTTTTTATGATACAACGTTTCTATCTACGCTGCCGCTTCAAGAACTTCGATCTGGGTTTGGAGAGGTAATCAAGCATGCGTTAATTAGTGATATAACCTTTTATCAAGAACTACATAGCAAGATAAGTGACTTATCACAAGTAAAAATAGCTTATTGGTCTGAAATTCTTGAGAAAGGTATTCTTGTTAAACAAGCGATTGTTGAAAAAGATGAAAGAGAAACAAGCGTACGCGCCTTTTTGAATTTTGGGCATACATTAGGGCATGCAATTGAGGCAGAGATGGGGTATGGAAAATTTACTCATGGAGAAGCTGTCGTGATTGGAATGATATTTGCGTTAAGATTAAGCAAAAGAGAATACGACATAGTATTTTCGATGGAGGAGTATATAAAGTGGCTTAAACAGCTAGGATATACTTGTGATATTCCAAGTGATCTGGAAATAGAACGTTTAATTGATCGAATGAGACAGGATAAGAAATCTATAAATGGAACAATACGTTTTGTCCTTTTGAAAGAAATAGGTTTTCCTGTTCTAGTAGAAGTGACTGAAGAGGTAATTAGAAAAGAATTAGGGTTATTTAAAGGTGGGAAGTAGATGATTAGAGGCGTTAGAGGAGCAATAACGGTTAAAAACAATATCGAAGCAGAAATTCTCTCTGCGACAGAAAGACTTTTTAAAGAGATGATAAACGCAAATAAGATAAAGGCATGTGATGTAGCATCCGTATTTTTGTCGGTTACAGATGATATAAATGCTGCTTTCCCAGCTAAAATTATTCGTATGCAAGAAGATTGGACATATGTTCCAGTCATGTGTATGAAAGAAATAGCTGTTCCTTTTGCATTAGAAAAGTGTATTCGGATTATGATGCATTGGAACACGGAGCTGCCGCAGGATGAAATACAGCATACTTATTTAGAAAAAGCGATTCAATTAAGACCAGATTTAACAAAACAATAAACTTGAGGTGAATATAATGAAATGGAAACAGCAGCTTTTAGGGTTGAAAGCTTACCAACCTGGTAGAACGATAGAAGAAGTGAAAAAACAATTTAATCTCGATCATATTGTTAAGCTTGCGTCTAATGAGAATCCATTTGGGAGTTCTCCAAAAGTATTAGAGGCTTTAAAAAAAGTCGATGGCTCTTATGCGTTGTATCCCGATGGATATGCAACAAACCTCCGCTATGCATTAGCTGAGTTTTTAAAGGTTAAACCAGAAGAGCTAGTATTAGGAAATGGTTCAGATGAAATTATTTTAATGATATCTAGAGCCTTGTTAAGACCAGGCTTAAATACGGTAATGGCTAGTCATACATTCGGGCAATATAAGCATAATGCAGTCGTTGATGGAGCAGAGGTTCGAGAAGTTCCTCTAACAGAAAAAGCAGAACATGATCTGCCTGCAATGCTTAAAGCTATTGATGATAATACTAGTGTTGTCTGGCTATGCAGTCCCAATAATCCAACCGGTACATATATTCCTGAGAAGGACTTACTTGCTTTTCTAGAAAAAGTTCCAGAGGATGTGCTTGTAGTACTTGATGAAGCGTATTACGAGTATGTAGTGGCGGAAGATTATTATGAAGCTATTTCGCTTACACGACAGTTTAATAATCTAATCGTTTTACGAACATTTTCAAAGATATATGGTCTTGCAAGTTTCCGTGTAGGATATGGTGTTGCCAATGCTAGCTTATTAAACACATTAGATCCGGTAAGGGAACCATTTAATGTTAATACATTCGGGCAGATTGCAACAGAAGAAGCCCTAAAGGATCAAGAGTTTGTGGAATCTTGTCGTCAGAAAAATAGAGAAGGTCTTGAACAGTTATATCGTTTCTGTGAGGAAAATAATTTATCCTACTTCCCATCACAAACAAATTTTGTGCTAGTTGATTTCAAAATAGATGGGGATGAAGTATTTCAATACTTAATGAGTAAAGGGTATATTGTCCGTTCAGGTGTTCCATTGAATTATCCAACCTCTGTTCGAA
Organism: Niallia sp. FSL K6-0212; assembly: GCF_038007605.1. Lineage (NCBI taxonomy): Bacteria > Bacillati > Bacillota > Bacilli > Caryophanales > Bacillaceae > Niallia > Niallia sp. FSL K6-0212. The sequence continues at coordinate 4,135,587 of NZ_JBBOXL010000001.1, read as the reverse complement.
TTACAATAGGCTCAAAAGAAGAAAACGATGGTTTGATTGAAGCAATGAAACAGTTTCTTGCTGAAAAGAAAGTGGCGCAATAACAATTGGGAATAGAAGGCGGTGATAGAATGAACGGTCGCGTCTTCATAATAGGTTTAGGACTTATAGGTGGATCGTTAGCTTTATGTATAAAAAAAGAACACCCAGAAAGCATCATTACAGGTTTTGATATTTCCGTGGATAATTTGAAATTAGCCAGTATGATGGGGGTTATTGATAATCTTTCAACAACGATTGAAGAAGGTGCAAAAACTGCTGATTTGATTATTCTTTCTACACCAGTTAAAGAAACAGAAAAAATCATCGAAATACTTTCTAAAATAGAATTGAAAGAAAAAGTTATAATCACAGATGTTGGAAGCACTAAGTCTGTTATTACAAAAAAGTCACAAGTACTATTAGATAAAAACGTTACTTTTATTGGGGGACATCCAATGGCTGGCTCCCATAAAAGTGGTGTTTCAGCATCAAAAGTACTTCTTTTTGAAAATGCTTTTTATTTATTAACTCCCCATGAAAAAATTGAGGATCAGCATGTTCAGTGTTTATTAAAATGGTTACAAGGCACAAATGCGAAATTTCTTGTTATTTCTCCTGAAGAGCATGATTTGTTAGCTGGGGCTATCAGTCATATGCCGCATATAGTTGCTGCATCACTTGTACATCAAGCAGATCAGATTAGTGAAAAGCATAAACTAGTAACTAGGTTAGCAGCAGGAGGATTTAGAGACATTACAAGAATCGCTTCTAGCAGCCCTTCTATGTGGCGGGATATATTAATACATAATAAAAACGTGTTAATTGAGTTAATGAATGAATGGAAAAAAGAAATGGACAGAGTCCTTACTCTCATTGAAAATGAACGTGCCGAAGAATTATATGACTATTTTTCCCGAGCGAAAAAGGTAAGAGATGGTTTGCCCCAAGATCAAAAAGGGGCAATCCCAGCTTTTTATGATTTATATGTGGATGTACCGGATTATCCAGGGGTTATATCTGAGATTACAGGTTATTTAGCTCAAGAAAAAATAAGTATAACGAATATTAGAATAATGGAAACCAGAGAAGAGATATTCGGGATTCTGGCAATTAGTTTTCAAACCGAAGAAGATAGAATAAGAGCACAGAAGTGTATCGCTGCCTATTCTAATTATGATACTACGATAGGATAGAAGGATGTGAAGCTATTGGACTTAATCACACTTAATACAAAAAATCGAGGCTTAAAAGGAGAAATTGCAGTCCCTGGTGACAAATCAATTTCTCACCGCTCGATTATGTTTGGATCGATAGCAAATGGGAAAACAACGGTTACAAATTTTCTATTAGGCGATGACTGCTTAAGTACTATCGCTTGTTTCCGGAAGCTAGGTGTACTAATAGAACAAAATGAAAAAGAAGTGGTAATACACGGAAAAGGAATGGAGGCATTACAAGAGCCAAAAGATATTTTGGATGTTGGGAACTCAGGGACAACTATCCGCTTGCTAACAGGAATATTATCCGGTTTACCATTTCATAGTACGCTAATTGGTGATTCATCCATTGGCAAACGGCCAATGACAAGAGTTGTTGCTCCTCTAAGAGAAATGGGGGCAAAAATTGATGGCAGGGAAGACGGAAAATATACTCCTTTATCCGTTCGAGGCGGTAATTTACAGAGTATTACCTATCGATTACCAGTAGCAAGTGCTCAAGTTAAATCAGCCATTTTATTTGCAGGTCTGAATGCAGATGGAGTTACAAAAATAATAGAGCCCGTACCTACTAGAGATCATACCGAAAGAATGATTCAGCGATTTGGAGGCGAAATTAGCAGAAAAGACAAGGAGATTTTTGTAGAAGGTGCTCAAAAGCTTTCTGGAACTGATATTCATGTCCCAGGTGATATTTCTTCTGCAGCCTTCTTCCTTGTAGCTGGCTGCATCGTTCCTAACAGTAAAATTTCATTAAATAATGTCGGTCTTAATCCTACTAGGACTGGTATACTAGATGTTCTTCATAATATGGGAGCATGCATGGAGATTCATAAAAATGATACCGATGTATTTGAACCTACAGGAACGATTACCGTGTCTACAAGTGATTTAAAGGGAACAACGATTGAGGGCGAGATTATTCCGAAGTTAATTGATGAAATTCCAATTATTGCTTTATTAGCTACCCAGGCTGAAGGGGAAACGGTTATAAAGGATGCTCATGAGCTTAAGGTGAAGGAAACGAATAGAATTGATACAGTAGTAACCGAGTTAAAGAAATTAGGTGCGGATATACAAGCAACGGAGGATGGGATGATTATCCGGGGAGGGAAGAAGCTTATCGGAACGAAAGTGGATTCTCATGGAGATCATCGTATCGGTATGATGCTGGCGATTGCTGCACAGATTTGTGAAGGAGAACTTATCCTTCAAAATGCTAAGGCAATTTCAGTATCTTATCCTTCGTTTTTCGAGCATCTCAATGCATTATCAAATGGATAATAACAGAGGACGTCGATGAACATATTATGTTTATCGGCGATTTTTTTCCTGACGATAAATAAGATTAAAATCATGCAGGAGGAATATTTGCAAACTTTAAATCATAGCTTGTCTTAAAAAGACTAGGTGGTGATTTAGGATGCAGTATATCATCGAAAATATACATTTATTAAAGAGGCAGCGAGTAAAAAAGACCTCCATTCTAATTGAGGATAACAGGGTGGAATTGATGAGAGATACATTTCACTCTTATCAATATATGCGAATGGATGGTTCCCCTTATATGATGACTCCCACCACAGTTATGCTTGATAATCACGTCACGCGAATTCTTTCATATACTCAACAAAAACAATACATTGAAGAAAATTTAATTAAAAAAGGGTGTACAACCTTGCTGTTTTATTTAGAGGTTAACAGAGAAAGGGAATTGCCGTTACAAGTGAAAAAAATGAAGAATCCTTTGTTAAACTGTGCGATTGATTATGTTGCTGGAGTGAAAATTCCTTTAAAACTGCTATCACCAAGTTTTATACGAGGATGCAAAAGAGAAAAAATCCCTGTTATATTTATCGAGGTAGAAGATATAAAAGCGTTATACCAAGTACCTTGGGGATGGATAAAAGAAGCCCTGTTCCCCTATAACGCTCCATTAGTTCCGATTTTTTTAACGAAAGATCCACAAGAAAAGAAAATAGCACAAAATATGTGGTCAATCTTAATGAGAGATGTTAAAATACCCTCTATTCCCCATGAGATAAATGAAGGAATAGCAATAGATTATCATGATTTAGTGAAAATGGGGATATATCCATTTAAAGGGAATGTGTATCAAGGTGGAGAAGTAACATATAATTTATTTGCTATGGATGATTCAATCATAAATATTGAAGAAAATGATTTGTTTCATTATCATTATGATAGAATACAAATGACCATACACAAAGGCAAATGTATTCGAGCGGGGGATAAAGTGTTTTACCGCCCTGGATTTGGTGAATTACTGGAAGTAAAAGTACCTTCCTTCCTAACAGTATAGAAGGGGATTAGAGAGGATTATTATATGGAAAGAGTTAATGAAATTATTTCTTTATTAGAGGACGGTCAACAAGACAAAGCATTAAAATATTACCAGAATGTATTAAAATCGGGAAATAATGAAGAAAGGTTTGTGCTGGGTGAAGAATTATTTCAGTTAGGCTTTTTGGAGGAAGCTAAAGATTTATTCTTAGTTTTACTGGAAGCTTACCCAGAAGAAGGGGAATTACTTGTTCTTGCTGCGGAAGTAGAAATGGAAATAGGCAATGAAGAAGCCGCGATTTCTTATTTAGAACAATTAAACCCGAATGATCCTTCATTTCCTCAAGCTTTGCTATTGCTTGCTGATCTCTATCAAATGGATGGGTTATATGAGGTTAGCGAACAAAAACTAAAAGAAGCGCAAAAAATTTTACCAGATGAAGTAATTATCGATTTTGCGTTAGGTGAATTATATGCAGAACAAGGAAAAATTACCGAGGCGATTAAGTCCTACCAAAAGGTGTTACCGAAAGAGGAAAATATCGCTGGCGTAAATATAAATGGGAGAATTGCAGATAATCTAAGTGCTGGGGGAGCATTTGAAGATGCTATTCCTTATTATGAAAAAGCGCTCGAGGAAAAAGTCGAGATTAATACGCTCTTTAATCTTGCTTTGACTGCATCGCAAGCAGGATTATATACAATTGCTATAAATCGGTTTGAAGAGGTAAAAGCACTAGATCCTTCTTATCATTCCTTATATCTCTATTTAGCTCGCAGCTATGAGCAGGAAGAAATGCTGAATGAAGCGTATAATACAGTTATCGAGGGAATTAAGCAAGATGAGTTTAATAAAGATTTGTACTTATATGGTGGTAAATTGGCTTTAAAACGTGGTGACGAGCAAAAGGCTGAGGAACATTTTAGAGAAGCGCTTGCAATAGATCCTGAATACACAGAAGCAGTTCTTTTATTAAATAAATTATTTTTAACACAAGATCGATTTGATGATGTCCTAGAGTTAATTGAGATGATGGATAACCAAGAAATAGAAGAACCTCAATTACATTGGGATGCTGCTAAAGCATTTCATGGAATCGAAAAATATTCAGAGGCATTAAACAAATATCAATTAGCATATACTTTCTTTAAAGAAGTTCCAGATTTTCTATATGATTATGGATATTTTCTTTTAGAAGAAGGAAAAAGAAAGGATGCTGCCGAAATTTTTAATATGCTTTTACAAACAGATCCAAGTAATGAAGAGTATATTGAAATATTACAACGCCTTACGGATAACGAATAAAGTTATTGGATGAACCAGATTTAATAATAACGTTGTCAAAAGGCTTATCAAGAGCAAAGAGAATTGTCATTTCCTTAGACGCAGGTAAAACAGGTTGGATAGTAAAAATTTGTTGCAAGCAGAGGAGGGAATTACAAAATGAAAACCCCTGTATCTGTCAACGAGAAAAAAGACTTCATTCGTTGGTTTTTGAATCACTATCAATTGAAGAGACGGGAATGTGTATGGATTTTAAATTATTTAATGAGTCATGATCAATTGATGGAAAAAGTCCATTTTGTTGAAAATGCAGAGAAATGTCCAAGAGGTTTAATTATGTCCACGCATTGTGTAGATGAAGTACCTTTTAGATTTTATAAAGAAAATGTGATGACTACAGATGCAGAAAAGTCTTTTCATGATATCCGCCTTAATCGTGATGAAGATATTTATATTCAGCTTAATTTTTATGCATCGAATCAAGTTCATCAATATGCAGCTGTGTTAGTTGAAAATCCATTTATGCCGAAAAAACTGCAAATTACCGAAAAAGATAAAATGATTGCAGAACAATTTTTAGTGAAGAGTATAGAAAAATTCCAAAAAGAAAAACTTCTCCAATTAATTGATGAGGCATTAGACAATGGCGATAAAGAGATGTTTATTACCTTAACAAATCAATTGAAGTTCTTTCAAAATAAATGAAAAAGCAGTTAGTCCCGTAAAGCTGATAATAGACTTTGCGGGATTATTTTAATATCGATAGATTTTCCGATACTTTATAAACTATGGTAAAATAGGACGATAAAGATAGAAAAAGGAGAAAAAGTGTGAGAAGCATTTACATGATATTAAGTAATCGATCTTTTATTGGACTATTACTCGCTATTAACCTCTTCGGAACGGTTTATGGCTATTATTGGTATAGATATCAGTTGGCGGAAACACCGGCGAAATTTTTATTGTTTGTACCTGATAGTCCAACGGCAAGCCTTTTTTTTGTGCTAGTATTGATCGCGTTTTTATGGAGAAAAAACTGGCCGCTAATGGAAGCGCTGGCAGTAGTAACATTATTTAAATATGGTATATGGGCAGTAGTTATGAACTTCCTTGTTTATTTTGAAACAGGAAAAATTGGCATTGATTCATGGATGCTCATTATTTCACATGGGGCAATGGCCATTCAAGGATTATTATATATTCCTTTTTATCGTTTTAAATGGGGGCATATTATTCTCGTAGCGATTTGGACATTGCATAATGATGTGATAGATTATGTGTTTAAAATGATGCCTAAATATAGTGTATTAGATCAATATATGGCAAATATCGGCTACTTTACTTTCTGGCTCAGTGTTTTAAGTCTATCGATTGCCTATTATGCCTATAAAAAGAGCGAGGAATTACAATGGAGGATTCAATAGAATTGCATTTTTTTTAGTCTAACCTTGTCCAACTCATCATACATTTTTAATAGTAGATAGAGGAGGGACAAGAATGAAGGCTAAATTGGTTATGTTGTTAATGATATTGATTTTACTTTTGCCTATTTCTTTTTCTGTATATGCAGACCAAAAAACGCCTGCAAAGGAATTGGATGAACTAGATACGCTTTCAGATGAGGTATTACAGCTTGTACGATCAGAACGTTATGAGGATGCAAAAAAAATTCTTGATTATTTTTCGAACCAGTTTAGCTCAGTTAGTGTAAATGGAAGTCCATTTACAGTAGATGAACGGAGGATTTTAACTGGTACACATGATGAAGCGGTAGAGGCAATCACTAATCAATCAATTAAAAATGACGAACGGATAAATTCGGTAACGAAATTTCGATTGGCGGTTGATGCTGTTTCATCAGGTGAACAACCTTTATGGACACAGATGGAAGAACCTGTTATGTCAACCTATCGAGAGATGAAGGATGCTATCCTTTTAGATGATAAGGAAAAATTTGATGAAAAGTTAGATTCTTTTCTATCGTTATATCAAATTATTTATCCAAGTCTTAAGCTGGATGTTTCCGCCGCACAATTTCAAGAATTAAACTCCCTTGTAGAGTTTATGAATACGTATCGATTACAAGTTTTTAATCAACAAGGCGATTTGGAGGAAGTAACCCAATTAGAAAGTGAATTGCAGGATGTTTTTAATCAACTCTATGAAGATGAGGCAGATCCCTCTTTATGGTGGGTAATTATTTCGACCGGAAGTATTATTATCCTTACTTTATCCTACGTTGGCTGGCGGAAATATCTCGGGGATAAAGCGGAAAAAAGAAAAACAAAAAAGGGATAATATTTGACTTTGGTGTTTTTCCTGCTTACAATAAAAATATACTACAAGAAATAATAGGGGGAAAAACATGATTTTTATATATTTTATTCTAATAATTCTCATCCCTATTTGGGCACAAATGAAGGTGAAGAGTGCATACAAAAAATATTCCAAAGTAGCTTCTTCCTCCCATATGTCCGGTAGAGAGGTAGCGAGAAGAATATTAGATTCTAATGGGCTTTATGATGTATCTGTCGAGGAAACAAGAGGGGTATTGTCTGACCATTATGATCCCCGTTCTAAAGTTGTCCGTTTATCTACTGATAACTATCATGGGCATTCAGTAGCAGCTGCTGCTATTGCAGCACATGAAGTTGGTCATGCTATCCAAGATCAGCAAGAATACTCTTTCTTACGTTTTCGTTCTACATTAGTTCCAGTTGCTAATTTTGGAAGCAATGCATCGTGGATATTTATCTTAATTGGAATGTTTGCAAGACTTCCAGAGATGATGTTATTAGGTATCATCTTAATGGCGGCCGGCGTATTGTTTCAATTTGTTACACTTCCAGTGGAATTTAACGCATCTAACCGTGCGATGGATCAAGTTGTGTCATTAGGGATTATAAGAAACGATGAGGAAAGAGAAACGAAAAAAGTGTTGAATGCAGCAGCATTAACATATGTGGCAGCGGCAGCAGTTGCTGTTCTCGAACTAGTTCGTTTGCTGTTGATTTATACAGGAATGTTAAGAGATGAATAGAAATTAAAAATAAGCTGGGCTTTAATTTATCCAGTCGAAACTAAACCCAACCAATGATACGAAAGCCTTTCGTATCATTGGTTGGGTTTTTTCTCCATCAAAAAAGAAGATTTGTGGTATTACACGGAACTTTTTATGGGAGAGAAATATCTTGATGAATCAAGTTCTTTGAATTTTGAGTTTTTAGAAAATTATAGATTTTAAAAGATGCTAGGTGTATAATAAACAATGCCATTTACATAAAAGAAAACAAAAGAAAGAAGGGTTTTTTTGCAAACTGCTGAATATGTACAAGGGAAAAAGCGGCAGGAGATGACTATTTATCGGATTTTATTTGCGATAAGTCTTGGACATTTTTTGAATGATTGTATGCAATCGGTTGTGCCTGCCTTATTTCCTGTTATCCAAAAGTCAATGGAATTAAATTATACACAAATTGGTTGGATTGCCTTTGCATTAAACATTACATCCTCTATTTTACAACCTGTGTTTGGTGTTTTGGCAGATAAAAGGCCAGCACCATATTTATTGCCGATTGCAATGTTCTCAAGCTTAATCGGAATGCTGGGCCTTTCTCTCGCTCCAAATTTTTACTTGGTCTTATTATCCGTTTTATTTATTGGATTTGGTTCCGCTATCTTCCATCCAGAAGGATCTCGTGTTTCTTATATGGCAGCCGGAGCGAAACGCGGGCTTGCCCAATCAATTTATCAAGTGGGCGGAAATGCAGGTCAGTCATTAGCACCTGTATTTACTGCTTTTATTTTTGTACGAACAGGTCAATTCGGAACCATTTGGTTTACTCTTCTAGCTACAATTGGCATGATTGTATTATTTCAAGTATCAACTTGGTATAAGAGAGAATTGTATATTAGAAATCCACAAAGGAAACAACAAGGAAAGCGGGAATTTGTTGTTAATAAAGAAATTATTCTGGCAATATGTTTATTAATTTTCCTTGTATTTGCACGTTCGTGGTATGGAGCGGGAATTAGTAATTTCCTTCACTTTTATTTAATAGAGAAGTTTGGCTTAAGTATTGAAAATGCGCAAATATTTGTTTTTGTGTTTTTACTTGCTGGTGTAATTGGGACTTTTCTTGGTGGACCATTGGCAGATCGCTTTGGGAAAAGAACGATTCTTCTCTTTTCTTTAATCGGATCTGCACCGTTTGCTTTACTACTCCCACATATGCCGTTTTGGCTAATAGGACCTTTATTATTTATCATCGGCTTTATTTTACAGTCTAGTTTCAGTGTGACCGTTGTTTATGCACAAGAGCTGCTTCCAGGTATGATTGGCCTTGTGTCTGGCTTAATTGTAGGGTTAGCATTTGGAATGGGGGCACTTGGTGGAGTAATCTTTGGTGTTATTGGAGACGCATTTAGTTTGCAAGCAATTATGATTATTTGTAGCCTGCTGCCGCTATTAGGAATATTGACATATATACTACCAACGGATAAGCGGGTTAGTGAAATTCATTCCTCTTTAAAATAAGGTAATAGCTAGAATATCATTTCTTATAGACGGCGAGAGAAGCTTCGGCTTTGAGATAATTATAATCTAAATAGATCGTACGTTCGTTTTTTTATGCTATAATTGCCCTAAAAGAAAATAGGAGGAGTTGGGATGGCACTAACAAATCTAAATGTAAAAGAACGAATGAATCATTATAAGATAGCTGGTTTAAGCATAGCGGTAATACAAGATGGAAAACTTAGTTGTATCAAACAGTATGGCATGAAGGAATCAGGTAAAACGGATAAAATTAATGAACAGACAAGCTTCCATTCTGCTTCTATAAGTAAGTTTGTGACAGCTATGCTGGTTTTAAAGCTAGTAGAGACTGGACTGCTTGATTTAGATGAAGATGTTAATGTTAAACTTAGCTCCTGGCATTTAACAGCAAATAAACAGATAAAAGGCAAAAAAGTAACTTTAAGAGATCTTTTGAGTCATCAATCAGGTATTATTGACCCAGAAGGTAGTTTTAGTGAATGGAAAGAAAACGAGGAGGTTCCTCCTATGATAGACATATTAGAAGGAACTTCCGTATTCAATCGGCAGAAAATACAGATTAGTTGTGAACCAATGAGTGCATTTCATTACTCGGACGCTGGCTTTTGCATTATTCAACAACTGATTGAAGATACTTTGCAGAAATCTTTTCACATAGTATTAAAAGAATTTCTCTTTCAGCCTTTACATATGAATCAGAGCTGTATTGATATAAGAGGTGTCGAAAATATTTCTTCTGGTCATGATAAAAAAGGACAGATTGTCTACGGAAGCTACCCCTTTTATCCTTATCCAGCAGCCTGTGGTATTTGGACTACTCCCGCTGATTTAGCGATTTTAGTATTGGAATTAATGAATGCTTTGGAAGGTAGAAGTCAATTAGGATTATCGAGAAAAAATGCTAAGGATATAATCAGTCCGCAAGGGAACAAAAATTGGATCGGACTGAGCGTGTTTTTAGATAGTTCTAATAAAGAAGTGGAAATTTCTTCATTAGGATGGGGGATTGGATTTCAGAGCATGCTTGTAGCTTACCCATTATTAAAAAAAGGCGCGATAATTATGACAAATACTGATTTAGGTGTACATCAAATGAAAGGGATAATAGGTGAGATCTATCATTCTATTTTTGGCAATGATTATTAAGTCAATAGTAAGAACAAAAAAATTGTATTCATCATTGCGAGTATTTTCTTTCATTAAATGCAAAGTGAATACAATTTTTTAGTTTATTTCTCGAGAGGCTGTTTATATTCATCTAAAGTGAAACCTTCACCCATTACATCATGAACGACACTAACCGATACAAATGCATGTGGATCTATGCTTGTAATGATGCTTTTTAAACGAACAATTTCTGTTTTTGCGACAACACAATAAAGTACTTCGCGATCTTGTTTAGTAAAAGAACCATGTCCTTTTAATACAGTAACACCACGATCCATTTCACTCATTATCTTATTAGCGATTTTTTCGTTATCGTCAGAAATGATCATCGCTCCTCTAGCTGCATATGCGCCTTCTTGAATAAAGTCGATTACTCTTGCCCCAACAAAAACAGCAACCAATGTATACATTGCTTCTCTGTATGATAGATAGGTGATCAATGAAAGCGTAATGACACAAAAGTCAAAAAAGAACATGGTTTTTCCCATACTCCATCCGAAATACTTAAACCCTAATCTAGCTATGATATCAACTCCGCCAGTTGTCCCTCCATAGCGGAAAATAATACCTAAGCCGACACCAATGAATGTTCCTGCAAATAAAGAAGCTAGAGTCAAATCTTCAGTGAGGGGAATATGTAACTCGATCTTTGGAAGCTGAAAAAACCAGAGGAAAATAGACACTGCTACGGTTCCAATAATCGTGTAAATAAAAACATTTCTTCCTAATAACTTCCATCCAATGAAAAATAAAGGGATATTTAGCAGTAAATTTGTGATGGAAGGATCCCAATTCCATAATGCATATAATAAAAGCGTAATACCAGTAAAACCGCCTTCTGCTAAATTGTTCTGCATATTGAAATGAACAATACCGAAGGAAAATATCGCAGATCCTAAAAGGATGAACAAGATATTTTTAACTTTAATACTTTTAAACATCGACTCGCCTTCTTTCTTAGACAAAATGCATTATTATTAGCGTATCCATTATATCGAATCACATGCAGTTGGGCAATCTAGCAGATAAGCAAGAAAAAAGAATGTTAGGTAAATAAAGACAAGCATTTTTAGGTACTTATATCAATATCGTCAAAAATGTTTGTAAAAATGGTTTAGATTAGCTAACATGGAATTGGATAAGATTACTTATTGACTAGAGGTGCTTATATTGAATCAGGAAAAAACGGTGAAGGACATACAAAGAGAAGTAGATGAATACATAGGACAATTTAAAGAAGGTTATTTCAGTCCGCTGGCTATGCTTGCCCGTCTGACAGAAGAGTTAGGAGAGCTGGCTAGAGAAGTAAACCATTACTATGGAGAGAAACCAAAAAAAGAAACGGAAACAGAGAAAGAAATTACGGATGAAATGGGGGATATGCTGTTCGTGTTAACTTGTTTAGCCAATTCACTTAATATCGATTTAGAAGAAGCGCATAATCGTGTTATGCATAAATTTAATACACGGGATAAAGATCGTTGGACAAGAAAAGATCAATAAAGACAAAATACATACTAAGGAGTTAGGACATTGAATAAAGTAAAAATCGTAATCGCAGGACCTAGAGGCAGAATGGGAAAAGAAGCAGTTTATTTAATGGGAAGAACAGAGAATTTTGAACTTGTTGCAGTTTTAGATCATAAGAATGAGGGGAAAAGCTTAAAAGAGATAGAAGGCTTTGCTTCTTATGATGTACCAGTATATACGGATATAGAAAAATGTCTACAAACAGAAAAGCCGGATGTACTTATTGATTTAACAACGCCTGAGTTCGGGATGCATCATGCTAAAACAGCTTTAAGCTATGGCGTTAGACCAGTAGTAGGAACAACCGGATTTACTAAAGAAAACTTAGCCGAATTAGAAAAATTATGTGAAGAAATGAATCGCGGCTGTATCATTGCGCCAAATTTTGCTTTGGGTGCTGTGTTAATGATGAAATTCTCTAAAATGGCTGCACGCTATTTTGCAGATGTGGAAATTATGGAAATGCATCATGATCAAAAACTGGATGCACCATCTGGAACTGCTGTAAAAACAGCCGAGCTTATTGCGGAAGTAAGAGAAAGCAAAAAACAAGGTCATCCAGACGAAAAAGAGACCATTCCAGGAGCAAGAGGCGCAGATTTTGATGGAATGAGAATACACTCTACACGTCTGCCAGGCTTAATTGCCCATCAACAGGTTATGTTCGGATCAGATGGAGAGTCATTAACCATTAGACATGATTCTTATAATCGGGCTTCCTTTATGTCAGGTGTTAAATTTGCAGTAGAAGAGGTATTAAAGGTAAATGTATTGATATACGGTTTAGAAAATATTATGGAGTAGGAGTGGAATTAGGATGAACATTGCTTTAATTGCTCATGATAAAAAGAAAAATGACATGGTTGCTTTTGTTGTTGCTTATAAAAATATATTTGCAAAGCATACTTTATACGCAACTGGAACAACAGGTGGTAGAATTCAAGAAGCAACAGGGTTAGATGTACATCGTTTTCATTCAGGACCACTCGGCGGTGATCAAGAAATTGGCTCTTATATTGCTAATAATGATATGGATATGGTTTTTTTCTTTAGAGATCCTTTAACAGCACAGCCTCATGAACCTGATGTTACAGCATTAATCCGTTTATGTGATGTTTATTCTGTTCCTCTAGCAACAAATATGGGAACTGGAGAAGTATTAATTCGAGGACTCGAGCAAGGTGACATAGATTGGAGAAAGATAGTTCATGGAAAGACAGAACCAGTGGCAAAAAAATTCACAGAAAAACTCAATGATAACTGATGAAATAGATATACTCGCTTTTGGTGCTCATGCCGATGATGTAGAAATCGGCATGGGTGCAACTATTGCAAAATATGCCGCACATGGGAGAAGGATTATAATTTGTGATTTAACAGAAAGTAATCTTTCTTCAAATGGCACAGTACAAAGACGTAAACAAGAAGCGGAAAAGGCAGGAGAAGTCTTGGGGATTGCTGAAAGGATTACATTGCAGATTCCTGATCGAGGTTTATATCTAGAAGAAAATGCTATAAAAAAAGTAGTGGAAGTGATTCGTACATACAAACCAAAGTTAGTGTTTTCCCCTTATTGGGAAGATAGACATCCAGATCATGGAAATTGCACCAGAATTGTGAAGGAAGCAGTCTTTTCAGCAGGTATAAAAAACTATCGGGTTGGAAATACATCAGCACATAAAGTACAGAATCAATACTATTATATGATAAATGGTTTTCATAAACCTGATTTTGTTATTGATATTAGCGATTATATGGAGCAAAAGCAAGCTAGTTTAAATTGTTATCAAAGTCAATTTGTTAAAGGTGAAAACAGTGTGGAAACCCCATTAACAAATGGTTATATTGACACAATAGAAGCAAGAGAAAAACTGTTTGGCAAAGAAGTTGGTGTGATTTATGCAGAAGGATTTATAAAATCTAAGCCAATATTATTAAATCAAGATTTATTAGGTGGAGACAAATGAAAAAATTAAAAATCGGCATTACCTGTTATCCAACAGTTGGCGGATCAGGGGTTATTGCAACAGAATTAGGAAAGATGCTGGCTGAGAGAGGACACGAAATTCACTTTATTTCTTCCAGTATTCCTTTTCGTTTAAATAAAATGTATCCGAATATTTATTACCATCAAGTGGAAGTAAATCAATATGCTGTTTTTCAATATCCGCCATACGATTTAGCATTAAGCAGCAAAATGGCAGAAGTCATTAATCGAGAAGAGTTAGACTTGCTGCATGTTCACTATGCAATCCCACACGCTGTTTGTGCTATATTAGCAAAACAGATGAGCAACAGGGACGTCAAAATAGTTACAACGCTTCATGGCACGGATATAACAGTACTAGGATATGATCCATCACTTGCAGCGGGAATACGTTTTGGAATTGAAAAATCAGATCTAGTAACAGCAGTTTCTAATTCATTAATCGCACAAACTCATGAAGTAATTGAGCCAAACAAAGAAATACTCCCTGTTTATAATTTTATTGATGAGCGAATTTATCGTAAAGTCGACGTAAGTCATTTGAAAAAAGAACTGGCAATTTCCGATACAGAAAAAGTTGTTATTCATGTCTCTAATTTTAGAGGAGTGAAAAGAGTTACGGATGTTGTACAAGCATTCAAACAAATCGCAAATCAGATTCCAGCAAAACTATTGCTTGTTGGTGATGGACCGGAAATGTCGAAGGTGACCAAATTAGTGGATGAGCTCCAATTAAGACAAAAGGTATTATTCCTTGGCAAACAAGAGAATTTGGAGGAGCTCTATTCTTTAAGTGATCTCATGCTGCTTCTTTCGGAAAAAGAAAGCTTCGGTTTAGTGGCATTAGAAGCGATGGCGTGCGGGGTTCCCGTCATAGGAACAAATGTCGGCGGTATTCCCGAGGTAATTGTTCCAAATGAGACAGGCTATATTTGTGAACTTGGAGATATAGAAGATATTGCTGAACATTCGATAAAGCTGTTAACGGATGAAAAGAAGCATGCCCAATTTTCACAGCGTTCGATTTCGAGAGTACGAGATTATTTCAAGGCCGATATCATCGTTGACCAATATATAGAGATTTATAAATCTATTTTAGAAACTGGTGAAATGAATGATAAATCCGTTTAAAGAAGCTCTCCCGATTATTAATAAAATCGAGGAAGCGGGTTATGAAGCATATTTTGTAGGAGGAGCAGTTCGCGACCATTTATTAAATAAGCAAATTCATGATATCGATATCGCTTCTTCCGCAACGCCGGAAGAAATTAAATCGATCTTTCCTCACACTATTGATGTGGGGATTGCCCATGGAACCGTGATGGTAATATGGGATCAACATACATATGAAATAACAACTTTTCGAACAGAATCCACATATCGAGATTACCGCAGACCAGAGCAAGTATATTTTGTACGAGAGCTAAAAGAAGATCTAAAACGCCGTGATTTCACCATTAATGCAATGGCAATGGATAAAAACGGCCATGTCATCGATTATTTCAATGGGAAAGAATCCTTAGAAAAGAAAGAAATTAAAACAGTTGGCAATCCGAACGAACGTTTTCAAGAAGACGCGTTAAGAATAATGAGAGGAATTCGGTTTGTGAGTACTTTAGGCTTCCACCTAGAGACAGAAACGCTGAATGGCATTAGAAATAATCGACAGCTGCTTTCAAAAATAGCGGTAGAGAGAATAACCGCTGAATTTGAAAAACTATTACATGGTCCATGGTGTTTGGAAGCTTTAGAAATTATGGTAGAAACTAAGATGTATCAAATTTTACCGATGCTATCCTCAGAAGAAAAAGGGATTTCTAAATTCGCAAAATTACCGCTGACCAAGCTTGAATTGCAAGAAAAATGGGCTGTTTTACTTTTATGTCTAGGAAGGAAGGAGAAGCACCAGATAGAATTGTTTTTGCGAGCATGGAAGTTATCGGTCAAGCAAATAAAGGCTATTCAAAAGCTAATATATTGGATGCTGCAAAGAGAACAGATGACTAATTGGTCTAATCAGGCGCTGTATTTTGCTACATTATCTGTTGCGGTTAGTGTGGAAAAAATGTATCAACTTTTAAAAAATAACGAGGTAAACATAGATATTGTTCATCTAGAAGAAAGGTATGAGAAGCTGCCGATTAAATCAATGGAAGAACTTAAAATTGGCGGAAACGATCTATTAAGCTGGACAGAAAAAAAACCTGGTCCGTGGATAAAAGATGTTCTCTCCTTAGTGGAAAGGAATGTCGTAGAAGAAAAGCTTTCTAATGACAAGCAATTAATAAAGGAGTGGCTGAAACAATGTCATCAGATATAAGAAAAGGATTAATTGAAGCCTTTACTAATAACCCTGATCAATATTTATCTGGTGAATCGCTAGCAGAACTTTTAGGGTGTTCGCGAACAGCCATTTGGAAACATATTGAGTCATTGCGAAAAGATGGCTTTATATTAGAAGCTGTCCGCAAAAAAGGCTATCGAATTATCAGTTCACCAGAAAAAATTGTGCCGGATAAAATTTTTTTTGGCTTAAATACGAAGTACATGGGAAGAAATATTCATTTTGAAGACTCGGTGGATTCTACTCAAACTATTGCCCAGAAACTTGCGCTGGAGGGAGCAGAAGAGGGAACATTAGTGATAGCAGAAGAGCAATTAGGGGGCAGAGGACGGTTAGAAAGAAAATGGCAATCACCTAAATATAAGGGAATATGGATGAGTCTTATTTTAAAACCGAACATTCCGATAATGAGAGCGCCGCAGCTGACATTGCTGACAGCTGTTGCAGTCGTCCAAGGAATTCATGAAGTAACTGGGGTGCAAGCAGATATTAAATGGCCAAATGATCTTTTATTGCATGGAAAAAAACTAACAGGCATCTTAACAGAAATGCAAGCAGATAGTGATAGAGTTCATTCGTTGATCATCGGAATAGGAATTAATGTGAATCAGCAGCTTGAGGACTTTGAGAAAGATCTCCAATCAAGTGCCACTTCTATTTATCTAGAAACACAAAAGAGCTGGGATCGGGCAGAACTTATCCAAGGAATCATGCTGCAGCTGGAAAAATTATATCAGCTTTATTTAGAGAAAGGTTTTTATCCAATCAAGCTTCTGTGGGAAAGCTATTCGGTGAGTCTAGGACAAAAAGTGACGGCTAATACGCTGAATGGAAGTATAGTGGGACTTGCAAAGGGTATTACAGAAGATGGTGTTTTGCTACTTGAAGATGAGCAAGGTGTTATGCATTCGATTTACTCTGCGGATATTTTGTTGGAAACGTAATTTGCCCATAGTCAGGATAGAGAAATATTTGTTATAATGCTTTTGTCGGGCAGTATCTTAATGAACTGCACCAGTTTGTTTGAATGTGCATAAACCATAATTTAATCTGCCTAGATCCACAATTGGACAAGGACAGAGGGATGAAAATAGACATATAAAACAATCCTTCTATGCTTTGTAGAAGGTTTTTTTTTCGTTTAAAGCCATTCCCTCTTCCTATTTAAAAGGAGGAAAACTTAGTGAAAGCAACAACTGATTTTATCAAAATGAAGCAGAAGGGTGAAAAGATTACGATGCTCACCGCATATGATTACCCTTCTGCTAAATTAGTTGAACAAGCAGGAACAGATTTAATATTGGTAGGGGATTCCTTGGGAATGGTTGTACTTGGATATAATTCTACCGTTCCAGTAACAATGGATGATATGATTCATCATGGAAAAGCGGTTAAACGCGGTGCTGAAGATACGTTTATCGTCATTGATATGCCGTTTATGAGCTATCATTTATCTCGTCGCGATACTTTATTAAATGCAGCAAGCTTGATCCAAGAAACAGGTGCAAATGCAGTAAAACTGGAAGGCGCAGACGATGTAATTGAACAAATCAACTATTTAACAAATGCTGGTATTCCAGTGATGGCGCACTTAGGTTTAACCCCTCAGTCAGTAGGTGTATTAGGTGGTTATAAAGTACAAGGAAAAAGTTCGGATGAAGCGAAGCGGCTTATGGATAATGCATTAAAATGCCAAGCGGCAGGAGCTTTTGCGATAGTATTGGAGTGTGTGCCGATGCAAGTTGCTAAAGAGGTGAGTAAGAGACTGGATATTCCTACAATCGGTATCGGAGCTGGAAGTGAAACAGATGGGCAAGTTCTTGTTTATCACGATTTGATCACATATGGTGTGGATCGAGTTGCAAAATTTGTAAAACAATATGCAAATGTCAATGAAGCTATTTCTCTTGCAATCGATCAATATATTTCTGAAGTGAAAATGGGGGCTTTTCCAGAAATGAAGCATAGCTTTCAGATGAAAGCGGAAGAAATAAAAAGCTTATATGGAGGAAACACCCAATGAATATCCTCACAAATCCGAAGCAATTACAGGATATAACTACTTCGTTACAAAAGAATCAAGTAACCATTGGCTTTGTGCCGACAATGGGGTATCTACATGAAGGACATCGAGCACTGCTTAAAGCTGCAAGAGAACAAAATGAAATTGTTATTATGAGTGTATTTGTCAATCCACTGCAATTTGGGCAAAATGAAGATTTTGCCTCCTATCCAAAAGATTTTGAACATGATAAACAAGTGGCAATGGAAGAAGGAGTAGATTATTTATTTCATCCATCTGTGGAAGAAATGTATCCAGGGCAAATGTCTGTGACTGTTAAAGTGGAAAAACGCACGAACTGTTTATGTGGTAAGTCAAGACCTGGTCATTTTGATGGAGTAGCAACTGTATTAACGAAGTTATTTCATTTAGTTCAGCCGACGAATGTTTATTTTGGTAAAAAAGATGCACAGCAAGTCGCAGTGGTAGATGGATTAATAGAAGATTTTCATTTTCCTATTAATCTAGTTGCCGTTAATACGGTAAGAGAAGAAGATGGCTTAGCAAAGAGTTCTAGAAATGTTCGCCTTACGCCAACCGAAAGGCAAGAGGCAGGTATTTTATATAAAGCTCTTAGTATAGCTAGAAGTGAATTAATAAAAGGAACTGCAGATAGAGAAATATTAAAAAATTCTATTATTGCTTTCATTGAAAGAGAGTCAAGCGGCAAGGTTGACTACTTTGAGATATTATCCTATCCCCAATTAGAGACATTAAAGGAGCTAAATGGGAAGATTATTATTGCGATTGCAGTCCAATTTAGTAAAGCAAGGCTAATAGACAATATAATTTTTGAATTAGACAATGCATCTAGATAAACATATGACTATAATGGAGGGTTATCCTTATGTTTCGGATAATGATGAACGGAAAAATCCATCGAGCTACTGTAACAGAAGCAAACTTAAATTATGTTGGCAGTATTACAATTGATGAAGATATTTTAGATGCGGTTGGAATGGTAGCGAATGAAAAAGTTCAAATTGTAAATAACAATAATGGTGCAAGATTAGAAACATATATTATCCCTGGTGAAAGAGGAACTGGGACGATTTGTTTAAACGGTGCAGCCGCAAGATTAGTTCAAGTAGGAGATATTGTTATTATCATTTCTTATTGTTATGTTTCAAATGAAGAGCTTACCCAGCATAAGCCTAAAGTAGCGATTATGGATGAAAACAATCGTATTACAACTATTCTTCAGCAAGAACCAGAGAAAACAGTGCTATAACAACAGAAAAAACTTAAAACCAAAATAATTATATAAATATTGCTTAATATGTACGTATATGATTCGGATTTCTATTTGGTTGGAATATTTATGTTCCAACCTTTTTTTCGTTTATTTTTCTCTAAAGTGTAAAAGTAACGAAAAAAAAGCACAATAAAAGAATCATTACATAAAGCAGGAACATCTTTCCCTTTTTTCATTTTTATGATACCGTTTGATTGACTGAAAGTTTGAGGTGGACGTAATGAGTAACAAATTTGTAGTAGTTGATTTGGAGACAAACGGTAATTCTCCGAGAAAAGGGGATCGAATCATACAGTTTGCAGCGGTGGTTATAGAGAATGGGAAGATTGTTGAGGAGTACTCTTCCTTACTTAATCCTCTTCAGCCGATAACTCCGTTTATTGAAGAATTAACTGGAATCACAGATGAAATGGTGGAATCAGCACCAATTTTCGAAGAAATAGCAGACAAAATTGTTCATTTATTAGAAGATGCTTATTTTGTTGCACATAATGTTTTATTTGATTTATCTTTTTTAAATGAAGAGCTAGAACAGGCAGGTTGTAGACAATTTTATGGCCCTATCCTTGATACAGTCGAACTAGCAAGGATTTTATACCCTACAGCAGACAGTTATAAATTAACAGACCTTGCCGCACAGGAAGGGATTGTCCATACAAGACCACATCAGGCTGATAGTGATGCTTATGTGACAGCAGAACTATTGCTTTTATTGCTAAAGAAACTGAATGCACTGCCTCAAGTTACGACAAAGCAATTAGAATTTCTAAGTTCATCGCTAAAAAGCGATTTAGATATTTATTTACAAACATTACTTCAAGAGAAACAATCAAAAGTTGAGTATATACCTGAAAGCTGGGAAGTATATCGTGGATTAACACTTAAAAGATTACCTAATAATTTGATTAGTAGCCAAAGTAAAGATTATACCGTTTCTTTTGATGTAAATAATGTTGAAAAACGAATGAAAGATACTTTGTCTTTTTATCAAAAAAGAGAAGGACAGCTAGAAATGATGAATGCCGTTCATCAAGCACTAACAAGTAATCAGCATGGGCTTATTGAAGCTGGTACCGGTGTCGGAAAGTCTCTTGGTTATTTAGTGCCAGCAGCTTATTTTTCGATAGAGAATAAAGAGCAAGTTATTATTAGTACATTTACAACTCAGTTACAGGAACAACTGTTTCATAAAGACTTGCCTTTGCTTAAAAGAATTCTTCCGTTTCCTATTACTTATACGCTTTTAAAAGGCAGAAATCACTATATTAGTTTAGATAAATTTGAAATATCTCTAAAGGAGCAAGAGGATAACTATGATATTGTTTTAACAAAAATGCAGATTTTAGTGTGGTTAACCGAAACCGAAACGGGAGATAAAGATGAATTAAATTTAACAAGCGGTGGAATAAATTATTGGGAAAAAATAAAAAATGACGGAAATTTTTCATTACCAATTTCAAAAGAATGGGCCCAGAAGGATTTTTATCGGAGAACCCGGAATGCTGCTCAAAAGGCTAATATGATTATTACGAATCATGCTTTGCTTGTAAAAGATCTAACAGCAGATCAACATTTGCTTCCATCTTATCATTATGCCATTATCGATGAGGGCCATCATTTTGAAAAAACAGCTACTAAGCATTTTGGTTTCCGCTTTTCATATGTAGCCGTACGATTAAGTATCAATGCGATTGGGACGACAGATCAAAAGCAGCTTATGTATCATTTAGAACATTTGCTAGGTGATTTATCTCTAACGGAAAAAGTGGAATTCAATCAATTTATTTTATCGTTACATGTAGAATTAGATGAACTGTTTCGTGCTGTTCTACGTTATGTGAAAAAAACAAATCAGTCAAGTAAAGAAGGAAAAGGCAGCTACCGTTTAAAGAAAACCGAAACAGGAGATTGGAATGCAGTCAAAAGCGTTGCAGAGAGAATGGTTTTTCTATGGAAGGATGGAAGAAACGCGCTTGGAGAGAAAGTGCTTCGATTAAAAGAGCAAAATAGAAAATTTAGCTCTTCGCAAATGCTTGTAGTTGAACGAATTGAATCGATATTAAATGACTGGCAAATATATATTAATCATTTGCGAGAGATGTTTTTGCGTGAAGGAGACAATATAGCCTGGTTGGAAGCAGATAAGAAAAGTTTTCCTAATAATGCTGTTTTGTATACACAGCCATCTTCTGTTGCAGAACCTTTACAGAATCGTTTTTTTAATCAGAAACAAAGTATTGTTTTTACCTCCGCAACTATAACTGTAAATAATTCATTTGATTACTATTTGAAAGTTTTAGGGCTAGGGAAAAACCAGTTAGAGGTTCAAATTGATTCCCCATTTAAGTATGAGAAAAAAGTACAGCTGCTTATTCCAACAGATGTACCCGAAGTGAATACAGTCTCATTAAATGAGTATGTATCGACTATTGGCGAACAAATCATTAATATCGCGCAAGCTACAAAAGGGAGAATGCTTATTCTTTTCACAGCAAATGATATGCTGAAAAAGACATATGATTACATGAAAGAAAGTGGCTGTCTAGAAGAATATGCTATTTTGGCCCAAGGAATTACTAATGGAAGCCGAATGAGATTAACACGTAATTTTCAACGATACGATAAGGCGATATTATTGGGAACAAATAGTTTTTGGGAAGGCATTGATATTCCAGGAGAAGACTTAACCTGCCTAATTATTGTTAGACTTCCCTTTTCTTCACCAGAAGATCCTTTAACAGAAGCGAAAAATGAACGCATTAAGAATGAGGGCGGAAATCCGTTTTTAGAAAATAGTCTTCCAGAGGCAGTTTTGCGATTTAAACAAGGCTTCGGAAGATTAGTTCGTACAGAAGAAGATAAAGGATTTATAATTGTATTTGATCGGCGCATTGTTTCCACTTCTTATGGGGAAACATTTTTAAAGTCTATCCCTGCTGTACCAATTAAGCAGCAAAATAATGCCGAAATGGTCGAGTTTATTGAAAAGTGGCTGAAGTAGAAGTAGATAACCCTTCTGTTATCTTATTAATGCAGCTTGCATACACATCAACTTTTAAAAGAACAGAATTTCTGTTAAAAAATAGAAAAGGAAGTGGATGCAGGCTGGTCATTTCTAGAAAAAACTACTGATTATTAGTATTATTATTTCTTTCTGTTTATAAATCCTGTTATAATAACCTATGTATAAAATATTGTATTAAAGAAGTGATGAAAAATGAAGAAATGGATTTGGATAATTGTCGTTGTTGTTCTTATTGGACTAGCTGTAAGTATTAATACATATGTTCAAGCGATGAAGCCTGTTAAATCTGCAAGGGAAGTAGCGGAAGATATTGCTAAGAAAGAAGTCGATTTGAAAGAAGTCGACAACTTTCAATTATATAATGGCAAGGAAGCCTATTATATTTTAGAAGGTAAAAACGATGATAATAAGGATATTATTGTTTGGATTAATGAAAAAACCCATAAAGTTACCGAGAAATTGAAAAAAGATGGGCTGACCAAACAAGAAGCGCTTAATATATTATTATCGAAGCAGACGCCAGAAAAAGTCAATCATGTGCGTTTAGGAATGTATGATGGCATACCGGTATGGGAGATCTATTCTCATACAAATAAAGACTCCATAAACTATCATTGGATAGACTTTGAAACAGGAGAAATTCTTTTAACAATTGAAAATTATTAACCAATAGGAGTGGTAAATAACAATGAAAATTCAGTTAGCACAAAGAGTGAATGCATTAACTCCATCAACAACTTTGGCCATTACTGCAAAAGCAGCTAGTTTAAAAGCAGATGGTCATGATGTGATCGGTTTAGGAGCTGGAGAGCCTGATTTTAACACTCCTCAAAATATTATTGACGCTGCAGTTAGAAGCATGAATGAAGGACATACAAAATACACTCCAGCATCAGGTTTACAAGCATTAAAAAAGGAAATTGCGGCAAAGTTAAAGCGAGATCAACAGCTGGATTATGAAACAAATCAGATTATCGTCACAAATGGAGCAAAACATGGATTATATACTTTGTTCCAAGTAATTTTGGACAAAGGGGACGAAGTTATTATCCCTACGCCTTATTGGGTTAGTTATCCAGAACAAGTGAAGCTGGCAGAAGGAGAGCCTGTTTTTATTAAAGGTTATGAATCAAATGAATTTAAGATTACCCCAGAACAATTAAAAGAGGCTATTACTTCCAAAACGAAAGCAATCATTATCAATTCACCAAGTAATCCAACTGGAATGATCTATACAGAAGAAGAATTAAAAGCAATTGGGGAGATTTGTCTAGAACATAATATTTTAATTATATCTGATGAAATTTATGAAAAGTTAGTTTATGGAGATAACAAGCATGTATCAATTGCTTCTTTATCCCCTGAGCTGAAGAAAGCCACTATTATTATCAATGGGGTTTCAAAATCTCACTCCATGACTGGCTGGAGAATTGGCTATGCAGCGGGTTCTAAAGAAATTATTACAGCGATGACAAATCTAGCGAGTCACAGTACTTCAAACCCGACGACACCATCTCAGTATGCAACGATAGAAGCATATGCAGGCCCGCAAGATTCAGTCGAAGAAATGCGTCAAGCATTTAATAAGCGCTTAGATATTATTCATGAAAAATTAAATAATATTCCTGGGTTTTCATGTCTAAAACCCCAAGGAGCGTTTTATCTTTTCCCTAATGTGCAAAAGGCTGTAGAATTAACTGGATTTAAGTCTGTAGATGAGTTTTCAACAGCTTTATTAGAAGAGGCATTAGTAGCAGTTGTTCCAGGTTCAGGATTTGGAGCAGATAGCTACATCCGACTATCTTATGCAACATCACTTGAAAAACTAGAAGCAGCAGTAACGCGAATGGAGCAATTTGTCGAAAAAAAAATCGTCGTTAACAAGTAAAGTTTTATTAGTAGAGAATGCCCACAAAGATACTATTTCTTTTAGGGCATTCTTTCTTTTTCTGTTATTTATTTTTGAAGAGAAATTGACCGGAGTAGGATTAAATAAAAGAAAAGTCGTTGTATACGCTAATATTATCTTGGAAGGTGATCGATAGTGTTGATTGTCTGCAGATGTAAAGGTATAATGTTTTGGTAGAATATTTTTTTATGGTGTAGAATGATTTCTATTAAATCTGCTACTAAGAGTAGAAACAATCGGTCGTTAATCCCATTTATTTTTCTATAGGGTGTACCGAAGTATCTATTTAAGTACATATATTTATTTGTTTTTGGAGGAGTTAATCGTGATTAAAGCAACTATTGCCGAGTTACCAAAATATGTTGATAAAGAGGTTAAAGTAGGCGCGTGGATTGCCAACAAGCGTTCTAGCGGAAAAATTGCCTTTTTACAACTTCGCGACGGATCAGGATTTGTACAAGGAGTTATTGTCAAAAGTGACGTAGCAGAGGAAGTTTTCCAAACAGCTAAATCAATTACTCAAGAATCATCTGTATATGTTACTGGTACTGTTCAAAAGGATGAACGTTCTCCGTTTGGGTATGAGTTATTAGTAACAAATATTGAATTGATTCATACTTCAACAGATTACCCGATAACGCCAAAAGAACATGGAACAGAGTTCTTGATGGATAATCGTCATTTATGGTTACGTTCTAAGCGCCAGCATGCAGTAATGAAAGTAAGAAATGAAATAATTCGTGCAACATATGAATTTTTTAATGAAAACGGCTTTGTAAAAGTCGATCCACCAATTCTGACAGGAAGTGCTCCTGAGGGTACAACAGAACTATTTGCAACTAAGTATTTTGAGGAAGATGCTTATCTGTCACAAAGTGGACAACTTTATATGGAAGCAGCTGCAATGGCTTTAGGAAAGGTGTTTTCATTTGGCCCTACATTCCGTGCCGAAAAATCTAAAACTCGTCGTCATTTAATCGAGTTTTGGATGATTGAGCCTGAAATGGCATTTGTAGAGTTTGATGAGAATTTAGAAGTTCAAGAACAATACGTATCATATGTTGTTCAATCTGTGTTGAAAAATTGTCAGCTTGAGCTTAACACTTTAGGAAGAGATGTTTCTAAATTAGAGAAAATCACTGCTCCTTTCCCTAGAATAAGCTATGACGATGCAATCACATTCTTACATGAAAAAGGCTTTGATGATATCGAATGGGGAGATGACTTTGGGTCTCCGCATGAAACAGCGATTGCGGAAAGTTTTGATAAGCCTGTGTTTATCACACATTATCCAACTAAAATTAAACCTTTCTATATGCAGCCAGACCCTGAAAGAGAAGATGTTGTCCTTTGCGCAGATTTAATTGCTCCAGAAGGCTATGGTGAAATTATTGGTGGTTCTGAGCGTATCCATGATATGGATCTATTAAATAAACGTGTAGAAGAGCATCAGCTAGATCCAGAAACATACAAATGGTATCTAGAACTAAGAGAATATGGTTCAGTACCTCATTCTGGTTTTGGTCTTGGATTAGAAAGAACAGTTGCTTGGATTACAGGAGTGGAGCATGTTCGTGAAACGATTCCATTCCCAAGATTATTAAATCGTCTATATCCTTAATCAACAAGGGTAGAAAATACGGAAAGTTTAGGAGGAAGACCTCACAGCGAATACACAGTGTGAGGTTTTCATCTTTGATAACATTCCTTGTTTTCTCCCTTCTTCTTTTTGTTAACTATTGCTAGGTTTGGGTGATTTTCATTATTACATGCTTATTGCCAACATGATATACTTAATTAGAGGTGTCCTTATGAATAAAACAATTTTTTTAAAATGGCTGCAAGAAGGGAATGTAAATATTCCTTCCACACTTCTAACACATTACAAACATTTAAAAATAGATGAAAAAGAATTAGTTCTTTTACTGCAAGTACATTATTACTTAGAACGAGGGAAGGATTTTCCGACCCCTGCAGAAATAGCTGCGCAAATGACGATAGATATTAATGAATGTCATGAATTATTGAGTCAACTTATCCGCAAAGGCTTTATCGACATATTAGATGGAAATAGTGATACTGGAATCCGATTTGAGAGATATTCATTAGAGCCTCTTTGGAATAAATTAATTGAGCAATTTCTCCTAAATAATAAAAAAGAAGAAGAAGCTTTAATAGAAAAAGAAGAATCAGATTTATATACTTGTTTTGAAAGAGAATTTGGAAGACCATTGTCTCCTTTTGAAATTGAAACGTTAAATATGTGGGTTGACGACGATCAGCATGAAATAGTAATTATAAAAGCAGCGCTTAGGGAAGCTGTGATTTCAGGTAAATTAAATTTTCGTTATATTGACCGAATCTTGTTTGAATGGAAAAAGAACGGAATTAAGACAATCGAGCAAGCAAAGAGCCATGGGAAAAAGTTTAGACAGCATCAATCTGTTGGTTATAAAGCAGAACAATCAAAAGAATCTTCTAACAACAAGACTGTGCCATTTTATAATTGGTTGGATCAATAATCTTTTGATGGAGAAGAAGGATGTATAGGCAAAAATAAGCAGGAGGCTCCTTTTTTCTTTCCTCCTGAGTACTAATTGTTCTTCCTAATATAGGATAAAAAGTAGCATACTTGTGTAAAAAGGGCAACATTGAAAGCTAGGATTGTCACTAGAATAACGTTTAGACTTTCATTAAAACATCTATCAAATAGAAAGATTTCTTAGGTAGATAGATGTTAGTCTTACTATTCTTAGGATGACCTTTTTTTTATAGAGAGTAAGTATATTCATTTCGGAGGATCACATGTTAAAAAAAGATGAAATTAGATATTGTCTAGATACGATGGGAGAGATGTTTCCAGAAGCGCATTGTGAATTAGTTCATTCTAATCCGTTTGAATTAGTGATTGCCGTATCATTATCTGCCCAGTGTACCGATGCCCTTGTTAATAAGGTAACAAAAAATTTATTTCAAAAATATAAAACACCAGAAGATTATTTGAGTGTTCCCTTAGAAGAATTACAGAATGATATTCGTTCGATCGGCTTATATCGAAATAAAGCCAAAAATATTCAAAAACTATGCCAAATGGTTTTAGACAAATATAATGGGGAAATACCAATGGATCGGGATGAACTGATTAATTTACCTGGTGTCGGAAGAAAAACGGCTAATGTCGTTGTTTCTGTCGCTTATAATATTCCCGCTATTGCTGTTGATACACATGTGGAGAGAGTTAGTAAGCGATTAGGTTTTTGTCGTTGGAAAGACTCCGTTTTAGAAGTAGAGAAAACACTTATGAAAAAAGTTCCCAAAGAGGAATGGTCTGTAACGCATCATCGTATGATCTTTTTTGGAAGATATCACTGTAAAGCTCAAAACCCGCAATGCGAGGCTTGTCCACTACTAGCATTGTGCCGAGAAGGGAAAAAGAGAATGAAGACGAAGGGGATAGTCTAATGGCTAACAATCAATTAGATGCACCACCTGAGCTTATATATGGACCGTTCCCAGCTGTAAAGCAATTTCCTAGTATCGCTCCGGATAGCTTTGAACTAATGCCAGCTTTTTTGCATGAGGCTAATTACTATCATAATAAGGTAGTTTATCAGCCATGGAATAAAGCAAACTTTTCTGAGTGTGTAAAATTGGTTTTTGATAAGTGGAGACAGCTTAAACAGGAAATACAATTATTTGTGAAAGAAAGAGATTCTAATAGGCTTCAACAAGGACTAACGATTGGAGTGGAATACTTTTTAGAATGTTTATATTGGGTTAACGAAAAACCGGTCACATTTAAAAATGGTTTAGTAGATCCTAGTTTAGAAGTAAAACCTTTCAATTTAGAAGATCGACTTCAGTTTATATTAAAAAGATTAAATGGTTATCATTCCTTTAAACAGCTGGATGAGCTATATAAAGAATTAGAAAAACAGTTTGCGATTAAATTAGTAAGATTAAAGAGAAGCAATTAAATAGTAGAAAAAGCTGGAACATAAATGTTCTATCAAAAAAACCCCAACCAATTATACGGAGGTGATAACTTTGTATAATTGGTTGGGTTTTTTATTCATTAATAAAAGAGGTCAGGTTAATTTAACTAATTATTTAACAGGGGGAGGGAAGTCCCCGCTGTTGGAAGTTCGTTTTATTGAGAATCATTTTGATTTTGTTCTCTATTACGGTTCTGGTTCTGGTTCTGGTTAGGTTCATTACTATTAGGATGATTATTTTGTCCAGTATTATTGTTACCAGTATTGTTATTATCATTATTGTTATTGTTATTGTTATTGCCATTGTTGTTCTCGCCATTATTACCATTGTTATTGCCATTGTTGTTATCTTGATCGTTGTGATTTTCATCCCCATTGTCTGAGTCATCATTGTCGCCATTATCTTGATTGTCCTCAGAATCTTCGCCGTTAGGATCGTCTTGCTTATCCTCGTCATCTATTGTCTCATTCGGTTCCTCTGGCGGCTGTTCCTCAATTTTTTCTGGTACAGTAATACTAGCAGACGCAGGATCACTTTCTTGATCACCTTTAATTGCTTTTACGGCGAAGTTATAGGTGCTGCCAGGAGTAGGTTTAGCGATTTTTAAACTTGTGTCAGAAGTGACAGTTAATTGCTCACTAGCTCCACCATCTACACTGACGCTGACATCAAATTTAATGCCATCTTTTTTGCCATAATTCCAAGATAAGTCAATTTCATCACTGTTTTCATTATAACTAGCTTTTACTCCATTTGGTGCATCTGGTTTATTATATTTCTGTGATACCTCATTAAGAATATTTCCTTTTACCGCATATTCGGTCAGTATTTGACTACTTGGTGTATAGGAACTTGCTAACCGCGCCGGATAGGTTCCTTTCTCAATTTTAACGGTTTCCACACTATCTGGTTTCTTGAAATCCGCTGTTTCTACCCCTTCAGAAATATGTCCCATGACAGCTTTGAAAATTTGTTGGGCAACTTTCTGATTAGCACCAGGCGTGAGTGGATTTTTTCGTTCCGTATATCCGGTCCATACAGCCATGGTGAAATTCGTTGTGTAACCAGCGAACCAGGCGTCAGGAACACTTTTAGAATTCGTTATGCCCCATTTAGTTCGTTCTTCTTGTGAATAGTTGGTTGTTCCTGTTTTACCAGCAACAGGCAATCCAGGAATATTTGCAAGTTTTCCTGTTCCATCGCTGCTTGTAAGAACGCCTTTTAGCATATCAGATATAAGGAATGCTGTATAATCCTGCATGACAACTTTTGATTTAGGTTCCATATTTATCTTTGTACCATCTTTTAATTTAAAGGATCGCACAGCATGAGGTGCATTATATACTCCTTCATTACCAAAGGCGCTATAAGCTCCAGCCATTTCTAGTGTGCTAGCTTCAAACGCTCCGATTGCATATGATTCATATGCTTCCTCAAGCGGGATACCAAGATTCACGGCAAATTCTTTAGCATTTTCAGCACCAACAGCTTGGAATGCTTTAAGAGCAGGGATATTTCTTGACATTTCTAACGCTTTTCGCATAGTCATAGAGCCTTTATAGCTGTTATCCCAGTTGCTTATCGGTGTTCCGTCTGAATAGGTACTGCGTTCATCTACGATTGTTTGATAAGTACCCCATTTTAAATGTTCAATTGCTGGACCATAATCTAAGATTGGCTTAGCTGTTGATCCTGGCTGGCGCTTCATATCTGTTGCATAGTTTGTGCCTAGCTTTACTTCAGGATCACGATCTCCGCCAAGTGCTAAAATACCGCCTGTTTTTGTATCCAACAATGTAATTCCAGCTTGGAAATCTTTGTCAGGGAAAGGAACGATTTCTCCTTCATACATTAATTTTTCCACATATTCCTGAGCTTTCTGATCCATTGTTGTATAAATTTCTAATCCATCTGTAAATACATTAACATCCGGATATTTTTTCTCAATTTCGGCAATAACTTGTTTTATAAATGGATCAAATGGCAAGTCATTTGATTTACGTTTTTCTTTTGCCACTAATGTATCTTCCACAGAAGTCTTTTGAGCTTTTTCCATTTCCGCTTTAGAAATATAGCCATGCTGGTGCATTAAAGATAAGACGATATTACGTCTTTTCTCTGCTCTTTCCGGATTATTAAACGGATTATACGCATTTGGCGCCTGTGGCATTCCTGCTAAGAGGGCAGCCTCAGGTAAGGTTAATTCATCTAAGCTTTTATCAAAATAGACTCTGGCTGCGGTTTTCACGCCGCTCATATTTTCAGACATAAAGATTTTATTGACATACATTTCAAATATTTCTTCTTTTGAGTATTTCCGTTCTAATTCAAGAGCCAGCCATGCTTCTTGTGCTTTTCGGCTTAATGTTTTTTGCGGCTGGTTAAAGAAGAAGTTTTTCACTACTTGTTGTGTAATCGTACTTGCTCCTTCAGAACCAAACCCATCTCGGAAGTTTGCAATAACAGCTCCGCCTAGGCGAATAGGATCAATTCCATGATGCTTAAAAAATCGCGAATCCTCGGTTGCGATAAACGC
This sequence comes from Niallia sp. FSL K6-0212, assembly GCF_038007605.1. Classification (NCBI taxonomy): domain Bacteria; kingdom Bacillati; phylum Bacillota; class Bacilli; order Caryophanales; family Bacillaceae; genus Niallia; species Niallia sp. FSL K6-0212. The sequence goes on along the minus strand of NZ_JBBOXL010000001.1, from coordinate 4,104,391 downwards.
ATCTTTCACTAAATCAGGAATATCTTCATAGTTTACATAGTCTCGGTTTACGGCACCTACTTTGGCTATTTCATCATTGTTTTTGTCATAGATAGTAGAAGAAATAGGATCCTTTAATGTCTCTGGATTTAATTCAGGTGCGTCTTTTACCATAATAGCAAAGGTCACACCACCGGCAATAATGCCGATAATGCCGATTGTTAATAAAATAAGCAGAACGCGCTTAAACAAATTCTTGCCGCTTTTTTTCTTTGCTTTTTTAGGAGCTTTTTTCTTAGAGGCTTCAAGTTGTTTACGGCGCTCCTCTCGCGTTTGATATTTATCTGTCATAATTATTCCTACCTTTCTTTCTAAAAACAAAAGGAATTAGTTAAAATCATAAATAGTATCGATTACTTTTATATAGTCAATTCGAGGTCGGTAACCTAGGCTGATGGAATGACCATTGCTTGCTAATTCTTGTTTTGTAATCGATTTTCTTCCCCCATTTATCATTCTTTCCCAAAATACAAATAGTTTTTCTGCATCTAAATAGAATATTTCATTAGTTTCAGAAAAGGAGATAATGACAAAGCAAATTCCTTGTTGCTCACATACCAACCGCATATGCTTGATTTGGTGTTCATGGAAGTTATTCAGCGGAAAGGAAGTTGTATGCTTCGTTTCTTTCGCTTCAAAGTCAATATATTTACCTCGATAAACACCATTATAGTCTGTAGTGGAAGCTTGTTTAAAATAGGCTTCTTTTATTACAGCAGCACTTCTTTTAGGGTAATCGACTTGGACTATTTGAACAGGCGTCGGCTTTTTATGTATGACTGCCTTTCCAAATTCTAAATAGTATTTATTGGTTTCGTTCAGATCATCCTCTAGTGTCATACCTCGATTACTATAATTTACCTTTTGGGGCGGCTTGGTATGTACGTTTTTTAAAGGAGTGTACCTTTTCCCATTTGGATAATGAATCTTCATTTTTTCACCTCACAAAGATTCTTTCAAAGTATAACTTATTGCAATCAACAAACAATAATACCATAAAGCGTTCATAAGAGGTGAACAATTTGATAGGTAAAAAATCATATTTTTCTTCATTGGAAGAAGAAAAACTTATTAATAGAATAAGACTAATTACCGATAAGTGCAACTTTGACAATATTTCGAGAACGAAAGCATATCTCCACTATTATAACAAACATAAAGAAATACAATGGGCGTTTCTTGCGAGTCAGGTTTCCCGAAATGCAGGCTGGAATATGTGCGATTTGAATGGAACTTGGCTCCCACAAGTAGTTAGTCAAGAAAAAAGACAGCAAATATTCTTAACTTACGAGAAAGCTAATTGGCTGATCTTTCATGATGCATACCCCCAATTATTACTCTATGAATATTCGACGAAAAAAAACTTGCCAATGTTTCATTTATTAAAATTTTTTCAAGTTTCCTCTTTTATGGAAGAAGAATGGAATTTCTATTGGGAGAATAAAAATAAGAAAAGATTAATGAATAGCTTAATTATTAATGAACAAAATGTTATTCAACAGCCTGTCATAGAAAACACAACAATTAAGCATCATGTTTTTCATTATCTTCCATATCTTTTTCAAGATTTTTTCCATTTTAACGCAGTCCTTTTTCCAACTTTGCAAGGAACACTTTATGGGGCAAGCGTTTCTAACTTCACATCACTAAGCGAACGGATTAAGCTTGGCAATACTTTAGCAAGTCTTTTATTTAAACCTAATTTATATCAAGAGTTTTATGATTTTGCAAGAAAAATAGAACATACAGGTTCGAGGAGTGATTATGAAAAATACATATACCCAAATTTAACCAATACGACACCTATTTTACGAGCTGCTTATCCAGTAGTGAGGCATCAATATATATTAAGAAATGATTGGTTTAAAAAGAATATCAAGAAAAAGTGGCGCATCCTGAAGGAACAGAAAGAACCTTTTCATATTACTGATTGGTATCTGAAAAAACAGCAGCAATTACATGCGCTTATTCGTCAGAAAAACAAATGGTTAACCTAATATTTGCTTAATCTTGTCGAAATTTAAACCAGTAATAAGAATATGTACTTTCTTTGCCGAATCTCTTCTAGTTTTGTCAACGATGCAGGATAGTTGCTAAAAAAAAAGAAAGAGTATATATCAAAATAGCCTGGAGGGATTTGCATGGAAAATGCTTATACAAAAGAAAAGTTATTGAATCTGTTAGAGGAAATCCAAGAGGAATTAGATACATTGGATGCAATGCTTTTAAATTCCTTTAATCAAAACATGCATCTTGTGAAGGAGCATATTACTTCTTTAAATGACATAGAAAGAGGAATCACTACTATGGAGAAAAAATGGCAGCCAGTAAATTAACTATTCATACAGATGGTCCGCGACAACAAATGCCTCTTTACTTGAACTTGGCAAAGTAAATCGTTAAAATAAAATCATTAACGATAATAGGTAAAAATGGAGTGGCAAAATTGACGGAAAATCATCAATTGATGGAATATACAACTAAGCTTCTAGAAGCAGTAGAGTATGCATTAGATACGTTTTATAAAGTGAAGGAATCAGGAGTTGATAAGGATTTTTATGAGATTGTCCGACCTTTTGCCAATCAGATTAAAGAGCTTAATGATAAATGGAAGGAAATGGCGACAGAGTGGGTGCAGAAATCTAAGCCTGATTATTTGAATAAGATCCAAATAAATACAGCCGCTGATCATATTGAAATTATTTCCATTCAGGCATTTTTTACGCAAACAAGTAAAAAACGCTTTCTTGATTCAGCGAAATCTGTAAAATATATACTGCAAACATTACTGGATGCGTTAAAAAATGAAACGAAATAAGGATTAGTAAAAGGGAGATGAAATTTCTCTTTTTTTTTTTGCTTTTTTGTTAAATTTAAATTCCTGTTCCTTCTGAGATAACATAGAGGTCAAATTATTGGTACATCAATGCACAGTATAGGCGTTATTATCATATAGTAGATAAGGATATCTTTAACGTGGGAGGATAGAATTTCATGAATAAAGCATCTAATCAACAAAGCTGGAACATGCCACCTTATCAGACCGCTTATACGCATCCTGTGTCATCTGATAACAGACTATATCATCCATATATAAATCAAGGACAGTGGAATGGAGCAGGCATGAATGGACAAAATTTTTACAACATGCCACCAATGCAGCCGAATTATCAAAATAACCAATCGAATTATTACCACCCGCAAAATGCTTATAAAAACAATACACAAGATATATTCCAAAATCCACTTCATTATATGGAGAACAGTGAACTGAACCAATACACACCCAATTATATGAATCAAAGTCAAGGCTTTATGAATCCATATCCAAAGCAGTCCTTTATTCCGAAAAAACAAGGAAATATGAAAAGCATTATGAATTCTTTTAAATCACAAGATGGTTCTTTAGATTTTAATAAAATGATGGATACTGCAGGAATGATGATGAATGCAATGAATCAAGTAACAGGATTGGTAAAAGGAGTCGGGGGAATCTTTAAGGTGTAACATACCTTTAGGAAGCAATAAGCAGAGGCTGTCATGCGACAGCCTCCATTTCTTTTTCTCTACTACCAGCGGTGTGCTTTTGCATTACTTCTTAGAATGATATTATTCTGAGACATTTGCGTATGCCCATTTACTTGGGATTTAGAACGTTTAGGTCTCGTCCAATTGTGATGAAAAAGCGCAGAATGAGAATCTAACTGATCTCTATAACTCATCATATCACCTCAGGAAGTAAGATTAGAAAGAAATAGAAGGGATAGAAAAAGGATCTCTCCTTCTACCGTATGGAAGGAGAGGATATTCTTTTAACACCCACTATTAATATGTGCAGAGAAAGGAGAATTTACTCTTTCTGAATTTATGGATTAGTCTCGATCTTCAATCATAATTTTTTTTCCTTTTTGTTTAGGGACTTTAATCGTAAGCAATCCATTTTGATAAGATGCCGTTACTTTTCTTTCATCAATTGGATGAGGAAATGCAATGCTTCGGCTGTTTCTTTTATACGTTTTACTTGTATGAAATGTTTTAGTCTGCGAATTTTCCTCTGTTAAAATTTCCTGATGATTAATACTGATAGTTAAATAATGATCATAGATGTCCAATTGAATTTGTTCTTTATTAACTCCAGGCAGCTCTGCCTTAATAATCGTAGCACCTTCTGTTTCATTTACACTCAGTGGAAAAGCCATATTGGGAAATGGGTTACTAAAAAATTCATCCATTTGCTGCAGAAAGTTTTTCACTGGCTTTTCCTGAAAAAACTGATTCATAGAACGCATGAACCCATTTAATGGCTGCGGTGTTTTTTCTTTTTTGTTTGGATCCATTGGGAAATTGGATGACATAATAAATTCACTCCTTACACTTAAAATATGAATGAAAGCTTTAAGTATTTCTTTTTTGCTTTAAAAATGGATATACTTTTTCTACTATCCTATGCCCAATAGCTTGAATTGGTGTTTGGGTGTAAATTTTTTGAAATTCTATATAGTCAGAGGATGTTTCGTTCATCCATATAGAAAAAAAGTGATATATTAAAGGAAAAAGAAAGAAAGGAAGTTTTTAAAGATGAATCATATTGTAGTTGACAATGAACAACTATCCTATATAGAAGAAGGAAACGGAGAAACCGTTGTATTAATTCATGGTTTTTGTGGCAGTGTCGATTATTGGGAGTATATCATTCCACTCCTTTCTGAAAAGTATCATGTAATAGCAGTAGATCTAAGAGGACACGGCAGCTCTACCTATAGCGGTGAACCATTTGAGATAGAAGACTTAGCAAAGGACATAAATAGGCTGTTAAAAAAATTAGAGATAGAAAAAGTATATATGTTTGGTCATTCACTTGGGGGCTATGTAACATTGGCCTTTGCTGAACTTTTTGCAGAGCATTTAAAAGGCTTTGGCTTAGTACATTCCACTGCCTATTCTGATACAGAAGAAGGGAAAGAAGGCCGATTAAATGCTATTCGTAAAATCCAAAATTTTGGAATAAAAGAGTTTGTCAATGGGTTAATTCCTAATTTATTCGCAGATGAGTCACTAATGAATTTACCTGATGAAGTAGAAAAAGCAAAAAAAATTGGCTATCAAACCGATGGAATTGCGGCGATGGAGACACAAGCAGCAATGAGAAAAAGACCAGATAGAAATGGTGTAGTTGAACAGGCGAAGATTCCTGTTTTACTTATAAAGGGAACGAAGGATAAAGTGGTTTCCTTAGATCGCGTTACTTCTGCTTCAAATAGGAATGTCTCAGAAGTGCAATTAGAAACAGGGCATATGAGTATGCAGGAAGCACCAGAGAAGCTGGCAAATGCGATTCATTCCTTTATTTCGTCAAATAGTAAATAATGGCTGTTTTTTTCTTGTTAAAATCTCTTTCAAATCGAACGTCTATTCGATAAAATAGATGTATTAGAGGTGAAACAAAATGAAAGTACGTAAAAATCTTCAAGAAATTATAAAGGATTTAAAAACAAAAGATGAATATAAAGAGAGAATTTCTTTTTGGCATACAATTGAAGCGAAAGAGGCTGTTACCGTTCCGCTTCCAGATGATTTAATTCCTAATTTAAAAGATGCTTTGCAAAAGCGCGGGGTCACCCGGTTATATACACATCAACATTCCTCGTATCAGGCAATTCGAGAAGGGAAAAGCATCGTTGCTGTCACCCCAACAGCATCAGGTAAAACGCTTTGCTACAATCTGCCTGTCATCCAGTCGATTGCCGAGGACAAAAACGCCCGAGCATTATATATGTTTCCTACAAAGGCACTTGCACAGGATCAGAAAAGCGAATTGAATGAATTAATTGAAAGTGCAGAACTACAAATAAATAGTTATACATATGATGGAGATACACCTGCTTCTATTCGGCAGAAAGTTCGAAAAGCTGGCCATATTGTTATTACCAATCCAGATATGCTTCATTCTGCCATTTTGCCCCATCATACAAAATGGGTATCTCTATTTGAAAATCTTAAGTACGTCATTATCGATGAGCTCCATATATACAGAGGTGTATTCGGGAGTCATGTAGCCAATGTAATCCGTAGATTAAAGCGGATTTGTGCATTTTATGGCAGCAATCCTATTTTTATATGTACATCTGCTACGATTGCAAATCCAAAAGAATTAGCGGAAAACTTAACAGAACAACGTGTCCAATTAATAAATAACAATGGTGCTCCAAGTGGAAAGAAACATTTTGTTTTTTATAATCCTCCTATTGTGAATATCCCTTTGAATATAAGGAGAAGTGCTACTTTAGAAGTACGCCAATTAGCAGGAGAATTGTTGAAAAATAAAATTCAAACGATTATTTTTGCCAAAAGCCGTGTACGAGTAGAGATATTGCTTACGTACTTACAGGAACTTGTCAAATTTCAGCTTGGACCTAAATCCATCCGCGGCTATCGAGGCGGCTATTTGCCAACAGAAAGAAGAGAAATTGAACAGGGATTACGTCAAGGCAATATTTATGGTGTGGTCAGTACAAATGCGTTAGAGCTAGGAGTGGACATTGGACAACTTCAAGCTTGTGTCATGACTGGATACCCTGGTACAATTGCAAGTTCGTGGCAGCAAGCAGGAAGAGCAGGCCGCAGGCATGATGAATCCCTTGTTATTATGGTCGCTAGCTCAAGTCCTCTAGATCAGTATATGGTGGCAAATCCAGATTATTTCTTTAGCAGAAATCCAGAAACGGCGAGAATAAATCCTGATAATCTTATTATTCTCATTGATCATATGAAATGTGCAGCTTACGAACTTCCTTTTAAAGAAGGGGATACTTTTGGCAATTGTGAGATTACCGAAATACTTGAATTTTTAACAGAAGAGCGCATTCTTTTTCAAAATGGGGATAAATGGTATTGGATGAATGATTCTTTTCCAGCTCATAATATTAGTCTCCGTTCTGCTTCTCAAGAAAATATCGTTATTATTGATATTTCGGATGTAAGTAAAAGCAGAGTAATTGGCGAAAGCGATCGCTTTTCAGCGATGACATTATTGCATGAAGAAGCAATTTATATGCATCAAGGAATACAATATCAAGTAGAAAAGCTTGATTGGGAAGAAAAGAAAGCATATGTCCGCGAGGTAAGTGTTGATTATTATACAGATGCAAATTTAGCGGTATCCTTAAAAGTGTTAGAAGAAGATAATAAAAGCAACTATCTAAAAGCAGAAACCGGATTTGGTGATGTCAGCATTGTTGCAATGAGCACTATTTTTAAAAAAATAAAATTTGAAACCCATGAAAATATTGGCTCTGGCCCGATTACTCTGCCAGAAGAGGAGCTCCATACAAATGCAGCATGGATATCTTTTCAGCCAAGTGATTTGGTATGGGAACAAGAGCAAACAGAACAGGGTCTATTAGGGGCTGCTCATGCATTAAAGCATATTGCCCCATTACTTGTCATGGCAGATCCACAAGATTTGCATGTAGTCCCACAAGTAAAAGCAGAACATAATGAAAAAGCAACAATCTTCTTCTATGACCAATATCCTGGCGGGATTGGTTTAAGTAAGAAGATATATGAAGAAATGCCTGCCGTATTAAAAGAAGCAAAAAAAATGGTGAAAAATTGTTCCTGTGAATATGGCTGTCCTTCCTGCATAGGGACAGAGAGCCATGCGCATAACAGTAAAAGAGATGTAGTGAAAATTCTCTCGCTTTTAGAGAATAGTGAGATTTCCATATAAGGGGATTAAAATGTCTATTAAAAATAAATTGAACAGAATGAAGACACATCTAAAAAAAGAAGAGCAGACCATACTTGTGAAAAATCTCGAAGCAAAAAAGGGGACAATCCCCTTTATGAAGGAGTGGGAACAGGAAAATGTCTTGCCTTATTGGTTGGATAGTGAATACTGCTTAATTCGAGAAGTGCGCTATCCTCTCGATTATAAACACGGGAACTATACATTTCGAGATTTTTGTGGGGTGGTTGATGAATGGAATAAGGTAAGCTATGATCATCCCCTTTCTGCAAAAGGACATCAGACCAAGGATTTATTCTTTTTTGATACAGAAACAACAGGACTTGGAGGCGGTGCAGGCAATACTATTTTTATTCTTGGTTATGCTCAGCTACAACAAGAGGAGATCGTTTTAAAACAGCATGTATTGCCACATCCTGGAGCAGAAGTGCCTTTATTTAATAGTTTTTTAGAGAATGTAGACTATACAACTCTCGTAACCTATAACGGCAAGGCCTTTGATTGGCCGCAAGTGAAAACAAGACATACGTTAATTAAGGAGCATGTACCAAAGCTTCCTGAATTTGGTCACTTTGATTTGTACCACGCTTCCCGCCGTATGTGGAAGCATCGTTTAGAAAGAACAAAATTATCTATAGTGGAAGAAGAAATTCTCGGGGTAAAGCGGGAGAATGACATTCCTGGGTTTCTTGCTCCAATGATTTACTTTGATTTTGTAGAAAGAAAAAATCCTGAAGGAATGCTTGGCATCTTAAAGCATAATGAAATAGATATTCTTTCTTTAATTACCTTGTACACCCATCTAAGCAGTCAATTGTTAAGAAAAGATCAAAAAATCAGTGCAAGAGAGACTTTAGAGGTAGGGAAATGGTACGCAATTATCGGGCAAACAAATGTTGCCAAGCAAAACTTAGAGAGTATTAAGGAGCAGAATAAAGAAGAGCTTTTAGAAGCAGCTTTTTTATTAGCTAAGGAGTATAAAAGAGAGAAGAAGTTTGAGGATGCTCTTGGTTTGTGGCAAAAAATTGCGGAAACATATACAGGGAAGTCGAATCAGGTCATGGTTATTCAATCATTAATTGAACTAGCAAAATTCGCTGAACATAAAGAGAAAAATCCTCAAAGAGCATTACAATTCACAAAAAAAGCGCAAAATCTACTTTATAAACAAGAAACATTAGGGAAGATGGAACAAGAACTTCAAAAAAGGCACGAACGTCTAGTTAGAAAACTGCATACGATTAAATGAAATCAATAATTCCATTAATCACCTAGTTGTATGTACTCTCGTTCCCTATTAAAATAGGAATGTATTCATTAAGTGAAATAATATTCTCTTGAAAGAAGATAGGGAAAAGAAGTATTTTTCATAGAATGATAAACAGTCTAAATGAAATACTAATGGAGTGAACGAATTGTATAAAGTAGTTATGTGTTTATTTTTTGTGCTTGTTTGTTTAACCATCATCTTGTTTTCAACACTAAAAGACAGCTTTTACGCTTTTCTTTTATACAATTTTTTGCATCGATAAACAAAGCTTTAAAAAACATGACAAAATAGGTGTTTGTATTAGTACAAGATTATCTCTTTCAACATAAGTTGTTACTGTAAGATAACTAAATTATTTGAGAGGAGATTTTCTTATGCATTGTAAACCTAATCATATTTTACCTGCAGTAGTTCATCCGACAAAATGTTGCGTGAATAACACTTTTACAAATAATATTGTGCCGCATATTCACCCAACTCACACTACTACTGTAAATCATGTGAACTACGAGCACCAACATTTCTTCCCGCATACTCAATCTAGTGAGACAGTAGTAACTAATACTCAAGCTAATATGGGTCCTGCTCCAGCTCCATTCCCAACTGCACCTGCTGTTCCTCAAATGGGAGGAACTCCATTTACAGCAACTGGTCAATTCTTCCCAGGTCAAGCTGGTATGTCTGGAATGCCTGGTGGATTTCCATTCAGAAAACGATAAGGAAAAAACACAAGGTGCTTTTTAAGTTTCTTGTAGTTTGTAGACAAAGAGGACCAGAATGTTTTCATTCTAGTCCTCTTTGTCATTTCGGGTCTCGTATTATTATATTGTGTTATTTGCTATACAACGGAATCATTTTCCTTAAGTTGCACACTAATGAGAACACGAGGCATTGCTGCAAACTCGTTTATGTTTATATAAAAATGTGTGGAAATTTATTGGGTAGATTATTTTCATTCATTTTATCAAATACTTATCATATAATGAATCTGTAATGATAGACTGGCTGCGAAACAGCAATCTTTGGCTAAAAAAATATAAATTCTTTATGGGATAATATATTTATGATATATTTTATATAACTACTGTAATTGTGAAGGAGTTCCTTAGATTATTATGAAAATAGCCGTCATTTCTGGCTATAAGCCTTTCGAAATTGGAATATTTAAGCGAGACGAATTAGCAGCCGAATACATAAAGATAGCGATTAGAAAGAACTTGCAAGCACTGCTCGAAGAAGGACTCGAGTGGGTATTAATAAGTGGCCAGCTTGGAACAGAGCTATGGGCTGCAGAAGTAGTATACGATTTGCAGATGGAAGAATATCCAGACTTAAAACTAGGGGTGATTACACCTTTCCTTGAACAGGAACAGAATTGGAAAGAGGCTAATCAAGAATGGTATGAAGAAATAATCTTGCAAGCTGATTTTGTTGATTCTGTTTCGAAGAAGCCCTATGAAAGTCCCCAGCAATTAAAAGATAAGAATATTTTTTTACTAACAAAAAGTGATGTGTTACTGCTTTTTTATGATGAAGAGAACCCTGGCAGTCCTAAGTACTTATATGAGCTAGCACAAAAGTATCAGGAGCAAAACTCATATGAAATTCGCAAAATTCAATTTTCAGATCTCCAAGATATTGTAGAAGAAGCAAGGTTTCAGGACGAGTATTAATAGATTTATTGACAAAATGGCGTTTCTTTGAAAAAATAATTGAGATAAATGGTAATCGACTGAGGTGAGCGATAAATGCTATCAGATAAAATGAAATTAACAGCAAAAGATATTTTAGAAAAAGAATTTAAAACAGGTGTAAGGGGCTATAAACCAGAAGAAGTTGATAAGTTTTTAGATTTAATTATTAAAGATTATGAAACCCTTCACCAAGAAATTGAAGAACTGCAGCAAGAGAATTTACGTTTAAAGAAGCTGGCAGAGGAAGCTAGTCGTAGACAGCCTGCTCCAACGACAGCCGGAACTACAAACTTTGATATTTTAAAAAGGTTATCTAATTTAGAAAAGCATGTATTTGGAAGTAAGTTATATGATTAATGTTTTTAAACTTTCTATGCAGTATTATAGTTGAAAAGCTAATAATTTCCTATAATAACCATTGCATTAGATAGGTAAAACAACTATAATAGCTATTGTATCAATAAAACGCTTTGGTAATCGCTGCAAACCTTGTTTGTAGAGGAAAGTCCATGCTCGCACAAGCTGAGATGCTTGTAGTGTTCGTGCCTAGTCAAAAAATAAGCTAGGGCAGCATCTTTATGCTGACGGCAGGGAAAATACCTAAGTCTTCGGATATGGTATGAATACTTTGAAAGTGCCACAGTGACGTAGCTTTGTCAGAAATGACAAGGGTGGAACGAGGTAAACCCCACGAGCGAGAAACCCAAATTATGGTAGGGGAACTTTCTCTGAGGAAATGAACGGAAGAGAAGGACAGAAATTATTTTCTGTAGATAGATGATTACCGCCTTAGTACGAGATGAAAAGTCGCATGAGTACAAAGGAACAGAACATGGCTTATAGAGCGTGATATTGATTATAATGATAATAACATGACAAAGGGTGACACGTAGATTTGTGTCTGATATGCTGGGAGAATTTTTTTCTAATCAGTATGTCATTCATATAATCTGGTCATCCTTTTTATATGGAATATACATACTAATTTGAAGCTATAGAACAAGCAATAATGATACATAAGAAAATACAGCTAAAATGATGATAAAGGAGTCGTTATGAGAAATTTTGACTTAATAGCTACTGCAGCAATGGGACTTGAAGCAATAGTTGCAAAAGAGGTAAGAGAGCTAGGCTATGAATGTTCGGTGGATAATGGTAAAGTTTTATTTAAAGGCGACGAAAAGGCAATTGCAAGAAGCAATATGTGGCTTCGTACTGCTGATCGTGTAAAGATTAAAGTTGCTGAATTTAAAGCAACAACCTTTGATGAACTTTTTGAAAAAACAAAAGCGATAAAATGGGAAGAATATCTTCCAGTAAATGCACAATTCCCGGTTTCAGGTAAATCTGTCAAATCAAAGCTTTTCAGTGTGTCAGATTGTCAAGCAATAGTTAAAAAGGCGATTGTTAATCGGATAAGCACTCATTATAAGAAAACAGGTTGGCTAGAGGAAAACGGCGCGTTATTTAAGATTGAAGTTGCTATTTTGAAGGATATTGTTACATTAACGATTGATACTTCAGGACAAGGACTCCATAAAAGGGGGTATCGCGCAGGACAAGGGGAAGCACCTTTGAAAGAGACACTTGCTGCTGCTTTAATTTTATTAACTAATTGGACAGCGGATCGACCTTTTGTAGATCCTTTTTGTGGATCTGGTACCATTCCAATTGAAGCAGCTTTAATCGGGCAAAATATCGCACCAGGCTTTAATCGTGATTTTATCTCGGAAACATGGGATTGGATGCCAAATGAAGTATGGGAAGAGGTACGTCAAGAAGCAGAAGAAAACGCAAATTATGATCAACCACTTGAAATCATTGGAACTGATATCGATCATCGGATGATTCAAATAGCGCAAGAAAATGCTTTTGAAGCAGGACTGGGAGACCTTATTACCTTTAAGCAAATGCAAGTAAAAGATTTTACCACAATGAAAGATAATGGTGTTATTGTAGGCAATCCGCCATATGGAGAGCGGTTAGGAGATAAACCGTCTGTTCAAAAAATGTATCAGGAAATGGGACAAGCATTTGCACCACTTGAAACATGGTCTATTTATATGCTTACAAGTGATGAAGAGTTTGAAACACATTATGGCAGAAAAGCGACGAAAAAACGCAAACTATTTAACGGATTCATTCGAACAGATTATTATCAATACTGGGGCAAGCGAAAAAGAGACTAACACATAAAGTCTGCTTTTTAGAAAGTTACATCTTATAAATAAGTATATTTTTTGAGTAACAGTATATATTTATTCTATACGTAATTTTCTGGAGGGAAGTTTTATGAAAGATAGTAATATAGATTATACAAAAATAATCGGTGCGTTAAATTCTTCGGTAAATCTAATAGAAGAAGAAGGTATTGCTGATCAAGCTGTTTTACAGCAATTATCAGCAGCACAACAAATGGTTCAGCAGGCCATGACTTATTCCTTATCAAGAGATAGAGGATAAGAAAAAGCAGGACGAAGATATTCCAAAATAATTAATAATGAAATGATGTAAGAGAGGGTGCCTGATTCTTTTGGAGGCAACCCTCTTTTCACTTGAATATTGCAGTCAAATTGACTATGATTAAGGTTCGTCATGAAAAAATTAAGTAAATTATTCATTGCTTATTAAATAGATAAAGATTAAAGACAAGCAGCATAATTCGTAGGTCGGAGGGGTTTACATGCAAAATAGCATGCCATTTGAAGTATCAAAAACAGAATCATTTTATGAGAAGCTGGGAGAGTGGATTGGCGATGTCTTTTATGACATTCTTCCAGAAGCAGGTTATGAACTACGAGATGAGCAAGTATATATGGCTTATCAATTAGAAAAAGCGTTTAAGGAAAAGAAAACAATTTTTGCAGAGGCTGGAGTAGGAACTGGAAAGACCTTTGTCTATTTATTATATAGCATTTGTTATGCCCGTTATGTAAACAAGCCTGCCATTATTGCTTGTTCAGATGAGACGTTAATTGAACAGCTAGTAAAAAAAGAAGGCGATATTGCAAAGTTAGAGCAGGCGCTTGGATTAAACATTGATGTTCGTTTAGCTAAATCACGAAACCAATATTTATGCTTAACTAAACTGGATCAAAAAATTACATTGGAAGATACGTATAATACAATTTATGACAGCCTTCCAGATTTTGTGCACGGAACAGGATCATTACAATCTTTTTCACCATATGGAGACAGAAAAGATTATCCAGATTTAAATGATAAGGATTGGGAAGGGGTAGCATGGGATTCCATGCAAGATTGTTTTACTTGTGATAAACGCCATCGCTGTGGGCAGACATTACATCGAGATTATTATCGTAATGCTAAAGATTTAATCATCTGTTCCCATGATTTTTATATGGAACATATTTGGACAAAAGAAGCTAGAAAAAGAGAAGGACAGCTTCCTTTATTACCTGATAGTGCTTGTGTTGTTTTTGATGAAGGACATTTATTAGAATATGCTGCCCAAAGTGCATTAACATACAGATTGACAGAGCAAAACTTAGAAAATCTATTAACACGTTTAATGGCAAACGATGTACGTGAGAAAACCCTAAATATTATTGAGGAAACTATTTATCAAAATGAACAGTTTTTTAGAGAACTAACAGATGCATCCTATAAAACAGAAGGTTCAGATAAACAGGAAATCAAAAAAACAGATCGAGTAATCCAAGCAGGTAAAAAATTGGCAGGCTATATTTCTGAGCTAGAAGAAGAGCTTGTCTTTGAAAGTGAAATGTATGTTATCAATGAGTATGACTTAAAAGTGGTAGAAGAGTATTTAGAGCAGATTTCTCATTCGTTAGGTCTATTTTTAAAGGAAATGAATGGAATAACCTGGTTTGAGGAAAATAACGGGGAAAGAACGCTTGTTATTATGCCAAGACTTGTTCAAGATATTATGCAAGAAGAAGTATTTAGTCAACAAAAACCGATTATCTTCTCTTCGGCAACATTATCTGAGAATAAATCCTTTGAATATATGGCCAAAAGTATTGGCGCAGCTGATTATTTATCGTTTTCTGTTGATTCTCCGTTTGATTATGAAGAGAATATGGCTGTATATATTAAGTCATTCAATCAGAATGAAGACACGGAAAAACAAGCATATTGTTATGAAGAGTTAATAAAAGCAGAAGGTCGATCTCTTGTTCTTTTCAATAGTAAAGAAGATTTAGCTAGGTTTAAGGACAATCTGCCAAAGGAATTTTCCTTACCGATATACTTTGAGGGGGAAAGAGAAATTAGTACCCTTGTTTCAAAATTTCAAAATGAGGAAAATTCAATCCTTTGTGCAGTAAATCTATGGGAAGGACTAGATGTACCTGGAAGATCATTAGAAAACGTATTTATCTATTCTTTGCCATTCCCTCCAAATGATCCGGTTTATAAAAGTAAGCGTGAAAATGTAGAAAATCCTTTTCTAGAAGTTGATTTGCCATATATGGTTTTAAGGCTGCGTCAAGGTGTTGGTCGCTTAATCCGTACACATGAAGATAAAGGTACGATTCATATATGTATGGATGCAAATGTAGCAGGCCTAGTAAAGAATGCTGTAATAGAGGCTTTACCAGTAACAGCAATGTAATTGGTTCAATAATAAAAAGGCTCATAAGAAATTCTAAGTTGTTATCGAACAATGCATGAATAATCTTATGAGTTTTTTTGTATGTTCATTCTTTTATAGGATGGGCCGATTCTGCAAGGGATAACTACAAATCTTCTTTATTAGGAAGAAAAAGTATACAATTATACAAGGTTTTCAAGGCACATTCATCTAATTGTTCGGTTTTATATTTGCTTGGATTACTTATGTCTCAACTCCAAACAATATGTTAAGATAAAATCATACAGATAAGAAAAGGGGAGAGTATATTGTCTATTAATCAAAAAGAAATGGAAGAACAATTTATAAATTATGTGAAGAAGATAGGGGCTTACAATGAAGCACTTGCTCTAATTTACTGGGACTTACGTACAGGTGCCCCAAAAAAGGGAGTAGACCAACGAACAGAAGTAATCGGTGTCCTATCCTCTGAATTATTTGAATTATCAACTTCTGAAGAGCTAGAGTCCTATCTTACTGTCCTTTCTGAGGAAAGTATCCAAGCTCAATTATCACCAATTACAAGAAAGACAGTTGAAGAAATGAAAAAGGAATTTGATCGCAATAAAAAAATTCCTGCAGAGGAACATAAAGAATATGTGATGCTCCAATCAAAAGCGGAAAGTGTATGGGAAGAAGCGAAAGAAAAAGCGGACTTTTCCTTGTTTCAGCCTTATTTAGAAAAATTAGTAGAGATGAATAAACGATTCATTGAATATTGGGGACATAAAGAAAATAAATATGATGTTTTATTAGATATGTATGAGCCTGGTATGACAGTTGCTGTTTTAGATGAAGTATTTTTAGATGTAAAAGATAAAATTATACCGTTAGTTCATAAAATTGCGGCTTCAAAAAATCCCCCGACTACTGATTTTTTATATCAGACATTTCCAGCAAAAAGTCAAGAGGCATTTAGTCTTGATGTATTAAAACAAGTAGGATACGATTTTGACGCTGGACGTTTAGATAAAACGGTGCATCCATTTGCGACTGGAATCAATCCTGGCGATGTTCGAATTACAACTAAATATGATGAATCTGACTTTAGAGTGGCGGTTTTTGGAACAATCCATGAAGCAGGTCATGCACTGTATGAACAAAATATTTCGAAAGAGCTTATCGGAACACCATTATGCACAGGTACCTCAATGGGTATTCATGAATCCCAATCACTATTTTATGAAAATTTTGTGGGAAGAAATCTTGCGTTCTGGAAGCATAATTATGAAGCTTTGAAATCATTTGCTAATGGTCAATTTGATGATGTGAGTGTCGAAGACTTTTATCGAGCTATTAATGAATCCAAGCCGTCATTGATTAGAATTGAAGCAGATGAGCTAACATATCCATTACATATTATGATTCGTTACGAAATTGAGAAAGGCTTATTTGATGGTGATTTCGAAGTGAAGGATTTGCCGGCGATATGGAATGAAAAGTATCAATCTTATTTAGGGGTAGTTCCTGAAAATGATGGAGAAGGAGTACTCCAAGATGTGCATTGGGCAGGGGGAAGCTTTGGATATTTTCCATCCTATGCTCTAGGCTATATGTATGCTGCCCAACTAAAGCAAGTGATGGAAAAAGATATACCTGATTTTGATGCTTTATTAGAGCAGGGTAACTTGCTTCCTGTTAAAGAGTGGCTGAATGAAAAAATTCATCGTTTTGGGAAAATGAAAAAACCGCTCGAAATATTAAAGGATGTAACAGGGGAAGGATTAAACGCCCAATATTTAATTGATTATTTATACAAAAAGTATAGTGATGTTTATCAACTAGATCTGTAATAAATATATTCCTCAATCGTGATAATATAACTTAACTTTTGGGGCATGTTTTTTATAAAAGTAGCTCTCAATAAACCAGAATATAAGCAAAACGGTTAAACTTCTCTCGTTTCCGCACATATTCCACAAATGATAAATATACTAATATATGTTTATGAAGAAGTGGGTGTGATTTATATGGTAAATTATTATTGTAGCTACTGCCTGACTATCTATAAAGAAAAGACAATATGTAAATGCTGCGGGCATAAAGCGGAGAATCTAATAAAAATAGAAGTACAAAGCCATACGGATAGTAAGTAAACAGTAAAAAAAGCAGAAGAAAATGTTTATTCTGCTTTTTTTCGTTTGTTCTATGATAATATGCAATAAGAGTGATCATCATATGGAAAATAACAAACTAGTTATGAGACAAAAAAATTCTGCAAGCTAAAAGATTCTTGAAACAATCCTTTAATTCTCTAAAATTAGCACTATGTTTAATTGACCAATATTTTGAAGTGAAATCGGCAGGGTTAGAGCCTTATCAAACCCTGACAGCTTCGTTTGACCTGCTAAAACAGTAGGCGGTGTAATATCCATTTCAATTCCACTTTGAGATACAAATGTAGATAAATTTCCAGCAAGCATATTACCTAATTCCCCAGAGAAAGATTCCAGCATTGGCCCTTCCAAGAACATTCCATACATGGATTCGCCAATCTTACCAAAAACCTGTTCATTTCCGTCGATAATAATTCGACCACGGAAATCACCTGTTAATCCTATTAAAACCCCTAAAGATTGTAAAATAAATGGTGATACAGTTAAACTTGGCTTCTCAATTTGTTGTTCGCAGGGAATAACACCTTTTACAGCTTCTATAGTTGCGTTTAAAATTTCAGTAGTACTTTTTGTTAATGTCACTTACTATTCCCCCATCCGTATGATAAAAATATCTTATCATAAATTAGACCTATTTTGTTTATATTTTTTTCGGTAAATAGGTTGTTTTTCATGGTACATATTTCCTATTTTTGTTGATATATCAGGTCTTTTGGGAAAAAATACTAAAAATTGAATAACTTTTTTCTTATTGAAAATGATTTTCAATAGTGATATTATTTAATTGAGATAGAGAATTATTCTCAGCTAAAAAGATAGGGGTGTAACGAATGATTGCTTTTCCAATTGGTTTGACACTTATCAGTTATTTATTTGTTATGAAATACGTTTTACATAATACTATAAAAGCTACGAAATAATAGAAATAACTAATATAAAAGGATTGTATACTGTTTTTTCATTTCAGCACTTTTTACCTGCTTGTAGGAGTGCTGAAAAGGAGAAACAGTTTTTTATTTTTATTTAAACAATAATAATCGAAAAATATTTTCTTATCTTAACGTCAAAAGTATCAGAAGTCCTCGAATAATAAGGAAAATGGACCAAGTTTATTTTGTCTTCGCTTTCAATTTTCAGTTTATTTTACTTTATTGTTATGTGGAAAATAGTTAAAATAAAAGAAATACATAGATGAAAAGGAGTATATCATGCTTTCAACGAATATAGACACATTACATAAATGGGCAGCATTTTACCAATATTTTTTGGCATATGATGATCAACAAACTGCGCAAAGATTACAAGAGCTTATTAAAAAAGCGACAAGACAAGAATTTATTGCAACTTTTTGTGGACATTATTCTGCCGGGAAATCAAGCATGATTAATAACCTAGTTGGTACAACAGTTTTACCAACAAGTCCTATTCCCACAACAGCCAATATAATCCGAGTAAAAAAGGGTGGCAAGCAGCTGAAAGTTTTATACCATTCTAATCAAGCAGATGTTTACAAAGAAGTGCTTGATATCAAAACAGTTTTACAGGCAGCAGAAAGAGTGGAAAATATAAAAGAATTAGAGGTTCAATTAGATACGGAGCTGCTAATAAAAAATGCTATTTTAATGGATACCCCAGGAATAGATAGTACAGATCAAGCTCATCAATTAGCAACGGAATCTAGTATTCATCTTGCAGATATTATTTTTTATGTAGTTGATTATAATCATGTTCAGTCGGAAATCAACTTTGACTTTACAAAGCAGCTTGTGGAGTCAGGTAAGAAATTTGTGTTAATTGTTAATCAGATGGATAAACATCGAGAAGCAGAAATTTCGTTTGCAGATTTTAAGCAAAGTGTATATGATTCTTTTTTATCTTATGGGATAAAGCCAGAGAAAATATTCTTTACCACCTTAATCGAAACGAATTCTTTCTATCAAGGATTGAAAGAATTAAAGAACTATATTATGAGAAAAATGGAAGAACAAGAATTAATACTGCCTTACTCTCTGGAAGAATCCTTTCAAAAGCTATATAAAGATCATATTTCCTTTATAGAAACAAAGAATGCTGAAATAATCGCTCCCTTCGAGGACCAATTATTAGAATTAACAGAAGACGAGTATCATTCTTTAGAAGCAACCTTAGAGACAACCAAAAAAGCCATCCAAACAATGGATGAGGATGAAAATAAAACAGTGATGTCATTAGAAAATGAGTGGCATTCGATTATTAAGAATGCCTATATCATGCCATATAATCTTCGGGAACTAGCTAAATTATATCTAGAATCAGAACAGAAAAATTTTAAAATTGGCCTATTTGGCAGTAAAAGCAAAACGCAAAGGGAAAGAGAAGATAGACTTTCAACTTTTTACATAGAATTGGAAAAGCTTGTTCAAATTCAATTAATAACACCATTATCTCAGTTTTTTGAGAAACAGGGTAAGGCAGAGTTCTTTTCGCAAATTAAAGGACTTACATCTATTTTAAGTACCCAGACATTAAAAGCGTTAGTAAATAAAGAGGCACAGCTTTCCGAAAATTATGTTCTAGTCTATTGTGAAACAGTTGAAAATGATTTGAAGCAGTCTTTCAGAAAAGAAATCACCCAACTCTTTAATCAATGGAAAGAACAACGACAGCAGCAATTACAGAAAGAAAAAGAAAATCTTTTAAAAGAAGAGAAGAAATGGCAAGAGTTTGTAAACTGTAAGATGAAAAAAGAGGAGATGGAGACCAAATGGCAAGAGTGGAAAGAAGAGCTTGAACATCTTTGTGAAATACAAAACGTGGATGCGAGCATTTTGCGAAGGTTACTTGAAACTAACGAGGAAGAGATAACTTATCGGTCACTATCCTCTCCTAAAACAAAAACCGTACAAAAGAATATAAAACCTGCTGAAGTTCAAAAACAAATCGAAAGTAAGGAAATGGATACAGATTTATTATTAAAACAGCTGCGTTTTTTAAGCAGCAAGCTACAACAAGTAAAGGGATTTGCGCATATAGCGAAAAATTTATTCCATAAAGCTGCCATTATTGAAAATCGAACATATACTATATGCTTATTTGGAGCTTTTAGTGCTGGAAAATCTTCATTTGCCAATGCATTACTTGATTATCCCATTTTGCCTGTGTCACCAAACCCAACAACTGCTACAATAAACAGAATATTACCAATTGATGACGAACATCCACATAAAACAGTTATTGTTAAATGGAAGTCAGAGTCAGAAATGCTTAGAGAAATAAATGACTATTTACAGCTAGTGAAGGAAGAGGCAAGTTCTTTAGAAGCTGCACAAAAGATAATAAACACGCTCGCGGCTAATCCAATGGAGAGATATGCCAATGAATTTCGCTATCTTCAAGCTTTCCTAAAAGGGTATTCTGACCATCGTCATTATTTAGGCAGTGAGATCAACATTGAATTAGAAGAACTTGCAAATTATGTGGCAATAGAAGAGACCTCTTGTTTTGTGGCATCCATTGATGTTTATTTTGATTGTAAGATTACGAGAAAAGGAATAACACTTGTTGATACTCCAGGAGGAGACTCCATTAACAGCAGACATACGGAATTAAGCTTTGAATTTATGAAAAAAGCGGATTGTATTTTTTATGTCAGCTACTATAATCATGCATTTTCCAAAGCAGACCGCGCGTTTTTAATGCAGCTTGGACGATTAAAGGATGCTTTTGAAAAAGATAAAATATTCTTTGTCATTAATGCAATTGATTTAGCAAAGAATGAAGAAGAGCAAGCAGCAGTAGAGGAGTATCTACAAGAACAATTGCAATTATACGGGATACGTTCGCCAAGAATTCTTCCTGTTTCTAGTCTCTATTATAAGCATGATGTTTATGGAAAGTGGATGAAAAAAGCAGAAGAGCAAATGTATGACTTTATCGAACATGAGTGGCTGTCCATGATGCTTCAATCTGCTCAGAAAGATTACGTGGAAACAATAGATTTATTAAAAAAATTGGTAGAATCAACTTTTGCGAAAAAAGAAGTAGCAGAACAAGAGTTATCGAGATTGAAGGAGGAAAAACGGATCATTCTATCTCAAATAGAAAATAAAGATTTCCAGGATACACTGGCAAAATTCAAAATGGAAGTAGAGGAACAATTGTTTTATTTAAAGCAAAGAGTGATGTTTCGTTTTCATGAATTAATGAAGGAAGCTTATCATCCATCAATCTTACGAGGAGACAATAAGAAAAGGGAATTATCGCTTGCGACTACTTCGTTTCTCATTCAATTGAATTTTGAATTTGAACAAGAGTTACGAGCAGTAAACCTAAGACTAGATCAACTCTTTTATAAACAAAGAATAGAAGGTTATGAGGAAGTTCGGCATTTGATTCAGTCTATTAATGAAGAAATTCGTTTACAAGAAGAAATAGAAAGAGAGTTAGAATCTAATATAACTTTCCATGCCCCTTTTAAAGAATTAGATACTATCCTTAATAAAATTGGCATGAAATATTACAAAAATCCGAAGAGTTTTTTTGAAAAGAATGAACGAAAGAATATGGGAGTAGAAATGGAACAATTGGTTGATGAGCATGGTAACATATATATAAAAGAACAAATTAACTCCTTTTTTGCTATTTATAAAGAATTATTTGCACAACATTTTGATATACTTCTTGTTAATCTAAAAGAACAAGTAGCCGAATATTATGATGGAAAAACAGCGTTATTAACTGAACATGAAAATATTGAAAAACTAGAGTGGATTATTAAAGAATCAACACAAACAGAGTTTGCGCAGCAAACGAACTAGAAATGAGAACAGTAGTGGAGGAATAATGATGGAATTTGTAAAAAGTGTTGATTGGTTAAATAAAAACATAGATCAGGATGCGATTAGAGTGATTGATTGTCGCTGTGATTTAAAGAATCCTGATGCAGGTTCAGAATGGTATAAAAAAAGTCATATCCCAAATAGTGTTTATTTTCATCTGGAAAAGGATCTTTCCGATCCAATCAGTAATCATGGGGGACGGCATCCATTGCCAGCCATAGAAGAGTTTGTTCATAAGTTAGAAAATATAGGGGTTGGTAAAGATACAACAGTCATCGCCTATGATAATGGAGAAGGGGCATTTTCCGGAAGACTTTGGTGGTTAATGAACTATATAGGTCATTCGAAAACATATATTTTAGATGGTGGCTATAAGGAATGGCTAAAGAAGGACTATCCGACCTCACAAGAAGTCCCTGCATTTTCAAAGAGTAATTTTTCTCCTCTTATTCAGTCTCATATGATTGCCTCTTATGAGGAGGTTTTAGCACTAGTAAAAACAAAAGACCAAGATAAGATATTGATTGACTCTAGAGAGCATAAAAGGTATACAGGAGAAATAGAGCCAATTGATAAAAAAAAGGGACATATCCCAGGAGCAATAAACTTTGTATGGACAGAAGGGATAGAGAACGGCTTCTTTTTAACAGAAAGGGAGCAAAAGAATAGATTCTCTTCTCTAGATGCGAATAAAGAATATATTGTCTATTGTGGTTCTGGCATTACTGCTACTCCTAATTATATTTCCTTAAAAATGGCTGGACTAGATAAGGTCAAGCTTTATCCAGGCAGCTTTAGTGATTGGATTTCTTATGAAGAAAATGAAATTGAAACCTGTTCGCCAATTGACTTGAAAGAGGAAAATTCCCTTTGAAAAATATGGAGAATAAGACTATCTTTTGATGAATACGGGAAATGAACAAAAATAGAGCCAAACATTCAAACTTTTAAGTGATTGTTTGGCTTTATTTCCTTGCGGCGGATCCGAATGCTCTCGCTAGTTTTTTAGAGGCTGTCCTCAATATTTATATTCTATTATTTATCTATAGTGTACTTACCTATGAATGACTAAATTATTTTGTTTATATTGTTTGAAATTCAACCGTCCCCCTTTTTCTAAATGCGCATTTTTCATTAGGGAATAAGATAATAAAAGAAAAACGATTGATAATCCAAATAAGATGGTAACAAATTTTAAATGATGCTCCAAAAATGTAGTTATTAAAGAGCTCATGTCACCAAAAACTACGGCAATTGTTCCGATTATTAGCAGTATTGTAGATACAGCGAGTAAAAATGCTGTGCCATAATTAAACCAAACTGTCTTTGCTATCATTCCTAAACTAAATAAAAAGAAAATCCAAGAAAAATCTATCCAAAAATAAATAAGCCAGTTCGTGGTATGGATGAATTTTGCGAAATGAAAAAGATAATTGCTGCTTGTTAATAGGGTAGTGAAAAAATAGAATAAATTTAGAATTACTCCACCCAAAACACTATAAATGACTGCGGAAAGATAGAAAGCTAATACAAACTGCTTTCTCGTCCCTCCTAATGAAAGGATATATTGATAACCACTAAAATTAATAAATGGGTATAAAAGAAAAACGACAAATAGGGGACCGAACAAGATAAAGGAACCAGATTCTGCTACACCCATATATCCTAGAACATTATAAAAAACAAACAGAGCAAAAGTAATAAAAACGTTGATATAAAATGTCATGCTCATTTCGCGCATCATTAATCGGAATGGTCCTGTAAAAGTATTCATATTTTTTGTCCCTCTTTTCTTGTTGTATAGTTAACAAGATAATCCTGTAATTTAGCTTTTTCTATAGTAACACCTGCATCTTTTGCTTTGGATATCCAGTTGTCCGAATAGACGTCGTCCATCATCACAGTCATTTGTTTTCCGAGTTTTCTTTTCTCTAAAATGGGATATCCTTCTATTAAAGGCTCGATTGCTGAAGCTAATCCAGATAAATGAATCCCACGACTCTTTAATTCTTCTGTTTCCTCATATCGTACGATTGTCTGCTCGTTAATGACGGCAATTTTTTCACACAATGCTTCCATTTCATCAATATGATGTGTCGATAAAATGATTAAACGTGGATCTTCTTCATACGTATTTAAAAGTGCGTTATAGAACTGTTTTCTCATATGAGCATCCAGTCCATTTGTAGGTTCGTCCATGATCGTTACAGGTGATTTACTAGCTAACCCAAGGATGATTTGTAACATCGTTTGCATTCCTTTAGAAAAATTCTTGATTTTCTTTTTTCGTGGAAGTTCGAAAAGAGAAACCAGCTGTTCGGCTAAATCTGCATCCCAGTTTTTATTAAATAATGGACCGAAATATAAGGCATCTTCGACATTCCAAAGAATAGAGAATGGATGATTTTCTTGTATATAAGTGATATTGTGCATTGTTTCTGTATTATTATATGGGGTAATCCCACTTACATTGATTCTTCCAGCATCAATATTCTCCATACCCGCTAAAAGTTTCATAAACGTTGTTTTACCAGAACCATTTCGACCCCAGAGCCCCATGATGATTGGTTCTGTTTCCTCTATACTTACATTCCGCAGAGCAGGCGTATTTCCATATGAAAAAGAGACATTTTCGAGTTTAATCATGCTTATAATCCTCCTTAATTATTTTTAATAATTCTTCTTTTTTTAATTCAAGACGCTTTGCTTCCTCAAACATTGGTTTTAAATAATCGTTGTAGAATTCTTCTTTTCGCTTTTCAAGTAACTTTTGCTTAGCATCTTTAGAAACAAACATTCCAACTCCGCGCTGCTTATATACATATCCAGCTTCCACTAATGCAGCAAGCCCTTTTTGTACCGTTGCACGATTCACTTGATAAAATTTAGAAATTTCGGTGGTGGATGGAATTTGGTCACCTTCTAACAACTCACCTTCGACGATTTCATTTGCAATCATATCTGAAATTTGCTGGAAAATAGGTTTTGAGTCATCAAAAACAGCTTTCACGATCTGCCCCTTCCTTATATTGTTGATTGGTTGATTAGTTGTGTAATCAACTATAAAACAATAACAAAATATTGTCAATATACTTAAGCGGATATTTATTCTTTTAAGTAAGTAATAGAAAAAGAAAAAGCTACCAGCCACAATTTTTGGAGATTCTGTTATAATGAACTAATGGATATAAAGGAGAGATGCATTTTGAACAAGGAGAAACAGGCAAACCTAATGTTAGTAGATGGAATGGCGCTATTATTTCGTGCATTTTTTGCTACAGCAGTAACAGGTCAATTTATGGTCAATACAAAAGGAATTCCAACAAATGCGATTCATGGTTTTGTAAAACACTTTTTCACAGCGATTGAACATTTTAATCCCTCTCATGTGGCGGTTTGCTGGGATATGGGGAGTACAACATTTCGCACAGAAATGTATCCTTCGTATAAAGCGAATCGTTCGGAAGCCCCAGTTGAACTCATTCCACAATTTGATTTAGTAAAGGAAGTTGTCGAAAGTTTTAATGTACCGAATATAGGTGTAGCAGGATTTGAAGCAGATGATTGTATAGGAACGATCGCAAAGCAAATGAAAGGGGAAGCAAATGTCATTATTCTTACAGGAGATCAGGATATCCTTCAATTATTAGATGACCATATTTCCGTAGCTCTATTAAAGAAAGGCTATGGTAATTATATGCTTTATACACCTTCTAGTTTTCAAGAAGAAAAAGGAATAACGCCAAAACAAATGATTGATTTAAAAGGCTTAATGGGCGATACAAGCGACAATTACCCAGGAGTAAAAGGCATTGGCGAAAAAACAGCATTGAAGCTGCTGCAAGTTCATGAGAATATCGAAGGAATTCTAGCTAATTTATCCCTTCTTACAAAGGGACAACGAACAAAGATTGAAGCGGATCTTGAAATTCTCCATTTAAGTAGGCAATTAGCAGAAATTAAATGTGACGTACCAGTGAGCTGTTTGTTAGAAGAAAGTTATCTAAATATCAATCCAGAAAGTGCAGTAAAAAAATTCGAAGAGCTAGAGTTTAAAAGATTTCATCATTACGTAGAAAAGAAAGAAGCACTTACTTTATTTTAATAACAGATTAACCCAAAAGATTAGGCGGAATGTTAATGGAATGTTTCGTATAATCTTTTTTTATTCGTTTTGTTTTTTAAAGGGAAACTAGACATTTACATTTTTACAGCATAACTTTTTCTGTTCCTTTGTTCTATGTCTATATAAATTTGTAAGAAGGGGGAAAAGAATAAGAGAAGCTGGATGAGGCTTTAATACAGCCCCATCCTCATAGCGAGGTTACTGGAATATCATTATTTTGTATTTTTCTTTTTCGCTGCATTTTCCAATTTACTTTTTGGAGATGGAGTTATATCGGCGTCTTGACCGTAGCCTTGTGGATTTACTCCTCCAGCTGTTTTTCCTCTGTTTCCATGGTTTTTACTCATTATATTCACCTCATCAACTAGTTGTGGAAATAAAAATTCATTCATAGTATGAACAACCAAGAATAATATCATCCATAAAGAAAGAGACTATTTAAAAGAGGTGATGACGATGAATAAGGGCATTTATGTTGCTTTAATTAGTATTGGGTTGGCACAGTTTCTAAAGATACCTATACAATTTTTAAAAACAAAGAAGTGGGATAAAGGCTTGTTTTTTCAAACAGGCGGTATGCCAAGCTCTCATTCGGCAGGCGTATCTTCTCTTACAACATTTATAGCATTAAAGCGTGGTTTACCAACAATTGATTTTGCTTTGTCTTTAATTTTTGGCTTAATTGTTATGTATGATGCACAAGGGATTAGAAGACAAACAGGTGAATTAACATTAAAAGTAAATGATTTAGGCGAGTTAGTCGATAAAATTAATAAAGACAAAAATATCGCCTTTAAGGAGCAGCAGCCAAAAAAACTGAAAGAAATGCTTGGCCACCAGCCTCAAGAGGTGTTAGGAGGAGCTTTATTAGGGGTACTAGTTGGTTTTCTTGGACATTTATTTACAAAAAAGAAACGTTCATTACTGCGGTGGTAAACGAAAGGCTAGAGAAATAAAGTTCTTATGTTCTCTAGCCTTTTTAATTGTATAACTAGAATAAGAAAAATAGGTGACAAACGTTTGGAAAGAGACGGAAAAATGTTGAAAAAGCTAGAAAATTGTCGTGATATAAAGTAACATATAGGTAAAAGGATAGAGGGGAATGTACGTTAAGTTTGAAAACGGTAGAGGAATTTTTGCTCTTTTTAGAAAGTAAAGGCTTTTCCTTTGGTGAAGATGTGATAGGTTTTATTTATTTTGGTAAAGCATATACAAATGCTACAGATGAACTTGTCATAACTGCAATTGAATGTACTTTAAAAATACAAAAAAAATTTGATGGCAGTTTTTTCGTTTCCTTACTCGAGATGTTTAACGACAACGAATTGAAAACAAAAAAAGAAGTAATCGGCTTTATAAAAAGAAATCACTTATTTCCCCTCTAGAAAAAGAGGGATATTATTTTCCATCCAGAAAAGAGGATATTTCGATCCAGTTATCAGATAACCCGAGCGATTATACGAGAAAGCTATTAGAAAATTCGTATAATCGCATGGGTTTTTGCTCTTTTTAAGGCATTCCAAAAGGTTGTTGCATATCGCATCCTACATCCTAAATAACCTTCGCGTTTGCAGCTGTAATCCTGCACCTGAATAGTCTAAATGCTGTTTCATTAATCATATGCGGTTACTTAACTAACTTTAGGGAAAACATAAATAACCAAATATATAATCGCAGCTCTACTTACTAGTTTTATTAACGATTGTTTTACCAAGCCTTTACTTGGTGCCAACCTCTTTTTTATCCGCTAATTATTGGGTTTTATTATATGATTAAATCACTATTTTCTAAAAAAATCCCGTTTGAAAGAAATGTATATTTTATTGCTTTTGATGGGAAGGCTTAAAACAGAAAGGATGAAAACTTCCTTATTTATTTTTTCTAATGGCAATTCTTGCTAATTCGTCTGCTGTTTTATTCTCATTACTTGGAATCCATTTAATAAAGAATAATTCTAATTGACTGATAAGCTTTAAAGCTTGCTCTAAAAGCGGAGCAAATTTTTTGTTTTTCGCAAATTCCTTTTCCACTGCACGACTTACTAGTTCCGAATCAGTACGAAAACTTACGGTAAGATAATTATTATGGATGCAGATTTCTAATGCTTTAATCAATGCATAGTATTCCGCTTCATGATTACTCATTGAACCAAGAGGAAATGAATATTTATCCGCAGAACCATGGCCTTTTATGAAGACACCGGCACCACTTGGACCAGGATTTCCAGCACTAGCACCATCTATATAAACTTCAATCATTTTGCTACCTCCAAAAAATTTGATATGATTAAGCAATGATTATGTACGATCTGTGACTATTTTACTTTCATACTAATTGTATAAATTGTATATATATCATTAAACTTATATCGACTTATTAGGTGTGAGAAGTTTCCATCAGGATAGGAAATGAAAAATAAATAAGAAATAGGATGTAAAATATTATAAATGAAAAGATTGGTTTCTAAAAGTCCGTTGTTTTTGCAATAGTTTCAGTAGATGACATACTGTGAAGTTCTAATTGATAAGCTATTTTTTACGGAGATGGGAGAAAGTGAGAGATCATACAGCTGGGGAGAAAACAAAAAGGTTCTTGAGGTTCTTGAGCTCCTTAATCAATCTTTATAAAAACCGTATAGTTAGGTGAATTTTTGATATCTTTTAGCAGAATAGTTTATTTTCCCCTCCATTAACGGACAATAAGAATAGTCCGGCCCTTATTGACGTCATTCTATATGTAGAAAGGTTGTTCCGTAATGAAATACAAATTAGAATATAAATTTCAAATGAAGAAAAAGAAAGATTTTATCTACTTTACATCAGATTGGATTCAATCAAGTATGGCTCTCGAAGCAGGGGATGAGTTGGAAAAACGCAATGATGTAGCAGATATTCTTTTTTATGATGAAAAAGGCACAAGCTGGACATTAAAAGAATTACGAAAGCTAAATGAAGAATTAGAAGAAGAGCCACATGACTTTACGATTTATTTTGATGGAGGTTACCATAAAGAAACGAAAACGGCGGGGATTGGCGCCGTACTTTTCTTTCATCAAGGAAAGAAAAAATTTAGAGTTAGGGCAAATGAATTATTTCATGATATCCTCTCCAATAATGAAGCTGAATATGCTGCTCTTTTCCACGCATTAAATCTTTTAGAAGAATTGGAAGTCAAGGGTGTTACTTGTGAAGTGAAGGGGGATTCTCAAGTAGTATTGAAACAATTAGAAGGCGAGTGGCCATGCTATGAAGAAGATTTAAATAATTGGCTCGATCGGATAGAATCGAAAATCAAAACTTTACATTTAAGTATGGTTTATACTTCAATTGGCAGAAACGACAATAAGGAAGCAGATAAACTGGCAACTCAAGCATTAGAAGGGAAACGTATCTATAGCAAAATGCAATTGCTCTAATCGGCAAGTAAGTAGAAAGGAGTGGTGAAGCTTGCAAAGAAAAGAACTGATGAAAGAAGCAGATGAATTAATGCAAGATTATTGTAAAGATTGTTTTTTATATCGCCAAAACAAAGTAGAGTATGGTAAAAGGAGAGCTCACCGCTTTTGTATTTCGCAATGTACGGTGGGAAATAAGCTAAGGGAATACGGGGAAAAACTATCCAGTTCAAAGTGATGAGGTCACTTTTTCCATAAGCAAAAAATAAAAGGGGATTTTTCAAGAAGAAAACTCCTTGAAAAATCCCCTGAATACTATTATTAATTATAGTTTAACAACATTAGCAGCTTGAGGTCCACGGTTTCCTTCAACGATTTCGAAAGAAACTTCTTGTCCTTCTTCTAATGATTTAAAACCTTCGCCTTGAATAGCAGTGAAATGTACGAATACGTCATCTCCGCCTTCAACTTCGATGAAGCCAAATCCTTTTTCGTTATTGAACCATTTTACTTTACCGTTTTGCATAATAAATTTCCTCCTAAGCCTTTCAAGACACATGAATTGTGCCTATAAAATAAATATTTTCATAGAACAAAATAATAATAGAAAATAATTATTCTGAATTTTGTTAAATGATGTCTATAATATACACGATTACCCATATGTAGTCAAGGTTTCTAAGCGTTTTTTCGGAAAACTTAATTAAATTTTTGGAAGGGTTTTCTTATAAAGTGAATAAAAAAGAAAACGAATACATAGAAGAATTAAATATGGTGTGATTCAAAATAAATGGATGATAATATGATACTTGGATGAGAAAAAGAGGAGGGATCTGAAAGAGGTCTTTACCCAAACTACAATGTTACATAAATAATGATTTTCCACATATGATGAAATAGCAGTTTTGTTTTTTTTTTAGGAATTAGAATAAGAGGGTGGCTTAATGTATCGATTTTCAATTGAAAAGGAAAATTGGATTTTGCGATTTACCCCAAATATTGTTCTCGAGGAAGACAGTAAGGAAGCGTTAGTAAAAAGTATTCTTCAATTAGGGAGTGTGCTGCCTAGCTTTTCACATGGGGAGTCGTTTGTCATTTTGGTAAAAAAAATCGGGTTAATCGTATTCATTGTAGAAAAAATCCCATCTCTTATTTTAACTGTATCAAACATAATTGAAAAAGAAAATTGGTATATCCAAACAGACAGCAAAATTAAGAAGTACTTTATGTAAACTAGCTGACAGCTAGTTTTTTTATATGACGAGAAAAATTATTTTTTTAAAACTGTGCGCGCTTTCATTGTTGTACTTGCGGAGTTCAATTCTGACAGGCTTTTAAAAGGAGTTTGTTAAGCAAAAATTTCCTGTGAAAAAAAGCAAAAATTATTCTTGAAATCATTGAATTATAGGGGGAAATGTGTTTTTATTAACATGATTACTATTATATAACTGAGTTTATTTTTATGAAATAAACCCAAAACAAGAAAAGTAAAAAATAAATAAAAGGGAAGATTTATTAAAATGATTGAAACGATTGTAAAGAGCAGTCAAAGTCCGTATTATGAAATTTCCAGAGAAGACCAGATGATCCTTAGTCCATTTGAAGGAACTGTTAGTGAGATTCTAATGAAGGAAAAAGCTTATTTCTATGAGTGGGAACCTATTTTGACTATTAGAACATTAGCAGGAGAAATAAAAGATGTCAGTGTTCCATTTAGTGGATCTGTGGTGCAACTTTTAGTAAAAGCTGGTGATAAAATTGCAATAAATACGAGGTTAGCTTCTTTACAGGATGATTTATTAGTTACTGGTTGTGATTGATGATGCGAATGCATAGAGCTTTGCGAAATCTGAAAAAATATAAAATTGGTTATCGAACTTTTAAAACAGCAGTTGCGGTAAGTATAGGAATAACTATCGCCCAGTTTTTTCACTTAGATTTCTATGTATCTTCAGCAATTATAACCATACTTTGTGTTCAAAACTCGAAGAAAAAGTCTTTGCATAGTGCATTTTCACGTTTTATCGCATGTATACTTGCCATTCCATTTTCCTATGTTTTCTTTGAGGGTATGGCATATGAACCGTATATCATTGGTTTATTATTGCTATTATTTATCCCAACCACTGTCTTACTTAAGGTAAATGAAGGGGTTGTAACAAGTACTGTTATTATCCTCCATATATATTCCACCAACCATATGACTTGGGACGTTGTTCTTAATGAATGGGGATTAATCGTAATTGGAATAGGAGCAGCATTACTTGTTAATAGCTATATGCCTAGTCTAGATAAGGAAATGAAAGTTCATCAAAAAGATATAGAGTACTATTTTAAAGCATTATTGATGGATATGGTTGTTTACTTGCGGACAAATGAAATCACAGAAGAGTATGCTTCAAAATTAAAGCGTGCATCTGATATTGTACAATGTGCAAAATCAGTCGCCTATCGTGATGTTGAAAATCATTTTACTCGAAAAGAGAATTATTATTATCATTACTTCACAATTCGAGAAAAGCAATTAGAGATCATATCAAGGCTTTTTGATCGGATTTTATCTGTAGAGACATTAGATAATCAACGAGAGCTTGTGGCAGACTTTCTGGAAGAACTTAGTTTATGTGTCCATTCAGGAAATACAGCCGTATTATTTTTGAGTAAACTGCAAAGAGTAGAAGAGCTGATCAAGCATGATAAACTGCCTGATGACTGGGATTCATTTGAAGAACAGGCGCATGTCTTTTTTGTTTTAAAAGAATTAGAACAGTATTTACAAATTAAAAAATCCCTGAAGGTGGCATATTAGTTACTATAGGAAAGACGGAGGCCATGTTCTCCGTCTATTTAGTATGGAAGGAACCCCCTTTTTGTATGGTTAAATCAGTAGCAAAAATATAGTAATCTTATAAGTTAATTGAAAATACCTCAATATCCTCTAGTTGCATTTCTACAGCTTTTCCCCTTTCTATACAATTATCTTTTTTGCGATTATAATATTATTTTGTATAAAATAACAAGGAACGTAAGTTATGAAAAAAGGTGATATAGATGAAATTAATATTGGCAGAAAAACCATCTGTATCGAAAAACATTGCAGATGCTTTAAAAATAAAAAACAGACAAGATGGTTATTTTGAAGGAAATGGCTATATTGTTACATGGGCTTTTGGCCATTTATTGCAGTTAAATGATGCAAAAGATTATGATGAAAAAATGTCTACATGGAAATTAGAAAATTTTCCATTTATCCCTCCAAAATTTCAATACAAAGTAAAGTCTGATCCGAAAGATAGAGACAAACCTGACCGTGGAGCAGAAAAACAACTGAAAATTATTCATAGATTAATAAAAAGACAAGATGTAGATTCCATTATATCTGCATGTGACTATGATCGAGAAGGACAACTCATTGGAGATAGTATTATTTATAATTTAAAAACGGAAAAAGAAGTTTACCGCCTATTGCTGAATGAATGGACACCTAATGAAGTATTGAATGGATTAAATAATCTTCGCTCTAATAAAGAGTTACGTCCTCTTCAAGATGCTGGTGTCAGCAGACAATGGGCCGATTGGTTAATTGGTATTAATTTAACCTCTGTGGCAACTTTGAAATATCAAAAAGGCAAAGGGAAGGCATTAAATATTGGAAGAGTTTTGTTGCCAACTCTTAAAATCATTTATGATCGTGATAAAGAAATCGAAAATTTCGTTCCAGAAAATTATTATAAACTGCAGGCAACGTTTATGACAGAAAACGGAAGCAGTTATATAGGTACTTATACTGAAAAAAAAGAAGAAAAGTTTAAAGAAGAACTATATTTGAAAGAAATAGAAGAACAGATTAAAGGCAAAACAGCAATTGTAACAGATAAGAAAGTGCAAAAGAAAAAGGAATATCCGCCTTTTTTGTTTAATCTTTCTAATCTTCAAGGCTATATAACTAGCAAATATAAGGGATGGACGGCCGATAAAGTATTAAAAGTTGCGCAAAGTCTTTATGAAAAGAAGTATATCACGTACCCAAGAACAGCGAGTATTGCCCTGGAAGAAAGTCTAATTGCAAAAACACAAAAAGTGGTAAATCTCCTCGCAGCAGATTTACCATTTAAAAATGAAGTGAAATTTGTTCCATCCAAACGGATTTTTGATAATAAAAAAGTGGAAAGCCACAGTGCGATTATTCCTACTTATGTCCTCCCAAAAAAATTAAGCCAAGAGGAAGAACAAGTATATGTAGCGATAAAAAATCGGTTATTAATGCAATTTATGCCTGTTGCTGAGGTAGAAGAGACAAGAATCATCACAAGCATGAATCATGTGGAATTAAAAGGTAGCTTTGTAACAAAAGGAAAAGTTCAATTAGTAGAGGGTTGGAAAAAGATTGAGAATATACAATCGAAAGATGTTATGCTTCCGTTAGTAAACTTGCAAGAAGAGGTTTTTACACAAAAAGCAGCCACTAGCACCCATACTACACAGCCGCCAAAGGAACATACGGAAAAGACACTGCTTCGGCTGATGGAAACTTGCGGAAAAAATTTTGATGCGGATACAGAGGAAGATGTATTATCCATTTTAAGCGGATTTAGCATTGGGACGCCAGCTACTCGCGCTGAAACGATCAAAAAACTCAAAGATATCGGTTATATAGAAGCAAAAAATAAAAGCTTAGTTTGTACGGAGTTAGGAAGAAGAATGGTCGAAATTTTTCCGATTAAAGATTTGTTTAACTTAGATTTCACAGGAAGACTTGAAAAAGCACTTTATGATATTGAAAAAGGACAATTTAGTAAACAACAATTTTTGCAAATAATTAGCAGCTTCACAACAAACGCGGTTGAAACAATAAAGAAGGAAGAAGATATCATTATCCAAGAAGTTACATATGCTAAGGCCAAAACAGAAGTATTGGGAAAATGTCCCCTTTGTGGTCATGCTGTTATAGAAGGAAAAAAGGGGTTTGGCTGCAGTAACTGGAAAAATGGCTGTAAATATGTCATTTGGAAAAATGATAAATTTCTTGCGACCATGAAGAAGAAGCCGACGAAAACGATGGTTAAAGCACTACTCAAGAATGGGAAAGCACCAGTTAAAGGATTAATTAGCAAAAAAGGAAATAAATTTGATGCTATCATGAAATATGAGAAAAATCAGGATAACGAGTATTTTAGTTGGAAAATGGAATTTCCCGAATAGATTTTGCTACAAATTTGCAACAGTGCTAAAATAGAAGGGTATAGCACATTGGAATTTTACATAAGGAAACAGTCTTTTTAGAAGGTTGTGTTAGAAAGAATCTTGTTTCCTTATTTTTTTTATAGTAAAATGCTTAAGAAACACTTTTATACCATCCTAGTTTAACTAGCTTATCCTTAAAACGCTTATTCCCTCTATAAAGAGGCGAATTTTTTGTTTGAACAGGTATTTACATACATATAACGTAGACAAGCATGATGGAATAGAATAGAAAAAAGGAGTAATCCTGGTAAAGGAGGGGTTGAATTGCCGACACCTAGTATGGAAGACTACATTGAGCGCATTTACAACCTAATAGAAGATAAAGGATATGCACGAGTATCAGATATCGCCGAAGGCCTATCTGTCCATCCCTCCTCTGTAACAAAAATGGTTCAGAAATTGGATAAGGATGAATATCTTGTTTATGAAAAATATAGAGGCTTGGTTTTGACCCCAAAAGGAAAGAAAATCGGTAAACGATTAGTGTATAGACATGAGCTTTTAGAGCAATTATTACGAATTATTGGGGTTAAAGAAGAAAATATTTATAATGATGTGGAAGGAATAGAACACCATTTAAGCTGGGACTCTATTGATCGTATTGGGGATTTAGTGCAATTTTTTGAAGAAAATCCACAACATGTAGAAGAGTTAAAAATAATCCAACAAAAAAACGATTCGATCGAATAAAGGAAGGGCAATTTTCTCTAGGTGTGTGCTTTAATAAAGCAGAATAAACGCCTACAGAGAATTGCCCTTGATTTTTTAAGAAACTGTTAAAAAATAGGTGGATAATTGTCAAAGTTATCTATTATCGAGTAGGATAAATCTTCTTGCTCTCTTTCATTTTCCACAACATCTACTCCATCAATTACCCCAGTTTCGATATCAAGCAAAGCTTTTCGATAGGAAATTACTCTACCATTAGATGTTTTAAAACTAATAATGTCTCCCATATAATTTCGCTCTACTGCAACAATTTTTTCCATAATTAGCCCCTTTCCTTCGTAATCACATATGATTTTTTTCTTACCAATTAATGTATATAAAATAGTATATACAAACACGTTTAAAATTATCATGAATTGCCGGCTGCAGTGATAGATTATAGAAGAAAATATATTTAACCTTACCCTATATTTTTATTTTCATGCAACTAGCTAAATGATATCCTTAAATTAACAATTTTAGAAGAGGTGAGAAAATGGGGAGATATGACTTAGAGGAATTTTTAGCTAAGACAGAGCAGCAAGATAAAAATGAAGGAGTTTTCGAACTAGAAACTGAAAGAATGCTTGAAATTAATTTAACAAATAAAATTTGGGCGAAAGCAGGAAGTATGGTTTCTTATCGAGGAAACATTCGTTTTACCCGCGAAGGTATTTTGGAACATGGAATAGGTAAAATGTTTAAAAAAGCGTTAACTGGTGAAGGTGCTTCCTTAATGAAAGCAGAAGGAACGGGGAAGCTTTACTTAGCTGACCAAGGAAAGAAAATATCCATTCTCCGTTTAAATGGTGATTCTATCTTTGTAAATGGAAATGATTTACTGGCATTTGAGCCGTCTATCAAATGGGATATTAAGTTAATGAAAAGAATTGCCGGGATGCTATCTGGCGGCTTATTTAATATCAACCTGTCAGGAAGTGGCATCGTCGCCATTACGTCACATTACGAACCATTAACGTTAAGAGTTACTCCAAATAACCCGGTATTCACAGATCCTAATGCGACAGTTGCTTGGTCGGGAAGTCTACAACCAGAATTTGTAACAGACATAACTCTTAAATCGTTTTTTGGGAGAGGCAGCGGAGAATCTATTCAAATGAAATTTTCCGGAGAGGGCTTTGTGGTTATTCAGCCATATGAAGAAGTTTATTTTTCGAATAATGGAGGAAATAACAGCTAAATAGTCTATCATTAAAAAACCCAAACGATAATCTTCGTTTGGGTTTGAATCTTATGTGCCAGTCTTTTTTACTTGGTGCATTTTTATTTCCACTCATAAGGTGTTTCTTGATAGACATAATAATTCAGCCAGTTCGAAAATAGTAAATGAGCATGGGATCGCCAGCTATTTAATGGCTTTTTACTCGGATTATTCTCGGGAAAATATCCAAGAGGCAGATGAATGTTTAAACCTTTTTCTTTATCTCGTTTGTATTCTTCAGCAAGTGTGCTAGCATCATACTCTAAGTGACCAGTAACCATGATTTGTTTGCCTTTATTTCCACTAATAATAAAGGCGCCAGCTTCATCAGAGGCAGACAGCAGCTCAAGGTTTGGGTGTGCATTGATTTCTTCACTTGATACATTAGTATATCTTGAATGTGGAGCTAAATAGCTGTCATCAAAACCACGCATTAATTTATCTGACGGATTTAATACATGGTGGGAATAAATTCCATAACACTTTTGATCCAGTTCATACTTATTAATCCCAAAATGGTGAAATAAAGCTGCTTGTGCACCCCAGCAAATATGTAAAGTAGATGTCACATTTGTTTTCGACCATTCCATTATTTGGGTTAACTCATCCCAATAATCTACTTCTTCAAAACTCATTAATTCAACAGGGGCTCCTGTAATAATCATTCCATCGTATTTATTTGTTTTTATTGCTGCAAAATCGCGATAAAATTGTTCTAAATGATAGGAACTTGTATTCTTTGATTCATACGATGCTGTTCTTAAAAAGGAGATATTGACCTGCAAAGGAGTGTTACCAAGCAATCGCAATATTTGTACCTCCGTTTTTTCTTTTTGAGGCATTAAGTTTAATATTAATATGTTTAATGGTCGAATATCCTGGGTTCTTGCACGCCCTTCTTCCATTACAAATATATTTTCATCTTCCAGTATTTCTCGTGCTGGCAAAAGTTGAGGAATTCTAATAGGCATAAAGGTATGTCTCCTCCTAAAGTTATAATCGTCTTTTCAGTAATGTCAGTGGTGCTTACTGCATTTTTTTCATAACAATCGGTTTTAAACGATAAATTAGTTATTACTTTCTCCCATCAATATCATAGCTTATTATAAGTTTGATTTGAATTTGTCGCAATCATAATGTTTTGAATTTTTGAAAGATATTATATAATCTTTTGGAAGGAAGAAATGTTAAAAAGGATTAGTGGATACATAATAAGTATGTTTGTAAGATAATGATTTTGTCGAAACGTGTATGTATCACGTCGCATTTAATGTACAATGTTAAAAGGAAGACCGAAATTAGCAGAGGATAATCATGGAGGTATAGACGTAAATGAAATCTGACATCGAAATTGCTCAACAAGCAGTTATGAAACCAATAATACATATTGCTGAGAGGCTTGGTTTATCAGAAGATGATCTTGAATTATATGGAAAATATAAAGCGAAAATCACAGCATCTACCTTAAATAAGTTGAAAAAGAATAAATCAGGTAAACTTATCCTTGTGACGGCTATTAATCCAACTCCTGCTGGAGAAGGCAAATCAACTGTTACAGTTGGATTAGGGGATGCGTTGAATAAATTACAGAGAAAAACCGTCATAGCAATGAGAGAACCATCTTTAGGTCCAACAATGGGCATAAAAGGAGGGGCTGCAGGGGGCGGTAAAGCACAGGTATTACCTATGGAGGATATTAATCTGCATTTTACTGGAGATCTTCATGCCATTACAACAGCAAATAATGCGCTGGCAGCTTTAGTAGATAATCATATACATCAAGGGAATGAATGTCGTATTGATCAGCGCCGTATAGTCTGGAAAAGAGCAGTTGATCTAAACGATCGTGCGCTGCGAAAAGTAGTGATTGGTTTAGGTGGTCCATTACAAGGAGTTCCGAGAGAGGATGGCTTTGACATTACGGTTGCTTCTGAAATTATGGCTGTATTATGTCTGGCTGCAGATATTAAGGATTTAAAAGTTCGATTAGCTCGAATGGTCGTTGCGTATAATGTAGACAGAGAACCTGTAACCGTGGGAGATTTGAAAGTAGAAGGTGCGCTTACATTACTACTAAAAGACGCAATTAAACCAAACTTGGTTCAAACAATCGAGCATTCTCCAGCGATTATTCATGGCGGTCCGTTTGCCAATATTGCCCATGGCTGCAATAGTGTCATAGCAACTGCTGCTGCTGCCAAATTAGGAGATTATGTTGTCACAGAAGCTGGATTTGGTGCGGATTTAGGAGCAGAGAAATTTTTAAATATTAAGGCTAGAAATAAAGAGATAGATCCGGAAATCGTCGTGATAGTTGCGACAATTCGTGCGTTAAAAATGCATGGAGGAGTAGCAAAGAAGGAGCTTGGGGTTGAAAATATAGAAGCGCTGCGAGCAGGTTTCGCTAATTTACAAAAGCATGTGGACAGTATTAAAGAATTCGGTTTACCTTTTGTTGTAGCTATTAATAAATTCGTAACAGATACTGAATTAGAAATTAGCGTGTTAAAAGAGCTTTGTGAACAAGCACAGATTCCCGTTGCTTTAACAGAGGTTTGGGAAAAAGGTGGAAATGGCGGTATAGAGCTTGCTCAAAAGGTTTTAGCGATTCTCGAAAAGAAGGAACAAAGATTTCAACATTTATATTCGCTTAATACTACGATAGAAGAGAAAGTGCATGCGATTGCAACAAAAATTTATGGTGCGAATAGGGTAGAATATTCTTCTAAAGCAAAGAAACAGATTGCCGACTTTGAAAAATATGGTTGGGGACATCTTCCTATTTGTATGGCGAAGACACAATATTCTTTATCGGATGATCCATCATTAATTGGCAGACCAGAAGGATTTTCGATTACAATTCGTGAATTCAAGCCATCTATTGGGGCAGGCTTCCTTGTAGCACTCACTGGTGAAGTCATGACAATGCCAGGTTTACCGAAAACTCCTGCTGCTTTAAACATGGACGTTGATGAAGACGGTAAAGCAGTTGGATTGTTTTAAAATACGGTTGTATTTAGGAAAAAGGAGAACAAAGGATGTTTGATCCCACTGCGTTTGAAAATATGAGAACAGTAATGGAAGGCTTAATATATGATAAAGATTTAGATGGCGATATTATTGTCTTAGATCGAAATGATGTATTTAATAGTAGTAAGCTATCAAGAAATTATACCATTACTTTTCGATTGAAAAATCAACAAAATGCTAAGCTAATGTTTGAATTATCCGCTGATTTACAAAATTTATCGGCGGAACTATTAGAAAGTGTAAAAAAAGAAAAATGGATTGGTGCTACCGTTTATATTCATCTTTTTTTACGCCATAAGCAAGACAAAACTCTTTATCCACTATTACAGCAATTAGTGGAAGATATATGGGGAAAAGACTTGAAGATTAGGCAAGAAATCAGCTATCAGCCACTTGAGGCGGAGCAAACGATACTGAATCATATTACGATTGATTTTAATCGTTTAATCACAGAAGAACAGATAGATGATATGATTACGATGATGGAATTTATGGAAAAAACTTTAGCTGCCCTTCAATCGATTGATTCATTATTAACTGTATAAGGAGATTGTAAAATGAGCATTTACGATTTTAAAGTAAAAACGATGGATGGAAAAATGCAGGCATTAAGCGATTTTAAAGGGAATATCATATTAATTGTGAATACTGCAAGTAAATGTGGTTTTACTCCTCAATTTAAAGAGCTGCAAGAATTGTATCAAAAGTTTAAAGAGGAGGGGTTTGTTGTTCTAGGTTTTCCAAGTAATCAATTTATGAGTCAAGATCCGGGAACGAATGAAGAAATAAAATCATTCTGTGAAATGAATTACGGTGTGACTTTTCCGATGTTTGCTAAAATTGATGTGAATGGAAAAGAGGCAGATCCTCTTTATCAATATTTAACAAAAGAAGCACCAGGTACATTAGGTGTGAAAGCAATCAAGTGGAATTTTACGAAGTTTCTTATTGATCGAAATGGAAATGTCGTGGACCGCTATGCACCAAGTACAAGTCCTAGTGAGATAAAAGCGGATATTGAAAAGCTCATCCGATAACAGAAAAAAATAGGGATCTTCTGCTTTTAGTGAACGAACACCCTTTCACTAAAGGGCTGAAGATCCTTATTTTTTATGATAAGGAACGATTAACGATAAGAAAAGAGGCGGATAAATCCACTTTTTTTCTCCTTTGTTTCCCGCTCATTAAGATCGGCCAGCTTCTTTTTTCTAGATTTAGCATAGTATTGTTCCTCTTTTTCTTTTAGAACAATTGGATTTTCTAATAAAGTTATTTTTCTTTCTTGACTGGCAATATGTTCTTGTTGAAATTCGATATGCTCTTGCTGCTTTTTTAGTTGCTGTACTAATACTTGATTGAAATTTTTTTGAAGTTCTAATTCTTCTTTGATTGTTTGTAAATCTTGAAGAATTTTTTCCGTAGCTTCAGCGGCAATGGGGATAGAGGGTAAAGGGCTTGTCAGCTCATCTTCAATTTGTCTTAAAGACATTTGTTTTTCATTACGCATTTGTTTAACTTTTACTAAAATGTCTAAGCTTTTTTGATCGAAATATCGGTAGCCATTTTCGCCAATAATAACTGGTATGAGTGTTTTCAATTCTCTTAACCAATTTCGAACAACTCCAGGACCTTCATTAATATATTCTGCAGCTTCCTTCACACTTAATAATTTGCTGTTTTCTTCCTTAATCGTAAGTTCTTTTGATTGTATGCTTAACATTCTACACACCCCTCATTATAAAATAATTGAAACAGACCAATGGCAAGAAGGACGTTTAAAACCCTTGTCTTTATAATTTTCGCGAAAAGAAAAAAAAATCCTTTGACGAGCTTTGTCTAGTTTTGTTGGATATACATAATTATTAGAAAAATTATTATTATGCTATCTTTACAAAAATTCTCAATAATAATACGATAGAATAGGAATATTGGAAAAACATTCCTACAATAAAGAAAGGAGGAGTTAGGATGAATACAAATAAAGAAGTAACAATGCAAACAAAAATGGAAAATAAGAGGAAAGAGGGTTCTTAGTGGAAAAGATAATCAAGGGTTCAGAGGCAATTAAAATAGTAAGCTACCATGATGGTCTTGCTGGTAAAGTGGCCGACATGTGGACAAAAAGTAAAGATTCTTGGGGAGGAACAGGAAAAACAGAAGAACAAGTACGCGATCAACAGCAAAGCTCAGATAATATTGATACATTCTTAGCTGTTATAGGAGAAGAAGTAGTAGGGTACTGTGGTTTTTCTGTTTATAAAGAAGATGCAGGGGCCTTGTATGTTCCTTTATTAAATGTTCGTCCAGATTATCATGGCAAGAAAATTGGTAAGCTGCTTTTACTGCATGCCCTCAATGCAGCGACAGAATTAAAATGGCCAAGACTTGATTTATATACTTGGGCAGGTAATCTTAAGGCAGTTCCATTATATAAACGCTGCGGTTTTTTTTGGGAGGATAATGACCAATATACTCATCTTATGAATTTTATCCCAACTGTCCGAAATGATGAAGTAATGAATCATTATTTAAAGAACATGGATTGGTATGCAGATTTAAAAAGAAATCTTGAAATAAAGCCAGATGGGATGCTTAAAAGAGGTTTTACACATTATGAATATATTTGGCAAAAAGAAACAGAGACTGTTGTTGTAAAATTTGAAAAAACAAGTAGAGGAATCTGCTCTTTGGAAACAAAGGATTTTCAGATTGAATTAACAATGGACAATCATAAATGTATAGAAGAAATAGAGCATAAGGTCTATTTAAAGATGAAAAATAAAACAGCAAACCCGCTTTCCTTAGAAGCATTGGCAGATAATCAGGGCAGAATTCAATGCAGTTTTCAAAGTTCACAAGAGATAAAGGGTAATCAAGAAATAGCGATTTCTTCTCCCTTTACGATTAAAAAAGGAGAAGAACCTGTAGATGGAAAGACCTTTCCAGCATTAAAGGTTACAGTTAGAATTAATGGATTAGAAACAAGCTTACAACTGGGGGTTTTCCCGCAAGCGCCTATTTCTATAGAGGGAAAGGAAATAGAGGCCATTTTAGCGAATGGAATGAAGACTTACTTAGATTTAGAGATTAGTAATAATTTAGAAAAAGATATTAATGGATATTTCACCATTCCCAAAAATGGCCACTTATATTTTGAAGGGGATAAGTATTCATTCGCACTGGCTAAAAAAGCGAAGAAGTGGATTCGAATTCCGGTTCAAGTGAAGAGCTGCGGCAGTTTTAAAGAAAAAATCATAGGAGAAATTGTGGAGAATGAGCAGGGGATTTTAACATTTGAAAAGGAAATTGCGCTTGCCTTAAAAGGGATTGGCGAACAGTTTGTAGTAGAACAAGAAAAGAGTTGGCAGGTTTATAATGGTCCACATCAACTTACCGTAAGCAAAATAGATCTTACGACAGAAATTGCTCATACAGACTTTGCTCTGTTTGCACCGTCTATTGGAAAGCCTTATTCCAATGAGCTGTCTAAACAAAAGCCATATAAAGTTCGTACAGAAAAGACTGGAAACAGTATTAAACTAGAGCTATTCTTTAAGTCTAATGCTTTTCCGTATCTGGATATTATGTTAACAAATCAGCTCTTTGCAGAAGGGTTGATTAAACGTTGGATAACAATTACTAATAATAGTTTGGAAGAAAAAGAAATCAGTGTACAGGAAACATTTTTTGACATATGGCAGAATCTCTATTTCCCTTTAAATGGGGAAGTTGTTTCCTTTAATGAATGGAACCTAGTACAACCTTTTGAATTAAATTCAAAGGATATAACGGGGAATTGGTATTTTACTTCTCCAAACTCTACCCCATTCGGTGTTGCATGGGCTAAAGAGGCCCGCATCAAAATGGATAATTGGAAGGTGCATGTAGAGGCGACAAGCATACTCGGAAAAAATGAATCCGTTGCTTTTTCGCCCATTAGTGTAAATATCGGTGCCTATCGTAATTGGCAGCAATGGGAGTTAGCAGCAGAAGGGTTACAGAGAGAGCACGCAAGTACTGTTACCCCAGGATTTAAGGTTGAATTTAATGAGGCAAATCTCATTATAGATAGAGATAATGACTTAAAAGTACGAATAAAGAATTATAGTAATCAAGCAATACAAGGTGAAATGACCATAACAATGAATGAAAGACAGGGAGATTCACAGAGAATTGATACGGGGGCATCAGAAATCTACCAAATTCAGCCTCAAAGGGATCTTCAATTAGGGCTAAACACAGTGAAAACAACCATTTCTTTGCCGGC
Source organism: Niallia sp. FSL K6-0212 (assembly GCF_038007605.1). Taxonomy (NCBI): domain Bacteria; kingdom Bacillati; phylum Bacillota; class Bacilli; order Caryophanales; family Bacillaceae; genus Niallia; species Niallia sp. FSL K6-0212. The sequence goes on along the minus strand of NZ_JBBOXL010000001.1, from coordinate 4,060,101 downwards.
AAAAATAATAGATAACGATGATTTATTTTTTGTGCCAAGCAGAAAGAACATGACAACAGAAGTAAAAATAGAAGAAGGAGTTACCGTATACCATGTTTCGAATGGAATAGTATCTTTTAAAGCTTCTCCTGCTTACTATCCAGGCGTCTATTCTTTAGTAGTAAATGGGAAGGAATGGTTGGAGCATGCTTTTCCTAAGCCTATCGCAAAAAGTTGGTGGAATCCGTGGTGTGGAGGTATAAAAAACGGTCCGCCAGATTTAAATGTATTTTCTCTCTTAAAGGAAGAGACAGCTTGTGCATTTACTAGTCTAAAAGATATCCATCATAACGAATGGACTGGTGTGAAGCTGGTAACAACGATAAGGCATCATGAGAAATGGAAGGGGTTAAAGTATGAACAATATTTCCTTACAATGCCAGGGATTCCTTTGCTCATTACATTTATAGAAATAATCGATGATGCAGGCAGACGTATGGCAGAAGAAGAATGGCATACAAACCTATTTATCACTTGCAATGAGGAGGAAAAAGCTGTTCTCCATATTCAGGATAACAAGGTGAGTACGAAACAATATATGGTTGCTTCAGAAGAGCAAGAAGTTAATATAAAGGGTCATTCCTATTTATCGCTAGAGCAAGAAAAGTGTTATTATATTGCAAGTGATAAATCAAAAGGTATAGATTTTTATAGTAATAAAGATGTGATACAGTTGATTTCCTATGCTAAGTGCAGAAGAACAGAGAACCGCTTATTTACAGAACCAACCTATCTTCTGTTTACCGAGGGGGAATTACAGTCTTCTTTAGTTAATAAGGTAAGGCAAATAGCATTTTCAGAAAGGGAATACGTAGATGAAAATAATTGATGCCCATATACACTACTCAAATATTGGATCGTTTAAAGAGACAGCTCGAGATCTTTCCTTTGTAGATTATAGTTATAATGGCTTGAAAGAAGAGATGAGGAAGGCTGATATTGTCCTTGCGATTGGGATGGGGGTTACAGAAACGCCGGAGATGGGCTTTCCTGATTATAAGGCCCAGACTCCAATGGGATTAGATTTGGACTTATTGGTTCCAGACAATGTCGTCTGCTGTGCTGGGATAAATCCATATGATATGGATTTATCGGCACAAGAACGATTAGAGCAGGAGATTCAAAAGCCACATGTTGTGGGAATAAAAATTTATTTAGGCTACTACCCTTTTTATGCCTATGATGAAGTATATGAACCTGTTTATCGACTAGCAGAAAAGTATCAATTACCAGTTGTGTTCCATACTGGAGATACATACTCTGAAAGAGGATACTTAAAATATAGTCATCCTCTAGCAATTGATGAAGTGGCTGTGAAACATCGTAATGTGAATTTTATGATGGCACATTTCGGTGATCCTTGGACATTGACTGGTGCGGAAATTATTTATAAAAATTCGAATGTATATGCCGATTTATCTGGTTTAATCGTTGGAACAAAAAAAGAACTGGAAGAAGCACATGAAGGGATTTTTCTCGATCATTTACGCCATGCATTAGTTTTTGCCCAATCATATGATAAATTGCTTTTTGGGACAGATTGGCCGCTAGCCCCATTTGAACCATATATAGAGTTTATAAAAAAGCTCATTCCAGAAACTTACCATGAAGACGTATTTTATCGAACAGCATTGAAGGTATTTCCAAAAATAAAGCCCTTTTTAAGTAAGAAATAGGAAATGAATAATGAAACGAAAGCCGGTGTAGAATAGTTTTATTTTCTACTCCGGCTTTCATATTTATATTGATTGTTCTTTCATATTCGAAAAACTACTTTTCATGATACAATATGGACATAATAGATTGCTGGATGTGAGAATAAATGAAGCTTATTACGAAAGTTGAAAATATAATAAAGCAAGAGATGGAGAATGATGCTAGTGGTCACGATTGGTATCATGTAGATAGAGTACGTAAAATAGCCTTATTACTTTCAGAAAAAGAAGGAATTGGGTATTCTCATACTATTGAACTATCTGCGTTATTGCATGACATTTCAGATGAAAAATTAAATAAATCAAAAAGCGAAGGGCAACGGAGATTAGCAAATATACTAATGCAGATTCCAATTGCGAATCAAGAGAAGGAACAGATTAAAGCTATCATCGAAACAGTTGGCTTTAAAGGAGGAAATGGGATAACTCCCAATGGCCTGGAGGCAAAAATAGTCCAAGATGCTGATCGATTAGATGCGATTGGAGCACTTGGCATCGCTCGTACTTTTGCTTATGGAGGAAGTATAGGAAGTCCTATCTATGATCCACATATAGCAGTAAGGGAAAAGATGACAGAAGAAGAATATCGAAAAAACAACTCATCTTCTATTCACCATTTCTATGAAAAACTATTGAAAATTAAAGACCATTTACATACAGACAGTGCTAAAAAAATGGCCGTGGAAAGGCATCAATTTATGGAAAGCTTTCTAAAAGAATTTTATAAAGAATGGAATGTACAAAATGAAGAGTATTTCAATTGAAAATGTAACAAAGACATATGGAGAGAAAAAGTTATTTGAAAACATCTCTTTTTCAATAAGTGAAAAAGAACGGGTAGGTTTAATTGGCATCAATGGAACTGGGAAATCATCCTTATTAAAAATTGTTGCAGGAATAGATATTCCAGACGAAGGAGATATCATAGCACCCAAGGATTTTCGTATAGCCTATTCTGCCCAAAGTCCAGAATTAAATCCAGATCTTACCGTATTAAACCAAGTATATGCTGGTGATGCACCGGTTTTAGCATTAGTTAAAGATTATGAAGCAATGATAATGGAAATCAACCATGATCCTGAGAACAATAAGCTTCATGAAAAATTATTTGATTTACAAAAAAGAATGGATGCTTTAAATGGCTGGGAAGTTCATACAAATGCAAAGACGGTATTAATGAAGTTAGGTATTACTAATTTTAATAAGAAGATTGGCGAATTGTCAGGCGGGCAAAAAAAACGGGTTGCTTTAGCACAAGTTCTGATTCAAGAACCAGATTTGCTTATTTTAGATGAACCGACAAATCATCTTGATTTTGAGGCAGTTAAATGGCTGGAAGATTATTTAAGCAGGTACACAGGAGCACTATTATTAGTAACGCATGACCGCTATTTCTTAGATCGTGTCACAAACAGAATGTTTGAATTAGATGGGGGCAATTTGTATAGCTATAAAGGCAATTACGGTGACTTTTTACAGGCCAAAGCTATCAGGGAAGAAAATGAAGCAGCTACTCTTGATAAGCAAAAGAATTTATTTAGAAGAGAATTAGAATGGATTAGAAGAGGGGCAAAAGCGCGTTCTACTAAACAAAAAGCCAGAATTCAGCGTTTTGACGCATTAGATGATAAATTAGCTAATGTTAAAGCTAAAGATAAATTAGATATCTCCTTGAAAGGTAGTCGATTAGGTAAGCAAGTCTTTGAATTGCTGGGGGCAAACAAACGTTTCCATGATAAAATAATCTTAAATAATTATAATTTGCTTGTAAAACCAGGGGATAGAATTGGAATAATTGGTAAAAACGGGACTGGTAAATCAACTTTCTTAAATATTTTAGCAGGCAAGGCACCCCTTGATTCTGGCGAAAGAATCATTGGTCAAACAGTAAAAGTGGCTTACTATACGCAAGAAAATGAAGATATGGATACATCTAAAAGAATGATTGAATTTCTAAAAGAAACGGCTGAAGTTATAGAAGCCTCCGATGGAAAAGTCATTACAGCTGCCCAAATGCTGGAAAGATTCTTATTTCCTCTTCATACCCATGGAACGATTATTGGGAAGCTATCTGGTGGGGAAAGAAGAAGACTTTATTTGTTGAAAATACTAATGGGAGAACCAAATGTACTCTTATTAGATGAGCCGACAAATGATTTAGATACACAAACATTAATGGTTCTGGAAGATTATTTAGAAGATTTTAATGGTGTGGTTATTACCGTATCCCATGATCGCTATTTTCTCGATAAGGTTGCTGAACAACTGTTGATTTTAAAAGGAAATGGTGTTATCGACACCTATTATGGCAATTACAGTGAATATTTAGAGGTGGAGAGAAAAGAAGATCAACAAATAAAAGATAAAACAGAAATACCACTTGCTAAAAAGGAAGTAAAAGAGAAAAAAGTAAGACTAAGCTATAATGAACAAAGGGAATGGGCAACCATTGATGAGAATATCGAAAAAGTCGAAGAAAGATTAGCTAAAATAGAAACAGAATTAGCCGAGACTGGCAGTGACTTCGAAAAAGCAGCTGAGTTAATGAAAGAGCAAGAACAATTAAATAACCAATTAGAACACCTAATTGAACGCTGGAGCTATTTATCTGAAATCGCTGATAATTCGTAGAAAAGCTGTTTATTTTCGATATAGCATTAAGCGTGATAAGATAAATGTTGAAAAAGAGGGGGATGGAAAATGAGAATTATTTCTATAGAGCCAACACCAAGTCCTAATACGATGAAAATTAATTTAGACCAAGAGCTGCCAATGGGAAAAAGTAATAATTATAAGGTTGATAATTCAGCGGAAGCACCTGAATTAATTCAAAATATCCTTTCCATTGAAGGGATTAAAGGGGTTTACCATGTAGCTGATTTTCTAGCGGTTGAAAGAAATGCCCGCTATGATTGGAAAGAATTACTTTCAAAAGTGCGGAATGTCTTTGGGGAGGACGAGGCTACAGAGGAGTCAAAAGAGATAAATGAACATTATGGAGAGATAAATGTTCAAGTTCAAATGTATAAAGGGATTCCCATGCAAATTAAATTATCGGATGGCACTGAAGAAAGAAGGTTCGGTTTACCTGATTCCTTTATTCAAGCAGTATCAGAAGTTCGTACACCTGAAGATAATGTAGTAATGACTCGTAAATGGAAAGATTTCGGCGTGCGCTACGGTGACTTTGAGGAAATTGGGCATGTAATGGTGGAAGAACTTGTTGCAGCATATCCACAAGAGCGAATTAATGCGATTATTGAGCATGCAAAAAATCCGCAAACTGAAGCAAATGAAAAACCGGTACGAGTGCGAACAAGGCTGTCATTTGCAGATTTAGAGAATCCAGATTGGAAAGTTAGATATCAAAAGCTGGAACAAAGCGAAGATCCTACAGTAGATGATATTCCTGTACTAACGAAAGCATTAGATGATGAAAAACCATCTATCCGCAGACTTACGACTGTCTATCTTGGAATGATTGAAGATACAGCTGTTCTTCCTTCCTTATATAAAGCATTAAAGGATAAAACGGTAACAGTGCGGCGTACTGCAGGAGATTGCTTATCCGACTTAGGGTTTCCAGAAGCAATGGAAGAAATGATCCATGCATTAGATGATAAAAGCAAGATTGTTCGATGGAGAGCCGCTATGTTCTTGTATGAAGTTGGAGATGAGAGAGCATTGGCTGCACTTAAGGCTCATGAGGATGATCCAGAATTTGAAGTGAGCTTACAAATAAAACTAGCAATTGAGCGAATTGAACTAGGAGAAGAAGCAAAAGGTTCTGTTTGGAAACAAATGACCGAAGCGCGAAAATAAGCTGTAACTATATTTTCCTAATGCTAAAGATTGTACGAAAAACATTTCTAATGTATATTTAGGAATAAAATATACGTATATTATGGAGGGATTACTTATGTCAATGGCATATGATGAGTATATGAAACAAGTGGTAAAACCGATGAGAGCAGAATTAACCCAAGCAGGCTTTGAAGAATTGCTGACAGAAGACGCTGTGGAACAATTTATTGAAACAAACAAAGGTACTTCTTTAGTAGTGGTTAATTCTGTTTGTGGTTGTGCTGCAGGTTTAGCAAGACCAGCAGCAACGCAGGCAGTGCTTGCATCTGAAAAAAAGCCAGATCAACTAGTAACAGTATTTGCTGGCCAAGATAAAGAGGCAACAGCAAAAATGCGCGAATTTTTCGGGGATATTGAGCCTTCTTCTCCGTCCATGGCATTAATCAAAGATAATAAAGTTGTTCATTTTATTCATCGCTACGATATTGAAGGAAATTCAATGGAAGCAATTATGGAAAATCTTGTATCAGCTTTTGAACAATATTGCTAAAAACTTGGTTCATGAGAATAAAGGGTTACCTTTTTTCTCATGGACTTTCTTTTTTAGGTTTTTTGTATAGGGTTTATATTCGTCGATAGATAATTTAAATTTATCTATTTTATAATGATGACCTAATCTTAACATGATTCGTATTGAATATAGTATTACATAGAAGTAGGAGAAAAAATATGATTGTAACAACTGCCGGTAGGACAAATAAGGACATGCAAATTCTCGCAGATAGAATTGCCAAAGACTTCAACTGCAGATATGTCAGGAGAGAAAAAGTATCTATTCAGCACTTAAAAGAGCAATATCAATCAGATATTCTGATAATTGGGAAAAATAGATTTGAGTTCTGTTCGTTAAATGGAGAGGAGCCTTTCTTTTTTCACCCAAATTCAGCAGTCTTTCGAATAAAAAGGCTGATGAATAAGGAAAATGATCCTTTTATTGACGCAACCAATTTAACAAAGGGAAAGAGTTTCTTAGATTGTACTTTAGGACTTGCTTCAGATAGTATTGTTGCAAGTTATGTCGTGGGCAGTAGCGGAAAAGTGGAAGGATTAGAAGCGAATCAAGTGATTGCTTTTCTTGTAAAAGTAGGTTTGAAAGAATGGGAGACGAGTAATGCCGCTGTTGATGAGGCAATGCGAAGGGTTACAGTCAAGCATATTAACGCATTAGAGGCACTTGCTCGAAAAGAAGACAATAGTATAGATTGCGTATATTTTGATCCTATGTTTGAGGAAACTATTTCATCAGCTGGAATCAACCCGTTAAAACAACTAGCACTTTATGAAGAAGTGTCGGTAGAATTAATCAATCAAGCAAAGCGAGTGGCGAAAGAAAGAGTCGTATGGAAAGATCATTTTAGGAGCAGCAGATTTAACCAATTTCAATTTGAACAGGTGAAGCGTAAAACAGCTAAATTCCATTATGGAATCTGGTTAAAAAAAGAATAATAAAAAAATAACCTCTATGATAAGGATAATAGTAGAAGATTAGCTAGTAAATAATATATACTTATTCTATAAATATTTTTTCATATATTAACATCAGGATGCGGAAAGCGAGGTGTAATAAATGCCTAATTGGCTTCGTAAAAGCCTGGTCGTATTTGTTTCTATTTTAACGTTTGGTCTTGTTTCACCATCACCAGCAACCTTTTTAAATAATAATAATAATGATAAGAAACCAATTGATGAGCGAGAAGTACCATTTGCTAGAGAAAGTATCGAAGATGAAGCGATATTTGTTGATAGTACTGAGGGAAATTTCTCAAGAGCAGATTTTATCAGCAATATGATGAAGGAAGCAGAAGCACAAAGCTATTTAAAATTCGGGCCAAAAATTAAACCAGTAATTGAAGATGAATTTCGTTTAGTTGTTCTTCCAAATATGGAAAAAGCAATTAATGAAGTAACTCATATTTTTCCAGAAGAAGAGTTAAGTTATTTAACAGTAACTGAATTTCCTGCTGCAGGTACAAGTGAACGGATATTTCATATTACGAGAGATAACGAGGATATTATCCGATTTCATGTAAGAAGGGATCGTCCCCCACAGGAAGGTTATTATTTTAACTTCCATTACCACACGTATCATGATCAATTCCAAACTCATTATGCACTTGGAGAAATTTACTGGGATAAAAATACTCCGCCAAAGTGGATGAGCTAAAAAGGGGAAATTGAAACTTTTTTATCTATGATTACGTAAAGGAACTATACTGAAAAAACTTGGAGGTAGAAAGATTATGGCAATTAGTTTATCCAAAGGACAAAAAGTAGATTTAACAAAAGGCAATCCTGGTTTATCAAAAGTAATTATTGGTTTAGGCTGGGATTTAAATAAGTATGATGGCGGAACTGATTTTGATTTAGATGCTTCTGTATTCTTACTTGGCGAAAATGGAAAAGTAACAAATGATGCTGACTTTGTATTTTACAATAATCCATCAGGTGGAAATGGTGCGATTGTTCATTCCGGAGATAATCGTACAGGCGCAGGCGAAGGAGACGATGAACAAATTATCGTAGATTTAAAAAGTATTCCAGCTAATATTCAACGTGTTACTTTTACGATTACCATTCATGATGGAGAAGCAAGGAATCAAAATTTCGGACAAGTTTCTAATTCATTTGTACGTATTGTTAACGAAGAATCTAATGAGGAATTGATTCGTTACGATTTAGGAGAGGATTTCTCTATTGAAACAGCGTTAGTTGTTGGGGAACTATATCGTCATAATAATGAATGGAAATTTAGTGCTATTGGCAGTGGTTACCAAGGTGGTTTAGCTGCATTAGCAACAGACTTTGGTCTGCAAATTGGCTAAGACTTTATAAGCATATTTTAGGAGGAACCTTTTTTCATGGGGATATTTGAGACGATTATAGATACATATGCGCAGTTTTTTAACTGGCAAATGTGGGGTGAGGTACTAACAGACCCAGTCAGCTGGGGCTATATTGGAACACTTGTAATATTGGAAGGCTTGTTATCAGCGGATAATGCATTAGTTCTTGCCGTGATGGTTAAGCATTTACCACCAGAACAAAGAAGAAAGGCGTTGTTTTACGGGTTACTAGGTGCATACATATTCCGCTTTATAGCTATCGGTATTGGTGTTTATTTAATCGAATTCTCATGGGTGAAAATACTAGGAGCGGCCTATTTGGCCTATCTCTCTATTAAGTACTTCGTGGATCGTAAAAAAGCTGCGAATCAACCAGAAGACGGAGAAGAAGAGAATAAAGGAATCAACAAAAATGGAATTCTTATTCGCACATTCGGATTATTTTGGGGAACGGTAATTTCTGTTGAATTAATGGATATTGCCTTTTCAGTGGATAGTGTTTTAGCAGCATTTGGTGTCAGTAACCAAGTGTGGGTATTATTACTGGGTGGTATTCTTGGTGTGCTTATGATGCGTGGTGTAGCGGGTGTTTTCCTTAAATTAATTGATAAAATTCCAGAGCTGGAAGCAACTGCTTATATTCTAATCTTGATTATCGCAGTTAAGATGCTATTAGGCGTTTTTGATATTCACATCGAACATATTTATTTCTTCGGATTGTTAGTAATAGCATTTGGAGCAACTTTCGTTATTCACTTTAAAAATAAAAAGAAAGCAGAACAACAAGGCGAGGCTTAATAATTTTGAGGATATTTCTAGTTTCTGTCAATAGTTAGTACTAGGGATATCCTCTATTTTATTAATAAGAAAACTTCTTTGCTGTAACCCTTCCCGAAAACCTCTATAAAAACCTTATGGATGCAGCTAAAGCCATTCATAACGAAATAATACTCAAAAAATGAATTTTATAGTAAAATAGTAATAATTATCCTCTTTCAAACAAAACTATTTATTTGTGAATTTTCAGAATAGTATATAAATGGAATGAAAATACTGGAATGGAGCAAAGGAAATGAAATTATTCTCTGACTTAAATGAAAAACAATTGGAACGTCTTTTCTTCAAATTACCAGAAGAGGTGTTTAGCACTTCGGAGAAAGAAGTATTATCCTACGCACTTGCTTCGACATTGTATATGCCTGCAACTAGACCTAATATTTATCAGGACTTATTGAGAAAGAAACATCCTGCTTTAACCTCTATGGTTATTTGTCTGGAGGATTCTATTGGCGATCATGAGGTCGATTTAGCAGAAAGAAAATTAGTAGAAGAGTTAACCGATATTGATCATGCTATCCAAAATGGCTCCCTGATAAAGAGTGAATTGCCATTGATTTTTATTAGAATCCGTTCCATTGCGCAGTTTTTAAGTTTAATGGATATACTTGGTGATAAGATCGCTTTATTAACAGGTATTGTAATACCAAAATTTGAAGCAGAAGCAGGAGAAATTATTTTAAAGGAATTACAAAAATATAACAAGCTCGGATACTGTTTATATGCAATGCCGATATTGGAAACGAAAAAAATAATTGAAAAAGAAACGCGAATGAATGAGCTTCTCTCCATAAAAAAAGTGCTTGATGATTATAAGCACTTAATTTTAAATGTTAGAATAGGTGCAACTGATTTTTGTGGATTATATGGGATACGTAGAAGCCCAGAAACAACCATATATGATATTGCCATTATTCGAGATTGTATTTCAGATATTATTAATATATTTACACGGGCAGATAGTGCCTATGTTGTTTCTGGACCAGTCTGGGAGTATTTTACGACGAAAGAAAGATTTCTAATTCCTCAATTAAGAGAGACACCTTTTCGAAAACGTTATGGAAAAGCAGGAATGAGTATGCGAACACAGCTAATTGATAAACATATGGACGGATTAATAAGAGAAGTTATGATGGATATAACGAATGGATTAACAGGGAAAACGATTATTCATCCGACCCATATAAAGCCAGTTCAGGCATTAAACGTTGTTTCCTATGAAGAATATTTGGATGCATTAAATATTATGGATAGCAATAATGGAGAAATTGGTGTTATAAAAAGTAGTTTCTCCAATAAAATGAATGAAATTAAGCCTCATTTATATTGGGCGCAAAAAATTATTTTAAAATCAAAGGTTTACGGGGTGTTCCATGAAGGATTTACATACATTGACTTACTTAAACAAGAAAATTTCATTACCAATCATTGATCATTTACAGATGGACATTTATGTTAAAGAAAATCCATTTCAGCTTCCTATCGAGGACTTTTTTAAAATGGCTGCAAGAATCAATAAAAGACGGGCGTTTTTATTTGTCAGTAGACTACTGGGAAAGCATTTGCCAATAGAACCAAAAAAAGGTCTGCTAACAGGTTTTATGCTTGCAGCGAGATATGAAGAAATTATGACAGGAAAGCACTCACCGCAAAAGGAGAAATTATTGGAGATTTATCATGATTCCTCTTTGCCTTTCCTGGATAAGCCTTTTATCCAAAAAGAAGTTTGCAATCCTATTATTATTGGCTTTGCCGAAACAGCAACTGCACTTGGCCACTCTTTTTTCAAGGCTTTTAAACAAGCATCCTTTTTTCATACCACAAGAGAAAAGATTAACGAGCTGGATCCAATCATTTCATTTGAAGAAGAACATTCACATGCCACTTCCCATCGATGTTACGTAAAAACGGATATTCTTGCTAATAATCGGGAAATAATTCTCGTTGATGATGAACTCACAACTGGAAAAACAGCGATTAATATTATCCGAGATCTCCATAGAAACTATCCAAGAGATAAATATACGGTGGCATCCATTCTCGATTGGCGCTCTAATAAATGGCAATTAGAAATGAAAGCTCTTGAAGAAGAGCTGCAAATAACGGTGCAATCTGTCTCCTTATTGAAAGGTAGTTTTGAATTAGTTGGGGAGCAAATAAATCTTACACCTAAAATGGAGAGTTTGGTAACAAATGAAGGGAATCCATTGATAGAATATATTAGTCTAGAAAATTATGTGAAAGATCGCATTGTGCCATTGACGTCTTCAAATCTTGCGGGTGAGTGCAATAGCTTCCGATATTTAAAGGATACTGGCAGGTTTGGGATTCATACAGAAGAAGGAACAGATGATTGGATAAAAGAGGCTGCAAAGATGCTCAAGAAGAAGAGGAGGGGAACTAGTCTTTGTGTCGGAACAGGAGAATTTATGTATATACCCATGAAGTTAGCTAGCTTCATGGGGGAAGACATATCTTATCAATCGACTACAAGAAGTCCAATTTATCCACATAATGAAGAGCATTATGGAGCTCAAACAGCATATTGTTTTGCAAATCCAGAAGATAAAGAGATTGTAAATTTCTTATATAATGTAAAGCCTAATCAATATGATGACATATTTTTATTCTTTGAGAGAAATGTGAAAGAAGATAGCTTAAAAGAGCTGCTGACGGCATTAAAAGCAGTTCAGGTAAAAAAGATTAATATCGTCTATTTTAGCGGGAGGTAAAGATGCATTTAAACATAAATGAGCAAGTGAAATTCGGATCTTATAATAGTGAAGATGTCATTTTTCTTTTGAAAAATTTAAACGGAATTATACTAGAAGGTTCCACCGAGGAACGAGAAAAAAAGATTCAAAGTGGAGCACATTATAGCGAAACATTACCAATCGAATATAATCCACCAGAACAGTATTTACAGCTTTTTTGGAAGACACTGCATGATTATAAAGATAAGGTAGCACTTAGTACCGCAGTTGTCGCAGAGCAGATTTATCGTAAACATGGAAAACAAACGGTCTTAGTTTCATTAGCAAGAGCTGGTACTCCTATTGGGATATTAATTAAGCGATATTTAAAAGAAAAATATCATGTTTCTTTACCGCACTATAGTATTTCGATCATCAGAGACAGAGGGATAGATGAAAATGCCATTAAGTACATATTAAAAACACATAAAGGATCTGCTATCCAATTTATTGATGGATGGACAGGTAAAGGAGCTATTTCAATTGAATTAACAAAAGCCTGTGAAAGTTTTTTTAATAAATATCAGGTTCACTTAGATGATACATTAGCTGTACTGGCAGATCCAGGATACTGTACTACACTCTATGGTACGAGAGAAGATTTCTTGATACCGAGTGCTTGCTTAAATTCCACTGTGTCTGGACTTGTCAGCCGTACCGTACTAAATGAAAGATATATTCAAATGGATGATTTTCATGGTGCTAAATATTATCAGGAATTAGAGCCATATGATGTATCAAATATTTATTTAGATAAAATTACTGAGGCTTTTCAAAATATTAATTCAAAGCAAGTTGAAGAAAGAATGAATGAGAATGGCTTTGATCAATCCGTTGATTTTCGAGGGATGAAAGAAGTTCTAGCCATTAAGGAGGAATTTCATATTGAGAGCACGCATTATGTTAAACCAGGCGTTGGAGAAACTACAAGAGTCCTTTTAAGAAGAGTGCCATGGAAGGTTTTAATGAAAGATCCGGATAGTCCTTATGTGCAGCACATCGTTTTGCTTGCCGAAGAAAGAGGCGTAGAAATAATTCCATATCCCCAAATGAGCTATACATGCTGCGGTTTGATTAAAAAGGTTGTGCAAGAGGGATGAAATTATTTGCATCTGACTTAGATCGAACATTAATTTATTCCAAACGTGCTTTAGAAGAAATGGAAACTCCTTGGAATCAATCGATGATTGGGGTCGAAGAGAAGAATGGGAAGTATGTCTCTTTTATGACAAAGGAGAGCTATGGTTTATTGAAAGAGATTGCTTCCCACTATTTATTTATTCCTGTGACAACAAGAACATATGAGCAATATAAGCGGATCTTTATATTTGAAAGAGATGTACCGGTATCTTACTGTGTAACCAGTAACGGGGCAAGAATACATCATAATGGAGAAATCATGAAAGAGTGGGAAGAAAGGCTAAAGCGGAAGCTTGGTGTGGAATGTATCGAAAAAGAGGAGATATTGGAAATGCTCCGAGAGTATTCTCTCCCTGGAGAATTGAAAATTGCTGATAATCTTTTCTTTTATTATGTGCTAAATACCACTATAGACTCCGATTTAAAAATACAACTAGCAAAAATAGCAGCAGCAAATGGCTGGAATATCTCATTGCAAGGAAGAAAGCTTTACTTTATGCCGAGTCCTGTTTGTAAAGGAGAGGCAATAAAGTATATAAAGGAACGAGAAGGAATCGAGCAAACAATTGGAGCTGGAGATTCCTTATTGGATCTACCTTTTTTAAATATATGCCAAACAGCGTTTATTCCTAGGCATGGCGAGTTAATATGTGGTGAATCAAGTAGATACTCTCATAAAGCCACAGCTCATAAAGGTGCGTCTGCTGGAGAAGAAATCTTAAGAAAAGTTTATAAAGAATTTACTCTTTAACGACTCTAAGGCGACCGAATCACGGTCGCCTTAGAGTCGTTAAAGAGATGGATTTGAATGAAGATAAATATATTTTATAGATCATCAGGTGAATCTTTTATCAATTTGAGCAATAAACAATAAATGGCGACAAAGAATAAATAGCAGCAAACAAATATAATAATCCCAAATAAGATAGATTCGAAAAAGATGGCCATAAAAAAACTAATTATTAGAGAAATAAAGATTAAATCAATAAAAACATACATGTTGGAAGATAGAACATTTTGCACATAATTTAAATCTGTCTCAATTTCATGATATGTGTATTTTCGAAAAAATGATCTCATAGTTAGCACCTACTCGCCTATTGTACTGTATTATATGCACAAACAGAAGGTTAGGTGCTAAAAACACAGGTTGAAGAGTATAAAGAAAAATCTTACGAAAGATTTCAGTGTGACGATAAAATGATTTAGTAAAATTAAATGGGATTTTTATGTGCTGCTTGTGGTGGTTAGGGGGGAACTCCTGTAGGATAAGCGGGATAGCCTGAGACCTTGCAGTCTGAAAGCAGAACGCGGCTAAGCGTGAACCCCTGAAACAAAAAGCAATAACCCTATACATAGGATATACTATAGACAAACTTATAATTCTAAAATTCTGTGGGTTTATATACAGTTTAAAATCTTACGAAAGATTTCTTTTCGGACTACAAAAAATGAAACTTTTTTATTAAAAATTCGTAAATAAATATAAAGTAGAATGTTTAGTGTTTACAAGGAGCTATGCTATGATAAAGATAGAAAGTTATCTTTGGTTTAAAATTAGGAAGTGGAGAAAATGAATAAAGACTTTTATACCATTAATAATATAATACTTCCATTGTCTGAAGAAAACTGGTTTAAACTTTTGCTAAAGCCTATTAAAGAAAGACCATTATATGATACCAGTAATCGTATATTTACTTTCGGGCAGGCAGTCGTTAAACTACTGGGAATATCGCTAGACGAGGATGAATATTATAATCAGCTGTTTAATTGGATACATAAAGATAATACTGGTTTACACTTATTAACAGATGAAACACTCGATAGGACAATCGATAATCAGCATTTCCAATCTATTCAAAAAGTATTTAATCGAATGAATGAGCAGAATTTATCCATTAATCGATTTGTTGCTTTTCTTGACGGAGAGAATGTACTGATAAAATCCTCTGTTCCAGCTATTCATCGGAAATTGCGGGAAAGTTTTATTAAAGTAATTCAGCATTTCGCAGAATTGGAAGAAAACGGCTTGAAAAATAAGGATTTAAGAAGATTAGTAGTGGATATTGTAAAATGGTCGATTAATCATTTACAGCCTGTCTTAGAAGAAACCGAATTAAATGAAAATATGCCTAAGTTTCTTTGGTATGGTGATGCAAGTAAAAGTCAGTCCTATTTTATCTATTATCTCCTTACCATTGGGTGTGATATTGTAATGGTTCATCCTAATGGCACAGATATTTTAGAAAAGTTAAAGCTAGATAAGGAGCTGTTTTTTCAGCATCAATATCCACAACGGAAAGAACCTGAAAGCTTTCCTACAGAAGAAAGAAAAAGAACAGCGACTGTAGCATATCGAGCGTCAAAGGAAATTGAGAGTATACTGCATCATGAGGGATCCAATCTTTATAAACCATGGCAATTTAGAGATTATATCCCCTTTTCGGTTACCCTAAAAACTACATATGATGAAATTTTTCTTTTGGAGAAAGAGCTTGCTATGATTCGACCAAACTTTGAAGTGAAAAATGGAGAAGTGCATATCCCTGCTATTTTTGCTAAAATATTTGGTGTAAGTAAAAATCGCAAAGAATACTGGGATCGTATTCACGGAATAGTCAATCGAGAGGATACGCTATTGATTAAAGATTTTCCGTTTACAAGAGCAATTATTAGCGATTACCGATATCATTATCGCGGAGCGCTGGGAAGAAACGGTTTACTTGATCCGGAAAAGATGATGAGTGCCCATTATTGGAATTATAAACAGCTGCCAACCGGCTTACAAAAAGGGATAGCTGCTGCAATTTCAAGAGTATGCTCAAGACCAGTACTTATAAAACAATCGGATGAATCAGATGAAGATGTAGCAATTTTTCTATTTTCACAATGTTTACTTATACCAGATGAACTTTTAAAAATGCTGCAAAAATTTGATTACTCTCAAGAAGTACCAAGTATTGTATTATTTAAAACAGAAAAAAGCGGCGTATTCACGCGAGAAGATGCAGCAATGTTAATTTTAATGAATGCATTGGGTGTTGATATTATTATTTATAATCCACCTGGACATGTCGATATGGAGAACTTTATACAAGACAATTTATTTGATGCCCATTGGCTCGAGGACGTTGTATTTGATATGGAGTATAAAGAGCCATCCTTTTTGAAAAGGGGACTGTTTGGCGGATTTTTAAAGAGTAGAAAGGGAGATAATGGATGAACATGCAACCATCAAATATAAACAATGCGGATAACCAGGTCGCAGAATTATTAACAGAAGAAAAAGTATCAGAAATTAAATTAGCGCTTAGAAATGAGCCAGAAGTGCAAAAATTGGCCCAGTCTATTGATGAAAAGGATCAAATTCAGATTCTTGAATTCGGGAAAGAGCCGGCAACGCAAATTTCAAAATTCTCCGATAAAATTCTTAACAATATGAGAACTACTAAAGTGGAAGATTCCGGAGAATTATTAAAACAGCTCGGCAGAATAATGGATAAATTTGATAAGAAAGATTTTGAAGATGCGTCAAAAGGTTTCTTTGGCAAACTGTTTAAAAAAAGCGAAAAGATTATGGAAAAACTTTTTGGGAAATATCAGTCTATGGGACAAGAGATTGATAAAGTATATGTTGAAATATCGAAATATCAAAATGAAATGGTTGATTCGACGACGATGCTTGATGAAATGTATGAGCAAAATTATCAATATTATTTGACGCTCGAAAAATATGCAGTTGCAGGGGCAATGAAGTCGGAAGAATTAAAGACACAAGTGCTTCCGCAAATCGAAGCTAAAGCAACTGCTGGAGATCAATTAGCGGGTATGCAGCTCGACTCCCTTAGAAATGCGATAGAGCTCCTTGATCAGCGGGTTTATGACTTAGAAATGGCCAAAATGGTTGCTCTGCAAACAGCACCGCAAATACGTTTGCTTCAAAGAGGAAATACAAAATTAATTGGAAAGATTAATTCGGCATTTGTTACGACGATTCCAATTTTCAAAAATGGACTAATCCAAGCTGTTGCTGCCAAAAGACAAAAATTAGTCGCAGATAGCATGAGTGAACTGGACAGAAGAACAAATGAAATGCTTGTCAAGAATGCGCAAAATATATCCCAGCAAAGCGTCGATATTGCAAGACTTGCAGGAAGTCCCAGCATTAAGATTGAGACGATTGAAGAATCTTGGAATATTATTATAAAAGGAATGCAAGAAACAAAAACAATTGAAGAAGAAAATAAGCGGTTAAGAGAAGAAGGCACAAAGAAATTAGAAGAATTACAAAATAACTTTAAGCAAATGAAACTTCAAGGTTAATGAGAGAGTTAATTCCAATCACTTTTTATGAATTATCATGAGAATAATTGATAAGAAAAGTGTTTCGAAACTCTATAAAGTTTAGCTGCATTGATTGAAATGGATATATTTTCTGAGGCGAGAAATTGTCTTAGAAAATATATCATCCATCTTAACATTAATCGGGAAAGATACTAGTTTATTACTAGGAGTTTGATTGCACTTTAGAATCATAAGATAGTAGAGAAATATTAAAAGACGTTATTTTAGAGCTAAATAATCGGTGTGAATTAGTGTTAAAATAAAAAACTTTAAAAAAGTAAAATTATATCATACATAGGAGTTGGGAATATTGGCGATTAATTTGCAAAAAGGTCAGAGAGTTGATTTAACAAAAGGGAATCCAGGATTAAGCAGAATTTTAATTGGACTTGGTTGGGATCCTGTTCAACAAAATAAGGGCGGGGGCTTATTCGGTTCTCTTTTTGGTGGAGGACAGGCAGCAAGTATTGACTGTGATGCATCTGTAATTATGGTAAATGAACAAGGAAAGGTTCAAGCAAATAGTGATGTTATTTATTTTGGCAATTTAAAAAGTCGCGATGGCAGTGTAATCCATTCAGGCGATAATTTAACAGGTGACGGGG
Organism: Niallia sp. FSL K6-0212; assembly: GCF_038007605.1. NCBI lineage: Bacteria > Bacillati > Bacillota > Bacilli > Caryophanales > Bacillaceae > Niallia > Niallia sp. FSL K6-0212. The sequence continues at coordinate 4,041,961 of NZ_JBBOXL010000001.1, read as the reverse complement.
ATGGAGATGATGAACAAATCCGCGTTGATTTAAGTAAAGTTCCTGCACATATACATAAACTCATATTTGTTGTTAATATTTATGATGCAGTAAAAAGAAGACAAGATTTTGGAATGATTCAAAATGCCTTTATTCGAATTGTTAACCCATTGACGAATCAATCACTTATTCACTACAATTTATCAGATGATTATGCAGGGAAAACTAGTGTAATAGCTGGAGAATTATACAGACATGGACAGGATTGGAAGTTTGCGGCTGTTGGCACAGGTACAAATGCTGGTAGTTTAGGAGAGTTGGTTAAATCGTTTTCATGATAGGGGTAAAGCAATAGTAATTTGAGGATCCATCTATTATTTGACGAGGGAGGAATAGAAATTGAGTATTAATCTTTCTAAAGGACAACGAATTGATTTAACTAAAACAAATCCAGGCTTAACAAGAGCAATTATTGGATTAGGCTGGGATATTAACCAATATGACGGTGGGGCTGGCTTTGATTTAGATGCATCGGCATTTATGGCCGATGACAATGGGAAAGTGATAAATGATGTGGATTTTATCTTCTATAATAATCTTATTCATCCTAGCGGCGGTGTGGAACATACAGGTGATAACCGTACAGGAGAAGGCGATGGGGATGACGAGCAAATCATTATCGATTTCACAAAAATCCCTGCACATGTAAGCAAAATTGGGATTGCAGTAACCATCCATGACGCTGAAGCAAGAAGACAAAATTTTGGACAAGTTTCAAATGCATTTGTTCGCGTTGTAAATGAAGATAATAATATGGAGATTCTCCGATTTGATCTAGGGGAAGATTTTTCAGTTGAAACAGCTGTGATTGTATGCGAACTTTATAAACATGGCGGAGAATGGAAATTTAACGCAATAGGTAGCGGCTTTTCTGGAGGACTTGCTGCACTATGTCGGAATTATGGTTTAGAGGTTTAATGAGGAAAACTATTAAAATTTTGTCTTGATTTTTCTCCTTGCTGACATATGTCCAAAAGAGTGAACATAGAAGTATGCGGTGATTTCTCTATGTTTTATTCTTTTGGATTTTTTTAGGAATTCTTACCCAATATTAACTAGTATTTTGCGTTGACTCCACATGATATAATTTTAATAGATTAGTATATTCTTATCCGATGAATGAGTAATGGATAAAAAGTGCAGTCGGTTTATTGGGGAGGAAGAGGGATGAGATGGCTCAAAAGATTGGCACCAGTAGGAATGATAGCAGCAACCAGTATTCTTATGGGAAACTCACAGCTTCCAAATAATGAAACATACTTAAAAAATCTGTCTGATTTAACAGTTGTTAAAGCACATCTTTCCACCGATGCAAAAGAAAATTTAGGGAATATTATTATACTGCCTGATGCGAAGTTTGACCAAACAGAAGCAGCTACTATAATTGAAAGATTAAATAAGTTACCTCCTACTCTATTAAATAAGATACAATCTAGTGGAATAAAGGTGAAATTATTTACAGGTAAATTAACAGATAATAAAACGGCACAGAAATTCGCTGGTATTATTCCTAGAGGATACACCTCCCAAAAACCATGGGATGATGTACCTGGTATTGGGGGAGGCAAGGTTGTGCTAGTGAAGATTGGCGCAAGCGAAAAGGGAAAAGGTCATAGTTCAGTTAATTTAGAGTATCATGAATTAGCCCATTCTATTGACTATAAAATTTTAAAATATGGAAGTAAAACAGAAGGATATAAAGCAATATGGAATGAAGAAAAAAGTAGACTATTTCCAACTAGACAATATTTTCTACAATATGCGGAAGAATATTTCGCCGAAACATTTGCTATGTTTTATGTTGGTGGAACGGAAAAGGAAAAACTTTTTGAGTATGCTCCAAAAACATATCATTATATCGCTTCTATTCAATAGCTTGATTAATAAAAAAAGGGTGTTTAAAAAATGAGACAATATTTAGATCTATGCGAACATATTTTAACAAATGGTGTAAAAAAAGAAGATCGTACAGGAACTGGAACCATTAGTACGTTCGGATATCAAATGCGCTTCGATCTTTCCGAAGGTTTTCCTTTAATTACGACAAAAAAGCTTCATTTACGTTCAATTATCCATGAATTACTTTGGTTTTTAAATGGTGATACTAATGTGAAATACTTACAAGATAATAATGTCCGCATTTGGAATGAATGGGCAGATGAAAAAGGGGATTTAGGTCCTGTTTATGGTCATCAGTGGCGTTCGTGGACGACAAGAGAAGGGAATACAATTGACCAAATTTCGGAATTAATTCATGCCATCAAAACAAATCCTGATTCAAGAAGACTAATAGTGAGTGCTTGGAATGTAGGAGATATTGAGAAAATGGCATTACCACCTTGTCATTGTTTATTTCAATTTTATGTAGCAGAAGGCAAATTATCTTGTCAATTGTATCAGCGATCAGCAGATGTATTTCTAGGAGTGCCTTTTAATATAGCTTCCTACGCCTTACTAACACATATGATTGCACAAGTTTGTGATTTAGAGGTAGGAGAATTCGTGCATTCATTTGGTGACGTTCATATTTATACGAACCATATTGAGCAAGTAAAGCTGCAGCTTACGAGAGATCCTAAGCCGTTGCCACAGTTGAAAATTAACCCAAATGTAAAAGATATCTTCTCATTCGAATTTGATGATTTTGAAATTATCAATTATGAAGCCCATCCTCATATTAAAGGAGCAGTAAGCGTATGATTTCTTTAATTGTTGCCATGGATCGTAACAATGTAATAGGAGTAAATAATCAATTACCTTGGCATTTGCCGAATGATTTAAAGTATTTCAAAAGAATAACAACTGGGCATCCAATCGTAATGGGTAGAAAAACAAGGGATTCAATTGGCAGAAATTTGCCTAATCGTGAAAATGTCATCATAACGAGAAATTCTGCCTATCAGTGTGAAGGCTGCACGATTCTCCATTCTATTCAAGATTTTTATGAGTGGTGCAAAGAGAAACAGACTGAGGAAATTTTTATTATTGGCGGAGCGGAGCTTTTTGCAGAAACAATTAAGAAAACAGATAGATTGTATTTAACACAAATTGATCATGAATTTTCAGGAGATACCTTTTTTCCGGCATTAAATTGGCAGGAATGGAAGCTGGTAAGTGAAAAAAAAGGGGAAGTTGATGACCAAAATATTTACCCGCATACCTTTTTAGTTTATGAGAGAGTGTGAGAAGGGAAAGATATTTGTTTCCGTTCTGCTACAGACACTCTACCACCTATGCGAATTGAGTAAGCTTGATCTCTGTGTGGGCTATATAAAGCGTTTCTACATCCCGCAGAGAGTAGCTCCATTACACTTCATTTTAAAGTTAATAAAAAAGCCAAACAGTTATACGACAAACTTTCGTATATTGTTTGGCTTTATTTCTAGACAAGATACTTATATCCCATCCTCTTATTTACTAATAGTGTATTTTATTCACTTTTATCTATACATAAAGATACACACAAAAATACATTAAAGCACTCCCTGCTAATACGAATAGGTGCCAAATAGCGTGGAAGTAGGGAATCTTTTGCATGACATAGAAGATGCTTCCGATCGTATATAAAAGCCCGCCGCCTACGAGAAGCATAAAACCAGTTGTGCCAATGGCATGATATAACGGGACAATAGCCATTACAATCAGCCAGCCCATAATAACGTACAAGATGGTGGAAGTAACTATATATTTTTTTACATAATAACATTTAAAGACAATACCAATAATGGCCAAAGCCCATACGATTCCAAATAGTGTCCAGCCTAACCCGCCACGGATAGCAACTAAAACAAAAGGAGTATAGGTACCTGCGATTAAAAGATATATAGAAGAATGATCGAGTATCTCGAAAAAGTCCTTCACTTTCTCATGGGTAATGCTATGCAATAGGGTGGAGCATAAATATAGGATAATCATGGTTGCTCCAAAGATAGAGAAACTGACGATTCTCCATGGGTTATCTGTTTCAACAGCATTAATGATCAGCATCACTAATGCAGGTATACTTAAAAGAAAGCCAATCCCGTGGGTAATACTATTTGCAATCTCTTCTTTTAATGAGAAATCTTTAATCGAAAAATTCATAATTTTATTCACTCCTTATCCCCTAATTGTAATGGATTTCTTTCATAAAAACAAACAATTGCCGAATACGCTGCAATCAGATAATTTTACGTGGTCAAAAAAGTTTAAAAAAAATGAAAATTTAAAATTTTGTTAGTGATAAAAGAATAATTCATGATATAATGTACAAATTAAAATGGTTAGAAATGAGGGTGTGGAAATGGAACAAAATGTAATGAAAAAATGGGTGCAATTGGAGGATATTATTATTGCATACCAAGGTATTAAAGACATAGTAGCCCATACTCCCTTACAAAAAAATTATCGGTTATCCGAAAAATATGATTGCAACATTTATTTAAAAAGGGAAGATTTACAGCATGTTCGTTCCTTCAAACTAAGAGGAGCATTTTATTCCATGAAGATGCTGGAAAAAGAGAAAATGAAAAATGGCGTAGTATGTGCAAGTGCAGGGAATCATGCACAAGGAGTGGCCTATTCTTGTCGTTATTTAAATGTGCATGGAAAAATATTTATGCCTGCAACAACTCCAAAGCAAAAGGTCACACAAGTTAAAATGTTTGGCAAAGAAAATGTAGAAATTGTTTTAATAGGGGATACTTTCGATGATTCATATGTAGAAGCAGTAGCGTGTGCAGAAGCGGAAGAAAGAGCATTTATCCATCCATTTAATGATGAAAATGTTATTGCTGGTCAAGGGACAATGGCAATCGAAATGATGAATGATATTGATGTCCCGATTGATTTTGTGTTTGCAAGTATCGGTGGCGGTGGCTTAATGGCAGGGTTAAGTACATACATGAAAAGCGTTTCTCCAGCAACGAAAATGATTGGTGTAGAACCAGCTGGTGCCCCTTCGATGAAGGAAGCCTTAATTAGAAATAAAGTAGTAACATTAAATAAAATTGATAAATTTGTAGATGGGGCAGCAGTCAAGAGTGTTGGACAAAAGAATTTTGAAATTTGCAGAGATTATGTAGATGATATCGTGTTAGTGCCTGAAGGCAAAGTATGTACATCTATTTTGTCTTTATATAATGAGCATGCCATAGTCGCTGAACCAGCTGGAGCTCTTCCAGTTGCTGCGCTAGACTTGTATAAGGAAAAAATAAAAGGCAAAAATGTTGTGGTTGTCATTAGTGGTGGTAATAATGACATTGATCGCATGCAGGATATTAAAGAACGCTCTTTATTATATGAAGGTTTATTATATCACTTTATTGTTAATTTTCCACAAAGAGCAGGTGCACTAAGAGAGTTTTTAGATGATGTTTTGGGACCTGATGACGATATTGTTCGATTTGAATACGTCAAAAAGAATAATAAGGAAAGTGGTCCTGCACTTGTAGGTTTAGAACTGAAAAATAGGGATGATTACAGAGAATTAATTGAACGAATGGATAAAAAAGGATTTCCGTATACGGAAGTGAATAGAGATTCTAACTTATTCCATTTACTGGTCTAATCCATCTAATATGGCCATGCGCGTTGTTATTGAGCGCATGGTTTTTTGAGCATGCATTTACTTTTTAAAGCGTTTTGAGTTCAGTTATTTCGTCAGAGATTGTGATGCGATTCACAGGTTACGAAATGCTTAATTTGTGGTATAGTGGATAATAGATGCTCAAAAAAATACAAAGCAGCATAGGAATATAATAAAAATAAATGTATAATAAAGTAAGCGCTTAATTGAAAAATGAATGATTAATAGGAAGTGTGAAATGAAAAAAATCAAAATTGTAACAGATTCAACGGTAGATTTATCACAAGAAATTTTAGAAAAATATGAAATTGAGGTAGTATCTTTATCTATTTATGTTGATAACAAATCATATTTGGATCGAGTAGATATTTCACCAGCGGAATTTATCGATAAGATGATAGCAGCAGATGAGCTACCTAAAACCTCCCAGCCATCTGTTGGCACTTTTGTGGAAAAATATGATGAACTTGCAGACGAAGGCTTTGATATAATTTCCATTCATATGACTGGTGGAATGAGTGGGACAGTAGAATCAGCTAAAAGTGCCAGCCAATTAACAAAGGCAACCGTCTTTGTTGTAGACTCAGAATTTATTTCTAAAGGTTTATCTTTTCAAGTATTAGAAGCAGCCGAAATGGTAAAAAACGGGCATAACGCAGCCGAAATTTTGCAAAGATTAAATCATGTGAAAAAACATACGAAACTTTTTGTTGTAGTAGATACATTAGAGAATTTAATGAAGGGCGGAAGAATAGGAAAAGGGAAAGCGTTTCTAGGTTCTTTATTAAATATTAAACCCATTGCAACTCTAGAGGACGGTGTATATACACCTGTAGCAAAGGTACGAAGTCGTTCACAAGCAGTGAAATATTTAGCTAATGCCTTTGCGGAAGACAGCATAGGAAAAAAGATCAAAGGGGTAGGCATTACACACGCTGGCAGCCTAGATGTTGCGCTTAAATTGAAAGAAGCAATAGAAAAGGCTACTGGTTTTAATAGAGTTGATATTGACTATACAACTCCTATCATTTCCACCCATACGGGACCAGGGGCAATCGGGTTTAGCTATTATATGGAATAATCATTCTTTTCAGCAAAAGGCAGATTGCTGCTCGACAAAAAGAATGTTGTGGGTTATAGGAATATAAAAACAATAAAAGCCAAACAATCATAGGAACATCCTGTGATTGTTTGGCTTTTTCTGTCTAAATAAGTTATATCTGAAACACTTTGATTTTGTGAGGATAAATGTAGAATCCTCTTATTCATTAGAAGGAAAGAGCAATTCATACCTCCTCTTTTTTTAAAATTAGTGAATTAAAAAAATGGGGTAATTAAAGGGAATTTAAGTGAAAATGTCGAATCAACATATAAATTAAGATAACGAACATAAATAACGATATATAATTCAATTGTAATTGGGAGAAGTAGTTTCAAGTATAGTATGTCTTTTGTAACCAAGGAATATAAGAAATAGGTGGCCAGTATGATAAAAAAATATAATACTATTCCGTTTGTAAATAAATATCAAGTTGTTTCTTTTTTTCTGCCCTTTTTTCTTCTCATGCTTTTTGTAACATTCATATTCTATTACCAGTATAAAGAGTGGAAGACATATTTTGAAAAGGATGGGGAAGAAATTTTAACATTATTAAGTGATAATGTTTCCTTGCATATGGGTGAATCGAAAAGGACTGATTCTAAGCAACTACTTCATAATATAATCAACTCTCCAGATTTTAATAAAAGCATTTTGGAAATAAAGGAACGCATTTATATATCGGTATTAGCAGAAAATGAGAAGCAAAATCATATAGCTGTTATCTCACAGCAAAATCAAAAAATAGGAATTCATTATGTTGATAGACTAGCAGAAAATATAATGCCTGTATATAAGAGAACAATTACTATGCATGAAGTTCAGCACAGTAGCATATACAAACTTAATAAAGACCATTTTAAGAGTTCCTTCATTCCTATTTATGATAAAAAAGGCCATTTGGTGGGCGTTATTGGAATGGAAAGGAAACTCAATGACCAGTTCTATTTTCTGAAAAAACTCGCACTTCAAATGATATTTTTCCTTTTAATTAGCTTTATCTTTCTGTTTATTTATATAAGAAACTGGTTAAATAAAATCCTTCACCCTATTAACAAAATGATGGTAGGTTTGAATGAAATAAGTGGTGGGAATTTTGATGTTAAAATGGAGATAAATGAGAACTCAGAATTACAAGGGTTGATGAAAAATTATAATGAAGTTGTTGCTAATCTTGCGTCTCTTTTCTATCGTTTAACCAATACTGCAAAAGAGCTTGGAACAATATCAAAGGATTTTCAACTAACTACAATGGAAGAAGCACTTATGCAAATGGATAATATTGTAGATTACTTGAAAATGAATAAGGAATTACAAAGAGCGGAGAAAATGAATGCAGTTGGTCAGCTTGCTGCATCTGTTGCTCATGAAATAAGAAATCCGATGACTGTCGTCAAAGGTTTTTTGCAAATTTTTTATGCAAAAGAACATATGAGTGAAGAAGAAAGAACATATATTAAATTAATGATTGAGGAAATGAATCGCGCAGAAACAATTATTAATGATTATTTATCTTTAGCAAAGCCTGATGTGGAACAATCACAAAAGGTTGATGGAGCAGCATTGGCAAATAAAGTCATTGACTTAATGCACTCTTATGCAATGATGGGCAAAGGTATTCACTTTAAAAAGAATATTCAACAAGTATACCTAGAAGCTAATAATAATGAATTAAAGCAAGTACTTATAAATATTTTAAAAAATGCAATTGAAGCAATGAAAAATGGAGGAACGATAACTATTAACCTTTATCCAGTAAAGAAATATGGGGTATTTGAAATAGAGGATACTGGAATAGGAATGACAGAAGAAGAGATAAACCGATTAGGTACTGCATTTTATTCGTTAAAAGAAAAGGGGACTGGGATGGGTTTAATGGTTTGTTATCAGATGGTTGAGCAGATGAAAGGACATATTGAAGTACAAAGCGAAAAAGGAAGGGGCACGTTATTTAGAATTTTCATCCCTCTCTATCTTAATGAGTAAAAAAAGTAATTCTCCTTACATATGGATGAATTTAGAGTTTCCTAAAAGAAAAAGTTTAAATAAGAGAATTTTTTACTTATTTCGCAGTGATTAGGATGCATATTGGGAGCTTATTGGAAAAAAATAAGTGCATAAATTCATTTCGAATTCTCTTCAATATGCTATACTATAAAAAATGAAGGTAGGTGAAAAGATGAAAAAACCATTTACCTTTCTTGTTTTATTATTTTCTCTTTTAATGCTTGTTTCCTGCTCCAATCAGACACTCTATAATACAGAAAAAGATATGGTAGTTTTGAATAAAAAGGATATACCAGTCAGTTTTTTACCAAAAGAATTAGCAATAGTATCTGTTGGAGATTCTCTTACACAAGGTGTTGGTGACAGCACTGGAAAAGGGGGATATATTCCATATCTGCAAACTTTACTTGAAGAAACTAAAGGAGTAAATAAGGCAGATTTTTTGAATTATGGGGTAAGAGGCAACAGGTCCGATCAGTTATTAAAAAGAATTAAAACAGAGGAAGTTAGTGAGTCAATTAAAAAAGCAGATGGTGTAATTATTACTATTGGTGGAAATGATATTATGAAAGTTGTACGAAATAATATTACCAATTTGCAAATGGATTCTTTTAAGGCACAATTAAGCGAATATGAAGATAATCTAAATAATGTTTTGGCTAGTATACGAGAATACAATCCTAAAGCTGTCGTAATAGTAGTTGGGGTCTATAACCCATTTATCAAGATGTTTTCCGATATCAAAGAAATGAATCAAATTGTGGCCGATTGGAATAGTACAAGTGAAAGGGTATTAGCAAAATATGAGCATACATATTTCGTGAGTATCGAGAATATTTTTGAAAATCCAACATCAGATTTACTTTATGAAGATTATTTTCATCCTAATGACAAGGGATATCAGCTTATTGCTGAAGCCATCTATGAAAAGATGTTAACAGCGCCACTAGCTGATATACTGGAGAATTTGCAGACGGAGAATTGAGGAGAAAAGGTTGTTTAAGAACAAGTGGAAACTAGCATTTTTAACATTAGCAGGTGTTCTTGTACTTGGTATCATTTATATAGCGATAATGATATTTAAACCAGTTGAGAAGACACCGATATTAAAGCAGCAAGGAGAAGAAGTTCCATTTGCTGTTACAACAAATCGTGAGGATTTGACGAAGCTAATTAATCATTTTCTAGAAAAAGAAGGACTTAATGGTCCGATTCATTATGAAATAAATATAGCGGATCAAGTAGAGCTATATGGTACGATGCCGATTTTTCAAACAGATATTCAAATGAAATTAACCTTTGAACCAATAGCATTAGAAAATGGGGATTTATTATTAAAACAAAAAGAAATAAGTATTGGTCATCTGCCGTTACCCGTATCTTATGTAATGAATTTCATTGAAAATCAATATAATTTTCCAGATTGGGTTGATATTCAGCCAAATGAAGAAGAAATATATGTTCATTTAACTAAGATGGACTTGAAAAACGGAATGTTAGTAGAGGCGAAAACATTTGATTTAGAGCAAAATATAATTCAATTTAATTTATTGCTGCCAACTGAATAAGTAATGTATGAAAGGCTATTTCTAAAAAGTCTCCTATCCCAAATGTAAATGGATTATTGGTGGGAGATTTTGAGAATAGCCTCTTTATGCTAACAGGAAAAAATTAATAATTCACAAGTTTTTTCATCGGTTTCTTCGACAATAAATCCACTATATGTTTTATCGGCTTCTAATTGGAGAGCAGGAAATTTCTTTAATACTTCCTTTGTTTCTGTATTTCTTGCTTCTAAATAGACAGTCATTGGAAACAATCCTAAATAAGAACTTGCTCCTCTATAAGGAATGGATGGAAATACGATATCTCCTTTTTGAACGGCGATATCAATGGTTGGCAGGTTTTCTGCCAGTTGAATAATTCGTAGTTTTGTTTCGTTTGCTGGTACAATTGGAAATTCAGGAAATGAATGTATTGTGAGGTTTCTTTCATTGCCAGCAAGAGCAAAAGTATGATATGCATTACAATCAATATTCAATATTTGACTGGATAATGGATCTATCTGCTTCCCAGTTTCATATATATCCAGTTGATATTTTCCAGCAGGCAATGTTAATTCATTGCTCATCGTTTTAAAGGATACTTCTCTTAACAGACATATACCATTCATGTAAATATCAACAGCAGGCAAGTTATTAGTGCCTTGTAAAAACCTGACTTTCCCATATTCATTTTGCCTCTGGATGTCCGAGACAATAGCAGACTTACTTTCCTTCTTTAAAGCATGGGTTAAGCTTTGAAGATGCTTATGATAATAATATACATGTAATTCAGGATTCGTATATTTATAGTAATCACTTAATACGTTATACATTCCAGCTTCTTGGATGGAGTGAAAATGATCTCTTGTCATGGAACTTCCCCCTAATATTCATAATTCTCTTACTTTCCATTACGATTTAAAAGTAAATCCAGCTTGACAGATGAAGAAATGAGTCTTCTGAAAATAGAATATGCTAAAGATTAGGGAGAGTGCCTAATAAAATAGGCTTTACAATTTAAATGAATATTTATATAATAAAATTAATAAGTGAAAGGGGCTGATGTCTTATGAGTAACAATACATTTTTTAAATCGTTTATTCATATAGCATACAGCCCAAACGGTTACGTCAATAAATGAGTATTTGTCATCTATAGATAGAGGATAAGTTCTTATGTGGAGACTTCTAAATGTTTGTAGGGAAACCATGGGCTGTATGCACCATGGTTTTTTAATTTACAAATATTTGGAGGTCTATACATGGAATTAACCCAGATTGGTTTTAACGAAACTATCAAAGAAGCGTTTGAAATGGTTGCAAAGGAAAATCAAATAATTGGCAGAATTTCTTTAGAACACAAAAGAATGTATCGAGTGTGGACGGAATATGGTGAGCTTTTATGTGAAGTATCCGGAAAATTAGCATACACTGCACAGTCAAGAGAAGAATTACCCGCAGTTGGCGATTGGGTGATTGTTTCGCCGAGAATTCTTGAAGAAAAAGGAACCATTATAAACATATTACCTCGAGTAAGCAAATTTTCTAGAAAAGTAGCAGGTAATAGTACCGAAGAACAAATAGTAGCAGCCAATGTTGATACTATTTTCTTAGTTAATTCATTGAATGAAGATTTAAACATAAGAAGAATAGAACGCTATTTAACTTTAACATGGGAAAGTGGAGCAAGTCCGGTCATTGTTTTAACGAAAGCGGATTTAGTAGATGATATTAGTGAAAAAGTCACTTTGGTAGAATCAGTAGCTTTTGGTATTCCTATTATAGTAGTAAGTATTGTAAATAACATTGGATTAGAAACGTTGACAACATTTCTTTCTCCTGGAAAGACAGTCGCTTTATTAGGTTCATCTGGTGTCGGGAAATCTACTTTAACAAATTATCTATGCGGATACAATAAACAGGAAGTCCAAGGAATTAGAGAGTCCGATGCAAAGGGAAGACATACTACTACAAATCGAGAGATGGTTTTGTTGCCGAATAGTGCAGTATTAATTGATACTCCAGGAATGAGGGAGCTGCAATTATGGAATAGTGAAGAGGGTATTTCTAATAGTTTTTCTGAAATAGAAGAATTTGCAGCATATTGTAAATTCCGAGATTGTCAGCATGAAAAGGAAATTGGCTGCGCAGTAAAGCTTGCTATTGAAAATGGGAAAATCGAAGAAGAACGATTACTTAGCTATAAAAAGCTGTTAAGAGAACTGGCTTTTCTTGAGAGACGACAAGATAAAAAAGCACAATCAGATCAAAAGAAAATATGGAAAAATAGGAATAAACAATTTAAGAAGATGTAGTTACTTGATTGTTTTTATAAAAAGTCCCTTGGTCTTATGAATCAGGGGATTTACGTTTCTTTTAGAGACTTAATTTTTGCATATTTCTCTTATAAACATTAAGCTAATAGTGTGAAATCATGGAGATAAGGGAATAAAAAAGAGGAGAAAGTTATTTAGGGGGGTATAGATGTGAAGGAAAATGTAAAAGTGGCAACATTTGCAGGAGGATGTTTCTGGTGTATGGTTAAGCCTTTTGATCAGGAGCCAGGGATTATCAAAGTTGTTTCTGGGTATACAGGAGGACATAAAGAGAATCCAACCTATAAAGAAGTTTGTTCTGAAACGACGGGACATTATGAAGCAGTCCAAATTACATATGATCCAGATGTTTTTTCATATGAAAATTTGCTTAGTATTTATTGGCAGCAAATTGATCCAACTGATGCAGGGGGGCAATTCTATGATCGCGGTCAATCCTATCAAACAGCAATCTTTTACCATAGTGAGGAACAAAAGCAAGCAGCTGAAATATCTAAACAACAATTAGAATCAAGTGGTAGATTTAGTAAACCGATTGTAACAAAAATTCTTCCAGCATCTACTTTTTATCCTGCGGAGGATTATCACCAGGATTATTACAGAAAGAATCCTGAACATTATAATCGTTATCATATTGGATCAGGACGTGCAGCATATATTCAAGAGAATTGGAGAGATGAGTAATGGAAAAAGACAAACTAAAAGAAAAATTAACACCCATACAATATGAAGTAACACAAAACAATGGAACAGAACCACCATTTCGTAATGAATATTGGGATGAATTTGGTGATGGGATTTATGTCGATATTGTTTCAGGAAAACCATTATTCAGTTCCCTTGATAAATATGATGCTGGCTGTGGATGGCCAAGTTTTACAAAGCCAATTGATGAAGAAGAATTAACGGAAAAGAAAGACACTAGTCATGGAATGATACGCACAGAAGTGAGAAGTAAGGAGGCTGATTCTCATCTTGGTCACGTATTTAATGATGGTCCGCAACCTACAGGCTTACGATACTGCATGAATTCAGCAGCGATGAAGTTTATACCAAAAGAAGAATTGGAAGAAAAAGGATACGGTAAGTATTTAAGTTTATTTAGATAATAGAAGAAAGGGGGATGCCATGATAGGTATCCCCCCCTTTCTTCAAGGAAGTATTTTTGCTAATTAGTGATAATAGAAGATATTTGGATCAAATGTTGATCGGTTATATTATATCTTGATTTATGTGCGGAAATTTGAAAAGTAACCTTATGATCCGTATTTTTTAGACCGCTAGTGACATAGAGTGATCTTTCTTTTTTAAATGGCCACCATGTGGAAATAGTAGTTACATAGTTATTGTCTATAAATACATCCATCATTCCACCCTTTTCACTTCTGATTACGTTTACTCCTAAAAAAGAACCACTAAAATGATATTCAATATTTGCGCCAATTTTACCGGATGTATAATAACCATCTTTTTTTCGGAAAGAAGGGTCGATTGAATCAATAGGATAACTGGTTTTCATCTTCAAACTAGATACCTCATTAACAGGTATAGTAGAAGTCAGTACTTTCTTTTTATCGTGAATTGCTTTTTGCAGCGTATTAACGACTTCTTGAGCATATAGATAATATCCATAGTCATTTGGGTGTACAAGATCATTTGTTAATCGTTCAGTTGATAATCTAGATTCTCGAAAAGGAATTCTCATATCAATATTTGTTGCATAAAAGTTTTTAGATATCTGTTTTATAACGTTCACAAAGTCCTCATTATCTAGACTGCTTTCTGTAATTGTTATTAATTCTGCATCAGGATAACGGAGGACAACCTCTTCTAACAAAGACTGATAAAAGAAATAAAATTGCTTATCATCCATATATTTTCGATCATTTTCTCCAAATACAATAAATACTAAATCAATATTTTTAGATAAACTATTTTTCAATTTATATAATCCTTCAAATGCAGTGGCTCCGCTTTGTACTACTAACTGTTTTTTAAATGAGCCTCCATATTTTTCTGTTAAGCTCCTTTCCATAAGGTGAAACCATTTTCGATGATTGTTGCTTGCCCCTGAACTCCTGCCAATACTATCGCCTACAATTAAATAGTTCACTTGTTTTCCATCCGTAATTTTTTTGTAAACATTTCTTTTCGGTTGTTCAGAATGAACTAATGCATATGCCATGCTGGTTATGACAATAAAAATAAGAGAGTAAATAAAATATTTCAATCCTTTTTTCATTTTTCTATTTTCTTACCCTCCTTATTAATTAACGAATATCCTGTTCATTAAATTACCCTACAGAAATACAAGGTAACCAGTAATTTTATTGTATTTTGAATGAGAAGAAATTTAGGCTCTTCGGACAATTACTATTGAATGAATTTAAATTCAACTAAATCACTTGCACCATTATTTTCAATTATGTATAGTATACGTTATATCTATCGATCAAGGAAGGTGAGATCATGACTAAATCTTTTTATCATTTTCTTATGAAGTTTAGACATCCCGAACCAAATGATCAAATTAGCGAATTTGCGAATGAAGCTTATCTTGATCATGATTTTCCCAAAAATAGTTTTGATTATGATGAAATAAGCGATTATCTAGAATTGAATGGTCATTATCTTCCAAGCATGCGTATTTTTGATGAGGCATGGGAGAAATATTTATTTCAAGAAGAAAAGAAGAATTATAGCTATTGAAAACATCCAACCACAATTTGTTTGGATGTTTTTTTATCTTCTTAATGTTGCCTGTCTAAAAGGTTAATTATTCCTTAAATAATAAGAAGAAAAAAAGGAAGAGCTGATGCTTGTACTTAAACATTGGAAAGTATTCTTCCTTTTAACCTATACACATATAATGAATAAACCGTTTAAGGAGTGACAATAACACAATTAGGAAGATAGAGAATTTTTATGCGCGAATAGTGGTTTGTTGCATATGATAGTAGTACCAAATAAGTGAAAGTATAGCCGGAAAAGGATGGAAATTACATGGTAATTGAAGATAGGATAATATTCCTTTAATATCCCCCATCTTCATGGATCAAATATTCTATTCAAGAGTGTGGGGGAAAAACGCATAAGTAGCAGTGCCACACAATCTTGTTTAGAGAGGATTTGTTATTATGGCGAATCGAAAAAAACCAAAATTCAAAATTGGTGATACAGTCGTGATCACGATATATGGAACGGTCGGAAAAATCACGGATGTAAAATATTTGGATCATATGCATGTATATGAAGTAAATAAAAGTGAAGGTTTATATTTGGAATCCAGTTTGCAAATGCTTTCTGAGTATGATGGTGAAATTATGGATTCAGAGAAGATTGATATTGAATTTCGCTTCTTTATTGGTGATTTAGTCAAAGTGAAAGGATATGGATCCAATCTTTTTAAAATAATGGGGTTTCGAACAGAAATTTGGAGATATAAAAACGATGCATGGGAAGATGTAATTTATGAGCTTTCTAGAGTAAGTGATGGAGAATGGCTAGAAGCAGGGGAAGATGAATTAACCCTAGTAGCAGATGCAGATAGTGCAGATTCATTTATACAAAAATTAGGACTACTTTATATATTGGATAAAAAACAAAAATCCATTGAGTTAAAAAAGGCGAATAGCTCTTTCCAGCAGACCGAAAAAGAATTATTAGAAAGAAGTAAGGAGAAGAAAGAGCTCATTGACGGATTGCTAGATATCTATAATGATTACAGTATTTTATATTCTTTATTTAAAGATACCGAATATGAGCAGGTTATGAAGTTAACCCTTCGAAAACTCAAGTTGGTCAGCAGCAGATCTGATAAAGATAATGAAACGAAAATCTAGAATAATAGATAGATAAACATCGGTATGCTGCTAATGACTAGAAGGGAAAAAAGCTTTTGTAAAAGGGAATGAAAAATAGTGAGGATTTCACTGTTTTCCTTGTTCAAATCTATTTTTATTTCTTCGACTACGAATTGGATTTTATTCATTATTAAATGCCTCCCTTTTTTATTTAAACTATATGTGGACCGGATGCAAAGCATGTCTATTTTTTCAATTAATTTGCTATATACTAGATAATATTTCTTGAAAAAAAGCCTGTTTTATCAGATAATTTTATTGTGAAAGCATTTTTTTCTTAATGTCACATATATTCTTTAAAAAAGGGGGGCGATAAGCATGAAAGAAATCGACGTAATTATTGATACTGAGGAAATAGCAGAGTTTTTCTTTCGTGAGCTAGTAAAAAGGGGATTCGTTCCTACTGAAGGTGAAATGGAAGAATTGGCTGACATTACATTTGAATATTTATTGGACAAATGCATTATTGACGAAGAACTTGATGAATAAAGATAATAAAAATGGTGAGGAAATCTCACCATTTTTTTATACATAATTTTATAGCACTCTAATAGCTTGAAAGGTCATATTATCGTTTGCGTCCCGTTGCAGAGTATTCTTTTCCATGCGCTTCCTGTTCTGCAATAATAGCCTCTTTTGGTATATGATTATTCTTCTTTGGAGAATTAATCCTATTTCGATGTTTTTTACCCATTATAATCCCCCTCATGACAGAATCCTTTATTTTCCTATAAAATAGGATAAAAATTAGTTTTGCCTCTCTTAGTGTAGGAAAACTAATTTTAGTATAACCTCATCAAAAATTTGTTATGCTAAAATTAAATATGTTTTACAGCATATTAGAATATGATATAGTACAAATAGTGAAGTTTTCATAAGCATGTAATATTTGGATTGAAACAATGAAATGAGTGTCAATTGGAGGAAATAAAAATGAGTGTACATATTGGTGCAAAAGAACAGGAAATTGCAGAAACTGTCTTACTTCCAGGGGATCCATTAAGAGCAAAATATATTGCTGAAAATTTTCTAGAAGATGCAGTGTGCTATAATGAAGTTCGTAATATGTTTGGTTATACAGGGACATATAAAGGAAAAAGAATTAGTGTACAAGGTACAGGGATGGGAGTTCCATCTATTTCTATCTATATTAATGAGTTAATTAGCAGCTATAATGTCCAAAACTTAATTCGTGTTGGAACATGTGGTGCAATCCAAAAGGATGTAAAAGTAAGAGACGTCATTCTTGCAATGAGTGCTTCAACGGATTCTCAAATGAATCGTTTAACCTTTGGAGGAGTAGATTACGCGCCAACAGCGGACTTTGATTTGCTGAAAAAAGCGTATGATAGTGGATTGGATAAAGGACTATCTTTAAAAGTAGGAAATGTCTTTACCGCAGATATGTTTTATAACGATAATTCTGAGCTGGAAAAATGGGCGAAATATCAAATCTTAGCAATAGAAATGGAGACAGCTGCACTTTATACGATAGCTGCTAAATTTAATCGTAAAGCCCTTTCTGTTTTAACTGTAAGTGATCATATCTTAACTGGCGAAGAAACAACAGCACATGAAAGACAAACAACATTTAATGAAATGATTGAAGTGGCTTTAGAAGCAGCAATAAAATAATTAGCAATAGAAAAAGGTATGCTTTTTGCATACCTTTATAAAATCCAGTAGTGTAGAAAATTTAATGATATGTAAGGTGACATAAATGAAGAAATCAGTAGCTATCTCATCTTTAGCATTAGCGATTGCAATGTTAACAGGGTGTGAAAAAGTAGATTTAAAATCAATACAAGACAAAGTTTCTTTTTGGGATAAAACTGAAAAGGAACAAGAAGTGGAAACACCAGTTAACAAAGAGGATCAGGTCAAGGATGAGGAGCAACAACCTTCTGAGACAGTGTCAGAGGAAGAAAAAACACCTTGGACACTTGAATCTATTTTTTTTAATGACATAAAAGAGGTTGATGGAAGAAAGATCATTCAAAATCCAACAAATATTGTTTCTCTTGTTAATAAAGAATTCGGCTTACCAGATGGCTATGCTCCAAAGGATTTAGTGAGACCAAATGTTGAATTTTCCTTTGGTAATCAGGATATTGAAAAAAGTTATATGAGAAAAGAAGCAGCAAAAGCGTTGCAGGACATGTTTAACGATGCAAAGAAAAGTGGCATTACACTTTATGCAGTTTCTGGTTATCGTTCTTACAACCGTCAAACGGAGGTCTATGATGCGGAGGTTAGCCGGGTTGGAAAAGAGAAGGCGGTACAAGCAGTTGCGTACCCTGGAAATAGTGAACATCAAACAGGACTTGCAATGGATATATCAAGTGAGAGTGCCAACTTCTTATTAACAGAGGAATTCGGAGAGACGAAAGAAGGAAAATGGTTAAAGGAAAATGCTCATTTATATGGCTTTATTCTCCGTTATCCGAAAGGGAAGGAGAAAATCACACAATATGAATTTGAACCGTGGCATTTTCGATATGTAGGTAAAAAATCTGCAAAAGATATTTATGAAAATGACTGGACCTTAGAAGAGTACTTTAAGGTCGTTCGAAAAATATAAGCTAGGGCGCAGAAAAGGAGGAATACCACATCAATCATTCCTTTTCTGTTCCCTATTAATAGAAGAATTTCCTTATATTTGATTAAGTAAAAATAAACGTGGTATTCTATTTGCATACATAGTGTAAAACTCTCTTGGAAACGAAAGTGGTGAAGTATTTGGATAACAGTAACAATAATACAGAAAAAGAAATAGAGCAAGTAAGCGAACAAGGATATATAAAAATTAAGAAGTTTTATTTTGTCATGCTTTTATTTGTAGTAGTCATTGCCGCTGCTGGGATTACAACGATTGCTTTTTCTTTTGGTGATGAGCCTGCTGTTACGGTAAATAATCAGAGGGAAGAATTCAATAAACTGTATACAGCGTATGATACATTAATGGATAACTATTACAAGGATTTAAATTCAGTAGATTTAGTGAATGGTGCTATTGACGGGATGTTTACAGCACTTGATGATCCATATTCTGATTATATGAATGAAGAAGAGGCTGCAAACTTCCAACAAAGTATTTCTTCCTCTTTTGAAGGCATAGGAGCAGAAATTCAGCAATTAAATGATAGCATTGTAGTAGTATCGCCAATAAAAGGATCACCAGCTGAAAAGGCAGGAATTAAACCGAACGATAAAATTCTTACAGTAGATGGTGAGTCATTACAAGGAATGAGTTCTTCAGAAGCTGTTCTTTTAATTCGTGGTGAAAAAGGGACAAATGTAGAATTAGAAATAGAACGGTCTGGTGCAAGTGAACCGTTAAAAATAACGATTACAAGAGATACGATTCCGATTGAGACTGTTTATGGAGAAATGGGTAAAGATAAAATTGCTAAAATCCAAATAACAAGCTTCTCGGAGCATACAGCAACGGAATTAGTCGATATCTTAAATAAATATCAAGAGGATGGTATGAAAGGTATTGTCCTTGATTTACGTCATAATCCAGGCGGTTTATTAGAAGAAGTAAAGAAAATTGCTGGTTTATTTGTCCCAGATGGGGAAATTATTTATCAAATCGAACATAAAAATGGAACTGTAGAAAAAGTTACTTCGCAAAATAGCAGTAATATGGACATTCCACTTGTTGTGTTAATCGATGGTGGAAGTGCAAGTGCCTCAGAAATATTAGCTGGTGCGGTTAATCAATCTGCCAATGTTCCACTTGTTGGCGTTAAGTCGTTTGGTAAAGGAACCGTTCAACAAGCAAAAAGTTTCACAGATGGAAGTAATATTAAATTTACGGTAGATAAGTGGTTGACACCAAATGGTAGCTGGATTCATGAAAAAGGGATTGAACCATCCTATAAAGTAGAACTTCCAAGTTATGCAAGCTTAACAATGATTAATCCAGAAAGTAAATTGAAAAAAGGCAGCAATTCAGAAGAAGTTAAAACGGCGCAAGAAATGCTAAAAGCATTAGGATATGATGTAGACAATACAAATGGCTATTTTGATGATAGTACGGAAAATGCTGCAAAAGAATTTCAAAAGAAAGAAAAATTAAAAGAAGATGGAATTATTACCGGAGAAACAACAACAGAATTAATGAATAAACTCCGGGAAAAACTTCAAAAATCAGATACACAAATGAAAAAAGCGATAGAAGTATTAAAAGATGAAATGAAAAAATAAGATCTTCATGGTAAAGGGTGACAGACAATTGTCATCCTCTTTTTCTTAGGCTGTTTTCAAAAAGTAAGCATGCTCTTTTTTCAAAAATTATTATAAATAAAGGAAGATATAAGATGAAACAGACAGATATATACGTCCTCTCCGGATTTTTAGGTAGTGGAAAAACAACATTATTAAAAGAAATATTAAAAAAAGAGAAAGAGCTTGGCAGAAAAGTGGCTGTCTTAATGAATGAATTAGGCAGGATTTCCATTGACTCTAATGAAATAGATGGTGATATTCCATTAAAAGAGTTACTTGGTGGGTGTGTATGCTGCACGATCCAAGATGAAGTGGAAGCACAAATACAAACATTATTAGTGGAAGAAAAACCAGATGTTATTTATTTTGAAACAACTGGAGCTGCTCATCCTGTTGAAACGATAGATGGGATTCTTTCTCCTCTTTTTGCCAATCGTCTACGATTCAAAGGAATCATAACAGTTATAGATGGAAGACAGTGGCTTGAGCGATCAGCTTTAAACGCACCAATTCAACAACTTATTCTAGAGCAAGCAAGGCATGCAAGTATATTAATTATTAATAAAGAAGACGAGTTAACAGAAGCTGAAAAAGCAAAAATTAGCTTTGAGCTTCAATCGATTAATCCACATGCTTTTAGTTTGCTGACTACTTATTCCAAATTCCCTTTTGAAAAATTACTCCAAATGGAGAGCCATTACTATAAGGATATCGAAAAAACATCCATCCATTCTTTGCATTTAAGTACATTTGTTTATACATTCCAAAAGAGCATTGGAGCAGATCAATTTGAAGATTTCTTAAGAGAGCTGCCTGATACGATCTATCGCATAAAAGGATATGTTCAATTTCACCAAGCAAAACATCCAGACTTATTTCAATATTCATACGGCATGCCTTTATTTATGAGAGAAGACATGAAAATGCCACTGAATATGGTGTTTATTGGAGAAAATGTCGATTGGAAGAAGATAGGGGCAGCGTTGGATCAATTATAAATAGCATGATATTTTAACAATTGAAGATAAATCAGAGTACGGAGAAGAAAATAGGGCAAACTTTCAATAGGAAATCATATTGAAGGTGGTTTATTGTGAACAAGAAAAAATTCCTATTACTTTTTCTTTGTTGTATTCTTATAACTCCGGCACCTTTAGTGATGGGAGCCGAAGAAAATATTTCTTCCCCGATTAGTTTTGATATTCAATTATTATCATGGAATGCCATTAATGAGATTATTCCAAAATATAGCAAATTTACTATTTTAGATATTGAAACAGGTAAGCAGTTTAAGGTACAACGGAGAGCGGGCAGCCAACATGCAGATGTACAGCCATTAACTGTAAAAGATACAAAGATAATGAAAGGTATTTATGAAGGGAAATGGAGTTGGAGAAGAAGAGCGATTCTCATTATGGTAAATGATCAATGGTTCGCAGCTTCCATGCATGGCATGCCTCATGGAGCAGGTGCCTTAGCAAATAACTTTCCTGGACATTTTTGTGTGCATTTTTTAGGGAGCACAACACATAAAACAGATAAGATGGATTTTTCTCATAAATTAATGATCTATAAAGCAGCAGGTCAATTAAGACAGTACTTAGAACAAATGAATCCCAATGATGTAGTCAAAGCCTTTATCGCAGGGATAAAAGAAAAAGATGCAACCATTTTATCATACATTACAACGAAGCAAGATTGGTCTTCAGAACTAGCTATGATAGAGAATATCAAAATAAATCGTTTAAATGTGGTTAATCCTGAAGTTTATGAGCAGGCGCTGCAAGTTACTCTTACCATTGAATGTAATGTATATATGAAAAATGCCAGAACAAGAAATATAAAAAAAGATCTAGTATTAGTTCGGACTTCACCATTAGAAGGATGGAAGGTAAAAGTGAAGGAACATCCGTTTGAATAGTTCAGGTAAAAGATAGAGAGTGGGACATAAGTAATTCAACCAAATCTAACTCCGAACAATTATACGTACACACTAAAAAATTCGTATAATTGTTTGGTTTTTTTATTTATTTTAAGAAAGAAGGTTTGTGGTAATCACCCGCAGCCTGAATACACTTCGCTTTCCATGGGGCGAGCGCCAAGCCTCCTCTTTCCTGTGTGGTCTTGGACTTTCTCGCAGCTCCCATAGGAGTCTACGTGTATCATGGCTGCTCCATTTAGTTTCTTTTGAAATAAATGCTGGAAAGAAATAATCTTTAAAAACGGTGTGAAATGGAATGTCTGTAACGTAATGGGACGAGTTGGTTTCACCTCTAAATTAGAGATTGTTCGTCTTTAACCATTATATATTTTGTTTTGTCCCACCCACATTTTTTACCATTATGCTTAAATCCGTTTATTATCCTTTCATTTCTCCAAACTTAATAAAGGTTTTTTCATCTTCAACCAAACCACAAGCAGCGCATTGAATTCGATAATCTGGACCAGTATAACCCATATGAAAAGGAGATAAATTCTCAGATGAATATTCCTCTATAACATTGCCTGTTTGCGGATCTAGCTTAACGGATTGAGGAACTTGCTGAATAATATTAAAGCGACTGCGATTTGTTTTGCAATTGGGGCAGCAATACGGTTTGTTCATATCAATACTCCATTCTTTATAAGGTATTTTAATCCATATTAGGTTTCCAAATTTACCGTTTTTTATGCATTCTAAGGAATAAGAATAAACACTGAAAGCTTGTAATAAACCCTAAATTTTTGTAAACTGTTTGTCTTTAATGTTATTTAAAGTTAGTCCAAAAAAGTTTGTCAAGGATGTTTTTTAATCTAAAATATAGTTCAGTTACTATAAAATATAAGAAAAGGATTTTATAACCATTCATATTTGTAGAAACAAAGGGAGATAAATTAGTTGATATAGCTATTAACCTATTATATATCCCTTTTTTACCCATGTGAAATGATTCCAATTTCTTTCTATTGGTTTTAATATCCAGAAATATGACAAAAAAACGTATGGTATGATGTTGTTGTAAGTCGAAACAACAAAATCTACGACTATTTCGATTTGGATAACCAAGGAGGAAATAAACAATGAAAAAGAAGAATTTAATTTTTTCAGTGGCAGCTGCTTCAACGTTATTGATGGCAACTCCACTAGCAAATAAAGCGGAGGCTTCAACGATTCAACCACAAGAAGCTAAAACAATCTATCAAGCACACAATCTTTCAGAAGAACAGTTAAATAAAATTTTCCATAATATATCTTCTAATTATCATATAGATATAGATAAAGTTTTGAACGAGTTAATAGGATCTATGGATAACCAACAGGCTTTTTATCCTGTTACTAAACAGAAGGAAACATCAAAAGAAGTACAAAAAGAAACAGTCAAACCAAAAGAAGTACAAAAAGAAACAGTCAAACCAAAAGAAGTACAGAAAGAAACAGTCAAACCGAAAGAAGTACAAAAAGAAACAGCGAAACCAAAAGTAACTAGTAATGTACAGCAGCAACCAAATTCAAAATCTAATACAACACAACAAAATACTACCCCTGAATCTACAAAAAGCAATTCAGCTAATGCAAGTTCTTCCGTGAGCGCATTTGAAAAGCAAGTAGTAGATTTAACGAATAAAGAAAGAGCGAAGAATGGATTGCCAGCACTTACTCTAGATAATGAATTAAGTAAAGTTGCAAAAGCAAAGTCACAAGATATGAGTGCAAATAATTATTTTGATCACACAAGCCCAACATACGGAAGCCCATTTGATATGATGAAACAATTTGGTGTAACGTATAAAGCAGCCGGAGAAAATATTGCCAAAGGTCAAAGAACGCCAGAAGAAGTAGTAAATGCATGGATGAATAGTGAAGGTCATCGTGCGAATATTTTAAGCAATAAATTTACCCATATTGGTGTTGGTTATGTAGAAAATGGTAATTATTGGACGCAGCAATTTATTGGTAAATAAAGTATAAATTTCCGCAACTTTTTAAAAATACAGCTTCAATCTATTGATGATGAGGCTGTATTTTTTTGTGTCCGGATATATTTTTATCTGAAAAATGGAAATTCTAGATTAAGCGCTATTATTAATCAAAATAGTGGTATTTTTGATTAGAAATTTATATAATGATTTTTCCTGAATATCTACTTTTATATAAAGCAAAATAAAGAATAGGACATCAGGTAATAAATTATTGTATAGGAGAAATTATTTGTGGAAATTAGACAAGGACATATAGATGATTTACCAGTTATTATGGAGATTGTAAAAAAGGCTTTGGTCATTATGCAAGAAGAAGGTAATGATCAATGGTCTCATAAATATCCAAACGAAGCCAGCTTCCTGGCTGATATGGAAACCAATAATCTATTTGTAGCTATTATGGATGATAAAGTCGTTGGTTCTATTACAATAGATCGAATTGGCGGTAAAAATTATGAGAAAATTGATTGGAGTTATGATAATAAGGAATATATGGTTTTACACCGTTTAGTTGTTGATCCTGATATTCGTGGAGGCGGCATTGCAAGTAACTTACTAGCATTTGCTGAAGTGTATGCGATTGAACAAGATATTTTTTACTTAAAAACGGATACATATTCATTAAATGATAAGGCCCAAAACTTATTTGTGAAGAATGGATATAATAAGGTTGGTTCGACATTTTTTGATGGAAAAGACAAACCGTTTTATTGCTATGATAAATTATTTCTATAATTATTATCGGTAAATTTAAAGAGGATAATTAGTCGGAGGGAAGTTACTTTCCCTCCTTTTCTTTATAGGGAAAAGAAAGCTGTAATATTCCATTATCATATTTCTTGTCAATATCTTTTTGATTTACATAATTGGGTATTGTTATATTTTTAATAAAATGTTTGTTTTGCCGTTCTTTTAAAAGATAGGCACAATCAGGAATAATGGTTTGGTAATAACCTTCAATACATAAAAGATTGTTATTTAAATGTATCGAAAGCTGATTCATATCTATTCCTGGTAACTCTATGTCAATATAATATCGAGAATGGAATAGATAAAAATCGCAAGCAGGAAACGCATCACTATTTTTTATGGATGCAGATGGATGGGAGAACCATGCTTTTTCATTTGATCCAAACATATCTTTCCAGTAGTCTTCCTTATGACTATTCTCTGAAAATTGATAGATTTTTTTTAAGTTATCAAAACTCATAAAAATCTCCTCTTTCTATTAATTCATTTCTGTAACATCAATCTCTGAATAGTGAATATCAATATTCTTTTGAATTCTTATTTCTAAAATATCATCTTTATAAAGTGCGACAGATCCTTTTTTTCGAACAATTGCTGGAAGTGTGATTGTGTGTTTATCTTCAAATAAGGGGATATGCTGTATAATAAGTTGATTGGATGTATAAAAAATCTTAATATGCTCTAACCAGCTGCTATCAAGAATAGGAATTCTGACATAGACATGATGATGTGTTTCAAAAACAACATAATTAAATTTCTCGGCATGGTTAAGATTATCGTTACGATAATTTGCTCCTTTTGAAAAGCTCTGAAACATTTTCTCTGGTTCCATTTTTTGTAGAGATTCAGGCATAAGTTTATCCATCATTTCTTGCACATACTTTTGGATATCTTGCGGATTCATTTGGTCCATTCTACTTTTGGCATCTTTATTAAAAGGGAATAAATTCCACGGGAACATTGGAAATTCATCCTTTCTCACTTACAAATATATGCTTATTTTTTATTGTATTCACATATGCCAAAAGTGTGTATTTGCCTAAAGGGAGATTTAGGGCAGGAATTTATTTTTATCTCATAAAAAAGAACTGTGTTAATTGACACAGTTCGGTGTTAATTTTCATATTGTTTATCACTAAATTTGTGTTTTTGAATTTTAAATAGTCTGCTTGTTAAGAAAATTGCACCGGTTGCAAGGCCGATAATGAGTCCAATCCAATATCCGAAGGGTCCTAAGTTAGTGTAAGTGGCAAGAAGATATCCGCTAGGCAGACCTATTACCCAATATGATAGAAAACTCATGATAAGGGTAACATTTACATCTTTATACCCTCGTAAAGCTCCTTGAATTGGTGCTTGTATTGCATCAGATAGTTGAAAGAATATCGCATAAATAAGAAAGTGGGCTGTTAAATGGAGAACCTCCCAGTCATTCGTATAAATACCAGCAATGTTAGTTCGAAACGTCAAAAGAATCATTCCGCTAATAAATGCGATGATTACAGCAAGTCCAACACCTAACCAACTATAGGCTTTAGCATCTTTTGTTCGTCTAGCTCCAACTTCATAACCAACAAGAATGGTTAAAGCAGTAGAAATGCTGAGGGGAACCATATACAAAAGAGAAGCGAAATTAATAGCTGATTGGTGGGCAGCAATTGTATTGGTATCATAATTGCTCATTAAAATCGTGACTGCGCTAAAAATACTTGTTTCAAAGAATACAGAAAAACCAATCGGGACGCCAATTGTCAATATTTCTTTCCATTTATTCCATGATACGGCCGGAAATTGGCTAAATAACTGAAAAGCTACAAAAGGATTTTTTTTATGGACAATATAAACCGCAATAAAGAGCATTACCCAATAAGTAATACTAGTTGCATATCCAGTTCCCACTCCGCCTAATTCGGGGAAAATCCAAATGCCATTGATTAGTGCAAAATTTAAGAGAATATTAATCGGTATTGCGATTAGCGTTATAAACATGGTAATTTGCGTCTGGCCAAGAGAATCAATAAAAGAACGCAGTACAAAGTATAGAAAAATAGGAATAATTCCGGTACTCAATGCGATTAAGTAATGATATGCGACTCTATAGACATCCTGTTCTAAGCCAAGATTTGCAAGAATTGAATCTAAACAGAAGTAACCAATAATTAATAAGGCGATAGCCATACTAAAAGATAAGTATGCTGCTTGGATAACAGAAAATGATACCCCTTTTTGCTCGTTTTTTCCTATTAATTGGGAGACAATCGGAGGTAAAGCAAGCAATATACCACTAAGTCCTGTATATATTGGCGTCCACAAGGAGCTGCCTACTGCTACTCCAGCTAAGTCAACCGGACTATAATGTCCAGACATCGTTGTATCAAAAAAGCTTAATGCAAAAATACCAACCTGGGTAACCAGTACAGGAAATAAAATAATAATCATTTGAGATAGCTTTTGTTTGATAGAATATGTTTGTTTCATCTGCTTGTCCTCTTTCTTTACAATAACGTTTCGTATTATACCATAAATAGGGTGATTGAAGGAGAGAAAAAACGAAAACTTCAAATTTGTTCGTAAAATAGAGGGGGACAACCGCGATTATTTTTTTGCTTGCAAAGTAAAAGTACTCCCATTATTATGAAGATTCAAAGGATAGAATAGTTTTCTCTAATCATAACAGGATAACAAATACTGATTAATAATGTGTTTGTTTTTTGTTACCTTTTCCATAAATATATAAGTATATGCTTATATGTAGCATAAATAAGGGGGGAAATGATGAAGAAAAACCAATCTTTACCTGTATTATCTATAAAAGAGACAGCAGATGTATTAAAACTGTTAGGAGATAAGACAAGATTATCTATTGTTAGTTTGTTGTCTGAAAAAGCATTTTGTGTATGTGAGTTGGTAGAAATATATAATATGTCGCAGCCAGCTATTAGTCAGCATCTCCGTAAAATGAGAGACTTAGAGATTGTTAAAGAACAAAAGAAAGGTCAATGGGTTTTTTATTCATTAAACAAGACATGTAAATATTATGGACTGATAAATGAAATTTTACAATTTTTATCAAATGGATGTGAGGATATAACAGTATTGGAATAAAAAGGGATTAAAATTATATGTAACTAATGGAGGGAGTCTTAATTTGCTACACACATTTTTGGCAATTATTATTTTTCTATTAACATTAACATTTGTGATTTGGCAGCCCAAAAATCTTTCTATTGGTTGGTCTGCTTGTGGGGGAGCAATATTCGCTTTATTAGTCGGGGTAGTGGATTTTAATGATGTCGCAGATGTGACTGGAATTGTTTGGAATGCAACACTTGCATTTATTGCTATTATCATCATTTCCCTTATTTTAGACGAAATAGGTTTTTTTGAATGGGCAGCACTACATATGGCTCGAATGGCTAATGGAAGCGGGCTAAAAATGTTTTTTTATGTTTCCCTTTTAGGTGCTCTTGTGGCAGCTTTATTCGCAAACGATGGTGCAGCGCTTATTTTAACCCCGATTGTGCTATCGATGGTTCGAGCATTAAAGGTAGAAGAAAGAATGGTTTTTCCATTTATCATGGCAAGTGGGTTTATTGCAGATACAACCTCTTTGCCTCTAGTCGTCAGTAATTTAGTAAATATTGTTTCTGCAGATTTTTTTGAAATCGGATTTGTTGAATATGCTTCTAGAATGATTATTCCCAATTTATTTTCCTTATTGGCAAGTATGCTTGTTCTATATATCTACTTCCGCAAGAGAATTCCTGAAATGTATGATTTAAACCATCTAAGGTTGCCGGCAGAAGCTATTAAGGATCCGCAAATGTTCCGATTTTCTTGGATAATCTTAGCCTTTCTACTAATTGGATATTTTGGCAGTGAATTTCTTGCGATTCCGGTATCCGCTGTTGTTGGCAGCCTTTCACTTGTTTTTCTTGTTTTTGCCAGACGAAGCAAGCAGTATCCATTAGCAATGTAATAAAAGGAGCGCCGTGGTCAATCGTTTTCTTTTCTATAGGAATGTATGTAGTCATTTACGGACTTCGTAATGTAGGCTTAACTGGCTTGTTATCAAGTCTTATTCAAACTGCTGCCGACCATGGACTGTTTCTTGCGACAATAGGGATGGGATTTATTGCGGCTGTTATTTCTTCTATTATGAATAATATGCCCACTGTTTTGATTGATGCTTTAGCTATAGCGGATACAAATGCAGCAGGAGTAATAAAAGAAGGCTTAATTTATGCTAATATTATCGGTTCGGATTTAGGACCAAAAATTACGCCGATTGGTTCATTAGCTACTTTATTATGGCTTCATGTATTGTCTCAAAAAGGGGTAAAGATTTCAGGGGGAACCTACTTTAAGACAGGGATAATTTTAACCATTCCAACCCTTTTGATTACATTAATTGGTTTATACTTATGGCTATCAATCATTTCTTAATAGACATTAGAAAAATCGTTTATGGGGTATCAGTACAGGAAAAGATAAATTATAAAATACACTATTGTTTATAGGAGGATGATCATGAAAATTGTTATTATAGGATCAGTAGCGGCAGGTACTTCAGTAGCAACAAAAGCACGCAGAAATGACGAGCAGGCAGAAATCACACTTTATAATGCAGATTATGACATTTCTTACTCCGGTTGTGGAATTCCTTATTTCTTAGGCGGAGAAGTTGATGAATTAGAAACTTTAACACCGAGAAATCCGGCTTGGTTTAAGAAACGATATAATGTAGATATTCTTGTACGGCATGAGGTTATCGCTATAGATGCAAAGCGGAGAAAGATTCAAGTGAAAAACTTGAATACAAATGAAGTAATTGAGGATATTTATGATGTATTAGTATTTGCAACAGGAGCATCACCCTACACTCCAGCAATGGAGGGGGCAGATAAAGATCATGTTTTCCACATTCGAACCATTCAACATACAAGTGCTATTGACCGATTTATAAAAAAGAACGAGCCAAAAAGAGCTGCGATTATAGGGGCAGGGTATATTGGTTTAGAGATGGCTGAACAGTTAACAAATAGAGGGTTAGATGTTATATTAGTACAACGCAGTGATCACATATTATCACATGTGGATATAGATATTGTTACATATGTAGAAGACCATCTAGAAAAAAAAGGAGTTAACCTTCTATTGAATGAGGAAGTTAGTGAAATAACTACTAATGAAATAAAAACAAAATCAGGAAATATTATAGAAACAGATTTGGTTATTTTAGCAACAGGGGTTCGGCCTAATGTTCAGTTAGCAGAGTCAATCGGTGTAAATATAGGACATTCTGGAGCTATTGCCGTAAATAATAAGATGCAAACTAACTTACCTGATGTATATGCGGTAGGGGATG
This sequence comes from Niallia sp. FSL K6-0212, assembly GCF_038007605.1. NCBI lineage: Bacteria > Bacillati > Bacillota > Bacilli > Caryophanales > Bacillaceae > Niallia > Niallia sp. FSL K6-0212. The sequence continues at coordinate 4,011,197 of NZ_JBBOXL010000001.1, read as the reverse complement.
TTGCTGAGAGCTATTCCCTTATAACCGGGAAACCCCTATATCGGCCATTAGGAAGCACAGCAAATAAAATGGGCAGAATAGCCGGTGATGTGATAACCGGAGGATCATTAGAACATAGAGGAATTTTAGGAACTGCTATTCTTCGTGTTTTTGACTTAGCTGTTGGACAAACTGGTATGAACGAAACGGAAGCATTGGAGGAAGGCTATGATATAGAAGTTCTTCATAATATCAAGCCTGCTAGAGCTGAATATTTGGGTGGCAAACAATTAGTAATCAAGGCAATTGCCGATCGGAAAACAGGCAGAATATTGGGTGTACAAATAGTAGGGGAAGAAGGTGTCGATAAAAGAATAGATGTTTTTGTTACAGCCATTACATTTAATGCAAAAGCGGAAGATTTATTTCATCTTGATCTTGCATATGCGCCGCCATTTAGTACGGCAAAAGATCCTGTCATGTATACTGGGATGGCTTTGCATAATGCAATTGAAAAGAAAAATCAATTAATCACGCCAAAAGATTTAACCGCAAGAATAGAAAAAGAGGAATCCATTCAAGTTATTGATACACGAGCTGCACAACAATTTAATGTGTCATGTGTGGATACCGCTATTAATATCCCTTTGGGCGATTTGCGAGAGAAATGCAAGGAGCTAGATCCAAATCGGCTCACTGTTACTTATTGTAATAGTGGTGTAACCGGAAATGCTGCCCAAAATATCCTGCGTAATTTAGGATTTATGAATATCTATAATCTTTCTGGTGGAAATAAGAATTATCAAAGCTATAAAAAGAAGCAATAAATTACTATAATCTTTCAATCAGAGGCGGGGATGAATATATGGAGGTTTTTTTTCATCCAATTCGCTGACAATATTATAGAAGAATAAAATAAGATCAGTGATAGTTATTCTCCTATCGACTGATCTTATTTTATTATCGGAGCTAAATTACGCCTCTCTGCAATCATTTGTCGTCTCTTCCGTATTTTGACGTAATGTGTATAGAGTAAATAAATCTTTAGGAATTTCAAATAGTTGATAAGGGATCCCAGAAGTATTTAAAATTTGTAACAAATTACTTCTTGTTTCATTTGCAGAAACCACATAGGGAAGCTTTTCAGCTGCTTTTAGTGAGCGGATATTATTGCTTCTAATTCGCATTAATATGCTTTCGATATTCAGCTCAAAAAATGCTTCAGCAAAAAATAAATCTTTTGCTATTTGATTGTATCCCATGCCGTGATAAGGTTTTCCTAACCAAGTTCCGAGGAAACCGATATTTTCGTTTATATCATATAGATTTATGGTTCCAATCGGATTTTGCCATTCATCTAATATCGTTCTAGAAATGAGTTCTCCTCTTTCTTCCGCTTCTATAGTCTGTTTGGTAAGAAAAAGGTATTCTTCATAAGAAGAAGCTTTTTGACGCACGAAAGGGAAGACATCAGGATGCGTCATTAAAGGATATAATGCTTGACATTCTTCAAGATCTCTTTTTTTTAACACAATAATCCCTCCATTTGAGAGCAGAACTTATTCATGCATAAGAAAAAGCCCACCCTCGAAATTTTTAATCCAATTGAAAAAAAATTTCGGGGTGGGAATCGAACCCACTAGAACCAAAGCGGTGGCGCACCATTTGCCTTCCCATCTTTAATTATTATCTCATGATAACAAATTACTTTTCTATATCATACAAAATTTCGGTGAAATTGAAAATAGGAAAATACAAACAAATTGTAAAAAATTAATGAATCATTGTAAAGAAAGATAAACTAATTCACAATAGCAGAAAGGGTTTAACTCTTGCCGATAAAGTATATAAACAGGCAAGAAAGAATGATAAATGTCACGGATGAAAGCTTATTTGAATTAATTGGACAATTATTATGAGAAAATGAAACATTTATATAGAATAATCGTATATAATAACATAGCAATTATTATTTTAGTTGGAGGTTTCTTTCATGGATTTAAATAAAGACAGATCATCAAATGATGATAGAGTTTTTGCAATGTTGATTTATGTGTCTAGTTTTTTTACTACTTTTATCGGACCATTAGTTATCTGGCTCGTGAAGAAAGATTCGCCTTTTGTGGATTATCATGGTAAAGAATATTTTAACTTTTTAATTTCCTATGCCATTTATTCCTTCATAGCATGGATTCTTGTGTTTCTTTTAATCGGATTTATTATTTTACCAATAATCGGAATTATGGCATTTGTATTTACAATCATTGCTGCTATTAAGGCTTATGAAGGCCAGGATTATCATATTCCTTTAACGATTCGTTTTATCAAATAATATAGATCATTAACCTTTTTATAATGGCAGCTTATTCGTTTAAATTAGCGACCAATTTCGGTGACTCGCTTTTTAACGAATAGGCTGGCATTTTATTTTTTCTCACATATACATACCAATGTGCTGAAAAAGCTCAACTTCCCTGCATGAACATATAAACCACCATCTACTTCTTCGGTTTTTATATTACCACATTCAAACCTTAATAATAGGTAACATGATAGTTTAGACTCTTTTAAAATTTTTCTTCTAATTAATCATAGATTTCATTAGAAATTAATAGAATAAAAAGAAAGAGAAAGATAAGTGCACAGTCGCGCTAACCTTTCATTATAAGAATGGATATAAAGGAGTCTTCATGATGAATATTGAAAAATATTATAAATATACAGCCATATCTTCCTTGAACGCTAGTTTAATTAGTTGTATTCCTATCTTTCTTTTTATAGGCATCTTTCTATTTAATCATTCAAATATCATTTTTCTTTACCTTTTAGTCCCATTCGCAATATACAGTGTAATTTGCTTTAGTCAATTTTATTTACATAAACGACGTTTAGAGAAAATGGAGAATTTTTTCTCCGCGGGACAAGCAAGATCAATTTTGAAAACAAATACGGTGGTTTTATCTTTTTTACCTGCGCCATCCTTAAGAATGGTTGTTTTTGATAGAGATGGACAAGAGATAGGAGAAATAAAAGATGAAAAATTCTCGATTATTCGTTGGTATTTGCCGTTCTTATTCGATCGATTTTATACAAAATCGTATGGCTTTTATAATACACAAGGGGATCTCCAATATGTTTTTACATTAAAAAAAGATAGAATAGATATAAAAAATAAGGATAAAAAAATAATCAGCAGAATTCTAGAAATAAAGACAGAAAAACGATTAGTGATCCAATTTCTTTATGGGGAAGACACAATCATAATGAAAAAAACCTTTGGACAAATGGAGTATCAGTTTGAGCAAGAAGATGGTCAAAAATTGGCCCAGTTAAGAAAGGGCTGGATGCCAAAAGAGTGGGCCAAACGTTTTCAAGATCCTAATCTGCCGCTATTGTCAATTGATCACCATGCGTCTGATAAAGAAATTATTCACCTCTATGCTATATTGACAAAGTTATTCGCTTATACGAATCATTAATATGGATGGAGTTTTAGAACAGAAAGTTTTTCTTTGATAAGCTGATTTAAGGAAAAATAACTAAATAATAAGAAATAGCAATAAGGAAAATAGGAAAAAATGAGTATTTTCTCCTAAAAAACATTGGCAAAACATTGGCAATCTGCTATTATAATTTCTTGTGGCTACCTTATTGAATGCTAAAAGTCATGTCAGTCTTTGACATGCTTTACTTGCATTTTATAGGGGAAGCGGGTAGGGAGAGGGATACAACTAAATAGGTATATCAGATGAAAGATTATATTTTTTCATTTTTTCGGCTAAAAGAAAGTCAAACATCCATTAAACAAGAGGTGCTTGCAGGGTTTATTGGTTTTTTTACTGTTGTATACATCGTGGTAGTAAACTCCTTAATCTTAGCAGAAGCAGGTATTCCATTGGAAGCAGCAATCATTGCAACCATTTTAACATCCGTTGTTGGCTGTTTTTTAATGGGTTTTTATGGAAATGTGCCAATTTTGCTTGTACCAGGTATGGGTATCAATGCGTTATTTTCTTATACCATTGTAAATTCAATGGCCCTAACCTGGCAAGAAGCGTTGGCAGTAGTGTTTGTTTCTGGAATTCTCTTTATGATTGTTGCTTTTACGAAACTAGCTAGAATTGTCAGTGATTCTATTCCTGTTTCATTAAAAGAATCGATTAGCGTTGGTTTAGGTCTATTTTTAATGCTAATTGGATTGGAAAAAGGCGGGATAGTAGAAAGAGGAACAAATTCAATTATTGCCTTGGGATCTTTTAATGATTTACATGTACTAGCAACAGTACTCACATTTTTAATAAGTATTATTCTATTTTTAAGAAATGTGAAGGGAAACTTTCTGATCACGATTATTGTTGGTACTTTCATTGCTTGGATGTTTGGACTGATTAATGTAAATGCAGGAAGTGGCCAGTCGGTTCACCTTCAAGAATACAAAAGTGTGTTTGGTCATCTGTCTTTTGACAAACTTGCATCGATTCCTTTTTGGATTGCCGTATTTTCTCTTACAATGGTCCTTGTGTTTGAGAATATTGGATTGGTCAACAATCATGTCCAATTTATAAACAAATCTGAGCGATTTCAAAAAGCTTTTCGAGCTACTTCTATTTCTGTCTTTCTATCTAGTTTATTTGGCACAAGTCCAACAGTAGCTACAGTTGAAAGCTCAGCAAGTATGACCGCTGGTGGAAAAACAGGTTTAACAGCTGTAACGACAGGTATTCTGTTTATTTGTTCAGCATTTTTTATTCCTGTCATAAAATTAATTCCAGATAGTGCGATTGCACCAATTTTAATTATTATTGGAGGATTAATGCTACAGAATATCCGAAATCTGGATTTAAAGGATTTAAGTGAAAGTTTTCCTAGCTTCTTTATTATTGCAATGATTCCGTTTACGTACAGTATCGCAGATGGCATGGCTATTGGGTTTATTCTTTACCCAATTTTAAAGATTGCTTTAGGTAAAGCGAAAGAAGTATCACTGCCTTTGTATTTCATATCCTCATTATTTTTGATTAATTTTTTACTTCAATATACACATTAATAGCAAAATCACTTCTGAAATTAGAAAGTCATTTTCTTTTTTCAGAAGTTGTTACTAGCTGTCTAACTATACTCGTTTTTGTGCATAAGCTTTTTGTCTCTATAGCTTTACTCTATTTAATGGTATTTTAAACTGCCCTGTATTTTTAGAATTCCCCGTTTTATTCAAGATATCTTTTAGAAAAATAGAATGTAAAAAAGTTCTTTTTTCTGGATTAGCTATCATTTTGATTATATATAGCCTTGAATCAAAGAATCTTTTCTCCATTCCCTTTAAATACAACCTAGATGACCCCTAAACATTAACGATGACATTTCTGGTAAGAATTTTATTTTCTTACAAGCAAGGTTCGACAACCTTCTACTAATAAATTTATTAAAATGACAATAACTAAGCGCAAAAAGATTGACGGAGGTAAATAAATGGAAGTTTTTGTGGCGAGACAGCCACTATTTAATCGAATGGAAGAAGTTTATGGATATGAACTACTATATAGACATAATAATATTAATTCCTTCCCCAATATAAATGGTGATCAGGCGACAACAAATGTTATTATTAACAGTTTTCTTAATATTGGCATAGATAAATTATCAGACGGTAAACCTTGTTTTATTAATTTTACTGAGAATTTATTAGAACTTAAACTTCCTACATATTTTCAGCCAAGGGATATTGTAATAGAGATTCTAGAAACTGTTGTTCCAAGTCAAAAAATTATAGATATTTGTTTAGAACTCAAACAATTAGGCTACAAATTGGCTTTAGATGATTTTAATTTAGAGAAAAGTAACCCATACTCCTATTCTTTACTGCTATTAGCAGATATGGTTAAAATCGATTTTCAACATACGACTAAAGAAGTGCGAACAGAATTAGAAGCGATTGCTAAAAAGCATCACATTGAATTAATTGCTGAAAAACTTGAGACAAGTACGGAGTATGAACAAGCTAGAAACAGCGGCTATCATTATTTTCAAGGTTATTATTTTTCAAGACCAGTCATCATGTCTTCCCATGATGTGCCAACCTATATGACGGCATATTATAAGATCCTTGAGCTATTACATGATGAAAATCCAGATATAACCCGTATTTCTAAATTGATTGAACAGGATATTTCTTTATCATATAAGTTATTGAAATTAATTAACACACTAGGATATGGAGTAAAGCAAAAAGTAACCAGTATTAAACATGCCATTGTATATATTGGGCTTAGAGAACTTCGAAAATGGATTTATATTCTTACAGTTAGGGAAAAGGACTGGAAGAATGGAATTTCTTTAGAAGTGATTCATAATTGCTTAATACGTTCTAAAATGTGCGAAGCGGTAGCAAAACTTATACCGGGAAGAATAGAATATGGAAGTTTTTTTTTGACGGGAATGTTCTCTCTTATGGATACCATTATGAACAAGGATATGGATACCATTCTTTCCGATCTACCATTGGATGAGACAATTGTACAAGCTTTATCAGGACAGAAAAATGTTCAATATGATGTGCTTCAATTGGTCATTGCAGCAGAAACAGCTGACTGGTCGGGAATTGCACTTGGTTGTAAAGAATTGGATATTCAAGAAAAGGAATTGTTTAAAGTATATGCAGAATCTATTTCATGGGCAAAGAAGCTATTAGATGATGATTTATATGGATGAATGGTAATAACCTTAACGACTTGACTAAAAGCTGTTAAGGTTTTCTCTTTTTTTGGGCAAGGAAGAATTGATTGCAGGTTAGACAAAGGAACAGTAAAATAAATAAGAAACAAATATAGCTTGGAGGAACGATGAAATGAATATAAAAATTACAAAATGTCATGGAAGTGGCAATGATTTTTTAATAATAGATGAAATTTCAGACGCCTATCAGTTTACCGAAGAAGAAAGAGCAGAAATAGCTAAAACGCTATGTAATAGAGCTTCTTCTTTAGGAGCGGATGGTATTCTTTTTGTAATGCCTAGTCAAGTTGCTGATGCAAGAATGAGAGTTTTTAATGCCGATGGTTCCGAAGCATCGATGTGTGGAAATGGTATTCGTTGTGTCGCTCGATATGTTTGTGAACTCCTTCAGGTAGAGGAAGCGATGATTGAAACAATGAAAGCAAATTTAGAAGTGAAAAATGAAACAGATATTTATCCGGATATCCCAACGTATTTGGTAGAAATATCTCCTGTATCTTTTCAGACGAAGGATCTGCCGCTTGAGGTAGAATCGACTACACTAATAAATGAGAAAATTCCGGGGTTAAATAAAGATTTATTATTTACTGCTTTAGCTGTACCTAATCCGCATTTAATTACACTTGTAGATAAGGCAGTACTTGATTCGGATATTCAAGAAACGATAAGTAAATATGTGAATGGTCCGAATGAGTATTTTCCAGACGGTGTAAATGTTAGCTTTGTTTCAATATTAGAAAAAGGAAGTATTTATGTGCGTACATACGAACGAGGAGTAGGGTTTACAAATGCTTGTGGGACTGCTATGTCTGCTTCCACTCTTGTTTCCATACTAAATGGGTTTAATGAAAAAAATACCTATGTGGATGTGTATAATAATGGGGGCAAAGTTCGCTGCTATGTACATTATCAAAATGATCAATATCGAATTGATTTAATTGGCAACGCTACTTATGTATATCGTGCAGATGTATCATTTGAATGGGATACAATAGAAAACTATGCCGTAACGAATAAGATATATTTCGAGGAAGAAGCTGTTCAATATAAAAAACTACAACAAGAAGCAAAGCAATATGTCGAAAATCATTTAAAATAAATTTGGAGAGAACAGTAGTTGGTTAGTATGGAAGGATAAGGTTAGGTCTATTCAACATTCTGTTATGTGGAATAGAAACTGACCTTTTTGTTATAGATGATAAAGTGATTAGAAAATGGACAAACTTCATTTCTAGCATTATTAGTAGTTAAACAGCAAGGTTAAGAGCGTCAAAAAAATTAAAAATAGATTAGTTTGTTGACAAAATGATTTTAGAAAAGTTAAAAATGATTTTTATGCGCTGCTTGTAGTCTAAGGGGGAGACTCCTGCGTGATTAGCGAGACAGTCTTATACCCTGCAGACTGAAGGCAGACCGCGGCTCAGCGCGAGCCCGACGGGAAGCAATATCTCATCTCTATTCGAAGAAATTAAAAAATATCCTAAAGACCAACTACTATTTCTAAAATTCTGAGGTTTGTTTGCAGTTTGAGATAGATAAGATCCTTGTATAATTTTGTTCTATTAGCAAATGGTAAGAATAAAAGGAATAAAAGCACATGAAACCAATAAAGCCATTTGAACCACTACTAACAGAAGCAATTCCAAAAGGGGATCAATGGATTGCTCAAGTTAAGTGGGATGGAACAAGAATTCTCTCCTACTATGATGGAGAGGACACAAAATTATTTAATCGAAAGAAAAATGAAAGAACGCAGCAATATCCTGAATTATTAAAGACCGGTTCCTTTGTACAGGCAAAAAATTGTATTCTCGACGGCGAAGTCATTGCTTTACAGGATGGGAAACCATCCTTTTATGAAGTAATGAGACGGGACAGAGTGCGAAAACTTGAGCGATTAAGTGAGCTGCAAGAGGAAATCCCGATTACCTATATGATTTTTGATATCCTGTTCCTCGATGGACAGTGGCTGGTAGACAAACCATTACTGGAAAGACAAAAAATATTGCATGAAAAAGTAGCTGAGACGAAAGATATTCGTCTAGTTGAAAACTTTACAGATATGAGAGGTTTATTTGCTGTTTGTCAACAACATCAGTTAGAAGGAATTGTCTGCAAGGATCTTAGTAGTTCCTATGTTCTGGGCGGAAAGGATGCCAGATGGCTTAAGCGAAAAAAAGAGCAGGATTTAATCGCTATAGTGGGAGGAGTAACATTTAAAAATAAAACGGTCCATTCTCTCCACCTTGGGTTATTTGATGAGTCGGGGAAGCTGGTTTATATTGGAAGTGCTGGTTCGGGTAAATTGACCGCAAATGACTGGGCTGCTGTCTCAAAAGCGATTGAGCCAATCATTATAAATGAGAGTCCTTTTGCTAATCTCAGGAAAGCGAAAGATGGAGTCTGGCTGCGGCCAGCACTTACTGTCAAAATCTCCTTTTTAGAATGGACAGAAGGCAGAACATTAAGGCATCCAGTCATCGAGTCATTTGTCACTATCCCCATTGAAGAATGCAAATTAGTATAACAACATGCATAGCCAGAATTATTCTAGAAATAGGCCCAAACATTAGACAGAAAAATTTCCGTTCCTTTGTTTGGGCGTTTTATTGTCTTTATGTTTGCATACAAGGATATGATTAGAAAGTTTTCGCAATCATCTATTCAGATTTTTTTCTGCCCTTCAGTGTTTTGGACATTTGTTAACACATCTAGTACTTGACGAAAAGGTTGTTTTTCTTTTGCCGCAAAATAACCAGCGAAGGAATGAATCCCTTTTTGTAGTCTTTGTAAAACAACGTCCATTGAAAATTGGCGAGGATGTAAATCTTCCGTTAATTCATCCCATTCAATTGGGCATGCAACATATCCTCCTTTATTACCGCGAATAGAATAGGGAGCGATAATTGTTTTTCCTTCACTATGTTGGATGTAGTCAATGTATAATCTGTTTTTGCGGTTTTTCTTTAATCGTTCTATGGTGAAAAGCTCTGGATTTGCCGCAATCATATAGTTTGCAATAAATTCTGTGAATAAACGTACTTCTTCATAAGTAAATGTTTTTTCTGGAAGTGGTAAATATACCTGAATTCCTTTATTTCCTGATATTTTCACAAAAGATAAAAGATGTAATCGTTCCAAAATCTGTTGTAGAACTTTTGCCGCTTTAATAGCCATATAAAAATGTTCCACAGAAGGCGGATCTAAATCAAAGACAATTTCAGAAGGCATGCTATTAGAATAAATGGTTTCAAATGGTATATGAAATTCAAACGCTAATTGATTTCCAAGCCACATAAGCGTTTCTAGGTTATTGCAAATGATATACTCTATGTCGTCGTTCTTATATGTTTGTACATAAGATGGAGCGTAGTCTGGACATTGTTTTTGATAAAAAGATTCTCCAAATAAACCATGGGGAAATCGAATCGTAGTCAATAAGCGATTTTCTAAAAAAGGAAGTAAATATGGACTGACCTCTTTTAAATATAAAATATAATCGAGTTTCGTAATCGTGGTGTTGGGAAATAGAGGTTTATCAGCATGAGTAATAGGCGTAGACTCTGTTGCGACGAGTTTCTCTAATGTACAGTCTTTCCAATCTATATTATATAAAAATTGGATAAAAACGGGGTTGCTCAGTTTATACTGTTGAAAGGAGGAAAACTGTAATTCTACGCAAATTCCTGGATTTAAATAATATAAATCGTCATCTTCCTTTATAGCATGTTCTTTTATAATCTGTATTAATGCTGTTTTTTCTGCTTTTTTTAAGCCTTTTTGAAAAGAACCTACAGTGATAATGTTCTCGTTTCCAACGACACTGACACCAAATGAGTCTGTTTTTTTATAATAATTACTAATAAAAAATGCAGCTGTATGCATTTGTCTATCCTCCTGATTTATCTAACTCTTATTAGTATATCTATTTAAGTACATAGTATGAACAGTGTCTGCTGCCAATAATTAAATAGTATGAAAAAAAAACGGTGACACAATGTATAAATAGATAGAAGAAAAAGTGATGAATATTGCTTTTTTCATAAAAGAAATATTGTGTTCAACTAATAAGATTGGAGATTAATTATGCATACAATGTGGAAAGGAAATATAAGTTTTGGATTAGTAAGCATACCGATTAAGCTGCATTCAGCAATAGAAGATAAAGATATCAAGCTTAGAACACTTCATAAGGCTTGTCATGCCCCAATTAAATATGAAAAGAAATGTTCTGCTTGTGGAAATGAAGTTGCTCCAGAAGAAATCGTAAAGGCATATGAATATGCAAAAGGAAAATATGTTGTGCTTGATGAAGAAGATTTGAAAAACCTGTACAAAGAGAATGAAGATAAAGCAGTGGAGATTATTGATTTTGTGAAGATGGAAGAGATTGATCCTATTTACTTTGAAAAATGTTATTATATGTCTTCCGGTGAAGGTGGTAATAAGGCATATGCTTTATTAAGACAAGCCTTACTTGAGACAGGGAAAGTGGGAATTGCGAAAATTATTATTCGCTCCAAAGAACAGCTGGCAATTATTCGGGTTTATGAAAATACTCTCGTAATGGAAACTATTCATTTTCCTGATGAAGTTCGTAAGGTGGACGATGTACCAAATGTTCCGGAAGTAAATCAAATAGAGAAAAAAGAATTAGAAACAGCGATTTTATTAATTGATCAATTAACCACTGAATTTACTCCAGAGAAATATACAGATGAATACAGAACAGCTCTTCTTGAATTGATTGAAGCAAAGAAAGCTGGCAAAGAGGTAGTGACAGGCACAGATAAACCAAGGGAATCGAATGTCATGGATTTAATGGCTGCACTACAAGCATCTATTGATAATACAAAGCCTAGTAAGAAAACAGAGGAAAAAAAGAAAAAGACCACAAGAAAGAAAGTTGTCAAAGAAGCTTAAAAATAAAGTGCTAGCTACTGCGAAATAGCTAGCACTAAAATATAACAGCGAGGGATTTACATGGAGAGAAGAATAACGTCAAAATATATCGGTGTAATGTTAGCAGTTATCCTGATTTTTAGCGGGCTATTTTATATTATTGCAAGACATGTAAAGAGCTCAGATATTATTTCATTTGATGATACAATCATCCATTTTACTCAATCATTTATTTCAGACGAATTAACAATATGGGTTGAACGAATAACCTTTTTAGGGTCTATTTTGTTTATCGCAGCAGCGATACTAATTATTACAGTACTTTTACTATGGAAGAAAAAGTATGCTTTAGCCATTTTTTTTATTTCTGCTAATGGTTTTGGTGCATTATTAAATACGCTTCTTAAATGGTTCTTCAAAAGAGAGCGTCCGGATATATTGCCTGTTATAATAGAAAAAGGCTATAGTTTTCCAAGTGGACACTCTATGGGTTCTCTTATTTTCTTCAGCTCATGTGCGTACTTATGTATACATTTGCTTAATTCAACTGGAAAGAAAGTGATGGCTTACATAATTGCTTGTATGCTTATTCTTTTAATAGGAACAAGCAGAGTATATTTAGGTGTCCATTATCCAACAGATGTTGTAGGTGGCTACTCAATAGGTATCGCCTATTCTGCTGTTTGCATATTAGCATTTCGCCTATATGAATTTAAAACGAAACGGTAGTGAATGTTGGGAAGCCTTGAATGGTCATGAAGAGATTAAGAATGAAACTTTTTGGGGGAAATGAAATGAATCAACCTATTATTCCAGCATCATCAAATATGAAGGAATTCGAAGCGTTTTTAAAAAGCGATTATGAAATTGGCGTATTTTTAGAGGTACATGTTTCACAGTTAAAACATATAAGCTTGCTTGCAAAAAAAGCAAATAAGAAAATGATTTATCATGTTGATTTAATCCAAGGATTGAAAAGTGATGATTTTGGAACAGAGTTTATCTGTCAAGAATTTAAACCATATGGACTTATATCTACAAAATCATCGGTTATTTTAAAAGCAAAGCAGAAAAACGTGATAGCAATTCAAAGGGTATTTCTCCTTGATAGTCATGCAATAGCGAAAAGCATTAAACTAGTACAACGAACACATCCAGATTATATCGAAGTGCTTCCAGGAACAATGCCTTGGATGATTAAAGAAATTAAAGAGAGTTTAAATGTACCCATTCTTGCAGGTGGTTTGATTCGCACGGATAAGGATATAAGCAATGCAATTGAAGCAGGGGCTACTAGTATAACTACTTCTAAAAAAGAATTATGGCAAAAAATAAAGTAAATAATTTTTTTATAGTGAAAACAATAAAAATAATTGACAGACCAACAGGAAGCGTTTACAATAACCTTACAAGTTAATTTAATGTGTTGGAGAAAAGGAGATACACGCAGTAGTCACCATAATTTTAGTGGCTTAATCTGTCGTGTTCTCCTTTTTTTGCATGTTATATGACAATCACTCTGTAATGATAAAAATAAATGTTAGTATGATGGTAGTTTAGGGGTAAAGCAGTTTAATATAATTCATTGTCAGAATTTTAACAGAGTGAAACAAGGAAAAGGGGGATTTTGATGTCTGCGTTTATGGGAGAAGTTGTTGGTACCATGATTTTGATTATATTTGGGGGAGGCGTTGTAGCTGGTGCGAATTTAAAGAAAGCGTTCTCTAATGGTGGAGGGTGGATTGTGATTACTCTTGCCTGGGGATTGGCAGTTACAATGGGAGCATTTGCTGTCGGAAGTATTAGTGGTGCCCATTTAAATCCAGCTGTTACCATCGCGCTTGCAATCACTGGTGATTTTGCTTGGAATCAAGTATTGCCGTATATTTTGGCACAAATGATTGGCGCTTTTTTAGGTGCATGTATTGTATATTTACACTATCTCCCGCATTGGGGTGCAACAAAGGATGCGGAAGCAAAATTAGCAGTCTTTTCAACAGGTCCTGCTATTCCACATACCTTTGGAAATATATTAAGCGAATTGATAGGGACGTTTATGTTAGTGCTTGGCTTATTGTTTATTGGAGCAAATAGTTTTGCTGAGGGATTGAACCCGCTTGCTGTAGGCTTGCTTATTGTTGTAATTGGGATGTCATTAGGGGGAACAACTGGCTATGCTATTAATCCTGCACGTGACCTTGGTCCAAGAATTGCCCATTTTGTTTTACCAATTGCCGGCAAAGGATCATCCAATTTCCGTTATGCTTGGATACCAGTTGTTGGTCCCATTTTAGGCGGATCACTAGCAGCCGTTTTTTATACGTATATCTTTAAAGGGGTTGTCTTATCAAGCTTTTGGATTGTAATAGCGATTACTGTCATTGTATTATTACTTGCATTTTTTAAGACAAAAGGGGAAAGTAAAAGTATTGGTAAAAAAGTAGCATAATCATTTACTAATGGGAGGTTTTATTCATGGAAAAATTTATATTATCATTAGATCAAGGGACAACAAGCTCAAGGGCGATTATTTTCAACAAAAAAGGGGATATTGTGCATGTGGCCCAAAAGGAATTCACACAAATATTTCCGAAGCCAGGATGGGTTGAACATAATGCAAATGAAATATGGGGTTCTATTTTAGCTGTTATTGCAACAGTTTTATCAGAATCAGATATTAAGCCGGAACAAATAGAAGGTATTGGGATTACCAATCAACGGGAGACGGCTGTTGTATGGGATAAAAATACTGGGGCGCCCGTATACAATGCCATTGTATGGCAATCAAGACAAACAAATGAAATTTGTGAAGAACTAAAAGCACAAGGATATAATCAGCTTTTCCGTGATAAAACAGGACTTTTAATTGATGCTTATTTTGCAGGTACCAAAGTAAAGTGGATTTTAGATCATGTAGATGGAGCTAGACAAAAAGCAGAAAACGGGGATTTATTATTTGGTACAATTGATACATGGCTAATTTGGAAATTATCTGGTGGAAAAGCGCATGTAACAGACTATACAAATGCTTCACGTACGTTAATGTTTAATATCTATGAATTAAAATGGGATGAAGAACTACTTGAAATATTAACAGTTCCAAAATCGATGCTCCCAGAAGTAAAAGGATCTTCTGAAATATATGCTCATACAGTGGAAGGACATTTCTTTGGAAATAGAATTCCAATTGCAGGAGTGGCAGGAGATCAACAGGCTGCTTTATTTGGTCAGGCATGTTTTGAAGCGGGAATGGCGAAAAATACTTATGGTACGGGCTGCTTTATGTTAATGAACACAGGTGAAAAAGCAGTAAAATCAGACCATGGCTTGTTAACAACAATCGCATGGGGGATAGATGGAAAAGTAAATTATGCCCTTGAAGGAAGTATATTTGTGGCAGGATCTGCTATCCAGTGGCTAAGAGATGGCTTAAGAATGATAAAAGATGCGAAAGACAGCGAAGACTATGCAAGCAGAGTAGATTCTACAGATGGAGTTTATATTGTACCAGCGTTTGTTGGATTAGGAACTCCATACTGGGACAGTGATGTGCGAGGGGCAATGTTTGGAGTAACAAGAGGGACAACAAAAGAGCATTTTATTCGGGCAACACTAGA
This sequence comes from Niallia sp. FSL K6-0212, assembly GCF_038007605.1. Lineage (NCBI taxonomy): Bacteria > Bacillati > Bacillota > Bacilli > Caryophanales > Bacillaceae > Niallia > Niallia sp. FSL K6-0212. The sequence goes on along the minus strand of NZ_JBBOXL010000001.1, from coordinate 3,995,967 downwards.
ATCACTTGCCTATCAAACAAAAGATGTTCTGGCTGCAATGGAATCTGATTCGAATATTCAAGTTAAAACATTACGAGCTGATGGAGGAGCCGTTCGAAACAATTTCCTTATGCAGTTCCAGGGAGATATATTAAATGTTCCTGTGGAAAGACCAGTTATAAATGAGACAACTGCATTAGGAGCAGCTTATCTTGCTGGTTTAGCTGTTGGTTTCTGGAAAGATCAAAAGGAAATTGCGGAACAATGGAGCCTAGATCGTTCCTACGAACCAAAAATGGAGGAAGAGACAAGAGAAGGATTATATGCTGGATGGAAGAAAGCTGTTAAGGCTACAATGGCTTTTAAATAAAAGGGGAACCTACTGTTTTAAAGTTTAATATAATAATATAAATACTATGAATATCTAGGTTAATATGATATAATAAACACAAGTTAATATTTTTTGTCTGGAGAAATGGAGAGACCACAAAGCATTATCGTTCTATTGGTAATGTAACTTTGTGGTCTCTTTTTGTTTGTATATAGATCATGTACAAACTAAATTGTTTTGAATGTATTACGAAAGGAAATTATTAAACTAACAAGTTTTTTAAGTATAGGGAGGGTTTTACTTTGCAAAAGAAGCCAAGTAGTAGAGAAAAAATACAACAACAGTTAATGAATAATAAATTTGATGTGTTAGTGATCGGGGGAGGTATTACAGGAGCGGGAATTGCTTTAGATGCCGCAGCTAGAGGAATGGAAGTTGCTCTTGTAGAAATGCAGGATTTTTCAGCAGGAACTTCAAGCAGATCAACAAAGCTCGTCCATGGTGGTCTCCGCTATTTAAAGCAATTTGAAGTGAAGATGGTTGCAGAAGTAGGGAAGGAGAGAGAAGTGGTGTATGAAAATGGACCACATGTAACTACACCAGAATGGATGTTACTTCCGTTACACCAAGGAGGAACGTTTGGAAAATTTTCCACCAATATTGGTCTAAGAGTATATGATTTCTTAGCTGGAGTAAAAAAATCGGAACGAAGAAAAATGCTATCGAAAGAAGAAACACTTGCAAAAGAGCCATTAATTAAGAAAGATGGTCTTAAAGGCGGAGGGTATTATGTGGAATATCGCACAGATGACAGCCGACTGACTGTAGAGGTAATGAAAAAGGCCGTAGATTGTGGTGCAGCTGCGATTAACTATACGAAAGTAGAGAACTTCCTATATGATAAAAACGGAAAAGTAGAAGGTGTAGAAGTTAGAAATCTTATCACAAATACGGTTTACCCTATTTATGCCAATGTTGTGGTAAATGCAACTGGACCATGGGTTGATACATTAAGAACGATTGATGGAAGCCGAAAAGGTAAAGCGCTTCAGCTGACAAAAGGGGTTCATTTAGTTATTGATCAATCTGTATTTCCTTTAAAACAAGCGATTTATTTTGATACACCAGATAAGAGAATGGTTTTTGCTATTCCACGGGATGGAAAAACATATGTTGGGACAACAGATACTTTTTATAGTGAAGATCCCATTCATCCTTCGATGTCGAAAGAAGATAGAGATTATCTTTTAGAAGCAATTAAGTTTATGTTTCCTTCGATCTCCGTTTCCGCAGAAGATGTGGAGTCAAGCTGGGCGGGAGTTAGACCATTGATTTTGGAAGATGGAAAAGATCCCTCTGAAATTTCTCGCAAGGATGAAATCTGGGAGTCTGACAGTCGACTTATTACTATTGCTGGAGGGAAATTAACGGGGTATCGTAAAATGGCTGAAACAGTTGTTAATCTTGTTTCCACTAGATTGCAAGAGAAGACGGGGAAGTCATTTAAACAATGTATGACAAAGTCGATGCCAATCTCTGGTGGAGATGTTGGTGGTTCAAAAGGTTTTTCTACGTATATCCAAGATGTTGTATCAAAGGGAATGAATGGAGGACTTTCAAAAGAGGAAGCAGAAAACATTGCAAGGCTATATGGCAGCAATGCGCCTATTCTTTATGAAATTGCAAAGGAGTTAAGCGGGAAATATGAAGAACTTTCCCCAGTCCTACTTGCACGGATTCACTATGCAATGGAATATGAATATGCAATAACTCCGACAGATGTACTACTAAGACGGACAGCAATGCTTTTATTTGATATTGCTAAAGTAAAGGAAGTAAAAGATGCAGTAATTGAATACATGGCAGAATATTACGATTGGAGCACCGAAAGAACTAATACCCTAACAGCCGAACTAGAAAAAGAAATACACAAAGCAACTATTCCGTTCGCAGGGTAATGGAAAGTTAATAGGAAATAAGGCTTTCCCATTTAATGAAATTCTTTAGAACAAATGATAGGTTGGTTAGCTCGAAGCGACCGCACGTAAGTGATTCATGCGGTCGCCTCGAGCAGACAACAGGATAGGAAGCTCATTGATTACAATATGGTAATTAAGTGTATGAAATGGAGGGAAACGAGTGCCTGATAATATTGAGAATATCGATTAACCCTTGCACAAAATAAGCGTTTTTACAAAAATAGGGAAACTAATAGTTGACTATAAGCAAATTTTGCGATAAGATGTTCCTTGTATGTATTTGAGGTTTAACAGAATTTTGTAGAATTATTGTGTAAAGTAACAAGAAATTTATAAGTATACGGAACAACTATATAATAGCATTCAAAACAATTACACTCCATTTATCTTCAAAAACACATTTAAATCCTTCCTAATGCGGATTAATCCTTCCATTATTTTTTCAAAAATGTATTTTTGTGTTCTGCACAATTCACCCTAAATTCACACTGGCGCGGTCTAGGAACCGTAAGGATGAAAGAGAGGTAGGGCTTTCGTTGTTTTAGGCATTACACCATTTTTAATAGAAGTGTATTTCCTTAAATATATGCATTGCTTAATTGTATTCGATCGATGAATACATGAATGGGACCTTTTAAATCTGAGTTGATCATCAGACTTAAAAGGTCCTTTTATATTTGATAAAACTAATCTGGTACTTTCCACTATCTTTCAAATAAAATAACGGGAAGATTATTTTATTTGAAAGGGAGCTATGATATGATACAAATGAACTTATCAATACATAGTGACTGACGACATAAATGGAAATAACCATATGGGAGCTGTGTATATGTATAGCCGGTCGTCTGGGCAGAAGGGCAAAAAAGCACTTCTTTTTTATAATTTACCAGGAGGTATATACATGTCGGAAAAATTAATTTTAGACGGAAATGTAGTAGCAAATGCAGTAAAAGATGAATTAAGAGGAAGAATAAGTGCTTTAAAGGAAAAAGGGATTACTCCATGCTTGGCAACAATATTAGTTGGCGATGATCCTTCATCCGCAACGTATGTACGAATGAAAGGGAATGCATGTGCAAAGCTCGGCATAGAATCAAGAAAAATTCATTTAGATAAACAAACAACAACAGAAGAGTTGTTAGCAACGATTCATTCATTAAATAAGGATGAAAAGGTGCATGGGATTCTTTTACAACATCCAGTTCCAAGCCATATAGATGAACGGAAAGCATTTGAAGCAATTGAGATTGAGAAAGACGTGGACGGTGTTACTAGTTTTGGATATGGGCAAACAGCTTTAGGATTTGGTAAATATCCATCCTGTACTCCAGCAGCTATAATGAAAATTATGGAGCATTATAATATAGAAGTTAATGGAAAACATGCGGTAGTAGTAGGGCGTAGTCCAATTTTAGGAAAGCCTGTTTCTGCATTGCTTTTAAATAAAGATGCAACCGTGACAACCTGCCACTCAAGAACGGTTCATTTAGAAAATCATGTCAGACAAGCAGACATTGTGATTGCTGCTGTTGGAAAACCTAATTTTATTCAAGGTGAATGGATTAAACCAGGTGCAGTTATTTTGGATGCCGGCTATAATAAAGGCAATATCGGAGATGTTGATTATGAAGCTTGTTTTGAAAAAGCCTCTGCCATTACCCCGGTTCCAGGAGGAGTTGGACCAGTTACGATTAGTATGCTGTTAAAGCATACGGTTGACTCTGCAGAAGCAGCAATCGGGGAATAACGTTAAAAAATCAAATAGGAAAAATATACCATTGGTGTAATATTATAAGTTTTGAAAACGTTATTGACAAAAACGTAAAAAAATTATATTATAAGTGTAACGCAATTAAGTTCGGTATATGTTTTATGGATAAGGTGGTCGTAGCTGCAATGTATGTAGGCGATTTCTTCTACATCATTTCAGTTACGGCTTTTTCATGTTGAATGACGTATCGATTCCTAAAAGTTATATTAGGTGCTTAGTGTGTAACACATTTTTGGAGGTTTTACAATGAACACAGGTAAAGTAAAATGGTTTAACGCAGAAAAAGGTTTTGGATTCATCGAGTCTTCTGAAGGTCAAGACGTATTTGTTCACTTCTCTGCAATTCAAACAGAAGGTTTCAAAACTTTAGAAGAAGGCCAAGACGTAACTTTTGAAATCGTTGAAGGTAACCGTGGACCACAAGCTTCTAACGTAACTAAAGCTTAATAAGAAAACAAAAAAAGGTGATGCCTTTCAAAATGCATCACCTTTTTTAATGATGTTTCCCATAAAGCTTTTGTTTTTCATTGAAAGGAAGAATAACAAAAATCAATGGCTTAGATTAGCATTTGGATAAAAAATTCTCCATCAACTTCATTATATTCATCCGTTAAAAAACCACATAATTTCCCACTAAAGTATGGTATGCAGGCTTTTAATTGGTCCTATTTACCTTAATGTTTTGGAAAATGAAAAAAAGTGAAATAAAATGGAGAGTATATATTTATAACAAAATAAAACAATACACTCTAGGTTGGTATTTTCTAAACAAATAATGTCCCTAATAATAGGGCGGTGTTTTAAGGTCTATATAAGAGTAATCATGCGCTAAAATTAGTGGGATCCATTCATTTAAAAATGATAAAGATCCTATCCTACGACATTTCTGGCCCTATATTCTAAGGAATATCAATCAACGGAGTACAATAACAAGGAGGAAAAAGTATTGACAACTTTTTCAGATTTTAAATTAAGCAGCAGTTTAGAAAAAGCATTATCAAATATGGGATTTGAAGAGCCAACACCAATTCAGGCGCAGGCGATTCCGATTGCATTATCAGGTAAGGACATGATTGGACAAGCTCAAACAGGTACTGGTAAAACAACTGCCTTTGGTGTGCCTTTATTAGAAAAAATTGAGGTTGGCAAAGCAGTTCAAGGACTAGTTATTGCTCCAACGAGAGAATTAGCAGTCCAAGTAGCAGAAGAATTAAATCGTATTGGCTCAGTAAAAGGAATCCGTACCCTGCCAATATACGGTGGACAAGACATTAACCGCCAAATTCGCGGACTTAAAAAGAAGCCGGAAATTATTGCGGCTACACCTGGTCGATTAATTGACCATATTGAGCGTAAGACAATTCGTTTACAAGATTTAAAAATGATTGTTCTTGATGAGGCAGATGAAATGCTTAACATGGGCTTCATTGATGATATTGAAAGAATCTTAAGCGAAACTCCAGAGTCTCGTCAAACGTTATTGTTTTCAGCAACAATGCCGAAAAGAATTCAAAGCCTTGCTGAAAGATTTATGGTTGAACCTCAAGTTGTAAGAGTGAAAGCGAAAGAAATGACTGTTACAAACATTGAGCAACATTATATCGAAGTACAAGAGCGTCAAAAATTTGATGTATTATGCAGCTTGCTGGATATTCAATCACCTGAACTTGCTATTGTCTTTGGTCGTACGAAGAGACGTGTGGACGAAGTGGTGGAAGGTCTTATTAAACGTGGATACTCTGCAGAAGGAATTCATGGTGATATTCCACAAGGTAAACGTGACCAAGTAATTCGTCGTTTCAAGGAACAAAGCATTGATATTATGGTAGCAACAGATGTAGCAGCTAGAGGACTTGACATCAGCGGTGTGTCTCATGTTTATAACTTTGATATCCCACAAGATCCAGAAAGCTATGTTCACCGAATCGGTAGAACAGGACGTGCTGGTAAAAAAGGTCTTGCTGTAACATTTGTTTCTCCTAGAGAACTTGATCATTTACGTATTATTGAAAATGTGACGAAGAAATCAATGACGAAGAAGCCGATTCCTTCTCTAACAGATGTGTTAGCTGGAAACCAACAAGCAACAATTAGTAAAATTGCCAAAACAATCGAAGAAAATGACTATGCAGAGTATAAGCGAGTTGCAGAAGGTTTATTAGAAGAAACAGATTCTGTAACACTACTTGCAGCAGCATTGAAGCTTCTTACAAAAGAGCCAGATGCTACACCAGTTAAATTAACGGCTGTTGAACCACTGCGTTCAAAGAAAAAAGATAACCGATCTGGCGGCGGTAATCGTAGACGTCGTTCTGATCGTGGGGGAGAACGAGGCAGCTATGATAGAAAACGCCCGAACTCTTCTGGTGATAGAAGACCTAGAAGTCGTAACAGAAGTAAGTAATCGTTTTAAGTTTACTTTATACCTATGTCTCCCTAATAGTAGGAAGAAAATAATGGAATTTAATGTTTCAGCGTTTTAAAAGAAATAAATTGGGGAAACTAGGTAAATGAAGGATAGGATATATCCTTGTTATTTAAATCTAGGAGGCAATAAAAAAATGGCAACAGGTAAAGTAAAATGGTTTAATTCAGAAAAAGGCTTTGGATTTATCGAAGTAGATGGCGGAGAAGATGTATTTGTACATTATTCAGCGATCCAAACAGAAGGATTCAAAACTTTAGACGAAGGTCAAGAAGTTAATTTTGATATAGAAGAAGGCAGCCGCGGGCCGCAGGCTGTAAATGTAACAAAACTATAAAATGTAAGGAAGAGTCCTACGGGGCTCTTTTTTTGCTAAATGGAAACTGTTTGGATAAAATAAGATAGAATACTTTCATCAAGCGGGAAAAAAATTTCCTTGATGTTTGTTTCTTATCGGCTCATGCAGCTGTGTTCCACATTGAGTTTAAAGTGGAGTTTATTTTGATCTGTTAAGTGATATAGAGAAAGAAAGAGGTGCAGAACATGAAAGAATTTACAGTGAATTTTCATGTAGAAGATGGAGTAGACCAAATGATTGTGCAAAAACTAAGTGAGGACGATTTTAATCGTGTTACCAGTGGCGGTACACGTCAATTATTTGAATTAGATACAAATATCGGATTTTTTATTTATTTTGACGCTGAAGATGAACAAGGTAAAGAATCATACTTAGTTCTGCAATATGAAGAAGAAAAGGAAGAACCAACAGCATGCTTTAGTTTTCAACTAAAAGATTTTTATCAATTTGTTGCCTTGCACCTAAATGATCTCCAATATGAAGAAGGAGAAGAAGAGGAAGAGGACTTTGGCCCTATTCACTATCTGGCTCATTTAATGCACCATATTGTAGAGGATGGAAAATCGGTAGAAGTATAAAGAAAAAAGCTGGAGATTATTTTCTCCAGCTTTATTAGCGTAATTCCATCTGAACGGCATTGGTTTAATATTAATCCTCTAAATAATGCTTCTTGCAAAATGCTTGTATTTGTTCTAATTCTTCATCCTCTAAACCATAATCCAAATATTTATTTTCTAAACTATTATAAAAATGATAATTCAATATACGGGATCCATTTTCGTCTACTGAAAATAAGATTTTTATTTGTAAATGATCTTCATCTGCTAATTCATCTTCCTCATCAAACTCGACAGTAAGAAAAAATTCAAAGCGCTGACCAGCAAGAATGCCGGTAGGATCGTTAATTTCCTCAACAGTATATTCTTTAATGTTCACTCCATAAACCTCCAATAAATTCGCAACAATATTATAGTGTTTTCACTCTGAAAATAATATCATATAAAAGCGGGAATAGCTAATTGTATTCTTGCTAGGACTAAATTGCTCTCTAATCGATTTAAAAAAAATAAAGTAGTTTTTTAAAATAATATTTGCATTGAGGGTAGAAAGTATGGCATAATAAACAGTTTGACATTTTTATCAGGATATGGTATATTTAATAATAGATTTTGTTCATATTTTTTGTTTACACTTGTTTAGGGATTTTTATGTTTTTCTCTGGTTTACAAGTGTTTTTTATTTTTATCCTGTTAAAACTATCGTTTTGTAGTTCATTATTTAGTTCGTAGCAGTAATGATTTACTTTTATGAACGTATATGGGAATCGAAGTTTTAACAAATAATTAGCTTCCTGGAGGTGCTTCATTTGGCAATGGGATTTGGTAGAAGAAATAATGAAGAAATTGTTAAAGAAGAAGTGGTGGTTTGGGATTGTACATCAGACACATGTAAATGTTGGATTCGTGATAATTTTAAAAGCAGTGAGACACCAAAGTGCCCAATCTGCGGAAGTGACATGGTAAAAACAACTAGAGAGCTTCAAGTAGTAAATAATAATAGTATATATTCAAAATAAAAGAGGAATTTTCCAAAATAGGATGGACCTCACAAGACTTTTCCACTGAAGGTTATATTTAGTGGGATAAATCTTGTATGGTCCAAACCACTGATGGAGATTTTTTGATATTTGCGTTTATTTTCCAGCTTAAAATAAACGCAAATAAATACATAAATGCAAACATATATCGTTTGAGCTCTTTTGATCATTTTTATCGAACATTCCATAGTGCTAGAGACATTCACCTTTCCTTAGGAGTTTAATGTCTCTAGCACTATTTTTGCGTTTTTAATGCAGCTCCTATAAAATTTTTTTGTCCCTAAAACTCGATTAATCATACAGTCAAACTAAGCATTAATGGAATTAAGGATGTACCCCATAGGACAGTGATCCATGCTGCTAATATCATGGCTAATGTCGAGAAGGTTGCTTCTTGTTCACCAATTTCCATTGCTTTTGATGTTCCAACCCCATGTGCTCCCATTCCAAGCGCTAAGCCTTTTGCAATGGGAGAACGAAGGGACAGCCATTTTATAGCATAAGGACCTATAATTCCTCCAAGAACCCCTGTTATAATGACGAATATTGTTGTTAATGTCGGCAGACCACCGATTTCTTCTGAAACAACAATAGCGATAGGGGTAGTTATGGAACGCGGTAAAATACTCATAATAAAATCATTGTTTAATCGAATCAAAATAGATAATAAATAGGATGAAAAGATAGCAACCAATGTGCCTGTTGTTACACTGACGATAATAATGGAAAAATGCTTTTTCAATAAATGTAAATTTTTATAAATAGGAACAGCAAAAGCGATAGTCGCTGGACCCAATAAATGGGTTAAAGGCTGAGCTGATTTCATATAAGTTGTTGCTGGAATATGAAAAACAGTAATAAATAAGATGAGCAAGATGGGGGTAACTAATAATGGGTGAAATAGCGGCATATTATATTTTTTATAACATGCTTTTGCTATTCGATAAAGTACATAAGTCATAATGGTAAGAATAATAATTTTGATCATTTGCTAAAACGTCTCTTTCTGTTATAAATTTTTTCAGCAGTAAAACCAGTAGCCCCCATAACAAAAAATGTGCTTATTGCAATTAGTAAGACTGTTTCAATTCCTTTTATATTGAAAATTTCGTTATAATTAACAATTCCAACAGCTGATGGAATAAAAAATAATAACAATTCTGCAAGCAGCCAAGCTGCTCCTTTTTCTACCCATTCCACTTTCACTAATTTAAGCTTTAATCCAATAAAAAGAATTATTAATCCAATCATTGAAGCAGGAATTGGTATCGTAACAATCATTTTAATTCCCATCCCGATAAAAAGAAAAACGTGAAGGAATATGATTTGCCCAGCAATTATCACTATATTCTTCAATGAGATCACCTTCTGATATTCATTTGATGGAATGAAATCTTCCATCTGTTTCGTATATGAATATCATACGCTTAACTTGGTTATTCGTAAAATACATAGTAATTATAGTTAATATAACTAATAGTTATAATGATGCTAGCAGAGCTATATAGACCTTATTCATTGTTAAGAACAAAGTCAATGAATCTTCTGCTAGCAACGGATAAATAGCGATCCTTTTTCGTAATGATAACTAGTTCCCAATTGGTAATAGGTTCTAAATCAACAAAGCGAACTTGATTATTATTTGCTCGATTGCATATTGATTCGGGGAGAATCGAAATTCCTAGGTTCGCTGCCACAATCTCAACCATAAAGTCCCACTGGGAGCTTTTGAAGATAATATTTGGTTCAAAACCTTCTTGAATGAACTTTTTGCGCATAATTTCATATAAGGCGAATTCTTCACTGTAAAAAATAAATTCTTCTTCTTTTAATTCTTTCATTTGCACCTTCTTTTTATTTGCAAGCCGATGAGATACAGGTACTATTAATTTCATTTCTTCCTTTACAAGTGGGAAGACGTTAAAAGCCTCATCTGCTAAAGGAAGAACAGCGACACCCATTTCAAATTCACCCTCTTCGACACTTTTCACAACTTTTGCCGCCCCATATTCTTTTATATTTATTTGGATATTTGGATATGCTTTATGAAATGCGGCTATTATTTTGGGGAAGAATAAGCTTCCAATGATCGGCGGAAGACCAATATTAATATTTCCTCTTGTTAAATTGGTCATATCATGCAAGGTGGATGACATTTCTTCCACTTGAGCAATAATTTTTTGTCCATATTCATAAACTACTGAGCCTGCATCTGTAAGTTCATGGGTTTTATTGGAACGGTGAATTAAGGTTAAGCCAATCTCCGCTTCTAAGCTTTTGATCGCTTTACTTAGAGCAGGCTGTGAAATATGCAGCTTGTCCGAGGCTTTTGTCATATTTTTTTGTTTCACCACTTCAACGAAGTAATGTAGCTGTCTAATTTCCATTTTCCTTCCTCCTCTTGATTGAAAAGGGCTGTCCCGTTTGTAGAGACAGCCTTGTGACTGGATAGAAATGGGGCATTAGCTTAGTATTCCCGTTTTCCTCCAGTTATTTTGGAATTTTTTTAAGAAGGGATAAATTTCTAATCATTGAACCAACAAACATAGTTCCAGCGCCTCCAAAAAGAAGAATCAAGACTGTTTGCTTACTAATAACATCAAATGGATAAAGAATACTACTTAAGATTGCAAGAAATCCAACCAACGATAAAAACCAACCGAATTTTGTCATAATTAACTTCCTGTCCTTTAAAAAATAGATAACTATTTATTTATTTTACGCAAAGATGGAGGGAAGTACAACTATTGTGTGATTCTTTTTGGGAAAATCCTTTCCATACTAAAAAATAAAAATGGATTAGGAAAATTAGGTTTAAAGAAGGAGTGGAAGCGGGTATACGAAGATTATCATCTAGATAAGGGTGGGAAAAACATGAGTATTTTTCAAGAATTAAAAGAGAAAATCGTCTTTCCTCCTAATTGGAAAGATAACTTAATGGCCCACAAGAAATATGAAAAATTATACAAAAAAAATCCGACAAAGCTTATATACAGTAATATGTACCGTACTAAATCAATGGAAAAAATAGACTAGGGTGGAAGCCATCCTAGTCTTTGTTATGTTGCAAAATATATTTATATTTTATTAGGCCATCGATGTTTCTTTTAAATAATCAGAAAAAACTTTTTGTACAAGATCTTGTTCCTGGATATCATCAGCGCTATGTAAATCCTTAATACAGACAACGTATACTGATTTTACAAATAAGTGAAGTGCTTCATCATCGGTTAATTTCTGGATTTTTTTAATTAACTGATTATCAGTAATGTAATTAACGATACGACCAAGGAATTCCTTCGGATAATCTTTAGGTTGTTTCCCTGTTTCTTCTTGAAAAATTCCCCCTTGTCCTTCAATTTCGACATGACGTATTACTTTTTCTAATTCTTGAATACTAAATATCTCCATTGATTAAACACCTCTTTCCCTCTAGTATTATAACAGGCTATTAAACTGTAGTAAATTAGTGTTTTTTCACTATTTGAAAAAGATTATTATAATAGGATTTTAAAGGTGTTATATAAAAGATAGAGAAGCCTTTTGCCGTGAAATTTTTTAAAATTAATCGAATCCCCTGCAAAACAGGGAATCTAATGGTACAATATCTATGATTAATTAATTAAGTCAGCAATTCTTAACTAAACCAAGCTAGACTAGTTGAGGGAATTGGCTAAAGTTGTGAGAAGGAGTAATAATGGATAATAATACAATGTATCATATGGTAAAAAAATTTCATGAAGCATTTGGACATGAAGTAGCTGCAGAACCTACTGCAATCGCAGAAAAAACAGCTGTTAATCGAGCTGTTTGGACTGGAGAAGAGTTAGTAGAATTTTTATATGCAACAGCAGAAGGGGACGAAAGTAAATTTAAAGCATTATATGAGCAGTTTTTAAAGGGACTAAATAAAGCTGCTGATAAAATACTTTCGGAAAAGAAACCCGTTGACGATAAATTAGTAGCACAAATGGATGCTTTAACGGATGTAGAATACTTTAATCAAGGAAGTTTTGTCATTGCTGGTGTTGAACCATTTTCTCTCTTCCAAATTGTTCAAGAAGCAAATATGGGTAAGCTATTTGAAGATGGTAAACCAAGATTTAGAGAAGAAGATGGTAAAATTATTAAGCCGCCAAATTGGGAAAAAGACTTTGCTCCTGAAGGCCGCCTGCAAGCAGAAATAGAGAGACAAAGAAAAAATAAAGGAAAATAGCAGTTGAATATCCACTAAAAAGACGAACACGAATAATTATTAGAAGCCTGCATTGATATGCTCCCCTATAGGTAGACAGATTAAAAAATAAAAATCTGGTTACTTATAGGGGAGTATTTTTATGCCTAGAAAATCTTATTCTGTAGAAGAGAAATATCAAATAGTGAAAGCTTTAGGGGAAGTAAATTCGTCACTCCAAGTTTCATCGATTTATAAGGTGCACTTTTCTACCGTTTTGGAATGGAAATATAAATTTGATACATTCGGTTTAGAAGGACTAAAAGAGACTTCTTCCTGGAAAAAGTATTCTAAAGAACTAAAGTTATCCGCTATTCAAGATTATGCCTCTGGAAATTACTCGATTCGTGAAATTACGAGAATGTATGAAATATCAGATCCATCTGTCCTTAGAAGGTGGATTAAGAAGTATAATAGTCATAGTGAAATAAAAGATACGTCACAAGGAAGGACGAGCTCTATGACTAAGGGAAGAAAAACGACTTGGGAAGAACGAATACAAATTGTGCTAGATTGTTTAGGGAACAAAAAAGACTATCAAGAAGCAGCTAATACTCATCAGGTTTCTTATCAACAAATCTATCAATGGGTTAAGAAGTATGAAGATGGCGGAGTAGATGCATTGAAAGATAGGCGTGGTTCTACGAAAGAGGAATCCGAGCTAACTCAAGAGGAGAAAATAACTCTTCAAATGAAGAAGTTAGAAAGAGAAAATGAGCGATTACGTGCAGAAAACTTATTTTTAAAAAAGTTAGAGGAGATCGAAAGGAGGCAAAAATAAGTCAAATCCAATCGGAGGATAAGTATATCGCTATTCAAGAGATCCATCAGGAAGAGAATATAAGCATTCGTTTACTGAGTGAAATAGCGGGAATTGCACGATCCGCCTATTATAAGTGGCTTCATCGCGTTCCTTCTTCTCAAGAGCTATTGAATGAGAAAATCATGAAAGAGATGAAAATTCTCCATGAAAAAGTGGAGGGCATCTTCGGTTATCGCCAAATGACCCTTCACATGAATAGACAGTTTAAAGAAAGATTGAATCATAAAAGAATTTATCGACTAATGAAAGTGGTTGGCTTACGCTCGATCATTCGTATCAAGAAAAAACGTTATAAACGCTCCGTTCCCCAACAAGTGGCAGAGAATATCTTAAATCGGGAATTTACCGCAACAAAACCAAATGAAAAGTGGGTGACGGATGTGACAGAATTTAAGTATGGTTCATCAAAGAAGGCATATTTAAGTGCCATTCGGGATCTTTATGATGGATCCATTGTTAGCTATGTTTTAGGACATTCGAATAATAATGAACTTGTATTCCAAACGCTTGATCAAGCAACCGTACTTTTATTGGAGGAAGAACATCCAATTATCCATAGTGATCGAGGGTATCAGTATACTTCAAAAGGTTTTAAGCTTAAAGTAGACGAGGCAGAGATAACACACAGTATGTCACGAGTTGGAAAGTGTATTGATAATGGTCCAATGGAGTCTTTTTGGGGGACACTGAAATGCGAAAAGTATTATTTACACAAATATAAGACCTTTGAGGAACTTTCTCTTGCGATAGATGACTATATCCAATTTTATAATAACAATAGATATCAAAAACGATTAAACGGCCTTAGCCCTATGGAATATAGAGTTAAAGCCGCTTAGATCTTTTTTATTATTTCCACTGTCTACTTGACAGGGGGCAGTTCACATACGATCTTCTAATGATTATTCGTGTTTTTCATTAATTATAATACGGTTCTGAAAGAGTTATTTTAGTTCGCATAAAATAACTCTTTCAGAATCGGTTTTTTAGATGAAGCTGTTTCGGCTTCAAGCAATGTATAATAATGCACCTTTACTTTTTAAATTATTATTCCTTATATAGAGAATACAGATGCCGGGATGAATATCGAGGGATTGCCAGAAGCATACGGGGCAACTTCATATTGCTGGAAAATGAGCACTATCCCGTTATCTGCTAAATAGAAATTCGTTTCGTCTGTCACTTTAAAATCGGTGAATTCTTTTGCATCTGAGTAAAAAATTTCTGGGTGTTTTTTCATATATGCTATCGCATAAGTTGTGACTTTGCCATAATGTTCCTTGGAAGGTAGAAAGTCATCTAATGTTAATAGCTTTCCTGATTTGAGGTCGAAATTATAGGTTGTTATCACTGTATTCCCATGTGCTCCCCCGGTAAATTGATAGTCAGAAAACAAAATGCTTAATTTATTATTTTGGTTATATTTGACTTGATAGTTGGTTATATATTCAAACTGACAGGCAGATGCTGATTCTTTGCAAATTGGATCTTTTTTTAGGTTTTCCATTTCTTTCATCAACTTTATGTATTGATTATACGATGCTTTTATATGTTGTAATAAGATTTTGTTCACGCTATTCTGCGCTTTGTTGTTAGGAGCACTAACAAGGGATGGATATTTTAGTTCTTCAATATTTTTATATTGTTTTGTAATAACAACATTCGGTGAAATGGCGAAAGCATTTAAAGGTTGAATAACAAGTGCGAGGATAACCATGATTATCAATGGTAAATTTGTTTGTCTTTTCATACATCACTTCATTCCTTCCTAGTCTTAATACTATTTTTCCCTTTTTTGAATGAATAATGTATGAAGATAAAGAAAAAAATGCTAAATGGTGTAGATTATTCTACATCTTTTAGCATTTTTTCAATCGCGTAAAGTTCTTTATTTAAGTCATTAATAATGGTCATTTGCTGTTTATGTATCGAAAGGCTTTCCTTTTCTACTTTTAGTCTTTCTATAGCTCGTGCTTCTTTTCTTTTTAGAAAACGTACGAGAATAAAAATCAGCAAAGCTGGAATAAAAATATAAAGAATTAAAGTTGGCAAGAATAATAAAAGAACGCTCATCGTTTATCTCCTTTAATTTGTCTCATTTAACAATTTTTCGATGTTCACAATTCTTTCTTTCAATTTGTGGAGTGCTTCTATTTGTTCTTTTTGATAAGCTATGTTTTCTTTTTCTAAGTTCAACTTCTCATCTGCTCGAGTTTCCGCTCTTTTCATATATCTTGCTAAATAAAATATGAAACCAAGTACAATTAGAATAGGAATACTTACGATAAAGAGATTGATCATACTAAATATTTGCATTTTGTTCCCCCTAAAATATTTTTTTATTTACTCCTTTCTTTTCTTAATCGTGACACTATCAGCCAGGTTTGCAATTAATTCCTCTGATAAAGGAAGCGAAAAAGGGATTAACACATAATACTTCATTGCTTTTCCATCTTCAGAAATTTCATGATGACCTTTAATTAATTCTGCATTTTCTAATTTTTGAAGATGTAAATATAATAACGGTCTACTGATTCCAAGCTCTCTTGCTAGTTGGCTGACATATTTCTTTTCATTTTTCAAGATAGCGATAATTTTCAAACGGTATGGGTTTGATAATGCTTCAAGAACAAGAAGTAATTTGTCTCCATTTTTTATATGTTTCATATGTAATAATTTTATTACAGGTGTAAAAGAAAATCAAGTAGATGATTATCGAATATTTTGCAAACATTAGCAAGAAAGTAGATAATTAAATTAAGCTACAAATCTTAAATTTTTATATGAACAAAAAATGGAGTTGATTAAATGGACTTTTTAAATGGGTTGTTGGGAAATGCAAGTGAAACAGATTTGAAAGAACTAGAAAAAGAATTAAGCAGCATAATCGGTTCGAATGAAAGAATCGAGCTTGCTTATAAATTAGTCAGAGATTTAATTGTATTCACAGACTTACGACTAATTTTTGTTGATAAGCAAGGACTGACAGGTAAAAAAGTTGAGTATATGTCTGTACCATATAAAAGTATTTCGCGTTTCAGTATAGAAACGGCAGGTCACTTTGATTTGGATGCTGAATTAAAAATTTGGATCTCTGGGGCAGAATTGCCCGCCATTTCAAAACAGTTTAAAAAAGATAACAGTATTTATGACGTCCAAAAAGCATTGGCAAGTTATGTTGCTAAAGCCTAATCTATAAGATTACAGTCCAGCATGAAGTCTGAATGGAAGCTGGACTGTTTCTAATCAAACAATAGCAGGAATGTAATGCTATTTGTGGAATATTTATTTAATATGGTGGAAATAGGATTAATTAGGGCAGAAGGAAATGGTCTGGTTAAAAAGAGGGGGAATACAATGAATTCAGAGGCTAAATTCTCAGGGAAGTCTACATTATATGATCACTATCGTCCAGGTTATCCTAAACGTTTTTTTAAGGAGCTTATTTCCGAGTATAGTGGCTCAAATGATCATTTTGTCATCGCAGATATTGGAGCAGGCACAGGAATCTTTACCGAGCTAGCTGCAAATATCGGCACAAATATTATCGCTATAGAGCCAAATGATGATATGAGATCTATTCTTAAAGCAAGAATGGAAGACTTCAAACAAGTAACTTGCCTAGATGCTTCAGCCGAAAACACAGGAATCGCAGATAATAGTGTGGATTTAATTACAGTTGCACAGGCGTTTCATTGGTTTGAAGCGGATGCATTTAAAAAAGAATGCAGACGTATACTAAGGAAAAATGGTCAGGTGATGCTCATTTGGAATAGTCGTGATCATACGAGTCAATTAAATTCAGAAACTGCTAAAATATCCAAAAGATATTGTCCGAATTTCCAAGGTTTTAGTGGCGGTATAAATATTGATCGTTTAGGTCTGCAGCATTTTTTCACAAATGGATATGAACATTATGCGGTATCCAATCCATTAAAAATGAATAAAGAACATTTTATTGGCCGAAATCTTTCTGCATCTTATTCTCCGCAAAAAGGTGATCCTTTTTATGATGAATTTGTAGAAGAACTGGGGTTTCTTTTCGATAAGTACAGTAAAGATGGAAACATTATCGTTCCTAATGATCTGCATGTTTATGTAGGCGCTGTCATATAGGGTGGATGGTAGAAATTATCCTGTTTTTTCAAAACATATTGACATTTAGCATGGATATAATTACAATAAGTCTTAATAAATTTGTAGGCGTTGAAAAGGAAAAGTAAATAAGGGGAGATTTTATAGAGAGCTTCTGACGGTGGAAAAGAGGCAAATGAACCTTATTGAAAATGACCTTGGAGCTTCGTACCGAAAAAGATCCGTGAGTAGACTACGACGAGATAGGCACTCGTTATAACAGCAGCAGTATCTCTTCTTTTTTTAAAGACGTACTGAATAGAGGCAAATAGTGTAAACTATTTGTGAAGCTAGGTGGTACCACGGGTTAACTCGTCCTAATCTTTTTAGATTAGGGCGTTTTTTTATGCTTTTTTTATTTGGATAAATAATTTCAAATGAACGAAAGAAGCAATTCTATAAAAGGAGGAAGTAAATATGAGTATATTTATAGGAGGAGCATGGCCATATGCGAATGGCTCTTTGCACTTAGGGCACGTGGCAGCATTATTGCCAGGGGACATTTTAGCCCGTTATTATCGGCAAAAGGGAGAAAAAGTTCTTTACGTATCAGGAAGTGATTGTAATGGGACACCTATTTCTATTCGCGCCCAACAAGAGAATACATCCGTTCAAGAAATAGCGGATCGCTATCATGCTGAATTTTCCCAGTGTTTTTCTAAGCTAGGTTTTTCATATGATCTTTTCACAAGAACAGATGCAAAGCATCATCATGCTTCTGTTCAAGAGATTTTTCTAAGCTTATTGCAAAAGGGGTATTTATCCAAAAAAACCGTAGAGCAGGCATACTGCCAAAAGAATAATCAGTTCTTGCCAGACAGATTTGTAGAAGGAATTTGTCCTTATTGCAAGCAAAGAGCCAGAGGGGACCAATGCGATCACTGTTCTTCGATATTAGACCCACTAGAATTAGAAGATAAACGTTGTAAAATTTGTGGGGAGGAGCCAGTCATTAAGAAAACAGAACATTTCTATTTCGCTTTTGGCAATTTTCAGAAAGAGCTAGAAAACTATGTAAAACAAGCAGAAGATAATCAGCTCTGGAATGAAAATGCAGTTTCCTTAACGAAAAGATATTTGCGAGAAGGACTACCAGATAGGGCAGTAACTAGAGATTTACCTAATGGGATTGATGTGCCATTAGAAGGTTTTGAAGGAAAGAAAATTTACGTATGGATCGAAGCGGTAGCAGGCTACTTAACAGCAAGTATGGAGGCCTGTAAAGCAAAAGGTCTCCATGTGGATGATTATTGGAACTCTGAAACAATATCTTACTATGTTCATGGAAAGGATAATATTCCATTTCATACAGTTATTTGGCCGAGTATTTTACTTGGATTGGGAAGAAATTCTCTACCAACCCATATTGTCTCCAGTGAATATTTAACATTAGAAAAAAGGAAATTATCTACTAGTCAAAATTGGGCTGTTTGGGTTCCTTATATTTTGCAGAAATATGATCCTGATTCGCTTCGGTATTTTTTAACGATAAATGCTCCAGAAACCAGAGATACGGACTTTTCGTGGCGAGAATTTATTTATAGTCATAATAGTGAATTATTAGGCGCCTATGGGAACTTTGTGAATCGAACCTTAAAGTTTATTCAAAAAGCATACAACAGCAAGATTCCCAATAGACAAGTCTCCAAAGAAATCATTGCTAGCACAGACGAAGTTTATCGAAGCGCAGGTAATTGGATAGAAAGAGGAAAAAGTAAAAAAGCGTTAGAAGAAATTTTTGCTTATATTCGGTCTGCAAATCGCTATTTTGATCAACAAAAACCGTGGGAACAAGTAAAAAATGATAAGGAGGCTGGTGAAATCACATTAGCAAATTGTACATTTATGATTGTCAATCTTGCCCAGCTTCTTGAACCTTTTGTCCCATTTTCCACCCAGAAAATTAGAGCAATGCTTGGGATTACAAATTTAGAGTGGCGATTACAGCCTACACTTCCTGAGGAAATACTATCTGTCACGCCACTTTTTGCGCGCTTAGATTTAGGATTAATAGAAGAAGAGCTAAATCTGCTGATAATGGGACAAAAACATTCATAATTTTTGTCATTTCTCCCCTTTTTTTGACGGTGATTGAAAAGGGGAGAGCTAAAAAATATGCTGTAGAAAATTGCTGTATTTTCAGAGGAGATAGAGGAAAATAGCTTATACTTAACGAATAAATTATCTAATGTACGAATCTTTATAACTTTTTCTTTAGACATAGAATATACTATGCTGAATATAGAGTTTAAAAAAGAAGAATTTGCTTGGCAATATAATTATTGTAACAGAATAAAATAGATTATAATCAAAGAGCGAATGATAAAAGGGGTTGAAGGAGGCAATTAACAATTGGGAGGGAGCGGAAATGAAGTGGAGTGAGTTTGTATCACCTAAAAAGAACAGAGTCTTACCAGTTATTATCGAGGTATATGAAAAGAAATATCCTCCTTATGCAAGTAAGCTTTATCCCATATATTATACAAGCTTTAATGATTTAGGAATTCTGTTTACACCATGCGGGTTATTTAGACGGAAAAAGAAACGGGATTTAAGAACAATACGATATAAAGACATCGTCTCTGTGGAATTTAATGTACACCGTGTTCCTACTGTCTACCTATACCTTTTAGGCTCGTCTTTACATGTCAATATAATTATTCAATTAAAGGACCAATCCATTTTACATTTAGAAAGTGAAGATATCAGTATTTTGCCAGATGTATTTCAGCTATTAAAAAAACATAAGGTAGTTAGGAAAGATCCTCAAAAGCTTCAAAGCATTTTAAAAGAAAAAGATACAATGGAAAAATTTTACTCCTATATGGATAAGCATTTAGAAGCAGATATGCAGTACAGTAAGAAAGAACCTAAAATAAAATAGTGGCCATGGAAGGAAAAGGATCATCTTTTTCTTTTTTCAATCGTTTCTAAAATAGCTAAAGCCTGTTTATTGTATACGGAAACAGAAAAATGCATGGCTGGTACAGACATATGCCGTCTATTGGGATTCTGGCTTTGTTTTCTTATTAATGTCATACAAAAATAGCCTCGTGACTTTTTATTTATAGGTTGTCCGTATAATTAGTGTTTTTATACAAGTAATTTTTCTAATCATTAGCTTGTAAATTGTTATTTGCAGCATTCCTCGTTGAATTATTATTTTTCTGCAGTGAACATTCAGGAAACGAAATACAGGATGATAAATATAGCAGCAAGAAAATAAACAATAAATGGTGGTAGTTGTTCGTCTGATAAAATAATGCAAAAAAGCTATAGCTTGCTTTCAAAAAAAATTAGTGGGGAATTTCCGAACCTATTTTTAATCAATCATTTACCATTTATCATATATTAAGCCGCACATCTCACAGATTTTAATATATACCGGAAAAAAAGAAGAGTCTTAGACAAGGAGAGGAATTTTTTAGAGCAGAAATTCCCCTCCTTGTCTAAAGACTCTGTTTCATTAGGCACGTTTAGCTAGTAAGTTTAATGCTTTCTTATTCATGTCATGAATATCTTCAAATGTTTCTGATACTGCTACTGTCATCTTTCTCCTATTCGGATTCATTGATTTTTTTGATTGGTTCTTTGGTTTATTGAATGGTGTAGGAGTGGAAGCAATTGCAGCTTTCTTTTTTTCTGCCATATCAATTCCTCCTTTATAGAAAAATTTTATAAAATCCGGCACAAGCTATTAATCTCCAAAACTATAAATCTTTAGATCGTGAAATTTTGCTCATGCATTTTTTCTACATATTATTATACTACAAAACAGGTAAAAAGGAGCCTTAAACCATGTACCAATCGAAAATTTGTGCTAAATTAAGAATGTGGGAAGCGTCAATTCCGTCCACTTCCACGAACTGGGAGCTGATACCTATCAACATATTGTAACTTTCCCCATAATATGCAACGATGAAAACATTTTTAACTAAATCCTCATTATTTATATTACTTTCTGGATCTTTTAAGGGGATACTTTTTCCAGCGAGAAGATCTTGAATAACATTTTCTTTCACTTCTCTGTCTAAAAAGCTAATATTATAGCAAATTTCTACACTATTAAAAGCAGATTCTAAGTTTTGCTTTAAATCTTCCGCACTTGCACTAATCGCAAAAGGGAAAATCGCAATATGAAATTGAAATGTGTCTGCGTATAGGTTTAAATAGGTCCGTAATTCATCTTTATATTGACGCCAATGCTGGGGAAGATTGCGTTCCATAAAATGATCAGCTGTTTTGGAAATAACTTCAGTGAAGTTCTGAACCTTTTTAGCATTGTAGCCTAATACTTCTTCATTTTTGCGAATCGTTTTCCGAATATAATTACTATGTTGAAATTCAGTATTCCAAATTTTAAGAATATCAGGTGTTTGAAAAACCGCAATATCAATGAACACTGCTGCACATGCTAATGATAAAATCATGGTCCAGTCAGCCATTTGCAGCTGCTTTGTCAAAATTCCAAGGCAAACAAGGAGAAAAAATAAAACATAATATGATTTTCGAATTGCTTGGAGATTTTCCACATATTTATCTGTTCGCCACCAAAAATAGATGAGTGAAAGAACAATCAATAAAATCATTGCCGTAATAAAAACAAAATAGATTGCCGCCAATGTTTATCCTCCCTTTAATCGCTTACCAACTATTATAACATGCATTAATAATTGTAATGGAAAATAAAAGAAAAAGAAAAACGTTTTCTACATATAAAATGTATAGATAGTCAGACATTTTTTAAGGAAGAATGATTTATAATCTGGATTCTGTCTATTTTAACCAAATGTTTGGATGAGAATAAAAAATTGAAGGGAAGTGAAAATATTTAAAATAGTTCCCCTAGGATAATCTAAGGCTATCCCTTATAATAAGAAAATTATGGTAAAATAAAGATCAACAGAGAAAAGGGGGAATAAGGATGTTTCCAATATTAGAAACAGAGAGATTGCTATTAAGAGAGATTGAGAAAGAGGATGCTGGGGATTTATTTGCTTATTTTTCTAATAAAGAAGTCATGCAGTATTATGGGCAAGAGGCATTTACAAGTATAGAGCAAGTAGAAGCATTAATAGGGCATTTTTCTAATAACTTTGAAAATCAACGAGGAATTAGATGGGGCATGCAGCTCAAAGGGACTACCCGACTTATTGGTACACTTGGTTTAAACAATTTAGTACTTTCTCATAAACGAGCAGAAATCGGATATGAAATCCATCCTGAATATGGGCGCTCTGGTTATACAGCTGAAGCAGTCCAAAAAGTTGTCTCCTATGCATTAGAAGAGCTTCATTTAAATCGGGTAGGAGCGATGATTTATTTAGAAAACGAAGCATCAAATAAACTTATTCAAAAGCTTGGCTTTCAGCATGAAGGTGTTTTGAGAAAGTACTATGAACAGAATGGAAAGGCGTTTGATATAAATGTATACTCTATTCTGAAAGATGAATAAAAAATGCTGGATGGGATGAGCAATTTGGAATCTAGAACAACGATTTATTTTGTCAGGCATGCACACTCCATTTATTCCGAAGATGAAAGAGGCAGACCTTTGTCGGAGAAAGGCAGCTCGGATGCTAAACAAGTAGCTAAACGAATGGAAAAGGAAGCTATCGATATCGTTTTATCGAGCCCATATAAGAGAGCGATTCAGACAATAGAAGGAATTGCAGAATATTTTCAAACAGATATCAAGCTTATCTCCGAATTTAGAGAACGTAAATTGGCAAAAGGATCTATTCCTGATTTTAATACTGCCATCGAAAAAGTTTGGAGAGAGGAAACCTTTTTCTGGGATGGTGGAGAGTCTAATATAACAGCCCAACAAAGAGGAGTCCAAGCTTTATTTCAAATACTAAAGCAATATGAAAATAAAAAAATTGTTATCGGAACACATGGAAATATCATGGTTTTAATCATGAATTATTTTTCAAAGGACTATGATTATTCATTTTGGAAGAATTTAGAGATGCCTGATATTTATAAATTAATATTTAAAGGAAATCAATTAATAACGGTTCAGAGAATATGGGAGGATAATAATGGATAGACATTTATTCTTATTTGGCGGCGGCCCGCCATTTACATATAAAATGGCAAGAAAATTTTCCGAACTGATCTCGGTACGAACAGGAAAAATTTCTTTGCTAATTATCGATAGACCAAACTGGAAGGAATATATGCCCAAGTATACAAAAATATTAGTGGAAAATGGAATAACAGAATTCCAATTTATCCCTTTGCCAACTATTTCAGAGAAAGAGGCCGCTGAACTGCTAAAGAATAGTGCCGGGATTATCATCGGTGGTGGTAATACGGAACATTATGCAAAGTATATTGTCGAGACTACTTTATCAAGGATTCTCAAAGAACAATTTTCAGCAGGAGTACCAATTGCTGGTTTTTCTGCTGGAGCTCTAATTAGTATGGAGCATTGTATCATTTCAGCAAATGACAATGAAGATCGAATTTTTAAGTGGCAAACAGGATTAGGGCTGTTGAAAAACACGGTTATTGCTGTTCATTTTAGTGAATGGATGGATGAAAATCATTTAAGGAAAGCTGTTATTAAGTTTCAGCCCCATGAACATTTTGGAATAGACGAAGGTACAGGAATGTATTTTTATAACAATCGGTTAATGGCTGTAGAAGGAAATAATGTTTTTCAGATTAAAAACAATCGTCTCGAAGAAATGGAAAATATCAACTTTTTATAGGAATATAAATTTTACGCAATCAAATTTAACCAATAGAAAAAAAGACCTTTAATATAGTCACTTTGCAATTACCTTTTTTTGCTAGAAAGATATTCATTATAACCTAGTTTAAAAAGCAGAAAATCAAATGATAAATTGCATTTATTATTTCTAGAAAATTTTGTAGTATTCATTTGTAAAGATGATTACAAATAGGATTTAGAGAGGTGGATAAAAAATGGTTCAAACAACTGATTCTATTTACATAAGATTATTAGAGGAAAAGGATGCAGAGGGACTATGGAAGCTCGAATTAAAAAATCGAGATTTCTTTAAGGAATATTCGATTGCTCGCAAGGAAGAGTTCTATACATTGAATTTTCAACAGCAGCTTATTAACACATGGAAAGAAAATGCAAAGCAAGACATTGATTATCATTTTGGCATTTTTCTACAAGAGTCCAATGAGTTAATTGGAAGTGTTAATTTATATATGGTAAGACGAGAGCCGGCACATAATGCTATTGTTGGTTATGTTCTTGATAAAGACAGTAACGGCAAAGGCTATATGACTCTTGCTGTGAAAAAATTAGTTGATTATGCCTTCCATACACTTAGTCTACATCGATTAGAAGCAGGAGTGATGCCCCATAATATTGGCTCGATTCGCGTACTGGAAAAGGCTGGGTTTCACAAAGAGGGAGTAGCCAAAAGCAATGTGAAAATAAACGGAGAGTGGAAAGACCATCAAATTCTGGCTATCATTAATCCTAATGATTAAGGTTAATAGATTAGGAATCTTTTGCCGACTTCAGCCGTAAAGTAATTTAAAAGGCGAAGGAGGAAGAAATGATGATAGCAGATTTGCAAATATTGCACCAACAACTAAAGAAAAACGAAACGATACAAGGATCTATTAGATGCTCATTGGAAGTGTTTATTTATAAAAAAATAGTGCGTCCAGGAATGCTGGCAGCAACAGAAAAACGATTAATTTTCTGTGCAGACTCCATTCCTGGAAATGAACTAATCGAAAGTTTTGATTATGCAAATATAGAAGCAATTCAGTTAACGCGAAATTTAATGAATCAATATATAACGATAAAGTATAAAAAGGATACAATAAAATTTAAACAGCTTATTAGTGAGGATATAGAGGATTTTATGACGAAAATAAAAACGTATAAATAACTGTTTATTCTGTGCCGATAAAAAGAAAGGATTATGGTAAATGAAATTAATTACAATTGGGGAAGGAAAAAGCATAGAGCAATACAATTCTGTTTCTGCTAGCTATTGTAAAATCATGAAAACAGAAGAAGCTACGAATATTGGGATAATAACGCTTGGTCCAAAAGGAATATTAGGTAATCATCCAGCACCGGTTCCACAGCTGTTCCATGTAGTCGAGGGTGAAGGCTGGGTTAGAGATACCGATAATAGGAAGCTTCTTATAAAGAAAGGGGAGGCAGTCTTTTGGGAGCAAGGAGAATGGCATGAAACAGGATCTGATACTGGTTTGACAGCAGTCATAATTCAAGCTGCAAACTTAAAGAAGCCTGATTAAAGCTATAACTTTCCATTATTTATAGGAAAGACAAAGTGCTTTCTATAATCATCTGAGAATGTGGAGAATAATGGATGAAGGATGAAAGATTAGTAGTAAAGATATTCGTTCTTGGGATAATTGTCATTTCTTGTTTGCCTTTTTACATGGAAGAATTATCGACACACATCCAGTAAATGTATATCTTATTTTTCTCTTAATTGTCGCAGCATACTATTCTTTAAACCGGATTATTTGGAAACATAAAAATTAAGTCCGGATAAATGGAAAAATTACTTTAAGGGTGGAGTAAAGGGATATGGACTATTCTCATATACTACTTTTTTGTTTTGCTATTACACTTCATAATATAGAAGAGGCAATTTGGCTTCCTAAATGGTCTCAGCAATCTTCGAGGTTTCAAAAGCCAGTTACTTCAAGTGAATTCTATATTGCTGTTATTTTTGTAACTATATTAGCTTATGTGTCTGCAACCAGCTTTTTATACTGGCCAGAATCAGTGTTAGCGAAATGGATTTTTGTTGGATTTTTAGGTTCAATGATATTAAATGCTATTTTTCCTCATCTTGTTGCAACTATTTTCTTGAAAAAGTATGCACCTGGACTTCTTACTGGTTTATTACTTAACCTTCCAATCAATTCATTCGTAATCTATCATATGTTTTCCATAAATTTAATTAGATGGAATGAGTTAGTCATTGCCACATTTACAGTAGGGATTATTTTAGTGGCGCTTATTCCTTTTCTGTTCAAAATTGGTGGTAAAATAACTCCTTCTTAGGATAGCGCTTTGGATTAAAAAATAGATTAGTTGGAAAATAGAAATCTTGTTACCGAAATGAAAAGGAACAAAAAGAGGGTAGGACATAAGTCTTTCAATCAAATATACCCCGAACAATTATATGTACACACTAATAAATATTCGTATAGTTGTTCGGGGGTTAATTAAATTTAAGAATGGAGGTTTGTGGTAATCACCCGCTGTCTGAATACACTTCGCTTTCCATCGGGCGAGCGCCAATCCTCCTCCTCACTATATGAGGAGGCTTAGTTTGCTCCCCGACTCATCAAGTGTCTGTAGTGTAATGGAACGAATTGGTTTCACCACTAAATTAGAGATTGTTCTTCTTTATCCATTATATATTTTATTTTGTCCCAGCCACGACCTTTTATTTTTGCTTAATGACTCGTTTATATATGTATTGTCCAATAAAAGCAAGACCTATTACAGCAATTATCACGTATGCTACATTGGAGTACATGTCCATATAATGAACGATGTCTTCCCATGAATCACCAACTGTTGCTCCAATACGAATAAGAACGAAATTCCATGTGAATGTACCTATCGTTGTTAAAAATAGAAAAATACCAAAATTCATTTTTGCCATGCCTGCTGGCAGCGAAATTAAACTTCGAATAAGTGGAATAAAGCGGCAGAAGAAGACTGTCCAATAGCCAAATTTATCAAACCAGCGATCTGCTTTATATAAATCATCTCTTTTTAAACGAAGGATATGGCCCCATTTATCAATAATTTTTTCCAATCTTTTTATATCCAATAAGGAACCGATAAAATAAAGAATAATAGCTCCAAGTACAGAACCAATTGTAGATACGATGACAACGCCTGTAATGGTCATACTAGTCTTTACAGTCATAGCGCCTCCAAAGGTCAAAATAACTTCCGAAGGGATGGGTGGAAAGATATTTTCAAACATAATCAATATCAAAATACCTGTATATCCAAAATTTTCCATCGTTTCTATTATCCAATTTTCCATTCCATGCACTCCTTATATTTTCCATTCACTCATATAAAAATATCTTACCATATGCTTTTAAAACCATCTAATATAATCCTATTTCTACAATTACGATATCATTCACTTTTTTACAAAATGAGATGTTGTTATTTGGTAATTGTGCTAAAATAAGGATTAATTCAATGGATTTATAGGAGATGTATATGTTTGATTATTGGATTCCCATTCCGTTAAGTACAAGTATGATGACTATAATTGGTTGGGGCATACTTATTGGTGCAGTATGTTATGTGTATAGAAAACAAACAGAAAAACCTGTTATATGGAAAATGGCCATTATTTTATACATCGGTTTATTTTGCTTTAACTTTTCATTTATGGTTAGTGAAACACCAGTAAAGATAGCTATTTTACCACTTGGTGTATGGATACTTATATTGGTTTTTGGAAAGCGGAAAGAACGTTGGAAGGTGTATCGACCATTTGCTTGGCTTGGATTCTTTGGAAATTATATTTTTCTTATTACAACCTTGCTTAGTACTCTGGTACAGAGTTTGTTGTATCCAACCAATAAAGTAGAGACTTTTTTAGCTGAACTAAATAATCCTGGCATTCTATTAATTCATCCTTCAGGCAAACAAGCAGTTCTTAATAAAGAGCTGTTTATAGAAAGTCTGTCTTCTTGGGAGATTGGGAAAATGGATACACAGCAATGGTATTATGAATCATTTCCAGAAATTAAGGAGGAAGAATGGGAAGAGGAAGAACAGATGCCACATCAGACAATGGAACGCTTTCCCTATATTCTTTTAGGAGCGACTCCAAAGTGGGGGATTGGCTATGAATCTACCATTTATATGGAAAGAGATGGAAAGGGGATGCTTATTTCAACAGAAAAGGGTCAGTACTATTTTCGCTCCTCTGAATCTGTATTAAAAGGGGGAACAGATTAGATGAAATTTAAAAGAGTATGGTATTTACTAGTTGTAGTCATGATTGCTATATGCTTTTTTATTTTTCTTTTCTTAAAGGAAGCCGAAAGCTCTCCATCCGATCTTCCTAATGAAACTAGTATAAGAAAAATGATTGAAGATACTGGTGAAATGAACATAAATAGAGTTTTTGACCAAAGAGCCTTAGATGAAAAGCATATTTTCATTCCACATCTTTCTAGTGATAATCAATATGGCTATAGTTTATTAGAATGGATAGATAATAAATGGGAAGTAACCTATGTATCAACCACTGGAGAACCGCTTATATGGAGGATAAAGGCGGGAAATCAGTCAGAATCCTATTTTCTATGGAATCTTGATTCCAAAAAAAAGATAGAAACTCTTACTTTCTATTTAATAAGAGACCGACATTTTACAAGTGGCTGGAGCGGTGAATGGTATGAACCAGCAATTCAAATCGAGGAAGACGTATCAATCAGTGGAAAACCATATGGTATATACAAAGTGCCAGATAAATGGGGAGCCATATGGAATGCAGCACAAATAAAGATAGAGAATCAGGAGGAAGATTTTATTTCTTACAATGGTGAAGGACTATATTATGGGGTTAAAGGATATGATAAGAAAAATAATTATGTAGTACCACTTAATAGCTATGAAAATGGTGGGATTACCAGTTCAGGTGCCGCAACAGAAGATATAGTAATTATGGATGAATGGGAAGGTGAACAATGGTAAAAAGCTCTCCATAAAAAGGAGAGCAGAATATCTAATATTTATTTCTCGAATTTTGGTTTCATTTTTACAATAAATAGGATGGATAGTACAGCAATTATCCCTAGAAAAACTTCCATTACAAGTAGGTTGGTGATAGTACCCGCCTGATATAATGCTGGGAAGAAATTGATAGCTGCGTGTATAAGAATCGCATAAATAACATATATAAATTTTTGCTGTCTAATTGCATAAAGGACTAATATGGATAATGCAAGGTGCAGTGCAAGGGCAAAGACTCTTTCTAAACCACCAGATGCAAAAAGCATTACATTAGCTTGTTCAAATTGCTCTTTAATGTTGTTAATGGCTTCAGGTGTCGCAGCAGGGCCCAATATTGTTTCCAAGTTCCCAGTTTTGATCATAGATGAGATGAGCAGAGAATTTAGTGCTGACATGCCGCCTATAAATATAGCTTCTATTCCTCCATGTCCTAATCCATATGATAGTCCATCATTAAATTGATGATTGTTCTTCAACCATACTTTAAAAGCAAAATAGCGGCCAATTTCTTCAAATATACCTGCAGCTAGGCCGCCGTATAAGGCAAAAAGATAAGGATTGCTGCTCCATTTCAACTCCGTTCCAGTAGGGCTAAGCACGATGAAATGAACGATTTTTTCAAGAATTTGCGAAAATACAATGAAGATAACAATACCAACAAGTAAGGATCTCCAAGACATCATTTTTTTTCTTTGTAAATACACCATTAATATAATAGGAACTATTACTGCCAGAAATAATTGCAGAGATATCCCAATATAAATAGAATTCATTCGTTTTATTCCTCCCATTCCAGTTTCATCTGTTATATTAAGTGTATAACAAATTGGAGCTATACGTCAATGATTATACAAGCTTTATAAGTAAAAAAACTGAAAAAAGGAAGTGACCAAATGATTGAATTAACAGGAAAATATAATAGAGCTAAAGTATTTACGGATCAATTAGAAGAAGTGGCTGAAGCACAGATTAAGGAATTATGTGATCAGGAATTTGCTAAGAACAGTAAGATTAGAATTATGCCGGACACGCATGCGGGAGTGGGCTGTACGATAGGTACGACTATGACTATTCAAGATAAAATTGTCCCTAATTTAGTAGGGGTAGATATCGGTTGTGGTATGGCGGTAGCAAAATTAAAGATAGACAGAGCAAGTTTGAATTTTGATGAACTAGATGAAACGGTTCGTAAGTTTATTCCAAGCGGATTCTCGATCAGAGATAAAGCTCATTCATATAGGGAACAAATTGATTTAGATGAGGTGAAAGCTCCTATAAATAAAAAAAGAGCAGAACATAGTATTGGAACCTTAGGTGGAGGTAATCACTTTATCGAGTTAAATGAAGCAGCTGATGGAAGTGTATATATCGTTATACATAGTGGAAGCCGTAACTTAGGTGCACAAGTAGCAGAATATTACCAAACACTTGCTTACGATAATTTAGTTAATATCGACGGGATCAAAAAAGAAATGATTGCTAAATTGAAGGAAGAGGGGAGGCATGCTGAAATTCAAGCAAGCTTAAAAAATATGGAACTACCAAAAATAAACAAAGAACTTGCTTATTTAGAGTCCCAAGGATTTAAAGACTATATGCATGATATGAAGATTGCGCAACAATATGCTTATTTAAATCGACTTGCCATGATTGATGTTATTGTTACAAAGATGAATTGGGCAGTTTTAGATCAATTTACTACTATTCACAATTATATTGATATGGAAAATATGATATTAAGAAAAGGAGCTATTTCTGCTAGAAAAGGAGAAAGAGTAATTATTCCTTTGAATATGAGAGATGGCAGCATTATTGCCTTTGGAAAAGGAAACGAGGACTGGAACCAATCCGCTCCTCATGGCGCAGGAAGATTAATGTCAAGGACCAAAGCGAGAAAGACCGTTAGCTTAAAAGATTTTGAGTCAGCCATGAAAGAAGTTTGGAGTACTTCCGTGAAGAATAGTACGTTAGATGAAAGTCCATTTGCTTATAAACCAATGGAAGAGATAATTAAACATACAGCAGAGACTATTGATATTGCAGAAATTATTAAGCCTTTGTATAACTTTAAGGCAAATTAAGAAGGAAATAGAAAGGCTGAAAAATATAAATAAAGGAGAGGGAAAGGATTCTTCTTCCGCCTCTCTCCAAATATGCACATTTAGAAGAATTTCAAAAGCGAGCGAAATAAAAATCGGAAAAATCCATAAAAAATCTCAAAAAAGTCTATTAAAATGTCTAACAGGCTCCCAAAAAAGGAGTCCTTTTTCGCTTTTTTTCCTTTTGTTTTCTCCAAGCTATAACCTCCCACTTTCATTAACAAATGGCACCATAGTATGAATACCTATTACTCCATTAACCATTTGCGTAATAGGAAAATTAACAGTAATACTTGCTAATTTTGAAATGATATTAAAGCTATTAAAATTTGATAGAAAGATATACATATTAGTGTTAGATCTTTAAAGTTGTTTAATTTCCGTAGATTATATATATTTGTGCTCAAAGGAGCTTCTTTAAAAGTTATCATAGATACCAAGTGATAGCGGGGCGAAATTATTTTCTATTGAATATTACGAGCATGATGATAAAAGCGGCTTGTGGGTTCAAGAATCACTCAGGGATGTCTTTGACCCACGCAGGAAAGCTCTAATCCGTTTCTGTACTGCTGCTGGGAGAACCAGTTGGATATGTTCACCTTTTTCATTGCAGGTAAAAATTCCTTTGAAAACTTCGGGCATGGCATCGTACTGTTTTTCTAACTGTTCATTAAATTTTTTGAAACAGTCATAATTATATTTTTCCAGCAGGTAGGGCATCAAAAAAGCTGACCGCAAGATTTCATATTCCTGATAATTATATGGAGTACTTTCGGGGATCTTTTTTAAGATTTCCAACATCCTATTCATTAAAATTGCCACCTCTTCTTCGCTTGCAAAGGCAGCATATCCTCGAATGGCAGTAAGTCGCATATCTAAATATCGCTCTTTTTTATAAGCTCTTAAAAAAAAGTCCTTTCCGTCATCTGGCAAGTCAAATACTAATTGCTTTAATAGTGCATTGCGTTTGGCAATATCCTTTGTATTATAATATGTTTCCATTTTTTTGCTTCTTTCGCCCATATATCCCACCTGCTTTGTTTTGTTGACTTCTTATTTTTTTAGTGTCTCCTCTTGATTTTTACGTTTTGTATATTCTTTTCGATATTAAGGTTATTAGTTCCTCCATTCTAATTGTACTAAATGCCACGTTAGTTAAAGGAGGACTTGCAAACAACTATATACAATTCTAAATGACTTTATTATAACTTAACAATCGCTAAAAATGTGCACAGTCCCATTTAATCATCTTCTTTTTGTTAAACTATAAACCTTTGTTGCAATGATATGCGGTGTAATCCGTTCTTTTAATGTAGGAAATACAGATCCAACATATTCTTCGGGATTTCGAATATAGGCCTTTTCGTACATATAAATGGTAAATGAGCAGGATACACGGACAAAAATATCTCCATCCATATCATATGGTTCTGAAATCGTCAGAACTTCAAAAGAATCATCGTATTTATTAGTTTTTGCGTTAATCCTTTTTGTTACATTCTCTCTATATTTCGTTGTTCGCGTTGGTTTGTAATGAAAATCAACGACGCCAATTGCTTGAATCATATTTTCCTCCCAAATAATTCATTCGAACAAATATTATACCATTTATTTATAAGAAATTTGGTGGGAATATTATTTAAAAATTCACAAAACGTGGTAGGATGTAAAGACTAGGGTTCTTAATTGATTTTTCATTATTTTACATACGAATACTATTTTAGGGGGAATTATGAAGGCTCGCATTGTTGGAATATTGATTTTTAATGAAGTAGAAGTATTGGATGCTGCTGGTCCATTTGAAGTGTTTTCTTTAGCTGGTGGAGAGAATAAATTATTTCATGTCTATACTATTTCAGAAAAAGGAGGAACTATTTTAGCAAGAAATGGTCTTAGAATAGAAGCGGATTTTTCTTTTGAAAACCATCCTGATTTGGATATTCTCATTGTTCCAGGCGGCTATGGAGCAGAAGAAATCGAAATTTATAATCCTGTTGTCATTAAGTGGATTAAAATGCAATCAAAGAAAGTAGAATATATGACTTCTGTCTGTACAGGAGCATTTTTATTAGCGAAGGCTGAGTTGTTGGATAATTTAAAGGCTACCACGCACTGGATGGATATCGATCGCTTGGAGCAAGAATTTCCAAAGGTTCAGATAGTTAGGAAAGTGAAATTTGTAGATGAAGGAAAGATACTAACTTCTGGCGGGATATCTGCCGGAATCAATATGTCCTTTCATATAGTAGAGAAGTTATATGGCAAGGAAATAGGAAGGGAAACAGCAAAGCGGATGGAATATGATAGATAAATAGACTTGTAGGAGGAAAATTGAAATGAAGAAAATTTCTGTTTTACATTATGATGCATTTACTAATAAGCCGGATAAGGGAAATCCTGCTGGAATTGTGTTAGAGGGAGAGAAATATACCGAAATAGAAATGCAGAAAATTGCTAAAGAGGTGGGCTTTAATGAAACGGCGTTTGTTTCACCATCAGAATGTGCTGATCTAAAAATTCGTTATTTTACCCCCGGACATGAAGTGAATCTTTGTGGTCATGCTACTATCGCTACTGTTTTTGCTCTTAAAACGATGGGGCTGCTCTCTGAAAAAGAAGTTTATTCTATCGAAACAAAGGCGGGTGTGCTTCCGATTAAAATTGATTATCGTGATCAGTCTTCTCCTGCCATTACGATGAAGCAAGTTACACCACAATTTAAACAATTCAAAGGTTCACGATTAGCATTAGCAGAAGCAATCGGTCTTAAAGAATCTGATTTAGATACAAATATTCCGATTCTTTATGGCAATACGGGGCTGTGGACACTCCTTGTTCCTATTAAAGAACTGCGTGTATTTTCCAAAATGGCTGTGAAAAATGACTTGTTTCCAGCTATTTTAGCGGAAATTCCTCATGCGTCCATTCATCCATTTTGCCTGGAAACCTACGATGTAAATGCAATTATGCATGGAAGGCATTTTTCCTCTCCTTACTCTGGTACAAGCGAAGATCCAGTTACAGGAACAGCGTCGGGAGTGATGGGGGCATATTATATTACATATGTGGATGAGGAATGGAAAAATAAAACTATTGTCATTGAACAAGGTCAGGAGATAGGTCGTGATGGGAGAGTATCTGTTATTGTTTCTGAGAGGAATGGTCAATTGGATGTGGAGATTAGTGGAACTGCAGTGTTTGTCAAGGAATTAAAAATAACTATTGATTGATGATACTAGTGATTAGAATTGGGGGATAATTAATGGAAAGATTAGAGCCAGTGGAAGCAGCCCGCCTTTTTATAGATACATATTATTCACATTGTAATGCTGCTGTTTTAGCAGGAAGTGTAGTAAGGGCACGAGCAACAGCTACTTCCGACCTTGATATTGTCATTTTTGATGAAAAGATCGTCTCTTCTTATAGAGAGTCCATGATGGAATTTGGTTGGCCAATTGAAGTATTTGTACATAATTTATCTTCCTATAAAGATTTCTTCTTAATGGACTATAATATAGCAAAACCTTCCATGCAGCGAATGATCACAGAAGGAATCGTGTTAAGAGACGACGGAGCTTTACAAGCAATCAAACAAGAAGCAGAACAAATGCTGGCAGAAGGACCGAAAGAATGGTCAGAGGAAACAATTCGTACGAAGCGTTACTTTATAACAGATGTACTAGATGATTTGATCGGAGCAGACAATAAACAAGAGGAAATTTTCATTGCGAGCACATTAAGCTTTCTTCTCCACGAATTTGTTTTAAGAGTAAATAAGCAATGGGTTGGTACATCGAAATGGATGGTCAGGAGTTTACGGCACTATGATTCTCTATTAGCGGATGAGTTTATTGAAGCATTTGATTGCTTTTATCGAACCAGAGAAAAAGAAAAAATTATAGAGCTTACGGAAAAAGTATTAAAGCCGTATGGCGGCAAGCTGTTTGCGGGATTTTCGCTTGGTAAGGAATAATAAAAACCTAATTGTAGGAGTAAAAAGTATTTAGTACCTTCGCTAGTCTCATGATTTAATGTATGATTTATTCTGTGCCCTATTACGTAGGGTCGAGAAGCCAGGAAATGTATGACTTCTTGACCCCTATTCTCCATTATTTTTTCTAATCATAAGTGATTAGTTTTACGATATGGTTTTATTAGGTTAGCTCATTATAAGATTAATAGGACGAAGATATAGGGAGGAATAGCGAAGATGAATATAATTGGTGTGCATCATGTGCAAATAACCATTCCTAAAGGAATGGAAGAAAAGGCTAAGGATTTTTATTGTGGCGAGCTGGGGTTAAAAGAAATAGCGAAGCCTGCATCTTTGCAAGGAAGAGGTGGTTTTTGGCTATCACTAGGAAATATGGATGTCCATGTTGGAACAGAAGATGGATTTGATCGTTATTCTACTAAGTCTCACCTTGCTTACCAAGTAGATAGTATGTCGGATTGGAAAAATAAACTTAGTGATTTAGGAGTTGAAATCACCAATTCTATTCCTATTGAAGGCTATGAGCGCTTTGAGTTCCGTGACCCATTTGGAAACCGCGTGGAGATAATTGAAAGAAAGATATTGGAATAATTATATAGGCTAAACTAGTTAGTATAATCGAAAAGGAGTAAGCGGATGAAAGAAGGATTTTTAGAGGTTACAGGGGGAAAAGTATGGTATATCATACATAATGAGACAGCAGAAGGTACTCCACTGCTTGTTTTACATGGAGGACCAGGTTCTAGCTCTTACTCTTTACAAGGGTTAAAAGAATTGGCAACCGATCGACCAGTAATATTGTATGATCAGTTAGGCTGTGGAAAGTCAGATCGACCAGATGATGATTCCCTATGGACATTAGCTAGGTTTGTAGAAGAAGTCGCTCAAGTTCGTACAGGTTTAGGGTTGAAAAAAGTCCATATTCTTGGCCATTCATGGGGCACTACTCTTGCAGCTGCTTCTTATTTTAATAATCCAGAAGGAATTAGCAGCATTATTTTCTCCAGTCCGTGTTTAAGTGCACCATTGTGGGAAAAAGATCAAAAGAAAAATTTAGCTTTATTACCACTAGAGGTGCAAGAAACGATCAGAAGCTGTGAAGAAAAGGGAAATACAGATACACCTGCCTTTCAACAAGCGATTGAAGTGTTTAATGATCATTTTGTATGTAGATTAAAGCCTTATCCAGAACATTTAAAACAAGGTAAGCACTTTAGAAATCCACATGTGTATCAAATAATGTGGGGACCTTCCGAATTTACTGTACAAGGGAACTTAAAAACATTTGATTGTACAGAACAGCTATCAAAAATTTCTATACCAACATTGTATACTTGTGGGCGCTATGATGAAGCAACACCTGCATCAACAGAATATTATAGTAGCAGAACTCCACATGCAGCTTTTCATGTATTTGAAGAAAGTGCCCATATGGCCTATATAGAAGAACCTGAACAGTATAGAAAGGTAATGAATGAATTTTTATCGCTATTAGACAAGTGATAAAGCGGCGCGAGGAAGCTGAAAGGTCGAACAGATCTTTTGGCTTTTGTTGTACCATAAGAAAAAATTCGCTAAATATCTACTTTCTCTTTCTGTTTTTAGGTGATTATTGGTATACTACAGAATAGAGGTTCTACCTCTAAAAAGATGTAATAACGATTTTAAAAGTAAAATGAGGGACAATGCGTGGAAAAAAAATCATCAAGAAAGCTTGCAAGGTATTCACTGCTTATTATGGGATTGGGGTTTATCCTGACATTTCCTTTTCAAGATAATAGTTTGATACATCTAATTCATGGCGGTTTTGAGGCTGGACTTGTCGGAGGACTAGCAGACTGGTTTGCCGTTACAGCACTATTTAGACATCCTTTAGGTTTGCCAATCCCACATACTGCTTTACTACCTAAAAATAGGGATAGGATGGTAAATGGGTTAGTGAATGTTTTGAAAAAAGATTGGTTATCAAAGGAAAGTATCCAGGATAAAGTGAAGAATATTCCTTTTACCGAAAAAATCACTGCTGCCATCAACACAAGAATAGAATCAGAACCAGTAAAGAAAGCAATGATAAAGGCTACACAGCAAGCAATTAGAAATATAGACGTCGAAAAAATAACTCCCTTTGTGCGTAAGCAAATGTCAGCGGCTCTATCAGATGTGCAAATAAGTAATATTCTAAATCTGCTTACAAATCAATTAATTTCAGAAGAAGTTGACAAGAAGGCTTTGGATCATATTCTAGTAAAAACGGAAGCTTGGCTGCGAAAAGAAGAAACAGCTCGAAAACTTGGCTCTGTTTCGATGAATGTGTTAAATAATGTCGAGGCAAGCGGCATGCTGCAATTTGCGTTAAAAACATTGCAGAATATTTTAACAGAGGAAAAGTTAGGGCAAATTGTCCAAAATCTCTGCTTGAGTGGAATGCGTAGTCTTCAAAAAGATGGGGAGCAAAACCGTGAAGCACTGGTTTTGTACATTCGAAAGGAAATTGAAAGCCTTCCAGAAAACGAGAAAGTATTAGCAGGAATCAATACATGGAAGGATAAAGTACTTGATTCACTTGAGTCCAATCATACAATCTTAACAAGTCTGAAGCAAGCACAAGAGAAGGCAATCGAACTTCTTGAAAATAAGGAGTTTATGGAAACAAAAGCTCTTCCATTTATTCTGCAGTTAGTGGAAAAAATCGAAGAAAATAGCGAAAAGATTGATCCTTGGATTATTCACCAAATTTCTCATTTTATCGAGAAAAACCATGATCAAATTGGCAATTTAGTAAAAGAAAATCTGGATAAGCTGGATAACGAAACACTTGTCGATATGATTGAGAATAATGTTGGTAAAGATTTGCAATGGATTCGGGTAAACGGAGCCGTATGCGGATTTATTATCGGTCTGTTCTTAAGTGGAATTCAGTTAGTGGCGAATATTTTATAACAAGATAATAATTGAAAAAACGGCAAACGAAACAAATGCATAGTTTTGTTTGCCGTTTTAATTTTTTTAATGACGATATAGTCGACATGTAATTATTAAGCGCGAATATTCCAATTTAATAGGCGGTACGCTTTTTGGAACTTGTTTTTGATAAGCTTTTTGATGAGAAAAGTAAACTAAGACTCAACAAACCAGCGATTCCAACTATACTATAGATAATTCGAGAGAATCCTGCATGCTGTCATCCAAAAATCGCCGCGACAAGGTCGAACTGAAATAGGCCGATAAGTCCCCAATTAATAGCACCGATTACGATAAGTATTAAGGCAATTTTCTGTAATACACTCATCTTTTAACCTCCTTTTGTGTTATGAAACTCACTAATAGCTTTATACCCTTTTAACCAAATTAAAATCTAAGAAATATTACCAGTTTCAAAAAAAAGAACTATAATAAAAAAGGACTTAACTTTACAAAATATTTATCATAATGTTTGGAGTGAAAAAATGAAAGGGATACAAACACCGATTTGCAGTACTGGAATTGCTGTTGTGTTATTAAAAAAAATAAATGGTTTAGATAAAGTTTTATTATTGAAACGAGCAACTCCAGTATTTAAAGATATGTGGTGTTACATAGGGGGAAGCCTAGAACAAGGGGAACAAGCTTGGGAAGCAGCTCTAAGAGAGGTAAAGGAAGAAACAGGTATTACCAAGCTAGCCTTTTATAGTTCGAATACATTTGACCAAATATATTCGCCTGTAGAAAACTACCTATATATTGCCCCAGTATTTGTTGGCATCGTAGAGGAAAATCAAGAAGTACGGTTAAATAATGAGCATAGTGAGTATAAATGGTTGTCTTTTGAAGAAGCAAAGGAATTCGTAACACTGCCAGGAAATGACGAAGTTCTTACCTTTATCGAAAAGCACTTTATTAAGAAAAAACCTACGGAATGGTTACGTATTAGAGTGGAAAATGTGGGAGAGTAAAATGATAACATATATTTACATGGTAAGACACGGTGAATCGTCAAAAGCCCAAGGAACAGAAAGAACAAGAGGGTTAACAGAAAAAGGAAAAGAGGATTCTGAACGTATAAGCAAAATGCTACAAAAGGAAGAAATTGATCTTTTTGTTTCCAGTCCTTATCAACGTGCTATCTTAACCATTAATGATTTAGCTGCAGCCTTGGGCAAAGAGGTGTTCATTATGGAAGACTTAAAAGAAAAAGTGTTTAGTCTAGATGCCGTTCCATTAACTAATAATGAATTGTATCCATATCTTAGTAAGTCGTTTTCGAATCCAGATCATGCCTTAGCTGGAGCTGAGTCTAATAGAGTATGTCAAAAACGGGCAATAAAGGTTTTAAAACAGTTACTAACTACATATGTAGGAAAAAAGATTGTAATTGGAACCCATGGGGTAGTAATGACGTTAATGATGAGCTACTACGATAGGCGGTTTGATTTAGATTTTTTACTTCATACGACAAAGCCAGATATTTACCGGATGAAATTTATGAAAAATGAATTAGTAGAAGTGGAAAGATTATGGGAGTGATTTCAAGGGGAGGATTTTCTTATGAATGAGCAAAGTGCGACTAATAAAGCAGCATGGGAATACCGTGCCTATGAATTTTGGATAAAGCGAGATGGCCACCCAAAGGAAAAAGCGAAAGAAATAAGGAAAAACCCTCGAGCATGTTTAAAAAAACATCAAGCATTTTTAGAGAATGTCGAGAACAAAAAGATAGCAAATCTATGTGGGTCAAATGGTAGGAAAGCAGTGCCATTAGCACTGTTAGGAGCTGAGGTGACAGTCTTTGATCTATCAAAGGAAAATGAACGATACGCGAAAGAGCTAGCGTATTATGCTAATACGTCCATAAATTATATGGTAGGAGATGTTTATGACATCAATTTACAATCATACGGAGAAACGTTTGACATTCTCTATTTAGAAGGTGGAGTACTCCATTATTTTTATGATTTAGATAAACTTCTGTCCCTTTTATTTTCCCTTTTAAAAAAGGGTGGCACAATGATTCTAAGCGATTATCATCCTTTGCTGAAATGCTTGAATGAGGATTTCTCGGCGAAGCATGCTTATTTTGATACGGAAATACATACAGGCGATATCGCATATAAACATTTTTTCCCTGAAGAAGAGCAAGTTGGTTTTCCCGATGTTTCTCTCCGCTTTTATACACTTAGCGAAATTCTTAATGCAGTTATTACGGCTAGGTTTACAATCGATCGATTTGAGGAACACCGTGGTTGGAAAAAGGAGAATATCCCTTGGGAATTTACACTTATTGCAAGGAAATGATGATAAAGACACAATTAGTTGAAGAAGAATGAAATCAATTTCTTGAAAAGTTCTGAAATGAGAAAAAAGGATAATGAAATTTCACATGCTTATTTGATGAAATGGGAGGGTTAGGATGAATCGCAAAATGAGGAAATCCCAAAATAATAAAGCGATTTATGGCGTTTGTGGGGGGATAGGTGAATTTCTTGGTATTACGCCATTAGGTATTCGCTTAATCTTTATAATTACTATACCAATATCCATTCTTATTTATATTATTTTAGTAAATAGTATGTCTGATTCACCGAGAAGCTTATAAATAATTACTAGGAGTTTTGGAAATGATTAATGCGTTAAAGTCAGATTGTCAAAATTGCTTTGGATTATGTTGTGTAGCATTGCCATATGGAGAATCAGCAGATTTTCCCTTTGATAAAGAGAGTGGAATGCCATGCAGAAATTTATGTTCAGACAATGCTTGTTCCATCCATGATAAATTGAGAAAAACAGGATTCCGCGGTTGTGTATCATATGAATGCTTCGGTGCGGGGCAGCATGTATCTCAAACCATTTACAAGGGGGAGGACTGGCGGAGGGGCAAGCATGCAGAAGAAATGTTCCTTATCTTTCCGCTTGTTCAACAACTACATGAAATGCTCTGGTATCTAAATCAAGCACTTACGTTAAAGGAAACTTCTTCTTTTCATGACAAACTTCAACGTATTTATGATGAAACCGTTGAACTAACCGAGAGAACACCGAAAGAGATTTTAACAATTGATCTTAATTCTCATCGAAGGAAAGTTAACGAGCTCTTAATTGATTCAAGCATAAAGTATAGAGAGAGTTGGATGAATAAAGGGAGAAAGAGATTAAAAAATAAATCGGACTTTATAGGGGCTAATTTAAAAGGATTAGATTTACAAGGGGAAAATTTTCGAGGGAAGCTCATGATTGCTGCTA
This sequence comes from Niallia sp. FSL K6-0212, assembly GCF_038007605.1. Classification (NCBI taxonomy): domain Bacteria; kingdom Bacillati; phylum Bacillota; class Bacilli; order Caryophanales; family Bacillaceae; genus Niallia; species Niallia sp. FSL K6-0212. The sequence continues at coordinate 3,954,260 of NZ_JBBOXL010000001.1, read as the reverse complement.
ATCTAAGGAATAGTGATTTGCGAGGAGCTGATTTTATTGGTGCAGATCTACGAGACGCTGACTTAAGGGCAGCAAACCTGGAAGCTGCGCTCTTCCTTACACAATCGCAAATTAATTCCGCTATTGGCGATGTTCATACTAAAATACCAAACTATTTTGAAAGACCCAAACACTGGATAGAGAGAGAGATTTTGTGAATATTTATGGAGCTTTTTTTATGGAATGCGCTCTTTCTTAACTGAAGTCATAAACCGGCTTCAGTTTTTTTATTTAAAAGGAAAGGACAAATTTAGAAATGCATACATATTCATATAGCTACTAGTTGTTGGATCATTCTTAGAAAGAGGCGATAACACATGGTGAGACTAAATACTTTATATCAGCATAAAGTAAAGGGCTGGCAATCAAAGCAAGTTATTTATCAAATTCCTCCCTCCATTGGAGAAACAATTGTCATTGAAAAAGCTTATTACAAAATTGTGAATATCATCCATTACAGTGAGGAGGGCTCTGTAGAGGTAATAGCGGACACTGAATAATAACTTACGGGAAAAAGGTGTAAGATAGGTAGAAATATTTGTTGTTTTGTGATGAATATATACCCATTGTTTCCATTATCCCAATTAAAGATGTCTAATTATCTCCATTTAAGCTATAATAGTAATAGACACACTCGAAAAGGAGAATGTATGAAAACAAAGGCTAAGATTAAAGGTGTAAAGTATAGCACAGATTACAAATTTCCAAGGTATAAAGTGAAGTTAGAAACGCCTGAGGGGAAAGTATTAATCATTGCCTTCGATCATACTTTAGCTTCCAAAACAAAAGGGTATGTTCCATTAAATGTTAATTATGATGGAGAAGACATGGGGAATAAATTGTCATGGTATTCTAAAAAAATTGAAAATATGACCATTAATGACTTTCTAAGAATATTGGCTGGTAAGATTGATAAGTTTTATAAAGTTAGTTAAGGTGACTCTCTGTTTGAGAGTTTTTTTTATTATCATAAAGATAACGCTTACAAAAAAAGAAGTCGCTTCATATTATATATTAGATAATCGAATAGGATAGGAGCATGTTATATGATATTCGAGGCGTTTCCATTGTTAGTGAAGTTTTTATTTTACCTAATATTTATTTTATCGATGAATCCTTCTTAACAGGAGTAATTTGCTATGTTTAAAGAAAAATCTTGTTATTGAATACAAAATATTCAGATGCAAAATGATTGGCTGAATTCTTAACTGAATTTAGCTTTTTTATTTATCAAGTAATTATGATGGAGAGGAATAAAGAGTAATTATCATTACGGAAGAAAACTTATTACCCTTAAAAAGTGAATCCTACGGTATAACTATATCGTCTAACTAGCGAATCTATAAGGGGGGGGAAGAAGTGATTTCTAAAAGACTAGAACATTCATTATTAAGAGAGCTAGAAGAAAATGAATTAGAAGAGCTGTTAGAAGAAATTATGATTTTGTATGGTGATGAACTGACAAGGTTAGCTTATACATATGTAAAAGATATGGAAACGGCAAAAGATATTGTGCAAACTGTTTTTATTAAGTGTTATACCCATTTAAAGACGTTTAAAGGAGAAGCAAAATTAAAGACATGGCTTTACCGAATTACAATCAATAAGTGTAAGGATCATATAAAAAGTGCCTATGCGAGGCGGTTTAGCTTATTTAAGAAAGATATAAATCATAAGAGCGCCACTATACCGTCACCAGAAGACGTAGTAATGAATCAAACGATACAAGCAGAGCTAAAAAATATAATTTTAAGACTTCCGCCAAAATACGCTGAAGTAATCCTTTTATACTACTATGAAGAGCTAGATATAAATGAAATTGCAGATATTCTTCAAATTTCTAAGAATACTGCGAAAACGAGACTGAGAAGAGGTAGAAAAAATCTATTGCCATTTCTACATAAGGAGGAATTCAGATGAAGAATGATTCCAAATTTATAAAAGAGACACTAGGAAATGTTATGGAAGATGTAAACTTTTCTGAAAGTGATCGACAGAAAGTTATATTCGAAGTGAAAAAGTTGAAGGAAGAGAATGTCTCGCATCCTAATATACTTGTTTTATATAAAAAGCATGTCGTAGCAACTATTACGTTTTGTTTATTTATCTCGATGCTGCTGACTTTTTCAAAATTGTCTCCAACTCTTGCAAACACACTTTCCTCTCTCCCTTTTATCGATTCAATTTTCAAAGCATATGGGGATGGTGGATTACAGAAAGGGAAGGACAGCGAATTAGTATCAAATATTGTAGCCACTTCAAAAAGTAATGACGTTGAAATGACGATAGAGGAAGCAATTTATGATGGGGAAAGAATCTCCTTTAGTTATGTAGTGGAATCGAAGGAGCCAATAAGTGAGTATCAGATTGATAATTTTAATATTTCTTTTAAGGAAGAAGCAAGAGCAGCTATAGGTAAGTCAACAGATGCTGAGAACTATGAAAAGGTGACTGCCAATAAAGTAGCCGGGATTGGAACAGTAAATTTTTTGCAAAATGAGGAATTACCAAAGGAAATTGAAGTTCATCCCTATTATGCAGTAGTAATAAACGGAAAGTATGAGATCTTTCAATTTGAATTTAAACTTAGCAAAACGGAAAACGTAAAAACGATTGCTCCGATGATTACGAGACAAAACAATGAGAGTGAATTTACTGTGAAGGAGATAAAAAGAACACCAATCACTACAGTTGTTAATATGAGCTTTAAACGTCCAGTGCAAAAAAATAACGATAAAATGCTAATGTTTCAATTAATCACAAATGAAGGAGAAGTAGTACCTTATTTAGATGGTTTTATAGAAGGCACGAAAAAGACCGATATAGAAGTAATGAACTCTATTCAGGAATCATTTGAAGGGTTGGATGAAAAAAATACAGATTCAGTGACCATTCAACCAATGATTGCTAATCTTAATCAGACTAATAATCTAATCGAAATACCATTTAGAGGGAAGGGGACTAAATTAGATTTAGGCGATTTGGGGAAAATCAATATTATTGGCGTTAAGTATACGGGAAATGTAATGAAATTAATGTATGAATTAAATAGCCGCTTTCCTTTTCTAAATCCAAATCATTTTTCATTAAAGGATCGTATGGGAAAAGTATATTATGGAGCAAGTACATCCATAACCTTTAAAGAAAAGGATTATTACATTATCGAAGAAGAATTTATAAATATCCCCAGACAAGGACTAACGATTGAATATATGCAAGAAGAAGCTCCTCAAATATTAACAGATTTAGAAATTGAAGTTCCACTAAAAAAATAAATTTGTTCCGTCTTAAGGGCGAATGATAAAAAATGGAATACTAATAAACTAGACCAAATTGCATAGGATTTGGTCTGTTCTTCTTCTAGTTTTACGAATAAAAGATCCTTTATGTAAGATTTATCTTGCATTTTATAAATATATAATGTAAGATAAATCTTACATATTGTTAAATATATATTTCATTGTGTAGGTGAGTATATGGCAAGTAAAATGAAACTAGCAAGAATAGAAAAAGGTTTAACACAAGAACAGCTTGCAAAACGAGTGAATGCTACTAGGCAGACTATCGGTTTGATTGAAAAAGGAGAATACAATCCTAGTTTGAATTTATGTATTGCTATTGCTAAAGAATTAAATACAACATTAGATGATTTATTTTGGGAGGTCGAGTTGTCATGAGATCTTGGATATCTTTTTTATTACCTAATGATGAATATAAGGAAAAAAGGATTTTGTACTTTTTTTCAGAAGGAGCAATAATCCTTTTGCTTATCCTTGCAGGAATGCTTATACTGAATAACTATGTTAATTTAGATGCTAAAACATCTCTATTACTACCTATTGCTATATTTCTCCTTTATGTGTTAGGGCGGTATATACTATCTGGCATTGAGTATGCAGATATTGCAACAGAAGATTCTTATAAGAAAGAATTAAGAAGTATTGTGATGAAAACAAGTAGTTTTGTCATTTTATTTTTCTTGTTTTATGCTATTTTTTCAAGTTTTCCAGCCAACATAAATGAATGGATGGAAACAATTGTGTTAATAGTGTTCGCAGGTTTGCTATGGTTTTTCGTTAACTACATTTCTTTAAAACGTTCTTATAACAAAAATAAGGATTTGCTATAAACAATTTATATGTTCATTTGTTAAATAATAAAATAAACTAAGATTATGAAGATAATAGAATCCAAGCATTCCTTGTTTGCTTTTTCGGTGCAAGAACATATTGTGTTTAAGTATGTTCTTGCACCGCTTTTATTAGATTTTCTCTATCACAACGCTTCAAACCATTTTCCAAATTTACGAATACAGGACTCTTCTTTCTTTTCTTCATATATATGGAAATCATCTTCCGTAAATTCAGCAAGTGTTTTATTAAAATGTTTGGGAATGAAAATATACCAGAGATCAGACCATTTTTTATCATTATCTAAACCTCTTATTTCTTCAGCTATCGTTCCTTGTGATTTGCTCTCAAAGTAGGTTATTTGTTCACCATCATAATAGGCCAAACAAGATCTAAATTCGCAAGCACGGTTATTTTCCTCTTTTAGTAATTTCAATATACCAGTAATACCGATAGTATCTAACATATGGTTTACATATGCTCTAGGAAAACCGTTTAATTCTTCGATGAAAAAACCAGAATCTAAAGCAACGCATGGTCTCTTAACGATTTCATATGCTTGCAAGACTTTTTGTTTAGCAATCTCTTTAATATCGTCAGTACGTGGCTCGCTTAACTCTTCCTGTATAGGAGTCACTTTTATATTTTTTAATTCCTTTTCAGCAGATGCAATTTTTCCTTTGTTGGTTGTTACAAATATAATTTCCTTCATCAAAGTGTCTCCTTGTGTTTGTATATTACTTATTGAATTTTACTGTTCTTTTAATATAACAAAATTTATAGAAGAAAAAAGAGAATTTTAGCTAATCGGTAAAGAACTTTTAGAGCAAGATTAAAATAGAATAACTTTTCATATAATGATCATAAGGGAGGGAGAAGAAGAATCCGATTGTCTTAATGATAATAATAGGATTGGTTGTTCTTACAGATTGTTTTTGGCTTGATAGAAATAAAAGCAGATGGGGATGGATGAAAAACTGGTCTAGCTTTGGCAAGGGGCTATTCTTTTCAGTGTTTATTATCATTTCTATGTTAATTTATGTTGGATTAAGTGTAGTATATTTTTAAGGATAATAGCTAAGACAATAAGTATAAAGAACTTATAACTATAGCAAAAGTGTTGAATCTTAACCTTCTTTGTAGCTAGAATAACAAATGAATATACGATATGATAGACTCAGAATCAAAATAACATTAAGTGGCAATAGAATGTATGTTGGAGGATAAATATGGAAGTATTTGCAGATTTTTTAGCAGGGATTGATAATCCAGAGCATCGGTCTCGAACAGAAGAGGTTTTACAGTGGGTAATGAAGAAATTCCCCAATTTAGTTCCGAAAATGGCTTGGAATCAGCCGATGTTTACAGATCATGAAACATTCATAATTGGCTTTAGTATTGCAAAGCAGCATTTGGCAGTTGCACCTGAACGAGCGGGAATCATCCAATTTTCAGAAGCAATTGTGCAAGCTGGCTATGATCATACGAAGCAGCTCGTACGAATAAAGTGGGACAATCCCGTTGATTTTTCTTTATTAGAAAAAATGATTGACTTTAATATTACTGATAAAGCAAATTGTAAGACATTTTGGAGAAAAGAGTAATAATAGAAGGGTGTACTCGTATGACAAATAGAAAATTAAATCCTCAGGTGGAAGAATATTTAAGCAAAGATAGCAAATGGCAGGAAGAATATGTGAAGCTAAGACAGCTTGCTCTTGAGTGCGAAGAACTGACCGAAGAATTTAAATGGATGCATCCATGCTACACTTATAAAAATAAAAACATTGTGCTTATTCATGGATTTAAAGAGTATTGTGCCCTGTTATTTCATAAAGGTGCTCTCTTAAAGGATCCTCAAGGAATTCTAGTCCAACAAACAGAAAATGTCCAGGCAGCACGGCAAATCCGCTTTAAGAATTTACAAGAAATAGTGAAAATGGAATCTGTCATAAAAGAATATATTCTTGAAGCAATTGAAGTGGAAAAATCCGGTTTGGAAGTGACGATAAAAGAGCATAAAGAATTCAGTATTCCTGAAGAACTTGAAATGAAATTTGAAGAAATACCAGCATTAAAAACAGCTTTTGAAGGATTGACACCAGGACGCCAAAGAGCATACATTCTTCATTTTTCCCAGCCAAAGCAAGCAAAAACAAAAGTAACAAGGATTGAAAAAGCAATGGAGAGAATCCTAAATGGCAAGGGATTAAATGACTGTATTTGTGGCCTTTCCCAAAAAATGCCTAATTGTGATGGATCACATAAATTTGCCGGCAAAAAATAGTCGCATAGGGACAGTATTAATGTTTCTGAAAGGAAGCTGAGAACTGTCTTTTTTGTTTTATTTGAAAAAGAAGGAATTTTCTGTCTAAACATAGAATTATTCATAAAAATATGTTTAGAGAGGTGTAAGAATGGATCAAATTAGTTGTATTTCCTACATATTGCATCAGTCTCGCGAAGAAAACATCCGAAAAATAGCAATTGATTTGTTAATTGGAGACATTTCGTTAAAAGAAGCAGAAAGAATTTCTCCTGAAGTAAAGAAAGAACTGAAGAAGGCAGAAGCATTGTATAAAAACCAGCGGATTGATTTAAAGGCCGTTTCCGTATTTGTACAAGACTTTATGTTTGTAACAGGATAGTTTATTGATAAATAATTTTATTGTTAAAGTATTTCTTTTTATAAGAGGTACTTTTTATTTTACTCTTTTTTATTATAAACAATAAAAAATAAATAATTAATAATAAAAATTTATTGTAAATCGATAAATCGTATGATAAATTCAAATAGAAATAAAATAGTGAGGTGTTTTTGATGAAACAAGTATCAACGCTCTTTTTAAAGATTGCTGTTATTCTTATTGGCGTACCTATTCTGGCCTTATGTATCTTTTTAGTACCAGAAATCGGAAATTTTGCTGCTGAGTTGTATCCTAATGATGCTTATTTAAAATATTTGATAATGCTTGATTTTTATGCAGCAGCATTTCCCTTCTACTTCGCATTATATCAAGCATTTAAACTGTTAAACTATATTGATAAGAATGAAGCATTTTCGGAGTTGTCCGTTAATGCACTAAAGAAAATAAAAAACTGTGCCATTTCTATAAGCGCGATTTTTGTGGTGGGATTGCCGTTATTTTACCTCTTAGCAGAAAGGGATGATGCGCCAGGAATTATTTTAATTGGACTTGTTCTGATTTTTGCTTCGATGGTCATTGCCGTTTTTGCTGCAGTACTTCAAAAGCTATTAAAAGAGGCAATTGATATAAAATCAGAAAACGACTTAATCGTCTGAGGTGATATAAATGGCAATTATAATAAATATTGATGTAATGTTAGCAAAAAGAAAAATGAGTGTAACAGAATTATCGGAAAAGGTTGGAATAACAATGGCTAATCTTTCTATTTTGAAAAATGGAAAGGCAAAAGCAATCCGTATTTCAACATTAGAGGCAATATGCAAAGCATTGGATTGCCAGCCAGGCGATATACTGGAATATAGAAACGAAGAGGAAATCTAGTGATAAGAGCATTAAAGCAGCTTATTTGTTTCGGATGGCAACAAGCTTTAGCTTGTGTTTTTCCTTTAGCTATTTTTGCGTCACTGGCAATGACAAAAATGATAGAACTTCCCTTGTTACCAAGATACGATTGGCTGCTTCTTATCTGTCTTTTTATGCAGTGGGTGATGGTCCGTACTGGTTTGGAAACGATTGATGAGTTAAAGGTTATAACCGTTTTCCATTTGATTGGACTTGCCCTTGAGCTTTTCAAGGTTCATATGGGTTCATGGTCTTATCCAGAAGCGGGCATTACAAAAATTTTTGGCGTCCCTCTCTTTAGTGGCTTTATGTACGCAAGTGTTGCGAGTTTTTTATGTCAGGCATGGCGGAGGTTAAAGGTAGAGCTAGTAAATTGGCCATCTTTTTTAGTTGTTGTGCCACTTGCTGCTGCTATATATTTGAACTTTTTCACCCATCATTTTTGGATAGATATTCGTTGGTATTTATCTGGATTGGTCCTAATCGTGTTTTGGAAATCATGGGTATTATACAAGGTAAATGGTATTAGATATCGAATGCCGCTAGCACTCTCTTTTGTACTGATTGGATTTTTTATTTGGATAGCGGAAAACATTGCAACTTATTTTAGTGCATGGGAATATCCCAATCAAAAAGATGCTTGGAGCCTTGTTCATGTTGGGAAAGTGAGTTCATGGCTATTATTGGTGATAGTTAGCTTTCTTATTGTGGCAACTTTGAAGCTGGTTAAGGGGAAAAAAACCAGCTTAAATAATAATGAGAAATAAAAAGCGTAAACAGATAGCTCCTTGATGGGAATGAAGTCTTGGAGCTATTATTAATTGATTTTAGTTTTCCTCATTAGCTTCATTCGAGTACACTTCTTTTCCTACTCGGATCCATTTCATCATATTTTGTTTATCTGGATAAGTTTCCTCTAAGTAATTGTATTTTTCCAAAAAGGCTTGTCCCTTTTTCGTTAATCTAGCTGGTTTTATGGAGAAAAAGGGATCGATTCTTAGTACTCTTTCAATAAATCCTTCATTTTCTAAAAAAAGGATGAAATTTTCAAATTGCCGCTGTTGCATATCATAATCTTTTGCTGTCGGTAAAGCAATGCCCTTATGTATCTCTCTTAGAACGCTGTAGGCAGCCCTCATTTAGAAATCATTTCGAGTAATCGCATAGATAAAACTGCAAATACTCCCAATAAAACCAATCCATAAATGAACGGAGATTTCCGTATCAAGTGTTCCAGAAAATATAATAGAAATGGCAACACCGTATATAAATCCTATCATTATGGCAAACAATCGGTTATATCCTTCTATTTTAAAACAAAGCTCCATTATGATGGCCTGGATTAAAATAATGAAAAATCCACTAATAGACTGAAAAATAAGAGCTTCAAAAAGTTCATCTATCTTATTTTCTATTAAAAATAAGATAGCATAAAGAAATAGATAACAAAAAAAGCTCGCGAAAAAACCTTTCATCACATTTATCATAAAAAAATCCTCTAATTTATTTTTGAACTATTCTATATTTTACCAAAGAACAGAGCTAATATGTTTTAAAAGCAATAAAATAATAAATCCATCTCATCCTTATAAGGGTCAAGGATTGCAGGGATTTCAAAAAATATACTAAGGAGGATAGAATCTGATTTAGAAAATTTAGTAGGAAAAAGCAAAATTAGCCTTTGATTGAGTCAGTCTTTCCGGCTTCAAAATTATTAGTAGACAGCATTTGAATGAAGGGGTATTTAGGAAAATAAAGGAATATAAGTAGGTCTTTGGTATTTAGCTATTTTTAACCTTATCATTTCCAATTCCCTCATTTATAATATATGTATGTAAAATATTTACATGGCAGGGAGGGAGCCATTTGAATGATAGAAAACAGTTAAAGGCGTTGGCAATGAAAAAAATAGCTCAGCTCATGGATTCTTTATCCGATGAATCAAAGGGGAAATATCGTGCGGCAATCCATGCGTTTGCTGACTTATATTTGGAGGACGAGCTCGTCTTTCGGGAACTCTATTTTGCTTATAAGCAAGGGCTCCATTCCTATGATATAAAGAGCACTAACCAGGAAATCATTTATTATAGAAAAGAGGATAAGGAGCATGTGATTCAGTTTAGACAGTCCCATTATCGTTTACAGGACAATCTTTTCTTCCCCTTCGTTACTTCCTGCATAGAAATAATGAGAGAAGTGCTGCCATTAGGGTCAGTTGTGGAACTGAATCCGCTTTACTTTCTGCCAGAACAGCAAACTTCTTCAGCAGCCAAAATTGTCATCACCAAGCGTTATACCGTTCCAACAGGTTATCAAACGTTTTTTCCGTACGGCGGTGTGGTTTATCCTGTAGGAGAAATGAAGAAAGATGCCATCCTTTATTTCACAGAGCCTTTGATTACAAATGTCATACATATGGGTTTTAAAGATGAGATGGAAGAAGCATTTGAACTGCTTATGAAAGAAGAGCTAGTTGTAGAAAAAAAGATGACATCGATTGAGTTTTCCGCACAGGACATGCAATCGTTACAAGTGGAAATGGAAAGAGCTGGTGAAGGATAATGGCAAACTATACGTCAAGCTTTTCCTCTAGCTTAGTATCAAATATGATCTCTTTTTTGGAAGATGCCAAAGAGGGCATACAGAAAAATTTTGAGCAAATGGACTTAGAAAATGCCTCTGTGGAAGAAGAGATGCGGGAAAAAATAGAAGAAATGATTATAGAACTGAATCGACTGATTGTCGCTATTGAATCCGTTCCTTTTAGATGAGAAAATAGGAGAGAGGAGTTTACCATTGGGAACCGCACAGATAAAGATGGATATCCGTGAGTTACAGGCTACTTTACAAACCCTGCAATCCAGTATCGATGAGTTTAGTAGTTACACAGACACCTTTCGTACGGGCACAAGAAATCAGCTGAAAAACTTTCATTCTGATTTCATTGATAAAGTAGATGCTATTCTGGATCATATGAATAATGATGTAAATAAAGAGTTAGTAAAAAATATGCATGCTGTCTATACAGCCGGTAAAAGCATATTGGAAGAAATGACAAAGGCAGACGAAGAAATCAGCAAGGACATTCGGAGCGGCCAGTCATGAAACGGGACTTAAAAATTAACTATGGGATTCTGGATCAGATCATTGAACAGCTTCATACATATAAGCGGGCTCTTCATCAGATGCAGACTTCTCTGCATACGATAGCTGGCTATACAGAGAGGAACGCGGGAAAGAGCCTGGAAGCCTGGGAAGAGCTCATGCAGCAATCTAAGAAAAATATCCAAAGCTATCAGACGCAAATAGAGGATTTATTAACATTGTTTGAAAACTATGTGGCTGATACAACGGCCTATATTAGCCCTATTTCCAGAAACAGCATGATGAGAGTCGATCGGAACGATATTTGGGGAAATCTCACCCAGATTGAATGGGGAGTAACCTATAGACTTAGCCGCGCCATTCAGGAAACATATCGGTCCCCCAGCCTTCTATTTAGTCTGTTTGACGATACAGATCCGGAAGAAAAAGAGCGAAGCAGATATAATAAACAACAGCTGGAAAGCATTCGAAATGATATGGAATCTGTTCAATCCAAGCTAAAAAATAAAATGGAAGAGCTGTGGGATCTCTATGAGTCAAAAGTAAAAAAGTATGAAAACACAGATGATGAATATGCAAACAAGGCCTCTCGGGTCAAGGATCGCTATACAACCTTCTCTGAAAGGGTAAGCGATGTGATTTCTGTAACAGCAGAGGGAGCTTGGGATTTTGTAAAAGGTCTCGCAGTAGCGATTTATGAGATAGCCAAAGGCCTTATTACGCTTGTTATCGATGCTGGAATCGTGGCCGCATCAGGAATCATTCCAGATTCTATAGAGCCGGATTTTCTAAAAAAAGCTTCTACGAAAAGGATAGAGAGTGCTACAGAAACACTCGATGCGATTATATACGATCCCGTAATCGTCCTTGAATCGATGGCGCAGTCTATAACAGACACCGCCGAAAAAGAAGGGATTATGTATGTATCGGGGAGTGCAGCCACTTCCTTCCTCCCATATGTCGGCCAAGCAAAATACCTAAAGCTGTTAAAAGGAGAAAAAAGTAAAAATAAAGCCAACGAAATCCGTTCAGCTATTTCACAAAAAACAACAAAATCGCTCCAACGAATCGATGGAAGCAAGAAAGAGAACAGCCTATGGCCTAATGGCATAAAAAATAGTGGAAAACAATATGTCCAAGAAGTTACCCACTTCTTTAGACAAACCTTCATGCCCCATCCGTCCTTCCAACTAAGTACAGCGAATCAGGTTCCTGTCAATGTGTGGAGCAGAGCCACAATAGAAAATCGGATGGATTCAATCGTTCCGGTCTCTTTGAGGAAAGTGGAAGGGAAGGGGACTGCTAAGGGTACGGGTAAAGACACTCCAGCTGCTTTCAGACAAACTGAATTTGCTAGTTCTTATGAAGAAAGGCTTAATCAGACACCTTCACTAATTAATCAAAAGGTTGGATTTGAAGGAACAAGAGGGGAATCTAAATGTACACTTAAACCACCACCGGATCCACAGTTGAAAAAAATATTAAATGAAGCTGGTGTTGATGGAATACAATATAAAAATGCTGTTCCTGATTTTTCGCCAGTTGCAAAAGCCGAATTTGATATTGATTACATGTTAGGTGGAAATGGAAACAGAGGAACAAATGCTAGAAGAGCTAATTTCGCTCAAGCAGATCAAAAATTAGCAGATCAGCTTAATAGTTCCCCAAATCTTGCTCGAAATTTCGGGATGAAAGCTGGTGGAATAAAAGCTAGAGATATAGAAAGATACCGAGAAAGAAATAAATTAACATGGCATGAATTAAACGATGTCAAAACTATACAACTTGTGCCATCAAAGATAAACAAGACATTCGGACATCTTGGTGGTGTAGGTGAGATAAATGCAGGCGCGTTTGAACCTGGGGGATTTGCTAAAAAATAATAGTAGAAAGGTGATTCTAATATGAAAATAAATGATACAGTTTTTGGTGAACTTGAATATGAATATGGTTGGTCTAGGTACACTACTATAGAATTTTGTGGAAAAGAAGCAGAGGTAGCACTTATGATAAAAGGTGAAGAGGATGGTAAGTTTGATGAAGAACAATATATTGCTTATAACTCACTGATGCAAAAATGGGAACAAATACAATACAGTATATTGCAACCAATTTTAAACTATTATAAACAAACGCGACATGAATTGGGTTATGATATTGACCACAATGAGAATTACCCGGAAATTGAAACAACTGATCAAATACTTGAAATGATTAACCTAGTTGGTATTGTTGTTCCGTATGGGGATATTTATGATGAACGTGATATTGGAATAACATTTGATTGTACATGGGATATAGAAAATGGGTTGGGACTCCGTTTATTGAATGAACAGGTGAATGAAGTAGGGTACCAAGATGTAGCAATCTAAATATACTATTTGTTATACCATAACAATCTTTAACCATATTTTAATGGGAAATTAGTACAATAATTAGTCGAGATGAAAATTAAAATGTATTGAAGTAAAATTACAGGGGAAATGGCGAAAACTAATAATTTTAAACATGCTCGATAGCTTAAAATTAGGATTAGTAATAGATTACTCTATATAGCTAACTATAAGCACTTGATTGCCTTATTAGGCAACAGGTGTTTTTGTTTTTTTGTTAGAATTTTAACTTTAGACGACATTGGATTATTCTTTACTGAAATTCATAGCTCATGAAGGTAGTACCATCATGGAGTATTGATTTAATATTTGGATTTTGTAAGATGTACGATAAACAGGCGAGATGACATTTTAAGTGGTAGGAATACTTATGATACTGCAAAGCACTTAAACTAAAGAGAATGACAATGCTCGTAATGCTAAAGATGGTATCGATACGGATACATAAAGATAGTGAATAATAAAAAGTGAAGATTTTTGAGTGAGACAATAAGAATATGATTTGTTTGAGAATCGAAAGCTCATGATGGTTGTACCGTGATGGAGTATCGTTTTAATACTTGGATAGTAAGAAAAGTACGATAAATAGGCGAGATGACATTTTATATGGTAGGGGTAGTTATGACATGGATTGGCTAACAAACTAATGACAATGACAAAGCTCGTGGCGATAACCAATGGGTAACGTAAAGAGGTGCTGTTTTATTGTATAAGAAAATTAACTTATGGTTGTATTTTTACTAGAGACGGTCGGATAATACTCGCTATTCGTTAAAAAACGTTACAAAAATTAAAATTTATGTAACGGGAGGGGGAAAAGTTGAACGTTGTTGGGTATATACGAGACTCCACTCAAAGGCAGGCAAGAGATGGGGATAGCTTGAAATATCCAGAAGATGAAATTAAAACATATTGTGAAGAACAAGGTTTTAACTTGGTACATATTTTTAGAGAGGAAGGAATAAGTGGCGCAAAACTGAATGAAGAAGCATTTGAAATAGACAGGGTGGGCTTACAGGAGATGTTGGCTCACCTTTCGTCTGTCCAAATTAATTATGTGGTGGTGCTGAACACAAGCTGATTATGGCGGTCAGACATTGTAAAGGTGTTGATACAACGAGAGCTAAAGAAATATGGATGTGATATTAAAAGCATTGAACATCATTTTACAGTATCCATAAAAAAGATCCAAACGACTTTTTGGTAAACAGCTTAATGGAATTGTTAGATCAATACCAACGATTTGAAATTGCCCTTAAATTAACGAAAGGAAGAAACAAGAAGGCAAAGGAAGGTATTCCCCCTATTTCCAGAAACAGCATGATGAGAGTCGATCGGAACGATATTTGGGGGAATCTCACCCAAATTATATGGGGAGTAAGCTATAGACTTAGCCGCGTCATTCGGGAAACGTATCGGTCCCCCAGCCTTCTATTTAGTCTGTTTGACGATACAGATATGGAAGAAAAAGAGCGAAGCAGATATAATAAACAACAGCTGGAAAGCATTCGAAATGTAGTTATAAAACGATCCCGTAATCGTCCTTGAATCGATGGCGCAGTCTATAACAGACACCGCCGAAAAAGAAGGGATTATGTATGTATCGGGGAGTGCAGCCACTTCCTTCCTCCCATATGTCGGCCAAGCAAAATACCTAAAGCTGTTAAAAGGAGAAAAAAGTAAAAATAAAGCCAACGAAATCCGTTCAGCCATTTCACAAAAAACAACAAAATCGCTCCAACGAATCGATGGAAGCAAGAAAGAGAACAGCCTATGGCCTAATGGCATAAAAAATAGTGGAAAGCAATATGTCCAAGAAGTCACCCACTTCTTTAGACAAACCTTAATGCCCCATCCGTCCTTCCAACTAAGTACAGCGAATCAAGCTCCTATCAACGTGTGGAGCAGAGCCACGATAGAAAATCGGATGGATTCAATCGTTCCGGCCTCTTTGAGGAAAGTGGAAGGGAAGGGGACTACTAAGGGTACGGGTAATGGTAATATAGTCAACGAAGTTAAAGAAATTGATTTTGGAAAGCACATAATAAAAGGTGAAAATGGTAAGAAACAACTACTCCCAAATACTAAGTACGTAACCAATGATAACTACAAATATACTACCGATGAACTTGGACGTATTGTAAATGTAGATGCTCCCGAACTTGTATTGAAAAAGGCTAATGGAAATAAATACGCTCAGGCAAATGTAGGGGGAAGAGACAGATTACCAGATGATGATGGCGGACATTTAATAGGAGCACAATTTAATGGTCCTCCTGATATTGATAATCTTGTACCACAAAATAGTCAAATTAATAGGAGGGGGGGAGTTTGGTACGAAATGGAGACTGAATGGGCCAATGCATTGAAAGAGCTACCACCCAAGAAAGTCTCTGTTAGTATTGAACCGATCTATTCTAATAATTCAATGCGACCAGATTCCTTTATGGTCGAATATGAAATTGAAGGCCAATTTCCAGTGATCCACGAGATTGCAAATAAATCAGGAGGCTGATATTGATGAGTTTTGAAACAGAATTAAACGAGTTATATAAAGAAATTGCACAACAGGTTAATGATATGATTCCAACTGAATGGGATAATTTCTATTTTAATGGTGAAGTTAAGGAAGGAGAAGGAGGAGTTTTCTTCTTTTTTACGCCAAAAGGTGAGGAACAACACATTTTTTCACATTATATTCCAAAATTATATAGTGTAGATAAGAGGGCTTATAATAAAGAACTACATAAATTATTTCAACTTACTGTTGAACTCCAAAAAGTTTTTACTGATAATGACCAAGAACCTTGGTTTTCAGTGACATTAATATTAAATGATACAGGTAAATTAAACGTACATTTTGATTATACAAATTGGCATGAAAGTGAATTTGGTCCAACAGATAGAATTAAGTATTTTGAATATAAATATATAAGTCAAAACAAAGAACAGCTAGATTTTGATTTATTAGAGAGAATGAAGGAATTTGAAGAAAAGTAAACTATAAAGCACTTGGTTGCCTTTTAGGCGACAGGTGCTTTTGTTTTTGGTGAAGTAAGAACAACATGAATGAGACCAGTTTGAAATTCAAAGCTCATGAAGGTAGTACCATAATGGAGTATTGATTTAATATTTGGATTTTGCGAGAAGCACGATAACCAGACGAGATGACATTTTACATTCCAAGAGGACTTATGATACTGCAAAACACACAAACTAATGGTATGACAAAACTCGTAATGATAAAGGGGTAACGATACAGATACATAAATCTAGTGAATAAAAAGAAAGTGAGAATTTTTGAGTGAGACAAAAAGAAAATGATTTACATGAAAATCGAAAGCTCATGATGGTTGTACCATCAAGGAGTATCGTTTTAATACTTGGATAGTAAGAAAAGTACGATAATTAGGCGAGATGACATTTTATATGGCAGGGGTAGTTATTACAGGGAATGGCTAAAAAACTAACGAGAATGACAAAGCTCTTGGCGATAAAAGGTAGGTTACGTAAGAAGGTTACTAGTTTAGCTATAAATGTCAACACAAATATGTACATTTTCGCTCGTTTAAGGATGTACAAAATCACTCGTTTTCTTGCACTAAATGATCCTTTAAACGATAGGAATTTCCCACCATTGTCACAACCTTCGCATGGTGTAAGATGCGATCTAAGATGGCATTTGCCAGCTTAGGCTCCTGAAATACTTCATCCCATGCCTTAAAGTTTACGTTCGTTGTTAAGATCGTACTGCGCTTTTCATATCGCATGTCAATCAGTTGGAAAAATAATTTCGCATCTTCTTGATCAATTGGCAAATAACCAATCTCATCAATGATTAATAGTTTATATTTTGTATAATGTTTTAGACGAGTTTCTAAGCGGTTCTCCAATCGTGCTCGTCTTAAATTCTGAATTAAATCATGGCATTTAATGAAATAGGTACTTGTTCTTTTCTTTGCTGCCGCAATCCCTATGGCGGTGGCCAAGTGTGTTTTGCCAACACCACTTGGTCCTAAGAAAACAATATTCTCGTTCTCTTCAATAAAGCGAAAGGTTAGAAAATCTTGAATCTGTTGCTGATTGACTGAGGTTTGGAAAGTGAAATCAAAATCTTTTATTTCTTTCATATGTGGAAATGCAGCCACCTTTACCATCGACTGCGTCATATTTTGTTCTCGCACATCAATTTCATAGTTGGTTAACTTGATTAACGTATCAATAAATGACAGCTGGTTCTGGACTCCGAAATCAATTACTTCATTTAAATGTAGAGTCATTTGCTTCAGCTTTAGATACTCTAGGTTTCTTAATAATTGTTGATAATTAGTGGATAGATTCATTATTTATACACTTCTCCAATCGTTGCTAGATTTTTCTTTGCCAAATCATCGATTTCCGGATAGTTATAGTAAGGGGCTGAAACAGCCAAACCTGCTTTATAATGTGCTTCCTGATAATTTAGCTTCGCTTTGCTGATTGGATGCTGTGCAATAAGTTTCATGTTATAATAAATCCATAAGTTGTTATCATACACTTGTAAACCTACTTTCTTTCCTTGATATTCTGGTGGTACGGAATACTGGTTTGATTTGTAGGAGATCATGTTGGATGCATTGACTTTTACTTGTGTGTGCTTAATGCGATAGGAATCTCTTACTTTATCAGTTGGTAGCTGGAGTAAGTGGTTCCTTTCTTTTTTATATTCAATCATTGGTATTCTTCCTGTCCCTTGGTGAATCTGGTGATTCACTCTGTTGGCTAACTCTTGTATAAATTGATGCAGTTCCTCTAAAGAGAATTGTCCTTGATAGGCATGAATTTCGTCTAACAATTTCATTGTCGTTTCGACTTTTCCCTTTGTCCTTGGTCTGCCAGCGATACAGGCTTTCACTTTAAAGCCAAAGTCTTTTGCGAATTGCTCAAACTTTGCATTCACTTTACCCGGATAATGTTCCGTTCTTGCTTCATCCATCACTGTTTTCATATTATCCGTAAGGAGTTCCTCAGGAACACCGCCAAACGTTTCAAAAGCTTCTGTTAGAAAGGAAAACAGCGTACTTTGTGACTTGGAAATACTCAAGTGGAATACTCGCAATCTTGAAGTAGATAGAATAAGCGCAGCTACATTGATCTCGACCTGCTCGCCATCTTTTGTTTCATATTGAATATTTTCCTTCCAATCTAATTGAGCTTGTTTACCTGGCGGAGTTTCATAGCGAACCGTCCCCTTCGGAGAAGCAATACGTTTGTCCTCCACAAAGTAAGCATTAAATTCAGGTATTCGAGCGATATAGGCTCGAAAGGTCGAAGCACCACAGTCTAAACCGTGATTATCCTTTAAGTACTGCCAAAGCACCCGCCGATAATAAAACACCTGTTTAGAATCCTCAGATAAAAGAGCAGCGATCACTTCATAATATTCATCAATTTTTGAGGACTTTTTTCTTGTCCTCTTGGGGACAAAACCATTTAGATATTTCTCAACTGTTCGTCGATCTACTCCAAGTTCTTCAGCCAATTTACTCTTATTAATTTTCATTTTCATATGCTCCATTATTTGTTTGAATTTTGGTAAGTCTGAAAGACTATTAATCTCAAAATTAACATCGACATTTAATGATATATACATGACTAGTCACCTCAAGACTAGTATGTAAAATGAAAGCAAATTTGTACATATTTATCCAAGCATTATTGTACATATTTAAAATAGCATTTCTAGTTTAGCATCAGGCAGACAAAAATTGGGTTGTATTTTTACTAGAGAGGGTCGTATAATACTCGCTATTCGTTAAAAAGCGTTACACAAATTATAATTTATGTAACGGGAGGGTGAAAAGTTGAACATTGTTGGGTATATACGAGTCTCAACTCAAGGTAAGGCAAGAGATAGATATAGCTTGAGATATCAAGAAGATGAAAATTAAGAGTTTTGTAAAGAACAAGGCCTGAACTTGATTATATTTTTAGAGAGGAAGGAATTAGCGGCGCCAAATTGAATGACGAAGCATTTGAAATAGACAGGGTGGGCTTACAGGAAGAAAGAGAGCGAAGCAGATATAATAACAGCAGCTGGAAAGCATTCGAAATGTAGTTATAAAACGATCCCGTAATCGTCCTTGAATCGATGACGCAGTCTATAACAGACACCGCCGAAAAAGAAGGGATTATGTATGTATCGGAGAGTGCAGCCACTTCCTTCCTCCCATATGTCGGCCAAGCAAAATACCTTAAGCTGTTAAAAGGAGAAAAAAGTAAAAATAAAGCCAACGGAATCCGTTCAGCCATTTCACAAAAATCAACAGAATCGCTCCAACGGATCGATGGAAGGAAGATAGAGAACAGTCTATGGCCTAATGGCATAAAAAATAGTGGAAAACAATATGTCCAAGAAGTCACCCACTTCTTTAGACAAAACTTTATGCCCAATCCGTCCTTCCAACTAAGTACAGCGAATCAAGCTCCTATCAATGTGTGGAGCAGAGTCACGATAGAAAATCGGATGAATTCAATCGTTCCGGCCTCTTTGAGGAAAGTGGAAGGGAAGGGGACTACTAAGGGTACGGGTAATGTAAAACACTTAGATGATGTACCAAGAATAAAAGAAGTTGAAGTTAATTTTAAAAGAAATGATAAACATGACTTCGAAGAGTTTGCAAGACAATTGAAAGACCAGAAAAAGGTATGAATGAACTAACAGTTGATGAGTATTTAAAAAATCGTGAGAAGTATATTGAACAAGGGCGTGCAATTGAAGGTAACGCTGCACAACAAGCGACTCGAGAAAAAGCTTTAAATAAAAAAATAGAAGAATTATTTGAAAGTGGTATGTCTTGGGAAGAAGCTGAGATAAAGCAAATAGTTGGTTGAAAACGCAAGCAGCACTTCACAATCCAGACCAAATAGCTGGAGGTAATCTGCTAAATATTGGTGGTATGGGAGATAAAAGAATAAACTCATCAATTGGATCACAGTGGAAATATAGAATCGATATTGTGGATGAACAAATAGGGGAACTAGCTAAATTAATGACACCTGAGCAGCGAAAGAGTACCTATTTAAATGTTAAGCTTACACATTAGAGGAGGTTTGTAATTTGAGCTTATTCAAAGATTTTAAGAAAGTAAGTGAAGTAAAGGAGTGTACAATTAATAAATATAAAAATATACTTCCAGAAGCTTTGATTGAAGCATGGAAAACATATGGGTATGGTACATTTATGAATGGGTATTTAAAAATAATTAACCCGGATGAATTTAGCTCTTTAGTAAATGACTCTTATTTAAGAAGCAAAGGAACAATACCTATTTTCAGTACATCCATGGGTGATGTTATACTTTTTGAAAAGGATGAAAACCAAGAGTCCTATCTTGTAATGATTAACTATCGAAAAGGTAAAACAAAAGTGGTAGCTTCAAAATATTCCTTGTTTCTTAGATTTTTAGAGGAAGAGACGTTTAGACAGAAGGCATTAGATTGGCTTCCTTATCCAGAAGCAATAGAAAAATATAAAGAACCAGAGTATGATGAATGCTTTGGCTATACACCTTTACTAGGTTTAGGTGGAGCAGAAAAAGTAGAGAATCTAAAAAAAGTCAAACTGAAGGAACATATTCTTATTATTACTGAATTTATGGGACCAGTTCAGTAATATTCGGGAGTATGTTATAGAATTTACCATAAGCACTTGATTGCCTTATTAGGAATCAGGTGTTTTTGTTTTTTTATAAATTTTAACTATGGACGATATTGGATATTGCTTTACTGAAATTCATAGATCATGAAGATAGTATCATCATGGAGTATTGATTTTATATTTGGATTTTGTGAGAAGTATGATAAACAGGCGAGATGACATTTTAAGTGGCAGGAAGACTTAATGATACTGCAAAACCCACAAACTAACGACAATGACAAAGCTCGTGGCGATAAACAATTGGAAACGTGAAGGGGAGTCCATAAGCTGCGTTGGTTTAATAAATTGTGGGTTGAGTTTTTATTAGAGAAGAACCTATAAATACTCGCTAGTCGCTAAAAAGCGTTACCTAAATTTAAATTTTCGTAACGAGAGGGTGAGAAGTTGAACGTTGTTGGGTATATACGAGTCTCGACACAAGGGCAAGCAAAAGATGGATACAGCTTGAAATATCAAGAAGATGAAATTAAAGGGTATTGTAAAGAACAAGGCTGGAACTTGATCTATATTTTTAGAGAGGAAGGAATTAGCGGCGCCAAATTGAATGACGAAGCATTTGAAATAGACAGGGTGGGCTTACAGGAGATGTTGGCTCACCTTTCGTTTGTCCAAGTTGATTATGTGGTAGTACTGAACACAAGCCGATTATGGAGGTCGGATATAGTGAAGGTACTCATACAACGAGAGCTGAAGAAATATGACTGTGACATTAAAAGCATTGAACAACCTATGTACAGTATCCATAAGAAAGACCCCAATGACTTTTTGGTAAATGGCTT
Source organism: Niallia sp. FSL K6-0212 (assembly GCF_038007605.1). Classification (NCBI taxonomy): domain Bacteria; kingdom Bacillati; phylum Bacillota; class Bacilli; order Caryophanales; family Bacillaceae; genus Niallia; species Niallia sp. FSL K6-0212. The sequence continues at coordinate 3,932,564 of NZ_JBBOXL010000001.1, read as the reverse complement.
AATGGAGTTATTAGACCAATATCAACGGCTTGAGATAGCGCTAAAGCTAACAAAAGGAAGAAACAAGAAAGCGAAGGAAGGTGGATATGCAGGAGGAAGGGCGACATTTGGCTATACCAAACAAAAGGGGGAAAAGGAACTAAAAAAAATACGCAATGGGCATGCAGAAGTAGTGAAACGGTTATTTGAATTGAAAAACTTACACAGAAAATGGTCACTGTCTAGGTTGACAGAAGCTTTGAATGAAGAAGGGTATCAAACAACCCAGGGGAAAGCATTTACGAAAGAACAAGTGAAGCGAATATTAGACTGAGAAAGTTTTTTATAAAGGGATATATATACGGACAAATACAAGCAAATGGTAAACATGAAGCAATAATTTAAATGGTTACTTAAGAGACTCATTTTCTTATATATTCTTATGTAAAGGTGAAAATGGATAGGCTTTCGTACCAAAGCGCACCGATAGGTGAACGCTCGAACTAAGGTTGCCGGCATTTTTATTCAATCATTGACAACTGAATAGGAGGATGAACCATGCATGAAAAACAGAAACACATTTATGTGGGTGTAGACTTACATAAACAGCACCATGTGGCAGTGATTATTAATTGCTCTCATTCTTTATTAAGTACTAATTTAGATATTCCTAAGGGTACGGGTGATGTTACTCCTAAAAAGAAATCTGTACCAGATTTGCTTAAAGAGCGTTGGGAAGCAGGTAATAATTTTAATAAGGAAAATCGTCCTCGTTTCCCTTATAATGATGAGGTAGAGTTGGAAGCAAAAGAAGTAGGGGTAAAAAGTAAGTAGTTGACTCGAATGCACCCAACAAGGAAATAGTATCGAGAAAATTTACTCAACTTAGTGAAGTGCAAGAAAAAAACAGCTAAGAGTTACTTAAATGAAATCACAAAAAACATTCTTCGGGTTCTAAAATAACAAATGGGACTTTTAATTCTAACGCTTTCAAAGAAGGGCGACTTAAAGTGAATTAATATTAGAAATACCTGTACAAAATAAACCAATTCAGCAAATAATTCTTGATGAGGCAGCAAAAAGCAGGATTATTATTAGGGATATTAAGGGGAAGGTGTATAATTGACTATGAAAATTTATTATTGTGACGAATGGTCGGACATCAAAAAGAAGCCTTGGAACATACTTGATGTCCGTACTGCATACACATACCATCAAAAACAAGAACCATATACGGCGGTATTATTAGAGGATGAGAAACCTAAGTATATTGTAAATGTTACAAATGAATGGGTTTCGTTAGGGTTTTATGATGACCTGATTCGTAAATATTTAAATTATGATTTTGAAGTTATGAGTGATGGTAAGATTTTTTTAAGAACAGCCATGTATTGGGAATATGATGATGAAACTGACATAGAAGTAAGCACCTTGATTTTGGGCTTCCGAGAAGATGGCTTTATAGCAATGGAAAAGAGAGATTTAAAGACCGGTTCAGTCGAGGAGCGCGAAACTAGCGATATCCTTGAAAGAAACTGGGATGTATTTCCTGAATTTGGTCATTACAATTATTTGTGTAAAGAGGAAAGATAACGTGTTTAGAGTACTCTAATGCTTAAATTAGTTATACGAAAGGGTTTACGTGTACATAAAGCAAGTGAATTAAAATACAATTAAGATATTTGAGTTGGACAAAAAGAGCAATGATATGTTTGAAAAATAGAGACTTCATGAAGGTACTGCACATCATGGAGTTTTATTTTATATAGGATTGATAAAAAAGTACGAAAATTGGATGATTTGACATTTTACATGGTGTGGGGGACTTATGATACTGCAAAACCCGCAAACTAAAGACAATGACAAAGCTCGTGGCGATAAACAATAGGGTAACGTGAAATATAAGTTGTATTATTACTAGAGATGGTCGTATAGTACTCGCTATTCGTTTAAATAGCATTACGAAAATTAACATTTATGTAATGAGAGGTTAAAATACGTTAAGATAAAATCGAAGTAACATCAGAAATGGGTGAAAGCATAAAAATAACTAGTAGGCTTAATTTAATGATTAAAAATGGAGATTAATGATTAGTGGGAGGTTAATTATGGAAAATGCTAACTTTAGTAGTTTAACAGAAGATGGTAAAGTAATATTTTTCCTTGGACTCTCAGAAAAAGTTTTGTCGGTATTTTCTCGCAAGGAAGATCAAATGTTAGCCCAAGAAGTTATATATAAATGTTGGGAATGGCTAAAAGGGAAAGAAAATATAGGGGTTATTCTTTATGAATTATTAGATAATGAGGAAAATGGTATAACAATAATTCAAGAAATGTCAGATAATGAAACAGACGTCATAGCTTGGAATTGTGTTATTGATGCAGTTGCTTATATTAGTAGAAAAGCATTTGAAAGAGAAGGTGTCAAATATTATCCAGAACCAATAGCTTTAGTTGATGATACATTAGTAGACCATTTTATGGATTGTTTTGGAAAATGTGTAGAGAATGCAGATAGTTATATTCAAAGAATAAATTTTTTATTGGATAATTATAAGAATGGGAATATTGCGAATGATTGGCGGACAGAAATTTTAAAGGAATTACAACTATACAATTAACTATGACTCTATTATTATATGAACTTTCTTGAAAAGTGCTACAGAAACGGTCGATGCGATTATACACGATCCAGTAATCGTTCTTGAATCGATGGAATCAAGTAAGAGAACATCCTATGGCGTAACGACATAAAAAATAGTGGAAAATAATATGTCAAGAAGTCACCAAAGAATACTTATTTGAATGTAAAGTTGACAAATTAAATTAAGGGAGCATTTTAATTGGATACCTTTGAGAATTTTTTATAACATCATACTGTTGATCAAAGGATTATCTTAAAATATAAAGATAAACTTCCGGGAGAACTGATAGAAGTATGGTATAAATATGGTTTTGGAACATTATTAAACGGTTTTTTAAAATTAATTAATCCAGATGAGTATTTGGATATTTTAGAAAGATGTTATAGAAGGTACGAACAAGCAATTCCAATTTTTACGACCTCGATGGGTGATATTATAGTGTGGGAAAAAAATAAATATGTTAACTTGTTGAACTTTAGGAAAGGACTCGTGCACATTGTTTCATCTGGCTTTAATTTCTTTTTTGATGATTTAAAGGATAATGACTTCATAAATGATGAATTACGGTGGGAACCATACCCTAAAGCTTATAGTAAGTATGGTAGACCTGATTATGACGAATGTTTTGGATACACTCCTTTACTAGGTCTAGGTGGATCTGAAAAAGTAGAAAATCTAAAAAAGGTAAAAATAAGAGAACACATTCTTATTATTACAGAATTTATGGGACCGATTAAATAGAACCAATCTCAAGATAAGCACTTGATCACATTTAAGGTATCAAGTGCTTGTTTGTATGTAATATGCTTAGTTAAGCGAATGAATAATACTGCTTGAAATAGAGACCCCATGATGGCAATACCATTATGGAGTACGGTTGTAATACTAACTAAAGATACGGGCTCCTTTTTGTAAAGCACTTAAACTAAAATGAATAATAATGCACGTGCGCTAAACAATGGATAACCAAAAAAGGTTACATAATGTACAATTTCTGCAACGGTAGGGTGAAGAGGTTGAACGTTGTTGGGTATAGACGTGTTCAACGTAAGTACAAGCAAGAGATGGATAAAGTTTTAAATATCAAGTAAAGGAAATTAAAGCCTACTGTGATGAAAACGACTTGATGGATGTTTTTAGAGATGAAGGAATTAGTGGCGAGGTCTGATGCGAAGCTGGAAGAATTTATGGTATATTTAATCCGTGCAAGGAAGCTCAATAATTTCATGCCAAAAGGGTACAAAAAGAAAAAGATAAGATATCCACACTATGCATACATCATAGCCTGATCTTAATATATACTAGAGGTGCTTAATTATGGAAAATGATAGTAAATATACAAAGGATTTTGTCTTGAAAAACGGTGTAAACTTTGATGATTTATGGTTTACTTCATATAGTGACGAGATTCTTGATAACCCTGAAGATGAAGGTGGAAAGCCATTTACCGGATTAGCATTCGAACTGTACGAAAATGGGAATCTAATTTATTTTTGTTTCTATAAAGATGGATTAGCTCATGGTTTAAATCGCGAATTTTATGAAAGTGGAAAAATAAAATGTGAAGAGTACTTTAAATATGGACTAGTTAATGGAAAAAGTATTTGTTGGCATGAAAATGGAAATGTTAAATCGACAAGTGAAGTCGAGTTATCAATTGAATTGAACTATAAAGAATGGGACGCTAATGGAAAACTTATTATGGAAAAGGAATTAGAACAAGATAAAGAAAATACGCAATATGCTATTTTATTAACAAGAAGAGAAATAAATCGTAACTTAGGTAGGTAAGAAATCATTGAATAATAGATTTGTTTGAATTTAGAATATAAACATTATGCAAAAATAGAATGAGAAAGTGGTGTTTTCGTTGTTATTAAAACCGGAGTATGCCCAAAATATAATAGTCGGGGTAAAAACTTCTTCTCAATTCTCATGGTATCTAACAGAAAGAGATGTTTGGATACTAGATATAGTAAAATATAAAAAATTATATGAAAAAAATGGATTTAGTTTTGATATGGACTTTGCTCTTTCTCTAAGAAATAACATTTCAGTTGTAAATGAAAAGACTTATCGTCTCTATTTACAAGAATATACTGATAATATCGTACCGTCTTCAGAATTAAAAAAGTTAGTTGATCATCAAGATTATGGAAGTACTATTCTAGAATTGAGGCCATCATTATTTATAGACTTTAATCAAAAAAAGCTTCTCTCCCTTTATCCTGAGCTATTACCTTTTGAAAATTATGTTCCTAATAATTGGACAGGGATTCGTGATGATTTTACTAGTTATATTCCTGAAGAGGATAGATACTGGATTTTTGATAATATTAATTACATAGACAAACTTTTTAATGAGAAAGAGAGTAAAGGAAAAATAAACCTCAGAAGATGATAGGTAATAGATAAAATTTATCACTTCTGGACATTGACAGTGATAGGGAGGCCAAATAAATACTTACTAACAATTTTCAAGATACTTTTAAAAAACACAGAAGATTCTATTCTAAAGTATTAATTAGATATAGTTATAAAGAAGGGTTGTAAACAAAAGCTAGGCATTGAATTTGCAGATGAAATACAAAAGAAGAGTTAGCTAAATGATTGTACTAACACAATTAATATTCCTAAATGCGCATCAAGCTGGTATACATGAAAAGCCCAAAAGCAAATACCCTATGTATAGGAGGTAAAAAATAATGAGCTATGAATTTATTAAGACAAACCAAGAAAATAGTTTTTATCCAGTGGCTGAAAACAAAATAAAAGAGGCTGAGAAGGCACTTAATTTAAAATTCCCTAATGAGTTAGTTCATTTTTATAGAGAGGTGGGCTACGGTTTTATTAAAGGTTCAGAATTTAATATTAATCGAATTATGGGTCCCTATTCTGTAAGAGATTTTCGATTAAGAGTTAATGATTTTGAGTTTTATCCCGGCATAGAAATCTATGAAGAATTTGAGAATAATAAACTAATATTTTTTGAAGGCAGTGAATCGGCATTAATGTCCATCGAATTGAATAATAATAATAGAAATCCAGTTTATTATTATGACGTTCAAATTGCCACTTCTCTTGAAGAATTTTTAAGAAAGATGGAAGAAAATGATAATTATTACTTGGAGTTACTACCTGATTAAAGAACGGTAATAAAACATATCTTGAATGTTTTTACGCCTTCTTTAATTTATAATAAATTAACTGGTATTTTAGGCATTACAGTGGAAAAATTCAGCAAACAAAATTTGGTCACGGAAAAAGTCATTTATTGGTGGAGAGTATTTAACTATCCACAAGCGAAAATTGATAAAGTAAAAAGCAATTGCAGTTGGAATGGAATTTGGTTTTGTAGTTTTCAAGGGTGCTGGACTTGTGGTAGAAACTAAAGATGTACCAGAAATTCTCTGGTTAAAGTAATGTCAAGGCACAATTTGAATGGCTAAGATACCGTAATTGGAAGAAGACTAGAATGTGTGATTTGGCACCAGATAAAATGAACCTAGTACCTATTGGAATACAGTGAACAACTATTCATAATGGTGACAGATTCAATGGAATGTAGGCAGATGCCCGAGATAACCAAGATAGTTGGTATACTCACGTTACTGCTTTTTATTTGAGACATAAAGTGTTTTTTGTACTCGCTAAAGAATATAGATTTATTTAAAGGAATAGTAGAAAAGGATGAAACCTATTACTGGGAAAGTCAAAAAGGTCAAAAGGATATTAAAAATCACAAATCTAGAAAACGTGGTGGTTCTTCTACTGTTGGTATCCATAATATGGAAAATGGATTAGGGGCTGGAATAGATGATGAAACTGCAAGAAGGCTGGATACCTTTATAAAAGATTCAAGAAGGTGAGAGAATGGTGATGACACCAGAAGAATTTATTAATAAATGGGATTGTATTAAGAATGGCCCACTGAACAAATTTAAAGAAGTAGATTTAATGAATACATATTTTTCGGATGAAGTTAAGAGGTTTTTGTCTATAGGAGGTCTACCGGAGACTCCACCGCCGTATTTGGAATTTACTTCGTCCCAATTTAAACCTATTACCGATGTATTTGATATGCCAGAACAGTTAGGGTCAACTGGTTCGGGGAATCCAATCTGTATAACGGAGAAGGATGAAAACATAGTGTCACTTACTAATGGGGATAATTATAAAGTGATATTTGTTAATTCATCTCTGAATCAGTTTGCAGAATGTATATTAGCTTATGTATCCATGATTGATAAAGCAATAGAGATTAACGGAGAGGATGCCTATATTGATAACGATATACCTAAAGTAGTAATGGAGTGGCTAAAAGGGGAACTAGAGAAAATTGATAGTAAGTGTATGGAAGCAGGATTCTTTTGGTCTACTGAGTTTGAAAATCTATTTGAATAACCTCTCGCGTATAGGAAAATCCTTAAAATGTAATAGCTTTAAATTAGACAGAAGTCTTCAAACCCACACCAAACTTATATAAAAAGAGTCAATTAGTGTAATGCCAAGGAGATAAAACTGTTAGGTAAGCAATTTAATTCTTTGATAATTTTAGAAAAAGAGATTTAGAAGACTGTGGAAAATCATAGACTTACAAAGGAGTCTAACAACCGTAATATTTCAAGGATGTTAGAGGGAAATACCTCTATTGCTCCTATAGTAGAACATGATGGTAAACATAAATCATATATACTTACATAAAAGCCTATAGATAAGGGTAAAGAAGTGTTCAAACTTGATAATTTAATGATTACTTCATCAAAAATACACTAAAATATTTAAAAAACTGCTTATCAATTTGGAAAGAAAGGGCAGTAATTTAGGAATGGTAGAAAAATGAGTAAAAAGTTATCTAAAGATGAGTTAGTTGAACTAGTAAAAAAAATATGTAATCCTAAGCAGTCTGATGAAAAGGTAAGTGAATATATAGAAATTTTGGAAGAAAATGTTCCTCATCCTGCTCCGAGTGACTTAATTTTTTGGAATGATGAGGATTTATCTCCAGAGGAAGTAGTAGAGATTGCCTTAGCATATAAAGAAGAGAACTAATCGGTAAAGGGGTTGATTGCATCGCAAAAGCCCCATACAATGATTTGATTAATATAGAGGCTAAGCGTTACGGTAATCCTAAAGCATAACATGTTATGAAGTTATCAGAAATATTCGAGTATCTACACAAGGTCAAGCAAGGGGTAGATATAGCATTGCATATGAAACGATAAGAAGACGAAACAAGGCAATCAAAAGCGATAGGATGTCGGCCATTATTTTTAAATATTCCTAAAGTTATAGATAAGGCAAATAGACTTATTCCATGTCCTTCTGGAAACCCTATCTCACACGATCCTAGGAAAAAATTTACTAGAGTTAATGGGATTCCCCGGCTCTATAAGTTGGATAGGTTATCAAGCAAGATATAAAATTCCTATTCCATAAAATAAACTTCCAGTTATTAAAAATGAAAATGAATGACTTTACAAATGGTGTATTTTTACCTATACCTTTTGACGATGTTAGTAGTCTATCTAGACATAGTTGCTTTCAAAGCAATTTATAACAATATTGTAAGAAAAATAGAAGAATTAAGGGAAAGGTGGTTATCTAAATGAAATTGGGTGAAAACACTCAATTAGTAGAAGAAGTAATGGATTTTATTCGTCATAATAAGATGTTTAATATGATTAACTTTCATGTAAATAATTTAGAGGTAATAAATAATTTCAAGGAAGCACAAAACCTTGCCTGGTCTCAGGACTCAAGTGAAGTTGATACTGTATGGGAAAATGTTAAATCACAGGAAGCAGGAAGTATTGTTCAAAAGGTATATGATTTGGATTTAGTAACTGAACAAGATGATTTATATGATTTTTTTAATGACTATAACAATTACTCGAACGACTTTCTTCCTTTGGATTATATTGATATTAATGAGGAAGTTGAGGGTGACCTCATGATGTGTGCATTAAATCGATTAGTTAATGGGAAAACAGACAATTTTTATGAAAAAATCTTTGAGATTTATAAGCAAGGAGGGTGGCCATGTGGGTGGAAGGGGTCATACCCGATTGGTGAAATTATTGTGTATGTGCCTTAAAATAAAAAAATTACAAATCTTGATTGGCAAAGTGCCTTTTCAAGGTTTTTTTAATTTATAATAAATTAAACTGATATTTAGTGAAACGAAAAGAAAATTTTGTTTGAGAACGGAGAGCTTAGAATCCTAGTACCATCAAGGCATTATATTTTAAGTGGTTTGTGAAAATAAGACGATAATTAGGTGAGATAACATGGTACATGCAGGTGGATGGGGTAACCGTTGACTTTGAGAAAGGTGGTATAAAAGTAATGAACTATGGTGTATTTAATAATTTAGTTGAAGAGGTAATTCGGTTCTCGAAAAATTTCCAGAGCGAACTTACTAATAATATTATCAATAAAATTGTTATTATTAATGATATAAAAAAAGCAGAATATTTAGCTTATGATGAGATTTTTGGTGAGGAAGAGTATAATTGGAAAGATATCAGAGAATTGGAAATGAGTGAAGTTTGGGAGACTTATTACGCAATGTCAGAAAAGGAAAAGCCTAAAGGATTGGAAGAATTATTAGAAGTTATTGCTGGTAATGTGAGCAAAAACTCATTTAAATATAGTATATTTTATAACGATGTTGTAGCTGATCTTACTAATTGTGCCATTAATCGAGCGATAAACGGAAAGAATAAATCTTTTTTTGAAGATTTGTTTGAGATATATCAACTTGGTGCCTTTCCTTGCGGTTGGAATGGTGCTTATCCAGAAGGAAAAATTATTGCTTATAAATTGGATTAAAAATAAAAAAATAGAAAGAAAAATGCACGTTAACTTAGAAAATCAGGAGATTTACATGAGTAGAACTTAGTTTAAAGGGTTCCTCAATTTAAGTGTGGATATATTTAATACTGAAGAGATTAAAGATATAAGAACAACTATATCAGATGTCAATCCCGATTATGTAGGGGGAAGCCCCGTTAAAGCACATGATAATTGTTAGCAGTAATAGATTAGAGGGTGGAGTTATGTCTCTGCCTCATACTTTAAGACTAAAATAGGAGGCTACTATAATGGAAAAACAGGGGTGGGTTTCAGTTTGGTTAGGGAATATAAACGATGAGGACTCAATAGGAGAGTATGTAGATTTAACTTATGATGAGGATGGCGAGTCTGTCCCATCCCAATTCTTTATCGATTTTAAGATTGATGTGGATGAAACAGATGAGGATACGATAGAAAAAGAAGTGTATAAGAATAGTAGTAGTGATATTGCAACATTATTAGATGGGTGTTCGTATGAAGAAATTGTCATCCCAAAAATCCAGAAAAGTATAAATCTAAAGAAATCATATAATGCTGTGATTTTAATATATAATTTTCAATATCAAAATGAAATTAGCTCAACAGGTGCTTTTGATTTTATTACAGCTACAAATTATGAGTAAGATAAATTTTAAAGATATGGAAAATTGATTTAGTTAATGGTCAACTCAGAAATTACTTATCTCTTTTTAGTAGCCCTATGTTTTACCTTACTACATTAGAAGTTAAAAGAAGGAAGTGCAAAATGGTATGTTGAAAGATATACCGACTTATATCATGCCAGGTCAACCACAAACATAGCTAGTTAATCGTTTTGGTGGAGGTTGAAATTAGCAGACAAGTCATGCTGATGGTTCCTATAGAAATTGCGGTTTTTCTATCCCAATTGCTTACTTTTTTGATCAAGAGGGAAATGATTTATTGCTTTCTAAAGATGATATTCGCACTAGAATTTTTGATACAGAGACTAATAGTATAAAGATAGCAGAAGAAGGGGAATTTAACATAAATTTTAACTTCCCTTCCGTAACTAAATGTCACTCCTAATAAAAAAGTATATAATAAACACTTGCAAATCGTAATCATTTCGTTTTATTATAGAATAGTTATTACTTCATCAGAAATAACTAAAGTGTAAAGTTTAAATCGGAATGATAACGATTTGTTTTTTAGGAGTGAGAGTATTGAATAATAAGAAAATCCCTGTTACTGTTTTAAGCGGTTATCTCGGGTCAGGCAAAACTACTTTGCTAAATCATATTCTATCCAATAGGGAAAGCCTAAAGGTGGCTGTGATTGTCAATGATATGAGTGAGGTAAATATTGACGCTTCATTGGTGAAACAGGGCGGTTTTTCAAGAACGGATGAAAAATTGGTGGAAATGCAAAATGGTTGCATCTGCTGTACACTTAGGGAGGATTTAATAATTGAAGTGGAAAAGCTTGTGCAATTAGGTGATATTGATTATATCGTAATTGAATCAAGCGGAATTAGCGAACCGATTCCGGTTGCGCAAACATTTACATATGTAGATGAGAGTGTAGGGATTGATTTATCGCGATTTTGTCAGTTAGATACGATGGTTACAGTCTTAGATGCTCATCGTTTTTGGCATGATTATGCATCTGGTGAAAGTCTTTTAGACCGAAAGCAAGCAGTGGGTGAAATGGCTGAAAGAGAAATAGCAGATTTGTTAATTGATCAAATTGAATTTGCGAATGTCATTTTGTTAAATAAAACGGATTTAGTTTCGGAAAGCAAACTACAGGAACTGAAAGCAGTTATCCAAAAATTTAACCCGGAAGCCAAAATTATAGAAAGTGAATATTCCAGAATTCCTTTAAATCAAGTTTTAAATACTCAGTTATTTGATTTTGACGCTGCTAGTCAAGGTGCAGGCTGGATAAAAGAATTAAATGAAGAGCATATTCCAGAGACAGAGGAATATGGAATTTCTTCCTTTGTGTATCGTAGCAATAAACCTTTTCACCCTGTGAGATTAATGCAGTGGTTGCAAGACTGGCCAGTTGAAGTAGTTCGGGCGAAAGGATTTATTTGGCTGGCCACGAGAAATGATATTGCCGGATTACTTTCCCAAGCTGGACCGTCCTTAACCATACAAGAAGCGGGCATGTGGGTAGCAGCTTATTCGGAAAGCGAGCAGAAAGAAGTTTTGGAGGAAGATGCAGATTTACAAAAACGTTGGGATCCTCTTTACGGAGATCGCATGACAGAGTTAGTGTTTATTGGGATTGGCATGAATCAACAGCAAATGGAAGAAGAGCTAGATGCTTGTTTATTGACTGATATGGAAATGAAAAAGGATTGGACTAAATTTATTGATCCACTGCCTGCGTTTTTTTGAGTAAAAAAATTCAATTTTATTAGGAGGAAGAAAAAATGAGAGTGAAAATTACCTTAGCATGTACAGAAACAGGAGATAGAAATTATATTACAACCAAAAACAAACGAAATAATCCAGACCGTATCGAGTTGATGAAGTATTGTCCGCGTTTAAAAAAGCGCACTTTGCACAGAGAAACAAAATAATTTTTTTATAGTTATTAAATCGTAATCATTTCGTTTTATGTAATTCAAATGTATTGGAGGAAGCAGAAATGGCAAAAAAGTCGAAAGTAGTAAAAGAAAAGAAACGCCAAGCCATGGTTGAAAAATATGAAGCGCTTCGAATGGAATTAAAAGAAAAGGGAGGCTTGGAAGCACTTAGAAAGCTACCAAGAGATTCCTCACCGACTCGTTTGAAAAATAGATGTGAAGTGACTGGTAGACCAAGAGGGTACTTAAGAAAATTTAAAATGTCCCGCATTGCTTTTAGAGAATATGCCCATAAAGGACAAATTCCAGGAGTGAAAAAATCAAGCTGGTAATGAATAGAAAGAAAAGTCGTCAGCTTATGGGTTTGACGACTTTTATCTACACAAAAAATGGAGGAATCAGAAATGAATTCCGTTAATCCTGTATTAGTGCAAATTTTTTATCGAAGCGCGATTGCAAATATGCCAGAAAAAAAACGGGAAATTTATCAATACATAACGACTAAAGAAGAAGAGTTAGAGAAGATAGCTGTGAGCGAGAAACAGTTTATGGAGCTAATGGTTAACCATTCCCCATTTAAAGAGGCGTCTAGTTATTTTTCCCTCAGTTTGTCAGCAATTAAGGAGATTATGGATGAGGCCCAAGCAGAAATCGATTTAATGATTATGACCAGAATTAATCAAATGAGATGGATTAATTACTCCAAGACTGATAGAAAAGCACGAAAAAATAAAAAATGGACATTTGTATTTGTATCCTAATTTTTTTATAATGGCACTCTTATTTAAATAGGATACATTGGAAAAATATACATAGATCTACCATGCTTATCTGTTTTTTCACATTAACCTGGTATGCGTTTCATCCTTTACACTTTAAGCAAATAAGATAAGCGGGGCAGAAATTTATTTTGCTTCTATTTTATAGCTTAGCTTATGTTTGCTTAAAGTCGTCTGGACAATCAATGGATGTAACATAAATTTCATCTTTTGCAGGCTATTTCATTGGGGTATACAGAAAAGACCAGAAACTGTATTCTTAATATATAAGGTAAAAAAGATATTGGGTTTTGAAAAGGTGAAAAGTATGACAAACATTAAAGATCTAGCAAAGATGGCTGGTGTTTCTGTAACAACTGTTTCCCGTGTCCTTAATAATCATCCATATGTAAGCAAGGAAAAGAGAAATGCTGTACTAGCGGCAATTAAAGAAAGTAATTATGAACAAAATATTAATGCAGTTCATTTAAGTAAAGGAAAAACACAAATGATTGGTGTTGTCCTTCCTTTTTCTGACCATCCTTATTTTGCGTTGCTGTTAAAAGGGATAGCAAAACAAGCGCTGGAGAATAATTATAAACTCGTATTGTTTCAGACGGATTATATGGAAAGCAGGGAATTAGAGGCATTACAAATGTTGAAGCAAAAGCAAATTGACTCCCTCATCATTTGTTCGCGAACTTGCGAATGGTCTGTAATTCAAGAATATCTTTCCTATGGAACAATTGTTTTGTGTGAAGACACAAAGGGGAAGGAAGTTTCTTCTACATTTGTTAACCAGTATAAAATTTTCAAAGAAGCATTAGCATTTTTATATAAAAAGGGGCATCAAAGAATCGGCTACTGTATTGGAAGAAAAACTGGTCCAAGCAGCCAATTACGTGCAAATGCCTATAAAGAGTTTCTTTCGGAACATCAACTTCCTTATTGTGAAGAATATATTATCGATCACTGTAATTACTTTGAAGATGCCAAAATAGTGATGGATCATTTACTGCAAATGGATAATCGTCCGACTGCATTAATTGTGACAAGTGATCAAGTTGCAGCAGGAATTGTTATCTATTGTCAAAAACAAGGAATCAAAATTCCAGAAGAGCTTGCGATAATAGGTTATCATAACGAATCTATTGCAAAACTGATGGAAATATCTACAATGGAAATTCCGCTTTTAGAGATGGGAAAGAACTTATTTCAACAAGCTATTAGCAAAGAAATAACGAAAGAGGAAATGTTTTTTCGTTTTATTGAAAGAACTACTGTATAAACAAGTTGTTCTTTAGCTGCAAATAAAAACATCTTAAACAAGCATTTTGGGATGTCAGACTGTAGACAAACTCCTTGAAATTTGAGGTTTTGCCTATGGTCTTTTTTGTGTCCTCTTCTAATAGGGTATTGATTTCTTCTACAGGGGTTCGCTTTTCATGGGGCGAGTTCTGGTTTTAAAATATAGGTAGATAATTTTTAGAGGTGAAGTCATGCTTTCCAAACATTCTTCTATTCAAAGAAATCTTGCTTTAGATCACCTTCGACATAAACAAGTTATCAGAAAAATTTATGCAAAAAGAAACGATTGAATGTGTTTTCGCAGATGGAAAAGAAAAGCATGGTATGCGATGGACAACTTTAAGGGGGCTTAAAAAATTGTCTATGCAGGCGATGCTTATTTTTGCATCCATGAACGCCAACTGGACTTGGGTGAGTCTGGTAACAGCTTAAGAAGAGCATAAAGAAGAAATCAAAATACAATAAAATAACGAAAAAGACCCTAAATTACAAAAGGGTTCAGAATGAAAACATTCTGATTCCCTTTTGTCGACAAACTGTCACCCCAAGCAAGCATTTGGGATGTTTTTATATTTTGTAACTTGCCTCTTTACAATTTTGCTCTAATTAGGAGTAAACAGGAACAAGTTTTATTTTTTGACTAGGTTTTAGTAAGGATAGAAGCGGTATATCTGTATCAACCACCTTTCCGATAACGTTGACTCGCTCATCTGCTGGAAGATCACACAGGGTGATTTGTATTTCTCCGCGATAGCGTCCATAAAGGTCATTATCTCTTGTGATTGTGCCGGCTGGACGTGCTTCTGTGTTCTCCGGGTAGATATTTTCTAGACTTCTCGTATCTAGGAAGCGGAGAACATCTCGGGAAAGATCAGGACGAAGCTGGAACTCGCCTTCTTGGTAACCCTGGATGCGGATGGAGACATAATGATGCTGGTCAAAATCGATTAATTTATGAAGTAGTGCTTCACTGACTCCATAATCACCAATGTAAACATCCTCAACCCCTGCTAGAAATAACTCTAATGCAGCATGATATGGCTCTAAGTGCCGATGATTTTCCAATGTCGGCAGACCGTCAAATAGGGGGCCGCGTTTTTCTTTATCACCTGGAATATATGCACTAATAGGTATTCCAAAACGCTGGAAGATTTCATTTTGTGATTGAAAAAAGGAAATGGATAATCCTGTTTCTTGTCTTGGGTAGAAATTATGCCATGCTATCAATTGATTGGCGTTCAGACCAGCTTTTATAAGTGCAGACAAGTCCTCCTCTTGGAAAGTACTAGCATTAAGAGCCAGTTTAAAAGCTTTGGAAAGGGTTAAAATCATTTCATTATCAAAACCATCATCTAATCGAAGGCCAATAACCCCTAGCTTTTTTAACTCCATTAAACTGTTTAATCCTAAATGACTAGGCGTTTTTAAGGAAACATCGGCAAAAACCTCTATTCCTGCTTCAGCAGCCAGAGTCATAAGCGCTTTGGCTCTAGTCGCTAATTCCCCAGACTCTTCCGGAATATGGAGAGAGGTGAATGCCCGCTTTACTCCTAATTTTCCAGCGCGGATAATTCGTTCTTCCGCAAAAGGATCCTTTAAATAAAAGGATATGCCAATCATTCAAACTCACCAGCCATTTCATCTTTGAAGCCAAATAAATACGTAAAAACAAATCCAGCGGCATAAGCAATTAAAACCCCTGCTAAATATAGAAACACTTGACCAGTAACAACTAGGAATGCAAGTGGTATACCAGATACGCCGACAGCTACAGTAGCAACTCCGAATGCAGCCTGAAATGCTCCGCCGACTCCAGCTCCCAAACATGCCGTTAAGAAGGGACGTCCTAACGGAAGGGTAACACCGAATATCAATGGCTCTCCAATCCCAAGAATCCCTGCAGGAAGACCACCAGCAATAGCTCTTTTTAATCGTTTTTTCTTTGTTTTAAAGTAAATCGCAAACGCCGCACCTACTTGGGCAGCACCACCCATTGCAAGAATTGGCAGAAGAGGATCATCACCAATTGTATTAATTAACTCTAGATGAATTGGTGTTAACCCTTGATGTAACCCAGTGACAACAAGGGGAAGGAAGGTTGCTCCAAGAACAAATCCTGCAACTACGCCCCCAATATCCAGTAAGGAGGTTAATCCTTTTGTAATAATATCGGAAATAAGACCACCAAGCGGCATAAATATAAGATAAGTCAAAATACCAGTAAGCAATAAAGCGACAGTCGGTGTAATAAAAAGATCTAGTGAGGTTGGCACATATTTACGAACTTGTTTTTCAACTAATGCGATAAAGATAGCTGCGAATAGCACGCCAATTAATCCGCCTCGACCAGGCAGTAAATCTGTGCCAAATAAATGAATGCCAGCAACAGCGGGGTTTATTATCAAAATACCGGCAATAGCTCCAAGCGCTGGCGAACCGCCAAACTCTTTTGCTGCATTTGAGCCGACTAATATGCCGAGGTATCCGAATAATCCACTGCCAATCACAGATAAAATGATGGCAAGTTGTGATTCTTCTGCCAGCACACCGGCCTGGACAATGGCTTTTGTAATTCCTGTTATCAATCCCGAAGCTACAAGAGCAGGAATTAAAGGAATGAAGATACTAGCAATTTTGCGCAAAAATAATTTGAAAGGTGTTGCATTCTTTTTGTTAATCTCAGCTTTTTTGTTTGCTGCCTTTTCTTTTAAATTAATCCCGCCAGCATCATCGATTAATCTACTAAAGGCTTCTGTAACTTTATTTACTTTTCCAGGGCCAAGAATAATTTGCAGTGTTTCTTCTACTACAACTCCTAATACTCCATCCACTTTTTTTAATTCTTCTTTATTGATTAAGGAAGAATCTTTCGGTGTGACACGAAGTCTTGTCATACAATGTGTGTAGCTAACAATATTTTCAGGACCACCTAATTGTTTGAGAATCTTTTCTGCTAAAATTTTGTTGTTTTCACCAGCCATCTTAAATTCCCTTCTCTCCACTATTATTTATTTTTGCAATCCCATCAAATGTGTCCAGGCACCATGTTGTTTCTAGATAGGGAAGACACATTTAAGCGAATGCTACTTTCCTTCTTTAATAAATTGAATAGCTTCTCTTGTTTTATCAATAGAGGTAATAGTGTCCTCATATTGAGCTGTTGCCATTGAAAGAAACAAAATATCCATGATATATAGCTGAGCTAGACGTGACGATGTGGCTGCACTTCGAAAGGGAGCTTCCGCTGAATAGGAAGTAAACAGCTTAATATCTGATAATGAAGCAACAGAGGATTGACCGTATTTTGTTAGACTGATTGTTTTTACACCATGTTTTTTGGCAAGTGACATGACTTTAATTACTTCAGGAGTTTCGCCTGAATGGGAGATTCCAAAAACAATATCATCCTTGCCAGCATTTCCGATTAATGTAGCGACAAGATGTATATCAGTAAAGGCAGTAGCGTTTTTATGAATTCGCAGAAGCTTTTGCTGAGCATCTTTAGCGATAATATTGGAAGCGCCAATCCCAAAAAAATGAACATTTTTTGCAGCAGATATAGTGTGGACAGCGCGCTCCAATTCTTCATAATTAATTATTTCTTCAGAATCACGGATACTCTGAATGCTGTTACTAGTTGTTTTTTGAACAATAGAGTAGAAGGATTCATCAGGTTCAATATCGCGATATCCTTGTTCAAGGGGCTTCACTAAATCGCCAGCAATTCTAACTTTTAAATCTTGAAAGCCATTTAAGCCTAAGGATTTACAGAGTCGAATAACTGCGGCTCCGCTTGTACCTGCATGTGCGCCGATTTCATGAACGGTACTGTTTAAGAGCATATTTGGATTTTCTAGTATAAACGCAGCAATCTTTCGCTCGGAAGCGGGGAGCTGCTCCAACATGCTTTGAATAATTTTTAAACCACCTGCTACCACATTCTAAACCACCTTTTCAGATTACTTTTGAATTGCTTTTTTTACATAACCATTAGCATTTGCTAAAAGCTGCTCTGCTTCTTGCTTGCTTGAATTTGTTTTTAACATGACGATTGCTGTTTTGACTTGTAAGTTTGCCTCTTCCAATGTTTCTAATGCTTGTTCATAGGAGACATCTGCAATTTTGCAAATAATAGCGATTGCTCGTTCCTTAAGCTTTTCATTGCTTACATGAACATCTACCATTAAGTTTTCGTATGCTTTTCCTAGCAATATCATGGAGGAAGTGGAGATCATATTTAAAATCATTTTGTGTGCAGTGCCTGATTTTAACCGGGTTGAACCGGTAAGCACCTCAGGACCGACAATCACTTCGATTGCTTGCTCTGCTTCTTTACTGATGTCTGCATTTTTATTACAGGATAAGGCAATTGTTTTTGCTCCAACTGCTCTTGCATACTGCAATGCTCCGATAACATAAGGAGTCCTTCCACTGGCGGCAATACCAATCACCGTATCATTTTTTGAAAGACTTATAGCTTTTAAATCTTTGATACCAAGATCTGGCTGATCTTCTGCTCCTTCGACCGCTTTAAAAAAGGCTGTTTCTCCACCAGCGATCAGTCCTTGCACCATTTCGGGATCTGTACCAAATGTTGGTGGACATTCTACAGCATCGAGAACGCCTAATCTTCCACTCGTTCCTGCGCCCACATAAATAAGGCGACCGCCTTTTTGGAAGGATTCAAAAACGTATTGGACGGCTACCTCTATATCAGATAAGACTTCCTTGACTGCAAGAGCCACTAGTTGATCTTGTTCATTCATTAACCGCAATATTTCTATTGGTTCAGCCGTATCGATTTGCATTGTTTGCTCATTTCGAGATTCTGTTGTTAATAGCTCAAGCTTTTCTTCCATTGTAAATACTCCTTCTCCAAGTTTGTTTAGATTTGAAAGCGATTTCCTTGAGATGATTATAATAAAACTAAAATGAAATTTCAATAATTAATAACAAATAATAAAATGAAATTTTATTTCAACGTGCTTACATAAAAGAAAAGACAATTGACTGAAACTTACTATTATCCTTATACGTATGGTAAGAGGAGGGGGGAAAAACATGATTTTCCGTTCGAAAGTAGATCGCTTCTTTATTATCATGTTGTTAGTCGTTATTTTTAGTATGAGGCTTGTTACGTTAGGTCCATTGTTTATAGAGAAGGAACGAACCATATTGCCTAGTATTATTATGAGCACCATTTTTATCTTATGTACTTCTTTTTTTGCATGGATTACATTTGGGAATAAGTATGTGTTTACTGATGAGTATTTAATAGTAAAAGGGGGACCTTTTCACAGTAAAATCCGCTATGAAAATATTACTAAAGTTGCTAAGACGAATGATATATTTACTGGTTTTCGACTTAACATGCGAACCAGCAATCGAAATATTTTACATGACAGCGAGCCTTGGCAGTGTAAAAATATCGCCGCAGAACGCTGAATTATTTTTAATAGAATTAGAAAATAGAATTTCAAAAAAGAGGCAAAAGCAATAATTAACGATAAATTATTTTTAGCGATGGTGGTGAGTATGTGAGGAAGAAGATAATATTAGTAGGCACTTTTCATTTAGCGGAAAATGCTGATATGTTAAAAAGGAAAAACGAAGAGATCGAAGCATTAGTTCAATTATTAGCAGAATGGAGACCTTCCAAAATTGCCTTAGAATGGGATAAAAAAGATGAGCAGCTTCTTATTGAAAAATTTCATCAAGAAAGTAATCAATATTCTTCAGATGAGATTGAACAAATTGGTTTTAGATTAGCGAATAAATTACACCATGATAAGGTATATGGGGTAAATTGGGAAGGGGAATTAGGGCAAGAAGATGTTCAAAACCTATTTAATGAAATAAAGGAAAATTATCTAGAAATATCTGAAAAAATGGAAAGTTTAAATAAAGCTAGTCCCGTATTGTCTGCAACAAGTTCATTAATAGAGGCATTTCGCCGATTGAATGAGAACGCATATATACATAGACTTGAGGATCTTTATTTATCTTTTGTCTTAGTTGAAAATAAACAGGGTGTAAAAATTGGTATTCCATTTCTAGATAAATGGATGAAAAGAGAATTGTATATATTTAATAATGTGCTAGAGATTACAAAGGATAATGATCAAGATTGTATTTTGCTTCTTATTGGCAGTGACCATTTGTGGCTGTTAAGAAAGTTTTTTGAAGGAATTGGCTGGGAAGTGATAAATCCTTTTTCCTGTACAAACAAAATATAAGGAGTAGGAGGAATATTTATGTATTTAATTGAAGGCTTCCATTAACGTTCAAGGTTATGGCCATTTCCACGAGCTCCTCCCTTTTCAATAGGCATAAGAAGAATGGAAAAAGGGAGGATGAAAATCGATGGCAGTAAACTACTTGCACATTAATAGTAAAGAATTATATGTGGAGACGCATGGGAAAATCACAGGAAAAGCTATTCTATATTTGCATGGCGGCCCAGGTGAAGGGTGTTTTGACTTTTCCATGAATCAAACACATCGTCTAAACAATTTTTTTCGTTTAGTTGTTATAGATCAGAGAGGAGTATGTCGCTCTGAAGAAATTTTTAAGAAGGAGTCTTTTGGAATAAACCATTTAATAGAAGATTGTGAAGAACTACGTGTCCAACTAGGTATTTCTAAATGGTCGATTATAGGGCATTCTTTCGGTGGATATTTAGCCGTCCTATATGCAAATCGCTATCCATATGCTATCGAAAAGTTAATTTTTGAGTGTCCTACATTTGATTTCGAATTAACAGCAAAATCCTTATTAAAAAGAACGGCTAGCTTATTTGCAAGATATAATATGATGCCATTACAGAAGAAAGTCAATCGTTTAATTGCTAAAGCTGTGTCACCAAAAGAATTGGTAGAAGGCTATTTGCAGCTAAGCTCTTATTTGCAAGAAAAACGAATGGAAATATATAGTTTGCATTCTATTAATCTAGAAACAAGTATTTATACAGACGAACAATGGGATCGTTTTTATGATAAGTCTGAAATCCATTTTGCAAGATTAAGGAATGAAGGCAAGATCTTCGAATCTGTTTTACCACTATTAAAGAAGATACAAGTACCAAGTCTTTTAATAGTAGGTGAATATGATCCAGTAACCTGTGAAAAGCAAATAGATTTTTTTGATAAGAATGTTCGACAAGGAGAAATTCAAATAATAGAGCAGTGTGGGCATACGCCTCATAATGAAAGTCCAGAATGGTTTAGTAAAATGGTAACGGAATTTTTATTAAGGAAAAATCATTGAAGCAAGCATCATGAAACTAAATGGTATAAAGGTCTATGTTTTAATTTGTTAGCACCTTTTTATTGAGACTTCATAAGGTAATTTGCTGTAAAAGGAGAAGACAATCATGTATGTAAAAACAAGTGATGGCTTACAAGTATATTATGAAATGAGTGGAAACGGAGATCCATGCCTTTATCTGCATGGAGGTCCAGGATATTGGAGCAAACCTTTCCAGCTATTTGCCCATGGGCTTTTAGAAAAAGATTTGCAAATGATATATTTAGATTAGCGGGGATGCGGCCGATCTGAACATTGCCTATCTCAGGATTATTCATTAAATAGATTAATCATGGATTTAGAAGAATTAAGAATTTCGCTAGGAATTAATAAATGGTATATTATGGGGCATTCCTTTGGCGGCATTCTTGCAGTTAACTATGCTGCTCGATTTCCGGAACATACCATTGGGCTAATATTAGTCAATGTAACACTGAATATGTATGAATCGTTTGAGTATCAAATAAATAGAGGACTTGAAATTTTACAAGAACAACGAAATATCTTCCCGTCTGACCCACAGGAGGATTATATAGAATTATTCTATTCGATTCTTTTTAAATTAATCGAGAACGGAAGTTACGATCATTTTCAATATACCGATATAGACAAGAAAAAAGAAGTAGATAGGATAGATAAGGAATTAAGAACTGACCCCTATTTCCAAAAGAAGGTTTTCTCCTTAAAAGAATATTATCACGATTTTACAGAACTTATGAAAGAAATAAAAAAAACGACTTTAATTATAGCTGGTACATCTGATCACGCTGTTGGACCAAACCATCATTTAACTTTTCCATGTAAAGATGCGGTCGTTCACTATATTAATGGCGGGCATCATCCATACATAGAGAATCAAGATGCGTTTAAAGAGACAGTATTAAGCTTTGTAAATGATAATAAGACTGTTTAGAATTAACTTAAGTCCGGTGATAACATTGTATACATCATTTTCGTCAGGAGGGAAATGAAATGCTGGCCTCTCTACAGGCAATTCAAGAAGTGAGACAAGGAAATAAAGAGGTATTGCGACAACAGAAATGGCTGCAATATCTTTATATAACAAAAGAAAAGAATGTAAACTTAGAACAAGTTCCTTCGTTAGAAGGAATAGAAAGCAATCCAGTTTTGTCCTATGTGGAAAAGACTCTATTAATCTTAGATAATTGTACAAGTTTAAATAATGCTGAAAAACAAATAATTGAACAGGTTTTAATATGGAGCGATGTAGCAAAATGCGGCTCTCCTTCTCAGCGTAAATATTGGAGAGAACGGGGATTTCAATTAGGCATTCATAATATTGGTTCTGCGCAAATATATGCAGAAGAAATAAGAAAGACAACAAATGGCGAACGTAACTTGGTTTTAGAAGAGCTTATTTTTACACTTATTTATACACATGGATTAATTGGTCAATTTATAAGAGGAGAAGTTCGCTATTGTCAATTAGAACCATTAATTTTATCTATGAATAAAAACTTCGTAGTAGATAAAAAGGATAGGTACCGTTTATTATATGTCTTGAATCAATGTATCATCGAAGCTGTTTCACCGCAAATATGGAAGGAAGTTCAAGAGGAAGTTAAAGAAGTTATTAGCTCTATTTTGGAAGGGAAAAGGGAGCAAGAGTTACCATTAGAGGAAAGAATTAAGAGGCTGAGAAAAGCCGCTATCCAAAACGGAGAAAATTTTGATGAAGAGTATAGTCGTTTTTTAAAAGAATCGAAAAGAATTGAATTGCTTCAATTATTTTTTCATAAAACGGATATGTGGTATGTGGAGTCTGCTCTGCATGATTTCTCCTTGGAAGAATTTTTGAAAATCTTCCTATTAATCTATCAAAAAGTCGATCCATTAACGATAAAGCAAATCAGCTTTGAACCGTTTATGAAAGACATCTATTATGACTATAAAGGTAAAAAGACAATTAACTTATACAAAAAGAGAATCATTGAGGCATTTTTGAAAGAACAAACGATTGATGATTTAATTGCCGGCACAGAGTGCGCAAATGAACATGTCGAATTAGTGATTATTCCGCTTGACTCTTTAAATGAAAATATTAGCGTAACATTTGTTTATTCAAAGGCTGGGGAGAAATTAATTGAATTTTGTCAGGAAGCAGAAAAATCACCCCTTTATGAACGGGCAATCATTCTTTTATATGATTTTTTTGGTTTTCGAAAGGATGGCTTTGATCGAATGCAGAATGAACAAAACTATCTTGCTGATATGAATAATGCTGAAGACCATAAAAAGATGATTGCTGACTATGCAATAGGAAATAAGCTGCTGGATATAGGGGCAGGCGGTGGAATTATGTTAGATATTCTATCGGATTGCCACCCCGATGCAACTGTTATCGGCATTGATATTTCTACCAATGTTATCGAGGCATTAGAAAAAAGGAAGATAAGAGAAAAGAAAACATGGCTTGTTAAACAGGCAGATGCTCTGCAATTAAAAGAAACTTTTGCGGTGAATAGCATGGATACCATTATATTTTCTTCGATTCTTCATGAGATGTATTCTTATATTCCGTATAAAGGGATGAAATTTAATCCAGAGGTTATTTTGGATAGCTTGACAAGTGCATTTGAAGTCCTTAAACCAGGTGGCAGAATCATTATTAGAGATGGTATCATGACCGAGCCGAAAGAAGAATGGAGACAAATTGAATTTAAGCTGCCAAATGGCTTGGATTTTTTTAAACGCTATGTAAATGATTTTAAAGGCAGACAGATCGAGTTTGAGCAAATTAACGAGAGCACTGTTCAATTGTCGATAAATGATGCGATGGAATTTCTATATACTTATACATGGGGAGAAGAGGCCTATCCGCATGAAGTACAAGAGCAGTTCGGGTACTTTACCCCTGCTGAATATAAAGATGTTATTAAAAGGGTGATTGGCAATAAGGGGAAAGTGCTATTGTTTGACCATTATTTACAAGATGGCTATGCAGAGCATCTATTACCGAAAGTAAAATTGATGGATTCGTCTCAAAACGTGGTTAAATTTCCTGATAGCACTTGCTTTATTGTGATTGAAAAACATCTTAAATAGTTTTTTTAGTAAGGCAAAAAAAATGAAGAGAATAGAATTCCTCCTACTTTCACATAATGAAAAAGCATCTATTTTAACAAAGGAAACACTATGGGAAAATAAGCAGTTCTTTATATAGAAAGTAGGTGGAATGATGGATATTAACAGAGCAAAGCAAATACTTTCCTCATCAGCAGAAATAGAAGTAAAGTATAACGGTGCTTCTGTTTGGATGGAAGATATTAAAGAAAAAGATGCAACCGCAATCGTTCATCTTGTAGGCGGAAGTCAAGAACAAACAGAAGTTGACATTGCAAGCCTAGAAGAAGCTTAAAATCCTTCTCAAGACAACCACGAGGATAGAGGTTCCAGTTTGTCGACAAAAGGGGATTAGAATGTTTTCATTCTGAACCCCTTTTTAACATTTGTAGCGGAAAACAACATCTCTATTAGAAGGGATTACAAAAAAGAGTATAGGCAAAACTCCTAATTCAAGGAGTTTGACCTCATTCTGCAACCACTAGTAATAGTGGTTCTTTTTTATGAAAAACAGCCAATTATCCCTATTAAAAATCTGTATTGTTTTCAAAAAAAGTCATTATTTAATTATAGATAAAATATGCACAATTCTGTAAAGAAAAATATGGTAAAATAGTATTCAAATGGTTTTAAGAGAAAAAGAGGTGAGTATATGCAAATAAGTCTAAAGGTATATGGCGAGCATGCTAGGATGGTCTCCCATCTTATTGCTAAAAATCCCCATAACCTATATGAAAGAAAAGAAAAGGGCGGGTTAGTGCGCATTGTTTTTACCAAAAATGAGGAGCATGAAGTCCATATATTATTTTTCGTTACAGTAGATAATATGGAATTAACGAAAAATCAAACTAATTTTTCGTCTATTACGCATTATATTAATGATAGAGAAAGTGCTGTCAGCAGTATTTTCTGCTCGGTTTTACGAAAAGCAGTTGGAACTGCATTGAATGGAAAGCCAAAAGATGAATTCAAAGAGTGGGTGAACTATTCTTTTCCATTAGAAATTACATTTGGACCGTTATCCACCAAGTTAACCAATCATGAATTAGCAGGACTCTTTGAACCATTAGGATACGAGCTTACGATCGAAAATGGAAAGGTACTTTTACCAGCGTCATTCGCGAAAAAAAGTTCAGCAAAATTTATTACGCTGAAGGCAAATCAGACGATTCAAGACTGTTTCCGCCATTTGTTTGTGCTGATCCCGGTAATGGACCAATATAAACATTATTATATTGATGAAAAAGAAGTGGATAAGCTGAAGCGATATGGAGAAGGATGGCTTTCCTTCCATCCGAAAAGAAATGAGATTATAAAGGAATCGCTTATTTTTTCAGATTTAATAGAAAAATCAAGGTTAATAGAATCAAAGCCTTCAAAGGAAAAACAAGCACCTTTGACAAAAAAGAAAAGCTTAAATCAGTGGCGTTATGAGAAAATTATAGAAACTGTAAAAGGGCTTCCGCATAATAGCCGAATTGTGGATATGGGGGCTGGAGAAGGAAAGTTAACGGCCCAATTAGGCTTTATAAGGGGAATAGAAGAACTTGTCGCAGTAGAACCTTCTGAACGAGAACAGTTAAAAGCTAAAAAAAGAATCGAGGCATTAGTGGGTAAGTCTGACTTTCTTCTTCCAACTTTTAAATGGGGCTCTTTATTTTATTATGATAGTGAATTGGAAAAGAAAGATATCTTTATTCTCTGTGAAGTCATCGAGCACATTGACGAAAATCGATTAGGGAAGATATTTGACACCATTTTTACAAAATACAAGCCTTATCATGTAATTGTGACAACACCAAATCAAGATTACAATGCTGTATATGATATGAATGAGGCAAAAAGGCACAGCGACCATCGCTTTGAATGGACGCAGCAACAGTTTAAAGAATGGACCAAGTATTGGGAAAGTCATGCTAATTATAAGGCGCAAATCGATGGGATTGGCGAATATGTAGAAGGTTACGGCTATCCTACACAGATGGTAATATTTTCGCAGAAAAGAGGTGGATAAATGAAAACGATTCTAATACCCCATAACAGTATTGTTTTACTAATAGGACCATCAAATAGTGGGAAATCTACAACATTGGAAAATTGGATAAACAAAGGCTTTCTGCAACCGGAAGAAGTAATTAGTTCCGATCATTTTCGGAAATTAGTCAGTAATATTGACTTTTTAGACTGGACAAATCAGCCTAAAGAAGTAGCTGCCAATTTGATGGAAGAATATAGCCAAATCTCAAGAGCTGCCTTTGAAATGATGGAAAAAATGATTAGTGCAAGAGCGACATTGAATAAGCGAAGCTATATCGATGCAACCCATTTAAAAGAGGCAGAACGGGAAAAATATCGAATTCTTGGAAAAAAATATCATGTTCCTGTAGTAGCGATTGTTTTTGATCTCTCTTTACCTATTCTCCTTGAAAGAGACGAAAAGCGCACCTATCCGAGAGGAAAAGGGAAGGTGAGAAGGCAATTTGAAGTAATGCGTCAGGAAATCCGCAAAATCCAAAGGGAAAGCTATCATGCAATATATTATATTAGAGATCGGGACGAGTCAGTGAATATCGAAACAGAAGAAGCTTCGTACTATTTAAATGCTGATAATGGCTTAGATATTATCGGAGATATTCATGGATGTATGGATGAATGTTACGAATTGCTAGAACGTTTAGGATATATAAAACATGATGATGGATTATATCGCCATCCAGAAGGTCGGAAATTTGTTTCGGTAGGGGATATTATGAGCCGCGGCCCAAAATCAGCAGAAGCACTTTTCTTTTTCTCTGCCCACATTAACCATAATCTTGCGTATATGATTGATAGTAACCATGGTTGGAAAATAGCAAGATGGCTTGATGGGAAAAAAGTGACACTAAGTCATGGGGATGAATGGATTAAAGAAGCGTTTACTTCCTTTTCCATTACATATACAGAGGAGCAGATAGAAAAAATAAGAGAAGATTGGAAAACTATGCTTCTTCATTCACCTTCCCATTATGTCCTGACAAGAAATGGTGTGAAAACAGCAGTTGTTGCCCATGCAGGGATAAAAGATCATTATATTGGCAAACAATCAAATACGATTTCTGATTTTACGAGATATGGAGAAACATTAGGTATGGACACAGACGGGAAGCCGATCCGTGGAGACTGGTACCGAAATCATCTATCGAAAGAATTAATTATTTGGGGACATGATCCGAAACCAGAGCCGCTCTTTGTGAATAATACAATTAATATTGATCAAGGGGTTGTTTTTGGCGGAAAGTTAACGGCCTTTCGTTATCCAGAAAGGGAATTTATATCGGTTAAGGCTCAAAAGGATTATGCTCAAATAGAAGATAATCCATTGAAAAAATGGCAGGAAACAAGGCTTGCCCTGCCGAATATTCAGCGATTTATTAATGGTTATAGTGTTTGGACAGATACGTTTGGAGAAATTAGCTGTCCGCAAAATAATGTGAAAGCAGCGATGGACAAAGTGTCTCATTTTACAATTCCCATGGAAGAGTTAATCTATATACCGCCAACGATGAGTCCTCCGCCGCAAACTTCCACAATCGAAGGATATCTGGAACATCCGATCGATGCCTATCATTACTACAAAGATAACGGGATAGATCAAATGGTTGTCGAGAAAAAGCATATGGGCAGCAGAGGGATACTTTTGTTATTTAAAAATCCAGAAGCAGCAGAAAAGTATGTTGGGAAAAGAAGCATAGGCACAATTTATACAAGAACAGGGAGAGCTTTTTTTTCTAAAGAGCTTGAAGAGGAAATTCTGACAAAGCTTCATTATGATCTAGCAGCTGTAAATTATTTTGAAGAGAATCAGACTGACTGGGTATTGCTTGATGCTGAAATTCTTCCATGGAATTTAAAGGCAAAGGATTTAATTATTCAGCAATACGCACATGTGGCTGAAATGAGCGTGATGGATAGAGACAAGATTTACGAGCAGCTTCTTTGTGCGCAGCAAAATGGCATGGCTGTTCATGGCTGGGTAGAAGAATTTGCACAAAAGCGACAAAATGCGCAAAGTTTTAGTGAAGTGTACAATCAATATTGTTGGGAAATTCAACAATTAGAGGATATAAAAATCGCTCCATTTCATATCCTTGCACATAGCAACGAAAGTTATTTTCATCAAACACATCAGTGGCATATGGAGCAGAACGAATATTTCAGCACAATTAGCAGTCTTTTTATGAAAACAGATTATCTGATTGTAAATGATGAAGAATCATTAAAGAAAGCTGTCAGCTGGTGGGAAGAAATTACGACAGATGGCCATGAAGGGGTTATCTTTAAACCTTATCATTTTCTTGCGAGAAATCCAAAGGGAAAATTACTTCAACCAGCCATTAAAGTAAGAGGACAGAAATATCTTCAAATTATATATGGCATGGATTATTTAGAAAAGGATCAATTAAGACGATTAAAAGACCGTAAAACAGGTAAGAAGCAGCGCAATGCCTTAAAGGAATTGGCTTTAGGAATAGAAGGTATCAATCGTTTTATTCAGTTCGAGTCATTGGAAAGAATTCATGAATGTGTCCTTGCAACATTGGCTTTGGAAGAAGATCCGATTGATGCAAGATTATAAGATGAAAAGCAAATTCAGAGGATATTTCTCGATGAATTTGCTTTTTATCCCAGCTTGATATTTATAAGGGAATGCACTGGTTAATTTTTCATTATCTTTTCCATGCATCGAGTATAAGAGAAGGAAATAAAAGCTTTTCCCCGTTATTTCTTGGATCATATTTTTTGGACCTGAAAATCACGCCATCTTTTCCGTGCCATTCATTTTCATGAAAAATACCTTCTTCATCACAATACTCCAATAAATGTACTTCGAATCCTGCTAATTCAAACATTTTTGACAATGTTTGATAATTATGAACAATCTTATGAGTGAAGGCAGGATGGTGTTTAGGCCCGGGCCCTCCGAATTGCACTATTCGTTGATACGATTCATCCGGAAAGAAGCCATCTGGTACAGCACAGCGAATATAACTTCCTGGGTTCAAATATTGATAGCAAAGTGAGGCTGCTTGAACGCCTTCCTTAAAGGTGAGATGCTCCCATACATGTTCCGCTAAAATAGCGTCTATGGAACATTTTACAAACTGTAGCCAAGTTGAATCGTCCATAATAAGTTAAGCTCATCTTCCTGAGTATGAATCCAGCCAGGATTATTCCTGTATTCCCCAGCACCAATACCAATCTTTATCGTTTCATCCTTCATATGAATTCCTCCAATATTTTAAGAGTTTCCATTAACGTACAATTAAACATAAAGATTACATTTATGACACGATAAAATGTTAACGAGTAACAAATAAAAAACAGGTCAAATGACATAGGAATCATCGCCTATCTATTGTAAAATAAGAGGGCAGAAAGAATTACCTTTTTTTTCTTTTAAGAATGTATGCGTATACAAAGAGAGGGGCGATTACGTTGAAAAAAATTCTTATTCATAAAAGAAAAGGAGTTCCGTTAAAAAAGAAGCTTATTATTTCCTTTTTAGCAATGCTATTAATTCCGAGTATCTTACTTGGTGCATTTTCTTTTTTATATGCAAACAAGCAGATGGAAAAAGATTTTATAAGCAATGCGAGTACTAATTTAAACATGCTGGATAAGAGTATAACCAATTTAATGTCTGAAAAAATTTATGATGTGTCAGCATTAACAGAAACAATGACGAAAGAACTATTGGAAAAAGATCCGGAAAGTCTGCAGAAAACCATTGAGCAGTATAGCCAAGTCCATCCTGAAGTTTCTAGTATCTATATTGGAACAAATGATGGAAAGCTTTTTCAGAAGTCTATGGAGGAAAATAATGATCATATGGATCCAAGGTTGAGAGATTGGTATAAAGCGGCTGTTAATAAACCAGGAGAAGCAGTTATCATGGATCCTTATCTTTCCCCAGTTTCTAAAAAGATGGTTATTACCATTGGAAAAACGATTGCAGATAATGCAGGCGTTATGGCAGTAACCATGAATTTAGATTACTTAGCAGAACTCGCAGGTGAAATAACATTTGGAAAAGAAGGCTATGTCATCTTACTTGATCAAAAGAAACGGTTTATTGTTCATCCCGATGAAAAACAAGGGGGTGTGGTGAAAGCCTCCTATTATGAAACACTTTATGACCGACAAGCTGGCACATTGGATTATTCAGCAGACAAGATTAGTCGGAAAATGGTTTTTCAGACAAATAAGTTAACTGGATGGAAGTTAGCAGGAACGATGGAAAAATCAGAAATTGTCAATCATACAAAAGGTCTTTTGTATGCGATAACAGGGATATTAGCCGTCTCTATTATTATTGGAGGGATCATGATGATGGTGATTGTTTCCTCTATTATCAAACCAATTAAAAAATTGAAAGAACAAGCCATTACAGTGAGTAAAGGTAATTTAACAACGGCCATTAACATGGCCGCTAAAGATGAAATTGGCGATGTGGCAGCAGCATTTCATACGATGCAGAATAATTTACGAGAGCTTATTAGCAATATCGAGCAAAGTTCCGAGAATGTAGCGGCAAGTGCTGGTCAGTTAACAGCAAGTGCGAATGAGGTGACTATTGCATCAGAGCATGTAACCAATACTATTCAGCAAGTCGCTGGTGGTGCCGAAATTCAGACTAAAGGTTTGGATAATAATGTCGATAGTCTTAAGTCTGTTTTAAAAGGAACAAATCAAATCGTTGTTTTTAGCAAAGAGGTTTCAGATCTTTCGACAGGCACGATAGAAAAAGCATATGCAGGAGGGAACTCCATAAAAGCAACACTGGAACAAATGCATGTAATCAATGGGACAGTTGCTGAATCAAATAAAATGATTAAAGAACTCGTAGAACAATCTAAGCATATCGAAAAAATAACAGAAAGCATTACTACTATCTCCGAACAAACGAATCTTCTGGCACTAAACGCAGCGATAGAAGCAGCAAGGGCGGGGGAGAAAGGCAAAGGGTTTGCTGTTGTAGCGAATGAAGTACGTAAACTTGCGGAGCAGTCTGGACAATTTG
This sequence comes from Niallia sp. FSL K6-0212, assembly GCF_038007605.1. Classification (NCBI taxonomy): domain Bacteria; kingdom Bacillati; phylum Bacillota; class Bacilli; order Caryophanales; family Bacillaceae; genus Niallia; species Niallia sp. FSL K6-0212. Next base: position 3,901,010 of record NZ_JBBOXL010000001.1, on the reverse strand, counting down.
CGAGTAATATTTCGCAATTAATTACAGATGTACAAAAAACAACTGAGAATACAGTTCAAAGAATGGCAGAGGTGTCACGAGCTGTTCAAGCAGGATTAGAAGTAACGGATGAATCTCATACAAGATTTCAAGAAATTGTACATAGTATGAAGGAAATGACACCACATATTCAAAAAGTTACGGAAACTTCAAATGATATGGCAAGCACACTAAAAGAGGTAAGCATCACAGCAGGAGAATTAGCAAAGATTGCCTCTGATAATTCGACTTCTTCTGAAGAGGTTGTATCCTTAACGGAAGAACAGCTGGCTGCTATCGAAGAAATTTCAGGTTCTGCAAAGAATTTATTGAATATGGCGGAACAACTCAAACGAAATCTTCATCTATTTACCTATTAATCGTCATATGAAAAGTACCTCTTGCATAAAGTAGCGTTAGGCTTTATATGCGGGAGGTATTTTCATGAAAAAAATCAAAGTTTATTTAATAAATGGGTTCCTTGGGAGCGGAAAAACGACAACTCTATTAAACTGTATGGAGTATTTTAAAGGGAAAAATAAAAAGTATGCCATTATATTGAATGAACTTGGGGAAACAAATATCGAAAAACATCTTTTTAAAGAGGAGTCACTCTATGAATTGTTAAATGGATGTGTCTGTTGTTCAATCAAAGAAGATTTGAGATCAACACTTGATGAATTAACTGTAACATTGCATAAAGAGAACATTGAAATTGTGTTGCTAGAAGGGACTGGAGTAGCAAATCCTTCCGAAATAATGGAGGCATTCAAGGAACAGCAATATAAAGATACTTTTGAGATCGTGGAAAGTATTTGTTTAATTGACAGCTTGCATTTTACTGAATACACAAGTATTTTTTCAAGCAGCAAAGAAGTGAGGCAGCTGCAGAAAGAGCAAATTGAGAATGGAACAGTATTAGTCCTAAATAAAATCGATCAGCTTTCAAGCAAGCTTGCTGTTGAAAAGGTGGAAAAGCGAATTAGAAAGATAAATCCTGATGCTCCATTATTACATAGTAACTATGGCCATGGAGTAACAGCATATTTGGAAAAACAGGAAGGTACTAAAATCAAAGACCAATCTATTTCGCGTCATCATCACCATCATCATATTAAAGCAATGAAAATAGTTCAAACAACCCCTATGACGAAAAGCGAATTACGAGATTTCTTAAAAAATAATCAAGATAAGTTACTGCGAGCTAAAGGAACAATCAAAAATAGTGATGATCATTCTTGGTATCATTTTCAATATGCTTCTGGTTTGCTAGAATGGCAAAAAGTAAAGGAATATCTTCCTAATCGAAAAGGAGAGATCATTTTAATAGGTGAAAAATTACCTGAAAAAGTAATTCTATAATACTTTCTTTGTGTATCTTATCGAATCTATCATAAGATACACTATTTTTGCATAGATAGGATAGGACAAGCATAGATATAAACTATATAAGGATAAATGATGGAAGAAAAGGAGTATGCTATGTCTATCCCAACTCGTATGAAGGATATTTTTATCTTTTGCTTATTTATCGCTTTAATGTATCTATTTTTTTTCGGGGATCTTTATGTGGCAAAGCAATGGAGCTTCGCATTGCCAGATCAAATAAAAACTATTTTTGTGTTATTTCTTGGGATTTTGCTTGAGGCACTTCCGTTTTTATTATTAGGTGCCATCGCCTCCTCTATAATTAATATTTATATTTCAGAAGAGTATATTGCTAGAATTATGCCGAAAAACCCAATAGCGGCCATTGGTGCTGCTTTAATTGCTGCAGTGATTACACCAGTCTGTGAATGTGCCATTATTCCAGTTGTTCGCAGATTAATTCAAAAAGGAATTCCTGTCCATATTGGTGTTGTCTTGTTAATGGGAGCGCCAATTCTTAATTTTATCGTCTTTGGCAGTACATACTATGCCTTCCAAGATAATTTATCGATTGCATACGGACGTTTTATCATTTGCATATTGGCAGCCATTATAGTGAGTCTCATTATTTATTTCTTTTTTTCGAAACAAAAGGTATTAAAAACACAAAGGGAAGATTTAATGGCAGCCGTTCCTATTAATGAAAACAAAGGAGATTCTAAATGGAAAGGAATTTTGCATCATACTTGTCATGAATTCTTTACGATCGGGAAATATTTCATTATTGGAGCAGTATTTGCAAGTGTTGCTCAGGTATATTTAAAGGATAGTTATATCATGCAGGCGGGGGAATCACCAATTGAAGGTACAGCAGTAATGATGGGGCTAGCGTATGTGCTGTCACTTTGCTCAGAGGCAGATGCTTTCGTAGCAGCTTCCTTTGCCAAGATGTTTACCCCTGAAGCGATTATTGGTTTTTTAGTTTTTGGACCAATCCTTGATTTTAAAAATACATTTGTCATGATGGCTTCTTTTCGCATGAAATTTGTATTCGTATTTATTATGATAGTTACAATAGTTGTCTTCTTACTTTCGCTAGCTTCACGATTCATTTTGTTTTCATGACACATATAAGGAGGAAAAATGGTGAAAATCAAATGGAGTCCAACCTGGCAGTTAGCAAACGAACTGCAAGGAATTGTACTGATTGGCTTCAGTCTCCTTATTTTTAAGTTATTGGTGACAGGAGATGTAGGACAGCTTGTTGCCCCCAAAATGGTGCCATTACTAGGTATAACGATGATATTGATGTTTTTTCTTGGATTTTTCCGGTTGTTAAATAGTAATTTAAAGGGGGCCGATTGTGATTGTGATGTATGTGATGAGAATGCCTCTTTCCTGAAGCTTACTTTTTCCTATCTTCTATTTATTAGCCCCTTGATGTTGTTTTTTACCTTACAAGACATGTCGATTGATAAAAGTATACTTCCAAATATTCAATTTGAGCAAGGACAAACTTTTTCTGCTAGTCAAGGTCAGCTCAAGACCTTAGGGGAAGAAGATATGATTACAATTGAAGATGACAATTATTTGCAGACAATGGACATGATTCATACAAATTTAAACGATATGGCAGGAAAAAAAGTGATGATTACTGGTTTTATTCATCGAGAAAAAGCCTTTCCCGATAATCAAGCAGTTATTGCAAGATATGTTATGACCCATTGTATTGCAGATTTAGGATTGTTTGGTTATATGATGGAGGGAGATGTTGGTGAATTACAAAGTAATCAATGGTATGTGATAACAGGAACCTTGGAAAAGAAAGAATATGAAGGTCAAATAATGCCTATTATTAAGCTGGAAAAGGCCGAAGAAACGATAGCACCAGCGGAAGATTACTTATATGCATTAGACTATTAGGCTGCCATTCTTGCATTATTCCTATTTTTTCGTTAAAATTTAAGAGAATTCAATTAAATATAAAGCGGGGGCTTGTGGAAACAGGCTGAGAGTATGGCTAGTCTGCCATTGACCGAATGAACCTGTTGGATAATGCCAGCGTAGGGAGGTGTAATGGAATCAAAACACTTTGCTTAGGCGTAGTGTTTTTATTTTTGCCATAATTGCTGAAAAATCGCACGGCGCTTCCTTCGTATCCGTGTTAGGAATTCAGTTAGTTATGGCTTTTTGTATGTATGTAATGTATTTCGCTTTTATAACTAGAGCACTTAATTGTAAGGATAACTGAATTTGAGAAGACTGGACATCAGAAAATACTATCCACAATGGTGATGAAAGGGAATTTCCATGTGAGGGAGGATTCACTTTACCTATCAAAGGATAAAAGTCTTAAGAGTAATAAGGAACTTTAGAAAGGAATTGATTTTAAGAGATGAATGAAAATGTTGACATGGTAATTCCGGCGATATTAACAAAACTTCGAAAACATGTGCCATTGGTTCACAATATTACTAATGTTGTTGTTACTAACTTTACGGCAAATGGGTTACTAGCATTAGGAGCGTCACCAGTAATGGCATATGCAAAGGAAGAAGTTGCAGAAATGGCAGCAGCAGCGGATGCTCTTGTCTTAAATATTGGAACACTAACAGCTGAAAAAGTAGAGAGTATGATTATAGCTGGGAAGGCTGCAAATCAGGCTAATACACCCGTAATTCTAGATCCTGTTGGTGCAGGAGCAACTAGTTATCGTACGGAATCTGTACACCGCATTATGAAGGAAGTAAAAATAAGCTTGCTTCGCGGAAATGCAGCAGAAGTAGCGAATGTAGCTGGAATTAAAGCAAAAATGAGAGGTGTAGACTCTGTCAGTGAACATAATAGCCAAGGAATCGCAATGGAAGCTGCAAAGCTATTACAAGTACCAGTTGTTATAACAGGTGAACAAGATATAGTTGCTGTTGACGGGAAACTTTCTATTATCCATAATGGTCATTCCTTGTTAACTAAGGTTACAGGTACAGGTTGTTTACTTTCCTCCATTTTAGGTGCATTTATTGCAGTAGAAGAGGATGTCTTTCTAGCTTCTATAGCGGGTTTAGTAACATATGGAGTTGCATCAGAACTTGCTTTTGAAAAGACGAGCGAAGAAAGTCCAGGAAGTTTTCAAATCGAATTATTAAATCAGTTAGCGAAAATAAAGGAAGAAAATATAAAGGAATCGATGAGAGTGGAGATTAAGAGGGGGTAATTATATGGCTACAGCGAAAGCATTAACAATAGCGGGATCAGATAGTGGCGGAGGAGCTGGAATTCAAGCAGATCTAAAAACCTTCCAAGAACTTAAAGTATATGGAATGAGTACCATCACCGCTATTACCGCACAAAATACCCGCGGAGTAGATGGGGTATACCCAATGACCCTTGAGGCGATTGAAAAACAACTAGAATCTATCGCAGTGGATTTACGACCAGATGCATTAAAAACAGGTATGCTTTTTAATAGTGAAATAATTGAATTGGTAGCGGATAAGATAAAAGAGTACCGTTGGAAAAATTTAGTGATTGATCCTGTGATGATTGCTAAGGGTGGTGCTAATTTACTGCAGCAGGATGCAACAGAAGCTATGAAAAAAAAGCTCCTCCCGCTTGCAACTGTTTTAACACCGAATATACCAGAGGCAGAGGTATTAACTGGGAGAGATATTCGAAATATAGAGGAAAGAAAAGAAGCTGCCAAAAGATTAAATGCGATGGGTGTTACTTATGTCGTTATAAAAGGTGGCCATGGGGATGAGAAGGAAGCGATTGATTTATTATTTGATGGCAGTGATTTTTCAAGCTTGGTGGCAGAAAGGATTCCAACAAAAAATACGCATGGAACAGGCTGTACTTTTTCGGCAGCGATTACAGCAGCCCTTGCCAATGGCTTTTCTATTAATGATGCTTTTCAATTAGGTAAGGAATTTATTCATCAAGCTATAAAAAATGATCTTCATATAGGCAGCGGGCATGGTCCAACCAACCATTGGGCTTACCAAGAAAGCAAAAGATAATACGGGGGATATATGACAACTTATACAAAAGAGCAAATAAAACAATTGCTAAAAATTTATTTTATCATGGGAAGCAACAACAGTACATCTGATCCAGAATTTATTTTGGAAGAAGCATTAAAAGGCGGGATTTCCGTTTTTCAATTTCGCGAAAAAGGCGACGGAGCATTAATGGGTGAAGACAAAATTCAACTGGCAATGAGAATGCAAGAACTTTGCAAGCAGTATCATGTTCCATTCATTGTGAATGATGATATTGAATTAGCCTTGTCTGTTAATGCGGATGGAGTACATATTGGACAAGACGATGAAAATGCCATAAAAGTAAGAAAAATGCTAGGTAATAAACTATTGGGGGTATCTGCTCATTCCATCGAGGAGATTCAAGCAGCACTAGATGCAGGAGCAGATTATATTGGCATAGGTCCAATTTATCCTACAAGTACGAAAAAGGATGCTAAAGCAGTACAAGGCACCTCTCTTGTTGAAATAGTAAGAGAAAAGAACTTTTCTATACCAATTGTTGGGATAGGGGGGATCACAGTTGAAAATGCACGTCCTGTTATACAAGCAGGAGCAGATGGAGTCGCTGTTATTTCAGAAATAAGTATGGCGGAGAATCCTTATAAACAAACGATAGAATTAAGAAAAGCAGTTTTTGACCAAGCATAAGCTATATACTTTTAAAAAATAAAATGGAAAGAGTTTAGGTTTTTTTGCGGAAAATAGACATTTACCCAACCCATACATATCTGCCTGCATACAATGATTTTGTAGAGGAGCTAGAATAAGAAAACATAAAGGCTCCTTATTTGTTAACCGAAAAAAGAAATGGTTAATTATACTACAAAAGAGAAAGGGAGATGTATATATGTACGGTTATGGTGGATATGGATGCGGATATGGTCCTGGAGCTGTTGGCGGCGTTGGCTTCGGTGGCGGATTTGCATTAATAGTAGTATTGTTTATCTTATTAATTATCGTCGGTGCGACATTTATTTGCTAATAGAAGATAAAAAGCTGACCTTGTGTCAGCTTTTTTTACATATATAAGGATTTTTGTTTCGTTCAGTAATAGGTACTTTTTAGATTATATATGGTAACGATTTCAAAAAAACACCGAAAATAAATACAATTATCGTAATAAAACAAATAAAACAACAGGTATAAGAAAATAAATATAATATTTTAAGTTTTAAGAAAATTAAATTTAAAATTCTTATTGACAGAAAATTTAATATAGGTAAAATAAAGTTATTAGAGTGTTAGATTATATGACACTTGATGGTAAATTAACGTACATAAAGGGGGAAGGTAACTTAATGGAAAATTTAGAGTTTTTAATGAACAGCTTGTGGACAATGATTGCTGCAATTTTAGTTATTTTTATGCTTGGTGGATTTATCTTATTAGAAGCAGGTTCCACAAGAATGAAAAATGCTGGCCATATTGCTGGTAAAACAATTTTTACATTTGGGATAGCTTCATTAGTTTTCTGGGCTGTTGGTTATGGATTTATTTTTGGAGACAATGCTAATTTCTTTGTCGGAATGAGTGAGTTTTTCTACAATGGCGGTAGCGTTGGCCAAATAGATGGAGATGGATTACAAACTACTGTTTTCTTCGTCTTCCAACTAGCGTTTGCAGGCATCTCCTTAACAATTGCACTTGGTGGGTTTGCGGAGCGTGCGAAATTATCTGTGTACCTCATTTTCTCTGTATTATTTGGTATTTTGGTTTATCCTGTCATTGCCCATTGGATTTGGGGAAGCGGCTGGTTAGCAGAACATGGAAAGCAAGACTTTGCGGGCTCAACTGTTGTTCACTTAACTGGTGCAGCAGCGGCGCTAGCAGCTACAATGCTTTTAAAGCCGCGTATTGGAAAATACAATGCTGATGGTTCGGCTAACCCGATATTTGGTCATAACCAAGTTTATACAGCGTTAAGCGTACTAATTCTTTGGGTCGGTTGGTTCGGATTTAATGCAGGTAGTACAGTTTCTGTAGCGGACGGTTTCTTTGGATATGTTGCATTAAATACAAACTTAGCAGCAGCAGCTGGCGCTGTAGCAGCACTACTAATTTCCTGGATTGTTTTAGGGAAGTCAGATATTACAACCATGCTAAATGGTGCCTTAGCAGGTCTCGTTGCCATCACAGCATCTTGTGCATTCGTTGAGCCTTGGGCAGCAGTAGTAATTGGTTTAATTGCTGGAGTACTGGTATTTTATAGTGTACGCTTCTTCGAGAATAGAAAAATCGATGATCCAATTTTTGCACTATCTGTTCATGGTACTGCGGGAATTTGGGGAACACTATCTAATGGATTATTTGCAACAGCAGAGTTAGCGGAATATACGGGAGTAGGGAAAGCTGGTCTATTTTATGGCGGCGGCTTCGGGCAATTAGGCGTGCAGGCGCTTGGTGTTATAACTTGTGGGTTATTCGCTTTTGCAATAAGCTATGTCATTCTATTTGTTATCAAGAAGGTTAGCGGACTACGAGTAACAGAAGAAGAAGAAATCATGGGCTTAGATATTAGTGAACATGGTTCATATGGTTACCCAGAAGCATTCTTGTCAAAAGACGAAACAAAAAGCTTATAAAATCAGACGTTTATCGTCGCGATTAAGAAAATAGACTATAAACTTAATGAGGATAGAAGTCTCGCTGAAAAGTGAGACTTTTATCTGTTTTCATTAATCAATTGCAAATAAGAACATGTTATGATAGACATATAGATTCATATAAATATCGCTTATCGAAGAAGGAAGTGCATGGATGTGCTCTAAAAGTCATAGGTTAAATGAATGGAAAAGAGAAAAGGAACTTTTTTTACAAACACCCACCTATCAAAACACTCAGTTAAATAATTTTTACGATGAACTATTTATGGAGTTATTTCAATTTGTCCTTTGTGAATATAAAAAAAATTACGGTGAACCTCCATGTTCATTTGTCTGGTTTGTTACAGGAAGTGCTGGCAGAAAAGAACAAGGCATCTTTAGCGATCAAGATCATGGCATTATCTATGAAAGCAATGACGAAAACAGCAATCAATATTTTATCCAATTTGGAGAATGCCTAAGTGATGCGTTAAATGAAATAGGTTATCCATATTGTGAAGGGAAAGTCATGAGTAGTAATCCTACCTGGTGCAAATCCGTAGAAGAATGGAAACACCAATTACAGCAATGGATGGAAAAAGAAAACTGGGAATCAATTAGATTTTTGCAAATCTTTTATGATAGTAGACAACTGTTTGGAGAGGGAAATTATGTTCAAGAGTTGAGAAGTTATATTCATCAGTACTGCGTTCTTCATCCAATGCTACTAAAAAGATTTATGAATAATGTAATGCGTATAAAAAAAGGGGTCGGAATATTCGGCCAATTTTTTGTGGAAAGAACGGGAAGGCATAAAGGTTCCATTCATTTGAAGCATACGATGTATTTACCGTATGTTAATTCGATTAGGCTTTTAGCTATTAAGGAAAAAATCCAGGAAACATCGACGTTAGAACGTATTAAGACATTAAGAACGATGGAGACATATGACAACTGGTTAAGACTATATGAAAGCTCTTTTAGGAGAATATTAGATTATCGCATCGAATTATTTAAAGAGGCAAAAACATATGAAGATGTTCATTATTTGAATATAAAACAGTTAACAAAAGAACAAAGACAAGAAATAAAAGGATTAATGCGCCATGGTATCAAATTATATCATCAAGTACAAAGGATAATTGAAAAAGGGTGTTAAAATGGGAGTCGAATCGTTTCTACAATATATGAGAGATTTATATGGAAAAGTCAATTCGAGTGTATTGCACGCTACCTCGAGTGGGAGTAATTCTCAGCAAATTGCTTTTATGAGACAGCTTCAAAAAGATTTAAAGGTTGAAGCTGCCTCCAGGTTGCCATTAAATAATTTAAAAGCAGTTGTTTTTGATATTGAAACAACGGGATTTTTACCTGATAAAGGCGATCAAATTATTTCAATTGGTGCTATAAAGGTAGAAGGCTGCGATATCTTAGATGAGCAATTTTATACATTAGTTAACGCTGGAATAGATATACCAGAAGAAATAAGCTGTTTAACTGGAATTAAAACCGAAGATTTACATGATGCCCCGCCCCTATCCGATGTACTGGTGCAATTTTTTGGATTTGTTAAGGATAATACACTGATTGCTCATCACTCTTCCCATGAGAAAAGCTTTATGCAGTCTGCATGCTGGAGAAGTTTTAAAACACCATTTAAACATCGAATCGTTGATACTTCTTTTTTGTTTAAAATTGTTGAACCACAACAAAGAATATTGACATTAGAGGAATGGTGTGAATTTAGTGATATTCCTGTCATAAATCGTCATCATGCCTTAGGGGATGCTAAATTAACCGCTGTTCTATGGTGTCAGTATTTACAAAGGGCTGAACAATTGGGCTGTCGCACTTTACAGGATATATATGAAAGATTGGCATGGCGGTAAAATAGAGGACAAAGTTTTAATAATTAACTGGTGGTGAAAGTAAATGGATGTATTTGAGACAAAAAGACTGTTGCTAAGAGGGTGGAAGGAAGCGGATTATAAAGATTTATATGAATATGCGCAAAAGGAAGAGGTAGGTCCGTTTGCTGGCTGGCCACCCCATAAAAGTGAACAAGAAAGTAAAGAAGTAATCCGCTATTTTTTACAGAATGAAAATTCATATGCGATTGTGTGGAAAGAAGAGAATAAGGTGATTGGAAGTATTGGTTTTCATGAACGAACGCCTGATACTAAACTCTCTCATTTAGCACAGCGTGAAGTAGGATTTGCTCTTAATCCCCGGTATTGGGGAAGAGGGATCGTGCCAGAAGCAGTCAATTATCTGTTAGAATATGGATTTGAACACTTGTGTTTGGATTTAATATGGTGTGGACATTTTGATTTTAATACGAAGTCAAGACGAGTAAATGAAAAATGTGGATTTCATTATAAATTCCAGAAAACCAACCGCTATAAACTTTTTGATAACCAATTAATTACAAGCGTTTATTATTGTATGACAAAAGAGGAGTATTTTAAAAAGTTACAAGAACCTTCAGCAAGTGTATCCCATACAAATCAAGTAAGTAGCACTTAAGTGACCGCTTCCCGATAGGAGTAAGTGAATAATGAATAGGCTGACTCAAACTTTGGGCAGCTTTTTTTGTGTGTGAATTTTGGTAATTATAAAGCATTTCTATCAAAACGTTTAATTAATAGGGGGATATTAAAGCCGGAGAGCGGAAAATGATCCAAAAAAAAGTCGCTTCATAGAAGCGAAAAGAGACATTGGATTAAAGATTGAATTGATAACTATATATAGTGTAATTTTATAAAAAAATAACTATATATTGATTTGATAGTATCATACAATTCATTTTTACGCAATTATTTTCTATTAAATTAATCTAGGAAACAATAAGTAATACAATATAAAACAAGAGGATAAATCCTATGCCGAATAGTATGAAGTATTTAGTCCACATCGGAGAAAGCTTTTTTCGCTCTCGATCTTTAGTAAATCCAATAAAAGATAGACTGTTTTTGTATATCACAAAATAAATTAGGGCAAATCCTATATATTGTAAGATAAACAATCCTGTTAAAGCCTGTGTTTCCTTTAAAAAGTCCACATTAGGAAAGGAGTAACCAGTAATAAGTTTTATAATCGTATCGTTAACTGTTCCGAAAATGGCAAATAAAAGTACCGCAGAAAATAGTATTTTAACAAAGTCTAAATAATAATAAGAAATTTTCTTCATATATTCCTTCCTTTTCTTTTGTAAATATTTTCTCACCAGAACACAGAATACCATAAACAACGAGAAAATGATAAAGGAAATTCTGTCGGTGTTGAACATTTAGTGCCGCAATTTTCGTAAAATCGGTAAATTAAAAGAGATAATTTAGGGAAAAATAATGATAGTTTTAAAAGGAAGAACAATAAAAATATTCATATAATACTAAAAACGTTCACAAAACGTCAAAAATATGATAATATTTGATTGTTTTTGAAAGAAAATGCTTGAAATGTGAAATCGTTTACAGTATGATGTTCTTAAATTAAGTTGTTTTTTTATGAGGGTAAAAATCTTATTTATCGTAATCTGTTTAGTTAATGATAATCACCTCAAAGAAAATGACATAATCCCAAGATATACCCTAAAAGGGAGCGTGATAATCTTGTTAACACCTGAAAGGCATGAACTTATTTTACAATTACTAAAACAACATAGTGTTGTGAAAATTCAAGATTTGATAGATGTATTGAATACTTCAGAATCCACCATCAGACGCGATTTAACTCAATTAGAGCAAGAAGGGTTCTTGAAACGAGTGCATGGTGGTGCAGCTAGGCTTCAAGGGAAAATAACGGAGCAGAGTATGAGTGAAAAAGCGTTCAAAAACCTCCAAGAGAAAAAAATGATTGCGGCATACGCAGCAAAGCTAGTAGAAGATGGAGATAGTATATATTTGGATGCTGGTTCAACCATTAAAGAAATGATTCCATTCTTAAAGAATCGAGACATTGTGGTGGTAACGAACGGTCTTACGCATATGACAAGCTTACTAGAAGCTCGTATTCAAACCTATATTACAGGTGGTTATGTAAAAGAAAAAACAAACGCGTTAGTCGGTCGTGGCGCATTATTAAGTCTTGATAACTATCGATTTGATAAGTGCTTTATGGGTGTCAATGGTATTCATCCTGAATATGGGTATACTACTGCTGATCAAGAAGAAGCAATGGTGAAAAGCAAAGCAATATCATTGTCAAGAGAAGCTTTTTTTGTCGCAGATGATAGTAAATTCTCCGAAGTTTACTTTGCAAAGATAGCTGATTTGCACAATGCTTCTATTATTACTAATTATCTGGATGAAGAAGTAAACGATTTATATTCAAGGAAAACTAGCATAAAGGTTGTGAAAGAATGATTTATACCCTAACGTTAAATCCTTCTGTCGATTATATTATCGAAGTGAAAGAAGTGCATTTAGGAGAACTAAATCGGTTAGAAAAAACAAGTAAATTTGCGGGTGGAAAAGGAATAAATGTTTCTAGAGTGTTAAAAAAAATGGGCGTGCCAAGTAAAGCGTTAGGATTTGTCGGCGGATTTACTGGAAGTTTTATTGAAACACAACTATTGTCAGAAATGATTGAAACAGATTTTGTGAAAGTAGAAGAAGATACACGTATCAATGTGAAGTTAAAGACTGATACAGAAACAGAATTAAACGCAAATGGACCCACTATTTCTGAAGAAAAGTTTCAGGAGTTAAAAGAGAAGATTGCTTCTTTAACGTCAGAAGACCTACTAGTATTAGCTGGAAGTGTTCCATCTACTCTTCCTAAAACGACTTATGAAGAGCTAGTCAAGATCTGTCATGCGAACAATGTTTCTTTCGTCGTAGATGCAGAAGGTGAATTATTAAAAGCAGTCTTGCCTTATCAACCGTTTTTAATCAAGCCTAATCATCATGAACTTGGTGAATTGTTTGGGGTAACTATTTCGACTCCAGAAGAAGCGATTCCGTATGGAAAAAAACTATTGGAAATGGGAGCGCAAAATGTGATCGTCTCATTAGCAGGTGATGGTGCAGTCTTGATTACTCAACACGAAGAAATCATTAGTACGGTTCCAAAAGGGCAAGTGAAAAGCTCAGTTGGCGCTGGAGATAGCATGGTAGCAGGCTTCTTATCTAAATATAAAGAAACACAGGATATAAAAGAATCCTTCCGCTACAGTATTGCCTCAGGAAGTGCGACAGCTTTTTCAATTGGATTATGTACAAAGGAAAAAGTAGAAGAACTTCTTCCGCAAGTCCAAGTCCAATCATAATGGTCACACACCATTTTATTAGAAAGATATTGGAAAGTGGATAAAAATAAAATTAAAGGGGAGCGTTATAAAATGAAAATTACAGAATTATTAACGCAAGAGACTATCCTTTTGAATATAGAAGGAAATGGAAAGCTTGATGCCATTAATCAGTTAGTGGATATTCTTCATTCAGCAGGAAAATTAACAGATAGAGAAACGTACAAGCAAGCGATTTTAAAAAGAGAAGAGCAAAGTACAACGGGAATTGGTGAAGGAATAGCAATTCCCCATGCAAAAACGAGTGCTGTAAAAACTGCTGCCATTGCGTTTGGGCGATCAAGCAGTGGTGTTGACTATGAATCATTAGATGGACAGCCGGCAAATTTATTTTTTATGATCGCTGCACCAGATGGGGCTAACAATACTCATCTTGAAGCACTATCAAGACTATCTACATTATTGCTTAAAGAAGAAGTGCGCTCGAAATTATTAAATGCGGCTTCTAAACAAGATGTAATATCAATAATTGACAGTTATGATGTAGAGGAAGAAACAGCTGACGAAAATATTGCTGATAAAAAGAATTTTATTGTGGCAGTAACTGCTTGTCCAACGGGGATTGCTCATACCTATATGGCAGCAGATTCATTAAAGGCGAAAGCAGCTGAAATCGGTGTTGATATTAAGGTTGAAACAAATGGTTCCGGTGGAGCAAAAAATGTTCTGACAGCAGAGGAAATTGAAAAAGCAACGGCTGTAATTGTTGCTGCTGATACGAAAGTGCAAATGGAACGCTTCAATGGAAAACATGTGCTTGAAACCCCTGTTGCAGATGGTATTCGTAAGCCTGAAGAATTAATCAATCGTGCTATTAAACAGCAGGCACCAGTATATAATGGTGGATCAGGTTCTAATTCCAGCGAAGAAAACGCAGGGAAAAAAGGAATCGGTGGTCAAATTTACAGACACTTAATGAACGGTGTTTCGAACATGCTGCCATTTGTTGTTGGTGGCGGAATATTAATTGCTATTTCCTTTATGTTTGGTTATAACTCAGCTGATCCGAATGATCCGAGTTATAATGCTTTTGCTGCGGTTATTAAATATATTGGCGGCGATAATGCCTTTGCATTATTAGTGCCTGTTCTTGCTGGATTTATCGCAATGAGTATTGCTGATCGTCCTGGTTTTGCTCCTGGTATGGTTGCAGGATTTATGGCTGCTCAAGGTGGTGCTGGTTTTCTTGGTGGATTAATCGGCGGTTTCTTAGCTGGTTATTTAGTTGTCGGTCTAAAGAAAGTGTTAGAAGTACTTCCTAGATCATTAGAAGGTATTAAAACGATTCTGCTTTATCCATTATTAGGAATTTTCTTTACTGGCATTATTATGAATTATGTGATTATGGAACCTGTTACAGCTATTAACACTGGAATGACCAATTGGCTGTCAAATATTGGTACTGGTAATGCGGTCTTCTTAGGAATTATCTTAGGGGCAATGATGGCATTTGATATGGGTGGACCAATCAATAAATCAGCATATGTTTTTGGAACAGGGCTAATTGCCAATGGTGTATTTGAGCCAATGGCTGCTATTATGGCCGGTGGAATGGTTCCGCCATTAGCAATTGCTTTAGCAACTGTTTTATTTAAAAAGAAATTTACAAAGCAAGAAAAGGATGCAGGTTTAACAAACTTTATTATGGGTCTTTCCTTTATTACAGAAGGTGCTATTCCTTTTGCAGCAAGTGATCCATTACGTGTTATTCCATCTGTTGCAATTGGTGCCGCAGTTACGGGTGGACTATCAATGTTCTTCCATATCGGTTTAAGAGCACCACACGGCGGTGTGTTCGTAGTTGGATTGGTTGATGGAAATCCATGGCTATACCTATTGTCTATCGTAATAGGTGCGATCATATCAGCCTTATTATTAGGACTATTAAAGAAGCCTGTTCAACAAAAATAAATATTGAAAAAGCTGTAAATTGACTTATAATCGTTAATTTACAGCTTTTTTTAGTATGGTCAAAGAACCGATGGAGAAATTTTCTATTGGTTTATTTTATTTTCTTCTTGACCATCGACATATTTTAAACGAAAGAAGGCAGCAATCGCAGCGATTAATGTAAATGCACTTAGTAAATAAAATTGTAAATGGTCGATATGCTTCATTAAAATCGCCATAATAGGCGGTCCTGCTGCGACTCCAATAAACCGCATACTACTATATATACTTGTAATGGTTCCTCTTTCTTTTTTTTCAATTCCCTCTGTAATAAGGGCATCTAGAGGTGGTAAACTAGCACCAATGCCTATGCCAGCCAATGTTAGAAAGAGAATGATAAACCACATATTGTCAGAGAAGTTAAGTGCAATCGTACCAATAATGATTGCAAGCAATCCAATAAAAGTAATCCAGCGCATTAAGTTTTTGTCCTTTTTAATTTTTTTCCCGGTAATGTAGGAAGTAAGACATAAAGCTCCTAGCGGTATAGCAAGATAGAGCCCTTTTTTAACATTTTTTATATGATATTTCTTTTCTAATATATCTGATAGGTAAAACATTTCGGCAAATAATACAAACATAACGATTACACCAATAAAGAAAATGGCATAGAGCCATTTTTTATCTTTATGCATAGTTTCTTTTGTATGCTGTATAAATTCCTTAAATGGTACAGGTTTTTCATTACTTTTTGGAGATTTCACAAAGATTAAAATTAGAATGATGGAAACCAAACAGAAGACAGGAATAGACATAAATGGGATGAACCAAATAAATCCTGCCAAAAAAGCTCCAAGGATGGGACTAAGTACTTTCCCAAAAGTGTTTGCTGTTTCAATAACACCTAAAGTACTACTAACTTGTTCTTCATCTTTAAACAAATCACCTACTAAAGGCAATACTATTGGGAAGGCACCAGCTGCTCCAACGCCTTGGAGGGCGCGTCCAATAAGGATAATCCAGTAACTGTTATCCATCAGCCATGCGGCAAAACCAGAAATTACTCCGCCAATACCAGCAATAATTAGGCTGGGAATAATCACCCTTTTACGGCCGATACGATCGGAAAGATAGCCTGCCACGGGAATTAGTATGATCGCTAAAACAGAATAGACTGTAATAATCATACTTACCTGAAAAGAAGATATATCTAGCTTTTTTTCAATAGCTGGCAATACTGGAATCAGCATACTGTTTCCAAGGGTCATTACTAATGGGATGGAAGAAAGTGAGAATATCGCCATTTTCGAAACCTTGACATTTTGCTTCTTCGCTGTCTTTTGTGCTTTGTTTGTAAGGTTTACTATGTTTTTATCATCATTTACATGATCCATTTTCATTCTCCCTGCTTTCAAATAGTTAACTATAGTTAATATGTACAGCCACGGCAAAAAATAAAGCATTTTCTATCATCCAAAAACTGGATTTAATCATTTTGTTTATTAGCACTTTTCGTATAGTTATATGGTATGATGTAATAAAAATAGTGGTGGTGTTTATACGTGGGAAAAATTATCACACTTAGTATTGGGAAGGAAAAAACATTTATATGGAAAAATAAAAGCGTTTCTTCCGCGATTGGCAAAGAAAAAGTGAGTGAAGTCATTCTAACCTTTGATGGTTTTGTAGGCGATGGTGTTGCTAATCCAGCATTTCATGGTGGCAAGGAAAGGGCTGTCTGTTATTATCCTTTTGAACATTATAAAAAATGGGAAGAAGAATTTAAAACAAAAATAAATCCTCCTGCGTTTGGGGAAAATATATGCGGAACGGAATTTACAGAAAAAAGTACATATATCGGGGACATCTTTTCGTTAGGATCTGCAGTTGTTCAGGTAACACAAGGAAGAGTACCATGTTCAACCATTTCAAAATATAATCAGATTGATCCATTTTTAAGTAGAATTGTGGAAACTTGTTATACTGGCTATTTTTTAAAGGTGCTAGAAGAAGGAGTAGTCAGCGAAGATTCTACGATGGAGCTTATAGAACGTCCGCAGAACAAGATATCAGTTTGGGACGCAACAAAAGTAATGCTTCTTGATCGTAAAAATAAAGAAGCAATCCAATCAATCCTGCAAATTGACGAGTTAGCAGAAGATTGGAAGAATCGCTATAAAAAGGCACTTCAAAAAACTACATGAATTTTTGAAGAAAATGGTTGACTTTTATGTGAGAGTTCACTATTATGTAATTAACATATCGAACGGCAATGATGAAGAGTAGTATCTTTATTGAAAACGTCAGAGAGCTGGTGGTTGGTGTGAACCAGTGTGGACGATAAAGAGAATGGACTTCTGAGCTTCTAAACCGAACCAACTTTTGTAGTAGGCTTTAGCGAATGTCTCATCGTTACAAGAGACAGAAATTTGTCTTATAAGACTGATTTCTTAAAGTGAGCTTGATTTAATTAAGCTAATGAAGGTGGCACCACGGGTTTCTCGTCCTTTTTATAGGAGAGAGACCCTTTTTTATTTTCAAAAAAATATAGAAAAAACAATGATGAAGAGTAGTAAGTATAAGAAGATGTTAAAGAGAGTCGGTGGCTGGTGTGAACCGATACATTGATTATACCGAATGGACTTCTGAGTGTAGGCTTGAACAAGAAGTATGGCCTGACGGTATCCTCCGTTACCGGGATAGAGTATAATATTGTACTCGATAAGAGAGAGTGAAGCTTCACTCTAACCTGAGGTGGTACCGCGGTTTATGAATCGTCCTCTATTTGCAAATGATCATGCAGATAGGGGACTTTTTTTTATAGAATTTTAAAGCTGAGCATTTTTCAAAAGCATCTGACTAGGAGGATTTATGATGGAAAAAAGCATTTTGTTAATCGATGAAATCCAAGGAGATACACTGACACCCATTAGTATTTATCAAAGGTTATCTGGAAAAAAGAAATTCTTGCTCGAAAGCTCATTAAAACACGAAGATTCGGGAAGGTTTTCTATCATTGGCTGCGATCCAACCTTTGAAGTTATTGGGAAAGGATTGGAAACAACTATTCTGGAAGGGGAAAAGCGAGAAATAAGAAAAGGAAGAGCACTTGACTTAATCAGCGAATTTTTGCCTGAAAAAAAAGCGCCACTTCCCTTTCAACTGCCAGTTAATGCAGGTGCTTTTGGATATGTTGGGTATGACAATATCAGACTTTATGAAAACATTGGCCCAGAAGCAAAGGATGAAATCGGAATCCCAGATGTACATCTTATGTTTTTTGAAGATTTAGTAATTTTTGATCATTTAGAACTTAAAGTTTATTTAATTGCTAGCCCATTAAAAGACACTACAACGGAAAAAGAGTTAAAGTTCCGCCTGCAGATAAGAAAGTTAGAGATTACAGCACCATTTAAAGAAGAATCACCTGAGGTAAAGTTAACTCCCTTTCAAGCGAGTATATCGAAAGAACAATTTATGGAGAAAGTGAAGAAAGCAAAGCATTATATTTTAGAAGGAGACATCTTTCAAGTAGTTCCTTCGCAGAGAATGACAGCTAAGATAGAAGGATCGCCCTTTTCTTATTATCGTAAACTGCGTATCAAAAATCAGTCCCCATATATGTATTTCTTTGATTTTGCAGATTATGCAGTGCTTGGAAGTTCGCCTGAGAGCTTGATTAAAACTATAAATGGCAACGTCATTACCAATCCTATTGCAGGTACAAGACCTAGAGGTAAGACGAAGGAAGAGGATGCTCAGTTAGAACAAGATTTACTGCTAGATGAAAAAGAATTAGCGGAACATAAAATGCTTGTTGATTTAGCAAGGAATGATGTTGGCAAAGTGAGTAATTTTGGCAGTGTTTCTGTTGATAAGTATATAAAAGTAGAAAAGTTTAAGCATGTTATGCACCTTGTATCAGAAGTTAGTGGAGATTTAAAGAAGGATTACTCATGTGTAGATGCCCTAATTGCTTGCTTGCCTGCAGGGACAGTGTCAGGTGCACCTAAAATTAGAGCAATGCAAATTATAAATGAATTAGAAGGAACAAAGCGAGGTATTTATTCCGGTGCTGTTGGCTATTTTTCCCAAAATGGGAATATGGACTTTGCTTTAGCTATCCGTACGATGGTTATTAAAGACAAAAAGGCATACATTCAAGCTGGTGCTGGAATTGTTCACGACTCCATCCCAGAAAAGGAATATGAAGAAACAATCCATAAATTAAAATTATTTTTGGAGGGACAACATGATTTTATTAGTCGATAATTATGATTCTTTTACGTATAACTTATTTCAATATTTAGGGGAGTTGGGAGAAGAGATAAAGGTTGTTCGAAATGATGAAATAACTATAGAGGAAATTCGGACATTAAATCCTCATGGCATTGTTTTGTCTCCTGGACCAGGCAGGCCAGAAAATGCAGGCATATTAATTGAACTTATCCAATCCCTTTATCGGGAATTTCCCATATTAGGGATTTGCTTAGGGCATCAGGCAATTGGTTATGCCTTTGGTTCAGAGATAGTGAAGGCAGTAAATGTCATGCATGGAAAAACATCGACATTACAAGTTACTGGTCACCCCTTTTTCCATGCTTTGGAGGAACCGATTGAGGTGATGCGTTATCACTCTCTTGTTATAAAAAAGGATACATTAACGAATGACTTTGAGGTTTTGGCTAGTTCAACTGATGACCATGAAATTATGGCGATCAAACATAAAGATTATCCCCTGTATGGCTATCAATTTCATCCAGAATCGGTCGGGACTGAGAGCGGGAAGCAATTATTGCAAAATTTTATCAATGAAACTCGAAAGGAAGTGCAGAGATGAAACACTATGTGGAGAAAATCATGGCGAATAAGTCATTAACTGAAACAGAAATGGAAGGAGCTGCGGATCTTCTTTTTTCTGATGACATTACCGATACAGAAATTGCTGCTTTTATGACCAGTTTAAAAATGAAGGGAGAAACAGTGGAAGAAATCGTGGGTATTGTAAAAGCCGTTCGTAAACAAACCTTGTCTTTTGCTGAACCAGTCAGTGGGTGTATCGATAATTGTGGTACAGGTGGAGACAAATCACAAAGCTTTAATATTAGCAGCACTTCGGCATTTGTGTTAGCTGGAGCTGGAATTCCTGTCGCTAAACACGGAAATCGCAGTATATCTAGTAAGACAGGAAGTGCGGATGTATTAGAAGAGCTTGGCATTAAGTTAAATGTTACTCCAGAACAAAATATGCAGCAATTAGAAGAAGTAGGAATCACTTTCTTATTCGCACAACATGTGCAGCCGAAAATGGGCAGAATAATGAAGGTTCGACGAGAATTAAAACTTCCAACTATATTTAATCTGATTGGTCCATTAACTAATCCAATTTCTTTAGAAAGCCAGGTGTTAGGAATATACAGAAGCGATTTATTACTTACTTTTGCGGAAAGCTTACGGAAACTTGGTAGAAAACGAGCGGTAGTATTAAATGGAGCAGGTGGAATGGATGAAGCTTCCCTACAAGGTAGTAATCAACTTGTCATTTTACAAGATGGAAGAATAGAGAAAACCATTCTTACTCCAGATGATGTTAATCTTCCCTATTATACAAATGATCAAATACGTGGAGGCGATGCAAAGGAAAATGCAGCAATTTTATTAAAAGTGTTAAAAGGAGAAAAAGGTGCTTATCGAGATACGATCCTGTTAAACGCAGGCATTGGCATTTATACAGCAGGAAGAGCGGAAAGTATTGGAGAGGGAGTGCATTTAGCAAAGGAAAGCATTGATTCTGGAGCAGCACTTTATAAATTAAACCAATTAGTAGAGGTTAGTAAAGAATTGGAAGGGGCAGGGATTTAAGTGACAACCATATTAGATAAAATTATTACCAAAAAAAGAGAAACAATTGCTGATCTTTATGAGAGAAAGGAAGTACTGCATACGAAGAAGCATTCTTTTAAAAAAAGATCCTTTATAGAGAAATTGAAGGATGCGGAAAACTTAGCAATTATAGCTGAGTTTAAACGGGCGTCCCCATCAAAAGGGGATATAAATATCGATAAAGATCCTAAGGAACAGACGAAAATGTATGAAATATATGGTGCAGATGCCATTTCTGTCTTAACGGATACACCATTTTTCAAAGGAACATATGAGGATTTGGCGGAAGTAAGAGAAACAGTAAATCTGCCGATTCTCTGCAAGGATTTTATCGTCGATAAAATCCAAATTGATTTTGCGAAATATTATGGAGCGGACATTATCCTATTAATTGCTGCAGCTTTAAAAGATAAAGAACTTCATGAGTTATATACGTATGCAACAGATATTGGACTTGAAGTGTTATTAGAGGTTCATAATGAAGAAGAGTTAGAAAGAGCTTTAAAGACGAAGGCCGAATTAATTGGGGTCAACAATCGGAATTTAAAAACATTTGAAGTAACATTAGATACTACCGAGAAGCTGGCAGGAAAAATCAAAGAAAGTGGCAGGTATATGATTAGTGAAAGCGGCATCTCCACATATGCAGATATCCAAAAAGTTAGTGGTAGCGGAGCAAATGCTATTTTAGTTGGGGAAAGTTTTATGAAAGCAGCGGATCTTGAAACGAAAATGAAAGAAATGAAAGTGTCTATAAGGGCGGAGATAGAATGAATGTAAAAATTTGCGGAATTACGACAATAGAAGCAGCAGCATGTGCTGTTAGCTATGGTGCAAGTGCAATTGGTTTTGTATTTGCAAATAGTAAAAGAAAAATAAGTGAAAAACAGGCTAAGGATATTATCGCTACTCTTCCTAAAGACTTAATGAAGGTAGGCGTTTTTGTCAATGAGTCCAAAGAGAATATAATGAAAATTGTGAATGTTACAGGAATCAATATAATTCAACTTCATGGTGATGAAACGGCAGAATTCGCAGCAAGTTTTTCCTTGCCAATCATTAAAGCATTTAGTATTTCCACGCCAGAGGATTTAAAACAAGTGGCAGCTTATCCTTGTGACTATGCACTACTTGATAGCCCGAGAGGAAAGTATCACGGCGGAAATGGAATAGCGTTTGATTGGAATTTGATAAAGGGTTATGACTTTGGCAATAAGAAAGTTATTCTTGCCGGCGGGCTAAACGAAAATAATCTTACGGAAGCAATAGAAACCACCCATCCATTCATGGTCGATGTAAGCAGCGGCGTGGAGACAGATGGCGAGAAAGATTTAGAAAAAATAAGAGTATTTTTAGAATTAGCAAAAACTGTTCAAATTTAAGAAAAGAGGGAGCTTATTATGACAGAAACTTATGTTTATCCAGATCAAAGCGGCCATTTTGGAATGTATGGAGGAAGATATGTTCCGGAAACACTGATGCTGGCAGTAACAGAACTTGAAGCGGAATATAAAAAGGCACAAGAAGATCCCGCTTTTCATGAAGAATTAAATAATCTCTTAAAGGACTATGTAGGCAGAGAAACACCGCTATATTATGCAGAAAATCTTACAAAATATGCTGGCGGTGCAAAAATCTATTTGAAAAGAGAGGATCTAAATCATACTGGTGCTCATAAAATCAACAACTCTCTTGGGCAGGCGCTCCTTGCAAAAAGAATGGGCAAAAAGAAGGTTGTCGCAGAAACAGGAGCTGGCCAGCATGGAGTAGCAACAGCGACAGCATGTGCTCTATTAAACTTAGAATGTACGATTTTCATGGGAGAAGAGGACATACGAAGACAGAAATTAAATGTCTTTCGAATGGAGTTGTTAGGCGCAAAGGTTGTTGGTGTTACATCTGGAAGTGCTACCTTAAAGGACGCATGTAATGAAGCTTTACGTTATTGGGTAACAAATGTGATAGATACTCATTATATTCTTGGATCTGTTATGGGACCACATCCATTTCCGATGATGGTACGTGACTTTCAAAGTGTTATTGGTAAAGAAGCGAAAAAACAATACATCGAAAAAATCGGCAGGCTACCTGAGGCGATTGTGGCATGTATCGGCGGCGGTAGTAATGCAATGGGAATCTTTTACCCATTTATTGAGGAGGAAAATGTTGCTTTATATGGAGTAGAGGCTTCAGGACATGGTCTTGATACAGATAAACATGCTGCGTCATTGTCGAAAGGAAAACCAGGTGTTTTGCATGGTTCTAATATGTACTTATTGCAAAACGAAGACGGTCAAATCCAAGAAGCACACTCTATTTCAGCTGGCTTAGATTATCCTGGGATTGGTCCTGAACATAGCTTCCTACATGATATCGGTCGTGCTATCTATGAATCTGTTACAGATGACGAAGCCTTCGAAGCACTTCAATTACTTTGTAAGGTTGAAGGGATTATCCCTGCTTTAGAAAGTGCACATGCCATCAGCTATGCAGTAAAACTGGCAGCGAAGATGAATAAAGAGGAAGGAATTATTGTTTGTTTATCTGGTAGAGGAGATAAGGATGTAAATACAGTTATGGAAAGAATGGGGGAGTAAGAGGATGATAACAATTGAAGCAGCCTTTAAAGCGGTACTTGATAAAGGGGATAAAGCGTTTGTTCCATATATCATGGCTGGAGATGGAGGACTGGAAACATTAAAGGAGAAAGTACTTTTCCTAGAAGAAGCAGGTGCAACAGCTATTGAACTTGGTATTCCATTTTCTGATCCAGTTGCGGATGGACCTATTATTCAAGCAGCAGGGATTCGTTCTCTTCAAGCGGGCACTACGCTTAAAGGTGTTTTAGAAACTATACAGTCATTTAGAGGGTTAACGAAT
This sequence comes from Niallia sp. FSL K6-0212, assembly GCF_038007605.1. Taxonomy (NCBI): domain Bacteria; kingdom Bacillati; phylum Bacillota; class Bacilli; order Caryophanales; family Bacillaceae; genus Niallia; species Niallia sp. FSL K6-0212. The sequence goes on along the minus strand of NZ_JBBOXL010000001.1, from coordinate 3,877,038 downwards.
ATTCCGCTTGTTATCATGACTTATTTAAACCCTATTTTAGCCTATGGAGTAGAGAAATTTTTTCAGGATTGTGAAGAAGCAGCGATTAATGGATTAATCGTTCCTGATCTGCCTGTTGAAGAAGAAGTATTATTAGAAGAAGCAGCAGCAAAATATCGTGTGGAAATAATTCGATTAGTAACCTTAACAAGTCCCTTAGATCGTATCGAAAAAATTGCCAAAAAAGGAAATGGCTTTTTATATGCTGTAACTGTTACCGGAATAACGGGATCTCGCTCAAGCTTCCATGATCATTTAGGAGCCCATTTATTAAAGGTTAAGGAAGTCAGTCCTATCCCGGTTCTGGCTGGATTTGGAATTTCTTCTCCTGAACATGTTATGAGCATGATAGAATATTGTGATGGTGTCATTGTAGGAAGTAAAATTGTACAACTATTTTCAGAAAATAAATTAGAAGAAATAAAAGCGTTAATAGCTGCTAGTAAAAAAGGGAATACATTACCTGCTATTTAAGGTTGGGACATATGTGTTTTATTTAGTGATAATAGTGAACAATATGAAAAAAAATTGCAAAATTCTTTATTTGTTTAGGATATAAAAGAAGGTTTTAGTGAGGGCTGCTGTTTATTTACCAGCAGCTTGAATACACTTCGTTTTCCGTTGGGCTAGCTGTTACCCTATCCCACAGGGAGTCTTGGTGTATTCAGGCTGCTCTATTTTTTTCCATTAAATAAATATTTTTGGGGATTTTTAATACTCTTTTGAGAAAAATTAGAAGAAAGTATTCTATATAAAACTCATAATTAGCTTTTAGCTTAACAAAGGGATTATATATTTTAATAGAATGGCTATTTCGCCTTGTTACAATTCTTTTTGAATAGTTGCTAAAAATATATAATTGTTCATTTCCGTATTTTTAAAAGTGCTCTTTACTTTTTGCATCTATCAATTTCGACAATCTTGTTTGCGAATATAAAATCTGGAATTCAACTACATATTATTCCCCAAATTTATATTTTGATATAATCGTTTATTTTCTTTGGTCAGCGCCTTGATCAGCGGGGAAACTGCATGTTGTTTAAAAGAAAATTCCGGAATAATATAGGAAAAATATCTGGTGATTGGTCTATTTTTTATCCGTAATATTTTTAGACTCCCCATGAAAATTTCTTTTTGAATAGCATATTTAGAGAGAATAGAAATGCCTAAATCAGCTTCGATTGATTCTTTAATAATCTGTATGCTCCCAAATGACCGAATCACCGGCGGGGAGAATGCCTGATCATGAAAAAACTGATTAATAATCTGCCTCGTTCCGGAATCCTCTTCTCTTAAAATCCAAGTTTCCTCATATAAATCGCTTAATTCCACAAATGTTTCATTTGCAAATCGATGATTTTTACTGACGATGATTACTAATTCATCTTCTTTAAAAGGTGTAATGGAGAGGTGAGGGTGTGTTTTTAAAGGACTATCAATGATGCCTAAATCAATTTCTCCACGTAATAGTTGATCAACAATACGGTTGGAATTTCTAATACTTATCATTGGTTTCTCTTGATTTTTGTTGATTCTTACATTTTTAGCCATTATTTTTGGCAGTAAATACTCTCCAAATGTAAAGCTTGAACCGATGGTGAGAGGACGGCTCTTTTTTTCGGAAAGGTGTTCTATTAAATCATTTACTTCTTTGTACTCCGATAAAATTTTCTTAGCATGAAAATAAAAGAGTTCGCCTGCTTTAGTGAGTTTTACATACTTATTCGTTCTGTCTAGGAAGGTAACATTATATTTTTTTTCCAAGGCTTTAATAGAAAGTGTTACTGCTGATTGCGTAATATGTAAGCTTTCTGCGGCTCTCGTAAAATTCAGTTTTTCAGCAACGGTTACAAAGGTTAAGAGATGATAATCCAAAAAAACACGCTCCTTTATAGAACATAGAATACATGATACATTAAGATACCATTTTTCAAGATTAGCTAATATTTAAAGGCAGTTCTTCTTTCTATCTATTATACTAAAAACTACTAAAGAAAAAAGAGTAATTAATGGAATAATCTAAAAATAAAGAATATTAACTAAATTAATTTTTTCCTTTTTTAAAAATAAAAATATGCAATCAGTCGTTACTCCTATTTTCCTATTCCTCTTTAATTATTTCGAAATGATAAATATTTTTCTTGTAGAAAAAGTAAATTGCTAATATAATCAATAATGATTCTCATTACGTTCGAATCTGGTAAAAGATTACATTTTTTACTATGGGAAAATCGAAGTAAAGGAAGAATAGTATCTTGCAACAATAAAAAAAAGGGAGAAAAACTAGTTATTTGGTAAAACGGTAATTAAAACGATAGGAGTGAAGGAGAAAGATTATGATAAAACGCTTTTTTACATATTATAAGCCACATAAAAAATTATTTACGCTCGACTTCTCCAGTGCAATAGTGGTTGCTTTATTAGAGCTGGCATTTCCACTTGCCGTTTCTTGGTATATTGATGAACTTCTTCCAGAAGGAAATTGGAGTAGTATTTTATCTGTAGGTGTGGGTTTGCTGCTATTATATGGTATAAGTACTTTTCTTCAATACATTGTTAACTTTTGGGGACATAAATTAGGGATTAATATTGAAACAGATATGAGAGGTCAATTATTTACTCATGTGCAAAGACAATCCTTTTCTTTTTTTGATAATACGAAAACGGGACATATTATGAGTCGGATTACCAATGATTTATTTGATATTGGAGAACTGGCCCATCATGGACCAGAGGATTTATTTATTGCCATTATGACATTTGTCGGAGCATTTTGGATCATGCTTACGATTAATATTAAACTAGCACTTATCGTTATTTTTATTGTTCCAATTCTTGTTTGGTTAATTACATACTGTAACCGAAGCATGAACAAAGCTTGGGGACAAATGTATGGAGATATTGCAGATGTCAATGCAAGAGTGGAAGATAGTGTATCTGGTGTGCGTGTTGTACAATCATTTACAAATGAAGAATTTGAGATTTCACGATTTACAGTGAATAACCGAAGATTCCGTAAAGCCAAAATCGGTGCATATAAAGTAATGTCGATTACTTCTTCTTCGGTTTATATGTTAATGCGATTTTTCACATTAGTCGTGCTAGTATTTGGTGCATGGTTAACTTTTAATAATCAGATGAAAATTGGCGAATTAGTATCTTTTATCCTTTTTGTAAATATACTGCAAAAACCGATTGATAAGATTAGTGCGATTTTGGAACTCTATCCGAAAGGAATGGCAGGATTTAAACGGTTCTTGGAGTTGTTAGATACTGAACCAAAAATCCAAGATCGGGAAGATGCAATTGAAGTAGAATCATTAAAAGGAAATATCCATTTAAATGATGTATCCTTTAGTTATGATAAAAATCCTGTCTTGAAAAATATCAATCTTTCCATTGCTGCTGGTGAAACAATTGCTTTTGTAGGTCCATCCGGAGCCGGAAAGACAACTATTTGTTCATTAATACCACGTTTTTATGATGTAAATAGTGGTAGTATTAAAATTGATGGTATCGATATTCGTGATATGACAATGAGTTCATTAAGATCACAAATTGGAATCGTACAGCAAGATGTCTTTTTATTTACAGGTACGCTGAAAGAAAATATAGCGTATGGAAATTTACATGCTACAGATGAAGAAATTTACGAGGCAGTAAGAAGAGCGCATTTGGAAGAGTTAGTGCTTAAATTACCAGATGGCTATGAAACCCAAATTGGGGAAAGAGGATTAAAGCTTTCTGGTGGTCAAAAACAAAGGATTGCCATCGCTCGGATGTTCTTAAAGAACCCGCCAATTTTAATATTGGATGAAGCAACTTCTGCCCTTGATACAGAAACAGAATTAATTATTCAAAATTCTTTAAATGAACTAGCTAAAAATCGAACTACATTAATTATTGCTCATCGGCTTGCAACTATTCGTAATGCTGATCGCATTGTAGTAGTTACTGAAAATGGGATAGAAGAAGAAGGAAAGCATGATGAATTATTAGAGCGTAATGGTATTTTTGCTAACCTTCATCGTGTTCAATATCAACGATAATCGTATGGTCTGTACATTTAAAGGTACAGACCTTTTTTTATGATTTGGTCACAACAAGAAGCATCCACAATTAAATAACACAAAAAACATAGTTTAGAAGGAAATGAAAAAATTATTGTTATTAATATCCAATATGCGATATATTGGATATAAGTTTTTTGATTAACAAAAATAAGGGAGGGTAACAATTGAGGCCAATCATTTTAGGGATATTTGCAGCTTTATTTTTTGCGTTTACTTTTGTAATAAATCAGTCTATGGAAATAGGAGGAGGAAGCTGGATTTGGAGTGCTTCTCTGCGTTATTTTTTTATGGTCCCGTTATTGCTCCTAATAGTTGGATGGAGAAGGAATTTAACAGCAGTATGGATAGAATTAAGAAGGAATCCAGTTCCTTGGATCCTTTGGAGTACAGTAGGATTTGGCTTGTTTTATGGAGGTATTTGTTTGGCAGGGGCATATGGACCTGGTTGGCTGGTAGCAGGAACATGGCAGCTGACTATTATATCTGGAACATTGCTTGCTCCCTTTTTTTATGAGCAAAAAAGGGATAAAAACGGCAGTATTCAAAATATGAGAAGGAAAATTCCTTTTAAGAGCTTAACCTTTTCTATGTTAATTGTCTTAGGTATTATCATTATGCAGCTTGAATTTGCCGTATCCATTTCCTTGAAGAATGCATTATTTTGCCTTATTCCAATTCTTATTGCATCCTTTGCCTACCCACTAGGTAACCGGAAGATGATGGAGGTGTGTGATGGGAGATTAGATGTATTTCAAAGGGTATTAGGTATGACTGCAGCTAGTATTCCTTTTTGGGTTCTATTATCAGGTGTTGGCGCGTACACAGTAGGATTACCGAGTAAGCAGCAAGTGTTTCAGTCGGCCATAGTCGCCATATTTTCCGGGATAATTGCTACTATCTTATTTTTTGCCGCAACAGATTTAGTAAAAGACAATTTGATTAAATTAGGAGCGGTAGAGGCAACACAATCATTAGAAGTTTTATTTGCCTTAATAGGAGAAGTTCTATTTCTTTCTGCCCCCTTACCTAGTCATTTAAGTTTTTTTGGTATCTGTTTAGTTATGTTCGGAATGGTTTTACATAGTGTATATTCAAGTAAAAAAATACACATAAATAGAAGCATGGAAGCATCTTCATAAATGTTATGATCGTATGTTGAAGGAAAGGTAAAAATTTTGTTAAAATCCTAATGATTTTATGAAGTTTTGTTAGACTTATCGGAATTTTTTACTTTTTTATCCCCATTCGTTATACTATGTTAATGAGTAGGGAAGGTAAATTTAGAAGTTGATTATGTTAGTCAGAAGAAATGATTTGAATTTTGTTATTACGTTGATTCGCAAAAAATTTTAAGGATTATTGCAAACAGTTTATTTCGCATAGAATGAACAAGTTCTGTTTCAAAAATCTAAGTTATGGTAAAAAAAGATAAATATACAGCTTAAGAATGCGGAAATTCTGACAGTCGTGTTTTTTGGCTATCACTTCTAAAAATAATCATTAGGAGGAACAGCAAAATGACAAAGAGGTTAGAAGACAAAGAGATTAAATTAATCGCACTAGATATGGACGGTACTTTATTAGACGAAAAAGGAGAAATTCCAGAAGAAAATAAAAAAGCGATTAAAGAGGCTCATGAACAAGGACTGCATGTTGTATTAAGTACTGGTCGAACTATTGCAACATGTAGAGATCATGCAAAAAGTTTGTTATTAAACTCTTATCTAATAACAGTAAATGGTAGTGAAATATGGGATATGAATGGTAATTTAATCGAAAGAAATCTTGTTGATGCAAGCAATATCCAATGGATGTGGGAACTAGCACAACAGCATAAAGCGAAAATGTGGGCTGCTAGTTGTGAGAAAGTCTGGGTAGATGAAATGCCGGAAGACATCAATAAATCAGAATGGCTCAAATTTGGCTATCATATAGAAGATGATAAAGTTCGTGAACAAGTATTAACTAGCTTAAACGAGAAAAAATGCTTTGAAATCAGCAATTCTTCTCCAGTAAATATTGAGGTCAATGCGCTTGGTATAAATAAAGCAAAAGGACTTAAAAAAGTGTGTGAGCTTCTAGATATTACAATGGATCAAGTATTAGCGGCTGGAGACAGTTTAAATGATATTAGCATGATTAAAGAAGCAGGAATAGGCGTTGCCATGGGAAATGCACAAGATATAGTGAAACAGACAGCAGATGTTGTTACCTTTACGAATAATGATAATGGTGTCGCTTATGCTATCAGAAAATGGGCCTTAAAAAAAGAAATGGCTGGGATAAAAAAATAATCTCTTACTGATAAATAGAACAAAAAATTTTTGGCTATTCTTATAAATTTCAAAAAACGATTGAAACAATAGTGAAAACTGCTTATAATTAGAAAAAAGAAAATCGAACGAAGCGAAAGGATTAGTATGTGAGAACCTTTCATAAAAGAGAGTGAAGTTTATAAGCTGAAAGACTTCATAATGAAAGAACACAGAACCTGCCTTTCAAGTCCTGCTGCAGTAGGCGCATTTCTTGCGTTATCAGACAAAGTGGAATCAATTTGTATATTGGTTCAATTAAGGTGGTACCACGGAAAGCTCATTTTCGTCCTTTTATGAGGATGAAAATGAGCTTTTTTAATTGGGTGAATTCGGATTAACTTAGTACGGAGGAAATCAAATGGAGAAGAAAAGAATTGTTGTAAAAATCGGGAGCAGCTCTCTTACAGATACAAAAGGTGCAATCGATCAATCAAAGCTAAGTGACCATATCGCAAGCATTGCAAAATTAAGAGAATATGGTCATGAAGTACTTTTAGTATCTTCAGGAGCAGTGGCTGCGGGCTTTGGAAAACTCGGCTATCCTTCAAGACCGGTTACATTGAAAGGGAAACAGGCAGCAGCAGCAGTTGGTCAAAGCTTGCTAATTCAAAGCTATAATGAACAATTAAGTAAGTTTGGGATTGTTCCCGCTCAAGTATTACTAACAAGAAATGATTTTTCCAAACGTGATCGCTACCGAAATGCTTATTCTACATTAACGGAATTATTAGAAAGAAATATCTTACCAATTATAAATGAGAATGACACCGTATCTGTAGAAGAATTAACGTTTGGAGACAATGATATGTTGTCTGCCCTTGTTAGTGGACTTGTCCATGCCGATCAGTTAATGATTCTCACAGATATTAATGGCTTATATGACAAAAATCCAAAAGAAGATCCTTCAGCAAAACGGATTGATTATTTGCCTGAAATAACGGTGGAATGGAAGAATGCTGCTAAAGGATCTGGTTCAAAGATTGGAACTGGTGGCATGAAATCAAAGTTGATTGCTGCAGAAACAGCTAATTCCTTAGGAGTAAAGGTTTTTATTGGAAAAGGCGAGGGAGAGAAGAAGCTCATCGATATTATAGAGGGGAAGGGAGACGGAACCTATATTGGTTCAGATGCTTTATCATCTATTAACAATAATCGACAATGGATATCCCTCCATTCTACCGTTGAAGGCAGTCTCTATGTGGATGAAGGGGCAGAAATGGCCTTGCTAAATAAAGGTGGGAGCTTGCTGCCAGCTGGTATTTATAAAGTCGAAGGGCTCTTTGAAAAAGGAAATGTTGTCGAAGTCTATGGTGAAAAAGGAGTTATCGGAAAAGGGGAAGTACTCTATTCTTCAGAAGAGCTAAAAGCTATTATTACACAAAGAGCAGAAGAAAAAACAATGATAAAACATCCAAAAATCGAAGTTATTCATCGTGATAAATGGGTGAAATTATAAAAAGGAGAGATGGAAAATGGGCGAAGTATATCAAAAAGGTAAATTAGCAAAGAATGCAAGTTATCAATTATTAAATAAGACAACGGAACAGAAAAATGCAGCTTTATCCCTTATTAGCCAGCAATTAATAGAGGACCAAGATTTAATTATAAAAGCTAATAAAATAGATCTTGAAAACGGGAAAGAAAATGATCTATCTCTTTCTGTTTTAGATCGAATTATGCTGGATGAAAAACGGATTAATAATATGGCCTTAGCACTAAAAGAGTTAATTAAACTAAATGATCCAGTCGGTGTTGTGGTAGAAAAAATTGAAAAAGAAAATGGCTTAAAAATTATTAAGAAAACTGTGCCAATTGGCGTAATGGGAATGATTTATGAGGCGAGACCAAATGTAACGATTGATGCAGCAAGTCTTGCTCTGAAAACAGGGAATAGTATTGTCTTAAGAGGAAGTTCATCTGCTAAGCAATCAAATCTGGCTCTTGTTGATACAATCCATCGTGCACTGGAGAAATCCGCAATTCCAAAAGAAGCCGTCCAGCTAATTGAAGATACAAGCAGAGAAACAGCGAAAGAACTATTTCATTTAAAAGAATTTTTAGATGTACTAATCCCTCGTGGCGGCAAAGGGTTAATTGATACGGTAGTAAAAGAAGCAACCGTTCCAGTTATTGAAACAGGTGCAGGCAATTGCCATTTATTTATTGATGAAACCGCAGAGTTGAAAATGGCACTTACGATTAGTTTGAACGGTAAAACACAGCGTCCATCTGTATGCAATGCCTTAGAGACTATTTTAATCGAAACCAAATGGTTTGCTCAATATGGATTAGCTCTTTTAGAAGCACTACATCAAAATGGTGTGGAGATTTATGGAGATGACACTGTCTGCACTACTTTTTCTTTTGCAAAAAAAGCGACAGAAGAAGATTGGTATACGGAATACTCTGCTTTGAAAGTAAGTATAAAAATAGTAGATGGAGTTACAGAAGCAATTAACCATATTAATACTTATGGTACTAAGCATTCAGAAGCGATTATTACTGAAAATATTGAAAATGCAGAAACTTTTTTATCTGGAGTAGATGCTGCAGCAGTCTATCATAATGCGAGTACAAGATTTACAGATGGATTTGAATTTGGGTATGGGGCGGAGATTGGAATCAGTACGCAAAAACTGCATGCTAGAGGTCCAATGGGATTAAATGCCTTAACATCCTTTAAATATTTTATTTATGGAGAAGGTCAAGTTAGAAATTAATTGCTGGCAGTTACACCAGGGTATGTCATAGTTCACGAAGATTGGATGATGTTATTGGAATATTTAAGTATTTTATTACCTATTTTTTTTATTTTTTCCGTTGGTTTCATTGGACAAAAGATGCTTCATATTGATATAAAATCTGTTTCGGCTGTATCTGTCTATTTGATGACGCCATTGTTGTCTTTTAGTGTTTTTTATGAAACAACTTTTACAATGGACTATTTGTATATGACACTGTACGCATTAACGTTAGTATTAAGTATTGTCGCGATTGTTTACATTATTGGATTTATTAGAGGTTATTCGGTAAGAAAGACATGCGGAATGATACTATCCTCGGCATTTATGAACAACGGTAATTATGGCACTCCGCTCGTTTTATTTGTTTTCGGAGAGCCAGGCTTGCACTATGCAGTTATCTTAATGGTTATTCAGCAATTAATTATGGTTACGATTGGTGTTTATTATGCAGCAAAAGGCTCTGTTGATGATGGAAATGGGAAAGATACTTTAAAAAAAGTATTAAAAGTACCAGTTATGTATGGGGCAATTCTAGGAGCAGTCTTGCATTCTCTTAATCTACCGATTGGAGCAACGATGCTTGAGGCAATTAAGCTAGTTGGCAATGCGGCCATTCCAACCGTCATGCTTGTTTTAGGAATACAACTTGCTAATGTCCGTATAAAAAATATTTCTTATCGCCCTCTATCTATTTCATTGTTACTTAAACTTATAGTTTCGCCAGTTATTGCATGGCTGCTGACGCTTATTTTGCCAGTAGATGAAATATTAAAGCAAATAATGATTCTGCTTGCTGGAATGCCAGCAGCAGCAAACACAACCCTTTATGCTGTCCAATATGGAACAGAACCTGATTTTGTATCAAGTGCAACCTTTTTTAGCACATTAGCTAGTTTAATAACATTGCCTGTTATTTTATCTCTAATATAATCATTCTTGTAAAATTTGCAGGGGATATTTTCCTGTTAAAGATCAGAGGTGGGTTATAAGTACTCCATTCTAAATTAGACCCGAAAATTATGCGAGTATCATAAATTGATATGCTCCCCTATAGGTAGACAGATTAAAAAATAAAAATCTGGTTACTTGTAGGGGAGTATTTTTATGCCTAGAAAATCTTATTCTGTAGAAGAGAAATATCAAATAGTGAAAGCTTTAGGGGAAGTAAATTCGTCACTCCAAGTTTCATCGATTTATAAGGTGCACTTTTCTACCGTTTTGGAATGGAAATATAAATTTGATACATTCGGTTTAGAAGGACTAAAAGAGACTTCTTCCTGGAAAAAGTATTCTAAAGAACTAAAGTTATCCGCTATTCAAGATTATGCCTCTGGAAATTACTCGATTCGTGAAATTACGAGAATGTATGAAATATCAGATCCATCTGTCCTTAGAAGGTGGATTAAGAAGTATAATAGTCATAGTGAAATAAAAGATACGTCACAAGGAAGGACGAGCTCTATGACTAAGGGAAGAAAAACGACTTGGGAAGAACGAATACAAATTGTGCTAGATTGTTTAGGGAACAAAAAAGACTATCAAGAAGCAGCTAATACTCATCAGGTTTCTTATCAACAAATCTATCAATGGGTTAAGAAGTATGAAGATGGCGGAGTAGATGCATTGAAAGATAGGCGTGGTTCTACGAAAGAGGAATCCGAGCTAACTCAAGAGGAGAAAATAACTCTTCAAATGAAGAAGTTAGAAAGAGAAAATGAGCGATTACGTGCAGAAAACTTATTTTTAAAAAAGTTAGAGGAGATCGAAAGGAGGCAAAAATAAGTCAAATCCAATCGGAGGATAAGTATATCGCTATTCAAGAGATCCATCAGGAAGAGAATATAAGCATTCAATTACTGAGTGAAATAGCGGGAATTGCACGATCCGCCTATTATAAGTGGCTTCATCGCGTTCCTTCTTCTCAAGAGCTATTGAATGAGAAAATCATGAAAGAGATGAAAATTCTCCATGAAAAAGTGGAGGGCATCTTCGGTTATCGCCAAATGACCCTTCACATGAATAGACAGTTTAAAGAAAGATTGAATCATAAAAGAATTTATCGACTAATGAAAGTGGTTGGCTTACGCTCGATCATTCGTATCAAGAAAAAACGTTATAAACGCTCCGTTCCCCAACAAGTGGCAGAGAATATCTTAAATCGGGAATTTACCGCAACAAAACCAAATGAAAAGTGGGTGACGGATGTGACAGAATTTAAGTATGGTTCATCAAAGAAGGCATATTTAAGTGCCATTCGGGATCTTTATGATGGATCCATTGTTAGCTATGTTTTAGGACATTCGAATAATAATGAACTTGTATTCCAAACGCTTGATCAAGCAACCGTACTTTTATTGGAGGAAGAACATCCAATTATCCATAGTGATCGAGGGTATCAGTATACTTCAAAAGGTTTTAAGCTTAAAGTAGACGAGGCAGAGATAACACACAGTATGTCACGAGTTGGAAAGTGTATTGATAATGGTCCAATGGAGTCTTTTTGGGGGACACTGAAATGCGAAAAGTATTATTTACACAAATATAAGACCTTTGAGGAACTTTCTCTTGCGATAGATGACTATATCCAATTTTATAATAACAATAGATATCAAAAACGATTAAACGGCCTTAGCCCTATGGAATATAGAGTTAAAGCCGCTTAGATCTTTTTTATTATTTCCACTGTCTACTTGACAGGGGGCAGTTCAAATAATGGATACTCGCATAATTATTCGGGTTTTTTTATTCAGTATTTAGGGAATAGCGTTTTGAAAAAAGAAATCGAAGGAAGCGAACCAATTCTTTCGCTAAACAATAATCAGTGGCTAAATTAAGATTCCTAGTCTTTAAAGGCATAGACGGAGGAAAAAATTAGATTGGAGAGTCCTATTTTATATTGCATTATAGCGATAGGAACGATACAATACTAACAAAGTACATTTTAATTCTAGGTAGGTGAAAATATGTTCAATAGAGAGCTAGTAAAAGGAAGTACATCTTTAATACTTCTACAGCTGTTAGCAGAAAAAGAAATGTATGGATATGAACTTGTCAAAGAAATGGAAAAAAGAAGTGATTATTCTTTGCAAGTAAAAGAAGGGACTTTATATCCTGCTCTGCATAAATTAGAAAAACAGGAATATGTAGAATCTTTCTGGAAAGAATCAGAAAAAGGACCAGCAAGGAAATATTACCGAATTACCGATTCTGGTCAGCAAATATTGGAGCAAAAAACAACAGAATGGAAAAACTTTGTGCAAACGATTGATAAAGTGATTGGGAGAAAAGGAATATGATTTCTTCAAAAGAATCCTACATGAAACAGCTGCGGGATTTACTCCAAGATCATGAGCAAACAGAAGAAATATGCATGGAGTATGAGCTACATCTAGTAGACATGTTGGAAGATATTGCTTTCGAAAAACAATGTTCAGAAGAAGAAGCGTTAATTTTGGCAATCCAAAGATTAGGAACACCACTAGAGATTGCCGCCATGTATCAAGAAGAGTTAAACATGACTGCGAAAAAAACGCAATGGAATTTCTTTTTTGCTAATTTGTTTTTCTTTGTCGGCGGAATTAGTTTGACGGTCATTTATCATCGCTTATCCAATCCAACAATCAGTAAATTATGGTCACTCTTAACCAGTATTCCTTTTTTTCTTATTGTTCTTTACTTATTCTTTTGGCTTTTACTTGGATATGAAGTGGGAAAGGAATTTGGTCTTGGCGGAAAAAAACTTTTACTGAAGACATTTTGTATTTCTTTAGTTCCTAATCTATTACTTATGAGTTCCATTGTCTTTAAGATTATTCCGTTAACACTCTTTGATCCATTATTAACACCGGAATTTGTACTTATCTGTATTTCTTTTACGATAATGTTATATCCAATATGTTATCTCGCCTTTCGCTATGGAACAACAAGATCGGTATAAGTTGTTCTATTGTACACTACCTAGTATTACTGTGTAACGAAGTTCTATTTATTTTTTTGTTTAACTATATAGATTATCTATGTAAAGGAGGAAATAGCATGAACAAGAAAAATATTATTTATTTTATAGGCTGTTTTTTACTAGCAATTATTGCAGAAATAACGTTATTTACAGAGACAATTGGAATTTCGCTTAGTATTTTTGTTGTCGTTTTTTATGTTTATTATTTTTATTTAACGAGGAAACAAACGCATACACATCGTTTAATTGGTATATATTTATTTGTGTGCATATGGCTATTAACATTGTCTTTTGTTTTCATTGCTAATCCGTATTTTTATGCCTTAAATTTTATTGTTGTTTTTAGTTTAATCGGCTTTCATACAACGTTACTAACGAGTCCTTCTTTTCTTAGTTGGAGCAATAAAGATGTTTTCTTTTATTTAAAAAAGAAAGTATCTTCCTTTTTTAAATTAGGAAAATATTTAACCTTTCTTGTGCGGAAATCGGTAAAGAGACGTGCTGATGAAAGGAATTATGTCGCTATAAAAAGAATAGTATTAGGAATGGTTATTGTAACACCGATTTTAATGTTATTAATTTTCCTGCTTAGTTCCTCAGATCAGCATTTTAATAATATGATGGTAACCATAATCACCCGGCTTTTTTCATTCCATATAGATGGAATAAGTACATTGCTACGAATAGGTTTAATATTTATTTTTCTATTACTATTCATGAAGACAATTAGTAAAAGGTCGATTATTATTCCAAGCGAAAGAAAAGGAAAACAAGGAAGATGGGAGCAAGCAACTTTATTAACTATTTTACTTTTCATTAATGGGCTATATATATTTTATACCATCGTACAATTTCAATATTTTTTCAATGATGTATTAATGAAAGGTTTTACATATGCTACCTATGCGAGAAGAGGATTCTTTGAACTTATTATCGTGACAGTGATTAACATATCAATTATTTTGTTAGTAAATAGCTTTGCTAAACAACGCACTCTTTTCTTAAAAATAATTTTATCCTTTTTAATTGCTTTTAGCTTTATCATTCTTTTGTCTGCTCATTTACGATTGTCTTTATATGAACAGGCGTATGGTTATACGTATTTACGATTATTTTCTCATTCTTTTATTTTACTATTGGCGGTATTTTTCTCATTCACATTGATAAAAATTTGGATGGAGAAAATTCAACTTATGCGTTTTTACTTATTGCTCTCCTTGTTATATTACTGTGGCCTGAATGTTATGGACATCGATCGTATAATCGTTAGCAAAAATTTGCAGCGGTTTGAGGAAACAAATTTAATTGATTTTACCTATATAGATTCTCTATCTTATTCAGCTATTCCGGTTCTAGTAGATTATTACGAAAAAAATCCTGATATGAAGAGGGTAAAAGAATTATTGCTTGCAAAAAAGGAACGCCTTCAGCATACAGATCAAAAATGGCAGAGCTATAATATCGTGGAAGACCGTGCAAGAAAGTTGCTTAATACAATGGAGTTGGCTAAGAAAGTGCCTGAAAATCAAAAGGAGAAAAAATATCGATTAGAAGAATAATTTTTTTGACCCCGTATCTTTTTCGCTATCTGAAACGTTCTATATATAAACAGTCAAAGGAGGGATTTATCAATGAGGATGGAAATGCAAAATATAAAAATTCTGTATCAAAAACTCGATTCCTATTGTCGGTATCTTTCTTTAGATAAATGGGAACGAGAAGATTTAATTCAAGAAGCCCTTTTAAAAGCGATGGAAAATTATAAAGATAAAGATATTACGCCTGCTTTACTCAAAAAAATTGCTGATAATCAATTGATTGATAAATTAAGAAAAAAACAAGATATTATTGGTATCCCAGTAAAGGAACCAAAAGCAGAAGAAAAAAATTTAACCTCTCTGATGCTGGCTGAATTCCTAGCTGAAAAATTGACCTTTAAACAAGGGATAATTTATCTGCTCGTAGAGGGGTTTCAATTTCGCTTAAAAGAAGTTGGAGAATTATTAAATATAACAGAAACTGCTGTGAAATCAGTATTGTTCCGAGCCAGGAATCAAGTGAAAAAAGAAACGATAATCGTTAAAAATCAGCATGATGAAGATAAGGGAAACATACAAAGGCTGTACTATGAGGTACTAAAGAGAGAAGATCCCGCTATTTTAATTAATTCAATCTATAAAAACATCCTTTTAGCTAAAGAAGAAAAAAAATATTTGTCTCAACAGCCAATGCTTATGGCCGCATAATAATCGAATACAGGAGGTTTATAACAAATGAGTACTATTCCTTATGTTATTGAACAATCAGCAAATGGAGAAAGGTCCTATGACATATATTCAAGACTTTTGAAGGATAGAATTATTATGCTTGGAGATGAAATCAATGACCAAGTTGCTAACAATATCGTGGCTCAGCTGCTATTTCTTGCAGCAGAAGATCCAGATAAAGATATTTCTATATATATCAATAGCCCTGGCGGTTCCACCTCTGCTGGTTTTGCTATTTATGATACGATGCACTATATTAAGCCGGATGTTCGGACTATTTGTACAGGAATGGCTGGATCCTTTGGTGCGTTATTACTTCTTGCCGGTACGAAAGGCAAAAGATATGCCTTACCGAATAGCGAAATTATGATTCATCAACCATTAGGTGGAACGAGAGGGCAGGCAACTGAAATTGAAATATCTGCGAAACGAATATTAAAACTAAAAGAACATATTAATCGTATTATGGCTGAGAAAACGGGTCAAACTTTTGAGAAAATAGCAAATGATACAGAAAGGGATTATTTTATGAGTGCTGAAGAAGCAAAAGAATATGGCATTGTCGATGAGATAATTTGCGTGAAATAAAAAGAGGCTGAGCAAAAGTATTCTAACCAAATATAAAACCGAACGAATATACGACTATCCTATTAGCATCGCCGTATATTCGTTCGGTTTTTGACTTATTAAAGAAGTCTTGCAGGAGACGCGTGCAGACTTTTGTTTCGCTTTTTACGGAATAATTATGACGAAGCCTGCTATTTTATTGTGCTCTCCGGGCAGGATCTAGGATATTCTCGCAGTTCACTTAAGATAGTACCTAGTCCAGTCTAATCTAATCCCATTTAGTTAAATAATTATTTCTTTTTCTACTAATATTATACCATTACTAACACTACTATTTATAGACTAGTTTTTTAATAAATTCCCACTATACTAATATTGTTGTACAAAAATCAAAATAATTAAGGAGTGCATTGGATGGATACTAAAATAAATGCTTTAGACAATGGACCGTTTTTTCATGGTACGAAAGCAGAACTGAAAATTGGCGATTTATTAGAACCTAATCACTTATCAAATTACCAAGATAAAAAATCGAACCATATATATTTTACTGCAACATTAAATGCTGCTAAATGGGGTGCTGAGTTAGCGAGGTCTACTTCAAAAGAACGAATATACATTGTAGAACCATTAGGTGATTTTGAAAATGACCCGAACGTAACGGACAAGAGATTTCCAGGAAACCCAACCCGCTCGTATGTTCTAAATCCCCCGTGAAAATTATAGCTGAGTTAGGCGCATGGGAAAGACATTCTGATGAAGAAATAAATCATATGCTTGAATCTTTAAAAAAGTTAAGTGAAGAAGGAAAAAATGTAATATACGATTAATCCAAATTACGATAGGAAAATTAGCGTCTAGCTTCATTTCATGTATAATAGAAAGGGCATATGAAAATATTAGGTCGGAAAGTTAAAGGTGGCAAAATGGAAATCGTAACAGTACAAATTGAAACACCATTTGAGAAAAATTTACTAAATGGAAATCCCTTAATTTATAAAGAAGCTATAAATGCTAATACTTCTCTTGAGGAAGGGCAAATAATTGACGTTATAACAAAGAAAAACAAATTTATTGGCAGAGGATATTATGCTATTCAAAATAAAGGAATTGGCTGGATTTTAACAAGAGAAAGGAACATTCCCATTGATGGTGCTTTTTTTGAAAAGCGGCTAAAAAAAGCGATTGATAAAAGAGCAGCCTATTTTAAGGATCATGAAACGACTGCTTTTCGAATTTTTAATGGGGAAGGCGATGGTATTGGAGGATTTTCTGTTGATCTCTACCAAAATTATCTGTTAATCCAATGGTACAGTATTGGCATTTATAAATATAAAAGCTGGATTATTGAATCGTTGCAGCGATTATTAGAAATAGACGGAATCTATGAGAAAAAAAGATTCGACGATAATGGAACATATATGGAAGACGATGATTTTGTGGTTGGGAAAAAAGCTGATTTCCCCATTACTATTTTAGAAAATGGGATTAAATACGCAGTAAACTTGAATGAAGGGGCTATGACAGGAATCTTTTTAGATCAAAAAGATGTTCGCAAAACAATTCGAGATCAATATGCAAAAGGGAGAAATGTTCTAAATACTTTTTCTTATACAGGGGCTTTTTCGGTCGCGGCAGCTGTCGGTGGTAGTTTATCGACTACTAGTGTTGATTTGGCAAATCGAAGCAAGCAGAAAACAACAGATAATTTTCTGTTAAATGATATTGACTTATCAAATCAAAAAATTATCGTAGAAGATGTTTTTCACTATTTTAAATACGCAGTAAAGAAACAACTTAGCTTTGATATGGTCATTCTAGATCCTCCTAGCTTCGCACGTTCAAAAAAGCATACTTTTCGCGCAGCAAAAGACTATACTAATTTACTTAAAGAAGCAATTGCCATAACCAAAAATGGCGGAATTATTGTCGCTTCCACCAATTGTGCAACCTTTGATATGAAGAAGTTTAAGGGATTTATTGATGCTGCCTTTCATCATCAGAAAGAAACATATCAAATAGTCGAACAATTTGGTTTACCTGCCGATTTTGCGAATATTAATGAGGTAACAGAAAGTAATTATTTAAAAGTTGTTTTTATAAAAAAACTAAAATAATATCTTAAAATATTATTTTTCAAAGAAGGATTTTGCTTCTAATAGCAAAGTTCTTTTTTTATGAAAAAGAAGGGTTTACGTGGTTTAAAAACACTTGTAATCTTATAAAGAAAGATTCCTTTTTCTTGGCTATGCTTTGAATAAAATATTTTTGTTTAAAAGGAGAAACGGAAAATGACAATTAAAGCAATTATTTTTGATTTGGATGATACACTACTATGGGATAAAAAAAGTGTACAAGAAGCTTTTTTTAAAACATGTAAATTGGCAGAAGAGAAATATACTATTTCGGCTGTACGCTTAGAAGAAGCTGTGCGGAAGGAAGCCAGAGCTTTATATGAAGGTTATGATACATATGAATTTACGAAAATGATTGGGATTAATCCCTTTGAAGGACTTTGGGGAGAGTTTCTTGAAGAACATGCTTCTTTTCCAAAAATGAGAGAGCTCATCCGGTTTTACCGGAAAGATGCATGGACCAAAGGATTACTAGCACTTGGAATTGATGATCCTGAATTTGGCGAAGAATTAGCGGAAGCTTTTCCAGAAAATAGAAAGAAATCTCCTTTCGTATATGAAGAAACATTTTCTGTCCTTAATCAATTAAAGGGGAAATACTCATTGTTATTATTAACGAATGGATCACCTCATTTGCAAAATACAAAGCTATCTATTACACCTGAAATTTCTCCTTATTTTGATCATATTGTAATTTCTGGCGATTTTGGCAGAGGAAAGCCTGATCCTTCTATATTTGAGCATGCTGTTTCTTTAATAGGTGTAGACAAATCAGAATGCATAATGGTGGGAGATAATTTAATGACAGATATTTTAGGAGCTAATCGGGCGGGAATTAAGTCCGTTTGGATTAATCGCGAAAAGGCTGAAAAGCAAGATGTACTGCCCACATATGAAATACATCAGCTTGAAGAATTATTCGCTATATTAGATTAAGCAAGAAGAAAAGTCTGGTCATCATAGGAGACATTTTGCCACTTATGACGACTAGACTTTTTCATTTTTTGTTCTTTATTGTGATTGTTCGTTAGGTAATATATGTCTAAAGGGAACAGGTGAAGCCAAGATGACTGAAGTATTAATAGTGCCATAGGGAATTAAGCGATCGACCAAATTTCTCATTCCGTCTATTCCAGAAACAGCTGCTTTAATAATATAACTGACAGTACCGGTTACACGGTGGCATTCAATAATGTCTGCTTCTGTTTTAATAAATTCCTCAAATGCATGTGGTTCTTCTTTTAGTTCACTGATTTGAATGTATAAAAGCGTTTCTCTCCCCAACTTTGCAGGTGAAATTCGGGCGCTGAATTCTAAAATTATACCCTTTTCTTGCAATCTTAATAATCTTTCCGAAACACTCGGGCGACTCAAAGCTAACTTTTTGGATAAATCACTAACCGTAATTCTGGCATCTTCTTGTAAAATTTTTAGTAGTTGTATGTCAACCTTATCCATTTTAATGAATACTCCTTTTTGCAAAATGAATGTAATGATGCATATATTTATGCGAAATAGAGGAAGTACAAGGTAATTACATTCATATTGGTATGTAAAAACACTTCGATATATTCTATCATTATATATGTAAGAATTCCACCCTAAAATCACAAATTTTTAGGATTTCACCGATAAATCCTCTTTTATCTTCTACTTATCATGATTACTATAGGAGTGTGTTGCATTGAGAAAAATAATAGTAATGATGTTTGGTTGTTTAATTACATCATTTGGTCTGTATTTATTAAAAGGGTCAGCAATTGTTACTGGAGGAACAGCTGGACTCGCATTAAGTATCTCTTATTTATTACCTATTTCATTTTCAATCTTATTTACTTTAATAAATATCCCGTTTTATATTTTGTCTTACTTTAAAATGGGGAAGAAATTTACGATTTCAACCATTTTAGCTGTATCGTTAGTTACATTATTTTCCTATTTGTTATCCATCATTCTACCGCCATTCGCTCTATATCCTCTACTAGGATCTATCATTGGGGGCTTTATTATTGGAATAGGAACTATTATTTTGTTTATGAATGGTTCGTCTTTAGGGGGAGCCCAAATTCTGTCTATTACACTTCAAAAACAATTTAATTGGAATATGGGAAAAACAAATTTTATTTTTGATACAATTGTTATTTTAATTGGCTTGTACAGTGTAGGACTAATTAGAGGCTTATACAGTATTGTATCAGTATTTATAATTTCCTTTATGATGAGTACCTTCAAGGAAAAAATAGCTAATAGAAATACGAGTAAAACTAATATCGAAAAAGTTACATCTGTGGTTGAAACACAATCTGTTTAACCATAGGAACCCCTATACTCCACTCCATAATATTGAGGGGTGGAGTATAGGGGTTTTGTTTTAAATCCTAAAGGTGGAGTTAGAGGAATATAACTTACTTTTTAATAAAAAGGATATTCTTTACCCTCAATATTATTATAAGGAAAAATAATTGACAGTGATAATCATTTTCATTTAAAATGAAAACAAATAACGAAAAGATTAGGAAGGTGTAAGATATAATGAAAAATGATTTCATTGTTTTAGCTCCATTTCAATATATGATCGAATGTACCTGTCCTAGACCTGAACATACTTTCATTCTTGATTTACATAAAGGAGATATAATTACCGTTACTGAAGAAAAAAAATACGTTGATTCGCTTGGCTGGCTTTTACTTGTTATGGTAAATGACTATAGTTTCTTCATGTTCATAGATGAAATAGAAGAATTTATTGCGAATAAAAAGATCACTTCCTTAATGGATATGGAATTAAGAATGAATTATTTAGAATATAAAGTAAATGAATCGTTAGATGGCTTAAATAAAGAGCAGTTTGAGCTTTTTGCCAAGGAGCTTAATACTTTAAAATCCCTTCAAAATGAGCTTGCTCTGACTTGATTATATTGAATTTTAAGAGTAATCCATTTAGATATATTGGATTGCTTTTTTGTTTTTATAAACAGAAGGGAGACAATCTAGAGAATCTTTATAAAAGAGCAAAGGAGCTCTGCATAATAGAAACAGAAGAAAATGAATTAATTTGCTCATACAGTCTTGATTATTTGCAAACGTCCTTCCGGAAGATTACAATGGGATAGTATTATGAAGAAGGCAAATGTTTGCTTAGGAGGATTATTAGATGAAAGTCAAAATAAACAGACACGCTGTTAAAGTGCTTAATCAAATGTTAGAAAAAGCTGAAGAAGGAGAAATGATTCGGGTATACATAACAGAGAATCATGGAAACCATGCACATTACGATTTAAAATTGGACAAGAAGACGGAACATGATGAAGTGGTGCAGTCTGACAAAGATATTCCCATTTTATTAGATACGAGAGATGCAGATTTCTTGGATGGTGTATGGATTCAATATTTCCATGTTCCACAGCCAGGATTCACTATTTATAATCCATCAAAAGAACAACATCATCATTAAAAAACAGGAAGTGGAAACACTTCCTGTTTTTTAATATTTGCTTTTGTCCTCATTCTAAATGAGACATTTCCATACTGACTGTTATATGTTATAATTAACTCCTAAATGAAACCTGTTCTGTATTTAATCCGTCACTTTTAAGCGTAACAGAGCATTTAAGTTTACATATTTAGTTTTTTAGGTTATATACATTAATGACATAAATGATGAGAATCACGAAAAAATAATATTTAGGTCTCATGTATTCCCATAAGTCCAAAGAATAATTTACAAAAAAATCCAATAGATGCTTATTGTTGGATGATTAATATAAAAAATAGATGATTCCTTAAAGATCTATCTTATTTATCTATTAATTATCGATTTTTGTTAATGAATTTTTAAAAGAATAATGATAGGATTAATGGTAATAAAGTATTTATGTTAAAAAATTTAGATTAAGGGATGGTAATCTAATGACAACAACGATAAAAGGAAATGAGAGCAGTTTACCTTTACGAAAAGATGTCAAACACCTTGGAAATATTCTTGGTGAGGTACTTATCCACCATGGTGGCCAAGAATTATTAGACAAGGTAGAAATAATTCGTAAATTAGCAAAAGAACTGCGGGAAACAAATAATGAACATACATATAACCAATTAAAGTTCGAAATGGAAAGACTAGATAAGCCAGTTCGCAGACAAGTTATTCGAGCGTTTTCGAAATATTTTCATTTGGTGAATGTTGCTGAGTTAAATCATCGTATTCGTCGTAGAAGAGAATACCAACTAAGTCAAGAAAAAGGTGTACAGCCATATTCCATTGATCGTGCAATCATGGCATTTAAACAAAAGAATTTATCTGAAGAGACCATTCAAGAAGTGTTAAATACTCTTTCGTTAGAACTTATTATTACAGCGCATCCAACAGAATCAACAAAACGTACGATTTTAGAATCGCAAAAGAGAATTGCTAATATCTTAAAACAACTTGATAACCCAATGTTGACGAAGAAAGAGAGACAGCATTTAAA
Organism: Niallia sp. FSL K6-0212; assembly: GCF_038007605.1. Taxonomy (NCBI): domain Bacteria; kingdom Bacillati; phylum Bacillota; class Bacilli; order Caryophanales; family Bacillaceae; genus Niallia; species Niallia sp. FSL K6-0212. The sequence continues at coordinate 3,854,471 of NZ_JBBOXL010000001.1, read as the reverse complement.
TGATGATCTATTTGAAGAGATAACGATCATGTGGCAGACAGATGAATTACGGCAGGAACGTCCTACCGTAATGGATGAAGTTAGAAATGGTCTTTATTATTTTGAGCAAACATTATTTGATGTATTGCCAGAAATCCATCAAGAGGTTCAGGATGCTCTGGATGAAAACTATCCTAATTTCGAATGGAAAGTACCTAATTTCTTATGGTTTGGTTCTTGGATTGGTGGAGACAGAGATGGTAACCCAAATGTAACACCTGACGTTACATGGCAAACACTGCATAAGCAAAATGAATTAGTCATCCAAAAATACATTCATGCAGTAGATGAATTGATGAAGAGATTCAGTCATTCTACTAATCGTGTTAAGGTTAGTTCAAAGCTTATTCAGACGATTATGGAGGAAGAACAGCTATATCTTACACCAGAAAAGAAATGGCCAGTTGAAAAAGAAGTTTATCGCCGGAAATTTTCAATTATTTTAGAAAGATTAAAAGAATATGGCAAATCTGAAAAAGGTTATGTGAAGGCAGGAGAGTTACTTGATGATTTATATTTAATTCAAGAAAGCTTTGCCTTGCACCAACCGAAAGCTCATCAGCAAAAAGATTTACAAAAACTAATTCGACAAGTGCAATTGTTTGGTTTTCATTTAGCCACATTGGATATTCGTAATCATAGTGGTGAGCATGAGGCAGCTATAGACGAGATTCTGCGTAAAGTCGGCATAACAGATGATTATAAAAATTTACCAGAAAATGAAAAATTAGGAATTCTTGAATCTGTTTTGAATGATCCTCGTCCTATTCTGTTATTAAACGAAGATTATTCAAATGAAACACAGGAAATGATTAGCACCTTTAACATGATTAGAGAAGCACATAAGAAGTTTGGAGAACGAGCAATTAATGTTTATTTAATCAGTATGACACAGTCGCCAAGTGATATTCTTGAAGTACTTGTATTAGCAAAAGAAGCTGGAATTTATCGACTGCATGCGGATGGAACAGTAGAAAGTCACTTAAATGTAGCACCATTATTAGAGACAATTGATGATTTAATCGCCGGTCCTGAAATCATTGAAACATTATTCCGTATGCCGGTTTATCGTGAACATTTAAGACAACATAATGACCAGCAGGAAATCATGCTAGGATATTCTGATGGTAGTAAAGACGGTGGCACATTAACAGCAAACTGGAAATTATTTAAAGCTCAGCGTGAAATTCACGAAATGGCTAGTAACTATCAAATCGGCTTGAAATTTTTCCATGGTCGTGGCGGTTCACTTGGTCGCGGCGGTGGTCCGTTGAATAAGAGTATCCTATCTCAACCAGGTGAAACATTAGGGGATGGCGTGAAAATCACGGAACAAGGGGAAGTATTATCCTCGCGCTATTTATTAGAAGATATTGCTTTTAGAAGCTTAGAGCAAGCAACTTCTACGTTGCTTATGGCAATTGCTCATATTTCTAAGGATATTAGCGAACATAAAGAGGAGAGAAATCTTTGGGAAGATTGCATGGAAGAAATATCTGCTATTGCGCTTGCAAAATATCAATCATTGGTTTTTAATGATCCTGATTTTATGACTTATTTTAAAGAAGCAACGCCTTTAAATGAAATCGGAAATTTAAAAATTGGTTCACGGCCAATGAGCAGAAAAAATATGACAACTTTTGAAAATCTTCGTGCCATCCCATGGGTTTTTGCATGGACTCAAAGTAGACAGCTGCTTCCTGCTTGGTATGCTGCTGGTACTGGATTAACTGAGTTTGCTCAGCAAAAATCAGGTAATATTGAAATTTTAAAACAAATGTACGCAAAATGGCCATTCTTCCACTCGACGATTGATAATTTACAAATGGCATTAATGAAGGCAGATTTAACAACAGCAAGAGAATATTCTTCCCTTGTGGAAAATGAAGCCATTGGTAATCGTATTTATCAAAATATTAAAGAAGAGTATGATAAGACAAGAGCTATTTTATTAGAAATCACTGGTATAGAAGAATTACTTGATCACACACCTTCTATTCAAGAGTCTGTTTATAGAAGAAATCCATATGTAGATCCATTGAATTTCTTCCAAGTTGATTTAATTAAACAGCTTCGTGACCAAGAAGTTCCTGATAAGGAATTACTGAACCAAGTTCTTTTAACCATTAATGGCATCGCTGCTGGTTTACGTAATACAGGTTGAGTTAGGATAGCCTAAAAAAAGATGAGTCTAATTTTCAGACTATAGACAAACTCCTTGAATTTTGAGGTTTTGCCTATGGTCTTTTTTTGTGATCTCTTCTAATAGGGTGTTGATTTCCGCTACTGGGGTTCGCTTTCCTTGGGGCGAGCGCCGAGCCGCTTCGTATCATACGCTCCTGCAGTGTCTCGGACTTTCTCGCATCTCCCAAAGGAGTCACACCTCTTCCGCTCCAATCAACCTGGTTTCATCAAGTTAGTCTAGAATTTTAACTGCTCTGGTTTTAAAATATAGGTAGATATTTTTTAGAGGTGAAATCATGCTTTCCAAACATTCTTCTATTCAAAGAGATCAATTAGAAATGATTGCTTAGATTAACTTGTTCCACCAAATCACTTAGTTCACAAGATGGAGACTACGCTTGACGGCCAACTGGACTTGGGTGAGTCCGGTAACAACTTAAGAAGAGTATAAAGAATAGATTAAAATACAATAAAATAACGAAAAAAGACCATATAAGATAAAAGGGGATCAGAATGAAAACATTCTGATCCTCTTTTGTCTTAGTTTATAAATATACATTCTTTTAAATAAGAGTTGATTTCCGCTACTGGGGTTCGCTTTCCGTGGGGGTCGCGCTGAGCCACTTGCAGGGTCTCAGACTGTCTCGCATCTCCCAAAGGAGTCTCACCTCTTCCACTCCAATCAATGCATAATAATTCCATTTGCATTTTCTAAATTCCTTTTGTCAACAAGCTGAGAGGAGAAATCAATATTTCTCCTCGTTTTATTTCCAAAAATTATTTATATGATGCTAAAAAGTCTTCTACCTGCTCAGGTGTTTTGGCATTGGCGCTGTGTAAGTGACCAATTTTTTCGCCGTCTTTAAAAACTAACAGGCTGGGAATCCCCATGACATCATATTTTTCTGCTATTTCAGGAAGTTCATCTTTATTTAAACTATACCATTTTTTGTCATTGTTTGCTTCCATGATTTCCCCAATGAACATATCCATTCTTGTACAATCAGGGCACCAAGTGGTAAAAAACTTCACAATATTTGTATCTCCATTGTTAATAATTTCTTCAAATGTTTCTACTGTTTTAATTTCATTCATATCTTTAAGCTCCTCATTTAAAAATTCCTAATAACTATGAAAAGTTACTACAATTTTTATTATACACATGAAAGGTATTTCTTTCCTCCAAAATGCATTCTTTTCTTTAAGCATTTTATTTGCATTATAACGTTAGAAAGATAAGAATATACAAGGTAGGAGATGAAGGATGCAAACAATAGGATATTGCCATTATAATTTATATTTATGCAGTTATTTTTTGCCCCCTTTTTTCGTTATAATAAATGAAATGTTGTCATATGATAAAGAGGGTTCATTTTGCGGTTTCAAGTAAGAGGAGGTAACAAATGAGTTCGACAAAAATAAACATTTCACCAGTGGAAAATACGTACATACGCTTAATTTTAGCAATAGAGAATATGGATAAAGAGAAATTAGTAGATTTAGGTGATTCTTATTTACTAAAAGTCAATAAGAAAAATAAAAGCGGTAACGAACTTCACTTTTCCATGCTTTTTAACAAAAAGCTTATAAACAAAGTAGCAAGAAGTACGAATCCAACTGTAAATATTACAAAAAACAAAAATCTTATCTCTCTTGAAATCACTATTATGCTTGATTTAACAGAGCCAATAAAAGAAGAGAATTTTTTCTGGATAAAAAAAGAATTTGCCAGCACTCCAGCATTTGAAATCTCCTACAAGATGAATGAAGAATATTTTGATAAGAAAATATTACAACATCTGAACAAAGAAGCTACTGAGGAAAGTACAGAAGTGTAACAAAAAAGGATCAGTTTCCGTTTTAGGAGACTGATCCTTTTTGTTAAAGGAATGATTACTTATTCTTCGATTAATCCAAGCCATTTTAAGCCATTGTAAATACCTGAATCGGTAACAGATGTGGTTGTATGCTTAGCATAGGAAAACAACAACTCATGTGCATTCCCCATAGCGAATCCTTCTCCAACTACTTCGAGCATTTCTTTGTCATTTAGACCATCTCCAAAAGCAATAGAAGCTTCTTTCTCGATTCCTAATCTTTTTAAAATAAGGGAGACAGCAAACCCTTTATTTACTTTATCACTAATAACATCATAGGAATGTCTAAATCCATCGATATTAACTTGTGATAAGTGGATATCAGGAAAATCTTCGTATAGTGAAATATCTTCCTCTCTTAAATTGATAATAGTAATTCCTAGAATATTCGCTTTTTCATCTAGAGTAAAAGCTCTATTTTGCTTTAAATGGAATTTTTCACTAAATTGTTTTGTCATTTTCTCTTCAGGGTGGGAAAGTAAATTATGAGTATTTGTATATAAAATTAGTTCATTTCCCTTTTCATTGGCAATATCTAAGTATTTCGTGACCAAGTCAGGACTCATCGGTTGTCTAAAAACATCTTTTCCATTATGTATTGCATACTCGCCATTATAACCGATAAACGATTCTATGGCGAGTGTCTCTCCAATATGTGATATTTCATGTAGTGGTCTTCCAGTTGCTAAAAAGACCTCTAATCCTTTTTCTTTCATTAATTGCACTGCTTTTTTTGTGGAATCTTGGATCGTATCTTCTGGTGTTAAGATAGTTCCATCAATATCTAGGAACAAAACTTTATAAGTGATTGACATTTTTACCTCCATTAAATTTACATTTCTTCAATACCATACTACCATATGAAAAGGACAAATGAAAAAGAGTAACCAAAAAGGGAAATTATTTGGCTACTCTTTCAGTAAATTTTACATGTTATCCATTATTTAATATTTTCCTAAGTTTGTTATTGCCAAATTTTCCACCAGGATTTCCTTTTTTCTTGAGCAGCAGCGGCATGACGAAATGTTTGGACAAGCTCTTGGAAACTTCTTTCTCTTTGTTTAATTTCTTTATTCAGTTGTTCTCTTTCTAGCTGTAACGTTTCCATAAAATATTGATCATTTTCATTTAATTGTTCCACCGTTTTGTTTAGTTCTTCATTTGATTTCGAGAGATGCTCGATCATTGATTTAATTTCTTTTGTGGATGAAACATTAGATGTCCATTGTTTCGAGTAGGTTTTTCTTTCAGCTTTTGAAATTTGGGAAAGTTTTTTGATCTTCGTTTGAATTTCTTCATATTTAGTTGTGGTCGCTTCTGCGTTTTTATGTAAAAGTTCGGAAAATTCATCTAAATGTTCGGATGTTTGTGTCTGCGTTTCCTTAACTGAATTAGTAATATGGGAAATTGTTTCTTCACGGCCAGCTTTTATTTCCTTTGAAATTGTTTCTAATACTTCCGTTTTAATCCCATTTCTAATTTCATCTTTGACTTCTTCAAGAAAATCTTGTTTATAATTTTCCAAGGAAGAAAGTAATAGGCGAAAGTTTTGTTCTGTAATTTGTGATTTCGTCGTCTCAGCAGGTTCTAAAGCATCCTTTTTAGGAAGCAATTCGACGGCTGTGTTTTTGCTTTTTTCTTTTATTTCCGCAATCTCTGCTTTCTTAGGTCTGTTAATGAGCATTGTTAATGTTTCTTTTACTTCAGCTGTTTTTCGTTTCTCTTTATATAAATTTTTCACCTCATGAAGGAGGGTTATTTCTTTTTCGGTATAAATACGCGCCCCTGTTTTTGTTCTAGGTATCACGATAATTCCTTGAAATTCCTTTTCCCATTGTTTTAACATAGTTGGGGTTGTCGTCAGTTTTTTTGATGCTTCACCTATGGTATATGCTTTCATTTCTCTCTCTCCTTTTGAATAATCAAGGTAATTTGACCATCTTTACTATATGTATTTAGAGAAGGGGGAATTAATTTCCTGCAACAAGACAAAAGCTATCAAAACTTCTGATTAGTTGACAAATTTCCCACATTTTCTATTTTAGGAAACGATATTGTTAATTCCTTTTGTTAATTTCTGTGTAGGTATGTTCATTATTGTATAAACTAAGGCAAGCGAAAAGGTGTGCTCGGAGAAAAGGGGAGACTTAGAGATGAAAAAGAAATTCTTTGTTATTATTTGTATTACTTTTATCCTTTTTATACATGCCAACCCTATACTTACAAAAGCTACTGAAGAAAATCACAAGGAATCTATCTTTCCACTTCGAATTTTAGAGACAACGGATATTCATTCTTATCTTTTAGATTATAATTACGAAGAGAAAAAGAAAACGATTGAATATGGATACAATCGTGTTGCAAGTTTAATATTGCAGGCAAAAAAAGAACAAAGAAATACAATGCTGTTTGATGTGGGCGATGTGATAAAAGGGAGTCCGCTAGCTGAATATGTAGCAAATTCGCCGATGTTTTATTCTAGTGATATTCATCCAGCCTATAAGAGTATGAATTTAATGGGATATGACGCAGCAACGGTTGGGAATCATGAGTTCAATTTCGGATTGGATTTTTTGTTAAATACGCTAATAGGGGCTGATTTCCCCTATACGAATGCTAATATTTATGTTGATGATCATAATGGATATGAACAAGATGATATTCATTTTTTTCAACCTTATCTACTATTAGATAAAAAGTTAGTAAATGATCAAGGAAAAACGGAAAATATTAAGGTGGGTGTCATAGGATTAATTACTCCAATAACCCAGGTATGGGACAAGGAGCATTTGGAAGATAAACTTATCATAAAAAATATGCGAAAAACAGCGGAAGAAATTGTCCCTCAAATGAAAAAAGCAGGCGCAGATTTAATCATTGCTTTAGTACATGCCGGTTTATATTCTGATCAATATTGGCCAAAACAAGGGAATAATGTCAGAGATATTAGCAAAGTCAAAGGAATAGATGTTATTCTTTATGGTCACTCGCATGGTATCTTTCCAGTTAAAGGAGAAAAAGGGCCAAAAGGTGTTAACCATGAAAAAGGATTGATTAATGGAAAACCGACAGTCCAAGCAGGAAACTGGGGAAATCACCTTGGGATCATTGATTTAACGCTTCAGAAGAAAAAAGGAAAATGGGCAATAGTGGATTCAAAATCAACTGCAAAACCAATTATTAGGATTATAAAAAACAAGAAAATACCGATTGTTTCCCCAATGCCGCAAATGGAATATATTCTTTCACGATATCATCAAGATACATTAGAGTATGTAAACAGTAAGCAACTATTAAATCATTTTGATTAATATATTCACGGATGTTTCAATGTACAGGCAATAAAGTTGAAGGGAAGAATGGAACAGTTTTATAGTGTAGAGAGAAGGGGTTGGATATATGGGAAAAACATTACAGGAAATAAAATATTCCGTTCTTGATTTAGCACCGATTAGAGAAGGAAGCAATGCTGCTGAAAGTTTTAAAAATAGTTTAGAACTTATTCAACAATCTGAAAAGTGGGGATATAACCGCTATTGGGTAGCTGAACATCATAGTATGCCTGGGATTGCTAGTAGTGCTACTTCCGTATTAATTGGCTACTTAGCTGGGGGTACAAGCAAGATTAGAGTGGGGGCAGGCGGAATTATGTTACCGAATCATTCGCCTTTAGTTATTGCTGAGCAATTTGGTACATTAGAATCTATGTACCCCAATCGTATTGATTTAGGTCTTGGAAGGGCTCCTGGCAGTGATCAACTGACAGCAAGAGCATTAAGACGTTACCATCAAAGTGATGGAAGTGATTTTCCAGAATTGCTAGAGGAATTAAGAACGTATTTTAAACCATACGAAGAGACAAATTTACCAGTAAGGGCTATACCAGGGGAAGGGGAAACAATACCGATTTGGCTGTTAGGCTCCAGTGACTTTAGTGCTAGATTGGCTGCTCAACTTGGCCTGCCATTTGCATTTGCTAGCCATTTTTCACCAGACTATACGATTCCTGCACTTAATACTTATTTTCATTCATTCCGTCCATCAGAAACTTTAAAGAAGCCGTATGTAATGGTTGGAGTGAATATTATTGCAGCAGATACGGATGAAAGAGCGGCATATCTTGCTACGTCTTCACAACAGCAGTTTTTAAGTCTTATTCGGAACAAGCCGGCACAACTGCAGCCCCCGGTTTCCAATATGGAGGAAATGTGGAGTACTTATGAGAAAGCTATTGTTCACAAGCAATTGAAAGCATCTATTATCGGCTCCAAAGATACAGTTACTCAGAAACTACAAACATTTTTAGCGGAAACCCAAGCGGACGAAATAATAATCAACACACAAGTGTATTCTCAATCTGAACGTCTTCGTTCATATGAAATTGTAAAAAATATTTTAAAATAAAAGGCTGAAGCAAGTACAAAATGATATTATTTCATTTTGTACTTGTTTTTGTGTATGATAAAGCTATAGATATTTTTGTCAGTTGTAAATACTTGGAGGGAACTGTTGTGAAAACAACCATGAATTTGGTTAATCAAGAAAAGATCAAACAGATTTTAAAACAAATGGTCGATGATGCTTATGCTAATATAAAAGGGGAAGAGGTTTTACTTTGTATGGAATGTTGTGACGTAGATTTATATGTTGCGGCAGAGTCTTGTGAACCATTTATGGAGGCAGTGAAAGAAAATTTTGAACTAGATGATTTAGGTGAAATTATGGATAGAGAAGCATATCACATATTAATGAGAGAACTCGATGAATACTATGTGGATTTACATGTAAAGTCTGGTTATTATGATTATTTTCCAGCAGGTACTTATAAAGTCGATGGGAGAGAAGAGGAGTCAGAAACCAGTGTTCTAGCACCTAAGGGAGTATTTTATGCCCCGTTTGAAGACGCGGTAATTAAATAGATTCATTATAAATGGAAGGCCAGGGATTTTTTTAGAATTCCTGGCCTTTATGATGGAAGTATTGGTGATTTTTAATTCACTACTTATTCAAGAATGAATCTTATAAGCCTAGATTTATTAATTTGTATGCTTTTCAGCCACCTTTTTATGTTTATCCAATTCAGAAATAAAATGGGGCCATTTTAAAATACCATCATCTTTATCAAATTCGATAATCACATCAGATACGCCTTTTTCTGATAAAATTTGCTTTTCAATTCGTTGTCTTATTTTATCGACTTGCTCAACGGTTAATTTACTATCGATTTCGATACTTAGTTCTACGTGGAAATCTTCCCCTTCTTTGTAAACTGCTAGATCTTGGATATCACGTACATCAGGATCTTTAATCGCAATATTGCCAATTGTATCTTGCATTTCTAAATCTGCTTCCCCTATAGCACCTGCAGCGTTATCTAAAAAAACTCTCCCAACAACAATAAACATAAAAATGCCGATGATAATGGATACAATGCCTTCTGCTTGTTTAAAGTTTGTATATTCACTTACTATTACTGCCGCAATTGCTAATATTCCTCCTGCTGTTGCTACGGAATCTTCTAAAAATACTAACTTTGTTGCAGGCTTGGCAGATTTTAAATAGGCAATGCTGGCAGAAAATAATTGTAAACCTCTTGTTTTTAAACCCGCTGTTGCTACAATTTCTTTCATTGCTTTAATTAAAACGGTAAATTCTAAGCCTACAGATATGGAGAGGATAATGATAATGAGTAAAAAGCCTGTTGATTCTTGTGGCTTAAGAACATGATCAAGTCCTTCGCGAATTGTTTCATAAGCCATAATTCCAACGATTAAAACAGCAAATAATAAAACAATATTGACAAGTCTGCCAAATCCTCCTGGAAAGCGTTTTGTTGGAGCTTTTTTACTTAATGCAGATCCAATAAACACAAAAAATTGATTGGCTGCATCACCAAGGGAGTGCATGGTTTCTGCAAACATCGCCACATTACCGGTGAGAAAGTAAGCAACTCCTTTTAATAAGGAGATAACGGTATTTACTAAAGCAGCAAGCAGAGCCGAACGGTTTCCATTCTTTAATAATATTAAGAATTCCTTCATTCTATCTTATACCCTTCTTCCTTAGTAAAGGTCGTGTACAAATAAAAAGAGAACTTCCCGTTTCTAACCAGCCAAAATCTAAGTGGTTATATTGTAAGGGAAGCCTCTATTAACTTCTATTTGATACTGTTGAAAAACCTTGTTCACTCATTTTTTTCGTAAGTCTATGGTGTTATCAGACACTTGTTGAATATGTATGACTAAGAAGTAGTTAATCTGGTATTATTAAGCAGATGCGCTTTTTTCAACCGCACTGTTCCAATCAGGAAAATAATGGAGCGCATGGCGCATTAAATCCGGGTGGCTTTGTTTTATCTTCTTTTTATTCATATTCATGCCATTTGAGCGCAATTGTTGAATAGCCAACATTACTTCATCGGCAGTCATGCTAATATCCATGGACCTACCTCCTTTTAAATTTATTCATATTATTTACCAGATCAACAGGATTTATTCGATTTTTCCGTAAATATTTCTTGGGAAAGCGCAAAAAGTGCGCTATAAAGACAAAAGTTGACTTTTCTCCTTGGATAATGTCGAACCCGTTAAGGAAGGGTAACACTTCATTGTACGAATGACTATTCTTTCGCTATAATTGGGAGGGGAATGAGAAAATAGAAGGACGTGATTTTAAAAGTGGATAGCAAAAGGCTGTTTATGATTCTTCCTATCGTTGTACTAATGTTTAGTTTTTTAGGGATTAATAAAGTTTCTGCACATGCTTATATTACAAATTCAAACCCTAGTGAGAATGAAATATTAAAGACAGCGCCAGAGAAGGTATACATAGAGTTTAATGAAAAGATTCAAACTGGCTTTAAAATCTTAAATGTTTTAAATTCATCGGGTGAAAGAGTAGACAAGAAAAATGTAGTCATTAATCCTGATACAGAAAAATCAATGGAAGTTGATCTAAAGTCAGATTTACCGAATGATATATATACGGTAGAATGGAGGGTTGTATCTGCTGATGGCCATTCCGTTTCTGGGATGATTCCTTTCAGCATTGGAGAATTACCTGATGGTGCAGCTTTTCCAACTCAACAGGACAATGGTAATCTAGTGAGCTTTATAAGTACGATGATCAATAAAGGCTTTCTTTATATAGGTTTTTCTATCTATATGGGATTATTGTTATTCTATACAATTTGGTATAGAAATGAAAAATTATCTGCAAAGCTAGTAAAAAGAACGAAAAAAATATCCATTATTGCTGTCTTATTCCTTGCCATTAGTATTATTAGCTCATTAGTTATTCAAACACAAAGCTATGCTGGTGTGAGTCTATTAGCTAGTATAAAGCCAAGTAATTTAATGGAAACATTGACAAGTACGAAGGAAGGAATTATTTGGATTGTACAAATGATCCTTTTGGCTATTTTATTCCTTGCACAACGATTTATTTGGACAAAAGAAGCTTATTTAGAAAGAAAGCATTGGATAATTCCCGGATTAGCATTTATAGGCATCATGCTTTCAAAAGCATTTCTTGGTCATCCTTCCAGTTCGCCTTATGAGACAGTAGCTATCGTGCTTGATTTCTTTCACTTAATAGCAGCATCTATTTGGCTTGGCGGAATGATTGTCATTATTCTCTTTTTACGAGAAGGAATATTTGCTAAAGAAGGGGAAGGACATGATTTATATTGGGCAACTATGGAGAGGTATTCATTATGGGCCCTTATTACTGTTGCGGTTTTAGCCATTTCTGGCGCAATAAATGCCTCCTTATTAATTCCTGATTTTCAGTCATTAGTAAGTACGGCATATGGAAAGGTTTTGCTTATTAAAATTGGTTTACTTGTTTTAATGTTAATTTTTGGTGCATATCACCTTGTCAGCAGACTTCTATTAAGAAAGAAAGACTTTTATAAAAAATCAATAAAAATGGAAATTACACTTGGCATATTAATATTGCTTGTAACTACGGCGTTTACTCAAATACAGACACCAACCTTGCCTATCGACCTGCCGTTCTATGAAGAAGCAGAACTTGGTTATAATGAAAATATCAGTTTATCGATCACACCTAAGAAAACAGGTGTACAAAATCAGTATGAAGTATTTGTATTTGATAATAACCGCAAGCCAATCGATCCTGTGGAACAAATTACAATTAGTTTAAGACAAGGAGAGAAAGAAATGTCTTTTCCATTAACGAAGGAAAAGGAAGGACATTATTTTGCAGAAAATCTTCAGTTAAATCAGCCGGGTAAATGGGATGTAGAAATACATGTATTAACCGATAAATTAGAATCACTGGATTATTCTTACTCCATCGACATAAGATAAAGTTTCATGAAGAGGGAAATGGGAATAGGATAAATATTTCTTGGGAAAGCGCATAATCAGACAGGATTTTTAGGAAAAAAAGTCGTATTATAGCGAATAATATAAAAAGCAATCGGATTTGGTAACAAACAAGTCCTCCATTATTGAGGACTTTCAGACTATAGGCAATTACCTTAAGTAATTATGAGGTTTGTCTATAGTCTTTTTTCTCAGCTGTTCCTTATTATGTGGCAGTTTTCTTATCGCGATGAATTTTCATGCCAATGCACGCGAAGGGAACTTTTTTTGATGACGGAATAATATAAACGATGTCCTAAAATACCAGCGATAAAAGTTAGGATGATGTCTTTTATTAAAGGTAGAGCCATCCAACTCCACATTAGCTGGTAAGTAAATCCTTCTGGTGCAGCATACCAAACTTTATAAGCCAAATACATCCAACTAGTCCCAATTATGTAATTAATAAATAATCCAATGAAGCCGCTAAAAATATAGAATGGAATGGTTTGTTTTTTTTCGATGAAGAAACCGACAAAAAATGCTGTCATAATAAATGCTAAAATAAAGCCAAATGATGGTCTGGTGATTACCATAAGGCCGCCCGATATCCCTGCAAAGATGGGTATTCCGATAAGACCAACAAGCATATAAACAAACATTGCCACGCTTCCCAATCTTTTACCAAGAATCAGCCCTGCAAGAATAGAGAAGAAAGTCTGAAGAGTTACGGGAACACCTCCAATGATAAGAAAACTTGTAACATTTGCTCCCACCGCCATAAAAGCAACAAATAACGCAATCATTGTTATATCTATTGGCTTCCACTGTTTCAAAATGGCCACTCCCTTTTGTTTAATTTCTGTAATTAACTATACTTTTCTAATTGATTTGTGTCAACCTATAATATAATTTAGTTAACATATAAAAATACATATATTTTGTTTCTCTGTTCATACTAGAAATAACAAGAAAGGAGATGTTTGCATGAAAAAATTAAAATATCCATTCATAAGCATCTTTTTGGTAAGCTTATTCCTAATGCAGCTTAGCAGTCCTTTACATGGTGGTGCGGAAGAGCTGCCTTCCTATGTAAAATGGGGGAGAATTGCCATAACAAAAACACAAGAAAAATATCCTAATAGTGAAGTTACTGATTATCTGCATGTAGGCAAGGAAGATAAGAAAGGAACTTCTGTGGAAAAGTTTAAGCTAATTGTAAACAAAGATCAAAAGGAAATTGGTGTATTTGTTCATTTAACTTTTGATACGCGCACAGAACGACTATTATCGGTAGATATGAAGGAAACAAAGCCTTAATTTTCGAAAAACTCTCTAAAATAATTGGTTTTAGAGAGTTTTTTTGTTTTAATAGAAGAAAGAGAGTAAAGGGGGAGAAAAGATGATAGGCAATATACAAAAGATCATGCGCTATCCAATAAAATCATTTACTGGAGAAAGCTTGGAAAAGGCACGGATTATGTCGTATGGAATATATGGCGATCGAAGTCATGCTTTTATCGATAGAGCGAATAATAAGCATTTAACCATTACGCAATACCCTAAAATGGTTACATATAAAGCGGGCTTTTCAGGAGAAGAGTCAATAGAAAAATATCCTAATTTAACTATAACTGCCAATGATGGCTCGAAATATATTTGGGGCGAAACGGCATTATTAGAAAGATTAGAACAAGAAACGAATCGGACATTAGATTCAATCGCCTATGCTCCAACCTTTGTTCCCTTTCCAGCAATTGAAGAAGATAATCTGTTATTAATTTCCACAAAAGCTCTATCAGAATTATCTACATCATTTGGTGAATCGATTGATGAGAGAAGATTCAGAGGAAATATTGTCTATGATCTCCAAGAAAGTGACCTAAACGAACAAGATTTACTAGGGAAACAAATTAAAATCGGTTCAGATGTAATTCTGGAGATTAATAAGTTTTGTGAAAGATGTATGATCATAACAGTAGATCCAGAAACAGGCACCCGACAGCCGAAGCTATTAAAACAGATTGTTAAAGAGCGAAATAACCATTTTGGTTTATATGCAAGTGTGATTAAGACTGGAATTATTCATATTGGTGATAAGATAGCTATTTTATAAAGATGGTGCGAACACAATACTTAATTTTGTATAGTTGAACATTCTGTTATTACAGTGCAAATATAAAAACTATTTGTTTTCATCATGCTTCCAATTAATCCATCGTGAGCAAGCCTTTCTGTTACTTCAGGAACAGAGTATTCCTCCCGCCGTTTCCTTCTGTTTTAAGGTTCTATTGATAATTGGATTAACAAGTTAGTAGAAATGGTATTAATATTCAATTCAATTTTTCTAATAAAACAGGGAAAATTTTGAAACTTAATTCCTAACCATACGTATGAATTTATGAATATATAGACAAGAGTGTTTGTAAAGGATGGGATTTACATTGGTTAGGAAACAAAAAGCTTCATCATTTCTGGAAAAATATTGGGTATCTTCTATTGGTGTATTTGTATTGTCACAAATATTCTTTTTTTCATCAGAAGCAACAGGATGGATACTTAAATACAGAGATATGGATGGAACAATATTCGGGAAGCTTCTTGACAGTTTTATTATCACTGAATGGTTTAATTTCTATAAAACGCCACAGTATAATCTACTCACTGTCTTTTTTGGCGTCTTTTTTCTTGTGCCTGGAATAATTAGTGCGATAGTAAAGGTTTTTACTCGCAGTAAATAATAAATACCATTGCTGATTAAGCTGTAATAATAGATATGTATGCAAGTGGGATAACCAACAGCAATACCTGATGTCCATATTTAACTCTGCTGCTAGATCAAAGGCTTGCTTATAGAGAAGCAGTAGGATAGTGGAAGATGGAATTGAATAGAAGAATCTATTCAGGCAGTCAAGTTATAGTTATTAACCCAGAATAGGTACCCAAATTTTATAACGGGAAGTTAGAAGATGAAAATTAAAACAAGAAAAAGTAACAGTTTTTTAAAAGAAGTATTATTTGAGATAGTTGGGGAAGTAGTCTGGAACATTTTACTATTTATACCAAGGATGGCATTTCGCCTAATTAGTAGCATTTGGTAAAATGGTTAATTAGTGAATTGCCTGTTTTTTCAATTAGTTACAAATTAAAAAGGCTATAGGAGCTTGTCATCCAGACAACATTGCTTCCATTTCAGTTTTGTAGAAGACTGGCGAAAAACTAACAAATAAAGCAGCAGAAGAATAAAAAAGCACCCTTAGGTAGACATTAAAAAGTCTACCTAAGGGTGCTTTTTTATACATAGTAATATTTTCATTTAATCAAACGTTTGATTAAATGAAATAGTATCTTGCCGTTCCAATAAAGTTATGATATAGTTACCTAGGTAATTAATTTTAGATCGGAGAAAGCAATGAACACGACTCATGATTTATTCCATTCTATCCAGCAGCTCGCACGACAATTAACCAAACAATTAAATACAGCACTTGAGCCATTTGATATTTATAGCTCTGAATGGGCAATTTTGTATGTATTAAAAAAGAATGGTCCCCTTACTCAAAAGGAAATCGCCGATTATCTATCCATAGAACCCCCTCCAGTAACACGTACCATAAAGAAGCTCGTGGAGAAAAAATATGTTCTGCAAATAAAGGGAGAAGACAAGAGGACAAATAGAGTATTTCTAACAGATTTTGCTATACAGCAGTATGCGAAATGGGAAGCAGCTGTTCTGCTGGCAAATCAGGGGTTACTTAAACAATTGCCAATCGAATCTCAAAAGACTTTACAACATATAATTTTTGAATGGATTCATTCATTAGCAATCAAGGAGGAAAAGAAGTGAATAAAGAACCATTATGGACAAAGGGATTTATCCAAATATGGGTAAGTAACTTTTTTTTATTTATGACGTTTTATTTTTTACTAGTTTCATTACCAATCTATGCGATTCGAGAATTAAATGGAAAGCAGTCTACAGCAGGTTTAGTTGTTACGGTATTCATTATAACAGCTATTCTTATCCGGCCTGTAGCTGGTAACTTGATGCAGAAGTTTGGCAAAAAAGCCATATTTGTTACATCATTACTTATTTTCTTAGTGGCAGCGGTTTTTTATTTATTTACTGATTCTATCACTAGTTTGCTCATCGTTCGCGCATTACACGGCATTGGATTTGGTATGGCTACAACCGCTACCGGGACAATTGTTGCAGACATTTTACCAAGCTCCAGAAGAGGAGAAGGTATGGGGTATTATTCAATGAGTATGAATTTAGCGATGGTAGTCGGTCCATTTATCGGACTCCAGGCAATTAACTCATGGGGAACTTCTACCTTGTTTATATTGGCGCTAATATTTGCATTCTTTGCGATATTAACAGGTGGATTTATGAAACTGGACTCAGATATGGAAACAGAGAGAGTAGAACAAGAAGCGAAAGTGAAAGAGAAAAAAGGAATTCAATTTGATCGAATTATAGAGAGTACGGCAGTAAAAATTAGTATCGTAGCAGCCATATTCGGTCTTGTTTATTCATCGATTCTTTCTTTTGTTTCGGTTTATGCTGAAAACAAAGGATTTATAAGTGTTTCAGGATATTTCTTTGTGGTTTACGCTATCTTTATGCTAATAGCAAGACCTTTTGCTGGTAAATGGTTTGACCGCTATGGTGCAAATAAAATTGTTTATCCATGTATCGTACTATTTTCCATCGGGATGCTTGTCTTGGGGACTGCACAATCTGAATGGATGTTCTTATTATCTGCTGCATTAATTGGCTTAGGATATGGATCAATGTTCCCGTGTCTACAAACCATTGCGATTCAGAAAGCAGCACCACATCGAAGAGGTCTCGCAACAGCTACTTTTTTATCCATATTTGATATAGGAATAGGGTTTGGCTCCTATATTGTTGGAATTATTGGTGATGCTATTGGATTAAATTCTTTCTATTCATTAAGCAGCATTTATATTTTAATCGGCATTGCTGTTTATTACTATTTGCATGGTAAAACGATTAGAAATGAAAAGACAGTAACGAAGAAAGAACAATTAAATAGAGGTGCTTAAAAAAAGACTCTCCTTTAGAAATGAAATTTTTCTAAAAGGAGAGTCTTTGTTATTATTTTGCCTTTGTGACCACTTTTATAACAGATTTGCTGACATTACCAGATGTATCTTTTGCCGTAATAGTTAAAGAGGTTTTTTCTTTTTGCTTTTTAATTTTGATAGAAAAAGCTCCTTTTTTATTTGTTTTTCCTTCTGCTAATACTTTGTTGTTTCTTTTAATGATAATGGTTGCATTTTTTTCAGCAGTTCCTGTTACTTTTGTTGTTTTCGTCGTGATCGTATTTACTTTTGGCTTAGCAGGAGCTATTTTATCTGCTACTGTAATAGTCTTCGCTTTACTTATATTTTTCGCCTTATCTGTAGCTGTAACACTGATTTTAGTATTTTCTTTTTGCTTTTTAATTTTAATCGTATACTTTCCTTTTTTATCAGCAACTGCAGAACCGAGCTTCTTTTTGCCTGCTTTGGCAGTAACAGTAGAATTAGCTTCCGCGTTACCAGTGATTTTATCTGATTTATTACTGATTGTTCCAGTTATCGTTGGGATAGGAGGTGGTGTGTTATCCACAACTTTCACGGTTGCTGGTTTACTTGTATTTTTTGCACCATCTGCAGCTGTAACAGATACAATTGTATTAGCTTTCTGTTTTTTGATTTTAATAGCGAATTTCCCACTTTTATCGGCCGTTCCTTTACCGATCAATTTCCCCTTAACCTTTGCATTAATATTAGCAAAAGGTTCACTTGTTCCTTTCAGCAAACTATCATTATCGCCAACCTTTTGAACGGTTGGTGCATTTGGAGCTTTCGTGTCTCTTTGAACAGTTGTTCTGAGGGATGTACTTGCCGTTCCATTTTTGCTTGAAAGCTGGACATACATAAGCTTATCCGCTTTTTGTAAAGGTATTTCTACTGTAAACTTGCCATTTTTGTCTGCTGACGAAGAATAGGTTTTACTGCCAAGTTTTACACTTACTTTGCTTCCTTGTTCAGCTGTTCCGGTAAGTAATCGAGTACTATTATAAACAGGATTAATTTTTGCTTTTAATTTTAGAGCACTAAAAGCAGAAAATGCGTTTAATCGCCCCCAGCCAGATACTTTATCAAAACCGATGGGATTACTACTAGCGGGTAAATCATCTGGATATTCTTCCGAAAATTCATTTTCAGGATTGTCATTTTCCTTAAAAACAATAGATGTTGTTGTTTCAATTAAATATTTTTCTACCTCTTTAGGCTTTAGCTTCCCATTTAAAGAAAGCAATAATCCAGCCACAGCAGATACATGTGGCGTAGCCATCGAAGTACCACTGTATAATAAAAGATTTCCATTGGGAACAAGACTTGGAATGTTGGAACCTGGTGCAACAAGCTTAAGCTCTTTCCCATAACTTGAATAATCAGCAACGATATCTAAATCGTTCGAAGCTCCAACGGCCGTTACATATTTGGAAGAGCCCGGATAATCAAGTCCTTCATAACCATTATTTCCACTTGCTGCAATAATAGTAACATTTTTGCTGTTGGCATATTGAAGCATGGACTCTATTACTCTACTATAACCACCACCCAAACTCATGTTGATGACTTTTGCGCCATGATCTACCGCATATTTAATTCCTTTTGCAATTTGTTCCGTATCACCAGAGCCAGATGCATCTAATATTTTGACTGGCATAATTTTTGCGTTTGAATGGATGCCAGACATAGAATAGCCATTATTTATACCTGCTGCGATAATGCCGCTTACATGTGTACCATGATTATTGTCATCATATACATTGTCTGATTCGTTGATAAAATTATAACCCGCTGTGATTTTATTTTTTAAATCGGCTAAGGAAGCATCCACACCAGTATCTAAGACAGCAATTTTCATTTGTTTAACATCAGTAGATTGTTGAAGTTGATAAAGCTTTTCAAATTGAATATCAGCACCATTTTTCCCATTTGTTTGGGCTGTGTTTTTTAATGACCATTGGTAAGGTGCAGATACATCACTTGGCAAGGATAGTAAGGTATATTGCTGTACAGGCTCTATATACTCTACTTCATTTGCGTTTTGAATCTTGTTAATAAGGGTATTAGCACTCTTCGTTGTGTATTTTCCTTCATTCAATTCAAGGGTAAACATCCCGTCAGCAATTTTTTCGCTTCCTTCTAACCCTTTAATAGATTGAGCAGAAGTTTTACCCAAACTGTTTTTCAAAGAAGAAACTGTTTTACCAGATTTCATTT
Organism: Niallia sp. FSL K6-0212; assembly: GCF_038007605.1. NCBI lineage: Bacteria > Bacillati > Bacillota > Bacilli > Caryophanales > Bacillaceae > Niallia > Niallia sp. FSL K6-0212. The sequence goes on along the minus strand of NZ_JBBOXL010000001.1, from coordinate 3,834,730 downwards.
TTATAATATATTTATTATTTATCTCTTTGTTCGTTATACTTGAGCTGGAAGCTCCTAATAAAGTAAAAATGTCATCAAGCGTTTTTCCTTCTATATTAGATAACTCTACTTTGTTAGCGAGGGTTGAAATCTTGGTTTGTAAAGCGGTAGGAGAAGCTTCTAAGGTGATTTCATATAAATTATTTATTGCTTTTGCTTCGTTTTTTCCAATTTTATAGGTGCTGCTTGTACCATTATCTAGCAGGTTAGTGAAAATCGGTTTTAGCGCTTTTAAATTTGTTAATACATCTTGTCTTAGCTGCTTATTAAATATCATCTTCGCCGATAAAAATGGCGATACTTGATAGTATAAAGAAGATAGTTTTTTCCCATTTGCCGTTGAAGACAAAATGGTATCTCTAATAGTACGTAATTGTGTAAGGATTGTTTGGTTGTCCTTTGACTCCTTGGTACTTAATTCAACTGGACAAGCTTCTTCTGCTTCAACAGTAGGAGCTTGCTTTGTATCCGTTACTTTTAAGGAAAATTGACTATTCGGTTCAAGTACTTCCTCTTCTTCTATGTATTCCTCATCATCTACGTTGGAATAATACTCAACCTTAATATAGTACGGACCTTCCCAAGCAATCGGGAAGTAAATGACGCCCTTATTATCCATAAAGCTAACGGCGTTATATTGATCGAAGGTGTTGTCTGACATAGCATTATCTTTACTTGAATATACGCTAATATTCATTTCTTCCGTTGAATTTAATTCAACCTCTAGGTGAGTTGCTTTAGTCACGACAGATTTTGGATCAATCTTAAACCATTTAACATGTTCATCTGGCTGAAAGCTCGAGGATAACTCTTTTCCGATCGAAAGAGTAGCAGCTGAAATTTCTCCTTCTGATGCTAGGATCTCTTTTGATGGCATTGCGCTTAATACTAATGTCACCGTTAATAACAAAGCAAAAATTGTTTTCCATTTACACTTTTTCATAATTTCCCCCCTATAAGTGGTATATTACAAATCTATTAAATCACCTTTCTTCCTATTTGTCCTCATATTTTTTGTATTTTTAGAAAAAATTGTATGTTATCCCTTTTTCATTTAATAAAATCGGCAGCAGATCGATATTTTCGTTTTATGAAAATCAAACCCAATTTATATGGGAGTATGATAGAATAGTCTAGTAAATATTGTAAAGAAGGAGTTCCAAATCATATGAACGAGCCATTATTTTTTAAACCAGTATTTAAAGAAAGAATTTGGGGCGGTACTGCACTGCGTAGCTTTGGATATGATATTCCGAGTGAAATAACAGGGGAGTGCTGGGCGTTTTCTGCACATCCACATGGTCAAAGTATAGTAAAGAACGGATCATTAGCGGGTAAAAACTTAGAAGAGTTATGGGAGAATCATCATGAGCTTTTTGGTAATATAGAAGGTGACCGTTTTCCGTTATTAACAAAAATATTAGATGCTAATCAAGATTTATCTGTACAAGTGCATCCAAATGATGACTATGCAAAAGTTCATGAAAATGGAGAACTTGGTAAAACGGAATGTTGGTATATTATTGACTGTCAAGAAGGAGCAGAAATCATTTTTGGGCATCACGCGAACACAAAAGATGAATTAACAACGATGATAGCTGAAAATAAATGGGATGAATTATTAAACAAGGTACCAGTGAAAAAAGGTGATTTCTTCTTTGTACCTAGCGGAACAATTCACGCTATCGGTGAAGGAATTATCATCCTTGAAACACAACAAAATTCTGACACAACATACCGTGTATATGATTATGATCGTACAGATAGCGACGGCAATAAGCGAGAGCTGCATATTGAACAGTCAATTAACGTTACAACTGTTCCACATCAATTAGCGGCAACTACTCCAGTTGTTGAACAACAAGGAAACATGGAGATTACTAAATTTGTTACATGTGATTATTTTACAGTAGAAAAATGGGTGTTGGACGGACAGTCTACTAGAAAACAAGACCAAGATTTTTTACTATGTAGCGTAATTGAAGGCGATGGATCTCTGCAAAAGGATGGCAAAGAATTCACTTTCCAAAAAGGGGATCATTTCTTACTGCCATATAAATTTGGTGAATTTGAATTGACTGGGAAAGCAGAACTGATTGTTTCCTATATCTAAAGCGAATTTCCAAAAATAAAAAAGAGTGTCATTTGGGTACTGATCTCCAAAAGTTAGAATAACAATACTAACTTTTATCGGTAACTACCTTTGCACTCTTTTTTATTTATTTTCGGATAATATGGAGTAATGGTGCTGTATTGTCCTTTTAATTATTTTTTTATCAGCCGTTCCTAACCGAATGATCGAAAATATTACCCATAGAAGAGTCTCTGCTAGTTTAGCTCTAATGCTTATAAGAAGCTGTTAAGATTTCTACATATCTATTCGAATAGGTTTTCTTTTTTCATATTTGTAATATGCTGTAAAACCTGCTTTCTTTGCTAGATTAAGAGCTTGCATGAAATCTGCGCCAACATCGTCTTTTCTATGGGAATCAGAACCAATTGTAAGTATTTCTCCACCTAACTTTTTATATAATGCCAACACTTCTAAAGAAGGTAATGATTCATTTAAGCTTGTTCGCCAGCCAGAAGTGTTAATTTCTAAACCGATGTTTCTTTTAATTGCTGTTGTTAAGATAGTAGTGATAATCTCCTGATAGTCAGGGAAGTGATAGATACCTCGTGTTGGATGGGCATATCGCTTCATTAAATCAAAATGAGCGAGGACATCAATATCTGCGTATGTAACTAATTCAAGAACCTCTTTAAAATAAGTAAGATAAATATCCTCATCAGGGTGAGCATTCATATATTTACGAAGTGTTAGCCCGTGTAAATTGTGAACAGAACCAAGAATATAATCAAAAGGAATTGGTGCTAACACTGTTTTATATTGTTCACGTAATAAATGGGGTTCACATAGTTCAATTCCTAATTTAATTATTAATTGATCCTGATAACTAATTCTACATTTGTTGATGTCTTCTAAATATGTTGGCCAATTCATATGACCGTAAGTCGGGGCATTCGGATTGACAGAAAAGTGTTCGGTAAAACAAATTTCATTTATCCCTTTTCTTATAGCATTTTCACAAATATCCATCATTATTGCTTTAGAATCAAATGAATGATTGGAATGGTGATGATAATCAATATAATACATAAGAATCTCCTTTAATTTGTCAGTCGATAATCCTGTTTATTTTATCATATTTTAATAACAAACTTGAAGTTGGAAAGAGGTTCTATTATTATATGATAAAAAAGATTTCAGATAATTCCTGTTTTAAACTTACTAAACAGGTAGGAATAATGTATAATAGATGTATGAAGGTTTAGGGGGAGGAAATGATGACCGAGGTAAGATCAATCAACTGGAAAGACGATACCATTGTTTTGTCTGTTGATTATCCAAAGAAAATACAGAATGAATATAAAGTAGTGATAATGTGCCATGGGTTAATTGGCAGTAGAATTGGCGTTGATCGCTTGTTTGTTAAGGCAAGTAATGTACTGACAGAATTGGGTTATTTAGTGATTCGTTTTGATTATAGGGGATGTGGCGAATCTAGTGGTGAGTATGGCAGCACAAAATTGTCTGATTTAATCGATCAGACAGAAGCCATTATTCAATTTGCTTATGAAAAATTCTCGATAATGGAACTTATTTTACTTGGCCATAGTTTGGGTGGAGCTGTCGCTGTATTGACAGCTATCAAAGATGCACGAGTCAGACGGTTAATTCAGTGGGCTGCTGTCGGGGATCCAGCGGTTGATATTAAACGAATATTTGGAGAAGAGAGATTGTCTGAATTAGCAGAAAGAGAAGTCGTTGATTTTTACGGCTATTCTTTTTATCAAACTTATTTCGATTCTTTAATAGATTATAATCCATTAAAGAGTTGTCATAAGTTTTCAGGAGATGTTCTTCTTGTGCACGGTACTGCTGATGAGGATATTCCTTATCACTATTTGAATAAATATAAAAATGAATATTTAACTAGAAATACAGGAACTGTTGAATCCGTATTTATTGAAGAGGGAATACATACTTTCTCATCTGGCAGCCAATTTATGAAGCTGATTAATGGAACGGTTGACTGGTTAGAAAGGAAATAATTAAAAACGCAAATGGATGAAGTAGATATCCGTTTGCGTTTTTTTTAAGTGAAAATAATTATTTTGCTTATTTTAATGGAAATTTATAAGTGAATAACTTAAAATGTAAATAGATGAAATGAATTTGAGGGGATAATATGGCACAAGAGCAAAGATTAATGGACATTATTCAGTATTTAAATGTGCATGAAAAAATAACAGTGGAAGAAATTTGTTCCCTCTTTCATGTTTCCAGAGATACAGCTAGAAGAGATTTAGTAAAACTAGAAGAGGAACAAGTAATTATTCGAACAAGGGGTGGTGCACTTTTACCAAAAATTCATCGTAAAGTAGATAATTATCATAATCGATTGAAAGCTGTATCAGAAGAAAAGAAAGCAATTGGAAAATTAGCTGCATCCTTTGTTCGAGAAAATGATCATATTATTTTAGACGCCTCCACCACTGTGCAGGCAATCGGAAGTTTTATTAATCAAGAATGTACAGTGATAACAAATTCTATCAATTTGGCGGATATTTTATCAGATAAGCAATTGCCGAAAATTCATTTATTAGGTGGAGTGATGCAAAAAGAACATCGCTATTTATACGGGAATTCTGTTATTCAACGATTAGATAAATATTATGTAGATAAAGTGTTTATTGGTATTGTCGGTATATCTGAAAAAGGACTAACAATTGTCGACGAAGAAGACGGTGATGTTAAAAAAAAGATGATGCAGCAAGCAAAGCAGGTTATTGTAGTTGGTGATAATAGCAAGATAGGCATTACTGACTTTTACCAATTCGCGAATCTTTCCGATATTGATCTCTTTATCACAGATAAAGAACCGGAAGAATGGTTTATTCAGTTATTAAAGGAAAATGGTGTGGAGTTATTAGTGGCAGACAGGAAGGATGGAGAAGGATGATTACATGTATTGTAACCGATTTAGATGGCACTCTTTTAAATCATGAAAGTAAGATTAGTCCAGAAAATGCAGCCAGTTTGAAAAGTGCACAAGAAAAAGGAATAGAAGTAATTGTAGCAACAGGTCGAAACTATCCAGATGTTATGGAGATTTTCAAAGAAACTGGATTAAAAACTTGGGTTATTGGCGCAAATGGTGCGACCATTCATGATCCAGAAGGAAACCTATTTGATCATCTTCCGATGGATAAGCCAAAAGCAATGAGTCTATTACAATGGTTAGATGAGAGAGATTACTATTATGAAGTTTTTAGCAGCGATTATCTTTACTCGCCACAGCGTGGTAGACAATTAATTGCAATTGAACTTGATCGTTTATGTACGGCAAATCCTCAAATTAGCAGAGAAGAGCTTGAAAAGCATGCGACTATTCAATTTTCGCAAACTGGATTTTCTTATATTGATAGCTATAAAGAAATAGAAAATCCTGCAATTGATGTCTATAATATTTTGGCATTTTCCTTTGATAAAGAGAAGCTAGACGCTGGATGGAAAACATTCGAAGATGATTCCGCCATCACTCTTGTTTCATCTGGAACCTATAATTTTGAATTTGAGCATAAGGATGCCTCCAAAGGAAACGCATTGACAAAACTAGCGAATCACTTAGGAATTCACTTAAAAGATGTGTTAGCAATGGGTGACAGTATGAATGATCTATCGATGTTAATCAAGGTCGGATATCCTGTAGCGATGGGAAATGCAAGGCAGGATGTAAAAGATGCTTCACAAGAGGTCGCTGAAACGAATGACCAGGATGGAGTCGCAAATACGATTAAGCGGATAGTATTGTCCTCGATTACTATATAATAGGAAAGCCGCATGGATATAAGTCTTAGAATTAAATAAAACCTAAACAATTATACGGAGAAGTCATTTATAATCTCTTATGATTGTTTAGGTTTTTTAATTTGGATAAAGAAAGCTTATGTCATTATTTGCAGCTTGATTACACGGCCCTTTCCAAGGGAATAGCGCAAAAATTGCTTTCTGCCATTTGTCTGCAAGGTCTTAGGCGTTTTGCTGTGTCCTATGCATATCAGCAAGAAGGGTTTAAGAAACTTGTTTGAAAATTAGTTCGATACATTGAATTTTTATAGCGAATCTATTTTAATTTATCCATATTTTTTAATTACTGCTTTAATTACAATAGATCCTTCAACTGGGAGATGCCTATTTTGTAATGGTTTGATACTATTTTTTTTAACGAGAATGAGATATAATAAGTAGGTAGTAAAAAAATAGTATCTAGTACTAATAGCAGATGATATTATTTTTGATAGCGGTTTTTATCAGCGGAATATTTGGCCATTTTAAAAATCTTATATATATAGTAATGCTACACATAAATATTAGTAATTTTTACATAAAGGAGAAAGAAAAAATGTATGCATTTACGAGCAGATTTGCAAATGTTGTCTTAAAAATTTTTGGAAGAACAAAGGTAATCAATAAAGATAAATTACCGCAAGATACTGGTTATGTGGTTGCATGTTCTCATATTGGCTGGGTGGATGTGGTTGCGCTTGGTACTTCTTTATTACCAAATGAAATTCACTTTATGGCAAAGAAAGAGTTATTTAATAAACCAAAAGCAGCTAAATTTTTGCATAGTATTAATGCTTTTCCAGTGGATCGAGAAAATCCAGGCCCAAGCAGTATAAAAACGCCAGTAAAACTATTAAAGGACAAGAAGATAGTAGGAATTTTTCCTAGTGGAACAAGAACTTCTGAGGATGTGCCATTAAAAAAGGGAGCTGCTACCATTGCAAACTTGGCGAGAGTGCCTATCGTTCCAGCAGCTTATAGTGGTCCAACAGATTTAAAGGGTCTTTTAAGGGGCAGGAAAATACATGTTATATTCGGTGATCCAATTTCCTTGAAAAAGGAAGATGGTACAAAAAAAGATCCAGCTGATATTACAAGGGAATTAAGTGATGTAATGGCACAATTACAAAATGAATTAGATAAAAGAGGCGGTAAGCAATGATGAATCTACAGAAAGTGAAGGATATACTAAGTCGGTATCCTCTGCCTTTAGTAGATGAAATATTAGAGTTAAAAGAAGGCAAAATGGCAGTTGGAGTAAAGCAAATTAACAAGGAAGATACATTTGCAACGGGACAAAATCCAAATAATCCGATTATGCCAGGCGTCCTTATAATTGAAGCGATTGCTCAAGTTACTGCAGTAGCTATTCATAGTGAAGAAAAACATAGGAATAAATTTGCCTTATTAGCAGGCATAAATCATTCCAAAATTCGTAAGCCTGTATTTCCTGGGGATGAGCTTTGTATGGAAGTAATGGTTGAAAAGGTGAAAAATAGCTTTGCTAAAGCAAGAGGTAAAGCAACAGTAGCTGGTGAATTGATTTGTGAAGCAGAGTTTCTTTTTTCCTTTCAATAAGCAATGCCAATACTTGGTCACTTTCTAGAAATGGACAATTTTTCTAGAAGGTGATTTTTAATTTTTATGGAAGATTAGATAGCTAATTATAGCAGTTTTCAACAGTTTCTATCATAAATTTTACGCATCCAAAATAATAAAAAAATTTATAAATCCTCCTTAAAATAATTACAATTCCCTATCAAATATTTCATAGATTACAAGACTATTTTCTAGTAAATAGACATATATCTATAAGGAGAAAGGGGATGTACCTATATGCAAACCTCCAAAACACGTACATTAATCCAATATTTGAACACAACAATATTAGGAATCATCCTAATGTTTATCCTTATTGCGGGAATCACGACCTCTATTTTTTCCTTTAAATTAACTTCTGATAATGTTGCCAATATCTTAAAATCTGTAAATACAACGGAAATTTATACAGAAATATTTCATAGTGAAAATCATCTTTTTCCAAAATCAGATGGAAAGGGACTTTCAATCGGAAATATTCTTTTTCAAATTGCCACTAATATTCGTTTAGATGACACGCGCACACTTTTAGGAAGAGAACTACCTGCTTTGACTTTTTTTCATACTGAAATAGTTGTCGCAGAAGAAGGGACAAGTCTTGCTAATCTTCCGTTTGAGTCAACACCATCCGAAGAGCTTATGAAAAATCCTAAAGAAGTAGATGAAGAAAAAGTGGAGAAGGAAGAAAAGCCTTCAGATAACAAAGCACCAGTTACTACTCCAAAAAATAAAACAGTGTTGGTCTACAATACTCATAATCTAGAAGCCTATCTACCACTTTTAAAGAATGCAAATGAAAATGAAGCAGTCAGCTCAGATGAACGGGCTAATGTAGTTGGATTAAGTAATAAATTAAGTAGTCTATTGCAAGATGAAGGGATTGGCGTGCAATTAGATAAAACAAATATTAACCAAAAGCTATTAGATAGAGGATGGGGCTATGCATCTTCATATGTGATGGCAAAAGATGTGGTTGCAGCTGCAGTCAGTGAAAATAAACATTTAAATTATTTAATCGATATTCATCGTGACTCCGCAAGAAGGGAGACAACGACTGCTACTATAGATGGCAAGAACTATGCAAAATTATTATTTATTATTGGCGCTGCTAATAAAGGTTATGAAAAGAATCAGGAATTTGCAGAAAAACTTCATGCAGAATTAAAAAAGAAATATCCAGGTATATCTAGAGGCGTATTTTTAAAAGGAAAGGATCTAGGAAACGGAGTATACAATCAGAACTTTTCTGACCGTGCTATCCTACTTGAAGTAGGTGGGATAGACAATACGCAAGGAGAATTGAACCGCAGCATTGCAGCATTTGCTGACGTATTCTCAAAGGTGTATTGGGAAGAAAATGATGCGACACAGCAATAACGAAGAAAAAGCTGGACCACCTTTTATATTGGAGGTCCAGCTTTTTTCTATTTAACTATTGATTTTATTTTGCAAATATTGTTTATACCTTCTAAGTGCAGCTTCACTTGTTAAATGAAATTGGTGCATTACCTTCTCATCGCTCACTCCTAATGCTAGTTCTTTTAATATAGCAGCATTGCGAAAATTGACTGCAGAAATTTTACGTAAACCTGCTCTACTTACTTCATCTTTAATCATTTCTTGAATAGCGCGGACAGACAGAGCTTTTGGTTTTTGTCGATCATAATCATATTGAAAAGAATAAGAAATATTGTTAAAGGCGACAAACACAGGATCATTAGAATAATATTTTGGTCGAAGGACTTCCGGAATGGAAAAGTAGTATGCTCGTAATTTTGTCAGAATATCACTTGGAATGGCGAGAAGGAACGCATTATCCTCTCTATGCAGAGTTAGTTCTCCTTGTGCTAAGTTTACATCTTTCATTTCAATACTATGTATATCGAGAGGTGTCAGGCCAAAAGTTTTTAATAAAGCCACAATTGTCCAATTTCTTGTCAGCAGATAGTTTCGAGCCGATTTTTTGGTTCCTTCAAAATCCTTTGTCAGCAGATTTTGCAATAATTTATTATATTCTTCACTTGTAATAAAATCTTTTGTAGTCAGGGAACGCAATGGGGCAGCTTCAGCTAGTTTATGAATTTCATGGGCACAAACACATTGATGGTACATCATTAGTCTGCTAAGGACAGATGCCAGACGGCGTATTGTTGCCTGTGACAGTTGCTTTTCCTTTAAATAATGAAAGTAAGCGCGAATGTCATCAGCTCCTAATGCCTTTATTGTTTCAAATTTAGTATTTTCCTTGTATGTAGAAAGCCAGCTGAAAAATTTCTTTAAATCAGATTCGTACTGTTTTAATGTAAGTTTGCTTCGTCCAGATTGATTTAAGTTCTCCATATAGTCAAGTGCATAATCAGGCAAGGTAATCATCATATATGTTCCATCCTTCTTATGAATTTTTTTCAAACTATCCGAAATGCAATAACCTCTCTTCTTATTTTGACATAGGTTAAAGAAGGAGAGAGAAAGGGGATATTTAAATTGATTAGAATTAAAGTTGGTGAGTCTGTCTACCAATATCATACTAAATTAGAACATTATTTTTCAAAAATTAAGCATAATATCATTGGCAATAATGTAACCTTTTCTACACCTTATGGAACGCAGCAGCTGCTATATGCGGATTGGACGGCAAGCGGCAGATTATATAAGACTATTGAAGAGAAGATTATCAATAAATTAGGTCCTTATGTTGCTAATACACATACGGAATCAAATATTACAGGTACTTATATGACTAAGGCATATAAGGAAGCAAAGCGAATTATCAAAAAGCATGTTCATGCAGACGAAAATGACATTATTTTATTCGATGGATTTGGTATGACAGGGGTTGTTAATAAATTACAAAGAATAATAGGTTTAAAGAATAGCTGTGCATGTGCGAAAAAGGAGAAAATTGCTGTAGTATTTGTCACTCATATGGAACATCATTCTAATTATTTATCATGGCTGGAGACAAATGCAGATGTCATAATGATTAAGCCAAATGACAATGGGGATGTCAACAAGGAACATTTAGAATCTTTGCTAGAGCAATATAAGGACATCCCATTAAAAATAGGGGCATTTACAGCATGCTCTAATGTTACTGGAAGGAAAACAAATTACCACGAGCTGGCAAAAATAATGCATAAGTATAAAGGCTATTGCTTTGTTGACTTTGCGGCATCAGCTCCTTATGTAGAAATGAATATGCATCCTGATAATAAAGAGGAACGATTAGATGCTATTTATTTTTCACCTCATAAATTTCTAGGTGGACCGGGAACAAGCGGAGTGCTAGTGATGTCAAAGAAGCTTATTTATTCCAGTATACCGGATCAGCCAGGAGGGGGAACCGTTGATTTTACGAATGAGTGGGGAGATATCCTCTACAAAAAAGAGGATGAAGAACGGGAAGATGGGGGAACGCCAGGATTTTTACAAGCGATTAAAATAGCGTTATGTATACAACTAAAAGAAGAAATGGGAATAGAAAGAATAGCGGCTAGAGAGAAGGAGTTAATTCAATTAGCTATGTCAGAACTGAAGAAAATCAATAGAGTTCGCATACTAGAAGGAGAAAATGAAGATAGGTTAGGCATTATCTCGTTTATTTGTGAAGATATTCATTATGATTTAGTCGTACAATTATTGAATGATCGCTTTGGTATACAAGTAAGGGGCGGCTGTTCGTGTGCTGGTCCATACGGACATTATTTACTACCAATTACAAAGGAATATTCCAAAGCAATAAGCAAAGAAATACAAGAAGGAGATTTTTCCCATAAACCAGGGTGGGTGCGAATATCCTTACATCCTACAATGAGCAACGCAGAAGTATACTATATAGTGGAGGCTATTAAAAAGATTCTAAAATACCAAGATGAATGGGTAAGGGACTATGTAACAAAGCCTTTCTCTTGTGAATATCAATCATTAAGAAGAAATAAATTACAGGTGAAAGATTTGTTTACGATATAAGCGGCAGCAACGAGCGGCATACATTTACTTCACTCCCTTAATAAGGGAGTTTTTAGTAAGGGGATAAATAGTTTGAAAATTTCACAAAAAGAGTTTGACTACCAATATTTTCTTTTATATAATATGATTGATTAATCAATCATTTAAGAAGTGGGGAATTCAAATGGCTAAACCAAGATCTGAACAAAAAAAGAAGATATTTACCAAGCTGCTTTAAAGTTGTTTTCACATAACGGTTTTAGTAAAACAACCATTAAGGATATTGCTGCAGAAGCAGGTGTTAGTTTTGGAACGGTATTTACTTATTATGAAAATAAAGAAACTTTGTTTACAGAATGTGTAAATAGACCTCTCCAATTATTTAAGGAGATAATAAATGAAACCAAAAATGAACTTACTGATTTAACTGAAGAAAAACTTAAATATATCATTCAAAAACATCTGAATTTATTCATGGAGTCCGAAAAAGAACTTCGTATTGTGCAATATGTGATTGGGCAGCCAGATAGATTCGCTGAAATTCATGCATTAGATGAATTTGTTGAACTATTTTTAGTTTATATTCAAGAAATTGTTCATATAGGAATGGAAAAAGGCTTCTTGCCAAAAAGTAACTCCAAAGAGGTGGGGTATGGATATCTGGCTTTCCTAATGGGAGCTCGGTTAACCTATTCAGATCATGCGCATGCTATGTTTACAAGCACATTTACAAATCAAGCTTACCGTTTATTTGGTATGGAAGGGGAATATGCCGATGAAAACATTTAGCAATTACATATTTCCCTTCGTATCCGCATGTATTTACAGTTTGTTACTTCTTTAACATCAAGTGCAATCATCCCTTATATATCTGTTTATTTTAGCTCACTAATCGGATCAACGCTAACAGGAGTAATTGTCATCATAGTCATTCTCTCTGGTATAGTTGGCGCATTAATCGGCGGCTACTTGGCAGACAGAATCGGGAGAAGAAAAATGATGATAATAGCAGAAGCGGGCATAGGAATAACCTATCTTTTTATTGCAGTCTTTAATTCACCATGGATTAATCTACCATATATAAGCGCTGGTTTATTTATGATTAATTTATTTTTTAATGGCATGTTTTTCCCTGCATCTACAGCAATGATTCATGATTTAGTATTGGCAGAGCAACGGAAATTTGTTTTTACAGCGATGTATTGGCTAGCAAATTTAGCAACCGCACTTGGTACTATCACAGGAGCATTTTTCTTTATTGACTATCATTTCTATTTCTTCCTATTAGTTGGTATTGTGTCACTTGGATCAAGCTTAGTTACCTATGTATTTATTAAAGAATCTCTTATGAAAAATAAATTTTTAAGGAGCGACAATAAATCTAAATTTACTATTTGGTCTAATTATCTTCATGTCTGGAAAGACCGGACTTTTATGATTTATTTACTTTCCTGCTTCCTTATCTTCTCTCTTGAGAGCCACTTAACAAATTATATTGCCATTCATTTAAGAGATACAATGCAAGATACTAACCTTTTTGGAATCCTTCCTGTAAATGGTATCAATATGGTGGGAATTCTTCATGCGGAAAATACTATACTGGTAGTTTTTTGTGTAGGTATTGTTACATGGATGATGAAAAAAATATCGGACAATAAGCAATATTTTATAGGAATGTGTTTATTTGTGGTTAGTTATTGTATCCTAACCTATATCTCGTCACCATTATGGCTTATTATGATGATGCTGTTTATTTCAATAGGCGAATTGATGTATGTTCCGATTAATCAAAGCATCCTTGCAGATTTAGTGAATGAAAATTACCGTAGCTCTTATTTAGCTCTGAATGGATTGATTGGTCAAGGACAGATGATAGTAGCTGGCTTAGCAATTACTATAAGCACCCAAATTTCTGCCTTAACGATGTCTTTAGGATTATTCTCATTTGGGATATTAGGCTTGTTATTAATGGGTTATGTTGTTAAAAAGGAAACAAATTCTAAAAAACAAATGAACATAACCCAAACAGTTTAAAAATCTCATTATTGATGCTATAAATATTAACGTCTGAATTTTATTTAAGGAAAACGTCTATTTATAAGGAGAATCTATGTTATAATAAATGTAATTTGATAAAAAGCAAACCACAAGGGGAGCGTAATGCTGAGAGTGATCAATCGATCTGACCCTTCGAACCTGTTAGTTAATTCTAACGTAGGAATGTGGGAAGAGTTTATATAGTATTGCTATATTATTCATTTCGCGCGTTAGTTCTCCTTTTGGTCTGCAGAAAAAGGAGATTTTTTTATGAAAAATATGAAATTAGTTGTCATGATAGAAGTGGCAATCATGGCGGCAATTGCACTTATCCTTGATTTATTGCCATCTATCCCAATATTTAATACTTCGATTTCTTTTGCCATGGTACCTATTTTTATCGTCGCATTTCGCTGGGGCTTTAAAGCTAGTGCAAGTGCAGGATTTTTATGGGGACTACTGCAAATAGTTTTTGATTTACAAGCTTTAACATTCTGGCAAGTAATTTTAGAATATTTAGTTGCATTTGCTTGTATTGGCTTTGCTGGACTATTTGCTTCCTCAATTCAAAATGCTTTAAAAACGGAACAAAAAGGATTAGCGACTGGCTTAATTATTTTGGCAGTGGTTGTTGGTGGGTTTACTCGCTATATTTGGCATTTCATTGCAGGTGTAACTGTATGGGCAAAATTTGCACCAGAAGGTATGTCACCATTTATCAATTCCTTGATTGTAAACGGTGGTTCCTACTTAGGAGCAACTATTTTATGTTCGATTATTCTTGTTCTTTTAGTAGTTTCTGCTCCGCGTATTGTACTTGATCGACCTGTAAATGGTGTTTCTAAAAATTAAAGAGTACAAAAGAAGACGTTCCTTTAGGAGCGTCTCAGCTTGTTGACAAAAGGAATTTAGGAAATGCAAATGGAATTATTATGCATTGATTGGAGTGGAAGGGGTGAGACTCCTGTGGGATCTGCGAGACAGTCTGAGACCCTGCAGGCCTTAGGCCGAAGCGGCTCAGCGCGAGCCCCGCGGAAAGCGAACCCCTGCAGCGGAAATCAACTCTTATTTAAAAGATGCATATTTATAAACTAAGACAAACTCCTAATTACTGAATTAGGAGTTTGTCGACGGTCTGAGACGTTCCTTTAGGAGCGTCTTTTCTTATCATATGGTACAATATTCCAAAAGGGAAAATCAGATTTTTAATAATGAAAGATTGCAATACGCCAATGACCACTATAATATTTAAAAATTAGAAAAGTAGGTGTGTGAAAGTGATTAATTTAAAAAATGGGTTAGCTATTCAAATTCGTCCATATAAAGAAGATGATTTCCAATCGATTCATGAATTAAACAAACTCGAACACTGGACTAACTTAGTAGAGAATAAAGAAGATACTAAGTCTGCCTGGAATCATTCGAATGCTGCCTATGTCGCTACTCTTAATGATCAATTAATAGGCTATATTAGAGGTATTACCGATCGTTCGATTACTTTGTTTATTTGCGAATTACTCGTTGATCCGAACTATAGAGGGATTGGTCTTGGGAAAGCACTCTTATACTATGTACATAGTAAATACCCCTTAACCAGAGTGGAAATGCTTGCTAGCAGTACTTCTAATACTTATTATGAAAGCAAAGGCTTCCGGTCATTTTATGGATATAGGAAAACCTTCCTTGAGTACAATAAATAAGGTATTGATAAGCATATTAAGAGGTACTTCCAGAAGTGAGGTGAGAATTGGTAATGAATAATAAGAGAAATTTTATATTCATCCTTTTATTCTTATTTTTTCCATTAATATTTTTGCTTAGTTCTTTCGGTTGGAGATATATCATGCTGCAGAAAGAACTAATCGTAGTTGCAACAGACTGTTTTGCTATTTTAGGTATTTACTATGTGATTATCAGTGTTTTCTTTTCTTTTTCTGTTAAAAAGATAAATTTAAAAGATTTAGAATAGAAAAAGACATAGGAGTAGAGAATCGAAAAAAGAATGGATGTATACCGTATTCCTGAACTAGTAATAACTTTATAGAACTTAAGTAAGGGAGCCATCCTTCCGTTTGGATGGTTCTATTTTTTGTCGAATTCTGTGTTAATATGAAACTATTATCATTCGAAAATCGTCTAGATTTTGATAGAATCCGTTTGCAGGGACTACTTCAAGGAGGTAAAAATGACAGAAATAAATTATTCATTTCAAAAAAAGCCAACAAAGAGAAAATTAATTGGCGGTATTATCATAGCGGCATTAATAGTCGCTATATCTTTCATTATGCTAATGTTTTACCCATTTGGCAATAAGGATAAGGTGGATTATTTCAAAGGGGAAAATCCTGTATTATTAAATGGAGAACAAGTCGGCAATGCCATTATAGACAAGGGGACGGTTTATTTGCCGCTAAATATTTGGCAGGAAAAAATAGATGAAAGTATCACTTTTGATGAGAATAGTAATTCCGTTATTGTAACGACTAAAGATAAAGTGATCCAATTTCCGTCCGATTCTGTTTCCTATTATGTAAATAATAAAAACACTAAACTTTCCTTTCATCCATTAAGAGATGAGAATGGAACAGTTTACTTGGCCTTAGATCCATTAGCAAGCTTTTATCCAATCCAATACACTTTAGTAGAGGATGACCATGTGGTGCTTTTAGAGGAAAATGGACAAGAAAGAGCAAGTGGAATATTTACTACGAAAAAAGTTAGAAAGGATTTCACCAGATTGCGTTCAGAGGCTGCATTACGATCTCCTTACACAGGGGAATTAGCACCTGGTGAGCATGTAACAATTGAAAAAGATGTAGATGATTTTTATTTTGTAAGAAAAGCGAATGGAATTGCTGGGTTTGTAAAAAAGCAATATGTAGATAAAGGGAAATCAGAGGTTGTTGAAGTTGAATTAGAACAGAAAGAACCTAAATTGAAGAAGGTCAATGGACCAATCCAATTAACATGGGAAGCTGTTTATTCAAGAAATCCAGATACTTCAAAGATTTCAAAAATGCACGGTGTAAATGTTGTATCCCCAACTTGGTTTAAACTGAAGGGGAATGATGGTAATGTTAGTAATTTAGGCTCAAAAGCTTATGTTAATTGGGCGCATAAACAAGACTATCAAGTGTGGGGATTGTTTTCTAATGATTTTGATCCTGATAAAACACACGAAGTATTCAAAGACTATCAGAAAAGGCAAACGGTGATTAGACAACTCTTAGTCTATAGTGAAATGTACGATTTAGATGGAATTAACATTGATATTGAAAATGTTCGGGAAGAAGATGGCAAATATATCACCCAATTTGTGAGAGAAGCTACACCTTATTTACATGATGCGGGTCTGACTGTGTCAATGGATATAACGTTTATAGCTGGCGGAAATTATTCAGCATTCTTACAGCGAGACCATTTAGCTGAGATTGTCGATTATCTTGTTGTAATGGCATATGATGAGCATTGGGCAACAAGCCCGAATCCTGGAAGTGTGGCAAGTTTTCCATGGGTTGAAGCAAATTTAGAAACATTACTTGACATTGTTCCAAATGATAAGCTTGTCCTCGGAGTACCATTATATGCGCGACTATGGGAAGAAAAAGAAAATGGAGAATTATCCTCTAAATCACTTTCGATGGAAAGTGTGGAGGAGTGGTTAAAAGAACATAAAGTTACTCCTACCTATGATGAAGCGAGCGGTCAAAATTATGGGGAATATTATGATAAAAAAACGAAATCAACCTTTAAAATTTGGCTGGAAGATGAATTATCTTTAACGAAGAGAGCAGAATTAGTCGAAAAGTATAACTTAGCTGGACTTGCGAGTTGGTCGCGTACCTTTGCTAATGAAGCAGCATGGTCTGCTTTATCTTTAGAGAAAAAAGAACAATAAGTAATGCTTAAAAACCACTTTCCCATACAAAGGAAAGTGGTTTTTGATAGCATTTTATATCTTAAATAAATTAACTATTGTTTGTAACTCTTCAGCTAATTTTGCAAGAGATAAGGAAGAAGAGGAAATTTCCTCCATAGAAGCAAGCTGTTGTTGGGTTGCTGCAGATATATTTTGTGTCCTATTTGCGGATTCAATCGCAACATCACTTACTTCGTAAATTGTATGGTTAATAATGTCTGTACCTTCTGTAAATTTCACTAAGGCTTTCGATATTTCTTCGATTTGACCAACTACATTCTTTACAGCTATTTCAATTTTTTGAAAAGAGTTTCCGGCAATCTGCACAATATCTAATCCAGATTGAACTTCGTTGGAAGCTTTTTTCATTGTTTCAATGGTTTGCTCAGTATCCTTTTGGATCATGTGGATTAGCTTCGCAATATTTTCGGTAGAGGCCGTTGATTCTTCTGCAAGTTTTCTTACTTCGTCGGCAACAACCGCAAATCCTTTTCCGTGCTCACCAGCTCTAGCAGCTTCGATAGCTGCATTTAAAGCTAACAGGTTTGTTTGGGCTGAGATTCCGGTAATAACATCCGTGATTTGGCCAATTTCGGTTGAACGTTCATTTAAAATGCTTATTGCATCTGAAAGACTATTAACGTTTAAGTATATCGAATTCATTTGCTTATTTACTTGTTGAATAGCTTCGTTGCCTTCTGTCGACACTTCAGATGCATGCTTAACGTTTTCAGACATTTTTTCCGTATGTGCAGCAATTGAATTTGTATGTTCCGAGATTGTTGTGATGACTTGATTGCTTTCTTTTACCTTCATTACTTGTGTTTCAGAGCCAGTTGCTAATTCTTGAATAGTCAGGCTTATATGCTCACTTGCACTGCTATTTTGTTCTGCACTTGCACTAAGTTCTTCCGATGCAGACGCTACATGCTGTGAGGATTCCTGAACAGTGCTAAATACATTTCGGAGTTTCTCCGTCATTCGGTTGAAAGAGGTAGTTAGTTCACCTATTTCATCTTTTGATTGATAGGTTCCTTTTACTGTAAAGTCTCCTTGTTCTGCTTTAAATAACAAATCTTTTATTTGTTTTACTGGTCTTACAATCATACGACTGATAATAAGACTAATAAATAATAAGAGAATGAGAGCAACAATACTAATGATAAAGACAAAAATAGTAATTTTTTGTACACTATCTAAGTTTTCTTTATAAGTAGCTTCTGCAGAAGAAGCTTTTAAGTTTTGAAGCGCTGTAAGAGTGTCATTTACTTTGATTCTATATTCCTCAACATCAGTTGTAAAAATACGGTAGGCTTCTTCATTTTTATTTTGTAAGGCAAGTGAGATAACATCTTTTCTTGCATCATTTAACTTTTGCATTTCTTCGTTATATACGGTAACAAGCTCTTTTTCCTCGCTTGTTAAGTTTTCTTTTAAAAATTCAGACAACAGCTGATCCGTTTCTTGAGATGTAGCTGTTAACTGATCATTTAATTGTTTGTTTTTGGCTGAATCAGTAGTAAGTAAGAGCTCTAAAGTGTAGCCATTACTAGCTCTTGTGTTAATTCTCATCTGCATAAGATTGGATATCGGTATTAAACTTTTCTCATACATTTCTTGTGAATCTTTTGCCATATCTTTAATGTAGTGCAATCCCGTGTATCCAATAGTTCCCAGAGAAAGGGCACTTACTAAAATAATGATAAAAAGTTTCTTGGTAATATTTAGATTTTTAGTAGTTTCAAGCAGATTTCTCCTTTAAGTTAAAATAATATTTACACTACTATATCGGCAGGGATAAGCAGTATATAAGTAACTTTTGAAAATATTTTTTTCGCTGGATGTTTCTACTTTTTTTTTCTAAAAAAACAAAGGAAAAAGGCTAGTAATAAATACCAATTTTGTTTTAAAAAGAAGCGATAATGAATTAAAAAATGGAAGCACATTGTTTTTAGAGTAACTATTTTGGAAGGGATAGAGGGAATTATAATGAATAATATTGCTTCAGTGTTCAATATAAAACAATGGAAAAGCGTGCTTTCTGGGAACCGATATAAGTCTTGCGAGCATTTATTAGAATGATAAGTGGGGAGATTTAAGGTATTATTTGAAAATGATCCCTGCAGATGTTTAGATATTGCTAAAAACTTTAGGTAGGAATAAATCTTTGTAAATAATGCAATTTTCTTTTGAAGTGTGGAAAAATTTGCTATTGTTATAGTGTATTCTATTATGCTTTCCATCGTTTTTTCTTCCCTCTTTGGGGAAATATACTAGAAATGAATTGGAAAAGGAGCGATTTTAATGACAATTGAAAATCCAAGTCGAGAAGAAATTGGAAAAATTTTAAAAAAAGCGAAAAAAATTGCGGTAGTTGGCTTAAGCGATAATCCTTCCAGAACATCCTATATGGTTTCAGAGGCAATGCAAAAGGCAGGATATGAAATTATCCCCGTAAATCCAACGGTGGACGAAGTGCTAGGTGTAAAAGCAGTTAAGCAATTAACAGATATCGAGGGACATGTTGATATTGTTAATGTATTTAGAAGATCGGAATTCTTACCAGAGGTTGCAGCTGACTTTGAAAAAATAGATGCAGATGTATTTTGGGCTCAATTGGGGCTTGTACATGAAGAAACATTTCATGATCTAACAGAAAAAGGCTATACGGTAATCATGGATCGCTGCATTAAAGTAGAACATGCGATGACAAAATAGGAAACGACAAAGCAGAATGGTTGTCACTAATCATTCTGCTTTGTCGTTTGTAATAGAATAGCATTTATCCTATAAAGACTGTTTGTTTGAGTGGTTAAAACGTTATCAATTTTAAAAAAAAGAAGACAGTATTTATAATCTTATTCGTTTTTCCATAGAATCTGTGTTAACATAATATAGATAAAAAGAGGAAATCCTCTTTAAAAAAATCTTTTGCTTTTGCCATTATTGGTATAATATTGGTTTTGTCGGGAAAAAATCGAAAGATAAAATGGAAATTGAACGTGAAAAATGAGAATATGTGCTACAATACGAAATGAGAACAAATGTTCTTAATCAGACAGGTATCAACAACTGTTTATTAAAATTCGATAATTTGAAAAAAGAAGGTTAGTAGAAAAAGCCTTCTTTTAAACTCGTCTAATAAAAAGCAGGGCTGTTTTAGAATTATTGTTAACGATAGAAATTAGCTTTATATAAGAAAGTGACAAAAATTCTTAACTGCCTAATAAACAATTTTCCGATAAATGTTTTGAATCTTAGAGGATAATTCGTTTTTTAGACGAATACATAAACAATTGTTCGACATGATACATAGAAAGATACTATGTCGGATTTGTAGAAGTGAAAGGGGTATGTCAGTGGCAAAAAATCAGCAAGCATTCGAATATAATGATGATGCCATTCAGGTGTTAGAAGGTTTAGAAGCTGTCAGAAAACGTCCAGGTATGTATATCGGGAGTACAGATTCTAGAGGTTTGCATCATCTTGTATATGAAATTGTAGATAACGCAGTCGATGAAGCACTGGCTGGATATGGAGATGCAATTATTGTAAAAATTCATCGCGACAATTCCATTAGTGTCAAAGATAGAGGACGTGGAATGCCGACTGGAATGCATAAGATTGGAAAGCCAACTCCTGAAGTTATCTTTACCATTCTTCATGCTGGAGGAAAATTTGGACAAGGCGGTTACAAAACAAGTGGCGGCTTACATGGTGTAGGTGCTTCTGTTGTGAACGCATTATCAGAATGGGTTGTTGTAAAGATCAAGCGCGATGGCTTTATTTATGAACAACGTTTTGAAAACGGCGGAAAACCTGTCACCACACTAGAAAAAGTCGGGAAAACAAATCAAACTGGAACAACGATTCACTTTAAGCCAGATCCAGCGATATTTTCAACAACCACTTATAATTATGAAACGCTTTGTGAACGATTAAGAGAATCTGCCTTTTTATTAAAAGGGCTAAGAATTGAAATTATCGATGAAAGAAATAATGAGCACGGTGTTTTCCATTATGAAAATGGAATAGAAGCATTTGTTGAATATTTAAATGAAGAGAAAGATACCTTGCATCCAGTCGTAAGTCTTGAAGGCGAAAGTAACGGGATTGAAGTGGAATATGCTTTTCAATTCAACGATGGCTATTCAGAAAATGTTTTGTCCTTTGTTAATAATGTCCGCACAAAGGATGGCGGGACACATGAAGCTGGGGCCAAAACAGCCATGACTCGTATGTTTAACGAATATGCGCGTAAAGTTAATCTTCTGAAAGAAAAGGATAAAAACTTGGATGGTTCCGATATCCGTGAAGGTTTATCTGCTATCGTTTCTGTACGTGTACCGGAAGATTTATTACAATTTGAAGGGCAGACAAAAGGAAAATTAGGGACAAGTGAGGCAAGATCAGCTGTGGATGCTGTTGTTTCTGAACACTTAGCTTATTTCTTTGAGGAAAATCCTGAAGTCAGCTCCCTTTTAATTAAAAAATCGATTAAAGCGGCACAAGCTAGAGAAGCTGCTCGAAAAGCAAGAGAAGAAGCAAGAAGCGGGAAAAAACGTAAACGTGGAGAGGCTGTTCTTTCTGGTAAGCTAACTCCTGCCCAATCGAAAAACCCACAAAGAAATGAATTATATTTAGTGGAAGGAGATTCTGCTGGTGGTTCCGCAAAACAAGGGCGAGATCGCCGCTTTCAAGCTGTTCTTCCATTGCGCGGAAAAGTAATTAATACAGAAAAAGCAAAGCTTGCAGATATCTTTAAAAACGAAGAGATAAACACAATTATTCATGCGATTGGAGCTGGAGTGGGAGCCGACTTTAAAGTAGAGGATTCAAACTATGATAAAGTCATCATCATGACAGATGCTGATACAGACGGTGCACATATTCAAGTTCTTCTATTAACGTTTTTCTATCGCTATATGAAACCTCTAGTAGAAGCAGGTAAGGTATATATCGCTTTACCTCCATTGTATAAGGTTAGTAAAGGTTCTGGAAAAAAAGAAGTCATTGAATACTCATGGAGTGATGATGACTTGCAAGATACCATTAAAAAAGTGGGAAAAGGCTATATTTTGCAAAGGTATAAAGGTCTTGGCGAGATGAATGCCGATCAACTTTGGGAAACAACGATGAATCCTGAAACAAGAACATTAATACGAGTTAAGATAGATGATCTGGCCCGTGCAGAGCGTCGTGTCACAACATTAATGGGTGATAAGGTTGAGCCACGTAGAAAATGGATTGAATCGAATGTTGCATTTGGATTAGAAGAAGAAGGCAATATTCTCGAAAATGAAAATATTATGGTCACTGAGGAGGAGAGTCCATCATGAGTTCATTAGAGCAATACCGTGATTTACCTTTAGAGGATGTTCTCGGTGATCGTTTTGGACGGTATAGTAAATACATTATTCAAGAACGGGCGTTACCGGATGCGAGAGATGGATTAAAGCCTGTTCAGCGTCGTATTCTTTATGCGATGCATGAAGAAGGAAATACACATGATAAACATTTCCGTAAATCAGCAAAAACAGTCGGGAATGTTATTGGTAATTACCATCCCCACGGCGATTCTTCTGTATATGATGCGATGGTAAGAATGAGTCAAGAATGGAAGGTTCGTAATGTCCTAATTGAAATGCACGGAAATAACGGTAGTATTGACGGGGATCCGCCGGCAGCTATGCGTTATACAGAGGCTAGATTATCGGCTATTTCTGCAGAGTTACTCCGTGATATTGAAAAAAGAACAGTTGATTTCATTCCAAACTTTGATGATACATCCAATGAACCAACGGTGTTACCAGCGAAATTTCCGAATTTGTTAGTGAATGGTTCTACAGGTATCTCGGCAGGATATGCAACAGATATACCACCACATCATTTGGGAGAAGTTATCGATGGTGTGATTGAGCGCATGGATTCACCAAATTGTACAGTGGAAGACGTTATGAAACATATAAAAGGTCCAGATTTTCCGACTGGTGGTATTATCCAAGGAGTAGAAGGCATTAAAAAGGCATATGAGACTGGTAAAGGGAAAATCATTGTTCGCGGGAAAACAGAAATTGAAACATTAAGAGGCGGCAAGCAGCAAATTGTCATTACCGAGGTTCCTTATGAGCTAAATAAAAGCAATCTTGTGAAAAAGATTGATGAATTGCGTTTGGATCGTAAAGTTGAAGGAATTGCAGAAGTAAGAGATGAAACGGATCGTACAGGATTGCGAATTGTAATTGAGTTAAAAAAAGAAGTAGATGCAAACGGAATTCTAAATTTCTTATTTAAAAATACCGATCTACAGATTACCTACAGCTTTAATATGGTTGCCATTCATAATAAACGTCCAAAGTTAATGGGAATTATCGCTTTACTTGATGCTTATATCGAGCATCAAAAAGAAACGATTAAACGACGTACTGAATTCGACTTGCAAAAAGCTAAAGATCGAGAGCATATTGTGGATGGATTAATTAAAGCATTATCTATTCTTGATGAGGTTATAGCAACGATCCGCGCATCAAAAGATAAACGAGATGCGAAAAATAACTTAATGGCTGCTTTTCAATTTACTGAGCCTCAAGCAGAAGCAATTGTGTCTTTACAGTTATACCGCTTAACCAATACAGATATAACGGCATTAGAAGCAGAGGCGGCAGAGTTGGCTAAAAAAATTGAAGAGTGGACGGCAATCCTAGCAAGTGAAAAGAAATTGCTTTCGGTTATTAAAAAAGAACTAAAAGACGTAAAAAAACGCTTTGTTAGTGAAAGACGTACATTAATACAAGATGAAATTGAAGAAATTAAAATCAATCTTGAAGTCTTAATAGCGAGTGAAGATGTAATTGTCACTGTAACGAAAGATGGATATATTAAGCGCACAAGCCAGCGTTCTTATGCAGCGAGCAATGGCCAAGATTTTGGCATGAAAGATACAGATAGAATACTTGCTAAGATAGATGTAAACACAACTGAAGTCTTGTTATTGTTTACAGACAAAGGCAATTATCTCTATTTACCGGTACACGAATTGCCAGATATACGCTGGAAGGATCTCGGTCAGCATATTTCCAATATTATACCAATTGACCGAGATGAATCGATTATTAAGGCGATGCCTATAAAAGATTTTGAACAAACTCAATATCTGCTTTTCTTTACGAAAAATGGTATGGCAAAGAAAACAGAGTTGATTAACTATAAAGCACAGCGTTACTCTAAACCATTAGTTGCTATTAACCTAAAAGGAGACGACGAAGTAGTAGATGTTTTCCTAACAAACGGTAAACAAGAAGTTTTAATAGCAACTCATATCGGCTATGCCTTACGATTCCATGAAGAAGAAATCAATATCGTTGGCGCAAGAGCAGCTGGTGTAAAAGGTATTAATCTTAAAGACAATGATTATGTTGTTGCTGGTAAAGTTATAACAAATCCTCAGCAGGAAAGCGTCGTTATTATTACGCAACGCGGTTCCATAAAAAAAATGAAACTCACTGAATTTGAGTTTTCTGGAAGAGCAAAACGAGGCTTGATTATGCTTCGAGAATTAAAAGCAAATCCACACCGAATTGTTGGGATGACAATAGCTGGGGCACAAGATACCATTTATATTCAAACCGAAAAAGGCGAAATTGAATCGGTGAAAACAGCAGATCTTCGTTTTAATGATCGCTATTCAAATGGATCCTTTATTATCGATGAAACTGAAGCAGGTAAAATTGTTGAATTATGGGAAGAAAAAGTTAGCGATGAGCAAGTATAAATAATATTAGAATAAGAGGTTTCTGATTCGCAAGGTTAACCTGCGAATCGGGAACTTCTTTTTATAAATGAATAAGTTTTGGATATAGGAAAAAGCGATGAAAACCTCTATTGAAGAGAACGAAGGGGAAAAAGCGTTCATCGAATGAAAGAAAACCACTTTTGGGAAGAATGCCGGTGAAAATAGCGTTCATCAAACAAATGAATACTACTTTTTATAATACCACTGAAAATAGCAGCCTTTATCCGAGCAACCCCCGCTTTTTTAATACGAAAATCAAGAACGATAGAGCTCATTTACCTTCTAATAATAGCGCTTTACTTTATGCAAAAATCTTCTATTAAATTTTCTTTTCCTTTCTTACATGATTTTACCAAAAAAGGACACTCTAAAAGTAAGAAGACAGAGGGAGGTTTTAGCATGAGAAGGGAAATGCTTGTTGCTTTATGTGCTTTCTTTTTGATGACTTTAACTGCTATTACTGGTGTATATGCAATGGAAAAAGAAGATAAAACAAACAAATTAATTTTGGAAGAAAAAATTGATATAACTAATGATGAGCAGGAAGAAATTGTGCAATTAAAAGGAGATGCATCCGATCAGCCTGAAAATAGTAATTTCTTTAAGGAATTTTCCCTGAAGGTAACGAAAGGAAAAGATAAGGGCGCCACTCTAACAGTTGAAGGCGGATTTGATCCTACATTACATATAATCGATATAAATGATGATCATCAGAAAGAAATATTACTTACTGTTTCTGCGAATGAAAGAGGGACAGAAAAAAACTTTTATTTCTTTCAACTGCAAGGCAATCATTTAATAGAATTGGAAAAACCAGAGTTGGCATCGGTTGAAAGTCAGTTTAAAGATGCCTATAAAGCTGAAATAAAAATAAACAAAGAAAAAACATATATTTTCGATTTGTATGATCGGAGAAACCATTATGAGAAACTAGGTCTTTACCATAAAGGAAGATTAAATGAACCAACTGAATTAATTCTATCCCCTTTCTCTGAATTAAAAGTAACACGATTTAACAATCAAACGGCGATGAAAGGGAAACAAAGAATTAGTGGACTGGCGACAGTTGATACGATTGGTTACTTAGAAACTTGGTGGATATGGAAAAAGGAAGAATGGGTATTAGAAAAAGTAAAAGTGAAGGAAATTAGTTATAAAGGAACGAATCACCAATAAACAAGAGATTCTTCATTTTAAGGAGAAATAAGTAGTATAATGAAAGTACTTATTTCTTTATGAAGGGATCGAAATTATGTTATTACTTTTCTTATGTTTAAGCGCTGTACTTGGAGGATGGGTGTTTCAAGTATGCCAGCTTCCCCTGTCTTGGCTGCTTGGCCCCATGTTCAGTACGATCCTTTATGTGCGGCTTGCCAAAATCTCTCCGAAATTACCTTTCTCATTTCGAGATATCGGACTCCTTGTTATTGGCTACCTCATTGGAAGACAATTTACCAGCCAGACACTTATTGAAATGGGGATCCATCTCCCCTCTATGCTTTTCATGACGGTTGTTATGCTTGCCTTTAGTATACTTCTCGCCTTTATAACCTCAAGATTAACGCATAGTAATTTAAAATCAACTGTTGCCGGCAGTATCCCAGGGGGACTATCTCAAATGGTGGCGATTAGTTCAGAAATAAAAGGAATTGATCTCACTGTCGTTACAGTTATTCAAATAAGTAGAATTTTATCTGTCATGATTCTCGTTCCACTCCTCGTATATAGTCCGATTTTGTATGGCAATCAAGGAGTGGCAGCGGTAACATCCACTAATGGAAGCCCGGGCTATCATTGGATCATTTTCTTGATCTTATTCTTTTGCTATTTAATTGCAAGCATAGTAAAAAAGTGGAAGTTTCCAGCGCCGTTTATGATTGGTCCGATGCTTCTTGTTGCAACTATATCGATTGCTGGGATGGATGTACCTGCAATTCCGACAACTCTTGCATGTGTGGCGCAAACATTGATAGGTATTGATCTAGGTTTACAAATTAAATTTGGTAATATCGAAAACAAAGCAAAGTTTTTAAGCGTGGTAACAGTAACTTCTGCCTTACTAGTCCTTTTTTCTTTAGTACTTGGCTATATTTTAGTAAGTGTAGATCAGGATATCTCATTATTGACTGCTTTTATTGGGTTAGCTCCAGGAGGAATGGCAGAAATGGCCGTACTTGGCCAATCTGTTCATGCTAACTTGCCGATTATCACAACGTATCAGCTATTTCGATTGTTGTTTATCTTATTCTGTGTCCCAATGATTATGAAATGGGGATTTCAGCGTGTAGAAAAAAGATTAGCAGAGCGAAAAGGTTAATTTCAGCAGAAGTAATTTGTGCAATAATCTAATTGCTACTTGTAATTTTTTATTTCCCCTAATCAATGAAAAGAAAAAGACGAATCATTATAATTAGTATAAAATAGGATAGAAGCAAGTGGTTTGAATATTCTTATAGGAAGGAGGGAGAAAAAATACCTGTTTTAATATGCTTTGGAGATAGTATTACCGCAGGGAGAGAAACTAGAAACGAACCTGTTTTGACAGCCATGCTGGCAGATACAATCGATCATTATGAAATAATCAATGCAGGAATAAATGGGAATAACACGGTTGATGCATTAAATAGAATTGAAGCAGATGTTATCCAGAAGCAGCCTGATTTAGTAACAATTTTATTTGGTGCAAATGATGCAGCCTTTCATAAGATGATTGACTTACCACCTATCGAAAAAATAGGAGGAGAATCGTCCAATTAATTGATCCAGACAAAGCTATTCTGATTACGCCAGCTCCCGTCGATGAAACGTTGCAGTTTGCGAGGGCAAATGAGGTTTTAGCAAGGTATGCAAATGCAGTTAAGGAAGTTGCCAATGAAACAGGAGCATACTTTATTGATTTTTATACTGAAATGCTCTCTTTAGAAGATTATCAGAAGAAACTAAAAGGTATACATAATGATGGTCTTCATTTTGGGGAAGAAGGTTATGCTATTTTAGTAGATTTGCTTGTAAAAAAATTACATGAAATTTAGTAGGTGGAGATATGGCATATACAGGTTCATCTTTATACGATAAGGAACAATTTTTTGAAAGTTATCGGGCTAGAAGAAATCGAGAAACAAGCCCCAACAATAGTATAGAAAGCCCTATTTTGTATGAGCTATTAGGGGAAGTAGACGGTAAATCTGTCCTTGATTTAGGTTGTGGAGATGCTCGTTTTGGTATAGAACTGTTAGAAAAAGGTGCAGCATGCTATACAGGAATAGAAGGTTCAAAGAGAATGTTTGATGAAGCTTCCCATCTTTTAAATGGCACAACTGCTTCTGTTTACCATTCTACACTAGAGGATTGGAAATTTACCAATAGCAAAGTGGATATCGTTGTCTCACGCTTATTATTTCACTATATTAAAGACTTACAGCCAATTTTTCAGGGTGTATATGATCAGTTAAATGATAATGGTAAGTTTATCTTTAGTGTGCAGCATCCTCTATGTCTTTCTACATTTGAAAGTTCCGTTTCCTCGAAAAAAAGAACGAATTGGATTGTCGATGATTACTTTTCCATGGGAGAAAGAATTGAGCGATGGATAGACGAGGAAGTAGTAAAATATCATCGCACGATAGAGGAGTATTTTCGACTGTTAAAAGAAGCAGGCTTTAAAATAACCGACTTACGGGAAGGAATGCCAAAACGAGAAAATTTTCTGCAAAAAGAAGAATATGAAAGGCGAATGAGGATTCCGCTTTTCTTGATAGTATCCTGTGAAAAATAAAGCAAAGGAAGGGAGTTTCAAATGAAGAAGGAATTGAGACTGTATTTTATCAGACATGGAGAGACTCAATATAATATCGAAAAGAGAATGCAAGGGTTTTGTGATTCTCCTTTAACAGAAAATGGGATTTTACAAGCAAGATCGGTTGGTGCTGGTTTATCAGATATACCTTTTGAGGCTGCTTATGCCAGTGATAGTCAGAGAGTGTTAGATACGGCAAAATTTGCTATTGGTAATAGAAATATTCAATTAACAAAAGATGCAAGATTAAAAGAAATGAATTTCGGAATGTTAGAAGCAATGCTGCAGACAGACATTATCGCACAGCATGGAGATATAGTGGAAAGACTCTTCTCCTTTACAGATATGGAAAGCAAAGTCCAAGATGGAGAATCCTTTACTGAATTATTAGCGCGGACAAGAGCGGCTGTTGACGATATTATTGCTAAGCATAAAGATACAGGCGGCAATATTTTGGTTTTCTCTCATGGTGTTACGATTGGATTTTTCATTAAATCTCTGCTAAATATGGCTGATTACCCACACCATGATAATTGCTGCGTTTCTGTAATTCACGTAAAAGATAGTCAAATAATGGTCGAAAAAGTAGCAGATCCCTCTTTCCGTGATAATGGAAAGATGTCTTTATCTTTAAATATTGAATAGATGCTTCCCCGACACTCATGAAAATCTTGTATAAAGGAGGTGGGGAAATAGTGAAAGCTACTCCTAATAAGATACATATCATTGGTTCTGTAGCTAGTGGAAAAACAACATTAGCAAAAGATTTATCAATGAAATTACAAATTCCCTATTATGAATTAG
This sequence comes from Niallia sp. FSL K6-0212, assembly GCF_038007605.1. Classification (NCBI taxonomy): domain Bacteria; kingdom Bacillati; phylum Bacillota; class Bacilli; order Caryophanales; family Bacillaceae; genus Niallia; species Niallia sp. FSL K6-0212. The sequence continues at coordinate 3,804,882 of NZ_JBBOXL010000001.1, read as the reverse complement.
ATAATGTTGTTTGGAAACGATCAGATAGTGGAGATATTAGAAGATCGGAAGAAGAGAGGAAAGCACATTTACTGTCCATCACCCAAACAGATAGATGGATTGTAGAAGGTGTTCATAGTGAGGAATGGGTAAGTGGCAGCTTTCAACAAGCAGACGTCATTGTTTTTTTGGACACCAATTATTCTAAGCGCACCTATCGTATCGTAAAACGATACGTTAAACAGAAGCTTGGTCAAGAAATGGCCCATTATCAGCCAAACTTAACAATTTTCTTTAAAATGTTTAAATGGAATAAGCATTTCGAGCAAGTAGGTAAACCTTTTTTCTTTCATACATACAAACAGTATCAGAACAAAATTTTTGTGATAAAAAATGAAAATGAATTGTCAGACCTATTTAGAAAATAACGATTGACATTTTTTGAAGTTTTTCCTAAAATAACAGAAAGTTTAAATTAGTTAAATAAGATAAACACGATGATTAGGAGTATTAAGAAGTAAGTATGCTAGAGAGAGCTGTCGTTTGGTGAAAGATAGCGCATATCACTTCCCAACTCGCCTAGGAGTGGTTAGGTAGAAAGGTATATCTAGACGGTTGGCTCACGTCATTGAGCTTAAGAAGGTTCGTTATTCTAACGAATGAAGAAGAGTGGTACCACGATAAATCCTATCGTCTCTTTTAAGAGACAATAGGATTTTTTTATACTATTTTAGGGGGAAAGGGAAATGGAAACCAATTGTTTCATATGCGATAAACATAAAGGGATTATTAAAACAGCAGGAATACCAATCTATGAAAATGAATATGTTTATGATGGTCATATTGACAGAAAAGGCAAGGGCAGTTACCTAGGACATCTTATGATCGATTTAAAAAGACATATTCCTACACTTGCTGAGATGACAAATGATGAAGCAAAGGCGTTTGGACTTATTATTTCAAGAGTCAGCAAGGCATTAAAGGAAACAGAAAACGCGGAACATATTTACGCTCTCGTCTCAGGAAATTCGGTTCCTCATCTTCACCTTCATCTAATTGCAAGATATCCCAATACTCCTGAAAGATATTGGGGACCAACGGAGTTATATGATTGGACCGAGGCTCCGATTGCAAACGAAGAGGAAATGAGCTCTTTATGTAAAAGAATAAAAAATTACTTAGCAAATGAAGTTTTTGAGGAAGCGTAATGGAATATAAATGGGTAGGTTCTGATAAGAATTATGTAGATGAAATTAATATCCTCCATCTAAGAAATAATTTAGTACTTGGACGCTTTGGAGGAAACTCCTCTGCAGGTCAATATAAAAATGAAGACGGCTGTTTCATTTGGATAGAACGCGAATGGGAGCTTGTCATCCTCTTGGATGCACATGATTCAGCACAAAGTGCAGAATTAGTAATAAAAAGTATAGCGACAAAGAAAGAGGAGATCAAAACAATTCTACAATTACCGTTAAAGAGAGTATTCCAAGAAATTACTTCCTTTTTCTTAAACCATTTCGCAAGCAAGGAGTTTCTGGAGCAAAGCATGATGATTCAAGGAGAAACTGCGTTCTTAATCGTTGTACGAAAAGAAAACTATTTATGGTGGTTATCAATTGGCGACTGTATACTTGCACTCAATCATCCAGAACTTTCAAGATTAGGAGAATACCAGCAAAATCACCGTAGCTTTTATGAATGGATTGGGCTAAACAGTAGTTTTCATCAAGAAGTACCTTCCTATAATCAGGGTGTGAAAGAATTAAGAAAGGGAAAAACACATATCTTTCTCACTACTGACGGACTGATTGAATGTCCCAACACGGATTATCATAGGATGGAATCCATTTTTCAAGCTTTTGATTCATTTTCCAATCAAGAGAGCGTCTATTATTTATTAAAGGAAATAAAAAAGAAAAATGTCCGTGACAGTACAACGATAATATCTTGGATTGTTCATAATAACAAAGAAGCTACGATGCCAAGTGATTTTGTAAAAGGAGTGAGATAAAGTTCAAGGCACTATAAGAATACATCTTATTTTTAATCAAATAAGATGTATTTTATTTTAAATATGTTATACTTATTATAGAGTATTAATTTAATAGTATAACATATTTAAAAAGGAGCGAAGTCTATGACAATATCAGTTGCAATTAATGGCTTTGGGAGAATTGGAAGAATGGTGCTTAGAAATGCTATTAATGATCAAAGTATACATATTACTGCTATTAATGCCAGTTATCCTTCTGAAACGATAGCACATTTAATAAAGTATGACACAATTCACGGGAAGTTTCCAGGTAAGGTTGTGGCTAAAGAACATTCGATTCTTATAAATGACCAAGAGATTCTATTAGTGAATAACCGTAATCCAGAAAAACTTCCGTGGCGTGAATTGGGAATCGATATCGTAGTAGAAGCTACTGGGAAATTTAACACGAGAGACAAAGCAGCAATGCATTTAAAAGCTGGTGCGCATAAAGTAGTGCTTACCGCTCCTGGTGTAAATGCTGATGCAACCATCGTCATGGGTGTGAATGATAGTATATTAAATATTGATAAACATCATGTTATTTCGAATGCATCATGTACGACCAATTGCTTAGGACCGGTTGCTAAGGTTATAGACGAACATTTTACGATAAAGAATGGATTAATGACAACGATTCACTCCTATACCAATGATCAAAACAATATAGATAATCCCCATCATGATTTACGGCGGGCAAGGTCATGTGGGCAAAATATTATTCCCACTTCGACTGGAGCAGCTAAGGCCTTAAAACAGATCCTTCCACATTTAGAAGGAAAACTTCATGGAATGGCGTTAAGAGTGCCAACACAAAATGTTTCTTTAGTCGATTTAGTCGTCGATTTAGAAAAAAATGTGACGAGTGAAGCTGTTAATCAAGCTTTTGAAGAGGCTTCAAACGGAAAACTGAAAGGGATTCTAAGCATTACAGAGGAACCTTTAGTATCTGTTGATTTTAATACAACAACCGAGTCTGCAACTATTGATGCTTTATCTACAATGGTCATCGGGCAAAATAAAGTGAAAATACTAGCTTGGTATGATAATGAATGGGGCTATTCTAATCGAGTGGTTGATTTGGTAAAGCTTGTTGGAAGCAAACTGCGTGTGAAAATGGATAGTCATGCTGTGTAAAAGATAGTTAATCGATGGCATAGATGCAGGAAGGTAATTATTATCTGACTGCATCTATTTTTTTGTTTCCTTCTTCATGATGCTTCTCTACCAGTAGTGCGATTTTTTTAATCTCCAAAAATTTTTTCTAATTTAGAAACTTTCTTACAGATTTGTCCGTATGAAAGAAGAATGAGATGGGGAGGGTGTGTAAATGTCTCTTTTAGAGGTAGAGATTCAATCAGCTGGATACGAGCAAAAGAAAGAAATTATTAGAGAAATTAATTTTACTATTGAAAAAGGAGAATTAGTTGGTTTAATTGGGCCAAATGGTGCTGGCAAAAGTACGACAATCAAAAGTTTATTAGGTTTAATCGAACATTTAGAAGGAACGGTTTCCTACATAGATGGGATAACTTATTCCTATTTACCAGAACGACCGATTTTCTATGATGAATTAACATTATGGGAACACCTAGATTTTGTTGCAGCAGTAGAGGGGCTAGAAGAAAAGGAATATAAGCAAAAGGCTAATGAGTTACTAAATATGTACAAGTTAGCGGAACACGCGCATGAAAACCCAACTAAATATTCAAAGGGAATGCAGCAGAAAGCGATGCTTATACTTGCGATGATTACAAATCCATCCTTATATATTATTGATGAACCGTTTATGGGACTTGACCCCAATGCCATGAAGCTTTTTCTCGGATCGATGGAAATAGAGCAAAAACGCGGTGCTGGCATATTAATGTCTACCCATGTATTAGATACAGCAGAAAAGATTTGTGATCGATTTCTTATGATCCATAATGGTCAGCTAGTGGCAAAAGGAACATTAGAGGAGATAAGGGAGCAATGTCAGTTACCTGATGGCTCTTTGTATGATTGTTTTCATTTGTTAGCAGAGGATCATGGTAATGAATAGTAGAAAGTTGTTTTTTTCACGTTTAATTAGCAATTGGCACTATCAATGGAAAGTACTTCGATCAATTGCTGATTGGACGGTAATTGTATATATCTTAGTCCCTCTAGGTGTTTTCTGCGGTGTTATCTATCGTTCTTGGTGGCTGGAGATACCTGTTTGGATACATAAGATCCCTTTTATTGTTCCTTTTTTCTGCCTTTACTTTCTGGCATGGATTGGCAATATTCGAACCCTTATTGTGGAAGCTGATAAAGTATTTTTAGTCAAACAGCTTCATTTGAATGGAAGGTTAAAAGCACTGAGCTATTTCTATTCTCTGTTCTTTCAAACAATGGTGCTGGCAGCAGGCTTCTTATGCCTTCTACCATTTTTACTCCATTATTATTTGTTAAATTGGTCAGAAATTCTTGTCTTATTTGTCTATTTCACTGCTTTACAATCTTGCTTCATGTTATGGAAGTACCATATCCGAAAAATAGGTTCTATATGGGCAAAAAGCTTGCTGGTGGTTTTCTTGTTTCTTGTATTGAATTGGTTTAGTCAATGGATTTATCATATAGTGGATATGGGAATGACTATTCCAGTATATGCACTATCACTAATTATTCTCTTGTTGTCGATCTTCTTTAGTTTGACAGCTTTACGAAAGATTGCGTCCATTGATCTCCATATTGAATTAGAGCAAGAGCGTAAAACTAGCATGGTTCAGGCTATCTATTTAGCGGCTCCTGAAATAGAAAAACCGGTCATTATGAGAAGAAAGAAACCGCGTATTTTCAAAAACTCTAAACGGATCTTTCAAAAACGCACACCAATTAATGGCTTTATCGAATTATTTATTAAGATTGTTATACGTAATTCCAGTTATTTATATGGGTATTTGATGTTAATTAATAGTACTACAGGCGCCATGATTATAGTACCGCCGCTATGGCTTAAGATTCTTATTTTTGCAGGGTTTTCTATTATCATGCATGGGTGGCTTACTACCCTATGGAATAAAGTGTGCCACTACCATCCGTTGATGAAAAAATATATGGAAAGTGATGCTTATTATTCAGCAAGGAAAAAAGCTGTAAGCGGTATGCTAAGCCTTGCGTTAGTGCTGGTACTTTTTTTAACTTGTGTATTTGGGTTTGTTATTGGAAGGTAAGTCTATGCAATTTGTAAAGTGTTTCAGTTTATTAAAAAAAGGAGGTCATTAGATGGAACCGAGATGGTTACAATGGGCAAAACAACTTCAAGCAATCGCCCAAGCCGGATTAACCTATTCAAAGGATACTTATGATTTGGAAAGATTTGAAGATATCAGGAAGATCAGTTTAGAAATTATGTCGGAATATACCAAGGTGGATACAACATGTATTCGTGATCTTTTTGCAAATGAAACAGGGTATGCTACACCAAAAGTAGATATTAGGGCAGTAGTTTTTCAAGATAATAAAATACTAATGGTGAAAGAGAAGACAGATAACTCCTGGGCCTTGCCAGGAGGCTGGGGCGATATTGGCTTAACTCCAGCTGAAGTTGCAGTAAAAGAAGTACAAGAAGAATCAGGTTTTGAGGTGAAAGCTGTAAAATTAATTGCGGTTATGGATAAGAAATGCCACCCGCATCCTCCATCTCCATACCATGTATATAAAATGTTCATTCAGTGCGAGATTGTAGGAGGAGAGGCGCAGGAAGGAGTAGAAACTAGCTCTGTCGGTTTCTTTGCAAAAGATGATCTTCCGCCTTTATCCATTCCAAGAAATACTGAATCACAAATATTACTAGCCTTTAAACATATGGCTAATCCGTTGGAGCCTGTTTATTTTGATTGATTCTTTCTATTCTTTAGAATCAATTAGTTGAATTGTCAATTTTTTATCATTAAAATGGAATAGAAATGAAATAACTTTTGAGGGTGGATACTTATGAAGGAAAATGAAATACATACATTTCGTCAAGCAGACCACGAGATTGATCCAATTTTTTTAAATCGTTGGTCACCCCGTTCTTTTTTAGATAAAGAAGTTTCTGAAGAAGTCTTAATGCGCCTATTTGAGGCGGCTCGCTGGGCGCCTTCTGCAAATAATTTGCAGCCATGGCGTTTTATTGTTGCTCGAACAGCAGAGGAACGATCATTATTCCATTCTTTTATTTTTGAAAGAAATTTAGAGTGGTGTAAAAATGCACCGGTATTAGCAGTGCTTATTTCGGATAAACAAAATGGGATGAATGCCTTTGACAGCGGAACTGCATGGGGATTCTTATCCTTGCAGGCTATAAAAGAAGGTTTAAAAACACATGCTATTGGTGGATTTGATAAAGCAAAAGCTCGTGAAGTATTAAACATCCCAGAAGAATTTGATATTCAAGTAACTATTGCCATTGGTTATCAAGGGGAAAAAGAAGCGTTGCCGGAAGATTTTCAAGCAAGAGAAATTCCGTCTAGCCGCCGTCCGTTAGAGGAATCGATTTTGCAAGGTAAATATAAATAAGGAAAACAGACGCTTTGTATCATACAGGCGTCTGTTTTTTTCTAAAGTAAATGAATGTTGTATTCTCTTAATAAATCTTTAAGGGCTGGCCGTTCATTCCCATCTCGACCAATTACATGGGTTGCGGTTATCAAGGAATTTAGCACTGCTTCCTCTGTAGCTTCTCCAACAGCTCTAAATGCAACATCGATATCCTCTTCATGAATGGCTGAGATGGGGACGCTGGAATAAGGATTTTCGTGTGGTATTTTTGTTGCTGTAGAAAAACCAATGACTACTTCACCACTTCCAGTTGTGATAATCGAACCTGTTCGTGATAATCCTGTTACTGCGCGCTTAATTATTCGATTTAATTGTCTTTCCGAAACGGGAAGATCAGTAGCTACGATGATGATAACAGAGCCCTTGTCCTTATCTTTATTTGTCTGTGTAAGCTGTTTTTTGAGCTGTTGTCCAATTGGATTCCCCGCTATCACTAGATCACTCAGAGTACCAAAGTTGGTCAGTGCCAGTACTCCTATTGTATAGCTACCATGCTCCATATGTATTATGCGGGAAGAGGTTCCAATTCCACCTTTTAAAGAATAGCATAGCATGCCGCGGCCAGCACCAACTGATCCTTCATCAAATTCCGCAGAAGCATTAGCGATTGCCCCGAAAACATGGTCTTTCGTAATCTTTCTTGCTCTCACATCATTAAGAAACATATCGTTACACTCACACACAATGGGATTAACAGTACCTGTTGTTCTACCAATATCCTCGTTATGTTCTAGCATATATTCAATTAATGCATCAGCTGTCACACCGATACTTAATGTATTGGTTAAAAGAATAGGTGTTTCAATCGTTCCTAATTCTGTTATTTGCATTAAACCCATTGTTTTGCCAAACCCATTAATTACATGGCTTGCAGCGATTACCTTTTCTTTAAATATATTGCCTTGGTGGGGGATTATTGCGGTAACACCAGTCTGAGTGTCTTTATTATTTAATGTAGTATGGCCAACTGTGACACCTTCTACATCTGTAATGGCATTTCTTTTACCTGTTTCTAATTTTCCAATTATTATTCCATAATCTCGCAGCCTCTTTTGTCCATTCACTTTAAATAACCGCCTCTCCTTTTTATCCTTTTATTTTTTCAAAAATCAGTCAGTTAATCAAGTTTAAGATAATTTATCTCTCTATGATGAAATTCTTAAGTATAATAATAAGTAACTAGCTAGAATATAGCTTTAACGAAGGAGAGATAAAATGCAAACCGACCAATGGAAAATAGGGATATTTTTATTTAATGATGTGGAGGTATTAGATTTTGCTGGCCCGTTTGAAGTGTTTTCTGTTACAACAAGAGAGGATGGGTCTAAACCGTTTATAGTGCAGACTATTTCGGAAACGGGACAAATGATTCGAGCGAGAAATGGATTAAAGGTATATCCGGATTATAGTTTCCAAACGATGCCCAAGTTCGATCTTTTAATCATCCCAGGGGGACTAGGTGCAAGAGAACGAGAAGTACATAATAAAACGGTGATTAATTGGATTAAGGAACAAATGGAAGAGGTTCAATGGATGGCTTCTGTCTGTACGGGAGCGTTATTGCTTGCTGAAGCAGGGCTGCTTGATGGATTGAACGCGACAACACATTGGGCGAGCCTTACTAGGCTTGAGGAGGAATACCCACAAGTCAATGTGGTAAAGAAGGTGAAGTTTGTCGATGAAGGGCGCATTATTACATCAGGTGGCATCTCGGCAGGCATTAATATGTCCTTTCATCTTGTCAAACGTTTAGCAGGTGTGAAAATAGCGAAAGAAACAGCAAAAAGAATGGAATATGATGTGGAGCTTTCATAAAAACTGCTGTGCTTACACTGTAGTTTTTTATGAAACGAAAAATAAAGAAATTAGGAAAAGATTAATAATAGAACATATGTTTCGATAGGGTGAAAAAGGCATAATACGGAATAAAACGGAAGAAAAATGAAAAAAACATTTGACAAAAGTTAATGAAACGGAATAAGATGAATTTAGATTTTGATGGGAAAGGGAACAGTATGCTAGCGGAGGAAAGAAGAAAATTAATTTTAGAGATAATTTCAAGAGATGGGAAAGTTATTGCTAAAGATTTAGCAAGTAAATTTGAGATGTCTCTTGATTCCATTAGAAGAGACTTAACAATTATGGAAGAACAAGGAGTGCTGCAAAAAACATATGGTGGCGCCATTCTTTCTGAAGCAATACCTAAAGTAAGAACAATGCCGCAGCCATCAGCTATTCGATATGGAACGGCTGCCCCGCATGAAAATGCTATCTCCAAATTAGCAGCCTCTTATATTAAAGAAAATGATACTGTTTTTATTGGAGGAGCAGGTATACATTATGGAATGGTAAAATATTTGCCAACTGATTTCCCTTATACAATCGTTACAAATTCATTGAAAATTGCCGATCTTGTTAGAATGAAAGAAAATATAGCTTCTTATTTAATCGGAGGGAAATTAAGAGGATCTTCATCAAGTAGTATAATTGATTGTATTGCAATGGAAATGATGCGCAAATTTTCCTTGGATATTTGTTTTTTAACTGGAGGAGGAATTAATGCTAAAGGTATAAGTACCTCTACTCCTGAAGCAGCTGCATTTGCTCAGACAGTTGCCAGCGTTGCACAAAAAGTGGTCTGTTTAGCACCGCATGAAAAAATTGGTCATGAAATGTTTATGCAATCCGTACCAATCGAAGGAATTGATATCCTTCTCACAGATGTTGGTGCACCACAAAAAACGATTGATGAAATGAAAAAGAAACAACTAAAAATAAAATTTGCTGATTTACGTTGATTAGATAGATTGGAATAGGAGATTAAAATGAGATGGATGAATATAGAAGGACCTTCTAAACTGGAAGGATCCTTATCAGTACCTGGTTCGAAAAATAGTTCTTTGGCAATTCTAGCTGCTGCATGCTTAGCTAGTGAGCCTGTAACATTAAAGAACATCCCAAACATTGCTGATTTTAAAGTACTTCGTCAAATCGGAGAAGAAATAGGATGTATCATGGAGCGAGATAGCCGCGGGGATGTTTATATTGACCCTACTAAAATAGATAACCCGATAATTGAACCTGAAAAGTCAAGGAAGTTTAGAACAGCTTATTATTTCATTGGAGCATTACTTGCTAAATTCGGAAAAGTATCACTTGGCTATCCAGGCGGGGATGATTTTGTAAGCAGACCCATTGATCAGCATATTAAGGCATTCGAGAAAATGGGGGCAACTTTTACATTTTATGAAGATTATTATGTGGTGGAGGCTCAAAAATTAAAAGGGGCAACTATCTATTTTGATACGATTACATCTGGTGCGACTATTAATAGCATGATAGCAGCAGTATTAGCTGAGGGAGAAACGATTTTATTAAATGCTGCCAGAGATCCTGAAGTAACAGATACTGCATTGTTTTTAAATAAAATGGGTGCGAGAATTATAGGTGCTGGTACGGATACAATCAAAATTAAAGGTGTTAAAAACTTGAATGGATGCAGCTATACCGTAATTCCCGACAGGCTAATTGCTGGAGCTTTTCTTATTTCATCCGGGATTACAGGTGGAACGATCACTGTAAACGATATTATCCCAGAACATCTTACATCTTGTCTCACGAAACTGGAAGAAATCGGTGTCGGTTTGGAAATAAAAGAAAATAATATTACGTCATTTCTAGATGGTAGATTAAAAGCGTCGAGGGTAAGAACTGCTATGTTTCCTGGATTTCCAACGGATTTGCAGCAGCCATTAACCGTTTTGTTAACACAAGCACAAGGGAAAAGTATACTTCGAGAAACAGTTTATCCGAACCGATTTAATCATGTATACCAATTAAACAAAATGGGTGCAGCTATTGAAGTATCAAATGGGATTGCCCATATTAAAGGAAAGTCTGCTTTACACGGGGCATTAGTTCATGCTTCAGATGTCCGTGCAGGTATTTGTCTAATGTTAGCTGGAGTAGTTGCAGAAGGGACGACAACAATTACGGGAATTGAACATATTGAAAGAGGATATGATGAGGCAGTAGCGGCTTTTAACAGCCTTGGGGCGAAAGTCTCTTTACATCATTCAGATGAAATTACAAATGATCTATTAATGATGCAAGAATTTGAAAAAATAATGAGATAATAGATTTCTTCCTATTTTGATAGATAAATAGGAAGAATTAACTGACCAAAAAACCAAAGGGGTCTTTGTATAGACATCTTTGGTTTTTTATGAATGATTTAGCCTGTATATTTCAATCTGCAGCATCAAGGCACTTAATTCTTTTTAAAATATGAAAACAGTAGAAACTTTTCTATGGGATATTCGTATAGATAGGGGGAAATAAGAAATTTAGAAATTTTATTTCACCATATTTATCACTTAATTCTTTCTATTACAAAAAAAGTTATAATTAGAAAGATAGTCTATTAAAGGAGGATATATATTGAAAATTTCAGCAATTAAGCGTGAAGCAAGAGAATATTTGAAAGGAGAATGGGGGAAGGCAGTTGGACTCACATTCCTATATTTTATTTTAAGTGCAGGTGTTAATCTGTCGATTGAAATATACGCGAGCGGCGGATTTATGAATTGGATTTATCAAGATTATGCACCCCCGCAGGCGACGATACTAAATACTATTATTAGCCTTCTATTAATTCCTTTATCTATATCGATTGTATGGTTTTATCTTGACATTGTAAGAGAAAAAACCACAGAGATTTCTCAAGTTTTCACCATATATACAGACGTAAAAACAATGCTTAAACTAATTGGAACGTCTATTATGATTGGTATTTTTACTTTTTTATGGTCCTTATTATTATTAATTCCTGGTATTATTAAAGCACTAGCATATTCACAAACTTTTATGCTTTTAAAAGATCATCCAGAGTATTCAGTTTTCGAAGCAATTACGGAAAGCAGACGAAGAATGAAAGGCTATAAAGGAAAGTACTTTTTATTAAATTTAAGCTTTATAGGATGGGGCATTTTATGTTTATTCACATTAGGAATCGGTTTTCTATGGTTGGCACCATATATATATACATCTAATGCCACATTTTATCAGAATTTGATTGCTGACAATGAGAAAGAAACCATTTAATTTTTTTATAGACCAGAAAACACCATTCAACCTTGTGTTTTCTGGTTTTTTGATGGAAGCTGAATTTAATTTTTGAAGTTTTCTTCAATGAAAAATTATATTGAGCATATAAAAAACTAATAATAATTTTAAAATTATTAAGCAATTAAATTCAAGTGTCCATAAAGATACGATACAGTTAGTTAACAATAGATTGTGATAGATAATGATAAGGAATTTTTTTATTTTGTCTCACTATCTAGAGTATACTTTGTAATGAGATATGATTTGCTGAATTTTTAATTACTGTGTATAATATATATTATGTAAACTAGAATAAAAAGTCATTATAACCTCCAATTCTATTCTTTAGTTTTATAAAAAATTGCTGAAATTTTTAATCCACTATTTCTTTTCAACTATTACCAATTATGCTAATACAACTAAATTATTTTAACGATCATTTGCAGCATCAATGCACTTATAATAACCACCAAAAGAGTTTTTGCTGCTTTTTGAGAAACTTTAGGCAATACGAGTAATCCAATCTGTGATCCAATAATAGAACCAACTGCCATACAAATGGCATAATACCAATTAATAAAACCGTTCTGATAATAAATAATAAATCCTCCTGTACAGCTGCCAAGAATAATAACTCTTGTCATTTGCACAGCTTTTATATAGGTGAAATTACTTTTTAAATAAAATAAAATACTAAATGTGGCGGATCCTGGTCCAAATCCCCCATCATATGCTGCAATAAGGAAAGGGATGTATAATCTTTTCTTTGTTGTTTTTTGTTGTTTTTGCTTTTTATCTTGTTGTATAGTAGCAGTCCATTGTTTATTTTTTATTGTTACTATTAAGGCAAAACAAAGTAATGCAAACGCAATGATATTCATCGTTTCTTCCTGTATATTTGTAGTTACTAGTGCTCCCCCTATTCCACCTAAAACAGCGATTAGGATAGTAATTAATAGAAAGTGGACACTTAGCTGTTTGTTTCTTATTAAATAGAAAACACTAGAAAGTGCCGCAATTCCTGAGGAAAACTTATTAGTAGCAATACTTGTTTGAATGGGAATACCTGTTAACATCATACCAGGAACGGTAATTAAGCCACCCCCTCCTGCTAATGTTCCAATAAAGGAAGCTCCTAGACCAATTAACATTAATGTGAATAGTTGATAATTCCCCTCTCTTCTTCCTAAAAGTGCTGTTGCTAGTCCGATTGATACTAGCATGATTAGAATAATACAGAAAAAGATTTTTTGTCGTGTTATTTGTTTCTGTTGTAGTTTGCTTTCTTCTTTGATCATCGGTAAGTTCATGATTATAGGCTCCTTTTTACCATTTCTAATAAAAAGGTTATATAATTATAATAGATAAGTCTAATATATATTTCTTAAGGATGTATAAATATTATTTATAGGAGTGAAGATTAGTGAACCTTCATGCTCTTCGTATATTTATCACTGTTGCCTCTGCAAAAAGTGTTACAGATGCAGCAAGAGTTCTTTCTATTAGTCAGCCTGCTGTAACTATGCAAATCCGAAATTTAGAAAAAGAAACAGGATTGACATTAATTGAGTCTGCGGGAAGAGGAATTAAATTAACAAAGGAAGGAGAATTTTTATATAAGCAAGGGGAACGTTTATTTGATTTAGAAAGAGATATTGAGGGGAAAATAAACCAACTGAAAGCTGGAATACTAGATAATATCAAAATAGCATCCACATATTTACCGGCTAATTTTTTATTACCTTCTCTATTAGCAAAATTGAAAATAGATAATCCTTTACTCCATATAGAGTTATATAGTGGTAACTCAAACGAAGCGATTGAGAAATTACTCCGCTATAAAGTAGATTTAGCTCTTGTTGTAAAAGAACGGTGGGAGCAACCAGAATTGCATCTCACACACATAATGGATGTTGATTTTTGGTTCATCGTTCCGCGAAAGCATAAATTTGCTGGCAAAGAAATTTCATTTTCACAGTTGGTTCAAGAGCCATTTTTAGTAAGAGAAAACGGAAGCTCAACAAGAGACATGTTATATTCTTTGTGTAAAATTCATGGTGTGAACCACCCTCCTGTTGGATTGCAATTTCACGGCTTAAACGAATCTATTCATTCAGTTATTGCTGGTTATGGAGTCATGTTAGCTCCTTCTCTTGCAGTTAAGGAACATGTGCTTCGTAAGGAAGTAGGTGTGGTTAAGGTGAAAGGAGTTGAAATTAAACGGCCAATATTCCTTTGTAGACGCAATGAAAACGTAGAGCTTTCCCCTCTCGTCAATCAATTACTGCATGCACTAAACAATATGGATTAAACGAACTAATATTGGCGTTTTTAGATGTTTGATGAGGTTAAGTATTTTAGCTTTCGCTTGAATACGTTTGCTTTCCAAGGAACGAGTGGTGAGATTCCTCTTATTAATCTCATCATTGGAATCTCACCAGCCCCGCTAATTCCTTAGGAATCTAGATAGAAATATCATTAATAGAAAATTAGTGGTTATTTGATATTTTAATCCTTATTTATCCCCCTCTCTATTCAGGTCTCATTAGTTTGCGGTTCTACTTTCTCAAAGTGATAAATCAATGTTTTGTAATCTTCCTTCACGCGTGGAATGGTCACTCCTGCATAGTTAAGCTCACTGCCTGAATATAGTCTTCCGGTTGCTAAATCCTTATAGATTGCAAGATTTTCCAGATAATAAACAGGGAGATAGTTAACTGGCACAGCAGGCCGTGCTATCCCGTTAAAATAAATAATCATCGCTTCTTTTTCATTTTTAAACATCCAAGCACTTTCGAAATATTCTCCTGGCGCTTTCAATCGATAAAATTTTCCGAACTGAAAAAGCTTTCTCTGTTGTTTATAAAAAGATATTTGGTTTTCTATTTCTCGTAGTTCCTCTTCCACTGCTTCTGTTAAATCTAACTCGTATCCAAGATTGCCACTCATTGCAACCCTTCCCCTTGTTTCTAGTGAAGTGATCCTTCCCACCTGATGGTTAGGCACGGTAGAAACATGTGCTCCCATCATAATCGGAGGATAAAGCAAACTATATCCATATTGAATTTTTGTCCTGCATAACGCATCTGTATTATCGCTTGTCCAAGTCTGGGCCATATAATGCATCATTCCAGGGTCAAATCTGCCCCCTCCGCTTGAGCAATTTTCAAATAGTACATTCGGAAATTGCTTTACTAATGTATCGAGGATTCGATATAAACCTAGTATATATCGATGACTAATCTCCCCCTGCTGATCTTTAGGAAAAGCGGTACTGCCAATATCGGTTAAATGTCGGTTCATATCCCATTTAATATAATCGATTTTGCCTGTTATTAAATATTTCGATAATACATTTATTAAAAACTCTTGTACTTCTGGATTAGATAAATCTAGGACTAACTGTCTTCTTCCTTCTATGGGCTTATATCCATGGGTATGGATAACCCAATCAGGGTGCGCTTTAAATAGCTCACTATTTGGGGAAATCATTTCTGGTTCGAACCATAAACCAAACTTCATTCCTTTATTTTTCACCGTCTCGGCTAAACCAGCTATCCCGTTTGGCAGTTTATCTTTATTCTCCATCCAATCACCAAGGGAGGAAGTATCGTCATTTCGTTTTCCAAACCAGCCATCATCTAATACAAACATTTCTATGCCTATTTGTGCTGCAGCCTCCGCTAATTTCTCACTTTTTTCTTCTGAGATATCAAAATAATTAGCTTCCCACGTATTTAATACAATTGGCCGCTCTTGATTTCGAAATGACTTAGGGCAAAGATACTGTTGATAAAGTGTATGGAAAGTATGACTCATCTCATTTAACCCATGATTAGAATAAACCATCACAGCTTCTGGGGTATCAAAGCTGCCCCCAGGTGAAAGCTTCCATGAAAAACCTTCCGTATTTATGCCAAGTTGTACACGTGCTGAACCATATTGTTCTACTTCGACTTGTGCTTGGAAATTCCCGCTATAAATGAGATGAAATGCACGTACTTCTCCGCTGAATTCATCTGTATTTGGATTTAAAAGTGCTAAAAACGGTTGATGCTGTGGACTGCTTACACCACGAGTACTTTCTATTTTTTGAATTCCATTTTGCAATTTCCTTCTACTTATGTTTGCTTCATTTGTATGAGATCCGTAAAGAGTTAATAAATCAAAAGTAGCTGCCGCGATATCTACTTGAAGACTTCCGGCATTATCAAGGAATACATCTTGTTGCCCGTGATTAAGAAAAGCCACATGTCTTGTTATAACCGGCAGTTGTTCATAAAGATGATAGTAAAGCTTCATTTCCAGCTGCTGAAGATCATCATATAAAGTAATAATTAATGTCGTAACAGTAGTATCCTCTCCTTCTAATGTAGGTAAACCTTTCAGTGGCTGTTTCCCGGATAGGATATCAAATTTCTTAAAAATAAAATCAGTGCGTGTTTGATTGGTATGCGAACGTATTGTATAATTCGCGATTCGATGATCACCGCTTTGTTGTGTACTTGTTTCCAGAGGTAGTGCGTTTAAGCTAAACACTCTCTCTTCAGGAAACGGATTAGTGGCAAAGCCGCGATCTATCATTTGAAGCTGAGTGCTTCCATTAAAACTTTCTAGTCTTCTTCCCCAATATCGATGGCAGACATATTTATCTTTTTCTATGGAGAGGACATAACTTATTTGCTTGTTTTGTAAATGAAGTGTCTTGCCATCCTTTTCAAGAAATATAGGCAATGAAGTACCTCCTTGCATACGTTTTTCTATCTATACCAGTCTATTTCACTCATTAAATATTAAGGATCGAACATTATTTGCTTTCTGATTGTATTAAGGTTAAAGCTTTATCTCCTACCTTAATATCTGAATCCTTAATACTATTAATCTCTAAATATTCAAAAGAATTTGTGACAATCATCATCACGGTAGAATCAAACCCTGCTTCTTTGATTTTCGCCATATCAAATTCTCCTAGCAAGTCTCCTTTCTTCAACTTTTGACCTTGCTTTATATAGGTTTTAAACCCATCCCCTGCCATTTTTACTGTATCTATCCCGATATGCAGAAGAATTTCTGCACCTTTCTCTGATTGAATTCCATATGCATGGTTAGAATCACTAGTAACTGTCACAACTCCATCGATTGGAGCATAAATTTTTCCTAAACGCGGAATAATGGCAATTCCTTTTCCCATTGTACCAGAAGCGAAAACAGGATCATTTACACTCGTTAAATCAACCGCTTTCCCCTCAACAGGTGCCGTAATCTCTTCACTAAATGCTCTTTTTCTATTAATCGTAGTATCTGTTTCAGATGTTTCAGTACCTTGAGAATTAGAAGATGGAACATTCAATTTTTTTCGTCCATAAAGCATTGTAGCTGCAAAAGCGAGCACAAAACTAATAACAACTCCAATCATAAACATGGGAATTGCTTTTGGGCTGATAGCGATAAAGCCAATTATTCCTGCAGGACCTAAAGATACATTACGCACTCCAGTGAATCCCATAAATGCTGCTCCTATACCTGCTGCAACAAGGCCGATAAAAAACGGGAATTTAAGTTTTAAATTAACCCCAAATAATGCTGGCTCTGTTATTCCTAACATTGCTGAGAAAGAAGCTGAGGACGCTAATCCCTTTTGCTTTTGGTTTTTTGATAAGAAGAAGATCGCTAAACATGCTGCTCCTTGTGCTACGTTAGCAGCTGATGCGATTGGAAATAGAAAGCTTCCTCCTGTTTTTGCAATATCCGCTAGCAATTGTGTCTCTATTGCTGGGAAGGATTGATGCAATCCTGTTAATACAACTGCAGAATATCCCAATCCAAATAAACCATAACCAACTCCACCAAGTGTATTAATTAACCAGAGTAATCCATCTGTTAATTGATTGGAAACACCGCGTAATAATGGCCCAACAAATGCAAATGTGACAAAACCAGTAATAATTACGGAAAACAATGGTGTGAATGTAAAATCAACTGCATTGTTTAAATGCTTATGGAAGAACTTTTCAAGTGTTGCCAAAATCCAAGCTACTCCAATCACGGGTAATACTTGGCCTTGATAGCCGGCTTGAGCGATATGTAAGCCGAATACATCCCAATGTGGCATCTGCCCTGTAGCAACAGCTTCTGCTACCCCATAGCCATTTACCAGTTCAGGCATAACAAGCATCATCCCTGCTGCTGCTCCCAGATAAGGATTTCCGCCAAAACGTTTTGTTGCAGAAAAACCAATTAAAATTGGTAAGAAGGCAAATGGTGCAGAGGCCATTAAGTTGACGATTTCTGCAAAACCTTTAATACCGGGGACCATTTCAACAATAGATTTTGGCCCGAATAAACCTTCTCCTGTTAAGACATTATTTAAGGCCATTAGCAGCCCGCCTGCAACTAAAGCTGGAATTAGCGGAACGAAGATATCGGATAAGAGCTTTACTAATTTCATGACAGGATTCGTTTCCTTTTGTGCCGTTACTTCTTTTAAATCAGCTTTTGTTGCTTCACCAACACCAGTGATGCTGATTAATTCTTTATACACTTCATTTACGTCACCAGGACCAACGATAATTTGGAATTGACCATTCGCTTCAAATGTTCCTTTTAAATCTGGATCATCATCTAAAGCTTTTTGGTCAATCTTTTTTGTTTCTTTTACAACAAGTCTTAATCTAGTTGCACAGTGTGTAGCAGCAATTAAGTTATCTTCACCCAACGCTTTGGCTACACGTTCAGCTACTTCTCTGTGTTTCATGTGAATTCCCCTTTCTATTAAATCGCTTTCAAAACCTTTTGCACGATTAATTTAACATCGTTTTTATTTTATGTCAAACGTTTATCATAAAAATTTATTTGATTTAAATAATTATAATAAATGTAGTTAAATTAAATAGGAAAACGTTTGACATATTTTTGAGAACGTTTTAAAATGCCCTTAAGTACACTTATGAACTACAATGAAGGAGTTTTAATTACATGACAGATATTGTTAACAATTGGACACGAGATCTTAGATATAAACCCTATTCAGAATGGGACATTGACTATAAGAACGCTTTAAGTAAATCAGTGGAAAACTCCAAGTGGCGTACTGGGTATCATATTGAGCCCAAAACCGGTTTGTTAAATGATCCAAATGGCTTCTCATTCTTTAATGGGAAATGGCAGCTCTTTTTTCAGTACTATCCTTTCGGAGCTGTACATGGTTTAAAAAGCTGGTATCACTTAGAAAGCAAGGATTTAATACACTGGGAAGAAAATGGGATTGCCCTACAATCTGACAATAATTATGATTCACATGGGGTTTATTCAGGTTCAGCTTATCCCATTGATGAAGACAAGCTCTTCCTTTTTTACACTGGAAATGTTAGGGACAAAGATTGGAATCGATACAGCTTCCAAAATGGGGCTTTTATGTATAAAGACGGAACCATTCATAAATTTCCTAAACCATTGATTAACCAGCCAAATGAAACAACAGATCATTTTAGAGATCCGCAAATTTTTTGTTATCAAGATCAATTGTATATGATTATTGGTGCTCAAAAACAATCAGATAAAAAAGGGGCTATCTTTCTCTACAAAGCATTAGAAAATGATATTAAAAATTGGACATTGGTTAGTGAATTAGCATTTTCTGATCAAGAACTTGGCTTTATGATTGAATGTCCGAATCTTATTTTTATTGAGGAGGTACCTGTTCTCTTATTCTGTCCACAAGGATTATCTAAAAAAATTCAATCATATGAAAATATTTATCCGAATATGTATACCGTTGGAGAAGCGTTTGACCCGGTTAAGGCGGCAATCACTAAGACAACAAATTTGCAAAATCTAGATGAAGGCTTCGATGTCTATGCAACACAAGCATTTAATGCTCCTGATGGCAGGGCCCTTGCGATTAGTTGGATTGGATTACCGGAAATTAATTATCCGACAGATAAAGAAGGTTATCAAGGTTTATTAAGTTTAGTGAAGGAACTTACATTACAGGATGGGAAGCTAAAACAATATCCAGTTAAAGAAACAATTAAATTGCGTGAAATAGAGAATTCATTTTATGAGTCATTTGACGCGAAGACCAATCGATTTGAACTTGAAGTAAGCGTACCCGCAAATGAAATTGTGAAAATATTGCTCTTTTCAAATGTAGATAAAACCCGTTATTTAGCCTTTACACTCGATTCGGTAAATGGTAAAGTTTCTGTAGACAGAGAATATGCTGGCCAACGTTTTGCGCAAGAATATGGTTTCCAGCGAGAAGCATATGTTTCGAAGAATACAGAAATTAAAGTAAATATATTTGCTGATACCTCCGTTTTTGAGTGCTTTGTAAATGAAGGAGAACGAGTTATTACAGGGCGTGTTTTTCCAGATGAATCACAAACATTTATTTACCTGCATTCTAAACGTAATCTCAGCGGTACAATATGGAGACTAAATAATCAGAAGAGGTAAATTAAAATGGTTGCAAAATTAACCGATGTAGCCAAATTAGCTGGGGTGAGTCCTACGACGGTCAGCCGTGTTATTAATAAAAAAGGCTATCTATCAGAAAAAACAATTGCTAAGGTTCATGAAGCAATGAGAGAGCTTCATTACCAACCAAATAATCTTGCTCGCAGTTTGCAGGGGAAGTCCACAAAGCTAGTTGGATTAATTTTTCCTGCTTTGAATAATGTCTTCTATGCAGAATTGATTGATCATTTAGAACGAGAACTTTTCCGTGCAGGGTATAAAACAATCCAATGTAATAGCGAACATAATTCGGATAAAGAACGGGAGTACATTCAAATGCTCCAAGCAAATCAAGTAGAAGGAATCATTGCAGGTGCACATAATTTAAACCATGATGATTACACGAATATCAAGGCCCCTATTATAAGCTTTGACCGTTTCCTTGCACCTAATATTCCCATTGTAAGCAGTGATAACTATCAGGGCGGTGTTTTAGCGACACGCTCCTTGCTCAACCATGGTATCCAAAAAATAATCATGTTAACTGGAAGCAATGATGTTAAATCACCAACCTATTTACGGACAAAGGGCTATATAGATGAAATGAACAATGCTGGTTTACAACCAAGAATATTTTCCATAAACGGAAGCTTTACTCCCTTGAGAAAATCGGTGGAGATAGCTAAAATTCTTAAAACAGAGCAGCCAGAGGGAATCTTTTGTTCAGATGATATGAAAGCACTTTTAGTTATAAATGAAGCGGAAAAACTTGGTTTAACATCACCACAAGATTTTAAACTAGTCGGATATGATGGAACTTCCTTTATAGAGGATTATTTCCCTAAACTAACTACGGTGAAGCAGCCTCTCGGAGAATTGGCTAAGCTTTGTGTAGAGCTTCTTATTCAAAAAATAGACGGAGTAAATGATCAGGAAGACCGTTATGAAATCCCCGTAAAACTAATTAGCGGGCAAACAAGTTGATTTTCGCCTTGTTTGCCCGTTTGTTTTCTCATGTTTATGAATGTCTTGCTAAAACAAGTATTTATTTCTTAATTAAAAGCCCTCATTAATTAAGTCAGCTATTACTCCTGAAGCAGCTTTGCTTCCCTGGCTTGCAGCGTTTATCAACTGTGGTGGTGTTAATAGAGTATTATCTCCACTTGCGTATACTCCTTCTATATTTGTCCGCCCAAGAGCATCGGTTTCCACTCCACCCATCTTATTTAATATACATCCAAGTGATTCAGCAAAGGGAACGGCTTGTTGAAGTTCGGCTGTGACAAAACCACCTTCTCTATCGATCTCTTCCCCATTTTTAAAGATAATCTTTTGCAATTGTCCGTTATCGCCTTGCAGTCTGTCTATCTCATGTGCGATTACTTTAATATTTTTGTTATTTAGCGTGTCAAGTTGCTCATTCGTAAGTATCTTCTTGCCGTTTGTACAAACGATAATGTTTCTACTCCAATTAAAAAGCAATTTGGTTAAATGAAAAGTATGATCATTTTTTTCTGCCAATACTGCTAAAGCTCGATCTTTAAGTTCCCAACCATCACAAAAAGGACAACTAAATATGCTTTTTCCATAAAAATGATGCAAGCCAGCAATATCGGGCAGAATATCAATCAGTCCAGTAGATAATATAATTTTCTTTGCCTGATAAGATTCATTTTGATCGGTAAAAATGGTGAAGTGTTTATTTACCTTTTTAATGTCTGTTACTCGCTGGCTTTTAAAGGATACATCGGGATATTTTTTTAATTCTTCTTTCCCAATTTGTTTAAATTGGGAAGGCTTAATACCGTCTCTTGTTATGAAGCCATGTGATTCTTGGGTAACGGAATTTCGAGGTTTATCGTCGTCGAATACGATCGTCTTCATTCGTGCTCTTCCAAGAACAAGTGAGGCATTTAAACCGGCGGGTCCTCCACCTATAACAATACAATCTAACAATGCTTATTCCTCCTTTTAATAACATATATTAAGGACTCTTAATATCCGTAATTAGACTAAAAATAAAGATGAGTTATCACCTTTATTTTTTACTTAGCATTATGTTCAATTTGATTAGCAATATCGCGTATATATTTTTGGCTTAAATGTTCACGCATCTTTGTTTCAGCCTCTAACATGACATTTTCAATTAAGCACTCGCCATTTTTTCTATTATCATGCTCTAATGAACAGCTAAACAAAGATGTGTTTCCCTCAATAGCCGTAATTACATCTAAAAAGGAAATTTCCTCGGCACGTTTTATAATACGATAACCACCATTAACACCTGGTGTTGATTCAATTAAGCCAGCTTTAACAAGTTTAGTTAAGATTTTCGATAGATATGTTGGAGATAAATCTTGGATTTTAGCTAATTGATCTACCCCTACAGCTTTCCCTTGTGGTGCAAGTGTCAAATATACCATAGTGTGTAATGCATAATTCGTTGCTCTTGAATACTTCATAATACTACCTCTTTACGGATATATTAAAGATCTTTAATGTCTATAATTGATTATATAGAAAGAGAGAGAAGAAAACAAGTTTTAAAGGGAATTTCCTTTTATTAAGGAGAACTCCCTTCCTATTTACTGGTATGCCTCTATCCCTAGTAATTCATCGAGACCGACTATTTCAAAGTCTCTTTCCTGAATAGTTTCAATTATTTTTGGTAATGCCTTTGCAGTTTCTGTTTTTTCTGAATCTGAATGCATTAAAATAATATCGCCGTTTCGCAAATGATTGGTGACATTTCTAATAATATTCTCTGCCTCCATTTGTGACCAATCAAGTGTATCGATGGACCAAATGATAATAGAATATCCTTTTAGTTCGGCGTTTTTCATTAGCGTTTCATTTGTTTCTCCATATGGTGGGCGAATCATTGCAGGTTCTTTTCCAATTATCGATTGAAGAGTATTGCCTGCCCGTGTTATTTCCTCTAATTGTTGGTTCTTATCTAAACCAGATAAGTCAACATGATGATAGCTATGGCTCAAAACTAAATTCCCGTTTTTATAAGCATTTCTTACAACTTGCGGATGTTTTTCTGCTTCACTGCCGATAAAGAAAAAATTCCCTTTCACTTTATATTGCTGTAATATTTCAATGATTTTTGGGGTAATGATATCATCAGGACCATCATCAAAGGTCAAAGAAACTTTCTTTTCATTCCGCCCATTGATGTATACATTCGCATTATTCTCTTGGAATTTCACGATTTCCCTCCTCCAGTTTTGCATCGTTTCCCATTGTTTAGTGGTAAGTTGATTAGATTCGCCTTGGATAGTTAAGGCATATTTCTCTTGTACCCCTCTAACTTTGTGATAGACAGATAAATGGTCTATTCTGTTGGTTTTATTTAAAATTATAAACTTAAGCTGAACATCTTCACTAAGGTTATAGACAATTATTTGTTCACCGTTCCCTACTCTAATTTCTGCTGGTTCCCCTATTTTCTTTTTTAAATCCGATAGAGATAATCTATTTAATCGCTTTTTATTGGAACGAACATCATAAATATTGCCTTTTGCAGTATATCCAAATACGGTATCCTTATCCTTATAGATGGCATAGTACCCTTCTCCTACTTGATCTGTTTGATCCGGCTCCCCCCATTGGCTAATTACTTGTTCGATGGTACTTGTAAAGATATTAAAGGAACTTGTATCCGTCATGCCTCTATTTGCTGCTTCTACTAGAACAGTTATATAGTCAGCAGTTAGCTGCCTATTCTTTTGTTCTGGATTTATATGACTCTGTTTAAGATTTTCTGCTTCTTTTTGTAACGGAGCACTACAGGCTACGATGAAAACACATTGTGATAGTGCGACCAAAAAAAGCAAAAGCTTTCTCTTCAGCTTCGTTCACTTCCTTTCTGCTTTCCTACTATTTAATGTAAAGGTTCGTGTATTCGTTTGCAATAATTAATAATTAATAGTAGTGATTCTCCCTTATTCTCATCTGATTTTAATAAATCTTCTTTATAATGATGACTTTCTGATTTTTACCAAAAAAGTAGGTGTTTAAAAAATGAATATGGAAACCTTATTACAGTTAAATACGATCTTTATCAGTATTATCATTGAGGCATTGCCCTTTATTCTAATTGGGGTTCTTATTTCGGGTATTATCGAAATTTTTGTCTCAGAGGAACTTATTGCAAAAATGATGCCGAAAAATCCAATCCTGGCCATTTTATTTGCTTCTTTAGTTGGAAGCATTATTCCTGCATGCGAATGTGGAATTATTCCTATTACAAGGCGGTTAATTTTAAAAGGTGTACCGGTTCCTGCCAGTATCGCCTTTATGCTTACCGGACCAATTATTAACCCAGTAGTTATGTTCTCGACGTATATTGCTTTCGGGAATAGCTGGAGAATGGTAATTCTTCGTTCTGTATTGGCGCTTGTTTGTTCTATTCTTATTGGACTTGCTCTGCATAAATCAGTAAAGCAATCGCCGCTGAAAAGTCATGTGATTGAACACGTGCACATTCACTCTTTTAAAGACCGAATCGAAGCTATGTTCAAGCATTCGATCGATGAATTTTTCTCTGTTGGAAAATACTTAGTTATTGGCTCGTTTATTGCTGCAGCAGTACAAACTTTAGTTAAGACTTCTACCCTTGTTTCAATAGGAAACGGTCAGGCTTCCTCTCATCTTGTTATGATGGGACTTGCGTACATATTAAGTCTTTGTTCCCAAGCAGATGCATTTGTTGCAGCGAGCTTTAGAAACAGCTTTTCTGAAGGATCTATTCTTGCTTTCCTTGTGTTTGGTCCTATGTTGGATATCAAAAATACATTGATGATGCTAAGCACATTTAAAGCTAAGTTTGTCATTCTATTAACTGGTCTAATTACAGTTTGCGTGTTTCTCGTAACAATTTTTCTATAAAGAGGTGAAAAAAACATGTTTCGAATATTCGTGTTAATAGGCTTTACTTATTTATTTCTACATTTACATGCAACTGGCGATATATCTAAATATATTAATATGAAATATGCTTATATTTCAGAGTCTGCTATCTATATATTTGTACTCTTTACAATTATATGTGTCTATAACTATGTAAAAAAGGATAAACATACACATGATGCATCGTGTAATCATTGTGGACATGATCATTCCCATGAAGAAAATAGCTGGTGGAAACGTGGATTTACGATTATAACATTGCTTATTCCTATTCTTACTGGTTTAATACTTCCAGTGGCTACCCTTGATTCGAATATTGTGGAGAAAAAGGGACTCTATTTCCCTGCATATGATGAAGGAGATGAATATAGTCAGCATCAATTCCTGCAGCCAAATACGAGTAGCTATTATGGCAAAGAAGGCTATGCAGAAGTGATGGATAAAGGCTTAGATAAAATAAAGAATCTCCCTGAAATTAAATTAGGGGAAGATAATTTTTTAAATGATTTGGAAACAATCTATAATTATCCAGGTCAATTTATGGATAGAAAAATTACGTTGACAGGATTTACTTACAAGGAAGAGGATTTAACCAATAATCAGCTGTTCCTGCTGCGCTTTGGGATTATCCATTGTATTGCTGATGCTGGTGTTTTTGGAATGCTTCTTGATATTCCGGATGAATTGAAAAGAGAGAATGATCAATGGCTCCAAGTAACAGGTAAGCTTGAAACAGTGTACTATCAACCATTTAAGAAAACCATTCCGATTCTTAAAGTTACAGATTGGAAGTCCATTAATCAGCCAGATGACCCTTATGTATATAGACAGTATTAAAAAAAGGAGAGAATGTTTGCTTATATGCAGCACTTCTCTCCTTTTTTTTATATATATTTTTCCATGCGAATATCATCCCACATTCTATCTTGGTAATAAGTGAAGAATTTATTTTTGCCAATTTCTTGATATCCAAGCTTTTTATATAATTTATGTGCGTTTTTATTAAATTCAAATACGCCTAACTCAATCCTGTTAAACCCTTGTTTTTTGATCTGCTCTTCTAGATAGATTAATGATGTTGATCCGACACCTTTTCCTCTTGCAACTTCTTCGCCAATTGTAATAGCGATCCAAGCGGTCCCTTGTTCTTTCCTATATAGATGAATGGGATCAATCGTATAATTCATTTCTCCAACAAGAATATCATCTAAATAAATAGCATACATGTGGTAATTGGTTAATCGTTTTGTTATTTCCTCTTTTGTAACAAGTACGTAGTTTTCTAAATCCTCTTTATTTCTGCAAGGATGAATGAACGGGATAAGTCTTGGGTCATTTTCCCACTTATTTAAACAAGAAATTAATTGATCAGTTGGATTATCTATTTTTTTAAAGGAAATGTTCATATTTGGTTCCCTCACCTTTGTTTATTCTTTTCTTATTATAAGCGAAGATTAAGCAAGTTTGTTTAAAAATATTTAAAATGAATGGAAGGTTTGTCTTTTTAATGACTAGCATGTTTATCGTTCTAAATTATTTCTTTTATCCATATTAATTTTAATATCCGAAAAAACTTCCTTTAAAGGAGTGTTATTGAATGATTACTGTCCATTATTTTGAAAATAGTACCAATGTATTGACCCAATTACGGCAAGACATACCGAATATTGATCAACCTGTAAAAATAAAAGGACGAAAAGGCAAAGTCCTTTCCGTGAATCAATTAAAAGAAGAGGTATATCAAGTAAATGTGGAATTTGAAAAGGTGGTAAAAAAAGCCGTACTTGCAGTAGATAATAAAAAAAGAAAGCGTTAGATATTGTATAGGAGATATCATTTGTATGATGTCTTCTTTTTTATAATTCCGGTAACATTTTTTATAAAATACATAATTCGCAGGGGATAGACAAACGCTATTTAATAAATAGTTTTAAAGGGGAGTAGAAAATGCTAAGTAATAAAGTTAGTCGCGTAGCTTTAATTGGCGCTGGATTTGTTGGATCTAGCTATGCCTTTGCTTTAATGAATCAAGGAATTGTAGATGAATTATTATTAATTGATCTAAATAAGGACAAAGCATTTGGCGATGTGATGGATTTGAATCATGGCAAGGTATTTGCCCCTAATCCAATTAGTATTAAATATGGGGAATATAAAGATTGTGCTGAAATGGATTTAGTTGTCATATGTGCAGGAGCCAATCAAAAACCAGGAGAAACCCGTCTTGATTTAGTGGAAAAGAATTTAAAAATCTTTAAATCCATTGTCGAACAAGTAATGGCAAGTGGATTTCATGGAATATTTTTAGTTGCTACAAACCCAGTAGATATTCTAACCTATGCTACTTGGCGCTATAGTGGTTTGCCGAAAAATCAAGTCATTGGCTCTGGTACGATACTGGATACCGCAAGATTTCGCTATTTACTAGGAGATTATTTTAAAGTTGCTCCTACTAGCGTTCATGCCTATATTATTGGAGAACATGGGGACAGTGAACTTCCTGTCTACAGTGCGGCAGATGTTGCTGGTATTCCAGTTTATAAGTTAATGAAAAGAGCTGCTCATTATAAAATGGAAGATTTAGATAATATTTTTGTGAATGTTCGGGATGCGGCTTACAAGATCATTGAAGGAAAAGGTGCAACCTATTATGGGATTGCGATGGGACTTGTACGGATAACAAAAGCAATTTTAAGTAATGAAAATAGTGTATTAACGGTTTCTGCCTATTTGGATGGCCAATATGGGGAAAAGGATGTCTATATTGGTGTTCCCGCCGTTATAAATAGAGAGGGAATACGAGAAGTTATCGAGTTGGAATTAGCTTTAGATGAACAAGAAAAATTTCAGCAAAGTGCTGCTATTTTAAAAGATATTCTTAAGCCTCACTTTACCTAACACTCTAAACCTTCTGCTTGTTGAAATGAAGAGATATTTCTATCCAAAAATAGCCCACACCCAAATTCTCTAATTTACATACTTTATAAAGTAAGTAAATTAGGAAAGGTGTGACAGAATGGATTGGAAGAAATACCTTCTTATAGCAGCTGCTACTTTCTTGATTCTTTTTTCTGGAATTGTTACTGTTTTGCTTTTTCAAACAAATAAAGTGGAAGCAGATAAAGAGCAAGGCAATTCAGTCAATTCCGAGAGTAATGCCACAACAGAAAGCGCTCCAGGCGATATTAATATTTCAGTAACAAATAATATCCAGAATATAGTGGGTGGCGAATCTAAAGCAACAATTGAAAATAAGGTGAAAAATGACTTAGAAGATAAGGATGCTGCTATTGACAATAGCATTGATAATAAAACAGAAAAAGAAGCATCTGTCACTATTAATAATACTATTGAAAACTTGTTAAAAGGTCAGATAAATGGTACGACAAATAATAATATTACGAATAATATTCTCTCTAGTAACAAAGCAGAGCTAGCGAATAATATATTGAATGATTTAGATTTAAATGTGGATGTTAATGTCTCCAATGAAGTTAATACCAATGGAAAGAAAGAATCATCCAATAATGAAAATGGGGATACAAACAATAACGAGAATAATAAAGAAGATAATGGTAAGAAAGAAAACGACGGGAACGAATCAAACGGAAATAAGGACAACAAGGAAGAAACATCCTATTTATGGGGAATTGATTCTGCTAGTGAAACAACAGAGGATTTTCTTGCTTGTGTAAGAGATAACTTTGGAGATCCTAAAGTGATTGCGCGCTATCTAGGAACAAATGAAGGTGTTTCTCATGGCTTAACGGCAGATCAAGTCGATTTAATTCATTCCAATGAAGCGGATATCTTACTCATATATAATGGGTTTACAGACGCAACAGGATATGATAATGGTGTAAGTGAAGCAAAGAAGGCAATTGAGTTGGCTAAGGAGCTTGAAGCTCCAGATGGTGTCGCCATTTTTGCGGACATAGAACCTAATTATCCTGTGGATGCCGCCTTTATAGAAGGATGGTATGCCGAAGTTAGTAAATCTACCTATGAGCCTGCTATTTATGGTATTTTTGATAAAGATGAAGCGTTAACTGCTTCCTTTAATCAAGCTGTAAAAAACAAAGCGGAAATAAAAGATAATACATTTCTATGGTCTGCCTCTCCTAATATTGGGATAACTACAGAAGAAGATGCCCCCGAATTTAAAGTGGATGCACCGGAAGAGTCGCTTGCATATGGATGGCAATATGGTATTAATGATGAAACATGTAATATAGATACTAATCTATTTGACAGCAACCTGACAGATGTATTGTGGAAACATTAAAAAATGGACATCTTACTAACGAATAATTCGGAAAGTAAGATGTTCGTTTTTTAAATCTAGAAATTTGGAAATCACATAATAATTTTTCGAAGTCGCGTTATAGGAAGTTATAAGTGTCTGCCTCTCCATCCGCCATTGATTTCAAGTCGAAATCGCATGAAATCAGAGATAAGTCTAGCAGTCTTCCCTTCTTGATTTCGTTCTCTAGATTTTGATTGGACACAATGAAGTAATTTTTCGTCACAATAGCGACAAGAACCATATGTCTCTACACATTGATCATGCCTTTGGCAACAGGAGTCAACATAATTGATAGGTGCACCAGGACCACTGCAGCCGGGACCGCAATATCGATAACCGCCAGGCAGACATAGTTTAATCGTTTTCCTTCTTTTCTTTTGCATTCTCTGATTCTCCCTTCTATATAGATTATGAAGCTTGTAAAAAATAGCTTGGGAAATCAATCTAAAAAAAGAAAACTTCTATATGAAAAATTGTTTCATAAACAATAAAAGCTTGTCCAAAGGAATACTTCGGACAAGCTTTTATAAGTTAGCTTCGTTTTTTGAAGATAGTGGAAATAATTTCGTCGGTTGACATATCGCTTTTAATTTTAAACGATCCCAGCCTTAAGTATTCTGCTACGCCTTTTTTATCTACTTTTTGCGAGAATTGCAAGGCGGTTTCTTTAATGATTTTTTCATCATGTAAAATGCTTCCTACATCATAACTAGTCATACCACTTGAAACTGTAACAGTAACTGTTTTAACTTCCTCTTTTTTCTTATCTTCTTCTTTTTTGTCATCTTTCTTTTCTTCAGAAGTATTAGATTCAGATGCTTGTTTCTTTACATCATCTTCTTTTTTCTTTGCTTCTTCAGAAGTTTGTACAACATAACCACTGCTTGTTAAGATATCTTTCATTTCTTCAACAGTTGGCGTATTTGCTGCATCACTTGCTACTTTATCTACTTTTTGGACATTATTGTTTGTTTCAGCATTCGCTGTATCATCCTTCGTAGAGAAATAGACAATGCCGCTAACAGAAGTTGCTAAAAGAACTCCCGCTGCGAAACTTGTAATTATTGATGGCTTCATTGTAAAACACTTCTCCTTTCCTCTTTTCCAGTTAAGTAAGGAGCTAACATTTCTTCTACTTCAGCTTGAGTAAGCTTTTTTTGAGCTGCAATTGTTTCAACTGAATACTTACGTCTATGCAAGTCAAGCACTTCTCGTAAAACCATTCGGTCTTTAGAAGCTAGCTGAACGCCTGTTTGTTTTTCTAATATTTCTATGTCCAACTCAAGATGGCGTATTTGTTTTTGCAACTGTGCTATTTCTTCCATCACAGAAAGGTGAATTACATCTATTTCACGTTGCTCTGATTTTGACGTTTGTTTTGCTTTAATTACGGAAGTAATGAGCAAAATGGCTGCTGCAATAAACAATATGGCTAGTGTCCATTCCATTTTAAAGATCCTCCCTCTTTCAGAATCTAGTTTCCTAAGTATCTATTATACATTCTTTTTCATTATTTTTCGATGATATTCTACAAAATCCTTCAATAGTTAGATGAGTTGGGATAATTTTGCAACTTTTATTATATGAAAATAGTTGCAAACAGCCGTGTTGTCAATTGATTTTTCCAAGAATAATCGAAATTAATTAAGGATAGTTTTAATGTTGAGTCCTTATACCTATGAAGAAAAAGATTCAAAGACATTGCCTTTGAATTCAATTTTTTATTGTTTAGTAATTTGATAGCCGTTTTTTCCTGATTTTTTCATTTGATACATAATTTTATCAGCGTTTTGCATTAATGTTTCGATATCCCTCCCATGATATGGATAGATACTGATACCGATACTGCAAGAAATAGAATAAAGTTTATTGTCCATTCGAAGAGGATGATTAAAAATAGCAAGTAATCTCTTAGCGTAATTTTCTAATTCATGTTCTGTATTCATATCCTTAATGATAAGAATAAATTCATCTCCACCCAAACGACATAAAAAATCAGTTTCTCTTATTGATCCTTTCATTCTCGCTGCAAGGAGTTTTAATGCTCGATCACCGTATTTGTGCCCTAATGAATCATTTATTTGTTTAAAGTCATCAATGTCTATAAATAGTAAAGCAAATGAATGGCTTTCATTCTGGAATTCTATTAATTCAGACATGGTTTTATGAGTAACCTAATATCTCCTCAACAATTGAATTGGAATACGTAAATTGCCAATGTTCGTTTAATTGCCATATCCAGTCACTAACATGTTCAACAAGTATACGAAAAAAATCAAGAGATGGCGTATCATTTACATTCATGGTTATGTCCCCTACCAAAAATAATTATAGGCAAATAGGTATTTTCTGTATTTTTTTTTAAAAATTATTATATCATTGTCAGTCTATTATTAAAAGATTTCCTCTTTTTCAAGAGAAGTATGGACTATTTCATTTTGTTTTTTGCCAAATATACAATTCTATTATAAATAGAAAAAAGTTTTCTAAAAATGTGGTACATGCTCTCCTTATTGAATACGTTAATTATAGACGTTTATATTAGGAGGATCTTTATGGATAGTATTTTATACTATATTGCCTTGGGTTTGTCTTTAGCAGCTCCGATAGGACCAGTGAATGCTGCTGTTATAAACAGAGGGCTTAGATATGGATTTCATCATGCGTGGGTTCTGTCGTTAGGTTCTCTCCTAGGTGATGTATTTTTTATCATTCTCGTATACTTTGGCGTAGCAAAATTGGCTAATATCCCCATTGTTCAAACTTTTCTTTGGTTGTTCGGTGCATTTGTCCTCATATATACAGGGATAGAAGGTGTCATGACTAAAACTAGCACTATATCAAGGAGTGGTAAAGACAATAATTCTATGTTTCGGTCATTTGTTACTGGATTACTGATGAGTATTATGAATCCGCTATCGATTATCTTCTGGCTAGGAATATATGGATCTATTTTAGCCTCTACTATACATAATTTTAGTACAAGTACGGTACTTCTATACACGGGATGCATGTTATTTGGCGTAGCGATTTGGGATATTACCGTATCTGTGCTGGCTAGTTTTTTCCGAAATGTCGTATCTGAACAGCTAATCACTATTGTTAGTAGAATTTCTGGACTTATTCTTATTCTATTTGGAGGATATTTTGGGATTCGGGGAATTCAGTTCTTTTTATAATTGCAGCTGTTTCTTTTATTCTCCAGCAGAATCAATTCCTTTACTATATAGAGAAATGTTGTCTAAATAATAGACTATTTGAAATGAAAAGTGACTATTAGAAATGTCTCCTAACATTATATAAGGCAATTTTTAGGATCATTTCTAATAGTGCACTACTTAAAGAGCTTTCGATTGAACCAAACCTTCTAATTGCTCTTGGATATTTTCTGTAACCATTCCTCCATGAAAGCAAACTATTTGTTTAATCGGATAAGCTAAAAGCTTTTTTAGGGATTGAATCGCAAGCTCCATATTTGGTGTGTTTACTGGATCTGGATGCTGTAATCGGCCATCTTCAGCAAGTAAGGCATCTCCAGCAACTAAAGTACCGGATCTTTTATGAAACAGGCTGATATGTCCTGGCGTATGTCCAGGTGTATGAATAATCTCTATACCTCCATCTATGTCTAATAGTTGGTTATCATGTAGAGAAGCAGTAACTTTTGCCTTTGGTGGATGAAGATAAATAAATTTAAATGGATCAGGAAGTGATTCCCATTCTTTTTCGCTAAAATTATCAGGATTTGCTTTTAATAAAGGTATATCCCCTTCAATAAAAGGTATATCTCCTTCATGTGCGTAAATTGTTAAATACTGCGTACAAGCGGTTAATATCTCTGGTAAGCTACCTATATGATCAATGTCTTGGTGTGTTAACAAAATTCCCGTTAAGTCCTCCAAGGATTTATTTGCTTTAGCCATCACTACATTTATATCTTCCATAAACCCAGGCATTCCTGTATCGATTAATAAGGTTTGTTTTTCATCCCATATAAGGGTTGGGTGAATGACAAAGGAATTTTTTTCAATCGTCAAGATCTCTATTCCTTTTAATTCTGCCATAATATTGTTCCCCATCTCTGATAGTTTTTTTATAAGTATAGCGTTTTCGTTTTAATTAGTAAAATATAAATTTGTAAGTATGGGGATGATGTTTAGATTTGAAATAGGCGAAGAAATAAATAGGTTAAAAATCGAAGCGGCTCGGCGCTCGCTCCATGGTAAAAGAAGTGTTTTCAGTTTGCAGACGATTCCTCCAAACTCCTTTCTTAAAATAAAGAAAACCCAAACGATTATCCGAAAATCCTCTTAGTATTCTCCGTATAATCGTTCGAGTTTATCTTGGTTGGAAAACTTAGTCCCAGCCGCTTTTTTTCTTATTTCATTAATTTACAAATATTATTCGTAAATTCGACAGGATCTTCAATAGACAGACCTTCAATCAATAGGGCTTGATTATATAAAAGGTTTGTATAAAGAGCCACTTTATCTTTGTCCTTTTCATAAGCCTCTTTTAATGATTGGAAAATTTCATGATTTTTATTAATTTCTAACACTTTGTCTGCTTTGATATTTTGATTGTCCGGCATCATACTTAACACTTTTTCCATTTCAATCGAAACTTCCCCTTCTGCAGTTAAGCATACAGGATGTGATTTTAAGCGGGTAGACACTTTTACGTTTTTGACTTTGCCAGAGAGAATCTCCTTCATGTAATCAAACAACGCTTTGTTCTCTTCCGTTACTTCTTTTTCCTCTTTTTCTTCCTCTTGATCAAGTCCTAAATCTCCACTTGATACAGATTTAAATTCCTTCTCTTTATATGCTGCAATCATTTTTATCGCAAATTCATCAATATCATCTGTTAAATAAAGAATTTCAAAGCCTTTATCTGCTACTAATTCTGTTTGTGGAAGTTTTTCGATACGATCAATCGAGTCACCAGCTGCATAATAAATGAATTTTTGATCTTCTGGCATTCTTTCTACATATTCATCTAATGATACTAGTTTTTTCTCTTTAGATGAATAGAATAAGAGAAGATCCTGTAACATTTCTTTATTCATCCCGAAATCATTATAGACTCCGAATTTGATTTGTCTTCCAAAGGAGTTATAGAAGGATTCATACTTTTCTCTTTCATCCTTTAAAAGGCTGAGGAGCTGGCTCTTAATTTTCTTTGTTAAGTTCTTTTCAATCCGTTTTAATTGACGATCATGCTGCAGCATTTCTCTTGAAATGTTAAGGGATAAATCTTCAGAATCAACCATCCCTTTGACAAAACTAAAGTAATCTGGCAGCAAGTCCGCGCATTTCTCCATAATTAAGACACCATTTGAATAGAGCTCTAGTCCTTTTTCATACTCTTTAGAATAATAATCAAACGGTGTTTTTTCAGGAATGTAAAGTATTGCATTATAACGAATTGCTCCGTCTACACTAACATGAATATGCTTCAATGGCTTATCATAGCCATAACGTTTTTCTTCATAGAAATTTTGATAGTCTTCTTCTGTTAACTCATTTTTATTCTTTTTCCAAATGGGAACCATACTGTTAATGACTTGTTCTTCGCTAACTTCTTCATACTCATTTTCTGTGCCTTCTTTTAGCTTACTTGTCGTTACATCCATTTTAATTGGGTAACGGATAAAGTCAGAGTATTTTTTAATAATCGATTTTAAACGATATTCTTCTAAAAATTCATCATACTGCTCTTCTTCTGCATTTTCTTTAATTGTAAGGATAATATCGGTACCGATTGTTGATTTCTCCGTTTCTTCAATGGTATAACCATCAGCACCTTTTGACACCCATTTATAAGCTGTATCACTATTCAGTGATTTAGTAATAACGGTTACTTCATCTGCGACCATAAACGCTGCATAGAAACCTACACCGAATTGCCCAATAATATCATGGCCATCCTTCGCTTCATTTTCCATTTTGAAAGCAAGGGAACCACTTTTAGCAATTGTACCTAAATTTGCTTCTAATTCTTCCTTTGTCATTCCAATACCAGTATCAGAAATGGTTAACGTACGGTTTTCTTTATTAGCAGTAATTTTAATAAAATAATTATCTTTTTCAAAATTAATAGAGTCATCTGTTAAAGCTTTATAATAAATTTTATCAATTGCATCACTAGCATTTGAAATTAACTCACGTAAGAATACTTCCCGCTGCGAATAGATGGAGTTGATCATCATTTCTAATAAACGTTTGGATTCCGCTTTAAATTCTTTCGTTTCGATCAATTTTCCTGCACCCTTTCTTCTTTATCTTATGTAATAATATTAGCACTTAAATGTGATGAGTGCTAATCTATTAATTAAATATCATATTTCATAAGGGATGTCAATTAATGTTATTATAGAGGAAAAGAATGATTGATGTGGTTGGCACATAAGAACTTTATGGAATATAATTGCCACTAAGGATTGTGAAATTGGTGGTTAACAGGCCTAAAAATACCAAAAAGGAGACACAATTTTAAATGTGTCTCCATCAACTTAATAAGAACTTTTAATAGCTACCTTTTTATCTACCATTCCACTTATTAATAAGGGTCAGCTTCATGGCTTTTCTTCACTGCATCTTTTGTTGCTTCATTGGCATCTATTGTTCCTTGCCCATATTTTGATTGACCTGCTTCACGCCCTGGAACATTATCCTTTGCCGTTTCTTTCATCTCTTTCATTTTCGTTTCGATGCCCTCTTTCACACGGCGGCCATAATCTTCATCTGCTTGTGTAAAGTGTTCAATCATCGCATCTTGAATTTTTTTATCACAGATTGCCAGTGCTTCCGATAGGTTTTTTATTAATTCTTCGCGCTCCCAATCTTCAAAGCTTCTGTATGTGTGACCAGCTTGTCCATAGTTATTAGGTCGGTCTATTGGTGCACTCATCGCCGCAGCATTATAGGTCGGCTGATGAGGTACCCGCTCTTCTTTCCCTGCCTCTTTAAAACCACCAAGCATAGATGGTTCATAGTTGATATGTGGGTTTTCCCCAGATTCTTTCGGATCACGTACATCCATTTGGCCGCGATGTTGATTTGTGCGCACAGGTGCTTTTGGTGCGTTTACTGGTACTTTCAGATAATTTGCACCAACACGATAGCGTTGAGTATCAGAGTAAGAGAAGGTGCGCCCTTGTAACATCTTATCGTCAGAAAAATCCATTCCATCTACAAGTACACCAGTACCGAAAGCAGCTTGCTCAATTTCGGTATGGAAATCGACCGGATTACGATCGAGGACCATACGCCCAACTGGCAACCATGGGAATTTATCTTCTGGCCAAAGCTTCGTATCATCGAGAGGATCAAAATCTAGTTCTGGATGATAATCATCCTCCATTATTTGCACGTAAAGCTCCCATTCTGGATAATCACCACGCTCGATTGCTTCATATAAGTCTTGTGTCGCATGGCCAACGTTCTTGGCTTGAATAGATTCTGCTTCCTCTTGCGTCAAATTGCGAATGCCTTGTTTTGGTTCCCAATGGTATTTTACTAATACTGCTTCACCTTGTTCATTTACCCATTTATAAGTGTTTACCCCAGAACCCTGCATATGACGATATGTAGCTGGAATACCCCATGGTGAGAAGAGGAAGGTTATCATATGTGTAGCCTCAGGAGTGCGGGAAACAAAATCAAACATACGTTGCGGGTTTGGTACGTTTGAAACTGGATCTGCTTTAAAGGCATGTATCATATCTGGAAACTTCATGGCATCACGAATAAAGAATATCTTAAGGTTATTTCCAACCAAATCCCAGTTTCCATCTTCGGTATACATTTTTACAGCAAATCCACGTGGATCGCGTGCTGTTTCAGGTGAATCCTTCGCCCCAGCAACAGTAGAAAAACGAACCATCAATGGTGTCTTCTTCCCTGCTCCGGAAAATACTTTTGCACGAGTATACTTTTCTACCGGCTCATTTCCTACTTTTCCGTAAGTTTCAAAATAACCAAATGCTCCAGAGCCTCGTGCATGTACGACACGCTCTGGCACTTCTTCACGATCAAAATGGGAGATCTTTTCAATAAAGTGGTAATTCTCAAGTGTAGCAGGGCCGCGATTCCCAATAGTACGGATGTTTTGGTTATCTAATACAGGATGTCCTTGTCTTGTTGTTAAGGTTTCTCGATCCTGATCTTGCCCCTTTTCATTATTCATATCTTTTTTCTCTGCCAAAAAAATAACCTCCTAGTATTTAGTCATTATTAGTTGTATCCAATATATGCTAATTCATGCTATTGGAAGTAAAGGATGGGTATAACTATTTAAATAAATATTGGGGTTACTGTATTATTTTTTTACTATCTTTCTCAAAAAACTTACATGATACGAACAAAAGCATGAAATATTAAGTGTATTACATGCTTTTGTCTATTTACTTTTACCCATTAATTTCTTGATTAACCTATTTATATACATGCAAATTCTGGTATAGGAATGAAAACATATTTTTAAAGATATCAAATGGAAGAAATTATTTTAAACTATGTAACTTGTTGTAAGTAACAAGGAAAGGAAATTAGATCAATATTGATAAGAGTTCTTCGGTTTGCTGGTTTTAATCGAGCGGATGACTTTATCTATTGGGTCAGACTTTTTCTAGAAAAAAGTGATTGTACTTCTTCTTTACATGCCTCCACCTTATGTACGTAAATAGTGTTACCAGAATAAGGTTGGATATGCACAAGAAAAAATAAAAAACCACATCCAAAATGCGGTTTTTAAAGATGGAGAGACATGCCAGGAGCGTCTTGTTCTCTTTCTATGAATCCTAATTTTTTATAAAAGGGATGTTTTCCTTTAGCCGAAAATAACTGAATGGATTGAATACCTGATTGTTGGCATTTAGATACGAGCTTTTCGATTATTTGCTTCCCCAATCCTTTGCCCTGCTCATTAGGATCAACCATTACATCACAAATTAATGCTTGATATACTCCATCTGATATCATACGACCAAAGGCGATAAGTTTTTTATCATTATCATTATAAATAGAAACAGAATACCAGCTGTTTTTTGCTGCTTCATACAACTGCTCCCTGGTATAGTTTCCTTTTTTGTTATTTAATAAACCGCTGTCCTCATGTAATTGAGCAAACTTTGTGAATGATGGCAGCTCTTCTGTTATAAAATATTTCATGGTTCTTTTCCCCTTTAATCGCCGAATCTTCATAATTATATTTATACATTATTATGAATTAATATTCAATTGTTTTTTATAAAAAAAGCATATCTTTTTCTGATATGCTTTAAGAGGTTATTAAGTATTTTTTTTTGCTTTTTTTCCTTGCCAAATTACCAAGATAAAATACCCAAACATGAAAACAAAGAAAATAATGGACGAAGTTAAAGTCTTCATCTCTTCTGACATAGGCAAAGGTTTTACTAGAAGGTTTGGAAGATAGAGAATAACAGGGAAAAAGACAACCCATGATTTACTCCACCAAGCAAACCAGCATAAATAAACAAAAGGAACAATTAAGAAAAGGAGTTGTTTAGTTACCGTATCAATCATGTATACTGGACCATAATTATTCCCGTAGAACATTAACACAAAAAACATTCCTATAATCAATAATTGTAAGGGAAATATTAAGGCAAATGCTTTTTTATTTGAGCTATTTCTTGATGAAATGTAACGAAATATGACAACGTACATCCCAAGCATGAAAACACTTATAAATAGAGAACCTAATCCAACTAATAAAGATAATTGATTTTCCCCTAAGATAATTTTCCCGATTAAGGTATAGGCAATTAAGCTAATAAATACATGTGGTAATAGTTTCCCCCATTCGATTAAATCCGTCTGCATTTCATTTGCTAAACTTTCCATATATGCTTTCGGGGAATTTCCTGTTATTTCCGATATATTCTTTCCATTTGCTTCTGCTTCTTGTAAATGATCGGTCAATTCTTCGACAATCTCTTTTATTTCCTTTTCTTTTTTTCCCGTTGTTAATAAATATAGATGTAAATTTTCCACAAAAGTTTCTGCTTCTTTCGATAATTTCACTTACTTCTCCTCCCTTATATCTTTTAATAACCAATGTACACTTGTTGCCAGTTCTGTCCACGTGTCAGCAAATTCATCTAAGACTTTAGCTCCTTTATCCGAAAGGGAATAATATTTGCGCTTTGGACCAGATGGAGATGCTTTTGTTTCTACTGTAACAAGCTCTTCCTTTTTCATCCGTAAAAGTACAGGATAAATACTTCCTTCACTAATCATGGTAAATCCATAAGCTTCTAATTTTTCAATCATTTCATAGCCATAAATCTCTCCTTTTGAAATAATCGCAAGTAAACATCCTTCCAAAACTCCCTTTAACATCTGACTTTTTGACATGGACATATATCCTTTCTATTCAGTCTATATTGTTTAACAAGATAGCGGCTATATTGTATAGCAAGATTCTATCTTTAAACATATCTTACCATATAGTATTTTGCATTGCAAGATAGTTTTAAAAATTAGGCTCATCTTTTTCCAATTAGCTTTCATAGTGGACTTCCACTCGTTCATACAGTAAGGAGAAGGAGGTGGAGTAGTGAAAAAAGTTATTAAAATCTTGTTTTTACCCTTTCTGTTTTTAATTACTGCTTGTTCAGCCGATCCAGTTCGAGAGGATTTACTTGAATATGTAAATGAGGATATGAAAACAGCATTTGAATTAGAGGTAAAGGCTGTTTCTGCATACGATTCAGTTTCAGGTATTAATTATACGGATGATTGGACTATGTATGATACAATCCAAACGACCGTTATTCCCAATTATAATGAATTTATTAAAGAGTTGAATTCAGTACAAGTGGAAACAGAGGAATTAAGAGAAATTCATGAAATATATATCGAAGGCGCTGACACACAATACAATGCATTTGTGAAAATACTTACAGCGCTAGAAACACAGGATATCACACTTGTAGAAGAGGCAAATGCTATGCTGGAGGAAGCTCGTAAACTAATTCGACAATATATGAATGAACTAGATAAACTTGCGAAAGAGCATGAAGTGGAATGGGATGATAGTACAGTGAGTGAATCACTTTAATCCTTTACAAAAAGAAACTGAGCGGTAAAAACAAGATTTTTGCCGCTCGGATATGTGTATTATTCTGGTTTAGACCCTTTATTCAATTGGTTATAGAAAAGAATTCCGCTTAATAGTAAAAGTACTCCGAAGCTAAATGTTTTAATATCTGCAGTTCCCGCAATAATTACCCATATAGAATAAATGGTTGCAATGATTCCAATAGCAAAGTCTACTCTTCTCGATTTCATGGAAGTATACGTTTCTCCTGAAATAACTAATTTTAATTGGAAGATTGACGAAATTAAATAAGGAACAAGATAGCTTAATGTGGCAATATAAATGATAAAGTCAAATGCCTGCGAAATACTTCTTGATACGGTGGAGAAAATAAACAATTGACCTAAAATATTGGTCACGACTAAAGAAAAGGTTGGAATACCTTTTTTATTTTCCTTTAAGAAAGCAGGAATAAAAATTCCTTGTTTAGCAGCAGCATAAGGTACTTCTGCACTTAACATAATCCATCCGATTGTAGAGCCAAATAAGCTGATTAATCCGATAGCTGCTAGTATTTTACCGGCAATTGGTCCTAGAACAGCTTCGATTGCATCGATTAAAGGCTTTTGCGAAGCGATTAATTCATTTTGAGAAAGGATTCCCATAACAAGTGTACTAATTCCAATATAGATTGCTAATGCAATTAATAGTCCAATAATGGTTGCTTTTTTAACATCTGACTGTTTTTTTGCACGTGAGGCAAAAACGACGGCAGACTCTACCCCGATAAATGCCCATAATGTTGTTATAGCTGCACTGTTGATTTGTCCGAATAGATCAACCGAATGACCTGCTGCATTAACTTTCGGTTCAGCAAAAGGAAGGATATTGCTTGTTTCAAATGCAAATAAAGCAATAATAATAAATAGCATAAAACCGATTACTTTTGCAGATGTAGCAAGTATATTTAATTTCCCGGCATTTTCTAGCCCGTTTAAAATGATCCAATGGGTTCCCCATAATAAAATGGTACAAACAAGGAAGGTTAACGCATTTCCCACGTAAAGGGTAAAAGAGCCAACATGGAATAATGCTGCTTCACTTGTTAGAATAGGGAAAAAAGTGGATAAATAGCCAGCAAAAGTAGTAATAATGGCAACATTACCAGCTAAATTTCCAATCCAATATCCCCATGTTGACATAAAACCAGATAAAGTAGATTTTTTGGATCCTCGTTTAAATAACTTTTTCGCATAAATTTGTGGTCCACCTGTTAATTTTGGTTTGCGTATGGCTAAATTTCCAAATACTAAGGCTGTGACTAACACACCAAATCCGGTTAATAACCATGCAAGAATAACGCCAGCTGGACTTGCAACTTCCGCTAATGAGCGTGGCAGCATAAATATTCCTGAGCCAACCATATTTCCAACGACTAAGGATATTAAGATCCCCAGTCCTAATTTTCCTTTTGTGTTCATATTTGTCTCCTTTATGATGTATTTTGCTCATGCTAGGACATAGGAGATTTACTTGAAGCCTTATATCTGTATACAATAAATTGTATTTTTATTATTTCCAAGGCATAAAAAAAACACACCTTTAAATGGTGTGAAATTCGAAAACACCATCAGATAACAGGATAGTTCATCATAGTAAGATCCTATGACAGTTCTGCACCTATTCGTATGCAGACCCAGCTACTATTATCAGAGAATAATAGTGCTTCGGCGATATTTCCTTTCAAAAGCAATCAATAAGCTCTCTGGCTTTCCCTCTTTTTACTAATAAAAATCGCGACCTCTACCTCATCTCGAGCTGATAAGGATTTTATTATGAAATTACATGTACTAGGTTACGAGATATGACCATCAATGTCAATGGATATATAAATAGAAGGAAATGTCGCTAAATTCGCAATTATGGTTCTTTCATCGTTTTAAGAGCTCTCTAAAAAACATTGTCAATTTTAAATTTTTCTAAACAAACAAGCTCTGCTTGAAAACAGAGCTTGTTTGTTTAGAAATGTGGAGTTTACGATGAAATCTATAATTAAAATTAATCTATTACATCGTTCAAGTGTTTAATGAATCGTGAAAGTATCTTCATATGTCTCTCCCTCTTTCTGCCATTTTACAGTCATTTTATAAATATGCCCTCTTTCCGGACTATTCCCTAAATAAAATTCTGTAGCAAAAGGATGCAGAGTAGTGACTGACCCATCTATATCTGTTCCTTCCACAAAGGAATCAGTTTGTGCTAATATCTCATCGTTATCCGTAAATGTTAATTCTTTTACTTCCACTTTTTGTTTATCTAATTGTTTTAATTTACCCTGCCAGCCTGTTGGCTCACTTGGGTCTATATTTTTCTTATAAGTATACTTCCACATGCCATTGTCTGACTTACCAGAAATGGAAAGAGTCGAAGCATATACATAAACACTGGAAAAAATAACAATAAGGAAGACTGAGCAGGTGATTAGAAACTTCTTCTTTTTCAAAAAATACTCTCCTTTTCATTTAATAAGTAATACAAGAACACTCCAATCAGAATTTCACGGAGCGGTGCTTTTCCCTAGTTCGAACTTTTAATTTACAATATTTGTATGCGTAAGCATATAAATACATTGTATCACCAATTTTTTCATAACTGAACATATAATAAGGAATATGTTAAAAACTCCAATTGCACTTTTTCAGCTTCTTCCCCGTAACAAATAATTCATACTTATTCTTATCTTAGTAAACAGTTGTAGTAAAAAGGAATATAAAAGACCACAGGCAAAGACCTTGAATTTAAAGGTGTTTGTCTATGGTCGGATGCTCTATTTTGAAACAGTGCTTGCTTCTTTCTATTTATAAAGTTGTAATAATTGGTTTATCTTTTGTAATTATTACAGTGTGCTCGTACTGGGCAACATAGCTTTTTTCTTTGGTAGAGAATGTCCAGCCGTCATTTTCTTCATATACTTCCTCCGAACCGGTAGATATAAAAGGTTCAAAGGCAATAACCATTCCATCACGAAGCAATTCTGTGTCCCAAGAATCAAAATAATTTAGAATATGATCTGGTTTCTCGTGAAGAGATGTTCCAATACCGTGTCCTGTCAGGTTTTTAATTACCGTAAATCCGTTCTTTTTTGCTGTGTTGTATACGAATTTTCCAATTCGATTCTTCTTCGCACCTGGTTTGAAGCATTTAAGTCCTTCTTCAAAAGCTTCTTGCGCTACTTCACAGAGTTTAATAAGCTTAGGATCGCCATTTCCTACTACAATGGATTTTCCAGTATCAGCAAAATAGCCATTTTTGCTTGCGGAAACGTCAATATTAACTAAATCACCTTCTTGAATGACACGATCTCCTGGGATTCCATGTGCAACCTCATCATTTACAGATATACAAGTATACCCTGGAAAATCATACATATCTTGGGGAGCAGAAACCGCACCATGTTCGGCAAATAACTTTCCAGCTAGATTATCTAATTCTTTTGTAGTCACTCCTGGTACTGTATTTTTAATTAATTCCTCTCTGATAATGCTTACGATTTTCCCGATTTCTTTTAAACCGTTAATGTCTTGTTCACTTTTTACTATCATGTATATTCTCCTTGTTTATATCAGTTCTCGAATCTTTTTCGCGTATACTATTATATGCTAAATAAAGTACTAAGTAAAAGAAATTCCATTATTAACGCTAAATAAAAAAGAAGAACAGCGAGATGGTTTATTCTTTTTTTTACGGTCTCGATTATCTATATTTAGTTATTTATTGGATGTATTTACTAATATAGTGAAGTGATTCATTCGTTATAAATAAGTTTTCATTTTTCTAATTAAAATTACATATCATCGCTTTCTTTTACATAGCATGTACAAGAAAGGATGTGGGAGAGACGAATGTTCAGTGTCACCATCTTACTTAGCTATATCTTGCTAGGATTTACATTAGCTGCTCCGATTGGTCCAGTAAATTCCGCGAGAATTGACAAAGGAATAAAAAATGGTTTTTGGCATGCTTGGATAGTTGGTTTTGGATCCATGCTTGCAGATGGTGTTTTTATGATAATGGTGTACATAGGAATGGTTCATTTTCTTGAAATAGATATCATTCAAATATTTCTCTGGCTATTTGGGGGCTTTGTTTTGATTTATACGGGGATGGAAAGTATTGTAGGTGCCCAACATCTTAAATTGGATTCCCTTCGAGGAAAAGATTCTTTGTTTAAATGTTTTTTAACAGGATTTATCATGTCTATAACTAGTCCGTTATCTATTTTATTTT
This sequence comes from Niallia sp. FSL K6-0212, assembly GCF_038007605.1. NCBI lineage: Bacteria > Bacillati > Bacillota > Bacilli > Caryophanales > Bacillaceae > Niallia > Niallia sp. FSL K6-0212. The sequence continues at coordinate 3,760,159 of NZ_JBBOXL010000001.1, read as the reverse complement.
GGCTAGGTATATATGGCTCGATATTAGCAAAAACGGCCCAAGAAAATGGGACTAGTTCTTTATTGATCTACAGCAGTATGATTTTTCTTGGTCTTACTTTATGGGACTTGATTGTAGCTGCTTTAACTAATAGCTTTAGACGTTTTCTTACAATTGGAACTTTAAGAGGCATTTCCATTATTTCTGGTGCTTCCTTAGTTATATTTGGCGTGTACTTTGGTTATCAAGGAATGATGAAATTATTCTTTTCCTCATAAAAGATGGGGCATGCTGCGTAAAACAACATGCCCTATCTTTTTAATCAGCTAATCCCCATACGGAAACACTCTTCGCATCAACAGGAAATTCACCGTATCCATCTTCATCTATTGTCACGTGATCTTTTCTTGTGTTCGTAAAGTCAATCCATTCTTCTCCCCTTCGTGATTCACCAACAAACATTTTCTTGAATCCATCATCCTTATTGGATATGACAACAGCACAACCGGATTTTTCTATTTCAGCTTCTCCATGGCGAACCCAGCCAATTATATTTGGATTATCAAAATAGTCATCCTGTTTGCCGTAAGCTTTTTTCTTGCGAACATATAATAAGGGATCAATGGCTGCCTTTTTTCCTTCTATTGGCGCATCCCCGCCAATTCCAAAATAATCTCCGTAAAATATAGTTGGATAGCCGTCTTTTCGAAGTAAAATAAGGCTATAGGCAATTTGTTTGAACCAATCTTCTACCCATGATTCTAAAGATTCATTTGGCTGTGTATCATGATTATCAACAAATGTTACACAATTAAGAGGATTTTCTTTTACTAACGTTCCCTCGAAAATCGTTGATAAATCAAAGTTACTTCCTTCCATAGAAGCAGTGTGCAATTTATAGTGTAGCGGGACATCAAATAAATCGATTTTGTAATCCATTTGCTCTAAAAATTCCTGACATTCTTGCAGATCAGCTTTCCAAAATTCACCTACGAAATAAAAATCGTCTTTTTCTTTCAGCAAGGAAGTGGCGAATTTTTTTATAAAATCGTGGTTTATATGTTTTATGGCATCTAATCGATAGCCATCACAATTTAGTGTTTGGTAAAGCCATTTTCCCCATGAAATCATTTCATTTTGGACAAGCTCATTATTATAGTCAATGTTTGCAAACATTAAATAGTCATAATTTCCAAATTCATCATCGACGTTTGAATTCCACATTTTATTATCGCCTACAATGCGGAATACCCCTTCTTTTTTTGTTTTATTATCATAATCGGTTCCGTTAAAATGCTGGAAGTTCCACTTAAAGGATGAATAAGTATCTCCTCTTCCTGGAAAAGTGAATTTTGTCCATGCTTCGATATCATGTGGTTCTGATATCTCTTCTTCTCTATTTTCCGGATTCACTTCAATTGCTTTAAATGTTTCTTTCTCATCAGCTGCTGCTTTATGATTCATTACCACATCCACATAGACTTGGATTCCGACATTATGACATGCCTCAATAGCTTCCAGTAATTCTTTTTTCGTTCCATATTTTGTACGAATACTGCCCTTTTGATCAAATTCTCCTAAATCATATACATCGTAAACGCCATATCCATTGTCTTCATTGGAGGCAGCTTTCGTCACAGGTGGAATCCAAATGGAATCAATACCAGCTTCCTTTAATTCTCCTGCTTTTTCTTTTAATCGGTTCCAATGTTGACCATCTGCGTCTAAATGCCATTCGAAAAATTGCATCAATGTCTGATTTTCCATCTATCATTTCTCCTACTCCATAAAATTTGTAGCTTTTCTCACAATGAAAATTATTGAGAAGCTTTCATATGAAGTAATACTACCCAAAAATATTATTTTTCAAGCATAGTTGAAAAAGAGTATAAAAAGAATATTATAAAAAAAGTAAATATTTTCTATTCTTTATTTTTACTAAAATTTAATTACTATAGAATTATTAAATATAAAAAAAGTACTTCCAATATAAAGACTCATATAGTGAATATGCGGAATTATTTTTGATTTGAGTTGTTATTATTTTAGTCTTATTTTCAACGTTTCATCTTTTTTTGTCATTAGCATTTTACCTAGACCCTGGGTTCTCTATGATGGATGTATTACTAATTCAACAAATTTAAAACAATTGTATAGTTATTTTCATGCTGATTATTCTTTATCTACTTATATTCAAGACCAATTCTCAAAAAAAAGGCGATAACAGTAGAGAAATTGTCTATGCTTTCTTATCTTATTATGAATAAGTTGAAATTAAGAAAAGGAAAGGAGTGAATAGAATGTCAAGAAGAGATTATGACAGCGCTGGTAACCAAAGTTACTTTAAGGGTTCTTCTAAAAATAGAAGAAATAATGGCAGAACAGAGGTGAATGTTGATAACGATTTTGACTTAGATAATGATGTACGTGCGGATGCAGATTCAGATGCTGAAGCAGAAGTTAGAAATAAGAATACCAATACTGCTCGTGTTACAAACTCTGGGAACTCACGTGTAGATATCCGTTTGAATAGCAGAAGCAACGCACGTGTTAGAGCAGATCAAGAAACTGATCAAGATAATGATCAAGACCAAAACACAGATATCGATTTTGATTAAGTAATAGTGAAGTGGGGTACATAAGTACCCCACTATTTAAAGGATGATAATATGGTTAAAAAAAACAACAATTCTATTCGAAATGAAGAAAGATTAAGGTCCTGGGGTTTTTCTAAAACTTTTAATAGAATTAACAATGATAATGAATCGTTTAACACTATAAAAAGTAGTGGAAATTCAGATGTTGATTTGGCAGTTGAAGTAAATATTGATACGACAGCAATAGGCTTTGCTATTTTATGCTCCCTTCTTGCTACTGGGCAAATGACAGATATAGAATTTCAAAAGGCTGTAAAAACACTAGAAAAATTAACGAAAGAAAAAATGGGAAATTTTTATGGTAATAGTGTAAACGATGTGGCTAATGCAAAACTATATAATTTAAAAAGATTATAGAGCGGTGAGTTTACTTGGCTGCTCTATCCTACATAACTTTTAAATAGTTTTATCGCTTTTTAGTTAAGGTCTTACTAAATGAACTGCACTTTCTTTATTATGGAGTAGTCTTCTCTTTTTCACTGGGAATATTATTACAATAGACTTATACGTGGAGTCACACAATAAAAGAACAAAAGATGATTGATGGTAATATGTTAAAAAATCGCCTTATTATGGAATTTTTAATAGGGATTAAACGATAAATATTTCATTGGGCAAGGTCAACATTTCGAAGTACTGTTTACTATACAAGGAGATAGAGGAAAAGCATTTTATGGAAAACCAATGGAAGAAGGCTCCTATTAAAATCTAGTTTAGAAAAGATGACAAATTAATTTATACTCGATACTAAGTTTTCATAACCCGTTCCTCCCTTCCCTGTTTTTCATAAAGGAATCTTTTTCTTTTATATCGAAAGAAAGATAATGTCATAAAATTCCTTAATTTAATAAAAAATCCTTACATTCAAATTGAGTTACCATTTGAATGTAAGGGGAAAAGTATTAGTTTTTGGTTTTTATAAATTCCGCTTTTATTTCTGCAAGTAATTCTTTATTCGTAAGAATTTCTAAACCTGTAAGGGCCATTGACTTTGCACCTAAAATCATGGCATCTCTACCTTGATCAGACATAGCAGCTTCTCTAAATTCATGAGTATGACAAGCGTATGCCTCATTACAGATTTTTACATAGGGATGAATAGATGGTACCACCTGGCTTACATTGCCCATATCAAGGGATCCTGAACCATCCCGCTGCTCCTGTATTTCAGATGGTTCTACGCCTAAATCAACAAGTTGTTTTGTAAATAAATCAGATAAAGTTTGGTTGGTAATCATATCATCATAGGAGAATTCATAGAAACTAGCTTTAACTGTAGCACCTGTTTGCAGGGCAGCTCCCTCTGCACATTGTATCACTTTTTCTACTAATTTATTTACTTCTTCTCTTTTTCCTGCTCGGACATAAAACTGTGCAACAGCATAGTCAGGGACGATATTTGCCGCTTTTCCACCTTCTGTGATTACACCATGAATACGAGCATCTGACTTTATATGCTGTCTTAGAGCATTGATACTATTAAAGGTCTGTAATACAGCATCTAGTGCATTGATGCCTAAATGTGGGCTTGCTGCTGCATGAGCAGCTTTGCCAAAGAATTCAAATTGGATAGCGTCCATTGCAAGAGAATCGCCGCTCTTCATATAGCTATCTAATGGATGCACCATCATCGCTACATCTAGCTCTTCAAAAATTCCTGCCTCTGCCATTGTTACTTTGCCGCCTTTCGTTTCCTCAGCAGGCGTGCCGTAAACAATCACTTTTCCTCCTGTTTCGCTTAAAACTTTACTAAGACCAATTCCGGCAGCAATTCCCATAGTACCGATCAAATTATGTCCACATGCATGTCCAAGTTCAGGAAGTGCATCATATTCTGCCATAAAGCCGATAACTGGACCAGCTTTGCCGCTGTCAAAGGTTGCTTTAAAGGCAGTAGGTAAATCACAGATTCCTATTTCTACGTTAAAATCATGCTGTTTTAAGGTGTCAGTTAAAATTTCACATGCTTTAAATTCTTCATGGCCTAACTCAGGATTTTCTCCAATATAAATACTAATATCTTTAAATTTTGCTTCGTTTTCATTAATTGTATCTAGGATGATTTGTTTCATCATTTTCGCACCTTTCTATCTTTCTACAATAATAGTTTACCAATTTTAAAAAAAAAAGCTAGAAAAACATGTTTAAAAATAATATATAAAGTATAATTATGCAATGGAATCTACCATGTTTTTCCTAAATATGATGTTTGATAACTTAATGAAAAAACTGGCTTCGCTTTTATTTAAAAGACGTCGCCAGTTTTGTAATAAATCACTTTATATTTTTCCCATAAAAAATTTCATTCATTTCCTGTGTGAGTTTTGCTGTTATCAATATCCGATCTTCTTCAGATAATTCTTCTTCTTTGCAGCCAAATAAATAATTATTTAAATGGAATTGTTTTAACTTGCATTTTGTATGAAATATATTTTCTTGATAGATATTGGCATCAATCATATCAAATTGTGATTTTGTCTCTTCGGGAATATAGTTTTGAATGGAATTGATATCATGATCGATAAATAGTTTATGACCATGTATATCTCGGGTAAATCCTCTTACACGATAGTCCATTATCATAATGTCTGTGTCAAAAGAGTGGATTAAATAGTTTAAAGCTTTTAATGGCGAAATTTCCCCGCACGTTGAAACATCAATATCAGCACGAAAGGTACTGATTCCTTCATCTGGATGATATTCAGGATATGTATGTACCGTTATATGACTTTTGTCGAGATGCATTACCACTGAGCCTGGAAGTGGTCCAGGAGATTCCTCAAATACTTCTTTTGAAGCTTCAGCAACTGGGCCCTCAGATACGAGCAGTGTTACGCTTGCTCCTTGTGGTTCATAGTCTTGCTTTGCAATATTTAGAACGTGTGCGCCAATAATATCGGAAACATTTTTCAAGATTTTCGTCAGACGCTCAGCGTTGTACTGCTCATCGATATATTGAAGATAAGCCTCTCGTTCCCTTTTTGTTCGAGTATAACAGATATCATACATATTGAAGCTCAATGACTTTGTTAAATTGTTAAAACCATGTAATTCTATACGCTGTTGAGGTGTTAAACTCATGTTTATCCCCCTTTTAAACAATTGGTACAATTATGTTACCCGAACAGATTGGGGAATAACCAAAAAATCACTAATCCTTCCTATTTCCATAGAAGAATTAGTGATAAGTTTTATTATTAAAACATGCTTAAATCATATTTTTTTGCAAGGATTTCTAATAGTTTTAATCCTGCAACACTATTGCCTTTGTCGTCAAGCGCAGGACCAGAAATACCAATTCCAAAACGGGAAGGAACGGCCCCTAATATTCCACCGGAGACACCACTTTTTGCAGGGATTCCGACTCGAACAGCAAATTCTCCAGAAGCATTATACATTCCGCATGTAACCATAAATGTTTTGGAAATGCGAGCTACATGTGCTGGCATTAACTGTTTGTTTGTGACAGGTTCTTTTCCATCTAAAGCAAATACGATTCCGATTCGCGCTAAATCTAAACAATTTACTTCGATAGAGCATTGCTTTGTATATAAATCTAATAATTCCTCCACATCTTCATTAATGATGCCATGTTGTTTCATAAAGAAACAAAGTGCTCTATTCAAATGAGATGTTTCAAACTCTGATTCAGCTACCTCCGCTGAATAACCAATATCACTATTTCCTGATAAGAGCTTAACAAATTCAATAATCTTCTGGAAGCGTTCATCCACGGAGTTCCCCTTTATCATATGGGTAACTGCAAGGGCACCTGCATTTATCATAGGATTTAACGGCTTCGACGGGTTACTCATTTCTAGTTTTACAATAGAATTAAATGGATCGCCAGTAGGCTCATAGCCAACTTTACTAAAAACGTACTCTTCTCCTGATTCAATTAGTGCTAATGCTAAAGTAATGACTTTTGAGATACTTTGTAAAGTAATTTTCTCATGAATGCAGCCTGCTGAATAACAAGTACCATCATGGTGGTAAATAGCTACAGATAAATCATCAGGATTTGCTTTGCTGAGAGCTGGGATATAATCAGCAACTTTCCCATTATGTGTATATTGTTTTGCTTCTAACAATATACTTTCTAATTCCTCATTAGATTGACAAGGCATTTTTTCACCAACTTTACGAAAAATTTTTACATCCCTTTTTATAAAATATAAAAAAGAATTTCTTAATAAGATTAGTATATCCTTAGAAACAAAAAATGAAAAAGGTTTCTGATTTATAGATAGAATTTTTCTAATTCAGATGAAGTCAATGGTTTGCTAAAGTAGTATCCTTGTACGATATCACATTGGTGGTTTATGAGAAAATCGATTTGTTTTTTTGTTTCTACTCCCTCTGCAATGACAAGGAAATTCATATTATGACCCATATCGATAATGACTTTAGCTAAAGAGCCTTTGTGAATAGGATGACTGATATCATCAATAAACGTTTTATCAATTTTAATGGTATCAATAGGCAGTGATTTCAAATAACTTAACGAAGAATAACCTTTGCCGAAATCATCTATCGATATTTGAAAGCCAAGCTTTTTAATATTAGCTAATTCTATTTGGGCTAATTCAATATTTTGCATAATGCTTTCCGTTATCTCTAACTCGATTTTCTTTGGATCTATTTCTAATCTTACTATTTCTTTTTGTAGAAAAGAAATGAAATCAATGTATTGAAATTGTCGAGCAGAAATATTGATAGCAAGTTTTAAATCTTTTTTTCCTTCTCTTTCCCATTTCTTTTTCTGCGCAAATGCCTCCGTTATGACCCATTCTCCAATCGTTAATATTAAATTGGATTCTTCAGCAATTGGTATAAATTCATCTGGAGACAAATAGCCGTATACCGGGTGTTTCCAACGTAGGAGAGCTTCAACACCAAATATGCTGCCTGTATGGATATTTATTTGTGGCTGATAGTATAATTCTAATTCTTTATTTAGAATAGCTTTGCGTAGTGCCATCTCCAATTCCATCTTTCTTGCGCCTTTTTCTGCAATGGAAGCGGAGTAAAATTGAAAATTGTTTTTCCCGTGATCTTTGGCAACATACATGGCTGTATCAGCATTTTTTATTAATGATTCTTGATCTTTTCCATCTGATGGAAACATGCTGATGCCAATACTTGGTGTAACGAAGAATTCATCTTGTTTCACTACAATAGGGTAAGAAAATTGGTTTATTATTTTTTGGGCAGTCTCAGCTGTTTCTAATTTTGTTTTGTTTTCTAATATGATTAAAAATTCATCTCCCCCGAGACGGGCAACAAAATCATTTTTGTCGATAGCTGATTGAAGGGTAGTAGATACTTCTTGTAAAATGATATCTCCTGTCCATGTCCTTTCGTATCATTTATCCGTTTAAATTGATCTAAGTCTAAAAATAATATGGACATTGCTTCCACTTCTTGGTTATAGAGTCGATCATTTAAATGATGCATACAACTGTTTCGATTCGGTAATTTTGTCAGCGTATCTATAAATGCTAATTCCTTAATTTTTAATTCCGCCTGTTTCCGGGATGTGATATCTCTTCCAACAATCAAAACAGCTTCTTGTCCTCCAAAAAGAATTGGCATGCAATTGATTTCTAAGAATACGTTTTCCGCTAAGTCTTTCGTTAATTCAACTTCCATCTCGACTACATTTTGATTTAATTTTTTGCTTTTTTTATATTGTCGAACGATATTTTGATAAGTGGCTTCAGAAAGTAAATCTTTTACTGCAAGCCCCTGTATGGAATTATAGTCTTTTCCTAACATTTTGATGCCAGCCTTATTTATATAATGAAACTTGTAATCAACTGTTACTGCAACAATGTCTGGTGATATATCGACCAATTTACTAAATTTATCTTCGTTTTCTTTGCTATCTGTTATATCAATTAACACGCTTGTAAACTCAGTCATCTCCCTAGTCGATTTGTCAAACACAGCGATGCCTCTATCCTTTATCCAGCGAATCTTCCCATCTGGTTTAATAATACGATAAGTGCTGACAACGACATCTTGATGGGTTAGAAGCTCCGCTCGTTCCACTAACACGTCTTGATCAGCTGGATGGATAACGTCTTTCCACAAATTATGATTTTTATAAAATGCCTCTGATGAATAACCATAAATAGCTTCAATCCCTGCAGTGACCATTAATTTATTTGTTTTTAAATCATGAAACCAAATAGCAATATCCAAAGTGTCAAAAATAGATTGTAATTTTTTATTGCTTTGAGCAAATTCGCCGAGTATGTAGGTGAACTTTTTTATTAATTGATAAAAAACATATAATAAGCCACTAGTAATAATTAATTGCAGCAGAATAAACAGCTCTTTATTTATCGATGCAGCAAAGATGTTTAAAATCACAGATAAAAATACAAAAAAACAAATGGCCACCATCCATTTTGTTTCACTGTGTTTATAATCCATAGAAGAACTCCTTACTTTAATTGATCATATTTATGTCAATAGAATTTTTATTAAAACAAATATGTATGGAACAAAAATACTTCTCCCTTATTATCCATAATTCCATAAAGTTAAACTCTTGACAATAAAATTTTAAATATATGTTTACTTAGAATACACTTATTAGGATTCGTTTATTATTTTTATTTTTGAAATCTCTTTATGGGAGGAAGATAGTGAGGATATATGCATGTGGAAATGGACATGGGAGTAAAACCAAATCAAAATCTTTTAATATTCACTTCCATTTTTAAATATAAGTCAGATGGAAATTCAATTTTCACACGAATAAAAAACCCAAACAATCATACGAAATAACTCAGCAAGATTCGTAGATTATTTGGGTATAGCTTTGACAGGAAAACTTAGTTTAAACCATTCTATCTTAATTTAGATTCGTTGATTCCACATGAACACGGGGCGTATTCCAGGTGTCAAACCATTTTTTTGTTGCAGCTATAATAATGATAACCCCTAATATTAGCATGATAATTGATAGTACGGCATTAAGCACATTATAACCTGACGCTTCTGGGTTTAAATAAACGTTTTTAACCATCCACACCCCAGCATAATTTACTGTTACAAATAAATATGCCATCGGTATGAGGCAAGTCAGCATATATCTACGTTTATCAGCCATTTTTAAAATAACGGTTGCTCCAACAATCAGCCCGATCGTTGCCATGAGCTGATTAGAGACACCAAATAGTGCCCATACCGAGCTAATATCTCCTGAGAATAAGAGATATCCCCACATTAAACATGCTAATGCACTTGCGAAAATAGAACCAGGCAGCCAATCCACTTTTTTTAATGGTTTGTAGAACTCACCAAGAAAATCTTGAATTAAATAGCGTGCAGTTCTCGTCCCTGCATCAATGGCTGTTAATATAAAGACAGCTTCAAACATAATCACAAATTGGAAGAAATAAGATGCTAGATGGGAGAACCAAGAAATTTCTGTGAAAATATATGACATTCCAACAGCTAAGGTAACTGCTCCTCCCGTTCTTCCTTCTAAATCAATGCCGATTTCACGACTTAGTTCTGGTAAGTTTGTAACACTCATACCAAGTGTTCGAAATACTTCTGGGCTGGAATTTATTGCGAAATAATCTCCTGGATGAAGAGCAGTTGCAGCAATAAGGGCCATAATCCCTACTAAACATTCGACAAGCATCGCACCAAAACCAACGACTTTAATATCACTCCACTTATCAAGCATCTTTGGTGTTGTGCCAGAGCCGACAAAGGCATGAAATCCGGAAATAGCACCACATGCAATCGTAATGGAAATAAACGGCCATACTGGTCCTGCGATAACTGGTCCCCCTCCATTTACAAATTCCGTAAATGCAGGAAATTCAATAGCGGGGTTAATAATAAATACACCAATAATAAGGGCGATAAATACACCGATTTTCATAAAGCTACTTAAATAATCTCGCGGTGCCAATAACAGCCATACAGGTAGTGCAGCTGCAAAGAATGCATAAATAGGAAGAATAATAGCTAATGTTTTTGTATCAAGTGTTAACCAATTTCCCAGTACGGTATCTTGGATCATTGGTCCCACAAACACACCTATCATTAACAGAATAAATCCAATGGTTGTGCATAGTTTGAGATTACCTGTTTTCTTATAAAATATGCCTACTCCCATCGCAATCGGGATCGTGATCCCTACCGAAAATGTTCCCCATGGATTTCTCTCTAAAGCATGTAGAACTACCATCGATAAACCAGCCATAGTAATGGTAATAATAAATAACATAGCAAGTCCTGTACAAAAACCTGCAACAGGGCCGAGTTCTTCCTTTGCTACTTCAGATAATGATTTGCCCTTTTTTCTCATACTCGCAAATAATACCACTGCATCATGGACAGCTCCTCCGATAACAGCCCCAATTAATAGCCAAATCAATCCAGGCAAATACCCGAACTGTGCAGCTAGAATAGGTCCTACAAGAGGACCGGCTGCTGCTATTGCTGCGAAATGATGTCCAAAGGTAACCCATTTATTGGTTGGTACATAGTCCTTTCCGTCATTTAGTTCATGTGCTGGTGTTTTTTCTTTATCGTTAAGCTTTAATACTTTTACTGCCATAAAAGTTCCGTATAAACGATAAGCAATCATTAAAATACAAGCAGATGCTATAACGATTGTAACCGCATTCATTTTTATCTACCTCCTTTAATGATTTTATTATAAAAAATGTAAAGGATAAAAAAACGTTTTCATGGTAAAATGCAAAGAAAATTAGCTGAAATGCAAAAATGACTGGATAAAATACAATATCCAGTCTGTATGATTATAAATGAAATTTACTTAAAATCCGAATAATTGTTTCACCTCTTTTGTATAGTTTCTACTTAAAGGCACTTTCTCGCCATTATTCATGCACAGTAAATACGTAGAGTTAAACCATGGTTCTATTTCACATATTTTTTCTTTATTAACTAAATAAGACCGATGTACTTTCATAATAGGACTATTTACTAACTTTTGCTCTAATTGTGTTAATGTAAAAGTAATGACCAATTCCTCTTCTTCTGTAATAAGTAATGTTTTACCATTTTGTGCACTTATATAGACGATTTTATCTAAATCAATAATCTTTATTTTGTCATTGGCTGTGACAGCTAACTTATTACTTTGAAGGGGCGATTTGTTTACGCTTTTTCCTATTGTTTCTTCTGTAGTTTGACTCCGCTTATTTTGCAGCTTTAAAATAGTTTGATTAATTCGTTCTTCTTCAAACGGTTTTAATATATAATCGACAGCATTTACGTCAAACGCTTGAAGTGCATATTCATCATATGCAGTTGCAAAGACAATTTCCGGACGATTTGCGGTGTGCTTTAACTGTTCCGCTAAATTCATTCCATTATCTTCTCCAAGTTGAATATCTAAGAAAATAACGTCTATTTTTTGATTATCAATTATGTACAGAGCTGTCTCCAAATCATCACACTCGGCCACTATCTCTATTTTGCTGCTTCTTTTCAAGAGATACTTTAATTCATCTCTTGCTAATGGTTCGTCTTCGACAATTAATGCTTTAATCATCTACTTCCCTCCATATACTTGGTTCCTTAGAAGGCAATGTAATCATCACCTTCGTTCCTCTATTCGTTTCACTTTCAATGGTGAATTTCCCTTTCTCCGCATATAACTTTTTCACTCGTTCCTGAATATTCCAAAGCGCCGTACCAGTTCCTGTACTGGAGGAAATATTTTTTTGGCCAATCATGTATAGAGTATCTTCACTCATTCCTTTCCCATCATCTTCTGTAATTAACACCATCCTATCTTTTTCTTTATATGCACATATTGTAATAGTCCCAACTGTACCTTTGGAAAAGCCATGACGAATGGAGTTTTCTACTAGGGGCTGTAATGTAAACGGCGGAATAAGGACCTTTTTTAGTTCGGGCTCTACAGACTCTTTTAAAATAAACTTATTAGGAAATCTCGCTTCTTCTAATGCTAAAAAGGCATGGACATGCTCTAATTCTTGACTTAAAGGAATCAGCATATTTTTAGATCCTTGTATGTTGCTGCGGAAATAAGTACATAATCGTTGGATCATCTGCCGCGCTTTTTCTCCATCTGTGCGAATTAGCGCAGAAATAGTGTTCATGCTGTTAAACAGAAAATGAGGATGAACTTGTGCTTGTAATGCTTTAATTTCAGCATCCTTCCATAACTTTTGTTGTAATTCTGCTTCTGCTAATTCAAGCTGTAAGGAAAATAACTTGCTTAACCCTTCTGCCAAAGTATATTCTACTAATTGAATGTTTTTGGGATTGGCAAAATATAATTTAAGGGTACCGACAGTTTTATTGTTTGCTTTCAATGGTAACAAAATGGCAGCGTGCAGCGGGCATGTTTGATTGCTGCATTGAATCTCGTCTTTCTTTTTCGCAATAAGAATATTCCCTTCCCTTAACACTTTTTCTGTTAATTTGGTAGAAGTTTTCTCTAATGGAATATGATGATCCCCGCCTAGCCCCTCATGTGCCAAAACAATGGATCTATTAGTTATGGATACTGCATCAGCGTTGGTAGCTTTTAACATAATTTTAGCAACCTGCTTGCTAGATTCAGGATTCAGTCCTTGACGTAAATAAGCAAGCGTAGATTGAGCAATATTTAAAGCAATATTGGTTTGTGCTGCTTTCGTTTTTTCTTCTTCTAACAGAATGTTTTGAATGATGTAGATAAAAATCAGCATTCCAAACCCATTAATGACAATCATTGGAAAAGCAATAATTTTGACGAGTTCGAATGCAAGCTCAAAAGGTGTTGCAATCAAAAGGATAAATACCATTTGAATAATTTCCATGGCGATGCCGATAATCACTGCTTTGCTTGCAGAATCCTGTTTAATGGAGTATTTCCTTCCAAGCAGCCCAGTCAATAATCCAGCAGCAATGGTAGATAATCCACAAGCAATTGCAGTGAATCCTCCTAATGTTAAGCGATGAAGGCCAGCTATTAATCCTACTCCAAGGCCAACTAATGGGCCGCCAATCATTCCGCCAATGGCTACCCCCATAATTCTTGTGTTAGCAATAGCGCTTGAAACATCTAATTCATGCTGCCATGTATGGGTGCTAATACTTCCTTTTAATATTTCGACTCCAGTATAATTACTAATTATTCCGAAGACGCCAAAGATAAGTATTAACGAGAGTTTATCGTGCCATTGTGATTCATGATGAATAATCGATCGGAAAATCTTTATTCTTGATAATAAGAAGGCAAAAATAACTAAAATACCGACTCGTTCAATCATTAGTGGAAGTAATTGGAGCAATTTATTCCCCCCTTCCTATTTTACTCAACATCATTATAGTAAATTCCTAGATTTATAGAAAGCCTTTTCAAGTATGTTGTTACGCTCTCTCTACATTTTCGTTTTGATCCCTTCCTGTGATATGATTATTTAATAGCAGTGAAAGGTTGGATGAAATTATGGCAGCAAAAAAATATTATGTTGTATGGAATGGTAGAAAAACAGGGATTTTCTCAACTTGGGCGGAATGTGAAATGCAAATAAAAGGTTTTAAAGGTGCTTCTTTTAAATCTTTTCCAACTTTGGAGGAAGCAGAAAAAGCCTTTAAACAAGGTGGGAATATATCAAAATCAGCATCCAAAAGTACTTCCACTCAAAAACAATCTATTCAAACATTGGCGCCGATTGAGGAAAATAGCATTTCTGTTGATGCAGCTTGTAGTGGTAATCCTGGAATGATGGAATATCGAGGCGTTGATACGAAAACAGGAGAAGTAATTTTCCATTATGGTCCAGTATTCGGTACGAATAATATTGGCGAATTTTTAGGAATTGTACATGCATTAAGTCTTTTGCAAAAACAAGGCAAGAACACCACCATATACAGTGATAGTATGACGGCGTTAGCTTGGGTACGTAATAAAAAGGCAAATACAACATTAGTAAGAGATAAGCGTACAGAAGAATTGTGGCAATTAATTGAACGTGCCGAAAAATGGCTGAAGGAAAATAACTATTCAAATAAAATTCTAAAATGGGATACGAATAAGTATGGTGAAATCAAAGCAGACTTCGGTCGTAAGTAAGGCTGTTGTTAATAGATATAATAGATGATGGGAAGAACTTGGTGGTTTTCCAAGTTCTTTTTCTATTCTTCGTTAAATTAAAGTTTAAATAATATTATTTATGGTGAGATATTCTATTTAATTTACTAATTATTCACATTGGTCTGATAGTATTATAGAATAGATAGAGAAAGTAGCTAGTTTATAAAGTTACTTCCCGTTTGACGGGGATAAATGTTAATTTACATAGGAGTGAATTTTTTTGACAAAGAAGGTATATTTTAATCATGATGCCGGAATTGATGATCTAGTTTCTCTGTTTCTTCTATTACAAATGGATGAAGTAGACTTAATTGGTGTATCAGTTATTCCAGCAGATGGCTATTTAGAACCAGGTATCAGTGCAAGTAGAAAGATTATAGATCGATTCGGTCACGGACCAGTAGAAGTTGCCAGGTCTAATTCTCGCGGAGTTAATCCATTTCCGAAAGAATGGAGAATGCACACGTTTTATGTAGATGCCTTGCCGATTTTAAATGAAAGCGGTGAAGTAATTACCCCTGAAAGTGAACTTCCAGCACATGAACATTTAATTAAAACAGTAAGGGAAAATCCAGATAAAACAACACTCTTATTTACTGGACCGCTGACAGATTTAGCAAGAGCAATTGAAATTGCTCCAGATATTCAAGAAAAAATTGAAAAATTAGTCTGGATGGGCGGAACATTCTTAGAGGTTGGTAATGTACAGGAACCTGAACATGACGGGACTGCTGAATGGAATGCTTTTTGGGATCCTTGGGCAGTAGCAGCTGTTTGGGCTAGTGATTTACAGATCGAAATGGTGGCGTTAGAAAGTACAAATCAAGTTCCACTAACCATTTCTGTCCGCAATCATTGGGCTTCATTAAGAAAATTTACTGGAGTTGATTTTGTTGGTCAATGCTATGCTGCATGTCCCCCTCTTGTTCATGTAGAAACGAACTCTACCTATTATCTTTGGGATGTACTAACAACAGCAACAATTGGAAAAAAAGAGCTAGTTAAAATGAAAGAAGTTAAATCAATTGCTATAACAGAAGCGCCGTCCCAAGGGAGAACTTTAATAAGTGACACTGGCCGTCCTGTTTCTGTTGTATATGATGTAAAGAGAGATGACTTTTTCGCGTACATTACAGACTTAGCAAAATTGGCGAAAAATAATTTATAAAAAAATATCAGTTCCTATTTTTTTAAATAGGAACTGATATTTCAAAGCAGTCTTCTCAAAATTCAACCAACGTTTCCATTATCTTATCCTCGATCTCTTTTCCCTTATCTTCATCCGTTAGATGGTTTAATAAAATGGAAAAAATATATTTATTACCTGATTTGCTTTCCATGTAGCCAGATAATGAACTTACAGAGGTAAGAGTCCCCGTTTTAGCGAGTATTTTTCCTTTAGTATTCTCAGAATTCAATCGATGGCGCAGTGTTCCGCCAATCATTTTTTCTTCGTGACCTGATACAGGTAATGATTGACAAAATGTGGAGAACCATGGTTGTGCTTGTACTTCATATAAAAACAAACTTAAGTCGGTTGCTGAAATAAAATCTATTGGTGATATACCTGATCCATCACGGATAAGCATCTTAGTTGGATCAAGATGAAAAGCCGCTAATTCTTCTTCTAGAGCCTCGATCCCTTTTGCAAAGCTTCCTTCCCCTTTTTTGACTACTCCCAATTCCTTGATTAATGTCTCAGCAATTGTATTATTACTTAATTTCAGTAAAGGAAGTAGTAATTCCCGGAGAGGAATAGAAGAATGAGTAGTAAGGATAGAAGCGATTTGTGGTGTTCTTCCTTTTTTGACAACCCCTTTCCATTGTATTCCTTCTTTCTTTAATGCCTGTTGAAACACATCTAATGTATAGCTTGTAGGATCATCAACAGATACCCACTCTTTTTTTAAGGGAGTGTCAATTGGCAGGTTTCCTGTTATTGTTACTACTTTACTGTTATGTTCTCTGTTAACTTTTAAACTTGCAGCAGATTCTTTATCTGCTGTAATAGCATTATTGACAATTTTAATTTCGCTTGTTCTTGGCAAAGTATTGATTATTACTGGTTCATTTTTTTTCTTACCAGGTTTTATTTCAAGCAATACAGTCCCTGCGTCATATTCTTTATCTGGTGATAGTGTTAAAGCGGAAATTTTGGCCCCATAATAGGCAGCTTCATCACTCCATGCCAAATCACTTGAAAAAGGGATGTTGTCATACCAGGAGTCATCGCCTATTATGTCTCCATCTATATAACTAATCCCTTTTCTTTTAATTTCTTTTGAGAGTTTTTCTAAATCAGAAGCTAAAAGGCTTGTATCCCCATTCCCTTTTATGTATAAGTTTCCTTTTAAATGACCATCTTCTACTCTTCCATCTCCATAAATTTCCGTAATAAATTGATAGTCTTCTCCTAAAATGTTCAATGCTGCTGCTGAAGTTAGTAACTTCATATTAGAAGCAGGCGTTAGTCGCAAATCAGCCATATGTTCAAAAATAATTTTTCCTGTTTCTTGTTCGCGAATACTGATTCCTGCTAAACTTCCTTTTAGTTCTGGTTCTATATTTAACAGTGATTCAAGTGCCGTGGCTAATGTTGCTTTTTTATGGTCTTCTGCTGCGAATACTTTCGGTGAAAATGTGTTAGGTGTGCTTCCAGACAAGAATATAGAGAATAACATTACTACTACTATTCCCTTTTTCCATAAAGTCATCTTCTCACTCCTTATATTTCTCCTTGATAAAAGTGCATTGAGTTGCTAAATGTATATTATCTCCAGGAATTGCAGAATTATCCGCATAATTAATTAAAACTGACAACCTGGACAATAAAAACACTTTTTAGAAGATACCTTTATAAATACTATTTTGTGCTGACACCTTGGACATATTTCTCCTTCTCTATCATATACTTTGCAAAGCTCATCATATCCTCCGGTTTTTTTATCTCCTGCATAAAGGGGATGCTCCATATAGCCACCCATATTAGTAGCCGCTCTTAATATTTGCAGAATAGAATTATAGAGCTTTTTTTGCTCCATTTCTTTTAAATCCTCTAATTTTCGAGTTGGTAAGATTTGCGCATCAAAACAAATTTCATCGGAGTAACAATTGCCAATACCTGAGATAAAATGTTGATCAACTAATTTAAGCTTTATTGTCCCCTTCCTAGAGTTAATCATGTTTTGAAAGCTGTTTTCAGTAAAAAGAGGTTCAAAAGGATCTGGACCTAAGTCGTTCAGCCTTTCTTTACATTCTTCAAGAGTTAGTAAATGTAGATAACCTAATCGGAGTCCAATAAAATATAAGTGTCTTTCTCCGAATGTTAGTTGGATTTGAATGGTTCTATTTGGTTTTTCTTTTTCGGTTCCAAAAAACATCCATCCACCTAACATTAAATGCAATAGCAGAACCTTTTGATTGGATAAGTAAAAGAGTAGATGTTTCGCACGCCTTTCCACGCGAAGAATAGTAGTATTCACTAATTGATTCTCAAAGGATTGTTTCGTAATATTAATGGACTTTTCTCGGTTAACGGCTATCGAGGTAATGGTTTGGGTGGTAATCAATTTATTCAATAAGATTTTATAGTTTTCCATTTCTGGCAATTCTGGCATTTATTCATTCTCTCCTTTTTATTTCCTCCCTTATTTTTGCCAAGATCATAAAAACTATTTATGTCACTACTAAGAGCAATATATAAAATTTTAATCTCTTTTATAGTTGAAAATCTTTCTTATATTCACGAAATGAAGATGACTGGTTGTATCAGTCTCTATAAATCCTTATTTTCCTTAATAAAAATAATTATCTTCTTTATGAACTAAACATCCAGACCAACTCATGGATTAATTGTTTATTTTCCTCTCACCAATTACTCACCAGTGACCCTTATTCCTTTTTGAAGTATCATAGCTTTGCTTGTTAAACTAGTTCTTCGTCCCAACTAGTCCAACATGTTTCTACAAGTCGGAGGCGGACAGTTTAGTTGATGGATCAATGACCCTCGTACACCTTACAACTACCTACTGATAAAATAGACTCTATTAAAAAAGGTCAACCAGCAAAAACTGGTTAACCTTATAAAGCGAACACACCGGTTAGTATAAGCGTAATACGTATATCCATTGTGATATTAAATGCTAAATTAGGTAGCAACTTAGCTTATTTCTAGCTATTTTATTAATTTTTGGTTTGTCTCATACCAATTCAATGATTTTCGTTCAATTTCCTTAACAAGATAATTCTTTCCATTTATGTATGATTCAATATCATAGGGGAATTGTTGAGCCAATTCTTCTTTTCTGTCAGCATATTTCTCCATTTCGTCTGTATGTAAGACTAAATAATCACGAAAAGCCAAGTGTCTTTTTATTTCATAACTTCCAGTTTGATAAATGTGAACGTGATGAGTGCGATTTTCCCCACCTTTTTGAAAATATCTCCGTTTAGGTATACCGTTTTCTCCTTTCGGCTCATAGCCAATTTCTTGCATAAAAATTTTATATTTATCAACGGTGTTAATATCTCTAACGACAGGCATTATGTCTATTATTGGTTTTGCCTTTAACCCTGGAACAGAGGTACTGCCTATGTGATGTATATCTACAATTTCATTTCCGAAAATTGTTTGTAATTTTGCCGCTTCCTCTTTAAACATTTGCTTCCATTTCTCATCATATGACAATACTTCTACCTTACGCAAGTTACTCCCCCAATCAACAATAATTTTCATTTTATCACACTTTTAATTATTAAAATTATTGAAAACAGTTTGTTGTAGCTTTCAAATATTGTTGGCTCAAAAACTATTTACAAATTCACTTTTTAAGTTAAATTAAATGAACTTGTTTTGAAAAAAGATTTCAAAACGAATTGATTCTTTATGAAACACTTATAATTTTTATAAAAATGTTCAATTATTTAATTGTTCTTTTTTATAATACGCAACACTTTTTACTGCATATTCAATTGCTGTACCAAGGAAAATTAAAGATAATAAAAAATCTATCCAACGATTCAAGCCGCTTGACGATATTCCTAGAAAAATTAGCCAGAAAGCAGCTGCTGACCAAAAGAAAAAACGAAACATTGGGTGAAGAAATAATTTTGTAATGGACCTAGACATACTATTAACACCTCCCACTAGAAAACTCTCAATTAACAGACTCGATTGTTAAACTGTTACAATCCGTATCGTCAGTGTAATGGAATCAAACGTTAATAAAGCTACTTTTGTGATATAAAAAGGAAATGTCCTTCCTATAAGTAGTATACGGAATAATAACATATAAGGTTTCAAATATCTCTAATATTTAATGCTATAGGTACTTTGTGGATATATTTAGTTAGAGTATCCTGCCATTATTTTAATAAGAAAAAAGCCTTTTCTCTAATTACAAAGCCCCCTTAATTGAAGAAGAATTAACTTAGAAGCTTGTTAAAAATACTTTCCCCTTTCTTTCTTTGGAAGATTCAACAACGTCAATAGCCGTTTTTATATCCAGAAAGTCGTGCATAGAATCTACCTTCTTAAAATGTAATTTTCTCTGATCCAATAGTCTTATCAAGTGACTAAAGGTCTCGTGCCATTTTTTTGTAGGGACATTCTTATTCCAATTACGCAAATGAAACATATTAGCATTCACTTTAGCTTTATTTACAATTTCTGCCCAGTTTACTTGTATTCCAGATAAAAGCCCTATGCTTAAAAAATTCCCATTAGGATGTACACAAAAAGCCAAATCGTTTCCAGATGAACCTCCAACACAGTCAATGGCAGCATCCGCACCAATTCCATTTGTTAACTCCATAATTGTACTATAAAGTGGAACTTTAGAAGTATTAATAACATATGATGCACCAAGTTGTAGTAGGTCTTCTGTATGTTTATTATTTCTAGTCACAGCAATTAATCGAAAACCTAATATCTTGGATAATTGGGCAAAAATATGCCCAATAGAAGACCCACAAGCATTAACCAGCAAAACATCATTGGAATTTAGTTTTAAAATTTCCGTACAAGTCACCCACGCTGTAATGGGATTTATATACATTTGTGATGCGGTAAAATGATCAATGGAATCAGGTATTGGAACTGCAAATTCTGCAGACGTCCTTACAAGTTCTTGCCAAGTACCTTCCCCTCGTAATGGTAAAACACGTTTCCCAATATAATTTTTGGAAACTAAAGGACCTACTTCTTCTACAATCCCAATTCCCTCATAACCGGGAATATTAGGCAAAGAAATTCGATGTGAATATGCTCCTCTAATTGGAATTAAGTCAGAAGGATTTATAGGTCGCGCTAGCATCCGTACAAGGATTTCTTTATCTTTTAGTGGTTGTATGCTTTTATATTCAACTTTTAACACTTTTTTAGGACTGCCGAATTCGTAGAATTTAATACATTTCGCATTCAAAATTATTAAAGCTCCTTAAAATAATTTAGATTTCTTTATTATACCAGCTTAAACTAACCTCCGTTTGTGATACAAGAAGGCTTTTTTCATCTATTACAGTGTCCGTAAGTGATTTAAGCATAATTTTTAATATAATTTTGGAAATCCATCCTTTATTTCATAAAAACAAGACTACATAACAGCAGTCTTGTTATATTACAGCCAGTTTAATTTTATGTCATCTCTTATAAAACTAAGTTCCCTTTAGCGAATAAGAATAGGCAGCCAAATTGGAGCTGGATTTTAACTATTCCACACTAGTGAAAGAAGGAGTTCTATGTCTATAGCTGTTTTTTAGACCCTTCAAATGGAGCTGTTTTTTCACATAGTAGGTTCAACCTGCCAAAAGGACGGCCGTAAGAAAAATGATTTGAAGAACCGTTCGGGGAATCAGCTTAGGTACAGGTCTCCCCCCTATCGTTAATTTGTCTCTGGCCGCCCGGAAGTTTGCGGGGAACATTGCCAATAGCAGCACCGCTAATCCTAAAGATGCTACTTTGGATGTGGCCGGAAACAAAATCCCGATTGCTCCGGCTATTTCAAGCAGTCCTGTAGCCGTCACAATCCAATCCGGTCTGGGAAAAACAGGCGGTACCATACGGATTAAATCCGGACGCTTTGTCCCCCAATGAGCAGATGCGGTAACTAGCAGCATGACGGCAACTGCCCCTTGAAGCGAGGCATGCCATCCTTCGAAATAGAGTACTCCAATCAAGCCCATAGCCTTGAACAGCAAAAAAGCTGCGACAAGTACATAAAATGGTATCATGTAAATCCCCCTTAGAATCCTTTAGTTATTATAAGATATAAAGTAACGAGTGCATTAGCGTTGTAATAAAACCGCAGACGGCTATAAGTAAGAAGCATCCTGATATGCCTTAGAGAGAATGCCGTTTTCGGTGCATTCCTCACGGAATGAGTCATTTTAAGCTGCTGAAGAATAAGAATTCAGCCCAAATTATCCCTGTTAAAACTAATAAATAAGAGCGACAATATAAGTCAGTTAACCCTGGCAATGGCTTTCCTGAGCGTGCAGCCATTATACTCCCCGAGCCACTAAGGAGTGGAAGAGCTAGAACCGTAAATATATAATTGGTCAGCAGTACGTTTTTGACTGCGCTATGAGTTTCAACTCTATTCTTCGTCAAATTCTCCCTAATTTCCAACAGGCAGCCATAATTATATTTCCAACCATCAATACGACTCCCGTTAGTGCACCGTTAACCATAAGCTCATCTTGATCATCCCTTCACTCCCTTTATGGGGATTTTAAGATATCGATAATAAACGATGAGAAATCTGCGGCGCTAAAAACAGAGGAAACAGATGGTATCGTGGACCGGACACGAAGCCCAATTGTCAGAAGAACGAACATTTCAGCTGTTTTGCCTGCATCAACTGATTCCAAAATAACGCCATGCCTTTGACCTGTCTCAATCCACTGTCTAGATAAGAATACAGAACGTTCATAATACCTCTTGAGCGCTTCTGAAATAACCGGCTTCTCTTCCTTTCCAAACAAATACATCAGCAGATTGTTCGTTACATCCGCATCTGCATAGGCCAAAATACTCTCAAATATTTTTTGATATGGCTCGTCAAATGATCGGTTTCCATGCTCCACCACGTTCATAAAAAGTTCATTCGTTTCTTCTAACCGCTCTTGTAGCACCCACACAAAAAGTTCGTCTTTGCTCTTCACATAATGGAAAATGGCCCCCTTCGACAAGCCTGATCTGTCCATGATGTCCTTCATCGTAATCGAATCGCAGCCTTTTTCCCGTATCAGCTCTTTAGTCTTCTCAAGCAGAAGTCTTGTTGTTTGCAGTCTTCGCTCATCTTGCTTCAAAATCAACCCTCCGTAATGTAAAATCAATATATCGAATATAACATACCGACCATCGGTTTGTAAATTGTTTTTAGAATCTTCTAGTAATAGCTTTGCGCAGCCTGTAACAATTTCCATATGAATATTAATAAAACTATATATTCAGATTGTATTTATATTGTTAGAAAATTGGTATAAGGTCATCTGGATTTACCCAGTTAACAATGTCGGAATTTATCATCCATTCAACTTGTTTATCTCCCCAATCGGAGTTTTTCTCTGCTCAAATCGCTCCCGGTCTTAAAATGATTAAGTTGAGTCCCTTCTCTTTATAGTTATTTAGAATTCTTTCAGATGGGGCTTTAGTCTTAATGTATACTTCCGGATGACTTTCTTTAATTGGTGAATTTTCATCAAAATATCCCACTATTGGCTCGCCGTAAACGGATAAAGTTGATATAGGTACAAATCTCTTTATACCTGCTTCTATTGCTACACTCGCTAAATTTTCCAACCAATTACATTTGAATTCATCGCTTTCTCTATATCCTCGCCTAAATAAGCCGCACAATGAATAATAATATCAATATCTTCAGCTGCTTCTAATAATGAAACTCGATTCCTATATTAAAAGCCCAATTTCTCAGGTAAAATTGTAAATTGGGCTTTTTTCGTTACTCCAGGAAAGGGCTCGATTGAGTAAGATTATTACTGTAGGCTTGATATGAGAATTACTTTTTTAAGAATTTGCTATTCGTTTAAATTAGAAAGATACTGCCTCCTTAATCCAAAGTAAAATAGGATCTGCAACAAAATATACATTCCTACCACTAATAATGCCTGCATCATCGTATAATTGATTTTTGAGTAGTTGGTATTAATTAATGCAATATAATACATTGCCATAGTGATACCAAACAGGGTTGGCACAAAAAATATAAGTTTCAACTGTTTGGTCAAATGCTTTTTCATCTCACGGTTGGTGATTCCGATTTTTCTCAGAATAGTGATTTGCAACTTTTCTTCGGCTATATCTGTTACAATTTTATAAAGTAGCACAATACTTGAAGAAATTAGAAGTAATGAGCCTAAAAAGGCCATCGAGAAATAAAAAACGCCATTTACTTCTTTATCTCTTTCTACTTTTTCCATTTTAGAGAAAGGTCGATATGCTTCCAGCATGGTCTTTTCATTTATCGGTCCGCCTAAAAAAGATTTGTTCTTCCATATTTCTTCATCAGCATGATTTACTTTTCGTAATGCATCGAGTATTCCAGAGAAAACTTTGTAGTTATCACCGTTAGAAAGATTTATTAAATGATACTTAGAAGGATCGCTATAATCGCTTTTTCTTTTGATCATTTCATAGTCTTTATCATTTACTACATAAGCGTGATATGTTGAATAGGCATTGGTATACTCTAAATTTGTCAATTGAGCTTTTTCATTCAATATATGTTCTTTAGGGACAATAAATAGATCCGAAGCAGGAACACGATGAAAGAAGTCTGAAGAATCCATCGTAATATTTGTATCATTAAATTGTTTACCTGGGCTTTGAATACTTTTTCTATTCATTAAAAACATTATATCTTCAGTAGGTTTTGTTTGAATCTCTCCACCATCAAGAAAAACATCTAACATGTATCCTCTTTGTATGTCTTTGTTTGTCCCCATATGCTTGTTGTAATTGCTTTCACTAATAATCACACTGTTAGAATACGTGCGTTCACCCGTCTGCACTTTATGATCCTTCATTTTGTATATCGGTAATGAAAGATAGTTTAAGACAGTATAATCCTTAATCTCTCCTCCATTATCTTCGATTACTTTCCGTATCTCTTCCTGCGAAATATGATTATATTTATCGTTTTCGACGAACATAAAGTCATATGGCCTTTCCAAATCATTAAATGTAACCGTATTTTTATGAATCGTATAACCGGTTCCAATCAAAAAAATGCCGATAGACACCATCAGAGTAACGACATAAAGAATCGTCCGGTATGATAAAAAACGGTGCTCCAAATTGGAAAGAACCAACAAATTATTATTGTAACTGCTTGGGTATTTACGGATGACCGAACGAAGTGTACTGATCAGCGTACCGATAATAAAGAATGGTCCAACTAATGTCGCTATGGCACAAAATGTAAAAATCACTTTCTTTCCATCAAAGATGTCACCTGTGTATATTTTCGGCAAGAGATATAATGCTATAGCAAAAACGATAATGGATATAAAACCTATAATAGGATTGGAAGCAGTAGCTATCTCTTTTTTCGAGCTCGATTGAATAACTTCAATAATTGAAAGTTTCGTCAAATATCTCTCTGTAAAAAATGTACTGATAATAAAAATAGGTAAGAAGACAGTGATTGTAAGAAAAAAAGTATTAAAGCTGATGCTATATTCAATATTTACTAACACTTTACTTAGTATTAAATAAAACATCCTAGAAAAAAGCAAACCAGCTGCAATTCCTGTTGACAATGAGATAGAAATAATAATAATATTTTCTCGGCGAATCATTTTTTTGAGATCTCGTGTCGTCATTCCCAATGTCAAGTATACCCCGAACTCTTTTCCTCTGAATTTCACAAAATAGGTTTGTGTATATGAAATAAAGATAATACAAAACAGCACAAGAGCAACAAATGTAAAATTAAGAATGTTTTTTATATTAACAGGGATACTATCGTTAAAATACAAAGTCCCATACATAAATAAAACGGCTACAATAAAGCTGTTTACTAGGTAAAAAGAAATATAACGGGTTAAATTGTATTTTAAATTTTTATAAACGATGGAAGAGAAATTCATTCATTTCCTCCCCCAATCATACTTTCTGCTTCTAAAATTCGATCGAAAAATTCCTTTCTGTCTCCATTCGATGCAATTTCCATCTTAATAGCTCCATCTTTTATAAAAATGATTCTTTTGCAAAAAGATGCGGCGAAGGGGTCATGGCTAACCATCAAAACCGTGCTGTTTTTTTCCTCATTAATTTTTTTTAATGTGTTCATAATGTTTTTTGAAGACTTCGAATCGAGATTTCCCGTTGGTTCATCGGCGAATACTATCGCCGGATCATTAATTAGTGCTCTTGCCGCGGCAGCTCTTTGTTTTTGTCCCCCAGAAATATGATAAGGATATTTATTTTGAATATGTTCGATTTCAAAAAAGGCTACAAGCTCTTTAAGCTTTATGTTGATTTTATTGGGGTCAACTTTATCTAATATTAAAGGTAGAGCAATATTTTCAGAAATAGTAAGGCTATCAAGTAAGTTAAAGTCTTGAAATATATAGCCAACACTTTGTCTTCTAAATAAAGCCATTTCCTCCATTGATAATTCAGTTATATTTTTATCTTCTATAAAGACTTCTCCAGAAGTGGATTGATCAATTCCCGATAATAAATTTAACAGGGTAGTCTTTCCACTTCCGCTGGGTCCCATAATTCCAACAAAATCTCCACTATGCACACAAAGATTTATTCCATTTAAGGCAGTAACTTCTTTTGCTCCTTTAAATGAGTTATACACTTTTGATAGATCATTTACTTTTAAAACTTCCATAGTAAAATCCTCCAATAATTCAAAGATTGATTACCTAAAGTATATAGGGAGAAGCAGGAAGTTAAAATCGATTTTCATCTCGCAATCTTACAGTTTTGCAAGAAAAGTAATTTGCACAGTAGTTCCTTTGTCTTTTTGTGATTGAATTTTTATTTTATGTCCTAATCGGTCAGAAATAAGTTTCACCATATAAAGCCCAATTCCTGTAGCATTTCTGTCGCGTCTTCCACCTTCGCCAGTAAAAAAAGGATCAAATACACGGTTGATATCCTTCTCATCTATACCAATTCCCTCGTCCCTAATTGAAAGAATGACGTAGTCTTCTTCTTCTATTGCTTGAATAACGATTGGTTGGTTTTTCTCTGCAATAGAATACTTAATAGCATTTGATAAAATTTGTTCAATCATATATTGAGCCCATTTTTTATCCGTTAAGATTTCCAATGCATCTGGAATATATACCAGAGGATGAATACCTTTATACCTCATTTCTCTTCTTCTTTCATTCAGCGCTTGATAGACAAGCTCTTTTAATGGCAATTGTTGAGCAATAAAATCACTTGAAAATTCTTCAATTCTAAGTAAATTTAACGCTTCCTCCAAATTCTTTTTTAAAATATCATTTTCATCTTTGATATCTTCCATATATTCATCATTTTCTCTTTCGGAGAGGCTTACTTCACAAGCAAGGTGAATGACGGATACAGAGGTTTTCATATTGTGAATCCATTGAGAAAATAGGGCATTCTTATGGTTCTGTTTCACTTTATTGTCATAGAGCTTTCTGTTATATTCCTGATGGACTTCGCGAAGGGTAGTAAAGACAAGTTTGGCTTTGTTATTCATAAAATTAGTGGTATAGTTAGGACTTTTCCGACCATCCTCGATATCGTTTGCAAATTTATGATAATTATAAATTTCGTATCCTAAATAAAGGATGAATAGGACACTACTCAATAGAATCGGATATAAAAACTCTTCAGTGCCTAGTAATAGCACATAGAAAGATACGATTAGGAAAGTATTAATGATGTAAACAAAGATGATTACTTTCTTATCTTGTATCACATTAGTAATCAGTTGAATGAAGGACATAACCTAATCCCCTTTTGGTTGTGATGACATGTTCGAGGCCTAATTCTTTTAACTTATTCTTTATTCTAGAAATATTTACATTAAGTGTATTTTCAGCCACGAACTTGTTATAGTCCGTCAACGCATCAAATAAGTCATCTCTACTGACCAGTTTTCCCGAATTTTGCAACAATAGTTTTATGATTTTATATTCATTCTTTGAAAGTTCTACTGTTTGATTTTCATATTGCAGCTTTAAACTGTCTTCTAACAAAATCAGTTTTCCATCTTCTATTTTGTTTTCATCATCCGAAATATGCTTTGTTCGCCTTAAAATGGCATTTATCTTCGCCAATAAAATTCCTACACTGAAAGGTTTTGTCACATAATCATCCGCACCTAGTTCCATGCCTCTGATTTGTTCACCCTCTTCACTTCGTGCTGATAAGATAATGATAGGCATTGTGTGACTTTTTCTAATTCGTTTCAAATAATAAAAGCCATCAAATGACGGTAAATTGATATCAAGTATAATTAGTTTAGGTTCAATTTGATCAACGGTATCCAAAATACGATCAAAATCTTCAACAGTAAATACTTCGTAGTCGTAAGCAGTCAAATACTTTTTTATATATTTTATCAACTTCAAATCGTCCTCTATTAGAAGTATTCTCATCACTTACCTCCAAGATTATTAATACTGGGTCTAACTCTGTTTTTCTACTGTATGTCTATTCCTAAAATTTCACTATTTAGTAGACTAAGTTTACTAATGCTCACTAAAATATATAACATAATGATTACTTTTTCACCTACCAATGTTCTATCCAGTGCAGCTCTAGTTACATTTATAATTTTACAAATTTATTTACGGCATACCTCTTTCTTTATATAGCTCTACTGCAAAATTCATTCCTGAGTGATTTTTATGATCTTTCTTTAACCAGCCTTTAAACTTACCTTTCTTTCTTAGCCAAAATCAATCTCTTCACGTTGGCGCATACGGATAAGATCTAAATCTAATTGGTTAACTCAAGCCGTTACTGTAAGAAGAATTGGCTGTATGGATTATCCTTTGATAAATCTAGCCATGTCTCCTTGATTGATTTTAAGCTTGCCTTTTACTCCGTATTAAATCAATCATTACAAATAATCCTTATGTACTTCGAGTGATTCGAGTTAGGTTGGTAAAATAAATAATGTCACTTTTCTGTAAATCCTCTAACACTTTTTGAAATTGTTCACGATTCTTTGCTGCTCCAAAAACTTTTTCTTCGTATAGAAAATATCCATTGCGATTTCGTTCCATTGCTCAAATTACCTTGATGAATATTGGCTAGTCGAACTGACACGAATATAACCGATTATTCGCAATACATCACCTCGTTGTTAGTCTTATGAGATACTGTTAACTATGATTTTATCAGTCTACTACACTTGTATCAATAGAGTTAATTAACTGAATAATTACGGAAATGAGATGATAGCGAGAGGCAGAAAATGGCTTACTCAGGAGCAGTGACAGGCTCTTATGCAAATTCTTGAAGATGAATGGATATTGTGAACCTACTACGCTTTTTCCAAACGAGATTTAGAAATCATTAATATGTGAAGAAGAGAAGTTAAACCGTTTGGGTTCTTATCCCGGTTGTCCATACACTCTTGATCAAAAGCATCCCAGACTCAGTGTTACATTATACAAGGAAACAAATAGGTGCCACTCTATCTTCGCTCAGCCTTTATCCTCTAAAAAGAAAGACACTTTGGGCTAATTGGTGATTATGAAGAAGAGAAAAAAATAACATCTTTAAAATGGAACTTTTCTATCTCATTAATCGTAGATAGATTATAAATAAAAAAGGAGAGTGATTGCCTTGAAAATGACACTCTGGATTATAGTAGGAATTATTATTTTGTTAAGTTTCATGATAGGAATTGGAATTTATATGTTTAAGAAAGAAATCACCAAGAAGGAACCTGAATATATTTTTCAATTTATTAAAGAGAATGCAAAAAGTGAAAGAGTTTCACTTTCAATCAATTATAATAAACAAAAGTGGGTAGAAGTTAATCAAAATAAACAGTTACCTTTAGCAAGCACTGTTAAAATTATTATCGCCATGGAATATGCACGACAAGCAGCACAGGGGAAAATTGATCCGCTACAAGAAGTAAGTTTAGAGGAACTAAACACCTTTTATATTCCTAAAACCGATGGAGGAGCACATGATGCTTGGATTGCTAACCTAAACGATGGTAAAGAGACAAATAAAGTTCATTTAAGTGAAGTAGCTAAGGGAATGATTGCTTATAGCTCAAATGCAAATACCGATTACTTAATTAATGTGCTAGGGCTTCAAAACATCAATACTTTCCTAGAAAACTTAGGTATTTCAAATCATGAACCTTTGTATCCGATAGTAAGTGCATTGTTTATCCCTACCCAGCTAATGAATGAGCAAAAATTATCTAAACAAGAAACGCTAGAAGCAATGAAAAATATGGATATTTCTGAATATCGTAAAAGAGCGATGGATATACACAATAAATGGCTAAACCACCCACCAACTGCTGAAGAAAAAAAACAAATAGTGAAGAATTTAGACATGGATGTTCAAAGAATATGGTCCAATCGTTTACCACGATCAACTTCAGAGGATTATGTATATATTATGGAAAAACTAAATAACAAAACATATTTTGATGAAGATACATATAAATATCTTGATCCAGTAATGGAACAGTTAATGGAAAATCCAAACAATCGAGAATGGCTTGTTCATGCCGGGCAAAAGGGCGGATCTACAGCGTTTATTATTACAACGGCAATGTATGCTACAGATAAAGACGGTAACCAGACAGAATTGGCCTTTTTTGCAAATGATTTGACTTCATTAGAACAAACAAAACTATCTCGAAATTTGAATGGCTTTAAACTGAAATTTTTAAAAGACGCTGAATTTCGCACACTAATACAAAAAGAATTATCTATACTAGAAAGTCGAATTCCTTAATGTTGATAGGAATTCGACTTTCTAGATGGTAACTTACTACGTATGATATCCTCATTTAGTTGCAGACCCTATTATGTTCTATTCCCCCTGCCGTTATCCAGATAGGCGCGTTTTGTTGTTTTCTTTAACATATTCTTCAAGAATTTTAGAATCTTCCAAAGTTAAATTTCTCTCAGATCCAATTTGTTTAAGAGAATCCTTAACCTGAATATATATTTCTAAAAACATTTTGAGAATAATACATAAGATGCATCGATGTTATTGCAGGCACTCTCTTTATCGGATAAAACAAAAACCCATCGCTTAGCAGAAAGGTTAATTCTCCTATGCTATGGGGATGGATAACTCTTATACTTCGTTGACTCAGGGTTGTTTCTCAATCCGATAGCCAAGTGCTTCAATTGCATACTCAATACCTTGTTCTAATGTTGCAAAGGTATGGATATCTTTTAAATCTACACCTGATTGGATAATTTGCACACTTAAATCTGGATTAATTCCTACGAGGACGCATTCCCCGCCAATTAATTCAATTGCCTTAACCAATTCTTGCAGTCGGAAAATAATAAACTGATCGAATTCGCTTATTCCCGTTAAATCAAGAAGTAAATAACTTGCTCGACGTTCGGAAAATTCCTGCAAACCTTTTTGCAGTAAATCTTCAAAACGCTCTTCATTAAATTTCCCGATTAGAGGAATGGCTAGGATGCCCTTCATAACAGGCATGACTGGTGTAGATAAATGCCTGATCAAAGTGGATAGCTCTTTCGTCCGATTCTCAACCATTGTTTCTAATTCTGTAATGTATTTTGTTTCTTTCCCTCTTGCTAGTTCATGGACACTTTGATGGGGAGTATGGTCAGAAACGAATATGTTTAATTCATCATATTCATCTCCCCTCGTTTGACTTTTAGTTAACTCATACCACATCTTCTCTTTAAATAGTCCGCTAAAAACACCTGCCCAATGACTCGGTAATAAAACAGCAGATTGGTTTGGATTTAAAGATTGGAAGATTCGGTGCTCCCATGAATTTTTCAAACGTACCGTTACCGTTTGCTTGTCTTTGTTAAACGCTGTTATCGTTACATTTCCCCAGCCCGCACTGGAATATATTTCACTATATTTCTTGATAATTTCTTCAATGGAAAAGCGATTTTGATAATAATCATTTACTAATAGCCCCATCCGGAAACCAGTTGTCTCAAAAACGGCGTTAGATGCATCAGGACCAGAAATTTCCATGATAGTACTTAAAAATATTTCAAATGCATTATCCCAAAATAAAAGAGCCGATGCGCCATCAAAATGGAAAACACCGTTTTCGCTATTCCATGAAAATTCACTGGATTCGATCTGAATTTTTTGATTTGATTCTTTTGTCAAACCTCTCCCTCGCTTTCATACATTCGTAAATGTTTCTAATTCTATCTGGTATTAAAACAAAAAAGTACTATGCGGATAATTTTTCGTTTAAAGAAAATAAAAATAAATAAGCTAATTTTAACGCATCGCCGATTTGCATTTCTTTATGGAAGCCATTGATTTTTTCTAACGGGAAATTGACATCCCAAACTCCATCGTTACCATTGAACATTAAATGGAAAGACGTATCATCTCCTGTTAGTTGATTCTCCATAAATGCTCGAATTTCTTTTTCTGTTTTTTTAGGACTCTTTAATCCACATAAAACTTCATAGGTACCAAAAACAGAATCGACTTCTAAGGACATTGAATCGACAGAGACAATGTCAAATGCTTTTGTCTCTACATAGAGATAAATGTCTATATTTCTCTCTAAATAGTCTACAGTATCCTCAAGAATCCTTTCTTGAGCGTTTTCCTGCACAACTTCGTCTGTTTCTTTATTGGCAAGCTCCATATATAAATCAGAAAAGCGCTCAGCTGTCTGTTCCATCACCATATGATCGTCCGCAAGGCCAACTTTTCTAACATAATTCATTTCCTCTTCGAAAAGAACTACTTTCCCTCCGTTTTGTGATTTGCACTCTTCTATATACTTATTCATTTCGTTTTTTAACAATGGAATGAACTCCTTTCTCTATACAATTGTTTCTTTTTTATATTTTTGTCTGGTGGAAAAACCACCTTTGGAACTAAGAATTAGGGTAATACGCTTAAAATTCTCCCTTTAAATCCTTAAAAGGACCTTCAAGCAAATCGCATGCCTTCTTTATCTTTTTCCATTTCGTTTTTTAGGTTTCGCCCATTTTTTTGTTGGAGATTGGGTTGAATTTCCCCTATGTTTATTATTTGTTGAAAGTGGCTTACGCTTATTGTCACTCCCCTTTTTTTCTGATGGAGACGAACGAAAATCTTCGCCCTTATTTTTTGTATGGCTTTGTTTTTTGTAAGACTTTTTAGCTGGTTGTGATTCTTCCCTTTTTTTAGTTGAATCTTTCTTTTTGGGTTGCTGTATTTTTTCAATTTTTATATCTAATTGATTCTCTATTGAATCTAACAATGGTCTATCATCAGATGAATAAA
The DNA here is from genome assembly GCF_038007605.1 of Niallia sp. FSL K6-0212. Taxonomy (NCBI): domain Bacteria; kingdom Bacillati; phylum Bacillota; class Bacilli; order Caryophanales; family Bacillaceae; genus Niallia; species Niallia sp. FSL K6-0212. Next base: position 3,726,948 of record NZ_JBBOXL010000001.1, on the reverse strand, counting down.
AGGTAACCGCATATCCTTCTGTACCAGCTCTTCCTGTTCTGCCGATTCGGTGGACATAAGACTCCGCATCTTGAGGAATATCATAATTATATACATGTGTAATTCCATCAATATCTAAGCCTCTTGCTGCTACATCTGTCGCAATTAACAATTGAAATTTTCCATCGCGAAATGCTTTCATTACTTGCTCTCTTTTTGTCTGCGATAAATCTCCGTGTAATTGGCCACAGCTAAATTTATTTGCAAGTAATACTTCGTATAATTTAGTTACACGACGTTTCGTACGGCAGAAAATGACTGCCATATACGGATTCGCTTCCTTCACTAAGGTCATTAATGTACCTTGCTTGGCACGATCAGTTGTATGTATACTAACTTGCTTAACGGTTTTTGCAGGTCCTTGTTTTGCTTCAACAGTAAAATAGTCGGCATTTTTCGTATATTTCTTCGCAAGCTTTTCGACTTCCTTTGAAATAGTCGCAGAAAATAGCATTGTTTGTCTTGATTCAGGGATACGTCGTATAATATAGCTAATCTCCTCTAAAAAGCCAATATGAAGCATTTGATCTGCTTCATCTAATACAAAATAGGAGATTTTGCTTAAGTCGATTGTTCCTCGTTTTATATGGTCAATTAATCTACCTGGTGTCGCTACGACTATGGAAACGTCTTTTTGTAAGACTTTCAATTGTTTTTCGACATCTTGTCCCCCATATACAGCAAGAACATTTATTGCTTCTTGTTTCATTTTCATGATTTCATTTGTTATTTGAATAGCAAGTTCTCTAGTTGGTGTTAAGATTAGAGTTTGAATATGATTTGCATCGATACTCATTTTTTCTAAAATCGGCAATATAAAAGCAAAAGTCTTTCCTGTACCTGTTTGTGCTTGTGCGATTACATCACTACCTTTAAGGAGCGGTGTAATAACCTTTGCTTGAATAGGGGTTGGCTGTTTTATTCCTTGTTTATGGAGTTTTTCTATGATTGTTGAAGACAATCCAATGTCTGTAAATGATTGCATGGATTTTACCTACTTTCCGTTCAAATATACGAATTCCATTTTCTTATTTTGGCTTTTTCTATCAAAATTATCAAGTGAAATCATCTTCTGCATAATGAAAAAGACTACAAGTAGAGAGGAAGATGCAAACTCTACCTATAGCCTGATACATGTATATTAATAGCGATTTAATTCTTTTATAATTTCTTCTAAAGCATTTTTGCTTTTGTTCTTTTCCATCTTTTCTGTCATACGTTGCTTGTTTTCTTGCATTTGTTTTAAGGTATGAAGAAAATGCTCTTTTGTTAATGATTCCTCTTCTATCATATAGGAGTAACCATTTTCCGTAAAGACCTTCCCATTTAATATTTGATCTCCTCTGCTTTGCTGTTTGGTTAATGGAATAATAAGCATAGGAATTTTTAAGGCAAGAAATTCAAAAATAGAATTAGATCCGCCTCTCGTAATAACGAATTCTGTAACTGCTAGGATATCAGCTAATTCATTATAGACATACTCAAATTGTTTGTATCCATTTATCCCTGCATGCTCTTCTGAAAGATTTCCTTTCCCACATAGATGCACAATTTGATAGGATTGTAATAATGTATCTAAATTATCTCGAACGATTTCATTTATTTTCTTTGCCCCTAAGCTGCCCCCCATAATCGTAAGAATCGGCTTTTGACTAGTAAAACCAAGGAATAGTTTCCCTTTAGAGGCAGATCCAGTTAATATTTCTTTTCGAATTGGAGAACCGATTGCTTTGCTTTTTTCTTTTGGCAGATAATGTAAGGTTTCATCAAAAGATGTAAAAATTTTCGAAGCAAAACGGACAGATAACTTATTAGCTAAACCGGGTGTTAGATCACTCTCATGAAGAATGACAGGGATTTTCAATTGACGGGCTGCGATGACAACAGGTACAGATACAAATCCACCTTTTGAGAAAACAACATTTGGTTTGATTTTCTTTAAAATTTTTCTTGCGTCATAACAGCCTTTCATTACTTTGAATATATCTTTTATATTTTCTTTTGATAAATATCTTCTTAATTTGCCACTCGAAATAGAATAATATGGGATGTCAATCTTTTCGATTAAGTCCTTTTCAATACCCGCTTTACTGCCAATATACGAAATATCCCAGTCCTGTTTATTTAATTCATTTATGATAGCGATATTAGGGGTAACGTGGCCGGCAGATCCCCCGCCTGTAAACACAATTTTCTTCAAAGTAGATTCGACTCCTATTCTTCGTATCGATTTTCACAGCGAAAAAGCCAGAAGTTAGTATAGAGATCCCGGCTTTAACTAGTCTAATATATGATGGTTACACTAATTTCAGAATCTTTTCAATGGCGTATGCAAACCCATCCTCATTATTACTTTTAGTGACGTCACTTGCTCTTTTTTTGATTTCTTCAGGAGCATTTTCCATGGCAAAAGATCTTGTTGATACTTCAAATTGTGTAATATCATTACCTCCATCACCAAAGGAGTAAATCTCATTAAAAGTAAGATTCCGAAGTTTTTCATACCGTCTTATCGCTTTCCCTTTTTGTGCTTCACTTGATGTGATTTCACAGTTGTTGGGAAAAGAAGAGGAAAACGAAATAGTCTCATATTTTCTAAGCACTTCTTTAACGTGATCGATTTTGTCTAGTTGTGTTTCATCGACAACGGCGATTAACTTATAAATTTTTACATCCTTTAAATGCAGGATCGCTTCATAATCTTGTTGATCAAAGAGTGCTTGAATCTCATCCCAAGATTTGCCGCGAAGCATTGGCAATGTTCCTGGAAATCCACCTTGATTCGTATAAACTAGAACTCCTACTTCCAAGTTTTGTAATGCTTTAAGCAAAGTTTGATATAAATCAATGGAAATTTGTGTTTCATATAATAGCTTTCCTGTTTGGTCATACATCATGCTGCCATTTAAACAAAAAATGGGAAGTTCTAATTCTTTTACGCCGTCTACTTTAATAACATCTGCGTATTGACGTCCTGTATTTAAAATTACTTCTATATGTTCATCCTTTAATTTCTGGATAATCGTGCGATTTGCTTCAGATATTTGATGATGGTCATCTAGTAAGGTACCATCTAAATCTATTGATACGCATTTCATTATTCGTTTTTCCCCCTAGTAATTCTAACAATTGTTTTCTTTCAATATTGTAGCATATTTGCATACTGCTTTGTCTTTTCCGTTTATCGTTTCGGTTAGCTATTACTTTTCTTTTCTACGTGTTTCTAATGGTTCTAGGATTGCCTCAATATCTAACCGCTTAGACTCTAAAAATGGTGGAAGGGCAAGAGATTCACCTAAATGTTCTAGATCTTCGTCTGTCGCAAATCCAGGACCATCTGTGGCAATTTCAAACAAGATTCCATTCGGATCTCTAAAATACAGTGATTTAAAATAAAAACGATCTACATATCCTGAGTTTTGAAAGCGAGCATTATTCACCTTTTCAATCCAATAATAAAGTTCTTCCTCATTATCCGCTCGTAAAGCTACATGATGAACGCCACCTCTGCCAAGACGCTGCACTTTCAAATCATTTCGCTCCTCTAGATGAATCTCCGCCCCAGAGCCACCCTCACCTGTTTCGAATACCAGAATAGGTGGTTGATTCTCCATAGTGGATGGATACGAAGTTTTTAAGCGGAATCCAAGTAAATCAGTTAAAACGCTAATAGTTGCTTCTGGACGTCTTACCGTTAATTGTACTGGTCCAAGACCTGTAATCGCAAACTCTGCTGGTATAGAACTCTTTGCCCAAGGTATACCAGCCTTCACCCCATTATCGTTTTCATCAGATACTAAAAAGAACCGTTGTGTTTCAAAATCTCTAAATTCTAATGTTAATCTGCCTGCTCTCTCTAGGATTTCTCCGTGTTTAACATTGTATTCTTCGAACCGTTTTAGCCAAAATTCTAATGCTTTATCACATGGAACACGTAAAGAAGTAGCAGAAATACTGCTTACTCCTTCTCTATTAAGAGCCATATGGGGAATTTCAAAAAATGTTAGTTCTGTTCCTGGTCTGCCTTGCTCATCCCCATAAAATAAATGATAAACAGAGGGGTTATCTTGATTGACTGTTTTCTTTATGAGCCGTAGACCTAAAATATTTGTATAAAAAGAGTGATTTTCTTTTGCTTTTGCCGTCATCGCAGAAACGTGATGAATTCCTTTTAAATTCATTTGCGGTTTGCTCCTTCTAAATTATGTATAATGAAAAGGATTTAATTTTATTTTAACTGGATTGATATCTGCATACCAAAAAAGGGCATCTGTACCATATTTGTTTCCTGACATGATAGTATAATAAAGATGCCCTGTTCATTAAATTATATTTCTAAATCAAGTTGTACAGGACAATGATCGCTTCCCATTATATCACAATGAATAGTTACATCTTGGATTCGCTCCTTTAATAGGTTAGAAACGATAAAATAGTCAATACGCCAGCCAATATTTCTTTCTCTTACTTTCGCCATATAACTCCACCATGTGTAGACATCTGTTCGCTCTGGGTATAGATATCGAAAGCTATCAACAAACCCTAATTCAAGTAAGCTTGTCATTTCGTTTCTTTCTTCTGACGTGAATCCCGAGTTTCCAATATTCGGCTTCGGATTTTTCAAATCTATCTCTTGGTGAGCCACATTTAAATCCCCACAATAAATAACAGGTTTAATACCTTCTAATGATAATATATAGTTCTTTAGTTGTTTTTCCCATTCAACACGATAAGATAATCTGCTTAAATCTCGCTTTGAATTAGGGGTATATACATTCAGTAGGAAGAAGTCTTTAAATTCCAAGGTAATGGCTCTTCCTTCCACTTCCTCAAAGTCTTCCCCAATGCCATATTGAACAGAAAGGGGCTTTTTCTTTGTAAAAACGGCTGTTCCTGAATAGCCCTTTCTTTCTGCATAATTCCAAAACTGATGATAGCCTTCTAATTCAAGTTTAATTTGTCCTTCTTGTAACTTTGTCTCTTGAAGACAAAAGATATCTGCATCTATTTGCTGGAAAAAATCAAGAAAGCCTTTTTTAACACAAGCTCTTATTCCATTAACATTCCAAGTTACTAATTTCATGTAATTTACTCCTAACTATATCAATCTTCTAATTATTAAGGGTATCATGAAATAGCTATTCATTAAAGGATTATATCTTGGCAGAAAATGACGCTGTAGACCATCTCAAAATGTTAGAGAAAAATAAAAAGACAAATCGATTTTTCCTAATCATCTATAAATAGGAATGGAAAAATAATGATTTGTCTATTTTTAGTTTACATAACTTTATTATGATAAATTAAATTTCTTTTACTAAATTCTCTGTACTATACTGATAAAGAAGTTCCCTAATTCCCTGCCTTATTTCAGCCCCATACATTGGCATACCATGTCCTGTATATAAAGTCTGCGGTTCTAGCGCTAATAGCTTTTCTATTGATTGGAAGCTAGTATTTATATCTGGTGTAAAGTATGCTGGTGGGCCATGAATCTTTTTTTTCTGAGTTAAAACGGCAAATAATGACTCTTGTTTTACTGTAATCAGTGCATCCCCTGCTAGAAGCAGCCGATCTTTTTCTCTAAATAAGGAAATATGTCCTTCCGTGTGTCCTGGCGTATGAATCCATTTCCAATCATCTAAATATGGTAAGGAACTAGTACTTGAAATAGGCCTGATACTGGAATGAAAATCAATGCCATCTCGCGGGTAAAATGGTGAAAGAAAGGACATCATCCCTTTTTCCCTTAATGGTGTAGGTGGAGGATATTTCTTCTTGCTTTCTAAATAGGGAATTTCTTTTTCATGTATATATACAGGAACATTCCATTTCTTAACGAGTGTTTGTAATGCGCCGATATGATCAAAATGAGCATGAGTTAGAATGATTGCTAATGGTTTCTTTCCCTTGAAAAGTTGATTTGTATTTTTCAAAATAAATGGCGCAGAATAAGGAACGCCTGTATCGATAAGTACCCACTCATCCTTCCTAGCTCCTAATCCAGCTATATATGCTATATTTGCAATTGCTGTACGATAGCCAAAAACATTTTCTGCAATTTTCATTTTTGTGCCTCCACTTTTTCTTTTAGTATGACCAATTCAATAAAAGAAACACCTTATTGAGATTATTTTTCCCTTTACTAGAAGTGCAAATATTGTACTTGAAAGAAAATATTTGATAATTAAAAGGAAAAGGTGTACGATACAGTTAATTAAATAGTTATGATTACACATTATGTGTGATCGCCTTCGGGGTCGGGTGAAATTCCCAACCGGCGGTGATGAGTGGACGTAAAACTCTAAGCCCGTGACCCGTTTTATAAGAGTTAAATTTATAAAACGGTGGATTTGGTGAGAAACCAAAGCCGACAGTAAAGTCTGGATGGGAGAAGGCAAATAACAATAAACAAAATGGTATGATTGATAGAATCAAAAGAATGAATGACTCACCTTTCTTTTTCTGTTTTTCTATAGATATATTTTGTTGTATTTGAGGTGCTGTAATAAGGGTATTCACAGCTGAAGTAATTTCTTCTAAATATACTGAATCTTAGATGGATCTTTTTTCGAAAAGAATGGTGAATTGTCCATTGACAGCGTTATTTACAAACAACAATCTATAAAAAACAGCTATTCTATCGTCCACCACGTTTATTTAAGTATGTATTTGACCCCGTATATGTTTATTATACGGGGTTTTATTTTGTATTTTTTATGGATTTTAAGAGTATTTTTTTGTCACCATAAAAATGATTGACCCCTTGCTATTTAAGAGCTATAAATACAATCTGCAGAAAGGAGGAATTTCCATTGTTTACTGGATTAGTCGAAGAATTAGGCGTTGTAAAGCATAGTAAAAAGACGGGGCACACTATTTCTATAACGATTCAAGCAGAACAGATTCTCGAGGATATGAAAATTGGTGACAGCATTGCCGTAAATGGGGTTTGTCTAACAGTTACTGCCTTCCGTGATTGTTTGTTTACAGTCGATGTTATGCCAAACACGTTTAACGATACGACTTTAAGGCTTCTAAATAGTGGCACAATTGTTAATTTAGAACGAGCAATGGCTGCAAATGGAAGGTTTGGCGGGCACTTTGTGTCTGGGCATGTTGATTGTACGGGCATGATTATATCAACAAAAAAAATAGAAAATAGTACATTAGTTGAAATTCAGATACCAGAGGATCAAATATACCTCGTAATGGATAAAGGATCTATTACCATTGATGGAACGAGTTTAACGATTTTCCAAACGACTCCAACCTCTATTTTTGTATCACTCATCCCGCATACTTCCAAGGTAAGCGTGATTGGGAATAAACGAAAAGGTGAACTAGTGAATATCGAATTTGATCTTTTAGCTAAGTATTTTTATTCCTTTATGAATAGAGACAAAGATCCAGGTATAAAAAAAGACTCACCATTAACTGTTTCATTTTTAAGGGAAAATGGTTTTTAATCATAAATTTATTAACGAAAGGAAGAAAACGATGTTTGATTCCATAGAAGATGCATTAAACGATTTAAAAAATGGCAAAGTGGTGATTGTTTGCGATGACGAAGATCGTGAAAATGAAGGAGATTTTATCGGATTGGCAGATCATGTTACACCAGAAATGATCAATTTCATGGCAAAAGAGGGTCGCGGTCTAATCTGTGTCCCTATTCAACAAGCTTTAGCAGATAGACTACACCTCCCTCCTATGGTTACTAATAGTACTGATCCGAGAAGCACTGCCTTTACGATCAGTATCGACCATAAAGAGACAACAACAGGAATTAGTGCATATGAACGAGCTTTTACTATAAGCAAAATGGTCGATTCAGACGCTAAAGCTGATGACTTTACAAGACCTGGTCACATCTTTCCTCTCATTGCAAAGGATGGCGGTGTGCTAAATCGCAATGGACATACGGAAGCTGCTGTTGACTTAGCGATACTAGCAGGTGCTAATCCCGCTGGAGTGATTGTGGAAGTATTAAAGGAAGACGGAACAATGGCAAGAGTGAATGATTTAAAGCAAATCGCTGAAGAATTTGCTTTGAAAATGATTACGATTCAAGATTTAATTCAATACCGACAAAATTTATTACAAAAGGTGGAATAAAGAATGAAACAAGTATTTGAAGGAAATTTAATTGGAACTGATTTAAAAATCGGGATTGTTGTATCCCGTTTTAATGAATTTATTACAACAAGACTTTTATCTGGAGCAGAAGATGCATTAAATCGACATGGCGTAAACGAGGATAAAATCTCTGTTATGTGGGTGCCTGGTGTATATGAAATTCCCTTAGCAGCCAAAAAAATGGCCGCGTCCGGTAATTATGATGCTATTATTACATTAGGTACTGTTATTCGAGGTGCAACACCTCATTTTGACTACGTAAGCAATGAAGTAGCAAAAGGAGTAGCAAACGTTTCGTTAAGTACAGAAATACCTGTTATCTTTGGAGTTCTTACAACAGAAAACATCGAGCAAGCAATTGAACGAGCAGGTACAAAAGCTGGAAATAAAGGCTGGGAAGCTGCCGTTAATGCAATTGAAATGGGAAATTTATATAATCAATTAACTCAAGCTTAAAAAATACCAAAAAACCTATAAACGAGGCTCTCTCGTTTATAGGTTTCTTTAGCAATACTATATCGGTAAATAAGTAAGCAGGATCCCCCCTAATGTACCCGTCATAACAACAATCCATGGCGGCAGTTTCCAATAAACTAACATCGAAAATAAAATGGCTGCAAAAGCAAAATCACTCGCATCTGAGATACTGCTTGTCCAAATTGGCTGGTAAAAAGCTGAGATTAGAATACCAACAACCGCAGCATTTACCCCCATTAAGGCCCCTTGAATTTTTGGATTTTTTCTGATGAAATTCCAGAATGGCAGTGTTCCTACAATTAATAAAAAGGCTGGCAAGAAGATAGCGAATGTCGCGAGTAGTCCCCCTGCCCACCCATTTAAGACGGTTCCGATATAGGCAGCAAATGTAAACAATGGACCAGGAACTGCCTGGGTTGCACCATATCCAGCAAGGAATGCTTCTTCACTCAACCATCCACCTGGGACAAATTCACGCTCTAAAAGTGGCAATACTACATGTCCTCCTCCAAACACTAAAGAGCCAGATCGATAAAAACTATCAAACATAGCAATCCATTGGTATGAAAATATCTCGCGAATTATCGGTAAAAGAAACAGAAGGGAAAAAAATAAGATCAAAGAAACACATGCTAGTTGTCTTGAAATCGGAAAAGAAATATCTCTATGATTTTGTTGTCTTGCTTGCTGCCTATAAAGAAAATAACTAATGATAGCTGATAAAATAATTACTCCTACCTGAGAAAAAACACTTTGCCATAAAAGAGTAAGTACTAATGCAAAAAGTGCAATCGTCTTTCTTTTTAGATCTGGAGTTAAGTTCTTTGCCATACCTAGTATCGCATGGGCCACAATGGCAGCAGCAACTATTTTTAGCCCATGTATCCAACCTGCATTCCCTATGTCTAATCCCTTTAGTATACTAGCAAAGATCATCAGAGCAATTACAGAAGGAAATGTAAATCCTAAAAAAGAAATAATCCCACCGAGGAGTCCTCCCCGTAAAATTCCTATCCCTATCCCCACCTGACTGCTTGCCGGACCAGGCATGAATTGACTAAGGGCTACTAAATCAGCATAGCTTTTCTCATCCATCCATTTCCTTCGACTTACATACTCATCGTAAAAATAGCCTAAATGTGCAATGGGTCCACCAAATGATGTCAATCCTAGCTTTATAGAAATAAGGAAAATTTCTAAAAAATTTGTCCTATGCTTCGATTGTTGTCCTTTTTTCAATGATAAACCTCCCAATTAATTAGTAACCTTTATCATAAAGGACGAAGCTTATTTAACCAAGGATGGAAAAGAAAAATTTACATAAAATTTAGAAAAGCATTAAATGATTAAAAGAATGCTCCTTTATCACTTAACGCTTTAGTTAACATAATGAAATTATTGTAAATCCTCAATGGCTTTACTAACTGCAATTGTCAATTCTTCTGCGATTTCTTCTAGCTTTGGCTCCATAAGATTATTTGTTATAGTAGGAAAAGTACCTGTTGAATTAATTTCTAAATAGCCTGTCATTTTCGTATAATTGGCATCCTTTACCTCTACCATAAAATAGCCATTTCCTGTAAAATGATCATTAATTCCTTCTAAGTCAAAGGTAACCTTTGTAGGTTCTTTCCACTCTAATATCGTTACTTTCATTTCTACTTTTTTCTTAAAAAGCCCCATATCAATTTTAAATTCCCAAGTTGATACTGTATCGTTGATGATTTCATGGTTCACATATCCTGGTACTAATGGTGCCCAGTTGTTCATGGAGCGAACAAAATTCCAAACTTTTTTTGCATTTGCATGGACGATAATTGAATGCTTTTTACTTGGCATCAAAAACACTTCCCTTATCTTTCATTGACAGACTTATTCTTGCTTTTATCGTCTTCCTTTTCCGTTCTAGCAAATATAAGAGGTTGTTTTTTACTATAACATCATGGATATATATATGCTGTCAATTGACCGATTATGAATCAGAATGCCAATCAGTTAACATAATAAAATTATGATAAACTCAAATGTATTCTGAAATTTCTAAGTCCATTGCTTTTTCTTTTTGCGAATCAGATACATGCGTATATTTCTGCGTTGTATTTAAATTAGTATGACCAAGCAGCTCTTGTACTGTTCGGATATCTCGTCCATCTCTAACTAAATGTGTCGCAAAACTATGTCGTAATTTATGACTAGAAATCCCTTTTTCTTTCCATTTTAATTCAGGATATTCTTTTCCCATTTGATCAATGATCCGCTCCGTTATTTCTTGAATACGTCTTCTGGAAATTCGCTTCCCTCTCCTTGAAATAAAGAGTGCATCTTCCTGTCCTTTCATGGGGAAAATCCTGTTTTCTTCTATATATAATTGTAATTCTTCCATTAACTTTTTCGGTAACGGAATATAGCGTGTTTTATTTCCCTTTCCCAGTACGTGAATTCCCCTGTTTTGATTAATGGACGACAGATTAAGAGAGTGTATTTCCATTACCCGTAATCCTGCAAACGCCATGAGTCCAAGGATGACTTTGTTCCGTCTTTGATGCTGCTTTTGGGATACCTTGCCAATCATCTCAAAAAATGATTTTAATTCGTCTTTTTCCAAGTAACTGGGTAGTTTTCCTTTTTGTTCTTTTGCGCTCTCCAAATCAAGGGCGGGATTTTTTTGGACAAGCTCATAATCTACTAAACATTTATAAAAAGAACGAATGGCAGTTAATCTTCTATTTCTCGAACTAGCAGAATTTGCGCGCTTAGTTTTTAGTTCGTTCATAAAAAGGGTAATCTGCAATTTTTTTACTGAAGTTAAGTCCATATATGCTTCTTTTTTCCGTGTAATAAATTCAAGGAATAAATAGATGTCCCGTAAATAATTTTCGATCGTAAATATACTGTAATCCTTATTATCCATTTCTGTTCGAAAAAGCGTTAACTCTTCTTCATACCAAGAAAGTAATGTCTCTTTTGCGATCATATGTATTGCCACCTAATCTATATAGTAATAATTCTAGTATACAATATTTCTTAAAAAACCGCACATAAGAGATATTATGCGCGGTAATGTTGAGAACTTAGTTAGAAGACATTTAAAACATGAATTACAGGTATTTGTTTAGATGCAAAATGCTAAATAAAAAAAGAACAGTACCTCTAAGTGTACTTGTTCTTCCTTTTCATTATAATTAAAATTCTCGCTTACTATAAAAGCTCAGAGAAATAAAATATGATATCACAAGAAGAATGATAAGTGGAATTAGCAGGATTAATCCCAGTTCTGCTTTTGATAATGTTGATAAACGAATCATCGTTTCTTGGATAAATTGATTATCTAGTTTTGCAAAATACTTCATTATACCAGTTGTTCCAAATACTATTACGAAAAGAAGAATAAAGTTAGCCATTTTGGCTTTTAAATAGCCAAATTTAAAAATCATAGGCAAAGAAATGGAAAAACATATAGTTACCATTATTGCTCCCCCTATGAGAATGATATAACTAAAAGGAACATCCAATGGAATGTGAAATAGTTTCACAAGAACATGGATGAGATAAAAGCCAATTGCTGCAAAAGCTGCATAAACATAGATGGACACATATTTTGATAATACAATGGTAGATAGTTTTATCGGAAGACTAATAAGAACTTTATCGCTGTTATTTTTATCTTCTAATGCACTAGCTCCTAGAAGGAGTTGATAAGTAATTGCTAGTATTCCAACCATTAATCCAACTTCTCCAAGACTGGAAAGAGAAACAGAAAAGAAACAGATTAATAATAGTGATAATGCTATTGATCTTTTTTGGATAAGAATGTCTTTTTTAATTAGATGATACATGCCCACCGCTCCTTCTTGTGTAAAACACCATAATATCTTCTAAAGTTGGCTTTTCATAGAAATAAGAAGTTCCAAATTGCTTTCTTACTTCTTCTTTGTTTTTACATAATGCTTCAAAACCAAAATCATTACTCTTTAAACTGATTAAATTTTTATTATGGATAATCTGTGTGCTATCTTTTCCTTTAACCATGGTATATTCTTCTAAAAGCTCATCCTTCGTTTTACTTAAAATGATTTGTCCATTATTAATTAATGTAATATAATCGGCAATTTTATCTAAGTCGGATGTTATGTGAGTTGAAAAAAAGATTGCCTTGTTTTCGTCTTGTATTAATGTTTGCAGTACATCTAACAATTCAGTCCGAACTAGTGGATCTAAACCAGAAGTTGGTTCATCCATAATTAAGAGTTCAGCTTGATGAGAAAGAGCGATGGCTAATGAGAATTTCATTTTCATCCCTTTTGACAGCTCGTTGATTTTTTTATCCATAGGTAGTGAAAAATCTTTTACATATTTATTGAATGTACTTTCTTCCCATTGAGAATAAAATGGGCGGATGATATTCTTCATTTCTTTTATTGTTAACTCTTCATAAAAGTGATTGTCATCATAAACAAAGCCAATTCTCTCTTTAATTTTCATACTATGTTTTTCATTGTCTAAACCAAAGACTTTTATCATGCCGCTATCTTTTTTGATTAAATTCATGATTAGTTTGATTGTTGTGCTTTTTCCAGCCCCATTTGGACCAATAAACCCCATTATAAATCCTTTTTTTAAGGTAATATTAATCGTATCTAAAGAAAAACCTTGTCGGTTCTTGGATACATTGATAAGTTCTAATGTGTTTTCCACTGTGCTCATCCTTTATAAATAATTTTTAATATTTCTTGTAATTCTTCTAATGTTAACCCAATTAGTTTAGCTGTGCTGCTGGCTTCTGTTAAATGTTCTTCGATTGTTTTCAACTTGTTTTCACGAAGTATTTCTTTGTTTATTGCTGCAACATATGACCCTTTTCCAGCGACTGTAACAATAAAACCGTCTTTTTCAAGTTCATCATAGGCTCTTTTGGTTGTAATAACGCTAATTTTCAGTTCTTTTGCAAGACTTCTAATAGAAGGAAGAGATTGTGTTTCTTTTAGTTCACCTGCTACTATTTGCTCTTTTATTTGCTTTACTATTTGCAAATAAATAGGTTCCTCAGAGGAATTGGAGATAAAAATATTCATTAGAAACACCTTTCAACTGTTATATCTGTATATAGTCAGTATATACAGATATAACAGTAGTGTCAACCCTCATAATTAGACAAGTTTTTAGTCTATCATAATAATATTATGTAAACAAATTATTTCTTCTATTTTTAGCATTTAGTATCTAAGATAATATACAAAACATGCAGGAACTACATGGGGAAAAAGTAAATTCACGCGTGAATCAATTTAAACAATTAGACCAACGTCGCGAGTCTTTTATTGAAGAGGCAATTATACTTTGCAAAACTGGAGAGTCTTTTTCAGTTAAACAAATAAATGAAGTTACAGAGCGAATAAACGAATTAGCAAGACATGGTGTCATTCAATTAGCGAAAATGTTACATAAGCAATGGTATGTGAATTTGTAAATCGTAATAAAAAAACAGTTCTGGACGTGAGCTCATATCCAAGACTGTTTTTTTTATTAATTAATAATTTTCCATAACAGGATAAAATCGAAAAACAGCTTTCCCGACAACAGCATCCTCTGATATACAACCAAGCTGTCTACTATCCATACTATTTTGCCTATTATCCCCTAATACAAATAGATGCCCTTTAGGTACTGTAACTTTAAGATTTTCCGTCAATCTCTGATTAGGAAGTAAATGCTTCTTTTTCTCTTGAAGATATGGTTCGTCATATTTTTCGCCATTAATATAAAGTGTATCATCATAAATTTCAATCGTATCATCAGGTAAGCCGATTACTCTTTTTATATAATCTTCTTTTTCTATTGGTGAATGAAAGACGATGGTATCAAAATGCTTGATTTGGCCAACTTTAGAGACAATCACTCTATCTTGATTTTCATATGTTGGCTGCATGGATTGTCCTATTACCTTAACAGGGGCAAAAATAAAGTTACGGCAAATAAACACAAATATTAATGCGCTAATAAGTGCAATAATCCACGACTTTAGCTCTCTTTGAAAAGCTGATTTCTTATTAATATTGCTTCCCTCTTTTCTCTTTAAAAAATAGTTGGTTCTATTTAGGTCACCATTTTATACATTAAAATATCATCTATATATTCATTTTCTGACAGTTTGATTTCTTTTATTTTGCGACCTTCTTCTATAAATCCCATACAAGTATATAAAGAAATAGCCCTAGTATTTGTTGAGAAAACACCTAAGCTAACTTTTTCAATCAGCGGATTTTCTTTTGCCCAAGCTAGTAGTGCTTTCATAAGTAATTTTCCTATTCCTTTACTTCTATACTTTTTACTTATCATCATCCCAAATGACCCTGTGTGATTAAGTCTTTGTCTATTTTTTGTTTGAAAGACAATAAAGCCAATTACTTTATTGGTTTCTTCCGCAATTAGGATAGTTTCTCTCTCATTATGCAATATTTTAGCGACCCATGCCTGCTGCTCTTCCAGTGTTTGATTATACTCTTCGATAGTAGTTATCAGATAATCTTCTTCGGCAATCACAGATTGCTGAATAGCAAAAATTGCTTCTGCATCTTCCAGTTTCGCATGGCGGATAAGATATTGATCTGCTGATTTCAATTTCTTTAGCCACTCCTTAATAAATATGAATGTGATGATATTAATAGATTAAACTCCCACTGAAGGAATTTAATTCCATTATAGCATAGCCACGATAAAATTACTCTGACCTGTTTTTCTTTTTTCTATATATAATCCAAGCTATTACAATAACTACAACTGGAATTAAAATTGGTGATAATCCAACAATCATCACGATGACACTTGAAAGGAAGGAAATTAACCCGTTAATCGTGCTCACGAATTGACTTTTTGTTTTTTCCCATGTATTTAAAGACTCTTTATCTTGAATAGAACCCACTTTTACTAACTCTTCTTCCAGTTGAATCGTGACAGTCGAATAGTCTACGTTATTTTTTAAGTATTTCATTCTCCCTAATATTTGTTCTTTTTCTGCCTGCACAGTTGCAAGATCATTTGATATTTTAAGAAGGTCTTCCGTTTTTTCTGCTTGTTCCATTAAAGCTAATAGCCTTTTTTCCACTGCTTCCTTAGCTTTTAGCCGGGATTCCAAATCAACATATTCTTCAGTCACATCGTTACCAGTGATACTCTTCTCTGTAACTTTAATGCTTTTCTTTTCGATATCGTTTAAGTAGGTTTGGAAATGTTTTTGAGGAATTTTTACGATAATAGTCCCATTTATATAATCTGTGCCACTATCATAAATGGACGATTCCACTACATACCCGCCTAGCTCGGCTGCTTTTGACTGGATATGCTTCTCTACGTTGTGATAGTCTTTCACCTTTAAGGATAGATTCCCATTATAAATAACTAATCGGTCATTATTACTAATTGCTTGACCGCTATTTTCTTTTACCGTTTTACTATCTGTTGCGGGTATTTCTCCTATTTCATTCTGGGCATCGATGACATTGGAATCAGCCTTTTCATAATCTCTGCTATCCGCTGCTTTATCTTCGGAATTTTGTGAGCAGCCAGTTAATAATAATAGAAATAATAACGACCAATTTAATATAATTAGAAATTTTTTCATTTTTTTCCTCCTGCGTTTTGTTAATGATTAGACGGATAAGAAGAAATTAAGTTTCAGTTTAGTTCTATTTTTTTATTATAAAACTCATTATTAAGTTCATCTAAAAAAAGACCATTTTTTACACCAATTCAGTATTTTTTGTATACGATAATACAAATTTAGTTACAGGGATAAATCCATTTGATTATCATACAATGTTATAAAAGTGGTGGAAATAACGTTTATACGGAGGGATTCTTTGTGGAGTTAGACAGGCATATGGAAATGACTTTTCAAAACTTACAAGAGAAAAATATGACCTTTGATATCGTTTTTCAGCGTATCCTTGCTTTTATGTCTAGAAGTCCTTCGGGAAATTATCAATTAATGATTGGTACAGATTCACAAGTGCATACCAAACATACGAAGTTTATTACTGGAATAGTCATTATGAATAAAGGAAAAGGTGCTTGGGCCTGTATTAGAAAAGTGATCATACCAAGGAAGATTTTAAGACTTCATGAGAAAATCTCCTATGAGACAACACTAACAGAAGAGGTAGTTAGTCTGTTCACAGAGGATAGGAAAAACCAATTAATTGATGTTGTCCTCCCTTTTGTTTATCAAGGAGCAACTTTCTCGATAGAGGGACATATAGATATTGGAGCAGGCAGAAGAAATAAAACAAGTGAATTTGTCAATGAAATGGTAGCAAGAATGGAGTCAATAGGTATCGAACCAAAAATTAAGCCTGATTCATTTGTTGCTTCATCCTATGCTAATAAGTATACGAAATAATTAAATAAAAAAAAACCTGTCCACAAACGGAACAGGTAAAATACATTTATTTTTCTTTTGAAGAAGCAACTTCTTCAGAAACCTTTTTATTTTTGTTAATAAAATGAATGATAAATGTGATAATAAACGCAGCAATTAGAATCCCAAAAAATACATAGTGATCTAATTCATATCCAAAAATGCTAGCAAACATCTTTACCGCGATTATCCCAATTAATACAAAGGCGGTATTCTCTAATTCTGGAACTTTTTCAATGAGAACTAAGAATAATTTGGCAACAGTTCTCATCATTAAAATACCGAGCATTCCACCAATCAGTAGAATCCAGATTTCATTTGAAACAGCCAAAGATGCTAATATGCTGTCAACCGAAAAGGCTAAATCCATTAATTCTACGGAGATAACAGTTGCCCAGAATACTCCGAACAATCTTATTGTCCAACTGTCTTTCTTCATCGCTGAGGAATCTTCATCTTCCTCACCAAGCCAGAAATGCTTAATTACAATCCATGCTAAGTATGCTGCTCCAACTACTTTTATCCAGGTAAAATGGATTAAGTAAACACCAATTCCAATAAAGAAGAAACGGAAAAAATAGGCTCCGAATAAACCATATGTCAATGCTTTTTTTTGTTTATCTGGCGGTAAATGTTTTACCATTACTGCTAATACGAGCGCATTATCTGCTGATAATAAGCCTTCTAAAATGACTAACGATCCGATTAATCCCCATGATACTGGATCTGTTAATACTTCTGCCCACATCTTCCAATCAAAAAATGAAGCATAGGTTGATAATATCTGATGTAAAACGTCCACTTAATGAGCCTCCATTATTATATGTAATCATATGGAAGCTATTATACTCCTATCATTTTCAGATAGCAACTGTAATAAAGCAAAGAAGAAAAAATACCTTCTATTATTCTTCATAAATCATTTTTACTGTCATACCACCGTCTACCATAAGATTCGTTCCTGTAATAAAATCATTTTGCGGATTTGTGAGGAAAAGGCATGCTCTCGCAATATCCTCAGGTTTACCTACTCTTTTTGATAGATGCTGTTCATGATCGCTTTCTCGCAGATTTTCATAATCTTTCGTTTCGATCCAGCCTGGTGATATGCTGTTAACTGTTATATGTGCATCAGCTAAACTATTTGCCAAAGCATGAGTAATAGCCATAATTCCACCTTTGCTAGCACTATAGCTTTCTGTATTAGGTTCCGACATATAGGCTCTGCTAGATGACATGTTAATAATCGACCCTTTTGCGCCTTGAGTTCGCATGATTTTTGCGACTTCTCTTGAACAAAGAAACACGCTGCGGAGATTCGTATTTATCACATCATCCCATTCTTCTATCGTTAAATCGTAAAATGATTTAAAAATGCCTTTACCGGCGTTATTAATTAAGATATCAATCTTTCCAAATTTCGCTTGTGTTGTCTCAACCATTTGAATGATATCTGCTTCGTTTCGAACATCGGTTTTTATAAAAATTGCTCTCTCTTTTTGCTCTATAGAATCAAGTACATGTTTTCCTTGCTCTTCATCTATATCAGCTAGGATAACATAGGCATCTTCTTGCAAATAAGCTTTTGCAATTGCTTTGCCAATACCATTACTAGCGCCAGTTACAATGACAACTTTATCTTTGTACATTCTAATCACCAACCATTCATATAAAAAAGCAAGCCAATTTCTCAGCCTGCCTTGTTGTATTTATTCTTCAGTGATTTCCACTTTTTCCATAACATCGCCATTTTTCATTGCTTTTACAGCAGCAATACCGGACGTAACTTGTCCAAATACTGTATGAACACCATCTAAATGCGGTTGTGGCTCATGTACGATAAAGAATTGGCTTCCGCCTGTATCACGGCCAGCGTGTGCCATAGAAAGAGCTCCTTCCACATGTTTGTGAGGGTTTCCTTCTGTTTCACATTTGATTGTGTATCCAGGTCCTCCTGTTCCATTTCCATTTGGATCGCCGCCTTGGCTGACGAAACCAGGAATTACACGGTGGAATGTTAAACCGTTATAGAAACCTTTTTTAATTAGTTCCACAAAGTTAGCTACTGTTCCAGGAGCTTCGTTTGGATATAATTCGAATTCAATTTTTTCACCATTTTGCATTAATATGTATCCTTTAGTTGCCATGATCAACATCTCCTTATTTCAAAATCAGCTTTTATCATATCATCTTTTCGGAAAGAAAGAAAATATTACGTTCCTTTTATCCATTATTCTTTTAATTTCTTTGGTTCTTCATAATCGATACCTTTTGTATCTACAGTAATTTGTTTCATTTTTATCTCTTCTACTGGTTTATCATTCTTATCTCTTTTTGAAGAGACTATTTTATCGACGACATCCATGCCTTCTATCACTTTCCCGAACGGGGCGTATTCTCCATCCAAATGAGGGGCGTCTGCAACCATAATGAAGAATTGTGACCCAGCAGAATCAGGCAGTTGAGATCTTGCCATGCTAATTACGCCTCTTTCGTGCTTTAAGTCATTTTCAAACCCATTCTCTGAAAATTCCCCTTTGATCGAATAGCCAGGACCGCCTGTTCCATTTCCATTGGGGTCACCGCCTTGGATCATAAAATCAGGAATAATTCGATGGAAAATTAATCCATCGTAAAAGCCTTTATTTACTAATGATACGAAATTATTGACTGTATTAGGGGCTTTATCGGGATAAAGTTCTAATGTAATAGTCGAATTATCTTCCATCGTAATCGTTACAATAGGATAGTCGTCTGGTGAAATCACTTTTGCTTGTGTTGTATTTTCTTCTTTTGATGGCTCACTTTTCGTTGTGCCACAGCCTGACAGTAGTAAAAGAAGGACTAAACTCAAGAAAAATACTATACCACCTGTTTGTTTTCTACTCAAATAACATCATCTCCTCTGTATGGATTCTTTCCTATTTTAACGAAAACGTTTTTGTTTGTACAATGAATAACTGATAATAGCTAAAGAAAGAGCATTATCCCAAATCTCCGGATAATGCTTTTTATTCATGATATATATTTTAATAGATAACTAGCTAAAGAAGGAGAATGTATACGCACTGCTAGTGAAGGAGGAGTACTCCCATTCACTAATTCGGACGGTAAGCCAAACCAAATAACTTTTTCATCAATAATAATGAAAGGAAACGGTATATCAGGAGCTGAACCAATACTCCTTCTATTGAGAAGTTGTTTCCATTGTTGTTTTAATATCTCCTTCTGTTTTGGAAAAGAGGCTATTATTGTATGGTTGGAACGCTTGATATCTTTTTCTAGTAATTCTACTCTTTGTGCGTGCGTCCAGTATAGTTTTGGATTCTTCTTTTGAATCCACTCGCCAATTTGTTGGTTGGTTACCACTTTATTGAATGCTTCTTGATGGTTGACAAGCTGTCGAATCGTTTTCTTCCTATCTATTTTTGTTTTTATATAATTTCTGTTTGCTATATGAATAAATTTCCCTTTTGCCCTGCTGATCGCCACATTTATTAACCGTTCGCTTTCTTTGCCGGTTAAAAGGATTCCAGGCTTCAAAAATGCCTCTCCTTCTACACTATCAAAGATGATTATATCTCTTTCGCTTCCTTGAAAACGATGGACTGTAGCGATAATAAGCCGTTTTTCTATGATGGCTTCTGGGAAAAATTCTGATGCCATTGCTTCCATTATTTCCGCCTGTGCTCGATATGGAGTAACGTAGCCGATACTCGTTGTTCCTTTTTCATTTAAAGCTTCATTTATAACTTGCAGAGCTAATAATAGATGGATATAATTCATACGTGATTTCGAAGCTCTCTCAAATGTGGCATATGCGCCAAATTGACTCGAATCTAATAAAATATTCGCCTCTCCTTGGAAAGGTAGTTTTTCTGCGATTGCTTTTCTGTTTCTTTCCACCTTCTTATGATCGCCTACCAGAGAATGATATATATATTTATTGGTAAATTGAGAGATGCTTGGATGCATCCTTCTTTGTTCGTTTAATAACAAAAGCTGAGGATGAAGCGATGAACTATGAACCGTTTCGGCAACGCCTGTCGCGTGGAATACGTCTTCTTTTAACCATTTATCTACTAAAGCATGACGGCTAGTTGCGATAGGAGGTAACTGTTTAAAATCTCCACAAATAATGATTCTTTTTGCTAGTGATGCAGAAAAAGCGACTTGTGGAATATATGCCATGCTCGCCTCATCTACTATTACTAAATCGTATTCATCTTCATAAATGGCTGGATCTGTGGCAGCTTTTACTATTGTCGTGCCAACAATTTTTGCTTTTTGTACAAATTGCAGTTCCCTTTTTCTGATTTTTTCCATCACATTTGCTAATTTCTCTTCCATCTCTAATAACTGAGCAGAATCTCTTGTTGTAAACGAATAAGAAAGGTCTTGTTTAAGTTTTAGTTTTTCTTCAAAAAAATACTGTTTTTGCTTGGCAAGATCCATATCCTTTTTATCTAATAAGGAACTTGTTGTAATTTTTTCTTGTTCAAGTGATGCATTATTGCTATTTCCCCCATAGCGAAGGATATCCCCTATTTTAAATCGGTCCTTTTCTTTAATCGTTGTCGTTATTTCCGTGAGTAGAACATCTACAGCCTGGTTACTTTGTGCTAAGAGTAAAATCCTCTTACCTTTCCAATAACGTTGTAGAGCAACTCTAGCTAATGTGTATGTTTTTCCTGTTCCAGGCGGCCCCCACACAAAGGAGACGGGGTTATATTTGCATCTTAAAGAGAGCTCATGAACATGATTTTTCAGTTGCTCACTTGGGTGCTTTGTTTCTTCACTAGGTTGCATTAATTTAACGATTCTACTAAGCTTACGTTTATTTTTTTTAATAGTATCAAAACGGATTTGCAGCTGTTCTAATAGCTCCCAAGGATCATGGGATAAATATGCTTCTGAGACATCCTCACCAATCGCCTTTTCCAAAATAATAAGAAGGCTCTTGCCATCTGCCGATAATACTCTCCCCCTTACAGCCTGACTCCCCCAGTGAATCATTACATTTGATCCAATTGGAACCTTTAGATTGCTGATGCTTTCAAAATAATACGTAAAGTCATTTTCTGTGTTTAGGCGAATTCCATTATATAAAGCAACTTTCGATTGCCCGTATTTTTTTAAATGATTGATCTCGATTTGTAGTGCTTGCTGCCATTGTTTAATGGTAGTGATAATGTTTGTCATTTTCTCCTTTAATTCCTTTTCTAAAAAAGTCGATTTTTCTATTATAGCATTTAAAAGAAAAGAAGAATAGAAACAGGGAAATCCAGTTCTATCCTTCTAGTTCTTTGCTATTCTTCGTTTGCTGTTCTATATATTCATCAATTTTTGCATCTAATCGTTCTAAACTCTTTATTGCCCTTTCCTTCGTTATCGTACGATAGTGATGATGTCCCCCAGGCTCCTCGTCCTTTTCATCAGCTAGTTTAACAATTTTTTGTAAGGGGGTTAAAATCACTGAACCACCAGGAATGAAACTATCTGTATGGAAAAGAACGGCTAAAGCTATTTCTTTTGCTTTAATTGGATTTTCTCCTAAGCGGATTAATAATTTATGTGCTCTTTCCGCCCCTTTTATTGGATGAATGTCATTTTGCCTATATAATTTATAATCCCATTTTCCATCTTTATACCACGTATAGTGTCCCATGTCATGTAAAAATCCGGCTTTAGCTGCATTATCGACATCGACATTTGATTCTTTTGCCATTTCAAAAGCATGATAAGCAACTGCCAGAGCATGAGCTAAACCTGAACGTGTAATATATTTTTGTGCAATATGATGATTATATATATCGAGAAGTTTAACGTCTCTCATCTCCGACACTTCCTTTCTTTATAAACAATCACACTCTATATTGAGAGAGCATTTGATAAACTTTATTTGCTTTATCCTACCCTTATTAAGCCGTTTAAAAAAGTATTTTTCCTATTATATTATATTTTTTGTAAAATGATAATAAAAAACACTTGAAATAGCTAAATGGCTTAGATTATAAGTCGGTTATGAATAATTTTATTGAAATTTTTGTTTTGAATTTTTATAATATTTTGAATGCGTAAAATTTGCTTCTTTTGTAAAAGAGATTTTATAGGTTAGATATTAGCGTATATAGAAAAAAAGATGTGATATCTCGCTAATCACATCTTTTTTCTCGTTTATGCATTTACAGTAGGTAAAATGGAGGCGCCCATTAAGTATTCGTCAACTTTTCTAGCAACTTCTCTGCCTTCGTTAATTGCCCATACGATCAAGCTTTGCCCTCTGCGTGCATCACCAGCCGCAAATACACCTTCCAAATTCGTTGTAAAATCGCCATATACCGCCGCAACTTTACGACTTGTAGTTTCCAGTCCGAAATGTTTTAGTACTGGTTGTTCAGGACCTTCAAAGCCGATCGCAATAAATACTAACTGTGCTGGCCAAACTTTTTCCGTACCAGGAATTTCTTTGAAAATAAACGTTCCATCTGCTTGCTTTATTTTTTCCATGGAAACAGTATGAAGCTCTTTTAGCTTTCCGTCGCTATCTTTTACCATTCTTTTTGTTTGAATTCCATATTGTCTTGGATCTTCACCAAACTTTTGTTCAGCTTCTTCGTAAGCATATTCTAATGTGAATACATTAGGCGCTGCCGGCCACATATTTTCACTTGAGCGCATTATCCCAAGCTTTGGATGCTTCCCAAATTGAACTACACTTTTACAGTTCTGACGTAATGCAGTTGCTACACAATCTGCTCCTGTATCGCCGCCGCCGATAACGATGACATCTTTTCCTGCTGCATCGATGAAGTTTTTATCTTGAAAATTGGAATCTAGTAGACTTTTGGTAACACCTGTTAGATAGTCCATTGCAAAATGAACACCCTCTGCATCTCTGCCTTCCATAACTAAATCTCTTTGTTTCTGGGCACCAGTACATAGAATAACAGCATCATACTGTTCTCTTAATTCTGAAGCTGTTATATCTTTCCCTACTTCGGTATTGGTAATAAAATCAATCCCTTCTTGTGTAAGTAGTTTCACTCTTCTTTCCACATCTTTTTTGTCAATTTTCATATTGGGTATCCCATACATTAATAATCCGCCTGGTCTATCTGCACGTTCATACACAGTTACAGAATGGCCTGCTTGATTTAACTGATCTGCACTAGCTAGCCCTGCTGGTCCTGAACCAATAATGGCTACTTTTTTTCCTGTTCTCTTCGCAGGTATCCGCGGTTGGATCCAACCCTGTTCAAATCCCTTATCAATAATAGTGCGTTCAATATTTTTAATCGCAACAGCTGGATCTGAAATCGCTACAGTACAGGAACCTTCGCAAGGAGCTGGACAAGCACTTCCAGTGAATTCTGGGAAATTATTTGTTTTCAATAAACGATCTAATGCCTCTTTCCATCTTCCTCTATAAACTAAATCGTTCCATTCAGGGATTAAGTTATGGATTGGACAGCCGGATGTACTTCCCGCAATTTCCATCCCGATATGACAGAATGGTGTTGCACAGTCCATACATCTCGCCCCTTGTCTTTGTAGTACTTCATCAGAGAAAGGAGCAGAATACTTTTTGAAATCTTTTAGACGGGAAAGCGGATTTCTTTCTTCCGCTTCCTCCCGATTATATTCGATAAATCCAGTTGCTTTTCCCATTCTGTTCTCTCCTTTCTACTGCACTAATACGGTAATTTTATTTGCTTGTTTTTTTTTGTCTTGATTGGAATTATTCGCAAAAGCTTCCATTGCGGCATCTTCTTCTGATAAGCCATTTTCAAGTCCCTTTTGAATATTGGCAATCATTCGCTTATAATCTTTCGGTATAACTTTGACAAACCGTTGAACGAATTTATCCCAATTAACAAGTACCTGTTGACCTGCTAAACTACCTGTTAATTCAATATGCTTTTCAATAAGTCCTTTTATTCTCTCTATTTCTGCTCGTTCTTCTAATTGTTCAAAGATTATCATTTCCTTATTACACATTGCTTTAAATTGCTCTGCATCTTTCGGTAAAACATAGGCAACTCCACCTGACATACCTGCAGCAAAGTTCTTCCCTACTTCCCCTAAAATAACAACTTCTCCTCCAGTCATGTATTCTAAGCCATGATCACCAATACCTTCAACTACAACACTTGCACCACTGTTACGAACTGCAAATCTTTCTCCCGCTTTTCCGTTAATAAACGCTTCGCCGCTTGTCGCACCGTAAAATGCTACGTTTCCGATGATAACATTCTCATTCGCAACAATTGAATTGTCTGCGGGTACCTTTGCCACAATTCTACCTCCAGAGAGTCCCTTGCCAATATAATCATTTGCATCACCTGTTAAATACAGGCTCATGCCTTTGGGAATAAAAGCACCGAAGCTTTGACCTGCTGAACCTGTGAAATGTAAATTGATTGTATTGTCAGGAAGTCCTTCTTCGCCATATAGTTTCGATATTTCGCTACCAACAATTGTACCAGTTACACGATTAGTATTTTGGATACTAAAATGCAAATGCAGCGCTTCTTTATTAATAATAGCTTTTTGAACTGCTGGAAGTATTTTTTGAATATCTAAACTTTCATCAATTTTATGATTTTGTGGTGTTTCAAACGTTCTTGGTCCATCGACTTGATATAATAGTTTCGATAAGTTTAAATCTTTTGCTTTCCAATGCGATTGCGCCTGTTTACTTACTTTTAGCACATCTGTTCTTCCAACCATTTCTTCTACTGTGCGGAATCCTAATTGTGCCATTAGTTCACGTACTTCCTCTGCAACAAAACGCATGAAATTGACAATATGATCTGGATCTCCAGCAAATTTATAGCGCAATTCTGGATTTTGGGTGGCGATACCCACTGGACATGTATCCAAATGACAAGCTCGCATCATCACACATCCCATTACAATAAGAGGAGCTGTAGCAAAGCCAAATTCCTCGGCTCCCATAAGAGCTGCAAGTACAACATCTTTTCCTGTCATCAGCTTACCATCTGTTTCTAAAACGACACGATTTCGTAAACCATTTAGCATCAGGGTCTGATGTGCCTCTGCTAAGCCTAATTCCCATGGCAGACCTGTGTGTTTAATACTTGTTTTTGGAGAAGCACCTGTACCTCCATCATATCCACTTACAACTATTACATCAGCAGCCCCCTTTGCAACACCAGCAGCGATGGTACCAATTCCGCCTTTTGAAACTAATTTTACTGAAATTCGCGCATCTCTATTGGCGTTTTTCAGGTCGTGAATGAGTTGTGCTAAATCCTCAATAGAATAAATATCATGATGCGGCGGTGGGGAAATTAATCCAACGCCTGGTGTAGAACCGCGAACTTCGGCAACCCATGGATATACTTTATTCCCTGGCAATTGACCTCCTTCACCCGGCTTTGCTCCTTGAGCCATTTTAATTTGTAATTCTTTCGCGTTTATTAAATAATGGCTCTTAACTCCAAAACGTCCAGAAGCTATCTGCTTAATATTACTTCTTCTGTTATCGCCATTTTCATCTATCATATATCGAGAAGGATCTTCTCCGCCTTCACCACTATTACTGCTGGCACCTAATCTGTTCATGGCAATCGCTAATGTTTCATGTGCTTCTTTACTTAAAGAACCGAAGGACATTGCACCTGTCTTAAATCGTTTTACGATAGATTCTACTGATTCCACTTCCTTAATATCGATAGGCTGTCGTGCTGAATCAAATGCAAATAAATTTCGTAAAAAACTCATGCTTTCTTCATTTGCAGCCTCAGAAAACTGTTTAAATAAGGAATAATCGCCTTTACGGCATGCCCATTGTAAGGTGTGGATTGTTTTCGGATTAAAAGCATGATGTTCTCCGCCTTTTCTCCATTGAAACTCACTTCCAGAATCTAATGTGTCGTCCATCCCATCTTGATAACCTAATTCATGTCTTTTCGTTGCTTCTTCAGCAATAATCTCTAAACCAATACCGCCAAGCTGTGAAACAGTTCCAGTAAAATAACGGTCGATAACTTCTTCGCCGATACCGACAGCTTCAAAAATTTGTGCGCCTCGGTAGCTTTGGACAGTAGAAATACCCATTTTAGACATTACTTTTACAACACCTTCTGTAATGACTGTATTATATCTTGCTACTGCTTCTTCATAGGAAAGGGTCAGCACCCCATCTTTGATTGCTTGATTGTAGGTTGCGTATACTAAATAGGGATTAATTGCATCAGCTCCAAAACCTATTAAACTTGCAAAATGATGAACTTCCCTTACTTCACCAGACTCTACGATAATACTTGCTTTCGTCCGCAGACCTTTCTTAATTAAAACCTGATGTAAAGCACTGACAGCTAATAAAACGGGAATCGCTTTATCTTCTCGTTTCATTGCACGGTCAGAAAGAATAAGTAAGGACACACCTTGTGCAATTGCTTCTTCTGCCTTTTGCACGAGCTGATTTAAACTGCTTTCTAAATCATCTGTAAACAAACTATCTAGTGTTCGTGCTGTAAATTCAGTAAATGTATGAGATCGTAATTGTTCTACATCACTATTTGATAATATTGGTGTTTTCAATTGGATTCTATGACAATTACTTGCATCAGGATGTAACAAATCACCTTCAGCACCTAACCAAGTTAAAGTTGATGTAACCAAATGTTCCCGAATAGCATCAATTGGAGGGTTAGTTACTTGTGCAAATAGTTGTTTAAAATAATTAAATAAAGATTGCGGCTTATTAGACAAGACAGCAAGCGGCGTATCATTTCCCATCGATCCAATCGGGTCTTTGCCCTCCAACACAACTGGAAGCAGATTTTTTTGGACATCTTCATACGTATAGCCAAATGCTTTCTGCCTTGCAAGTAAATCGGGAAAGTCTTCTGCTTTTTCTTCTGCATTCTCCTCTAGTCGAATAACTTCATCTAACCACTCATCATAAGGATGTGCCGAAGCAATAGTATTTTTTAATTCTTCGTCTGAAACAATACGGCCTTCTTCAAGATCAATTAATAGCATTTTCCCAGGACTTAAACGCTCTTTATAGAGAATATTCTCTTCTTCGACTGGAACAACTCCCACTTCTGAAGAAAAAACAATATAATTATCTTTCGTTACATAATATCTTGCTGGACGCAAACCATTACGATCCAATATAGCACCAATTTGTTTACCGTCCGTAAAGGTGATTGCCATTGGGCCATCCCATGGCTCCATTAAGCTACTATGATATTCATAAAAATCTCTTTTCGCCTTTGAAATATGGGGATTCTCAGTCCAAGGCTCTGGGATCATCATCATAGCTGCATGAGCAGGTGTGCGTCCAGATAAGATAAAGAATTCAAGTGCATTATCGAATACAGAAGAATCACTACCATTTGCATCTAATATCGGCAGTACCTTTTGCAAATCCTCTCCAAAAACTTCTGATACAAATTGCTGCTCTCTTGCTTTCATCCAGTTGAAATTTCCTCGTAATGTATTAATTTCTCCGTTATGAATTAAGTAACGGTTTGGATGTGCTCTTTCCCAGCTAGGAAAAGTATTTGTGCTAAAGCGGGAATGAACAATAGCAAATGCGGATACAAAAGCCGGATCCTGCACATCTAAATAAAAGCTTTCGACTTGGTCTGATGTGAGAAGTCCTTTATAAACAATGGTGCTAGATGACAAACTTGCGAAATAAAATTCTTTTTCTTCTGCTCTTCCCCAATTTTCAGCAAGTTTACGGATAATATATAATTTTCGCTCAAAAACTAATTTATCTTTGTTTTCTATGCTTGATTGAATGAATACTTGACGGACAATCGGACAACTTTCTTGTGCGACTTTTCCGATTTTTCTGAAATCTGTCGGTACAGTTCTCCAGCCAATAAGTTCTTGACCCATTTCTTTAATATATTCGTTAATTTTTGCTTCGATTATTTCTCTGTGAGGATCATCTTTGGAAAAAAAGATCATTCCTACCGCGTATTTACCGCTTTCGGGAAGATTGAATTCCTTAAGTTCTTTTCGAAAAAAGGTATCAGGTATTTGAACCATTAATCCAGCTCCGTCTCCTGTTAAAGGATCGCTTCCTTGTCCGCCGCGATGATCCAATTTACAAAGCATACTTAAACCTTTTTTCACAATGTCATGCGTCGCTTCCCCTTTTATATGAGCGTACAGTCCGATTCCACATGCATCATGTTCAAATTCCGGTCTATATAAGCCCTGTGCCTTTTCCATTTGGTTGTACGTCATTTCAACCACCCCTGTCAGATTTTCTAACAAATTTTTTTATTCAGATAATTTAATTATACTATACAAATTCATATGTACAATATATCATTTAGATAGAACTAATCTAAAAAAGAGATTATTATAAAGAAGGTCGGTAAAAATGGAACTTAGACAACTAAAATACTTTATTGAAGTAGCAGAAAGAGAGCATGTCTCAGAGGCTGCTGAACATCTTCATGTTGCCCAATCTGCTGTTAGTCGTCAAATTGCAAATTTAGAGGATGAATTAGGTGTTCAATTATTTGAACGAGAAGGAAGGAATGTCAAACTAACTCCGATTGGAAAGATTTTTTTAACTCACTCCCAATCAATCTTGAAATCAGTCGATCGAGCTGTAGAGCAAGTTAATGCCTATTTGGATCCTGAAAGAGGGTCGATTAAAATCGGCTTTCCAACTAGTCTTGCAAGCCACTTATTGCCGACTGTTATATCAGCATTTAAAGAAAAGCATCCAAATGTGAGGTTTCAATTACGGCAAGGATCTTATTACTTTTTAACCGAAGGCGTAAAAAATAGAGATATAGATTTAGCATTCTTAGGACCTGTACCAACAGATGACTTCTTATTAACAGGCAATATTTTATTTACAGAGAGAATCTTCGCATTATTACCAAGTAATCATATTTTGAGTGAAAGAAAATCACTTCGATTACGAGATCTGCGAAATGACGAATTTGTTTTATTTCCAGAAGGATATATATTGCAAAAAATTGCGATTGATGCATGTAAACAAGAAGGTTTTTTACCTAATATAAATGCTGAGGGTGAAGACTTAGATGCAATCAAAGGGTTAGTTTCCGCAGGAATGGGTGTAACTCTTCTTCCAGAGAGTACATTTTATGATACTGTTCCTAAATTTACAGTGAAGGTTCCTATTGAGGATCCAATTATTAGCCGGACAGTTGGTATCATCGTACCAAGTAATCGGGAATTGCCACCCTCTGTACAAACATTTCGCCGATTTATCATCGACTTTTTCACGATTCTAGAAAAATATCAGTAACTAAGAAGCAATAAGGGCCACACCTTTGCAAAAGGTAATGGCTTCTTATTGTTTTGTGAAAACTTTATTTTTTTAATACTTCCTTCACTAAGGAATGAAAAATCGTTAATGCATGATTAATTGGTTCAGGACTGGTCAAATCGACACCGGTTTTCTTCAGAAGTTCAAGAGGATAATCAGAACTTCCACTTTTTAAAAAGTCTAAGTAGTTCTCTGCATCTTCTTTCTTTCCTTCTAAAAGTTTATCGGCAATATTAATTGCAGAAGCAAAGCCAGTCGCATATTTATATACATAAAATGGACGGTAGAAATGCGGAATTCTTGCCCATCCATATTTCACTTGTTCGTCTATTACTAAAGAACTGCCATTGTATGCTTTAAATAGTTCTTCATAGGTTTGATTGAAAAAGTCCAAAGACAGTGGCAATTCTTTTTCCGCTTGTTCATGAACCGCTTTTTCAAACTCACTAAACATAACTTGTGTAAAGAAGGTTCCTTTAAAACTATCAATAAAATGATGTAATAAATGCTCGCGTTTTGTTTCATCATCTTCTATTTTTAACAAATGGCGAATTAATAAGACCTCATTAACAGTAGATGCTACTTCTGCAACAAAAATACTATATCCTGCACTTATTTGCGGCTGATGCTTACTACTAAAATAAGAGTGCATGCCATGTCCGCATTCATGAGCTAAGGTGAATAAACTATCTAAATCATCTCTATGGTTCAGTAAAATATACGGATGAACGCTATATAAGCCTAAATTATAAGCACCTGAACGTTTACCAGGCGTTTCACGTACATCAATGTATCGTTTTTCTTTAAAGGTTTTTAGCACACTTAAATATTCTTCACCAAGAGGCTTCAGCGCCTCCAGCATAATCTGAAAAGCATCATCATAGCTGATCTCTTCTTTAGCTGCCTCTCCAACTAATGGAACGCTTAAATCATAAGCATGAAGCTCATTAAGCCGCAGTCGTTTCTTACGAAAATTCATATAATCATCCATATAAGGTAAATTTTTTCTCGTCGTACTAATTAAATTATGGTAAACCTCAACAGGTACTTGGTCACCAAATAAGCTTTTTTCTAAGGCAGAAGGATAATTTCGAAGTTTTGCTGTTTTTACATTGTTTTTAACGGCGGCGCTAAAGGTCGCTGCTATTGTGTTTTTAAGACCGATATATGGCTTATAATACGCCAAATAAGCTTCTTTTCTAACATCTCGGTCCTCATCTTCTATTCTTTTTGCGTACATTCCTCTTGTTAATTCAATCTTTTCTCCATTATCTGTTGTTACTTCCCCGAAGGTTATATCTGCATTATTTATCATACCGAACACATTACTAGGAACAGATAGCGATTCTCCCAGTTCAGATAGTACCTCTTCTTTCTCCTTGCTTAATACATGTTTTTTATAGCGGAAAGATTCCAAGAGATCTTTTTCAAAATATGCTAAGCCATCTTCTTCTTGTATGTAAGTTTTCAATTCCTTTTCATCTAAGGATAATAAATATGGCATAAAAAAGGCAGTGGCACTACTATATTTTTGGCCGACTATACGAGCTTTTTCAATAAGACTTTGAGCATGTGTATTCCGCGTGTCTAAGTCTAAAAGAAGCATGGCGTATGCGTAGACTTTTCTATATATATAACTAACTTCCTCTGATAATGTTAGATACGCTAATAATGTTGTTCCATTCGTAATTTTTCCATTGAATTCTGAAAGAGCCGCTATTTTTTCTTTTACCGCATCTAAATCCTTTTCCCACTCAGCCTCTGTTTTGTATATATCAAGTAAATTCCATTTTTCACAATCAGCAACTTCTTCTCTTGTTTTATATGTTTGCATAAACTTCCTCCCATTCTTTCTGTTTCTATTTTACCCTTATTTATAAAAGTCTTATCATTTCTTTTAAAATAGAAGAGATTTTATGTATATGCAATAATGATACATAGCAGAAGGCTTTTATGTAAAGCAGAAAAGACTAATACGACCCTTTGATCAATCTCTAATTTAGCTTTGCGCTAATTAATAAGCACCATTGGCTTTTTTTTACAGTTTCAACAGCAATGCTAATTTCAGCACACAAAGATTCCGTATGCTAAAATTAGACAATAAAACTACTATTCTTTAAAAAAGCTTGTCAGTATCATCTATATGTGTTATATTTATCAAGCGATGAGCTATATTGAATAAGTCAATAAACGTTATTGCGCTATGTGGAGCGTAGTTTATTGCCTCAATACGTAGGACACATTTTATGTGTCCCTTACACTGCTGATAAACCTATGTTTATCAGCAGTTTTTATATGGTTAAACGATAAGTTGATAGAACGAAAATAGCTATCCTTTTTCAGGAAAAGACCTCGCTGCATCTCTTCTCAGAAATATAGCGAGGTTTTCTCCTCTAGGATAGCGGTTATGATTATATTGTTTATTTTATAGTAGTTATTTTGCAGTTAATTGATTTAATTCTTCTGTTAAACGATAAAATAATTCTTTGTCACCAGCAATTAATGTTTCATCGATTTGTCTTTTTAGTGTAGCTTTTCGAAAGTCATAAAGGGCCTTTTCCAATACCATTTCTGCAAATAAAGAATCCACAACATTTCCTACAGACTGTTTTGGTGCATTTAATAAATATTTTTCCATTTGAATCAACCCCTTGTTCTTTTTTATAGTATAGCAGTAATATTCTGATAATTCAAATACTTTTTCAAGGTAATTTAACCCATTTAAGATGTTTTTGTTTAACCCCTAACTATTAACTTTATTAACTTTATTTATTTACTTCCCACTAAAGAAATTTATAAACATAAAAAGGAACAATTCAAGGTTTTGTTTCGCTATCTTATCATCAATTTGATATTGGCTATTTCTCTATTTTCATGTATTCTGTAAAGAGGTTATGAAAGGGGAAATACAGATGAGCTATAAAATGATCGTATTAGATATGGATGATACTTTATTAACAGATGACCATATTATTTCAGAAGCAACCAAAACTGCTTTAATGCTTGCACAAGAAAAAGGTGTAAAAGTAGTTCTCGCTTCTGGAAGACCAACATATGCAATGCTGGACGCGGCAAAAGAATTAAGACTTGCGGAATATGGCAGTTTTATTCTTTCATTCAACGGAGCAAAAATAACTAACTGTCAAACAAACGAAGAAGTATTCAGCAGTACACTTTCTCCCGAAACAGTTCATCAGCTATTTGATTTGAGCCAGAGAGAAAACATTTGGATTCATACTTATATGAATGACGAAATTATTACGCAAGAAAATAATCCTTTTACTGAAATCGAAGGAAAACTTACAGGCTTGCCGATAAAAACAGTTGCGGATTTCAAGCAGACCGTTTCGACTCCTGTTGTAAAAGTATTAATGGTGAAAGAAGAAAATTATCTTAAAGAGGTAGAAGCAAGGCTGCAAAAAGAATTAGCTAATGATTTAAGTGTCATGCGCTCTAAGCCATACTTCCTTGAATTTACTGAATTAGGTGTTACTAAAGGGACAAGCTTAGCGATACTTATTGAAAAACTTGGTATCTCTAGAGAAGAAGTGATTGCAATAGGTGATAGTTATAACGATGTTGCCATGATTGAATTTGCTGGCCTTGGAGTTGCTATGGGAAATGCGCCAGATGATGTGAAGCAGCTTGCAGATTACGTAACTGATACAAATAACAACGATGGTATAGCAAAGGTGATTGATACGTTTATTTTAGAGCCCTTGATTACGAAATCTGTTTAATAATTTATTTTATTCGCATTATAATAAAGATAAAGCTTCGATTATAAATCGAAGCTTTATCTCTTTTAAGTTTTCCGTTATTATTCCTTTAAAAATTTACTGGTTCATTCTTCTTCATCCGGCTCATTAAACACCTTGATTGTTTTAAAAGCTAAATTCACTTTAAAATGAAGATTCCAATTACTACGAAGGATTTCAATCTCATGGTCTTGAACAGAAACACATAAGACAACGTCCCCATCCCAATCCATTAAAACATATTCATTTTGATTAGAGAAAAGTTTATAATCTTTATGTGCTATTAAATTCCATCCAAAATTTAGCGTGTGGCTTTTATTCACCATTAAGATACTCCTTTATTTTCCTCGCAAAAGGAATTATTTCACTTCAACAGCCCATCCAAATGGATCTTCTTGTCTTCCATTTTGAATATCTGTAATTGTATTATATAATTTGGATGCTAACTCCCCTGTTTCTCCATTATTTAAAATGATTTTTTCCTCGTTCCAGAAGAACTCACCAATCGGAGAGATAACAGCAGCTGTTCCTGTACCAAATGCTTCTTCTAATTGCCCATTTTTATGTGCTTCAAAGATTTCAGCAATAGTTATTTTTCTTTCTGTTACAGGAATATTCCAATATTGCAGCAACTCCATAACACTGCTTCTTGTTACCCCTTCTAGTATGCTTCCATTTAATTCAGGGGTATATACTTCCCCATTAATTTTAAAGAAAACATTCATAGCTCCAACTTCTTCAATATATTTCTTTTCTACGCCATCTAACCAAAGAACTTGGGAATATCCTCTTTCATTTGCAATTTGTTGTGCTTTTAAGCTTGCTGCATAGTTTCCAGCTGTTTTAGCAGATCCTGTACCACCTGCAACTGCACGAACATATTCATTTTCCACAAAGATTTTAACCGGTTTAACTCCCTCTTTATAATACGAACCAACAGGAGATAAAATGATCATAAATTTATAGCTAATTGATGCAGCAACTCCTAAGAAGGGCTGTGTGGAAATGATAAATGGTCTTATGTATAAAGAAGTACCTTCCCCTTTTGGAATCCACTCTCTATCAATATTAATTAATTGTGTTAAAGCATTTAGGGCAAACTCTTCATCTATTTCTGGAATACAAAGTCTGTCATTTGATTTATTTAAACGCTCCATATTTTTCTTCGGTCTGAATAAAAGCACTTTACCTTCTTCTGTTAAGTATGCCTTCATGCCTTCGAAAACTGCTTGGCCATAGTGGAAAACAACAGAAGCAGGATCTAAAGTAATTGGTTGATAGGGCAAAATTTGAGCATCATGCCATCCTTTGTCTACTGTATAATCCATCATAAACATATGATCTGTAAATACTTTACCAAATACTAATGTAGAAGGATCTGGTTTCGGCTTTTTTTCTTTTGCTAAAGTCACAGTGATTGTTTGATCTGTCACGTTTCCATTCTCCTCATCTTAAATATTATTTCTATTTATTATAACGCAAACTTACTATAGTGAAAGTAATTTTGATAAAAAGATGTGAAATTTTTTCCTAATAATTATTTACAGCACAAAAAAACAACCAATATCTACAAAATTATTTGTAAATTTGATTGCAATGTTTAATTCCAATGTTTTGTGTCTTCTAAAAGTTCATCAATTTCTATGTCGATTAAATTCCATGTAGATATTTCCTGCTCTAAATCGGCTGTGTTTGTTAAAATCTCATCAATGTCGGTTCTAATTAAATGCATAGTGCCTCCTTTAAAACCGTCTTAAATCTGTCTAGAGTGCTTATAAGTAAAATTTTCCAAATAGAAACGGCTATATTCATTATAACAGTTTATAGCGTTAACATATAATAAAGATGCTTTACAAATTGATTACACAGTCTAGACAAACCAATTAGGACGTAAT
Source organism: Niallia sp. FSL K6-0212 (assembly GCF_038007605.1). Lineage (NCBI taxonomy): Bacteria > Bacillati > Bacillota > Bacilli > Caryophanales > Bacillaceae > Niallia > Niallia sp. FSL K6-0212. Next base: position 3,690,924 of record NZ_JBBOXL010000001.1, on the reverse strand, counting down.
GGCATGGTATAATAATTAAATAGGATAAAAAGTGAAAAACAATCTATCTCAATATACCCAGATAAAATAGTTTTAAACCTAATTTTTTTGGTTATAATTAGAAGACTATTGGAGGTTACTATCAATGATTAGACTATTAAAATGGGTTATTACCATTCTCCTTATATATGGAGCATATAATTTTTATTTTAAAGACAATGGACATAATGCTGAAGAAAGCAAACCTTCTAGTTCCATGGAAAATCGCATAAATCAAGATTCGATCACTTCCTTTTTCCAATCCTTTACTGATGAGTTTGAAAACATAAAATCCTTTTTTAAAAATGCAGAGGATATATTACCTGACTGGAATATTGAAGGAAATACTGAAGATACTGAAGAAATTGATAAACCAGAATTAGTTACACCGCAAGACCATCCTTTTTCGATTCATAATATATCTCTCGGCGATGATAAAAAGTCGGTTGAAAAGTCACTGGGACCACCAAAACGGGAAACAATCAATGAATACGGCATCTCTTGGTATGCCTATCATCAAAATTATCACAATTTTGTTATGGTAGGCTATGATGAACATAATCAAGTAGAAGCCTTATATACCAATCAAGATTTAATTGCTTCAACAAATGGGATTAAAAAAGGAACAAAGAAAGAAGTTGTCTTAAAAACATTAGGAAAACCGTTAACAGAGATAAGAAAAGGACTTGTTTTTTATAAAATGGCAGAGGACAGAGATTACGAAGTATTCAGACTTGATTACTCATATGTAACAGTATTCTTTGATAAACATGAAAATAACAGCGTTACTGCTCTACAAATTGTCAGCTCTTCTTTGGAAGAAAATCGCAAGGATTTTTATGTGGAAGGAAACGAGAACTTAAAAGAAGGCTTTGAATATCAATTATTTGATTTAACCAATGCCAGTCGTGTCAATAACCATTTAAAACCGCTGACTTGGGATGAGGCAGTTCGTGATACAGCTCGAAAACATAGTTTGGATATGGCAGAAAATAATTATTTCAGCCACACTAATCTGGAGGGTGAATCTCCATTTGATCGCATGCTGAACGAAGGCATCCGTTACACTATAGCCGGGGAGAATTTGGCTTATGGCCAAAACAGCAGTATATTTGCTCACGAAGGCTTAATGAATTCAATGGGCCATCGGGAAAATATCCTGCAAAAAGATTTCGCCTCACTCGGCGTTGGGGTTGCCTTTAACAATAAATCCCAACCATATTATACCGAAAACTTCGTGACAGAATAAAAAATGAGGCTGGAAAATTGATTCCAGCCTCGTTTTTATGATTAGTAAACTTTATAATTACACAATTAAATTACCAATCATCCAAATTAAGAAAAAACTAATAACTATCGATAAATTAGCAGCAGTTCCAACAAAACGTTGGTTATATTTAAACTCCACACTATACGGTAAAACGCTTGATGCCATTGGCAAGATTAAGCAGATTAAAATGGTATAACGAAACATATCTTCTGCTGGCCATAAAAAATATGCTAGCACGCCTAAAAAAAGACCTGTCCCGTACCGTATTCCGAGTACCCTTCCAATCCCTTTCCAGTGATTCTTTTCAAAAGAAAAGTTCAAATAAATACCGAGAAGCAATAAAGAGAGTGGCATATTCGCCTTCGATATTGTAGATGTCACATCAATTATCTGATGGGGTATCTCGAAACCTACAATACTAATGAAGAAAATAAATACATAGGTCATCAGCGGGATAGACCGTCCCAGCTTCCCTACCACTTGCTTCGCTGAAAGTACGGACCCTTCTTGTGAATAATAGCTATCAATTAAATAACTAATTCCGAAAGTAACAATGGCATTTCCGATATCGAACATACCAAAATATTTTATCCCTTCAGCCCCCCATATACCTTGCACCAAAGGATATGCAAAGATACCAATGTTAAATCCAGGAATCAGCATGCCTAACATGCCTTTTTGCTTATTCGCTTCATTTCGGAAAAGAAATAGTCCAATTATGGAAATAAGAACACCATAGAATAAACCAAGAAATACCAATATTAACAAAGATTTTTCAATTATAACATTATGTAAGGTGGTGATGATTAAACAAGGTAAAGTAATATTGAAAATGATCCTTGCAAGACCTTCGCCATCTTTTTCTTTAATAATATTTCTTTGTTTAAAGAAATATCCAATGCCAATAATAATCACGGAATACAAAAACTGCGTATTAAAATTTTCCATTCTCTAAATTCCCCTACCTAAGCTACAAATTTCCAATGAACCTACTATACTACTTATCCGTATACTTGGAAAGACTAAGATATAGAAAAAAGACTTATTACGTTTGAGAAGATTTAAGATGTAACAAACGTGATAAGTCCTATTTAAATACTATTAGAAGCTATTACTTTCTGTCGCCGATCTATTCATTTCTTCTAATCTACGAATATCTATACGAATAAGCAAGGAAACTGCCAGAGATATAATAAACATACAAGAGAAAACAAGCAATGTTCCTTGATAGCTTCCTGTTGTATCGCGAATCCATGATACAATGCTAGGTCCAGCAACACCTGCAGCAGACCAAGCTGTAAGAATATAACCATGAATTGCCCCTAACTGTTTTGTACCGAATATATCTCCAATATAAGCTGGGATTGACGCGAATCCACCGCCATAGCAAGACATAATAATAAATACAATAATGGAAAAGGCAATATAATGATGTAAATGTGGTAATGCAAAGAATGCTACTACTTGGATAGCAAAAAATAAAGTATATACATTGGGTCTGCCAATATAGTCAGAAATTGCAGCCCAGGCAATTCTTCCAATTCCATTAAATACACCCATAATCCCAACTAGTGTTGCTGCACCTGCAACTGACATGCCGGCCAATTCCTGCCCCATGGGCGAAGCAACAGCAAGAATAGCAATCCCACAAGTAATGTTAATAAATAACATAATCCACAACGCCCAAAATCGTTTCGTTTTTACGGCTTCATTTGCTGTTAATTGTGATAAATCTTTCTTCCCTTTTCCATTTCCAGCTTCAACTGATTGCTGAAAACCTTTTGGCATAAATCCTTTTGGCGGTGCTTCTAAATATTGTGCTGAAACAAATATGATAACAAAATAAACAGCTGCAAGAATATAAAATGTATTAGCTATACCAGCTGTATTAATTAAATAATTCATAACTGGACTGCTGATCATCGCAGCAAAACCGAATCCCATAATCGCTAATCCAGTTGCCAAGCCTCTGCGATCCGGGAACCACTTAACCAATGTTGAAACAGGAGTAATATAACCGACTCCTAATCCAATCCCCCCAAATATTCCATAGGTAATGTAAAGAAGCGGTAAAGATTCGATGCTTATTGCAAAACCAGCACCAGCCATCCCCAAACCGAACATACAAGCGGACAACATACCAGAAGTTCGCGGTCCGTATTTTTCAACAAAATGCCCTAAAAAGGCAGCAGATAATCCTAAAAATAAAATAGCAATACTAAAAGTCCAGGAAATGCTCGTTAATGTCCAATTAAACTGTGACTCAAGCGGCTTTGTAAACACACTCCATGCGTATACAGATCCGATTGAAATATGAATACCGACTGCAGATAAAGCAATAAGCCAACGATTTTTTGTTTTCATTGTAAGACCCCTATTGTGTTTATTTATAAATTATCACTAATTGCATTTTCTAATTAGCTAGAATAGGTGATGGAAAGTGGCGCAACAGCTTTTCTTACCCCTTCTAACGCTAATTCAACCGTTTCATTTGTATGCAATATTACTGCCATTCTTCGCCCCTCTGTCGTCTTTGGTTTTCCAAAAATGCGTATTTGAGTATTTTCAAATGATAACGTTTCTTCTATCCCCTGAATTAAGTAGTCGTTACTTTCTTCAGTTGCTTTTAATGTTTTACTAGCACCTGGGCTATGCAGCTTCACTCCTGTAACTGGATATCCTAGAATGGCTCTAACATGTAAAGCAAATTCAGATAAGTCTTGAGTAATCATTGTTACCATTCCAGTATCATGAGGGCGAGGTGAGACTTCACTAAAATAAACTCCATTTTCTGTTAAAAATAACTCCACACCAAAAATTCCATAACCACCCAGACTATCTGTAATTTTCTTAGCAATCATTTCTGCCTCATTTAATTGCTCAGCAGACATGAAATGCGGCTGCCATGATTCTATATAATCTCCGTCTTTTTGGGTATGTCCAATTGGGGGACAAAAGATTGTGCCATTAACTGAACGAACGGTTAAAAGTGTAATCTCTGATTCAAATGCAATAAACTCTTCTACTATGACTCTTGTTTTCTTCCCTCTTCCTCCATCAACAGCTTCTTTCCAGCAAGATTCTATTCCATCTATGCTTCGGCAAATACTTTGACCTTTCCCAGAAGAGCTCATGACTGGCTTTATTACACACGGAAAGCCTATATTCTGTACAGCATCTTTCAATTCCGAAATGTTATTGGCAAAGGCATATTTTGCTGTCGGTATGTTCAACGTTTCACTTGCTAATCTTCTAATACCTTCGCGATCCATCGTTAAATAGGTGGCCTTAGCAGTTGGAACTACCGAATACCCCTCTTCTTCCAGCTCCACTAGCGCACTAGTAGCAATCGCCTCAATTTCAGGAACAATAAGATCCGGTTTTTCTTTTTCAATTATTGCTTTTAATTGATTACCGTCAATCATATCTATTGTATATGAGCGGTGGGCAGCATGACTAGCTGGTGCATGATCATAACGATCGACTGCGATTGTTTCTAGTCCCAGCCGCTGCGCTTCGATAATCACCTCTTTACCCAATTCTCCTGAACCTAATAACATAATCTTTCTTGCTTGTGAAGTATTTGGTGCTCCTAACACGATTGCCAATCCCCCTAAACAATTAATTATTCCTTTATTCTGCATAATATCGTAAAAAGCTCTTCTATTCAAGTCTTTTTTTCTCTATTTCCGAACGTTTATTAAGTTAGATTATTAATAATTCGTATTTTGTTGTGGTTACGGAAAAATTAATTGTCGATAAGGGAAGGTGCATTTAAGGAAGATGAACGCTGCTTTTTGTGAAAGAGATGATATAAGTGGTTTTCATTCTCCAGATGAACGTCACTTTTTATGGAAAAGATGGCATAAGTGGTTTTCATTCAACAAATGAACGCCACTTTTTGCGGAAAAGATGATATAAGTGGTTTTCATCGGCCAAATAAATACTTTCTATACAAAAGGAAACAAAACAATCCATGATTAGAGGTTTTTCCTCCTCAATCATGGTTAATTACAGACACTGAATTCTCCTGTATTCTCATAAATAAATTGTGAAAGTCTTGCTATCTATTAAGAGTTGAATAAACTATTTCTCCTTTGCAAATAGTTGCTTTCACTTTCCCCCTAAACGTTTTGCCTATATAAGGGCTTATTTTATGCTTATAATACAGATCTTCCTTTTGGAGTGTATAGGTTTCATTTAAATCAACAATAGCTATATCTGCATCACTTCCATTTGTGATACTTCCTTTTTGTGGATAGAGCCCGAAACGTTTAGCTGGGTTTGTACTTGTTATTTTTGCGATAATCGGAAGAGAAATTCCTCGTTTCCAATAGCCTTCTTCTAATAAAACAGACAGTGTCGTTTGACAGCCGGCAATCCCACCCCATGCTTCTAATAAATTGCCATTTTTCATGGATGGAAGCGATGGTGAATGATCTGATCCAATCATATCAATTTCCTCTCGTTTGATTGCTTCCCACAAGTCATCTACTTCGTTATCAGAGCGTAGCGGTGGAGCGCATTTTGCGACGGCTCCTAATTCTTCTAAGTCATCGATTGTTAATGATAAATAATGAGGACATGTTTCAACGCTTATGTCCAGCCCCCGCCGCTTTGCGACAATTATTGGTTCCAATACTTTAGAACTTGTGATGTGAACGATGTGCACCTTACATCTAGTGGCTTCGGCATATGCAATGATCCGCTGAACAGCCTCCACTTCCGAAAAGATAGGTCTTGCATTGGAAAAAGCAAGGCCTATATTAGTCTGTTGATGGATGATTTCCTTGCTTAAAAACTCTGTAATCGTATCACTTTCTGCATGAACGGCTAAGATACTATGTAAAGCTGCGATTTTTTTCATCGCTTGATATAAAGTGCGGTCATCAGCGCTTTGAAAATCTTCTATCCCGCTATTCGACATAAATGCTTTAAAACCAATGACACCACATTTTACTAATTTTTCAATCTCATTATAATTACCAGGAACAATTCCTCCCCATAAACGGTAATCAATAACTGATTTTTTCTTAGCTAGCCTTTCTTTTTGCTGGAAACCATATTCTGTTATTGTAGGTGGATGACTATTAAGAGGCATATCAAAAAATAACGTTCCTCCACCAGCAGCTAAGCTTTTGCTGCCTGATTCAAGCCCTTCCCAGTCACTTCTTCCCGGCTCGTTAAAATGGACATGTGAATCGATAACCCCTGGAAATAGATATAGACCATCCGCATTGTAAGTTTTTGTAGCATTATTTCCATTAATGCCTGAACCAACTATCGCTATTTTTCCATTCTTCACTCCAACATCTGCTTTATAGACTGTTTCCTCATTTACAAGGAATCCATTTTGAATGATTAAATCTAAATCCTCCAAGTCATCAGCTCCCCCGATAGGTTTGATATCCCCAGCCAGATAATAATAAAGGGATATGATAATGCAGTTGGGTTTCATCTGTATAAAAACGAATAGGAATCGTCGTAAAAAATGGGTGTTGTTCTTTTGAATGACCAAAATACTCTTGTATATAAAATACTAATTCAAATTCTCCTGTCTCTATTTTTTCTAATAGGATAGTGTCGACTCTGCCGTCTTGATTGGTTATTCCGCTTGCTAAAAAAATTCTTTCTGAATCTTGCAATCTCCAAAGCTCAACTTTGATCCCTTTTCCTGGTTTCCCATTGGATAAATCTAATACATGAGTTGTTATGCCCGTTTTCATAGTCTATGCACCTTGTCCTTCTGTTTCTAATTCGACTATTTCCTCTAATCGGTATTTCGATATGGCAAATATCTCGATTAATGCAGTTTGAAATTCCTCTTCCTTTGTGTGGTTGATGCGTTCTTTCATGGACTGATAAATGGAATCCTTTGTATGACCTTTGACAGCTAAGATAAACGGAAAGCCGAATTTTTCAGAATAGGCTTTATTTAAGGCTGCAAATTGCATGAATTCTTGCTGCGATAATTGATTCAAGCCAGCACCCTTTTGTTCCTTACTCGAAGAGGAATTCATTTGTAACTTCGCGCCTAAATCTGGATGTGCTCGGATTAAATCAAGCTGATCTTCAATTGGTGCTTCTGTTACTGCCTGTACCATTAGTTGATAGAGGGTATTTAAGCTTGGAAAAGGGTGATATTTCCATGTTTTATTGGCAATCCACGGACTATGCTCAAACACCCAGCCGATCTTTTCAATGAATTCCTGTCGATTCATTTGATTAATTTCTGCTATCGTATACATTTATTGATCCCTGCCCTTCCCTTTTATTAGTTAACAACGCAACAGCTCTTAAAATTCCTTCATATCCTGTACAGCGACAAAGGTTTCCAGATAATGCAGCCAGTACTTCCTCTCTAGAGGGCTGTTCGTTTTCATCTAGTAAACTTTTTAATGCCATTACCATTCCAGGAGTACAGTAACCACACTGTAGTGCGCCTGCCTCTAAAAATGCTTCTTGAATAGGATGAAGGTTTTTCTCTGCTAAGCTTTCGATCGTTAAGATTTCAGCATTTTCCAATTGATATGCCATTACTAAACAGGAATTCACCAGCTTTCCGTTCATAATGACTGAGCAGGCACCACACCTGCCAGCCTCACAAGCTATTTTCGTCCCAGTAAGAGATAAAACATCCCGAAGGATATCAACAAGGCGAAATGTTGGAGGAAGACTTAGCGTTAAAGATTCTCCATTTACCTTAAAAGTGGTTTTTTCCATAATTTTTTTTGTATCCATATGCCCCCTCCTATTCTCGTAAACCTTGTCGTTCCAGTGCTTGCAATAGTATATCCGCTTTCACTGGGAGTTGATTAAGCCATATTCCTGCAGCGTCATGAATGGCGGAAATGATAGCTGGAGCAACAGCAACTGTGCCAATTTCGCCAACCCCTCTTGGCCCATAGTCATCTCCAGGGACTAATTCTTCTATTGCAGTAACAGTTGTCTCTATCGGGATGTCTAATATCGTTGGGATAAGATACGTATCAAAATTTTCATTCATATAGCGGCCATTTTCCATAACTGCATCCTCCATAATCGTAAATCCTAACCCCATATTAGCTCCCCCTTCAATTTGCCCTAAATATCCCATTGGGTTCACTACAGGTCCAGCTGAAATAACATGATCCATCCTAGTTACTGCTACGCTTCCAGATAACAAATCTATTTCGACCTCGGCTGCTACACCGGCAAAAGTATATAAAAAATGACCACCATCAATAGAGTTTGGGGTAGTAGGAAAGTGGTAGCTTACTGAAACAGTTGGCAGCTCTTCACATGATTCTGCTAACTGTTTATATGGAAGAATAAGCGCTGGTTCCTCGTTCTCTTCTGCGTTTTTCCAAATGCCATTTTTACCAAGAAATAAGCTTTCTTTCGGACATTTAGTTTGTTTTTCTGCCAATGTAAGTAGTTTTTCGCTAAATGGACCTTTTAATTTATTGATACCAAGCCACACCATATTTGTTGCTCGTGAGGCAGTAGAAGAGCCAGAGTGGGGAACTTTAGCCGTATCGCCAATAGTAATTTCGATATCACTAGGTTCGCAAAGAAAGGTATCTGCCATAATCATATCAATGGTTGGAATTAATCCTTGCCCACATTCTTCAAATCCAAAAGATACCTCTATTTTCCCAGCACTGTTTAAAGCCAGTCGGGCACCAGAAGCATCTGCTCTTCCATATCCCAATCCCCCTCCATGCATGGTAATACTATATCCCCTTCCTTTTATTTTCTTATCTCCATTCATAGGATTTGTGACCAAGTCCTTTTGAAGAATTGCTGACTTGGTAATTTCAGTAAGGACAGCATAAGCGCCATTTGTTGGAACAATAGGCTGGTCCACCGGACCAAAATCTTCTGTCTTACGTAAATTAGTGAAGCGTAATTTGGTTGAATCTATTCTGGCTTTTTCTGCTAATCTTTCAATTTGCGTTTCTAATGCAAAGGTGATTTGATTGCCGCCAAATCCTCTGAATTCACCGGCAACACCGTTATTTGTATAAACAGAGTAGCCTTTAACATCTATATTTTCGATTATATATGGTCCAGCACTATGCTCTACAGCAAAGTCAAGTACTGCAGGTCCTAAAGTAGCATATGCACCAGTATCTGCAGTAATTTTTACTTGGTGGGCGATTATTTTTCCAGATACGTCAGCACCTGTCTTCATATAGATTTTCATTGGATGTCTTTTTAAACCGGCCTTAATCGATATTCTTCTTGATTGATGTATTTTCACTGGCCGCTGTGTTTTTAATGCCAGCAAGCTGATATATGGTTGAACATTTAATTCGTCCTTCCCTCCAAAGGAGCCTCCAATCGGGCTAGAAATAATCCGGATTTTTTCCAGTGGGAGTGCTAAAATTCGAGAAAGCTGCAGCTGATCTTTAAAACCATGCTGGGTTGGTGCATAAATGGTAATGCCTCCTGCTTCATCTGGTACAGCTACACCCCCTTCCGTTTCCATATAAGCATGCATTTGTCTTGGTGTCTGATACGTTCCTTCTATGATCCATTCGCACTTATTAAAGGCTTCTTCTATATTACTTTCTCCCTTCTTAAAAGCAGCCTGATGAAGGAGATTTCCTTCTTTATGCAGCCTGATTGCAGTGTCTTTTAAGGCTTCATCTGGATCTGTGATTATCTGCAATGGCTGATATTTTACTTTAATTAAAGAAATGGCTTGTTGTGCAATTTCCTTTGTTCTAGCCGCAACAGCGGCAATTGCGTCGCCTACATATCTGACTTTCTCTTCACAAAAGACCGGCTGATCCTGTATAACAATCCCAAAGCCATTTAAGCCTGGTACATCCTTATAAGTGATAACAGCAAAAACCCCAGCAAGCTCTTCTGCTTCTTTAGTATCGATTGATTCAATTTCTGCATGAGGATATTCACTTCTAAGAACGGTTCCATAAAGCATATTAGGAAACGTTAAGTCAGTTAAATACTTAAGTTTTCCAGTCACCTTAGGCACACCGTCTCTTCTTATTTTCCAACGACTACCAGCGCTTTCGTTATCAAGGATCATCTAAACAACTCCCTTCTTTTTCTATTAAAGTAATTCTTTCATATTAGCAATTATTACGTTTGCTGCGACTTTTTTGCGATACGCTTCTGTTATAAAGGGATCTGTATAAGATAGGAAGTCTTCCTGAATGACTTTAGAGATTCGGGACCAATCAATAGGACTCTGCGAGCGGGTAATCTCCCTTTCTGTGCTTGTAAGACGAGTCGGAATGTGACTGCCTCCGCCAATCGCAATTTTTATGGTCTTTATATTTTTTTCTTCAAATTCTAGATACCCTGCAATCGATATAATTGCAGCTGTAAAACTGGCCCGTCTACCAATCTTTCTAAAAAAAGAATATGTTTCTAGCTTTCGTGCTGCTATTGGTATGAGTACTTTTGTTAACAATTCGGATGATGGCCGCTTTTTTGATGCCAGCCAATCCTTTAATGTGATTAAGTAGGTCTCCTTGCCATTAAAAAAAGTTAATAGTGCCTCCAAAACTAATAAAGCAGGAATGCTATCACCAATTTTGCTGCATATATTTCCGCCAATTGTTCCTCTGTTACGAATTGCAGGAGCCGCTATTTTCTCACAGGCCTCTACTATAAGCGGAGCCTTTTCTTGCATTAATACGCTGGTTAAACATTCAGAAATAGACATGCCTGCACCAATCTGCAAAAAGAATTGGCCATCTAGTTCTACTTCTGAGATTCCTTTTAACTCCATTAATTTTTCTGTACTAATAAGGTGGTTTGGTTTGTCCTGACCTGCTTCCCAATTTACTTGAAGGATTGTTCCACCGGAGATAAAGGCATAATTTGATTCATTCCATTTATTAATAGCAGATAAGGTGGTAGGTATTTCCACAGTAGTCGGATAATTGAGAGTTGAAACATGCATGTTATTCCCTCCTTTTCAGCACTTTTTCATAATCATTTTTTGTATCAATATCAATAAAATATTCTTCTTCAGAAAATTCAATCTTTTCCCCATGCATAATGCCATCTTGCAATAATTTTCTAGCTCCTATATCTCCTTCTAAGTAGTTTATATCTGATATCGCGCTCGGATGGAATAAAATCGGCGGATTGTAAACCCCCTTATGCATGCTTGCTACATATTTATATGGAGGAAGTAATGGAGTAGTCACGATTTTATCAATCATTTCATGGGTAATAAAAGGCTGATCTGCTAAACATACAAGAATCTTTTCTGCCTGTTGCTCGATAGCTGCTTTAAAACCTTTTTTTAAAGAATATGATTGCCCTAGAGACGCTTCGTCACAAGTAATTACTTTCCCTTTTTTTCCATTCAAAAAGAGTTTATTAGCAGGTGTTATCCAGTTTAAGTGATCGCCTGGTTGAACGATAACAAAAACATAATCAACAAATGGCGAGGTAAGCAACACAGATAATCCATGATTACCAACTGTTTCATTCCGAAGAGGAAGGGACAGTTTATGTTCTCCCATCCTCTTGCTATTCCCCGCAGCTAAATATAAGGCTGTAATCATCCTATTTTACCTACAAGAGAATTCTTTTCATTTTTAATTTTAATTAATTGTGCTGTTATACTAATGGCGATTTCTTCTGGGCTTTCTGAATGAATAGATATTCCGACTGGATAGTGGATCCAATCTGGCTTTATTTTTTCTGCCAATAATTTTTCCGACCTCTTTTTGGAGCCTAATAACCCAAAGAATTTTACCCTTCGTTCCAAAAGTAAATGTACAAATTCTTGATCTTTACTAAAGCTGTGTGTCATCAATAGTACATAATCATCTTCTGAGGGTTTTATTGCGGCCAGCACCTGAGTCGGAGAACCTATTTGATATTCTTTTGCGTCTGGGAAATTATCTGCTGAACAAATAGCTTCTCGCCAATCAGATAAGATGACATAAAACCCGGCTTTGCTAGCAAAAGAGACAACTGGTTTGACATCTGGTCCTGCTCCATAGATAATTAATCTTGGTTGAGGAGAGAGAGCTTGGGTAAATATATACTTATTGTCAGTATCCAAAAAAGAAGTAGATGCAACATTTGTTTCTGTTTTTGTTTGTGGGCTGACCGTATTAACAAGGAAATTATCTAATTTATGAAAACTCTTAATAAGTTTGACACTTTCTCCTTTTTGCATATGTGATTTTAATTGCTGAAAAACTTTGCTTGTTGCCGGCGTGACCGGTTCAACCATAATATAAATTTTCCCATCACATCCAATGCCTTGCCCCCATGTCAAATCATCTTCTGAACGCAGATCGTATTCCATTAAAAAAGCTTTAGCTTTTTGCTGCATTTCGATTCTTGCGAGTAAATCCTGCTCTACACATCCGCCTGTTAATAATCCCTTTTCTTTTCCGGCATCCGTGATGAACATCATAGTTCCTTCTTTCCGGTAGGCTGTTCCTTCCACCTTCACAATTGTCGCTAAATAACTGTTTTTTTCTGTTGCAATAACCGCATCAATAACAGCATAATGATCGGAAGACACGCTAACTCCCCCATTCCAATCAAATTTTTAGTCGAATCGAAAATCATTGTTACTTTTTATAACATTAGATGTTATTACATCATATTAATTCCTTCCTTTTTATATGTCATTGGACTAATTAAATAATAATCTAAGTGGTAATTAGATAGATTGAACAAATTATCTAAAAATTAAAAAAATGAATATTATAATTCAAAATATTTGTATTCGTTTTTTACTAGCATAATATATTTACATTTTCTTGATTATCAACTATAATGCTCATATCTTGGATTAAAAAATTCTTCTTTTCGTCTTTCTTATTTATTCTTTTATTTAATTAAATGAGGTGGACTATGAATAAAGAAATTATTAAATTTATTAGGAAAAATTATGAAATGACACAGAGAGATTTTGCCCGTGTTTTAAATTGCAGCTTTGCATTAATTGCTTTAGTGGAAGTCGGAAAGCGAAGAGTTAGTAAAGATTTAGAAAATAAGATTAGACAAACGTTTAACATTGACGATCAAGATATCGCCTCCATTACATCCATAATATCAGAAATAAGTAAAGGAATTCCTCCGTTTATGTAGTTTCTAGAAGAAAATAGCAAGAACATACAGATCCCTTGTGTTATGCTTTATGTAGATACTTTCTATTTTCTTCTATTTAAAATTATCCTCTGCACCCTTTTTTCTCTTTCCCAATAGAATAAAGAAGGAGAAAGGAGGGGGAAAATGCCTACAAAGGAACACCACAGCAACTCTTCAAAAGTTTATCTTCCCAAACTTTCTGCTGAAAGTTTAAATAATCAATCCCATTTCCAACACAATTATTTACAGGAATATCTATTTAAACAGCACAAACAAAATGAGCAATTAATGACATTATGGTATAAATTTCAGGAAGATTTGATTGAGAAACAGAAGAAGCATCTTCAGCATTTTAACGAAATCGATTCAAAATTAGAACTTAATGATTCAGCTACAAAGGATCTTTTAACTAAAATTACTGATTTAGATAATGAAACATCCACAATAGAAGCACAACTTGACACTCTTATCTTGCTAGCAGAAGAGCAAAAAGAATTAACAAGGGAAGAATCTCTGCGGCAAACAGCTCTATTTGACCAGTTAACCTTTCAAGAGAAAGATATTTCGATGATTTCTAATAAAATGGAAGAATTTAATCAGCTTGCTGCAGACGTGAAAACAAAAATCACGGAAACTGAAACCAACTATCAACATATTGCAGAAAAGTTGGATTTACACGAAATATTTCAGCAAACCTTATTAGAAAGCATGAAAGAAACAACTGGGAGCGTCAATAAAATCAGTCGGCAGCTCGACCATCTTAAAGAAGTTATCTTTGAAAGAGTACATTATTTAGCGGAAAAAATAGAAAACAATATAAAAAGCATCTCGCAGCCAATTCAGCGATTCTTCGTTTCTTCTAAAAAAGATGAGACGATAAAAAAATAAAATGGTAATTTTTTTATACACAAATAAAAAACCTAAACAATTATACGAAGTTGCTAGTAAAAACATTCGTATAATCGTCTAGGTTTATTTTTTTTGCTGGAATACTTTCAAGCGTTTAACTTAATCAAGGATTTTTACAGAAACTTGTTTTCTTCCCCACTCTAATGCTTTCGCTTGAGATGGAACAAATACATCAATTTTCTTCCCTTTAATCGCTCCGCCTGTGTCTCCGGCAATTGCAGTACCATATCCTTCCACATAGACCTTAGAGCCTAGAGGAATTACGTTAGGATCAACTGAAATAACCTTTTTATCTGGATTATCCTTTAAATTAATTCCGGTTGCTGTAACACCAGAGCATCCTTCACAATTTGCTGTATATGCTGTCGCGGTTACTGTGATTTCTTTTGCTGCTGAATTTGTACTTTCAGCCTTTACTGTATTATCTGCTTTAACTGCTTTGTTTAGTGGCTTTGATTCTGGTGCGTTTTGTTCAGAACCTTCTTTGGAAACAATCAATACGTCATCCTTATGTATTGTATCACTATTCAGCTTATTCCATTCCTTTAGCTGATCTACAGTTGTATTATATTTTTGAGATATCTTCCATAGATTATCTCCCGCTTTTACTGTGTATTTCTTTACATCTTCAATAGTAAGTGTATCACCCGCCTTAATGATATCACTATCTAAATCATTCCATCTTTTTATATCATCAACACTTACCTTTTTTTCTTGTGAAATAGACCAAAGAGTATCTCCTTTTTCTACTTTCATTTCTTCTGCACCTACAAACGGAGCAGCTGTAGTTAGTATTGATGCACAAGTTAGAATAGAAAAGATTTTTTTCATTTTTATACCTCCTAGAATAGCTCCAGTTGAGCTAACAGGTATAATCTTAACATGAAAAACGCCAAAAAAAAGAACAGGCAGTTGTTAATTCGATTACGTATATGACAATCCAATAACAAACACAATACGAATCGTCAGAATAATCTATAAAATAATACCTGTTTTCTTTTCAAACATAGTTTTTAATGAACGGAAGGCAAGGTTATGTGGAAGCTTGTACCTTTATTTATTTCACTGTCTACATATACTTTCCCATTTAAATTCTCAATTATTTTGAAACTGACCATTAATCCAAGTCCATTGCCTTCTTTTTTTGTTGTAAAGAATGGTTCACCTATTTTTTTTAATTGCTCTTTTGACATACCGATTCCGCTGTCTTTGATTATAATCGAAATATCTTCCTTTCCTTTTTTTACGCTTATATCAATAGAGCCCCCGTCAGGCATAGCTTCGACAGCGTTTTTTATAAAATTCAAGAAAACCTGTTTTAATTTATTCTCGTCACATTCTACAAAAGGATTCGGCTCTTCGTAAAATCGATTCAATTGAATTTTATTTTTTCGCAGCTGATAATCTAAAATAGAAAGAACATTATCGATAATAGGTAGTAGCGGTTTTTTCTCTAACACAGAAACAGTCGGCTTAGAAAGAAGCATGAATTCCTCTACAATAGAGTTTACTCTTTCAATCTCATCTAAAATAATCTCAAAGTATTCCTGTCGATCTTTCTCGGTTTCATCCATACTCAAAAATTCCGCATATCCTTTTATAGAAGTTAATGGGTTACGGATCTCATGAGCAACACCAGCTGCTAATTGACCAATCGCTGCTAATTTATCTTGTCGATGAAGAACTTCTTCTGTGCGTTTCTTTTCCGTAATATCATTTCTTATAGCTAAATACTGATAAGGCTTATTATTTTTATCTAAAAAAGGGACAATAGTTGTATCGACCCAATAATAAGAGCCATCTTTCCTTTTATTTCGGATTTCCCCCTTCCAGATTTCCCCTTTTTCAATTGTTTGCCAAACATTTCGGAAAAAATCTTTTGAGTGATAGCCAGAATTTACAATACGATGCGTTTTCCCGATTAATTCCTGCCTACTATATCCGGATATCTCACAAAATTTAGAATTAACATTTGTAATAATCCCTCTTTTATCTGTAAAAGCAATAATACTTGATTGTTCTAATGCATAGGTAATGTCACTTACTTCACGTACAGACTCTTCCAGTTGATGCTGAACCATTTTTTGCTCTGTAATGTCCCGTCTGATTGCAACATACTGATAAGGTGCCCCCTCCTTATTTAAAAAAGGGACTATTACGGTATCAACCCAATATAGCGTACCATCCTTTGCTTTATTGAGTATCTCCCCTTTCCATATCTCCCCTCTTTTAATCGTGTTCCATAATTTTCGAAAAAACTCAGGCGAATGATGACCCGAATTCAAAATACGATGATTTTGTCCTAACAGTTCCTCACGACTATACTTCGAGACTTCCACGAATTTATCGTTTACATATGTAATCATTCCATTATCATCAGTAAAAGCCACGATTGCAGACTCATCAAGTGCAAGCTGCATATCTCTTACATTGATTGCTCCTACATCCATTCGTTCTCGAATTAAGGTACTAGTTCCAATTAATCCGCCTAACACTAATACAGAGACAAATAACGCAATGTAAATAATGAAGCTGCTTTGATAGGAATCTCTCACAACGGACACTTCTGGTGCGCTTACATCACTTAAGAGAATAAAATGACTAATCATACATACTCCCGTCATTAATAAACTACATACAGGCCGTACCCATTTTTTTAAAGTGGCAGAAATTGTAACAGGATAAAATGATAACCATATTGAAATAAAAAATACTATAAATAACAATAAAAAACTGATAAATAATTGCGGAATTTGATAATATACTGTACTGCCGATTGAATAAAAACCAATGATGGATATTGATAATAAAGAAAGACTAAAAAAGAAAGCAGAGACATAGATTCTTCTTTTCTTTTTTTCCTTATCTAATAGCGCATAAAATGCCATACCACTAAAACATATGCCAACTACCATTGATAAGATAGTGATAGGGATATTATAATTAGCAGTTGCATACACATTTTTAATCATCATATCAATAAAACTTAAAATCCAAAAACCAAAGCCTATCGTAAATGTGCTTGCTAAGAACAAAAATCTACTATTTTTCTCTCCATTTTTCACTAATTGAAATAAATCAAACGAAGAATAGCATGCCATATATACGATTAGGATACTAATAAAAATTAATATGGAGTTATACAAACAAAAAATCCTCCTAATCTATTTTTTGCATTCTATTTGATTGTAAATCAAATAAAACAGATAAGAAAGCATTTTTGTATAAATCATACACTAAACGGCCACATAATCATTTGTTCTTTGGAGAGATTGAATAGCGGGATATGGAGGGACATGAATATTCTCTGAAGAAAGTCGAAGAGTTTTCCAAATAAGGAGATGGGATAGGAAATCTCCACGACTAAGCCCAACAATATTAAGTAAATTTATAAAGCTGTCGTGATTTACGAGTTAATTACTGATTTGAGGAAGCTCTCTCATTTCTGCAGTTGTCTGATCTCCACATAGAGGACAAAGTAGATCATCTGTAGCATAATCCTTTCTCATCCACCCGTTACACGAATTACATGCATATACTTCCATACTCATTAACACTTCTTCTGGTTTTTCTTCCGCGCCTTTTCGATTAAAAAACATATGAACAAGCCCCCTTTTTAAATTATTATGGCCAGCACCGCCAGTAATTATGTGTGTAAACCAAAACATTTAAAGAAATTAAACACCTATTACTTTTTCCAAGCCATAATGGGAATTAGCGCATTGACCATTAATAATCTATAATGCTAAAGAAACTGAGCAAATATTTTTTTCAAATCTGTAACTAAGTGTAATTGTTATGGTATTATGATGAAAAATGAACGCGAAGGAGCAAAAAATGTCTACAAAATTGTTTTATTCAACTCCATATGAAACAAAATGGACAACCGCAATAAAGAAAGTTATCGAAACGAATGATCAAATTTATGTACTTTTAAAAGAAACAGCTTTTTATCCAGAAGGCGGAGGGCAGCCAGCAGATACTGGATTCATTGATGGGATTCGTGTCCTAGATGTACAGATGAAAGATAATCAAATTTATCATCTTATGGAAAGAAAACCAGAAAATAAACTGGTATCATGTGAATTAGATTGGGATAGACGGTATGATCATATGCAGCAGCACACTGCTCAGCACATGTTATCAGCTGTTTTGGAAGAATTATTTCAAATTACTACAGTTAGCTTTCATTTAGGAAAAGAGTACACAACAATTGATATAGATACAGCTGATCTAACAAAAGAACAAATAACTCAACTAGAAAACTCCTGTAATTCCTATATCATGAAAAACTTAGAAATCAAAACACATATTATCACTCATGAACAAGTGAGCAAATTTCCTTTAAGAAAGCGGCCGAAAGTAACTGGCGATATAAGAATCGTAGAAATCGATGATTGGGATTTTTCTGCATGTGCTGGAACACATGTAGGCAGAACCGGAGAACTAGGCGTCTTTAAAATATTTAAAACTGAAAAACATCGTGGTCAAACTAGGGTTTTCTTTTTAAGTGGGTGGAGAGCCATTCGTGACTATCAAACAGCACAATCTATATTAGATAACTTAGGAACGTTTTTTAAAACAAACAAACTGCAGCTTGAAGATCGTGTAAATAAACTGGAATTAGAGAAAAAGGGATTAACTAAAGAATTAGAAACACTAAAGAGAGAAAATATAGCGTTTTTAGCAGAACAAATGCTTTCGACACAAATGGAAAAAGTAATCTTCCTTTCATTTGCAGACAAAACAATCAAAGATTTATCTATTCTTGCCAAATACCTCTTGCAAAAATCTAGCTGTATTATTCTCCTTAGTTCGGAAATAGATAAAAAAATACTATTACAGCATAATGGTGATTATCCTTTTCATTGTGGCAAGTTTCTTAAGGAAACAATCCAAGGATATGAAGGGAAAGGCGGGGGAAATGAACTTCAGGCACAAGGGACGTTCCCTACCGTTCCACAATTAAATGCCTGCCTAAAGGAAATAAGAGAAAGATTAGTAGAGAGTATGTAAAAAACAAAAACCGTCCCTAAGATAATGGCTCTGCCAATAAATCGAGGACGGTTTTTGTTAATTCCGTATTTGTTGGTTTCTTTTTTCTAGCATGATCGCCACTTTAATCATAAAATAACTAATCTCGTCTGGAAGTTCTTCTTTAATGGGCTTTAATTTATCCTTGCCCACTTTTTGAATTGCTTCCCCTATTTTCGTTTTGTCTTCTGGCTTTAGAAATTTTGTCCAATCAATCTCTATTTCTTCTTCTCCACAGCGAAGCAGATGGTTTTCTACCGTTTGAACATTTAATTGTCTTTCTTTTGCGATTTCCTTAATGGATAATCCGCTTTCCCATAACTCCAATGTATGGAGATGAGAGTTCTCCACATATTTTTTCGCTTTTTTGTCTATTTCCGTATTTATTTCGGAAGAATGAATCTCTTTCCTGTCAGCTGAATATGCCTCTTCTTTTTGAAATGCTAAAATATGTTCAATGATTACATCTCCATATTTTTGCAGCTTATGGTCTCCTATTCCTTTTATCTCTCGGAAATCTTCATGCGATGTAGGCATAACCATCGAGATATTTCGCAGTGTTTGGTCGGAAAATACCACAAATGGAGGCACATTTTCTTCCTCTGCCAATTGTTTGCGAATCCCCCTTAAATAATCAAATAGTGCGTTATTTTCACTAACTTTTACTGTCTCTATTTGTTCTTTCCGGACCACTCTAATTTTTCCTAAAAGAACTTCTTTTCCTTTGTTGGAAACCTTTAATATTGGCATCGTTCCTGTACTAACATCTATATATTGTTCAGAAATAAGAAACTCAATAAAATCACTGATTTCTTTAGCTGATTGCTCTTTCATAAGGCCATATGTTTTGATTTTATTTAATTGAAACTCCATTAATTTTTTGTTTTTTGAACCTGTTAATACTTGGGCAACCATTGTTTTCCCGAATCTTTCCCCCATTCTTATCATGCACGACAGTACTTTTTGTGCTTCCACGGTAACATCGATTACCGTCCTTTCATCTGTACAGTTCGAACATTGTCCACATTTCTCCGTATGTTCTTCACCAAAATAATGCAAAATATATTCTTGAAGACAATCTTCAGTATGACAAAAATTTATCATGGATTGTAATTTATCGAGATCTTGCTTCTGTTTATCTGGATCGTTTATTGTCTGATCAATGAGAAAACGCTGAATCCGAATATCTTGTGCTGAATATAACAATATGCACTTACTCTGTAGACCATCACGTCCTGCTCTTCCCGCTTCTTGGTAATAACCTTCCATGTTTTTCGGAAGCTGATAATGAATGACATACCTAATATTACTTTTATCAATCCCCATACCAAATGCATTTGTGGCAATCATAATGGAAACATCATCTTTTATAAATGCTTGCTGTTCAGTCTCTCTTTGCCCATCGTTCATACCGCCATGATATTTCGCAACTGAATAGCCTTTTTTTGCTAATCTTTCATGCAGTTTTTCCACCTCTTGTCTAGTCGCTGCATAAATAATCCCAGATTCCTCTTTATTTTTCTTTAAAAAGGATTCAAGAAACTTCCCTTTATCTTGCCCTTTAATAATGGAAAAAGATAAATTATCACGAGCAAATCCTGTCTTAATTGTATTTTCCCTTGGAATATTTAATAAAAGACAAATATCTTCATGCACTTTAGGTGTAGCCGTTGCTGTTAACGCAGCGACAAGAGGTCTTTCCGCTAATTTATTAATGAGAAAGCCAATCTTTGCATAGCTTGGACGAAAATCGTGACCCCATTGTGAAATACAATGAGCTTCATCTACTGCAATAAAAGAAATAGAAACTTCTTTTAATAATTCCGTAAAATAATCTGCTTCAAGACGTTCTGGTGCAATATAAAGTAATTTATAATGACCGTTTTTTATTTCATAGATCCTTTCCTGTACTTCTTCATTATGTAACGTACTATTAATGTAAGTCGCTGGAATTCCAACTTCTGTTAGTGCATCTACTTGATCTTTCATTAAAGAAATTAATGGGGATATAACTATCGTCAGTCCTGGAAAAATCATCGCGGGCACCTGATAGCAAATTGATTTTCCGCCGCCAGTCGGCATAATTCCTGCAACATTTTCCCCATTTAATAATAGACGAATAATATCTTCTTGTCCTTTTCTAAAATGGTCATATCCAAAGTACTCTTTTAAAATACTACGTGCTTTATCCATCATTACCTAAATCTCCCCACTTTTATCCGAACATATCCTTAAAATATTGTAACACTAATCGGATGAATTTTGAACGTAGCATTGTCATTACAAGTGCCTGTCCAATTAGATGCGTAATAACACTTTATTAGCACAGCAATAAGTAACTTGCTAATTCTCATATAGAGGTATTAGCAAGTTATCAATTATGCTAAGCTACACTCTGCTAACAACATGAACCGAAAGCAGAGGATCAGCCTTTAATTAAATTTATAGCCAAGCTGCTCCTACGATGATTAATAAAATGAAAAGTACTACGATTAAGACAAACCCACTGCCAAATCCAAATCCTCCGCAAGGAGCTACTGGTGCAGCAACCGGGGCCGCATAACCGCATCCACAATTATCGTATCCAAATCCTCCGTAACCCATTTTATAAAACACTCCTTTTTTTCTATCTTTATTCCTATCAGAAGCCGACGTAACAAGAACCTACAATTATTAATAAAATGAATAGCACTACTAGTAGAGCAAAACCTCCACCAAAACCAGCTGTATGGCCACCACTCATTTATTCCACCTCCCTCATACACATAAGCATCATATGAGTCTAGAGTTTGTCCTGTTTGGGCGTTTGAAGAAAAAGCTGAAAATTTATTAAAGTATGTAGACAGATTCCTTTCAGAAAGAAATCTGCCTTTAATAATTGTTTAAAAGAAAGGAATAAAGGCCAATGCTGCGATTAACCCTAAAGATACTCCTATTGCGGCTGCACCAAATCCCCAGCCCCAACCCCAGCCCCAGCCGGGTCTATTACCACGTCTATAACCATATCCGAATCCACCATGGTTTCTCCGATTTCCCCCTATTGGTCGAATATACACTTTATTAGGAGTGACTCTTTCGATGATTCCAGTATGAACCTCACCACTATGGGTACGGATTCTTACACATCTTCCAACACCTTTTGAACACTGATTATAAAAATTCTTAGCAGACATTTATCACACCTCCAACCATTCATCCCTATTATCCTATGTACAAGTCTAAAAAAAGAATGGACAACTATCATAAGAGAAGAGCGGATATTTTGACTGATTATTTCATTAAGATTAAATCAGAAAAAAAATCCTTCCTTTACGATTTACCTGAGCTAGAACAGATCGAGAAATTGCATATTCCAAAATAGAAATACCAATAATTTAAAATAACTTCTAAATGTGTAGATTTTAAAATAATTGGGTAGGAATAAGAAAAAAAAGGAGATTTCATATGTTAGTTGCAGCAATGTGGGGGGCAGTAGCAAGTCTTTCCTTACTCGCGGGATCTATCGCCGCTTTGTTTTTATCGATACCTAAAAGGATTATTGCTTATTTTATGGCTTTGGGTACTGGTATATTAATAGGGGCCTCTTCTTTCGAGCTTTTAATCAAATCCGTACATACAAGTGGAATCGCAGCAACTGCTATTACTTTTTTAACTGGAGCGGGTTTATTTACCTTAATTGAAATATTTCTCTATAAAAAAGGCGGGTCCAATCGAAAACGATCACATAAAAATCCAGAAGGACATTCGGGACTAGCTATTTATATTGGCACTCTGATGGATGCAATACCAGAATCAATGATTATAGGATTAAGTCTATTAATAACACAGAAGGTGGACATGCTCTTCTTAATTGCCATTTTCATCAGTAATTTTCCTGAGTCCCTATCTTCAACGGTGGGTCTAAAAAAAGACAACTATTCAAACAAGAAAATTTTATTTTTATGGAGCAGTGTCATCCTTATTTCCGCAATAAGCAGCTCAGTGGGATATTTATTTTTAGAAAATGCATCAGCAGTAATGCTTTCTGGGCTTCAGTCATTTGGTGCTGGTGGATTAATTGCAATGGTTTGCTCCACTATGCTTCCCGAAGCTTTTGAGCAAGGAGGACCAACAATTGGTTTTGTTGCATGTATGGGATTAATCTTCTCACTATGCATGAGTCATCTAGGATAGAAACTGAAACTGTCGAAATAAGATTTCGACAGTTTTCTGGTCACTAAAAATGGTTGTTACTTTGCTAATGACTTAGGTGTAGTAACACGTAAAGAGGATTCATTCGTTTTTCTTTTTTTCTTAGGAAAAATATAGAGGTTTAATGCGCCAACAAAGAATGCTCCGCCAACGATATTACCGATTGTAACAGGTATTAAGTTATGTAAAGCATTAGCCAATGTGATTGTCTCTGGATGTGGTACGATGAGTGCAATGGAGAAAAGCGCCATATTAGCAACACTATGCTCATAACCAGAAATCATAAAGGCGAAGACAATTAATAATGTTGCAATTATTTTTCCGACATCCCCCTTCACATTCATAGGTATCCAAATTGCCAAACAAACCAACCAGTTACAAAGGATGCCTCGAACAAACAATTCAACTGTTGTTGCACTCATTTTTGAATTAGCAACATCCATAAGCCAAGTTGTTTTAGGAACTAAGCTAAACAAGCCTGAGTAATAGATTAGCAAAGCAAAAAATAATGCTCCAACTAAGTTGCCAAAATACGTACTAACCCAATTATAAATAGTATCTTTCCAACTAGTTGCTCCTGACAAAGTACTCATTGCAAAAGCCATTGTATTTCCTGTAAATAATTCCCCGCCGCCATACGAAATAAGGACTAGCGCCAACCCGAAAAATAAACTAGTCATCATGTACGTAGCAGGAGAATGAATATCGAAAAATGGTTGTGCTAAACGATAACACAGCATTAAAGCAAAACCAATATATATTCCTGCTAAAATGGCTTTTACAAAATAGCGAAAGAAAGAATCGTCGAGTGTTTCTTTCTTCTTCAATGCATAATTAATTGCCTTATCAACTGGGTGAATTTCCATTGCAATACCTTCCTTTCTGTATAACATTATTATACAAAAGGAAAAGTTAATTACTTTGTGAAAAAATGAACAATTTTTAACAATTAGGTAAATGAGAAAATATCGTCTCCTCATTTACAAAAATAAATTTATAATATGTACTATTCAAATAGAAATAAGCTTATAAACTCACTGTGTCGTAGTCGATAATTTACTATTCTGTTGAATTGCTACTGAAAACTGCGATCTTGGCTTTGTAAAGCTAATTTTTATACCAGATTTTTTCATTTTATTAACTAAATCAACTAGCTGTTTTTTAGCCATCCTATACGACTCCTTTATTTCTTAATAATTTTAGTGTACTAGAAATTTATGAAAAAAATATGAACAAATCATAAATAATTTTAGACGATCGATTATTAATTTAGAAACATATTAAAACACTTTCATCTCTACTTCTTAATAAATTCTCTTTATTAGTAGAAAACCCTTTAATTTATGATATTTTTTTACCCTTTGTTTCTATTATCGTAAACATTTTTTCATTTTTCTATCGGGCATTTTTCATATTTTTGATTCTTTTAAGCATAAATGTATTCATTAAAACTAGCTTATCTTTCTATAGATAATTATTTATTTTGGAATAGGGAAACTTTCATCAAAAAAAGTCTTCCAAAGAAAGATTTATTTAAAATAATTCGCGCTCTGATAGTAAAAATGATATAATTTTAAGGATATTGGAGTTTGGAGGATTTTTAAATGATAACAGTAACGAATGTAGGTCTTCGATATGGTGATCGCAAATTATTTGAAGATGTTAATATTAAATTTACACCAGGTAATTGCTACGGTCTAATCGGAGCAAACGGTGCAGGAAAATCTACTTTCCTAAAAATACTATCCGGAGAAATAGAAGCTCAATCAGGCAATGTTTCTTTAGGACCTGGAGAAAGACTTGCTGTTTTAAAGCAGAATCACTTTGAATATGAGGAACATGAAGTATTAAAAGTGGTAATAATGGGTCATGCAAGATTATATGAAGTAATGCAAGAGAAAGATGCTATTTACATGAAAGAAAATTTCACAGATGAAGATGGCATGAAAGCCGCAGAGCTTGAAGGAGAATTCGCCGAATTAAACGGATGGGAAGCAGAATCTGAAGCAGCGATTCTTTTAAAAGGATTAGGCATTGGTGAGGAGCTTCATTATAAAACAATGGCGGAATTAAACGGTTCCGATAAAGTGAAAGTGTTATTAGCGCAAGCACTTTTCGGTGAACCTGATGTTCTTTTACTAGATGAGCCTACTAACCATCTGGATATTAACGCAATTAAGTGGCTGGAGGAATTTTTAATTAACTTTGACAATACTGTCATCGTTGTGTCCCATGACAGACATTTCTTAAACAAGGTTTGTACACATATCGCAGACTTAGACTATAGCAGAATCCAAATCTATGTGGGTAACTATGATTTTTGGTATGAATCCAGTCAATTAGCTTCTAGAATGGCAAATGATGCAAACAAAAAGAAAGAAGAAAAAATAAAGGAGCTTCAAAACTTTATTGCTCGCTTTAGCGCAAATGCTTCTAAGTCGAAACAGGCTACTTCCCGAAAGAAATTACTTGATAAAATTTCGTTAGATGACATTAAACCTTCATCACGAAAATATCCATATGTTGCATTTACTCCTGAACGTGAAATTGGTAATGACTTATTAAGAGTCGAAAACCTAACAAAAACCATTGATGGAGTTAAAATTCTTGATAATGTAAGCTTTATTATGAATAAAGATGATAAAATTGCCCTTGTTGGTCCAAATGAAATTGCTAAGACTACCCTATTTCGTATTTTAGCGGGCGAAATGGAGCCAGATAGCGGCACTTACAAATGGGGAGTTACTACTTCTCAAAGTTATTTCCCAGCCGAAAACTCGGAGTATTTTAAAAACGATGACGAAACTCTAGTAGACTGGCTTCGTCAATATTCTCCAAATGATCAAACAGAAAGCTTCTTAAGAGGATTTTTAGGTCGCATGTTATTTTCTGGAGAAGAAGTATTGAAAAAACCTAGCGTTTTATCAGGTGGAGAAAAAGTTCGTTGTATGTTATCTAAAATGATGCTGAGTGGCGCAAATGTTCTACTTTTAGATGAACCTACTAACCATTTAGATTTAGAATCCATCACAGCTTTAAATAATGGATTAATCAACTTTAAAGGTTCATTAATTTTCACTTCTCATGACCATCAGTTTGTATCAACAATTGCTAATCGTATTCTTGAGATTACACCGCAAGGACTTGTTGATAAGCAAATGAATTACGATGAATATTTAGAAGATGAAGCATTACAAAAAAATATTGCAAATATGTACAAATAAAAAAACCGGGATTCCCCGGTTTTTTTAACGTTTAATTGCCTTTTTTCTCATCACATAGATCAAATAAATGGCGAACGGAATAATGAAGACTATTCCTGGAAAAGAAGATTTTTTCTCATCTCTTCCAGCTTCATTCGGAATATTTTTTTTAAATGTTTCCTCTGCGGGCTTAGTTTTTGCTAATTGTACTGATTGAACAATATCGCCGTTATCATTTTCTATCATGAAAATACCGGTTGAGCTAACCTCTTCCTTCCCTTTTGTGCGTGGAACTGTTATGTTAACTTCCTCTGATGTTTCATAAGTGTTCCCATTAGCAAAAAATGATTTTCCTGCTGGAAGTATCTTATGCGTATATTGGTTAAAGCCATAATCCATTAGTGCTTCCGTATCATTATATACATCCTGCTTATATGTTCCTTTTAAAACGATAGCAATTAAACCTAACTCCCCATTCTCTGCGGTAGTAGCCAAAGTTTGTTTCGATTCGTCTACATAGCCAGTTTTTCCGCCAGTCACTTTGTCATATGGCCGACTCCCGTTTACCATTTGATGATGGCTTACTAATGTAGTATCCCAAGACAAACCATCCCACTTTAATTCATCTGTACCAAATATTTCTCTAAATGTTTCATTTTTCATGGCGTACTGGGTGATTAATGCTAAATCGTTTGCAGTTGTGTAATGATCTTTATCAAATAAACCATTTGGATTTTTGAAATGGGTGGAATGAACATTTACTTTTTCCTTTAAATACTTATTTATACTTGTTTCAAAATCACTAACCGTACCATCTAGATATTCAGCGATAGCTATTGCGGCATCATTTCCAGAGTTAATTAACATTCCATCAAGTAAATGTCTCAGTGTTACTTGCTCACCTTTTTCTAAATAAACTTTTGTCCCTTCCGTTGAATACGCATTCTCACTTACCGTCACAATATCATCTAATTTTCCATTTTCAATCGCATAAATAGCAGTCGCTATTTTTGTTAAACTGGCCGGATACATTTTTTTATACCCATTCTTTTCATATAATACTGCTCCAGTATCACTATCTAATAAGAAAGCTGCCTCACTTATTAATTCAGGTTCCCTATTATCTTCAGCATTACTTATAGCAGGAAAGCAAAATAATAGTAATACGAAACAAAATACAATGCTCGTTTCTTTCATTTTCCCTCACCTATTATTTTCTATGTTTTAAATACCATGACTATTGTACCAAATAATTGAGAATAATAAAGGTCAATCGGGATTTTGTCACAAAAATGAAACGCTTTTGTATTTTTTTTATCATTATACAAGTATACCTTTATTGCTAAACATATAGATTATTCACTTGATAAGCCCTTTAGATAGGCTGCCGCATTTTTCTTTATATTTTTTACAATTTCTAATAAGAATAGAAAAGCTGCCAATAAAAATGGTAAAAGATAATATCCAACCCTATATAAAAAAAGGACTATTAACATTTGTTCTGATTCAATCCCTAAAGATTCTATTCCCCATAAGAATACTAATTCAAAAGAACCCATCCCTCCAGGTATCATACTGATTATTCCAGTACACGCAGCAACTAAGAAAAGCAAGAAAAAATCCCCAATAGATACTGGCAATGCTATTATTTTGGCAATAAAATATAAATATGCAAATAAAAATATCCATTCTAATAGAGAAACAATGATTAAACCAACTATCTGATTTTTGTTAAAAACAAAGTTATGCTGTTTTGCTTTCTGATAACTTACTAGCAGCACTGGAAAGATTAATCCCACTACTATAATAGCTGCAAATATCCAAATATGATCTTCCATTAAATTCAGTCTTTTACTATAAAGAATAGCAATCCAAGACAATAAGCTAATCCCAGATAAATAAAATATTGTTACAATAGCAATCCCTTTAAACAGTTTTTTTCGGTCTGTTTCATATCGTTTATAAAAGAAATTTCGTAAGGCAATACCTATTAAACCACCAAAACCAATTAAATTTGAAAAAGAATTACTAATAAACGAGTATTTACTTACTTTTACAATAGGAACAGGCTTCTTTAAATGTCTTACAAGAAAAAAATCATAAAAAAACATGGGAAGAATCGCAACGAATCCCCCTATTGCAATGTAAAACAAACTATGAAAGGGTATAGTCTGTAAATATTCATATAATTGGTTTATATCTGCTGATACAATCATGTTTTTAATTTCTCTTAAAACGATGATAAATATAACAATCGGCAGTAATATCTTCACTATATTAATTAAGATTTCTTTTTTTCTGATTGACATATTTACCACCTCATACATTTCTTTTGCTTATGTTAATTCTAGTAATAGAGACCTAAAATTAATCTTACCTTATATATGGAAGAAAAGAAACGGAACTTTCTTCAAAAAATTTTTATTTAAATAGCTTTTTTACTATCCAATAGTATGGTCAAAATGAATATCAATATTCTATTGCATGGAAAACTTCTCCACTTCCTTTCTCTATGCTCCATGATGAAAACTCCCCCTATTGTATAACAGTATAATAAAAACAACATAAATATATATAACAGATGTAAAGTTTTTTCTTAGCCTTTTTCTTCTATCTCTTTAAAGTAACTTCTAGGAACCATTGATATTATTGAAGTTCACATATAAGACACAGAATATTCGCGAGATGTACACATTTATTGTGATTGTTCTCACATATTATCTGTTATAGTTAAAACAGAAAGAAAAAAGCTTTCTGTTATATATTTTTATTAAATCATGAGGTGATTATAATGGAAAAAGTTGAAACAACTACTTATTGGGAAGGCTTTAAAAATGGATCATGGCAGAAAGAAGTAAATGTTCGTGATTTCATCCTGAAAAACTTTAAACCATATTATGGAGATTCTGCTTTCTTAGCAGGTCCTACATTAGAAACAACACAATTATGGGAACAAGTAATGGAATTAAGTAAATTAGAAAGAGAACGAGGCGGCGTTTACGATTTAGATACTGACATCGTGTCTACCATTACTTCTCACGGTCCTGGGTACTTAGATAAATCAAAAGAAAAAATTGTCGGAGTACAAACAGATGAGCCTTTCAAACGTTCTTTCCAACCTAACGGTGGTATTAGAATGGCTGTTCAAGCTTGTGAATCATACGGCTATAAAGCGGATGAAGAATTAGTAAAATTCTTTACTGAACATCGTAAAACCCATAACGCAGGAGTTTTTGATGCATATACAGACGAAATGAGATTAGCTAGAAAAGCTGCCATCATTACAGGTCTTCCTGATGCTTATGGTCGCGGAAGAATTATTGGTGACTATCGTCGCGTTGCACTTTATGGTGTTGATTTCTTAATTAATGAAAAACAAAAAGATAAAAAAGCAACTAGTTCTGTTATGACAGAAGAAACAATTCGTTTAAGAGAAGAGCTTTCTGAACAAATTCGTGCTCTACATGAATTAAAAGAATTAGGTGCAAGCTATGGATTTGATTTATCAAGACCAGCAGCAAATGCCCAAGAAGCATTCCAATGGGTTTATCTTGCCTACCTTGCAGCAATAAAAGAACAAAATGGAGCTGCAATGAGCTTAGGCCGTGTATCTACCTTCTTAGATATTTATGTAGAAAGAGACTTAGAAAATGGTACATTAACAGAAAAAGAAGTACAAGAAATTGTGGATCACTTTATCATGAAGCTACGCCTTGTAAAATTTGCTCGTACACCTGACTATAATGAATTATTCAGCGGTGACCCTACTTGGGTAACAGAATCAATTGGTGGTATGGCTAATGACGGAAGACCTTTAGTAACAAAGAACTCATTCCGTTTCCTTCATACTTTAGATAACTTAGGACCTGCACCAGAGCCAAATTTAACTGTGCTATGGTCTACACAGTTACCAGATAATTTTAAGAAATTCTGTGCGCAAATGTCGATTCAAACAAGTGCGATCCAATATGAAAATGATGATATTATGAAACCTCAATGGGGCGATGATTACGGAATTGCATGTTGTGTTTCAGCAATGGAAATTGGTAAGCAGATGCAGTTCTTTGGAGCTCGTGCTAACCTTGCAAAATGTTTATTATACGCAATTAATGGTGGTAAAGATGAGAAGTTAAAAATTCAGGTTGGACCTAAATTTGAACCAATCACTTCTGAATACCTAGACTATAAAGAAGTTACCGAAAAATTTGATAATATGATGGAATGGTTAGCGGGCCTTTATATCAACACATTAAACGTTATCCATTATATGCATGACAAATATAGCTACGAAAGAATTGAAATGGCTCTTCATGATACAGAGATTCTTCGTACAATGGCTACAGGTATTGCCGGATTAAGCGTAGTTACTGACTCATTAAGTGCAATTAAACATGGAAAAGTTAAAGTTATTAGAGACGAAAACGGTCTTGCTGTAGATTTTGAAACGGAAGGAGATTTCCCGAAATATGGTAACAACGACGATGCGGTTGATAGTATTGCAGTTGAGATAGTTGAAAGCTTTATGAAAAAATTACGTAAGCATCAAACATATCGTAATTCTATGCATACTATGTCTATCTTAACCATCACTTCTAATGTTGTATATGGTAAGAAAACAGGTAATACTCCAGACGGACGTCGTGCAGGAGAACCTTTTGCTCCAGGAGCCAACCCTATGCATGGTCGTGACACAAAAGGAACTTTAGCATCCCTATCTTCTGTTGCTAAGTTACCTTACGATTATTCATTAGATGGTATTTCCAATACATTCTCTATTGTTCCAAAAGCTTTAGGCAAGGAAGATGATATTCGGGCAAATAACTTAGTATCTATTTTAGATGGGTATGCAACAAAAGCTGGGCACCACTTAAATGTTAACGTATTTAATAGAGAAACATTGTTAGATGCAATGGAACATCCAGAATTATATCCACAATTAACCATTCGTGTATCTGGATATGCAGTTAACTTTATCAAATTAACTCGTGAACAACAACAAGACGTTATTAGTCGTACCTTCCATGAGTCAATGTAATTCTTAAAGACTGGGCTGAGGGATTTTCTTGTTCCCTCTCCCCTTCTTCTTACAGTGCTACTATACTGGATTGCGGGTTTATTATAAGGAGGAAATAATCATGAACGGCAATATACATTCAATAGAAACATTTGGAACAGTAGATGGCCCAGGTATTCGCTATGTAGTATTTACACAAGGCTGCTTACTCCGCTGCCAATTTTGTCATAATGCTGACACTTGGGAAATTGGTACTGGAAAGCAAATGTCTGTTATGGACATTATCAATGATTTAAAAACATACCTTCCTTTTATCGAACCATCCGGTGGAGGTATTACTGTAAGTGGCGGGGAACCATTATTACAAATACCATTTTTAATAGAACTATTTAAAGAGTGTAAGAAACTTGGTATTCATACCACAATTGACTCTTCTGGTGGTTGTTATTCAAAAGCCCCTTCTTTCCAAACACAATTAGATGAGTTGATGCAATATACTGATTTAGTTTTGCTTGATTTAAAACATATTGACCGTAAAAAGCATATTAAATTGACTGGCATGGGAAATGATCATATTTTAGATTTTGCTGCCTATTTATCTAATAAGAAAGTCCCTATATGGGTTAGACATGTATTAGTACCCACAATTAATGATACAGAAGAAGATTTAACGAGATTAAGTGATTTCATTGCTACACTTGAAAATGTAGAAAAAATTGATATACTCCCTTATCATAAATTAGGTGTATATAAATGGGAGAATCTTGGATTAGAATATCCTTTAAAAGGCATCGAACCACCTACACAAGAATCAGTTGATTTTGCGGCTGCTATTTTAAATAGAACAATGTAAAAGTTTTAAAAACAAAGATAAGAGGCATAAATTTACTATGTGATATCTATGCCTCTTACTAGCTATTATCCTATTTAAGCATCACGATTAGCGAATGGGGGATATGGCGGAAATGGAGGTCCTGGTGGTTTTGGTGGACTTGGCGGATAATGTGGACAACATGACTTCTTTTTGCAGCCGACAGATAATTCGGATTCAAAGGATATAGGGATATTTAATAGTGTAACTTCTACGTCTAAACCTAGAATTTTAAGCATTTTATCTCCCTCCTATATTTTTTTTCGTACAAAATTTTGTTAAACAACATTTACATATTTTGTACTTACATTATAGAGTATGTTCATTCCTGGTACATGTTTGTGCTGTGTCATTAATTTAAGAGAGAATATTGCCAATAAAAAGAGACCGAATAAACGATTATCGGTCTCTTCTTCTTTTCTACTATTCTTTCCACCATTCATCAAACATTGATGCAGGTACTTGTCTCTTATGCTCTGTCAATAAATAACGAGCTTCAATCTTTTCTGCAACAGCTTGTGTAACTTCTTTTCCTTCTAAATAATCATCTAATTCATCATAAGTGATACCAAGTTCGGTTTCATCAGCTTGTCCTGGTTTATTATCTAATAAATCGGCAGTTGGCACCTTCAGATATAGAGCCTCTTCTGCATTCAGCTCTTTTAATAATTGCTTTCCTTGTCTTTTTGATAATCCTGTTAACGGTAGAACATCTGCACCGCCATCTCCATACTTTGTAAAGAATCCTGTAACAGCTTCTGCAGCATGATCAGTACCTATCACTAGTAAATTTTCTTGTCCGCCAATTGCATATTGCGCAATCATCCGCATTCTAGCTTTTACATTCCCTTTATGGTAATCAGCTAATGGAGTTTCACTCATGTTATCATAAACAGTCTTCACGTCATCTACAGGAGTTTTAATATTAAATACATATTCCTTATCCGCTTTTATAAATTCCATTGCACGTTTTGCATCTACTTCATCTGCTTGAACTCCATATGGCAATCTTACCGCTACAAAAGTTGCGTTATAGCCTTCCGCTCGTAATTCTTCTACTGCTAATTGTGCCAGTCTTCCTGCTAATGATGAATCTTGTCCACCACTAATCCCTAAAACAAATCCTTTTGCTTTCGCTTTCTTAGCGTAATCCTTTAAAAATTGGACTCTTTTTTCAATTTCTTGTTTTGGATTAATTTCAGGTTGTACGTTTAAATCCTTCATAATTTTTTCTTGTAGCTGACGCATGCTTTTTCCTCCTCATTTGCGTTTTTGAATTGTTACTTTTACCTTTTCTATATGACTCATTTTATTTTCCCAGCATAAAGGGCTTAAATCTACAGGATATTCCTCAGGATTTAAGGAACGCTTATATTCATCCCAAAGTATTTCTAAACTTTGCTCTGAATACTTTTGAATGCTGACGATATCTGGGGTTGCATATATTAACTTACCATCCTTAAAAATATCTTGATGGATATCTACTGCATTAAAATTAGTCACGAATTTGCTGATATACGTGTGGGTTGGATGAAACATTTTTAAGCGTTCTTCGTTTTCAGGATGTTCGGATTCTAAACAGATATAATCCCCTTCAGATTTGCCATTTATATCATTTATAATTCGATATACCCTTTTTAATCCAGGAGTAGTCACTTTTTCTGGATTTCCGCTAATTTTAATCGTATCTTGCATATTGCCTTCTTTATCTTCAATAGAAACGAGCTTATATACGCCGCCAAGTGCTGGCTGATCATATGCTGTAATTAATTTGGTTCCAATTCCCCAAATATCTATTTTTGCGCCTTGTGCTTTTAAGTTAATAATCGTGTATTCATCTAGATCATTGCTTGCAACAATTTTAGTATCATAGAAGCCGGCTTCATCTAGCATTTTTCTTGCTTCTTTTGATAAATAAGCTAAATCACCGCTATCCAGTCGAATCCCTCGGAAATTTATGCTATCGCCTAATTCCTTTGCAACGCGAATAGCATTAGGAACTCCAGAACGCAAAGTATCATATGTGTCTACTAAAAATACGCAATCCTTATGTCTTCGTGCGTATTTATGAAAAGCTATATACTCATCATGATAGGCTTGAATCATGGAATGGGCATGCGTTCCAGAAATCGGAATACCGAATAATTTACCTGCTCTGACATTTGAGGTGGAATTAAAGCCACCGATAAAAGCAGCTCTTGTCCCCCATAATGCTGCATCAAGTTCATGTGCACGTCTGCTTCCAAACTCCATTACGATTCCATCACCAATTACATTTTTAATTCTAGAAGCTTTTGTTGCAATTAATGTTTGGTAATTCACAATATTTAAGATAGCTGTTTCAACAATTTGTGCTTGGGCAAGTGGTGCTTCAATTCTCATTAAAGGTTCATTTGCAAAAACC
The DNA here is from genome assembly GCF_038007605.1 of Niallia sp. FSL K6-0212. NCBI lineage: Bacteria > Bacillati > Bacillota > Bacilli > Caryophanales > Bacillaceae > Niallia > Niallia sp. FSL K6-0212. Next base: position 3,655,929 of record NZ_JBBOXL010000001.1, on the reverse strand, counting down.
ACTTCTCCTTCTGCTGCTGACCTTAGACTTCCAGTAAAACGGAGATCTTTCAAATAAGCTAGGAAATCTTCCTTAAACCCTTCTTGTCTTAAGTATTCAATATCCCCTTCAGAAAATTGCAGATTCTCTAGGTATTGAATCACTCGTTCTAAACCAGCGAAAACAGCGTAGCCATTATTAAAAGGCAATTTTCTAAAATATACTTCAAAAACAGCATTCTTTTCAGCAATGCCATCCTCCCAGTATGTTTCAGCCATATTAATTTGATATAAGTCCGTATGTAACATTAAACTGTCATCTTTAAAATTAAAACTCATTATAGTCCTCCTGCAACCCCTAAACGACTAAAGGATAGTAGCCCCTAGTACATTTTTAAAATGTTCCAATGCCCACTGATGGCCGATTTCATTAAATGAAGCAACGGCATTTTCATATATATGAATATTATAACCAAGATTATAAGCATCTACAGCAGTATGCAGCACACATATATCTGTACAAACGCCAACTAGATAAATATCTTTAATGGATCTCTCTTGCAATTTTATATGTAAATCAGTGCCTGCAAAAGCACTGTATCTAGTTTTATCCATCCAATACACATTGGTTAAATCTTTGTGATCTTCATAAGTTTTTTGAAGTGTTCCATATAAATCTCTTCCTCTTGTGCCAGCAATATTATGAGGTGGAAAAAGCTTTGACTCTGGATGATATGGATCATTTAATGTATGCAAATCAATTGCAAACACGGTTAAATCATCATTATCGATAAAATTCTTCGTAATGTTGACTATTTCATTCTCAATGGCAATGCCTGGTTCACCACATGGTAAATTGCCCTCCACGAAGTCAAAAGTGTAATCAATATTAATTAGAGCTTTCATTAAATCCCCCCTTAATTTCTACAGAACTTATTAAAAACATCCTATAAGAAAACACCTTGATTTATATTTAAACTATCCTTTATTATACCATTCATTTTATTTTTTCCTATTGTAAATACTTAATTCTTCCTGATTTTATTCAAATTGTTTCTCTAGAAGGGAACTATGTTTTATCATTCAACATTTAAAAATGTCATAAAATATCCTTATTATCTGTAATATTGACCTTTATCCCTAGTTGTTAATTGCTTTTCCACACTAGTTTAGATATAATTTTATTTGTTCACTAATAATGAGGTGTATAAATGATTGATTTATTATTAGACTTAACGTTTTTTCCCAGTTATCAAACGGTTTACTATACATTTTTAGTAGGTCTAGTACTGAAATATTTATGGGATTGGAACATTAAGACAACGGTTCAGCAAGAATTCTTTGCAACGGATGAAAAGTTGTCATTAGATGTTTCTATCACAACAATAAATATGAATGTTCAAAAATATAATACTCCTATTTTGCACTGGATTGTTAAAAATATCCGTAAAAGAATAGAGAGTTCCCATGATGATCCTGAGAAACCAATTACCTCCTTTGTTAGCTAGTATTTAATTAACAATTTGGAGGAATTACAATGAAAATATTATCAAAAAATACATTACTAATCATGCTATTAGGTTTATCAACTATTCTACTGAGTGCTTGTTCCTCATCAGCAAGTGGAAATAATGATGGGTTTTTCCATAAAATATTTGTTGAGCCTTTTACGGCAATTATTCACGGAACAGCAGATGTATTTGCTGGAAGCTACGGCCTTGCGATTATTCTGATCACTTTAGTAATTCGACTTGTCTTAATGCCTTTAATGCTGAAGCAATATAAAAAACAACAATTAATGAAATCAAAAATGGATACAATTAAACCTGAAATGGAAGCAATTCAGAAAAAGATTAAGGCCACTAAAGATCAAAAAGAACAGCAAAAACTGCAAATGGAAATGATGGATCTTTACAAAAAAAATAATATTAACCCACTTAATATTGGATGTTTACCAATGCTGATTCAAATGCCGATTTTAATGGGATTCTATTATGCAATACGTGGTTCTCAAGAAATAGCTAGCCACTCCTTTTTATGGTTTAATTTAGGACAGTCAGATTTAATTCTAACCGCGTTAGCAGGTATTGTTTATTATTTACAATTTAGAGTATCGCAAAGTACCATGACACAAGAACAACAAAAGCAAATGAGTAAAATAGGATTGATTTCTCCTATTATGATTGTAATAGTGTCTTTAAATGCTCCAGCAGCTCTACCACTATATTGGACAGTCGGTGGAACTTTCCTTATCTTCCAATCTTTAATCGGCAGAAAGCTATATCCGCCCCAACCTAATAATAAAAAGATAGCGGCAGATAAATAAGAATAAGGACCACCCGTGAGAACGGGTGGTTTTCTCTGCGGCTGAAAGCCTTTATTACTGACCAAACCCTAAAGGGCTACTGAAAGGTTCGCCAATTGTACTACTTCTACTGGCCAGACCTCAAAGGCCTTCTCTCCTAATTTTTTCGTTTCTTTTTCTTCACTTCTTCCCCTGTAAATGGATCAATATATTCCATCATTGTTAATTGTTCTGCGACTATATCATCTTGTATTTGATTACGGATATATTCTTCAATTACCTTTTTGTTTCTTCCTACCGTATCTACATAATATCCTGTACACCAAAATTTTCGATTTCCATACTTATATTTCAATTGTGCATGTCGATCAAATATCATCAAGCTACTTTTCCCTTTTAGATAGCCTACGAATGCTGATACACTTAATTTTGGCGGAATACTCACTAACATATGTACGTGATCCTTACACGCTGTTGCTTCTATTATCTCCACGCCTTTCCTCTCACATAAGGTACGTAAGATTTGCCCAATATCTTTCTTTATTTTCCCGTAAATAATTTGTCTTCTATATTTTGGTCCAAATACTATGTGATACTTACAATTCCAAGTTGTGTGTGCTAAACTATTATTGTCTTTTGACATAAGGACTTCCTCCTGGCTATTTATTTTCGGTTGGCGAACCAAAAAATATTTTAGCACCAAGAGGAAGTTTTTTTAATACCGCGCTGTAAGCTTTTTGGAACCCTAGGCATAGCCCAGGGTTTTCTTTTCTATAAATAAAGGACAAATTTTACGTAAAGAGCACTTGGCTACATGTAAAATTTGTCCTTTTTTAAATAGACATTTTGTTTAGAAATAGAGACCAAATTTCCATCCTGCAAAGCAAAATAAAATCCCGCCTAAAAAGGTCCCCAAAATATAAAAGAAAAAACCTCCTTTTTTCTTTTCTCGACATAATGTTACTGCCTCAACAGCAAAAGTAGAGAATGTTGTAAATGCTCCTAAAAAACCAATTGCTAAAATAAAATAGGCATTGACATTCACACCCATTCCTACAATTAATCCTAGTAGAAACGATCCGATTATATTGACAATCATGGTCGGAATAGGGATAGACGATGCCATTATTTTTTTTAGTTCATTTATAAAAAAATAACGAGAAATAGCGCCAATAAAACCGCCAACTCCAATTAACAAAAGATTACTAACCATTTGATTTACTCCATTTTCTTTCTCCAATTTTCATTCCTAAATACGCAAAACTAATTCCAAATACGGCACTACCAACAACATAACTAATAGCGGGCACAGGACTACCTGCAATTAGCAATTGAACAGTATCCAGACTGAGTGTTGATAAAGTAGTAAAAGAACCAATCATGCCTGTTCCAATGGCTGCAGTATATTCTGATTTTAACTTTTGTTTTTTTATAATGGCGCTGGTAAACCAGCCTAATATAAAGGAACCAGCAATATTAATTCCCAATGTTTGCAGGGGAAAATCATAGTCAAAAGGAATTTGACCTACAATAAATCGCAAAATGCTCCCTATCACCCCGCCAATACCAACAAATATATAACTCATAATTATTCATTCCTTTATTTAATAAAATCAATTCAGGATTATGATACAAAAAAGATGTCTAATGAAAAGAATAGGTATGATTTTCAAAGGAATTCTTTCTATCATTTCATTCCTATAAACCTCATAGCTTTTCTATCATAAAAGACATCTTATCTTTCTTATATTGTTTGAAAATAATCTTTGTAAAAACCGCCAACTTTACCAGAGTTATCTACAACAAAGTAAAATTCCTCTGTCTCATTCTTTACTTCATACTCTTTTCCTACTGTTAACACTCTATTAACAATGTATTTGTTTGCATCTGTATGTATACATTTTACTTTTTTAACAGATGGTTTCTTTTCCCAGTTTTCATGTATCATTTTATTGCTCCTTTCATCTAGTACTATCCTAGTATAAAGGGAAACCGATACATAGTGCAACAGGTTCTGTTATGAAACTAAATTCTGTTGTTCCTTTTCCATCCACTTAATCCTATTTCTTTCAAATGTAAACCATTTTCCTGTGTCTACTTGTAAAAAAGTCATGTAGCATATGCCATTAATCCAATCCATGCGTTTGAAATCCATTGCATAATAGAATGTATGATTATATTTGATGACATAAATGTTTTTATGTTCTTGAATATACATATTATGACCTTCCTTCTATGATGTAGTTAGTATTCTATACCACAGGAAAACTACCTCTTAAACCAAAATAATTATTATATTAATGTAACATTTTATTTAATTTCTATCTTGGTATACTTTCCTTCTTCCTCCTGTGATTTCCTTTTTGAGCCTTATCGATTTATGGAAAATACAGGTAAATACTTCCGAGTTTTTTCTTCTTGATGAACAGTAACGATCTTTCGTTTACATAAATTATTATTACCACTTGGGTAATAGTCTTCAAATTCTTCTAAAATCAGTAAATCTATACGTGGTACACGTATAATTCTCAATACACTTGTTTTTGATCATCAATATTGAAAATCGATAATTGATGTTTCCATCAAATAATTTTTTATGTACCCGAGCATCATCTGTCAGATATTGATAGATTCCTACCATGTAATGATATATTATTCTTTTAGCAAAGACCCGTAGATAAAGGATTTGTACTGTGCTTTGCATCCAGAAAAATTCCTTTGAAATTGGTTCAAATCAACACTTTTTGTACGATTTCAAATACTATTCTATTATAAAAAGATACAGGGAGTTCCCGATAATAGAAACTCCCTGTATCTATATTTAGCGAAGTAATTAAGCCTCAAACAATAGCGACTCAGGATCTTCTAGTAGATCTTTTATTCTTGCTAGGAATGTAACTGCTTCTTTTCCATCAATGATGCGGTGATCATAAGACAGAGCCAAATACATCATTGGTCTATTTTCCATTCTCTCAGCATCGATTGCCACAGGACGCAGCTGGATTTTATGCATTCCAAGTATACCGACCTGTGGTCCGTTAAGAATTGGAGTAGATAACAAAGATCCAAAAACACCGCCGTTTGTAATAGTAAATGTCCCACCCTGTAAATCGCTTAATGATAGTTTATTACTTCTTGCTTTACTTGCAAAGTCTAAAATTTCACTTTCTATTTCAGCGAAGTTTTTCCGGTCAGCGTCTCTTAAGACTGGTACAACAAGCCCTTCATCTGTTGATACAGCAATACCGATATCATAGTATTTTTTTAAGACAATTTGGTCACCTTGGATTTCTGCATTTAATAATGGCGCTTTCTTTAGAGCTGCTACGACAGCTTTAGTAAAGAAAGACATAAAGCCAAGCTTCACATCATTCTCTTTTTGAAATGCATCTTTTCTACGATTTCTTAAGGCCATAATATTAGTCATATCAACTTCATTAAAAGTAGTTAGCATTGCCGTATTTTGTTTAACCTCTAATAATCGATTAGCGATTGTTTGTCTTCTTCTTGTCATTCTCACTCTTTCCACTCGATTATCTGATTCTACAGCAGGTGCTGCCTTTTCAACTTTCGGTGTTTGTACTGATTGTGCTGAAACTGATGCAGCCGCCTTTTGATCATGTGCTGCAACATCTTGCGCTCTTACTCTTCCTAATGGATCATTCGTTTGGACTGCTGTTAAATCGATTCCTCTCTCTCTTGCCAGCTTGCGAGCAGCTGGTGAAGCAATAGGATGTTGTTTATTAACTTGTTCTTCTTTTTGTTCCTTTGGCTCCTCTGTAGTTTGAGCTTCTGTTTCAATCTTTTCAGCTTTTTTTTCTTCTACTGCCTGTGGTTCTTCAGGAGCTCCTTCTGCGCTGACTATAGCAATTGTTTCTCCGACTTGAACCGTATCTCCTTCATTTGCTTTTAATTCTTTAATGATTCCACTTTCCTCAGAAATAATTTCCACATTTACTTTATCTGTTTCCAATTCAACAATATAGTCGCCCTTTTCCACATATTCCCCTGTTTTCTTTAACCATTGGGCTACAGTTCCTTCGGTAATTGATTCAGCTAATTCTGGTACCTTAATCTCTGCCATTTTAATTTTCCCCCTCAATTCATTCCATAGTCAATGCTTCATTTACGATTCTTGCTTGATCTTTTCGATGAACAATTGGATCCCCTTCAGCAGGACTAGATCTTCTTCTTCTACCGACATATTGTAAGGAAATAGAATCGGAAATTAGTTTTCTAATTCTTGGCTCCATAAAGCTCCATGCTCCCATATTCTTTGGCTCCTCTTGAACCCATACTACCTCTTTTAAATTTGGGTAGCGTTGAATAATTTCAGTTAGCCTCTCTTCTGGGAAAGGGTAAATTTCTTCAACTCTTGCAAGGTGGATTGCTTCTGCATTTTCAAGCTTTTTATGTGCTTGATATAAGTCAATGGAAATTTTACCGGTAGAAAGAACTAATCGCGTAACAGCATTGTCATTTTGTCCTGTGTTATCTACTTCTAAAACAGAATGAAACGCACCTTCACTAAATTCTAGTCCGTTAGAAGCAACATCAGCATTACGCAGCAAGCTCTTTGGTGTCATAATAACTAAAGGTCGTACTTCTTCTTTATTTAGAATTGCTGCCTGTCTTCTTAAAATATGAAAGTATTGTGCAGATGATGATAAATTTGCAACCGTCCAGTTATTTTCAGCTGCTAAGATTAAGAATCGCTCCAATCTTGCACTGGAATGTTCTGGTCCCTGACCTTCATATCCATGTGGTAAAAGCATTACTAAACCAGATTTCTGTCCCCATTTAGCTCTGCCAGCTGCAATGAATTGATCAAACATTACTTGTGCTGCATTAGCAAAATCACCAAATTGCGCTTCCCATAATACAAGTGTTTCAGGAGCATGAACATTGTAACCGTACTCAAATCCTAGTACAGAACCTTCCGATAACGGACTGTTATGAACAGCAAATGACGCTTTCGCTTTAGATAAGGTATGCAAAGGTGAATACTGCTTCCCTGTTACATAGTCATGTAAAATAATATTACGATGAGCAAATGTACCACGTTCAGAATCCTGCCCTGAAAGTCTGATTGGTGTACCGTCTTCTAAAATCGTTGCAAAAGCCAATGTTTCCGCTAAAGACCAATCAATTTTCCCTTCCCCTTCTAGAGCATCATTTCTCCGCTTTAAAACTTTTCCTAATTTATCAAAAACTTGAAATTGAGAAGGATAGGAAAGTAACTCACTATTTATTTGTTTTAATTGCTCAATTGGAACAGATGTTTTAACTTTCGGCAATTGACGCTCCACCGAATTAGGTGGGTTGGTAATATCCGGATCTTCATTTTTCTTTGGTACTCTATCATGTGCTTCTTTAAGTTTTCTTGTAACCTCTTCTTTCAACGCTTGAATATCTTCTTCATTTATCACATTTTCGGCAACTAGCTTTTCACCGTACAGCTTTGTAATGGTTGGATGTTCGTGAATTAACTTGTACATTAATGGATTTGTCGTCATTGGTTCATCCATTTCATTGTGACCATATCTTCTATAACCAATTAAATCGATTAAAAAGTCCTTCTTAAACTTCTCTCTATATTCGATAGCTAGTTTTGCAGCTTTTATACAAGCTTCTGGGTCATCTGCATTCACGTGAATAATAGGAATCTCAAATCCCTTTGCAAGATCACTAGCATATCTAGTAGATCTCGAATCACTAGATTCTGTTGTAAATCCAATTGTGTTATTAGCGATAATATGAATTGTTCCACCTGTTCGATAACCCTTTAACCCTGTTAAATTTAAAGTCTCAGAAACAATTCCTTGCCCAGGAAAAGCTGCATCTCCGTGGATTAAAATAGCTAGTGATTTATTAGAATCTTCCGCTGGAAAGCCAGGTTTTGTTCTATCATCCTGTGAAGCTCTTGTAAATCCTTCTACTACTGCACCTACAAACTCCAGATGACTTGGATTGTTTGCAAGAGTGAGCCGGACATTTGAAACATTATTTGATTTAATTTGTCGATCCAAGCCTAAATGGTATTTTACATCCCCAGTCCAGCCAAAGCTAATACCGATTGATCCTTCTGATGGTACTAACTGTTTATTAGGAGCATGCTGAAATTCTGCAAATATCATTTCATAAGGCTTCTCTAATACATGGGCTAACACATTTAATCGACCTCTATGCGCCATTCCTATATTAATATTTTGAGCACCATTTAATACTGATTCAGATATAATCTTATCTATCATTGGTACCATTGTATCGAGACCTTCAATCGAAAATCTCTTTTGACCGACATATGTTCTATGTAAAAAATTTTCGAATTCTTCAACTTCTATTACCCTTTTTAAAAGCTTTCTTTTTAACTCTTTATGACAGGCGGGTTTTAAGCTTCCTGACTCTACTTTAGACTGTAGCCAGTTTTTTTCTTTAATATCATTAACATGATAGTATTCAAATGCAATGGTCTTTGTATAAATCTCTTTTAAATATTGAACCGCTTCATAGCCATTTATTATATGATTAGGAGCATCTGGACAAATTAAACGAGCTGGAATTTTTTCTAAATCTTCTTTCGTTAAATCAAAACGAGCTAAATCAAATAACTCATACTCTCTCTTATGATCCTTTAAAGGATAAATATCAGCCGCTAAATGTCCATATGCTCTTATCTTATTCACTAATGTTACTGCTGCAATAATTTTTTCAACTTGAACTTCGGACTGTAGAGATAAATGATTCGTGCTAGTTTTTGTTTGATTATCAATTGGGGGACCCCATTGATCAAAATGCCTTTTCATTTCTTCATCAACTGAATTTGGATCTTGAACGTATTTCTCATAAAGCTCCATTACGAGCCCTAAGTTCGGCCCATAAAATCTTGGTTGGTATGAGACTGTACCATCAGATGGCTTCTCCATGAAAATTTCCCTCCACCACTTTTATTATCATTTTTTATCTTCCCTTTGTTATTGCGCTTTACACTTTCTAGTGAAAAAACATTTTTTAAAACGTTTACATTTCTATTCTATCATGGTTTAATAACAGCTTCAAAAGTTTTACACATTTTTATGGTAAAAAAATTAAAAATATTTTTTATCGGCCCTATCTTCAGAAAAAAAAACAATCTTAGTAGTAATCATATGCAGCATAAAGTTTTACATGACAAAGCAAAAAAGAGTGAAACATAGTTAACCCGAAAAAAAAGCCAGACAAACATGGTTTCCTCTGTTTGTCTGGCTTTATTAGTTGCTCATAATAGGAATAATTCGAAAGAAATTACAGGATGCTAATATTCTGCTCCCTGCCCTTCTTCCTCTTTTTCTTTGATGATAACTATATTTTAAAGCGAACAATTACTTTTGTTCCTTGACCAACCTTACTTTTAATTTCAATTGTCCCATTATATAAACTAACAATTTGCTTTGCAATGGCTAATCCAAGTCCTGTTCCACCCTGTTCTCTACTCCTAGCTTTATCCACTCGATAAAACCGGTCAAATACTTTTTCAAGATCTTCTTTAGGTATTCCAATTCCATGATCGATAATTTCAAGGATAAAATGGTTGTCTTTTTCATACGTATGCAGAAAAATATTTTTTTCATGTACAGAATATTTGACCGCATTATCAAGTAATATAGTCGTTATTTGCTGCAAATGTTGCTCAGATACCTCATAAAGATGGAGAGAGTCAAGTTTTATCTCGAATGTAAAATCGTCATGGAGCATCACAAAATCACGAATAGTATGCTCAAAAATCCACTTTACCCTCTCAGGAGTTAATTCTGCATCCATTCTATTTTGCTCTAATTTGGATAAGTCTAATAAACTGATAATTAGTTTTTTTAGACGAGCAACTTCTTCAGTTGATGTTTGCAGTGACTCTTCTAATATATCTTCATTATTCTTCCCCCATCTATTTAGCATGGAAAGATGACCCTCTAAGACAGAAACCGGGGTCCTCAATTCATGGGAAGCGTCTTCAATAAATTGTTTTTGCTGCTGAAAGGATTGTTCAATCACATCCATCATCTCATTGAAAATAAGAGATAAATCAGCAATTTCGTCCTTTTGAGGATAGACTGGCATCCTTTCCTTGAATCCACTGTTTTTTATTTTTTTCATTGTTTTTGTCATCGAATTAACTGGTCGTAATAATAAATAGGAAATAAAATAACCAATAAGGGCGCTGATAATGAGTGCAGCAATTGCAAACATTGTCATTGCAAACCATAAGTGTTCTCGTACTTTATCTAAGGATTCCAGAGAACGGATAATTTCTACTCTGCCATTAAATGCTTTTGTCTTAATTTCCTTACTATAAACTAGTGAATTCTGATCTCCAATTGAAATATAATGAAACTGTTCATCATTATATATTTGATTGGGCTCAATAATCGGGAAATCTCCATTCATATCTGCAAGGATGGCTTGTCCATTTTCATCTAAAATACGAATTAGTTGGTTATTATTATTAAGTTTTTCTAATAAAGTGACATTTGCGGCGATTTCTTCGTCTGTAGGATTCTTTTCTTGCAAACTCAATTGTTTAACAACTTGGTTCATCGCTTGTTTTACATCTGTTTCTTCCTGATTTAATAACCAAGAAGAAACAGTATGAAATTCAAAAAAGGAAAAAATAGAATAAGTTAAAAAAATACTAAAGGATAACCCAAGTGTTAATTTCCATTTCCAAGGTAAAAGAGATATTTTTTTTATCCATTTCATCTCATCACATATCCTATTCCTCTGACCGTTTCGATATATACTTCTTGTCCAGATGGATCAAGCTTATTCCTTAAATACCTAACATATACATCGATTACGTTTGTTTCTACTTCTGATTCATAACCCCAGATTTTTTCTAATAATATATCTCTTGATAAGACAATATTAATATTGGTCATGAACATATAAAGCAAATCATACTCTCGTTTGGTTAAGGACAGAATCTCATCTCCTTTTTTGGCGATATGTGATTCCACCTCCAGAGTAATATCTTTATAAGTCAACTTTGTCATAATTTGATTGGAAGTATTTGTTTGTGGCTCTACTCGGCGAAATAATGCACGTAATCTAGCAAGCAGTTCTTCAATCGCAAATGGCTTAACCAAATAATCGTCTGCGCCACTATCTAATCCAGAAACTCGATCTAAAACGCTATCCCGTGCAGTTATCATTAATATTGGGGTGTTTTTTGTTTGACGGAGTCTTCTGCATACCTCAATGCCATTTAATTCAGGCAGCATTAAATCTAATAAGATAATATCCCACTCTTCCTCTAATGCTTTATGAAGACCGCTCCTACCATCTGAGCAGACTTCTGTTTTATACCCTTCATATGTTAATTCCAACTCGATAAATCTCGATAAATTTTTTTCGTCTTCTATAATCAAAATTTTTTTCATTATACCACGCTCTCTATTTAACATAGGCAATGTTACAAGCGGCATGTTGAAATTTGATTTATTATGAAAGGAAATTTCAACAAAACTGCTTTAACTTGCCTAAATATATGATTATTTTATCATATTAGAAGCTTGATATACAAAAAATACCCCGTAATCTTTAATTTTGCTTCGAAAACATTGAATCCATAATAGCATGTGCCATTTCTACAAATTGAAATCCGAATAATGATGCTGCTGTTAAAGAACTAAATACAATCATTGCAATGCGAAGAAATTGCATGTTTCATCTCTCCTTTGAATTAAACTTTCGCTTAAAAGTATCGAGGTCATTCCTCTATTACCCATTAATAACTATATTGAAAGCACATTTCTAGTTAATTTAATAAATTAAAAAACTTTTCTAATGTGCTAATGTGAATAAAACTTATGGTATACCTCTTTTTGTAAAAAAGCATGAAAGAAACATTAAAATTTGATGAGAAGAAAAAATAAAGAATATAATTGATGGAATTAGCCATTATAAAATTAGAAACCTTTCTAATTATTGTAAGTCCTGACAACAGATATGGTTCATTCATACGAAAGGAAGCGTTCATGTAGATAGCCATTTCCATGAACAATGGTTTGTAAGTTTAGGAGGTAGATCGATGAATATTGGGCGTGCGATTGAAATTATGAATGCTGCAGATATTGTGGATGTTAGTTATCAAGGAGAAAAGATTATTATCCAGAATGTAAATGAAAAAACAAAGAAAGCAACTATCTATACAAAAACAAATCCAGAACACGAGTTAGATGTAGATGTATACCAGCTTATTGAAGAAATATGATGATATATTACAATAGAAAGAATATAGTTTCTTTTCAGAAATAACAAAATAATTCTTGCCAATAAGCGAAATATATAGTAAATTAATAGTCAATTACATACGTAATTCTTATCAAGAGAGGTAGAGGGAATGGCCCGACGAAACCTCAGCAACCTTCAGTATCCTATATACTGAAAAGGTGCTAATTCCATCAAGCAAATGCTTGAAAGATAAGAAGAATGACCATTAGTATCCAAAGTCTTCTTCTTATAACGAAGAAGGCTTTTTTCATGTCATTTTTCTTTATCTTTTCTTGGTTTGTTTTAATTACATAAAAAATCCACAATATGAGAATAGGAGAGTTATAGAATGTATAGTTTAGAAACGAAGTTAGCGCAAATTGGTAATAGAAGTGAAACAACTACTGGGTCAGTTAATCCGCCTGTTTATTTTTCAACAGCTTATCGTCATACAGGAATTGGAGAATCAACTGGCTATGATTATACACGAACAGGAAATCCTACTCGTCAAATTTTAGAAAATGCAATTGCTGAATTAGAAGAAGGAGACCGCGGCTTTGCATGTAGTTCCGGAATGGCAGCAATTCAAACAATTCTTTCCCTTTTCCAAAGCGGAGATGAATGGATTATTTCTAAAGATTTATATGGCGGTACATACCGTCTATTAGAACAAGGGTATAAAAAATGGGGTCTTCGATGTACGTACGTTAATACCTCAGATACTGATGCTGTGCGTGCGGCGATTTCCCCAAAAACAAAAGCAATCTTCCTTGAAAATCCTACGAATCCTTTAATGGAACAGACGGATATTTCTGTGATTGCTTCCATCGCAAAAGAACACAATATTCTGCTTATTGTTGACAATACTTTTTATACTCCTATTATCCAACAGCCGATTCGTTTAGGTGCTGATATCGTTATCCACAGTGCAACAAAATATTTAGGTGGACATAATGACGTTCTCGCTGGTCTTATTGTTGCAAAGGGAGAAGAGCTTTGTAATGAGCTTGCCTTACACCATAATTCAGCTGGAGCTGTTTTAAGTCCCTTTGATTCGTGGCTATTGATGAGAGGAATGAAGACACTGGCGTTAAGAATGGAAAAACATGAAGAGAACGCGAAAATACTCTCTACTTTTCTGCAAGAACATGACGCTGTTGTAGATGTCCTCTATCCTGGTCGTGGCGGAATGATCTCGTTTAGAATCCAAAGCGAATCTTGGGTTAATCCATTTTTGCAAAACTTAACGTTAATCTCATTTGCCGAAAGTCTTGGAGGGGTGGAAAGTTTTATTACATATCCTGCCACTCAAACTCATGCAGATATTCCACTTGAAGTCAGATTAGAAACTGGTGTCGATAATCGACTATTACGTTTTTCAGTTGGTATTGAAAACGCAAATGATTTAATCAAAGATCTAGATAAAGCCTTTTCTATTGCAAAGGGAATTGCACAGGAGGTAACAATATGAGTACATCATATACATTTGAAACAAAATTACTTCATAATAAACATAAATTCGATCCAGAAACAGGAGCTGTCAGCGTGCCAATTCAGCACGCTTCCACCTTTCACCAAAAAGATATTGATGAATTCGGAAAATACGACTATAGCCGAAGCTTAAATCCAACAAGAGAAGCATTAGAAGAAGTTGTGGCAGAATTAGAAGAAGGAACACACGGCTTTGCCTTCTCTTCAGGAATGGCTGCTATTTCAACAGCATTTCTATTATTATCGCAAGGAGATCATGTCGTTATTTCGGAAGATGTTTATGGTGGAACATATCGTATGGTGACGACCGTATTAAATCGATTTGGAATCGATCATACCTTTGTAGATATGACCAATCTAGAAGAAGTTGCAGCAGCTGTATTGCCAAACACAAAAGTCTTTTATGTAGAAACTCCTTCCAATCCTTTATTAAAAGTAACCGATATTGAAGCAATTAGCTTACTTGCCAAAAAATACAATGCACTTACTTTCGTGGATAATACCTTTTTAACACCAGCCTTACAAAAACCATTAACACTAGGTGCAGATGTTGTGCTTCATAGCGCTACTAAGTTCTTATCTGGCCATAGCGATGTAATTGCTGGAGTAGCAGTAGTTAAAGATGCAGAGCTGGCAAAGCAAATTGGTTATTTACAAAATTCGTTTGGCGCAGTTCTCGGCGTACAGGATTGCTGGCTGCTCCTTAGAGGAATAAAGACATTACATGTTCGGATGAAGCATTCAAGTGAAGGTGCAAGAATGATCGCTGAGCATTTGCAAAACCACCCATTAATAAAAAAAGTGCATTATCCAGGTTTTGAAGATCATCCACAATATGCGATCCAAAGAAAACAAGCGCTAAATCCAGGAGCAGTTTTCTCCTTTGAGTTATATTCAGAAGAGGCAATGCGTACTTTTGTAGAGAATGTCAAACTTCCTGTATTCGCCGTTAGTCTTGGTGCGGTTGAATCGATTCTTTCTTATCCAGCAAAAATGTCTCATGCTGCAATGGATCCTTTAGCTAGATCTGAACGTGGAATTACAGATTCCCTTCTACGCTTATCTGTTGGATTAGAGAATCCATTAGATTTAATCAATGATTTTGATACAGCTCTAAAAAAGACCGCAGAGTTACATTATATTTAACTGGAGGATTACAATGAATTTTCTTGATAGACTAAAAAATGAAATTTTAATTGGTGATGGTGCTATGGGCACCCTCCTCTATTCTTATGGAAAAGATACTTGCTTTGAATCTTTAAATCTTTCTCACCATGAACAGATTGAACAGGTACATCAAGCATATATCCATGCCGGCGCAGATATAATTCAAACTAATACATATGCTGCCAACTATTTAAAATTACAAAGATATGGTTTAGAAGATAACGTAAAGGAAATAAATAGCGCAGCCGTGAAAATTGCCAAAAAAGCTGTGGAAAATAAAAATGTAAATATATTAGGAACGATTGGTGGAAATAGAGGCGTGAAGCCCCAAGCAATTAGTTTAGAAGAACTGAAGCGTAGTTTTCGTGAACAGCTATACTGTTTGTTATTAGAAGATGTCGACGGGATTCTTTTAGAAACATTTTATGATTTGGAAGAACTCGAAACAGTACTGCAAATTACTAAAAAAGAAACAGATATTCCAGTCATTGCCCAGCTTTCCATACACGAAATAGGGATTTTACAAAACCAAATATCCCTTGCTTCTGCTTTCGATAGATTAGAAAATTTAGGTGCTGATGTTATTGGGTTGAATTGCAGATTAGGACCACACCATATGATTGCTTCACTTGAACAAATACCATTACCTAAAAATGCCTACTTATCTGCCTATCCCAATGCTAGTTTGCCGAGTTATATTGACGGAAAATTCGAATATAAAGATAATGCAGAATATTTCCAAAAATCAGCCGAAGAATTTAGAAAGCAAGGCGTTCGTCTTTTAGGCGGCTGCTGTGGAACAACACCTGAACATATCAGAAATTTCGCAAAGGTGTTAAAGGAAGCCTCCCCTATCACAGAAAAAACAGTTGCAACTAATAAGACTGCTGTGGATGCTATATTTCATCATTCCTCTCCCCCTAGGGATTACACCCCTTTGGAGGAGATTGTAAAAACAAGAGCTTCTGTTATTGTAGAATTAGATCCTCCAAGAAAACTAGATACGACTCGATTCTTTGAAGGTGCTAAAAAACTAAAAGAAGAAGGAATTGATGCTTTAACACTTGCGGATAACAGTTTAGCATCTGCCCGTATTTCCAATACAGCAATTGGTACATTAGTAAAGCAAAACATTGGGCTTCGTCCCCTTGTTCATATTGCTTGCCGGGATCGCAATATAATTGGTTTACAGTCTCATTTAATGGGATTACATACATTAGGAATTCATGATGTCCTAGCCATTACAGGAGATCCAGCTCGTGTTGGGGATTTTCCAGGTGCTTCTTCTGTTTATGATATGACTTCCTTTGACTTAATTTCGATGATTAAGCAATTAAATGAAGGTCTCTCCTTCTCTGGCAAAAATCTCGGACAAAAAACGACATTTTCGGTTTCAGCTGCATTTAATCCAAATGTTCGTCAAGTGGAAAAAGCAGTAAAGCGGTTAGAGAAAAAAGTAGCATGCGGTGCTGATTACATTATAACCCAGCCTATTTATTCCGAACAAAAAATAATTGAACTTTATGAAGCAACAAAACACATTGATATTCCTATCTATATCGGTTTAATGCCCTTAACAAGCAGTAACAATGCGGAGTTTTTACACAACGAGGTTCCTGGCATAAAAATAGATGACTCCATACGGCGCACCATGGCACAATTTAAAGACAATCCAGAACAAGCAGCACAGGAAGGTCTCAAAATCACCAAATCTTTAATCGACACTGCAGCTAATTATTTTAACGGTATTTACTTAATAACACCCTTTTTACGTTATGAGCTTTCTGTGGAATTAGCTCGCTATACGAAATTACGAACTGCGGCACTTAGGAGGACAACTGATGCAACAAACTTCATTAGCTGAACAACTTAAACGAAAAATTATCATTATGGATGGTGCAATGGGAACAATGCTCCAGCGAGAGAACTTAACGGCAGCCGATTTTGGTGGAGAAGAATTAGAAGGATGCAATGAAAATCTTAATCTAACAAGACCAGATATTATTACGAAAATTCATGAATCTTACCTCCATGCCGGAGCAGATATTATTGAAACCAATACATTTGGTGCAACTAAAATTGTCCTGGATGAATATCATCTAGGGCATATTGCTTACCAATTAAATGTTAAAGCAGCGAAACTTGCTAGAGAAGCAGCAAACAAATATTCTACAGCTGATTGGCCAAGATTTATTGCAGGTGCAATGGGCCCAACAACGAAAACATTAAGTGTTACTGGCGGCACTACATTTGAAGAACTCATTTCTTCATACGAAGAGCAAGCATTAGGATTAATCGACGGAGGTGTTGATCTCCTCCTTCTGGAAACAAGTCAGGATATGCTGAATGTTAAAGCTGGATTTTTAGGCATTAAACAAGCATTTGCAAAAACAGGAAAAGAACTACCACTAATGATTTCTGGAACGATTGAACCAATGGGGACTACTCTTGCCGGACAGTCGATCGAAGCATTTTACATTTCTATAGAACATATGCGTCCTATTGCCATTGGCCTAAATTGTGCAACAGGTCCTGAGTTTATGCAGGATCATATTCGCTCACTTTCAAGTCTGTCTAAGTTTGCTGTTAGCTGTTATCCAAATGCTGGCTTGCCTGATGAAGAAGGAAACTACCACGAAACAGCCTCCTCTCTTGCCAATAAACTTGGTGGATTCGCAGAAGAGGGCTGGCTTAATATTGTTGGGGGCTGCTGTGGTACTACACCTGAGCATATTCGAGCAATCGCCGAAAAAATGAAAGACATCTCCCCGCGAAATGTTGCAGAAACTAATTTTCACATGGTTTCTGGAATTGAGCCCTTTATTTATGATGATCCTACATTAAGACCAATTATGGTTGGGGAACGAACGAATGTTATTGGTTCAAGGAAATTTAAAAGGCTGATAAAAGAAGGGAAATATGAAGAAGCAGCAGAAATTGCTAGAGCTCAAGTCAAAGGCGGAGCCCATGTTATCGATATTTGCTTAGCAGATCCTGATAGAGATGAATTACAAGACATGGAGCTTTTCATGGAAGAAGTTGTAAAAAAAGTCAAGGTTCCCCTTGTAATTGATTCTACTGATGAACAAGTAATTGAAAAGGCACTCTCCTACTCACAAGGAAAAGCAATCATCAATAGTATTAACCTGGAGGATGGCGAAGAAAGATTTCAAGCTATCGCTCCTCTCATCCATAAGTATGGAGCAGCTGTTGTTGTCGGAACTATTGATGAAGATGGCATGGGAGTTACTGTAGAGAAAAAACTACAAATAGCCAAGCGATCCTATGATCTGTTAACAAAAAAATATAACATTAATGGTCAAGATATAATATTTGATCCCCTTGTCTTTCCTGTAGGAACGGGAGATGAACAGTACATCGGCTCAGCATTAGCGACGGTAGAAGGAATTAAACAAATAAAGCAAGCATGCCCAGACGTCCAAACTATTCTTGGAATAAGCAATGTTTCCTTTGGTCTCCCTCCTGTCGGTCGAGAAATATTAAATAGTGTCTTTCTTTATCACTGCACACAAGCTGGCCTTGACTACGCAATCGTTAATACAGAAAAATTGGAAAGATTTGCGTCCATAAGTAAAGAAGAAATTGAATTGGCTGAAAAACTTTTATTTGAAACAACAGATGAAACGCTGGCTATTTTCACAGACTTCTATCGAGATAAGAAAAAAGAAAAGATCAATTCACTTGAAAATTTAACGTTAGATGAACGGTTAGCTTACTATGTTGTGGAAGGAACAAAAGAAGGATTAATAGCTGATTTAGCTATTGCACTTACTACATATAGTGCCCCACTAGATATTATAAATGGTCCTCTTATGGATGGAATGAAGGAAGTTGGCCGCTTATTTAATGATAATCAGCTAATTGTCGCAGAAGTGCTGCAAAGTGCAGAAGTGATGAAAACGGCCGTTTCTTTTTTAGAAGGATATATGGACAAAAATGTTTCCGCATCTACTAAAGGCAAAGTTATTTTAGCAACTGTTAAAGGAGATGTTCATGATATCGGCAAAAATCTCGTTGATATCATTCTCTCTAATAACGGCTATGAAGTCATCGATCTCGGCATCAAAGTTCCCCCAGCAGATTTAGTTGCTGCTATTAAAAAGGAACAACCAAATATTGTTGGCTTGTCTGGTTTACTTGTAAAATCGGCACAACAGATGGTACTGACAGCTGCAGATATGAAACAAGCTGGCATAGAAGTTCCTATCTTAGTAGGGGGAGCAGCATTATCAAGAAAATTTACCGACACAAAAATTTCGCGTGAATATGATGGATTAGTATTATATGCAAAAGATGCAATGAATGGCCTATCTCTTGCAAATCAGCTGACTAATAAAGACGAATTCGATTTGCTTAAACAGGAACACGAAAAGAAAAAACAATTACTTTCAGCTAGTCCAGTAAAAGAATACACAAAACCTGTTATCACAGGGATTAAAAGAAAAACTGTTAACCTAGATGCTCCCGTCTTTGTGCCGCAGGATACAAAAAGACATTTATTAACGAATTATACGACCGGTCATATTAAACCATATATTAATAAACAAATGCTCCTAGGTCACCATTTAGGAGTTAAAGGAAAAATTGATGTTTTACTAGAAAATAAAGATGATAAAGCCGTCCAATTAAATAATATGATTGAACAGTTGTTAATAGAAGCTGAACAAAATAATTGGATTCTGCCAAAAGCGGTTTATCGCTTTTTCCCTGCTCAATCAGATGGCAACAAGATCTATATCTATGATCCAAAAGACAATACGAAAAAAATCGAAACCTTTGATTTTCCAAGACAAGAAAGAGAACCATTTTTATGCCTAGCGGACTATCTAAAACCAGTCGATAGTGGAGTGATGGACTATGTTGCATTTTTTGCTGTGACAGCTGGTACTGGTATACGGGAAGCAGCAGAACAGCTTAAACGAAATGGAAGATTTCTTGAATCCCATGCCCTTCAATCCCTTGCGCTAGAAACAGCTGAGGGGTTAGCAGAATTAATTCATCGACAGATTAGAGATAGATGGGGATTTCCTGACCCGGCAACTTTTACAATGAAGGATCGCTTTACAGCAAAATATCAAGGACAAAGATTTTCATTTGGATATCCAGCTTGCCCGGAATTGGAAGATCAGAAAAAATTGTTCAGCTTATTATCACCAGAAGATATTGGAATTACCTTGTCCGAAGAATGTATGATGGAGCCTGAGGCATCTGTTTCAGCAATGGTATTTGCCCATCCGGATGCACGTTACTTTAACGTCTTATCTAGCAATTCCTTATAATATTATTGTCTAGTGAAGTATTTGCTAGCTACAAAAAAATCCAATCCTGCTGTCAGCAAAGCTGGATTGGATTTTTACTTCGTCTATCTCTTTCACACTGTAAAATACATATAATAATTATCCATTTTTACCCTTTCACATCTATATATATTCTTAATATTATGATAAACTTACAATTAACTATTTTCAGAAAGCAGAAAGAAGGTCATACAATGATTCGAGAACTTACAGAACAAGATCATGCTGAGGTGATGAAATTTTTACTTCAAGACCCTTCGATGAATCTTTTTATTATTGGCGATATTGAAGCGTTTGGGTATCATTCAGAATTTCAAAGACTTTGGGGAGAATTCCAGAGCGGAGAGATAAAAGCAGTGCTTCTCAAATATTATAAAAGCTATATATTTTACTCTGTCGATAAAGATCATTTTGACGTCCAAGCTTTTGCGGCTCTAATGGAAACCAATTCAAATCCAGTAACACTATCAGGAAGAGCGGATTTAGTAGAAAAATTTGAAAACCATCCTTCTTTAAAATTAGGAAGGAAAAGAGTAACTTATTTTGCTCAATGCGGCAAAAAACGAAAAATTGAAAAAACGAAAATGATCAAACAGGCTAGTCTTAATGATATTGATCGCATTGTCGCATTGCGCAATTCTATTGATGAATTTATTACAACAGATGATTCAAGAGATATGCTCAAGAAAGCGATCGAGACTAAAACCGGGCGGACATATTTTCTTGAAAACGATAAAGGAGAAATTATATCAACTGTCTCCACTACAGCAGAAAATTCCCATTCAGCAATGATTGTCGGCGTCTGTACACATAAAGACTACAGAAATAAAGGATTGGCAAGCAAGCTAATGACGGCCCTAGTTAATGATGTATTAGATGAAAAACAGTTTGTCTGCTTATTTTACGATAATCCTGATGCTGGTAAAATTTATAAAAAAATTGGCTTTGAAGATATTGGATTATGGACTATGTATCGCTAAACACTCCCTATATTTTGCACCTAATGGCTCGTATAAAACAATCTAGAAAACAAACCATTTCTAAATATTAAACAAAATAAAGCCAACAATTATACAGAGATGCATATAATTGTTGGCTTTTTTATTCCTATTATAAATGAATGTTTGCGGCTATCCTCTTTAGATAACCGCATTTTTCAAAGGACAATAAACTGCGTTTATTTATCAATCATCCTTCCAAATCGATTTAACTTATTTAAGCAATAATTCTAAATCGGTAAAAAGAGAAATCATTTTCTGCAGCTGTCTCCATTCCTTCGATTGCATATTCACTAAATCAACCGTATAAGTCGTGGTCACAGTAACCAATCGAGCAGTACATTTAACCGTTTCAATTCCTAGCAGCTCTTCTTCCCAATCCCACATTTTTAAGCGATATAATTCCATCCTTAAAGCATCAAACTCTTCCGGCTCAATTTTATTAAAAACCGGTGGGATCACAATCGGAAACTGACTCCATTCTTGAATTAAGTAGTTGCGAAGATCGAAATCAATATGAATACTGAAAGAATGTTCTTGATTTACTTTATATTCAACAATTAATTTTGTAATTTCTTTTGCTGGATGAATCGATACTATATCATCATAAACCTCAAACAAGTCTTTTTTTCGAGAAAGTACAGACTTTATGGAGGACATAGAAATAGGTGTATCTTCCTCTCCTAAATAACTATTTAATTCATTAAAAATAGCGGAAAGGGTTGTCGGGCCTTTTTGTTGCAAAACTTCAATTATTTTTTCGTACAATGTGCTCATCTGTATTTCCTCCACTATTTAAATCTACCTATTAATGACTGCTTGTCCCATTATCTTATCGCAAATTCCAAAATTTTCCATAGCCAGTGTATATGAAAACTAATTCCACTATTTTCTTGCAAAAAAGACAAGTTACGATAATTGTTCTTGATGACTGCCGGTTAATCGGTTCATCTCCTCAAAAATAAAATAACTCATTTTCTTGTAGCCTTCAGCATTTAAATGAATTCCATCATCACTAATGAAATCAGCAATATTCCCAGCCTTTTTAAGAGCTGAGCGAACATCTATACTTGGAAGATTTAATTGCTCGATTAATTTGTTTAAATGAAAATTATATAAACCATGCCAATGCTCTATCCCGCCACAGCAGCTAATCCAATGACTAATTGCTGTACCATATCTATCTGCAATTGATTTATAATATCTGACTGGATCCAGTGGTGGCAAAGTTAACAATATTGGCGTGATATTAGATTGCTTCATTTTTGTGACCATTTGAGCAATGTTTTCGATATATTGATTAATCGGAACAATCGGCTCATGATTACTATCAGGATCCTCGGCTACTTCTTGCCATTGAAAATTGCAATCATTCCCGCCTACGTTTAATAAAACATAATTCGGCTCCTCAGAAAGCACATCCTTTTCCAATCGCTTTAGTAATAAATCAGAATTATCATTAAATACACCCTTATTTAAGACAATTGTATCTTCTGAATTATTTAAGGCAAATAATTTTCCAAGTAAAGCGGGATAATTGTCTTTAATTATTCTTATCCTACCTTTTACAAATGAGACACCTCTTGTTAAGCTATCTCCAAAACAGATAATTTTCATTTAACATCCCTACTTTTTTCATTCTAATACTATAACTTATTATAACAGAAAAAAGGTTGTGCGAGAAAACTTCTGGTTTTTCCAAAAATAGGGTATGAATTGTATTTTTGTCCTAAAATAAGCAAATAAAAAGCTGTCTCCAATAATTATTGGAGACAGCCTAAAATCACATTTGTATTAAGATTTTTGTCTATTTAAAACGATATCTTCTTCCTTCTTTTCTTCAGGAGCTGCTTGATTAGATGTTCGTAAAGGAATTTCTTTTAAGAAGAAAACTAATAAAAACGCAACAACTAGGACGATGGTTCCAGTTAAGAATACCGTTGATAATGTATCTCCTAATGCATCTCTGATTCCTTGAATCATTTGCGCAAATATTGGTTGTACATCTGCAGGTAAATTTGCTTCTGTCTGTTCGAGTAATGGTTTATTCATCAATGCTTGTGGATTGGCGAAACCAACCATTTGCTCTGTTACTTTCGGATCTAACGTTGCTAAATCTTTTACTACTGGCGAGTTTTGCATCGTATCTTGCAAGTTTGTCTTAAGATTATTTGCCATAACTGTACCCATGACCGCAATACCAATTGTACCACCTAGATTACGGAATAATTGAGTGGAAGCAGTTACTACCCCCAATTCTTTATGGGAAACGGCATTTTGAGTAGCAATTGAAAATACCGGCATACCAATACCTAGTCCCAAACCAAATACAATCATACTTAAAATCGCCATTGGTACACTATTCATAAAAATCATAATGGCCATACCAGCGATCATTGTTGGAACCCCGATTAAGGCAAAACGTTTGTATTTCCCTGTTTTTGAAATTAACTGACCTATAATGGTACTTGAGATAACCATAACAATAGACATTGGCATTGTTACATAACCAGCATAAGTAGGAGATATCCCTAATACACCTTGAACGAAGAAAGATAGATAAATCATGGCACCCATCATTCCAAAGTTCATAATAAAACCAATTATATTAGAAACAGTAACAATATTATTTTTGAATAGATGTAATGGTAAAATTGGATTTTTTGCTTTCTTTTCCACCAATACAAACACAATAGCAAAAACAATACTTGCTGCAATCAATCCGAGAATTTGTACGGATCCCCATGCATACTCTGTTCCTGCCCATGAAAAGGCCAATAATAATGGAACAATTGCGACAGTCATAAATAAGGATCCAATGTAATCAATACTTTGTTTTCCGTTTCCTTCTACTTTAGGGAATAGTGCCATAATCATACCAAATGCAATAATTCCAATTGGTAGGAAAATCCAGAATAACCAGTGCCAATCTAAATGATCAACTAAGTATCCTCCTAATAGAGGGCCAAGTACACTGGAGAAACCAAATACAGCCGTTAATAATCCCATCCATTTTCCACGTTCACGAGGCGGGAATAAGTCACCAACTGCTGTAAAAGCGGAAGATTGAATAATACCAGCACCTATCCCTTGGATACCGCGGTATGCAATAAATTGAAATACGTCATTGGAAGTACCTGTTAAGAAAGCACCAACCATAAATAATAATATCCCAATTAATAAGAACGGCTTACGTCCATACATATCGGATAGCTTTCCAACAAGCACTGTGGCAATTGTGGATGTGAGCATATAAATATTAATGGTCCATGTATAATAGTCCATCCCATCAAGGATCGAAATGATTTTCGGCATTGCAGTACTAACGATTGTTTGGTTAATCGCTGCAAAAAACATCGCTGCCATGATTGCAATCATAATCGACAGCTTTTTCTTTTGTGTTAAATGTTCCATTGCATTCTCTCTTTTCTTTATAAAATATTAGAAATTCTCGTTTAATAATTTAAAGATACGTTTTAAATGTTGAATATCTTCCTCTGTTAGCTTGTGAAAGTGTTCCTTCATTTTATTCTGCTGCTCTTTTTTCATATTATTAACGATAGTTCTTCCTTTATCGGTAATGGTAATATTGACTACCCTTCGATCTGTCTTTGA
Source organism: Niallia sp. FSL K6-0212 (assembly GCF_038007605.1). NCBI lineage: Bacteria > Bacillati > Bacillota > Bacilli > Caryophanales > Bacillaceae > Niallia > Niallia sp. FSL K6-0212. The sequence continues at coordinate 3,630,812 of NZ_JBBOXL010000001.1, read as the reverse complement.
TCGATCTTTTGTAATATAGTCATCCGCCAATAGCTGATCAGTTATGGTTGTTACAGCAGCGTTAGTAATGTGTACGCTTTTGGCGAGATCTGAAACATTAAGGGATCCTACCTTATCTAAATGAAAAAGCAATTTATATTGAGTAATATTTAAATCACTGCTATTTTTATTAAAGTCACTAGTTATATTTTTAATAAAATTGCCAAACATCGCAGCGACTTCAAAAAGCTCTTCGCCATTATGCACCTATCCCCCATCCTTTCTTAAATTACTTTACAAATAAATGTTTAACTTCTTAATTATTAACCATTTAATAATATATAACTTAATTAATTACATGTCAAATATTATTTTTTGTTTTACGTTTTTTTACCCCGTTTTAATGCTAAAAGATTTTTTCCCCCTTTATGCTGCTTCTTTCTATATAAGAAGCTTTTTAAATAAAAGAAATTACAATCTATATGGTAATCGGAAAATAATGTGGAAAGAGGGTTAAAATATACACTTTTCCATAGCATTAGCCAAGATGGAAAAGTCAGCACCATAAATTTCTTTATAGATCCATTCGTAAACAGTTTTTAACCCTCCTGGGAAGTGATTCGTTATATTTTTCCGAAAGTAACTACAACGTTTTTGATTTCTTTTTAACTTTACGTTAACCTAAGTAAATACACTCTTTCTCTAAAGGCTTCAAAAGTGTAATCTCAACCAACGTCTAAATAAAATGATTCAGGGACTTTATAAAAAATTTTGTAATTAGCAACTGTACGGATATTTTTGGCAATGAGGAGAGGATAGAAAAGTAGTCTCTACTAAGAATCTATAATCAGGTTTACTCTCCTTCCAATCAAGAATCTTAAAGTATAGTAGATTGAGCATATTGGTTATTATTTCTTTTCCTTTAACGTATTGGTTATTTTTCAAATAGAATCATTTATGAATTGCTTAAACAAGAAAAGTGGCTGGGAGGCTTGGCACACGCCCCATGGAAAGCGAAGTGTATTCACGCTGCGGATGATTACCACAAACCTTCTTTCTAAAATTAATAAAACCACGAACAATTATACGAATATTTTTTAGTGTGTACGTATAATTGATCGGGGTATATTTGATTGAAATACTTATGTCCCACCCTTCATAGATAAAAACGATATCAGGAAAACAGTTTACAATTGTTTAGTATTTCCTCTGCACTAAGTAAGGTTGCTTCTCTTATCCCCACATTATTAGCTTTCATGAAGGACTGTACTGCTTGGTATCCAACTGCATATCCCGCAAACGGTGATAGCCCAACAGGTTGATATCCCTGTTCTATTGCAATGGTGTCACCAAACATATAACTGCTAACCTCAGCAAAGCCTTTAACATTTACTGCATCTTTTATTATTCCGATTGAGTATTCTAAATCTTCTTTATGAAAAGAAGTAACCCAAGGACCTAAATTGCTTTCTCCGTATAACTCTTTTGCAAATGACTCTGCTAAACCTTCTATAATTAGGTAATCTCCAACTGTAACATTACCATGATCCCAATCAAAATAAGAAAAACGGAGATTATGATGAAATTCATGTGCAATGACAGCAGGGATTTTAGGTATATTATAGGAGTTAGGGAAAATTGCCACTTGAATAAACCCTGGAATTCCCCCAAAGCCACAATAACCTTTTTGTAATTCTAGCTTTTTAGGATCAGCAATATACATTCCAAATTTCAATTCATCATTATTTATTTCTAAGTTCTTCTCTTGTATAAAATCAGTACAGTGATTCAAGGTATCATATGCCGTTTGAAGTGCATGAATCTTCTTTAGATTCTCTAACGCTATCTTTCCGATTTCGGTTTTCGTAACATCAAGATATCCAAGCATTTTTGCAGCCATTATTACGTCATATCCATTAGATTGATTAGCCTTTAAAGGAACATTAATAGTATTCCACATTTTTTCAAAAGGTTTCATCATGGAATACCGAAAGTAGTTTTCTTTTTCATCCTCCATAGAGAACAACTTTTCATATTGCTCGGTTGTATTTTCGATTACTATTTTCATTGTTACCACCTTTTTTATTATCTGAATACTTATCGCTTCAGTCGTAAATTTTGCTAATCCATTACCATATTGATTAATGTTTTTGATAAATCGTTTTAATATGGATTGGACCTATCCATAAAGGGAGCAGGATAGTATTTGGCAAGTTTTTCATTAAAAATGCCATACCATTCATTAATTTTACTTATACTTTTTTAGATTCGGGAGATAGATCACAAAGGCTGCAAGTTTATGGAAAATTATATCCCGCTTTTCAGCTACTCTTTTTACTCTCCTATTCATCTTTTTGTACCTCCTTCAACTGCTACTGTAAAGAATTACGCAACGTAAGTGTCAATAGTTAGAGGATATTTTGTTATGAGATTTTTATAGGAATGGGGAAATTGATTAACTTAAGACAAATTTTGAATGAGGAGTTTTTAATATGGAATTCTAGACTATTATCCGATTATTGGTAGGTGTTTTCTTATTAGCAGGGAATTTCTCCACCATAAGCCGTATATAAAAAATGTCTCACTCGATCTTAAGAGGAGTAATCTATTCACTCCTCAAAGATCAAATAAGACATTCGCTATTTTTATATGTTTTGAAAGGGATTTTTCCATTCCATTAATACTGCATAATTTAAAGAATCTTCATCGTCCAAGTAGTTAGACAATATCGTTACTGGCGTTCTTCCGCATCGCAGTAAAAACGTTAGAACAGGGTCTTGCAATTTGCCTGCCATCACATAGTCTAAATATTTTGCGGGAGAAAGTTTGTCGGCCACTTTTCTGTAACCTGGCATTCTTCCACCGCCCAGCAATCGCTCTATGCCTAAGTGTATAACTAAATAATAGGCACTTTGTATTAGCACTTTACCTAAACCGAGCTTACGATATTTTGGCCGGATACTAATATCGACTACATATAATGCATTTCCATTCTCATCATGTGTGGTAATATAGCCATTATCGGTTATTTTCCCCCATGTGTGCTGGGAATGTTCAGGATCATAAATTGTACGGAAACTTGTTAATGATCCAGCAAGTTCTCCCTCCACTTCCACACAGATTGCCCCTTGTGGGAAATAAGCAAGATGACTTGCTAATTGTTCATCGTTCCACCAGAGATCTTCTGGAAACGGGGCAGGAAAACATTCTGCTTGAATAGCACTTAGTTCGTTAAAATCTCTTTCTTGATAATTTCGGACCGTACATCGAATCGGTTTTTCCTCATCATAAAGAAAAAACTCACTAAAGATCATGCAGTAATCATCCTTCCACAGTCGAATTCCAGTCTGGATAAAGATCTGTTCTTCTATCTCTCCATGTTGTGACAGAACCTTTTTCTCTTACTTCATATAATAAGGAAAGATCTAAATCTGCTGTTACAATCATATCATTATTTAATTCCCCTTCAACGAGAATTCCTTGTGGGGGGAATGGGATATCATTAGGAGTAATGACTGCTGCCTGCCCAAAGTTGGCTCGCATAAAGTCCACATTCGTTAAGCTTCCAACTGTTCCTGTTACAACTACATATACTTGATTTTCAATGGCCCTTGCATGACAAGTATAGCGAACACGATGAAAACCATGACGATCATCTGTACAAGATGGACAAAAAATCACATCTGCTCCTGCTGCTTTTGCCATACGGACAATTTCTGGAAATTCAATATCATAACAAGTTAGAATGGCAATTTTTCCTTTATCTGTATCAAAAATACGGAAGGAGTCCCCTTTTTCCATATTCCATTCATATTCTTCTGTAGGTGTGATATGAAGTTTTGCTTGTTCTTCTATTCTTCCATCTGGATAAAACAAATGAGCTACATTAAATAATTTATCTTCTCTGCGAATAACATGAGTTCCACCGATAATATGCATTCCCGTTTCCACAGCAAATGATCTGAATAATTCCTGATATTGCTCCGTAAATCCAGGGAGCTCATTGATTGTTAAGGCGTTATTTTCATCTCCCATAGATAACAGCTGTGTTGTAAAAAATTCAGGAAATAAAACAAATTCTGCACCAAATTCAAGCGCTGTTCGAACATAATGCTCACATTGTTTAGCAAATTCTTCAAATGACTTAATGTTTTCTAATTTGTATTGTACGGCAGAAACTCTTATTTTCATCTTCCATCTCCCTTTATATGTTTATTTTATATCTTATATAGATAAAACACTTTTTACATAAATGTGTTTAATGTTCATAAAAATGATTATTCAAGATTTGATTATGCGTTATTCTTCTATATTTTTCAATCGTTTTGCACTATTTTTTTATTGGAATTTACTATTTATATTTATGTTCTTAAAAATATAGATGTTCATATTATTTTATGATAGTCCATTGTTTTGATTTTCGGAAAAAAAGGAATTGAAATAGAAGTTATAAACCTGCTGAAGGAGGGATTTTTATTGAGTATTTTCATTTATGCTTTTCTTGGTTTAATTTTGATAGAGGAATTGGCAGTGATTGGATTAAAAAGATACATAAATGGTTCATTTAAAATAGAAAATCATTTTCTACGCCATTATCGGACAAATAAAATAAAAGTTGATAGGGAAAAAGTTAGCTAAACATCTGTTTATGGCGGCTGGACATTAGTATTCCAGCCGTCATTTATAACCAGTTAATTATCCGTCGTTTTCAATTAAAATTCTGTATAATTGTTCGGGATTTTTATTCTTTCCACAAAGAAATTGGCGGTAATTATTCGCACACTGAACAACCTTAAAAAATAGCGACATGCAGAGAAGGACGCTCGACTTTTGCGATAGATAGGTTTTTTCCCAGATTTCTTTGAAATATTATTTAATATTCATTTATCGACTTTCGTGCCAGCTGCTCAATCGTCATATCATCCATTGGTGGGTTATGTAAGCCTGCGCGTACATCTCGGTAGTAGCGCTGAAGCGGACTTTTTGCAGAAAGGCTGCGTGCGCCGACGATACGCATTGCTATATCTACCACTTCAATGGCAGTATTCGTGACCACTAATTTAACAGCACTTAATTCTGGCAGCATATGGGATTGCTGCTCTTTATCTGCTTCATCCCATTTTTTACTTACGGAATATAGAAAGTGTTTAGCCGTTTGCATTTTTAACTCTATTTCCCCTATTTTGGATCTTACGCTCGGAATATCGCTGATTGTTCCTTTAATACTATTTGGAGAATAGTTTTTCGCAAAAGTAACTGCTTCTTTTTGTGCAGCACCAGCGATTCCTATATAACATGCCGGAATATGCAGAAGCCAGGGATTAATTTTTTTTCGACTATCTAATTTTTCGACAAAATAACGAGCTGGAATTTCCACATTTTCAAAATAAACATCGTTACTTCCTGTTCCTCTTAAAGCAATGCTATCCCATGTGTTTTCTATACGAATGCCTCTACACTCTTTAGGAATTAAGAAATTCCCTACATCGTCTGTATCATTTATGGATGCCGTTACAAGAAAATAATCTAAAACAGGAGACATCGTTGTAAAGGATTTATGTCCATTTATAACCCAACTCTGGCCCTTTTTTTCTGCGGTAGTTTGTGGTTTTCCACCTCTAGTGGGACTGCCAGTTTGCGGTTCTGTCGCAGCTCCATTAATTAAGGAACCAGATAATAGGTTCTCATATACCTCTGTTAATGTATCTTTATTCCAATTTGCTTCTTGGATATTTCTTACGATTCCCATATGCCAACCGATGGATAAAGCAGTAGATCCATCGCCTTGGGCAATCACTTCTTGTAATCTTACCAATTCATATAATGAGATTTCTTGTCCGCCAAACTCCTTTGGTATGGTTAAACTTGTGTAACCTGATTCCTGTAATTCTTTTACATTATCAAAGGGAAATGATGCAGTTTCATCTATTTCCTTTGCTCTTTCTGAAAATCTCCTGCTCATTTCCATAAGTTTATTTATTTTTTGTGCTAAATCTTTTTCCAAACTGAAAAATCCAGTCACTATAGTGCCATCTCCCTTTAACAAGATCATCTATATGGTAATCATAGCACTATTTCTATATACTGATAAGTAAAATGCAATTCCCTTTAAATAGGAATGAATTATTTTCTGTTTATTAAATTTTGACGATTCTCCATTGCTGGCGGCTCTTCTGTGTATCCTTTTTTTGCCATTAACTCTGCACCTTGTACTCCATAATCATAAATCTTTGCAATAAGTGGAATAAAGGTTGCTGACAAGTCTTTGCGTAAGCTGAAGGTCGTACCAATAGCATTGCTGCCAAGTCCAAAACTACAAAATAAACTTATACAATATAGCATTAATTTATCGGAAAATGGGGCAGTCGTGGAAAGTGTTGGACTACCAACCCACCCTAAGGGAACTTGTATATCATCATCCGTTAATTTCTTGGAAAGTTTCGCAATGATTTTTTTGGATAGTTCTTTTCCTTCCGTAAAAAATTTTTTTAACTCAGGATCTTTTGTTACTTGAGCAAAACCAGTTATTAATTGTTGACCAATACTATTGCTTTCAATCGATTGATAGAGAAAAGAAACCTCTACCGTATTTAAAACCCTTTTATCTCCTAATATCTTTGTGCCTTTCAAATACTCCGTACTAACAACCACTTCTACTTGCTCAGGCATTGCGACTTGAGGTGGGCGGCTTAATGCTCCTTTTTCTATTAGCAGTTCTGTACATTCTTCATAACAATGCTGGGTTGTAACTGATAATTCTTGGTATAAACGAATTATATCCTTTCGATAGGATCTTGCTAAATGTAAAGCATGTAGTCCCATGCCTATTTCTGCGAGCATTCTTACGATTTGCAAGGCAAAGGTTGGTTGAAATAAAGGTGGAGCTTGTTTATTTACATCTTGGTCAGAAAATCCATGTGGAATAACTGCACCTTCCGCTATCAATATCGCTTCTATTTTCTTTATTTCTTTTGCTAACTTGGTTAAATGACTTTCATAGAAGTTTTTCTCTTTCTTCTCTTCATTAACAGCATGGAAATATTCAACGACTCGAAGAAACATTGTTTTTTCTTGATATGTCATCCATAATGTTGCAAGCTCTGATGAAGTTAAAATTTCTTTTTTATTCATTATCTTTCCCTCCATTTCCGTAATATTATTATTTGAAAAGGGTCAGAAATTATTAATTAAATTAATAAGTCGTAAAACCTAGTATCCTTTGCAAACGATAAATAATATAGCGAAACATGGGGAAGTTTTTTTGCTTATCTACCCCTTTTGTAAAAAGAGCCTGTTCATTTCCCCATAATTTTTGGAAATAGGTCTTTGTTTCTCTCATAATTTTTTCTTTATGGTTGGCAATTATTTTTATATCTGTTTCCAAATTAAAATCATAAAGATTTCTTTGCGTAAGATTGGCTGAACCGCTTATAATGATACTTTCTCTATCTTTCAATCTTTCTATATATAAGAGTTTCGGATGAAATTGCTCTTTTCCTGTGTTATACCATTTAATGTGAATGTTTTTTGCGGCTTTTGCTTTTCTTAGGTCAGCAACAACTGGGATATTGGGTAAGCCAATTTTTTTATTGCCAAATGCATTTTGATTTGGGTCTAATATTATATATATCCTTACATCTCTTTTAGCAGCTGCCTTTATTTCCTTGATTACTTTTTGATCTGCTAAATAGAGCATGCCTATCCAAATCGTTTCGCTTTTTTTGGTATTTTTAATTTCCTGTAGTATATGCTTACCAATTTTCCCTTCAGTTAATAATTGAATTTTCACATTAGCACTTTTCGATTCAGCTTGTTCTTTTATTCTCGGCAAATCAATCGGTTCACTTAATCTTGCTGCACTCTCCTCACTTTTTAGCAATTCGTTAAGGATATTCCCATGCACTTTAAAGGCAGCATTAGAGTGATAACCGCTTGCATTATGAATATTACCACTCGAGATAATCGCTGTTGTTTCGGTAATTATGACTTTCCGATGATTTGCTTTTATGTTAAGTAATTCTAAATAGGATATAGCTGTTACTTTTGGAGCGCTTTTTGCAAGCAAATTAGGTAGATGACCATCTCCTCTTGTTTTTAGCCACTGTCCAAACATACGCCAAAAGCCAGAATAAAGTGGATTAGAATCTCGCAAGTCATTCAGCTCTGTTTCTATCACTTTCACTCCGTTTTCTTTTAATTGCTTAAATTCTTCTGACGGATAAGAATCGTACACAGTATTAATTTTATCCGTTATAAAAATAATATTTATCATTGGTTTTTCTTGCTTTTTCTTAATTAACACTTCTGTAAACTTTTCTACTAACTTTGGATATTGCTGGTCTTCATTTGTATCTTTATTAAATAAAAACATATCAATTATGATAAATTCATTTGCTTTCTCTACTTCCTTTATCATGGAATTAATTATTTCATGCTGAACCATTCTTTTCTTTTGGTTATTTTTGTAGGTTAAATCTGTTAATAGTTCAACATCCTTCACCTGATGAATAACGCCTTCCATTGACAATCCCCTTGGCAGTGGTTTTTTCAAATGGTGATAAATGGTACTACTATAAAAAATGATAAAAATAATGAATAGAAAAAAGAATAATTGTTTCATCTTTTCCCCCCCTCTTCTCAACAAAATCCAACTTATTTCCCTTTAATTTTTACCATTAGTGGCAAGATATATAGATAATTTTTTTTGAAAAAATGATGAGTTTTCGCAATTACATGGTACAATATAAAGGCAAATAGTATACATACGTGAAGGAGAATACGAAATTGATTATTGGACTTTTAATTATACTCGCTTATTTAATTGGATCTATTCCTTCTGGACTAATAATAGGCAAATCCTTTTACAATATAGATATACGAGAACATGGCAGTGGCAACTTAGGTGGTACAAATACATTTCGAGTTCTTGGAAAAAAAGCAGGCTTTGCTGTTACAATCTCCGATATACTGAAAGGAACAATTGCAACAGTTCTCCCACTGTTGGTCACACTTATTTGGGATGTGGAAATAGATATTAATCCGCTTATAATCGGAGTATTTGCTGTTATTGGCCATATGTATCCCATTTTTGCAGGTTTCAAGGGAGGAAAAGCAGTTGCTACTTCAGCAGGAATTCTTCTTGGACACGAACCTATCTTATTCTTGATTATTGTTGCGGTCTTTTTTATTTCGCTCTATTTATCAAAATATGTGTCGCTGTCCTCAATGATTGCTGGTTTGGCGGGATTAATATATTCCTTTATTCTATGGGAAGATAAATTACTCATTATCATCCTGGCGATTCTTACAATTTTTGTTGTCTATAGACATCGAGCGAATATTAAACGAATTATTAATAAAACAGAGCCAAAAGTAAACTGGTTATAAGAAAAAAAGACCGATTATGGTCTTTTTTTCTTGGTCGAATATTTATTTGACATAAAATGATTTATTTCGTCATACCTTTTACTATAATTGTTAAAGGAGCGAATACAAAATGAACTTACCCGCTACATCTTTTCATGTATCTGACGCAACTTTTAAATGTTTTATCAATAAATGGAAGCATGTGGAGGAAAAGCTGCAAGAACAATCAGCAACCATGGAAGCACTAACAGATAGTTTGCAATCACTCTCTCTTTCCACCACTTACAGTGAAAATATTGCCAAAATGGTTACAAGTATTACACATGAAGTGCGTAATCCATTAACTTCTGTAAGTGGCTTCCTTCAATTAATCAAACAAACAAATAATGTCGAACTTATTCATCAGTACACCGATATCGCTCTTGGAGAATTAACACGTGCAAATGAGTTAATCACAGACTTTTTAACGCTTTCCAAACAACAAGCAGACGATATCACTCCATTATCTATAAACGAATTACTCCTAAATTTAATACCTATTTTTAAAAGTGAGGCTCATTTAAAAGACATAAATCTAATAACAAGATTTTCCACTGACGAACTTTTATGCAAGGGCCATAAACAACATTTAACACAGGTGTTAGTTAATATAGTGAAAAATGCTTTCGAAGCTACAAAAGAAAATCTTTCATCTATTCCAAAAGAAGTAACAATAGCCACAAGAAAACAAAGAAATCAATTAGTTATTGAGATTAAAGACAATGGATGCGGAATACCGGAAGCACAATTAAAAAACTTATTTATACCACTGCAAACAACTAAAAAAAACGGAACAGGCATGGGTCTATATGTGTGTAAACAACTAGTTGAGAAGTATGATGGAAAGATGAATATCATTAGTTCACGAGAGAAAGGTACAACTATGAGTATCTTTTTTCCGTTGTATAATTCTTAAAGTATGTACGACACAAAAAAGTTACTGAATGCCTATTTTATGTAAAAATCTCCTATTTTCCTTACAAACTAGTATTTTTTTGGTATGCTATTAAATGTAAAGAAATAAATAAAATTTAGAATTGTAAAGAGGCTAGCTATGCAGAAAAAAACACATCTATTATTCGTTTTCCTCCTTCTTCTTTTTGGTATAATCGGCATAATACTTACATATACAATAGACCATTCATCTTCTGCCTATAAAGAAGTGCGTCCTAATTCAGGAAGCGACAAAGGAAATTTAGCAAAAGAAGAATCCAGCGAAATTACATTAGCTGCAATCGGCGACATTTTAATCCATGATCGTGTCTACAATGATGCACGAGAAGGAAATCGGTTTAATTTTGATAAAATGCTAGATAATATAACAAGCGAATTAAAGAAACCTGATTTGCTAATAGCAAATCAAGAAACAATTGTTGCCGGAGAATCGATTGGTTTATCCGGATATCCTGCTTTCAATAGTCCACATGAAATTGCTGATAGTTTAAAAAAAGCAGGCATCGATATTGTCACAACGGCTAATAATCATGCCCTAGATCGTGGAGTTGATGCACAAAAGCTCTCCCTTGATTATTTAAATCAAATTGGTCTCCCTCATGTTGGAACTTACTTGTCTCAGGATGATCAAGATAAAGTCGTTGTCTTGAAGAAAAAGGGCATCAAAGTTGCTTATCTAGCCTATACTTATGGCTTAAATGGAATCCCTATTCCCGAAGGAAAAGAATATATTGTAAATATATTGGATAAAAAAAGAATGAGCAGTGAAATCCAAAAAGCAAAAAAAGAAGCAGATGTTGTCGTGATGATGATTCATTGGGGAAATGAATACCAACGGTTCCCATCTAATGAGCAAAAAGAATTGGCACAATTTCTAGTAGATGAAGGTGTGCATATTATATTCGGCAGTCATCCACATGTTTTGCAGCCAATCGAGTGGGTAAAAGGTAAAAATGGACATAAAGGATTAGTAGTCTATTCATTAGGAAACTTTTTATCTGGTCAGGACGAAGAGTATCGGGATATTGGTGGAATGGTAACTGTTACAGTCAAGAAAAAGCAATTAGGAAAGCAGACATCTATTACAATGGACGCACCTTCTTTCTATCCCACTTTTGTTTCTAGTAAGGATGAAAAAGATTATAAGATGTATCCATTACAAGTTTCAGAGCATGCAATTAATAAATATAGTCCTTCTATTTATAAAGAAATCATGGAGCATATGCAAAAAGAGGGACAAGCAGAGTAAAGTAAAATTTACAGCTCTTTAGGAATGTTTTTGAAATTATCTTAAATTCAAATATTCGATAATTCTCATCCATTCCTTTATAATGAACTTATAATTAGGAATAGAATTAAAATGCTTCAAGTAGTCGAAGCAAAATTCATAAGAGGTGTTAATATGAAAATTGTAATTAGTGACAAAGCAGCTGAGTGGTATAAAGATGAAATGATGTTAAAAGACGGTGACTATGTACGCTTCTTTGCACGTTATGGTGGATGCAGTACTGTTCAGCAAGGATTTTCATTAGGAATTTCTAATGAGCAGCCAGTTAACATTGGGGTAGAAACAGAAAAAGACGGTATCCATTACTATATCGAAGAAAAAGATTTGTGGTATTTTGATGATCATGATCTATTTGCAGATTTCAATGAAGTTGCAAATGAACCAGAATATCGTCATGCTCAATAAGTTCAATTGTTGTTTAGGGGCAAAATTTAAAAAAACAGTGAGATACATCAAGTGTCTCACTGTTTTTTTTAACAACATATTTTTTCCAGCCTTATCTTAATCAAGTGTAAAAAAACTATTTCTCTATTGTAAAGGATGGTCAATTCCTTCTTCTTTTAAAATCTTCTTTTGTGTGTCGCCTAATAGGTCAAAATGAGAATAGCCGTCATGCCGATAATGTATCCATTCCTCTTTTAAGCCATATTTCTTTCCCCAGTTTTTTAATTTCTCCAGATCCGCACAGCCAACTTTCGTAACAGTCTTACAGCCTGGAAAACGATCATCCAGCCAATAATGAGTTAAAAAAGCAATTTCTCCATTATCGATTTTTCTTTTCCATTCTATCAGTTCCTTTTTCTTCAAACCAAAGGCCATAATCGCAACCCCCTTTTGCTATTCTTACTTGTCAGATGGTTGCTTTTTAATTTCTTCATATTTATTAAACCATTCTGGAAACATCTTTTTAAACGATTTAGGTCTAAATGTTTCTTTTGAGACTATAATATGCGTAGTAGTACCCTCTACACAAACTTCATCGTCCTGATTAATAATCTGATATCCGTATACAGTTTTTATGCCATCATTTGTTTCTACCCAGGTTTTCACCTTTGCCTGATCTCCATAGCGTAATGGCTTTTTATATTGAGCATACACATCATATACAGGGGCGAAATACCCCTTATTCTCCATTTCTAAATAACTATACCCAAGATCTTCAATTAAACCTGTTCTTCCTCGTTCAAAAAATTTAAGATAATTCGCATGATAAATAACACCCATCATATCGGTATCAGCATAATATAATTCAATATTCCTAGAACTCACATATACCACGGTTTCTAGCACTTCCTTTACTCAACTTTTTATAAAATAATCACCATTTTTATCACTCTGTGATAACGTTAAATTTCGCAACTGCATCAGATATGCCAATTGATGTAATATATGACCATAGGTTCTTAAAAAGATTTTTATTGTCCAGCAATTATATATAAGCTGTTTTATTAAATAACTCTTTCACCTAGTCTCATAAATTCATCAACTAAATTACTTATAATAGCGACTTACACTTTCTCTTTTTTATTTATTCAACAAATTCTTTTAATACAGTCATAATATTACTCATTTTATGTATGTAAATGGTATCAACTAGAATTTAATTTTTCATTAGAAAGCATTTTAAGTAGTCCGATTCCTTGGTTTTTACTGCTTCAAAACAAAGAAAGGAGTACCACCGAATATTATCCATAATACTACATCTTTTAAATAAATCCAATTCAATAAAAGGTCAGGGCTATTATCACCCTAACCTTTATAAAGGAAATTGTCATATCTAATTCATTCACACAGATTGTAGTTTGAAGGAAGATATAACATAGCCTTAATTATACAATCGGGGAATTTGCTCATCTAATTCAGGAAGATGGATATAGAAGGAAGACGAGCAATAGCCCAATTTTAACTTATAAATATTGTGACACAATTACATCCTGGTCAAAAGGAGTAACACCTTGATTTATAGAAAATACAATATCTGCCTCTTCTATATTATCACATTTTTCCCCTCTTGCCTTAATATTCAATTCTATTAACTCATAAAGATTAGGTTTAATTAAAGTAGTCATTGCTTTACCCATTAATACCATACCTATTTTATTACCTTCCACATTATTGTAATAATCAGGATTGTTTCTAAGTGCTATATCTGTCCATATCACTTTGTTTTCATGAAGATCGATTATCATAGGTATACTTACTCTAGCTTCAGAAGTTACATCCATTCTGTTCTCGACTGTCTTAGGTTCGTAAATTTCTCCAGAATTAGGATTTTCCCTATCCATCCATCCCATAAAACATTCGGGTAACTCACTAAAAGTTTGACCAGTAAAGGATTGAATTGAAAGTACTATATATCTTCCTCCAAATTTTCTAACAGAATCAATTTCTAAATCGATAAATTCACTTGCTCCATGAGGAGCTGAAGTAATATCCCCACTATGAAAAGCTTTATACTTTGATGATCTCAGATTTGTATAGGACACATGCTCTAAATAATTCCAATTATCATCATACATTACTGCAGACAAATCTATATCTGCCCTATCCAAATTATTTTCTTTCCAATAAATAAAGGAGCGAATAGTACTGGTTGAATCGCTTATATCTAATTTTGAACCTCTTACTACTGATTTAAGTGATTTACTTGCTGACCGTTGCGAAAAAGGCACAAGATAATTTTTTAATGATTCATCTAGATAAACCTTACCAAGATAGTCCCTTTTCTTATACTCATTTACTAAACTATTTTCGCAGATTTGTACTATGCTATTGCATATATTCTCCTCAATCTCAGGAAGGTTATTATCTATGACAAATAATTTAGCAACATTACCTTTAGGGAAAAATGTTCTTTTCTCTTTTTGATTATTTCTATTTTTAAAGTGCTCTCTAACTTGCAATAGCACTGTAGTTTCAACACTATCCGCCACATTTTTAAATTCATTTAGTATTACATTTGGGTTAGTATGCAACCTTATTAAATGATCTAATTTACGTGCGAATTCCCCTGGTCTTTTCACTAATAAAGATAATGCTTGATCCATTCTATTATTTTCTAACGCATCAGTTAACACACCATTAAATGTTTGAATTGGTTGATTATTTCTCAGCTTAGTAAAAGCCTCTTTTACTTTTTCATATCTTTTGAATTCTGTAGGATGTAATCTTTCACCTAATCTAATCCATCTATTCTTATATCGTTTCATATCCTCTTCAATATTAGAACAATTTTCTAATAAGGACATTAATAAACGTCTTTCCTTACGTTTGAAACTTTTAAACTTTGTATTAGTTGCTAAACTAATATCTCCTTCTGACATAGCAACTGCAATTCTTAATACATCAGTAGCTATCTTTACATAATCAAATAATACAGAAGTATTTATGTTATTATGCAGTAACAATTTAGATAACAAAGCTAAATTTTCTTTTGAAGGTATTTCTTTAGGTAAGATATTGTTAACTTTGTCAGGATATTCATTGAAAAACCATCTTAAATCCTCTTTATCAGTTTCAGAAATAGAAGTTTTAGAAGATAATAGATTTATAAAAATACTTTCAAATTCTTCCTCGGTACCTATCTCTATTACTTTCTTGGTTGTTATATCATATAATGGTAATCTCTCTTCTTTTTTATAATTAGGAAGTAATGATCCAAATGACCAGTAATGAAAAATAGCATTAATGAATAACTCGGAGTTATCTGCATCCATTACTTGGTGAGGAAAGTTAGGATACATTGGATTGTATTGTTTGTTAGCTCCTACTAACTCTTTTAAATTTTTAATTAAAGCAATGTAGAAACTGTTTAATTGACTTGTGGAATATGTATATAGGATTTCAATAATATTTTTCGATAATGTAAATCCCAAATTATCAATGTTTAATAATATTGTCGCAATGTAGTTTTTCTGTGGAGTTTTTTCATTACCTATATTCAATAGTAATTTGTTTTTTCTTCTTAGGTAAATATCATTTATAACCATTTAATCACTCCAATTGTAAAATAACTCTAACACTTCCATCCACACACCATACTTATTTTAATTTTACATTTCATCTTCACTTTTCACCCTGTTTCTATCTGACTTTCTCCATAATATTCTTGCAGGCTCTTTAGATTTGTATTTATTTTACTTTTTTTTGTCTAAATTTTTAATACTAAGACGTACCAAGAGCAAATATATACCTTCAAACGCATCAAGATCGATTTAAAATCTGTTTCTTTTAAGTCTGTGGCTAAGGAGTTCTACGAGTGAGTATTTCATTTGCCCAATAATGAAAGTGTACCTAATATAAGTTATTTATTTTTTCTCTTTCAGCCTCAGTTTTTTCTTATACATATAGGCCACAAATTCTTCCTCACGATTTCCATTTCTTAATATTACGTTTATTTTTCTCCATTCACTCTCAGAAAACAAAGAAATGCCACCCTTCTAAGCTCTCCCCACACCTACAACTATGTCCCTTCTAGAGACTAACATTGAATAGATAAACAAATCGACGCATATTTTTTACTACTTGTTGTCACCGTGATTATCATGGATGGTCCTTAATCACAGCAATTTGTTAATTATTTGAATAATTCAGGATAAGTTAGGAAAAAACAGTAAGGTAAAAACCACATAAGAAACGCCTGTAAATCCCTATATATCAAGGTTTATGCTTTAATTGTTTGAAACTTATCCTTTTATATCATTGGTTAACGAGACCCCGATCATATCGATATCAGCATAATACAATTCTATATCCCTTCTGGAGATAAAGTAATTAATTGTCCATCCATATTCGTCCCCAGCCTATTCATCGATTTTCTTTTTCTCTTTTAGCACACTTTCGATATCCTCAGCAGTTATTGTAGAAACATCTGCATCTATTCCTTGTTCCAATTGTTCAGATAATCGTAAAGCCTGTAATTGAACTGCTTCATCGATTAAATTAGTTGCAAATCGTCCATTTCCGTCTGTAGAAACAGTCGGCAGCATATTTTGCAGTAATTGGATTGCATCAGTTGATAATAAATAATCGTATTTACCCGCATATAACTGCATGATTTCAACTAATTCTGCTGCAGAATAATCTTCAAAATGGATAAACTTTTTAAACCTTGACGTTAATCCTGGATTGCTTTGTAATAGAGTATTTGTTTCATTCGGATATCCTGCGAGAATAACAACTAAATTCTCATTGTGCTTTGTCATTTCCATGACTAATGTATCAACGACCTCTTTACCAAAATCCTGACCGCTATTTCCTACTAAGGAATATGCTTCATCGATAAATAGCACCCCGCCAAGCGCTTCTCTTATTTTTTTTCTTGTCTTGATAGCTGATTGACCAACATAGCCGGCAACAAAGTCAGCTCTACTTGTAACAACTAAGTGACCTCTTTTTAATATTCCGCAATCCTTAAGAAACTGGGCGTATAATTTAGCAACAGTAGTTTTACCGGTACCTGGATTTCCCGTGAAGACAGCGTGCAATTGAATAGGCAGATTCTTTTTGGCTTTAGCCTGTCTTAATTGCTGCACTTTAACAAGCGCAATAATTTTTTTTATTTCCTCTTTTACTTTTGACAAACCAATCAATTCATTAAGCTCTTTTGCAGGATCAATTTGTTTGTCCTCTTCTTCACAAACAAAATCAGCTTCTTGCAATAGTGTATATTTAAATATTTCTTGTTCGTTTGCTTTGCGAGAGCCTTTGCTGAATATTGCATCCAGCACAATATTACGAACAGCTCGAGCATTTCCAAAGCTCTCATCAACTTGTTCTCTCTCAAGCCTTTTTAGCAATGCCTTTTTTCCGTCCTCTGTCATGACATAGTCATTCGCAGAAGCAATTCTTTCTCCAATCACCAATAATTCCGATGGTGTATAATCAGGCAAATGAATCATATTAGAAGCAGGAAACCGACTTCTTAAACCATGATTCCCGTCCAAAAATTGGCGCATTTCTTCAGGATATCCCGCTAAAATGACAGCAAATTTACCACCAAATTCTGAACCTGTCATTAAAGATACAAGAGTATCTATTGCTGTTTGGCCATAATCATTTCCAGACTGACCCTCTCTTTTTAGACTATAGGCTTCATCGATAAATAAGACACCGCCAACCGCTTGTTTTACAACAGAACGGACATTTTCCTCTGTTTGGCCCATAAAGCCGCCGATTAATTGAGAACGGTCAGTTTCCACTACTTCAGCGCTTGGCAGTACGCCTAATTCATGATAAATTTTTGCCATCAACCTTGCCAAAGTAGTTTTCCCAGTACCTGGATTTCCAGTAAAGATCATATTCAAGCTTAATTCATCTTGAATATTATAACCTAGCTTTTTCCGAGATTTTTGATAATGCAAAAATTGATAAAAATCATGAACTCTTTTTTTTACAGCATCTAACCCAATCATTTGCTGCAGTTCTTCTAAAGAGGAAAGAGTCTTGTTGTCTTCCTCATCCTCTTCTACAAATAGACTTGTCCATTCATCTTTTAATTCAGTCAGTTCTTCAATTAATTTTTTTACACTCTCATAATAAATCGATGTGTGAAAAACACCACTAATAGACTCTTCATACTCTTCAGCTGATTTTAATAACTGAGAAGTTTTCTCCATTACCTTTTGTAATAACTCTTCAATTGCTTCATATTTTGCAAGAGCTTCCACATTTTCATATAAGGAGGCATTTTTTTTCTGATTTTGCAGATGGACAGCTTCCTCATCCATCTGTTCTAAAAACGAGCGGCAATTATTAATATATTGCTCAGCGATTTTTCGTTTGGCGGTCCGATTATCCGTTTCGCGAATATTAGGAAAGACCAGTGAATCCAGTAAGCCGCTGAAATTTTTCCAATCGAATTGGGAAAGGTATTTTTGAGCTGTTTTATTCTCTTCATCCAGCTCAATCGCTTTATTTAGCCAGGCAACTGCGATCGTATCTTCTTGATTGATGTGCATTCTTGATAAGGCAGCAATCGTTAATAACTGAGAGATTTCTTTTCCATTCTCAGCCTCAGTTAATTTTTGTATTTCATTTAAAATTTTCTTTTCATCCTGTACAAATCCATGTTCTTCAAATTCCTTTTCTATCAGGAAAATTTCTGGATATTTTCTATTTGTAATTATTTTCTCGTTATTCAATACATTCACATCTCTTAATAAATTTAATTCCTTATTAATACTAACATATTCCTTCTTTTTCGTTAATGATTATGTACTTTTCACACTGTGTTAATCTAATAACCATTAATATATGCAGGATGCAATATACTATCCCTGAAAATGTGTAACTCAATTATAAAAAACAAAAAAGCAATAGCCTCAATTAAAAAAGAAGCCATTGCTTTTTATTCTTCTTCCTTTATTCCATTGGAAGGATTTATTCGCCCTTTGTTTGTATTACTTGAGCATGTTGTCCTGATTTATCCTGCATTTGCTTTCCTTTGTTCCCGCCGAAGCTTCTAGATTTAGTTCCAATATGACTCGGTACAAAGTGTTTGCTGTCTTTTTTAGGATTACTCATCATATCATCTCCTTCTACCATAGTTTGTTCAAAAGAACAAGTAGAATTGATGGTAATTTCTACATTAACGAGCTTTTTTCAAATGCTTTCTTTCTAACCGTTCCTCAATTTTTTCAATCGCTTCTCTATCCTTTAGTAATTGCATTTTATTTTCTAATACAAGTTCCTGAAATGAACGTTTACGAGGTTTTCTCATCTTTATTCTCCTTTAATAAGTATTTTGTATTTCCATATTTCCCAAAAAATTAGATAATTATTACAATAAAAAGAAATAATCTTTAAATCTATTTGAAAAGTTTATTTTTTCAGAAAATAAACAAGGCGTGCACTCCTTTGTTACATTTGTAATTATAGTATATGTTATACCCGTTGTAAAGCGCTTACAATGTTAATTTTTTGTGAACTTTACTCTGTTAGTCTT
Organism: Niallia sp. FSL K6-0212; assembly: GCF_038007605.1. NCBI lineage: Bacteria > Bacillati > Bacillota > Bacilli > Caryophanales > Bacillaceae > Niallia > Niallia sp. FSL K6-0212. The sequence continues at coordinate 3,611,241 of NZ_JBBOXL010000001.1, read as the reverse complement.
TTGTCATTTCCATCATTTGTTGAAGTGTTAACATAGTGAAGCCCTTTTTAATAATAATTCCATCTTCATTAAGAAAAAACGTTGTGGGAATACTTAGAATGTCATACTGATTTGAAACCATATCGTTATTATCTATTAAGATCGGGAATGTTAAATTTCTTTCCTTCACAAACTGTCTAACTCCCTTTTCATTTCCACCATCCACATTCACCGCTAGAACAATCCAGTGATCTTGCTTTTTTTTAGAAAAAGTTTCTATATCAAGCATTTCTTTTTTACAAGGTGGACACCAAGTTGCCCAAAAATTTATCATGACTGATTTTCCTCTATAATCAGATAAGCGCACTGTCTTTCCATTTAAATCTTTCAGTTTAAAATCTGGTGCTTCCTCCCCAATATTTAAACCAGTGTTTGCTTCTACATTAGTGGACATAATAAAGAAAAAGCTAGAAAAAACCATGAATATAAAAATAGTTGTTTTTAGTGACACTATGCCCTCCTCCTCTTATTTGATAAAGTATTTTTTCTAAATTCTATTGTAAACTTACTTATAGATTAACCAATTTATTTATATTTATTAGTTTGAGTGCGTAAAATTAGTTGAATTTATAACAGAAAGATGATTTGCACTCTAGTTATAGTGGCAGTTTTTTTCCCTTAGTAGCTGAGACACAAGAAACCCAACCAAATATAAACCCGAACAATCATATGTAGACCAATAAAAAAGACAGATCCATTCACCATGCGAACAGACCTGCCTCTTATCCTCTATTTCAATTGTTTGCTTTCCAAATCAGTACCATGTGTTAAAAAGATTATTTAAACAAGGAATTATAGCGCTTCAAAAGTCTCTGTTAAAACTGGTACGATTTGTTTTTTACGAGATACGACACCTTTTAATAATGCGCTATTATTTTCTAATGATACATTAAATGCCTTCTCTACTGTTTCTGCTTTATTGCCTAAAGCAACACCAACAGAATCGTTATTTAAAATATCCGTTACGACAAGCAAGAATAAATCTAATCCTTTTTTGTCGATGATTGCTTGAATAGACGTTTCTAATTCAGCTTGTTTAGAAATGACATCATTTGTATCAACTGCATTCACTTGTGCAATTTCTACTTTATATGTACCCATTGTAAATTCTTTTGCATCGATGCTTAGTAATTGTTCAACCGTTTTATCACTTAAATCAGCACCCGCTTTCAGCATGTCTAATCCGTACTGTTCTGCATTTACACCAGCAATTTCTGCTAATTCCTTGGCAGCTTGTACATCTTGGTCTGTGCAAGTTGGTGATTTAAATAATAAGGAATCAGAAATAATAGCTGAAAGCATTAATCCAGCAACTTCTTTCTTGATTTCTACATTATTTTCTTTATACATTTTATTTAATATAGTTGCCGTACAGCCCACTGGTTCCGCTCGGTAATATAAAGGATCACTTGTCTCGAAATTAGCGATACGATGGTGATCAATTACCTCTAAAATCGTTACATCTTTAATGTCTTCCACACTTTGCTGGAATTCATTATGGTCTACCAAGATAACTGAATTAGCTTCTGAAGCTGCCTTTTCAATAAAACGAGGAGCTTCTGTTTTAAAATAATCTAATGCAAACTTTGTTTCTCCACTAACGTCACCAAGACGAACAGCTTCTGCTTCTACTCCAAGTGCCTTTTTTAATTCTGCATACGCAATCGCAGAACAAATAGTATCCGTATCCGGATTTTTATGACCAAATATCAATACTTTTTCCATTTAGCAAATCTCCTTATTACAATAATCTGATGACGTATCCATTCTGTTTCATACATCCTTCTTTATTTTATCATAACTTACCGGAATTTAAAGAAAAGAACATAAAAAAGAATAGGCAAATCCCCTATAGACATTATGAATACTACCCTAAATGCTTGAATAAAAAGAAAAACTGCAAATCAACAACCCGAAAAGGTGGTTATTTGCAGTTTATGGAATCGTCTATTTAACTTGTAAATTAGAATTTATATTGATAGTTTTCAATTTCCCAAGTATGGATTGTTGTACGGTAGCTATCCCACTCTTCTTTCTTAGCAGCAACATACTCAGTGAATACATGCTCTCCAAGTGTTTTAAGACCAATTTCTCCTGCTTCGAGTTCAGCAATTGCAGCTTCTAATCCACCAGGTAAACTGTCAATTCCAAGTTCTTCACGACGCTCATCTGTCATATGGAAGATATCTTCATTAATTGGTGCTGGTGCTCTTAAACCTCTTTCCACTCCATCTAAACCTGCTGCAGCAATAACAGCAAATGTTAAATATGGATTAGATGATGGGTCTGGACAACGAAGCTCCACACGAGTAGCCATTCCACGTTTTGCAGGAATACGGATTAATGCAGAACGATTGGATGCTGACCATGCTAAGTAGCAAGGTGCTTCATATCCTGGTACTAAACGCTTATAAGAGTTTACTAGTGGATTGGTAACAGCTACGAAACTCTTAACATTTTCTAAAACACCTGCAATAAATGAATAAGCTGTTTCAGATAATTCTAAATCATCGTTCGCATCATAGAAGCAATTTTCTCCATCTTTAAAGAATGACATATTAACATGCATTCCTGAACCATTAATTCCGAATACTGGTTTTGGCATAAACGTTGCGTGTAAACCATATTGAGAAGCGATTGTTTTCACAACCCATTTATATGTTGTCGCCAAGTCAGCTGCAGTTAATGCATCTGCATATTTGAAGTTAATCTCATGTTGACCTTCTGCTACTTCATGGTGAAGTGCTTCGATAGTGAAGCCCATTGCTCTTAATGTTTTGAAAATTTCAACACGGACTTTTTCTCCTAAATCCTTTGGTGATGGTTCAAAATAGCCGCCTCTATCCCCTAATTCTGTAGTTGGATATCCATTTTCGTCGGTTGCAAATAGGAAGAATTCTAACTCTGGGCCGACAGAAATACTATATCCATTTTCAGCAGCACGCTCCACTGTTTTCTTGAGAACATTACGAGTATCACCTTCAAATAAAGAACCATCAGGATTTGTTACAGAACAAAGGAACCGTGCTTCTGAATATCCTTCTGTTTCAGTCCAAGGCAAAACTGCGAATGTGTTTAAGTCTGGTAATAAATAAGAATCTGATTTGTTAATAGGAGAAAATCCTTTAATGGATGAACCGTCAATCATGATTTTTCCTTCAACAGCATCATCTAATTGTTGAGCAGTAATTGTAATATTTTTTAAAATTCCTTCAATATCCACAAATTGTAGATGTAATAATTCTACATTTTTTTCTTTTACAATACTATCAATTTTCTCTAATGTAATTTCACTCATGTTAACTTACCTCACAATTCATGTTCTATTATCTAACTTGATTACATTATAAGAAAAAAATTCTGTTAAAACAATGTTTTTTTTAAATTTTTTAAAAATTTTATTAGGTAGCGTTTACATTTATTTCTTTGTGAATTTTCCTTTTTTCACATATATCATGTTAGATAGTTGCTGTAATTTTTGTCGAATGATGGTCAAATGTAAGATTATTGACCGAAACAGATATTTGCCAATATGGATAGCGATAAGAGAAACTTATTATAAAAATAACAAAATTCCGAATATTCGTTATTTAACTATGTTTTTATCGAGCTATCTCTTGTTTTCTCTCATTTTTAGGCATTTTTAATATTTCCCATCACGAAATAAATAGCTTATATTCATAAATAAAGCTTTTAATTAATTTTTGGACGGTGATATGCATGCAATTATTAAAACCTTTTTCCTATAGTAGAAGATTTCCTAACATCGAGGTAATTGGTTCCGCCTTTGCGGGTAATCAGGATAATCTGATCCCCTTATCATTTGGATTTCCGGCACCTGAATCACTTCCGGTTGATAAAATGACCGCTGCTACAGAAGCTGCCATGCAAACACAAGGAAGATATGCATTAGCTTATAGTGGTGGAGCAGGAGTGAATGATATAATTAACTGGATTAAAGAAAGATCAAAGTTACGCGAGATAAAAGCCAAGGAGAATGAAATACTTGTAACTGCAGGCAGTTCACAGGCAATAGATTTAGTCACAAGAACCTTAACCGACCCTGGTGATGAAATATGGGTGGAAGCACCTACATTCTTCGGCGCACTGAAAACATTTCAGTTGGCAGAAACGAAATTAACTTCTTTCCCTATTGATGAAAATGGCTTAAGAGTCGATTTAGTGGAACAGGAATTAAGCGAAAGAGTTAAAAATAATTTACCACTCCCTAAATTAATGTATGTTATACCGAATTTTCAAAATCCCGGAGGAGTTAATCTATCAGTAGACAGAAGAAAACGCCTTGCCGAATTAGCATACGAGTATAATTTCTTTATTATCGAAGATGATGCCTATGTTGAGCTTTCTTTTGATGGAACATTTTCTCCAGCTATTTATTCGTACGGGCCAGAAAGAGTCGTTTACTTAAGTACTTTTTCCAAAATAATCGCCCCAGGTTTACGACTCGGCTGGGCTATTGGCTTAACGGAAATCATCGAAAAGATGCGGATTTTAAAAATCGATGGGTTAACAAGCGTTTATGTTCAAGAGGTAACAAAAAATTTACTTGATCAAATCGATATGGATGAACATATTAGCTATTTAAATTCCCTTTATTTATCGCGTAAAAATGCTATGGTTTCAGCGATAAAACAATATTTTGGTAATGATGTTACCTTTCATGAAGCAAATGGCGGATTTTTCCTTTGGATTACCTTCCCTTGCCATATTGATACAAGTGAATTTATTGATGCTGCAGCATCAGCCGGAGTTTCCTATATCGCTGGTAAGCATTTCTTCTTAAAAGATGAAGGATATAATCATATGCGATTAAGCTTTACATTCTGTCAGGAGGACATCATTGAAGAAGCCATTAAACGACTCGCAAACATTTATTATGAGTATGTAAATAGCAAACAAATAATTGAGGGAGTAAATTAATGATTAAAAGGAAATTAATTCCGAAAATTTATATCCGGAGAACTATTCCACAAAAGTATTTAGATAAAATAAAATCCACTGGAGGAGAATATATAGTAGATCCATGGCAATATGGGGAGCCCGAACCGCCAATAAGCCAAGATATTAGTGGTTGCAATATTGTCTTGACTTTGGGATTAACAGATTCATTAGCCATCACTAAACAAGCGCCCTATCTTAAATGGGTGCAGTCTTTAAGTGTTGGCTTAGATGCACTTTTAACAGAGGAAATCAAAAAGAATGATATCGTCATTACGAATACAAAGGGATGTACTTCTGTTCCTATAGCAGAGCATACAATTGCAATGATGACTGGTTTAGCGAGGGGAATTTCTTATATGATTCGGAATCAGTTAAATCGAAGGTGGACACCTACCCCTATAACTGATCTTTCAGGGGCAACCGTTGCGATTATTGGTTATGGGGAGATTGGCAAGCAAATCGCAAAACGTGCTAAAGCACTTGATATGTTTGTGATCGGCTGCAAAAAAAGACCGTCCATACATGCAACTGACGATCCTGCCGATAAAATTGTTGGGCTTGATCAGCTAGAATCAGTGATGGCAGAAGCTGATTTTTTAATTCTAGCTTTACCTTCAACGCCAGAAACGTACCATCTTATTAATAAAGAAAAATTAGAAAGCATGAAAAAAACTAGTTTTTTAATTAATATCGGAAGAGGAAATACAATTGTGGAAGAAGAGCTCATTAATCACTTAAAAGAAAAGAAAATTGCAGGAGCAGCTCTTGATGTCTTCGAAACAGAACCTTTACCACCGCAACATCCTATTTGGCAACTGGAGAATCTGATTATATCACCACATAATGCATATTTTTCTCCCAATACTCTTGAGCGCTATATGGATTTATTCTTGGAAAATATCGAGCGCTTCAAAGAAGGCAAAGAACTTTTGAACGTCGTCGATAAACAATTAGGTTATTAAAAAATAAGGAAATACAATTACTGCCGATAAACATTTGTTTACCGGCAGATTTAACCAAATATCTTATATTATACTGTTTCAAAGCCCTCTTTTTTCCAAGCGGTAGTTCCACCCTCAATGAAGACTACATCTGTGAAGCCCATTTGCTTTAATAGGTAGGCACCAAGTGACGCTTGTCCTCCAAGACCACATGTAACAATAACTGGACGGTTGCGATCCGCTAATTCTGGATCTCTCAATTCTTCTGGTAATTCCAAATCTGCGCGAATTGGCAGCATTCCTAAAGAGATGTTAACGGAACTAGGAATTAAACCACAAGCACCGGCATCTGTAGCATCTTGAACATCAATTATGTAAGTATTAGGATTTTCTTCGATTTTCTTTTTCGCCTCAACGGAAGAAATACCTTGAACATTTTTTCTAGCCTCTTCTACCATTTTTCCAAAAGTTAATGCCATATCTTCATCACTCCTTTATTATCTAACATATACATAGTAACAAAGTTTATTCTAAATTACTAATGAATCGTTTTCCATACCTTTAGGAGAAAAATCGAGACATTATAATGGTAGAATAATATTCTCCGTTAGTTAATCGTTTATCTTTTTTTAAGACTCCTTCTATTTCAAAGCCAAATCGTTTATATAGTTTAATCGCTTTTTCATTTAATTCTATAACCGATAATGTCATTTTTGTAATATCATTTTCCGCTCCCCAATTTATGGAAGCTTCTAATAAATGGCTACCTATTTGATATCCCCAATATTCCTTTAAGACAGCAATACCGAATTCCACTTTATGCTTAAGACGCCGCAAGTTAGAACCCTCACAGCGAGAAAAGCCAATAATTTGCCCATCTTCTCTCTCTGCAATTAAAAACAAATGATTTGGCTCTTCGCTATCTGAGCGGATTAAGTGTATAAATTCTTTTTCAGTAAGTACTCCCTCTCCAGGTTCGCGATCTAGAAAAGTTGTTTCTCCATCTATCTGTAACCTAACACTAGCAAGCTGTTCTGCATCACTTTCCTCCGCACTTCTTATTATATAAGGAAGCTTATTCACATCATAGCGTACAGGAATTATTTTCATAAAATAGCTTTCTCCTTAAGTTATAGTTTTTGATTAAGTAAAATGGACTATTAGAGAGAATGACAAAAACTCTCTCTATAAAGAGACTTTTTTACTAACTTGTGAGCAAAGAAATTTACCCAAATATTAGAAAAATAATGTCAACTTTAAATAGTGAGAGTTTTTCTCTTAATCTATTAGTTTTTTAATTTATCACGTAATACCATTGGTAAAATACCACCATGACGATAATAATCAATCTCTACTTCTGAATCGAAACGTACTAATGCTTCAAATGTGATTTTCTTACCATCTTCCGTAGTAGCTGTAACTTCTAGGAAATCACGTGGTTTAACTGTTTCATCTACATAAACATTGAATGTTTCTTTTCCAGTTAATCCTAAGCTTTCCGCATTCTCGCCTTCTTTAAACTGTAATGGAAGTACTCCCATTAACACTAAGTTAGAACGATGAATTCTTTCGAAGCTTTCTGCGATAACCGTCTTAATGCCTAACAGATTTGTTCCTTTTGCAGCCCAGTCACGAGATGATCCCATTCCGTAATCTTTTCCTGCAATAACCATTAAGCCAGTTCCTTCGTCTTTATACTTCATACATGCATCATAAATGGAGGTAACTTCCCCAGTTGGCCAGTGCGTAGTGAAACCACCCTCTGTACCTGGAGCAATTTGGTTACGAATACGGATATTCGCAAATGTCCCTCTCATCATTACTTCGTGGTTACCACGACGAGAGCCATATGAGTTGAAATCACGTGGCTGTACACCATTATCTTTTAGGTACTTACCTGCAGGAGTATTTACACCAATGGCACCAGCTGGAGAAATATGGTCAGTCGTTACAGAATCACCGAATTTCCCTACAACTCTTAAGCCTTTTAATGGTAATACTTGCTCTGGATCAGGTTTTAAGCCCTCGAAGAATGGCGGGTTTTGAATATAAGTAGAAGTATCATCAAAGCTATATAAAGAATCGCTGCTTGTTTGAATTTCATTCCAGCGTTCGTTATCATCAAATACTCTTTCATATTCTTTATTAAATAGTTCAGGTGTAACTGTACGATGAACTACTTCATTTACTTCTTCTGTAGATGGCCAAATATCCTTGAAGAATACATCATTACCATCCTTATCTTTTCCAATTGGTTCTTTTTGCAAGTCAATATCAACAGTACCAGCAAGAGCATATGCAACAACTAATGGCGGTGAAGCTAAATAGTTTGCTTTTACTAGTGGGTGGATACGTCCTTCAAAGTTACGATTACCAGATAGCACACTTGTTACAAGTAAATCAGAATCCGCAATAGCCTTCTCGATTTCCTCGCGAAGCGGACCAGAGTTACCAATACATGTAGTACATCCATATCCTACAAGGTTGAAACCAATTTGTTCTAAATAAGGAAGAAGACCAGAATCTCTTAAATAGCCAGTAACTACCTTTGAACCTGGTGCTAGAGATGTTTTCACAAACTTCGGTACTTCCATTCCTTTTTCGACTGCTTTTTTCGCAACTAAGCCTGCACCAACTAATACATATGGATTCGATGTATTTGTACAGCTTGTAATTGCGGCGATAGCAACAGAACCTGTTTTCATTGTAGTAGAATCCCCATTTGCAAAGTTCACTACTACTTCTTTATCAAATTCGTCTGCTTTTAAGCCAAACCCTTGGTTTCCTTCTGGAGCTGTTACAGACGCATTGAATACCTCTTTCAATTTAGAAAGTGGAATTAAATCTTGAGGACGCTTTGGACCAGAAAGATTTGGCTCAATTTCTGCTAAGTCAATTTCTACAACATCCGTATAAACCGGTTCTAAGTTTGGATCAAAGAATAAACCGTTTTCCTTACAGTAAGCTTCAACCACATTAATTTGCTCTTCAGAACGCCCAGTTAGTCTCATATAAGCTAAAGATTCATTATCAACTGGGAAGAAACCGCATGTTGCTCCATATTCTGGTGCCATATTCGCAATAGTTGCCCGATCAGCAAGTGGTAATTGCGGCACACCAGGTCCGTAGAATTCAACAAACTTTCCAACTACTCCTTTTGCACGAAGTACTTGCGTTACCTTTAAGGCTAAGTCTGTTGCAGTAGAGCCATTTGGCATTTCGCCAACAAGTTTTACCCCTACAACTTCTGGAACTGGAAAATAAGAAGGTTGTCCTAACATACCTGCTTCCGCTTCGATACCACCAACACCCCAGCCAAGAACACCGATACCATTAATCATCGTTGTATGAGAATCAGTACCTACTAATGTATCAGGGAATGTTTCATACTCGCCTTCAGCTGTTTCATTTACATGTACTACATTTGCTAAATATTCTAAATTCACTTGGTGAACAATACCAGTTGCAGGCGGAACAGCACGATAGTTATCAAATGCCTTTTGCGCCCAGCTTAAAAATTGATATCTTTCTGCATTTCTTTCAAATTCTAATTCCATATTTGCTTTTAATGCATCCGGAGTTCCATATTTATCAACCTGAACACTATGGTCGATAACTAAATCAACTGGTTTCTCTGGATTAATCTTACTAGGATCTCCCCCTAGGTCAGCCATTGCTTTACGTAAAGATGCAAGGTCAACCACCGCTGGAACTCCTGTGAAATCCTGGAGGATTACCCTCGAAGGTTTGAATGGAACATCAATTTCCTTTACCTCATCTGTTCCCCATTTTGCGAGGTTTTCTACATGCTCTTGTTTAATAACAAAATCATCCATTTGTCGCAAAACTGATTCTAGTAATACCTTGATAGAGTACGGTAATTTCGATACTTTACCGATCCCAGCTTTTTCTAATGCTGCTAATTGATAGTAGTGATAACGCTTCCCACCCACTTCAAACGTTTGGCGGGCATTATAAAAATCTTTTGCCATATGTATTACCCCCTCATTGTAATCATATACCAAAAATAGAAAAATAGTCGAACAATTTGATCTCTATTATCTATTTACCATTTATAATTTTAATACAAGGATTGTCATAAGTAAATAATAAGAAAGTTATCAAATACGATAAGTTTATCTTATGGTATTTTTTTCATAGCAAAAAAGTAGACCATCGAAAAAGCTGCAAACTTTCTGATGGTCTACCTTTTTAAATTTCATTTACTTCATCCACAATGCTTTTTAAGTCTCTTTGAAAGCTTTCTAATTGCTGTCTTTGATGCTCAGATGCTACTTCTAGAGCATTCTCTATTTGTTGATAGGTCTCATTAATTTCTTGTTTTAGATGCTTTAGCTGATGTCCATAGTTTGCAGAATCTTTTACGATATCTTGATAAAGATTTTGTGTTTCAAGTAAATTCCGTTGAGCATCTTGAAAAGCTTCTTGTTTATTACTATGATAAGGCATATTCTTATCCTCCTGCTAGTTATATTCGTGGTGCTTACCAATAAGTTGTGCAGTGAATCGTGAAAATATGCGGTATAAATGTGTGTATAAAAAACCATTCTATAAAGGATAGTGATGCATTACCTCTTCATGATAATAGAAAGGAGAGAAAAAAAGTGAACAAAAATGACAGCAAAGATATGCACAGAAATGCTCCTAAAGGAAATCAATCTGGCCAGCCAGAGCCACTTAGCGGGAGCAAAAAGGTGAAGAACCGTAACCATTCTAGACAAAAACATAATAATCATCACGATATGTAAGAAAAGTATACTAATTCACTCTATTACATTCTAGTTAACAAAGTAGGTTATTTTAAAAGGTTTTTCAAGTATTTACCCTAATTGATGTATATGTGTGGTCAAATGTGTGGTCAATATGCGGCCACTCATTTGGCCTTTTTAATTAAATAGCCTAACCAACATCAGTCAATAAGGATAAAAATAATGGTAATAAATTTACAAGAACTATCCTAAACTACAATACATCATTAGTCTCTAACCTATTTCTTTTTGGTCGATCATAATCATTAATGTATACTGTTCTTTCAGCAGAAGCAATATTTCAAAGTCCGTTTTTTATCCCTCCTTTTTTTTATTTAAGCAGATATTCCTGATAGTTCATGAAATAGACAAAAAACATCCAAAAAAAATAAAACCCTGCCATTGGCAAGATTTTATTTATATTAGTTATTTAAAGATTGTATATCATGCGAATTTTTTCTATTTGCTTAAGTTCATAGTCATACTTTACAAGGTTTAATTCATAAACTAAGATATTAAAAAATTCTTCAGCTCTTTTTAAGACCTCTTGAATAAAAGTTTTATAACCAACAATAAAACCTTTATTTTCAATTTTAAAATCTAACTTGCTTTTATCATTCCTGTAAATGTCCAAGGTGACGTTGATAGGTTGGCTAGGAAAATAAAATTCAGATTTTCCTTCCTCTACTAACTCTTCTATAGAGTTTAACAAATATGCCCATAAAGTAGGTAAGTCATCCCAGTTACTAACCTCAGAAATTATTCTGTAATTATAAGTAATAATTATGCCGCCATCTAATGTAAGTATTCCATCCTCTACTTTCATTTGACTTTTGATATTATTTATAAAATTTTTCTGATCGTCTAATTTTACAATGTATTTTTCTTCATTACTAACTAAATCTTGAAGGTCCGTAACAACTTTTTTTAAAATAAGTGAGATTATTAATAATTTTTCCATGTTTTTTCATCCTTTTATTCTTTTGGGATAAAGTTGTTTGATATGACCTTTTGTAATTCCCTTGGTATATTTTACTCCATTAACTTTACCCTCGACTTGAAACATTGTGTTAGCCCCCTTTTTTCCCATGTAGTTCTATTTTGTTTTGCGATAGTTGGTGCTAAGGGGATTTTCTTTATAAGCCTTCCTAAAAGCACAATAAGTGGGCGAATTAAAAATAATAGAATAATGCAAAACTGCCAGTTATGCCAACTAGAGTAGTCATACCAATAAGAACTTATTTAAGAAGATACTTTCGCACTTGCATGATTTATTTCCCTCCAATATTCCTGAACTGCACATCCTTCCTCTCCATCTATTTAAATTGACTGATTTTCAGTAATTAATCCATGAAATAGTTTTATACTAGTAATAAGAATACATATACAAATTTACAATCCTTTTATGTATGATGAATGAGCATCTTAAGAAAAAAGAGACCGAATCCTTGAGGAAACGATCACTCTATATTTGAGAGTACTATTTAGCTAACCCAACACTAGTTTCCGTTGTAAAATTCGGCAGCCAGTCACCATGCGCTTCTATTAACTCGTCACATAAGGAGATGATATCGTCCATCGATAACTCAGAAGCTGTATGTGGATCAAGCATTGCCGCCTGGTAAATATATTCCTTTTTCAATGTCATTGCTGCTTCAATTGTCAGCAATTGCGTGTTAATATTTGTCCTGTTTAAAGCTGCAAGCTGTTCAGGGAGATCTCCTACATAGGTTGGAGTAATCCCGCTTCGATCAGCAATACAAGGAACCTCTACACATGCTTTTTCCGGCAGATTGCTGATCAATCTTCCTGTATTAAGCACATTGCCACCAAATTTAAAGGGGATATCTGTTTCAATTGCTTCTATAATACGTGATCCATATTCCCGGGAACGAACATGTTCCAAGGCTTTATTGTTAACTAGATCCTCTCTCATTGCAACCCAATCATTAATTTGCTTTTCACAACGACGAGGATATTCATCTAATGGAATATTGAAACGGTCAATTAACTCAGGATAACGCGATTTAATAAAGTACGGATGATATTCAGCATTGTGTTCTGATGACTCTGTTACATAATAACCAAACTTATCCATCAACTCAAACCGAACCATATCACCATGCTTAGTTTTTTGCAATTCACGAGCTCTCCGCTTAATTTCTGGATATAAATCAATTCCATCCTTGCTTACTTCAAGAAGCCAGGCCATATGATTTATACCCGCAATCTTTTCTTTCACTCCTGTTCGGTCCATCCCCAATGCTTCAAATAATTCTTTTGTACAAATTTGCACACTGTGACACAGACCAATTGTTTTAATTGGTGTGAAACGATTCATAACCCCAGTTAACACAGCCATTGGGTTTGTGTAATTTAAGAATAACGCATCAGGACAAACTTCTTCCATGTCTTTTGCAAAATCGAGCATAACGGGAATAGTTCTTAAATTCCTGAATATTCCCCCGATGCCGACTGTATCTGCAATCGTTTGTCGTAAGCCATATTTTTTGGGAATTTCAAAGTCAATTACCGTACTTGGCTTATAGCCGCCTACCTGAATCGCATTGATTACATATTTAGATCCTTTCAAAGACTCCTTTCGATCCGTATAGGCTTTTACTATAATGTTTTTTCCTAGACTTTCCTTCAAATTAGTAAGCATTTGTTCCGAATCCCGCAAACGCTGTTTATCAATATCATATAATGCAAATTCATACCCATCTAAAGCATCAACGAACATACAATCTCCAAGAACATTTTTAGCAAACACGGTACTTCCTGCACCTAGAAATGTAATTTTAGTCATAGTAATCCTCTCCTCCCAGCTTTCTTTGATTTATCCTTTTACTGAACCAGATGCTAACCCTTTCACAAAATGCTTTTGTAATAATAGGAACAAGACTACCATTGGCAGAACAGCCATTATCGCTGCTGCCGCTACGAGATTCATTCGATTGGCATTTTCCCCAAAGAATCCAGCTAACGCAACAGTAATTGTCTTTACTTCCTCTGCTTGCAGGAAGAAGATGGCGAATTGATAATCATTCCATATAAAAACACAGGCAATAATTAAAATAGATGCAGTAACTGGCTTTAACAACGGAAAGACAATTCGAAAAAATATGCCAGATGTACTTGCTCCATCTATTCTTGCAGCTTCTTCTAATTCTTTCGGAATAGTGGAGCGAATAAAGCCGGAATACAAGAAAATAGTTAATGGCAGAAAGGATGCAACATTATTCAAGATGGCAATTTCAAGTGTATTCATCATTCCAATGTCTACCACCAGCTTATAAAGTGGTACTAAAGCGGTTAATGGCGGAATTACCATTACAGCGATAAAAAACATAAATACAAACTGATTTAGCTTAGTTCGCCTTCTGGCTAATGGATAAGCTGCTAAAGATCCAAATATAATCAACAATAAAGCACTTACAGAAGTAATAACCGTAGTATTCCAAAGGGCATTTCCGAGACTTGCCATTTCCCAAGCCTCTGAAAAGTTCTCAAAGCTCCACTCCTTTGGGAAAACCCATTTTGAGCTAAAATCCCCCTTCGCCTTGAGCGCTGTTGTAATTAAAATATAGAAAGGGATTAGGTGAAAGGCTGCGACTAGAAGTGCTACTATAGAGAAAAGCCATTTTTGCTTTTTATTTATATAGTCCATTACGCCTCAATCTCCTTCCGCTTGAAGTATATAAGCGCTGTCAAGCTTAAGATTAAAATGATGATCGCCATAAACACTCCTTGTGTTGCTGCATAACCTGCATCTTGACGATTGAAATAGAGATCGTACATAAAAGTAGACATCGATTGTGAAGCATATCCTGGTCCGCCACCAGTTAATGAGATTATTACATCAAACAGCTTCAATCCACCGATGATGTTAATAACTATATTAATAGTTATAGAAGGCATTAACATCGGCAAGGTTATACTTTTAAATTGTTGAAAGCTAGATGCCCCATCCATTTGAGCTGCTTCGTAATAGTCTTTTGATATACTTTGTAATCCAGCAAGATAAATAATCATCACAATTCCAACAAACTGAAATGTATTAACGAAAACTATCAACCAAATATTAATTTTCGGATCTGCTAATGCATTAATTTTATCAAAACCGAGAAAAACAAGAAGATCATTTAGCGCACCGCCTTGAAAAGCAAAGAAGAAATAAAAGATATATCCCATAACTAGCGGGCTGATTATGACCGGCAAGTAAACGACTGTCCTAGTAAAATTCTTAAAGTGAATACTTCGATTCAGCATAAGTGCGTAACCTAGGCCAATGATATTCTGAAATACAGTACTCCCGACACCATAAAGAAGAGTATTTTTTACAACAAGCCACGTATCCGGATCCTTCAGCATACGTATATACTGGCTGAAGCCAACATAGTCATAGTGTTGAGAAAATCCGTTCCAATTTGTAAAAGAAATCTTGATTCCGTTTAAAAAAGGATAAAAGATAAAAAAACAGATGGCAGCAAGTGCTGGAAGATACATCCACCAAATGGAAGATTCCCGCTTCTTTCTACGGTTCCTTTTCACTTCAATTGAAGAGTTGGTATTCGACTGCCCTTTAGTCTCTACTTTTATCAAAGTAACCATCTCCTAAATTTTAAATTGAGAGGCGAGACGGATAACTGCATTCCCTCCTACCGTATAAACTATTTCTTTTGTTCTAACAGTCTCTTATATTCTACAGCCATCTTTTTTGAAACTTCCTCAGGTGTCATTGTCCCAGATAGTAATTCTTGACCAGCTGCCCCCATTGGATCCCACATGCCACTTGGTAAATACACTCGATCAAAGTAAGGCTCCACTTTATTATCCTTATACTTCTCGTAATCATCAGAGTAATAGTTTTTTGATTCCGTATTTGTCAGCCCTGCCGGAAGCGAAGTACCTTCTGCAATCTCTTTGACAATCTCTGGCTGGGAAATGAAATCTAAGAATTGCTTCGCTTCCTCTTTCACTTTAGAATCTTTCCATACAGCTAATGTATGACGCTCGCCGCCAATCCAACTTGGCTTGTCTCCTTCCTCCATTACTGGCATTGGAATAATACCAAGCTTAACATCTGGATTTAATTCTTCCACCGAAGGTCCAAGCATCCCACCACCAACAATAAAAGCAATTTTATTTTGAGCCATTAAGTCTACCATTTGATGATTTTGAGCCGTTAAGACATCTTCATTTAGGAGACCTTTATCCTGCATTTCCTTTAGTTTTTCGGGTAAAAAAGTATAGTTTGACCAATCAAAGGTGCCGTCCAGCAGCTCTTCCTTATAGTTTTTCTCACCTGTAATTAATAAAGGTGTAGCAAATTGATCAAAAAACTGACCGAATGCAGATTTATCCGCTCCAGCAAACCATAGTGGAGTAACTTCTCCTTTTCCTTTTTCCTTGATTGTTTCAAGTGCTGACATAAATTCATCAAAAGTACTTGGAGGAGTGATTCCATACTTTTCTAAAAGAGTGGCATTGTATGTAAGTCCATCCTTTGCTTGATTAAGAGGATAAGCATATACTTTGCCGGTTTCATCTAGCAAAATTTGATTAAGCGCTGGATCAAGATCTTTCACCCAGTCCATATCTTTCAAATCTTCTACATACTCCCCATAACGATGGAGCGCCCATCCATGAGTGTCGAATAGGTCTGGCATGTCATTAGCAGCCATCTTAACCCTAAGCATGCCCTCATAACCATCCGCAGGATAATTTTCTTTAATATCTATATCTGGATTTTCCTTTTCGAATTTTTCTACAACATTTTGAAGGGTAATTTTATCAGCTTCATTAGTCACTGTTGAATACAGCGTAACGACTGTCCTATCCCCATTTTCTTCGTTTCCACCTGAAGCTTTGCTGCATCCTGCAACAATCATGGTTAAAGCAACCGCAATGACCATCGTTTTCAAAAGCTTATTCAATAAAAACGCCCCCTAAAAAATTCATCTCGATAGCTCCAGGTATATTCACCTAAGTTTCGAGTTTGTTCTCTTGCTGGTTTATAGGAGCATCGATATAATAGAATTATGCTCCCTTTCCTAATTGGAGTTAACTGTTATTTGCCCGTAAAAAAAGTGACTGCCATCACTTTTAAACCTGGCATCAAGCCTTTGGCGCCAGGAGGGCTAATCATCAAAATAAGTTCATTTTCACATCACACACCACCTCCTATAAAGGATAATTCTTTTTTCCGCCACAACTTTCCCTAATTACTAATTCAGTGGGAAGAGTAATGGTTATTGGGAGTTCTCTACCCTTTAAACGATCAAGTAAAAGCCTTACCCCCGTTCTTCCCATTTCCATTGTATGTACTCTAATTGTAGTCAATGGGGTACTCGCAAATTTAGCAGCTTCAATATCGTCAAAACTAATAATTGCTACATCAGAAGGAACGTTAAGATTAACTTCTTGCAAGGCTCTTAAAGCTCCAATCGCCATTGGATCACTGCCGATAAAAAAGGCTTCTGGCAGCTCAGATGTTTGAATAGCCTTTTGCATTAATTCATATCCCTGCGCCATAGTATACTCACCGATAAAGACTGAATCTTCTTCAAATAAGTTTTGTTCCTTCATAAAGCGTTCAAAGGTGGTAAGTCGTTTATCTTCAATAATAAGCTTCTGATTTTTTAAATGTTCTCTTTCCTTTCCCCCAATATAACCAATCCGTTTGTAACCAATATTCACTAGATGCTTTAACGCCTTTTCTGTTGCTCGTTCAAAATTAATACCAACCGAATCATAGAGATCTTCATTAGGCGAATGATTTATATAAACGATATTTTCGACCTGACTAATAGCCTTTAGCGCTGTCTCTTTTACTCTTCCGACAACAATAAGTCCATCTAACTCTTCTATCATCTGGTTGCTTTCTGTTTCATGTAAGCGAAAAGTAACTGTATTGATTCTATTAGATGCAAGTTCCATTTCAATCCCTTGACGGATAGATAGGAAATATGGATCACTAATTTCTTCATCTAATGATTGGGTTAAGATTATTCCGACGCGTTTGAAAGTAGATTTTCTTTGCTTCAATCTTCTTTCTAAGATTGTTTCATAACCAAGCTCTTTGGCAACCCGAATAATTCGTTCTCTTGTTTCCGCTTGAACAGTAAGCGTTCGATCATTATTTAATACTCGTGAAACGGTTGATGCGGATACATTTGACTTATCTGCAATTTCCTTAATAGTTGCCATTTTAAAACCCTCTTTTTGTTCTTATTAGGTCAGTAAAATTTTCTTATAAAATCACTAATAAAATTACCTGCTATATACGAATAATAACACCATATGTAAAGGCTTTCAATAAGAAAATTAACTTTTCTAAAAATTATTTTACTAATCAGCCTATAGAATTATTTATATTTTAAATACACCATTACGTTATTTATTATTTTTTTCA
Source organism: Niallia sp. FSL K6-0212 (assembly GCF_038007605.1). Lineage (NCBI taxonomy): Bacteria > Bacillati > Bacillota > Bacilli > Caryophanales > Bacillaceae > Niallia > Niallia sp. FSL K6-0212. The sequence goes on along the minus strand of NZ_JBBOXL010000001.1, from coordinate 3,593,113 downwards.
GTAAATATTTTAGTAAAATATCCTTTGCATAGAGATGCTCTTGCTATCCTTTCTATTTCTTTGTTTTATATTTGCAACTTCTCCTAAAAACAACAAAAAAGGAACTGTTCACACAAACGAGTTCCTTTTTTATCTTAAAGTATCGGTAAGTTTAAAGCAGTATGAATGTTTTGCAAATTAAGGTTCACTTGTTCCTTTGGATCCCATGCATGGTACCACCCTTTTTCAGTCATGTATTGGGATAGTTGTTCATGTAAGTCAAGTGCTTCATTTAGATGGCGGACAAGGATTTCTTTTATCTCTGGATGTCCCGTTTCTGTGATGGCCATGGAATAATTTCTAATTCCGCTTTTGGCAGAAATCAATAGATCTGTTGCAATCATTTGATCAGTTAAAGCATCCATGCCTGTAAAATATTCTATAATGGAATTCATCCGTTCTCTCCCCCCATTCTCGGCATTTCTTGCGCTTTCGATAAAATAGTTGAAAATTCCTGTAGCTGCCTTGTTGATATATCCACATCTTGCAGCATTAATTCTTTTAATTGTGGATCGGAAACAAGTGCGCGCATCGTTTTAGCTTTTGTTATGCAAATCGTTTTAAACGTAGCCAGTTCTTGAACTTCTAATACTTCATGTAATACATAATCCATTACATAATCCTGCCTTTCTTATGGTTTTAAGACAACTTTTATACAATTATCCATTTTCGTATCAAAAATTTCATACCCTCGTTTTGCTTCACTCAATGGTAATACATGACTTACGACATCACTCGGATCAATTTTTCCAGTAGAAACTAATTCAAACATATATGGCATGTAATGAATAACAGGAGCTTGTCCAGAACGAATATTGACATTGCGCTGCATGATATCTCCTAAAGGAAAAGCATTATATCTGCCGCCATAAACGCCAGTAATTTGGATGGTACCACATTTACGAACCGCTTGGGCAGCCATCACAAGAGCGCTCATTGTGCCGCCTTGCAGCTTCATGCCGCTCGCTAGGAATTCCATATCGCTCATTTTTCCATCCATGCCAACAGCATCAATCACCACATCGGCACCGCCTTTTGTGAGTTCTTTTAAGTAAGCTCCCACATTTTCAACCTGTTCAAAATTAACAATTTCTACCTTATTTGTACGTTTGGCATGCTGCAGACGATAATCAACATAATCGACAGCAATGACGCGTTTTGCCCCTTTCAGCCATGCGAATTTTTGTGCAAATAATCCAATTGGTCCACACCCAAATACTATGACTGTATCTCCAGCTTTTACACCCGCATTATCTACACTCCAAAATCCAGTTGTCATTGCATCGGCAATAACCGTCAATTTTTCATCAGGTTCTTCACAAGTTTCTGGAATCTTAAAGTGAGTGAAATTTGCAAAAGGAACTCTTAAATACTCTGCTTGCCCGCCTGGATAACCTCCCGCATTCCCTGAATAACCAAAATAGGCACCAACATCTCCATTATCGTTGGAATTGTCACATTGACTTTCTAAATTACTTTTGCAGTACTGGCATTCTCCACAGGCAATATTGAAAGGAATAATAACCCGGTCACCTTTTTTGACTTTCGTCACTTCTGGTCCAACCTCTTCAACTATCCCCATCGGTTCATGGCCAATCACATAATTTTCTTGTAAGTTTGGCATCATTCCATGGATTAAATGTAAATCAGATCCGCATATCGCAGTACTTGTCACTTTAATAATCATATCATCAGGTTTTAAAATCTTTGGATCTTCCACTTCTTTTACTTCCACATTTTTAATCCCTTGGTAAGTTACTGCTTTCATTCTATCTAACCTCCATATTTAATGCTGATCAGGCGTCCGATCAAACATTCCTTTTCGATTCGTTTCACCAGTAAACAAATGCATATTTCCAATCATAATAGTATTCTTTGCCGAAAGTTGATCTAACTTATATTGTTCACTCATATCATGAGGATGGAACCATTTTTTTTCTATCATTAAATCTGTTATTTCTTGGTGCATCTGGATTGCCTGATTAAGTTGTTTTCGTAACAGTACTCTTAAGTCTGGTGAAGCTGTTTCAGTTAAAGCTGTTGCTATATTTCTCACCCCTTCTTTTGCGCGAATAAGAAAATCAACCGCAAATGTCATATCAGCAAGCTCTGGCATATTTAACGCATTAATGGGATCTAAGTAGTCATTATTCAATGGATAACACCTTCCTCTCCACCTATAATTGGCGTTGGACGCATTTGAGGGATTTCTGTTGCGAATGGCACATTCTTATATACTTCTTGTAGTTCCCTAAGCGCCTGAATAGACTGATTTACATCTTTCTGCATTAAATTCTTAAGCTCTTCATCAAAAACAAGACCTTGCATTAACTTTGATTTTGCTACACAGAGTGTTTTAAAATTTATCACTTCATGTAAATCTAATGATTCATGCGGAGCTAAGCTGTTCCTTTCCATGACCAATTACCTCCTGTCCTAATTTAATTACTTCGCTATTTTCCCCAACTTCTTTTCTTAATTTACTAGCAATTTTTAACGATTTATTTTTTGGAAAAAAACATCTTTATTTACATAAAATTTGAATTATGTACATATTTCCTTTAATGTTATCGTTTCTTTTGCTCATACTAATAAAGCAAACGACTTCTTGAAAGGATTAGGTTATTATGCTAAATAAACAACAAATGTCCCATTTTCAAAAAGTATTAAATGAACAAAAACGTGATTTGGAAATTAGATTTGAACATAATGATAACTTAGATTTGAAAGATGGACATTACCATGAGTCTCTTGGAGAGCTATCCAGTTATGATAATCATCCAGGAGATGAAGGAACGGAGCTTTATGAACGCGAAAAGGATATTGCCCTTGCTGAACATTACCATCATGAATATATGGGGGTGTTAAATGCTTTAAAGGCAATTGATGAAGGAACATACGGAAAATGTGCGGAATGCTCTCAAGATATCCCGATAGAAAGATTGGAAGTTATTCCTACAACGCTTTATTGTAAGGAGCATTCTCCTGATCAGAAAATCTCTGAGAAACGGCCAGTGGAAGAAGAAATATTAATGCCTCCTTTCGGAAAATTCGATATGGATAATAAAGATGAATCTGTCGTATATGATGCCGAGGATTCATGGCAGGAAGTATCTAGCTGGGGAACATCGGAAACACCGTCTGATTTTGCTCATCCTGTTTATGACCATTATAATGACGTCTACACAGAAAGTGATGAGAATATTGGCTATGTGGAAGATTACGAGAACTTTGTCGGTGTGGATATAGATGGAAGAAATATAACGGTTTACCCTAATGAACAGCATAAACGCTATGAACAAAGCTTGGATGAAGAAGGAATTATGACTACGTTTGGTGACTTGCCTGCTTACGAGCATGAGCCTTATGTGGAAAATGATGAGTAAAAAATGGGTTGTCTTAAGAAGGTGTAATGCCTTTAGACAACCTTTTTATATTTTCGTCACGCTTTCCTCCTTATAAGAATATATTAAATATACTAAGGAGGATTTTTATGAATGATGATAACTGGTTAAGTTTAATGGATGAATGGCTGAAAAACCATTTTCTTGATCCGTTGACTTCCGTATTAGATGAAACTGAGTTTCGAATTGATGTGTACGAAACGGAGAAAGAATTTATCGTGGAAGCATTATTAGCGAATTGTCACGATAACAGCATCCATCTTTCTGTAACTAAAAATTTGCTTACTATTAAGGCAATAATGCAAGATTCTAATCTCCTCAAAGAAAAACAAAGATTAATTGAATTTCCGGTTTCAATTGATCAAAATCCAGTTTATGCTGTATGCACAAATGAAATTCTGGAAATTTTTATTCAGAAGAAAAAACAGCAAGACAAGAAACTAACATCTACGATTGACATTCAGTTTTTATAAGTTGAATTCTCTTTCATATGTCTTTTTTAAAACATAATATTGGATTCCTTTCGTATGCTTTAAAGCACTTTTGGCATGCTTTTTCGCTACATCCTTTTCCTCTTTTTTTATAGCGATTTCCGCTAATAGTGCTTCTTTCATCCATTTCTTATTTACCCTTGCTATCCATTGCTGGGCATCATGAAATTGTTGCTCTTCTATATTGATTAAGGCTAAATAATAGGACTTCATTTCCGAATGTTTTATTTTCTCAGCTTCTTCTCTAAGTCCAAGCGTTTTTCCAAAATAAAGAGAAAATAATATCGTGAATATTGGATAATGAGCTTGATATTTTTTTCGTTTCATTAGTTTCCGGTAGCTTACAATTACCCTTTTATCCTCTTTCACACTTAAAGCATGAACAAAGCTATAATAGGGATGCTTTTTATTCTTACTAAAAAGTTTTTCCAATTTCTCAATATTTCTAGTTGCATGAATACGATACCATGTTGTTATTAACATCGTTACAAATACAAGTACATAACAAATAAAGATGTTTAGAAATAGAGGAGATGTAAAATTGTCGAGTACAAAGAAAGTAATAATAGCTACAGCTACTCCGATTATAAATGTTCCAAAAGATACCAAAAATATTCCTCCTCTACATAAACCATGCGTCTGCTAGGTTTATGATTCCTTCTTCTATTTCCTTTTCTTTTAATCCTCCAAACCCTAATAACAGAGGGTAACTCGCCCTTTCCTCGGCAAAATATGGTTTTGTGGAATAAACGTTAATCCCTATTTTTTCTGCTTCTGATAGCAGGATAGCTTCATTTTTCAAAGCTATACGAATAAGTAAATGTAAACCTGCTTTTTCACCAATTATTTCCACCTTATTTCCCATATACCGCTTGATACATTGAATCAAAAAGGTATATTTTCTTTCATATACTTTTCTCATACGCTTAATATGCCGTTCAAATTCTCCCTTTTGGATAAATTTTCCTAAAGCTTGCTGTAATAGCGGAGAGCACGGTTGAGTCTCGTTATACCTTTTCTTTTTCCATTTTTCTAGTAAAACATTAGGTAATACCATATAGCTTATTCTTAATGATGGTAAGAATGATTTAGAAAAAGTCCCCATATATATTACTCGATCATGCTGGTCAATTGCTTTCATACTTGGAATTGGCGAACCTTGAAAACGAAATTCGCTGTCATAATCATCTTCTACTATATACCCGTTCTCCCTTTCTGCCCACTCTAATAGCTCAATCCGCTTTGAAATAGGCATAATTTTCCCGGTTGGAAACTGATGGGAAGGGGTAATATAGACCAAATTACAAGAACTATTTAATAAAGAAGATAAGTCATGTCCATCTGTTTCTGATACTGGAATAGAAGATATAGAAAGCCCTTTTTCCTGGAATACATTGCGCACATCATTATAACCTGGCTCCTCCATCCCTATATGTAATGGGCAATCATTTAAAAGTGATAATACAACTTGGATTAGCTGCTCCGTGCCTGCTGTAATAACAAGCTGATCTGCTGTCGTCTGAATTCCACGTGACCTGTATAAGTATCCTGCCACTTCTTCTCTTAATTCTAATTCTCCCTGCTTATCTCCATAATTCATCCACCCATTTTGCTTGTCCTCCATTATTTCTTTCAGGGTCTTTTTCCAAGCATTTGTTGGAAAATTAGTCTGATCAATATCCCCATAATGAAAATCAACGGAATACTGTCCTGTTTGCTTTAAACTATTTTTATGGTTCCATTGGTTTTGTTCATTTTTATATTCATAACTAGGTAAGGAAACAACCGTATACCCACTTTTCTCTTTACTTTCCACATACCCTTCCAGCCATAATTGCTGGTATGCATCAATAACAGTATTTTTACTTATGTACAAATAACTTGCTAAATATCGAATGGATGGCAATTTTGTGCCCGCTTCTATCTTCCCTGTTAAAATTTCCGCTTTAAAATAATTATATAATTGCATATATACTGGCTCTGTACTTTCTTTATGCAAATGAATAGCCATATTCATACCCTAATTCTCCTTTTTCTCTCCGTTTTGTACCCTTAAAATTTCTGTAAACTGTGCCTATGTAATATACTCATTTCATTTTAAAATGAAGGAACAAGAAATGGAAGGGAATGATTTTGTAGTGCGACAATTATTTTTGGTGGAGGTAGGAGCAAAATGAACATATTCCAAGCAACAAAGAAAGACATCGGAGAAGTAGCTCGCTTATTTAATGAATATCGCATGTTTTATAAACGAGAAGATGATATCGTGAGTGCAGCAAGTTATATAAAGGAACGAATCGAAAACAACGAATCTGTAATCTTCGTTGTTCAAGACGGTGATGATTACATAGGTTTTACTCAACTTTATCCTAGCTATTCCTCTTTATCGATGAAAAGAACGTGGATATTAAATGATTTATATGTTGAAAAAAGAGCAAGAAAAAAAGGAATCGGAGAAATGTTATTACAACAAGTAAAAGAATACGCAAAGAATAGCGGAGCCAAGAGTCTAAGTCTTAGTACAGCTATAGATAATTTATCTGCGCAAAGATTATATGAGAAGAATGGCTATAAAAAAGATACGAAATTTTTTCATTACGAGTTAAATTTGAATAATTAACCGTTCTTCCGTTTACTTTAGTCTAATAATTATTTTATGCAGAAGCTGTCTAACCAGGTTTCTGCATTTCTATTAGTTGTAGTTTGGCTGATTCATCCCCACTTTGGCTGATATTTTTCTGCTTTGGCTGATTCCCTACCCACTTTGGCTGATATTCTTTTATTTTGGCTGATTCCCTACCCACTTTGGTTGATATTTTTTTACTTTGGCTGATTTCTTCCCCACTTTGGCTGATATTTTTTTACTTTGGCTGATTCCCTACCTACTTTGGCTGATATTTTTTTACTTTGGCTGATTTCCTACCCACTTTGGCTGATATTTTCCGGTTTTGTCCAGAATCCTCCCCCTTTTGTCCAATAATCTTGCACCACTAAAAAAAATCGTCCTAATTTCCAAAATCTCTTTTAATATTCACGTATTTTTTTCATAAATTAACAAACAATACCAATATAATGATGGTGGAGGTTTGTCTAATGAAAAAAGTACTTTTTACTTTTTTTCTTTTTTGTGGTTTATCTCTTCAAGCATCGCCTGTTGCCGCATCTCCAAGTGAAAAGGAGGTTGAGAGCTTAGCCGATAATTTGGGATGGACAACGGAAGACTTAGAAGAATATTTATCATTTAAAGGATTAAAAATAAGTGATTTTGATAATATACGTGTTTTAAAAAAACAACTTGGAACCCCAATCACGCCGTCTAATCTCAATAAATTACTTGTACAAAATTCGATGACACAGGAAGAATTAGATATTTTATTGGCGGGATTTCATGAAAGTATAGAAGATTTCTGGTTTTTAGAAGACTTAGAAGTAGCGATTGATTTTTATAAAAACCATGAAGATAAGATGCTGCAATTAGAAAAATTTCTCGAGAATATTGGCTTTGATGATAAGGAAAAACAACAATTTTATGGGCATCTAAATAAATTGGACCCTGCTTTTTTAGCTGCAAAAGTGGAGGATTGGAAACAGCAATTATCAACTTTTCAAGCTATGGACCAAGAAAGTGAAATAAGCGCAGAAAGAAACCAGGCATTAACGGATTTTTGGAAAGATTTTTTTACAGCAACCTCTTTAAAGCCAGTCATTATTAGCATAGACGATAACGGAAAAAGAAACGAACTTTCCTTGAATGATCTAAATCATAAACAGATGGATGCGACGGTGGCGATTGAATTATACGATCATGAGCAATTTTTAATTGGGGATGCAGTTGTGACATCTGATTTGGTTGCTTCTGTAGATGTTATCGACAAAGTGGTTGAATTGACGGAAGTGACAGAAGGTTTAGCCAATTTATATGCTGCTCAGCTTCCTAATACAGCATCTTCTCTTCCTATTATCCTTTGCATCGGTTATATGCTAGTATTACTAGGGTTGTTGATAACATTTAGGAAAGCTCCCTATGAAAATTAGAAAAAAAATGGGGATTCTCTCTATCTTGATAGGATTGGGAATGATTCTCTATACTTTGTCTTGTTATTTAAAAGTGGAAACTATTACAAAACAACCGTTCCTTGCTAAAGATAGTCATGTAGTTTTCTCTCCAACTCAATTTTTAAAAGAAGGAGAAAAAATGGGAGTCATCCTCATGCCGAAATTAGAGAAAACGATTCCTATTTATGAAGGGGTAAGTGCTGAGGTTTTAACTGAGGGAGCAGGTCATTATCCAAAGAGTGCCTTACCCGGTGAAAACAACAATGTTGTATTGTCAGGACATCGCGACACCTTTTTCCGTTTCCTGAGAGATTTAAAAAAGAATGATTCCCTTATAATCCAAACAATGGAAAAAGAATATGAATATAAAATTACGAAATTCTCCATTGTCTCACCTAATGACCGAACCATTCTTACTCCTAAATCAAGAGCTGTCCTTACACTAACTACCTGTTATCCCTTCTCCTTTATAGGACATGCACCAAAAAGATATGTAGTAACTGCTGCGTTAATACATTCAGAAGAATTAGGAAAAAATAATCGATCCGAATAATTCTCAAACTGGTTAGAGCGATTTTTACATATGAATGTACCACAAGCTTATTATATCCCAAACAAATCACACGAAGGTTAAAGTGAACCTTCGTGTGATCATGCGGAAATTCCAGGCTATTTCCAAGTCTTTAAAAACACCCTTATTCTATTTTTCCATAAAAGGATTTTTGTAAATATTTTTGGTTGTTTTCCTTGCTTTTGCATTTCATACATACTTGCAATTGTAATTAGAATTGTTCCAGCAATTAATAAATATACCCACCAAGGAAAATTACCCCAATATGGTCTAGTTTGCAATAATACATTTAATATTAATACACCAATGCCAACAAAGAAATAAGATTTATAGCGGAAATAAAATCCTGATAAAATGGATATTACTGCAAGCACACCCAAAATGATGGCATCATAGATAGTATGAGAAAGATAGCCATCCATCGCTAAAAGCAAGGCCGAAATGGTTACGACACCCCATTCAATCTTCCTTAATAGTCCCGACGCATGCTTGACGATTTTCTTTGCGGCAACCATAACGACAAGTACTGGTAACACCTTTAGCTCTGTCTCGATATATTTCTGGATAGAAATAATTGATAGCATAGAATAATATGGCAACATGAGTGTAACCAAGCCGATAAGTTGAGGTACCCATTGAATTTCTTTCCCCACCCTATTTTTCTGGATAAAAACTAGCAATGCGAGTAACACTCCCGGAATAACAATATCCCACTTTAAATTTGTTTCTATTGCGTATAAAGAGAAAATGGTAAGAAAACTTGCTAGGAAATAAAAATCAATCCACTTTTCTCCTTCTTCCTGCCACTTTGTAATGACTGGATATACAATAGTGCTCATAAGCATAAATATAAGACCCCAAACCAGCGTAAAAAGATACCGGTCGATTGGCAGAAAGTCATGCATGAATACTTCATTATTCATAAATAGGAAAACTATTCCTATAAACGAGACAAGATATAGTTTTTCTAGATGGATAACAAGTAGCAGGAGTACAATATATAGAAGGATGACGATGTAAGTAATAATGGTAAAAGGTGAGGCAAACATCCAATATATTATCCCAACTGAACTAAATGGTAAGAAAAAGAAAACAAGTTCTTTCTTTTCTTTTTTCAGAAAATATATCCCGAATAACGCCATCGACATTACCATAAATGCGAGACTATAAGCGTTCCCTCCTGCAAAGCCAAAAGGAAGAGCGGCCGCTAAAAAGAAATAACTAGATAGATAGCTCCCATATCGAAATACCATTTTCACATATTTATTAGCAACTAAATAGACACTTATACTATAAGCAATAAATAAATAGATAAACGGAAGAAAGGAATCATTTTCTATCATTAACCGATCAATGATAATACTTCCGAGAATATAAATATGGGAAATCGTGAGAAATGGAAGCTTGAAAGATGTGTTTTTTAATCCTAAACCCATCATAAACATACCCATCCAGCCATACTTCATAAGTAGTTCAAAAGAAAGTGTATCTGTGTTCCAAATAGAACCTACAAGACTGAAATAGCTAATCAAACTAACGATCCCAATTAACCAGGCAATAAGGATATTTTTTATTTTTCGATACAAATCATAAAAAATAATAATTGATGCTAAATATATACCAGTAGTCACCCATTTATTTAGTGTGAAATATTCCAAAATTAATAGCAACCCAAATCCGTACATGATTTGCCCAATGAAATAGCCGTTTCTTCCCATATTCTTATCCGCTTTTTCATATAAATTACCTGTTAAGATGGTAAAGACACTTCCTAATGCAATCGACAATGGATGGCCTTGCTCTTGGATAAAACGGAAGGATTCTGCTGTTGTAAAATAAACACCAAAAACAGTAAACGGAATTATATAGGAAAGAAGTTGCTGCTGCGTTTTATTTTTTATGAAACGACTGCCGCTATATAGACTTAGGGCAATTCCTGCTATCATAAAAGGTATATACCATTTCCCTAAAAAGATTGCTGTTGATAAAAAGGCTATTAGTACCATCCAGGCAATATTATAAATGGCAGATGGCTTTCTAATATCCTGTAATGGATGCCATTTATTAAAAATACCTAACAAAAATAAAAGCCCTATATTAATCCCGTAGCTAACAAGGAAAAAACTGTCGGGATCTTTTATTAATGGAATTAACAGAGCAGCATTCCATAACGCCAGGTTGATAAAGAGAACTGGCAAATAACGAATAATTACATATGTCAGCCTTTTTGCTAAAAGGATGAATTCTACAGCCAGTAAGAGATACGCAAACACTAAATACAAACTTCCAGCGAGAAACAGTTCCCAATAAAAAAGAATGGTTACGAAAAATGTAGCTAAAGCAATGACAAAGCTTGTAAACTCCCAAACTTTCCCCCACTCTATCTTTCCTTTTAAGATAAAAACAAAAGAAAGAAGGAAAATACTAAAGCAAGCAAAGGCTATTGGCAATAAGTCTTCTAGAATTGGATAGGTAAAAATTCGATAAAGCCCAAAGGCTATAGCGATAGTTATGTAAAAATGATCATGCTTTCGTTTCGTTAATGCTACGGTCATCATAAATAGACTGCTGATTATCAAATAGTAAAAGCCATTTATCACACTGCTCTCAAACAAAAAAGTCATAAATAAAGCAGTTAAGATTAATTGAACTTGAACAATGGGTGTGAGTTCCTTCTGAAAATATTGAATCCATTTCATGTGCTGATACTTTAATAAAACATAGATGGTTATAAATTGATAGATGATCATAAAGAAGAAGAATCCATCTAGTGCTAATGGTAAAAAAGCAAGCAGAAAGGCAATCGTTCCAGTGATGGTCCCAATCGTTAGTATTTTATAAAGACGGGACTTTAAATAAATCGCTAGAGCTGCATATATAGGGAATAATACGAAACCAGCTATTACTCCTAATAAGAAACGTCCCTTGCCATACATAGAAAGATAGTCCCCTGCTAGCTGAAAAAAGCTTATTGACAAAAATCCTATTGGAAGAAAAAGACTCCCCAGGAGAAAGAAAGCAAAGGCTGTATGGTCGATCTTTATTATTTTTTTCGATAACATGGCAAAACCAAAAAATAAGATCGAAACAAAGAAAATAGATACTGCCTTCAACCAACCGGGCATAGAGTCCCAATTACTAGTTGCAACCACTAATCCACCTATTAATAATAGAAAAACTCCTAAATAAAGTAACACCCCTATATTTCGTTCGCGCAGCTGTTCTGGAGTATGTTGTTTCTTTTGTATGGAAGGCTGCTTTTTCTTTTCTTTTTTCTCCATTACTTTTACTTTTACTTTTTCTTCTTTTTCTCCATTTTCTTTTATCGCCTCGTCCTCTAAATACTTTTGGAAACCAGACTTAATATCGGTATAACTTGTTTCTGTTATATATTCCTTCGAATACAATGATTCTACCATCCGATTAAAAAAAATAATCATATTTTTTTGCATTGTATGCATCCTTTCTATAAACACATGCGTTTCATACCTTTTAAACTAATAGTGTAATTTTACAACGAAGTTATTTATTTTTCAATATATTTTATTTTCAAAAAAAGAGGATATTCTTCTTATATAAGCGAATTTATTTTCCATATCGAAATAATTGGAGGAATGGATAGAATGGATGTTATTCAACAATATTTAAAAGAAAAAAGAAAAGACCACTTAGAGGAATTATTTTCCTTTTTATCATTAGAAAGTATTAGTGCCCTTCCAGAACATAAAAAAGATATAGATAGAACCGCAGAATGGTTAGTGAACGCTTTAACAAAAGCTGGATTAGAGAATGCTGCCATTCATCAAACAAGCGGCAATCCTGTCGTTTATGCAGATTGGCTGCATGAGGAAGGGAAGCCGACCGTATTGGTGTATGGACATTATGATGTTCAGCCAGTTGATCCCCTTGAATTATGGGAATCTCCTCCTTTCGCACCTGAAATTCGCAACGAAAAGCTTTATGCTAGAGGAGCCAGTGATGATAAAGGCCAAGTTTTTATGCATATTAAAGCAATCGAAGCAATTCTTAAAACGACAGGTTCTTTACCAGTAAATATTAAATTCTGCATCGAAGGAGAAGAGGAAATTGGCAGTCCAGCTTTGCCGTCTTTTGTAGAAGCAAATAAGAAGTTATTAAGTGCCGATGTCATCGTTATTTCAGATACAGGGATGATGGAAGAAGGAAAACCAACGATTTGCTATGGTTTAAGAGGATTATGCGGGATGGAAATCCATGTGAAAGGCCCGAAAAGCGATCTGCATTCTGGGTTATTTGGAGGAGCAATTCACAATCCTATTACTGCTTTAAGCCACCTCTTAGCAAGTTTTCATGACGAAAATGGAGTCATTTCTGTGGAAGGCTTTTATGATCGGGTAATTTCTTTAACAAAGGAGGAAAAAGATGCTTTTGCAGCATTGGAAATCACAGATGAATCAATTATCGAACAAACCGGCTCTCCTTCCCTATTTGGAGAAACAGAGTTCACTACTTTAGAAAGACTTTGGGTACGCCCAACCCTTGAGATAAATGGAATTAAAGGTGGATTTCAAGGAACTGGCGTCAAAACAGTTATCCCTTCTGAAGCGAGTGCAAAAATAACATGTAGACTAGTTCCAGCGCAAGATCCAGATGAAATCGTTGCTTTATTAAAGAAACATATTGAAAAGCATAAGCCAAAAGGAGTGGATGTAACAGTTCAATTATTTGACAAAGGCAATCCCTATGTTACTCCCTTTGATCACAAAGCTATTCAGGCCGCTGGAAGAGCGTATGAAAAAGTATATAAAGTACCTACTTCCTATACACGAGGCGGAGGATCTATTCCTATCGTAGCAGCTTTTGATCAAATTTTACATTTACCAGTTGTCTTAATGGGATTCGGCTTACCAGATGAAAACTTCCATGCTCCAAATGAACATTTTCATCTCAAAAACTATGACAAAGGATTAGAAACAATCTGTCATTACTGGTTCGATCTGGCAGAGGTGTGGTGAAAATAGCGAACTAACACTAAATATCAAAACAGCTCCCATCCCCTTGCTTTTTTAAAGGATAATCCTCCACTAGCATGGATAATGGGAGCTGCTTTATTTAAACTACCAATTTAGCTAATTAATTTCCAACCCTTCGTAGGTTGTATGGTCTATTTTCTCAAAATACTCATTTTGTTTTCCGTTTTCGATATACATAGTCAGTTCATGCATTGCTCTTGTACAAGCTGTGTAAAATAATTCTTTCTCTAATTCGCCTTCATAACTAGAAGCATTATAAAGGATAACTCCATCAAACTCAATTCCTTTTGCTAAATAGGCCGGTATGACAGATACACCTTTTTCATAAGAAGTTGTTCCTTTTTGAATAAAACGAACATCCACTTTTGCTTTAAGTCGTTTATATACTTCCTTACTTTCTTCAATTGTTTTGCAAATGATTGCAATTGTTTTATGGCCTTTTTCCTTCCACTCTTCCATTCGCTTTTGGATGTCCTTTATTTTCTTATCCCCATTTGCCACATTTACGACTGTAGGTTTTTCACCATGGCGATTAAATGGTTCAATTAAATCTCCATTTACAGTCAAGCCTCTTGTAAACTCTATTATTTCCTTTGTTGAACGATAACTTTTCATTAACTCTATTCGTTCTACTTCTCCGCTCTCTTCATTCCTAACAATTTCATTGTGATGATGCGCATAGATAGCTTGGTTAATATCCCCTAAAAGAGTCATTTTACTATATGGAAATAGTTCCTTCAAATAGTTAATTTGGAAATCAGAATAGTCTTGTGCTTCATCAATAAATACTTGGCGAATACCAGACGTAGATTTTTTCCCTTCTAGTTTATCTTTTAGGTAGGCAAAAGGAGTTCCATCTTCATACGCCAGAAAGCTTCGATTGAGATTAGCAATCGTTTGTGTTCCTATCGTTTGCCACTCTTTCTCTGTTAACTCTTTAGGACAAGATAAATGAAAAATGTTTTTGTAGATTGATGCAATATCAATAAATCGCATTTTTTTTATGGAAGCATAAATTGATTTAAAATATCGATTTACAATAAACTTACGTAAAAACTTTTCCTCTTCCTCGAAATAAGCAAACTCTTGCTCTTTCCCATTTTTCATTTCAGATGCATGGTATGCTTCTAAATATTCCTCTTTATCTAGCAGCTGAATTTCTTCCTCCACCCAAGGCTGCTTTCTTTCTACTTTAGCATGTTTTTTCATTTCTTTTTGTGCCCATTCAATTAATAATTGCATTCGATTGGGAATCGTGATAGTGCTATCCATTTCGTAAAATTTCCTCGTCAGTTCTTCACTAGAGATAAATACTTTTTTCCGAAACATAATATCCTTAAATACAATCCCATCATTCTGAAGATGTTGAAGATATTCATCGATTAGCTCTTTAAATGCAACACTACTTTTATATTGAATACTTATTAATCTTTGCGCTTTTTTTGCCTTGTCTGTTTCTGTTAACAAATACTCTAATTGAGAAAAGGAGTCTTCCACTTGATAAGATTTGCCAATCCTTGATTGCAAATACTCATAAAAGGTGGACTGACGCATATTCTCTTCTCCCAGCTCTGGCAGTACAGTGGAAACATAACTATTAAATAATGGGTTGGGCGAAAATAGCATAATATTATCCGATTTTAATGTATCTCGGTGTTTATATAATAAATAGGCAACTCGTTGCAAAGCAGCGGAAGTTTTCCCACTTCCAGCAACTCCTTGGACAAGCAAGTATTTACTTTTATCATTTCGAATAATTTGATTTTGTTCCTTTTGGATAGTAGCAACAATTGATTTCATCATGGAGCTGGCATTATTACCAAGCACCTCTAGTAATAACTCATCTCCAATAGTAACACCAGTATCAAATAAGCTAATTAGCTTTCCATCACGGATAATAAATTGTCTTTTTAATAATAATTCCCCATCAACTTTACCACCTGGTGTTTGATAAGACGCTGGTCCTGGTGAATAATCATAATAAACACTAGAAATTGGCGCCCTCCAATCATATATGTAAAACTCTTCATTCTTTTTATCCATGAACGAACGTATGCCAATATATACCGGTTCAGTTTCCTCCCCCTCTTCCTTAAAATCTATCCTACCAAAGTAAGGAGAATCCTTTAATTTATGAAGAACCTTTTGCTGTTTATGGATCTGTCCATATGTTCGCTCACGCTCACCAAGTAGCTCTGCTTGCTGCTTAATACTTGTAAATGTTTCAATGACATCATCTGGTTCATCTAAGTTTACAGTAACATCTTCCCAGAAACTAGAACGCAGCTGGCTTACATCACCGCCAATATGGTTAATATCAGTTTCTAATACTGTTAGCTTCTCTTCAATTTGTTGACGAACAAAATCTATTCGCTTTTGTTCCTGGTCTTTTTCTAGTTCTTCTTTATTGTTCATAGTGTCTCCACCCCTAATCAATTATCTTGACAAGCAGAATCATTTTGTGATATCATTAATATAGAAATAATATAATCTTTTCTAAAAATGAATTCACTAACAGATTCATTTATTTTAACATATCTATCAACAAATTACCATTATTATAAGAATAGACATCCCATATCCTTTACGGATATGGGATTTATTATGTGTTTAGTTATATTTTTGCCATGTTCTTTTTGATTGAAACCTAATCCCTTCTCTCATTTTTAAACAGTGAGAGAAAATGACCTCCTGCATGGTCACAAAATCTAGATAGGCCATAATCCGAATGATGATAAATAGCCTCTCCAGCATAAAGAAAATATTTCTTCCTCTAATGCCAGATAACTAGATATAGCTAAAATAATATAAAATGTCGCTATTTTATTAACAATAAAAAAGTCCCTTCCCACATACTGGAAAGAGACTTTTTAAATGCTTATTCTTCCGGTGATTCTTCTGAATCAGTCTTACTAGTATTACCTTTTATATAATTATAATCCTCACGGTTTATTGGGGTAAATCCATCTGGTTTATGGAATCGCAATAAATCCTTCATCACAATGCTATCAGATGCTTGTAGTTCAGCAGCAGCTGCTTCCGATTGTTCTTTTCCTTTTTCTGCATCCACTAACTCGCCGTTAGCATCATAATAGTTATCACCTATTTTTGTTAGTGTAGGAGAAACAAAGTCACCGTTTCTAAATGGAACTGTTTCACGATGCTGCTCAGAAAGTAAATCAGAACCAACTTGTAAATAGTCCTTTGTATCAATACCAAGAAGATGCATTAACGTTGGCATTACATCTACTTCGCCGCCGTATTTGCTTACGACATTCCCTTCAACACCTGGTACATGAATAAATAATGGTACACGTTGTAACTGCGTGTTCATAAATGGTGTGATTTCCTCTTCACCAAGTACTTGGGCCATTGCTTTATTATGATTTTCAGAAATTCCATAATGGTCACCATACATAACAATTACTGAATTATCATATAATCCTGATTCTTTAAGTTCTTTAAAGAATAAACGGATTGATTCATCTAAATAATGAGCAGATTGGAAGTAATGGTTAACAGCATTGTCACCAAAGTCACCTGCTGGGAAGTCCGTATCTCCCTCATCCATTTCAAATGGATGGTGATTAGATAGCGTAATGAACTTTGTATAGAATGGTTGCTTTAACCCTTCAAGCAGAGGCATACTCTGTTCAAAGAACGGTATATCCTTCATACCATAGTTTTTTGTATTTTCTTCTGACATATCATAATACTCTGCGTCAAAGAATTTATCATATCCAATCGTTTTATACATTTCATTACGATTCCAGAATGTTTTATAATTCCCATGAAATGCAGCGGATGTATAACCTTCCCCTTTTAGAATAGCTGGTGCTGATTGTAATGTATTTTGCGCTTTGTTTACAAAAACAGCTCCTTGGGACATTCCGTATAGAGAATTTTCCATCATAAATTCCGCATCAGATGTTTTTCCTTGTCCTGTTTGGTGGAAGAAATTATCAAAATAAAATGTATTGTCATCTTTAATGAGTGAATTTAAAAATGGTGTTACTTCTTCTCCATTTAATTTGTAATTAATAATAAAGCTTTGTAGGGACTCTAATGAAACGTAAATAACGTTTTTGCCCTTTGCAACTCCGAAGTATTTGTCATTTGGTTCTGCATAATTAGCACTAATAAAGTTTTGTACTTCCGTAATGTCGCTGCTGTCTGCCAATGCTCTTTGACTTTCCGAACGAGCATTTTGGACGATATCATATATAGTGAAGTTATATGCACCTAAATATTTCACTAAATAGTTTCTATCAAATGAACGACTTAATAATTGCGGGCGGTCTGCCTCCGCTAAACCTAAATTAATAACAAATGTCAAAATAGCTAGTGCAAAAACTGATTTTGCTGCTTTTCTATTTTTTTGTATCGTAGGTTTATATGCTTTTGTTGCAAGTAATACGATTAAAATAATAACATCAAGGAAATAAAGTATATCATAAGGTTTAAGTAACGATAAAATACTATCACTTAATTGACCACCATTTACTTTCACCTGCATTACTACTGGAACTGTTATAAAGTCAGTAAAGAAGCGATAATAGACTATGTTTGCATATAATAAAGCTGACATTAATGCCGTATTTATCGTAATATAAATAGGCTGTGCTTTCCCTTTAACAAATAAAGCAAGTCCAATAAAGAGCAACGCAGAGCTCAATGGATTAATAAATAGTAGAAATTCCTGCATAGGCCCTTGGACACCAATGCTAAACTCTACCTTATAACCAATATACGTTTTCAACCAAAATAAAATTATGGCGATTAAAAAGAAAGAAGAATGTTTTGTTAAAAATTTGCGAAATAATTCTACTGTACCTTTCAATCCCGTTCACCTCAATTCAAATAATTAACAATTTTTAATATAATGTTTATTTTCCCTTAATAAGTGCTACCTTATCTACATATGATACTGCTCTTCCTTTTGTTCATCTCTTTATGAAGTAGCAGATGATGAAATGACGTAATCCATTATAACACATCATTTTTATAATGGTCATTTCTTTTTCTTCCTATTAATGTAAATTTTCATTAATTGGATTTCAAATCAACCCCATCTTACATTAAATGAATGAATATTGCCAGCGATATCTATATTTATACGAAAAAAAGAAAGAAAAGCACATGTTTTGTGTTTTTTCGACAAGAATGTATATTAACATTTCTTTTACAAAAAGAAAATGGTAAATACTCACAACTCTTTCTTACTACCCTAAGATTAAGTCAGTTAAACAGCGGATAAGCATATTTAATCTTTCTATTATTAATAGTATAATGATTAGGATATTAAAAGGAGGAATTCTACTTGGTACAAATTAATCAAAAAGAGTATTTCGATTTATTAGAGCAAATATTGAATGTTACAAGTCCTTCAGGTAACACAGAAACCATTATTCAATTAATGGAAAAATACTTACATAGCGCAAATATTTCAACTTATCGAAATAATAAAGGGGGATTAATTGCAACTATTCCAGGCAAAATCTCAGAAAAGCAGCGGATGCTGACTGCCCATGTTGATACACTTGGTGCTATGGTAAAAGAAATTAAAGCAAATGGTCGACTTCGCTTAGATTTAATTGGCGGATTTACGTATAACAGCATTGAAGGAGAAAATTGTGTAATTGAAACTTCTTCTGGCAAGACATATACAGGCACTATTCTCCTTCATCAAGCATCTGTTCATGTATATAAGGAAGCAAGAACTGCTGAGCGTAATCAAGCCAATATGGAAGTTAGAATTGATGAAATCGTAAAAAACCAAGAAGATGTAAAAAAACTAGGCATTTCTGTTGGCGATTTTGTTTCTTTTTATCCACGTGTGGAGATTACCCCATCTGGATTCATTAAATCAAGGCATTTAGATGATAAAGCTAGTGTGGCAATTCTGTTATTACTAATGAAAAAAATGACAGAGAATAATATCGAACTTCCGTATACAACTAATTTCCTTCTTTCCAATAATGAGGAAATTGGCTATGGAGGCAATTCCAATATTCCAACCGAAACAATCGAATATATGGCTGTTGATATGGGAGCAATGGGAGACGGACAATCTACAGACGAATATACTGTCTCCATCTGTGTGAAAGATGGTAGCGGACCATATCATTATGCCTTGCGAAAACATCTTGTTCAATTAGCTGAAAAACACGAGGTTCCCTATCAACTAGATATTTATCCATATTATGGATCAGATGCATCTGCAGCAATACGATCTGGTCATGATATTAAACATGCATTAATCGGACCAGGTATCGATTCCTCTCATGCATACGAACGTACTCACTTTTCGTCTATTAAGGCAACAGGTCAATTGATTTATCATTATCTGTTAAGTGATTTAGTCTAATTTTCTATCCAACTATCAATGGGCTGTAAGACGTTCACGTTATGAGATTGTAAGGCGTCCAGATAGACAGCAGTAGTGCAACTATCCATACATAGTGGTTTCTTAATAGAAAAAAGAGGATGACATCTTTTATTATGAGTCACCCTCTTTTTTGTTATTCAGGCCTTTTCCCTTTTTGCAATTCCTCTATTGTTAAACCAAAATCCATTTGTAAATGGGGATAATCTTTAAAGTTTGCCCAATCGCCACCCCATTGAAAACCTAAAGATTTTGCTATTTCTACCACTTCTGACCAATCACTTTTGCCATTACCGTTTCCATCATATTTCATATCCCAAATAACAACTCCATTAATATCCATAAGGGCAAAATCAATAGCTAGTCCATAATTATGATATGACTGTCCCCCCTTTGCATTTGTGACAATAGAACCTTCGCTCGTTCTACCCTGCTCATATAAGCGATCCTGTTCCTCTACACTTCTGAAGTCCTCTGTGATAACTACCCGAATTCCAATATCACCAGCTTTTTTAACAAGAATATCCTTCTTCTCATTTACAACCGGGTTTAATTCAACAGGCATTGGAACATCCCTATAATCAGGCTGGTTTAATTTCCAATATAATAGAAGAATAGAGAAAAAAATCAATATAATAAATAAGCTTCTTCCATGCTTCTTTCTTTTTTTTCTCAAAATACCGCTCCCAGCTTCAAAAGTTATTATTAGGTTTTACACCAAAATGTATTTCTTTATCGTAAATATTCAAATCGCGTAGTACTTCCCGTTTGCCCAGCGATTACCTCGAGCCTGATTTCCATTCGATCTTTCAATTCTGGAACATGGGAAATCACCCCAACTAATCGACCTGAATTTTGAATGTCCATCAATGTTTCAATTGCTTGATCCAAGGATTCTGGGTCTAATGTACCGAAACCTTCGTCAATAAACATTGTTTCAAGGGAAATACCGCCAGCAAAGTTTTGCACAACATCACACAATCCTAATGCTAGGGCTAGTGAAGCTTTAAAACTTTCTCCGCCTGACAGTGTTTTTACATGTCTTTCTTGACCAGTATATTGGTCAAATACGAGTAACTCTAAACCACTTTGGACATTTCCTTTTGATCGGTCACTCTTGCGGACAAGCTGATATCGACCGCTCGTCATTTTATTTAACCTGCTATTTGCTTGAAGCAATATTTCATCCAGGAAAGAAGCTAGTACATAGCGTTCAAAAGTAATTCGCTGAGCATTTTGTCCTCGGGAAATATCATATAAGTGGCCGACAAGTTTATACTGATTTTCTAGATCCTTTACTTGTCGATTTATTGCAATCACCTGATTATATATTTCTTTATTTTCTTTCTGCTTTATTAACATATTTGTATGTTCTTCCTGCAATTTATCTGCTTCTTCAATAATTGTCTTAAGTTTGTTTTGAAGATCTTCCGTGTTCGGAATGGTAATATCTTTAAGCGTCTCTTCTAAATCCCTTAATCGATCGGAAACAGACCGACATTCTTCTCGGTAAGCTTGGACTGATGCTTTTAACTTTTCCACTTCCTTTTCCAACAATTTACTATCTGAATAAGAGCGATAGGTTGGAAATCCTTGCTTTGTCATGCTTTCTAAAAAAATCTCTCTTTCTGTCTGCAAGCTATCAGTTAGCTGTTTGATTTGTTTTTGTACGCTTTCAAACCGAACGGATTCTTTTTGCCAATTTTCTTTCGTCATCTGTACTTTTTCTTGCGCTAACTTAAATTGAGCTTCTAACTTCTCTAACTGAAGCGAACTTTCCTTCCATACTGTTTTATACTGTGATAGAACACGCAGTTCAGCTGGAATGACATCTTTCATATTTTTCCATGTCGTATTATGTTCCGTATATTGGATAGTAGTATCTCGCATCGCTACTGCAATTTTTTCAAGCTCAGATTGCAATTCCTGATACTCGCGCTCAGCACTAACAAGAGATTGTTCCATCTTATCTCTTTCTGTCAATTGTTCCTCAAGTCTCTTCTGTTCGGTCTCAATTCTGTGAAGTTCGCTTTTAATCGTATTTACTGCTATCGTACTCTCTTCATTAGTAAAAGCTGGGTAAACATCTTTCACTTTCATTAGCTTATTTTGGGCATCTTCCGCTAATAATTTCCATTGCGTATTTGCTTCAAGCCAAGCCGCTTCTGCTTTTGCTTTTTCCTTTTCTATTGCTTCAAAATCCTTTTTCGCATTCTTACGGTCTTCCTCCGTCGCATTATCATTCTGATTCCTATTTATTGCCGGATCAGGATGATGTACACTTCCACATACCGGACAAGCCTCATCTTGCTTTAAGCTGCTCGCTAAAATAGATGATTGATTAATAAGCCATTTTTTTTCTAGCTCTTCTACTAATCCTTTTGCATCTTCTACTCTTCTTAATGTATTATCTAGCAATTTTTTCTTTGCTTCTGCATCTGCCTTTTGTCTCATCCCGCGATTAAGTACTTCTAAATAATCATTCATTTTCTCTAAAATAGATTGTAAATTCCGAAGCTTGTCTTTGTTTTCTAGCAGCATTTCCTTTATCCCGTCTAACTGCTTTAAACGTTCTTTCATATTTTGTATCCTTACTTCTTTCTCTTTTCGTTGAGTTTGAAGTAATTTTTCCTTGTCACCTATACTATCTAAATCTTTTTTTATCGTTCTTAGTTTTCCTTCTACTTCCGCGAAACGAAAGACATCCTTCTCCATATTTTTTAAATGTACAAGATAGTCAGCTAACTGTTTACGTTCTACTTCTTTGTCAACCTCTTGTTTAAGTTGTTTTTCTGCCTCCGTTAATTGAATATTAAGCTTTTCCAAGTTGAATTGAATTGTTTTCTCTTCCAAATTTCTGTCATCGATTTGTTTTTTTAAATGGTGGCAAATTTCTTCCTGCTGGGCAAGAAGTGCTGCTTTTTGCGCCTTATTAATTTTATTTTCTTTTTCTGTATATTCCTTCTGTTGACTATTTAGTTCATTTAAACGAGCAGAAAGCTCTTCTTTAAGCTTTATTTGTTTTAATATAGATTCCGCTTCATATAAATGTTGCTTCAAACTATCTCGTTCTTTGTTTTTTCGGTCCAATTTTTTCTGTATTTTTTCTATCTCTGCTCCCATTAATACAATTTCCTGTTCTAACAGGGGAAGAATCGCCACATCATTTTCTCGATCTGATTCCAATTGAGTGATGAGATCCTGATGATAAACTGCCGTTATTTTCGATAAAGCATTAGTACGTAACAGGACTTTTTGTTCCACTTCTTTTTTTAGTGCTTGTGCTTGTTCCCTTAATTTCTCTTCAATCCGCTTATACATTTCCGTATGGAATAATCGCTGTAATATATTTTCTTTTTCTTTGCTATCGGAAGTAAGTAATCTACGAAATTCTCCTTGCGGGATCATGAGAATTTGCCGAAACTGATTGCTGTCAATTTGCATAATCTCCCTAACTTTTTCATCGACATCACGGATAGAGGAGGCAACAAGTTGTTCATTTCCCTCTGCATCAAACGTATATAATTCTGCCTTAGCACCGATAGTTGTATATCCATCTCCTCTTTCCTTTTTCTTCTCTTGCTGAGGTGATCTTGTAATTAAATATCGCTTTTCTTTTAACTTAAATTCAAAACTGACTTCTGTTAACAAGGAGTCTTCAGCAAACTGGCTTCTTAATTCTGGACCATTGCGGTCTTCTCCACTTGCTTTCCCGTATATCGCATAACTAATTCCGTCAAAAATCGTTGTTTTCCCAGATCCAGTTTTTCCAGAAATAACAAACATAGTACGATTTCCTAAAACAGTAAAATCAATGACTTCTTTTCGTGCATATGGTCCAAATGCTTGCATCGTTAGCTTTAACGGTCTCATTTAGCACCCTCCTCTCTTAGAACCTGATTAATAACCGAAGTCATCCATTCCTGTTTTTCTTGCGTAAAATCAGCTGTTGTCATTTCTTCATAAAAAGAAGCAAATAACTCTAGTTCGTTTTTTTGAACTTCTTTTTGAACTTGTAAAATACTCTTTTCTTTCCGGTCTTTGTTTTCTATTTTTCTTTCTAAATGAAGGACATTCGGATAGACTTGTCGTAATTTTTGTATCGGATCAAGAATTGCCCCTTCATCAAGTAATGTAATTTTTAGATAATCATCTACTTTTTGCTGCTGATAATAGGAAACGTCTAGCAATTCTTCTAAGTGGCCTTCTAATTCTCGCATATCTCTTTTCGGCATAAGCGTTTGATAATTTTGTGTGAAATTCCCTTTTTCATCTATTTCAATAATAGATACTGACTTCTTTTGATTTGCCTCGGAAAAAGAGTATTTCATTAGTGATCCTGAGTACTTTACAGTTGGATGATGAATAGCATCTGGACTATGTAAATGACCCAATGCTGTATAAGAGAAGGGCGCAAATAATTCCGCACCGACACATCCAGATCCGCCTACAGATAATATTCTCTCAGAATCTGTTGTTTTTCCGCCAAGTACAAAACTATGCCCTATGAATACATTTGGCTCATTTACATTTAAATTACTTTCAATCTTGCCGATGATTGCTTTCATAGCATCATGATGATTAAGGATAGTATCGTCCGCTAATAATTTTCTTACCACTACTGGCTCACAGTATGGCACTAAATAAAAATTCACTCCCGAAAATGAAATCGGAATAAAGCTATTTTCTATTTTACCGTTTAAATAAAAACGATTCTTCTGATACCAAGAGCTACCAAAAGATAATCTTTCTGCACTATCATGATTACCGGAAATAGCAAGAATCGGAGTATTTAACTCGACATTAATAAAATATAATACTTCATCCAATAGATTCACTGCATCAGTCGGAGGAATCGAGCGATCATATAAATCACCAGCAATAATAACTGCATCTGGTTTTTCTTTCTCCACTAGTTCCATAAATTGTGCTAGCATAAATCTTTGGTCCTCTGTCATGTATAAACCATGCACTAATTTTCCTAAATGCCAATCGGCTGTATGAATAAATTTCATCACATTCACCTCTATGTTTGAAAAAACTACTTACACTTTTTTTGTATATTCATTATAAATAAAAGAATATATTCTTTTATTATAACAAACTATGAAAAGATGAGGATGTGGGAGAAGGAGTAAATCAATTATTTCTATAAAAGGAGTCATTATTCGTTTGACAGATTATCAAAAGAAAAAGGCCAAACCAATTTTTTGGTCTGACCTTTTATATATGAAGAATAGCTATCCTTATATTTTAGTAACGTTAGCTGCTTGAGGTCCACGAGCACCTTCAACAACTTCAAATGATACGTCTTGGCCTTCTTCTAGAGATTTAAAGCCTTCTACTTGAATCGCTGAGTAGTGTACAAATACGTCATTGCCATCTTCAGCTTCAATGAATCCAAACCCTTTTTCTGCATTAAACCATTTTACTTTACCGTTTTTCATGTAAAAAAATCCTCCTAAAAAAGCTTGCTAGCTTCATCTTTAAATTACCATTTTCACGCATAAGCATTTGGCTATTAATCTCTCATTTTAAGTTGTTGATTGAATAAATAACATACTAAATACGTCAATAACGGTTAATGTAAATTTAACATTTTTAACTATTATTGTCAATAGAAAACCCTTTCATTTTTCGGATAATTATAATTTCGGGTCATTTTTTAAGCAATTTACTACTTTTTGATTAATTCTGGTAAACTCTGAATAGATTTTATCATTATATCTAGCTTTGTTTCGATACGATTCAGCAGATAAAAGCTGATAACTATCGGAAACCCTACTTGGCTTATAAATGATATAACCTCATCCACTCTGAACGCCTCCCAATAAAGTTACCTATTACGTTTTAGGTGTATCAATTATTCCCAGCGTAATAGGTAAACTGTTAACTTGCTATTTATACGTTAAATTTCATAATCTGTAATCTTTCTTTCCACTAGTCGAATTCCTTTTACCGCCGTTAAATCACCGTTATTTGAAGTAAAAACTTTGGATGCAATAATACTTTGCATGACAGATAATATTTCTTCAGACTTAACTGGTTCAATCGGACTTTCAAGGGATAATTTTGAACTTTTACCATTATTCGTTTCAAATGTTATCTCTAGTGTTTTTGCCATTATGATTTCTCCTTTCTATTTTTTTCTCTAATGTGTAAATCACTAAGCTTCTACTTCTACAATTTCTGAAATATCATTTCGTTCAACTGAATATAAAGAATAGGTCACTAATGATGTCAGTCCTTGTGCAGCTGCGTAAATTTGTTCTGGAGTAGCTGTTTCATTTAAATTTCTAAACGTCTTTATTACAAGATTCGGATCCCCATTTTCTTTCATCCCATTTAGAAAAGCCAACTTTAAACTTGCTTCATTCCAAAGTGCCTGTGCCATTGCCTCTCACCTCCTTTCAACTATTACATAGAGAGAAAAAGACAAAAAGGACAGTTGTTTTTTTACAAGCATGCTAATAGTACTTTCTGAAATGAGAATGGTTATGTAAACAATCAGATTTTCTCATCAGTGCATATGATAATCATGTAAAATAAAGGAGGGAAGATACTTTGGAATGGTTACAGGGTTTTCTACTAGAACATTATTATATATTAGTACCTGTCCTATGGATTATTGGCTATGCGCTTAAACAAACCCCCATTATCTCTGATTGGTTGATCATTTGGATTCTTCTTCTAACCTCCATTTCCTTAGCTGCTTTTGCTTATGGAATGACATTTGAAGCTATAACAAATGGAATTATCGCAACAGGCGTATCTGTATTTGGACACCAGCTTGTAAAACAGACGATTTTTAAAGATAAATCCAAATAGTAATGATGACAAATTAAAGTAGGACTGCTCGATGAAGGATCTATCACGATAAGAGTCGATTTCCTTTTGGCTACTGCAAAAGAATAATCGACTCTATCATTTAAATTTTTGAATCGTTGAATCCACTTATTGTGTTATAAAAAATTAATATAAATTTACATATTATAATTGGAGTGGTCTAGTTGAAGAAAGTTTATATTATAAGACATTGTGAGGCTGAAGGCCAGCTGTCAGAAGCACACCTTACGGATAAAGGATTTAAACAAGCAATAGAAATATCTAATTTTTTTGCTAAAATTAATATCGACCGTATTATTTCGAGTCCTTATAAGCGTGCTATTCAATCGATACAGCCACTTGCAACGCGATTAAATCTGGAGATAGAGATTAATAGAAAATTAACAGAACGTGTATTAAGCACTGAAAGTCTTTCTGACTGGTTAGATAAATTAAAAGCAACATTTGAAGATATTGAGTTAACATTTGAAGGTGGAGAGTCCAGTCAGGAAGCAATGAAACGAATAGTAAATATTGTAGAAGACGTTTTTAACAGTGAATCTGAAAATACACTTATTGTTACACATGGGAATCTAATGTCATTACTTTTAAATTTTTATAATAAAAATTTCGGGTTTGAGGATTGGCAAAATCTTAGTAATCCTGACATATACCTTTTAAAAAATGTCGGTAATAAAGTAATTTATGAACGTTTATGGAAATAAAAAATAGCATAAGTTCAGGTAGATTATGAATCTTATCATCTGCTTTTGATTAGCCCAAAACCGCGACAAATGTAAGAAACTTGCTGCTGTCTATTAATTCAATCACCTTTATTATATCTAATCTTTGTATATGTATTGACCTCTTTCTCCATCTCTTTTAGCTAAAAAACTAGCTGGATATGTAATCATCCAGCTAGTTTTTGTGTATATGTTAATTAGTTGTACTTAAATTCTTTGTTAATTTTTTATAGTTAATAAACATGGCAATTCTCCATGGAACAATCATACAAAAAGCAAGCATCCAAAACATGCCTCCTAATGGGCCAACATCGATGGAACTACTTAGAATAAACTTGGCCACAATTCTAATTGCTAAAAGTCCAAATAATATATAGATAAATGCTTTTGAATTAATTAAATATATATCATTATCTTTTATTTCAAATTTTGTTGTTTTAATTAATAAAAAAGAAAACAAGATTCCAGCAATGGCTGCTTCTAAAATTTCTTGTCCACTAATACGAAAGTATGGAAAAATAAACATTAAAGCTCCAGTACTCATAAAAAAAGGCGGCAATATAATTTTCTTTGGTGAAACTGGCTTTTTAGCCGCTTTCATTCTCATAACCATAAAAAAGACGCCCATAAACACTGCGATACATGTTGAAATTATGACAGAAGTCATAGAAAAACCCCTTTACTAACCTTTTATCAATGCTTTAGAATACTTTTAATCTTACCATTAAGATAAGTACGCTGTCTATTTATATAAATAGACACAAAGAAAAACGGATACGATTATATCATATCCTCTAAAAGCATTTACTATATTTGTTATTTTAAAACTCGATTTATTGCATCTAATACTCGGGTATCATCAAAAGGCTTCACGATAAAATCCTTCGCACCAGCTTCAATTGCTTCTACCACCATTTTTTGCTGGCCCATTGCTGAACACATAATAATTTTTGCCTGGGGAAATTCTTTCTTAATTTCTTTAACTGCGTCTAATCCGTTCATCTCTGGCATTGTAATATCCATTGTGACCAAATCTGGATCCAATTCACGGTATAATCTTATTGCTTCCTTCCCGTTTTCCCCTTCTCCAACAACTTCATGATTCGCTCTAGTTAAAATGTTTGAGAGTGTTAATCTCATAAACTTTGCATCATCCACAATCAATATTCGAGCCATCTTACTTCCTCCTCAACAACCGAAAACACCATATCTAATAGGTAAATAAATTAATAATACCTATCCAATATAGCGAATCTTTATCATAATTTCAATGTATTTCGGCATTATTCTTTACAAATCATGGGATAAAATTATGTAATTCATCCTATTATAAATATCATACTATTGTGCTTATAGAGTATTATAGCGTGGAAAAATGATTAAAAACCTTGAAAATCACCAAAAATTGGTGAGATAACACGTGTTAACCATTTCATTCCGTCTACAAACAATAATATTCCCATCACAATCATAAAAAAACCGCCAATTTTCGTCCACTGCACACTATACTTTTTAAGCATATTCCAATGAGAAATAAAAAAGGATAAAAAAATAAATGGGAGTGCAAATCCGATAATATATGCACCTAAATAAAGTAAGCTTGTTTCTGGATGCAGGCTTGCTAAAGATAGAACTGCTGCTAGAATCGGTCCGTTGCAGGGAGTCCACCCTGCCGCAAAACTTAATCCAATCAAAATAGATCCTAGATAACCAGTTGGTCTTGTCTTAAAAGAAAACCGATATTCTTTCATTAACCATTTAGGCTTTATTAATCCAATGATAGTAAGACCAAAGAATATGATGATAAGTGAACCAATTTTTCTTATCTCTTCTTGATATACTTTAAAATATTCTCCGATCAAGGAGGAACCAAAACCAAGGGCGATAAAAATAATCGAAAACCCTAAAAGAAATAGAATTGTATGTAGAAAACTAGCATTATTAAGTATTTTCCCCTCTTTTAACTCCCCGCTAGACATTCCGGTAATATAGGATAAATAGGCAGGATATAATGGTAAACAGCATGGAGAAATAAAACTCAAAAAACCTGCGCCTAATGCAATAAAAAAATTTATATCTACCACTATTTATCGCTCCTCTCTCCAATTCCTATAACTATATGCTTGTACAGTCTATTTATGTATCTTTGCGATATTTTTGCATTTACTTCCAAAAATAGATATAATTAAGTAAATTAATTTCCACTATTAACATTTATTAAATAACAGAATTTAGACGGAAAGGAAAATTAACCATGCTAAAAAAGCAATTGCTTACTCAAATTGAATTAAAGCGTACAGAGCTTATTGAGATTGCTATGAAACATGGTTTTTCATCTTCCTCAGCCATTATATGCAGTCAAGAATTAGATGTATTACTAAATAAATATAATGAAATAAATCTCAAAAATGAGTTTCCTGCTTTCCGAGAATCAAAAAAACAATGGAATATGTAAAAGAGAAAGAAACAAAAAAACCGAAGTTCACTGCTAAATTAGCGAACTTCGGTTTAATTTTGTACTGCTAAAGCGAAACCAAATATCTATGTTAGTTCCACTTTATCTTCTACTGTCTCTTCAATAGAATCGGCAGCTCCATTTTGTAGTAGATACATTTTATAATACAATCCTTTTTGTTGCAGAAGTTGTTGATGGTTACCCTTTTCCACAATGTTTCCTTTGTGAAGCACTAAGATTAAATCTGCATCTTGAATGGTAGAAAGGCGATGAGCGATGGCGATGGTTGTTCTGCCTTTACGCATTTTCGATAATGCAAGTTGAATAGCTTCTTCCGTTTCTGTATCAATATTGGCTGTTGCTTCATCCAATATTAGTACTTTCGGATTTGTCAAAATGGTTCTCGCAAATGCAATAAGCTGGCGCTGTCCACTTGAAAAAGCAGAACCTCTTTCTACCACTTTATGATTATATTGATCTTCTAGCTTTTCAATGAATTGATTAGCTTGCACAAACTTAGCTGCTTCGATAACTTCTTTCTCCGTTACTTCCTTATTATATAAACGAATATTATCTGTTACTGTTCCATAAAATAGGAATGGATCTTGAAGTACTAACCCCATTTTTTCCCTAAGTTCTCTTTTACTGAAAGACTTTAATGATTTGCCGTCAATCAGAATTTCCCCTTTTCCAAAATCGTAAAACCGCATAAGTAGATTGACAATAGAACTCTTTCCACTTCCTGTATGTCCTACTAATGCAACAGTTTCCCCTTCTTTAGCCGTAAATGAAATGTTTTTCAACACATCTTGTTTCCCATCATAAGAAAAGGTGACATCCTTAAATTCTATCACACCATTTTCAATTTTATTTTTGCTATCAGAAACGAGAGTTGGCTCCATATCTTCTTCATCTAATACGGTAAATACGCGAAAGGCAGATACAATTGCTTGTTGATAAAGTGATAGGCGCATCATCATATTATTGACTGGCTCAAAAAAACGATCTAAATAACTTACAAAGGCATATAATACCCCAATTTCAATCGGATTGTTAAAAGAAGATATTCCAAAATAGCTTAAAACAAGAATAAGCCCAAGTACGTAAACAAGGTCAATGGCAGGTCTGAGGAGTAACCCTTCTAACTTGATATTACGCATTCCTGCTTGATAGTGCTTAGTATTAATATCATCGAACTCATTTTTCAATCTTCTTTCTTGTCTAAATACTTGGATTATATTCATTCCTTGTAAAGATTCACTAAGTTTTGCATTTAATTGGCTTAATCGTTCTCTTATATCTTGGTAGAAGCTTGAGCTATATTTCCGATACGTATAAATAATAAATCCTAAGATTGGCAGTAAAATTAAACAGATTGCCCCAAGCTTAACATTCAAAACAAACATAGCAATAATAATACCGAAAATCATAAATCCGCTTTGAATAAAAGTCGCAAGGACACTGACAAACATATCTTTAATTGCTTCTGTATCATTTGTTACTCTGGAGACGATACTTCCAGCGGGTATTTTGTCAAAATAGCGGAGTCCAAGTGTATGAATCTTCGAAAATATATCAACTCGAAGCTGTTGAATAATATATAAAGCAATTTCTTGAAACTTATATAATTGAAAATACATAATGACTACATTCATTATTTGGATAAAAATATAGGTAATTCCCAAAACAGTTAATGGCTGAACCGCTAAATTTCTTGGTGTTAAGTAATCATCTATAAAGACTTTAATTAAGTAGGGGCCTGCTAATTCGCCCAATGTCGATAAAATTAAGAGGCCGAATGCAATCATAACCGCTTTTTTATGTGGTTTTATATAACCTAGTAATCGAAATAATACTTTTCTTTGCTGTTCACTTGTGAGTTTAATTGTTTTATCCATTTGTATCCCCCATGCTTACCATTACTTCTAAAGCCTGGCGATGGTACATTTCTTTATACCAGCCGCTTTCCTTTACAAGCTGTTGATGGTTCCCGCTTTGAATAATTTCCCCTTCATCTAATACGATAATAAGGTCGGCATGTTCAATAGCGCTTAGTCGATGGGAAGTGATAATCGTTGTTTTGCCTTCCCTATTTTCCTTTAGGGCTGTCAAAATATTTTCTTCCGTTTTTGCATCCACTGCTGATAAAGAATCATCTAAAATAAGTATTTCCGGATTCATCAGGAGTGCTCTCGCAATCGAAATACGTTGTTTCTGCCCCCCAGATAAAGATACTCCTCTTTCACCAACTACCGTATTATAACCGTCTGTGAATCCAAGAATATCATCATGAATATTTGCTAATACAGCGGCCTGATGGATTTCTTCCTCTGAAATATTGGGATTAGTAAAGGCAATATTCTCGCGGATACTGGCAGAAAATAGAAAGTGTTCCTGTGGTACATATCCAATGGACACTCGCAATGCATCCAAATCTATTTCTTTTATTTCTGTTCCATTAATCATAATTCTTCCGTCATAATGATCATATTCTCGAAATAACAATTTTAAAAGCGTCGTTTTTCCAGCTCCTGTTTTGCCGACAATCCCTAATGTCTGCCCTCTTTTTAAACAAAAGTGAATATTTTTCAGAACATCGATTTTATGGTTATAAGAGAAAGATTTTAAATCATACACAATATCCCCAGCTGGCGCCGTTGTGATAGCTGTAGGCTTATTGATAATATCGACCTTGGTTTCCAATAATGCCGTAACTCGGTCATATGAAGCTCTCCCTCTCTCCATAATATTAAAAAGCCATCCAAACGCAAGCATTGGCCATATTAACAGACCAAGATAAGTAGTAAAAGAAACGAGCTGTCCTAAACTAAGTTCTCCAGTAATAACATACCGGGATCCAAATACAATTGCCAAAAAGAAAGAAATACTGACAATAATAGATATTGTAGGATCGTATAGGGCATCGACCCTAGCTACTTTAATATTTTTATCAACTACCTCAAGTGAGGACCTGCGAAAGTCTTCGACATCTTCTTTGTCTTGCCCAAAGGTTTTTAGGACTTTTATTCCAGAAATGCTTTCTTGCGTTTTATCATTTAACGATGAAAAAGCAGCCTGGGCTTGATGAAAGTACTTATGTATTAAAGAACCATAATAGCTTGTTAATACAGCCATTAACGGCATTGGCAATAAACATATAAGGGTAAGCTTCCAGCTGATCGTTGTAGCCATTGCAATAATAACAAAGCCACCTGTTGCCAATGAATCTACTAAAGTAAGCACCCCTTGCCCTGCTGTCTGTTGAATCGCCTGTATATCATTTGTTGCATGTGCCATTAAATCTCCAGTACGATTTCGCTGATAGAAAGACTGAGACATTTTTGTAAAATGACTATACAGCTGATTTCTCAATAATCTTCCTAGCTTTACAGCGGACCCGAATATCATTACCCGCCAATAATAACGAAGTACATACATTGCTAATGCCGAAACAATTAAAACGCCTATCCACTGTAATAAATTGCTCCAATTTAACGTTCTGCCTTGAATATGATCAACGACTATCCCAACTATTTTCGGAGGTATCAACTGAAGGATAGCAACTAAAATCAACAGAAAGACCCCACCAAGATAGGATTTCTTCTCCTGTATAAAATACCATTTTAAATTTAAAAAAACTTTCAAACCATACACACCCTCTTATCTATTGGCAACTAAATATGTAAAAATACCCTTCACTAGTTTAGCAAAATATTTAGGAACTGGAAAGAAATTTTATTATATTTTCAAAATATTTAATGGAGTGAAAATATTAGTTCATCTTCCCAGCATTTATTGGTGTTGCTGACATAACACCTCTTATTTTGCTTGAATGGCTTTCTTCTAAATTATTCGCCTCCTTCCCTCTTTGCGAATATACGTTCGTATACATCTTAAGTTTAATATCGTCATAAGTTATCTGTCAACTATAACAGAACTTTCGTTCGAATATTTCGAAACTGATCTACTGAATTTTTTATTTCCCTGACGGAAATTTCAGAATTTATGATATAATTTAAAGGATATTGTTTTAGATTGATTTTTCAAATTGTATAAAAGGGGGCGTTCATTATGATGAATAGAAAATTGATGATAGTTAACAAAATCCAAGGGGAAACGCCTAATTAATAATAGGATGGATTCCCGATTTTGAGAGGGGAAAAGAATTGAATCCTGTAGATGTAAAGCTTGTTAGCTTAAATGAAAATAATTGGTATAGATGTTGTGAATTGAAAGTTTCCGAGGAACAAGAAAAATATATCGAACCAAATGCTATTTCCATCGCCCAGTTCAAGTTTGAACCTACTTTACAACCATATGCCATCTATTTTGCGGAGAAAATAGTAGGTTTCTTAATGTTTAACACTGTAAAAGAGGAACTAGATGGTAAGGATATACAGAATAATGGTTGACAGAGAATAATCAAGGAAAAGGCATTGGCCAAGCAGCTACTCTATTAATGATAGATGAAATGAAGAAACTAGCCACTGTAGAAAAAATTGCCGTTGGCTACCATCCTGAAAATAAATCTGCACATCACTTATATTCCCGTTTAGGTTTTCAAGATTTAGGGAACAGATTCGGCAAAGAAATGGCTGTTATCAAAAATATTGTGATTAAATGAAGGCATAGCTGATATATATGTAATCCCACAGAATTAAAGCCGAACAATTACAAGTTTTTTGTGATTGTTCGGCTTATTTAATCACTTAAAAAGCGCAATTTCCAGCTGCAATAGAGCAAGGCTGTCTTCATTAGGTATCTTTCACATGATTGATGAATCTACTGAACTTTTTGTCATATTTTGCGGTTTCCGGGGAAATGATAAGTTGATTCCATCATGTCTTGTCGTCCTCAGCCTTGAAATTTTGTCTTCTTTTTATTGAATTTTTATCAAAATACAAATAAACCACTTTCTTCATATTTAATCAGAAAAAAGTGGTTTAGAAATTTTGATGAGAATTACCATTTATTTATAAATAATGACAGAATCCTCTCTTATCAAAACAGAAAAATAGGCTTTCTTTAAAGCTTGTCCTATTATTTCCCTTGTTGTTTGTTCATTGCTGTCATCATTTGATTGATTTTCTTTTGAGAAGGTTTCATAAAAAATCAATTATAATCTATAAAAATGTTGATATACCAAGGTTTTATTATCTATTCAATTCTACTAATCTATTATGAAAAATATACCACGATTAATATAGCTTGCCCATAGAGACCTTAAAAAACTGACTAACTTTTATTTATTTTTCTTTTTAACAAGAAATAGACGGTATTGTGATTTTGATAACACCTTCAGAATTTTATTCTCGTGTCCTTAAAAAGCATTCCCTATATCTTTTAACATATTCAATATTAACGGACTGATTTGAATCAATACATAACCTAATCCAACATTCATTATCAAACTCCATCCCTTCTCACTCTTTCCAAGCATAAAAAAGAAACATCCACCTACAATAATTACTGAAGCAACTGAAATAGATAGCGCAACTAGGACATCAACTAACGGATCTAAAGCATGTGCTAGTGCTTCCATTGTAGTATGACCAGCAAACTCAGTAGCTGCATTAACTGGAACAGATGCAGGTCTAGCAGCAAAGGCAGATTTAGCTAATAATAAAAGGATTGAGATGGAAGTGCATACTCGCCTAACTACCTTCCTAAATCACTATTTTCACTACTTTTTTTTGGATGCGTAGTATTTATCTTTTTTGTAATTTCTACTCTTATAGTCGTTAAAAGCGATATTCTCCATTATAATCTTTCCCTTTAAGTAACCCCGATTCAAAATTGAATCCGGCTGATTTCTAATAGTTACTTTTATAATTATAAGTTGACATCTTTTTTTATTAAGTGTCCATATTAACATTTAAAACATACTTTATCCATTGTTTTTATGTTATTTTCAAAACAAAAAGCCCTGAATGGGCTAAAGAGTTAAAATCCCTGTTTTAAATAAAGAGAATTAATAATCTTCTATATCCTCTGCATATGAGCTCTCTTCTTTTTCTACTTTCAACCAATTAATAAGACCCTTTTTACCTGGGTAAGACTCATCAAAATATCTAAGACTTTCTAATAGCTCATGACCCTTTTGGGTTAATCTAGCTGGCTTAAGAGAGAAAAAAGTATCGATTCTTAACACTCGTTCTACATACCCTTCCTTTTCCAAAGTAAAAATGAGATTTTCAAACTCTCTTTGTTTATAACCATAATCTTTAGCAGTGGGTAATGATTTTTCATTAATTTCTCTTAAAATGCTGTATATAAACCTCATTATTAATTTCCCCTCCATTATTATATAATAAAAAAAACATATTAGAATCTACCAATTTATGTTATTATTTGATAGAGAGCTCTTGTTATATAATACCATTTTTGGGGGGAATATGAAGAATAATATCAACAAACTATTATTAATAACAATATCCATTGTATTTTTAACCTTTTCAATTTTAACACCAAGTATATCAGCTGAAACCTATACAAAAGAAATTCAGAACTCTGAAAATTTACAAACCAAAATCACTTACGGATATGCTGATGAAGAAAATTCTTCTTTTATAATCACCGAAGAAATAACAACGCTTTCATTAAAGGAAGCTTTAGATTCATGGATTAAAAGTGGTAACGACAAAAATGCTTCATATGAATTACTACCCTTTGATCCTTCTGAATTAGAAAATATACCAAATATAACTGCTAACTTCCTACCAGAGTATACTTTTTTATTAAATTATACTGCAGAAGATGGAAGCATCCAGCAAATAAAGTACTATATAAAATCTGAAATTGGCGAATATGTCGATTTCTCAGAGAAATTTCAAACTTATGCTGTAGATACAATTTTTGACATTGCTGCATTTTCTATATCTCTAAATGAGTATAAGAAAAACAAGACTTTTTGGAATGGATTTTGGGTAGTTACCGATGCAGCGGCTGTTGTTTTTCCAGGAATCCCTGCCGTAAGTGGCGTAAAGCGAATGATAGAAGGAAGTACTACTGTTCTTAAGCCTGCACTTTCAAAAGGTGTTAGAAGATACAGTAGTCTACAAAAAATTTCCCCACCGAAGAATTACAGAGCTAAAGGCTGGGAAAGACATCATATAATTGAAAAAAAGATTTGCTAGTAATCTAAATACAACAAGTGGAAGAATGTTGTCTATTTTTATTTCAAAATATCACTATCACTATCATTATCAAATCACTCAAAAGATGAGAAAGAAAATACCCTACCAATTAGAAAAATCTCGAACTAAAAATCAAATTATGCAAGCTCATATCGATGCTTATGGTGAACTGTGGGCAGAGAGTGGTTTCGCAGACGAATATTGGGAGTTTTTATATAAATTTGCTAAAACTAAGCAATATGATTAATTAATATTTTTAGCTGACTTTAGTAGTGAATAAAATTCTAAAGTCAGCCATTTCAATATAAGATAAAAGTCTATTGACGATTAATAAAAGACACTGAAATTCAATTGTCTTAAAAAGTGTATTAAAATCATGGTATGTCAACACAAAATTAGACAACTTTTTTAAGGTGTTTCTGTTTATATTCAATAGGGCTTAAATAACCTAACGTTCCATGAATTCGAATGTAATTAAACCAATTCACATAGTCGTATAATTCCCTTGATAATTCTTCTAAACTAGTAAAATGCCTTTCCTTAATAAACTCTGTTTTGATAATTTTAAATGTTGCTTCTGCCACTGCATTATCATAAGGACAGCCTTTCATGCTTAATGATCGCTTTATATCGAAAGTCTCTAAAGCTTCATCTATTAGCTTATTTTTAAATTCATTTCCTTGATCCGTGTGGAAATATCGAATCTTTCTTAAATCCTTCTTAATGGAAGAAAAGGCGCGATATACGAGTGCTGCATCTTTGTTTGGACCGGTACTTTGTCCAATGATTTCTCGATTAAAGAGATCAACAAATACACATACGTATTGCCACTTTTTATCGACCCTTACGTATGTCCAATCACTAACGACCACTGTCATTTCTTCTTCTTGATGAAAAGCACGATTTAATTCATTTTGTTGCTGGGATTCATTGCACTTCTTTGAATGTGGTTTGAATTGAGCCACAGTATAAGAGGAAACAAGCCCTTGTTCCCGCATAATGCGACCGATTCGGCGTCTAGAAACGATAAATCCTTGTTTTTTTCATTCCACTTTTATCTTACGTGTGCCGTAGTTCTGCCGGCTTAAGTAAAAGATTTCGATGATTTTTGAGGTTATATCATCCTCTGACGCTCTTTCTTTGGCTTCATAATAATAGGTGTTTCTTGAAAGCTGTAGGACTTTACACATTGCTGATATCGAGTATTTGTGTTGGTTATTCTTAATTACATTTACTTTCGTCCTAGTATCGGCGCTGCCTGCTTTAAAATATCATTCTCCATTTCAAGTTGCTTGTTTCTTTTCCGAAGTTCCTGAATTTCCTTTTGTTCGGGTGTTAAATTATCCTTTTCTTGAAAGGAACCGGTAGTTTGATGCTGATTAATCCACTTATCTAAGGAAGATGGGGTTAACTCATATTCCCGAATGATATCCTTTCTTGGTTTTCCGTTCAGATATAGTTGCACCATTTGTTGTTTGAATTCTGCAGTAAATGTTCTACGTGCTCTTTTGGTCATGGTAGATTCTCCCCTTATTGTCTTATTGGTATTCTACTTGACCTTAAAATATCTGTCCAACTAAGTGTAGCCTATCCAGTGATACATATACTCTTTTATTACATCCTCTAATAACACAAAAAACCACCTTCCTATTGGTTTAGTTTCCAACAGAATAGGCGGTTTTTAAATAGTTTCATGACAGATTAACCAAAGTCACTTAAAAACTTCTATGATTGTTTCATCTATCGCTAATAATCAAGTTAAATAATAACAGAATCCTCTCTTATCAAAACAGAAAAATAGGCTTTCTTTAAAGCTTGTCCTATTATTTCCCTTGTTGTTTGTTCATTGCTGTCATCATTTGATTGATTTTCTTTTGAGAAGGTTTCATTCCCATTTGCATCATCATCATTTTTAACATTTGTTCATTAATTGGTGGGTTTTTCTTTAAGTAGTTCATCATGTATTTACGCGCAATAAAAAATCCGATAACGATACCGGCGATTAGTGCTACGACAATACTTAACCAAGCGTACCAAGGCATATCTTTTTTCCTCCTTCATGTTGTCTATACTTTAGTGTACTAGACCAGATAATATTATACAATATCTGTTACAGAATTTCTCCATTTTAGACAAAATTTCTTTCCTTAATTGGTTTTAACCAGCCAAATCGGCCATTTTCCACATCAATTGCTAAGAAAGAAGGTTCGTATTTCCGAATAATTTCAAAGAAAATGGATTCCGCATCATAGTAACCCTTTGCTTCTATAAATAAAGAATTATCTTTTATCGTTAATGTTGCACTGCTTAAATTTCCGTTTTCAATATAAAAAGTACCATCTTTATATTGGAAGCTCTTGTTTCTCTGTAAAGCGGAGTATAGTTGATTTTCGATCATCCATCTAGAAATAGGAAGCGTAATAAAATCCACTTGTTTTTGCAGTATCTCCTTTAATGGTCCATCGTTTGTTTTAGTATGGTCCGAAAATAAATTGTAAAACAAACGTTCTCTACCATTATAGTGAATAGCGATTTTTTCTTTAATTAAATACAATTGATATCTTCTCATACTGAATCTTCACCAACCTGTCCACTTCTTTTCCTTCTATTATAAAGAAGGATATCTCCAAGATGTGTCTCAAGGTGTTAAAAAAACAGACTTATTTTGTCGAACGAAGAAAATAGGATGGAATGGAAAATGCGATTCCCCCCATTGGTTGGTGAAGAATCCTTTTCCAGCCATCCTTGACGAGTTAACTTTCTAGTAATGATTTTAACCGTTTGACCACATTGGACACTGTAAATCCATATTCCTCTAGTACTTTATTTCCTGGCGCAGATGCTCCAAATGTTTCGATTGAAAGAACATCTCCTTCCTCTCCAACATATTTATGCCAGCCGAGAGAACTTCCCATTTCGATTGCTAATCTTTTCTTTACGTTTTTTGGAATAACGGCCTCTTTATATTCTTTAGATTGCTGTTCAAAGCGGTCCCATGCTGGTAAACTGACAACAGAAATATTGATTCCGTCTTTTTCTAATTCTTTTTGTGCTTCAACTGCTAAGCCAACTTCTGAACCTGCTGCTATTAATAATGCATCAGGGGTTTCCGTTTTAGAAGGAGAAATAATATATCCACCTTTCGATACACCTTCGTATGCATTATCTTTTGTCCCTTTAATAGTCGGTAAATTTTGTCTAGTTAAGACTAAAGCAGTTGGCTTATTTGTAGACTCAAGTGCAATTTTCCAAGCAGCAGCTGTTTCGTTTCCATCCGCTGGACGAATGACAGAAAGATTAGGCATTGCTCTTAAAGAAGCTAATTGCTCAACAGGTTCATGAGTTGGTCCATCTTCACCTACCGCAATACTATCATGTGTGAAAACATACGTTACTGGTAGTCCCATCAAAGCAGCGAGACGGATCGCAGGTCTTAAATAATCAGAGAATACAAAGAAAGTACCACCAAATATTTTTAATCCCCCATGAAGGGCAATTCCATTCAAAGCTGCGCCCATCGCAAATTCTCTAACGCCAAACCATATGTTTCTTCCTTCAGGCGTTTCAGGAGTAAAATCCTTTCCTCCCTTAATCATTGTATTATTACTTCCAGCTAAATCGGCAGATCCTCCAAGTAAAAATGGCAGCTCTTTTGAAATGCTATTGATTACTTCTCCGGAAGAGGCACGACTTGCTAGACTGCTGCCTTCCTCATATACAGGTATTTGACGATCCCAACCTTGTGGTAAAGTATCTGCTAGAGCAGTTTTTAATTGTTCAGCTAGTTCCGGAAATTCCTTTTCATAATTTGCAAAAAGTTCTTTCCATTCCTGTTCTTTTTTCTCACCATTCATTAAGACTTTTTCTTTAAAATGATTATAAACTTCCTCAGGTACATAAAAGTCTTCATCAAACGTCCAATTATAGGCTTCCTTCGTTAATTTTAACTCCTCAGCACCAAGTGGAGCTCCATGAACTAATGATTTTCCAGCTTTATTTGGTGCACCAAAACCAATAATCGTTTTCACTTCAATTAATGTAGGTTTTGATTGATCTTTCTTTGCTTCTTCTATTGCTTTTGCAATTTGGTCAGTATCATTACCATCATCGACACGAATATATTGCCATCCATACGCTTTAAATCGCTGTTCTACACTTTCGGAAAACGATTTGTCCAAATCACCATCTAAAGAAATATCGTTGGAATCATATAGCACAACTAATTTCCCTAACTGTAAATGTCCAGCTAGAGAAGCCGCTTCTGCAGATACTCCTTCCATTAAGTCCCCATCACCACAAATACTGTATGTAAAGTGATCGACAATTGGATAATTATTTTTATTATATACACCTGCCAAATGTTTTTCTGCAAGTGCCATACCAACGGCCATCGCAATTCCTTGTCCTAAGGGTCCAGTTGTAGCATCCACTCCTGCGGTATGTCCATACTCTGGATGTCCTGGTGTTTTGCTTCCCCACTGTCTAAACCCCTTTAAATCATCAAGGGATAAATCATAGCCTGATAAATGTAATAAGCTATATAGTAAAGCAGAGCCATGTCCTGCAGATAAAACAAAGCGGTCTCGATTAAACCACTCTGGATTTTTAGGGTTATGATTCATAAAAGATGTCCATAAAGTATAAGCCATCGGCGCTGCACCCATCGGCATTCCTGGATGGCCTGATTTAGCTTTTTCGATTGTGTCAATAGAAAGTGTTCTAATTGAAGCAATAGATAAATGATCTAATTTTGTATTCAATGTTCAACATCCTCTCATTTTCTTGATTTTAGTAGCCAATATGATTCTTTTTCTATATATGTACACTAGAAAGAAGCACCACTATATAATTTCGACATTTATTTTGTATTTTACCCATAAATTCCTTTAGAAAACATAAAAAAACCTTAACATATAAATGTTAAGGCTAGAGTTAAAGGGAAAAATTAGTGTAATTTCTTTTTATTTTGAATATCTTTAATCTTTTGAGGTGTTACATCCGTTCCATTTGGATCAAGAATTTTTACATTTTCAATTGTATTTACCATAGTTGAACGAAAATTTTTTAAATAATCTGCGCGTAATTTTGTTTGTTCTTTTGCTTCTTCAAGCGTTAAGCCTGTTTCCTTTTTCTTTTTTGCAAGTTCATTTATACGATCAAGTTTATTTTTAGGATACATATTATACTCCTTTTATTAAATTTTTCATGATTGTGTGATAAGATAACTTGTCTTACCATCTGTCAATAACGCACTAACTGTGTGTTTTAATTTAAGCTGTAATAAAATAAAAAAGCCCAGTTTACTTGTAACTGGCTTGATGAAATCCATTATAACATAAATAAAAGCAGTTTCCTATTGAAAAGACTGACATGAAGATTTCTGCATTACTTTTCTTTTCTTTGCTCTATATAGTCTTGATATCTCCTATGAATAGTAGCTTTAGAAAAGCTATAGCCTAATCCTTTTAATGTAGAAGTTATTTCTGCAAAAGTTAACCCATTTTGCTTTAATTTCACCACTTCTTCAATAGGAACATCTATCTTCTGCCTTCCTGAATGATCTCCTAAGTTTTTTAAGTTTCTATCTGGGCGATATCCATTTTCTACAGCTCTTTTCATTCCTCTTTTTATTTTTAAATTATGTATCTTTCGCTGATATTCTTCTACAATACTTACAATTTTTAATACCATTTCATCTGCTTCAGAAAGTGTAAGTTCTCCAGAAGAGGAAACACTATAAACTTTAATATTTTCCTTTAATATACAATGTAAAATCGCTATTCTAGCATTTCCCCTGCCTAATCTTGTCTCATCTTGTATAAGAATAGACGAAATATCCTTTTCCTTTATCCGCGATAAAAGGTCCAATAATCCTTCTCTATCTAAATCGTATCCACTTGCTCTTTCGGAGATTATTTCTTTCACTTCAAAGCCCATTTTACTTGCCAATTGTAATAATTCCTCTTCCTGTCGCTCAAGAGAAGTAGTCTGTTCTTCTTTATCTGTACTTACTCGACAATAGATAATCGCATTCTTTTCCTTATTCATTACTATTATTAGTCCTTTTCTATTATTCTGATGCCAACATTAGTTGATGATCCTCTTCACGTACTGGGATGAGTATTTCTTTTCCTGCCGAAATACTATTTGCAGAGATATTGTTTTGTTGTTCTACCCATTTAATAAATTGTTTTTTTGACATATTATAAGAGCCTGCATATTCATTAGATATTTCCCAGAGAGTTTCCCCATTTTTCACAGTAACGGATACATATTTGCTAGAATCTGCTTCACCCGTATTAATTACAATTATAATACACGCTATAAAACCACAAATTAAAAGAATAATAGTATATGAATATTTTTCCCACAATTTAGACATCTATAATTCCACCTTTTTTAGAATGTATGTTCGTTTATGAATCTAGTTTAATACGAACAAACGTTTCCTGTCAACAATAAAATAGAACTTATGTTTGTATCCTATTCTTAAACATGCTATAATTATGACAAGAATAAAATAACGAGGTGCATATAATGCAGAAGCTTTCAAAGAGGCAATTAGACATACTAGAATACATAAAAGAAGAAGTAAAGCTAAAAGGATATCCCCCTTCTGTACGTGAGATTGCAGAAGCTGTTGGTCTTGCATCGAGCTCTACGGTTCATGGCCACTTGGCAAGATTAGAAAGTAAAGGATTAATTCGTCGAGATCCAACGAAACCTAGAGCGATTGAGATTTTGGATCTTGAAGAAAGCAATATACCAAAATATAAT
The DNA here is from genome assembly GCF_038007605.1 of Niallia sp. FSL K6-0212. NCBI lineage: Bacteria > Bacillati > Bacillota > Bacilli > Caryophanales > Bacillaceae > Niallia > Niallia sp. FSL K6-0212. The sequence goes on along the minus strand of NZ_JBBOXL010000001.1, from coordinate 3,549,219 downwards.
ATTATTAATGTGCCTGTGGTCGGAAAAGTAACAGCGGGTATGCCTATTACAGCAATTGAAAATGTAGAAGAATATTTTCCACTGCCTGAAAGATTAGCACCTAGTGACGAACAAATATTCATGCTCGAAGTTATGGGAGAAAGTATGATTGAGGCTGGAATCTTAGATGGTGATTATGTAATTGTAAGGCAGCAGCATTCAGCTAATAACGGAGATATAGTAGTGGCAATGACAGAGGAAGATGAAGCTACTGTTAAAAGATTCTTTAAAGAACGCGATTTTATTCGCCTTCAGCCAGAGAATAGCACAATGGAACCGATTATCCTGCGAAATGTAAGCATTCTTGGAAAAGTAATTGGTGTATATCGTCATATTCAATAATATTTAAAAGTAGAATGGAAGACTGGAAATAGAGAAGGTTTATCACTATGTGGTAAGCCTTCTTTAACTATGTAATTCCCTTAAAAGCTACTAAATCCTTCTCATATTAAAATTCTAAAACATGTTATTGTGATTATATTGCGCGATTATCCTTTTAGCTAATAAATAAAAGAAATTTGCATCTATTATCCCTACTTTATGTTCAAATAATTTATTTTTGTTCTATCACTCCCAATCTTTACATACATCCACCCACTCCACTGCATTTCCGTAGATATAAAGTTCTTCATTGGTTAATTCAATAGCTGAATTGCTGCTGCCGCAAGCTGGAAAGACCGTACTAAATCGCTTCAATGATTCATCCAAATAGACAGGTAAATCTTCCGTTAAACCAAAAGGACAAACACCGCCTACAGCATGACCAGTTTTTTCTAAAACTTCTTCTGGTGAGAGCATCCTTGGTTTTTCCGAAAAAGCTTGTTTAAATTTTTTATTATCAATTTTGGCATCACCTGCTGCAACAATTAATATCGCATTATTGTCCTTACGAAATGACAATGTTTTTGCAATTCTTTGTGGTTCTACCCCTAATGTTTCAGCAGCCTCTAAAACAGTTGCACTAGATGTTGTAAATATTCGTATATCTTTCTCTCTATTCCATTTACTTAAATATGCTTGTACATTTTCTAACGACAATGATGGCCACCCCTTAAAATTTTCTTAATATTATAAATATATCACTTAACTGTTCTCAGCTCAAATACTGTCACCCTTATAAAATAAAAAAGAGTCCTCTAACTAACAAAGGACACTTTTTATATTGTGTGGCCACAATATAATATAAATGGATTAGAAAGTAATTAGTTTTTTTAATTCCTTAAACCCAATAATATAGCTTGCTGCAATTAGCGCATTAATAAAGAGGATATAAAATAACCCAATAATATAGACTTTGTATTTTTTCCACTTTTTTTTCACGTCTTACCCCACCTTTATAGCTATTAATATCCTCTTTATTGGTAAATTTATGTATACAAAAATAATACTAATAAAAATTTTTCCTATACTCATACTAATTTTATAAAATTCTACTTTAAATCAAGGATAAAAAGTGGTGACATACATGTTTAGTTTTATCTTACACTATCCCAGCAATATTGAAATCGAACAAGAAAAAGAAAAATTAACCCACCTTTCCATCGATCATTGGTTGCAGCATGACTTTTTATCGCCGAACTGGTGGATTCTATTTCTCGCAACCATTATTCCTTATTTTATTTGGTGGAAACTCGTGGATAAAAATCGTTTTTTTGAAATTTTTTCTTATGGAATGGTGTGTGCCACTTTTTGCATGCTCCTTGATGTTATTGGTACTGAGTTTATGCTATGGAGCTATCCAGACAAAATTATCCCCATTATCACCCCTCTAATTCCTGCTAATTTGGTCATCATTCCGATATCAGCTATGATTGTCTATCAATATTTTAGTAATTGGAAACACTTTATGTTAGCAACTTTAGGTTGGTCGATTCTATTTTCTTATATTATTGAACCATTATTTATACTGCGAAAAATGTTTGAATTAGGAGAACATTGGTCCCATACAAGATCCTTTATTGGTTTTATCATACTTGGATTTATCTTGAAAAGTATTTTTGAAAAAATAAAGAAGACACTTCCTAATTAGCCTTTTCTTTTTCATCACATATAATTTTCATTTTTTCGCAAACTAACAAAAGTAATAACCGAAAAAGGAGTGAACAATGATGAAAGATCCTAATGGAAAAGATACAAACCTGCAAGATCGATTAGGTCTAGATGAAGATGAACAAGAAATGAATGGTTTATATGGTATGGCGGAAACAAAAGAAGAAGACGTGCGTCATAACTCGAATACTCAATTAAAACAATAAGTAAAAATGCCCCTGCAGCATACATATTAGGACTACAGGGGTATTTAAACTTATGTTTTCTTTCTTTCTATCGCTTTTAACATTGCAGTTTCAATTTCTTCATAACTTGTACAGCGACATATATTCGATTCTAGCCATTCTTTTATTTTTTCTTTATTAGGATTTTTTTCATTTAGTAGCAGTGCATGGCCGTTCATAATAAAACCTGATGTACAATACCCGCATTGGAAAGCAAATTCCTCGATAAATGTTTGCTGAAGAGGACTATTCTCTAACCCTTCGATTGTTACTACTTCCTTTCCGACTGCTTCCATTGCAAGCATTAAACACGATTTCATCGCCATTTGATCGACCATAATAGTACAAGCTCCACAATCTCCATTGAAACAGCCAGGCTTAGATCCAGTTAAAAATAGATCTTCCCTTAATACAGCTAGCAAAGTTTTATTTGGAGGAATGACTACTAAATGATTTTGCCTGTTGACGCGCAGCTTCATCGTCTGCAAATTAGGTTCTTTCTCTCCCATCAATCTACCTCCAGTCGTGCTATTACTTTTTCTAAAAGATCTGTAAGAACAAATATACGGTACTCCTCTGATCCTTCCACATCATTTAAAATGGGAGCAGGCAGATGATTTACGATTTGATCGATACGTTCTTGCCGACTAAGCATTCGATTATTCATTATGTTTTCTAATGTAATGGAACGGAACGGATATGGGCATAAGCCACTAAAGGCCATTCGAATTTCACCATCTATTTCTAAAGCAGCAATTGTAATTAACGGATAACCGGTTTCCCATTGCTGTCTCACTTTAATGGCAATATACTCACGAGATATGTACCTTTTTTCAATAAATGCCTGCACAAATAATTCTCCATTTTTAAGCTGTAATTGCTCATGAAAAACATCATGAATATATTCTGTTCTCAATCCATTTTTGCCAGCAAGCACTAGAATGCTGTCTGTCAAAAGGAACGGTAAAACAGCCTCTCGATAAAAAATAGCACCGCAAATATTCCCCCCGACTGTTATCTTATTTCTCGCTGTATGATCGGCAATTTCTTTGCAGATATCTGTTAATAATGGAAAATGATTTTGATCCTCTATTTCAGTTAGAGTGAGACAGGAACCATAAACAAGATAGTCTTCTTTCAGCTGATGAACAAGGCAAGCTGGAATATCTTTAATATCAATGGCTACATCAATACTTAACTGTTGAATTCTTTGTAATGTAAGGATTTCTGTACCACCAGCGTAATAAGCAGGTTGTCGATTTTCCATCTTGGTTTTGGCAAATTGCGCTAATGCTTGATCGATAGTTGAAGTCTTCCAAAATTCAAAACCCATGTGCTCCCTCCTTTGTCTGTCGCCAGATGGATTCTGGAGTCAAAGGCAACCGGGTCAATTCATGATTAACTGCTTTGGAAAGCGCATTTGCTATTGCTGCAGGAATACCAATCAAACCATGTTCTCCTGCCCCTCTTGCTCCAAAGGGCCCTTCTAAATGAGGAGTTTTAATGATTGCTACCTCATAATTGGGATGTTCGCCAAACCTTAGTGGTCGATAGGTTCGTAATTGCAGATTAAGAAGCCTGCCATTCTTATCAAAGTAAAATGCCTCCCTTCCTGCCCATGCAATCCCCATACTCATTGCTCCTTTTATTTGTCCCAGCGCTCCTTTGTAGTTCAATACTTCGCCTATATCCATAACGGTTATCGCTTTAAGAATTTTGTAGCGAAATGTTTTTGTGTCTATCTCTATTACGACACCTTGTGCTGCGACCGCCCATTCAGGACCAGGATTCCCTGCACCAGTTTCAGGGTCTAAATTCGTTAATCCAGTAAGTGAATAGCTTCCATTTGCAATAATTTGCCCACCTATAGAATTGCCATCTGGATAGGTGTATCCATATACTATATCTTTAAACGGCACTAATTTTTGGGGATTATCTCGTAGATATACTGTTTCATTAGCAACCTCTATGTCATCTTCTGAAGCCCTTAATACAATTGCGCCCATTTTTTTCAGTTGGCGAATAGCATCATCTGCTGCAGCCATTACTGCTCTGCCGGCCATTAACGTACCTCTGCTTGCTACTGTCTTCCAATGTTCTGGTTCTGTTTGTGTATCTACGGTCATTCTTACATGAATTCTCTCCACCTTCATTTTCATCTTCTCTGCTAAAATTTGTGCCAAGACCGTTTTTGTTCCCGTACCTATTTCCACTAATCCGGACATAAGATTGATGCTCCCATCGGAATTAAAGGTAAGAATAACACCTGAACTGACGCTAGGACCAATAGTTGAATTTTTCCAGGTGCATGCGATTCCTTTTGCACGTACTTTATTAGGGGAAATTTCTTCTAATTGTCCTTTTTCCCAATCCATTAATTCATGTAATCGATCAATGCATTTTTCAATATTTCCAACTTTACTGCTTGTTAATAACACTTGTGTTGGTGTGGTATCACCAGGGCGGATTGCATTTATTCTGCGAAACCGAAGAGGATCCATCCTCACTTTTTTTGCCAGCATATCCATTGCTCTTTCAAAAGCAAAATGTACCTCTCCATGACTGAAGCCTCTATAAGGAGCAGGATAAGGATGATTGGTATATACACATAAAGCATCACACCAAACATTCTCTATGTTATAAGGTCCTGTACAATCAACTGCCCCAGCTGTACTAAGGTGTGGTGATTTATCAGCATACGCTCCCCCATCAAATACATATTTCAGTTTTGCAGCGGTTAGTTTTCCGTCCTCTGTACAAGCGAGTTGTATGGTTGCTTCTAGACCGATATGTACTGGTGAAACTGCAAAATCTTCTTCTCTTGTATTAAATAGACGTACTTTTCGCCCGCCGACTGCTCTTGATGCAATAAAAGCAAATATTTCAAGCTGTACAGATGCTTTGCCACCATAGCCACCACCAACAAAGGGAGTTTCTACAACGACCTTTCCTGTTTCCACCTTGAAATCCCTGCTAATAATCTTTTTCACCATATAAGGGGCTTGAGAGCTGGTTACAATTCGGACAATCCCGCTTTCCATAATTTCACAGAGAGCGGCCCTTGTCTCCATTGCGGCATGATCTGATAAAGGAATGGAAAAATGAGATTCTATTTTGACTTCCCCTTCCTGCAGACCAGCCTGAATATCCCCTTTTCTGATTTTAGTATGATTGATAATATTCGTTCCTTCTACCGGGTATATTCCTTCGTCTTTTGTATAATCAAGCAAATTTTCATGAAGAAGAGGTGCGTTTTCTTCCAGGCCTTCAAGCGGTGAATTTACAACTGGAAGAGGGTCGTATTCAATATGAATAAGCTGTGCCGCTTTTTTGGCAATAGAAATATTTTCCGCTACAACTAGCGCAATGACTTCCCCGTAATAACGAACTTTATTGACTGCAAGGGCAGGTCGATCAATTACTTCCTCCCCAATTAAAGGAAGATTATCTCCGAGAATAATTGCTCGTACGCCATCTAGCCTTTGTGCTTTCTCTATTTCAATGGAGCGAATATTTGCATGAGCATACGAGCTTTTCACCATTTCCACATGTAAAGCATCACTCGCTAGGTAATCAGCGGTATACCTTGCTTTCCCTGTTACTTTTTCGAGGGATTCTTTTCGAAAAACACTTTTTCCAATATACGTCACAGTGCCCCTCCTCTTCTTTTCCCCGATATTATTCTAGAATAGATTTTATGAGATCATTCAAACATAAAAAAACACGGTCAATTATATACAAATCTCTATATGTATATGATTTTATTTTCAAAATATAGATGGTGTAAGCAAAAAACAGGAAATTTTTATGAAGGGTTGAGGAAAATCCGTTAACCATCCCTCTTGTCTACTGAAGAAAATAAACAAATAGAGAACAGTCTATAAATTTAGTAATGGTTAATGAGGAGATGGCTACTATATAATAGTTAAGTGGTTCAAACAATATAATTGAGTACTTTTTTATTCTGTAAGAAAATTTCACCATAAATGTAAGAATAAACAAAGTAACCGGAATACACATAAAAAAATTGCCCAACAAGACGTAATAGCCTGCAAGCATAAACCAATCGTGGCTGACACGATCCTTCTGTATTCCGGCTGCGAATCATATCGCCATAATCTTTGCAAAATCTATTTAAGCAGATAAATGAAATTAAATTTGTCCTTTTCGGAAAACTATTCAGATTCAAAGAATCCCTTGTTTACAGAGAGTAAGCTTTCCTACTATCTTCTTAATCCCACCCCATCTTTTTACATAAATTGATAATGTGAGCAAGATGGTGACGACCATGCCAGGCGTACGTTCCCACTAATAATTCAATCGACTGCTTTCCATTTTCAGGATGAAAAAATTCTTTTTTCCTGTCTTCTGTAGAAAGAATGGCTCGGAGTAAATATGTCCATCTTTCATGAAGGGAAGAAAGTAATTGGAGCGAGGTAGAAATAGGTAGTGCAGAATCGGAGAGCTCTGCCCATTGTGCTTCTTCATACGGTTTAATCGTTGGCTCTTTTTCTGTTAAAGTTAACTTTGTTCTGATATATGCATTCATATGGCTATCTGCTACATGGTGTACCACTTGACGAATTGTCCAGCCGCCATCTCGATATGGAGTATCTAACTGCTCCTCCTTTAAAGACTCAACTGCTTTTGCAAGTTTATCAGGATACTCCTCCAATTCTGCAAGCCATTGTTGTAAGACTTCTTCGGTAATTTCATCTTGCCATTCAAATAAGCCAATTGGATATTTTTCATCCATATTTTATTCCTCCTCATCGACGTTTTAATTTTGGAATAGCTTATTTCTCCAAAAATAGTAAGATAGAATCTATCTTTGGCTCATATCCAATTTCCATGTAAATCTTATTGGACGTAGGATTTGTTATATCCGTATAGAGACTCGTAGAGGAAAACCCAGAGGATAATAATCGTTGTGTAAGCTCTGCAACACAATTTGATGCATACCCTCTTTTTCGGAATTCCTTTGGTGTATAAACAAAATTTATCGTTATATTATTTTTCGTCGGTCTGCTTGCATTAGCCATGCTGACCACCTGATTATCTACTTCCCAGAAAGCAAGCCGGTTGCTTTCAATTAGTTCTTCTGCCCGTTTAGCAGCTTGGTCGATTTCCAGCGGCTGATTGACCGAAACTGCGAAATCGTAAACCCATTGCTGGATGATGGCCTGATCACTTTTATCCGCCCATCTAAAAATACCAGTTTGATCTGCCTTTTTCTTTAATTCCTTCAATTGATAAATACGTTGATCCATCCCAAGGACAACTTTTAAGCTGCGCAAAGAGGCAATATGCATCGCTATTTCTTCTACAATTGCTTTATCTCCAATTAACCCTGGAATTTCGGTGATGCTTTCATGAATCAACTTGCTGATAAGTGGTAAATCATTAGGCGAAATCCTTTCAAACACAGCGACTATGATTTGTTTTGGATGTGTCTGCAATAACATAAGAATAGGTTGTTCATTATCATATAAGCCGGCCATTACAGTTGGCTTCATATCCTGATTAGCATTCATTAAAATTCCAAGAGGCAACCCATTTACTGCTTCATCTTTTTCTAAATGAGGAATCATCACTTTCTTGAAATCTACTAAATCATAAAACTTCTGTACTAGATACATAGCTGTTCTACTCCTATCATGAATATTTTAAGGGATAAAAAATTACGACTGACTTACTTCAATGAACGTTTTTATGGCTGGCGGGGTGTATGTAGTGAATTGATCAAGTAATTGTTTTGGATTAGCATCCACTATCGCTATGGAACGGTATTGCTCTTGCAAAAATTCCGCATCCGCCATATGATTAATTAATCCCACAAGTGGATCGTAATAATGATTAATATTCAAAATCCCTAAAGGTTTTTTATGTAATCCAAGCTGAGCCCAAGTAAATATCTCAAAAAATTCTTCTATTGTTCCTGCCCCGCCAGGAAGAGTAATAAAGCCATCTGCAAGCTCTGTCATTTTCGCTTTTCGTTCATGCATGGACTTAACAATAATCAACTCACTTAAAGCTGGATGTGCTATCTCTTTTTCTTGCAAAAAGTCTGGAAGCACACCAATTACTTTTCCTCCTGCTTCCACCACACTGTCTGCAATGGCTCCCATTAAACCTACGCATGATCCACCATATACAAGTTCTAATTTTCTTCTTGCTAATTCCTTCCCTAACGCAATTGCTTCTTCCATATATATTGGAGAAGCACCTGTACTTGAACCACAGAACACAGCAATTCTTTTCATCTTGATCCCTCCATTTTGAGAATCGTGCAATTTTCTATTCACTACCTTAGTTCAACTAATTGATAAGAATGTTGAAAATGGAAAATTTTTCTCCTTCCTATTATTCTAACTGGATTATCGGCTTAAAAGAAGTCTTATTTTTACTAATTTCCTAATATATTTTTATGATTTTACTTAGATTCATAGCACAGAATAAACAGAAACCTAGTTTTTCAAAAAAAAAAATGAAAAAATAAGTTTATTTGCTTTCAAAATTGGGTAAGTGGAAAAGAAACCATATATAAGTATACCTAATATCAAGGAGGTTTATAATGGCAGAAGGGAAGGTTTTGTATAAAGGCAGAGTGTTCAAAGTTTTATTTTGCTATGATACAGGTTATTGGGAAATTAGGGATATTTATAATGTTTTTAAAGTTGAACTTGTACATAATTCACAGCTTACAAAGTTAGAAGATATCTGCACCCAATAGTTTAATTTTTTTGATGAAATTAGTACAGTTTTATATTTAGATATAATAGTAAGCGTTATCTAGTTATCTCCCCCATAGATAAATCCCTTTTTAGGGTTATTGATCATTTTACATATTTAACGTTTTTTAATGAACTTGTCCACACCATAGTCGGTTACTTTCATATCATATAGTAAATCTATAGATGGAGGTGACTGATATGTCTGAATATGGAGGCGGATCTGGAAGAAACTTTGCTTTAATCGTCGTATTATTTATTTTATTAATTATCATCGGTGCATCTTATGTAGGCGGTTATTAATAAAGATTGCGAAAAGGCTCAAGAATTGGTATATGTGTGCATGGATATGGCCTTTTTCTTCAATTAAGCAATATATGACTAACACAGCCTTCCATAACCACATAATGTTAGCCTCTTCTTGAGGCTTTTTTGCTTTTATGGAGAATATCTATTCTATTATTTATCAGTGCAAGTTCTTTAATGAAAATGCCTTTTGTTTTTCCTATGTGATTCTTGTCCATTCACTCTTATACATGCTTACATAATATATATTGTAACTAGTAGAAGGAGGTGGCATAAATGTCAGAATATTACGGCGGTGGCAGCGGTTACGGAAGTAACTTCGCTTTAATAGTTGTCTTGTTCATCTTGTTAATTATCGTTGGAGCTTCCTTTTTAGGAAGTTATTAATCCGTAAAAAGAAAGCACGCTTTGTGCTTTCTTTTTCTATGTCCTTCTTTTTGAAATACAAACCCTCTATATACAAAAAGAGCACCTATTTTCAACAGGTGCCCTTTTCTCCTTACCATTAGAAGAATCTTCTTCTTGGTCTGCAATTATTTGAGTTATTGATATCAGATCCACAATCAAAATCTTGTACTACTGTTTCGTTTACTTGTCTTTCTGTTACAGGGAAAAAGTTTTCATTACGGACTACCGTTCTATTTACATTGATGATTTCTGTTGGATGAATATTACGGATTCTGCGTTTATTTGTTGTTGTACGTACAACCGTTTTAGTTGGATGGATGATATCTTCTACTGGGGAAACACGATTAGAACATTTATTGCAATGTTTGTTATGAGCTGAACCACCAACATTATTATTATGACGACCCATTCTCTATCACTCCTTTCAATTATTGAATTTCACTTACAATATATACTATGGAAGGAAACAATGCTTGTTCGAGCTTTTATACTATTCTTTGTCAAAATATGCAGAACTACTAAGAATAAAGTCTATTACTAGAAAGCGGATAATATGTATAGTAAATATGAATATTTTTAATAAAGCCAAACACATAGAAATCGGAGCATTTTATAATATTAGCAAACAAAGCTACTGATTCACTAATTAGAGCAAAAGCTTATAGTTTCACAATCTAATATAATAGATACCCATTTTTATAGACAGAACGATACAAAGCTGAAATATCTTTACTGGCTCCTACATCCATGCCCAAAATTCATTTTTATCTAGTTCATAAAATAAAAAGCAATCTCCTCAAGAGAAAGCTTCTAAGCATACAATGGATATGTCCTTTTAACAAAGGAGGCTGCTAAGATGGAATCCAACTTGAAAATGCGTGGCTGCTTCTTTTTTAGACAATAGGCCTTTATGTATGTGTCTGTGACTCCATACACCAGAATCGTACGCTGGGAGACAGCATTATCCTTTTTCACATAGATAATCTCAATAGGTCTTTTTTCTTTCCGCGCTTTTTCTAATTGCTTTACCATCGTTAACTCCTCCTTCTTTCTTATTATACAAGAACATTTGTTCTTAATCAAGTTATTTACGAACGAATGTTCTTATTAAAAAACTTTTTACTCTTCCAGCGAACATTGTATTATCTTTACTGTTAGAAACTCATTTTAATGAAGACAACCAACTTTCCACATAACAAAGAATAAGATAAAGCAAAATCATGTTGTATGTTTTTTATATTTTTCAAAATGAAGGCGCTTAATATTTATTAATAAACTCCCAAAGAATTTACCCTTCTTTCTTAAGAAGTTAATTTACATCGAACGCTTATTCCATAAAATATAGCTTATTTTCCAATATAATGTAAGACTGTCGGAATACTAAATGAGAACAAAATAATTAAGCAAAAAAGTGTGCTGATTAACAAATAGCTATTTGCAAACTTCCCAGACAAAGTAACCCCTTTCAGTTTTGAAAATAGGACAACTATTAAAAAGATTAAGATAGGTAAAAATGAAAATATTACTGCTGCTAATAATGCAGCAGCTAATTGAAAAAACACTAATCCACTCATATATGTAAAAAGCACCTCCTCTTTTTCCATGATTACACTCGTACTATATGATAGATAATACGATTTATTACTTGTTTTCATGAGAACAAGGTTTTCTAACAAAGAAAAGAATAGCCGTTTCTCTTTCCTATGATACCGTTTACAAAACTAATTATATAATTTCTAATTTCCTCTTATTTACTTATTATCTATCTAATTTATTATACCATTGTACTAAACAAATTTTTGATACTTACTCCCTTTTATAATGGAATAATAAACGCCTATTTCTAATATTTAGAGGTTTGTCTAGAGCCGGAAATAATTATTATGATTTTATTGTCATGAGACTACCTCTAGTTAAAATAGCTTTAATTAGGAGGTGTTTCCATTGATTAAATTATTTAGAAAACGATGGATGCTCTTTGATCAAGTAGTGAAACCTTATAAACCTTATGTTACGGTTGATTATGGTGTCATATCTGTATCTCCAAATGACATTATCGGACTTTCTACACCCGTTAACCAAGTAAAGAACAGCGATAAAATTAAAGATCTTCGAAATTCACTGGAACAAAAGGGCTGGCATGATGAATGTCCTGCCGATTTACATTTATATAGGCTTCCGAATGGGAAATATACAGTTGCTTCAGACGGGAATCACCGTACCTATTTAGCCAATCAACTGGAAATACCAAAAATAAAAGCACTGGTTTCACTCCTTATTCCAGAAGGCTATATCCCAGAAAATATCAAAGCAAAAATCGAGGAATATGAACAGAAGGAAAAGGCATACCGTATAGAAGCGGAAAAGCTTAGTAAATCATTGCAAAGTCTTGGAGAAAAACAGAAAAAAGCAAAAGAAGAATTCGCTTATAAAAACTTCTGCAAACTAATAGATGATATGTATAGTAAACGACAATATACGCTCCTTGCATTTGCCCGTTTTTTAAATTTAGTACCAAATGAAGCAGCGGACTAATCCGCTGCTCTTGTGATTACTTCCCTTTGTACTCTTCTTGGTAGACAAAGAGACTATACACAGACCATATTAATAGTCTCCTTAAACTATTATGCTTTTACAGCATCATGATGATGATGGTGATGTTTTTCTTTGTGGTGTTTACCAATAGTGATACTATATTCTGCATTAAAAGGAATATTTAAAATAGTAACAGTTAAATCAACACCGAAAATTGTAAATGGCATAAATTTCACCCCTTTATTAAAAAAATACCTCCAAGCAATCAATTATTTTAATTGCTTGTCCTTTCCCTATATAATATGAAAAGGTGAGACAAATGATTGTGCTATTAATAATTTTTCTATAAAGTAAACCATAAAAAAGACAACTTTATAAAGAAATCAGCAGAACCGCCTTTACTTAAATGTAGTTTCTTGATTTCCCTTATAATTAGTTTATATTGCTCTAATTCGGATGAATATACGAAAATTACCAATTAAAGGAGATTGCAAGGATGGAATCGTTAAGAAAATGAAGTAAGGATAACTTATTTACTGCATACTATTCTGCTGTAAAACTTAAATTATCAAATGAATTTGTAATAATATTAAAAAATGAAATCACAAAAAGAGACCTCTCTATACATTAAAAAAGATGAATGGTACTTACTTTAATAAGAAGTATCATTTTTTATTATCAGCTGTTAATCATGTCATCCCCTCTCATTAACCTCTTACCATTTTCCAATACCATTGGACTTCTTTCATAAATATAGTGGTTGTTAATCGCATTTTTGTAGTTTTATTTCTTTCTCATAACAGTCTTGTTATAATAAAAAAAGATTCATATGAAGGGACTGAATTATGCACAGATATCAATATATAACCCCAAACTAAACTTTATAAAATGGAGGGAAAAATATTGATTACAGAATTACACACTACAAGACTATTATTAAGAAAAATGAGAGTCTCAGATTCAACTAGTTTATTTCCGATTTGGTCGGATCCTGAAGTGACAAAATTTATGAATATCGACAGTTTCACAGAGGAAAGTCAAGCTAAAGAAATGATTTTTTTCTTAGATGAGCTATCAAAGGAAGATAAAGCCATTCGCTACGCCATCATTGAGCTGGAATCAAACCAAATTATCGGCTCTTGCGGCTTTAATTTTATTGATTTTGAGAATGAGAAAGCGGAAATAGGATACGAATTAAGCAAACTCTATTGGGGACAAGGATATGCCAAAGAAGCAATTTCATGTTTAATTCAATCTGCTTTTACTGATTTACACCTAAATAGAATAGAAGCTAAAATTGAACCTGATAATATTAATTCAATCAAACTTATAGAAAAATTATCCTTCACTTACGAAGGAACTTTAAGAAAAGCGGAAAAGGCTAAGAATCGTTTTATTGATCTTAGGTTGTATTCACTTTTAGCTACAGATTAATCAAATTCCTTCAAAAGCAGAGTGATATATCATGCTCAGCTTTTGAAGGATCATTTATGTTTCTTCTGCTTTCAAACTTCTTTTAGCCAATAAGCAATGGCCCCTAAAAAGAGGCTTACTTTATTTTCTTCCCATATTATTACTGTAACAACCGTTATATATCCCTTGAACTTTTATTTTTTGAAGAAAATTTCCTAGTAAGCCATTGTTCCAAATCCTCATAATAGGCTAAAAATTGATTAGTCAACTTTAATTTTGGTAAAGTCACATATACTAAAATGGATGACATTGCCGCAATGATTGCTCCTACCAAAACATCCATTGGATAATGAACGCCTACCCATATACGCGATACCCCGACAATAAAAGCAAGCATAACCCATATCAACCAAAGTCCTCTTTTAAATAAATAAAAGGATAGACAAATGGAAAAAAATAAAATTGTATGATCGCTTGGAAAAGAATTATCCACAGCCTTTTCAATCAATTTATTTACATGTAATAACTCTTCAAAAGGTTGATAATTTGAATGTAGTATTCCAGCTATTTTCCCTCCAATTTCTGCAAATATGAAACTAACCATGGCGCAAAATACCATCATCCTATTTTTCTTCTTGCTATTGAACCAAAGCATCAAAGTTAAAATAGCTAAGCAATACACCATATACTCGGCAATAAATATCATTGGTATATTCAAAAAAGTGTATTGCTTTCCTAAATCATTAATGTACCTAAATAAATGAATATTAACCTCTGAAAAAATCATATCTACCATAATCCTCTCTTTTGATATACTATGACTTTAATTTAAGGTAATATATAAATTTTCTCCTTCAAATTAGATAACATTGTGCTTTATAAACGAACAGTACTGTAATTTAAGTGTGACAATTATGTTTGATTTATACTGAATTATTCAAAAGAGAGTAAACAAAGGACGTTATTTTCCAGCTGCAGCTTGATCTTTTTCCTCCTTTGAATGAAACACAGCAAGTATTCCATATAATAAAAAAGCCTTGAATATAAAAATACCAAGTCATAAAGGATCGAATATAAGCATACGGACACCAAGGTGATCTGTCTCATGATAAGACAAACAGAAAAGCTACATATTTTTATTGATGACTGAAATTGCACCTAAATCCACATGGAGGAACTGCAATAATGTAGAAAGTGGTATAAAATCCTCTTTGGAGTTTCTTTGCATGTAAAAAGCATCCACTGGATGCTTTTTATACTTTAAATCCTATTTACTATTTCTGAATATTTTTTAAATAATTCTTCAATTTCTTCTGGCCTTACATCATCTCCAAAAAAATCTGCCTGTTTCACATGTAAGGCTAGTAACTCCATAATCATATCGTACTTATTTCTTCCAGTAGTTTTTAACTCCATCTTTGCACCTCCCTCCCTTTCATTATTAAAGAAAAGAAATTAATGGACAATCTATATATTTCGTCATTTTTCGACATAAATCTTCTTACCTATTTTTTAAGGTTGATTCCAAAAGGTGCTCGCAATTAATGGGGAAGCTGCAGTATGTTAAGATTAAAAAGATAATGGGGAATTGATACGATTTCTTGTATAAAACAATTATATATGCATTTCACATTTTTATTTTTCTTTGCTACCTCATTCGGTTATCTTATGTAATACTGGGAAAGTAGCTGTCTTTGTATACTCTAATCTTTTTTTATGTTAGGGTAAAGCTACCATTAAAACTAAATTTCATATATCAATTATTTAATTAAGGACATGAATTTATTTTTTTTGAAATAAAAAACAAAGGATGATTTGTTGAATAAAATAATAACGTTCCGCCAAAAGGTAATATACAATGGTAGAATTCACTTTTGCTTTTCAGATTTTGATGAAAATGGGCTCATAGAAATAATTGATCCTAAAACGAAATCAATTTTCTTAACACAACTTGAATGTCTTATATATAGGGTAAAATAAGCTATCCATTTAACTTGATTGTTTTTTCATGCTCTTACACTTCCTTTTTCTTGCTAACATTTTTCAAATGTGCTGTTTCACTTGCCTTTTTTCTAATATTAATGTTTTTGCTGAAAGTAGAATCTTGGCTTGTAGTATTTGCTGCTACTTCCTTTACAAATCAGCATCATCATTCAAATTATTAGATATAGGAAAAATAAAGAAGTATTATTTGGATACTGAATTTCCTAACTGAATCTATTTCACTTCTTCTTTATCTCACAAAGAAGGATGTGTTCCTAAACAAATTCTACCTTTCTCCGACCTTACTAATAATACTTATAAATGGACAGTAAGACAAGTTAAGGTAGTAAACTAACAAACAATAGCCCTAACGAAAGGTTGCTTGCTTATCTAATTCTTTATTTTCTAATAAATTAATACATTGATGCTTATTAATCTCATAAATAGCCTCTTTTTGTTCTGCTTCTGTCTGACAAAACCCATTTTCATTTTAGACAAACATTTTCTGGAACAAATTAACATAAGATATCTAAAAGTAAAAGGAGGTAAACTATGTCTTCTGAAGTTATTACAGGGCTTGACGGTCCAATATATCACGGCACTACATTTTTTCAAGTTGGTCCTTGGAATCAGCCTTTGCATTGCCAGAATAATATGTGTCATGTTCACTATTCCCACGGAGTTATCAATTTGAAATATCCCCCTTATCATTCAACTACTTATCCTTATCCACAATTTCTAGCATCTTACGTTCCAGGTGTACCAGGTTTTACTTCGCCTTTTCATGCTCATTCTAGAAATAATATTTATTCATTCATTGAGAAGGCAATTGATGGTGAGTATTCTGCTATCTCTTGTTATCAGCATCTGATTAACCTAGCACCATCTAAAGAAATCAAGGAAAGAATTACGGAAATTAGAAATGATGAAATGCGACACTTCAGAACTTTTTCGAATTTATATACACAATTGACGGGGAAGAACCATCAACCTAAAATGATTGAAAATTGCCCAAATCAGTTTAACGCTGGAATAGACTTTGCATTTAAAGATGAACAAGAGACCGTTGATTTTTACTTAGAAACTGCCTCCAAAACTGATAATCTAAAAATTAAAGAAGCATTTATCAGAGCAGCCCATGATGAACAAAATCATGCAGTTTGGTTTCTTTATTTTTTAAATAAACGCGTAAGCTAGGATAATCACCTAGCTTTTTTATTGGATTGGCAAACTATCCTTTTAATTTTCCGTCTTAATAAAATTTCGTCTATTCCATCTAAAAAAGCCTTGGTATAAAAATACCAAGGCTTTTATCATTAATACATTTCCATATACTGGTCGCGCTCCCATGGGGGCACTTGGACACGGAACATATACTATCTCATAATAGTGGGTAAAAGTTCATATAAATACAGAAGTTTTTACGCTTTCCTTTTTATCTCATAATAGATAATATAAAAGATGTTAAAAGTGAATTAGATATAGAGTAATCGTGGAAAATAACCATTATCGTTATCCGTGGGGATTAAATAAGGACCACCCGTGAGAATGAACTGCACCCCAATTGTTAGACACAAACTAACAGTTGGAGGTGCAGTTTTTATATGTCTAAATTTAATATAGAGGAAAAAATAGAAGCAGTTATTCGTTATCTACAGGGAACGGAGGGGGTAAAATTTATTGCGAAATCCATAGGGGTACATCATACAGTCTTATTAAATTGGATAAAACAATATGAATATCATGGTGCCGATGCTTTAATAAAACCCTATACATCTTATACAACACAGTTTAAACTAGACGTACTGAATTATATGAGAGAGACAGGGACGTCTATAAGGGAAACTGCTGCAATATTTAACATTGCAACACATAGTACCATTCTAAAATGGCAAAAAGGTTTTGAATTACATGGAATTGACGCCCTGAAACCAACACAAAAGGGGCGCCCACCAATGAAAAAGGAAACGAATAAACCTCAACCAGTAGAAGGGTCTGAAGAAGCATTACAAGCTGAAAATGAACGTTTACGGATGGAGAATGCTTACTTAAAAAAGTTACATGCCTTAATTCAAGAAAAGGAAAAACTACAGAACAGGACAAAGCGCAAATAATTTATGAATTAAGGCAAGAATTTAAAGTGATTGATCTAGTAAAGGTCGCTGGTATTGCGCGTAGTACGTATTACTATTGGGTAAAACAAATGGATCGCCCAGATAAATATAAGGAAGTTAAAGAGTTAATTCAGGAGATTTTTGATGAACATCAGGGACGATATGGATATCGTCGGATCACATTAGAATTACATAACCGAGGCATCAAAATAAATCATAAAACAGTCCGCCGTCTTATGAATGAGATGGGATTAAAGTGTCTTGTGCGTATGAAAAAATATCGTTCCTACCGTGGGCAAGTAGGGAAAATAGCCCCAAATATTTTGGAACGTGATTTTAAAGCATCGAAACCAAACGAAAAGTGGGTAACGGATGTAACAGAATTCCATCTACACGGGGAGAAGCTATATTTGTCCCCCGTTCTAGATTTATTCAACGGAGAAATCATCGCTTATAACATAGAAAAGCGTCCTGTTTATCTACTTGTTTCGAAAATGCTGGACAAAGCTTTTGAGCATTTGAAAGAGGGTGACACCCCTATCCTCCATTCGGATCAAGGTTGGCATTATCAAATGAAGAAGTACCAACATGCTTTAAAGAAACATGAGATTACTCAAAGTATGTCACGTAAGGGGAATTGTTTAGATAACGCAGTCATGGAGAATTTCTTTGGCTTATTAAAGTCTGAATTACTCTATTTAAAAGAATTTGAGAGTATGCAGCATTTTAAAGAAGAATTAGAGAATTACATTCACTACTATAACCACAAACGGATTAAGACAAAATTAAAAGGCATGAGTCCGGTGCAATATCGAACTCATGCCCTAGTAGCTGCCTAAATCCCGTGTCTAACTTTTTGGGTTCAGATCAGAACGGGTGGTTTTCTCTGCGGCTGAAAGCCTTTATTACTGACCAAACCCTAAAGGGCTACTGAAAGGTTCGCCAATTGTACTACTTCTACTGGCCAGACCTCAAAGGCCTTCTCTCCTAATTTTTTCGTTTCTTTTTCTTCACTTCTTCCCCTGTAAATGGATCAATATATTCCATCATTGTTAATTGTTCTGCGACTATATCATCTTGTATTTGATTACGGATATATTCTTCAATTACCTTTTTGTTTCTTCCTACCGTATCTACATAATATCCTGTACACCAAAATTTTCGATTTCCATACTTATATTTCAATTGTGCATGTCGATCAAATATCATCAAGCTACTTTTCCCTTTTAGATAGCCTACGAATGCTGATACACTTAATTTTGGCGGAATACTCACTAACATATGTACGTGATCCTTACACGCTGTTGCTTCTATTATCTCCACGCCTTTCCTCTCACATAAGGTACGTAAGATTTGCCCAATATCTTTCTTTATTTTCCCGTAAATTATTTGTCTTCTATATTTTGGTGCAAATACTATGTGATACTTACAATTCCAAGTTGTGTGTGCTAAACTATTATTGTCTTTTGACATAAGGACTTCCTCCTGGCTATTTATTTTCGGTTGGCGAACCAAAAAATATTTTAGCACCAAGAGGAAGTTTTTTTAATACCACGCTGTAAGCTTTTTGGAACCCTAGGCATAGCCCAGGGTTTTCTTTTCTATAAAAATAAAATGACCCCGGTACAATACCGGGACCATCTAATTGCTGCTTAGCACTTTTTTAAACTGTCTATAAAATGGGGACAGTTCAATCAGGAACGCTTTTATATTTTTATTTTAGTTTCATATTAGCCAAAACAAAATAATTGTCATACCAAACTGCCTTACTATCTGTTTTAATTTCAAGCTTTTTAACACCTTTAACGGATATAGACATATTAATTGGTAAGTCACCCGCATTAAAGTTATACTCTTTGATTAATTTACCATCACCATAAAATGCAATATGGCCAGGAATTTGACCACCATCTTGTAAACCTAGCATACCAGAAATAGATGAGTACTTCCCTTGAAGGTTAAAGTCATATACGTTGCTCTCGTTATCGTTTGCAACATAGAATGCATAACCTTTGGAATATTTATTTCCTCCTGTTTTTAAAGCCCAATCTTCATTGGTATATGAGCTACCAGTTTGATGATATGGTTCCTCAAAAACATCAGACATATAAACTCCATTTGTACCTTCACCTAAGTACCAAGTTTTCACTTTACTATTATAAGAAGTACCAACATTATACATTGAACCTAATAGTTGAACAGGAGCGTAAGGTACACCATTGTAGTTAACTAAGACAGGAACCGATTTACTTGATATTGTTGTATTACCGCTTTTGGTATTACCAAGATAACTTAACTTAGCGTCAAGAGGTTGAATTACTTTAGCCTTTAGGCTTTTAATTTCTTTATCACGAGATGCTACCTTATCTTTTTGGCTTTTTATTTCTTTATCTTTACTTGATATAGTTGATTTTAACCTTTTTATTTCTTTATCCTTAGAAGCTACATTACCCTTTTGTTTTTTTATTTCTTTATCCCTGCTGGAAACTTTTGATTTTAAATCCTTTATTTCTTTGTCTTTTGAAGAGACTTGTTTTTTCAACTTGCTATTTTCCGCTTTTAAATCTTTAACTTGCTTTTCTAATGATGACTTTGAAGCTGCATCTACAGTGCTACTAAATGTAACAAATGTACCCAATGTGAGTACAAATGCCATTAGAAACATTAATACTTTTCTGTTTTTCACTAATTCTCCCCCTTTATGTATATATACCTATGACTAAAGTATTATATTATATCCATTCTATAAAATCAACCATATTTTTCTATAAAAATACATATCCTAGCAAGCTAAAAAAACCCCCTAATGAGGAACGCTTCTCTTTGAATATTTTCTTAATGATATAAATTTAATATGTATAAATGCAAACAATTTAAACTTAATAGAAAATAATTGTTTGTATTTTTTTAATTTTATTGAAACATTTTTTCATCTTTCGTATTTATCACTATCTTACATAAAAGGATGGTTAAGAATCCTTATGTCATATTTACAATTTAGTGAGGTTTTTATAAAAAATATTCGAGAGCAATTGAATGCAGACTTCTTTGTCTCAAAGGACTTCGTGATAGAAACTAATTATTTTTCACCTAAAGCAAAACATCTTTACATAATTTATAAGTATCAGAAAAATTATGAATTTACGCTACGCTATTTTTTGGGTAATGATTCATTTTCCATCACAATGCAGCTTGGTGATATTATCTTGAAAGCATATTGAGAAGAGCCGAGTTACCTCAAATAGCGATTCATGCCCTTAGGGATACTCATGCAGTTTTATTATTAGAAGCTGGGGCAACTATAGAATATGTAATCGAGTAGGAGGGAGTGATTAACTCCCGACCTCTCACACCACCGTACGTACGGTTCCGTATACGGCGGTTCAATTAAGATAAATGACGCAAGAATTTATAACGAGTTTGTAGACTTTTAAACCCTTGATTATTCCAATAGGAGATATCGAGGGTTTTATCTAATATAGGACTGTTCGAGACGCGCCAATAGCCCTTCCGGCTATTTCCCCATTCATAAGCCTTCCCTTTTGGGACACCTAGATGTATAAGGTTGCGAATCCTTGTCTTTGGTTTCTTCCAGTCTTTCCATTGGCACATGCGAAGTCTTCTTCGTATCCAACCATCTAATTTTATAAACAGTGATTTAGTATCCGCTAATGCAAAATATCCACACCAACCCATTAGATATTGGTTTAATTTCTCCATCCGACATCTCATAGAATAGGGCATCTTTCTGGAAGTGATTTCTCGTATTTTCATCTTCATTCGTTTTAAGCTTTCTTTTGCAATACGAATCTTTGGTTCTTTAGAAGACGTGAAGCTAAACCCTAGAAACTTCCGTTTCCATGGTCGATCTACTGCTGACTTCTTCTCATTCACTTTTAATCGAAGTTTCTTTTCGATGAATCGTTGAATGCTTGCCCTTGTTCGTTCTCCTGCCCGCTTCGATTTTACGTAAACATTACAGTCATCCGCGTAACGAACGAATTTATGCCCGCGACTTTCTAGCTCTTTATCTAGTTCATCCAGAACTATGTTAGAGAGTAATGGACTTAATGGTCCGCCTTGTGGCGTTCCTTTTTCTGTACTTGAAATAACTCCATCCATCATAACGCCCGCCTGTAAATATTTGCGGATTAACTTTATTAGTGGTTTGTCATTGATTCTTTTCGCAAGTGTACTCATGAGTCTATCATGGTTGACCTTATCAAAGAACTTCTCTAAATCCATGTCTACAACCCATCTATATCCTTCTTTTATATAACCCTTTGCTTCCCTTACCGCATCATGGGCGCTTCGGTTTGGTCGAAAGCCATAGCTATGTTCGGAGAACATCGGGTCATATATCTTCGATAATACTTGGGCAATGGCTTGTTGAATCAAACGATCTTTCACGGTTGGAATACCTAGTAGCCGAACACCTCCATCAGATTTCGGGATTTCGACTCTTCGGACAGGCATTGGCTCATAAGTACCCTTGAAAATAGCCTCTCTGATAGAATGCCAGTTTTCGACTATGTGCTGTCGTAGGATTTGTACGGGCATCCTATCTACTCCATGACTTCCTTTATTCTGTTCTACTCGTTTTAATGCTTGAAGCATATTTTCCCGTGACAGGATTTGATTTAAAAGCATCGTTATTCTTCCTTCCGTGAATAGCTTATCTTCTTATGCCAGTGGTCACTCCACCCTCCAAGAGATCCCCCACGGAATTCACCGTTTCCTTCCTCAAGTGAGGTACTATGTTTTCTGTGTTCCTCATGACCTACTGAAAGCCAAGGGCTATTCTCTCTTAATTGTTCCGTCCTTCCAAATCGTTCTAGACCGATTTGTACTATGACATCGGCTGACTTCTGATGGTTCAGCTACTTATCGCTAAGTAGGTTAGGAAGAGTACTTCACGTATCCATCAGACCTCCCCGGGTAAGAGTGCGATCTTTCCTTCCATCTATCTGCTTCATTTACTTTGTATCACCTTCGGCAGAAAGGACTTTGTTTTGTTTGGCAAACTCATCCAATGATACCTAGCCTTCTATGAAGTTCGTGTCCCTCAGACCGGAAGTTTGCCGCCCGCTTCCTTCAGATTCCGCGTCACCACGGACACCCTTGCGTTAAGCTAACTGCTACTTCTGCCTTCGCAGTTCGGGACTTTCACCCTAAAGATTGCACCCATGCCGGGCACACCAAAAAAGACTTGGTCATAAAAACTACCAAGTCACTGTAGATACCTATTCACATATAACTAAAAATATTGAAGAAAATTCTTTATCCAAGTTTGAAAATCATATGAATAATGTACTCGGAAAAATTTAATTTCATGGGCGTTTTATGGATGTTCGTTATTCTGACCAATAACTAACCATTTCCACCCATGAAATAATTTAGCTTAAACCTTTAAGATAAATGACTTTTACTAATTAATACATTTCCATATACTGGTCGCGCTCCCATGGGTGCACTTGGACACGGAACATATCCCATTCAATCTCTTTTGCTTCTACAAAATGATCAAAGATATGCTCTCCTAGAGCGTCAATCATTGTTTCATTTTGCTTTAGCTCATCTAATGCTTGCGCTAATGTTGATGGTAAATCAACAATGCCTTCCGCAATTCTTTCTTCTTTGCTCATAATGTAGATATTTCGATCTACTGGAGCAGGAGGAGTCATTTGGTTTTCGATTCCGTCTAAACCTGCTTTTAATAAAGCTGCCATTGCTAAGTATGGGTTAGCAGCTGGATCTACACTACGTACTTCTACACGAGTGCTTAAGCCACGTGAAGCTGGAATACGCATTAGTGGAGAACGGTTTCTAGCAGACCATGCAACATAGCAAGGTGCTTCGTAACCAGGCACTAGACGCTTATATGAGTTTACAGTCGGGTTAGTAATGGCGGTAAAGCTAGTAGCATGTTTACCAATACCAGCGATAAATTGCAATGCTGTTTCGCTTAATTCTAATTCACCTTTTGGATCATAGAAAACATTTTCGCCATTTTTGAATAGAGAAAGGTTGCAGTGCATACCTGAACCATTCACACCAAATAATGGTTTTGGCATAAATGTCGCATGAAGACCATGCTTACGAGCAATGGTTTTAACAACTAATTTAAATGTTTGAATTTGATCACAAGCTGTAATTGCATCCGCGTATTTAAAGTCAATTTCATGCTGTCCTGGTGCTACTTCATGGTGAGATGCTTCAATTTCAAAGCCCATCTCTTCCAATTCTAACACGATATCACGACGACAGTTTTCGCCTAAGTCTGTTGGTGCTAAATCGAAGTAACCACCATTATCATTAAGTTCTAAAGAAGGTGCGCCTTTTTCATCCAATTTGAATAAGAAAAATTCCGGCTCAGGCCCAAGATTGAAATCAGTGAATCCCAGCTCTTCCATCTCTTTCAAGACTCTTCTAAGATTATTACGAGGATCTCCTTCAAATGGTGTTCCATCTGGATTATAAATATCACAAATCAAACGTGCCACTTTTCCTTTTTCTGCAGTCCATGGGAATACAACCCAAGTGTTTAGATCAGGATATAGGTACATATCGGATTCTTCAATACGTACAAAACCTTCGATAGAAGAACCATCAAACATCATTTTATTATCCAAAGCCTTATCTAACTGACTAATTGGAATTTCCACGTTTTTGATTGTTCCTAGGATATCCGTGAACTGTAAACGGATAAATTTCACATTACTTTCACTTGCAAACCTTTTGATATCTTCTTTAGTGTAATTTTTAGCCACGACTATTCCTCCACTCCCTACTTTTCTTCTTATCTATTTTTGAAAATAACGAGACATGTCTCCTTGTCTCATAGAGGGACGATGAGTATCATTAAAGCGACCTGCATTTAATAATTCTTTGCGCAATAATTTACGCAAATCCTCATCCGATAATTCTCTGCGTGCTTTTTCTGCTTCTTTCTTTACTTCATCTGTCAGCACTTGTTTTTCTTGAACAGAGAATATTTGTTTAATTCCAGCAAGGTTTACTCCTTGATCAATTAGATCTTTAATCTCCAATAACTTATCAATATCCGATAATGAAAAAAGTCTTCTATTGCCATCCGATCTTGCTGGAGCCACTAATTCGTGTTCTTCATAGTAACGAATTTGTCGAGCGGATAGCTCTGTTAATTGCATGACAATACTTATTGGAAAAAGAGGCATCGATCGACGAATTTGACTACCAGACATGGCATTCGGCTCCTTTAAAATGATTTAATCCCCTTCATTATATGATTGGGGAAAAAAGATGTCAACTAATGTTACAATTTCTTCCCAACCGATGTAACGGATTGTTATACTCAAATAGTAATCAGTTTTTGTTCTAATAATCGATTAATGGCAATACATATAGCAATTTTAACATGCGAGTATGTTAATCCCCCTTGAACGTAAGCAACATATGGAGGCCGGATAGGTCCATCTGCCGTTAATTCAATACTTGCACCTTGAATAAAAGTCCCAGCTGCCATGATGACATCCTCTTCATATCCTGGCATGTAATTAGGATATGCCGTTACGTGGGAGTTTATCGGCGAAGCATATTGAATCGCTTGGCAAAAAGCAATCATTTTGTCTTTATCATCAAATTGAACAGATTGAATAAGGTCTGTTCTTTTGGCATTCCAGCTGGGCGAAGAATTCATCCCCAATTTCTCCAGCATAGCTGCTGTGAAAATTGCTCCTTTTAAGCTTTGCCCAACAACATGTGGGGCAAGAAAGAAACCTTGATACATTTCTTGTAAACTGTAAAGAGAAGCTCCTGCCTCTGCACCAATACCTGGAGATGTCATGCGATAAGAACAAGCTTTAACGAATTCCTCTTTTCCGACAATGTAACCACCTGTTTTAGCAATTCCCCCACCAGGGTTTTTGATTAAAGAACCTGCCATTAAATCAGCGCCGACATGGCACGGCTCCATATCTTCCACAAATTCCCCGTAGCAATTATCAACAAATACAACCACATCACTTTTTATTTCTTTAACAAAAGCAATCATCTTTTCAATTTCTTCAATGGCAAAGGAAGGTCTCGTTGCATAGCCCTTTGAACGCTGTATACCAATCATTTTCGTATTTGCATGAATAGACGCAGCGATTTTTTCATAATCTGGCTGTCCATCTGGAAGTAAATCAACACTGTTGTAGTCGATATTAAACTCACGCAGTGACCCTGTCCCTTCCCCTCTTAACCCAACAATTTCTTCTAATGTGTCATACGGTTTCCCTGTAATATATAGAAGCTCATCGCCTGGTCGAAGGATTCCAAATAGCGCTGTACTGATAGCATGTGTTCCTGAAATAATTTGCGGTCTCACTAAACCAGCTTCCCCGCCAAATACTTCTGCATAAATACTTTCCAATGTATCACGGCCAATATCATCATATCCATACCCAGTGGACGGAATAAAATGTGATTCACTTACCTTGTGATTTTGAAAGCTTGCTAAGACACGAAATTGATTGGAATCAATTCTTTTATCGATTGATTGATGTACTTCCTTTATTTGTTGTTCCACTTCCATTACTAATGATTCTAGCTGTTTTCCATATGTTAACTGCATATACATTTATTTCTCCCATTCCTCTTTTTCTATCGACTTTTTATAGTTTAAAATAGCATGTTCTTTAAACGCATACCCTTTACACAAATAGTTTTGCGTTTCTTCATCAAAAATTAAGCTGCGCAGGACTGTTTCATTTTTTAGCTGCGACAATAATTTCCCATTATTACTTTCAACCGTTGTTTCATAATATTCCATGTTTTCCATCATCATTTGTTCAATTGTCTGCTTCAGCTGTTCCCGATCTTCTTTATTAAAAGCACTGATTAAAATACTTTCTGTTTTGGATGTAGGGACAAATTTTGGATGCACTAAATCTTTTTTATTATAGACCGTTAAATGCGGAATTGCGGGTATTTCCAAATCTTCAAGTAATTTATGTACGGTTTCCTCATGCTGATAATATTCCTCATTAGAGCTATCCACAACGTGAAGCAATAAATCTGCTTCTCGTACCTCTTCTAAAGTAGAACGGAAAGCAGCAACTAATGTTGTTGGCAAATCTTGAATAAATCCTACTGTATCCGTAATCAGTGCTGAAAATCCGCTTGGCAGTATAATTTTGCGTGTCATTGGATCTAAAGTTGCAAACAAAATATCTTCTTCAAATGAATCTGCTTCCGAAAGGCGATTAAATAGTGTCGATTTCCCGGCATTTGTATATCCAACTAAAGCAATTTGGAATGCTCGGTTTTTCTTTCTTCTCTCCCGATAGCGATCGCGATGCTCGACAATCACACTTAATTGCGTTTTAATATCGTCAATTCTTCGTCTAATGTGCCTTCTATCTGACTCAAGCTTTGTTTCACCTGGACCTCTTGTCCCAATCCCCGCTCCTAGTCTTGATAATTGCAGACCTTGTCCGCCCAAACGCGGTAATAAGTATTGTAATTGAGCAAGCTCTACTTGAAGCTTTCCTTCTTTCGATCTTGCTCGGGATGCGAAAATATCTAAAATAAGTTGTGTGCGATCAATAATTCTAGCGTCCAAATTTTTAGATACATTGCGCACCTGACTTGGCGATAACTCATCATTAAAAATGATTAAGTCTGCTTCTAACTCCTCTGCAAGCATTTCTAGCTCTTCTACTTTTCCTTTGCCAATATATGTAGAAGGATGAATTCGTTCTCGCATTTGCGTCAGCGTTGCGACAACTACTCCGTTTGCTGTTTTCGTTAAATTCGCAAGTTCTTCCATCGAATATGCAAATCTGGCAGCGTCATTTTGTGTCTCGCAGCCGACCAGGATTACTTTTTCTTTTTCTATTTTAGTTTCTTTCAAGTATGTAAACCTTCTTTCCATGTCGAACTTTATCTATTATAGCAAACAAACTGCGTTTCTTCTATTTGCTCCTTATAAGGTTACCCAAAAGATGTCTTAGTAAAAATGCCTTTTTGAAAAAACACAGAAAAAAGGCTATTCTACGAGAATTTCTACTTTGTAGAATAACCGGCTATCCTTATTTTTCATGGGAGCTTAACATTAAATCATTACTTCTTAGTGTCATAAGTTCGTATTTATCATAATTGCTTTCTAATAGCAGCCTCATCGCTTGCGCTCTTATCGATTTTTCGATGATATTACGAATATAGCGGCCATTCGAAAAGCTTTTTGGATGCTGGACGTTTCGTACATATGAAAGATGTTCTTTTAGTTTTTTTTCTGCCTCATGACTTAAGGCATATTCCCTTTCTTTTAACATTCGATCAGCAATTTCCATTAATTGATCTGTCGTATAATCGGGAAAGTCAATGACTAGCGGGAACCTGGAGTGAAGGCCAGGATTTAACGAGAGAAAAAAATCCATCTCTCTAGAATAGCCTGCTAATATTAATATAAAGTCATGCTGTTTATCCTCCATATGCTTGACTAATGTATCAATTGCTTCTTTTCCGAAATCCTTCTCTCCACCTCGACCTAAAGAATAGGCTTCATCAATAAATAAAATACCGCCCATCGCTTTTTTTACGAGATCCCTTGTTTTTTGTGCTGTATGTCCGATATATTCACCAACTAAATCAGCACGCTCGGCTTCAATTAAATGCCCTTTTGATAAGACATTCATTTTTTGAAAAAGCTTGCCAATCAACCTCGCAACCGTTGTTTTTCCAGTCCCTGGATTACCTTTAAACATCATATGCAATGCTTGTTTGCCTGTTTTCAGGCCACTTTCTTCTCTTTTTTTATTTACATAAATCCATGCGTATATCTCTTTTATCATTTTTTTCATTTCATCCATGCCAACAAGGCTTCCTAATTCCGCTTCAATTTCCCTAAGTGCTTCATGTTCACTCGGAACATTTCTGGGGATTGACTCAGCTTCTGGCTTTTCCTTTGGAAGAACCTTCTTTTTCTGTGAATTGATTACTACGCTGATCTGTCCATTATTCTTCATCCGGATTGGATGCTCCAAAAGCCACACCTCCTCTTAAAACAAAACGCTCAAACACTTGCCCATCAAAAGCATTATTTATGACTATTTATAAGCATTTACATCGATTCATACTGTTTGCTACTATTCCCCATTGTTAATGTATATTCAGAACCTTTGCTATTCATTAAACTATTTTAGATTATTTTTTAAGTCCTTTCGAGGAGACTTCTGGTGAGTCCATATATGGAGAAGGTTATTATGCTAAAATAAAGAAATATTTCAAATATTATGTTAAATGATAAAGGAGATTAAATGGCTAGCATATTTTTAACTTCAAACGGTTTTTTTACCGATACAATTAAAGCTGAATTCTTATCCGTACAAAATCAGAGCAGTTATTTTAGGACCTTGTATCAAGAGGTGCATCATTTCTCACCAGAATTATATAGAATGAAATGGAGTAACTTCAGGGCTTGGGGGTTAACTGATAGAGCTATCTTTCCTCATTATGTTCGAGAAGATATTTATAGAGACAATAGTGGTAAGAGCATGGAGGATCGTTTGAAGGAATTTGAAAGAGATACAAACAGCACTATTACTAGGTTAAAAGACAACCAATATATTCTTTTTCATATATAAGCAAAATCTCCATCAGCGGGCGCTTCCTTCCTTTCCACTGATGGTGACTTTTACAATGGATTCAGCCTATCTTTAATCTTCCATAACCTCGATTAATTCACGGTATATATCCACAAAATAATTCTCTAATAAATCTTCTAGTTTACCAGAAAGCTGATTATATTCCTCATCAGCCTTTGTATTTAACGAATAGAATGCTTCTTCAGGTATTTCTCCATTTTCTAATGCTTGAAAAAGATTCCATAATTTCTCTCCATACTTTTCTTCGATTAACGCATAAGCATCAGCGTTTATGTCTTTCAATATTCTTATCAGTTCTGCAAAGTATTGGTGTCCACCGACCTCTTCTATATACCAAGAAAACCAATGGAATAATCCTTCATGTCCTCCGCTTTCCATTTCCGAATAATAATTGTAAACCATATATACCTTATTGGCCGTTTCATTTTCTGCTGGAAAATTATATTCTGCCATTATAGACACCATTACATTCCAAATATCATGATTATTCATGAATTCAGTTTTTTTTATTTTCTGTAACAATGATATCTCTCCCTTTAGTCATATATTATAGATACATCAATAAAAAACAGACTAAACCTATATTTGATCTAGTCTGTTTCTCATTAAGCTATTCCATATTCATTTCCTTGTAAATGCCTATGTATTCCTTTCTTTGACTTGAATGAAACAATAGGAATTTGAATTGTCCTATAATATCTTTTTTACTGAACTTGTGTGCCTTCTAAATCAATCTGTACATTTTTTTGTGGGGCAAACGTAGAAATCGCATGCTTATAAACTAACTGCTGCTTACCTTCTGATTCAAATAATACAGTGAAATTATCGAAACCTTTTATAAATCCACGTATTTGGAATCCGTTTAATAAGAATACCGTTACGTTTGTGCCATCCTTACGTAATTGATTTAAAAATTGATCTTGAATATTAACTGATTGCTTCATGAAAATCCTCCTCTTTTCTCTCTACTATTATGTATTCGATTTAATCTCTAGCATTCCTTCTAAATAAGACGAAATTTCCTGTATTTTTTTTGTAATGTCATTTGTTTTGACGGTATCTGTCATATCATACCATTGTACATTCATTTTATTGCGAAACCAAGTTAATTGCCTTTTGGCATATCTTCTTGAATTTTGTTTTAACTCTTCAATCGATTCATTTAAGCTTAGAAGTCCATCGTAATACTTATAGATTTCCTTATAGCCGATTGCCTGAATGGACTGACAGTCTCTTATGCCCTGATGATAAAAATGCTCCACTTCCTCTAACAATCCATTATCAAGCATTTGATCGACTCTTTTGTTAATTCGCTCATAAAGAATTTCTCTATCCATTGTCAGACCAATTAATGCAGCATCATAGAGCGCCTCTTGCTTCTGCTCTTTTTGGATTTCAGACATTTTTCTGCCAGTAACATGAAAGACCTCGAGTGCTCTAATTACACGTCGTACATTATGGTGGTGGATAGCAGCTGCAGCCTCAGGATCTATTTCCTTCAATCTGTCATGAATCCTTAAGCTTCCTTCTCTCTGTGCCATTTCTTCCAGTTTCATCCGAAAAGCTGGATCTGAAGCTGTTTCCTGAAACTGATAATCATATAAAACCGCTTGAATATACAACCCAGTTCCGCCAACAATAAACGGCAACTTTCCTCTTGCTGTAATCTCTGTTATTTTTTTGCGCACAAGCTCCTGAAATTGGGCGACGGAAAAACTCTCGTCTGGTTCTACAATATCAATTAAATGGTGCGGAACCCCCTGCATTTCTTCGGGAGAAATTTTTGCTGTCGCAATATCCATCCCCTTATATATTTGCATGGAATCTCCGCTAATGATTTCTCCGTCGTATTTTTTCGCCAGTTTAACGCTAAGATTGGTCTTTCCTACAGCAGTAGGTCCAATTAGCACCACAACTTTTTCCTTAATTGTCAAATGATTCAACTGCCTTTTGCCAACATTTAGCCATATCATATATAAGCTATTATTATTATTTTATCACATTCCTCCGTGCAGTTTAACCTGTAAGCATTATTACCAATCCTTTATGAAATATACAGAATTTTATCAATCAATCTTTATTTTTTTCTTCTCTTCTGAGTAAACAATTATATTATATGAATCGTTATGTATCATTTGGTTTATTTCTTCGCTATGAAAAAATTGATTGATGGAACGTATAATCTCTTGAGCAGCCTCTTTCTTAATTCTTTATCCTCCACTACAAAAAATGTATATATTTCAATAGCTATTTTCTTTCTCTGAGGAATCGATACTACATCTTTCTATATGAAAATTTACTCCTCATAAGAATCCTTCCTCCAAACAAGGAGTTATATTTAACCATCTTTTATTACGTTCGACTCTTTCTTTATGATAATAGGAAACTGTCAAAGGAACTCTATAATTATACTTTTTTAAGATTGAATATACTCTCTTTATATCAGTCTGTTCTGTTACAAGTTCAATGGTGTTGGGAAAAGATATAATCAGATTCTGTTACTTCCCATTTTCAGAAAAATTCTCTGGAAAAAGTTTTATCCCTTTTATTTGGCTTCTGTAAATACTTGATAAGCTTCTTCCTCCTCCCCAATTGAACGATGTAGGATATCTTGTTTTTCATTCTTACATGCTTCGTCCAATACACCAACATAAACTTCCAATTCTACAAAATTAATTGCTTAAAGTTTCTCAATTTATTCAATAAGATCCCCTCCCTAACTATTTTGTGTCAAGCATCTAATTCTACTTCTTTTCTATTATCTCCATAGATTTTTATAATATAGGGAGCATGGTTAAAGAGTTTCTGAATGTCTTCATGTTGGAAAAAGATTTGTATAGATCTTTTTAACTCTTTGGCAGTTTCGATGTTTTTCGCTCGATCTTCATCTGTTGTGAAGGCTAATTCTGTAAATATATCGAATTTCAATTGCTCATCTTCATATGTTGGATACACATCATATACTTTATATTTTTCCTCCTTAAATATATAGGCTTCCAAAAGAGCTGGAGCAATATCCCACATTGCTTTTTCGATTTTTACAACGTCTGCACTAACCTTTCCAATTGAGAAATTCCATTCACTATCAAATTTTTTCATAATATTTTTGATTTCTTCCTTTATCATTGCTTCTTCTTCTTTTGGAATAGATTCAGATAAAAGGATTTCCGTTGATTCGCCAGATGAATAGGTTTGTTTATAATGATAGGTATTTGATGCAAGTAATTCGAATATTTCTTGTTCCATTTCCATCTGTTTATTCTCTGCCTTTTGTTCATCTGTTTGTTCTAGTTCTACTTCATTCAATTGGTTCATCTCTTCATACTTTATTTCGTAATCTAGGTCCCTATCCTTTAAATAAGATTCGATGAACATTGTTACCTCTTCTTTCTTTTCTAAACTCTCTGCTGTGCTAAATTGGACATATAAAATATTAGTTTCCCTTTCTGGATTGGTATAAATATCGGTATAGCCTTTTTGTTGAATCTCCCTTTCTAGCTGTAACACTCCTCCCTCCTTATAAATTTTATAAATATCCGGTCCGAGACTGACTCTCGTCTTTCCTAACGTTTTTTGATTAATGGATCCATTAGCAAGTAAAATAAATATCATAAGGATTAGGAATAGTGTCTTTCGCTTACCATTAATGCTTGATTCTATGTATTGGTTTTTCTCTTCAAAACGGAAAGAATCCAGTAAGTTTTTATTCACGAGTTTTATATCTTCTTTTATAACTGCTTCCACTTGTTCAATCGGTATTAACTTGCCATTATTTGTCCATACAAGTATGGCATCATAAATAATTACTTTCACTTTTCTCTCAGAGATATGTAGATTTCGCGCTATTTTTTTATAAGAAAAACCGTAGTAATACTTTAGTAAAAAAGCAACTCGGGCATTTACCTCAAGCAAACCTAATCGATTTAAGAGAGTACTAAAATCTAAGAATTTCTCATAAAATTGATTAGTGCGATTGTATTTAATATATTCCTTGATTATTGGTTTTGCCCATAAACGCTCAAAATGGTGAAAGGACCACTTACCCTTCACTTGATCTACCGCTCTATTTAACAATTGTTCTGCTAGTGCTCTATTTCCAGTTAATAAAAATGCTAGAAGATACCATTCATTTATATAGGCTTGTATATATTTCTTCCATTGTCTATGGCGTCTATTCAGGGTATGTTCCACCTTTCGTCATTCTCCATATATTACCTATATTTTAAAGGAAGATAGAATGCTTGTCATTAACAACTGTTTGAAAATTCAACTTACTTGGATTTGTTATTGAGATATGTAAAGGCATCTAAACTTAAGCACCAAAAAACTGCCTTTATTTTACAAAGCAGTTTTTTGCGTAAAACTTAGGATAATTCCAACATTCTATCCAATGCTATTTTTGCGTTAGACGCTATAGGCTCTTCGACAATAATTCGATTCCTTTCAAAATTGTCTTCAATTGATTCTAAGCACCATACGAAATGAGGCAAATCAATCCGATTCATTGTTAAACAAGCACACATATATGGATTAAGGGAAATAATTTCTTTATCCGGGTGCTCTTTCATAATCCGATTAACTAAGTTCATTTCCGTACCAATAGCAAAAGCACTTCCAGGTTCTGCATTTTCGATTACATCAATAATATAATTGGTTGAACCAGCTAAGTCAGCTGCCGCGACAACTTCTCTGCTGCACTCTGGATGGACAATAATTTTCATGTAAGGATATTGTTTTCTAACTTGCTCGACATTGTTTACGGTAAAATTTTCATGCACAGAACAATGACCTTTCCAGAGTATTACTTTAATATCTTCTATCACGCCTTCATAAACAAGTTCATTTTTGGCCGGATCCCAAATGGCCATCTGTTCTAAAGGAACCCCTAAATTATAGGCAGTATTTCTTCCAAGATGCTGATCTGGTAAAAATAGTAATCTTTCCTTTTTTGTAAAGGCCCAGGATACCATTTTTTCAGCATTAGAAGAGGTTACGGTTGCTCCCCCATTTTCTCCGACAAAGGCTTTAATGGCTGCTGTTGAATTTACATAGGTTAGTGGTATGATCGTGTCTCCGAATAATTCCTGCAGCTTGGTCCATGCTCGATTAGTCTGATAAATATCGGCCATATCCGCCATCGAGCAGCCCGCCCGCATATCTGGCAAGTAGACTTTCTGCTTCACTGTAGTAAGGATATCAGCTGTTTCTGCCATGAAATGAACCCCACAAAAGACAATAAACTCTGCTTCTGTATTTTCAGCCGCAACTTGCGCTAGCTTTAAGCTATCCCCTGTAGCATCGGAAAATTGAATGACTTCATCCTTTTGATAATGATGACCCGGAATAAATAGTTTTTTGCCTAATCGATTCTTTACACAAACAGCTCTCTCTTCTAATTCCGCGTTTGTCATGGCTAAGTATTTCTTTGGTATTGTATTCGATGCTTGCAGCCCCTCTAAAAGATTCATTTTCCTCTCCCCTTTTTATCTTTAATCAAAGCTTACTTTCACACTAATATCTAACGCTTTCACCGAATGGGTTAAAAATCCTAATGAAATATAATCCACTCCACTCTCTCGATAGGAAGCAAGATTTTCTAACGTAATTCCTCCAGATGCTTCTGTTGTGACAGTTTCTGGTACATGAGTAATCCACTCCACGATTTCTTCAGGCTTTCGATTGTCAAACATAATCACATCAGCGCCAGCAGCTAAAGCTTCAAACATTTGTTCCTTTGTTTCCGTTTCAACTTCTACCTTCACCATATGGCCAATTGACTGTTTAACCGCTTTTACAGCATTAGCGATCGAACCGGCAAAGGCAATATGATTATCTTTAATCAACACCGCATCATACAATCCAAAGCGGTGATTATGTCCTCCGCCAACTGTTACTGCATATTTTTCTAACATTCTTAATCCTGGGGTCGTTTTTCTTGTATCACTTATTTTTGTATAGCCACTATTTAATGTTTCTACTGCTTCACGTGTTTTTGTGGTGATACCACTCATTCTTTGGACAAGATTTAAAATAACTCGCTCTCCTTTTAATAAATCACGAATCTTTCCTTTTACTGTCGCCAATTTTTGACCTGCTTCCATTCGGTCGCCATCATGGATAAGCATTCTGACTTCTGTGGCAGGATTTAAAACCTGGAATCCTGCCTGAATAATCTCTTCCCCGCAAAAAACTCCATTATCTTTCGCTAAAAATACGATTTCTCCTTGCTGCTCTTGTGGAAAAATCGCATCTGTTGTCACATCACGTTCACCGATATCTTCTATAAAAAATGCTTCCAGTAGTTTCTGCAATTTTAATTGGTTCATTTTGATTCTCCTTTGTTTGTTCTCGATTCATGCAGACCTTTTTCTTCATCCATTCATTCTTTTCCATAGGATAATCAGAACGAAAGTGGCCCCCTCTGCTTTCTTTTCTTTCCAACGCAGATTTTGTAATTAGAAAAGCAGTTAAAAGCATAAAGTACTTTTCTATCTCCTCGACTGACTTATTTTCTAAAGAGATCTGTTCCAGATTGGTCATTCCGAAACCTTCAAGCCATTCAAGATGCATCTGTAAGTGGATTCCATTACGGACAATGCCTGCATACTCCATCATTCGATTCTGAATCTCTCCTCTTTCTGGCAAAATCGGAAAGAAATTTGCCTTCTTTTCTTCGGTTTTGCATTGAAACATTTTCGCTTTTATTTTTGTTTTTTTTTGAAGGAGTGTCGCAAGGCTTTTCCCCATATATAAACCCTCTAAGAGAGAATTGCTGGCTAAACGGTTCGCTCCATGAAAACCTGTGCAAGCTGCCTCACCAATTGCATAAAGATTATTGATATTTGTTCTTCCATGCAGGTCTGTATCAATTCCTCCCATTAAAAAATGACTCCCTGGCGCAACCGGAAGCAACCCTTTCTGCAAATCAATGCCCGCTTCTCGACACATATTTGCAATCGTAGGAAATCTTTCTTGGAAATTTGCAATCATTGAAATATCTAAATAAACTGGTTCCCCACTTGATAAATACTGATAAATTGTTTGGGAGACGATATGCCGTGGCGCTAAGTCTTTATATGGATGGACATGTTCCATCACGTACTCACCAGAAGCTGTAACTAATCTTGCTCCATCTCCTCTGACAGCTTCTGAAATCAGTCCAATCGTTTTTCCGTTGACATAAAGCAGGGTAGGATGAAATTGTATAAACTCCATATCGCTAATATTTGCCCCAGCTAAATAAGCAAGCGCAATTCCATCTCCCATAATGGTGGAAGCACTACTCGCATAGGTGTAAAGATTTCCACAGCCTCCTGTTGCAATAACAGTATGAGCGCTATAAAATTCTGTTCGCGTGCCATCTGCTAAAATCCCTTTTGCGCCAAAGCATTGTTTAGTATTAGTATTTACCATTAATTCATAGACAAAAACATTTTCAATGATTTTAATATTATTAGTCTTCGTTTTCACTAAATACTGCATCAGTTGTTTTCCCGTAGTATCGCCGCCACTGTGAACTATTCTGTTTTCCGAATGAGCACCCTCCATTCCTAATGCAAGATTTCCTGCCATATCCTCATCAAATGCGCATCCACCCTGCCGTAAATCATTTATTAAGAAGGGTGCTGCATTTGTAATTTCCGCTACTACTTCAGGATTATTGTGAAAGCGTCCAGCTTCTAAAGTATCAAGTGCGTGCTTTCTATAATCATCTGAATCTCCCATGCTTGCAGCAATTCCACCTTGAGCTAAATAAGAATTGCTGATTTCGATATTAGATTTTGTGAGAATAATCACATTAAAGTCAGTTGAAAGCTTTTTAGCTAGCTGCAAGCTAGCGATTCCACTACCGATAATCAATACATCTATGGCCATTTTTCACCATCCTATTTCACAAGTGTCTTGACACCTATATTTACATAGATTTAAAATTATGGCAAGGGTTTTTTTGGAAAGACTTTTAGCTTTGAATCTGAATCCTGTAAACTACTGATCTTTTTGGAGGAATTTTTGATGAAATATTTTGACTATGCAGCAACTACTTCTTTAGATCCCGATGCTGCCTCTACTTATGTCGAGGTTGCTTGTAAATACTTTGGGAATTCGAATAGTCTTCATGATATGGGAGATACAGCTAGTAGAATCGTAGAGAATTGCCGTGATGAATGGGGAAGATTAATAAACGTAGATAAAAATGGCATATACTTCACAAGCGGCGGTACAGAAAGTAATTTTCTTATTTTGCACAGCTTACTAATGGGAACAAAAAAGGAAGGAAAACACCTGATTACATCAACAGCAGAGCATGCTTCTATACATAGTGCGATGCATGTCTTAGCTGACAAAGGCTATGAAATTACATATTTGCCATTATCAAAAACTGGCTTAATCGATACTCGGTTACTAGAAGAAACAATTCGTCCTGATACCGTGCTTGTTTCTATCCAACATGTAAATTCTGAGATTGGTGCGATCCAGTCTATAAAAGAAATCAGCACGATTTGTAAAAGATACCACATCCTTTTTCATAGTGATATGGTGCAAAGTTTTGGAAAAATAGAGGTTAAAGAAGTAACCCCCTATGTCGATGCATTATCCCTCTCAAGCCATAAATTTTATGGACCAAAAGGCGTCGGTATTGCCTATATTAATCCGAATGTTCCTTGGATTCCAATAGTATTAAATGGCAGCCACGAAAATGGCTTTCGCTCTGGCACAGTTAACACAGCTGGGATTGCAAGTATGACTGTCGCTGCCCAAAAGGCATGTTCTACAATTTCGAAAAACGAAACGAAGCTTTCTAAGTTCCGAAAATTATTTACGAAGATGATTCCGAAAGAATCCGTTACTATTTTTGAATGCACGGATCAATATCCAGGAATTATCGGATTACGAGCTAAAGGGATAGAAGGTCAATGGCTAATGCTTGAATGCAATCGTCGTGGATTTGCCATTTCAACTGGGAGTGCGTGCCAGGTCGGAAAACAAGCCCCTTCCAAAACAATGGAGGCATTTGGATTAGCAGTTCAAGAGGCAAAAGAGTTTGTTCGGATATCGATGGGCAAAGACACCAAGGAAGATGATGTAAGGGATTTGGCCAATACGATTAAACAACTTGCAATAAAACGTTCAATTCCTAAGTAACCTTTTAATGGAAAGCCATACCCCTGATATGTTAGGCTTTCCATTGCTTAACGAAATTATTTCTTCATAATTAAGAAAGAATCTTTATCATGATATAGTCAGATTGTTCTTCATTGCCCATATAAAAAGAGTGAGCACCAGTCTGAACAAAACCAAACTTTTGATAGAATCTAATGGCTTTTTTATTTTTTTCCCATACACCAAGCCAGATTTTCTTTTTGGATTCCTTCTTAGCAATATCAATAGCTTTATTCATTAGAACTTGTCCAAGACCATGTTTTTGAAATTTCCTTTTTATATAGATTCTTTCTATTTCTAGTGAGTCTTCTCCCATTTGTTCAGATTGTGCATCCATCCTATTTATCTTTAAATATCCAGCTAGTTCTTTATTTAAATAGACAAAATAGAATTGCGAAGAGAGATTGGACAATTCCTTTTTCAGTTGCTCTAAGTTAAAAGCTTTTTCCAAATAATCCTTCATATTTTCTGGTGAATTTTGATTTCTGAAAGTCTCATCAAAAGTTTCCAAGCTAATATCTTGCAGTTTATGTATATCAGCGATTGTACATTTTTCAATATAAGTCTCCATAGAATACCTGCTCTCCTTCCGTCTTAATAATTGCGCTTATTGCCTTTTTTTACATACTCCCAGTCTTTTTCTATATTTTTTCTTACTCTTAGAAGGAGGTTGAACAAGATATCCACCTCCTCCTTAGACAATCCAGCTAATGCTATTTCATTTGAATAATCATTTTCGCTTTTGATATATGGATACACTTTTTCCCCTTTTTCTGTTGGAAATAGTTTTTTTATTTTCTTGTTATGTGGATCATCTTCTTTTGTAATGAATCCATTAATCTCCAATTTTTTAATTGCTCTTGCTGCCGTTGTTCGATCTACTTTAATCATTTCAGCTAACTTCTCTTGAATGATACCGGGATTTTCAAAAATTCTTACAAGGTATAAATATTGCCCCCTTGTAAGATTATATTCTTTAAATTCGATATTACTAATTGAATCTAGCGCTCTTCCAATCATTCCAATCTCTCGAAGAATTTCTTTCACCTTTCCAACCCTCAATCCTTTTTGTTGTATTTACAATAAAAATAATTAAGTTTATTTTAATCCTTTTTTGCTGTATTTGCAATAAAATAATTAAGAATTAATTACTTTTTATGCACTTTATATAAAGATGCTTATGCAAAAAATCAGTTGGCTCTATAGAGTCAACTGATTTTTAGACTTTAGACAAATTTTTGTATTTTAGAAATAGAATGATAAATTAGCATAGTTATCATTCTCCTTGAATGGTGGAATATTGCTTGCAGCGGGCCTAGTCCATAAATTAAACACTCTCAAGGAATACATGCAATATCAATTCTGCTTTCAAATATATTTTTGTTGAAAACTTTCCTTTATTCATTAATAGTTAAAAAGTAGATTCTGGATGATTAGGTTTCTCCTCAAATACATTATTATTAAGATATTTATGAAAAAACCACTCTCCTATTCCTATTACTACAGCTGATAGAATTGCTGCAACACTCAGGTTATTATCATCTGCAAACATGGATTTACCCATTAAATAAATGATAAGAACCGTCAATATTGCATCTGAAACTGTCGCTATTATGTTACGCTTTACAAATGCTGCATCATCGCCGATTTTTCTAAAGATGAACAAATCACCAATAATGTAAGCAGCAATCGTCAGAACAATGCTGATCCAAAGCGTATTGCCAAATTCCCCATCAAAGATTCCAGTAAGAATAATCCCTAATACTAAGAGGATCATTATTAGCTTAATAACAACCGCCTTCAAATGATTCATCTACATCCCTCCGTGATTTTTATACCTAATAAATACCACGGAAATTTTATGTTAATCCTCTAAGAAAAGAATTTATTATGGTAAATTCTAGAACAGTCTATTAACTTTATCCTATTTATCGCTTCTTTAACATTTTTTTTTCTTACATAAAAATGGCGCAACTATGAAATATTAATATAATATCAAAAAAATAAAATTGTATTTGATATATGCACTTGTTGGAGGAGTTTTTATGAAGAAAATCAGTCATGATGTAGAACTAACCACAGCTGAAATAGCGAACCTTTGGACTCAATACATAAATGATTCTTTATCCATATGTATTCTTACCCATTCAATTGAAAAGGCAAAAGACAAAGACATTAAAGAAGTACTTAACTTTTCCCTTAGTCTTGCTGAATCCCATATTACTAAAATTACTGATTTCTTTACTCAAGAGAACTTTCCCATTCCCAAAGGTTTTTCAGTGGAGGAAGATGTTAATTTAAATGCTCCTTCTATCTTTACTGACGCTTTTATTATAGCGTATTTACATGTTATGACCTTACTAGGATTAACTGGATATGCAGGTGCCGTTTCTACATCATCAAGAGATGACCAGTTAGATTACTTTATTCAATGCAACAAGGAAACGATGGAGTTACATAAACGAATCGTTTCCATCATGTTAAATAAAGGATTCTATAGTAAAACCGCTAGAATTAATACACCAGAGCAAGTCAAATTTGTCGATGACCAGAGTTATTTAGCTGGATGGTTTGGGAAAAAACGACCATTAAATACGATTGAAATAAGTGGTATGAGTTTTAACATGAAAAAAGACATAGTAAAAACCGTTTTAGAATTAGGATTTGCTCAAGTTTGCCAAATAAAAGAAATTCAAAAATATTTTGAAAGAGGTAAAAAAATTTGTTTGAACTACTTCACTACTTTTAATACTATCCTTACAAAGGAAGACTTATCTTCTCCGAAAACATGGGTGTCGGAAGTAACAAATTCCACCGTTCCCCCTTTTTCTGATAAATTAATGTTATACCATATTGTTACATTGGTTTCTTCTGCAGTTGGCTATTATGGTGCTGGCTTATCTGTTTCTCAAAGGAGAGATATCGCCGCAGAATATACGAAATTCATGGCTGAAGTGGGTTTATACGCCGAAGATGGATGTGAATTATTAATAAAGTATGGATGGCTAGAGCAACCTCCGTTAGCTGATAACAGACAGACTTTAGCAATAATAAAGAATAATTCTTACTGCTAGATTTACTAGTTAGGAAAAAAATATATGGAGCATAGTCTCACAGGCTTTGCTCTATTTTTAAGATCCATTTGAAGATTGCTCTTTATTTCATTTCCTCTTTAATACTTTGAGTCAAGCATTTACTAATATTATCTATTTACATAGATATATCTTTCATCAATGTTTACTTACTCCTTTTCAAATCCTGTTTTTCTATTAATTGTAGAAATTTATTCTTCGTTTCTGGATGATAAGTAATAATTTCACCATTATATATAACTGTAAATACGCCGAAGGGTGTTGGAGACTGATGTTGTACCATTTCATTATCGTTCATTTCAAGTACTGTTACATTTAAGCCGTGCTCATCTGCTGCAGCTTGTAAATTATCAACAGCATCCTGCGTGAACGGACATTGGTTTGATTTGAACACCGTAATCCCATTATCATATTCGTTTGCTAGTTGCGGCCAATCAATAAAGCTAGGTTTCCGATCATTTTGAAAAGCATAAGCCATTAATTCAAAATCCCCTTTTTTATCCACTTGATTGAAGCCTTTTTTTTCAAAGATAGTTTTGTCTGGTAACCAGCTTTTCTTACTAGTGACTATTGTAATACCATCTAAATGTAATTCTCTCGCATCCGTTATACATTCCTCTAAGAGCTTGCTACCATAGCCCTTTCCTTTGCTCTTGCCAACGATCCAGAAGCAATGAATCACCATATATTTCTTGGCATTTATCGCTCGCCAAGTAAATTCACCGGGAATATATTCAATAAACCCTCTTTGTCGACCGTCTTCTAGAAGGATTTTTACTTTTAACCCATCTTTAAACCGTTCCTTCAGCCATGCTAGTTTATTTTGATACCCTTTTGATTTTGGTTTGCTTCTCATACAAAAAAATCCGTATTCATCCACGTTTTCAGCATTTACATTCAAGATTTCAAACATCGTCTCTCCTCCGTATCTTTTAAATGGAATGTTCATCAACTATAGACATTCTCCTACAGATTGCTTAATGCTTCTTATAATCCATTTTTCTTCCCTAATACTTTCCCCATAATCATAAAAGGAGCCTCAGTCTTATTCAGTATGAATGCATTCTTAATAACAGTCCATCCTAAGCCAGTGTATAAACTTTGTGCCGCTGTATTCGTTACTTGTGTCGTTAATACAGCTGTTTTATTGTCTACACCAAGCAACAAAGCTCTCATTAATTTACTTCCAAATCCTCTTTTTCGATGCAAGGGATGAATAACTAATTCAACTACTTCAAAGCAATCTTTCAACCAAAAATCGTATTCTTCCTGACTGAGCTCATTAGAAAGCAGTGTATGATAGTATTGTTCTGGTAAAGATATATATCCATATACAAACCCTATTAGTCTCCCTTCTGCTGAAATTATCCTATTCCCCCTAAATCCTTTATACTTAATGTGTCTTACTAAAGGTTCCTTAATAGATTTATTCCATACACTTTTATACAGCTCTTCCATTTGTTCTATTATGATGTCATCTTTCTCTATTGATAACACCCGAACCACTTTGTCGCACCTCCCTCCTTGCTATAGTTTCATTTTCAGCCCTTCATGTGTTGCTTGAAAGCCTAATCGTTCATAAAAACGCAAGGCATCTGGTCTTTGTTTGTCAGTCGTAAGCTGAATTAAATGACAGCCTCTTTCTTTGGCACGCTCGATTGCCCAGTTAATTAGTTGAGTACCTACCCCTTTTCCTCTTACAGAAGAGGCAGTTCTTACCCCTTCAATAGTCGCTCGCCATCCTCCTTGATGGGTAATATATGGAGTAAATGTAATTTGTTGAACCCCAACTACTTCATTTCCAAAACATGCTACCACTAATTCATTATTGGGATCTTCTGCAATAGCTTGAAACGCTTGCAGATAACTGGCAGGTAGTGGCTGTTCATAACGCTCTCGCTTACTGCCTAAAACATCATCAGCAAGCATAGCTACAATCTGATCTAAATCTTGTAATACTGCTAACCTAAACTCTAATGACTCCGTCACTTTATTTCCCCCTTTAGTAAAAAACTATTTCGATAGTTCTCAATTGTTTATCCAGTCGTTTGAAAAGCTAATAGACCTAACGACTATAATATAAAGGACAGTAATTTACTTTTCAGCTCCTATTTTAGATTAAAGCCACTCTGCAAACCAAGCCACATAGTATGCTGCTGGTAAAAAGATTATTTGTGCTACTATGGTACCGATAAATTTAGAACTAACCATTGTTAATGAGTAACTTTTCAAATAGATGTAGTCCGTTTGTTTTTTCATGACGCGATCGGCTAACACAGACGCCTTTGGATCAATAAATAAGGTCAGAATGATGGTGGCAATCCCGTTTATTACCCCTGAGGACATTAAAGCTGCCTGAGAAACT
This sequence comes from Niallia sp. FSL K6-0212, assembly GCF_038007605.1. Taxonomy (NCBI): domain Bacteria; kingdom Bacillati; phylum Bacillota; class Bacilli; order Caryophanales; family Bacillaceae; genus Niallia; species Niallia sp. FSL K6-0212. Next base: position 3,505,168 of record NZ_JBBOXL010000001.1, on the reverse strand, counting down.
TTTGCAGGAACTAACATGGAAGCATATATGGAGGATATGACACCCGTCGTAAATATAGCTGAAATAATGACATTTAATACAAATAAACGCTTTGGAACTGTGTTTAAGGTAATTCCTCTAAAATAGGAAATTCTCGGTAATTTGAGACATTTTACAAGCTTTTTCCAATTGTTTTTCTTGAATAATTTAGAAAAAAGAGCTAGCATGGACCCTCTTTCATTTGCTAATTGAACAATGGCTCGTGAAAAAATATTAATAAATGTTGGAAACAACAGGATTCCAAATAATACTCCCAATGATGTTACTCCTATCAAAATTCGATATTGCGCCGCAATAAAAGTTAATTTGTCTGCCCCTTTGGGAACTTCTGCTATCAATTTTGCTGTTAATGGCTGTTGAAACATAGTGGAAAATCGCGAAACAATAACCATTGTGCTAAATAACGATATAGCAGTAGCAATTAACCTTACTCTCGTACCAGATATTCTTGTTAAATAGGCCAATGTTTCTACCATTGTAATCACTAATAGTAAAATAGAAATAATGATGACCTTTGACGTTATTAATTCCATAAAAACTCCTTTAATTTTTATTCTAGCTACATTATAACTCTTTTTCTGAAATTAACTAGAAATATTTACTAAAGTTGATTTTACATTAAGTAGATGTTGTTATTGCAATAAAAGGACACCAATAGAAGTGTCCTTTTCTTTATATGTATTTATTTTAAAGGCTATTTTGCTGTAACTTTACGATATACAATATAATTCGCAGTGTTCAAAATAATTGTTACAGAAAGTAGAACTGCAGTCGCAACCACTACCCCACCTGCTGTGTCCATCATTGCACTCCAATCCTCCATTTTTACAAGATAATAGCTATAGATAATCTGAAAAGAGATAGAAATCGCACAAGCACTCATGCTAAGAAAACAAATCATTAGCCCATTTCTCTGAACTTTCTCTTTATTTCCCATTAAGTTTGTAGCCGGCAATATCCAAGCAATTAAACCAAGCACCAGGCTCCCAATATTCAGTAACCCCATTATATTTTAGTGCCTCCTTATTATATACTTTTCACATTTAAAGCTCTAGAAGTATATTCCTTTATTCAGTGTAGAGATAACTCTTTATCCTAAAACTAAATTACTTCCTTATTTGATATCATTTTTTAACCATTTAAACCATCTTCCATGTCCGTCTGTTTCTGCAATGGTATTTTCACTCTTCTTACCGGCCATATAATAATCTAAGTGTAAGTATCTATCTTGAATATTATTATAAAGATGAAATACTTCTCTGTGCTTCCCGATTTCTTCCACGCTTTGTAACAGAAGCTCCTTCCCTTCTCTTGGTATTTGATTCGCTACATGGGTATGAAAGATGCAAATGGCACTGCCCTCTGGAATAGTTTCGGCATAATGTGGCAGCAAGCTTACTCCATCACCGCTCACTACGTTCAAAGCACCTTCTCTTCTGTAATCTGCCGCTTTTTCAAATAAGAATAATCTCTCTCTATGTTCTGGCCATATCAATGCTTTTAGCCATAATTCTTCGTCTTTGTCATGTAAATCTATCGTATGTAAATCAAAACCAATCCTTGCCGTAACAGGAGGAGAAGTTTTCAAAAAGAATGGCATATTTTCTCCTATTACAGTCGCAGTAATTGGCAGTTCTGACTCTGAATTTCCATACCATTCTTTACCGTATGAATAGGCATACTTATCCCACTGAAGCTGAAATCCTGCACTAGTGCCTATTTCGATTAACGCTAGCGGTTTCTTTGCTAGATTATATATCATACAAAAAGCAGGATAAAGGTAAGAACATCTTCTTACCTCATTCGTTTGGACTAACTTCGTTTGGAGAATCCATTTAATCTCCTTTTGATATTTGAGGCAGAAATCTTTAAAAATAGGAAACGAAGCCTTAGCTGTTTTGGGATTCTCTGTGATACTAGGGTAATAATCTTTTAGCGAGTGATTGGTCCCCTTTAACAGTAGGTAGTGAACTGCACCAAATAATAGATTTGGGACAGGCTGCCCCTCTCTAGCACATTTAGCAATATTAAGAAGCGTTTTATCCATTGCAATTTGTTTTGACAAAAGTTCGTAAATGAAGCTTGATCCCTTACATTCCTTTTCTGCAAAGGTTAAAAATGTTTGAGTCAGCATTTCATTAGTTTGCATTCTCCTAATCATCCCCTCATATGAATTGTACTCTCCCCTGTTTAATGCTGTATGTGCTTAAATGCTTAAAAATTTTCTCTACTTATTATATGTAGTTTGGCTGATTTCCACCTTGCTTTGGCTGATAAATTCGGTGTTTGGCTGATTTCCCTCTTACTTTGGCTGATAATTTCGGCGTTTGGCTGATTTCCTTCATACTTTGGCTGATAATTTCGGCGTTTGGCTGATTTCCCTCTTACTTTGGCTGATAATTTCCTAGTTTGGCTGATTTCCCTCTTACTTTGGCTGATAATTTCCCAGTTTGGCTGATTCTCCTCTTACTTTGGCTGATAATTTCCTAGTTTGGCTAATTTCCCTCTTATTTTGGCTGATAATTTCCTAGTTTGGCTGATTCCCCTCTTACTTTGGGTGATAAATTCCTAGTTTGGCTGATTCTCCTCTTACTTTGGCTGATAATTTCCTAGTTTGGCTGATTCTCCTCTTATTTTGGCTGATAAATCCAGTTTGGCTGATTTCCCTCTTACTTTGGCTGATAATTTCCTAGTTTGGCTGATTTCCCTCTTATTTTGGCTGATAATTTCCCAGTTTGGCTGATTTCCCTCTTACTTTGGCTGATAATTTCCTAGTTTGGCTGATTTCCCTCTTATTTTGGCTGATAATTTCCTAGTTTGGCTGATTTCCCTCTTATTTTGGCTGATAAATTCGTTATTCAGCTAATTCCCTTCATATTTTGACTGATATTATATACTTCTCTATTTAATTGAGAGCCTATTAATTTATTCAACATAACTCCCCATTATAATTTCAACTCCAAATATCTAGGCTTCTCATATTAAATAGAAATAAAGAATAGTAGACTGCTTATCGCCACCAATTAAAAAGATTTATTGATATTCAACTTCTTTATTACTCGTATTGCTCGTTCCCCAAAGAGATGAATAATTAAATTAAACTTAACACTTAGACAAAAATAAATACTTATTCCCACAACCATGCAAACTATCACTATAATACATGCATCTAACTTAGCTTGAGTTGATAAAAATAAAGTTAATAGCATATAGGTAATTAGTGTTCCAATAAACACAACGAGTGAAAAGAATCCGATTTGCAGCACTCTTCTGATTACTAACCTTAAAGAATAGCCAGCAAACTTTTTTACTGCATAAAAATTAATAATAATTGCCACTAAATATCCTATACTTGTTGCTATTACTGCCCCACTTGTTGCAAAAATTTTTATAAGTGGTATGTTCAGACATAATTTCACAATCAAACCTACCAACAAACTTATAATAGTATATTTTTGCTTATTTATTCCTTGAAGGACCGCTGCTGTAATAGAGAAAAGGGAAAAGAGAATAGCTACCGGAGCATATATTCTTAATATGTCCGTACCAAGTTCTTTATGATGATAAAATAAGGTATAGACCGGTTCGGCAAGCAGCGAAAGACCTACAACAGCAGGTAATGTAAAGAATAGAACAATTTGAATTGTTTGATTCACTTGTTGAACTAAACTTACATGATCTTTTTCTGTATATGCTTTCGTAATGGCAGGCACTAACGTTAATGAAAAAGCAGTTGCTAAAGAGACTGGAATAATGACAAGTTTATGAGTATTTAAAGTCAAAACACCAAATGCAGTTACTACTTGATCTTTTAAGCCAATAGATTCCATTGCACCTTTGAAAGTAAGTTCATCAATAAACTGGAATAATGGATTTGCAAGACCTACAAAAATAAAAGGGATCGCATATACGATAATCTCTTTGTATATTTCCTTAAGGGAAACATCAATAGCTCCTTTATTTTCTAAAAGAAGCTTATTAAGATGGGGTTTTCTTTTGGACCAATACCATAATAAGACTACTAAACTTCCAACTGCCCCTATAAATGCCGCAAAGGTTGCTACACTGACAGCAGTAACTAAACTTCCTTTTAAGAGATTTAATATAATATAGGCACCAGAAAGCATAAAAATAACTCGCACAATCTGCTCAACTACTTGAGAAACTGCCGAAGGTCCCATTGATTGATGCCCTTGAAAAAAACCTCTAATCAAACTCATAAATGGAACAATCAGTAATCCAAAGCTAACCGCACGAATAACAGTTGTCCCATCTTGAACACTTACATCGGCGTTATCTGGAATGCTAGCTGCTGCTAAAATGGGCGCAAAGAAATATAAAATAACAAATGCGACAATTCCAGTACAACTCATCATAATAAGCCCAGATTTAAATAATTTTCTCCCTACTGCATACTCCTCTAGAGAATTATATTTAGAAACAAACTTTGCCACTGCTAATGGCAAGCCAGCAGTGGCTATACTTATAAAAATAGAATAAGGGATATAAGCCATTGAGTATAAAGCATTTCCTTTTTCCCCTACTATATGATAAAAAGGAATAACATAGAGCATGCCAAGAACTTTTGAGATAATTGTTCCTAGCGTTAAAAGAAATGTTCCTCTTAGAAGTTTTGATGTTTCCATTAAATCCATCCTTTAATTATCTTTTCAAATAAATAAACCATTAAAATTAAATTTAAGTGGCATTAACCCCACTATAATTCTTATTTTTCTGAAATTCCATTTGCCAACAACAAAAAATATGTCCAAATGGTTATTGGAATCATCAAAATAATATTAGATAGAATACTAAAAATTTTTATGCTTTTATTATTAGATTGTATACCTATAATAAGTGAAACAAGTAGACCTAAGTCAATTAATAAATATAAGGATATTGGTATCCACAGAGTTAAATTAGACCCCCTTACAAAAAGAAAAACTGCAATTGAGGCTAAGAATAAGAATAATGTTAAAATAAGGGATATAAATTCTTTCTTATTTTTTTGTGACAAGTTTTCCCCTCCTTTATTAATAGATTATAAAGTACTCATTGAAAAAAGACCAATATATGGTAATAAAATATGATGCAAATTAAATAAGATATAGAGCGTTTAAAAAGTGATGGAATTAATCGCCCCTAGAAGGATTCCTCTTGGTGCTGCAATAACTATGAAGTAAAAATGGCTAAAAGATTGAGCTTAATAAATGTTTCGTTTTTTTTATCCTATCATATTACCTGCAGGATATAATTTTTCGATTGTCTTACGAAAACTGTTTATTACTTCTCTCCCAGATGCTAAAATATGGTAACAACTATGTAGTGCTTTCAACAAATATCCGGCATGATGCTGAGTTTATAAAATTAGCAGATTAATAAGTACATCTTCTATATCCTCATACATAACATGAGATTAACTTATTGCATTTGAAGGGAGTATATATGAATAAATGGGCTAGAAAACTATTAAATACCTCTAGGGGAAAATTCGAAATTTTTATTAAAGGGCAAGGTGAACCTCTTTGTATAACCCATCACTATGCAGAATTTAATGAGACAGGAGATTATTTTGCAGAATCCTTTGTCGATACGCATGAAGTATTTCTTGTTAATCTCAGAGAAGCAGGTAGCTCCGATAAGGCTACTCAACCGTATGAACTAGGGTTACTAGAGTCTATCTTCGACTTAGAAGCAATACGGGAAGCATTAGGATTTAAAAAATGGAACTTGGCAGGACATTCCACTGGGGGTATTCTAGGAGTTATTTATGGGATATATTGCTCTAACAGTTTGAGAAAACTTGTTTTAGTAGGAGCTGCTGCAAGAGAATCCTGACTGTATATACAATGATAAACATCCATCCTTTAAGAAAATGCAAGATTTGATGGAAAAGATAAAACAATCTGATTTATCAATTACAGAAAAGATGAGAATTACGAAAGAACGAACAAAGTTATCCTTATATACTCCTGAAAACTATGGAGAGTATTTTTCCCTTCCCATTCAAAAGAAAATATCCTCGATTAGACTGAACTATTTTAGCCGGGAAGTGCAACTTTTTGATGTTACTAGGAAGCTTAAGCTGATTTCAACTCCAACATTAATCATATGTGGAAAATTCGATGTTCAGTGCCCTCTTTCCTATTCGCTTGAAATGAATGAGTGCATTCCTCATTCGAAATTATTGATATTTAATCAAAGCAATCATTATCCGTTTCTAGAAGAAGCTTCACGATTTAAGGATGAAATAGATGCATTTATGGGGGGAATTTCATGCAATTAAAGAAGATAGATATTGATATGATCGCTCGCTCGTTGCTTACTTCTCTGATCTCCGCTATTTGCGTTAGTACGATTTACCTTATTAGTTCTTCTTATTTTAGTTTGTTGGGAATACTAATATTTAGTTTTATTTTCTTTTGCTTTTATTTGGTTATCGCGTCGCCGCTGCAAATTTTGCTAAATCAAAGACCAAAGAAATTTAGTATTCTCTACCTCGCGATCTATAATATTTTTTCTGGGGTTGTCACATGGATTGTTGCCATGGTTTTTTGATATGAAAGATCCTTTCCATTCTTCCATCTTTTATTTTCTATTTATTTTGTGTGCATCTCTTTTTTGGATAGTTGATTCTCTGTTACTTCAGAAAAAAGCGGAATAAATATTGAAATCTGGTGTAAGAAATAAGGAGGAAACCGATGAAAAACTCATTACAAATAATAGCAGAAGCTTCTTATTCATTAAATTTTTTGGTTTATGTTCAAAATATCTTTCTCAACCAAAATAAAAATAAGGATAATTGGAAATTCCCCTATCTCCTAACAACTTGTGAGTTTCGAAAGGATTTTTTATTACAGTATCGCGGCTTATGGACTAAGATAACGAAAAGTATTTCTGAGAATAGAGATATTGACCAGGATATTTTCTATAATGAAAAACACTTATTTTATCATGAATTGTGTGATGTTACTGTCGATAATCTAACTGCTTTTAATCAAATATATGATTCCTTTTTCACTTGGTGGACAAGTCTAGCAGGTGGATTTTCCATTGAAAGGGCTATGGGCGAAACAATAGAGCATATCTATCATGATGTTTCAACTAAACTATTAGAAGAAAAAATCATCCCCAAAAAACCATTACATATTAACTTTATTTATGATAATTCTATAATAGAAGATTTAACCGCTTTTTCCTATTTCGCTGTATTATCAATAAATGATTGTATACTTCATTATAAAGAGGCCGTTGCTCGAATTAAGATTTGTGTAGATTAATTAGCTTCTATAATGGATTCAAAGTTATTTTTCATTTATAGAAGCCTTAACTTAATAACAAACTACCTACTTCTTCCCAGTCCTTCACTCTCGTTATTCGTTCGTGCTTACACATTTGATTGTATGGCTTATCAAGTAGCAATACATCTATTCCACTATTTGCAATAGAGAATGCATGGGCAGGGTTGTCTTCAATAAATAGAGTGACATTATGAATTAAAGCACATTCAGGCTTACCATTTATATATTCTGAAGCGCATACTATATCATCTATGGGCAACTTATTTTTAACAACCCAAAGTTCCGCTGAATTCATCCAAGCTTTTGACCTGCCCGTCATGATTGATAGTTTTGAAGTTTTGCTTAGTTCACTAAGTACATCAATTAAAAATGGATATGGTTTAGCTGAATGCAGTTCCTTTTGATTGTTTGTAAAAAAATCTACAAATGCTTCAAAGGAATATCCATATAAATCCGAAACTCCGTACTCTACCATTTCTTCGTAATCCAAATTTTTGTTATGTATTTTATTTAAAAGTTTTACAATCGATTTTCTCATATCAACAAGTGTATCATCAAAATCTATTCCAATATGGTTCATATAGCCCCTCGCTTTTTATGTCTTTCTCTTAAAATATTTTTTAGAACACCTAGTATATATTGCTTTATTTTTAGCACTAAACCCCCAAAAAACGCGGAACTTTTACTCTTTCTCTATATAGTTCTTGGACCATTTTCTGTTTTTTTAATTTCTCTTCCTTGTCTCGCTTCATCCCTTTTATAACTTATACGCTTCTCGACTTAAAATATCATTCCATTTAGCGTGGTTCTATTCTTTCATTAACTTTTCTATAATGAAAGGCAATTCTCCTAAATCATCTACAATTAAATCTGCTTCGGCATTTCTCCAATGCAAATCCTTCTTCCAAATCCCTTTCATCCCTACTTTTTTCGCAGCAAGCACATCATTTTCTGGATGGTCTCCTACAAATATAGCTTCGTTTGCCTGCACATTCAGTATGTTTAAAGCTTTATTAAATATCCTAGGATCCGGCTTTTTTATCCCTTCCCATTCGGAAACCAAAATGACATCAAAATATTTTTCTATCTGCAAAGACTTCAAATTATCCATTTGAAATTGTCCAAAGCCATTGGTTATCATTCCTAAAAGAAGATTCTGGCTCTTTAATCCCTCCAACATCTTCTTAAGATTGGGAAAAGGCATGCAGTGATTTTTAAATTGGCTAAGATAATCTTGTAAGAGCTCTTCCCATGTTATCTCCTTAACCTCAAATTCAGCTGCTAATTGTTGATATACCTTATCCTTCCAAACATAGCCGCGTTGATCCAATTCAATAAATCTCTTTATATATGTATCTTTGGGAATATGGCCAAGCTCTATATTTAATCTATCATATTGACAATCCACAAACATTTCTATTGATGCATCTCTATTTAATAAGGTACCATCTAAATCAAATATAATCGCTTTAATCATGGTTAATTGTCGATCCCCCTCCCTAATGTTAAAATTTTTTCTCTGTACTAAATTCATTTTTTTAAACGATTCTCCTTTTCAATTACATTATTTGTTAAAATAAAGAAAGTGAAGAGATTGGAGGAAGACAACATGCTTAAAAGAAAAGTAGTATCAGCTATTCTGACTTTATTTTTATCCACTTTTGTATTTACTGTTTTTCTTCCATTAGACCTATTTTTTACTGAACCGGTTAATCAAGATATTGATTTAAAAGAAAATCTTATAAGCTATACTCTCTTTTTCAGCTTAGGTTTACTTCTATATGGCCTTCCGATCTCCATCTTAATAGAGAAAATAACAAGCAAACTTCCTCAAGGCAGGCTCGCATTTAGCTTTATATTATATGTTTTCTTTGGTTTTCTACCTTTCTTTTTTCTTTGGATTTTCACTATTTACTCCTTAAGTATATCTATTATGTTCTTGCTTATGGATGAATTAATAAGACGATTTAGAGAAGAAAAAAATCGTATCATAAACAATGTTTATTAGTTATCGATAAATCCTTTAAAAGGAGGAGCAAACACTTGAAGAAAAAAGCGCTTATTTTCTTTACAACCGTGACTTGGTTAATGATACTATGCCCTTTTGCTCTATTAGGATATATCAACTATCAAAAATATCAAGAAGAGGAAATACTTGAAATTGATACTTCCATGACAAAAGCAAGCTATCACTTTACCACGTTTGTGACTTTTAGAGATGAACCGAACCAAAAATATGAATATATACGTATTGATAAAGAAATTAGACAAGCTTCCCCCAATCCTAATGAAGAGGAGGAACATTTATATAAACACCTTGATTTTAACAAATATAATTAGTTAAAATACAAATTTTCCCATCTCTTTCACTGTTTTGCTGGAGAATGTTTTGTATTAGAGTAAAAGGGATTAGTTCGATATGTAACTTCCATTATTGATAATGTTCGTTGTATTTTCCTTCTTCATAAATTTCTCTTGCGCCAAGAGCTGTCCATTCTTGGGGTGTTAAATCTGGATGTAAATCTAAATAGGATCTCATCATTTGATAACCCACATTGTAACCATAATTATAAGGCAATCCATTCCCGCCCGATATTATTTCTGCTGCCCTGTAGGGATCTTCTTGGAATAAATCTGGTTCAATTTGATTCCAATCATCCTTATTAAAATTGTAATTAACAGTAGTTAGAGAAATATCTGGATATACAAGCTTTTCAAATATTACTGCTTTCCCTTCAAGAATTAAGTTATCCAATACGGTATGAGAGTGAGAATTATTAAAGTACATTTCCGTCCACACACTATGATGATATTCGTGAGCAATTCCTGCTTTAAGAGTTTCCTCATTAAAAAGTTCATTGTATAATACACTGATTTTTCCTGCTCCCTCTGTAAACATTAAAGTTGTACTCTTAGTTGCCTCTGTAGGATAAATACATATATTCGTTTTTTGATTTGATGGTATATAATTAGAAGATTTTATTAAACTTTCCTCAATGGCTGAATTTATAGCCTTCACATCCATTGTTTGAATGATATTATTAACTTCTTCTCTATTTTCTGGTGCTTTAACAGTCTCTGTGAAATACTCTGCATCCTGATAACATGCCTCATAAATAGGATTAATTACTTCCTCTTCAAACACCTGACTTTCTGACATATTTACATCCTCTTTTATTCTTTTTTCGAAGTTCTCATATAGTTTATATACGTGAATTATATGGTACGATTGACCAGTTTCAGGATGTTGAAATGAGTATGTAAGTCCTTCTTTTACCTTTTTTTCTTGTTCTACTATCTCATTTTGTTGACATGACGATAATAAGAAAATAGTAAACATCAAATAATATTTAATTCCCCGCAAAGTTACACCTTGCCTCCCATAGATTTTTCATAATTTATACGTTCTAAGCACGTAAAAGTTCCCGAACATTCTAATAATTCTTCATAGAAAAGGAGAAGAAAATAGAAAGGACTACCGAGAAGAGAAATAGAAGATAATTTTTTAAACCCTCCTCTACTTATTTTGATAGAATATACTACTAAGCAGTTAGATACTTATATAGGAGTAAAACTATTTGTCCAAAGAAAAAACGAATTCAAGACCAGTTGGCTTTCTTTTGAGAGGCTCATTGTATTCCTTGAATATTAATTTAATGTTTGACATATTATCAGGTAAGGGCGGTGTTACAATGAATTCAAATGATATATGCCCACCGGAAGCTCCACCATGATCGTTTCGACAGTCGTAATCAATATGAGTGCCATCGATGGAAAGTTCTATAAATATAAAATGGTGCATATCTCCAGGCTTCTCTTCGGAGACGTCCTTATCAATATTCAAGTGAACTACACTGGCATTTTCATATTGACGAATGAATGGTACTGAATAGAAAACGTTATTATCTTCATACGATTTTAAAACTGGTTTATTTTTCAGAAATCCTTTAGGTACTTCTATTGGTTTATACATATCCTCTCTTGGTAAGTGGCTAAAAACATCATTTAAAAAATCCCCATTCAAATTATATTTTTTAGACCACATAGCAATATGCTGCGAAGTTGGATCTCCAGGATCACTTGATATTATTTTTCTTTGACTTATTAATTCACATATTTTTTCATCAATTGACTCCACACGTTTATCATAATAGTTACCATACGATTCAAGTGTCATTTTGTACTCTCCTATACTCACGTTTTTATTTCCAATATAACACATTATAGGAAATATTTTAAATTGAATAACAGATCACTTATAGTGTCAATTTTATTAGTCTTTCATTCTTTTTTATTTTTTTGTTAGCAAAAAGCAACCGAATTTATATAACCCAAAGATGGGAGAATAGAATAAGAATAATTTGTCCTAGAAATTATAAGAGAGAACTATAGAATCACCTAAAATTCTGCAGCAATTCTATTAAGTTCAGCAGGTTTCTTTATAACAGTCAATGGCCACAATTTACAATCTCCATTAATCTAACATGTGGAATAAAACCTAGAAGCAGCTGCTTTATTTTAATTGGTGTTAATAATTATCTAAATAATTTCAAATACCCTTTTAAAAGGGTTCTTATAATAGGAGACACAGTTATTGATTGTTTTACAACGTGATTCTTTTTCTGTAAATAGTTTTTAATTTGTTTTCTTCTATTAGGAACCATATTTAATGGTAAATGATGTATATTTACCCATGCAACTTTTTCTGTTTCTGGTCCTTCTTCTATTGGATTTCCTCCTTTCACTTCCCCCAAGAATAAATACTGCATATCATTGAATTGCGGTTGGAAATATTCCCCGATTTTCCGTTTAATTTGAATAATGTATCCAGTTTCTTCTTCTGTTTCTCGAATGGCACAGTCTTCTAATGTTTCGTCCTTTTCCCATCTACCTCCAGGCAAATCCCAAATTGGAACATCCTTCCGTTTCGTCAATAAGACTTGTCCCTTGTCATTTATTACTATCGTAAAGCAACCTGATGTTTTTGCCATTTTCATACCCTCTCAACCTTTTTCTTTTAACTAATTTTAACAGATTTTTCTAAAAATACGAACTACGAGTATATAAATAGGAAAAGGATAATAATAGTTCCCAAGAAGTTTTAGGCTTCAAATTATTTAGATAACTTTCTTTTTGAGCCTAGTTATTTACTTCATAAAAACAAAAGCCATTAATCATTGTGTTTCAACAATGATTAATGGCTTCCTGGTAGAATACTTAGTGATGTACTAAAAATGTATAATATAAGCGAGTATTATTTCTGTACAATGGGAAAAGTAACGGTAACTTCTGTTCCTTTTCCTTCCTCACTCTTAAAACGAATGGTTCCATCATACTTTTCGATAATATTATAGCAAATCATTAAACCAAGCCCAGTTCCTTTCGCTTTTAAGGAATAGAAAGGCGTTCCTATCTGCTCTAATTGTTCTTCGTTCATCCCTGTACCGTTATCGATAATTACAATTTTTAATTCGTCTAATTCTCCTATTAATTTTACATGGATGGTATCACCAGGCTGGGAGGCTTCAATCGCATTTTTCAATAAATTTACGAATAGTTGTTTAAATTCCATGATATTACATTGAATCTTATAGTCTGTTTCACTTTCTAATTCAATATGTATCGTATCATTCATTGCATATGAATTCAGTAAGTCCATCACTGTATGAAGAGCTAGTTTAACGGAAATAATCTCTGTCTTCGTTTCGCTTGGTTTAGCTAATGATAAAAAATCTGAAATAACTGTCTCAGCTGCTTCTAACTCATCTAACATCAGCTTATATTGTTTTTTTATATGTTCAGGTATTTCCTTATCCTTTTCATGAAGCTGGATAAATCCTTTTACTACCGTAATAGGATTGCGAATTTCATGTGCAACAGCTGCCGCAAGCTGTCCAGTTGTCCGCAGCTTTTCAGCTTGCTTAACTTGAACATAATATAGCTCTTGATCCTTCATTCTTTTTTGAAAAAGCAGGAAAAGAAATAGCAGCAAAAGCTGTGTCCCCAAGAAATTAGTGATAACTCCTATAAAATCCAAATAGCTATAACTATGTATGCCAGGGGTATTATTCATCATCAAATAAATAATTACGCATAACATAATAGTAATGTTCCCTAACAATGTAATATAAAATAATCTAATATGTAAAAATAAGACAGGAATAACTGGGATAAAACAAATCAGCAATATCAAAGCAAATCTGTCAGGAAACCGTAAATACATAAAGAAAAAGTAGGCAGACATCAAAAAAATAATCGTTGCTCTAAAATTTAATGTATCTTTTTTGGGAAAAATGACTAGTAGAATAGAAATACTTACAACGAATAAACATTGCAAGATTAAAGACATCGAAATAATTCGATTATCCTCTATGTAAACTATCACTATCCCTGCGCTCATTAATATGATGAATAAGCCAATAATCATACGATAAAGCTTTATACTAGGTAAAAATTCATTGTCTATCATTAAAACAGTCCTCACATTATATTAAATTGTAGGTTATTTAAATGCTTCTGAAAAATGGTACATCATAATCATAACTGATGTTTTTATAGTACACAATTTGTAATCTTTATTTACTAAGACGTTCAATTTCTTGTCATACGAAGGGTAAGCTTTTTATACTCACTACTATGTAAAAGTCTATTTTACCTTATTATTCCAACTTTTTGTAGTCTAATCTGACTATTCCTTTTTGTTAATTCTATATTATTGCCGTGATTATCATTTATTTAAAAATCCCTATGGTTCATTTATTAGCATTATTCGATCATTGTTTCCATTTAAAAGAATTCAAAAGACCACCTAAGAAATCAAATTAGATGGTCTACTTAAAGACATATGGAAAAATGTGTACATTTATAGTTAATTACTTTCTGCTTTTAAATTACTCGACAATATCGCAAAGAAGTGTAACTCTCTCCTTCTACATTGCCGTATGTATCTTGTTCTTTCTTAAAAATAAATCCTTTCGCTTCATAGAATGGGATTCCTTTTTGATTACCTTTCGCTACTGACACCCATTGCTCACTTGCTGCGAACTCTTCCTTCTGCTGTTTTGTGAGAACATCTAATAATTTTGTACCAATGCCTTCATTCCGTCTATCCGGACTGATGTATAAAACAAACACTTCGCCAGCGGTATCATTTATCATGCCACCACCGATGGCACCGACTACTTCATCATTATCAATGGCAACAAAATAGCCTCCCCATTCTCTACTTGTTTCCGTAACTTCCTTGTGAATTCTTTCCCGATTATAAAACGTTGAAATAATTCTAGTAATATATTCTTTTGAACAGAGATCTTCATATGTTGCCCAGTAGCCATCCCTGCAAACCTTCGCAATTCCTTCTACATCTTTCGGTTCCGCTTTTCTAACTTCAATCACAATCTCACTCCCTGTTATTTATATTATGTAACATTCATTAAGACAAAGGTCGGGAAATTGTATTTTCTATCCATCTGGATCTGCCTCAACAACTTCACATTCACGATTAATAGGTCCTTGGACAATTCTACAGTCTGCTTTCTTAATGGCAGACACAGAAAGTTCTATAGTATCAACCTGTAACTAAATAATTTTCCTCTATTACTTTATATTTTCATATTTCTTTCCATATTAGGATTATAAACTTGCAGCCATTTTTCCGTGATACTTATCATCCATTCTCCCAATTCATTTAAAAAATTTATAATAACTTCTGAATTACTTATTGGATTAACAGCATACTCCAGTGCTTGTTTCATTTCGGATTCTTTGCTAGGAAAATGTTCAGAAAATAGTTTATATGCCGGGTACAGATCCCTTGTGTATTTGTTTTCTTCCACTAGAACCAGTGCTAGTCCTGCCCTAACAATGATTTTCATTATCCATCTGCAGCAATCCAATACATCTTCAACATCTTCGTTCCCAGTAAGTTCTTCTTTTGCTTGTTGAATTTGACTTCTTAAATTCACAAGATGTTCATTGGCAAGTGTTTTGTCTGCTTTATAGTTAGGTAAAAAAACACTTATATCTTTTCCGTAAACACAAATGCTATGAGTTTTTATCATAAACGGGATTATTGAAAAGTTAGTAGTCTCTAAAATATCTTCAATAAAATAGAAACTAAGTTCAACGCCATCAACTGCTTTAAAGTTTTCATTTAAAGCTTGTTCTGCCTTATCCACCCAATTTAAGTCAATGGCATCAATATTTTTATTGGTAATAGCTATCGTATCCAAATCTGATACATTATCTATTCCTAATCCGCGAGGAATAGAACCCCTAATATACACACTATGTAAATGTTCTCCTAAATAAGATTGATATGTTTCTATTACCGCATCTATAATATATTTAAATTCAGGTTTTATGGCATTTATACTCGAATCATTTATGATATGGCCTCTTGAATCTGTCCGACAAAAATGCCCAATATTTTTAATTTCTATCAATAATCTCTCCTTTAAAAGAATTTCATGATTCTTCCAATTAAATTATGATACTATTATATTAACAGATTTTTCTAAACTCGGACTAGGAGTATTGCTTATGAAAATTATCATATTAGGGTCAACTGGATTTTTAGGATCTTCCTTATTTGCACTTGCCTCATCCATCTCTGATTTTTCTGTTTACGGAACTTCCCGTTTTCCAAATGCCCATTCACATATTTTACAACTGGATATAAATAACAAACCTCAAGTAACACAACTAATGAACCATATTGATCCTGATGTTGTTATTTGGTCTTTGATGGATGGAGAAAATGAAATGCAGCTTATTGAGAATGGCCTCAACAATATATTAACTGCCATTCCCCCAAAAACAAAATTAATATATTTGTCAACAGATGCTGTTTTTGTCGACGGCAAAGGTAACTATTCTGAAACAGATCTACCAGGATTCCTACCCAGCGAAGCACCGTTATCTACATATATAAATGCTAAACACGTAGGGGAAGAATTGCTCCTGACAAATCATACAAACCATATAATTATTCGTACAGGTCCTATTTATGGAAAAAATGCTAATCAAGATATTGAAGCCAGAACAAAACGTCTTATTCATGAAATTAAAAAGTATGGATATGCGAATACCCCTGCCAATACGTTCAAAACGTTTGTTCATATTGATGATTTATCAAAAGCAATAATCGAAATCATCAATATGAATTTAACAGGCGTTTTACACGTTGGTCCAATACAGAAAGAAAGCTATTATTCTTTTTATGTCAAAAGATTATCGCAACTTGGATTTGCAACTACCAATCTTCTGCCCTTTTCCATTAACAAGTACGAAAAAGCTTTTCATGCTTTTGATACTTCTTTAAATACCCAAAAAGCCGCTAGCTTACTGAAAACATACTTTCGCAATGTTGAGGAGCAAAGCGGTATAGAATAGAAAGGAAGACAAATTAAAAAATAATCTTTTTAAAAATTATTAGATAAACTGTTATTTATTTTTTATAGAATAAAGTCCAACAATTTCTAGAAAATAATGGAGGTTTTATAAAATGAAATTTTTCTTAAAGTTACATGTTATTAGTATGCTATATGCTCTTATATTTTTTGTTCCGATCGAACTAATGTTAAATGTTTATAGGATTAACAGACTGACAAATTGGGAATTTGGAACGATAAATATGTTAACTGGTACAGCCATTATTGTTGAATTTGTGGTCGGTACAATACTAATCATTCTTTTAACGAAAAAGTGGTTGGATGGGCGAAAGGCAAGTTTTTGGACTATCCTTCTTTGGCTGCCATATCTTGTACTTTTGGTTTATCTATTTGCTGTTTTATTTCCAATGACTCATGGTGAAGATGAGCCTAACCCAGTTACTGGTCTTTTAGCAATAGGAGGATTGATGATTTATCCTTTTTATATATTAATACTTAATTTTTCACTTTATAAAAGGTGAAAACAACAATTAGACTCTTTAGTTCAAAACGCACCATTGTATTTCAACAAAGCCTATAAATGAAAAAATAGCAATTATTCATTTAAGTCAATGGATGTTTAAATAAGCGATTTCCTTGCTAATAGCATATTATCTCCAACTTTTTTGCAGCTTCCGAATGTAAACAATTTGTCCAATGTGGTAGGCGTTATGAGTAGACAAATTTCCTAGAACTTGCCACCACTTTGCCTTCTCCGGGAAACCAATTACATCATTATCTACCTTTTCTTGCGTCAGTAGGTCTTGCCATTGAAGCAGAACAGCTAAGAGGGACTTTTTTAAGTCAGCAAACGTTTTATTTTCTGAAATAATAAAGCTTTCATTATTATCATTTATGGAAGCAACAGCATTTACATGAGATTCTTTGTATCTCTTTTGCCAAGTTTCATTCCAGTAAAGAAGATGTTGGACAATTTCTACAATACTATTACTTTCATCATTAGGTTTCCAAAAAGCTTCTTCCTCTGTTAAATTTACAACTGATTCAGAAAACGGTACATACCAGCTAGGATCGTTCGCATTTGCTAACAATTGATCTTCCAAAACGTCTTTAGCAAGAGACATAACCAATCACACTCCTTCTTATTATAAATATTCTATTTCGACGACCTTCTGAAAACTCCTGTATTATTACATTATTATATATTTTTTTCCTCCTTAACTGCAGAAGACAAATAGCTATTACTAATCCACTAATTTAGAGAGTTTGACCATTATCTATAGTAAATACTTGCCCGGTTATAGATTTTTGAGTTAGTTGAAAAACTATCGCTTCAGCTATATCATCTGGTGTGGAAATCCTTTGAAGTGGTAATTCACCTGTAAGTTGATACATCTTCTCTTCATTACCAGCCCACCACCTTGTTTCAACAGCTCCAGGAGAAATGCTATTAACTCTTATTGAAGGTGCCAATGCGATAGCCAATGACTTTGTCATCGTATGTATAGCAGATTTTGTTGCTGCATATGGGATAGACGAACCTATCCCAGTCATTCCTGCTACACTCCCCATATTTACAATTGCTCCAAAATGTTGTTTTTTCATATAAGGAACAACCGCTTTTATGCAATAGAACATGCCCTTCACATTAACATTGAAAAGAGAATCCCATATATCATCTGTTACTGCATCTAAGTCATCCATAGCTATTTGGGCTGTGATACTCGCATTATTTACTAATCCATCTATAGATCCAAAAGTTTGAACAGTTTGGGATACTAATTCCTTTACTTCCTTTTCGTTTGCTACATTTGCTTTATAAGCAATAGCTATCCCGCCATTTTGTTTTATTTCATTAACAACTTTATGAGCTTCCTTTTCAGATTGATTGTAATTTATCACTACTTTTGCACCTTCAGCAGCTAGTTTTATAGCTGCAGCTCTTCCTACTCCAGTTCCAGCCCCAGTAATGATTACTACTTTATTCATTAATTCCATTTCCGTATCATCCTTACTTATTTTTATTTGTACTATTACATTATGCTTTAATTAAAATGAGGAGTATAATACAGAATAATGAATTAGGTATCATTTTAAATGATAACAGAGAGAAGGGCGAAACTATTGGAAAGTCATGAATTAAAGATTTTCAAACACGTTGCTGAATTGCAATCAGTATCTAAAGCAGCCGAAAAATTAGGATATGTACAACCAAACGTTAGTCAACGAATAAAAAATTTAGAAAATGAACTAGGCGTGCGATTATTTATGCGAAATAATCGGGGAGTAACATTGACTGAAGAAGGGAAAAAACTATTAGATTATACAAATGAAATACTACAATTAATAGACGAAGCTAAGACAGCTATTAATCCTAATAAGTGGAGAGAACCATTAAAAATAGGAGCTTCTCAAACAATTTCTGCCGTTAAGATTCCTTCCTTACTTTCTGCATTTTTAAAAGAATCTAATAATCTAGATGTGAAAGTAAGAACAAGTAATAATTTGATGTTAGAAGAAATGCTTTTCTATGGTGAAGTGGATGGTATATTTGTAAATAGCAGTAAAAATACATCTGATTGCGAGATTGTTTATAGTTACTTAGAGAAAATTATACTAATTTCCCCTATACCTAACCCAATTCTTATTAATTCAAATCAGACGTTGATAGTTAATAGTGATAAAAATTGCATATATAGAAAACACTTATTAGAGTGGTCCAAAGAAAGCAATTTTCATAGTTCTAACATCATTGAGTTTGATTCTCTTGAATCTATTATTCAAGCAGTTCATGATGGATTGGGTATCAGCATAATACCTGCAGACATTGCAAAAACTCGAAAAGGTACCGAGGAAATCATATTCACAGAATTACCTAAAAAGATAAAAATAGACTTTTTAATCAAAAAGAAAAAGCAACACTCACCAGGTTTAAAAAAATTCATTCGCTTTTTGCGAGAAAATAATGAACTAAAATAAAATAGATTATTTTAGGTGGTTTATTGATTTATCGAACTAATTCTTAGATGCTGCTACTTTTAACTTCTAAAGTGTATATTCTGGCCGGATAATATATTACAACTCCAGTTTGTATCCTCGCTCAGATTATAAAACTGCTAGAAACAGGTAAATCTAGCAGAAATACAATTTATTCCGGTAACTTAGATGTTATAATTAGTTTCTCATCTTTATTTTTCGTCTCTATTTTCATTAAATAAACTCCATTATTAGCCGTCATATCAAAAATATCATTATCTTCAATTTCCCCAATTTTTTTTATATTCCCATTATCAATTTGATATTTTTGGAAATGGTTACTAACACCAGTACCAACAAAAACATGATTGCTACCATCCACTCGTAGTCCATTAACTTCCATATACTTACTTGAGAATTCGTTTGCCTTTTTCGTTTGTGTATCGAAAAGAACCAATTTATTGTCTGCAAAAGACTCAGTAAAGAAAGCTAAGTAAACAATTTGGTGATCATTTAATAATTCTCCCCAGCCAATCTTCTTATGAGGACTTTGGAATTCTTCTAACTTGTGCGTTGAAATATTATATAAATAACAGTAGCTTTTTCCTTCCCTTATATCTGTGAAAAGGATTTTTCCATCTTGAACGGATAAAAATGCATTATCAAGAGTATGTGTTTTTAGATTAAAAACAGTTTTATTACGATGTGTCTTTAAATCTCTTATCATAACATAAGATTGATTTTTATTTTGATCAAAATATATCCATGCTAGATAATTATCAGCTAACACAGGAAATTCATTTTTGATCGACTTATCGTTTTCCTTTGTGATCGGCTCAATTTCCCTTGTTTTTGTATTCATGATATATATGTTTTTCTGATCCCCAAAATCATCACTGTCTACCCATGTAACCCATTTATCATTAGCTTTTAGCCCTTGAATAGAAGAACTATCGAATTTTGTTGTGAATAGTGTTTCAACTTTATTAGTTTTTCTGTTGTATTGGATGATTTTATTAGCCATTCCTGAAGGGCTGTTATCAGCTGCACTCATATAAACATTGTCTTTGTAAGCAGCATAGGATGATATTTCTTTATAGGGTAAATTCACATTCACATCAAAATCTTTATCATAAATCTGAGTCTTTTCCGATGATTTAGAATTTGTTGCTGATGACTTTTTTGTTTGAAGTAAATGATTACCATAAAATACGATAAATATAAGTACTAGTATAGTTATTAATATAAATGTATTTTTTCTCGTCATTACGCCCCTCCTTCTTCAATATACAAATTTTTGATTAAAATATAATATGAAAGGTTGTAAGATTCTCACAACCTTTAATGTAGTATTACCAAACCATAACGGGGTTAGAACCCTTTGTCTCTTTGTCAGCTTCATATACTGCTCGAGCTACCCCTTTTTTTGAAACTGTTGTCTTTAATTTTGACCAATATGTTCCCCCTTTTGTAAATTCAGTGTGATGATTTGGATCAACTAAACGAAATTCATCTGCATTTTTATCATACCCGCTTACTGTAACATAGTGCCTATATTTTGTCCCTCTATATTGTTCTATAAAATCAGTTCTCGTTAATAGAATTGGTGCAGTTTTCTTATTCCGTAATGTTGTCTTTACCCGAGTTTCTAATTTTACTGCCGGCTTTGAATATTTAGCGATATTCCCAACAATATAGGGGTTTCCACTAAATTTATACACATATTTATATTTATTAAGACCATCAGCTAAAAAAGTAGATTTTGTACCACCACCGTTGGGGAGAGTACCTATTGTGTTTCCGAAATGCTTTTGACTCGGAAGTTTATCAGAACTACCACTTTTCAATTTATGAAAACTTAGAGATTGTCTACCAGCAGCTACTCCGCAAAAGTTACTATACTGCTGCTTATTATATTTAACAGAAATCGTGTAATGCTCATTGGTTTTAGCAGCTACCTTCGACATAGCTTGTTTCTTTTGAAAGGCCTGTTCTTCTCTTTCAGTTTGTTTATCTCTTTTCTCTTCCAGAGAGTTATAATACTCTTCATTTTGAATATAATTTGGATCATTTAATGCGGCACCCGTACTAATATCATCATTCGCTTTGGTTTCAGTTTCAGCAAATACAGAAATTGGTATTATCAAAGCAGTACTTATAATTGTTACTAAAACTAATTTTATTAATTTTTTATTCATATTATCTTCTCCTCATAAATTTCATTGTTAAATATATCCTAATAATACCATAATATAGAATTCAGAGAAGAGTTTTTTCCTTTCTATAGAAATAGCAAGTATTTTGTACCCTACAGAAATTTATTGAAGGAAATTTTATAATACTCGTATATTTGCTGAACCACACAAAAAACTTCGAATCTTTTAATCTCGAAGTTTTTAACTAACTATATTTCTCTAAACATTATTTTACTTTCCGTTTACTCTGATTCTTTCATCATATAAATAATTTCTTCAATTGAAAGTGTATCCAGTGGTATGTCAACACAAAACTAGACAACTTTTTTTAGGTGTTTCTGTTTATATTCAATAGGGCTTAAATAACCTAACGTTCCATGAATTCAATGTAATTAAACCAATTCACATAGTCGTATAATTCCCTTGATAATTCTTCTAAACTAGTAAAATGCCTTTCCTTAATAAACTCTGTTTTGATAATTTTAAATGTTTCTTCTGCCACTGCATTATCATAAGGACAGCCTTTCATGCTTAATGATTGCTTTATATCGAAAGTCTCTAAAGCTTCATCTATTAGCTTATTTTTAAATTCATTTCCTTGATCCGTGTGGAAATATCGAATCTTTCTTAAATCCTTCTTAATGGAAGAAAAGGCGCGATATACGAGTGCTGCATCTTTGTTTGGACCGGTACTTTGTCCAATGATTTCTCGATTAAAGAGATCAACAAATACACATACGTATTGCTACTTTTTATCGACCCTTACGTATGTCAATCACTAACGACCACTGTCATTTCTTCTTCTTGATGAAAAGCACGATTTTATTCATTTTGTTGCTGGGATTCATTGCACTTCTTTGAATGTGGTTTGAATTGAGCCACAGTATAAGAGGAAACAAGCCCTTGTTCCCGCATAATGCGACCGATTCGGCGTCTAGAAACGATAAATCCTTGTTTTTTTCATTCCACTTTTATCTTACGTGTGCCGTAGTTCTGCCGGCTTAAGCAAAAGATTTCGATGATTTTTGAGGTTATATCATCCTCTGACGCTCTTTCTTTGGCTTCATAATAATAGGTGTTTCTTGAAAGCTGTAGGACTTTACACATTGCTGATATCGAGTATTTGTGTTGGTTATTCTTAATTACATTTACTTTCGTCCTAGTATCAGCCCTGCCTGCTTTAAAATGGCATTCTCCATTTCAAGTTGCTTGTTTCTTTTCCGAAGTTCCTGAAGTTCCTTTTGTTCGGGTGTTATATTATCCTTTTCTTGAAAGGAACCGGTAGTTTGATGCTGATTAATCCACTTATCTAAGGAAGATGGGGTTAACTCATATTCCCGAATGATATCCTTTCTTGGTTTTCCGTTCAGATATAGTTGCACCATTTGTTGTTTGAATTCTGCAGTAAATGTTCTACGTGCTCTTTGGTAGATTCTCCCCTTATTGTCTTATTGGTATTCTACTTGACCTTAAAATATCTGTCCAACTAAGTGTAGCCTATCCATCCATTATTCAATTATAAAAAAGTCTTTTATTAGCTAAACTGTCCCTTTTGTAATATAGAGCATCCACTCCTTATTTGAGGAAAGGACGCAAAACTTAGATGAATATATAAATTACTTCCAAGTTTCATCTAATTTATCTGAATAGAAATTTATAGCTCTTTTATAACTCAGTAATTCAGTGTCATTTGTCGTATTAATTAAACACTTTAGTATCAGCTCCATCGCTTTACTATGTTCTTTTAAATTGTATAAGGTCATGGAATAAAATACTTGAATTGCATGATTATCTGGGAATAATTCCATTCCTTTTAGGAATACGTCTTTTGAATTTTCATATTCTCCTAAAGCTCTATATGTACTCCCTAATCCCAATATTGCACCTTCCATATCCTTAGAAGGTAATCCTATTTTTATAGCATTTTCGTAATATGGCACTGCCTTTTCTTCTTCTCCCAATATATCAAAGCTCCAGGCGTACTGATAATTATATATAGCATCCTCTGGGAAATCCCTTACCAATTTACTAAGCACTTCGTTAGATTCTTTAAAATTACCATTCTTCCGTAGATCTAAAGCTTTATTAAGTTTGATATTCATCACATATATCTCCAATTCTTTTCCTCTACGTCTTTTATCCTAACGCAGTTCTATTAGTAATTCTATTTGAATCATTAAATTCCTTCCTTCGCTACACCATTTGTTCTATGAAGAAAAATAAACTAAAATGGAGTATTCAACAAGAAAAATCATTCTAAGGAGTACTTGAAATGGCCTTTATTGAAAGAGAAAAATGGATATTGCTTGATGGTAATTCTAGTATTAAGAGAACTAGGTCTCAAAAAGGTCCACTTCCCACCTATAGGAAGGATTAATGAGAAGAAATATTGATTTAATTTATGTGGGTTAGGAGAATGTACTACGGATGTGTTTAGACATGGAAAAGGAAAAAATATCATTACATTCGTTTATGATATAGAAAATCTACTAAAATTGGGAAAATAGAACTTTTTCATGATGGAATGTTATTTATATTTAACTAAACAAAATTTCAAGTTAAATACAACAGATAATTTTAGCTTGCATAGAAACTTTTGCACTAATAATCATGTAGTTTAAGAGCAGATTTTATTTGTTTAAAATGATGTAGATCGTGTTCCATTAATCCTTTTAAGTACTCATAAAGTGTTAGTTTAGATTGATTAATCTGTAATTCAATTAACCAATTATCATCAGATATGTTGCTTAACTGATTAATTAACTCGTATCGAATATGTATGCATTTTTTAAAGGTACTCTCTATATCTTCGGTTCTAGCAATTAATGCAGATTGAGAGTTTAAATCATCAGCTTTAGAACCTTTTGGCAAATCTTTAGCTGATAATAAATATGGAATTCTGTATTGAAAAACAAATTCATCCCAAGCATAAAAGTGGCCTATGATTTCTATGACAGACCATTTTCCTTCTCCAATTGGTTTTCTAAGCAGATTTTCATTAAAATTTTCTAATTTTTGTATAAATCCTATAAATTTCTGTTGATGCTCTAAAATTTCTAATTTCTGTTTTAGCAATTGTACCACCCCATATATTTATTCGCATTTATTTGCGAGAACCTCGAATAAATATTTCAAAGTCCCAAAATCTTCTTTTGGTAACATTTCATAAAAGAATGCTATTTAAAAATAAGGCTCGATTATTGAATAACCGATAAAAATCCTTCATGAACTTGCCCCTTTAGATGAATATCAACATTGTTTAATAAATCAATGTTTCTTTAAGAAGTTTAGCATTTCATTGAAAGCTTGTTGGGATGATTTCTCATTAAATTTTATAGAGTATGGGTCGCTAAATCCGTGATGTCCAATATATTTATGTACTTCTATATTCTTTTTATCTAAATTTAAAATTAACTCATCCACATTAAATGATTGCTCCTCTTGAGGAAAGAATAAAATTATAGGACATAGTGGTACTATTTTCGTGAAATTCCTTATTCTCGAACCATAGTATCCCACAACCCCATCAAGACAATCTTCCTCGCTGCACAACCAAGCAATCGTTGCCCCTACACTAAATCCAATAATATATATTTTTTGATATTTATTTTTAACACCTGCTAATAAATTCTTTATTTTATCTGCAGCATCGGAGAATCCTACAGTCTCCATAAAATTGTGATAGGCAACTTTCTCCTCAGAATAATCAAATGGTTGTTCTCGTTCTAATAAGTTTGGGCAGATTACATCAAAATCCTGTTTTGATAATATATCACAAAAATTCTTTATATGTTGATTAATGCCATAGATTTCATGTATGACAATAATTAAATTATCTGATTTTCTCAGTATTTGAAGCATTTTTATTTCTCCTCAAAGGTAATCTTCAATTATATAACCAATAGAGATTAAATCATTTCTTATTCAACTATCCTCCCTCAATAAACAAACACTTATCTCTTAATACGCAGCTATTCTCACTAATACTATATAACTTATTTAGCCTGATAAATTGGGGTTATTAAGGTTCTCGGAAACCATACAGAGCAACAAATGTTACAAATAGACTAGTTAATATCATTGAAATACTAAAAAGAAATAATAAAATTCTATACTTATTCTTTTCTGCGAAAATAGCAAACAAGAAACCTATAATATTGTATAGATTTAGTAAAACAATAAAGGGATATCCCTTAGTTCCAAAAGATAAAGCGGTAAGAAGCTTTTCATCATTTTGTGACAACGAAATAAACAGAAGAAATCCTAATAATGTGGAAATTACAGACAAAATCGAAAAGAATTTTCTCATTTTCCTCCTCCAAATATTTCTCTTAATGACTAAAAGTAAATTTTTTACATAGGTTATATTTAGTATAACATACTGCCATTATTTCCAAAGACACTATGTTTGCTTCTATTTAATCTAACTCTGCGGTAAGTTCTTCTACCAGTGCTTTTTAATGAAAAAATGATTGAAAGTCTGAGTTTTATCTTTTGTTGTAAATATAATTAGCATATATGCCAGTAAGATATTCAAACTCAACAGTTAACTATCTCTATCCCTCACATAAGTCACGTCAAGTGGTCTTTCTTAAATTTGTTCAAAAGTTTTGATATGTTTTTCTAATAAACATTCATTGGTTCCATTTTTGATTTAAATTTATCAAAGGCTCTGTCATCTGTTGAAAAAATATCATTCTTCTTGCAGATATAAACAATTGCAAGGAGTGAATTAGCCAAATTGTAAATTTATCAGCCAAAACTAGGAGCTTATCAGCCAAACTTTAATTTTATCAGCCAAAGCTAGGGGCTTATCAGCCAAACTTCATTTTTTTCAGCCAAAACTAGGAGCTTATCAGCCAAACTTTAATTTTATCAGCCAAAACTGGGGGCTTATCAGCCAAACTTCATTTTTTTCAGCCAAAGTTAAGTGGGAATCAGCCAAACTTTAATTTTATCAGCCAAAACTAGGGGCTTATCAGCCAAACTTTGATTTTATCAGCCAAAAATGGGGGCTTATCAGCCAAACTTTGATTTTATCAGCCAAAAATGGGGGCTTATCAGCCAAACTACATATATCCTGAACTTATTTCTTCCACACCTCGTTATTACTATATAAATATCCTCACCTTTAGTTTCTACATAGTTTAAGAGAATGATCTATGTTACTATTTATTGGTAAACACCATTAAATGGAGATGAGGTAAGTATGATTACTGTTAGAGATATGAATAGATTAGATATAGATTCCATCCGGGAAATTGCTGCTGTCACTTGGAAAAATACATATAGTGAAATCATTCCAGAAGGAATACAAGCGAAAGTTTTAAATGATGCTTATTCAGATGGTGAAATGGATAAACGACTTAACTCTTCTTTAACGCTTGTTGCAGAAAGTAAGGATGAAATTACAGGATATGCATTTTTTTCAGGAGATTTATACAAGAAGGATATATACTTAGAGTCCCTCTATATCCATCCAAATTTCCAAGGGCAAGGAATCGGCAGACAATTATTGAACATAGGAGTTAATAAATTCTCTGATCCTTGGACTCTCTCGTTAACGGTTTATAAAGGAAATCCTAATATATCATTTTATGAAAAAGAAGGATTTAAGATTACCAAGGAAAATAATGGGGATTTCTACGGGCATCCAATGATTTTCACTGTAATGACAAAAGATTTAAAAAATCATTGTTCTTAATAAGAGTAGAGGAAGGTCTTTTAACTTGTTCTTTTGTTTTTGCTTTAGATGGTACAAAAAAGTTAAAATCAATGCTAAAACTACCAAAATAGTTATGAAAAATACGCTTACCTAAGCATAAAAGGGCTAATTTATAATAACTTTCTAAAAAATATGCAACATTTATATTAATTGGTAATAACCCTCGTTTTTGTTTGAATATATTGTAAATACATTACTGCGATAAGTGACTGGTGATTTTAAATGACTAAAAATGATGGTTGTCCCTGCTTATGGTAGGTATTTGTATTATATTATCCTTATTTCTCAACACCAAAAATGCAGGGATTTTCTTCTTGCTTTTCCTTATTTTATCTCTAACAGGCATTATCTTGGCTATTTTTTCAAAAAAATGGAGCAATATTATCCTTGGAGTGCTTCTAAATGGGGCAGCAAGTGTTTTTTTTACATTAGTAGCATTTGCAGTAGGATTTGGTGAGGCTTAAAACCTCCATTCCATTTTTCACTCCAATAGATAGCTTTCAATTAAAGCATCTTTTGGACTTACACTTTTGATAAAGGATATTTCCTGTTCCGTAACATTGGGAACAAAAATCTCTGTTCCCCAATGACTGGAATGTAATACCCTCGTTTTACCATTCATTAAATTTACAGTAAACCATTTTAACGCTCCAGCTTTATTTGAAATATATTGAGTGAAAGCAGCTGTGTTCTTCCCGTGGAAAATCGTTAATTTATCCTCTTGAATTATGTCCGTATCAAGATAAAATTGGGATTTAATTTCTTCTATTGTGGTTGTTTCTTCATTCCAACAATGAATTTCAATACTATCTGCTTTTTGTAAAAAGTACTTCATTATTTGGCGCCAATAACTATTTGGTTCTAAGGAGCTATTTTGTTCTGTATTTAATGGGAAATGCATGATAATGTTTTTTTGCAATAATTTCCCTTCCTTTCTTATTTAACTGGAAACACCCTTCCAAAAAACTTCCCATAAAGCTTCTAGCTTATCATCTACTCTTTTTTCCGAATTAAAATAAACTATTTCTACCATAATTGCCATGATGATTCCTGTAAATGCTAGGTTAAATGTGTTAGTATCTTTTACATAAATTTGGCTATGTTCGATCCATTTGCTGCTTTTTTGAGCAATTAGTTCTTCTTGAAATTGCTCTGCTTCAAAAACCTCTTTTTGGATGACATCATATAAATGTAAGGGTGGGAAAAATCCCATTCTTAGCCAAAACTTCAACATTTCATTCTCTTGGAACAATTCTTTTGTGTATAGTAAATATTCGTAAAGAAAAGTTTCAGGATTATGACTGTCTTCTTTTTCGAAATAATACGCTTTGCGTGTTATTTCTTCTGCTTTTGCTTCCCTTAGTACTTCAAGAAATAATTCATCTTTCCCTTTAAAATGAGAATAAATAGAGGCTTTCTTTATCCCAGCTTCCTCTGCAATTTCTGAAAGAGAAGCTCCTTCAAACCCATTTTGCAAAAAGAACTTAATTGCCGCTTTTTTTATTTCTTCTTTTTTCATCGGACTCTCTCCTTTACGAGATTAGTTTTAAACCAACAGCTGCAACAAGTATCATAGAAATAAATAAAATTCTTTTGCCATCCTTTGGTTCTCCATATACAAACATCCCTAATAGAGCAGAACCAACTGTACCAATTCCAGTCCATACGCCATATGCCGTTCCCATTGATATAGTTTTCATCGCATAGGATAACAACGCAAAGCTACACATAAATCCAATGACTAAATAAAGAAGTGCATCCCATTTTTTCATCGTTAACCGTTTAATATTAATAACGCCAATTATCTCACAACAACCTGCTGCAATTAAAGCTAACCATGCCATTTATTATTCAAGCCTCCTCCTGATTTGCTGCTTCATCTGTTACCATTTTCAAGCCAATTACCCCAATTAATAATACAAGCATCAAAATTATTTTTGCTATATTAATCGGTTCATTAAATAAAACTATTTCTGCGATCACTGTCCCTGCAGTTCCCAATCCTGTAAATACAGCGTAAACTGTTCCAATTGGCAAATATCTTGTCGTATATATCATTAGATAAAAACTAATGACAATTGCTATTATGGTTCCACTCCATTCCCAAAAACTTGATGCATGTTTTAAGCCAGAAACCCACGCAACCTCCACGATTCCAGCACTAAAAACCATCATCCAATATTTATTCAAATTAATTACCTCCCTTATACATAACTACCAACCGTTCGGTAGTTAATTTTGTCACACATTAGTCTCTACGTCAAGACAACACCTGAAAAAGTTTTCTCCAGTAAGGATTCAGTTGTAATTTGCTAAACTGTCAAATTGGATTAACATAAAAGGAAGATGGGTGTTAGATTATATTTCTTTTATAGTTTCATGTGGCAAGATCTATTTGTTAATCCAAAATCGAGTAGGAGGGAGTGATTAACTCCCGACCTCTCACACCACCGTACGTACGGTTCCGTATACGGCGGTTCAATTAAGATAAATGACGCAAGAATTTATAACGAGTTTGTAGACTTTTAAACCCTTGATTATTCCAATAGGAGATATCGAGGGTTTTATCTAATATAGGACTGTTCGAGACGCGCCAATAGCCCTTCCGGCTATTTCCCCATTCATAAGCCTTCCCTTTTGGGACACCTAGATGTATAAGGTTGCGAATCCTTGTCTTTGGTTTCTTCCAGTCTTTCCATTGGCACATGCGAAGTCTTCTTCGTATCCAACCATCTAATTTTATAAACAGTGATTTAGTATCCGCTAATGCAAAATATCCACACCAACCCATTAGATATTGGTTTAATTTCTCCATCCGACATCTCATAGAATAGGGCATCTTTCTGGAAGTGATTTCTCGTATTTTCATCTTCATTCGTTTTAAGCTTTCTTTTGCAATACGAATCTTTGGTTCTTTAGAAGACGTGAAGCTAAACCCTAGAAACTTCCGTTTCCATGGTCGATCTACTGCTGACTTCTTCTCATTCACTTTTAATCGAAGTTTCTTTTCGATGAATCGTTGAATGCTTGCCCTTGTTCGTTCTCCTGCCCGCTTCGATTTTACGTAAACATTACAGTCATCCGCGTAACGAACGAATTTATGCCCGCGACTTTCTAGCTCTTTATCTAGTTCATCCAGAACTATGTTAGAGAGTAATGGACTTAATGGTCCGCCTTGTGGCGTTCCTTTTTCTGTACTTGAAATAACTCCATCCATCATAACGCCCGCCTGTAAATATTTGCGGATTAACTTTATTAGTGGTTTGTCATTGATTCTTTTCGCAAGTGTACTCATGAGTCTATCATGGTTGACCTTATCAAAGAACTTCTCTAAATCCATGTCTACAACCCATCTATATCCTTCTTTTATATAACCCTTTGCTTCCCTTACCGCATCATGGGCGCTTCGGTTTGGTCGAAAGCCATAGCTATGTTCGGAGAACATCGGGTCATATATCTTCGATAATACTTGGGCAATGGCTTGTTGAATCAAACGATCTTTCACGGTTGGAATACCTAGTAGCCGAACACCTCCATCAGATTTCGGGATTTCGACTCTTCGGACAGGCATTGGCTCATAAGTACCCTTGAAAATAGCCTCTCTGATAGAATGCCAGTTTTCGACTATGTGCTGTCGTAGGATTTGTACGGGCATCCTATCTACTCCATGACTTCCTTTATTCTGTTCTACTCGTTTTAATGCTTGAAGCATATTTTCCCGTGACAGGATTTGATTTAAAAGCATCGTTATTCTTCCTTCCGTGAATAGCTTATCTTCTTATGCCAGTGGTCACTCCACCCTCCAAGAGATCCCCCACGGAATTCACCGTTTCCTTCCTCAAGTGAGGTACTATGTTTTCTGTGTTCCTCATGACCTACTGAAAGCCAAGGGCTATTCTCTCTTAATTGTTCCGTCCTTCCAAATCGTTCTAGACCGATTTGTACTATGACATCGGCTGACTTCTGATGGTTCAGCTACTTATCGCTAAGTAGGTTAGGAAGAGTACTTCACGTATCCATCAGACCTCCCCGGGTAAGAGTGCGATCTTTCCTTCCATCTATCTGCTTCATTTACTTTGTATCACCTTCGGCAGAAAGGACTTTGTTTTGTTTGGCAAACTCATCCAATGATACCTAGCCTTCTATGAAGTTCGTGTCCCTCAGACCGGAAGTTTGCCGCCCGCTTCCTTCAGATTCCGCGTCACCACGGACACCCTTGCGTTAAGCTAACTGCTACTTCTGCCTTCGCAGTTCGGGACTTTCACCCTAAAGATTGCACCCATGCCGGGCACACCAAAAAAGAGAAATTATGTGTGCTAATTTCTCTTTCGGGGTTTTTCACTTAGTATTTCGGCATTATCTTATCCAATTCACTTACTAATAATTTTTTTCAATGCAGATAGTTCTTCATCATTTACTTTCAAATTCTCAGCATACATTTGCTCTCTAGGTGTCCACACCATACTGGGTGAGTTGGATTAGGTTCTTGTTCGCTGCTTGGGAAAATGTGCCAGTGCATGTGAGGATCGCCATTTCCTAAAAGCTCATAATTATATACTGCTTCTGATATTCTACTCATTTCGGCAAGAAACTTATCTTTAAAATCACTATCCAACTCATTCTTATGTTCTTTACAAAGGAACAATATATCGGCCTAATCACCAATAACTATATAACCTGTTTCCATTTCTTTGACGAAATACTAATTGGTTCCTTTTTTAATCATTTCTATCCGGTTACCTATTAAACAACTTCCACTAAAGTACCTCCGTTTAATTACAAAAAAAATCATAATTGTTGATAGTAAACTTGATTTCTTTATCTCTAAGTGGATAATTGCTTTCTCTTCCAGTAAATATAATTATATTTAGCTACTTCGTTTTTTAATGGTATATAACAAGGTTCCTATCAACATTCCCAAAGATACTCCTGCTCCGTAGCTGCCTATTGCTATAAATACATGCCCTGCAATCATAGCAAATGTACCTAATAAGGAACCAGCTAATAATCCAAAAATCATTCCATATATTAAATAGTTTTCCAATTTGGGATGTTTATTCCCTTTGTTAGTAGGCATATTTGTCCCCTTTGTCAAAGGCATTTTCTTCTTGAATGTTCACCTTTTTCGAGCTCTATTTTTACTATCTTTTAGTCATTTTGGTGGTTGATCATTTTTTGTATTTATTAGAAAATATGAGCTTCCGCCCGTAATAATGCCACCTCCAACAGTGAACGCTGTACCAATCATCACCCAATTTGCGGATAGAAAAGCAGATACGTAAATTCCAGTCATAAATAGGAATATGCCAGTAATTATCAAGATCGTAACTTTATTCATTTCATCCCCCCTATTAGTTAACTTAGTTTCTTTGTTTGAAATCCATTCAAACATGATTTTTACTATATTTATACATACGTTTATGGGGCCATTTAGTTTCGCTAAGTTATATATGTATAAATATTTATTAATTAGGAATGCTGCCTTCCTTCAAATTCCTATTTAATGCATCATAATCCTTCTCTTTAAAAGAAACAGCTATGCTAGCTACTCTCCTCGAGTTCGGAAAGTGCATTAATTGTTGATGAAACTTTATTCCCAATGTTCCTATTATTTGGTATATCAAGTTCAAAATGAAAAAACAGTCGGAATCTACGCCATCTTTTAAATGATTTTTAATATTTATCACAACAAAGTTGTCTATGATTTCAAATCTCGGTTTTCGAGGAGAAATATTATTTAGTTTGCAGAGCTTCTTTATTGCTAATTTAAAAATGTCTGTTTGTTTTTCATTTTCTATCATTAAAGATTCTCCTTAACGTTTACTATATATAGTAAACAATGAAAGATTTTAATACAGATAACTTTCTTGAAGCTTTACACTGTAATACCGCATGGCTTTAGGAACCCCTTCTAGTTCAAATATCCCTTTTAATACTAATCGGATTAATCGATATTCGAAGTAAATATCTCCGATTCTTTGATTGAGATTTCCAATAATCTCTCCTATTAGCCGCGCAGATTTTATAAAATCTGCGTTATTCTGTTCTTTATGTAATAATTTAGCTGTTTTTATTATATAATTATCGTAATAGTCTTCTGCAACACTATCAATTTTCTTATCCGCCCAGATTCTTAAATTTTTATTCTGTTGGGATATTTGCTTCCACTCATTTATGTACTTAAATCGTGTACTCATTGTAAGTGGCTGTTTCCGGTTATTTTTTTGATAAATGGCTTGTAACTCCTCAGATGAAAACAAGCCAGTATGTATTGCATAGTCCTTTGCATCCGATTTGAAAGCTATCTCTTCATAAGATTCCAGAGGATTAATTAAGAAAATATCATTCGTTTTATTTTGTAATAAAGAAATAACAAAGCGTTGTGCCGTTTGTTCATCAGCATTTTCACCTGCCCAAATGAAGATATGGGCATGTTCTTTAATATTCTTTACTTCTAAAATTGTTTTATAGAATCTTCTCTTATAGCTTAATAAGTACTTCTCATCATAATTAATATGGTTTATTAACCATTTGTGCCTAAGTGCGAGCCCCATTTCCTCCTCTATCTTCCATAAAGGTCCAAAGGAAAAATCATCTGAAAAACAGATAACTTTTTCCTCATCCTGCACTCCCATTTCTTTAAGTGCCATTCTTAAACTGCCAGCAGCAGACTCACCAAAAGCAATATGTACAAAATAATCCCTTTTATTTTCAATCTTTGGTTGAATTGTTTTAGCCTGTAAATAATTTTGATAAGTTCTTCTTAAACTTTTCGCAAGTTCCTCATCTGGCTGTTCTTCCACACTTATTTGGAGCAGAATAAGAAATAACAATGACCTTACTTCTTCTTCACTTGTATTCTCAACGTATTCTTTTAATTTATGAATCATAATTTTTCCCCTTTTGACTAGTTAAAATAGTTTTGTATTTTCAGTTACTTCTCTTTCCTTTTTCATCAACAGATAAGATATTAATATTAGCCTCTCCAAAACCCCTAAAAGGATATCTCTATTGGAGAAACTACTGTTTTTTACAATATCATAAAGCCTGTCCACTCTATCATTAGTCATTTGCACTGCGCCCCACTTATCGGACGCGTATACTTTTTAATTTCTAATATACTTTATTATTATCTTTCTATACCAATAATAACATAATATTCCAACTATTGAATTATTTATAAACAAAAAATATGGCAAGTTAGAGCTTAATCAAACATCTATTATATTCACTAAGGAAATGAGGAAAAGGGATTATACTTGCTTTATGCTGGTTATTAAAATCAATGGAGAATTATTAAAAATACAGTATTAGGATCTATTTATTTACTTTGGCTGCAAGCCTAGGGGGGCATGTACGTTACAGTAAAAGTAAAGGTACGGTCATTCCCCCACTTAACCTTATATGGACTTGGCTTTAAATTTCTATTGTTTCATTGCATGATTATTCCTATTTGTCACAAATAAAAATGTAAAAACAATTTGACATTTACAGAACGAATGATAAAATGAAAATGTAAAATACTTTTTACTTTTTTAAAAAAAGGAGATTGAATGATGAATTGGATAGTTGCTTTATCACTTATTATTTTTGCAATCTGTACTCTATTAATTGTGACGAATCTGGTGTCATTACCAAAATTAGGAGACGAAAGAGCAATTTACATTAAAATGAGAGCACAATCATACACTTTTGTAGTTGTAATCGGTATTTTATTGTTAGAGATTATTGAGTCTATCTATGTAACAACTTGGACGAACAGCCATTATGAGGGGATGAAACCATTTAGTTTACTTGTTACAATTTCAGTTATATATTTAATTTCATTACTATTATCTAAGAGGAAATATGGTGGATAAATGAAAAATCGTATTAGAGAATCAAGAAAATCGTCAAAATTATCTCAAGAAGAATTAGCAAAACTATGTAATGTGACAAGACAAACGATAAATGCAATTGAAAATGATAAATATGATCCCACTTTACAATTAGCATTTAGCTTAGCCTCTGCATTGGCTACCACGGTAGACGAACTTTTTATATACGACACTGTTAGCAAATAATGAGGCAGTTATAAAGAATAAAAACCCAAATTGGGTTTTTATTCTTTAAATGAAAGAAGATAAATAGAAGTTATGCGCAGTCTGATTAAGTGTCTTTATTTTCTTTTATAAAAAATTGATAATAACCTTTTACGCAAAGAGATTTTCTACATTATTATATAATTTAAATACCATCACTCGTTCACCTGTACGTGAGCTTAAGTCTGTATGAAAGCTTTTTACTTCCTCTCCAGTAATGGTTAATATACATTTTTTTAGTTCTTCAACACCTGATTCCACTAATTCGGAGCGTGTTTTCTTAATGGTTAATAGTCCTTCTTTTGTTTCACACACCGTATATTCCGCTGGTGTTAGAATGCCCTGCAAATTCACTATGATCATATCGCGTAATATATCAGTTTTAACAGATAAGGATCCCCGACCAAGAAAATCCTTTTCCCATTGTGTTATTGCTTTACTTATTTCTGCTTCACAAGCACCTTTTGTTAATTTCATTTTATTATGCATCCCCTATTAAACAGATAAAAACTTATTTTTCTATATTTGTCTTTCAAGATGATTTAACACTTGTATATCATTAAGCTAAATACAAATCGGTTTAAACCTCTTTCATATAAAAGAATATATACTAATCTGATTTGCAGCACCATCAGCATTAGCATATTTTAACCTTTTTAAGCAGTTTTATTTGTATTTATTTCCACAACAGAAGACTTTCCATCTTGATGATTAATCAGTAGTCCTCTCACTTTTACTGTTGGCGGCACTAATGGATGATGACAAATCATCTTAACACAATTTTTGATATTGTCACCAGTATTTTGTTTTCCATTTAGCCATTCATTAATCGTTTCACCAGTAAATTCAGGCATGCTATTTTGAAGAAGATAATCCAATGTCTGGATTCTTGACTTAAATTGTCCTTCTAGAGAAATAAAACGATTGACCTCATTGCTTGTTCCGACAACAAAAATTTCTTCTACATTTTCCTGAAAGACAGCAATAATAATTGACCTCATTATATCTCCAAAAGGATTAGAGATAACAGGACCAAAGCATTTTATAGTCAGCATGTTTTCTGGCTGTATATTGGTTTCCTCTTTTATAATAGATTCCAATCCATCTCCAACATCCATCAAAAATAACACTTTTTTTGTTTTATCTAAAATCATCTCGTACCCTCCTTTGTTATGGAAACCGTTCTTTACCAATTCTCCCAATGGCCTTCTGGGCTAATACTTGCTAAACGGACCCAGCCATTTTGAACTTTTTCTTGAAATGCAGCATTATTTTGCAATAATCGCTCAACATAATTTTTGGGTGCCTGAATTATAATCAGTAAGCGAAGCGGTGAATGATATGCAGCTTGATCTGATTGCATAACAGACTGCCACGGTAAGCCCGTTAACAAGTCACTCGCATTCCCCTGCATAACACCAAGACCTGCTGTTACGGTTTGTGTTGCCTTATTGCCACTTCCATAATAATGAGGAGCTACCGTTGATGCGTAATATTCTAGATTTATCCATTGTGTGACCGTTCCTGGACCTGAAATAATATTATCTAAGATTTCTCCGCTTTCATCCTTCTGCCATTTATAATTATGAAGAAAGACTCTGCCTTCCAAGTCACAGCCATTTGTTAAATCACGTTGACCAATTATAAAAGCTGCATTACCAGCTAAGCCCCATTCAGGACGAATCACACTCCAATCCTCTGCTAGTTGATGGGCCTCAGACTGAGGATTTTTGCGTTGGGATGAGAAATGCGGTATTTTAGCTAAACGCTCTGTATTTGCCTGTTTGCTTACTCTTGGCAAAATGGCTTTAATCCGATGAAAAGCTTCTTGTGCTGATTTAGAAAGTTCTGGAATGTAAATCCAGTCTAATTCATCAACGGTTGTATTATGCTCAGCAGCTGCGAAAACCGTTTCTTTAGGAATGTCTATTCTTTCTAAGGACAATGCTTTTCTTACTTCAGGCAGGTTACACAAAGTTGCTAAGACTCTCGCGTTGAATCCACCTGAAGCCCCGCCACAGGCACCACAATCAAGAGAAGATGCATAAGGGTTATTTGTACTATGGCTTCCATGTCCACATATAACAACTAATGGGCTGAAATTCTCTGTTATCCCCATCATTTTTAATGCTTGTCGGGCATAATTAACTTTCTCTTCCTCGGTAAACCCAATTGGAATCCCGTTCTCTGTTTGATGAACATGATTAAGAACCAGTTTTGTATTTGGTTTACGTACCCAATTTTTGCGTAGATTATGAATGAAGCGATCGGCACTTTTTGGGACAAAACTGCGTGCTGCCATTTGGAGACTTAGCCAAGGACCACTTAATTCTGGTAATAGTAAGTTTGCAAGTAAATTCTGTTTCATCGATTTGAAAGTATCGCTAAAGGAATGAACGGTCTGCTGACGGTGTTGAAAGGCTTTAAGTTCATTCTCATCTGTACTCTCCATGATTTTATGCAATGGCTTTTGCATAATTGGCAAGGATGGGTGACTGTGTTCGCTTCCTAATTTATTCGTGGCTATCGGTACTCCAAAGAAACCAGCCATTCCTATTGTTTCAAATGGTCCCTCTTTTTCAAGCTGACGACGAAATGGCTCGGAGCGAACATCTATACAGAATACAAATTGTGCTAATGTTGTTGCTTTATCGTTTGTACTAAATTGTTTCGCACTAATTTTTTGACTTAATTGTTCAGCATGTGTTTGCTCCCAAGCTTCCAGCCAGAGTTTTCTGCAAAGCTTCTCATCAAATTTTGCTGCAAATAACAAGTATTCTTGTTGTTGTGCACTAGACAACTGAGACCATTCCTCTAATGAAAGACTGCCCCAATGAATCAACGCTGCTAAAAGACCATCTATGGACTGATTATTTTCGTAGCTTTTCGGAATAAAAGGAAGCTGTGGATTGATAAGCACCCATTCTAAGGAAATTCTTACTGCTAAATATTCGGTTAGCAGGCTATTTTCCTCACTCGATTGTTTAGAACGCCAGAGCATCATTCCTGCCCATCCAGGCAAAGATAGTAAATGTGCTTCAAGATATTTCTGTTTTTCTGGTTCAGGAATAGAAAGAGCATTTAAGCCTTTATTCAAGGCTATTTCTGCCTCTTTTGGCCACTTTTTTAAACTTTCACGTTGTTTTTTTGTAAGGGCAGGATCATAACTAATCAGCCGGCGCCAAGAACGATAAAAACCTTCCTCTCGATGGGGCATTGTCCAGGCAGCCTGCGACTCATCAAGATATAATTTACACCACTTAATAACATGGTAATCGAGTATATTGATTAAACTTTCCTTATCTTTACTTTCTAGATGAGAACTGATTGGCTGCACAGAAGAATAATGGAATGAATCTGAATGTTGCTCCCTATATTCTTCTGCTTTTTTCTTTAATTCATGAGATGAGAGCAGGCTGGATGGAATGGGTTCCAAATTTAATGCCGCATGGCAAAAACGCTCTGCCACATCTTGTGGGATATTAAAGGAATTGGATGCAAGCCATTGCTTTAGCTTCTGCTTAACAAATGCTTCCTTAATTTCTCCCTTTTTTTTCGCTGAAAGGATCATAGAGGCACTAGGATAAATATCAACATCACGAGTCTGTTTTAACCAATCTGCCACTTGATCAAAAGTTTTTTTTTCAAGACCCATCCACGGATGACGGGCTGCAAACGTAGAAATTGGCCACAGCGGTGCAATTACTTTGCTGGCAGCTTCAACATAACTCTTAATATCACCTTCTACAAAATCATCTGGCATATTTTTTTTATTTGAACTAGCTTTTGTTAATACAGATGGAATACTCAACGCTCATTACCTCCTTTATGGTAATTGTTGTTTTAGATAGCTCGGATGACTTTCTACTGCTTTTGGCTTTGCTTCTCCTAATCGCACTAACCAAAGATATAGGACAGTACAAAAGATGGACGAACGATTTCTAGAAGCGATCGCCCCTATCGCAGCGCCAACTAATAAAAGACAACCAACGATAATGACAACAGCTAATGGCGGCTGAGAACCTTTGAAAACAGCAGTCTGTAATATGTCATAGAAAAAATGATGGATAAAAGAATAAATAGCAGCGGTTCCCCCTACAAAAATTAAACCAACAATCCGGCCGATGCGCCCTTCTCCAAAAGCAACAAGCTGTCGCCAAGAAATAGAAACAGACCAAACTAAAATTAACGAACTAATTATTTGATAGCCTTCTCTTGGTGCTTGGAGCCAAAAAACTAGCCCCACAGTAATGCTTAAAATCCACCCTGCTATCGTCCATAAAAAAGCAGGCTGTTTTTTTCTGTAATTAGACTCTTCCTTACGTCGCACTGCTGAACCCGACTGTAAAAATAGTGTCGCTTTGAATAAACCATGTAAAATAAGATGGATAATGGCAGCAACATATGCGCCTAAGGCACACTGAATGAGCATGAAGCCCATTTGCCCAATCGTCGAACCAACTAACTGACGTTTATAGTCAACTTGTACTAAACTAATTCCAGTACCAACCAAGACAGATATCCCGGCAAATAATAGTAATAGAAGAGTTGGAGCTAAATCACCATTAAATAATGGGGAAAAACGAGTAAGCATGATTCCGCCTGCATTGACAATTCCTGCATGCATTATCGCTGAAACAGGTGTTGGTGCCACAACAGACTCTACTAACCATCTTTGGAATGGCCATTGAGCTGCTGGAATGATAACCGCTAGGACAATCAATAAATTAATTCCAGTTCTTTCCCATGCTGAAATTCCAACTGAATTTTCAATCGATAGAGCGGTTGATAATTGCCAAGAACCAGTACTGTGAGACAGCCAGATTGCTGCCAATAACAAGGACACCCAACCGATTAAAAAATGATAACCAGATACTTTAGAAGCCTCAGCAGCCACTTTCCAGCCATTATTTAATCTTATAAGCAAGGTTAATCCTGCAAGCGTTGCTCCCCAGAATAGAACCAGCAGTCGAAGATCTCCACTTAGCCAAGCAATGGAAGCGGCAGTTGTGGTAAAAGTGAAAAGGGTAAAATATTTGCGATAAGATCGATCTCCCATTAAATAGCGGATTGAAAAACGTTGAACAATTAAACCGATGGCAAGGACAAAAAAAGTCATCAGCCAAGCCAAGGAATCCATATGAAAAGGACCTGCATTTTCTATTCCATTCGGATTCATAAGTGCGATTAATGCGATCAAAGGCGGAAAAGACACTATCCAGATATGAACCCTTACATAGCTTAATGGCACTTTTGGATGCAAAAATAATAGTCCACTCAGCATCGAAACAATAATCATCATAAAAAACACTAACAGTAATGATGGCATACTGTGCAAAAGAAACATTTTAAAAACTCCTTTAACTAACTTACTTCAAAAAACCTTTAATTTTGCCAATAAAAAAGCCGACAATCTTTTAAATTCACCATGATCTGCAATCATGAGAAAGTAAAAAATTGTCGGCTTCCCTTCAACTAATTACATCGAATTGTTTGAAGAGCTACCTCTATATGGTTTTATATTTTCATTTAATTTATAAAAGACACTCGTACAATAATTTAGGTTACTTATTTATCAAATCACTTTTGCTTAATTTATTAAGTTACTTTTTCATTCAGTCAATATTCATTATTAAAAGAATGCTAAAGTCTTAATTTTTAAGCGAAAATTAACTTATAACTAAGTATGAAACTAACTATAAGATATGCTAAATTTTTATATTTGTCAATAAGAAAGCCTAATCTCCAAAGAAAAATCAAATTAGTTTATAGCAGATGGGAAAAAATTTTTCCAATCATGTTAAAAAAGAATTCTCATTCAAATGGCCATTTATTATCTTCTACCAGCTAAATAATACTTAACACTTTCATTCATTAGTAATTTGATACATAATTAGTATAGTCTATAATTTCCCGAAAGGGTCGGTATCATGCTCCGAATCGAACTTATTTGTCACGAAATCAAACGTTTAATGGATGATTATTATAAATGTGAAAATACCCAACTTAAAAAGCAAATACATAGTGATATTAAACTTTTAAGCAACGTTCTCTATCTTAGCGACCTGCCAGATGAGTATCATGAAGCAGTGCAGGAAAAGAGAGAAACCATTTAGCCTATGCCTACATATTTTGAAATTCACTTTATACTGCTGGAAATAAACAAAGAAGCATCTTGATTCATAAAAATATGATTACCTTGATAAAATGTTTTCCTTTTCATTGAATGAAAACCAACTTCCGACAATATTTCATTTAATTCTTCTTCTGTAAAACCGTTATGTACTTTAGGATGGTTTATTTTATCATTTTTATCAAAGTCGATGATAATTAATTTGCCATCCTGATTTAATATTTGGAATAACGCTTGTAATATCTTCTTTGTATTTGGGATATGAAGAAGAACTAAAGACATTAAAATAACATCTGCCTTAAAATTCGGGGTGTCTTGCGTAAAATCAGAATATAGTATATCTGCATTCGTAATTCCTCTATTAGCTATTTTTGCTTGGGCAGCCTCCAGCATCTGTTCGGATGAATCCACTAACAAAATCGAAGCTACCAAATCCGTTAACTCTAGACTAACGAGACCAGTGCCGCTCCCATAGTCCATTAAAGATTGAGGTGTACTGTTTGCTAATTCTCTTCTTACTTCCTTCACAATCACATTAGCTAGTTTTCTTCGATCTTCTGTATCATATCTTTTGGCCAGCTGTTCAAAAACATTCGCTTCCATTTTCCACTCTCCTAATTTGAGATTAGCTATTATATCAACTATCTAAAATCTAATGTCTATTATTTAATTTAACTTGTACGATAAGAATGCTCAATCTTCTTTACTTCTACTCGTTAAAGAGATTTGACGATGAAATTTTATCCTTAAAAATTGGCACATTTACCATAAGCAGCAGGCGAATATAGAGGAATTACAAACTATATACATTGAGAATTTTACAAAGTTTGTAAGCATAGTGACTTATTTATTTGATGGTTTAGCATATTTATTTGTTTTAACATCTATTATAATGATGATTGCTTTTTAATAAAAGAAATAGGGATAAATTCACCCTATTTCTATGTTTCCTATTATTTATTTTCTTGGCAGTTTTTGTCCTATAAATCTTTCTGATCCACATTCAGCTCAATTAAATTACCATCTGGATCAGCACAGAATATTTGGGCAAATCCGCTTATTCCATAAGGTTTTTCTAAGAATTCCACATTATGTTTCTTTAACCAACTACGGGTATCATAATAATTTTCAACTCGGAGAGCAAAATGCCCTTCCCGACTGTTTAGCGATTTATCTTTGCGAATCGTCTGCGATGTTGGATAAACAATTAAATGAAGTTGCTGATCCTGTATTTTGTACCATGCACCAGGAAAATCAAAATTTGGACGGGGAAGTTCTTCTAGACACAATATTTCCCCATAAAAATGTTTGGCTTTTTCTAAATCGGTTACAGTAAGACTTACATGATGAAGGGATTTGTATTTAATCAAGCAGTTCACTTCCTTTTTGTTATTTATAAAACGAAATGATGGTTCATTCTTATCTAATGCTTTGTTCGATAATTGATTTCATTCATAATTATATATCAACTAAAAAAGGACTGCGACACGATTCCTCTAAATAAGTATATACCGGAAAGAATAAAAGTTAGAATAGAAATTACTAAATTATTTAACTACATAATTCTATGCTCCTATTCATTAAACCCATTTTAAAAATCCACTGTAAACATCACGTTGTTATTCATCAGATATTATCAGCTTCTTTGTATTCACATTATATATTTTATAGCCAATCTCCCACTTCTTGTCTTTCGTTACAGTCAAAGTACAGTAATACGGCACATTCTTGCCATATGCATCAAGGTCTGGAATATTGTCAAAGCTATACACTTCGCCTGTATCTTGCATTTCGAATCTAGCTTCGGCATAACGGCGTGTGCCATCTATTTCAATAGTACATTCCCCAATTACTTCAACATATTCTTTTAACAATATGTATTTTAAACTTGGAAAAGTTATCAATAAAAGAAAGATACTAACTGATAAAACCACTAACGTCTTCCCCATTATTATTAAAGAATAATTTCTATCCTTGTACATTTGTACCATATAAATAACTGAAATCAATAGAAAGATGATTCCTAACGATAGCATCAAGAAATACATAAACATTCACTAATCCCTCACTTTATATCCTTATACGAAAATAAAGAGGTATAGTTACATCCATTTATTTTGCCACTAAACAAAAAAGATCAGACCTCATTATGAGTATCTGATACTTTTGTTCAGCCTTATTTCGCTTTTTGCTTTACTTCCAAATGGAAAGAATAAATTTCACTTGGTCCAATTAAACGAAAGCCTTTCCCCTGTACATAGTCAAACTTTAAGTCTTCATTAATATGCTTAATCGTTAATGGATCTAAATAAATCGTTAAACCATTATCCTCAAATGCCTTATCCTCTTCGTGTGGAAAATCAACTGCTAAGTCAAAATTGTAAACATAGCTGCAGCCGCCACTAAAAATGGTACTTAATCGATAAACTGCACCCTCAGGAACTTCATAGCTGCGGAATTTCTCAACAGCTGCATCGGTGATTGTGACCTTCATCTTGCCATCTCCTGCCTTTTGTTACTTTCCTATATATACTATTCCTATATAAGAATGGAAATAAACTTACTTTCAGCTTAACGGATGACAAGGTTTCTTGCAAAAATTCTGCTTTCCGCAGCTAGAAATGAATGGAGAACAATCGTATTAAAAATACTACTTTATCCTTTTTACAATCCGTAAATGATACCTGGGCAGACACTATTCTGCAAAGGTTAAATGGATACTTGCAAATTATCATTATCTACACCAATCGTACAGGTCAGCCAATTGTCATTACATATGAAGAGATAGGCCATCTACTGCCAAAGCAGCTTCTCCTAATACTTCTGAT
The DNA here is from genome assembly GCF_038007605.1 of Niallia sp. FSL K6-0212. NCBI lineage: Bacteria > Bacillati > Bacillota > Bacilli > Caryophanales > Bacillaceae > Niallia > Niallia sp. FSL K6-0212. The sequence continues at coordinate 3,460,498 of NZ_JBBOXL010000001.1, read as the reverse complement.
AAAGTTGGATGGGCATGAACGGTATGGGCAATTTCCCAAGGCGTTGCTTCGAGCATTTGACCTAATGCAGCCTCGCCAATTAAATCAGTAGCATGTGGACCAATAATCGTTATCCCAAGAATATCATCTGTATTCTTATCGGCAGTTATCTTTGTGAACCCTTCTTTTTCTCCATGAACAAGTGCTTTTCCAATTGCTTGGAACGGAAAATATCCAACTTTGACTTCATATCCTCTTGCTTTAGCTGCTGCTTCAGATATCCCTACACTTGCAATTTCAGGTGCGGTATAAATACATCGAGGTATTTGTTCATATGAAATCAAATATGTTTCTTCCCCAACAATTGTATCTACTGCAAGAATACCCTCATGCATGGCAACATGGGCTAATTGAAGTGTTGGGATACAATCTCCAATCGCAAATATTTTATGATCATGTGTACGACAATTTTTATCTACAACGATTGCGCCTTTTTCCAGTTTAACTGCAGTATTTTCTAAACCAATTCCCTCCACTACAGGACTTCTTCCAACGGAGACAAGCAGTTTTTCTGCAGAAAAGATATCTTTTTTTCCATTTACTTCGGCACTGATTTGCACCCCTTTTTCTGTTAATCGACAGCTTTTTGCATCAACTAAAGCATTGGTTACAATCTGTACTTTTTTCTTCGTATAAATTTTTTGTAATTCTTGTGAAATGTCCTCATCTTCTGTCGGGACAATTCGCGGGCTATATTCTAAAACGGTAACTTTTACACCGAAATCATTTAGTAAAGAGGCCCATTCCATGCCAATGACCCCTCCACCAACGATGATGATACTCTTCGGTAATTCTTTTAGTGACAGCGCCCCGTCTGATGAAAGAATTTGCTTCTCATCAAAGGGTAAGCCTGGCAGGGATCTTGGCTTTGAACCTGTTGCGATAATAGTATTTTTTGCTTCAATACTTGTTTCTTTTCCTGCTCGATCAGTGATCTTCAAAATAGAATTAGAGTGGAAAAAACCGGTCCCTTCATAGACATCAATTTTTCCTTTTTGCATCAATCCTTTTATCCCAGCTTCTAATTGGCGCACAATCATTTCTTTTCTTTTTTGTGCTTTTGGAAAATTCACCGCTATATTTCCACTTACGTCTACCCCGAAGCTTGCAGCATTTTTAAATGTAGAAAATACTTCTGCTGTACGCAATAATGCTTTACTTGGAATACAGCCACGGTGAAGACAAGTTCCACCGAGCTTATCCTTTTCTATTACTGCAACTGTCTTTCCTTTTTGGGAGGCACGTATTGCTGCTACATACCCTCCCGTACCTCCACCTAGGATAACGACATCATATTTCTTCATTTCTTGATTCCCTTCCTTCTACGGAGAGCTCACAGAAAAATGATGAGCTAATCCCAACGATAAGTATTCATGTTTCGTACCTAAAGCTACCATATTGAATTGGACTTTTAAGATAGCAGCACGATTACAGAGAAAAGTCGTACTGCCCCGCTTCTTAAAATTTCTCAAACATCAATAAATGGTGCTATCTAACATGGAATAGAGCTGCATTCATTTTTCATTTGCACGCCTATCTACTTTTTACACTCTTTTTATCTATAACACTAGTAAATATGGATGCTCTAGATAATAAACAACGCGGTTCAAGAAATCTCCTGCTGGTGCTCCATCAAGCACTTGGTGATCAAAGGTTAAGCTTAAAGGCAATTTTTTCACTGTTTTTACGTTTTCATTTTCTAGTGTTACTTCCTCAATAAATGTTCCTACACCAAGAATACCTGTTTCAGGGGTATTTAGGACTGGGGTAAAATATTCAATTCCCTGTTGGCCTAAATTAGAAATAGTAAAAGTTGATCCCGTTAGTTCATATCCTGGTAATTGTCCATTTCTTGCTTTTTCCGTTACAGACGATATAGCTTTTGCTAATTCCCCGAGCGGAAGCCGTTCTGCATTTTTAACTACTGGAACGACTAAACCGGCATCTAAAGATGTTGCAATTCCTAAATGCACCTCATCAAATAAATATAATTTACCATCAATCAAATGAGCATTCATAAATGACTTATCACGCAAGCTTAATGTAACAGCTCTAGCAATAAGCACCGTTAAAGTTAATCGGACATCTAGTTCACTTTCCATTACTTGTTTCTTAATATCCTTTTGAAAATCTAGAAGGGCATTAATTTCTGCTTTTCGATGTAATGTTAATTGAGCAGTTGTAGACAAGCTTTGCTGCATTCGTTTTGCAATTGTTTGACGCATAACAGATAGTTTTTCGCCTTTTACGTCTGGTGGTTGTACATTTGGTTGTACAATAGTATTAGTTTCTTGATCCACCTTTGGTTCTGTTACTTCTCCACCCATGTCAGCAAATGCTTGAATATCTCTTCTCGTAATCCGATTATTTGGCCCAGTACCAGTAACTTTTTGTGTATCCACTCGCAGTTGTTGTGCAAGTTTTCTTGCAGCGGGAGATATCCGAATACGCTTATTTGTATCTTTCCTTTTTACTTCCGCCTCTTGTCGCGCCGGCGCATTCTCCTCTAATGCTGCATCTTTTCCTTCCCTAACATCTTGACTACTTTCACTTTCCGCTTCCTTTTCATTACCTATTATTCCAATTGGCTTTCCAACTTCTACTTCATTATCGACTTCTTCAATGATTGTAAGAAGTACTCCATCTGTTGGCGCCTCTACTTCACTTGTTAGTTTTTCTGAGCTAATAACAGCCACACCTTCTCCTTCCGAGACGGATTCTCCAGGCTGTTTTAACCACTCCACAATGGTTCCTTCTTTCATGGTCATTCCTAATTTCGGCATCACAATAGCAGTTGACATATTTTCACCTCCACTTATCGAGCTAAAGTTAATTCATTAATTAATTCGTATGCCGTATTGATAACTTTTTCTGCGTTTGGTATATATAATTGCTCTAAATTAGTTGCAAATGGAACAGGAGTATGTGGGGCCGTTATTGTTTTAATTGGAGCATCTAAATAATCAAACCCTTTATTAGCGACAAGTGCTGCGATATCGGCTGCTACACTACAGCGTGGATTTGCTTCATCTACAATAATTAGCCTTCCTGTTTTTTCGACAGACTCCAAAATTGGTTCTTCTTCAAGTGGAGATAATGAACGAGGATCGATTACTTCCACTTCCACTCCTTTACTCGCTAATCTATCAGCTGCTTCCATCGCAACATGGACCATTTTTCCGATTGCCACAATGGTAAGATCAGTTCCCACTCTCTTCACTTCTGCTTTACCAAGCGGAATGGTATAGTATCCCTCCGGAACTTCCTCTTTCATGCTATACAGGGTTTTATCTTCAAAAAATACAACTAAATCATCGTCTTCAATTGCAGAAAGTAATAAACCTTTTGCATCATACGGATTAGATGGCACAACTACCTTCAAACCTGGGATTGCGGTAAACATTCCATATAAAGTCTGGGAATGCTGTGCGGCCGCACTCGCTCCTGCGCCATGGTTTGTACGAATGGTTAAAGGCACTCTTGCTTTTCCGCCAAACATATAACGCATTTTCGCTCCCTGATTAAGCACTTCATCTAAACAGCTTCCAATAAAGTCGTTAAACATTAACTCTGAAATCGGACGTAATCCGGTAACTGCTGCTGCTACAGCTGCTCCCATATATCCCGCTTCTGCAATCGGCATATCGATAACTCGTTTACGGCCATATTTATTTGCTAATCCCTTGGTAACACCAAAAACGCCGCCCCATGCTTCTTCGTCTTGTAAGTGGTCAACGGTCGCACCACCTGCAACATCTTCTCCCATTAAGATAACTTTATTATCTCTCTCCATGGCAATATCCATTGCTTCATTGATAGCTTGTGAAAATGTAATCTTTCTTCCCATTCTTCCTTCACCTCATTCTTTTATTATTTGTAGTTGACATACACATCTTCTAGTAACATGGATGGGTCAGGCTGTTTACTATTTTTTGCAAATTCTACTGCATTGTCCACTGCCTTTTCCACTTCGTTCTCAATTTGTTCCACTTCTGTTTCCGTTAACAAATCATTGGCAAAAGCATATGCTTTAAAGATTTCAATACAATCTTCATCTACTGGCCACTTCTCACGATCTGTTTCTGATTTATATTTTTGTGCATCTCCTTCAAAGTGACCATAATTTCGATACGTAACCGCTTCAATAAGAGTAGGACCTTCTCCATTTCTGGCTCGTTCCACTGCATCTTTAGCTGCATTATAAACAGCTACTAAGTCTTTTCCATCTACTCTTACTCCTGGAATACTATAGCCTGGTGCACGATCAATAATTTGTTTACAGGAAGTAGAATAATGATATGGAGTGGCTTCTCCGAAACCGTTATTTTCTACTACAAAAACAACAGGCAGCTTTAAGATTGAAGCGATGTTAATTGCTTCATGAAATGTTCCATGATTATTGGAACCATCTCCAGAAAAGCAGACAGTTACGCTGTCTGTTCCCTCTACATAGGCTGTTAAAGCCGCACCAGCTGCAAGCGGAAATCCTCCACCGACAATGCCATTAGCCCCTAACATGCCAACGTCAAGGTCAGCAATATGCATAGAACCTCCTTTTCCTTTGCATATCCCTGTTTCTTTTCCAAAAATCTCTGCCATCATACTATTTAAGTCACAGCCTTTAGCCAGACAATGACCATGACCTCTATGTGTACTCGTTATATAATCTTTATTCGTTAAATGTGCACATACACCTACAGCAATCGCTTCTTCTCCTGCATATAAGTGAACAAAACCTGGGATTGCCCCTGTTGAAAAAATCTTATGAACTTGATCTTCAAACTTCCTAATTTCATTCATTTTCGTATAGGCCCAATAAGCAGTTTCTTTCTTCATTTTCTTTCCTCCATTCTATATTCCAGTATTAACACACTTCGATGATACAACATATTTTCTATTTTTGAAAGCGCTTAAAACATTGATAAATCAACATTTCTAACCTTTGTCATCGATTGAAACGAGACAGACTTTCTCATTATTTCTCACTTTTCTCACCATCATTTTATTAAAAAAAGACGCATACTTTCTTAAGCAATAATTTCTTTGAAGAAAACTAATTATTATTAAACAAAAAAAAGATTGGAGAATGTGCAAGACCACCATTTCGGTTGTCTTATTTATTCTCCAATCATATAAATTTGTCTCATTTTTGTCTCACTATCTTCCAAACTGAGAATGTGAACATTTATAAAAAATTTTTTATTTGATATTTTTTTATTTTTCTATAAAGAGTCGCACGAGACATATTTAGTTCTTTTGTTGCTTCTGACACATTTCCATGGTGTTTTTTTAGAGCGTTTGTAATTGCCTGAATTTCAAATTTAGTCTTCGGATCCTTTCTATGGTACGATTTTTGCATATGTTTTTCTGCGATCATTACTTGCTCATACAACTGTTCTTCAGTTGGCGCATCCTCTTTATATAAAATTCTGCATCGATCTAGAGTATTATATAATTCTCGCACATTTCCATACCATTGTCCCTTTGAAAATAGTAATTTCCAATTTATTCTCCACTCTGGATGCCAATTGTTCTTGTCACAATAGTAATCAATCAGAGCAAGTATATCTTCGTTTCGTTCACGCAAAGGAGTAAGATAGATGGGATAGGCATAAATATAGTAGAATAAATCTTGATCTATTATCCCTTGCTCTACTAGATCACGGATATCTTTCGTGGAAGATGTGATAAAACGATAGGATTTGTGATGTTGTCTTTCCTTTTCCTGTAAGATGGTTAAAAGCATTTGCTGGGAGGAAATCGAAAGTTCTCCAATCTCTTCCAAAAAAATCGTTGCTTCCTCGACCACTTGATGCCTTTTCTTAGTCAAACGCTGCAGATCTGTAGAAAGAAACCTTTGAAGAATATCCTTAGTAAGCATCGAACAGTGTAATTTATAAAAAGGGGCCGTTGACTTTGGGCTATTTTCATGAATACAACTAGCAAGAAACTTTTTGCCAACACCAGTTTCTCCTACTAAATGTACCGTAGTATCCGTGGGGGCGACATTTTTAATAGATTCCAGCACTTGTTTGTAACTTTTGCTTAAACCTCTACTTCCATTCCAAACAAAGCTTGTTTCCGCACGGAGAGGTATTCGATATCCAATGAGTCGATGGTGGTGCATAATCGGAATATGTACGGCAGATACTGCACCAGTCTCTTGCGCGAATCGACTTAATGATGTGCCAATCCAATTTTGATATTTTTGCTGAAGATTTTTTGGAAGGGCACAAATGTATTTATCAATGGTACAAACAATGTATTGTCCACTGCTTTGGAAAGTTGTTCGCAGCAAAAACTCCATATCCTCGTGCATCTTTTTTTTCCAATCTAGTGAAATGGAATCAGCAATAAGCTTAACACATGCTAACACATATGGCTGGTTAATAGATTGATAGAGACTAGATACATTCAAAACTCCTATCATTTCTTTATGCTGGTTAAAAATTGGCGCGGCAGAACAATTCCATTGTTGAGATGCTTTCGAAAAATGTTCATACCCTCTAACCATCATGGGTTTTTTATATCTTGCCGCGAGACCAATTGCATTAGTTCCCACTTCTATTTCTCCCCATTTTGCTCCTTCTTTAAATCGGATCGTTTCTGCTGCAATGCTAATAGAATTTTCCCCTTCTTTATATAATATGTACCCATCTTTATCTGTTAAAATAATGACAAAACGCCAGCCTCGTAAAAATTTTTGTAAACGCTTAACATTTTGCTTAGCTAAAGTAATTAATAATTCATTTTCTGCCAATCTTTCTTCGAATTCCTCTGGGGTCAAGATACAATCAGTTATGCCATCATGTGGGTTTAAGCCTTTTTGCCGGCAAAGATGCCAAGATTCTTCAATCTCTGGAGTTAAATTTGCTGGTTCTAAAGATCCTTCTTGAATAAATCGTGTCCACACTTCCTTTGTATCTACTTTACCAGTCATTAGTATCCCCCTTATTCTCGTTATTACATCGAATCTTTATTTGTATTATAACAGGAGTACTTTTTTAGTAAAAGGTTTCCGTTCTTACTCTTTGTAACTTATTTACATTAAAAAAGGGATTTGTTACAAAAAAATATTCTTATTTTAAGAATGATCTCTGGGCCAATTGTTATTAAAACGTAATTTCCTTTCAAGCTTCTAATCCACAAGTTTTGGAACCTTGCAGAACATCAGCTTGTATGTATAGAGCAATCTATATTAAAAAAAAGAGAGAAAGTTCCCATCAATGGAGACTTTCGTTTCCCCCACTGATGGATAACTTCTCTTTTACTTACTGTCTTCTCCAGTTTTTCATTCTGTACCTACATCTTTTGTTGGATATTAAAGATATTTATATTAAAATACTTTTCGCTGGTAAATCACTGTCGCAACTCCCCATGAGGCTAAATAGACAACAAGAATAAAAATGGTCGCTCCTGTATATAAAGTTGGAAGGGATAAATTGATAATAAAATCTGTTATACTGGTTAAATGTTCCGCTAGAAAGGTAACGACTCTAGGCCCTATGGCTGATAAAACAAGAAAACTGATAATAACAACTGTTGTAATATAGCCAGGCTTAAGCATATAGAACAATGGAAAGGTGAAAGCAGCAAACAGCAAGAAAAAACCACTCCCAACGGCAATATCTGTAAGTGTAAATGGTTTATTAAAAAGAAACAAGGCTGCACTTGTCAGTAGAATAGACGCTAACATATACACAACTGCTCCAATATAGCGTGATGCAATGATTTCCTTTCGTGTATAAGGTAAGGAATTTAATAATATATTTGTCTCTGCTTTTTCATCATATGCATATGCATTAAACGGGATAAAAATACTAGCGACGAGAAAAATGAAAACAGAGTCTATATTCATCACAATAAAAAATACGATAAAAGGGATAAATACTAAGAGTTGCCTTTTCTGAAGGATTGCATCACGTCTTATTAAATTAAACATATTGCATTCCTCCTTTTGTGTAGTACATAATATCTTCTAATGTCGCATGTTCGATCACAACACTATCACCAAATACCTGATCCACTTCTTTTCGATTATCTGTTAATGCCACAAACCCCGTCGGACCACGATTTAGATGAACAAAGCTTTTTTCTGTGTCTCTATCCAGTAAATCTAGTCCTCCCTTAACAACTGCATAGTTCTCTGCGATATCTAGTATTGATTGATTAAAAATCAATTCTCCTCTTTGTATGAAGGCAATATAATCGGCAATACGATCTAAATCAGTTGTAATATGAGTGGAGAAAAACAAAGTTCGATTACCATCGACCATTAACTCTTGTAACAGATTCAACAGTTCTCTCCTAAAGATAGGATCCAAGCCTGCTGTAGGTTCGTCCATAATGATTAATTCGGCATGATGGGATAAAGCTATTGCTAAAGATGCTTTCATCTGCATTCCTTTTGAAAAAGTCTTAATAGCCTTTTTTTGTGGTAACTCAAATTTTTCTACATAATGATAAAATAATTTATCATCCCATTGTTTGTATGCAGGTCCCACAATGCGTTTTATATCGATTAAGTTCAGCCCTTCAAAAAATACATTACCATCATATACAAAGCCAATCCGTTCCTTTATTGCCTTTTCATGTGTTTGATAATCCAACCCAAAGAGTTTCACTTGGCCAGCATCTGGTTTTAATAAATTCATCATCATCTTAATTGTAGTTGATTTCCCAGCTCCATTTTCGCCAATAAAACCCGTTATAAAGCCTTTTTTCACTTCTAAATTTATATTATTAACAGAAAAACCCTTGAATTTCTTCGTGGCATTCCTTAACTCCACCACATTTTCCATCCTTCTCACTCCTCATACAAAATATTGAATAACTGCAGTAAATCCTCATATGGCAAGCCGATTTCTTTACTATTGGCGATAACAGCACTTAGCTGTTCTTCAATAACCTTTAATTTCTTCTCTCTGATTACATCTAAATTCTGCTCGGCTACAAACGATCCTTTACCAACAATCGAGTAAATAAAACCAGCTTTCTCTAATTCTTCATATGCTCGTTTTGTTGTAATCACACTTATTTGCAAGTCTTTAGCTAAGTTGCGTATGGAAGGCAGCGCTGTTCCTTCCTTTAGTTCCCCTGCTAAGATAGACGATTTAATTTGATTGGTAATTTGTTCATAAATCGGCTCCTTTGAACTGTTCGAAATAATTATTTGCATGCTTATCCCTCTTTTTTTATCTTTCATACTTAATATAATGTATATATACTATATATACATTATATACAAAATCACCTTATAGTGCAACCGCCATTTACATTATTTATGTTATATGGCCACTTACTAAGAATTAACGAATTTTTAAACACCTACATTTAGGCTAATCCAAAAATGAATTTTCTTGTTATCTAAGTGAATAAAGGAAAAAAAGAGCTTATGCGATCATTAGATTATCAACATAAGCTCTTTGTAAGAAATTGTTTGCTTTTGATTACCGAACCTTCCCGTTCAATTTTTAGTTTTCGGCAAATATTTTGTGAAATAAGCTGCCAGTAATAACAAAACACCATTAATGAGCCAAACAGCCAGTCCCCCATACTTAAACCAAATAGCTAATAAGCAGTTTATACTTATAAGAAAAAAGCAAATTGGTGTTAACACACTTTTAAATCCAGTTACACCTGCTTTTTTTCTTTGTTTAATCACACTAATTATAGAAAAAACAAGAATAATTACAAATACAACTGATAAAATTTGCTCCACCATAATCACGCTCCTGTCTTCCACTTGTTATCTTTTAGTACGATGCAGAATGGAATTAGTTTCACTCAAAAAGAGAATAAACCCCTGTTAGTACTAAGTGGATTCCTCACATATAAATAATATTTTAGACAAGACACATACTATAAACGGAGGTGAAATACATGAAAACTAAGGATAATTTTCTAGAAGGTGCCAAAATTACGGATGATGCTCATACATATGGGCCGCCAAATGGTGGAAGTGAAAAACATCATTCGCCTCAGTCTGTTCCAAATAGAGAAGCAGCTAAAACCAGCAAGGAACAGAAATAGGATAGGGAAGTTTCTTTTTTTACAGAAAAATAAATTATATCTAAATGACAGACCAACTAACAAAGTATGGTCTGTCTTTTTGCTGTTAAAGGAAGAGTTATTTCCTTTCCTACTGTTTATTCCTTTTTAGAAAAGGCTATATATTAGTAACTAATAAATAACTTTTATTGGCTTTACTGTTATTATAAGAATTAGTTGAGGAGGTGCAGTATGACTAATCACATAAAATTTCAGTGGCGTGTGACAAAATACAATCCAGCGTTTCGGGATGAAAATGGCTATTTTACTTTAACGGAGGAATGGACTTCCCCTACCCAGATTGGAGAGATCATTAACGGTAAAAAATTCACTTTAGATGAATATCTTCAAGTCGAGAATGCTTATGTTGAGGCTGTTATGAAATTCTTGGAAGAAAGCGGGGTTCATTCATTAAGAATTTTAAACGCAACAAAACAGGGAATCTCAGAAGAGGACTTGACCGCTTCCTTATATGAAGATGCATTTGATCAGTTAGTACTGCAAGAAGACATGCGTGTAGAGAGGAAGGAAATTCGCCTTATTTGCAAAATGGTTTTGCGAAATTTCCTTGGATGTCAGTTATATGCTAAAGATAAATTCTTTGTGCATTTTGGATGGGATTACTATATGTACATAGGTTCTTACGTTAATTGCCCATCTGCTATCGATTATGCGACAAGTAACGGACTTTTTGTTGAGACATTTCAATCCCCTTACTATTTTTCCGAGGAAGAAACGATCAGGCAAGTACAATGGTATGAAATCGACGATCCCTCCATGATAATTGCAGGAGAAGAACAACTTCCAGCTATCCCACTTGATGAGTATCGAAGCCTTTTTAATTTATCAAGCGAACATCCCGTTATTGGAACTTTTGCTATTAACGAAGGCCAATTGGATTTTTTCCAAAAACATTTGCAACACAACATGGACATAAACAAATATGCCTATAGCCTTTGGGCTGGCTATTAAGCCATTAGAAAGAGGAATTTATTGTTTTCCTCTTTTTAATGGCTGCTTCTTTTCTTATAATTTCTTCTCCTTTTCAGGCTCCGTTATTCTATAATAAATCCAGCGTCATTTTTAACTTGGAAAAACATCATAAAAAGCACATCCATATTAGCTTCTCTATTCATAACAGTTCGTGTTAAATACTTTTTTTATAATTCCCTTTATCCTTTTTTTCCATTATAATTCTACTTACAAATATATACATAAGGAGAGTGGGGAAAATGGGAAGCTATCAAAGTGAATCCGATAATTGGAATGCAGATTTATATGATAATAAACATTCTTTTGTTTCAAAATTCGGTAATAATTTAGTCGAGCTATTAGCTCCAAAGCAAGGCGAAAAAATTCTTGACCTTGGCTGTGGGACAGGTGATTTAACGAATACCATCCACAAATATGGTGTAGAAATATTAGGTATCGACAAATCGGAAAATATGATAAACCAAGCCCTTAATAAATACCCTAGTCTACCTTTTATGGTTCAAGATGCTACAAGCTTGGATTATCTAAATGAATTCGATGCTGTATTCTCTAATGCTACTCTCCATTGGGTACACCCTCCTATCCAAGCATTAAAAGGTATCTACCAATGTTTAAAACAAGGTGGAAGATTTGTAGCTGAATTTGGCGGAAAAGGCAATGTTCAAACAATAACAAATGAAGTGATACAGCAAATAAAGCAAGCAGGATTTCCGTTCGGCGCAGAGCATTTCCCTTGGTTTTACCCAAGTGTCGGGGAGTACTCAAATTTAATGGAAAAAGTCGGATTCCGGGTTACCTTTGCACAACACTTTGATCGACCAACTCCCTTAATTGGGGAAAATGGCTTAAGAAATTGGATTGACATGTTTGGAAGCCAACTGTTTCATGATATTCCATCAGAAGCTAAGAACGAAATTATTGCGAAGGCTGAAAAAAATGTAAAGGATACTTTATATATTGATGGAAAATGGATGGCTGACTATAAAAGGATTCGAGTAATTGGCGTAAAAGAATAATAGAGCCTAGCGAGGAGACAGTAAGTTTTCCTCGCTCTCTTTGAATAGCTGGCTGCCAAAGTCCTTCTAATCTTCTCTCTATTAGGTGTAGAGATATTATTTTCACAACTATGCTTTTATATAAATAGCGTATTTTTTAGGATTGATAAACCCAAATTTATTAGCTAAATTTACGGACGCACGATTATCAACATCACAATCCCATCGCGGCTGAATATTGATAGAAAGACAATAATCGATAAATCGTTGCGAAACAAGACTTGCAACCCCTTTTTCTCTGTACGCTGGGTCTGTTATTATATCTATTTCTGCATAGTTATTAGATTTAAAAATAGAAACTGCTTCCCCAATTATCCGATTTTTATCTTTCACACAAAAACCAATTCCGTTTTGAAGAAAATTCTCTTTAGAATCCCAATACTCCTCATAATATCTTTCATTGAATTCTAAACTATTTTCAATTAAGCAAGAATTAATTCGATAAACATCATACGGACTAGCTATTGTTGTCCTATTACTATATGTTTTTAAATCAAAGGAATAAGCAATACGGTCGATTCTTCTTACTCGCTTATTTAGAAACTTCTCTATTGCCTGCTCCCATACGATTCCATTGGAAAATAACGTAAATCTATTACCCTTTAAAACTGTTTTCTCAAAAATATCAATTAAATGCTCCATAAATAGCTCGTTCGAAGGACAACCTGTCACAAAAAACAAGCCTGAAGCTGTTTGAAAAAGCAATGAATGATAATTCGTACAGTCACTATATACAGTCCCCTCTATCATGAAATCTAATATACTATGGGCAAATGTTGGAGCTTCCCTAATCTCTTTTTTTATTATAGAATACTGATCTATTGGTACCTTAATCATATTACAACACCTTTTGCAAAATAATTATCTCTATGTCATCATAATGATGAATTCTTTAATCATATGTGAAATCTATATCTTCCTTCCTATCATTTCTTTCATTTAAGAAAGAGGTTTTGCTAAATCCATCATATTATGGAACCCAAGCTGTTCATAAACAGATCGGCCAGATGAACTGGACCATAACCTTGCTCGTTTAGCCCCTTTTTGTTTTAGCCATAAACATATTTCCTCAACTAATTGAGAAGCTAACCCATTCTTACGGTGGTTTTCCACCGTATATACAGCTATGATCCACCCAAAGAGACTTTGTTCTTCCGCTAGTGGAAAAGCATACTCTGTTCTAATTAACCCTCCAGCACAAGCAACAATCTTTTCATCACTGTCTAAAGCAACTTGAAACATTAAATTTCCTAATTTAAATTCTTTCCGAAATAGATTTTTCACTTCTTCCAGCCGCTGAAGACTTGGTTTTGGAATACTGTCTATTTCTCCCATTTCACAAGCCATTTGATACCAGCATTCTGCCACAATACTCAGTTCGTTATAAGTTGCCCATCTAGTTTCATACATTATTTAAGTCTCCTAATTATTAAAAAATTAATGATTCTATAACGGTAATGACGAAAAACACCCAATCCCATTACATTTGTCTTTTGTTAAGATTACTTAGTATTAAAGCAAGCTTCACAAATTAATTTCTCTTCATTTTGGATAAAAGCCTTTATTTCGGTCATCCCTTTTCGCTCTGGATAGCGCATTTTGACAAAAACTACTTCATTTCTTTCAATATGTTTACCGCAATTAGAACATTGGGGTTTTACTTTAATCATAGTTCCCCTCCAAAACTACATATTTAATAACTATAGCTTAAAGTTCCTGACTTCTTTTAATTAAAGTTTTTCTATGTATCAATTTTATAACTTTGTCTAGCACTTTGAATTAATTATGCCGAATATGGTTTGATTTGAAACTGTCTACAGATGATAAACATCCGTGTTTTTGAAAGCAGCTCTATTTCATGTGAAAACATCTTATCTTCTGTTATTAAAATTTCGTCATAACCCCAATCATCAATCCCACTTCTTCCATTATCCACTATTTCCTTTGTATTAACGACAATATTTCGTGTAATATCATAATCAAAGTAAAATCTTTTCACTTTATCCCAAACCAATTCATATATAGAACCATTCCAGTGCTCTATGACCACTCTAATTGATGTTGGATCATCCTTTGTTTCATCTATATCTCCTTCACAATGATTGATTAACTCCATTTTTTTAAACCTTCCATCATGGAATGAATTTGTCACAAGGAATTCGCCCGTATACGAATCAAAGACATGCTGGATAGATTTTAAATATTCACAATACCCGTCATTATCCCAATTATCATCTCGTAAAAATTTCATAAAAAACATCTCTCCTCTTTAATTTCCTCTTATTACACTCATTAACTTTTTAAGAAACAATTTTGGTCCTGCAAAAAATATTTTTTAAGAAAACTAACTTATACATTTTTTTACTTTTTATACAACCAGGGAATCTCAGGTGGATTCCCTGCTTCTCCTAATAGATATACAAATACAAAATAAAAACAGATTAGTAAACTGAAAAGGAAAACAAAGAGTGAAAGACCATTAACCTCTTTCTTTATTAGCCCCACTAATGCACAAATTAGACTTATAACTCCTAAAAGCAACTCAAATAATGCTACAGGATAAACGGAGTATTGATTCATTACATAAACTCGAATTGGATTAAAGATAGTTATTGTGAAAATAAATATTAATTGAAAAATTAATCCTATGACAGAATACTTCAATTCTTTCCATTCTCTCCTTCCTCTGAATTCTATTTATTAAATCTATTAAACTTTACAATAGTACAAAGATAATCTATGTATATAGTAAAACTATGTATAATAGTAAGCTATTTCAAATCATTTATAAATAGCTTACCAAGCATCTTACTTCTTTCTAAACCCTTATTATTCACAGCCTGTTCAGGACATGAATCCATTAACTCCTTCCATCCATGGATTTATATTAAATGTCTTTTTCCATCAATACATTTGTAGTCTCATATCCTAATTTTTCATATAATCCTCTAGCTACTTTATTATGGCCAAAAACATGGAGACCTATTTTTTTCAATCCTAGTTTCTGGCCAACACTTTCTATACCCTTTAAAGCCTCCTTAGCATAGCCTTGCCCTTGGTATTTTTCTAGTATATAAATGTCATAAATAAACCCTAGTTCTTCAGACTTTTGCGCAAGCCATATAACGCCAACTGCCTCGTCATCCCTTCGAATGGTGTATAAAAAATTCTTCTCTGTCTTCTCGCCTTGTGGCAAAAGTCTTGTATATTCCTCCTCTGCTTTCTTAAGCGCCTCTTCTTCTTTCCAATTTCCTGCGATAACCTTTTCTTCCGCATACGTTTTAATCGCACTAGACAGATATCTTTGATATTCATCTGCATTCATTAAAGTTAAATTAATCACTGTTAATACTCCCCCTTTTCGCTCAAGTTTCTTTTCTTACGACTGATTCCAGCTTTCATTATTATATTTTCTTAACTAATATAGAAAAGTGCGGTCTCCCATTATATGTGTGGGAGAGCCTTATTGAAAGAAGGCAGCATAAATGATTATCCCCACAATTATGATAAGGATGAGTATTCCAGTACCTTTCCACCCTAACCCGCCCACTAAATCAGCAAGATTGCTGCCGTGCATACTACTAGATGGATGTTTCAATTCTTCTTGTCGCATTTTTTCCCTTCTTATTTCAGGAGCATCTTTTTCTTTTTTCATTTCAAGCCCTCCTATAAAACTAACAAATAAACAATAAGAATATGCCATTAATAGATGGTAATGTATTTTTTGCAAACAATACATTTTACCTTTATGAAACCCTCTTTATTTTTCCATAATACGTTTGCCGTCCACGAAGGTTTCTAAAACATTCTTCTATCAAATTTTTACGACTTACTTTCATCTAAATATTCATGAATAATCTCCATTACTTCTATTCTTCCATTTATCAAAAGCTCTGGAAGTTCATTTTTTACATTCCCCTTCCAATACTCCCGCGCTTGTTCCATTTTTTTATGGAAAGGAACAGCCTCTAAATTAGGCAGAAGCTCTCCGTCTCCTTCAAAATAATTTCCAGACACATGAAGTTTCACAATTTGTAATACTTTGCGCTTATAGGAATCAAAAAGTGCTTTCCATTTTAAGACATCCTCATAGCTTTTCGCAGCATACAGACAGGATAATCTAGACGGATGATTGGGGAAATCCTGGAGTCTCACCATTTCTGCTATTACTTCTCTAATTGCTCTCATGGTGTGCCCTGCATACTGAACAACCACATCGGCGTTCTCTTTATTTAAGTGCAAACCTTCATCTGTATAATGATTATCTAAAATCTCCATATAATCTTCGCCCTGTGTATTAAGGTGTTCCTTTTCCAAAAAAAAGCGATATAATGTGTTCATCTTTTTTTCTTCAAAGTGAATAACCTGTCCACGAGACATTCTTTGATTAGTAACTAGATGATAAGCAGTAAACTCTTTCATTCTTTCCTCTCCTGTATATATAAAATGGAACGATTTACTATAAATATTGAATTGAAATCTATATATTTATTGAAAAGTTCATCTTGTAAATTCAATCGTTCTAGCAATTCTTTTTTTGCAACGAGTCTCCTAATAATTGCTCGACAAGATATAATCCCATATTGATTCCAGAAGACACTCCACCACATGAAATAATGTTGACATCATGGACAACTTTTTCCTGAGATATCCCATGTGTATCTGGATACTTATCCTGGAGCAATTTTAATGCTAGGTGATGAGTTGTCACCTTCTTTCCAGCTAATAAGCCAGCTTCTCCTAATAAATAGGCACCGGTACTAACAGAACATATATACTCTATACTTTTCTGACTCTTAATCCATTCAATAATCTTTTTATTCTTGCTAATTGATTGTATTGCTCTTAATGGGCCACCAGGAACAAGCAATATATCAAATGTTGGACTATCATTTATACTATAATCCGGTGTCACTTTTGTCCCAATATGTGTTTTTATTGTCTTCCCTGATTCCGAAATCATATATACTTCAAAAGGTCTCGTTGGCATTAGCTTTCTTTTTATAAAGAGTTAACCCTTTTTCTGCTTTACTTTCAGTTGTTAACGAGAAAACCTCCGCAGGACCGGCAAAATCTAAAGATCAACATAGTCATATAATCAAATTCCAATCTTGCGTTTACACATTTTACTATCTCCTTAAATTAAAAAATATCATGTTAGGGCATATAATTAAGAACAGTTCTCCTCCTGATTCCTTTTTGAAAAAATCCCTCTATTTAGAAGTGGTCTTTTTATCACAAAAATACGTCGCTAAAACAAAAGTACAATAGCTACAAAAACGCTTCTACTAAACAGATTATTTTTCCTTTTTCCTTTTCAACAATTCTAAAATTTCCTTGTTTTGTTCCGTTAATTTTCTTAGCTTTACTTCTATAGATAAACACGTAATGGCTAATATTATCAGCCCCATCGCTATAATAAACTCCATAAATACACCACTACTCTCTTTTTATTATCTAAATGGATATTTTTACTTAACATCAAGATTCTAAAAAAAGTTATCTAAACTGATGACATAACGTCTCTTCTTAATACGCTTCCAATTCTTTATTTCTTTCAATGAAGAAACGTTTATCTCCATACAAATTACTTACTGGTAGTTCTCTATGTAATTTCCCTCTTCATATATTTCTTTACTAGTAAGTCCAGTCCATTCTTCTGGTGTTATGTCAGGATGCTTATTTAAATATGTTCTTACCATATTATAGCCCTCACTATAACCATAGTTGTATGGTAATCCGTTTCCACCAATCAATATTTCCTGCGCTCTCTTTAAATCGTACGTTTGCAAATCTGGTTCAATTTTATTCCAAAAATCTAGTTTAAAGTTGTAATATAAATTATCTACGTCAATATCTGGGTAGACTAATTTCTGAAACATAACTGCTTTTCCTTCCAAAATTAATCGATCTAAAACTGTTTCTTCCTCTTCTTTTTTATAATATTTCTCAAACCATACACTGTGATTATATTCATGAGCAATCGTTGTCTTGATAAACTCTTCGGTATAAAACTTATTATTATAGTAAAAACTTATCATTCCAGCGCCCCAAGTATCCATACTTTGGGTAATGTGATCTTCTTCTATAGGGAAAATACAAATATTCGTCTTCTTTTCTGATGGGATGTAATCTGATGATTTAAGGAGTGCCTCTTGAATTGCCTTATTAAGCTGCTTCTCATCCATTGTTTTAATAATATTATTAACTTCCTCCATATTTTCTGGTGCTTTTACAGTAAGGTCAAAATTACCTACAAAAAATTCTGCATTTTTATAGCACGCATCTACAATTGGTTCTATCACCTCCTCATCAAACAGCAAAAAGTTCGGCGTAGCTGAATCTTCTTTCATTCTCTTCTCATATTTTTTATAAAGTTTATAAGCATGCACAATCTCATATTCTTGGTCTGTTTCAGGATGTTTAAAAGTAAAATAAATATTATCTGATTCACTCTCTTCTTTTATCGTCTCTTTCAGTTCACAAGAGATTAATAGAAGGAAAGAAAACAGAATAACAACAGCTCCAAGTTTTTGCATATATTCCCCTCCCCTTTTGATTAATTACGAATGTAACATCTCAAAGGTTTCAGAAAATTTAAAATCCAATACATATCAGCAATCTATAATCTCTAACAGGAGCGTACAGGAGAAATCAAATGCATATATGAATTGTTTCCAACTGGTTCCATCAATATTGGTCTCATTGTACCTCCGAAACTGATTTTTATTTCTTCTTCCTTAATTGCCTTTAATGCATCAATAAGGAAGCTTCCATCTAGAGAAATGCTTAAATCTGTTTCTCCAGAAAGCTTATTGATCGGTTGCGTTTCTTCTATTTTTCCTATTTCTGAAGAATTAGAGGTGATTTTTAATTTCAAACCATCTTTTATTTCCATATGGACATTGTTATTCTTCCACTCACTTGCAAAAAGACAAGCTCGATCTACTCCTTTTAACAGCTGTTTTGTATTAACAGTAATCATTGTCCTTGCATTTTTGGAGAATAATCCAGCAACATTTGGATAATTCCCTTCGATTAATCGAGAATAAAGAGTAGTTGAATTCGTTTTAAATACAATATAGCGATCTGTAGCAAATAATTTAATCATTCCCGTTGTTTTCTGCATTAACTTAGTAAGCTCATGGAGGCTTGTACTTGGCACGATGAATGCACCACTTACACCAGATTCAATCGGAAGCTCTCTCCATGCTAGTCGATGAGAATTAGTAGCTACACATGTAAGTTTTGTTTCTTCGAATAACATATTAACGCCAGTCAAAACGGCTCTCGCTTCACTTTTTGATACAGCAAAAGCTGTCTGGTTGATCATCTCGATTAAATCGGTGCTTTGCATTCTAATATGTGTTGTTTCTTCCATACTTGGAAGCGTGGGATATTCTTCTGCATGAAAACCATTAAGTGTTGTCACGATTTCATCCGCTTTAAGCGTAGCTATTTGCTTTTCGTTTACTGTTAGATGAATTTTCCCTGGCAATTTTCTCACAAGTTCACTTAAATATTTTGCTGATAGTACAACACTGCCTACCTCCTTTACTTCTAGCACTTGTACTCCATCTATTTCCATCGGAATTACTTGTTCAATAATGATATCAGCATTACTTCCTATAACAATTAATGATTCTTTAGTAGCCATTATTTTGATACCTGAAAGAATAGGAAATGGCGTTTTCTGAGATACTGCTTTGCTCACATCTGTTATCGCTCTATTAAAGTACTCACTTTCAACAAGAAATTCCATTATATGCAACACTCCAAAATAAAATTATACGTATTAAATTCGACATTTTTTGCCAATTCCCTTGTCATTATTGTTTAATAAATTGATTTTTAAAAAAATGCATAAAAAAACTACTAAAGTGGCAGCAGCAAATGGCTTAGCCCTTTAATAGCTTTTTATAAATTTGTAAAAATATATTTTATTTTTTAGTTAAAACATCTAGTTGAAGTGGATAGGTGCTATATGCAACCATTTTATTTTTGTACTTTTTCACAATATCTACATGGTCTTGATAACTATTCAAAAATAAGTTTATGTTCTTATTCCCTTTTTTGGTATGAATAACAAGAGAATACTCCGCATTTTTAGCATTAAGATATGCTTCTTCACTTCCTGGATATAAACTATACTTTTCTCTAACAATCGCTTCGTTGAATATCTTAATAATTGCTTCTTTATTCTCTCCATCTATTTTCATTTCATTGTAGATTATTTCTGTTTCCATGTTATTAAGTTTTAAATGCAATTTATATTTATCCAGCAGCCAATCCACTACTCCTGTTGGCAAGCACGTCATTAAAATTTTTATTATACAAAAGAACACTAAGGCTATAATAGTAATCCAGGTCATTTCCATTCACTCCATTACTTATTCAATTAATATTTCTACGTTATTTATAGTACTAAATTTTCTCTCTAAATAGACCATCCAATTTCCATATAAGTTGACCATCCACTTTTTATCTCATGCGATAAAAATAAGATGCACGCTTTATCCTTGCATCCTTCCCTCATTATTCTTTACTGGATTTAAGCGCTGCAGCAAATCTCCTTATCCCCTCATCAATATTGCTTTCTGTTTCTTTCGCATACGTAAAACGAACATAGTTAGCGTTTGAACCCATTGTAGATCCAGGCGCATAAATAACACCATTTTTTAACGACTCTTCTAATAAGCGATTTTCATTGACTTCGTTTTTTATTTTACACCACAGATGAATCCCACCATTTGGTGTTAGAAATTCCATTTCTCCTTTTAAGTAGGTATTCAAGCTTTCGATGATTTGATTTCTTCTGCTTTCAAGTTGTTTAACTAAATTATCTAAATGGACTGCAAAGGAGGGTGATTCTAAGAAGTCGTTTGCTACCCATTGAGAATAACTAGAATGGCCAAAATCAATCTGCTGCTTAGCGTCGGATAACCTTTCTATCACCGGCTTAGGTCCTATAATCCAGCCAATTCGCAGACCAGAGGCGACAATTTTGGAGAGAGAGCTTATATATAATACATTGCCATTTTGATCCATCGATTTTAGCGGAAGCAATGGCTTTCCGCTAAAAGAAGTTAAGCTATATGGATCATCCTCTACAACGGGAATACCATATTGAGAAGAAATTTCTAAAATCTCTCTTCTTCTTTTTTGACCGAGAGATACGCCAGATGGATTTTGGAAAGCTGGGTTTAGAAATATCATCTTAATTCGGTGTTTTCTGTATAATAAGATTAAATCGTCAGGTTTTATGCCATTTTCATCTGCAGTCAAATAATAAGGTTTAACTCCGGCTGATTCAAATAGCGGAAGACTATAATGATAAGATGGATCTTCCATTGCTACCGCATCGCCAGGTTTCAGCAAGCATTGAATAACCAAATGTAAAGCCTGCTGGGCTCCAGATGTAATCAATATAGAAGAAGGCGTTGTTTGTAAACCACGATATTTCTCCATATGATTTGCAATGGTCTTTCTTAGCACTTCACTTCCTTGTGGATGATCGTATCCCAATGATCCTATGTAAGCTCGGTCAGAAGTAATTTTCCGCAATGAACTTAAGGGGAAAAGATCTTCCGAAAGTTCCCCGCTTGCTAAATTAATCAGGTCATGTTCCGTCATTTCTTTTCGTATCCGCTGCATGACAGGTAGATTAGGAAGAAAAGATCCCGCTTCTATATAACGATTCCAGCTAGGTACACGTTTTTTGGTTATTCCCCATATATCTTTACTTATCATTGTTCCGCTGCCGCGTTTTCTTTCAATTAATCCATTCGACTCTAACTCATCATATGCAGCAACTACCGTACTTCTATTTAATTCTAGCAGTTTTGCTAGCTTTCTTTCCGATGGCAGCGGTTTATCTAAGGGAAAGGATCCATCTGCGATACCATTTTCTATATACTCCGCCAGCTGCTTATATATTGCTTTTTTTACTTGTCGATTAGGTTTCCACTCCATTGTTTCCACACTTCTTTACTATATTTTGTCTCCATAAAGACAGCTGTCTCATTTTTATGTTGTTTCATTATAGCTTAATTTCTCATCTTTAAACAACATTGAACCTTTTAGAAACGGCATACCCTTTTTATCTTATCATTCATTGAATTCACTAAATCCAACTGTTTTTACTAATAAAATCGAGAATATCTCATAGGCTCTGGATAGCATCGGATAATTTGATCTAGTTCCACTAATATTTATGATAGCAACCTTTTTGTAAATTTGATATTTTTCAGGAAGGAATTTACTATGTTACAATGAAAATATAGAGACAACATTAACAAGGAGGACTCTCGTATGAAAAAAATGATATATGCCCGAAATGCAACAGCGATGAAATAAAAAAAGGGGTAATGGCAGCTACTGTTGGTCAAGTTCATATGTATCCCGAAAAAACCTTGGAAAGAAACCTTCTCCAATATCGGCAGAATATTGTTGTCACTGCGGTTACATTGCAGCCTTATATGTGGACAATCCTGAAAATTTAGGATAAGCGTATATATGAGCCCTTTTGAAACAGGCATACATCCATTTTCTAATACCGGTAATAATAATTCATAGTTTTTATTCTCCCTATTTGCAAGGGAAAAAAGAAACCTAATAAAATCACGATTGGGCATAGTATGGTGCTTAATATCCCCATAGAGAATAACCGTAAATTGCTGCACAGTAAACATAAAAAAAGCACGGCCTCGAAGCAAAATATATTATAGTCTTTCAGATAGGTTAATTACGACCAGAAAACAAATTCTTTCCGTTGTAAAAGTACTAATAACATATATAAACCTAATGGTAATAAGAAATAATAGTATTGTATTGTGCTGCTATACCGTTTTACTATTTTAATGTATGAATTTGTATGTATGATTACATTAATTATGTGAAGTATGAACACATACAGCGGCACATCAAGCACCGTTAACAGGACGCTATTCCACGCATTTCTTTTTTCCTGTAATTATTTCAACGTGAGCAATTAAGCCAACTGATACAAGTACTAAATATACACTAGATATAAATCGTAATGGATTTTGCATAATCATTCCTTTTTTCTATTTCGTAATGTACTATTTATTTTGTGGAATATAAATAATACTGTGGTTAATCACTCCCTACCTATTTCGCTAAATTCTCATAAGCTTGTAGTGGAATAATTTACTATAGAGTAAAAAGAAAAAGTCCATTCCTTGAAGTTAATCTCTTCCTTAGGAATGAACTCTTTAGCTAGTTCTTATTTTTTTCTTATAAAAGTTATTACAATCGCAGCTAGTGATAAAACAATAGCGATAATCGATAAAATCGTATTTATATTAGTACCTTCATTTGCATGCTCGGCATCTTTGTCTTCCTGTTGATCAACTGCTGCATCATCCGTTTTTGTGCTATGTCCATGACTGTCAACCGTTTCATTGGATTGAGCAATACTAGTGATAGAATGAGGTAGTTCTGCATCACTGTCTCCAGTCCATTCCACAATGCTGCCATCTGCATAGTACTGGAATGCATCCCATGCAATATCGCCAGGCTCTTTGGGATTTTGTGCTCTAAAGGTAAAGTCGCGGTATTGACCAGCCTTAATCGCTGTCTCTTCTGATTCAGCCTCCCAAGTTACAGTTGCCACTTTATCATTATCATCGGTAGTTGTAGTCGTTTTCCAGCCATCGACAGGTTCATACATTTTAAACTCCACATTATCTGGAATTTTAATCGTCACTTTTGTTGTATCCACATCTTTTTCAACTGGAATTCTTACAGTATACGTTTCCCAAGCCTCTGTAGTAGATTGGGATGGATTCACGGTAACATGGGCGCTGACTGGTAATGCTATAAAGAAGACAGCCGCTAATGCTACTAATCCAGATAAAAATTTCTTTTTATGTATCATTTCAAATCTCCCTTCCTTATTTCTGCAGTTTTGCAAAAAGAGAGGTTAACACTACTTTGAATGTGTTAACCTCTTTCATCATATCAAATAGAGATACTTCGTTCAAAGAAAAAACAGCTTGGATTATGTCTATTCTGTGAACATTTTATGACAAATGTACTTTTAAATGACCTATTCCCCATTTTAGCCAAAATAATTCATCTTTAATCAAGGGGGTTATCTTTCTATTACATTGCCTCTGGTGCGGCAATTCCTAGTAATCTTAAGCCTTCTTTCAAAACAAGTGTTACAGCATATACGAGAGAAAGTCTCGCTTCTTTTCCGCTATTTTCCTCTAAAATTTGAACATGCGCATAATATTTATTAAATGTTTTTGCTAAATCAATAACGTACTTTGCCACTTCAGAAGGATCATATTGCACAATCGCCTTTTCCACAATTGTCGGAAAGTCCATTAAGAGCTTTACAATTGGAAAACTTAGCTGATCCCATTGTAATTGGTCTATATTAGCTGGTGGGTAGAAATTACCTTTCCGCAGTAAGGAACAGGCTCTTGCATGTGTGTATTGGATATATGGTCCTGTTTCTCCTTCAAACTTCAACATATCTTCTAGAGAAAACTCAATATCTGTTAGGCGATAATGCTTTAAGTCATGAAAGATAATTGCTCCTGTTCCTACTTGTTTTGCCACTTCTTCTTTATTTTCAAGAGAAGGGTTTTTTTCTTCGATATTTTTCTCCGCTAATTGAATAGCTGCTTGAAGCACTTCTTCTAATAAAACAACTTTCCCTTTTCTCGTTGACATCTTCTTGCCGTCTTTCAGCATCATACCAAATGGAATATGAGCCATCCCTTCTGCCCAATCATAGCCCATTTTCTCTAACACTTGAAATAGCTGCTTAAAATGGAGAGTTTGTTCATTTCCTACTACGTATAAACTTTTCACAAAATGATAGTTTTCTTGACGATAGATCGCTGCAGCTAAATCCCGTGTGGCATAAAGTGTCGCACCGTCTTTCTTTTTGATTAAACACGGTGGGAAGTCTTCAAGCTCTACTACTTGTGCCCCTTCTGATTCTACTAAAAGCTGCTTCTCCTTTAATAACTCGACAACCCTTCCCATCTTGTCGTTAAAAAAAGCTTCGCCATCATTTGAATCAAATGTAATTCCTAATAGTTGATAGATTTTATTAAACTCTTCTAACGATTCTTTTCGAAACCATTTCCAAAGATTAATGGCTTCTTCATTTCCCTGTTCTAGATAGTTAAACCATTTTCTCCCTTCTTCATTTAGCGAGGGGTCTTCATCTGCTTTTTCATGAAACTTCACGTACAGCTTTAATAATTCTTTAATAGGATTCTTCTGCACTTCCTCTTCGTTTCCCCATCGTTTATAGGCGACGATTAATTTACCAAACTGGGTCCCCCAATCACCAAGATGATTAATGCGAATCGGTGTGTAGCCATTTTTCTCGGCAATAAGGCCAAGAGCATTGCCGATAACAGTGGAACGCAAATGCCCCATGGAAAACGGCTTTGCAATATTAGGTGAAGACAAATCAATTGTCATGACTCCTTTATTCGTAGGTAAATCCCCATAATGCTCCTTTTGTTCGAGAACCTCCTTGATTACTTTAGAGGCAATTAATTGCTGATTTAAAAAAATATTAATATAAGCTCCTACCACTTCGACATGATCAATCAGCTGAGATTCTATCTTTTGAGAAAACTCTTCCGCAATTAACGTAGGTGCTTTCCGCAATTTTTTGGCAAGTGTAAAACAAGGAAAAGCGAGATCTCCTAAATGATCATATTTCGGTTTTTCCAATAACTGTTCAATCGTTTCTGGTGATAATTCTACATCTAATTGTGTTGCTAATACGTTTGCTAGTTCTGATTTGATGTTCATCTATATTCTCCTTTTCTATATTAGATATTTTAATAAAATAAAAAAACTCCCGCCCCTTCATACGAAGAGGCGAGAGCTTATAATTCCCGCGGTACCACTCTAATTGTTATTTTCATAACCACTTAAATCAGTTAACGGCCTGTTACCGATCATGCCTACTCCTTTTCAGCATGATATCTCCAAAGTGCGTTTCACTGCTTGCTCCACATTAGGCTTCCACCATCCCTAATTCGCTATTGCTTTACAACCAGCTACTCTCTTTTTCTACGATTTCCTATATTTTTTTCTTATTATACACACACTTTTCGGAAGAATCCAATACTTTTTTATTTTTATAAAAGAAAGACAAGCGCCAATCATTTCCGTTTACATATAGTAATGGAGGAGGTGAAACATTTATGAATACTCAAAATCGAGCTTTTGACAGACATATTGGGGCCGTTGGTCCTATTGGTGCAGTTGGTCCTGTTGGAGCCGGTGGTTTTGCAGGCGTGGGGCATGGCGCAGTGGGAATCGGGGCTATCCCCCTTGGTGCAGTTACACCATCAGCTAGCTTTGCTGGAGGCAACCCTCTATTTTATACGCCTTTTCATCATAGCCCTGCTATTCAACACCATTGGAATTATGGTCAGCATTTCCCAGCATACTCACAACCATATGGCTATAATCCCGCTTATTCTACTTACGGATATTATCCCTATTATTGATTTCAGAAAAAAGGCAGCAACTAGATTCCATCCATTTAGAGAAATTCTAGTTGCTGCTTTTTTATGCTGTTGATATTATTCCGCTATGCTTATTTGTTTATTTTTTCGCCAGATTGCGAAGGTTACTGCTAATCCATCATGGGAAAGAATCTTATAGAGACGCTCCAACCGAGAAAAGAGCTATGTTAGGACAAGCTCCTACTAATGCCAGTGCATTAGCAAATACAGATACTGGCGGCAAGCATCAGCAAATAATAGTTTTACAACAGATAACGAGTAGTGCATGGAGGCAAAGGGAAATGCACCGATCGGGAACAATGGAGGTGCATCTAGTTTTGTCGGCTAAACTACTGTGCTTTTGAACGCTACTTTTCCCTTGGTTCCTTTGAAAAAAGGTGTTCATCCCCTTTATGAACACCTTTTTTCCCCGGTTTCTTTAAATAATGGTGTTCATTCCCTTTATGAACGTATTTTTTCCCCGGTTTCTTTGAATAATGGTGTTCATTCCCTTTATGAACGCATTTTTCCCCTTGCTTCCTCAAAATTATAGGGTTCATCCCCTTTATGAACACCACTTTCCCCTCGGTTCCTCTATAAAATGGTTTTCAATCTATTAAAATACTGAATCTCCTTGCTATACTCCAAGTCTAGCATCCCTCTCTCTTAACTGACATATCCCCCCCTATAACAATCATCCTTAAATATCAAAAAAACGATGGAATTTGACACTATGCCCGCATAGTCATTCCATCGCTTTTTGTTATTTAACTGGAATCCATATTTCAGAGTAGCAATTTTCGCTTGACGGATCATCATCTGTATAGCGTTCAAAGGAAATAAATCCTGCTTGTTGATAACCACTGGACGGCATCCATTCCGAATATATTTGCTTCCAAACCTTCTGCATACTTTGCGGCATTGGTCCATGCACCTCAAAAACTGCCCACTTGGATGCTGAAATAACGAGCTGATCATATTTTTCAGATTTATCCTCTGTTGCAACCGCTATCCAGTAATCCATATCCTTACCCGCTGCTTCTGACTCCTCTACACAAACGCCAAGAACACCTGGAATTTCTCCCCTAGTCAGCATCAGAAGCTCGTTCACTGTTCCATTCTTATTAACTTCATCCCAGAGTTTTGGAATCTCACGGAGATTTTCATCTTCCTTAAAAGTATAAGATTTTTTCATCCCGACAATCGTAAATGCCTCTTTCTCCACTACTTTTACTTTCATTGGTTCTGCCCCTTTCAGCTGTACTTGAATGACTAGTGGATTGTATATTTTTAGACTACCAATTCCTCGTCTCGTTTCACTTGGTGTAACTCCATGCTGTCTGCGATATGCTTTCGTAAATGCTTCTGGTGTATCATATCCATATCTTAATGCAATATCGATTATCTTTTCTCTTGAATGAAGCAAGCTTTGACCAGCCATTGATAGTCTGCGTCGCCTAATATACTCTCCCACTGGTATTTCCGTAAGGATTGTAAATGTTCGTTGAAAGTGAAATATTGAAACATTTGCGACACGCGCAATCGCTTCTATTTCAAGCTTTTCTTCCAAATTATTTTCGATATATATTAATGCCTTTTGTAACCCTTCCAACCATGTCACATTCATCACATCCTTAAAAATAGCATACATGGATTACTGTTGGTTTTCCTGTTCATTTATGCTTGCTTTTGACAGATATATCCTTGGTTTTCTTCTCATCAATATATCGGATTAAAGAAAGGATAGACCGCCCTAAGTAAATACAAAAAAAGGCACCAAAAATAATAAGTGCTGCTAAGTAATTGGCAAATAGCTTCTTACTGGCAATAAATAGTATTAAAAACACTAGTGTGATCAACAAATTGAATATTGGATGATTTTTCATTCATTTCCCTTCCTTTTTTATAGATAAAATATGTATCGTCACGATAAAATAGGCTGTCTATCCCTAGCTCTAGGTTTAGACAACCTTATTCGACCCTAATAGAAAACGTATAATTGGGATTTCCTTGATCCCATTTAGCATAAATCATATAAACATATGTTCCTTTTTTGGCTGGCACTGTCATTTTATTTTTATCTACTTTAATAAATTCCTCTTCTCCATCTTCAAACACTTCTGCAACCTGTAAAGATCCAGCTAATGGCTTTTTATTAAAATCGATGGTAATCGTTGAATTCGGTTCCACTTTCACAGAACCATTTTGTAACCCCATATCCCATGGAGATGCATAGACATAATCAACACAAGATCCTTTTAATGAACCTTGCCAGCAATTAGAACCAATTGTTGTCGGAATTCTATTATTCTTCCATAATACCTCAGGTTTTGGTGGCTTGGAAAAATAAATCGTATCCATTAGAACCCAAATACAGGCAAAAATAAAAGCAATTATTGTTACCACCATAAACATGTGAACCTTTTTGTCCCCTTTCATTCCTCTTTTATATATTGGACGATTGATATTGCAGAAAAGTTTCGATTTTTCTTTATAAATAGAAAATTCCAGCGATATTATTCTTATTCTCCCCCACAGCTTCCTCCACTATCAAACGAGGATCCACAGTCATTTCCTCCATCAAAGAAAGACGCTTGTGAGCTATCTCCTGGATTTCCCTGAAAAGGCGGATAATGATGGTTATTTATATTGTTTGTCTTTTCTTTGCGGGAAAAAATTTGAGCCACGACGATTGCCACAAATACCAACATAATAATTCCAAACATACTTCATTCCTCCCTCACTTGCTGTTCTATTTTATATACGTAGGCTGATTGGAAATAGTTTCATATTTTTTCAATTAAAAAAGCCGAAAAGTAGCAAACTACCTTTCGGATAGATTAATTTATGCTCTTTTCCTTATTTCCTTTACTCTTTCCATAACGGAAGGCTTCTTTTTACTGAAATAATAGAAAATCCCTGTTATCAGTAGAATAATTACAATTAATGCTAATGGATTAATATCTGTAGAGAATACACCATAAGGAATTAACGCAAGGATAAAAAAGTAAAAGAAATTACCTATTGCTGTACCGATAGTAAAAGGACGTATCGATATTTTGCTTATACCAGCAATGATATTTAAAATACTTGTCGGGAAGAACGGAAAAACCCTTCCATAGAACACATAGCGCATCCCTTTTTGTTCGATTTTATCTAACATTTCTTGGTGATTTTGCACTTTTTTGATCACAAAATCTTGGAACCAAAAACGAATGGCTAAGAAGATAATGATTGCAGAAATGATGCTAGAAAACCAGCTCCATAGAAAGCCATAAATGAAGCCAAATGAGTAAAAATTGAGGGTAATTACTAAAATTAAAGGAATAACGGTAAAGCTATTTTGAATAATCATAAGGAATAAACTGACAATAAGTGCATAAGAAATATTCTCTTTAAATGCAGATGTGACTGAATTTAACTCCCCTTCACGAATCGCCTGAAAAATATCAGTGTATCGGAAAAAGATAATAAAGAGGCTGATTGTCACAAAAAACGTAAATGGCTTCCAAAAATGTTTTATATAAATCACCTTTTTCATAAATTATATGTCATATTCTAAAGAGTGGTACACTTAGATGATTCATTTTCTACAGATTTCTTCCTTTTGTTTTTTTATATTATCTGTTTTCTACCCGTTTCTTCTATTTTTCAATCAGGGGGGATTATTTCTTATCTAAAAAAAATAAGTAAGTACATAAAAAGCAGTTAAGTTTTACATAAACATAACTACTTTTTTTACTATACTT
This sequence comes from Niallia sp. FSL K6-0212, assembly GCF_038007605.1. NCBI lineage: Bacteria > Bacillati > Bacillota > Bacilli > Caryophanales > Bacillaceae > Niallia > Niallia sp. FSL K6-0212. Next base: position 3,430,099 of record NZ_JBBOXL010000001.1, on the reverse strand, counting down.
TATTCCCATTCTATCAAACTATTTTTTCCTACATGTCCTCTTCTACCCTATCTAACCATTCATTCATAAGCGCAGTAAATAACTTTGCCTGTTCAATCTGCAAATTATGCCCGGCTCGATCTAAAATTGCAAATGTTGCTCGGGGATAATTCCCTAAAATTGCAAACGCATCTTCATATCCGACTACCGAATCTTGTTTTCCTAGTAAGAAGACAGTTGGTTTTTGAAATAGGACATCATCGACTGGAAAGGAAAATCCGTAGTTCTTTTGAATTTTATTCAAAAATGCTGTATTCGCTATATTGCATCCGGATAAAATTTCATCCTTATATCGTTTCCAATTGTACTCATCTAAAACTACTTGATTGGTTTTGAAATTGTTACGTTCTTCTTCTACTAAGTTTGATAAAAATTCATTATCTGCATAAACAATCGTGTGTTCTGGAAGTGTTCTCTTTTCTTTATCTGGTAAAATCATCGGGCAAATGAATGCTGCGCCTAATATTTGCTCTTTATAAAGCTTGATGATTCCTCTAGTTAAGTAGCCGCCATAGGATTCTCCTATAATCAGAAAAGGTTGATTGGAAATGTTTATATCTATAAAATTTGCAACTGCTTTTAACATTTCATCAGAATTACTGATTAAGTCATAATCCATGGTTTTCCCCATGCCAGGTAAATCCAAATATATCCGTCTCCATCCGTCTTTCTCTCTAAAAACTGGCTCCATACACCCACTCATGAGTCTATGATCTAGCGTAAATCCATGTAGCATGATAATGGGAATTCCAGTTCCTATATCTTCGTAATATATGTTTGCATTTTTCACTTTGCAGTATGGCATCTTTCTTCCTCCCTATTAATAAAATGTATGTATCTATGGAAGTTCCTTACTCAAATAATGATATATTCAGGTTTTTCCCATAACAGTAGACAAGCAGTGTGTGTAATTGAGCTCTATGATGATAGATATGTGCGACTATTTCTAACAACCACTCGTACCTTGTATAGGTCGCTCCCCAATAAGCTGTAGTCCTTTCTTGTAACTCTATTTCTGTAAGATTCATATAAATATCTTTTAAAGTTTTATAATTTTCTGCAATAGCACTCTTGACATCCTGTATGCTTAATAATGCAACACTCGAATAATATTGATTCATCTCTTTTTGTGTTGCACCGTTCGATATCATTAAATCAGCCTTACAAATAACGGCTATGTGCTCTAAAAGCTCACCTATCGAGCGCTTATTACTTGCTGGCTTTTTCTGTAAGTCCGCCTCTTCAATAACTTCAACCATTTGGATTGTTGTTTTTAAAGCTATTTCTATTTGATTTAGTGCACTATTTATATAGGTATTCACTACTAACTCCCTCCTTACAACGAATATATGTTCGTTTTTATATTATAGACGAATCTATCATAAGTTCAATATAAATATTCGTTAATTCCGACTTTTTGATCAAGAAAAAATTCAAACCATCCAAAGTTTTAAGTCTATTAGATCGCTTCCATCTTAAATGTCCTTGTCCAGCTCCTTTTCGATTTGCTATACTTTAAAAGAAACGAACAGGAAGTGTAATTATATGAGACAGGCACTTATTATCATCGACATGCAAGAAATTTTCTTTAACCATCGTGAAAATTATTTATTCGATAGAATTCAACTAGTAAAAAACATCAATATACTAATCAATCAAGCACACGAAAAAGATATTCAGGTTATCTTTATCCAACATACAGATCCAAATGAACAGTCCGAGCTTTATGAGGGGAAGGACGATTGGAACCTCCATCATAATCTATTGTTATCCACTACTGATAAGATAATTAGAAAATCTAAATGGGATGCATTTTACAAAACAGAACTTTTGGATTATTTAAAAAGCAAGAAAATCGAACAGCTTATTTTTGCTGGTGCACAAACGGAGTTTTGTCTTGATACTACTATCAGAGCAGCCTATAGCTTGGGATTTCAGCAGAATCTCCTTTATCAAAACACTCATAGCACCATTAACAGCTCCATTTTAAATGCAGTTGATATTATTAACCACCATGAATCTATTTGGAATAATCGGTTTTTAACAATCATAAATGAAGAACTGAAATTATAATAAGTACTTTCAACAACAATACGCTATGCGATGCAGTTTCCATGCTATTTTTATTACTCTAACATCATGGTTTAGGAAAAATAAATGAAAAGATTATACTTAATTGATGGATATGGAGGGTCACCTAAAGTAATTTGGCTTTTTGATATAAAAAAAGACTTTAAGAACTCTTCCATATACAAATAGTGGACTAAACTTGAAATTCCTTTTATTTTATTACCTTTTGGCGGACATTTTACTTCTGGAGAAGGAATTATTGAGATGCCATCCGTCAAACATATTATTAAAGCAAAATGGTTATAACATTTCCAATAGAGAACTTTCTTGTACAAGAAAGTTCTCTATTGGACAATTAAACAAAGCGATCCTTCCTAAGGGAAGCATCGCTACTTTATCTATTCAGTAAAAAAATCTTAATATGGAGATTAGTTATTTTTTTCGGTTGAAGCAGGATTGCTAGTATTTTCTGCATTTTTACGATTCTTAACCCCTTTGCTTTTATAAGGCTTGTTACTCTTTGCTTTATTGGCACTAGCCTGCCAACGATTCCAGCCTTTTTTATCTGTTCCTCTGCCTGTACCGCCTTTACCTTTAGCCTTTGCTTTACTCATAAAATCAACTCCGATTTTTCTAATATATTAGGTAACATTAATTAGTCTTATCCTTTTATTCTGGTAAAAAACGTACATAATGAACTATTAGTATATAACAGTCTGCTATTGTTTGAAACATTAACCTTTTCAAGAGTTTATTTCTGGTGCTTTCTCTTCCCTACAACTTTCACGTTTTCCCAATAACCGAGCATGACACTAAAAAGTTGAAACCTTTTTTCTATCAAATCCGTAGAACATGGTGAGGATGACTTTTATGAAGACGAGAATGGTCTAAACGTAATAAGTTGTGTAAGACAGTCATCTCTTCTACGAATGATAAATTATATAATAAAAAACTATCTTGAGGAGTGAAAAATACGAATAGTACCGTTATCTTGATTATAGCATTAGCAGCAATAGCTATATGGTCTATACAAATATATGAGTTTTTGAAGCCATCGAAAGAACAAAACAATCGCAAAATCGTTTTATTAACATCTGCTGGTTCTATATTCACGATAATTCTTACCGTTTCATTTTTCCAAAATATCCCGTTTTTTAAATAATGGGAATTTAACTAATTAATTATCCATTACGATGAAAAGAAAAAAGCATATGAAAATCAACCCAGAACTGTAGACAAACTCCTGTATTTTGGAAATGAAAGTTTGAGTAAAGTATATTTATTAATCTCTTTGAATCTGAATGAACCGCGATTTGCCTGCTAAACTGCAGGGTCTCAGACTGAAACTCCCTTTTCCCATAGGGAGTCTTCCCTCTTCACTCCAAGCAATACATAAAAATGCAATTCTACTTCCCCAATATCTTTTTGTCTACTAACTGGTAAATGAACCTTGCTCTTTTTATTTCAAAAATAACAATTCTTTAACAATTTTATTAAATATTCTATTATTGGAAAAAAACGTCGAAAAAAAGGAGTATAATGGAAATAAAAATAGGGGGAGGTTGTTGAAATGATTACTTTATTAGAAGATATTGCCCAACATGGACTAAAAGATACGAAATTATACATCATGAAAACAACTGATTCGTTTGTTATTTCCATCCCTAAAATTAATTGGTCTACCGAAATAAGCAATGCAGAATCTCCACACAATCAATTCGACCATTTACTACATTCCTTAACTTTTCACATGTTTGAAGGTGACTGTTCCCAACTAGCTGAAAGTATCACAAGTTCTATTAGTAAATATGAAACTTCATAATAAATCAAAACTTCCATCAAGTGGAAGTTCATCGCCCACTTGATGGTTTGGTTGTAACTTTCTGATTTAACAGCAAATTCCCCATCTAATTCCCTCCAATAGTTTGATGCTTGCTAACCGTTAAAAGAAGGATAAAATTCCTTTCACCATTCTATCTTTCTAATTGTATATAATCTGTTATCCTCGTGACTTTTCCTATCCTCTATTTTTCGTTCAATGATATCTTCACTTGTGCGGTCTTCTGGTATTTTTATTTACTTTTGCATGAATTGGTTCCCATACGCTAAAATGATTATAATGACAATAGAATTTTTTAAAGGAGTTTTTATAGTGGATTTACTTTTTACAAGTAAGCGATTAGGTTTTCGTTTATTAACAAAAGAAGATATAGATGCATGTGAACAATTTTGGGGAAATGAGGAAGTAATGAAATATTGTGGCGGCAGCACTTCCTCTGCATTACTGCCTCAAGTTATTGACTTTTATCAGCAATGCCAAGAAGATTTTGGACTCTCCGTTTATGGTGTTATTGATTTGGCAACCAATCAAGTTATTGGAGCAGCAGGCTTTAATATGGAAGATTCCGTTGATCAAGCTGAGCTTATTTTCCATTTCTCCAAACCTAATTGGAATAAAGGGTACGCTACAGAAGCTGGCATTGCCTGTTTAACCTTCGCAAAAGAGCAAGGGAATATCCAAAAAATAAATGCTTCTGCAAGTATTGCGAACAAGGCTTCCTTAGATGTACTTGGCAAAATTGGTTTTCAATATATGGGCATTAAATATTTCGAGGATACCGAGCAAGAAGAAGCTTATTTTGTGTTTGTTTTATAGGTAAATAGATAATAGTTTATTGTAAATAGAGTATAGAAAAAGGGAAATCATCAATTCCCCTTTTTCCATACCTGATGGTTCAGCTTTTTTTAAATATCCGCTTATTCAAGCAGGTTCACTCAAAAAAGGTGTGTGAATCCTTATGTAAGTAAACGTCTACTTCTAATTTCTGAAATAACGATTATTATCTTATGGAAAATAACTCAATAAACGATCAAAAGAATGAATTTCGGCAAATGGTTTAATCTCGGTGGGATTTCTTGATCCTGCGAGGAGTAAACCATCCACCTTTTATGGGCATTTTGACACCATTTATATCTATTTCGATGTCATTCTCAAAATTCCACATAAAAAGGTTGTCGCTTCTCATCCAAACAGTATTCTATTCTTTGTCTAAAATTTTTATATTTCACCATGTTGAGCGCTTCCTCAATAGGGAAAAATCCTACTTCTAAACTTTCTGGTGATGTAGTAAATTCCCCGCCAACCGGTTTAGCTAAGAATAATGTATTGCATATAGAACCATTGACATTTTGAAAGATTCCACAAAAGTTTATTACTTCAATATCAATTCCTGATTCCTCTTTTGTTTCTCTTATCGCAGCAGCTTTCAGTGACTCTCCCTCTTCCACTTGGCCACCTGGCATTTCCCAGCCTCTTTTGGGTCCTTTGATTAATAAAATTTCCTTTTGTTCATTGATGACAATCGAAGCAGCCGAAACAATATGTTTAGGCGGCGCATATTGCGGTTGTGTATTTTGAGTCAATTGCTTTCCCCCATTCCTTCTTTTTTTGCGATTTTTTGCAATCTTTCCATTATTTTACCATAAATTTCTCCTACGAAAAAATACCTCCTTTTCTAGTTGAAAAGAAAGTACTTTTTCGTATTTATTTTTTCACCATTTCAATGGCTCTATTAACTGCTTTGCGGGCTAATTCTTTCTCTCTTAGGTTATCATCGGCCTGAAGCATTTCCATTACTATTTTTGTTGCTGTCTTTTTATTGCGAGTAATCGGAAATATTAAGGCATACAGCTTGGCTGCTTGTTTTTTATTCATACTTCTTTTCACTACAAATCGCTTAGATTTAATGCGAGCGTAACCTTAAATAGATCGCCATCTGTCTCGATTTTCATCATGCCTTGGTGTAGATCCATGATTGATTTCGCAATCGCAAGTCCAAGACCAGATCCTTCTGTATGCCTCGATGTATCCCCGCGTTTAAAACGCTCATATAATTCATCAAGATTATCGTCAAGCTCATACTTAGATATATTTTTAAACTGCAAAATAGCTTGGTCTTTTTCTAGTTTAATGGAAATATAGACACGTGAATGCTCTAAAGAATATTTCAAAATATTGCCTATTAAATTATCAAATACTCTCCAAAGCTTCTGCCCATCTACAGTTGCATAAATCGACGGTTCTTGATTGGTTACACGAAAATCAAGTGTTGTCGCTTTAATTGTTTCATCATATTCACCTAACGCTTGCTGTAAAAGCTGCACTAAGTCTATTTTTTCCTTCTTTAATTCCACATTGCCGCTGACCATTTTCGAAACCTCGAATAAATCATCAATTAGTACTTTTAATCGTTGGGATTTCCGATCGATAATACCTAGATAGCCCTCTTTTTCTTCCTCAGATAGATTTTTATTCTTCAATAATTCCGTGTAATTGATGATTGATGTTAAAGGTGTTCGCAAATCATGACTAACATTCGTAATTAACTCTGTTTTTAGGCGTTCGCTTTTTTCTTGAGCATTTTGGGAATAAATCACTCCATTTTTTAGTGTATTGATTGTCTCTGCTAATGCTGAAAGTTCACTAGATGCTTTTATATCTAAGTCACTTACTTTTCGACCGCTCCTGATTTCCTTTGTATATAGAACTAACTGACCTAGAGACTTTGCATTTTTCACTAAATAATGGATGGCTGGTATGCCGATAATTATGACCGCAATAAGAAAGAACAACACAAAAAATGGTTCCACAATCACTGCCATTAAACAAAATCCTAGCGCGAAAACTATCATTAAACAAAGGATTAATTTAGTCAATGGACTTCTACTTGAAAATAATAGCAGCATTGGTTTTCCGATTGTTTTAACACATTTTCCAACAAATGTTTTTGTCCAAATTGATTTATCGCCTTTTACTATTTCCTTATATAATAAAGACATTTGGATAAAGAACAAGGATATAAACAGCCAAGCTAAACAGCCAAATAAAATAATTTCCTTCCAATAGGAGCCGTCATTATATAAATTTAATTCTATTTGATCATTTACTCCCCATACAACTATAATAGCAACAGCTAAACTTATAAGGAGAAAAATTATACCGATATCAATTGGAATTTTCTTATAAAATGGGTATTCCCATTGTGTTAAAATACTTCTTTTAGTTAAAAGGAGAATACAGCTGGCAACTAGGCTGATGATACTAATAACACTAAAGTAGATCACTTGCTTTTGTTGCGTTTTATAATTATCCATGTCTTTATGTAGCATACTCTTAGTACTTAAATTGTCAGGAACAGCAATAACTCCTTCAAAGCTGCCGATGTTTTTCTTGATGTTATTTAGAATAGACACTTCTATAGCAACCGCATCGGGATCGCCAAACTCATACCACGGAGAATCTAAAGAAATATAATGCTGTTCCCACTCATCCTTTGGATTTATATGGATATCGCCAAGAAATTTTGTATTTTTCTGATTCAGCTTATTCTCAATTGTTTCGCCCGGAGCAAGATTAACATTTGTTACTTTTTCTCCTGTTTTGTTATTTTCAAAATAATAAAGGAAGGAATCAGTCCAGTCTTTATACTCATATTCTCTATTCTGTAATTCTTGATAGTATTCATCTAATTGTCTTGCTTTTTCTTTCTTAATCTTATCTTCTACGTATTCATCACTTTGGAAATTTTTCGTAATATCAGCGATTTTCTTATCTCTTTCTTCTGTATATAGCTGTTCTGCTTCTGAGCTTCCTGTTTCTTTAGCGGTCTGAATTTGCTCTTCATACTGACTTTTTATGTTTTGAATTTGTTCATTTAAATCACCATAATAATAACGGTATTCATTTATTTCTTTAGCTGATACGGTTATTTTTTTCTTTGCCTCTTCAATCGGAATATAATATAACTCATTTTCACTTAGAAGATCCTTATAATATTGCATTCTTTCTTGAAATATCGATGTTTGATAAAAATCCGTGTGTAAATAACGGTTAAACCACATATCTACAGATACAATTCCACTCAGCGCGAGTGTAATAAGCAGTGTCCAGACAATAAAAAGGCCTTTACTTCTCGATTTTGTAGCCAATGCCCCACACCACCTTTAAGAAGCGAGGATTTTTTGGATCCACTTCAATTTTTTCACGTATTTTTCGTATATGTACTGCTACCGTATTTTCGGCATTGTATCCAGGTTCTTTCCAAACACTTTCATAAATTTCCGCAATAGAGAATACTCTGCCAGCGTTTTTCATCAACAAAACAACAATCTTATATTCAATCGGAGTCAGCTTTACACTTTCTCCATTTACGGCGACTTCTTTCGCCTCCTGGTCTAATGTTAATCCATGAAGGTCTATTTTTTTCTTCACCCCATCAAAGGTGCCAAGTGTTACATATCTTCGCAACTGCGATTTCACTCGGGCAACTAGCTCCATTGGATTAAATGGCTTGGTGATATAATCATCTGCCCCTATTTGTAATCCCAATATTTTATCCGTATCCTCGCTTTTAGCTGTCAGCATAATAATCGGAATATTTTTTTGCTCACGAATTTTATAAGTAGCCGAAATTCCATCTAAATTAGGCATCATAATATCCATTAAAATTAAATGGACTGTTTCTCCCATTAAAATCTCCAACGCCTCTATTCCATCACTGGCTTTTAACACCGTAATTCCTTCATTTTTAAGATATATTTCAATAGCATCTCTTATCTCTTTTTCATCATCCACCACGAGCACATTGACATTCTCCATCTTAAAACACCTGCTTTCTCTCTCTTCGCTGTCTCTATCATAGAAAAAATTTCTTAACATCTGCCAAGCAAAATTCTTAAGAATTTCTTAATATTTTATCTACCAATTCGATTCTCTTATTCTATCAAAGGAATATGCTGTTCACATCCACATTTTTCTGCTTTTTTAATAAAAATTTAAAAAGGTTTTCATCAGCGACGATGAAAACCTTTTTTTCTATTGCTTTGCCTTTATTTGTTCCCGAATCTTCTCCAATTCTTCAAGGGACAATTCCCCTAATGACTCTTTAATTTCTTTTTCCATGCGCTTGCGGTTTTTCTCCCGGTATTGATTCCACCAGTCGCGAAGTCCTTCTGTTTGATCCAATATGTATTCAATGTCGATTTCTTCTACTTCATCATCGGAAATATACTCCAATACTGATGCCAGCATCCGGTTTAATTTATCTTCTTCTCCTTCTTCCTTTTTCATATTCGTCGGTTCTTTTTTTTCTACTTCTTCACTAATCTCTACATCCTTGCGAGGCATTGTTCTCCTCCTGACTGTAATTCTATTTTTTCTATTATTTCCGTTAGACAGATCTCTATTCTTTCAGTGCAGGAAAAAGACAAATATATAGCGAATGTTTATAGTAATTTAATGTTTAAAGGAGTGGATAAAATGGAACCACGTCAGGAAGTTTTGTTTAAACAATTAGAAACCTATCGAAAGGAACTTTTAGGGGCCGTTGAATCGTTGACAGAAGAACAGGCAGAAATCATTCCAGCGGGGTTTAGGAATAATATCCGCTGGAATCTTGGTCACCTATATCTTGATCAGTTATTATGGATTGAGGCATTGACTAAAGTACCCACTGCTATCTCAAAACAATTCAATCAATGGTTTGGTTTCGGTACTACACCAGCCAACTTTACAGAAGAAACACCTTCTTTTACGGAATTAAAAGTACTTTTGCAGTCACAACCACAAGCCATATTAGAGAAGTACGGCGCTGATCTAGAAAAAGAATATCCCCCAATTGATATGGGAATGCAGACAATCGAACAAGTGCTGATTCGTACGATTTTTCACGAAGGCATGCATTTACAGGCGATTAATGATTTGAAAAAATTTATTTAGCTAAAAAGGCATTTGGTAATAGACGTTCTGCAGGCAAGCAAAAGATAAATGATAATATGCTCCTGAGTTAGCATTTTTTACTAATACTGCCCGAAGTTAGGATATTGACTCTAACTTCGGTGTATGGAAATTATAGTTCAACTTGAAGACTTTCATTAGTTTCAATTTATTTAGTACAAATAGAACATTTTAATTGTTTATTTTTAAACACAAAATCACTATGTATGATTATTAAGTTGCAAAATAATATTAGTATGCAGTTCGCTTTAATAGTAAAAGAGTAATCTACAGTAAACAACGCTTAGCAGAAAAAGAAAACGCACACTCGTCATTTTGACAAAGATTTGTTTATTGAAAGAATTTTTACTTACTCTGAGAGATGAGTAAAGGAAAAAGTGCTAGTAAATAGTCGGTACCATGCCTCCATCCATGCGGATCGGAGAACCTTTAAAAGCGGATGCATAAGGACTGCATATAAAGGCAGCTAATCTACCTATCTCAGCTGGTCTGATAAATCGCTGGATTTCAGACTGAGGTAGATTTGTGGTCATAAATTTTTTCTCTTTTTCTGAAAATGTCATATCTTCATTAGGATACATCCCCTCAATTATTTGATGAACATTTTCGGAGAGTGTTGGACCTGGCATAATCGTATTAACAGTGACTTCTTTTCCTTTTGTTAATTTAGATAGACTTTTTGACAATGATAATAGCATTGTTTTTGTCATACAATATTGCGGCATTTGTCCCGAAGGCATAACTGCTTCTTCACTCGCAATAAAAATAATTCTACCAAAATTATTTTTTATCATTTTAGGTAAGTAAAATTTAGATAATCCATTTGCGGCAAGAACATTGGTATGGATATACTTTTCCCATACTTCATCGTTGACGTCCTCGTATTTCATTATTTCATAAATCCCCGTATTGTTAACTAAAATATCAATTTGAGGATGCTTTTTAAATAATGCTTCCCTTTGTTGAATATCTACTATATCAGCAGTGGCATTTTGAGGGAAGGTATCAGGGAACTCTAGTTTAATTTCATTTACGGTTTGTTCCACCTCCTCGTAATTTCGGCCATTAATTAGTACATTAACACCTTCTTTTGCTAGTTCAATGGCAATTCCTTTGCCGATCCCTCTTGATGATCCAGTGACTAAAGCTGTTTTATTTTTTAAATCTAGCTGCATAAACGGTTGCTCCTTTTCGTTTTAAGTAAATTCTAGTTATTATTAAAATTATCCGACTGATAATACAGTTCCAAAAGTAAACGATCATTTAATCAAGTTTAAACCGAGATATTCAGTGCGCCATTTTAAAGGAGTAGTACCTTCCCAAAGATGAAAGGCTCGATAGAACGAGCTTTGATCTTCATATCCAATTAAAAAGGCGACCTCTTTAATATCAAGTGAGGGGTCTGCCAGGTACTCTTTTGCCTGCTCATGTCGAACTTTTGTTAACAAATGCTTGAAGCTCGTGCCTTCTTCCGTAAGCCGCCGCTGCAAAGTACGATCGCTTAACCCTAACTCGCTCGCAATAGCCGGAATATCAGGGCGACCTCCTGTTAGGCTGCGTTTCATGATCCACTTGACTGTCTCAGTAATAGAAGGTCTGCGTACTTGCTCATTCAACGACTGTTCCAGTACGGTAGTCAATATTTCTAGCAATTCTGCATTGTATGAGACAAAGGGACGATCCAGATCTGCTCGATGTATAGTCAACCTGTTACAATTTGTACCGAGCTGAATTCGGCAGCCAAAGTAATCTTCAAGTAACTGCAGTTCGCCAATTGAATGGGTCGAAAATTCTACGAATCTTGCTGTCAAAGGTTGACCTGTACCCCGACGTCCCAGTTCGAGAAGAAATGCCATCGTAATACCAATTAATATGGTCAGACCGGGTTGTTCACTATGCAATGATTTTATTTCAATTGTACAGTGTTCCCCTTCCTCGGTAATATATAAGCTTTCAGGAGGGCACAGTTGTTTGTACCTAGCCATCCGCTTTAAGGCATCACGGTAGTCACGAGCATGGTAAGTTGCTAAGACAGTCGGAGGGAAATGATCTGTTTCAAAGGATGTCGCAAGCTTGATGATTCCTTTCGCAGTGTCGTCAACGAGATCGGAATAAGCCTGCCAAATCGCAAAATATTGGGCTGTGGTGACAACTGGATCAGAAACAATGGTGATTGGCAATTGTGCTTTTCCAACCATGTCGATGGCGTCTATCCCCAATTGACGTAATCCTGTCCAAAATCCTGCCGGCATTTTAATACGGTCAGAGGCATACAACGTCATATATATGGTCCTCCTTTCTCTATTTACATTACTAATTTTAAATGTAATTATGTCCTTTTTTACAAATGGTACTGTTTAATAATACCTCTCTAATAGAGTCTTGTAACTAGCGAACTGCGACAAACCACTTGCAAAATACGCCAATATTATAAGCAGAAAGAATGGTCATAAAGGTTTTTATTAGTTGTTACTATACGATTTTTATTTCTTATGATTGATGTATTCACTTTAAGAAATAAGGATATGAAAAACGGCCAGACAAAAATCTGGTCGTTTTTCATGTTAATTACATATCTAATTGGATTGTTTTCTTTATACTCCAAAAAAGAACCCGTTATAATCCACCAGCAACCTTTTAAAAACTTTCCATTTAGTATTAACAACTTAGAGAGAAACCTATTATACTTGAAATCTTTTGTTCCTTTTACCTTGTTTTCAACTATTTATGTAAGTTGCCACGAGAAGACTTTAATACCATAAAAATAGCTATAGCTAATCCTAGTACTCCTACCCAGGTGATGGAACCTAGCGATACCTTTTCTACAAATATCCCACCAATTCCTGCCCCTGCAGCCATTGATAATTGCATCATTGACTGGTTTAGTCCTAAAAGTACTCCGGAAGATTCTGGTTTTATGGTTGCCAAATTGAACTGTTGTGCTGGAGCTGATGTCCACGCTGCAAAGGACCACAATATTAGTATGATTACAACACCAACATATGTGTGAGTGATTAATGATAAAAGAATAAGCATGACAATGTGTAGAAGCATCGAACCTATTAATGTACGTGACACACCCCATTTGTCTGTGCTAAAACCACCGAATTTTGAGCCGAATAAACTAGCAACACCGAATATAAGCAGAACTCCACTTAATAATTTTTCATGGATACCTGAGATGTTCAAAAGATAAGGAGATAAGTATGTGTAAGCAACTGAATACCCGCCAAGCCAGAAAAAGGTGATGGATAAACCAATCGCTACTTTTCGATCCTTTAAGAGAGCAAGTTGTTGTCTCAACGGAACCGGTTCATCTCCTTTTGTTGACGGTATTACGAATGAGATGATGATCATCGCTAATAACCCAAGGAACGCAATTCCGCCAAATACTGCTTTCCAGTTGAATGCATCTGTAATAATTCGTCCTAGTGGAACACCAATGATTAAAGATGCTGTAAATCCCATCACTACAGTAGCTATTGCACTACCTTGTTTACCTTCAGGTGCTATTTTTGCCGCGATAGTCAGAGCTGTAACGACGACCATTCCAGCGCCTAGTGCCATTATAATTCTTGATAAAACAAATAAGGTGTAACCTGGCAATAAGAATGCAAATATGTTTGCTATCACAAACAAGCCCAGTGATACAATCATAAGCTTTCGTCTATCCATGCCTGATGTTAGTGCCATAAGAATGGGTGTAAAGATTGCATAGACAAGCGAGAATATCGTTATTAATTGTCCTGCAGCCGCCAAAGTGATTCCTAGTGAATCTGCAATGTTATCCAATACACCAGAGATAATATACTCCGATGTTCCAACTAAAAAACTAATAAGTGCTAAAATATAAATTTTAAATGTGTTAGACAAAATAATCTCTCCTTCGCATATTATATTTACATATCTAGAAAAGACGATATGTAAATGATAAATATAAACATATCGTGATATATCGATATGTTAGGTGTAAATAAAGCTGAATTCTTAGAGAGAATTCAGTTACATTTACTTTAGATCTCTTGCTCCAAAATAGCTGCAATATTTTTTATTGCTTCTTCATCTCTTTTGTAATACGTATACTTTCCAATACGCTCTGTCTTAATCAGCCCAGCTCGCAAAAGTATATTTAGGTATTGAGAAGCTGTTGATTGCGTCATTTTTAATTGCTCTGTTATTTGACTAACGCATACCCCTGTTTTTCTCATATCAATCCCTTCATGAGGTACAAAATGACGTTCAGGTTCTTTTAGCCAGTGTAAAATTTGCAGCCTTGATTCATTTGATAAGGCTTTAAAGATTTCAATAGGTTTCATGTTTTTTATTATATCTAAAAAATACGATATGTCAATTTGTATTTAATTGAATTTTACAGATGAGGGAAGTGTTATAAATATCAACATCTATTCTTTCGTTTATAAAACAACTGCCAGTCTCCCGAAAATTGCTTTGTAGAGCTATTTATTCTTTTGTATACGACTTATCATATCAACTAATTTTTTTGTTAATGATAATTCCGTTGTTATCCATCTGACAAAACATTTGTATAATAGGTATCTTCCTTTAGTTTCTTTTCTCTTTCTAAGACTATATTTCTCCTTTCCACAAAAACATCCCCAGAGAATAAGACATACACTAAATATGGTCTAATTCTCGGGGGATTTCTTCTTCGTTACATTTTTATCTAAAAATCTCAGTAATACAGATTATTTTTTATTATCTTTTGCAATCTTCTTAATCAATGCTGGCAGCCAATCATCCAGATTCGTAAACGTAAATCCTGCTTTTTCTGCCTTTTCCGTATTCATATACCATGATGCAGGAATGGCATACGGAGAGAAATCTTCTTCATCTCCGTCAAGGGTAATTTTTGCAGTATGTCCTGTAATCTTTTCGATTATTTGGATTAATTTTTTCATTGTAATTTTCCCATTTGCTGTCGCATTAAATGGCCCTTCCACCTCTGAAAAACCTGCCCACTTTAAAAATGCGGCCGCTTCCGAAGCAAGAATAAAGGACATTTCTGCCTCCATATTAACAAAGCCGATCGTTCGATCCTGTTGAATTCGCTCAACATGAAAATGCAGCCGGCGCGTGTAATCATCTTCCCCTAACACAATTGGAAATCTTACCGCTACAACGGGGAAATCTGCATACTGGAAAAATGCTGCTTCTGCCTGCCGCTTTCCTTCATCATAAACAAATTCGCTCTTATCTAGTTGTATTGGATAGTTGTATGGATGAAAATCTGCCTCTCTTTTTTCGTTTCCATCTACAGGATAAGTAGATAAAGAGGAAGTAAACACAAGCTTTCCTATTTTCCCATTAAATACTTCACAAAAGTCTTTTGCTTCATTAGGTGTATAACAGATATTGTCATAAACAATATCAAAGGTTTGACCTGCGAAATGATGTTGTAATTGTTCCTTTTTAGAACGATCAGCGATAATATGTTTCACTTCGTTGTCAAATGGATGACTTACTGTCCCTCGAGTCATAATCGTAACACGGTGTCCCTCTTTCAGCAGCAATTCCACAAGCTTCCTTCCAAAAAAACGCGTGCCGCCTAGCACTAATATATTTTTCATCTTTTTTCTCCTAATCTATGACATTATTTTAAAAATTCCATAGAAAGGAGCTAATTCCTCTTTTTCATTCACGATATTATTTCAATAAATCTATTATTTTGCAATAAAATATTCTATATTTACAATCTGTTCTTTTTGAATTATAGGTGTCACCCCTTGAACTATTTGAACCCCGTTATTCCACATTTCTGAATTTTGCAATTTTGCTAAATCGAAAATCCTTTCCCAGCTTTGCTCCTTTGTAATAGTTAATTTACCATCGTCGAATAAAGTATCTTCCTCCTCAGTCATAGGGCAAAAACCGTTATTTAACACACAATGCCAAGCAGAAAAATCAGAAAACAGAATTTGGTTTTCTGGTATCTCGACTGTTAAACATACAGCTTTTGTTCCTTTATTAAAATGTCCTTCCGACTGTAAATTTGGTTTTGTCGTCCACAGCCAAATAGGATAGGAGCCATTATGATTCAGCCTCTTACCCATTTGTTCTATCATCCATCTATAAGAAGGGAGAAAGTCTATATCCACAAATTCTGCTTTTCCAGTTAAATAGCCAGTTTTATTTAATTGATTTACCACTTCGATTGCTTGGTTGGTAAAGTAAATAGGCATTTATCTATCAAGCTCCTTTTCTTTATTATAAAAGCTGCAATATGGTAATATTAAACAAAAAAGGATAAGAGATTATGTAAAACGGAATTTCTTTGGTGTTGGATCTTTTGTTATTTTTATTATATCGCTGATGGCTTTTATCCTTGTATTTTTTATGCGTATCTCTATTCCAATACTCTTTCTATCATACTCATATGGCTTCTTCCTCTCATTGGGATTATCTCTGGTTTCTTAAAAAAAGGAGTCATTCATATTAGCGGCCTTATCGGCAATGTCCTTATCTTTTTCTTAAATTTATTTTTAGCTCTTTATGTTTTTTCTTTGATAGAGTTATTACTACTAATTTGTTTGAATGGGGTTACGTTTATTTAAAAAAATGGTTAGGAGTGAGTCATGATGAATAAGTTACATGTATTGATAAAAATTTTGATTACTGGTTTAGGTCTTCTATTAATCTTTACAAACATTGATACTCTTTGGTATAACGTTTTTATTGCTTTCGTCATTGTCTATCTTATCTGTGACTTGCTTTTAAATATGTTTCGCAAAAAGGATAATGTTCGAAAGCAATAAATTATTGCACTCTTCTTTCATTATAGAGGATATGCTTGAAAAAAATGTCCCAAAATCATTAGTTAACATAATAATATTATTATAAATTATTCTAGTGACCTATCTCATCAAGATTCTTTCTTTACTCTTTTCTTGGCCATATAAAAATAGAATAATGGAAAGCTGGTGAAAGAATTGAACGAATTACCACTAAAGCAGTTAGAGAAACTTATTGGATCGCTTCCATCTATCTCACTTGTTGCTGAACAAGGCAGTACCTCTACCGTTTATCAAGTGCTGGCCAGAAGTGGCACCTACATACTAAAAAGCGCTTTTGATGAAAAATATCGAGATTGGCTTCAGACAGAAGCATGTGTTTTAGAAAAATTAATCGGGAAAGAATTTATCCCTGTTCCGTTTTACTATGGATTTATAAAGGAACAAGCCAGCAGTCATTTGATCATGTCCTATGAACAAGGGATTACCTTAACAGCTGCTTTAAACCAAGCAAAAACAGACACAGAGAAATGTGCTTTAATCCAAAGCTTTGGTCAACTTTTACATAATCTGCATACTACAGAAATAATGGATCCATTTCATCATGTAGGTGAATGGCTATCTGAACGTCTCCTAAAAGCGGAGTATTATGTTAAAAAAGGATGGACAGAAGGATCCAATGACCTTCTCACTTTGTTGAAAAATAATAAGCCAGCGCCAATAAACCAAACGATTATACATGGAGATTGCACAACAGACAATGTTCTTGTTGTGAATGGCGCTGCAACAAAGTTCATTGATGTCGCTGGCATGACAGTTGGTGATCCCCGCTATGATGAAGCATTAGCCATTAAAAGCTTTGTTCATAATAACAGGTTTAAAGAAGCCTTTTATGCACGCTATAAACATTATCAGATTACCATGGATGAATTTCGATATTTTGACGAAGGGTTGTATGAATTTTTTTAATTTGTAAACAAATTGATTGATTAGTTGCACACTAAATAAAGGGATTAAAATGTACTCTCAGCAAGGACATTTTAATCCCTTTTGTCTTTTTGTGGTGCCAGGCACTCTTAATGGACACTTTTAATAATTCGTTGCTCAAACCCTTTTGTAAGTGGCACGACGATGATGCCGGCGATGACAAGTTGCATGATATTACCTGGCACGGAGCCGAATGGCTGGATCCAGTTGCCATAAAGGATTACTTCTGTAAAATAGTAGCCGACAACTTTGATGATCATGGCAACAGCAACTGCCATTATATATACAAAAGACTTTTTGCCAGGCATCTTTTCCGCAATAAGTCCTGCTATATATCCCATAGTACCAACAATTACAAATGTAAATGGAGCCCATAATGTCCAGCCTGACATAATATCAAATAAAGCCATTCCAAAAGCGCCTACAATCGCACCAGATTTCTTGCCAAAAAGAAATGCAGCAATCAAAAACGGCACGTTACCCAAATGGATTAGTCCCCCATTTCCCATCAGTGGCAGCCTGATGTTGATAAACATTGTAGCAAGAAACGTTAGAGTAATAAAAAGTGCATTGAGAACTAGGATTCTCGTTTTGTTTTGTTTTGTCGTAAACATGCAAAATTCTCCTCTTCCTTCAAGTATTTGTTTTTCAGTTTAAAAAAAGAATATCCTCTTCTTCATGATTACTAGTATAATAAAATCTGACAATATAAAAAGTGTCAATTTTTATAAAAATAACGTGGTCAGAAAGGATACTTCCCGAATGGATATGCTTATGTTTGAATTGAATAAAAACACAACTAAACCCTTATATGAGCAGCTTTATATGGGAATCAAAACTGCTATTTTAAGCCAACAAATTGAAGTTGGAACGCAACTCCCCTCCAAAAAAAAATTGGCTGATTTTTTAAACATCAGCCAAACAACTATCGAAGTGGCATATGCTCAGCTGGTTGCAGAGGGATTTATTGTCTCAAAACCACGGATTGGATTTTTTGTAGAGGATATAAACGAATTACCTTATATTGAAACAGAAAATGTTGAGTTGCCTATGGAGGATATAGAGAAAGAAATGATCCGAATTGACTTTCATCCTGGCAAAATCGACACAGATTCCTTTCCTTTTTCACAGTGGAGAAAGTATGCAAAAAATTTATATGATACACCGTCAAAGGAGTTGCTACAGATTGGAGAACCACAAGGGGAATACACTTTACGGGCGGAAATAGCCAAATACCTATATCAATCGCGTGGGATAATATGTAAACCAGAGCAAATTGTGATTGGGTCAGGAACAGAACAACTCTTTCCTATGATTTTAAAGTTGCTTGAAAAAGATTCAACCTTAGCCCTTGAAAATCCTGGCTATTCAGCAAGCCCTAGAATTCAACTGCAAAATAAAGCCATCCCTATTCCAGTTGATGAAGACGGATTGATGGTGGATCAACTGGAAAAAACAAAGGCGAATGTGGTCTATATTACACCTTCTCACCAATTTCCAACAGGTGCCGTTCTTTCCGCCACAAGGAGAACACAGTTAATGCAGTGGGCAGCCAAAAGTAAAAATCGCTACATTATTGAAGACGATTACGACAGCGAGTTTCGTTACACTGGTAAACCCATTCCCGCCTTACACGGGATGGATCAAAACAATAAGGTGATTTATCTAAGTACGTTCACCAAATCGTTAATGCCTTCATTGCGATTGGCCTATTTTCTTTTGCCTTCTACATTGTTGAAGAAATATAAGGAAACATTCAGTTATTATTCGGCAACTGTACCAAGGTTTGACCAGCATATAGTAGCCAGCTTCATGAGAGACGGTTATTTTTCAAAACACTTAAATCGTATGCGGAAAATTTATCGTAAAAAACTTGATAAACTGATCCATATCTTTAAAACAGATTATCCAGAAGTCATCATCACTGGAGATCAAGCCGGGATGCATATTTTAATATCCCTACCCTTGCCAAAAAGTGAAAATGAGCTAAAAGCTATCGCAGCAAAAAGCCATATCTCCATTTATCCATTAAGCGATTATCTTATAAAACCAATTGAATATAAGTATCCAACATTCCTGTTAGGGTTTGGAGGCATCCCATTAGAAAAAATCGAGGAAAGCATACACCAATTAATGCAATGCTGGAAAATGGAAAAATAATTCAGCTTGTACTAACTCTAGCTAGAATCTCTATTTAATTTAAACTATTGCACAGTATTATTTAAGAAGTAGTGTTCATTTTTCTATTAACTAGATTATTGAATAATAAAGAAAACGTCTAATCCTTATTTAGCAAGGTTTAGACGTTTAATGATTTAAGCATTAATACAATAAGTACAATCCAACGAACGATACATTAGCTGCCATGACTAGAAAGGCGTCTGTAATATGTATTTTTGAAATCCAGCTTTATAAAAGTAGGATCTAACTTCAAGCTTTAAAGCACATGTTAGTTTAAGTGAATAACCTCACAATCTTTTGTTTAGAGTATAAAAAAGACAACTTCTTACATTAGAAACGAGCCAGTTTATTTAATAAGCAATACGTACTTTTTTCATATTTCATTGACAAAAGTTAAAGTATTGAATATAGTTTTATTAAATTAGTTTTAACAAAACTATAGAAGGGAGCTTGATAATGAATGTATGAACTTCTTGTACTTTCGTTATTAATGAAATTTCCATTACATGCATATCTTATCTCAAAAATATCAAATGACACCATTGGTCCATGGGAGCAGGTGAGCAGAGGAACTCTTTCAACATTGCTTAATAAATTAGAGAAAGCTGGTCTGATTCAAGAATCTGATCCAGCCACTGTCCCTTTTCCTACCGATCGGCCAAGTCGTACTTTCGAAATAACGAATAAAGGTAAATCACGTTTTTTTGAGTTGATGATGGATACAAAAAAAAATCTTGGAAATTACCAAAAAATTTTTCACATAAAGGCCATCTACTTTGAATTTCTAAACGAAGAAGATCAACTCTATTTGGTTCATCACTATATAAAATATTGTCAAACAGCAATTGATCATATCAAGGCCCAACAATTAGAATTTGATGAAAATCCTGAGCATGTTAAGTCAATGCATCGTACCTCATTTTATACGACCATAGAAAGTTTAATGCACCTAAATGCAGAGCAATGGAATCTAGAAAAACAATGGGCAACTAATTTTAAAGAACAGATTAAGATGAGCATAAAAAACGATAAGAGAAAGGAACATTCAAATGACACAAAAATGGAAAACAGATAAAGAAGCCATACACTTTTTATTTAATGAAATGTTTTCGGCATGGAGTCATGGAGATGGCGAAGCATTTGCGAATTGCTTTACGGAAGATGTTGACTATGTTACTTTTTTCGGACAGCATTTAAAAGGAAAAAAAGAAGTAGAGAGATCACATCAGGATTTATTTAATGGTGTCTTAAAGGGATCACAAATGCAAGGACGAATTACGAGCATTCGTTTCCTAAATGATGAACTAGCAATTGTTCACTGTATAGGAAATACAAAAATGTCAAACCAAAAAAATTATAATAAGAAAAGAGAATCTATCAATACTAATGTAATAGCCAAACAAAATGGGGAATGGAAGATCTCTGCTTTTCACAACTGTCGAATCAAAGAGCCAAACTTTTTTATTAAATGGCTTTTGAAAAAAGGTAAAAAAAAGAGTGAAAAAAGCTAAGTTGAATGTATGTTTAAAGACGGTTTTCCTGGTATCTAAAATTGTTATCCATTATGACTAGTTATAAACTCATTATGCCTAAACCGGTTCTATCCTAAACAAAAGGGGAGCGCCGGTTTCGTCTCTCTTGAATAATATCTGGCTCTAAAAAAAGCTATGAACGATTAAACTGCAAGTTAGCACAAGAAGTAAACGGGAGCGCCACAGCCATTCCATCTTTAACGAAAGCATTCGTTGAATAAGGGTGTTACTGTTTAATTCATCATTTTCTTCAGATATTTAATTAATAAACTCCTCTAAACTAGCTGCATATTCGTCTAATTCCCTTGTTTCGTGATTCCAGAGAAAAATGGTATCTTCAATTTTTCTGTTCACTTTTTTAAAGCACAGTAGATCTCCCGAACCATCATCACCAATTGCAATAAGGTCTTCAGACATTCTTTCATCTCTTGCTTCCTTATTTTGTCTAACAACATCGTCCCATGTTTTTTTAGAATTTATTTGGGTTTTAATAGGATAGAGAATCCATTCATCGATTTCTACATTATTTACTAACTTAAAAAGTTCTTTGTACTTATTTAGAGGCCCATTTGACTGCTTGTACGTACCTCTTCAGTCTGTATTGTCAATTCATTCAAATCTAATTCATATTCAATTAAATAATAATCATCAAAGCCATGTTCAAAGTTAATAGTAAATTGTAGACGAATCCTTTCAAAGTTATTATGAATTCCCCAATTCCTCGAATAGCTCGCTTGAAGCAGCCTGCTGACTGTATCACCTGCAACAGCACTACCACCACAAGTGATATTCCAAAGGTTCGACCACCCTTGCTTAAAGGGCTGACGTTGCTGAATCTTTTGAATTAAATATACATATGTGTACTATTAAATAGAACTCTCCTGGTTTCATTTCATCCTCCCTGAGCTATTTGTTTCTCTATTTTATTACGATACTTATCAAATAAATCCCACTTTTCCATTGCAAAAATCCTTATGTATATTATTGTAATAAGATTCCCAGTATACTATATAATCAGATTATCATAATGAATTTCACAATAGATATTTAAAGATTTGGAATAAAGTTAAGTAACTTTCCCATAACGACGATTAGGAACATTTATTACTTCGAGTTGAAAGTCCGCAA
This sequence comes from Niallia sp. FSL K6-0212, assembly GCF_038007605.1. NCBI lineage: Bacteria > Bacillati > Bacillota > Bacilli > Caryophanales > Bacillaceae > Niallia > Niallia sp. FSL K6-0212. Next base: position 3,407,618 of record NZ_JBBOXL010000001.1, on the reverse strand, counting down.
AAAACTGACCATCGTTTTATCGAGCTAATGCCCCCTTTAGTTGAAGTACATTTCTTTACAAACTTGGTTGCCTTTTTAAATAAAATTTGTTTATTTATTAAGGAAATGCATCCCTGACAACTATACCTCTCTTTAGCAATCCATAACATTCTTAATTATTGTTACAACATCTTTCAAATATGAACCAGAGTGTGGTACGAAATCTTCTTTTGTAACACTTTTTGTAATTTCTAACTTTTCATCATACGTATTAATTATGAAACCATTTACAGTAATTTCAGTTCTCTTCTCAAAAACAAAATCATAAAAATTTTTGAATTTGGTTCTTACAATGCCAGATACTTCTTCTTTTTGAAGTTTATATACAGGTTCTTCATTTACTCTATACATATATACATTGCCAAATTCTTTATCAATAAAATTTTCAGTAATAATACAATCCTTTATAACACCTATTAATTCTAAATCTTCCATTGATACATCCATGCCTAATTCTTCTTTTATTTCCCTAATACCCTCTCCAACAGTTTCATTGGCCAAGATATGACCAGCAGCCGTAATATCCAATAAATTAGGAAAATCATTTTTAACCTTACTACGTAATTGAAAATATATATAATCTATATTATTTTCATTTTTTAAAAACCAACAATGAAAGGTATCGTGCCAGTAACCTTTTTGGTGAACGATATCACGACTAGTTATGCCTAATGGATTTTTTTGTTCATCGTAAATTTTTATCATTTCAATACTCATAAATTACCCCCTATTAACTCAATAATCATTTTATTTTCTTATAAAATGCAGAATAAACCAATATTTATAAATTCTTTACTGACTAATCTGCCATTATAGCAAGATCAAGAAAGAGTGCCGTTGCTTCATAGTATCTATTAGTCATTAAAAAAAGGCTCCCTCTTTTTCATTGACTCCTTTGTCAATAAATCGTAGCATTCCTTTTCCAACAGATATAACATCTTCTTGATTAAAAATAATACAAGCTGTTCCTCCAACATACTTCTCACATTCAAACTCACCAAGAACTGTCACGTACCCCTTTTCAAAATGATAAATGAGTTCACCGTCATGTTCCTCTATAGCACTTAATTCGTTGTGTAAATATGCTCTAATCGGTTTATCGTATAATTTCATATGGATCACACCTTTTTTGTATTCATAAGTTTAATACCAAGCAGCCTGCCGCTTCAGTACCATAATGGATAAAAAAGCATTCATCCGTCTTGGATCAATGCCCCTAGTCTAAGTACAATTCTTCCCTTACTTTAATTTATTCCAATCATGCTGCCTCTTTTTTCCTATATTAAGCAAGTTACCCTTTGAGCAAACTATATATTGATATAATTATAATCCTGATCTATATGCTTTCTTGTAACAATTTCATTTTCATCTAAGCCATTACATATTGCAAAAAAACCTTCATTAGTTTCAAAACCGACGCCAATCAATTGTTCCATCCATTGAATAATTTCAACAGTATTTATTTCTTTCTTTAAAAATTTATTAAGCTCTACCAATTTGTTCTTTTTCCAAACTAGTTTTCTACCAAAGTAATTAATCTCTTGTAACAGGTCAATGTGGTCAAAAGTTACAGCATATTGATTAGTCTTGTATGCACATAGTTCTAACTGGCAAGTTTTAAATTTTAATATTACTGGCAGGTCATTAAACCATTCATCATTAATACTATCCCAGGACACCCATAGTTCTTCTATTGTTTGCCCTTTCAGAGATTCCAGCTTACATTTATATTCAGCTATGATTCCAAACGATTCTTCATACAATTTGGGATTGTAATTTTTTATTCCGAAAATAACAATTCCCTCCTTCTCCATTTTCCTTTATAACTAAATTTCCTAAGTTAATCCCGTTTGTCACATAATACATTTATTATAGAAATACAGCTCCTGATAATAACAAAAAGAAAAAAATGTGCCTGATAGTTCAAGAAAAATGAACAAATTTTAGATCTCTGCCAACAAAACTAGAAGACGGAGGTTGTAGTCCCAATTCTCTCGACCAAACTGAAAGTTGTCCGATATGATGAATTTCGTGTGCAATAATATGGTGAATTATATCATTTACAGCGTATTTCTTTTCATCCCAAGGGACACTGACACTCTGTTCCTTCAAGTCATCTATGTTTCTCAAATATTCAGCGATTTCCTTCCGTAATTTATCTGAAAGAGCTTTAACCTTTTCAAGTGTATTATAGTCATCAAACTGAAATACTACATCCTCTTTCCCTTTAATACCACGAATCCAACTATATTCCACATCAATTATATGGAAAAGTGTAAATAAAATATTTCCTACTCCGCCAATACGATTTTTTAATAACTCTTTAATTGTTAATTGATTACACCAGTCAAACCATTCATCTCTTACTTGCCAGTTATATTCAAAGAATTTTATCAATATTTTGAACACCCCTAATTTAGTTTAATACAATACCTTTCGCTATAAAGTATTTATTTCCTTCTTCCACCAAACTAACATCCTACTTTAGAAAGAAATCAATACCTTTTTGGAAAAGTATCGCACCAAATAGTTTAAGTGTACTACTTCACAAGTGAACAACTAATCTTATATTTTTTGTATGCTAATGGTGTCATGTTCATAGACTTTCGGAATTTATCGATGAAATAACTTGTACTGTTAAACCCTACTTGATAGGTAACATCTGTAACATTGGAATCTGGATGTTGTAATAAAATTAAACTTTTTTGAATTCGATAATCGTTTACGTAATTTAAAGGTGTTTTCTTTAAAATTCGTTTAAAATATCGACAGCATTCGGAACGGCTTAATTGACCAGCTCGTGCAATATCGTCTAAAAGGATTTTCTCAGCATAATGCAGGTGTATCCAATTTAGCATTTGTTTCATTCGATTATTCTTTAACATTTCCGTCTCTTCGGACTCTAATTGAATACCATTTATTATTAGGTTCTTCCAAATTAAAGTAAGATGTACGGTAATGTCAATTTCATAGCATGGTGGATTTTGTTGTATCAACTGATTGATTTTCATGATAGAGGCTAAAATATTTTTCGCCCAAAGCTCCGTTGGATCCAATAATAAATAAGGTATATTAGTTGCTTGAATATAGGGATTTACATAGGTTGTATAAAGTTCCTGAGATAAAATGAAGTGTGGTGAAACATTCAAACAAATATAGACACAACCCGACTCATTCTTATCTTTTGCCATGTGAAGGCAGCCACTATTTATAAATAGCCCTTCACTTTCTTGAACTGTAATATTCTCCTCATTTATTTGAAAAATTGCTTCTCCTTTTACAATGAAGATAAACTGAAATTCATCATGCCAATGAAGTGGTACATATCCATTTATATTTTGGTTAATGATAGTTTCATAACAAGCAATAGGTAACTCAACTGTACGGTGTTCAGTTAATTCTTTTAAACTTTCATCAACCATAAATTTTTTTATTTGCATATATATCACCTCAATATACTTATATTTTTTTATTCGATTCAGATATTATTTTAGAGGTTTTCCACTTATTATTTAAATATTATAACACTATTTTTATATTTAAGGGTGGAGGATCTATGATGAATAGACGAAAGGGCATATTTCTTGTTATAACGGGAGCAGTATTTTGGGGGATCGGTGGTACAGTTGCAAAAAAGCTTTTTCAACAGTATCAAATCGATCTAGATTGGTTGGTAATAATCCGATTGCTTATAGCTGGATTTTTACTCTTAGCAGTTCAGTTTTTCAGAAAAGATCGTTCCCAAATACTTGGTGTTTGGAAATCTCGAAGGACAGCTATTCATTTAATTATCTTCGGGTTACTCGGTATGCTTGCGGTTCAATACACATATATGGCTTCCATTAAATATGGAAATGCTGCTGTTGCAACACTATTACAGTATTTAGCGCCTGTTATGATTATCGTATACTTAATTTTCCGCAAACAATTGGTTTTAACACGAAGTGATTTGTTGACTGTTTCTTTGGCCTTATTGGGTTGTTTTTTCTTATTAACAAACGGCTCAATCTCTCAATTATCTGTACCTGCACTTTCAATCATTTGGGGTGTTTTATCAGGAATAGCATTAGCATTTTATACTCTTTATGCAGTTCCATTACTGAAGCAATATCATTCACTTGTCATTGTCGGATGGGCTATGATTATCGGTGGTTTTGCATTAAGTTTTATCCATCCTCCCTGGCAAATGGACCTTAAAAGCTTAACGATAGAAGCTTATTTATATTTAGTCTTCGTTATCATATTTGGTACCATGATTGCATTTTGGTTCTATATAGAAAGTTTACAAAGTCTGCTACCTAAAGAATCAAGTCTTCTTGGAAGCATAGAGCCACTAGCTGCTGTTTTGACAACGGTCTTTTGGTTAAAAGAAGCCTTTGGTTTATTTCAATGGGTAGGTACAGCTTGTATCATTGGAATGATATTATTGTTGGCTTTGAATAAAGAGTCTTCTCCAAGAACTGGTCAACCTCCTAAAAATGAAGAGCCCCTCAAAGTTAGTTGATTAGAGGGGCTTTCTTAAACTAACGCACTATTTTAAGGACAATACTTCACATCATCTTTTTGTGTTCTCACCAGATCTTTATATGTTTTTATCCTTTACACGTTTCATTTAAAGACAAACAGAGCCATAATGATGTCGCCCCTCAAAAAGAAAAGCAATGATACTCTCATAATAGGGTATAAATTTTTTTAATTCGATTAGCTCTAAGATTTCTTCTTTAGAGGCCCATTTGACTGCTTGTACCTCTTCAGTCTGTAATGTCAATTCATTCAAATCTAATTCATATTCAATTAAATAATAATCATCAAAGCCTCTTTCAAAGTTAATAGTAAATCGTGGGCGTATCCGTTCAAAGTTATAAAGAATCCCCAGCTCCTCGAATAACTCTCTTGAAGCAGCCTGCTGACTTGTTTCGCCTGCAACCGCACTACCACCACAAGTGATATCCCAAAGGTTCGACCATCCTTGCTTAAAGGGCTGACGCTGCTGAATGAGCATCTCTCCTTTTGGGTTAAATATACATACGTGTACTACTAAATGAAACTCATCTGAAGTCATTTCGTCGCCACGAGCTATTTGTTTATCAATTTTATTACGGTGCTTATCATACAAATCCCACTTTTCCATCGCCAAACTCCTATGTATATTTTTTGTACAAGATTCTCAGTATACTATTGATTAAATTTATAATAATGATTTTTACAAAATATATCCAACACTTCGTAATAAAATGATAACGATCCAAAAATCGTGGGAGAACATTTTATACTAAAAGTTAAAAGTCCCGTAAAACTGACGATACTCCTTATTAAACCAAACTACCTCTTTAGAAAGAAAGGCGATACCTTTTTGTAAAAGTATCGCTCCCGTTTGTTTAAGTACATGTCTTCACAAACAACGTCTTTTCCGTTCATTCTACTTTAAATTTCTTGAGTTATTTCTCTTAAAAATTGTTTTCTCTTCTCATCTGTTGTTAAGTTGACTCTAGAAAAATGTATCCATTTAGTGTATTCATTTTTAATTCCCAGGTCAGCTAAAGTTCGATTAATGAAAACTCCTTGAATAGCATTGCCTCCTTCAGATTCAATATATTCTTTATCCGTTGTAGAAGTTGAAATCACAGTTGTTTTTTCTATATTTGTCAATAGCCCTTTGAGAGTACTTGTTGTTTTATCCTCTAGGAAAGCGAATCCACTCAACATCACTTTATCAATAAATCCTTTTAGAATAGCAGGTAAGTCCCACCACCAGACAGGAAATATAAAAATCAACTCGGTTGTCTGACTTAATTTTTTTTGATAGTCCTTAACTAATTCGTAAGGTGTTTCTCCTCTATTAAATTGCGCCAATTCTTCTGCTGTAAATACGGGATTAAATCCATCTTTATATAGATCGATCACTTGAAATGTTTCTTTCTTAGCTTCTAAGTGTTTCGTGATAGAAGTTAAAATTGCATGATTATAGCTTCCTTCCCATGGATGTGCATAGACAATGGTTTTCATTACTAGTTCACCCTTCTCCCTTATTTTCATTATTTTGATGTACATTCATCTTATTGTATGCTATATATTTTTACAAGTACGGTAATTAAAGTACGATACTAACCTAAAGGAGAGTGCTAAATGAAAAAAGAATCTTATCTATTTGAAGGGAATTTGAAGGATACTGGTTTTGGATATACTTTGTCATTAATTGGCGGAAAATACAAAATGACAGTTTTATATGCGTTATATTTAAACAATAACCCTATACGATATAATCAGTTGAAACGGAAGCTTGGCAATATTTCTTTTAAAACATTAACCAATACACTAAAGGAACTTGAGAGTGATCAACTAATTATTCGAATGGAATATCCTCAAGTACCGCCAAAAGTAGAATATAGTTTATCAGAAAAGGGGTTGTCACTGATTCCTGTATTAGATGCAATTTGCTATTGGGGAGAAGAACAATTGGATAAAAGGAAGGAAGTCACGATTAAAGAAAATAATAACTAAATAAAGCTGCCTTGTCAGCAGCAGTAGATTCATTTTCCATAGTATTATTCAATAAACATACCCCGATTATGAAAAAAGATTGGTTATTGAATGCTGCCACTATATTCAATAACAAGATAATCAAGCAAATAACAGTAATTTTTACTATAGGATGAATAAATTGAATATATGAAGTTATTTTAGGTGAAAATACCAGTGATTATCATGTAGATCGTATATTTTCGGAGGTTGTTTATGAAGGGAAACTGGAAAATGTATTTATTATTGGTATTGCCTTGGTTAACTATAAGAAAACTTGGTAAATTTAGCTTTCTTCGCTTTCTCCCCACTATTATTTTTAGCGACTTGGTTATTGCATTAATAAGTGAGCTATCCCGAAATTTAAAATGGTGGAAAGTAAGAAAACCTATATTCCCCAAATTAGCAACGGATGTCTCTTTTGTATTTGGACCTTTTACAATCCTAAACTTTTGGATTTTTAAATTAACTTACAAAAGATTTTGGCTATATCTATTTTCTAATATCATTGCTGACTATTTATTTGCATATCCATTAACTTCAATAGCCGAGAAGCTTAGAGTATATAAAATGGTAAGAATGAGCCGAAAACAACTTTTCTTTTTAAGCATTGCAGTAGCAATAATTAATTACTTGTATCAATCATTATTTGTCGAACCTTTAAGAAGGAAGTATAAAGAATGTAAATGAGAATTTATATCTATACCAAAGAACCCCTAGTTTATGTGTTGTTCAAACCAGGGTTCTTCTATTGTTTCATCTACACAAAGAATGCAAATTTTGTTAACCTGCCCATTAATACCAAGTCTAAAAGCAGTAATAATACCTATTGGATTAACAACCGGAAATGAAATAAGTTAGTCTCTTATAACTGTAAACTCATAGTAATAGTCCTGGTGTTAAATCCCAATTTCTCATACAGTTTAATTGCATGATTCTCTGCAAATGCACTTAGACGGATTTCTGAATATCCATCTTGTTTTAGATGGTCAATACCTGCTCTCATTAACAGTTTGGAGATCCCTTTCCCTCTAAATTCTTCTATAACAAATAGTTCGTAAATAAATCCAATTACCCTATCAGTAAATTGGTCTTTACTTGTCCCTATAAGAATCCAGCCCATTATTTTGTTGTTTTTTGTTGCTATTAAATAATAGCTTCCGTTTTCCAAAAGTGGTTTAACAAGCTGGTCAATTTTTTCCTTCGTAGGTTCCACTTGTCCTAAAGTACCATCAAAAACAGCTTGTGGTGAAAGAGATAATACCTTTTTTAGTTCAAAATCATTAGGTTTTCTAATATCCATTAATTGAATCAGTCCTTTGATTTACTTTTATTCAAGTTTAGCATATATTTTGAAGGCGATTATGCTAAACTTGAATTCTATTTGCGCCAACCTGCCCTGCCCCTATAGCGACACAAGAATATCGCTAAGATATTGCATAAACTCCAGTAAATTCAATATGAAAATAGCCACTAGAGGATGTATGGAATTATTAAATTTACCTACCATTTTATAGGTTCATCAAATTAACCACAGCGATTTCCACTATAGCAACACAGAATATGGCCCTCTTTCTTTAAAGAAAGCCTCGGCTAAAAATTATGTATAATTATATTCACTCTAGATCAACTATCCTACTTTAGTAAGAAATGCGATACCTCTTTGTTGAAGTATCTCACCCTATAGTTTAAGTGAATACATTCACAATCATTCCATCTCTTAAGAAAAAAGAGCTGACAATAAGCAGCTCTTTGATCTAAAAATTAAAATTATTTTCTTAAAACTGGAATCCAAATTTCGCTTTTCACAGATGGTGAAGTTAAATCTTGGGTTTTAATCGACAAGATTTCGGGTCCTTCTGTTACTTGATAATTGGAAGATGGAAACCACTCAGAAAAAATCCTACCCCAAGTTTCCTGTAAAGTACTAGGAAAAGGTCCCGTTGATTCAAATATCGCCCAGGTTAAAGCAGGAACCTCAAGTTTTGAAAAGTTTTCAGGACATTCTTCTGTTGTTGCCACTCCTATATACTGATCAAGCTCTCCTTTTTCTTCCATACGTCCATCAGAAAAGTTTGTAGATGCTTGAATCATCCCTTTAGGTTCAACATTAGAGAGTTTTTTTAATGGATCTATTTTTCCCATATCCAAAGATTTCCATATTGCTGTAATTTCTGGGTTTTCCCCTTCAAAAATAATTGGAACTCTTTTCATAATACCAACTATGTTAAATGCCTTTTTGTGTTCAATTCGGTAATTCATTTCATTTCCTCCTCTAATTGATAATTGGAAGGTCATTGGTGGAAAGGCCTTTAATTGCTGTCCGTTGTTTCTTGCTTCTGATGGTGTTACACCATGTAAATTTTGAAAAGCTCTAGTAAAAGAGTCTGGAGAATTGTATCCATATTTAACCGCAATATCAATTATCTTTAAAATACTATTTGTAAGCTCAAATGCTGCCAAACTCAATCGTCTACGGCGAATGTATTCTGATAATGTTATACCTGCCAGAAACGAAAACATTCTTTTAAAATGATATTCAGAGCAATGAGCAATTCTTGCCACTATTTTAAAGTCTATTTCGTTCGTGAGGTTATCCTCAATATACCTCATTGCATTATTCATGTTCTTAAGCAAATCCATTAAATGACCCCCTTTCATCAATAGAGTAACAGGAGTTGAATGTATCCGTCCGACATTATGTGCACCATTTTGTCGGTTTAATCCTATCTTTTACTAAACTGACCTTTTCTACCATAAGAAAGACCTTACATATTACAGTTTACTGCCACTTTAGCACCACATGAAAAAGGCCTCCCTTTATATAAGAAATGCACCCTTTTGTTTAAGTACATTCTTTCACAAACAGAACCCATAATCTCCATAGTAAGAAAGCTGCCCAGTTTGGATTAGATTTGGATATTCCCATCCTTCATTAGCAGCACTTTAGTTCCACCTTCTTTAATTCCCACTACTTTCATATCTTCGGTACCAAAGGTCTCATTGACTTACAAAAGTGAAGTATTCAGCCCCTCTGCCTTCAACTCTTCTTCAGATTGGCCAAGGCCATTTTGAATATTGGAGGGCGATGCATTTCCGATTTCAATAGGACTGGCCGTATTTTCAGCAAACAAGGTATTGTAAAAAAGAGTATCTGCTTGTGCAAGTGGAGATTTATTAAAGACCAAGGCAATTCACCTAGATAATGTGAACCTTCGTCTGTTTCGATGAGATTATGTAACACTTTGTCCCTTTGCGGCATAATAGTCGGTAATCCGTCCATCTTTAAAAATTAGATAAGATTCATCGATTAATCAATTGAAGTTCCAGAAGATCTAAATTGCAATCTATAGAAAACAGAAAAAATATATCTGTTCTCTTGGCTAAAATCTTCATCTGATCTGATCTTCTCCTCCTCATCTTTACAATTCTCCATCAAGATACTTTATTAGGTACAATTCAGGCTGCGCGAAGAACTCTGTAAAGCTGCATAAATCCAGATACGTCTGATGCTCTACATCATAACATCCTATCAGGCCATTATTCTTTGGGTTCCAAACCAACTGTAGGTCAGAGTAATTGTCGATATCAGCTGAAAGACGCAGCAGCTTTTGTCCACCGATTTTCATCTCAATTGTATCGTTCAACGTAAAAAAATCTATATACTCGATTTCATATTCATTTTGCGCTAGCTCAAGGCGTAGCTGATTTCCTGTAAGGAAGCAGACCAGTTCATCAGGTAATTTATATTTTTTAAGCTCATTTTTCTTGTTCGCTGGATCATGAAATTCAGCCGGCTCCAACGATTTCAAATAATTAGCCATAACCGTATCCTTATTGCTGACCGCAATCGTATATGGCCGATCGCCGTCTTTTTCCGCTTTAGTAACATCTGCACCATGTTCAATTAAAAATTTAACCATGCCCATATTCCCCATACGAGCAGCCACTGTTAATGGAGTCGCTTGATAAGGATAGACCATATCCGGTTGATTATAATTGATGTCCACTCCATGATTGAGCAAATACTTGAGTGTCTTCAGGTCATGGTCCGATGCAGCTTCACGCATAATGGCACCGCCGTGCAGCTTGATATCTAATCCCAGCTCATGAATAAGCGGAATGTTTTTTTTGTTGCCATAATAGGCTTCTGAATATGCACCCGACCCCATTTGATTAGGCTTGTCCATATCGGCTCCTTGCGCTGCAATGTAACGGACGATATCCTCCCCGCAATAACGTACAGCTCTCAAAAAAGCTGGATTATGATGAACATTCAGGTTAACGCCATGCTCTACCAGCAGCTTTAGAACCTCCATTTTCTGCAATACGAGCGCCAGATCTAACGGACTAAGAGAAATACGCTTACTAAGTACGATACCCTCCTCAATATCCCAGCCTGCTGCGATTTCCGCCTCTAAAGCTGGAATATTTCCTTCATAAATATGCATCGCAATTTCCGGCAGCTCCTGAAACCTTCCAATATCTCTCAAGACGATCAACCTTACCACTCCTTAGCTCAAAATTTTATGACACACCTTATCCGGATCTTTTTTTATAATTGTAAAACATAGTTAAATTGGGTTATTTTTTTTGATTATAACAATCCTTTATATTCTTAGTATTACTACGATTAGTTTTAGAAAAAGTTCCCATTATTTAACAAACCTTTACCAATAGCAAGATTTCACTTATTGCAGGAATGCTTCCCCTTTAATAACTTAATAGACAAAAGTGCGTTCATCCGTCTTGGATCAATGCAACAGTTAGCTGAAGAACTAGCGTATTATCTTTATCTCCTTAAAGCCCCTATCCAAACATCACCTTTGTCGAGACTATATTGCAGGAAACTCCCATCTTCATCTTTAATTCTTACGGCATCATAGGCTTTTTCTTTTATTCTTGATACTTCTTTTTCAGTTAAAGCTCCTTCTTCTAACCATTCATTTAAGTCGTTTTCATCGTAATAATCACTCTCTATATGCAAATCCCATTCAAATTGTTCTAACTTGTCTCTCAAAGAATGAAATTTATCAAATGGAAATCTCTTATTTTCTTGCCTTCTTTTGAAGGTTTCATCATAAAAATCAAGACAATTTCTATATGCGACGACAATTTGTGAATTAATAAAATGGGGGTCATAAAGCCAGAGTTTCAAATAAAAGTCTTCATCTTCTTTTTTCATTTTTTGATGCCACTTTAGGTAAACTTCGATCATTGCATCAAGTAAAAGGCAATTATACCAATTAGGAGGGGTTCTTCGTTCTAATCCATAAAAAGGGTGAATCCATAATTTTTCGTATTGTCTTTGGTAATTCCTTAAGTAGTCCATATCTAAATTCATTGCATTTTGCTTCCATCTTTCGATTTTTCTTTTATGCCTTTTCCAACCTCGTATTTTCTTCTTTTTTGAAAAATAAAACACTTGTACACTTCCTTTATTGATTTATATAACTCAATGATACCTTATCTTCTTATTTAACTCCCTGCACCTTTAGCTACATGAGAGAAAAACTTCCCTTCTATTTAAGAAAAGCCCCCCATAGTTTAAGTACCTTCACAAAGTGATATTTAGAATATACCAAAAAGATGAATCAAAAAGAATGAGTAGCAACTTTCATTTCATGCTGTCCATAAATCAAATCAGGTGACGTTAGAGATGTTTAAAAGGATAAAAAAAATGCAACTAATAATATCAGCTGCATTTTTTTAATATATTCTTTGGACTTTTTATCTGTTATTTATGGTCATGGATTGAAATTCTAGCGGCTTACTCCCCTACCATACCGTCGTTATCATTATCGCGCATATATTTGTACAACCAATGATCACTTGTTATTGGCATGCTATATCCTGCTGCTTTTGCTTCTTTAATTGTTACTTGACCATCACCGTTTGTATCCACAGTAGAAATATCCTCTTTCTTCTTTGAACTAGCTGACTCAGAAGACTTACTGCCAGTTAATCCAAGTGATTTATTTACTTCATCAGGGTTCACATTGTCGAATTCATCCTTAATGACATTTCCTTTTATTGTATAGGTATACTGATATCTAGAAGGAATCTGCGTTTCTGTATTAGGATATGTGATGATTGCTTCAAAGTTCGTTGCACCACCTGCCTTACGGATTGCGTCTTCCATATAAGCTTGATCACCATGGCGGTTAAGCGTACTATCTTGTGGGGTAATATTATAAGCATTCGACACTCCCCCAAGTGAATCTGCAACGATATGTCCTTCATCTAAATCTGCTCTCTCGACACCAGGAACCTTTGCTTCATCAGAGTAGTATCTGCCAGACGATGTTACTGGTTCCTTATTGTCATCTTGTAGAATGATTTCCTCAGCAATAACACGGACTAGCTGCCCATGCTTATTCGTAAATGCCCAATATTCACGATCCCCGTATCCAATATCAACAACAACATTCGGTTCACGATGACCAGATAAATCACCGCCATCCACTTCAATAAGTTTGTATCCTTTGAACAGTTCATTTTTTGATTGGGCTGCTGCTTCCTCTACTACTTGTTTTTCAGTCGATGTTTTTTCTGTTTCACTATTTTTGGTAGTTACTTCTTGTAAATCAGCTTTCCCATCTGTATTCGATACATCTTCTACGTTGGAACAACCAACTATAAAGATAGCAGTTAAAAGTAAGATTAAATAGTTCATTTTCTTTTTCATGTTAAGACTCCTCATGATGTTTTCTTATTATTCATTCTAGAAATTTTCAACTTATACAGAATTAACAATGTTAACCTGTTTAAAATAGTATATTACAATTTTAATATTATTACAGTAAATACTTAGATTATGTAGTATTAAATTCAATAAAAGTTTAGGAGAGATATTACATTATTTTTTTCTAATTAGAAGTTTCACTAGTATTTGCTTTTCGATTCAACAAAAGATGCTATTTGATTAATTTTAGTACTGAAATAGGCACTATTCCAAGTCAGAAATTGTCTTCTTTAATATTACTTCACATCTATAGTAGAAAATTTCTTTTTGTTTACCTTAACTAAGGTAAACGATAATAAAGCAGAAATAAAGATTAGGATGGAGGCAAATATATAAACGGCTCTTATTCCAACAAAGTCAGCAATGAAACCTATTAGAAAAATGGATAAACCTGTAACAGTTGATAATAGAATACTCTGTGATGCAAATACCTTGGGTAAGTCTATGGTTTGAATATTTATTTGAAATGCAGTTTGTTGAGCCACATCTCTTATTTGGTAGGCTGGACCCATTGCAATACAAAGCAGAAGAGCCAATATAGGACTACTGGTCAGCCCATAAATTAAAGTAAAAATACTAAATACTAACGAACCAACTGCCATACTAGGTATCAAGTGCTTCTGAATTATTTTAGCTATGAATATGGTGATTATCCCCCCTAAAATAGCACCAACATAATAGCTTGCATTAATAAAACCCCACCATTGCTCTCCTTGGTTTAGGGCTTCTTTTACATACACCAATGTTATTGCCCCAACCCAAATGGAACCTGCCATTCCCTCAATAACATCCATTAAAGTAACCATTCTAAGCGTCTGATTATGCCATAAAATCTTCCATCCTTCATTCATCAGCGCCCACTTGGATTTATTTTCGACAGGAACTTCCATATTAGAAACGAAATGTTTTGATGTAATATATAAAGCCAATACAGAAAGCCAAAGCAATACTACATTAAACGCCAAAGTAGAATTATGTCCCCAATTTATTACTGCAAAACCTGTAAAGCTGTAACCCGCTATTTGAACAGATTGAGTTGTGATGGATAGTGAACTGTTAGCTCTCACAAGATTTTCCTTTGGTACAATTTTAGGTGTAACAGAGTTAAGTAATGGGTTTCCCCATCCTTCCATAAAAGATATAACTAAAATAAATAGAAGCAAAACATAAATATGATTCGTTATCGGCATAAAACCGAGTAGTAAAAAAGAAAGTAATAATGCTTTCAACCCCTGAAGCTTTAACATTAATTTAGCGAAAGCAAACTTTCTATAAATTAATGGGGATGTTAGACCTGCAGTTAAATTAGCCAAAGCCTTGAATAAAGGAAACAATGAGGACATTAATGCAGATTCCGTTTTTTGATATATGTAGGTGGTAATGACCATAATGTAAATGACATCCGCTAAGGCTATGCTTGTCTTAGCAAACCAGAAACTATAAAAACGTATACTATTCATACTATTTCCTCTCTTGATTAATCGAAAACAACCCTATGATTATATCATTAAAATACAAGTTTTTCCTTCTTCTTTTTGTTTATTGCGCACATACCAAACGATTATATATCCATTCCACCGCATAAAAACGCAGCTTTTATACAACCTGAAAGTTAACTTAAACAAGTAGTCAACTTTTTTAGTTACCTTATAAAATTACGCTCTTACTTCATTACTTTTTTAAAGTGGAAAAATTCATATTCTGTATCTGGTTTCGTTTCATCCACTTCAAAGTCTGGGCCAGGGTTACCTCTATGCAAAAATTCCACAATATGAAAACCACATTTATTCACATAAAAGTGAATATTGCGTTTTTCAAAATAGGGTGTATATAGCTCCCAAACTTTTGTTTCTGGGTATGCTGCCTCTATTGCTTGCCACGCTTTTGTCCCGATTCCTTTACCATGGGCATTCGCATTCATATATAAAAATACAACTTCATTATGCTGTGTGTCTTCATCAATCTTTAACACTGCTCCACCCAGATTTTCTCCGCTCATTACGAGATGATAGATCGCTGCATCTGGTTCTGCGAGCATTTGCTCAACATCCTTTTCAGATGGAACCGGTGCTATTTCAGCTGGATTATCATGCTCTGGAAAACTATCCTTTAACCCTTTTAAGAAAGCTTTGTGTAATTCCTGCTTAAAATCGGCCAGCATATACTTGTTTACCGGAAGAAGTGTAACGTTTTGTTCCATATTACCTATCATCCTGCCACGTCCTTTCCACACTTCTTTGTACTTTACCTTATTCATTATTCTCCAAGTACAGAGCAGAACTGTAGTAAATGGTATATAAATACCTAATCTACTTCCCGTTCACTTCATGTTTACTATATAAAAGGAAGTCATCTTAAAATGGCTGTTGAAGTGATCAATATTAGATCTTATCCTAGTAATCAGCCCACGCCCCCTTATGCAAAAATCTTTTGCCCGATCTTGTCTCCTTATTTATGTAATCGGTACTTTTCCTTTAAACTTGAAACACCATATTTGCTCGTTCTTTTGGATATTCTGTGTTTACATAATAATCCTCTGCCTTCCAGTATCTATGCTTAAATTTATTTAGATTCTGCTGCGTTTCCTTGCTTTCTCGTGCAAATCTAGTTTCCTTTGAACAATCTAAATAGAGGATAAAATCGAAAAACTCTCTCCATTCTTTCCGTTGTAAGAAAACTCCTTCTATTATGATTAAGTCAGTATGCGATAAGGAAATCGTTTCTATTTGGTGGGTATCATCGTCTGAATTATATTTACGCAGCTGTAATTCTGTTGTCTCTTTTAGTTTTTTTAAAAGTGATTCTCGTAACGTATGGACATCCCATTGTAAATGATAGTATTCATACCATTCCTCATAGCCGGTATGATAACGCCGATTTTTTTCTACAATATAATCATCTATGTGTAAAACTGTTACAGAAAATCCTTTTTCATGGAGACTTGCTTGTAGTTTTTTCACTATAGTTGTTTTTCCAGACCGGCTTAGCCCGTCTATCCCAACTACAACTCTTTTCCCACTTGTGGGTGTTGGAATGCTTGCTGCTATAGCATTTATATGATCTTGCACATTAGTCCCTCTTTTCCTTTAGAGCTGTTTCACTAAATTTGTTATCATTCTCTCATTCTTCTTTATCATTAGATTTTAACAGACCAGTCTGATTACATCCAGTTTTTTGGAAAATTCCTCACCTATTAGGTATCTCTTTTTTCAATCTAGAAATCAATTATTTTTCTCTTTTTATCAGCTGACCTCTCCTACTTCAATTAAATAAGCGTTTTAAATTTCCTAATCTAAAGCAATGGAGACCAAAACTTTTTGGTCTCACTTTCTCTTTTACTAAAAGGGGATGCTTGCTGCTTTTCTTTTGTAAAATTCTATTAAACTTTTTTCGTTAATGGAAACAGTACACAATCTTTAATTGTCTCACTGTCTGTTAATATCATTAAAAGGCGTTCAATCCCAAATCCCCAACCAGAAATTGGCGGCATTCCATATTCCATTGCCAATAAGTAGTCTTCATCCATTTCCATTGCCTCTAAATCACCGCCGCTTTTCAAAACAGCCTGTGCCTCTAATCTTCTTCTTTGCTCAAGAGGATCCACTAATTCAGAATATGCATTGATAATTTCAGCTCCATTTACTACTAATTGAAAGCGATCCGTAATTGCGGGATTATCATCATTTGCTCTTGCCAAAGGTGACAAATCAATAGGATGATTGATTAAAAACGTTGGCTCTATTAGTTGCGGACGGCACATTTTTTTATATAACAAATCGATAAAGTTCCCTCTTCCTAAGGTCTCGATATTGTCTTGTTCTAAATAGATACTTCTCCGCTTTGTTTCTTCATACAAGTCATCTACATTGGGAAATAAATCAATATCAATGCCTGTATCTTTTAGAATTAAATCCCTAAAGGAGACGACTTTCCAGTCTAAAGAAAAATCAATGGTTTTTCCTTGGATGGAAATAACGGTTGTATGAAAAACCTCATTCAGCACATATAGAAGTAAATCACGCATGAGTGCCATTGTATCCTCATAGCTCCAATAAGCCGCATAGCCTTCTACCATCGTAAATTCTTGAAGATGCTGAGGACTGACTCCTTCATTTCGAAAGCACTTTGCAAGCTCAAATATTTTAGTAAAGCCTCCTACTATTAATCTTTTTAAGTAAGTCTCTGGTGCAATTCGTAAATTTAATTCCGAATCCAATGCATTATGATACGTTCTAAATGGACGAGCTAATGCCCCGGAAGAAGTATGCTGTAATATAGGTGTCTCCACTTCTAGGAAATCTCTTTCTTCTAAAAATCTCCGAATTGCACGCACTAACTTTGTTCGTGTTAACATTCGTTCTTTTGTTTCATTTGTCATCATCAGGTCTAAATAACGTCGTCGATAACGGGTCTCTACATTGTTTAATCCATGCCATTTTTCTGGCAGAGGATGCAGAGCCTTTCCTAGTAAAACATATTTTTCGATCCGCAGCGTTTTTTCCTTTGTTTTTGTCGAATACATTTTTCCTTCCACACCAATAAAATCTCCTACATCAAAATAGTTAGCGAAAACATTGGCTGACTGCTCTCCGACCTCTTCTTTTTTCAAAAGCAGCTGCAGACTTCCTTGAATATCTGAAATCGTCAGGAAGCTAAATTTACTAAACTGGCGAATCCCCATGATTCTTCCTGCCACTCGCACTCCTTCTGTGCCATCCTCCAGTAAAGCCGCTTCATAAAGTTCATAATTTGTCTCATATCTTTCTGGATATACGAAAACTCCCTCTGATCTTAATGCCGCTAATTTTTCTATTCTCCGTATTGTTTGTTCCTGGCTCATTCTATGGCCCTCCAGTCCTTTTATTGGATTTTTTATTTATTCTATATAAAATAAAAAAACTCCCACCCCCAAGATTATTCATCTTGAGGACGAGAGTTATTATTAACTTCGTGGTACCACCCCAGTTTATTGATATGTTGCCATATCAACCTCTTCGGGTACGGCAATTAAAAAATTGGTTATACCCTATCTCTATAACGGGAGATCCCGTCGCAGTATCACAAAGAGGGTTTCTTTGATCCGTGCGAAAGCTCCAAGTCTTTTTTCATTAAGATTCTTATTACTCCTTTTCACCAGCTGGAGCTCTCTTTAAATAAATAATCAAAATTACTCTTCTCTTCTTAGCCAACTATTCCGTATTTATTTTAGAAAATATTACCTTAAATTAGATTTATAGTCAATAGTTACAACTATAGGTTACTTGTATACTAGTTTTTTTATTTTCATTATTACTGGTTCTAAAGCAGTTATACTATTTGGTTGAGATAACTCACTTATAAATTTCGTGAATTCTTCCCCACTTTTTAGTAATTCTTTTAGAAACAATTGCTCTTCAAATGCGAATTTTTTCTGCTTGTTTCTTATACTGAACAATATTTGATTTTCTGGCTTTGTGTTGATTCTTTCCATTTTCCAAGTCTGATCGTTCATAAAATAACTCGTTTCTCCGCTGCCATTTTCCAAGTATTCTAACGTCATTCGCAGCAAACCAATCCACATTAATTCTACATCATCGCTGTTTTCCTCTGATGTTATATTATGATTATAATATGTGATATGGATGAAGCCGTCTATATAACCATTGTTTCGCACTTGATAGTCATTTGCTATGCTTATTGCTTTCTCTTCTGTAATAGCAATTTTTTCTCTTTGTGAATTAAATATATATGTATGTATATTTATCACACTCTCTCCTCCTTAAATGTTAAAAGAGAATATCCACTTGAATATTCTCTTTTATTTCCTATTTAAAAAGTAGGCAAATTATCTAAGTTATTCTCTTTAATCCCATCTGGTTCACTACGGATAATATCCCTGCCATATTTATGAAAAACATCTACATGCGCTAATTTCCCTGCTTTAGCTTCATCAATGGCAGTAATATAATCTAATTCTCTACCACTGCTCGTTTTAAAAGCAATAATATCATCATCCTCATTTTTACGAACAGCGACAATTTGTTCTATATTGGGATCGATTTCTTCGGCCGCTTCTATTTGAGCTTCGCTACTTGCTTGCTGTAAATAATCATCGTAAATTTTTTGATAGTCTTTTTCATCCATTATAGCCACCTCCAAAACATTAGTATGCTCTGGAGTTTTCGAATTATGTATCTTCTATCTTTCACTATCGTTAAGCAAGTATTTTTCTTTAAAGCTCGGGCTTAACTGACTCCACACATCAAATTTATTTCCATCAAGATCGTAAAAGACAAAATTGTTGCCTGAATGTCCTCTATCCTCAATATCGTCAACCGTAACACCTTTTTCTTTTAAGGAGGAATGAAGTTTCTTTAATTGGTCTATCCCATCAACTTCAAATGTCAGGAAGAAATGCTCATTTCCTGCATCATCTTGAAAGGCTGCTTTTTCTCCTTTTTTCGCTTTAACAAGAAAGAAACTTTGATTGGCAAAGTCTAGAATAGCTTTATCTTTATTTCTGAAATTTTCTCTTGCTCCTAATTTTTCTTGATACCAGTTTGAGGCTAATTCTGGATTTTCAACTGGCAGATAAATTGTTCCCACTCTGTGGATGATTGTATTCATGATTATTCTCCTTTTCGATAGAATAGCTTGCTTTTATATTCGACGAAAAGGAAAATATATCCTCTTCTTTGTATGTGGTTTGGCTGATATTTTGTTGCTTTGGCTGATTTTCCCGCTGGTTTGGCTGATATCTTTTTACTTTGGCTGATTTTCCCGCTGGTTTGACTGATATCTTTTTATTTTGGCTGATTTCCTCGCTGGTTTGGCTGATATTTGGTTACTTTGGCTGATTTTCCCGCTGGTTTGGCTGATATTTTTTTATTTTGGCTGATTCCCCTGCTAGTTTGGCTGATATTTTTTTATTTTGGCTGATTCCCCTGCTAGTTTGGCTGATATTTTTTTATTTTGGCTGATTCCCCTTCTAGTTTGGCTGATAAATTTTTAGTTTGGCTGATTTCTCCGCTGCTTTGAATAATATTTCACTATTCTGCCCCATTGCAACGTAAAAAAAACTTCCCTTTTATTTAAAGGAAAGCACCTAAATGTTAAATCCATTTAGTTATTTTATCGTGGACAAGATTACTAGTTAATACTGTTTCTATTGCTGCGGATAACTCAATTGGAAAATTAATCTTTTCCTTACTATTTACAAACCTGATTCCTTTTATTTTATCCATTTCATTCATCGAAGGTATTCCGCTAACAGACTCTGCAAAATAGAAATAGCCCTTCCATTTAGTATGTCCGAGATAAAAATCTCCTTGGAAAACCTCTGTAAGTTGATGAATATAAAGAGCGATTTCTTCTTGTATTTCTTGTTTTGCACACTCTACAGGTGTCTCTCCTAATTCCTGTTTGCCTCCTGGGAAATTCCAATTGTTTGCTCTATCTTGAATTACTAACATATGATGGTCATGATTTTTTATAAGGGCACGAGAAAATCTCTTTTCCGTATAACCACATCTTTAATAAGATATACAGCCTCAGCATTTTTCAATAGCAATATTAGTGAGGGTTTTACTATGCCTCCATTGATTTATTTCTGACAGTCCATATTTTATAATTCACAACATTCCTCCTTTTATCACCTTGCTTTTATTTTACTAAACCGTCTCTTTTCTTCCATAAGACATCCAAACGAAAAAGACATTAATCTTTTTTAGATCAATGTCCTTTATGTTTAGAATAACCTTCGAAATTTCTTATGGTAAATCCTTGCTTTCGGGCATATTCATTAATGGCTCGAAGTAATTTATTTTTAGCGATAGAAAAAGACCCGTGAATTTCTCTCTTATCATCTATAACATACTCTACATAAACGATGAAATTTAACAGATCCATTTTCCGAATGACAAATTCATTGCATTCATATTCTCCACATCTTATATTGCCATTATAAATAAAATCAATAATGCCGTCATAAAACTCTTGATCTGAAATTTCTACTTCTAAAAATGATTGCAGTATCCCTTCCATCGTATATCATCCCCTTGCAAATTCTCCTCTTTTATATTCTTTGTTCTCTCGTTATACTCCTTCTTCAACATAAGTCATTTAAGTAAATATTGGACAACTTTTGTTTTCCAAACACCATATCCTATCCATGCACCTAACATATTTAAGATAAAATCATCAATATCGAAACTCCCTAATCTTGTAACTACTTGAACTACTTCAATAACTATTAGCAAGGAACTCATCGAAATAGTAAATCTGCTAAACTTGTTTAAATGCTTGAATAAATAAGGTAAGTATATACCCATTGGCATAAACATCATAAAATTACCAAATAGATTTTCAATAGGTATATACATATTCATACTTCCGTCAAACATTGCTAGAATATAGGTAGTTATCGTTTTAAATGGGACAAAATTGGATGAGTTTTTTATATATTCTATCCATGATATATCTGACCAGAAGATCGCTCTTGTGCCTAAGAATAATAAATATACTAGTGCTAATAAATAAAACACGAAACTTATCTTTAGAGCTACTTTTCCTATTTTCTTCATTTTCCCCTCCATTACTTTTCAATGTTTTGTAAGCTGCATACCTTTATTTACTCTCTTTCAATGATTAGACGATCCTCAATCAAGGTAAGTTTTACCTCTACTAATATTTGTTTATCCCAGCATAAAAAAAGGCTTCCCTTTTAACTAAGGAAAGACCTGTTAAATCCTACAAACGTGCCCTTTTAATGGTTTATCTCTTTGAACTTCAAGGGTTATCTGCCTATTCTAGTTCTTCTTGCTTCATATAAAATGCCATTGCTTGGTTAAACCATTGTTGTTCTTCTTCCGTAAAAGGAGATGGTGTCATATTTTCAATTTCTTGAATATCAAGTTCTTCCATATTAGTATCAGCCAGCTTTTGCATCAAATCCTCCCCAAGAAATGCCAAGGATGCTTCTATATAGGTCTTTATCATTTCTTGGACTTCTGGATCCTCTACTGGTTTACCATATAATCGTTTTACTTTTTTAGACATCTGAATATATGTTTTATCTAAAGTGATTTTATCTTCTTCCGATTTCTTTGATAGCTCTTCAACAACATCTGTTAACATATGACGCTCCATCCACTCTTCTTGGATATATTCGGTACGCATGCTATGAATGAGGCTAAATAAAACAGCACTATCTACTTCTCCTTCTTCCTTGACTAGCTTAATTACTCTTTTAATAGATTTTATGGATTGTTCAATTTGTTCTTGTTCTTTTTCTAACACTTGCAATTGGAGAGACAGACTTTCATTCAAATCAGTAGTAAAACTTGATTCATATAACAAATTAGCGATATTATCTAGACTATATCCTAGAAATTTTAGGCTAAGAATTTTCTGTAAGGTTACAATATCCTGATATTTGTAAATTCGGTGACCGGATGATGGATTCTTTTCGGGTCGTAATATACCAATCTCATCATAGTAATGTAAAGTAGGAATTGATACTCCTGTCTTTTCTGAGAATTCCCCAATCGAAAACTTGTTATTTTTGTCCATTAAAATTCCCCCTATTCAAAGTTTAATTTCATTATAACTCCTCAAGTAACTGGAGGTTCAAGGGAGAATTGGAAAAATTCTACCTAATGGTTGGCGATTGCCGAATAAGTTAAAAATTCCCCAACTTATAGACTGGGGATATACTTCTTCTAACAACAAATAACCCCACTTTCTGGATGGCTCTCATCCATCCAATAAGTGGGGTTTTATCATTTATTCTTATCCAGCTTACTCGCCTAAATCCACATTGTGGTATACTTGCTGCACGTCATCTAAATCTTCGATTGCATCAATCATTTTCTCAAATTGCGCCTGTGCCTCTGGATCTAATGTTACATCGTTTTGAGCAAGCATTGTTAACTCGGCTACAGTGAATTCTGTTACACCAGCTTGTTTAAATGCTTCTTGGACAGCGTGGAATTGATCTGGCTCTGCGTATACAATAACAGAATCTTCTTCTTCCATGATATCACGGACATCTACATCTGCTTCCATTAGTAGCTCTAATGCTTCTTCTTCTGTCTTTCCTTCTACACCGATAACAGCTGTTGCATCAAACATATAAGAAACAGATCCACTTACTCCCATGTTTCCGCCATTTTTGCCAAATGCGGCACGAACATCTGAAGCAGTTCTGTTTACGTTATTTGTTAAAGCATCAACGATTACCATCGAACCGTTAGGGCCAAAGCCTTCATAGCGAAGCTCGTCATATGTTTCTTCGGAACCGCCTTTTGCTTTTTCAATCGCACGATCAATAATGTGTTTTGGTACACTATATGTTTTTGCACGCTCTAGTACAACTTTTAATGCTTGGTTAGATTCTGGATCAGGTTCCCCTTGTTTAGCCGCTACATAAATTTCACGTCCGAATTTTGCATAAATCCGACTAGTATTTGCATCTTTTGAAGCTTTTTTGTCTTTAATATTGTTCCATTTACGACCCATTATGAACACTCTCTTTCTGCTTATACATTCAACTTATTTATTATAGATAAAAACACGGTACTTCTTCAACTTTTAGTTACTGTATTTAGGCGCTTATCTATCTGTCATTACTTAAAGCCACTAATATTATACATGAAATGACCATTTTATTCAGCTTTTTGAAAAAAACTTTGTGGCAAACCTTGGACATTTTTAATGGGAATGCAAAAAAACTTGCAACCAAGGTTACAAGTTTTACGATCAATTACTGTTTTTGCACAAATAGCTTTTCTCTTGTTTCTTTCGCTGCCTCTACCATTACTTCAAGTGCACGAATCGTTTCTTCTTCATTTCTAGTCTTCAAGCCGCAATCAGGATTAATCCAGAATAATTGTGGATCCAAAACACCTAAGGAGTTTCCGATTGTTTGCGTTATTTCTTCTTTTGTTGGCACTCTAGGACTATGTATATCATATACACCAAGGCCAATTCCTTTCTCATATGTTTTATTTGCAAATGTTTGAATAAATTCACCGTGACTTCTCGAAGTTTCAATAGAAATGACATCCACATCGAGGGCATCAATAGCATCGATAATGTCTTCAAAATTCGAATAACACATATGGGTATGAATTTGTGTTTCCTTTTCCACAAAAGTGGTAGCAAGTTTAAAAGAATAGACGGCAGTATTTAAATAGCCCTGCCACTTTTCTTTTTTCAATGGCAGCCCTTCACGAAGTGCCGGTTCATCTACTTGGATCATGCGTATATCGTTTTTCTCCAGTTCCTCTACTTCATTCTTAAGGCTGAAGGCAATTTGTTTGGCAACTTCTGCTCGTGAAATATCATCTCTTACAAAAGACCAGTTTAAAATCGTAATGGGCCCTGTCAGCATTCCTTTCACAGGCTTATTCGTCAGGCTTTGGGCATAAACCGTTTCTTTCACCGTCATTGGATTCACATAAGCAACATCTCCATATATAATAGGCGGCTTCACACAGCGGGAACCATAGGATTGAACCCAGCCAAATGTTGTAAACTGAAAACCAGCTAGTTTTTCGCCAAAATATTCAACCATATCGGTTCGTTCGAATTCTCCATGTACCAATACATCTAATCCCAAGTCTTCTTGTATTTCCATCCATTTTTTTATTTCTGCTTGAATAAAAGTCTCGTACTCCTCATTCGTTATTTCTCCTTTTCGCCATCTCAAGCGTTCTTTCCGTACTTCCTTTGTCTGCGGAAAACTTCCGATTGTGGTGGTTGGAAGAATTGGGAGTTTAAAAGCTTCTTGTTGTGCTTGCTGTCTGATTTTTGCATTTTCACTTCTTTCCACTTTATCAGGAAGCCATTTTAATTCTTCTTGAAGGTGTTGATTATTTCTTGCTGAGGAGGCATTCAATTGACCGATTGCTTCTACGCTTTTATTGATTTCTGCTTGAATGACTGCTTTTCCATTTCTAATTCCTTTTGTTAATGCATTTAATTCTTGCAGTTTTTCATCTGCAAAAGAAAGTGCCTCTTTTAAAATGGGAGCAATTTGCTCTTCCTTCACTGTTACCGGTACATGAAGTAAGCTTGATGACGGCTGAATAATTAACTTATCACTTCCGACCGCTTTCTGTATCTCTGTAAGCAGATTCCATTTTTCCTCTAAATTAGCTCTCCATACATTTCTACCATCAATAATGCCTGCCGCTAGGATTTTATCTTGGGGAAATCCGTATTGCTGGATAGATGCTAAATTCTCTCCATCATCATGAACGAAATCTAAACCGATTCCCGCAACAGGCAACGAAACAATTGTTTTATAATCTGTTACAGAATCAAAATAGGTTTGTAGAATTATTTTTAAGTTTGGAGCCGCTTCTCGCAATGTTTGATATATTTGCTGCGTAATCTCCCATTCTCTTGCTGTGACATCTGTTACTAAATATGGTTCATCAATTTGAAGCCATTGTACCCCTTCTGCTTCTAGCTCTTTTAAAACCTGCGCATATAAAGGAAGATAGGATGCCACTGTTTCTGCAAGCTTATCTTCTTCATAGCCTTTTGCTAATTTCACAAAGGTCAGCGGTCCTAATAATACTGGTTTCCCTTCGATTCCTAATGCTTCTTTTGCTTCCCGATAAAAAAACAGCGGGCGATTCTCCGTTAATGTTGGTGTTCTCTCCCCAAGCTCTGGCACGATATAGTGATAATTTGTGTTAAACCATTTTTTCATGGCTGCTGCTACAGCAGTCGGATTTCCGCGAGCTATCTGAAAATAAGTTTGTAACGGGACCCTGCCCCCATCATAAGCAAATCTAGCTGGCACTTGCCCAAACATTGCAGCTGTATCTAATACATGGTCATAGAAACTAAAATCACCAACTGGAATCAAGTCAATTCCTTGAAGCTTTTGCTTTTGTAAGTTTTTCAATCGAAGGTTTTTCGTTTCTTGTAAAAGCTCTTCTTCGGAACACTCTCCCTTCCAATAACGTTCCAATGCTTTTTTCCATTCTCGCTTTTCTCCAATTCTCGGATAGCCTAAATTAGAACTTTTGTACATTTCTTCTCCCCATTTCTTATTTTTTCTCAGCCAAAAGTTAGTAAAAAAAGAGTCTGACATCCACATTCTCTTTACAGAAGCTTCCTACTTTCTTGCTTCTTGGATAAACAGTGGAGTCAGACTCTTATGAGATTTTCTCTCATTTTAGTCCAGCACTAACTAGAGTTGAGATACGCTTTATCCCAACACATGGTCTCCCTCCTCTATATCCACGTAGAGTAGCTTACTTACAAAATAGGCAGGTCTCCTGACTTAGAATCATCACTCTTTCTCCCCTTCCCATCTAAAAAAGACAGTGGATATTGAGAAATTGCTCCTCCTTACAGTGGCGGGACCGTGCCGGATTCTAACCGGTCTTCCCTTTTAAGCTATGAATACTTCATTCACAGCACCTATTTGCGCTATTCAATTGTCCTGTGTAAAAATAAAAAACCTCCCTTTAAAAAAAAGAGAGGTTTCACCTTGTATCCTTATCCCCCTCTTATCTTTCAAAGCATAATAGCTTTGCTGGAATTAGCACCTTTTCTTTAAAAAGAATGGTTGCTGAGGCTTCGACGGGCCAGTCCCTCCACCTCTCTATATAAGAGTTTTTATTCGATTTTGAATTAACAAAATATTAGCACGATAATTTCTTGTTGTCAATTCTTGTTTTATAGACGTTGAAAGTTTTTTTACTTATTTTGGATACGTAAAATTTTTATTCTCTAATATTTCATTTCCTTCTTTTACCTCTTATTTTTCTTGTTCCCTTCCTTGTTTACGAACGTTTGTTCTGATATGATGAAACCATTAAGGAGATGATGAATACGCAATCGAGGCTCGATTAAATGGACATCGCTGCTGCCGGAGCATGTTTCAAAGTATAAAAGAGATTTTAGAGTAACCGGAAAAAATAACAATTCTCATTTTAGAAAAAGATAAAATGCAGAAATGGAGCTACTCTTACTAGAAGGACTCGAAAATAAGCTTTTGCTTCACTACGATATTTTTAACAATGGAACGATTGATCGTTTAAATGGCAAAACCACCTAAAACAAGAGTTTCGTATTCAAGGATAAGAATAATCATATGCACTCTATTCCTTTTCACAGCTTAGTAAACATACAAAATGATTAAAAAAAGGAGCATTACCGTGTTTGATTATGACCAATTGCCCAATAGAGCGATTCTTTGCGTCGATATGAAAAGTTTTTATGCGAGTATTATAGCGGTCACTAAAGGTTTAGACCCTCTAACCTGTCATCTAGTTGTTGTCGGCAATACCGATCAAAAGGGCAGTGTCGTACTTGCGGCATCTCCTGCTATGAAGAAGGATTTTAAGATAAAGACTGGCTCCCGCCTTTTTGAAATACCAGATGATCCAAGAATTCTCGTAAGTAATCCCAAAATGGAACTATTTATTCGGGTGTCAACGGAAATAACGAAATTATTTTTTCGTTATGTCCCTGTTACTGCTGTCCATACCTATTCTGTCGATGAAAGCTTTCTGGATGTCAGTGGAATGGAAAAAAGCTTGGGCACACCTTTCCAAATAGCACAAAAAATAAAAGCCGATATTATGCGTGAGTTTGGGCTGCCTTCAACGATCGGCATCGGCCCAAATATGCTTATGGCAAAGCTTTGTCTCGATTTAGAAGCCAAAAAGGCAGAAGGTGGTATAAGCAGATGGACTTATGAAGACATTCCAGATAAATTATGGCCTATCTCCCCTTTACGCGATATGTGGGGGATTGGGAAGCGAACGGAAAAGACATTAAATAATATGGGAATATTCTCTGTTGGTCAACTTGCACACTATGATTTAGGCTTACTAGAGAAAAAATTGGGAATTATGGGCAATCAACTTTACCATCATGCTTGGGGCATTGATTTATCGGAAATTGGCGCACCTATTATGCAGGGACAAATCAGCTATGGGAAAAGTCAAATTTTATTACGGGATTATAAAGAGATTGATGAAATCAAATCGGTTCTTCTTGAAATGTGCGAAGATGTTGCCAAAAGAGCACGAAGTAATCACCATGCAGGACGCACGGTTACATTAGGCATTTCTTACAGCAAAGATGAATTTGGCGGCGGTTTCCAGCGCTCACGAACAATCGAAAATCCGACTAATGTAACCATGATTATTTATCAAGTTTGTCTTGAATTGTTTCATGAAAATCACCGAGGACAAACCGTTAGACAAATTTCTGTTTCTATTACAAAATTAGAGAATGATGATGAAATGCAATTAGATTTATTTGATACAGGCGGCTGGAAAAA
This sequence comes from Niallia sp. FSL K6-0212, assembly GCF_038007605.1. Lineage (NCBI taxonomy): Bacteria > Bacillati > Bacillota > Bacilli > Caryophanales > Bacillaceae > Niallia > Niallia sp. FSL K6-0212. Next base: position 3,379,023 of record NZ_JBBOXL010000001.1, on the reverse strand, counting down.
AAGAAAGCTTGGATATGTTGTCGATACTATTCGAAATCGCTATGGATCAACTGCCCTCTTACGTGCTGTTTCCTACACTTCTGGCGGTACAGCCTTGCAGCGCGCACAGCTGCTTGGCGGTCATAAAAAATAAAAAAAAATGAGGTGCATCAAATGTTAAAGCAAATTCGCTTAAAAAAAGAAAATATCCCATCAAAAAGTGGCTATCCTTTTACCATCCCTGCTATTAGCCATTTCAGCTCCCTTGATTTTCAAAATAAAGTGACTTTTTTTGTAGGGGAAAATGGTTCTGGAAAGTCGACCTTGCTTGAGGCAATTGCCTATCAATGTCAATTTAACACAGCAGGCGGCGGAAGAAATAACAGTTATGATATTCATGCTTCTCAATCGGATTTAGGAGAATATCTGCAGCTATCTTGGTCTCCGACTAAGCTCACCAATGGATTCTTTCTGCGGGCTGAATCCTTTTATCAATTTGCCACCCATATTGATCAACTAGAAAGTGAAAAAAAGTATGTGAGCTATGGTGGAAAGTCCTTATTGCAGCAATCTCATGGCGAATCCTTCTTATCCCTCTTTCTCCATCGTTTTAGAGGGGAAGCCATTTACTTGCTGGATGAGCCCGAGGCTGCGCTATCCCCGCAGCGGCAATTAAGCTTTCTCCGCATCCTCCATGATTTAGCTGAAACGGAAGAATGCCAATTTATTATTGCCACCCATTCTCCAATTCTATTAGGGTATCCAAGTGCAACAATTCTAAGCTTCGACGGGGACCAAATCGAAGAAATAGCATACGAGGATACAGAACATTATCAGATTACTAAATACTTTTTGCAATATCGGGAGAAAATGTTAAAAGATATATTTACAGAAGAAGAAATGTAAAAAAACATATATAGGATAATCTAATCAAAGTAAGTAAATAGTATAACTATCTAATTACTTCCAGGAGGATGTTATGCTTGGATTATTACTCTCTGTCTTTTTATTTAACTTGATTGCTTATAAAACAAATAAAAAGTTAACAGTAAATCAAATCTTACATATATGGATCTTCACGATTGCATTTCAGCAGCTATTTGACTTATATATTGATATTGGATATCATGCCTACTGGTACTTCAGCAAAACCGAAGTAGATTGGGAATCCATCATTCATATTCTATTTTTAGTACCGCCTGTAAATATTATTTTCTTAAACCTTTATCCGATGAAAAAGCGGATTCAAAATAAAATTTTGTTTATTTTCCTATGGAATTTTATCATTGTAGGATACGAGTGGCTTACTTTACTCCCTTCTCCATGGGGATTCTTTCATTATGGCTGGTGGAAACTCGCCTACTCCTTTCTTATTAATCCGTTCTTATTATTTATTTTAATTAAATATTATAAGCTAATAAATAAGCTCGAGAAGAAATCCTTTTTGGCGTAATTATAAAGAAAGCGCGTCCTGGTTGGGTTGCTACTCGGCTTTTTGTTGGGGTTTTATTTGGTTTGGCTGATATATCCTGCAGGTTGGCTGATTTCCTCTCCGCTTTGGCTGATATATCCTGCAGGTTGGCTGATTTCCTCTCCGCTTTGGCTGATATATCCTGCAGGTTGGCTGATTTCCCCTCCGCTTTGGCTGATATCCTGCAGGTTGGCTGATTTCCTCTCCACTTTGGCTGATATACCCTGCAGGTTGGCTGATTTCCTCTCCACTTTGGCTGATATTTCTGCAGGTTGGCTGATTTCCCCTCTACTTTGGCTGATATACCCTGCAGGTTGGCTGATTTCCCCTCCACTTTGGCTGATATATCCTGCAGGTTGGCTGATATAGCGGCAATTCATCCCGTTCCCTGCCGCTTTTGGCGGTATACCAAAAAATCCATCTCTTTTTTCCTGCCACATTCATGAATATAATCGAATATATATCTGAAATTAGTATTGACGCTCGTCTATATTTCCTTATTTGACAATAAATAGGTCTATAAACTCATTTTTTTTACAAAAATATTAAAAAATCATGACTTTATACCTTGAATTAACAGAGGAACATGGTAGAATTAAATTTGGGCAAATTTTACGAAAGTAAAAGACGCAAAGCCACGGGCCTAAAGCAAAAATGCTATGGTAGCCGGGTTGCCAAGATTATCGTATATCTTGTTAATAAATCTTCCTGTCTAATTTGCCTTATAAAATTAGAAAAGAGGAATGTTAATGTTTTACCCAACTGTAGTAACGGATGAAAAGCCTTGTCTTAGACATGTTGTAAAGGACAAAAATTATTGTATGTGTGGATCAAAGTATAAATCATACTCCACCTTTAAAAAATCAGACTTTAAACGAATTGAATTTAAACAGTTAACTGATATCACCTGTCCTTACTGCCAATCCATCATTAATTAATGATGGATTTTTTATTGTCTACTGTTCCTTTCCATTCCCTTTGCCAAATCAGACTTTATTCTCCACATTTCCCGACTCTACTGAGAATAAAATTATTAAATAGACGAAAACTAAAAATGATTCATATTTAGGAAAATTTCAAAATGGGGATGGAATCCAATGTCGATTGTTATTTTAAGAATTTGTATGGTTCTGATTAGTTGGGGAAGCTTGTTTTTTCTTCCTAAATCAGCAGTTAAAAAATTTCTTCCGGTTACTTTTTTCTCTGCTTCTATCCTTTTAGTTGAAACGCTCTTATCACTTATCTTTAAATGGTGGGAGGTAAAAGGCGGATTAAAATCATTGGTCGCAGACGCATTAGGGTTTATATTCGGACCTTTCGCCGCCATTAATATTGGGATATTTCATTTCACATATAAAAGATTCCTTGTGTACACACTAGTAAACTTAATCATGGATCTTATTTTTGCGTTTCCACTAAATTCCTTTTTTCAAAAAGCAGGCTTTTATAAATTAAAAAAATTCACATCCATTCATTTATTCTTAATTGCATATGGCCTCTCTTTTCTTAATTACTGGTTTCAAAAATTTATCATCTCCGATAAAAAGATAAGGACTGCTTCTTAACGAGCAGTCCTTATCTTTTTAGTTATTATTTTCCCATTCGGCAATTTTTTTACGGACAATCGGGGCAACTTCTGTTCCAAGCAATTCGATTGAACGCATCACTTGGTCGTGTGGCATGCTGCCAACAGGAACATGAAGCATAAAACGTGTGATTCCTACATTTTTGCGCAGAGCAATAATTTTATCTGCGACTGTACGCGGATCTCCGACATATAAAGCACCAGTTTCACTACGAGCTGCATCAAAAGTTTCTCGCGTATATGGTTCCCATCCTCTTTCTTTTCCAAGCACATTCATTGCATATTGAGTGGATGGGAAGAATGCATCTGCTGCAAGCAGTGTATCTTCTCCTACAAATCCATGAGAATGAGACGCGACTGTTAACTTTTTCGGATCATGACCGGCATGCTCCACTGCACGGTAATACAGGTCGACAAGCGGGGCAAAGTTTGCTGGGTTCCCTCCGATTATTGCTAACACTAGTGGCAATCCAAGAATCCCAGCACGTACAACAGACTCACTATTTCCTCCACTTCCAATCCATATTGGCAGTGGATCTTGTACTGGCCGTGGATAAACACCACGATTCTGAATAGCTGCGCGATGCTTTCCACTCCAGGTTACTTTCTCGGATGCTTGCAATTTTAAAAGCAAATCTAATTTTTCATCAAATAATTCATTATAATCATTTAAATCATAGCCAAAGAGCGGAAATGATTCAATGAAAGAACCACGGCCGGCCATAATTTCGGCACGTCCATTTGATAGCCCGTCCAATGTTGCAAAATCTTGAAACACGCGAACCGGATCATCAGAAGAAAGAACCGTCACCGCACTTGTTAACCGAATCTTACTTGTCTGTGTGGCAGCTGCTGCTAAAATAAGCGCAGGTGCGGACGCGGCATAATCTTTTCGATGATGTTCTCCTACGCCAAAAACATCTAATCCAACTTTATCTGCTAAAATAATTTCCTCCACTACTTGGCGAATTCGCTCTGCATGACTTACTACCTTCCCTGTATGCGGGTCTGGAGTTGTCTCTACAAATGTACTTATTCCTATCTCCACTATATATATATCCTCCTTAATAATGACAAAAATCATCCCTTCTTCTCTATTAAAACAGGAGATGTCTCGAATTACAACTATTGTGTTAGCGAAGAAAAAAGTAATGAACTTCTGACTCACTTCCCTTACAATGAAAGAATATACATAATCTAACCGCGGAGGGATACATATGTTTGAACATACAATTGACGAAAATTTAGCACTACGAGTGTTCCGTTTAGACGATGCCGAAGAATTTTTTCAATTAACAATGAAAAATAAAGCTTATTTAAAGAAATGGCTCGGCTGGCTTGATTATACGCGAACAGTGGAAGACACAAAAGAAAATATTCGGCAAAGACTTCAAGGAATGCTGGAAACTGGTGGCTATCCAAAATCCACCGCCATTCTCTATAAAGGAAAAATTGCTGGAACCATCGGCTTCAATGAGATTAACCGTACGAGTAAGATTGGCGAAATTGGCTATTGGTTAGGAGAAGAATATCAGGGAAAGGGAATTATGACAAAAGCATGCCAAGCGATCATCCATTATGGCTTCACTGAATTAAAGCTTAATCGTATTCAAATTGCAGCAGCAAGCGAAAACAAAAAAAGCAGAGCACTTCCAGAAAGACTTGGATTTACAGAAGAAGGCATTATCAGACAAGCAGAATGGCTTTATGACCATTATGTTGACCATGTTATCTATGGTTTGCTGCGTGAAGAATGGGAAAACTCAAAATAAAGGACGGGATACCATGTTTTATAAATTAACTAGAGAACAGCAAAATGCGATGATTGCAGACATTCAATACTTCTTTTCTCAAGAGCGAGAAGAAGAAATCTCGGAATTTGCTGCCGAACGGTTGTTAGACTTTGTGAAAGAGTCTCTTGCTCCCCATTTTTATAATGCTGGAGTAAAAGATGCAAGAAAAATCGTAGAAGAAAGAGCCAGCTCTCTTGAAGACGAATTATTGACACTTGAAAGACCTATTAAATAAAAAGGAAAAGGGTTGGCTCACTGCCTTCCCCTTCTTTTCTTTCTTTTTCAAAAACTACCTCCATTGTTAAAGACTACTCCACCGTTTCTTGCATATTCATGAACAAATTGGTTGATAATCCATTTGGAGTATTCCACTCAATCCTTTAACGGGAATGGAAACAAATTGATAGGCAAACATATAATCAGCTCCTCCACGTTTTTTAGCGAATCACCGAAAACCCCCTTCTCTCTTCGATCTCCCTCGCTTTATACGTATTCACCTCATCAGTGGTTTTCTATACGCTACGATTTTTTTCCCTAACTTCACATATATATCATCATTATGCGCATATTATAAAACGAACAAATGTTCTCAAAAAAGTATTGAAAAGAACGTCTGTTCGTTTTATTATAATAATATAAGGAGTGTGTTTGCATGATTAAAGACCGTGGAACAAAAAAATGGGTAGCAATGATGCTGCCAGAACATGTTGCTGCTGTGAAAGAAGAGCTATTAAATGAGAAAAAAATAAAAAAACCAGAATTGGATCAAGAAAAATTAAATGATATCGATTTGCTTATTCACGAGGGAATGGAATACCATTTATTCCTGCAATTTTCATTATTTAAAAATGGATTTATCGAAACACTCATTGGCAGAACTGTTTTTATTGACTACTTAAAAAAAGAACTTCGGATAGAGGACGAAACCAATGTTATTCACTACATTCCATTCCATCTATTAATCGATGTGGAACGCCTATAATTTAAAGGAAATCACCATGAATAGACTATCAAAGGAAGACATAAAAATACTGGAACATCTCATATATTTGCCTCTCTTACTAACTGTTTTAGAAAGAGATTACCAGCAAGCAAAAACAACTCCCTTTAAACTTAATCAAGTCTATCTAAACTTAATCGAACATACGATGAAAAAAGTCCAAGATGATTTAAAAGGCTTCAGAGAAAAAATGTATAGAAAGAAAATAAAACTACTAAAAGGCAATATGGATAAAAACTTTACCGAGTATCATTACTATGTAGCCAACTATCACGAAGTTCACCGATTTGCTAATACAGAATTAAAAGCAAATACAGAAAAGCTATTATCTTACTATTTATTTAAGGAAAATGCCGTTTTTTAAGTTGCCTTAAATAAAATCCTGAGATTAATGGTCATGAACAATGGACTCCATTTATCTCAGGAATCAATTTTTTAGCCTACTTAAATATACTAACAATCAAATCCCTTATAACTGGGATATCTGCTTCCTGCTTTACTCTAAATAAATGATCCGCTTCCCCTTCTGCTGGATCTCCCCCTGTTTGTTTATGCTGACGCTCAAGAACCTCTTCGTAAGTAGCCGCTGTTCTTAAACGTAATTTATCCCGCTTACTTTTAACTATTCTCTCCTTTAGCAGCTCTATCGGCAGATCAAAATGGACAAGAATCGTCGTGAAACCAAGTGTTTTATAATATGGAAGCAGTTCTGCCCGACTTTCACGATCGCGATTGCTATTACTCAAAATAAGATGGCAGTCAGAGTGATGGACGGCATAATCAACAATTGTTTTTGTGAGAGCATGCTTAATAAGATTAGGCCCCTTCTTTGGCAAAAGCTTTTCATAATAGGTCTGCAAAAATTCTGCATGATTATCTTGATCAATGACAATCGCGTTTTCAAGTCTGCTTTTTAACGTTTGCGCAAAAGTGGACTTTCCGCTATGTGTCATGCCCACTGTCATGACGACTAATCTGTTCATGTTTTCCCCTCCATTAGCTAATGCTTCCTTCACTCTAACAAAAATCATCATTTTTTCCTATCAAAAAATTCCCAACTCTCCCTAGTTCAGAATAGATTCAGCTACTTTTGGAATCATAAAAGCGATATGCAGATTATCAAAAAGGAGCTAGATGATGTATGTATTTTTATAAAGAAGATTTAATCAATATGATCGTCCCTGACAAACCAGATCCAAATGCAGCAAAAGTATTGCAGGAGGCATTAGGCGGACAGTTTGGAGAAATGAGAACACTAATGCAGTTCTCTTTTCAAAGCGCTAACTTCCGTGGAAAAGCAAAACAGTATCGTGATCTTATCCGCGGCGTATTCTTGGAAGAGCTTAGCCATGTAGAGCTTGTACAATCCACTATCAATCAGCTTCTAAACGATTCTGGTGGTAGCATGCCAGGCAATATGGCAAGTGATGGAGCTCCTTTAGATGATGTCATTAAAGGCGGGGCAAACCCTCACCATTATATAATCGGTGCAAAAGCTTCTCTTCCTGTCGATGCAGGCGGAAATCCATGGAATGGTTCTTGGGTGTATGATCATGGAAACCTCGTTGCTAATCTTCTCAATAATGTGATGTTAGAATCAACAGGTGTACTTCAAAAATCAAGAATTTATGAAATGAGCGATAATAAGACATTAAGAGAAACGATTGCCTTTTTAATCGTTCGTGATAATGCTCATCAAAATGCTTTTGCCAAAGCATTAGAAACATTAGGAGTAAATTGGGGGAAAATTCTGCCAGTTCCAAACTACGATATTAATAAATATCCTGAATGTCGTAAATATGTAGAAATGGGCTTCCACAATGCCCAATTTAATTTCCGCCTAGACGATACGAGAATCGGTGAGATTTTTCAAGGCACAACCCCTAGCCGAAATAATGGTGATTTAAATGTCGTTCCACCACCGCAAGGCTATCCAGTTCCAGAACTGCCAGATATGCCAAATGAGCATGCATCAGGCCTTATGGATTTAAATAATTAAGCCTGAAAAAATGGGAGAAGCCTATTATGGCATCTTCCATTTTTTCTTCCTCTTTTCTTTCTCTCCTTAACACCATCGTCATTCCATGTGCATATTAAAAAATAGGATCTATTCCTTAAAATTATGTATTGGAGGAAAACACATGTCAAAGTCAGGCTATATTCCTGATAACACGAATATTCATTCATCGAGTGGCACTCCTAATCTTATTTATAACACTCGTGATAATGTATTTTTTGAAAGAAATCCAGAAAACATTGCCTATAAAGTTACGTCTACACAATTACCAGCCATGATTGGCGGAGCCTTTGTCGATTTATTTTTAACAAAAGGACATATGCGGGAGCCGCATTGGCATCCAAACGCTTGGGAATTAGATGTCATTGTATCCGGTGAAGCAATGATTTCGATTGTCGATCCAGATACAAGAAAACTTCATCATTACCATGCAAAGGTCGGGGATGTCGTATTTATTCCAATGGCATGGTGGCATTGGATTCAGCCGACGACAGAGAAATTGCATTTACATCTCTTCTTTAATAATGACCAATTTGAAAGTGCGGAAGGCTCCGATACATTACGCTTAACTCCACCAGAAGTTTTTGAAGCAGCATATGGAGTGGATTCAGAAAAGGTTGCCAATGCTTTTTCTGCGCTGAAGGAATCTGTTGTCATTGGTCCACCAGATTCCCATCGCCTCCAAACTTCCTCCGTCTCCAATCTGGAACAAACAAAAAAAGAAGTTCCAGATAAAATATCTATCCAAATTAATCATAAACAGATTGCTTATTAATTTTTTGCTAAAAAAACTCTGCTCAGGATGAAATGAGCAGAGCTTTTCGCGTTCCTAGCTGGCAAGTTATTGGTTGTCCATCCACTTTATCATATGCAGTCTTGACAATTTGGCTATAGAAAAAACAGCATTTTTTCAATTCTGGGGGAAAGTTTCATAACGAAAGGAAACTTTCTCATCCACGGGAGCGTATATGTATAAACAAGCTATTTGGAGTGATACAAATGAACATAGATAAGAAGTATTGGCTATTAATGCCTCCCTTTTTGATACTAGGAATTGTGCTTATTCTCTTTCTTCCACCAGAAAAGAGTTTTATTCCCTTATCTTTGCCGATTGTATTTTGGTGCATTTATTATGTTTGGAAGCATTATGAGCAAGACAGAGAACGTAAGCAATAAATTTGTTTGCTGCTATTCTCCCTTCCCGCACTTCTCTATCTGCCAGTGGACGTTGCTCTCCACCTGCCTCCCTTTGTTAATAGGTAGAATATCTAGAAGTCTTCCTTTATATTTTTCTGGATAATTTCTGTCCCAGCGGCAATACTATGGATAACTATCTATTTGAGCAGGTGAAATTCCCATGAATATGGAAAGATGGATTTTAGTAGGAATTATTGTAATCAGTATCCTTGCCATTTTCTTACTTGTTCCCAAACAGAAAACGAGAGAAGCGTGGGTGATATTTTTATCTCTGCAGATTATCACTTGGCCTGCCGGATTACTTGCTGTGGAATGGAATATGATTGACTACCCTGTTCAACTTTTCTCCTCCGCAAACAAATTTAACCGGTCTAGCTTTACGTTTGAATTCTTTCTTTTCCCAGTGACAGCGATTATGTTTAGTTTATATTTCCCCAAAAAATTAAAAAAAACAGGCAAATTCTTCTATTATTTTCTCTTTGCTGGATTCTTCACTTGTCTTGAAGTAGTGATAGAGCGCTGCACCGAACTCGTGGACTATCTTAGTTGGCACGGATCTTATACGCTACTAAGTGTTATGGTCACATTGTATATTAACCATACTTACTATAGTTGGTTTAAGAAGGAACTGAAAAAGAATGAATAAGGAACTAATTATTTTAATTATTTCATGGGTTGTCTGTTTGATTTTACTCATTCGCATTATTCCAAAAGAGAGAAAAAGATATTTTCAAATTGTTTTTTTATTCGCCCATGCAACAGCTTGGATTTTTACACATATACAAGTATCTATGGACTTGGTGAGATTTCCATATAGAGAATTTTCGCATGCAACAAAAATGAGTTTCTCCCTCTACTACATTGTATTGCCAACTTTCGCTGTTCTGTTTCTTCTCTATTATCCGGAAAAGAAACATTGGCTAAAAATTTTCCTCTATTACTTAATCTTTAGCAATGGCATACATCTTTTTATGTTTTTAGTAGAGAAAAATAGCAATCTTATACATGATCTAAACTGGCATTGGTGGCTTGCTGTCAGCATCGACTTTCTCGTTTTATATATGACTAAGAAATTTGCCTTCTGGTTTAGAAAAGGTTTTGCATGATTACAAAGGGCTACAACATAAGGCCAAATTCCCTGTGAGCATGAAGGAATTTGACCTTTTTCTTAACATCTTACATATTTCCTTTTAAATCCTAGCATTCCTCTGTCCAGCTCTTTTTGAATTCTGTCTGATATAATTGAGGTCGTGCTTTTTTTCTTGCCTTTCTTGATTTCCACTGGACCTACTGCTCTAGCCGTTTCTACTGCCATTTCATGTAAGGAAACATAGGAAATGGCTACAGTAGCGATAAAATTATTCATAGATGATTTTACAATATCTGGAGCTTGATGAATCGTATTTTCTACTTGATTCAGCATACTCGCCAGCTTAGTTTCACTAAATTCCTCGTCCTTGCGGTTTCCTAACAGCCAGCAATAACAGCTCCATCCGGCTGACATGCGAAATTCTTCTCCGCTTTCGATCCACTTATCAGCAACATCTTGGGCAAAGTCAGTTTCCGCTAAAGAAACGGCTACTATAAAATCGGAAATCATGTAAAAATAGGCTGCATCAATCCACCGCTCAAAATCTTCCTCTGTCATGCTCTTTGGATCACAAATAACCCCTGCAAAATACATGGCATCATAGTTACCCGTTGCATATAGCTCTTCTGCCAAGGCTTGATCCTTCTTAATCATCCTAGAAAGTGGCTTCATCGCACCTGTTGCAATCCCAAAAACCGGCTCTTGTGCCCCATTGCCCATATAAATCTTTTTCGTTCTCTCTTTCCCTAGTGCTTCTAGTTCCTGCATAACTGTTTCCAAATCCATTGTTTCACTTCCTCTTCTATATGTGATTCTAAATGTATTCTGCCGGACTTCTTCCCTTCTTTATAAGACAAATGAAGGAATTATCTGTTCCTTGTTGAAGTATATACCTATCCATTGTATTTAGAAAAAAGGAGTATTGTCAATGAAGCAGCCATTCCCCATCATAGAAACAGAGCGTTTGCATTTAAGACAGGCAAGAGATGAAGATGCAAAAGATATGTTTATCTACTTATCGAATCAAGAGGTAGTGCAGCATATGGGGCTTGAACCTTACAAGTCAGCAGAAGATGTATTAGAAGAAATAAATTGGTACAAATCAATCTGGGAAAAAGGCACTGGCATACGCTGGTGCATCACATTGAAAAAGGAAAACATCGTTATAGGAAGCTGCGGCTTTCTGAATAGACAGCCAAAGCATTATAAAGCAGAAATTGGCTATGAATTAAGCAGCAGCTATTGGGGACAAGGAATCGCAGGTGAAGCCCTCAACGCTGTTCTCGCCTATGGATTTCAACAGCTTAGCTTGGAAAGAGTCGAAGCCTTAATCGAACCAGCCAATACAGCCTCGCAAAAATTAGTCGAAAAACACGGCTTCTTAAAAGAAGGCCTATTAAGGCACTATGAGTATACACGCGGAAAGTTTGATGATTTATATATGTATTCGATCCTTAAAGGAGATTTTGAAAAAAGCTCTGTGTAAGAAGCAGAGCTTTTCTAATTTCTATCTTGCTTATTCATCCATCCTCATATTCCCATTAAAAAAAGCAGAGGAAATCTTTCTTCTTTGGTTAAACTAAAAGAAAAGCAAAGGAAAGGGCGAACTACTGTGAAGAAACGCAAGCAAGAAAAGCTCCTGTTACGGGTCCTATTTGTAATTGGAATAGGTTCGTTTTTAAATTTACTGCGAAAGCCGCCACTAAAAGATTGGCTCATTATTTTCTTATTGAAAAGTTATATCGCCTCTATTTTAGATAATCTGTTAGTAAAAAAGGGCTATCTAACTTATCCTGTAAAATTTTTAAAGACATTTGATGTCAGTGTGATTTTCAGTTATCTTCTCTTTCCTGTCACTTGTATCTATTATAATCAAGTAACAAGAAATTCAAGTATAGTGGGAATTTTGGTTAAATGCTTATTGTTTAGCCTTCCAATAGCGATTGCCGAACATTGGATCGAAAGAAAAACCAATTTAATTAAATACAAAAAATCCTGGACCTCTTTCTATAGCCTGGGTTCCATCGCAACAACTTTTTTATTTGTTCGATTTATGATGATACTGATTAGAAAAGCAGCTATTAGGCAGCCAGCTAAAAACTGATTGACTTTTTCAGTCCTTTTAACATGAGCAAAAAAAGCTACTAAATCTTTCGAATCTTAAAGGAATATTTTCCCCTTATATAGAATCTTTATCATACATTCTATATAAAGGTGGAAAATAAATGAACTCACTCTCTTCTCCTATTGCTTGTAAAGTAAATAATGTTTTTATTCATGTTGATAATCTTGAAAAGGCAGCTGAATGGTATAGTGAATTACTCGGACTTCCTTTCAATAAAAATAATGTTGAATCGCCTGTATACAATATTCCAGTTACTTCAGAAACGGGGATTACTTTGGACGACCATACTTTCGATCCAGGCTTTAAGTTAAATCCCTCTGAGCATGTTTTGTTTAACTTTTTTGTTCAAGATATTGATGAAGCATATCAGTTTATCAAAAACAAAGGGATTACTATTGTGAAAGAGATAGAACGAATTGGTGATTTTGCTTATTTTAACTTTAAAGACTTAGATGGAAATGTATTAATGATTTGCAATAACTAATACATTTCCATTCATCCATACAGCTTCTTTTTGCTGTAATTCTTTATTCTAGGCTTCTAAGTCCATTATTGTTCGTTTCCTTGTAAGTCTGCACTCACCTGTAAGCTTATACTAACTCTTCTATTAATAAAACTCTTCCTTTTCAATGAAAAACAGCCATTCTTATAAGTGGCTGTTTTTCTAAAAGTTACTTGGATGGTTTAGGAATAATGGGCACCCAGAGTTCATGGCGCGGCTTATGTCCTGGGCCATAATAACATTCTATACATGGTAAATTGGCAAGCTCATATCCAGAGGTCGGAACCCATTCGGAATATAATCGTTTCCAAGCTTCTACGATATTGGGAAAAACAGCCCATGTTGCTGGAGGAATAAAGATGCTTTCCATCCAATTCTTTGCTTCTCCCTCATACCGGACACCCGTAAAATAATTGAATTCCTCGTCCATTATGGCGGCTTCTTTTCCACATATACCTAAAATCCCTTCCAATGAGCACTTTGGATTTTCCCATGACAGGTCAATCAATTCCTGCATAAATCCATCTTTTTTCGCTTTGCTCCAGATGGTCGGAATCGTTTTAAAGGCTCTGCTTGTTTGAACCGAATTGCTTTTCCCAACAATCTTTACTTCAAAGTCTATATTTTCGATTCGATATTCCATTTCTGTGTCTCCTTTCATAGTGATTTGAAAGGAGATTTTTGGAAAGGCCTTTAGCTGTGTTCCTTGATGACGGCATTCTGAAGGCTTTATTCCATGTAGTTTTTTAAAAGCACGAGAAAAAGAATCAGCCGATTCATAACCATATAATTGAGCAATTTCAATAATCCGCCTATCGCTTTTTTGTAATTCAAAAGCAGCAAGCGTTAAACGTCTTCGTCTTATATATTCAGATAGAGTAAATCCTGATATAGATGCAAACATTCTCGAAAAATGAAACTCAGAACAGTACGCAATTTTGGCTAATTCTTTGTAGTCTATCTCTCCTTCTAGATTTGCTTCTATGTAGTCTAGTACATGATTCATTCTATCCAGCCAGTCCATAGAATCCCTCCTTTCACTTCCTATCTTATAAAAATTAGAGACATTTCGTCCGACATATTCTGCCTATAAATGTCGTATCCAGATGGAATGATAAAGACCGCTAATCTGCCATATACTCATTCACTAATTCATAGCATCTCTTCTTAGTGGATTCGTATAAAGAAATATAATTAGCAACATTTTCAAACGTACCGCCACTATATTTTGATCTCTCTTCCTTTGCTGCCGCTTCCTTTTGTTCAATCCACTTCACTTGATCTGTTTTCAAATTATTCATTACTTCTGGTGATAACTCTGCCTTTAAAATGCTATAAATCTCGTTCAGAGCCTCATCATACTTCTCATAGGATACGCCATAGTAGTTAATCATCGCGTTTGTTACCCCTTTATCTGAATCTTTCTTATCAGGCATAGCATCTACTTCTTTTTGGATGTTATCTAACTTTGCGATAAACTCTGCTTTTCTTCCTTCTACTTTATCAACTGCTTGCGATTTATCTTCGCTCGCCGGTTTGTCCATCTTGCTATTCTTACTATTTACAGCAGTTTCTGTCCTATCTGCAGATGCTTCATTAGACGGAGAAGAAACGTCTGTGTTTTCTGCTTTCTGATCAGTTTCTGACTGCTTATTATTAGTGTTATTCGATGAATCACTTTCTGACTGCTTATTATTAGTGTTGTTCGATGAATCACTTTCTGACTGATTATTATTAGTGTTGTTCGATGAATCACTTTCTGACTGATTATTATTTGAGTTGTTCGATGAATCACTTTCTGATGCATTGCTGCATGCAGACATACCTGCTAATAAAAGAACAAGCAAGGTTGCTGCAAAAAATATACTGCTTTTTTTCATTTTGTAAAACTCCAATCTCTTTATGTCTTGTTCGAAAAATTTAACCTTCCATATCTATTTTAACATAGATTCCCAAATTTCTTCCTTTTTCGCTAATAAATAACTGTGTAAATGATAGAAAAGGATTTTTATCCAATTCTTAGATATAATTTGGGAGCTTTAGTTCATAAAACAATGTTTTACTATGACAGTGGCTTGGGATACTGAAGAAAAAAGCTTATTCTTAGATTTAATTCACTTCTTCTCCTGATAAAGGTACTGAAAACTCATATTAAATAAAGTGACTGTTGATTGAATCTTTCTAGTAATAAGAAAATACGGATACAAAAAAATAATTGGTGGATTGGCTTTTTTTGAGCTAAATTCTTTTTCTCCTAATCTATTTTGTATTTGTAATAGAAAGCGAGATAAAATGAAGATTTTATTTGGGGATAAAGGAACGGTTTTTGGCTCTATTAGCGTTATCTAGAAAGGCGCCAATAGACTATTTCCTGTTTTGCTGATATTTAGAATGTAGACAACCGTTTGAAAGTTGGTTTGAAAAGAATGGTATCAATAATAACAAGCGTAGAAACAACAAAGAATAAGTAGAAAGCAGCTAAAAAATGAATTTGAAAGCTGCAGTCTGCATTTACAGACACAGCAGCCTCCAATAAACTTTAGAAAATTAACGATAAACTAAGCCACCATCTGTTAAGATTGCTTGTCCTGTAATATAATCGGCATCATCAGAAGCTAAAAATGATACTAAGTTCGCTACATCTCTTGGTGTTTGATAACGCTGTAACGCAATATCTGCACTATACTGAGCAAATGCTTCACCTGGTTGTAAAGCACCATTACTATAACGTACCATTTCTTCATCAATTCGATCCCACATTTTTGTTTTCGCAATCCCTGGACAATAAGCATTAACAGTAATTTGATATTTGGCAAGCTCTTTCGCAGCAGAATGTGTAAATGAACGTACTGCATGTTTTGTAGCAGAATAAGTACCTAACATTTCAAAAGATTCATGACCTGCTATACTGCAAGCGTTTATGACTTTACCTTTTGAGCCTTGCGCTATAAATTGTTTAGCAGCAGCTTGTGTACCAAAAACTACACCATTTACATTGATGTTAAATAGGCGGTTTAATTCATTTTCTTCAATTTCCAAGAAAGGTTTAACTGCATCAACACCTGCATTGTTAACAAATACATCTAAACGTCCAAATGCGTCTACTGCTTTTTGGACAAGATTAAACTGATCTTCTCGCTTTGAAACATCTCCCACAACACCAATTACATCAGCATTTTGAGATTTCATTTCTTCTAGAGTGGCATTCAATAACTCTTGATTGATATCATGTATTACTACTTTGAAACCATCTTTAAGTAAACGTTCTGCAATACCACGACCTAAACCACCGGCTGAACCTGTAATAACTGCAACTTTACTCATTGAATAAACACCTCTTGTAATAAATTATTACAGAAAAATCAGTTTTCTGTCACTTTAATTATATAAATTACCTATAAAATAAAAATCAAAACATTTGAATTCAAGCAATTTTTAATTTTGGTCTCCAAGACCCTCAAAAAATCATGTTTCAGTGGATGTATTATGAGAGTTTGTTTGTATGATTGATGTTGGAATTTGTTAATCATCTATATATGCTCTACCTTTATCACTAAATCAATCAGCCGAACGTTTAACGAAAAAAACAACAGGGTACAAATTAAACATAACATAAAATGAGGAGTGATCAATCATGGCAGAAAATAAACATAGTATCGCAGATAAAGTAAAAAGTGGTGTATCAAAAGTAAAAGGCGAAGTAAAGGATCAGATTGGTAACGCGAAAGGCGATACGAGTATGCAAGCTGATGGTAAAAAAGATAAGCTGAAAGGAAAAATGCAGGAAACAGCAGGAAAATTTAAAGAAGATGCCGACCGTAAATAATGAAAACAAAAAGGGACGTCTTATTACCAGACAAAAAGTCTTGTTAAAGGAAAAAAGCGTAATCTCTTTTGGTGATTACACTTTTTTCCTTTATTTTATAGTTGGTTGGCAAGATATTATCCAAAACTGGATCCATATCAATCTTACGTTAACGGTAAAATTTTTAGTCGACACGAAACTGAGTATGACGAAGTCTAGTGTATGTCCCTCCTATTTGAATTAATTCTTTATAAGTTCCCTGTTTCTGTATGCCTGCTTCCGGAATCACTAGAATACAATCAGCAATTTTTATGTCGCAAACCAGCTGGCGATGACTAAGATAGTTCTTCTTTGTGACAATTCAGTGGATGCTCTTTGTATAGCTGCTTCTGTTTCAGTATCTCAAGCTGAAGTAGCTTGATCAAGAATTAATATAGATGGATTTAAATTTCTCCCTTTCGGATATATATCAATAGTTGTTCATAAAATAGTGAAGTTGATTATTAATTTATTTCGCAAAATTCTAAGTTAATAATATAGTAGTTTAAGTTATTTAAATAATCCTCAACTAAAGTACCTTTGTTGGAGGATTCATTCATTATTTATGATATGGTTCTCAGTGGTGTATCTAATTGAAGTTCAAAGTGCATTACTTTCCTAATAAAGTACGATGTTCAAGTAATAACCGAAGCCATTGCGAAGGTTTATGATTAGAATCAGATTTATCTTGTCTATTTGGTGTGATATATAAATGCCAGCTTAGCGCTCTTTGAATACATGCTAGCTCATCAGAAATCCGAAGAGTTTTATCAATCTCTTTCATTGACCCAAATCTGGTCCAAGGTTCCAGGTAATATGGACGAAATTCTTCTACCATACCCAACCATTCAGTTTCTGATGAAATTAAGTTATCAAGCGCATGCCAGAAAACTCGGGTACTGAAGAAGGGATGTGAAATTGATGCGTCACCCCAGTCAAAGAATACAAATTTATTTTCCACAATTCTAATATTGTTTGTATGAAGGTCCCCATGTTCAATTGAAGCTGGTATATTGGATGCCATTTCATCACACATCTCAAGTAATATTGGCAAGAGTGAAAGTATCTGATTAGTTTCTTCCTTGCTTAACCCTGTTAGACACATTTCTTCTAAATACTGGTTGATTTCCTCTTTAAGAATAGGCATTCTTCGATCAGGAACCCCAATCTGTAAAAACTTATCCACGTTACCGATTTGTGAAATTTGAAGTTCAGCATAATCCCCTATAGCTTTTTGCCAAAGTTTTTTATCTTTTTGTATCCGTAAGGGCTGGCCTTTAAAATCCTTCATCAATAGCCATCCTTCTGTTTCATTTATAGCTAGTATATCACCTGTTCTTTCAGGGCATTTCCTATATAATTCCTTGCTTAGGGCTGCCTCAAACTTTAGTACTGAACCAACTGCCTTAAAATAATAATTATCCTCATTTGTTGGCACACGAAGTAGGAGTGTCAGATCGGTTTCTTTTATATGCTTTATATTACCTTGTACTCGTAAATTTACTTTGTCTAGTTCTTCCACAATCCAATCAATTATTCTTCCGTAATAGTTCTCTTGGGACCACGGAATAGTTCCTTTTTTTTTCGACATGTAGATATTCTCCTCAACAATTTCCTATAAATAATTGATATATAAATTATAATCAAAATTTCCATTTTTTTTAAATGAAGTATATTGTAACATGTTATTACTAAAAAACGGGAGATTTTCCACTAGATTTTCCATTTTAAATTCTTTGTTTTCATATAACGTTTGCTTCCTGTAGATAAATAGCGGTGATCCAATGACAAATATAATGATTCCTATAGGCAATTCAACATTATGTATTAATGTTCTTTGGTAGAATATCCGCTCAAATTAAAAGCAAGCCTCCTACTAGAAATGTTCCTAGCATTAACGTTTATAATCTTCCCCAAAAACACTTCTACATATATGGGGAATAATAAGCCCAACAAAACCAAACATTCCTGTATATGCAACCAATGTTCCTGTAACCAGAGCAGTAGCAATCATGTAAGATTTACGGAAAACGCTTAAATCAATTCCCAGAGTAATAGTAGATTCATCCCAAAGTAGCCTTGTGTTTAACACGCGATATTGAAAAAGAAACAAAATGCACCCTAGCATAATGACTACTGCCATAATAGGGACTTTTGTCCAACTAGATGATGCTAAGCTTCCCATAGACCCAAAAATAACTGTTTTGATACCATCACATTTATTAGAAAAATAAATAATGAGGCTAGAGAAGGAACCACATAATGTAGTAATCATAGCTCCAACAAAAGCACCAAACGCGACACCAAATTGGGATAAAATCGTACCACTGCTAACCCCAAATTTAATTTTTCCATAATAAAAGAGCCCTTCCATGCTTATACTAAACATCGAAGGGCTCTTTATTATTCTTATCTTAATTGGTGTTTTTTCCCCCACCATTTAAAGCTTCTTTAATTAACTCATTTACCTTACTATTTACTACTAATCCTAAATGGCCAACACCGCTTATTTGTATGTTTTTAGCGCCTTCCAATTTTGAGAGCATATTAGGAACTAAATAATCATTTTTGCTGTAAATAGAAGTATAAAGGATTTTATGATTAGGATCTTTTCCCACAGGTGCTTTTGACGTAATGAATTTATTTGGAGATCCCAATGTAATCACATCATTTACCTTCGTTCCGCCCGTATTTTGGATATACTTAAGGGTATTGATTCCACCAGCACTGTGACCGATAATATCTACTTTGTTTTTTCCCGTTTCCTTTAACACTTTATCTACATATGATTCAAGCTGCTTAGCATTCGTCAAGCTGTTGCCTGTTTTATCAATTAATTCAATTGCGAATAATTCATCAGAAGACCAGCCTTGCTTAAGCAAATAATTTTTTATCGCAAGAAAGTTTGTACTGCTGCCGCCAGTTCCATGAACATAGATTACTGGATCATGTCCAGTTGTCTGAGCTTTTAAAACAGTTGGTTTCATCCCCATAACAGAAATGATTATCGCGATACTCATAGTTAGTGATAATAATAGTTTAGTTTTTCTCATGATGTTCCTCCCTGTTTGGTTGACTGCTATCTTGCTATATCATTGTTATATATTTTAAGAGCAGAAACAACCGGTAACTTTTTCTAGTCTGTTTAAAGATTATATGAATATGCCTTTTGGATCCACAACTTTACTCAAAAATACATGATACAAAACTCCTTTTCTTTTTCATTATTGTAATAAACCTTTTTTATTCATTTCCTCCTCTTCAACAAAAGTAAACAAAACAGAGACTAAGTTATTAAACAATACTATCTTTTATGTACATACATCCTCTCATCGACCCCAGCGTCAATTCGTGAATAGCTTGTTAGCTAGAAAATAAAAAAACACGGCTAGTACTAACCGTGTTTGAGAATTAACAATCACCATGTTTATTAAGATGTAATGGCGGTGGAATAAGCCAGCCTTTTTCTTTATTTAAGCGAAGAACTTTTGCTCCAAGAGCTGCCTTTTTGGTATGAAATTGACCATACATAGCAGCAACGTCTTCTCTGATGGATTTCCCAATTATTTGGCTGCAGGTAACTAAGCCCGCAGCAATATCAGCAGAAAGTGTAGCTGCTATTGCAGGATCTGGAATTTTTGCTCCAACTGGAATATCCTCTAAACATGCTTCAGGAGGTTCGGGAGCAGCTGGTGGTGTAGCGATACCATTTTCTTTCAGAATTTCTTCTAGCTGTTTTTTTTCTTCCTGACAAGTTTCAATAGCTTCGACTAATAACTTCTTTAAATCCCCATCACCAGCATGATTCAACATCGTTTGGTAACCTGCTGTCATACTGTTTCCGGCCAATAGGGAAGCCCAAATATCAAAAACTTCCCCATAGTGTAAGGGCTCTTCCTTTGGATTTCCAGATAAAATCCCCATTATAATCCTCCTTCATGTTAAGTAATTCTCTAGTTAGTGCATCTGTTCGCACTTCCATAGCTTTTCCAACAATAGAGAAGATTATTGATATTACGGTCGTTTTTTTCAAATAATATAAGCTATCACAACAATGATTAATATTATGCTAATAGACAACACCCGATTTTTAGTCTTTTTAAGGAAATAGATGCTGAAATCACTTAATATGTTGACTCACAGCAATAAACTAAAACTCTGAAAGTACAATGAAGGAAAAAAACTTGTTAAAAATAAACGATGATAGGACAGAAATATTTCGATCCCAATAAGTTAAAGAGAACACATTTTCCTATTAATTCATCACGATTTGATCCCATCGGGGGCTGTTCCAGCCAACCATGTACTATCATAAGTAACCCCCAAGTAGAGATAATACAGTAACCATCCCCCTAAGTTACCTCTAATATGTACTAATCGGTTTATTATCCGAGAAAATCAACTAACACTATAGCTAATTTCTTTGTTCTTGTCGTTTATTACTTTAAAATGGTCATTTTCCTTCATAAATAGCTGAACTATTTAACGATATTGCTTTCAATACTAAGTAGTGATGTCTTTAATGTAGTCACAAGAAAGGCTTTGTTCTAGTAACAATACGTTAGCATCCAGCCATTAGACAAGAGTGTTATCACTATTTTTTTTTAATGATTTTCTTTCCTTTACAAACTGAAAGCCATATAAAAGTAAGGATTTAAAAAAGAATAACAATGATAGTTGATACTTTTTTAATCGAACTAACGAAGCAATTCCTAATTTTTTTAACCAATCTACCAAGAAATAGACGAAGATCGAATCAACCACTAAATTTATAAAAATGTATCTGAAGTATTTGCCGTAAGTCCATTTTAAAATCCACAAGGAACCAATAAAAAATGGGCCCCATAAAAAAGGAACAATGCCAGATAGCTTTGGATGAATTTTTTCGTACCACCACCACCATTTTCGCTTTTTTGCAATTATATCTTCTATGGTGACAATCAAAGCTATAAATAACCCTGCTGGCAAAAAATCTTTTTACAGCATCTTTCCCGATTAAAGGAAGGAAAAACCAAGACAGAAACATCATCAATACTAGTAATCCCCTTGAATGCCTCATCAACTTCATTAACAATCCTCCTATTCATCCATTGGGAATAATATTCCCAATAACAGGAAAAATATAAAAAGAAATATTTTATATAAAGAATGGGCTAATTAAGGCAATCACTTTTCCAGTTCATATTAGACTTATTCTATTGTTTATTTAGCGTAATCTGTATTTTTTACACTTCATTCTTTTTACCCGGAAAAAATTTTTCTATTAAGTTTTAAATGGTATATAAGTTACTTGTTCCCTTAGGTAATGTTTCCCCTTCCTTAACAAATATTTTTGTACAACTTTTATTGTTAAGAAAACTATTGTATAAAAATAAAAAATAAAAACCACAATAATTTATGGAGGAAAGGTGGTGTTATAATGAAACATGTTAAAGCTTTTTCGATAAAATTTATTTCAACACTTGTTCTACTATCTTTAATTTTAATGGTTCTATTTAATTTTCCATTTACAAATGTCTTCATGATTACGGTTGTATTAGGAGTTTTAGCATACGTTATTGGAGATATGTTTATCCTTTCTCGAACCAATAATCTAGTTGCTACTCTTTCGGATTTTGGATTGGCCTTCTTTGTTATATGGCTAATGAGTGAAAATTTCACATATAGAGGGAATACAGTTATGACATCGTTAATTGCCTCTTTAGGAGTTTTAATTTTTGAATACTTCTTTCATAAGTACCTTATTCAAAACTTTATGCAAGAAGCAAAATCCAATCCACGACAAGAAAAACTCCAGTTCCAAACTGAAATGGCCGAAGAATTTCATCCAAGTAATAAGCCAGATAAAGACAAATCTTAATATAGCTCATTTTACCAAAATAAATATCCACTCGGAGCCATTATTATAGCCGGTTTTTCGACTATGACAGCTGCTTTATTCGCCGTTACTAATTTACAAGATGGAGATGCTTCAGCATTCTTTGGAAAGAAAGCCCAAAGATTAAAAAAACTCCCGCTTCCTTCTTTAGGACTTGCCACAGTCGGGCTTATATATTCCATTATAACTGCCTTATTATTACTTGGGAAAATATATGGATATATTACGACTGCTGCTGGAATTTTGCAGATGTATAATTGGGCATTTATCATTATTTCGGCGTTGAAAATCCTCAAGATAAAGGAAAAGATAAAATCACTTCTGTTATTGGTCTTATTTTACTACTGGGGGCAGTAAGTGGAACTATTTCTGAAAGTATAGACGTTTTGGTTTCTTTTTGAGCATCATGAATAAAATATGGAATACCACAAATAAAAGTGAAGTAAAAGGAAATTAAATTTTTTAGATGTTAAAGTGAAGAGTCGAAGCCAGAAGGAATCGGCTCTATCATCTTAACCTAAAAAATTACAAAAGTGGGATATTGCTTTCTTTACAAGCAGTAATAATAGCATCATTCCATACAGATACTTGAACTTCGCCAATATGTGCTTTCTTTAACAGAAACATCATTAATCTAGATTGTCCTATCCCGCCGCCGATTGTATACGGAAGTCTTTTCTTTAGGATACCTTGGTGATACTCAAGATCTTTTCGATTTTCATGATTAGAGCATTTTAGTTGCTGTAAAAGTGTCTTCTCATCTACACGTATCCCCATAGAAGATATCTCGACAGACTTTTCTAACAGCGGATACCATAAAATAATATCTCCGTTTAGATTCCAATCATCATAATCTGGCGAACGTCCATCATGCTTGTTACCAGATAACAATTCTCCGCCTATCTTCATAATGAAAACTGCCCCAAACTCCCTGGCAATTTCATCTTCCCGCTGTTTTGGTGTTAGAGATGGATATCTATCTTCAAGATCTTGTGTCGTAATAAAATGAATATTTTCTGGCAGGCTGGGTTCGATACGAGGATATAGCGTATATAAGAAATCCTCCGTAGACTTTATCGATCGATAAATTTTTTTGACCTCTAATTTTAGTGTTGTTAAATGACGTTCATCGTAGCTGATAACTTTCTCCCAATCCCATTGATCAACGAACATAGAGTGTAAATTGTCCAAAACCTCATCTCTTCTGATTGCATTCATATCAGTGTATAACCCTTCACCATAACTAAATCCATAACGTCCTAAGGCAATTCTTTTCCACTTTGCCAATGATTGAACTATTTCTATTTGTGAATGTTCTACATCCAGTGCATTAAAAGTAACAATGCGTTCTACTCCATTTAAATTATCATTAATACCATTTCCGGCCTTCAATATAATCGGGGCGGAAATCTTTGTTAAATTTAACTCTTTAGAAAAATGATTTTCAAAGTAAAGTTTTAATTTATTTATAGCAATTTGGGTTTCTATAAAGTTCAAGTTAGGTTGATATACATTGGGAACAATAAGTGATTTAGTCATAGAAAAAAATACCTCCATTTATATCTAGGGTTGTTCTTTATAATTGGGTTTTGATTCTGTTTACTATATGATGGAATCCTAAAGTTGATATCCGCTCCTGCCTAATTATTGATTTGGAAGATTAAATTCCCCTTAACACTTGCCCATAAATAAATGATACGGTACAGATTACTAAAAGAACTTGTACTAGAAAAGATACTGGTGACCTTAATCAATCAATTAGTTTATACCATTGTTCCCCTACAACCATACATCCCTGTTGTTTCATAGAAAATCTGCTAATATTTTTTATACTTCTCTTTACTCATGTTTTTATATTAAGACTCATATGGGTACAGCCTAAATACGTATGAAAATAGGTCATAAATTCACTTTTATTCCCCTTTATAAACGATACAGTTTTCCAAACTAAGTTTATCCTTCTAGCAAATGGAAATAATAATGGTATAAACTATTATATGGAGGAGTTAAAGTGGCCGACAACGCTAATTACAATGAAAAATTACCACCTAACACCGAATCTTATTGGACAAACACTATTCATTTACCAGAGTACCCATGCCTTGAGGATAACATGCAAGTTGATGTAGCTATTGTAGGTGGTGGCATTACAGGCATTACTTCCGCCTATCTGTTGGTGAATGAAGGTCTGAAAGTTGCTATTATCGAAGCAGACAAATTACTGAATGGGACAACGGGACATACCACAGCTAAAATCACTGCCCAGCACGATTTAATTTATGAGGAACTAATTCGCTATGCCGGGAAAGACACGGCAAGATTATATTACGAGGCGAACACCGATGCTTTAAAATTTATTCAAGAAACGGTCAATAAGCATCAAATTGATTGTGATTTCACTCATCAAGATGCCTATGTATATACCACAACAGAAGAATATGCACGGAAACTAGAAAAAGAAGCAAAAGCCTATGAGGAGCTTCATATTGAAGGAAAACTCGTAAACAAACTTCCTTTCGATTTAGAAATATATAATGCACTTGTTATGAAAAATCAAGCTCAATTCCATCCACTTAAGTACTTAGCTCATCTTACCAAAATAATCACCAAAAAAGGAGGATACATCTTTGAAAATACAACAGCTGTAAATATCGAGACTGGCGAACACCCCACAGTTCTTACCCGTGGGGGAGCACGAATTACAGCGAAATATGTTCTTTCCTGTTCTCATTTTCCCTTTTATGAGGGGGCTGGACTTTATTCTACAAGAATGCATGCAGACCGTTCCTATATTATTGCTGCAAAAGTAAAAACAGCCTATCCAGGTGGTATGTATATTAGTGCAGATGAGCCGAAAAGGTCTCTCCGGTATGCAACAATTAATGGGGAAGAAATGATTCTCATTTCTGGGGAAAGTCATAAAACAGGACAAGGCGGAGAAACACTGAAGCATTACGAAGCCTTAGAAGCGTTCGGTCAACAAGTATTCGGAATTGAAAATATTATCTACCGCTGGTCAGCACAAGATCTAACTACTCTGGATAAAATTCCATACATTGGCGAAATTACTTCCGGCCAAAAAAATATATTAATCGCTACTGGATACCGGAAATGGGGAATGACAAATGGAACTGCAGCTGCGCTTTTATTCCGAGATACCATACTCGGTAAAAAGAGCAAGTACCAGGAATTGTATTCTCCTTCCCGTTTCAATTTGAATCCAAGTCTAAAAAATTTCTTAACGCAAAATGCGAACGTTGTTAGTCACCTAATTAAAGGGAAATTAGAAATACCTCAAAACGATATCCATAACCTATCCCCTGATGAGGGAGCTGTTATTGACATTAATGGACAAAGAAAAGGAGCTTATAGAGATAAGGAAGGTACGCTTCATATTGTCGATACAACTTGTACTCACATGGGGTGTGAAGTTGCATGGAATGATGGTGAACGATCTTGGGATTGCCCGTGCCATGGTTCTAGGTTCTCGTATACAGGAGAAGTTCTTGAAGGACCAGCTGAAAAGCCATTACAAAAATATGATTATAAAATGATCGATAACCTTACCTCAGAAGACTCCGGTTATTAACTAAAATTAAGTAGGTAAAAACAGCTGAACCATATTCAGCTGTTTTTACCTACTTTTTTATTAAAACGAAAGCACCCGTATTAATTTAAGTGGGATTATTCCTTTATTATTGAATAAATACAAATGTCAGTTAGCTTGCTGCCATCTGCGGATAAATCATCATTTCTTAAAATTCCTTCTAATTCAAAACCTAGTTTTTCTGGAATCGAACGACTTTTAACATTTGTTGATTCACATCTTATTCCAATCCTGCTAAAATTGAGTTGTTGAAAACCATGGTTAACTAACGCTCTTACTGCTTCTGTCATATATCCTTTGCCAGTATATTTTGTATTAATCCAGTATCCAATTTCACATTTAGCAATCTTCCAATTAATTCCGTGAAGGCTAGCAGTTCCAATAAATTCGTTAGTTGCCTTATGAAAGATAAGATAACGAAAGCTTTCTCTTTTCAAAAAATCAATATGGGCATTTCTCAAGATAATTTCTATTTCTTCAACAGTAGGCATTGTTTGAAATAAGCTTAACCATTGCTTTAACTCATGAAATGAATCCTTTATAGCTTGGCATACGACATCGCCGTCACCAGCTTGAAGCGGCGCTCGAAGAATAAGTCTATCTGTTTCGATTTGTAACGGAATATCTAATAAAATAGGATTCATTTAAATTTCCCCCTCTAATACTTAAATTATGATTGTATTTATTATATTCTCTGGGTAACTAACTATCCCTGTTTAGTAGCAGAACAAAAAAGAAGCATAAACAATTTAAGAAGAGTTTGTGTTTATAAATCCTTTCTTTGGTTCAAAACACCACTCCATATTTTCATTTAAACTCTTACCATCAAAATTTTCGTAAAATACCCAATTTTTATACTTCAATGGTTCCCCTCCTATTAAATCAAACCTTACAATTACATAAACCAAATTTTATTTGTTCATAACTAGATCTATCACATATTTATTTAGTTTCTTTTTTTGCCTATAACTACAATACTCTTATAACTACTAAGTCCATTTACATTATGATAGGAATGGAAAGAGATAATTTAACGAAGGAGCAAACACTTCAACAAGTAAAGACCATTCAGCAGCAATTGGATAATGAGTCGATTGATTTTTAATTAGCTAAAGTTGGCTACTATAGTATTGTTAATGGCGAGAGAATGTTATGAATATGCTAGTTTTACTTCACATCAATAAAATAAGCATAAAAGATGTAGATTAAATATCGTACACTTTTTAGGCTTCCTTTCGGGCAATTAATGAAAGTTCTGTTCTAAGTTATCGGGCAACTTTATAACAGAGGTTATTAGGAATGCAAAAGTTAAAAAATTATATTTTTAGATTAGACTGACCTAGCCAAATGGGGCAGTAATAAAATACCAACATATGCTGCCTGTTGCCAATCTCTATTGGTAACAGGCAGCATATGTTTACTCGCTATGATCCTCATAAACTGTTCTACATGTTCTGTTACTTCTTTTGAACCCTCTCTAATTTTACATTCGAATGAAAAGGCTCAATGACTGTGTTTTCCCAATAGTTTCCTCGGCGTGACATACTACTGACTAAATTTTTTCTTTAATCATATTTTTTGATATGTATAAGAAGCGTAGACGCTGCATTGATCAGAATGGATGATTATGCCTTTATGGTTTCCTCATTTTGCTAAGACTTCACCAAGGGGCAATCACCAAAATTGATGATATAGCTTATAAGCTACGATTTATTTATTAAACAAGTCTATAATTATTGAAAACCCACTGTTATTTCCTGCCTGTCCAATTACTATTTCTACACAGAGAGAATCTAATCACTTTTCTTTTTGATAAAATCGGCGGGCTTTAGCTCGATTGCCGCAATCAGCCATTGAACACCAGCGACGGCTCCTATTCCGACTCGTATCAAAAAATAACCATCCACAAGAGTCGCCCTCACATTTTTTGACTCGTTCTAAATCGTTTTTAGAAACAAGTAAATCAACAGCAGATTGCAAAATTGGAGGCAGCATAGTGTCCAAGTTTTCCTCGTTATCCATGAACTTCAACGTGTAATGATCCTTTTCATGGATTACACGCAAAGTTTGGTAGAAGTTACTTACAAAACCATTGAAACATTCAAGGTCTAGCAGATGTGGCGATGTCCCCTTTGAAACGGACTTGAAGATTTGATACATGACCTCCCGCATTTCGATAATCCGCTTTAGAACTTCTCCCGCTTCAGACGGTTTCTCCTCGGCCTTTAAAAGAAGTACTTTTGCTTTTTGTTTGGTCAAGACGTCAGCATGGATGCACCAGTCGACTATTTTAGCGTAACTCGTAAACCAATCGCGCCTTTTCTCATCACTTTCCCGCCAACTGACAGTATTGATAAAATCCATACACAAACGTTCTCCGACCATCATATAAGAGTTCATTTCCGACATATTCAAAGCTCCTTTACTATAACTATCATAATACAAATTGACAGTTAGAATCAACCTAGCTATAATTTAACCATCAAAAGTATTTTTGATGGTTAAACACTGAATTTAGGAGGTACTGAGATGGACAATCCGATGTTGGTGGCTGTTAGAACATTGTTGAAGGAAACATATGCTGGACCTGAAGAAAACGCAAGCTGGTACACAGAAGCGAAACCTGGTAGTGGTTTATTCGGAACACTTGAAAAGATATCGGCAGAAGATGCTTCAATACCTGTCAACGGTACGACAATCGCCGCACAAACAGATCATACCCGCTATTACTTATGGGTTGCGAACTCTTACTTAAATGGGGAAGTACCCAGTAAGGACTGGGGAGCATCATGGAAAATCACAACCGTTGATAAAATCACATGGGCTCAATTTACTGACGAACTTCAACAAGAATACACAAAACTAATAAAAAAGATTGATTCTCTTGGCTCCTTAGATAAACAAACATCGCATGGTTTGTTAGGGGCGCTCGCTCACTCCGCCTACCATCTCGGATCAATACGACAGATGATAAAATCGATTAAAGTTCCAAACCAAACATAATTCAGAAAAAAGCCTGTCACTAAGAACATACGTATCCCTTAGTGACAGACTCTTCCAATAAAGTGAAGGTATTTAATTTAAACCATATCATTTAAAATAATTTTTTTATCAACTAGTATTAAATTCTCCTAATCTAGTCATCTTTAAAATTTCATGTATCATACTAGGTTTATTTAGAAAATATTTTTGTCATGTAATATTCGCTTTGCGATATTAGCCGCCTTTTTTCCATTGGCTTTTCCAGTTTTATTTTGAATATTTATCGAAAAATAATAACTATAGCCATCTTTTTTCACAAAGCCAACAAACCAACCATTTATTTCTTTCCCATTAATTGTACCAGTTCCTGTTTTTCCATATAGCTGTGCCTGCTTTTGTTCATCTATGAAAATAGCATTATTTACTGAACGAATATTTTCCTCTTTAAAGCCCAATTTATTTTCTTCTAATGCAGATAATAATTGAACTTGCTCAATTGGAGAAATTTTCAAAGAGGATTCCATCCAATAGCGATCTATATTACCTGACAAATTTTCATTCCCGTAGTTTAGTTTGTGAAAATAACTTTGCAGCTTTTTCTTCCCAACTTCACGATCAAGGTGTTGGAAATACCAGTTAACAGAACTCTCCATAGCAGTTGACAAATTCTGATTGGTATTCCATTTTTCAAAAGGATATGCCGTTCCATCCCACAACTGCTCGTTGCTTGTAGTGGAAATTACATTCGTTTCTAAAGCGAATAATGCAGAATAAATTTTATAGGTGCTATTGGGGGAAACCCTCTGTTCACTCATTTCACGATTATATATTTGATATTGTTTTTTGATAGCATCATATAGAACAAAACTACCCATATCCCCATTAAAATAAGAACTAAGATCTTCATAGATAACATTTTTCTCATTAAAATGATACACATCGTCTGAACTAGCGAGTACAGAAGAAAGCGAAGTAAAGAGTAACACAACAATTGCCAATATAGTATAAATAACTTTACTCTTCCATTTTAGTAATGGAGAATCCACTCTATAGTTAGCTATACTCTGAATTCGTCGTTTGAGTTGTTCCTTCGTTCCTCCCATTCCAGTGGAAAACTGTTTATATGGTCGGTTAAACTGTTTATCCGCAAACTGAATGATTGTATAGCCATATTCGGTGTATCTACTTTCATCCAAAAGATTTAGAACAGAAGCATCACATGCCAACTCACGGTCGATTCGCATTTTTTTTAAAGCCAACCATACTAATGGATTAAACCAATAAATAATTTGAAGCAACCACATTAGGTAATTAACGAAACTATCTTTACTTTTTTGATGGCATAGTTCATGTAAAAAGACATATTTTATTTTACTTAACGAGAATTCTTCTTTGGTTTTTTGGGGTAAAAATACATATGGCTTCCACAATCCTAATGTAATAGGAGAGGTAATAAGTGCGGTCTCCAGTAAAATTATTTTTCTTTTTACCCCGACAACCTCCTTGCACTCTTCTAACATTTCATTTATTTTTTGATCTTTAATACTCGTAGATGACTTTTTAATTTGCCTAATTTGATAATTTGCATAAATAGCACTCCCAATGAAAAACATGATTCCAGTGATCCAAATTACCAAAAAGAACTGTTGAAAAAATTCTGTATTTGTTTTGTTCACAGAAATAGAGAAATCATTCAATAAATCATAATTGGATGTCTGTGAAATGCCCAAACCACTGAACCTTTCATTGCCCTTAGTTATATCTTTCTCAATGAATAGGAAGTTTTGCATATATTGAAATATTTCTCGAAACTGTAAAAAATCCCATGGAATCACGTAAGTAATTATTGGAGCGAAAAGAAAATACCAAATTTTATAATGTGTTTGCTGAGATAAATGGTTGTAAAATACTTTTTTGATTAACAGGATTATTAAAATAAGGAGGGATACAACAAGTGTACTTAATAATAACCGGGTTACAACCATTATTTTTTCCCTTCTTTCTTATCCCTCTCAGCTAAAATACTCTTGAGTTCTGAAATATCTTCCTTTGATAGCTGCTCATTTTCAATAAAATTTAATACCATTGAGTTTAATGTACCACCAAAAAATTGTTTCAGGAAAGATTTACTTTTCTGTTCCACATATTCGTTCTCTTTAACAAGTGATGTATAAATAAATGCTCTGCCATCTTTTCTTGTTTGTAATACTTTTTTCTTCACTAGACGTACAAGCATTGTATGAATTGTATTCGGTTTCCAATCGCTATTTTTTAATACTCTCTCCACAATTTCAGGAGTGGAAATCGGCTCATAGTTCCAGACTACCTTCATCACTTCATATTCACCTTCAGAAATTTGCGGAATTTCTTTCATCATGACCCTCCTGCTTTTACATTTGTAGTATTTATTATAGCAGGTTGGGCCAAATTATTAAAGCATCACAAGGACTTAAAATATTTATACAACTCATCGATGAATGATTTATTTAATTGAGTAGCCGAACCGCCTTTTGAATAGTGTTCCACTAATGAAAGTAAAAGAAACTGATCATTCCCTGTATCAAAAGCTAATAAAAAGCTATTTTCATCCCCCTTCTCTCCTTGGTGCATTTTTAATTCAGCGGTACCCGTTTTGGCTGCTAACTGATATTGTTGATTATAGAGCAGATGTGCCGTTCCATTTGGGTTGCTCACAACAGCTTCTAAAAAAGTTCTCATTTCATTTGCTGTTGAAGGGGTAATAGCTGATTTAGTTTTCGGCCCGCTTTTATCCTCTAGCAATCTCGGATAAACGATTTTTCCTTCGTTTTGAAAAATAGAATACATGGCAGCTTGTTGAATAGGTGAAAGTAATAATTCTCCTTGTCCATATCCTGTATCAGCAAGAAGGATATCTGAATTAAATGACTTGTGATTTGAAATTTGCGCTGGCTTCATTGCGATTGGTAAATCCAATTCCTCGCCAAAGATAAATTTATCCAGCCCATTTCGAAACGTTTTTTCTCCCATTTCTAACGTTTCTTGAGCAAAATAAATATTATCGGAATAAACAAGTGCCTTTCTCATATCGACATGTTGCACATTAGAAACACGTGTAACGGAATACCCTCCCCAGGATTTATCCTTTTGCCAACTTAACCTATTTATTATTCTTCGCTTTTCTGGATATGTCACACCCGCATCAAGCCCGATACTAGCTGTAATCGTTTTAAAAGTGGAGCCTGGAGCATAAGCTGAAGCAAACCTTGAAAGAAATGGCTTGTTTTCATCCATAGCATATTTATTATATTCTTTCTGTGATATGCCACGAACCATTTTGTTCGGATCGTATGAAGGAGAGCTAACTACAGCATAAAGACCACCTTCTTTCGGATTCATGACTACAGTAGAACCTGGATTTTCTTTCAAATGATTGTATGCCTCCATTTGAATATAAGCATCAATGGTTAGTTTAATATCTCTTCCATCTATTTTTTCGGTTTTTTGAATTGCTTGCTTGTTTTTGCCATTTTCATCGACAATCAGAATTTCTCCACCATCTTTTCCACGCAACTCTTTATCAAGAGCTCTTTCTAATCCGGCTTTGCCTATCATGTCTCCTTCTTTCAAATCAGAATTTTTATCTAAATCTTCCCTTGTTACTTCTCCGATATATCCAATTAAATGTGCCGCAGCTTCTTTTAAAGGGTAATATCGGAGGTTAGTATTTTGATAGGAAATCCCAGATATGACTTCCGCTTTATTGGCTTCGATAATTTTAAGAGGAACAAATAGGTCATCCTTTACCCATCCTTGTTTCAGTTTTTGTTGAATCTCTTCTATAGATATATTTAATTGTTTGCTAATGTTTTGCAGTTGCTTCGTTTTTTCATTTCCCTTGAGTAAGTCTTTCGGAACAATCCCTGCCTCCTTAAAGTTTTCATTCACTGCGATGCCATTGCCAAGACGATCTATAATTTCTCCACGTTCTGCTCTCCATTGATGAAAAGCTACCTTATCTTTTCCCTCCATATTAGGAAAAATTAATGAAGGGTCCCATTTTATCAAATACTGATCTCCTGATTTGATAATCCTTGCTTGATAATTAATTTTATCTAATCTACCTAAAGGAGTTATTATGCTTAATTGATAGGATAACTCTTGCACATTGTGATTGAGTTTTTTTAATTCAATATTGGACGCGTGAATCCCATGAATATTAATTCCATTAAATATATGATCATATTTGTCGATCACTTCCTCCAACGTATATCCTAATGAATCGTATGAGTCTTTTTCGAGAACTTCTCCTAATTTTTCATACTCTTTGTTCACTAATATTTGAATAAAGGCATCTGCAGCTTTTTGTCCTTGGCTACTATTACTATTATTCATGATCATATAAAGACTTAAGCCAATAATCCCAGCTAAAGTGACAAATATCATTATGATATAGGGTTTGATTCTTCTCTTTTTTCTTTCTACTCTGCTAGTCAACTCTCTTCCCCTCATTTCCTTTCACTTAATTACTACATTTGTAGTATTAAACACAATGATTATTCAGAATCTTGCCTCTTTTCCTTTAGTTCAAAGTATGCTTTAAACACATCATTCGCTATTTCTAAATTAACGTGTGATTGGTCTGTTCGTAACCAAGGGACAGTGACAGAAACAGCAATTTCTGGGTGATCATAAGGTGCATACCCTCCAAATGTAATATTCCAGAGCATTAGACCTGGGCTATGTGGTAACGGGCCATTATATAACGCCTGTGCAGTCCCTGTTTTCCCAGCAATCTTATATTCTTTGTTCTTTATTCCATATCCGGTTCCAAGTGGCTCATTCACTACTTGCTTAAAGCCAAGCTGGACACGTTTAATCCACTCTTCCTTCATGTCAATTTTATTGTACACCTTTGGTTCAAATTCCTGAATAATAGGTCCCAATTCATTTGCTTGGTTAGGTTCACGTACTTCCTTGGCAATATGCGGCTGGATTCGATAACCCCCATTTGCAATAGTGGAAATATATTGGACAATTTGTAATGGCGTATATGTATCATATTGCCCAATCGCATAGTCTAATACTTTTCCAGATTCAGAAGGGATTTGACCTCCACCATAACCAATTTGTTCACCAGGTAAATCAATTCCCGTTCTCACTCCTAGCCCAAATTGAGAGAAATTGTATCTGAATGTTTCAATCGCGAACACTTTATCAATACTTAATAGTCCATTGGGAATATAGGTTTGCTGTCCACCTAATTTCATGGCCGTTAAAAACATATATCCATTAGAAGATCGTTTCAATGCATAAAGATCATTAATTGGACCGAATCCTGTCTTATTCCAAGATTTTTTTGCATTCGTTCCTAAAAATTTTAAAGGTCGATCATTAAGTACCTCACCTGGAACAATTGCACCTGTTTGATAGCCCGTTAATACGGTAGCTCCTTTCACAACTGATCCCATTTCATATGAGGTTGTTATATTTCCTAATGCAAAATCATTTACTTCCGTTTTACCTGTTTTTTTATTTTGCTCAAATTGTTTTCCCGCCATGGAAAGAACTTCACCGGAATACGGATTCATAACAGTAACAAATGTTCGATCGAGATAAGGCTCTCCAATTCTAGCATTACCAATTTTTTCTTCAATTATCTTTTCAATCTTACGCTGTAAATCGATATCAATTGAAAGGATTAAATCATCACCTCGTTTTCCTTCTTGCACAACTTCAGACTCTAATATATTTCCGTTTTTATCGATTATGTTTTTGATTTTTTCTTTTTGGCCTTGCAATACATCCTCATATTGATTTTCAATATAACTTTTCCCTACTCGATCATTTCTGCTATAGCCTCTTGCTAAATAATAATCAATAGAATCTTTAGGCAAGCCTTCTTTAGAAGAGGAGACTTTACCAATGACCGAGGCTAGAGTTTCATTCCCTTCTGTATCTTTATAAAGATTATAGCGATCCCAATCTATCGTTGTATCAACCCCAGGCAGGGAATCTAGATTTTCACTAATCATTGCAACTTCTTTAGTTGTAGCATCTTTTTTGATGATCTGTGGTGTCAACGGATATCCGCTACTCATTTCACGATAAATAGCTAATACTTCTAGTTCTTGCTTAGTAAATGAGTTTACTTCTTTACTTGTTATACGGTCTAGGGTTAGCTGATAAATTTTTGCATCGTAATTTTTATCATCTTTAAGCTTTTTCTTGTCAGCTACAGTAATTTTCGCTTCTGCTTCATTTGAGTGTTTTATAATCCAGTAATCTTTTTTATCTCTTTCTGTTATTGCTTTTAAATCCTCTTTAGAATCCTTTTTAATAAATATCGCTAGCTTTTCTGCAATTTTCAACATTTCTTCAGTTTTACTATTTTGTGCTCTTGTGAACGTTATTGCGTTAGACGGCTTATTCCCTACAATTAACTTCCCATTTCGATCTAATATTTCCCCACGCGGCATAGCAATTTTTACAGTTACATTCTCCTTTCTGTCAACTTCCCGCTTATAGTCCTCTCCATTTACTATTTGCACAATCCCAAGCCTTAAAATAAGAAGCGAGAACAGCAAAAAAACAATTAAAAATAATATATTTATTCGGAAGGAGAAAACAAATGGCTTTGTCCTCTCTTTTTTTTTCTTCAACGGCATCCTCCCTTTCATAACAATAAATATACGTATTTTGACATTTATTCTTCCATATTGGATATAGATTCTCTTTTCTCAAAATACTACATTTGTAGTTTTTCAACCAAAAAAAATTATTTAAAATAATTCGTTAACCATTTAATGATTGTAAAATCCTATAAATAGCTTATTTTCTATATTTAGATTTTCTAAAATTACATTCATCACGCCCCAACTTTTACATTTGTAGTATTTACTATAACATGACTCGTCAAATGATTAAAGTACTTTAATCTATAAAATTTTCGTTAGCTGTATGCTTATTATTTAAAAGGAAGTAAGTCTGTTCATCCATATGAACAGCATTTAAACGACATTTAGCTCTTTAAGCTAAGTATCCACTTGTTGACGTAAATCCGCAATGGTTTTATCTATTTACAAGTAGGTTTTCTCCTTTCTATACTACAATTAACTCCGTTTTACTACTCTAGATTGCTTTAAATCATCCTTCTTGGGCTATACTCCCCCCCGTTAGTATAAGAACAAAAAAGAAGCATTATCCCTTATTGGATCAATGCGCCATAGTAATTCTTTTATCTAATCTAAATTAAATACTTGCAATTTATAGTAAATATCGTTGACTTACAAATATGCAGTTGCTGGGTCATTATTTAGCTCTTCGATTGTTATAAAATCAAAACGAACTTCTTGTTCTCTTCCTTGAGGACTGCAAGCATAGACTCCTGCTAAAACAGTTGAACTATCTGCCACATCTAAGTGGGCAATTCTAATTTGATTCCATACCTCTCCGTCCCACGAAAAATCCACATAACAATTTTGCCCAATTTTGGATATACGGTAATATATTTGCACTTCTTTACAGTCTACATATTGAGTAGACCAATCGGAATAACCTCTATTGGTGACAACTGCACCCAGCTTGCTTAACCCATCTGGTATGTACTCTAGAGACGTTTTCACCCATGTCTCTTCGGAAAATCGAATCATCAGTCCAGCTTGGTCATATTTAGATTTGGGAATAGCTTTAACTCTTGTTGTCATTCTGAAATTCTTGTTAGTTTTGGTAAAGAGAAAATGGCCATTATCAACCTCAAAACCGTAGTGAGTTTTTTGCCAATAGTCGGTTTCTTGATCTGTTTCTAAAACTAGTTGAGAAGATTTCGTGTCTACAAACCATTTCTTTGGTTCACAACGCCACACAAGATTTTCCGTTAAACTCTTACCATCAAAATTCTCGTATAATATCCAATTTTTATTCTTCAATGAATCTCCTCCTAAATAAAATCGAATCTTACAAATACATAAATCAAATGTTATTTATTCTTAACTATATCACAAATTTATTTAGGTTCTCTATTGGCCTATTGCTACATTACTTCTTTAATCCACTATATATAATAGCAGCGAAAAGCATTTGTTTCTCATTCCAATTAATTAATTAATCAGGCTTCCTAAAATAAAAGGAAGCCTGCACAAAGCTTATAAAAAATGTACTATCTTAAATATCCTCCGTTATTAATATCAAATGTGGCACCAGTATAATGTTTAGCTTTATCTGATAATAAAAAAACAACCGTATCAGCCACATCTTCCGGTAAGACAGGCTTATCAATAAGCTGGTGGCTTAGATACTCCTCTTTTCTCCAATCGGGTATTGTATCCATCATAGATGTATCCACCATCGTGGGCGCAACAGCATTAACTCGAATATACGGTGAGAAATTGATGGCACAGCTTTTAGTTAAACCAATTATGGCAGCTTTTGAGAGCCCGTAAATTGCATCTGAACTGCCTTCAACGCCTGACACGGAAGACATATTTACGATTACTCCATTTGACTTACTTTGCATCAATTTTCTACCAAACATTTGCGAAAAATAAATAAATCCCTTTATGTTTACATCTAGAACTTTATCAATTTCATTTACTTGATAATCCAAGATATTTTTAGCCAAATAAATTCCCGCATTATTAACCAAACCATCTATATCAGCATGGTCTTCATCAATATGTACAAAAAATTTATGAACCTCTTCGTAGTTACTTATATCCAAATGATATGTATGTAGATCATAACAGTCACCCATTGACTGTTTTAAACTATGTAAGGACTGTTTATTAATATCGCAAGCAATAACGGAAGCACCTTCATGTAAACATCTTCTGACGCTCTCCTTTCCAATACCGGAGGCTGCACCTGTTATAATAACTTTTCTATTTCCGAGCACTTTGTAAGACTCCTTTCTTTTATTATTTTTCTTATTATCATATATTTCATTGTATTTACTACTATCATAAACTATTTTGTTATTAAGTTATACTGCCAGAGCTAGGTAGAAACATTTCTTTTAAAGCAAATCATCTACGTTTATGTTTTATAAGCTGTATAAAGCATATTCTCCTTTATTGACGTAATCTCCATAAAAAAAGTCCCTCCAATAAACTTCTGCTTGGAGGGATCCATCTAAGAATATTAATTTCACTGAGAGTTAGCTCAATTTAAAGACTATAGAATCCATTTAGTGATGAAACCCATTGTTAGACTTCGAATCATGTGGCATGGGTCCGTCTAGAGAATCCAAAAAAGCAACGGTCTGTTTGAGATTCATCAAAAACAGATGCGCGAGATCCATAGAAAATCCATTTCGAACCACAATGCGCATTATCGTCACTTCTTCCATATCTGGAGGTAATGGATAGGCGGGTACTTGCCAGCCGAATACACGTAATTGTCGAGATAAATCATAAAGATTCCAATTTAATGTGTAACCATCCTTAAGCCGCCAAGCGAAAACCGGAATATCCGAACCATCGGACAAAAGTTCGAACGGTCCCAACTTTTGAATCGCCTCGCTAAGAAAAAGAGCGACTTTCTGAGAAGCTCTTTGAACATCATAGTAGCCACTTTTCCCCAAACGCAGGTAATTGTAATATTGAAGGAGCACCTGTGCGCCAGGACGAGAGAAATTCAAAGCGAAAGTCGGCATGTTCCCGCCTAAATAGGAAACACGGAAGATGAGATCCTCAGGGAGATCTGCAGCTTCCCGCCAAATTATCCAGCCCAGCCCGGGGTATACTAACCCATATTTATGTCCAGATACGTTGATGGATTTCACTCTCGGTAATTGAAAATCCCAGACTAAATCTGGTTGAAGAAATGGTGCTATAAATCCCCCAGAAGCCGCATCTACATGAATCGGAATGTCAATACCTGTCCTCTTCTGCAAATCGTCCAACGCTTTTGCAATAGCAGCAACCGGTTCATAAAGCCCTCTGTAAGTCTCACCGAGAATTGGTACCACACCAATTGTATTTTCATCCACTGCAGCGAGAACCCCTTGAGGATCCAATAGAGGATGATCAGGGCTAACCTTCACATAGCGTGGTTCAACCTCCCAATAGTTCGCGAATTTTTCCCAAACGACTTGAACAGCAGAACTAAACACAATATTGGGGCGATCTACCGACTTTCCTGTGCTTTTGCGTGTGTTCTGCCAGCGTCTCTTTAACGCAAGCCCCGCGAGCATACATGCTTCCGACGAACCAGTTGTAGAAACACCCATAGTCGTGAGAGGGTTGGGCGAATGCCAAAGGTTGGCTAAAATGCGGACACATCGCTCCTCAATTTCAGCTGTCTGTGGATATTCATCCTTGTCAATCATGTTCTTATCGAATGATTTAGTATATAAATGCTCTGCGGCTGGTTCCATCCATGTGCTAACAAATGTGGCAAGATTCAAGCGGGCATTGCCATCAAGAGCAATTTCATCATGGACGATTTGATATGCTGTTTCTGGTAACATGCCTTTATCAGCCATGTGAAAACGCGGGACGTCCGATTCCCCTTCACGGGCAAATAAAGGATTTACCGATAATTCTTGCGGCAGCTCCTTTTGCACATGATGAGGTAGACTTTGTGAATTATCTGAAATCATCTCTTTTTCTTCGTATGTATCATTTTGAAGTTCTGCTTTTCGATGGTGTGGCATAGATGTCCCCCCCTTAAATAAAATAGTTTAACCATTATATTATTTACTAAAAAGCATTTATTTTATTCTAATTAAAGGTTCTTCCACCACTCGGATTAAAGATTATTAACGTAAATCATTTAACTTAAATAACAACACAGTCCTTTTCTAGCAAAAGTAAGGTTTTACTTAATAAAAGAATGCTCCAGAAGTTACCCAAGAATCTTCTTTTCCTTCAACTGAAATAAAAAACGTCTAATTCCTTATATATCAGGTTTTAGACGTTTTTATTAAAAATCTTTGAAGCATTAATATGTATTATACAAATGCACTCTATTTGTGAATATAAAATTATACTGGATAATTTAAAGATCTATATTCCCCTTCGTACAACTATTTATCCGCTAAATAAACCACCCTATAGTTGAACACGAATATCACCTATTTAAAGGCTAAATATCTTTCTACTAAACTTTTAGCAAGAATTTTTGATGAATCGAAGAAATTTAAAGATGTATAAGATCCACAAAAATATAGATCAGTACATACACAAACTACATCAGTTACACCATTTTCTACAAGCTCCATTTCTATGTTTTTCCATTGTTGAATAAGCTCTTCCATTTCGCGATTCTGTTTAACATCATAAATTAATTGATCAACCTGGCTTTGAATATGTTCTGTCCAATAAATATCTTTATTATTATTATGTAGGTAAGGCTGGTATAGCTGATTTTCTACTGTACTTCTGGTACCAATTAAAGCGACTTTTGAACTTTGGACACCAATAGCGTTTATTGTTTCTTGGATAATATTAAGAATAGGTATATTGGTCATCTTTGTCATATCCTCATAAAATTGATGGACTACATTACAAGGAACAGCAATAAAATCGCAATTAGCTTCTGTTAAAGACCTTATTCCTATTTGTAAAGATTTCACCATATCTTCTTTAATAATAGGTTCTTTTGGATGAAAGGGTGTAGGTAATGAATAAATAATCATATGGGGAAAATCAATGTCATTTTTTGCACCATATTGTCGCTCGCATTCATCTAAAACCGACTCAATAAATGGAGCGGTCGAACGTGGACCCATCCCCGCCAAAATACCGATTCTACAGAATTTATTACTTAGCATTATGAATCTCCTCCTTATTTCTTGTCCATTATATATCATGAGATAGCGTTTTTTTCATACACCTATTGTTCAATTAAAATACGATACTTCATTATTAAGTATCGCACAGTGTGTATGATAAAGGCTTAATATCTCCTATTAACTATTAGAACATAAAGCAAAAAAAGTTAAATAAGAAATGACATGAATTAAGTTATTGTAAGGCTAGATTTTATTTTCATAGTACCCTCTATATTAATTATACCATACAAAAAATGGTTATTATAGACTATTTATTCTCCTTTATTACTGCTAAAATCAATAGAACATTAATGGTTAGGAGCGATGCGGATGAGTTCTTTGGTACTCGATCTAAAGAAAGTTGGAAAAACAGAACGTATGCTTGTTGGTGGGAAAGGAGTCCATTTAGGGGAATTATCAAAAATTCCAGGAATACAAGTACCCGATGGATTTTGTGTGACAACAGTAGGCTATCAAAAAAGCATCGAACAAAACGAAATGTTTAAAGCATTAATAGAAAAGCTTACATGCTTAAAAGTAGAAAATCAAAAGCAAATAAGTCAGATTTCTAGGGAGATTCGACAAATCATCATGGAAACGGATATTCCCTCCGATGTTGTTAGTGAAGTTGTCACTTATCTCGCCCGTTTTGGTGAAAAACATGCATATGCAGTACGTTCTAGTGCAACTGCTGAGGATTTGCCGCATGCGTCTTTTGCCGGCCAGCAAGACACTTATTTAAATATCATCGGCAAAGAAGCCATCTTGGAGCATATCAAGAAATGTTGGGCTTCTCTATTTACAGATCGCGCTGTAATCTACCGAATGCAAAATGGATTCGCCCACCAGCAAGTTTATTTATCTGTGATTATTCAAAGGATGGTTTTTCCACAGGCTTCTGGGATTTTATTTACAGCTGATCCCCTTACCTCCAACCGAAAAATACTATCGATTGATGCCAGTTTTGGACTTGGAGAAGCGCTAGTCTCTGGCTTGGTATCAGCCGATAATTATAAGATTCAAGAAAATGAAATTGCCCATAAAAAGATCGCTGCCAAAAAGTTGGCTGTAACTGCTGTTAAAGATGGCGGAACAAAGACGCAAGCGATTAATCCTGAGCAGCAAAAGACACAATCACTGACTGATATGCAAATCTTGCAACTGGCACGCATCGGAAGAAAGATTGAAGATTATTTTGGCTGTCCTCAAGATATTGAGTGGTGTTTAGTTGATGATAAATTTTATATAGTTCAGAGTCGTCCTATTACAACGCTTTTCCCAATCCCCGAGGCGAATGATCAAGAAAACCATGTCTATATCTCTGTCGGTCATCAGCAAATGATGACCGACGCAATTAAACCGCTGGGATTGTCTTTTTTTCTGTTAACCACTAACGCACCTATGCGTAAAGCAGGTGGAAGGTTGTTTGTTGATGTCACACAGCAGCTTGCTTTACCTGCTAGCAGAAACATGTTATTAAATGGCATGGGACAACACGATCCACTTCTAAAAGATGCACTCATGACCATCTTGGAGCGGGAAAATTTTATCAAGTTATTACCTGATGATGATCAAGCTCCCAATCATGTAAAAGGCAATACAGCTATACAGGCTCAATTAGAAAATAATAACCCATCCATCGTTTCTGATTTCATAAAGCGCAGCCAAATATCCATTGAAGAGTTAAAACAAAACATTAAAACTAAATCCGGATCAGAGTTATTTGATTTTATTCTAGAAGATATTCAGGAATTAAAGAGGATATTATTTGACCCGCAAAGTACAGCTGTATTTATGGCTGCCATGAATGCAGCAACATGGCTCAATGAAAAGATGAACGAGTGGCTGGGTGAAAAAAACGCAGCGGACACCATTTCCCAATCTGTATCGAATAATATTACTTCAGAAATGGGTTTAGCTCTCTTGGATGTCGCAGATGCGATTCGACCTTTTCCAAAAGTAATTGATTATTTGCAAAGTGTAAAAGATGATAACTTTTTGAATGAAATGGTCAAGTTACATGGTGGGCAGGAAGCAAGCAATGCCATAATTGCCTTTCTTACCAAATACGGAATGCGATGTGCTGGTGAAATTGATATTACGAGAATACGCTGGAGTGAAAAACCACTTACACTTGTTCCCATGATTCTTGGTAACATCAAAAACTTTGAACCCCACGCTAGTAAGCGGATATTTGAACAAGGACTTCATGAAGCTTTGCAAAAAGAAAAAGAGTTATTGGAGCGCTTGAAATATTTACCGGATGGTGAACAAAAGGCAAACGAAACAAAACAGATGATTGACCTAATCCGAAATTTCATCGGTTATCGTGAATATCCGAAATTTGGGATGATCAGCCGTTACTTCGTTTACAAGCAGGCCATATTGAATGAAGCTACCCAGCTCGTGCAAGCGGGAGTTATTCATGAAAAAGAAGATATATTCTATCTCACTTTCGAAGAACTCCATAAAATAGTACGCACAAATAAGCTGGATTATCAAATTATCAGCAAGAGAAAGGAAGATTACAACATATATGAAAAGCTGACTCCCCCGCGTGTGATCACATCTGATGGCGAAATCATTGAAGGTAAGTATAAACGTGAAAATCTCCCAGAAGAAGCAATTCCAGGTCTGCCAGTTTCTTCAGGAATTATGGAGGGCCGCGCTCGCGTTATCTTAAACTTGGAAGACGCAGATTTAGAAGATGGAGATATACTAGTCACAACCTTTACGGACCCTAGCTGGACACCATTGTTTGTATCAATAAAGGGTCTCATCACCGAAGTGGGTGGACTTATGACGCATGGAGCCGTTATTGCACGGGAGTACGGATTACCAGCTGTGGTTGGAGTAGAAAATGCCACGAAACTAATAAAAGACGGACAAAGAATCAGGGTGAATGGAACAGAAGGATATGTAGAAATATTATAACTCATTACCTTCAAGCATTCAAACTAGGAGAATGCTTGATATTATGGCTCTTTGCCGCCTATGATAAAAACCTCGTTACTTGGACATATAGCGGGATAGCAACTGATGATTGTTATTAGTATGTTAAGATAGATAAGTTTTTCCCAAAGAAAGAAGCCATGTTATTTAATCTCTATTCAAAATGGCTTC
The DNA here is from genome assembly GCF_038007605.1 of Niallia sp. FSL K6-0212. Classification (NCBI taxonomy): domain Bacteria; kingdom Bacillati; phylum Bacillota; class Bacilli; order Caryophanales; family Bacillaceae; genus Niallia; species Niallia sp. FSL K6-0212. The sequence continues at coordinate 3,335,078 of NZ_JBBOXL010000001.1, read as the reverse complement.
TTTTGATTTTAAGGTGAAATCGTTTTGTGTGGTGTTTTCGGCCAAACTTTATCTTTATGCTCCATTTCACTTATTACAGGAATATGCCCCATAGATTAGAGAAGTGCATATTCCTGTTAAATTACATACAAATGTTTACTAGACATTATAACAATCTTTAATTTTGAAAGGTATCAGCAACTAAATTACTAAATTCCTTTAAATAATAAAGGTAGCTTTCACCTCCATAGTTATAACGTTTATTGTACATCTTCGCAACGACCACATTGTATTTAGGAATAACCAAAAGTGTTGGTCCTGTTATTCCCAATATTTGATAAGAACCTTTTGGAACTCTATGACCAAGTTCACTGTAAACTGCAGGATCACCTTGCACATACCAAAACAATCCATTTAATGGTAGTTTATTATCTCTATAAATAGGACTATGGATTTGAGTCGCAATCTCGATAACTTCTTTGGGCACAATCTGCTTTCCGTTTGCAAAACCTTTATTTAAATGAAGATTTCCCCACTGTGCAAACTCCCGTGCAGTGGTATGTAAGTTTGCCTCCATTCCATCAGCAGAATTCCCTAGTTTGAAGGCTCCTTCATCTTCACGATTAATGATTTGTTTTACTAATAATTCACTCTCTTTCGTTTGCCAAGCTGTTTCCCTAAAGCCCAATTTTGAAAATACTCTTTCTTCCAAAAAATCTGGAAAACTTATTTTAAATAGACGATTTACTAGTTCTGTCATCATTGACACATTAATCCCTCTATAAGCCCAATTTTGCCCAGGTTCAAACTCTCGAAAAATAGTACCATCCTCTTTTTGGTGTAACCCGTGCGAGTGGGTAACTAAATGACGTAAAGTTGTTTTACCTAATAATCCTTCATCCATATCTCCAAAGTAATCACTGGCATAATCATTAATACTATTAATTTTCCCCTCATATATTGCATAGGCCACTACTAATCCAAGGTAGCTCTTTCTAGCAGATGCTACATTAAATTGAGAAGATGCAGTGATCGGATTTGCTTTAGTGGAATTGGAATGAAAGCCATTATAATGTTCAAGTATTACTTCATTATCCTTTAAAATATATAATGCTGAGCTACTACTTCCATTTTTTTCTCTAATATTCTCTACCCACGTAATCAATTTATCAAGATGCTCCATGCTACTACTCCTTCTAAATCCATAAACTGTATAATTCCTTTATTAATATTCTCTACAAATTATAGAAGTCCTTTTTCCCCTAAACTCCGATAGTTACATAAGAGTCCCCTTCTTTGTAATTGAGCTACGCTTCAACTTCTAGCATGATGTTAATCCTTCTAAAAAACGTCTAATCCCTTTGTATCAAGGTTTTAGACGTTTATTAAAAAGGATTGAAGCTAATTAATTGTCTCGATATAACCTGTCATCTTTTTGCTGGCAAGATCTGCTCCATTTGTCCAATTATGAAAATTAAAATCGAGAACTTCCTTTCCTTGCGCTAGAGAAGTAAGAATTCTTGATTCTTGGAAAGAGTAGGAAAATGTGTGTAGTGTTCCGAATAGTTGGTCATAATTCTGAAAGAATACGGGAGAATTTTTCTTTGCGAATATGCTAAACATCTCTTGCTGTGTTCGTTTCTTCCCTTGGAATGATTGTAAATAATTATTTCTTTTGACGGAACCATTAATAGCTGATCTGTTTTTGTCTTGGAGTTCAGAAGTTTGAAAATGATTAACACATGATAAGAGCTTCTCATCCTTTCTAATGCACACTTTTTCTGGAGTTGCTTCTATCACCGCGATGTTTCCTTTTTTATCTCCCACCGAAAAATTATAGCAGGCTGAATGAGGGATTTCTTTTAGCAGAGCAGATGCGTCATCGACCGAAGAACAAGTATCCAAAGCCATCCGTATTGCAGCCCATGGGGAAACACCCTTTGTATATCCACTATAACTAACAAAATGGAAGCCCATCACTAACCCTTTCTCATTAACTCCATCATGTCTCCCTAAAATTTGCAAATTATAGCCTGCGGTGGCCAGCGTATTCTCCGCTTGGATACAACTAAAAATACCATCATACAGATTGGGAGAAAAATCGTAGTTCCGAACATAGATTTCATCTGTAAGAATAGCCGTGCATCCCATCACATCTATCTTGGGAACGTGATAACCGCTAAACATGGATGCAGCTCTGATAGACGAAATCCCCAAACCCTGGGCCAGTCCTTCTAATTCCTCTAATAGATGTGGAGCATATGCGGAATAGATGGAGTGCATATTTTCATAATCAATGTCCTGTTCGAAAAACTCACTCCACATCTTAACAATAGAACGCCCCAATATTCTCTCTGCTGTTTTTAAACCAATATGAAAAGAACGATCCCTAATTTGAATAATATCCACCTCAAAATTCTTCATGAAATCCCCTCCATTATTGTTTCTAAATCTGACTATACTTAAAAAGAAAAATAATTTCCTGTCTTTTTATGCTCTTTTTAGACTGTTATGAAATATATCCTTTTTTTATCCAATAGGACCTCTAAGTAAAAATGTTGTTATTTATTGGAAGCGCCATTTAGTTTATAATATTAGGCGAGGAGGTAATAGGATGTATTGCAAATAGCTCTATCTTTAAAGGAGGGAAAAATATGTTAAATTTCAACTGGATTAACGAAAGCACTATCGTGGAAGAAGACGGCAGAATAGAAATATACGCTCTAAAAGAAACTGATTTTTTCTGTAACAATGGCGCAATTGGAGCAGAAGGTATCACGCCTCAATCATTGTGTAACGCGCCCTTTTACTATACAGAGGTTGCAGGTGATTTTATCATGAAAGTAAAGGTTTCTCATGATTTTAAGGACACTTATGATTCTGCTTCCATAATGGTTATGAAGGATATGACATATTGGGCAAAGGCTTGTTTTGAATTAACTGATTTTGATACTCATGCAGTTGTAAGCGTTGTAACGAAGGAAGAGTCGGATGATGCGAATGGTTGCAATATTGATGATAATGCTGTATGGCTACAAGTATGCAGAAGTGGACATTCTTTTGCATTCCACTACTCCACAGACGGTCAAAATTATTATATGATGAGATTTTTCAGCTTGCCTGTTGATGAGATTGTAAAAGTTGGACTATTAGCACAAGCTCCCTTAGGAAATGGCGGAAAGAGAATTTATGAAAACTTGAGTATTGAAAAGAAGACCGTAAAGAATATTCGTATGGGTAAATAGATAAGTCAAGATATCTTCTTCGATTGGTGTAACAGTCAATCGACTTTTTTCGTTCACCGAATTTGAATATATCCACTATGCAGATGTAACCATCATTAGAATAGCAATCAGCAATAACTCTCCTGTAGTTCCCCCAAAAAACTTAGGTAAGGTCCTAACAAAGAATTGCTACAAATTACTTTACTAATTGAGACATTAATAAAAGCGTGTACTTAATCTTTTATATTCGTTAAATTAAAAACAAAGTGCCATTTATTATGCATAATAAATAATCTAAAAAAGAATCCTATAAAAAACAGGGAGGATTCTAAGATGTCATTAAAACTACAACGGTCATACAATATCTTACTGCTTGTTCTATCGTGGTTATCGTTAACTCTTATTGATTCTCGTAATATAAAAAGATTTTTTCCTGCCACACTCACTATAGGGATAATCGAAATCTTAAATGCATGGATTGGAAAAAAACGAAAGTGGTGGGTTTTCTATAATAAACCAAATTCTTATTGGTTTGGTGAATTACCATTTAATGCTGGACCATTTGTCTTTATCTCCCTATGGACACTAAAATTGGCATATGGAAATTTCAAGAAATTTCTATTAATCAATGCAATGATACATGCCTTCTTTGCATTTCCTTTTTCATTTTTTGCAAAGAAAATAAAATATTATTCATTGGTTCGATTTAATCATTTCCAATTTTTTATGTATTTCTTTTTAAAAGCACCATTGTTATATTTCCTTCAATTTTATTTGGAAAAGAAAAATCTGTTCGGGCTATTCAAACAACGGTAAACTTATATCCATTTCCTTCATACTGTTATCTCATAAATACAGCAAAAGTCTCCCATTATCATTAATGAGAGACTTTTAACTTGAAAATAGCCTTAGTATCATTTGTGATCCTTCAAAGCTCTATGAGCATAAAGGAATGCTACTATTTTCTTTTAAACACTCACTCGTTTACTCCCCATTACTAGTTGCCCGAAAAAAATAGCTTTTATCTTTCTTACCGCCTTATTGTTTAGATTAGAAATAAACTTTAATATACTATCAAAACTATCTTATTATACCTATCCACTAACCAAAAAAGGCAAGACAAACCCTTTACATTTCAATACCTAGGATATTATATAACTTTTCTTTTCCTTCTATGGTAATTTTCACTGCTCGATCAGGCAGCTTTTCAATCCAATTAAGTTCTAATAATTTTAATAAAACTGCATGACCTAATGATCCTGCTAGATGATAACGCCTTTCGCTCCAGTCTAGACACTTTCTAGCGAAATGTCTTCTTTTATTTCTCAGAGTGTCAAGATCAATTCCAAAATCACGAAAAAACGTTTCTCCCTCTTCCGTTACGCTAAAATTATCCTCTTCCTCAATCATATATCCTTTTACAATAAAGGCTTCGGTTAACTTTACACCAAGTCTCCCTGCCAAATGATCATAACAAGTTCGAGCGATTTTAATCTTTTCTGCTCGTGAAGAATCTTTTAATGAGCGAATGCGCACAGGTGGGGCAATAACGATCAATGTCTCTATTGCTCTAGCAACATCGGTATTTGCTAGACTATAATAGCGGTGTCTGCCATGTTTTTCTACACGGATCAATTTTCCTTCAACCATTTTAGAAAGATGGCTGCTTGCTGTTTGTAGGGTAACGTCTGCTTTTCTTGCTAGTTCATTCGCTGGAAGTCCATCAAGTCCGAGAAGAGCCTCCAACATAGCCGCTCTTGATGAATCAGCCATTAGTTTTGCAACATATGAAAAATCGGGGCTAATAGCCATGACCATCCTCCCTTTACATTGATAGTTCGATTATAACCGAAGTTTTTATATGCTACTATTATAAATATCAATTTGAAAGGAGATTCACCTAATGGGTAAAACAGATTTATTAATCTTAAATTTTAAAGAGGTACGACGTAGAAGTATAAAAGTTTGGAAAGCAATCCCTCCTCAGCTGCTAAAATGGAAGCCAGACGAAGAGGCCCTTTCATGTGCTGACATGATTAGACATGTTGTTGAAGGAGAATATCTTTATCATCAAATGCTTATTAACAAAGGCAGTATCGAGCCCAATTCTTTTCACAATCCATTCGAGCAGAAGGAATTTACAACCGTTGAGGAAGAATTAAAATTCTCTCAACCATATCGTGAGGAATTTTTGACATATATTAAATCAATTAGTAATGATGACCTTGAAAATGGAATGATTGACCGTTCAGATGTTGGTTATATTAGAACACTTGAGGATATGCTCTTGCGTATTGCTTATCACGAATCAGTACATACAGGTCAGTTATTGGGCTATATGAGGACAATGGGGATTGAACGACCGCAAATTTGGGATTAATATTCTATTATTTTTATATTGTAATTTGATATCTATGTTAAATAGATAAAAATAGAAACAGCGAGAATGCAAGTTTGTAAGTTTAGAAAAAAATTATTCATTCCAACATAAGCGCGATAGGAAGCAACTAATTTACTGATATGGATACGGTGTTGAACCAGACTTACTTCGTAAATTTTTTGCTTGATGCGCGCTTATTATTATTCTCTTTCATATCTTTCAAATCCACAGGTAATTTTCTCTTCATGCTTTCTTTCCGATAAAATAATTAAAGTCTTCTTTTTTAAAATATCGTTAACAACTTTTGTTTCTTTTTAAAGCTTTTATTCCCTCGATTCATCATCTTTACTTTCTTCCTCTTCCGGTTCTCCATTTAGTTGATTAATTTCTTTTACTAATTGATCTAAAAATTCATCTGAAATAATAAATTTGTTTTCTTTGCTCATAAAATTCCTCCTTATTAATTAACTTTTATTATGTAAGTGAAAAGGAAAATAGCTATTTCTATTAGCTTTTCCAGCTTCACAATTATTACACAAAATAACTATTTACATTTCCCAAGTACGAGAGTAAGATAATATCGTTGTTTCAAATTTCTAGATCGCTGAAACCATACGGTACGGGGGAACCATTCTTTGCTGGGCGTTTATTATGCCCATGGGGTGAATCCTTTTTAAGGTAGGGCTACTCAAGGCCCGAATCCGACAGCTAACCTCGTAAGCGTTAATATGAGAAGGAAGGTGGAACTTGTGACACAAGAAAATTAACGTGCCTACAAGTCTATTAATAATGGCTTGTAGGCTTTTTTATTTAATTACGTAAATGAGTAAAAACATTATTTGAGGTAGTTATTAATAACACATATAATCAGGCGGTGAATTCGCATGTTAGGTTCCATTAAAAGATTATTAATTGGACGTCCATTGAAATCCTATGAACTAGGTGAACAAAAACTCAACAAAACAAAAGCTTTAGCGATTTTATCTTCCGATGCGCTGTCTTCGGTTGCTTATGGTCCTGAACAAATTTTGATCGTTTTAATAACGATAGGTGCGACTGCGTTTTGGTATTCCATCCCGATCGCGATAGGAGTATTAATTCTTTTAAGCGCCCTTATCTTATCCTATAGACAAATTATCTTTGCCTACCCAAATGGCGGCGGTGCTTATATGGTGTCTAAAAGCAATTTAGGGGTAACTCCTGGATTAATTGCTGGAGGTTCCTTATTAGTAGATTATATCTTAACGGTTGCAGTAAGTGTCTCTGCTGGTACAGATGCCATTACATCTGCTTTTCCTGCTTTACATGGTTATAATGCAGAGATCGCCATTGCATTTGTATTTCTTCTCACTGTTTTAAATTTGAGAGGAGTGACGGAATCTGCTTCTATATTAGCCTATCCCGTTTATTTATTTGTCTTAGCATTATTTATTTTAATTGGCGTTGGTATCTATAATATATTGACCGGAAATGTTCCATCTGAATTGCATACGCCAATCGGTACTCCTGTAGCGGGAATCAGCTTATTTATTATATTAAAAGCATTTGCTTCAGGAAGCTCTGCATTAACAGGAGTCGAAGCAATTTCAAATGCGATTCCTAATTTCAAAAAACCAGCGCCTAACAATGCTGCTAAAACACTAGTCATGATGGGAGCTTTACTAGCGGTATTATTTGCAGGGATTGTTACTCTCGCCTATTTTTACGGAATCACACCGAAAGCAGAAGTGACAGTTGTTTCTCAAATTGCTGAGGGAGTCTTTGGGCGTAATTTTATGTATTTCTTTATTCAAGTAACTACAGCCTTGATTTTAATTCTTGCTGCTAATACTGGATATTCTGCTTTTCCTTTACTTGCAGTTAATCTTGCAAAAGATAAATTTGTTCCTAGGATGTTTCTCATTCGAGGAGACCGTCTAGGTTATTCCAATGGGATAATCATTCTTGGTCTAGCTTCCATCCTATTAATATTAGTATTTAACGCAAAAACAGAGCATTTAATTCCACTCTATGCTGTTGGTGTTTTCCTCCCATTCACATTGTCTCAAAGTGGCATGATGGTTAAATGGCTTAGAGAAAAACCAAAAGGCTGGGTACCGAAATTTATTATTAATACCATTGGTGCAACGATCAGTTTCATCGTTACAATGGTATTCTTTATAACAAAATTCTCCCAAATATGGTCGATTTTAATTTTCTTGCCTATCATCGTGTTTATCTTTTATAAAATAAATAAGCACTATTTAGCAGTTGGTGATCAGCTTAGACTTACTACTTCTGAACCGCCATTGACTATTCAAGGAAATGTGATGATTGTACCTATAGCAGGAATGACACATGTCGTGGAAAATACGTTAAATTACGTTAAATCACTTAAACCAGAACAAATTATTGCTGTTTATGTTTCTTTTGAGAGAGAAGAAGAAAAAGTATTCGAAGCGAAATGGAATAAATGGCAGCCCGAAATTAGGCTTGTAACACTTCATTCGTATTATCGAAGTATCATTAACCCGCTTAGAAAATTTGTTGATACAATTGAACATAAAGCAAAAGAAGGAAACTATCAGGTAACAGTGGTGATTCCGCAATTTATACCGAAGAAAGGCTGGCACAATATCCTTCATAATCAATCTAGTTTATTGATTAGAACATTTTTATTGTACCGAAGAAATGTAGTAATAACAACCGTACCTTATCATTTAAAAAAATAAAATAGCAAAATTGGTCCTATTCAAGCTAAAAGGAGTTTCTTTTTCATTATAAAAGAGACTCCTTTCTTATTATTATATGGAATGTAATAGAAAAAAAAGAGCCTGTTAGATCGCGCATGATTATTTGTATTTACCTTACATCTCCTACCTATATCATTTTACAATAACCGTAATGCTTAAAACGCTTGTTCCTTTTTCTCATTTGTATAAACTTATCCTCTTATTAAATGAAATACCGCTTTAATAAACCGAAAGAGATTAACCAACTCTGCTTAAGGCCTGATACACTGCCAACAATGATGTTCATGAAAAAGCTGGCCTTTCACACTATCAATATCTATCCACTTTATAAAGTGGTCATCTTCGATAGGGTCTTGTATTTTTTCTAACAGTTTTGCCAAGTAAAAATATCCCTCGTTTATTAATGGTTCATTCTTAGTCGATTGAAAATATCTCTTTGCATCACCGATAAAAGTCCCTATGGATATTCTATATCCCGTTTCTTCCAGCATTTCTCTTTCTAGACATGCTTGATAGCTTTCATCATTTTCCATTCCCCCACCAGGTAAAAAATAATGCCCTCTGGAATTCTGCACAGTTAATACCTTATCCCTCGCAATAGTAAAAATAACAGCATACACACTCTTTCTCTTTTTATAATCAAGACCAGCAACTTTTTCTCCAAAAACCTTATACACTTTCTCTCCTCCTCGCTCTAACATTCATTTTATTCTTCAAGTAATCTGCTCTGATGCATATATAAAGATTTTTTAATACGAACACTATTAGAGAGAACTTCATTATTCTCTTAAGAACTTTCCATATCAAAAAGCTTTTATAAGAAATGATTAACCATCCATATAAATAGAAATTATTAATTCTACTGTAACTCGGTCCTTCTTTAAATCTTCCTATAAATGTATCTAGCTCTCTCTTAAATCGTCCATCATATTTATAAATTTAATTAAGGAGGAAGGCAAATACTTATCCTCTCTATATATGAATAGTGTTTTAACTTTACTGAATGAACTTGGAATTTGATGCTGTCTAAGCGTACCTTCTGTTATTTGTTTTGCTACAACACTTTGTGGCAGCATACTAATACCTAAGCCAGCTGTTACACAGCCAATAATCCCATCAAGGGTTCCAAATTCCATCATCTTTTTCGGACATGCTCCCTCTGTACGAAACCATTGTTCAAGTCTTTCTCGATAAGAACATCCTGGACGAAATACAAGCAATGTTTCGTCTTGTATATCTTCAATTGTAAATATGGGAGAGTGAACTGGATTTGTTACAAGTATCAATTCCTCCTCAAAGACATCTTTTTGAATTAGTTCCGTATTTGCAATTGGTCCAGCAACAAATGCACCGTCTAGTTTATAGTTAAGTACACCAAGAATATTTTCTTTCGTAGAACCAGTTTTTAAGGTTAAATCAACATCGGGGTAATTTTTAAGATACTTTGAAAATAGGACTGGCAACCGCACTGCTGCCGTTGTTTCCATGGAGCCGATCATTAATGGACCTTTTGGTGATTGATCATCATTCATCACACTTTTCGTTTCCTCGATAAGATGAAATATCTTTTCAGCGTATGTTAACAGCATCCTTCCTTTAGCTGTCAAAGCAGTCCCGCGATTATGTCGATAAAATAAGGTTGTTTGCAGTTCTGCTTCTAATTGTTGTATTTTCATCGTGATATTAGATTGAGCATATTGCAGTTCTCTTGCTGCCTGTGAAATACTACCTAGCTTCGCAATCGTCTGGAAAACTTTTAATGTTTGCAAATCCATCAAAATCCCCCCTCTTTTTTGTTATCTAAATAACTGATGACAAATATCAGTATTATGTATTATTCAATATAGCAGATAAGCGTTATGATGGAAATATAATCAATTTAGCGGCAGCTATTTAAAGCAGAGATCTTACATAATAAGGGAGGAAGATACATGTTAAATAATGAAATGACAAAAATATTAAAAATTAAATATCCAATTATACAAGCTCCCATGGCAGGTGGAATCACAACTTCTGAATTAGTATCTGCGGTTTCAAACAGTGGGGGTTTAGGTATGATTGGAGCAGGATATATGACTCCTCTTCAAATGAGAGACCAAATAAGAAAGGTAAAGACCCTAACATCCAATCATTTTGGCATAAATCTATTTGTACCTAATAAGTTTGCGATTAGACAAGATACTATTCAATCAGCTAATCAATTGCTAAATCCTTTTCGAGAACAGTTGAATTTACCCCCAAAAGACAGCATTGATATTCCTGATTTCCACCATGTCTATGAAACGTTTATCGAACAAATAAAGGTAGCAATGGAGGAAAATGTCCCAGTCTGTTCTTTTACATTTGGCATCCCACCTGCAAAAGTGGTTTCTGAGTTAAAAACCGCGAATACTATTCTAATAGGAACTGCAACTACTGTGAGAGAAGCAGTCGAAAATGAAAAAGCAGGAATGGATATGGTCGTTATCCAAGGCAGTGAAGCGGGGGGACACCGCGGGAACTTTATTGATGATAAGAACAGAAGCTTAGTGGGTTCCATGTCATTAATTCCACAGGCAGCGGACAATGTTCGTATTCCAGTAATAGCTGCTGGAGGCATAATGGATGGCCGCGGGTTATTAGCTTCTATCTGCTTAGGGGCAAAAGGTATCCAAATGGGCACAGCTTTCTTGACCTGTATAGAGAGCGGGGCACAGCCAATTCATAAAGATATTATTACTAATAGTACAGAGGAAGATACAGTACTAACCCGATCATTTTCAGGTAAATGGGCAAGAGGAATAAAAAATACGTTTATTACGTGTATGAAGAACAAAGAATGGAATTTACCAGACTTCCCGATTCAAAACACATTAACCCAGGATATTAGAAAAAACGCAGTCTCTAAAAATAACAAAGAATTTATGTCACTTTGGTGTGGTCAAAGCCCAAGATTAGCTAAACAACAAACTGCAAAAATATTAATCCAGAGCATAATGGCAGAAGCAGAAAAAATAAAATCAACTATGTGATAAGGAGCAGAATTGCTCCTTCTAGTCTTTCAAGCTATCTAATGCTGGATACTGTAACAATAATTTTTCATTTGCTGATTCCAGTTGCTGACAATATGCTGCATAAGAAGCACTCAGCTTTTTCATAGCAGGAATAAATACATCATAATAGCCACTTGTATTATTAAACTCTTTGAAAATTTGTTGGATTTTATTAATGGGAGAATTTTTGTATTCCTCAGATTTTATGTACTCCAAGTATCGCTCTATAAAATCCTTACTTACAGTTAAAAACTGATCAGGATCTTCAATAGACTGCTTTATATTCGCCAGCATGTCCTGCATACTTTCTGTGTTCATATTGTTTGTACTTTCTATTAAGAATAATTGTAAGTCCTCCGCTAATTGAAGTGGCGGAACATTATCTAAAAACGCAATGATCTCTTCATATGCCGAGTCCTGCACGGGAGTAGTAATAGGCTCTTTTAAAAATCGTGCAAAATGCAGGCAAATAAAACGACCATAGTAATCTGGAAAAGCTTCTAATATTTTTTCCGTTACAGTTTCATGCTGTTCTATCATTCTCAGCTTCTTACTTATTTCAGCATAATCTTTACTAATGCCCAGTTCGTTCAGTAAGGATTTTTTCTCTTGCTCCCTCTGTAACGTCAATTCTTTCTGGGTGGATATCCTTTGCAGTGTGTTGCTTGTTCTATCAACAAGCACGGACCTAATTTCTTCTGTACTCAGTCCCAGTTTCCGAAGTACATAAATTTTCTTTAAACATTCAATATCCTTTTCACTAAAATCACGATAGCCATTTTCTAACGTATTCGGAATGAGTAATTTTTGTTCGATGTAATACTCAATCGCTTTTTTCGTTAAATTTGTTGTCTGACTTGCTTCACTAATTAACATGCTATCACCTCTCAACTAAAGCTTAAGCTACCCCCTAAGGTGATAGTCAATCATTTATTTTTCATGATTCTAATATTGCCACTACATGATTTAATTCCTGCAAGGCATGGGGTTCGATTTTTAATGTGCATGTAGTTTTTTCTGTACCTCCATAGACAAAATCATATTTAAAAAGCTGCTTGTCAAGGACACAAGGCAAATCTAAGCCGATCATCGGAATACTACCAACCTCAAATCCTGTCACCTTTGGAACTTCCTTTGGAGATGCTAATTTTACTTTGCTACAGTCTAATAGAATTGCTATTTTTTTCAAATCAAGTTTGTCACGGTTACCTGATACAATGAAAACAAAGTATCCCTTATCTGTTTTCAAAATGAACGTGGGAGCAGTCTGTCCTGCCTCAATCCCAAAATACTTAATGCCATCTTCTCTAGAAAGAATTTTGAGGATGAATGATTTCATACCTATATTTAGATCTTTCTAAAATCCCTTCTAATTCATTCACAAGAGCACCTCCAACTACGGCTTTACTATATCATTATTCGGCTGAGGTTGAAAGATTTCTCTTAGGATATGGAATCTCACTTATTTTTTGAAGTATTCAATATACAAATACTGAAGCAAGCTTAAAGAACGAATGTGCCTGTTCCAGATACTGTTGCTATTAATACCCCCGTTTGTTATAGATGAATTCTAAAAAAGAAAAGCAACTATACAAGGGAGTCTTCATCAAAGAATTGCTTATCTTTAACATTAATTCATTTGCTCTATCTTATGACCAATATATCCTTATCCAGCATATAAGGAAATTAAAAAGTTATTATCTAAATCAGACCAATAAAAACTCTTTTTATCACGAATTACCGATACATCACCTTGTGTTTCATCACTTACTTATTGAATTAACCGCCATATTTGTCATCTAAGAACGGTACAACTTTCATTAGGATTTACATCCGAATTATTTCTTTTCTCTTATTCTATAAAATCCTTTTTCCGCTACCCCCCCTTTTTTTTCTACCATTAGCAAGGGGTTCACTTATTAAATGCCGCCCCTTTAATTTCAATTATTTTTTAGTTTAACAACCTTTTTATTAACTGCTATCTCTAAGAAGATGAAGATTCACAGACAGATAAAACGTTACTGTTAAAATGTCCATAACCAAGAGAAGGCCCTTCTGTTAATCAGAAAGGCTTTAGTGTGGTCATTCATGTTGTATGAATAATATATAACCATCCTATTTACTTTAAGTGTAATTTTGGAAATAATAGAGATAATTCCTCCAGAGATCTCAGAAGAAATATTCGTAAAAAAGCACATAAAAAGACGACTTTTTTACACTAATAGGAATCTTCATTAAACACTTATAGAAATTAATATTGACAAAAATCTATTTAGATATAGAATAATGACTTAACTCTGACAAATTCATTTAGAAGTGGGCATTTCCCGCTAACAATGAAAACAAACTATCCTACTTAATCCGTTGTAATACTCGTATATATTTCTAAAACAAATTTAGTTTTTTATTAAAACTTCTAATAATTCTTGACTTTCATTTTTATTTAAAAAGACATATTCAGTTTTTTCTCTAGAAATTTGAATTGTATCATTATCTATTAGCCAAACATAATAGGTAATTGGTTTCTCCTCAACACTTGGATTCGTATAGGAAAAATTAAATATATAATCTGCTTTCCTATTATGTTCTATCTTTTCATTTTTCCAATCATACTCATTTAACAGATCTTTTATCTTTAAAACTTGATTTTGATCCGCAATTTCAGTTTGTTTATACTCCCCATTATCAGCTAATTTTTCAACAACTATTTTTAGTTCTTCATTATTAGAGCAACCACTCATAAAAAGAATCAAAAATAACATGCTATAAACCCACTTAATCTTGAGCATTGTTTTCCCCCTTTAAGCTTTAATAAAAATCCATCCTATTTGTTGAATTTTACTCTTGCTTCCTTATGAATCTAACTTTTTATCCTCATTTTTAACACCTACTTTACCAAAAGTAATACCTTTGGTAAAGTAGTGATCTGCATTTACATCTGTTGAAGGTCTTAAGAAGAGGATGTATTGTTCGTTTTTCTCCATAAGTTCATATTCATTTATTTGATAAAGTATATTATTCTCTTTATCTAAAGTAGAGAACTCAGAAATCTTAATTGTATTATTTTGGTTTAACTCTTTATTTGTAGTGTTTTTATAGATTTTAGTAATTATAAAACTTGAAATTGTAAACTCATTCATTAAATAACCCTCTTCATCTCTAATGAGTGATGGCTCTTCCTCAAAAACTTTAATACCTCTAACTATTAGTGGGGAATCTTCTATTAGTAGAGCTAGATTTTCATATGAGTCTGTTTTTGCGTGCGCTTCTGAAATAATAGGTTTTATTTCACCAAATCTATTATTATATGTAGTAGGTTTTATTTTCTTGGAATTACTATTTTCAGATTTAGATTGATTTAATGGTAATATAAATAAAACTACCACCAAGGTTAATATACCAGATAAATACAATTACTTCTTTTTTATATTAACATCCTCCATTATTTAGTAAATATAATTTAAACCAGCTTTATCAATAAAACCTTTTGCTCTCCTTACAGATTTAGACTCATTAGATTTTTGAGTATGATGTAATCCGATGATATGACCAAACTCATGAACAGCAGTCTCTTTTTTTCTAGTAGTACTTAAAGTGTTAAATGGTTTATAAAAAAATGTTACTATTCCCTTTATAAGCTGTGGCGTATGTACCACTATCCGTATTGCTATAAGAAACTCTAATTTTTGCTGAATTTGAATCAGTGGTTGTATTAAGTTTAACAGGGCTACCTGAAATAATTCCAAGTACATGGATTACTTCAAATATCCAAACATTCTTAAACAATTAAAATAAATGGTTTTTCTGATAATTCAAGTCGATTGCGAACCAGAAACAATGTTGTAGGCTATAATATTATTCTTATCAAGAGCAGCAATAGTGATGTGAAAATAACATTTTTTTAGTAAAAGAATCTGCCTTTCCATTATTATTACCATCTACTCCCTATCCCCCACTTTATTACAATCAAATTTGTAGTATTTGCAACGTTACCGCGACCAATATTGTATTTTCATCAGGTCTAAGTATAAATTAATCGAGTATAAGTGGATGGCGATAAATTCTTTCAAATTTGTAATCTTCACGTTTTGATTGTTTGGTTAAATTGTCTAACACAATGTTCGGACTTCTTATAGAACCTCACATTCCTTACCAATTTTAAGTTAGACAAGATAAGCTGTTCCGCTTCGCCACGTACTAGGCTTTCCCTAGCTCGGACTACTACGGGAACTCCGTTACCCTATCAGATATTCAGATACAAATTATCTTAGATTATGGTTAATCTTTCTGACTTAAGTAATCACTATTTAATCCATATAAGAACGAGCACGATGTAATGTCGGATATAATCATCCTCCGTCATAGATGGAACAATAGTCTCCTCGAGCTGTCATTGAAGCAGTTTAGCTTTTATCTCATTTATATCTTCTCACTTCGCTATTCAGTCGTAACGTGATGGTTCGATAACTTATAACTTTCCAAACATGCTCCATTCCCCGATACTTGGTTTCCCTCACGGACAAGTTTAGTATAAGAAATCATTGGCTTTAATGTGCTGAAAGCTGTCTCCTTAATAGAAAAAAGCACTCCTTATTTGTTGGAAGGAATGCATACCACTTCATATATATGTTCTGTTTTTTAGGTCAGGCCAATTGCTCCTTCCCCTGTCTCTCTCGATTTAGTAGTTCTTTCCTTGATGGCAAGGAACAAAGACGATGTTACCATTCATCAGAACCGTCTATCAACTAGGTGTCACTACCATCCTTTTTAGGGGAAAACTTTATTATATCTTAAAGAAAAAGCGACATCATAATTAGAAGCAAATAAATGCTCCTACAATAATCAATAGGATAAACAATACAACAATTAAAACAAAGTCATTTCTTGGACAGGCTGGTGCGCAATAACCGTAAGCGGGTGCTGTATAGGTAGGAAAAGATGGCGCACTTGGAAAAAATTCAGGTGATACATTCGGCTGAGGAGCAGCATTCGCACCAAAAGTTGGAGGTGCATTTACGTTAGCATACATTTTCATTCATCCTTTCTTCTAGTAAGGCTATCCCTACATCATACTCTCAAAAATGAAAATGGAGCCCGTCTATTGAAAAATGGGTATGTACCCAGCAGCCACCAGGCAGAATAAAAACAAATTACCCTTTGTACATATATCCAAGCTGCACTAGATAGTTCTGATACCTTAAAGTTGATATAGAACTGCGGTTATGATGTACAACAGGTAGTTGTCGTTTGAACGTCGTGCTTCTTGTCTGCTGCCGTGTCAATCTTGATAAATGGGTAAATGATGGTCTCGTTACCAAGCTTGACAGAAATGCGGATCGATTACTAGCTGGTATTCTTATCTCATTAAGATTTTGAATAATTTCCTGATCAGTTCTTATGGAAAAGCCATGTCCGAAAAACCTCCCATCATCCAGAAGTATGGCATTTAGCCCTCTAAACCATGGGGCTGCTAAGTCAAAATCGGGATTTTCAAAGTAGATAATGTCACCAGGCAAAAAACTATTGGAATTAAACGTAACAAGGCCGAGGTCTGTGTCAACATGCCAGCTGTATAGATAAAGATTGCGAAAATGAGTATCGAATGCACGTTTCCCGATCGTCTGTAGTGTAGCATGATAAATGATAATAACAGCAGCAGTTGCACATTCAAATGCATAAAGCGAACTGTTCGAATAAATATCCATAATGGCATCAGAAGGCTGCACATCCGGGCTCAGCGAGAACCCCCCGGCCGAGGTTAGTTGCCAGTAAGCAGGGTTGCACCGAGATTGCTCGAAAACAGTAAACTGTGCCTCTGTTTCATTTATTGCTCTTGCACTATTAATGATATTTTTGCGCATTGTCAATTCGAACTGCAATTCCTCTAATGAAGGATAAGAATACATGTTATGATCATCTTGCATGTACTGCAAAATACTTCTTTCGATTTGATCCAATGGCCAATTTTCTGGAAGCTGAAAGGTTGTTCCTGCTATTTGTAACATTTGCTCCTCCATTCAACACTTTTCTTGCTGGGTATAATTTAAGATATTCTCCTTCCCGCTCAAAAATGTACTTAATTCTCATTGGCTATTAAGAAGCAAATAGTCTGTCACCGATATTTCTCGCCCAATCTTTTTTGCTATTGGCATTGTAAAAGTATAAATAGCATGTATGCTTAAACAAAACAAAGAGCAATGCTTGGAAGCATCACCCTAAAAAATCATTTAAAAACATGTAAACGAAACAATTCTTCTTGTATCAATACCAAAAATCATCCAAAACCTGCCGTTCCATCTAAAACCAGCTACAGATCTTGGTCCTATGAAAACAGGAAAAAACCAAAAGCTATCTCCATTACTTAGCCATATATAAGTATTTCGAAACATGCACAAGCTAATGGCACCTGGATCAATCGCAAATGGTGAAGCCGCTGCTTGCTGCGGAATAAACGGTGGAGGAGGTGCTGTTGGAGCTTGTGAAGGTTGTAATCCAGGTATACCTGATGGTCCTCCGAATCCAGGTATACCTCCAGGGCCTCCAACTCCAGGACCTGGGATACCTGGAGTTCCTATAGGTCCTGGCGCTGATGGGAATAGAAGATTCAGTCTCTCTGATTGTTGATAGGCATTCACAGCAGGATATACTTCTTGATTATACATACAAACATAACCACCTTATTTTTTATCAATGTCTAAAGTATTGTATGTTTTCTTGATTTTTAGGTAGCTTATCCGTTGTATAAATGCATGCCTATTTTCTTCCATAACTAGTTTGGCAGCTTAAAATATGGGGTATATTTAAATCTTTCCCTCTAAAAAAAGCCAAAAATATGCAAATAACATGCATGTTTTCAGCTTATTTATAAATGTTCATCCTCTATAAACACTTTCACAAGTTCCGGCCTTTGGTTCATAAAAACAATGTTGTTTAAATTGACCAGTAAAAGGCTGATCATACCATGTGGATGGACAAGGACCATATGGATTAAAGTACCACAAAGCAAATTTTGCGGGATGATCTCTCCAGTATTTCACATTTTGAAGCGCTAACCGTCTTTCCGATTCTCTTGCTCTTTGATAAAAGACATTTCCTTTTTGAACAGCTTCAAAAGAGTAATTTCCCCCTTGAACATGAAAAATGACTTGTTCAACGGTACGTAAATCTTTAAAATCTAAACAATCTCCAACAACACGGTTTACAATTACATTTCCGACATAGAGCATTCCTTGGTTTCCTTCACCTTCCGCTTCCGCTCTCATCATTCTTGCCATTAAATCAATATCTGCATCCCTGTATGCTATTCTTGCCATTTTTTCACCTCCAAAATATTTTATGAGAAAAAAATACCTTATAGACCTTAAGCAGGAAATATTGATCCCCCCTTTTAACTGGCACAGGATGCTGTAAGTTATAGTTATAATTTACATTTTTCTATTTCTTTTTCTTGCCTATCATATATTGTCACTTTATCGTTGATTTTTTAACATTTTATTTATTATCTTTTTATGAAGATATCGAAGTTTATTTTCATCATAAGTGAATAAGGCTTTCGGAATTATGTATAGGTGGATGACTTTATATTGTTTCCCAACATCTATTCACTATATAAATCACTCAATATTAAAATTTTCCTTTTTATTTCAGTCTTTAGCTCTACGGGTTCAACGACTTTTGCATGGTTCCCCATTTGTATGAAATAGTCAGATAAAAAGTCTATTTCTGTTTCACTTATTGAACCATTCATGACTCCATACCCTTTACTGTCAATTGTAAGTTTATAATAAAGCGAAACATTCGATTTATATTTTTCTACTCCTATCGGTGTTAATTCCACCTTAAGGTCATACTTTTTCTTTGTTTGTAACATTGTAATCATCTCATGTAAGCTGGTTTCTTTTAGATTTAAATTATCCCTTCTGTCACTTAATTCAACTTCCGAAATACGATCACACCGAAAAAGTCTAAAATCTTTCCTAAGATAACAATACGAAGGACAATACCATCTTCCATATTGAGAAAATAACCCAACTGGTTGAATCTCTCTTTTAACACCCAAGTAAGAAATCCAGAGCGACTCATTTTCGATTGCTGCCATAAATAGCTCTTTTAATAAAGGACTTTCTTTACTCTGATTATCTATTTTAAAATCAATCTTATTTTTGATTAAATCTATTTCCTCTTTCATCTTTCCGTTTAAATTCAGATAAAACTTTCTTATGATTGACTGATATTCTGATTCAAAAGGTAGGCTGATAAAATGTTTTAAAGACAAAAGAGCAAAAAAAATAGAGAGAGTTTCCTCTTTTGTAAAAGAGACAGCAAGTAAATTTCTCTCTTCTAAAACTCGATATCCTCCGTTAGCCCCTACCTCTGAAATTAATGGTACCCCTAAAATACTTAATTCTTCTAAATCCCTTAGAATCGTTCTTCTTGAAACATTAAATTCCTTTGCTAAATCGTCTACCTTAAACTTTTTGACTCGATTAATATACAATCTTAATTCATTTAACCTAATTGCCTTGCTCAAAATTTTTCACCTCTTTTGCTAATTGTGTCATCATTTGTCACTATTACATTATATACTGAAGAAAGTATCATAATTGAATTTTTAGGAGGAATTAAGCATGAACCAAACCGAAAAAAAAGAGATTTTAATTGTTATTTTGAACGAATTTGCTGATTGGGAAATATCTTATGTAGCATCTTTCTTAAATAATACAGATAAGTATATCTCTAAGATTGTTAGTGTAAGTGATGGTGTTATAACATCAATCGGCGGATTAAACGTTCTTCCAGATTACACCTTAGAAAGTGCCCCCGAAGATTTTTACGGTTTAATACTAATTGGAGGAAACTCTTGGCGTAAACCAGTAAGCAATAAAGTCATTCCCATAATAGAAAAGGCACTTACAATGGATATTCCAGTAGGGGCAATATGTGATGCGACAGTTTTTATGGGAGTCAATGGTTGGTTAAATGAAGTAAAGCATACAAGCAATGAACTTCATGATTTGAAAACTTATGCACAAGACAACTACACCAATGAGAAGAATTATCTATTAGAACAAGCAGTTACTGACAGAAAAATTGTGACAGCAAATGGAACAGCTTCATTAGAATTTGCAAGAGAAATTCTTGAATTATTAGAAGCATATCCTAAGGATTATATTAATCAACTTTATCAATTTCATAAATTAGGTTATTACGAGGCAAAAAAGATTAGTTTGTAAATATCAACTATTCACAATGTCCATAATTATCAAGATGGGAAATTATGGACATTGCGTTTTGACAACCTTTACTTTCCAACTTCTTTGTATAAGAAAATCATGGAAATCTGATGCTCCTTTAAATTTTCATCTTCCTTTTCCCCCGCTGCGTTAACTTAATAGCTTCAACGCAAGCTGTTTTATCCTTCTTAGACCAATGTACTCGTTTGTTCAAGAAGAAAAAGATAAACCTTTCAGATCGAATTGGCTATACAGCCAATCTATTGCATCCTTAATATCCTCAGCGATATATTCAATTTCTATATCTTTTATTTTTTCGTAGTGTTCGTTTAATGCTGAATGACCTGCACCTGTTTTTACCAGTATCTTGATACTATTCGTTTTAGAAGCAGCTAACATATCACTCCATCTATCACCTATAACCACACAATTTTTTAAGTTTAATTTGTATTTTTCAGCACCATTGATAAGCATACCTGTATTTGGTTTTCTGCAATTGCACCCTTCGCTCTGACTATGTGGACAAATAAATATATCATCAAAGCCAAATTTAGTAAGTTCCTCCATAAATTCTTGTGAAGTTGCTTTTCCCTCTGATATTCCTGGTTGATTTGTAAATGAGAGTACTTTTATTCCATCTTCCTTCAATTTACTTATTTGTTGCTGAGAATCAGAAAACAAGGTAAATGTACCAGGATAGTGTACAGTGTCATCTCCACCAATTGTTCCATCTCTATCTAAAAATACTGCCTCTATTTTACGATTATGATTCATGTAAAACAATCTCCTTACCCCGATATTAATTAAATAATTATTTTAAACTACTTCCCTTAAAGTTGGGGAAGATACATAAGTTCATTTTCCAATGTAGAAATCTTCAAGAATGTCTGTTAGACAATACTTTTATACTACTCCTAGGTTTTTTATTATCACTATAGCAGAACGTATGTTTCGCAGCAATCAAATATTTGTTATTTTACCAAACATTCGATTAAAAATCCCTTTAGAAATATCAAAAACTTCCCTTTTCTTTAAAAGCACCTGTTTATGTAAGTGTTATCCTTCGCAACTATGAAAAAGCATTAATCCTTTTGGATTAACACCCGAATTTTTAGTAGAAAATAATCCCTTACATTAAAATTATTTAAATGAAAAATAAATGCATAATTTGGCATGCTAATTTATCAACATCAGCTAAGTTATGTATGCAATGAAATGTTAAAGTATTCACAAATATATTCTAATTAAGTATCCATACATAATACAGACACCTCCTATCCTTGGTTTGATGGAGGCGCCCGAATTTTTCAAACTTATTCTTCTATAGTACTTTGGCTTATTATTAATTATTCCTCACCCAAGATAGCTAAAGGGCTGAAGGATTCAAAGTGAATGTAACTTCTGGGTACTCCTATTTTGTCTAAGATTGAGACGATAGCTTCCATGAAAGGAACAGATCCGCATAAATAAACTTCTGTATCTTTATTCTTTACAACTGAATTAAGTAAATCCTGATTCACATAGCCTTTTAGATAAAAGTCAAGCCCTTGTTTGTCTTCCGTTGTTGGCGAATCATAACAAACTAGCGTTTTTAAGTTGGTATGACGTTTTTCTAACTGCTTTAAATGCTCTTTAAAAGGATGATACTTACTGTTTTTGGTAGCATATATTAATGTAACTTCACGATTAGGTTGTTCAGAAACAACTGAGTTTAACATACTCAAAATAGGAGTAATTCCAATTCCCCCACTAACTAAAACTAATGAATTATCTTTGGTATCTAAAACAAAATCACCCGCAGGGGCGGAAAATAGTAAAGTATCTCCTTCCTTTATTTCATTATGTAAATAGTTCGAAACAATTCCCTCAGGAGTGCTTCGATCATCATCCTCTCTTTTAACGCTGATTCGGTAATAATCCTTACCAGGTGCTTCCGATATGCTGTAATGCCGAATGTGTGTATATTTCTCACCAGGTATTGTAGCTTTAAGTGTTAAATATTGACCTGGTTTGTAGATCGCCATTTCCTTGCCATCTTTAGGCTTTAAATAATAAGAGGTTACATCTTCACTTTCCTTTATTTTTTTTTCAACATAAAAATCTTTATATCCTTCCCACCCGCCAGCTTGTTTTTTTGTTTCTTCATATAATTTTTCTTCCAAACTTATAAAAGCATCGGAAATGTAGCTATATGCCTTTTCCCAAGCATTAATAATTTCATCTGTAGCAGCGTCACCCAGTACATCCTTAACTGCTTGCAATAATGTTTCTCCCACCACCGGATACTGTTCTGCTTTAATTCCGATAGCACGGTGCTTTTGAGATATTCTCTCGATAACAGGTTTAATAGCATCCAAATTTGTAATATACTCTCCAGCAGCATAAACAGAGTAACCTAATGCCTCTTGTTGAATTCCTCTTTTTTGATTTGTCTGGTTAAAGATATTATACAAGTCAGGTGCTTTTTCAAAGAGTAGTTTATAGAATCTTAAACCAATTTCCTTGCTGTGCTCCTTTAGTATGGGAGCAGTTGATTGAACAATTAATATCGTTTTTTCTTCTAACATGCTATACACCTCTTTAGATAAGTTCATTATTCTTGCAGCAGCTAAATAGTTTAGCTAAAAATCAAACTATCTCTTCCTTTTATAATAGAATAGGCAGACGTCTAAATAAAAAAGAGCTTCACGCTAGTTTCTCCCAAAAGTCGGTCTTTTACCCTAGCCTTTTGGGGACAGTACCCAATCTGCTGAGATCAAATTGCTCTATTTTCCATGTGCTTCTTTACTAGAAATATTCTTCTTAGATATATACAAATTATTAGTATTATCTACTCCCGCATAGAAAATCTCTGAACAACTCTTAATTTTTTGCTTCCTAAATTCAGCTGTCAACCATTCCTTATCTAAACCAGCAGTTGTTAAGTTTTCCTCCAATAATTCTCCATCAATGATAATATCTTTTTTGATAATTGAACTTGTTGTTTGAATGTGTATATCAAAAGGCGTAAGTGGTCGCTTATTTGAATTGAGCAATACAGATAAACTACCGTCAGTTTCCAGTATGGCAAATTCTACATCGGCAATATGAAAAACATCTTTCGACCTTAATTTCATCATTAATTCATTTATCGTTGACTTCATTTGCTTCATATTCTCATACACAATTATCCCGTTTTTAACCAATGTAACTGATTCAGAATTGATTAATTTCCTTAACTTCCAACTTTTCAAGCCTAAATAACTAGATAATACTGTTAAGATAGCAAACATTATAAAAGCAGTGGTGGCTGATAGTGTAGGAAAATCTTCATTAATAAAATCATTTGCAATTAATGACCCCATTGAAACTGCCATAACAAAATCAACAAAATTCATCTGTGATATAAATCTGGTACCGATTTTTCGACTGAGAAATAATGCTAAAATATATATTACAATACTCTTCAGTATAGTAATAAAAAAAATATCTCCCATTTATGCATTACCATCCTTAAATTTATTATTCTTTAAGTAGTTTGTAGAGAAATTAATAAGCTATTCACTTTTCTTAATAAATCTAGTTCTCTATGTATGAATGTTTTTTATTCAACTTAAATTAAGCTAAGTCCACTTTTTTAGAATTCACTCCCTAGGTGCAAAAAACAAAATTTTATTCTTTTACGCTTGATTTTTTTAAAATTATCTTTTATATTTTAGTTAGTAATTGATTAATCACTAACTAAAAGGTGGGAGTTTTTTGAAAGAAAAGCAAAATACGAGTAATCGCCGAGATGAAATTTTATCTGCTGCCATTGAAGTGTTTGCGCAAGAAGGATATTACCGGGCAACAACAATGAAGGTTGCAAATAAAGCAGAGATTTCTCAACCCTATATATTCCGTTTTTTTTCTTCAAAAGAACTATTACTAGAAGAAGCCTTAAAATTATCGTGGTCTAGAATTCAAGCTGCTTTTTCACAAGTTATCCAATCTGCTTCTGTAGAAAATCTAGAAATAGAACTTATTCAGGCTTATGAAGAAATTATGAGGAATTATGAAAATGAAATCTTGCTGCAAATGCAGGCTCAAACAATAAGAGAAACTAATATTGTTACACTTATGCAAGAGGAGTTTTTAAAGATACAATCCATCGTATATACGGCCTTTCAAACAGCTGGTGTCTCTAACCCCTCTGAAAAAACTTTATTATTTTTAGCCCGTGGAATGCTGTGTAACATATCCCTAGCTTTAAATTTGCCAAAATTAATGGAAATAGACGACTAACTATCGTCTATTTTATTAAAAAATAGTTATTGATCAATCACTAAATAAAATAGAAGGGCTGAACTTATTATGAAAAATGTTATTGTATTAGGTGCAACCGGCGGTACTGGAGCTGCCATTACAGAGGAATTACTAAATAGAGGAATTAAAACGATAGCTTTTGGTAGATCTATGGAAAAACTTCATAGCTTAAAAGAAAAATTGGGTAATAGCCATTTATTGACATTGGAATCAGGAAATGCCTTTGACTATAACAGTATTTATGATGCTGCTAAAGATGCTGATGTAATTTTTCAATGTGCAGCTGTTCCATATGTGGAAATGCATCATTCTCAAATCCCTTTAGGAAAGGCTGTCATGACTGCTGCAGATAAACTTAGCAAAAAAATCGTATTTATTGATGGAATATATCCCTATGGAAAAGCCAGAACCCCATTAGTCGATGAGGAACATCCTAAAAACCCCCATACAAAGAAGGGAAAAGTTAAACTTGAATTAGAAAAACTAATTTTCAGTAATGAGTGGATAAAGGCCGAACCAATGATTATAAGACTTCCAGATTATTATGGCCCTACAACAAATTTCAACTCCTATTTAGGGATGACGTTGGTAAATATAGCGAAAGGAAAAATATCTTCTTATATTGGTTCTCTTTCTATTCCAAGAGAGTATGTATATCTACCCGATGCGGCAAAAATGATAATAGAACTTGCTATGAATAATGATGCATACGGACAAAACTGGAATATCCCAGGAAACACTATAACCGGCAAGAGACTTATCCAGATAGCTCAATCTACAGCAGGAAAATCTGCTCCGGTAATCCCCTTAACAAGATACATGTTAAAGCTGATTGGAATATTCAGCCCTGTTATGAAAGAGATGGTTGAAATGTCTTATTTAACAGAAACTCCTGTTTACTTAGATGGCAGCAAGTATAAAAAGACAATTGGTTCCTTAATCCAAACTTCATTTGAAGTAGGTATAGCTGAAACAATTCGCTCCATTCAAAAAGACACTCAGTCAGCCAAATAATATATTCAGATATTGAGAGAATTTAGGATATAATTATTCTAGCTTCTAAATAAATTCCAATAATTAAACAGAAATACTAAAGAAAGATTCTTATATTCATTCTCATTTTTTAAGGCTGCAGTTTCATGAAGGTTTATTTCTAATACCAACAGCGTGAATACACGTATCTTACTACTAAATCAATGCTAAACCCTCGTGTAGTTCACGCTGTTGTGCCCTGATACCAATAGGAATTATCTTGTCTTCAAGCTGCTTTATTTTTTGGAACTAATTAATTTTATGAACGATTATTCATCTTCACAATTTGGCTATTTCTTACTGCAATATAAGCCCCAGCTTTATCCTTTATTTCAATAAGCTTTAGCTTCCTCTTCCAGTGCCTTTATTTGTAGTAATCATGGAACTCATTAAGATGTGCTAATACAATCTTTCCAGTAATAATAGGCCGATCAGCCGTGACGTAGAAAGTAGCAGTAAATCAATAACGAATACAAAAATCCATCAGCCTCCATTAAAATCTAAATTAATTGGCTCTAGTGGTAAAGTATCTCGTATCAGCATATTTGTCGATGGCACAGAAAGATTTACTTCTTCAAATTTAAAACCATCAGCCCATACTTTACCTGTTCCTGTTAGCAGGACTCCGAAGTGGATCGATTTACTTTCTTTCGGAACATCTAAAACTATCGTATAAAAGTTCCAATCTGTTGTACCTTCTATCGGCCGATCGTCCATATTATCAAATTGGATTACATCGCCTAAAGCATTGTCTACTCGACACCAGACTCCACACTTTCTAACTTCTTCTGTCTTTATAAAGCAAGACATTTTAATACGTTTTCCTTTCCAATTATCTGCAGAAAAACTTTGCATCATTGTTCCAAATTGTCCTTCTCCTATATCTGCTTTTGAAGTCAGCAAGCCTGATTTCGTACCTGTATGAAATACTTGTTCATCTGTTCTCATTTCATATAATGCTGGGTTTGAACCGCTTAAATTCCATCCTTTAATTATTGTATGATCACTCATCACTTTTTCCTCCATTCCTTGAAGTATTCGCATTACTCTGCGGTATTTTCCTGGCGGCATTGTATATAGCTCTTTAAAAGAACGTGTGAAAGCTTCTTGTGACTGAAAATGTAATTTAAACGCAATGTCAATTAGCGATTCATCTGAATATAATAATTGCATTGCTGCTGTTGCCAGTCTTCGTTTTCGAATATATTCACTTATCGTCAATCCAGTTTCCTCTTTAAAGATTCGTGATAAATGAAATTTTGAATAACCGATTTTTGATGCATAATCCTCTAAATGCCAATCTTCTAACAAATAGTCTTCTAGAAAACAAATTACATCTTGAGCTACTTTGCGATACACTTTACTCACCTCACATATAATATTAGAGGATAACCGATTATATTTTTTGATATTATTTGCTAGCTTTATTATGTTTTTAATCCGGTAGAGATTTTCTCTTGTGGATAGGTTGGTTTACAATTAGAACAATCGTTCCTATTATACCGATTTAAAGGCGAATATGAAAAAGGGAACAAGTAACTGTAAGGTTCTTGGGAATAATATTCCAACCAAATAAAAAAACGAACAATTATACGAAGAATTTTCGTATAACTGTTCGGGGTAATTTATTTTAAGAAAGAAAACTGGTGGTAATCCCTGCAGATTGGATACACTTCGCTTTTATAGGTTTTAAAGTTTTAAGACACGGTCTTTCTTCACCTGCAGGCTCTAAAACAGCTTCCAAGGAATCCATGTGTATTCTGCCTGCTCCATTTTTCCTACTACCAATGTTTAAGGATTGAAAAAATATGGAACTAATGAAACGAATTGGTTTCACTACTAAATTAGCACTTATTCTCTTTACCCATTATCTATTTTATTTCCACCTCTTCTATTGAAATCCACTATTATTATCTCTTTATGGAACATAAATCTTTTAATTGTATGTATTGAACCATTTTCGCAATTGATTAATATGTGCTTGATGATATCTGTTATGGTCCGCCAGATGCCAAATCCCCCATTGAATGGTTGCTTCGTTTCCATCTTCATATTCCACTGTTTGAAGTAAATCTTTATCCGTTAACTGGCAGCATACAGATTTAAGCAAAGATAAAACATAATCATATTCGTTTAGAAGTACTTCTAATGAAATATCTGTAACTTGCGGTAATTGATTATTTTTATCTAACATTGGTCCATATCTATCTTCAAGTTCTTTGGGAATTACCTTTCCTCTTATTCGATAGACCCAATTTAAGTCAACATACATTAAATGTCTCAGCAATTGAGCCGTACTATTGTCATTTTGACTTGGACCTTTATATTCTAGCTCCTCTTGATCCATACCAGCCACAATTGATTTGAGTCTTTGATAATTATTTTCTACCATGGAATATAGCATACCCACGATAGGATCCATTTGCGAATCTCCCTTTAAATCTAATATCATCCTAATTCTCCTCTTTATTTACCAAGATAATCCATAATTATATTTCCTATTAAATTTTTCCTATGAAACTAACATACTCTGTTGTACACCATAAGAAACTACCTTCCAAACACTCTAAGGAAAGCATCATTAGTTCAAATAATATCTAAGTTTTTTAAAACCCTTTGTTTTAAATAATTATACTGTTTCTCATTTGTATCCATATATGCTTCTTCTCTGTTTGAAGGACTATCTAAGTATACGATAGCTTCTCTAAATTGAGATGCTGTAAAATCGTATCGTTTTCCATTCAAAACATTATAAAAATGCCATCCATCAGGAAGTTTAGTTTTTTTAATTTCTCCACCTAATATATCATTTACTACTAATGTGGTTACACCACAATGTCCCTTTGCTGGATTGTCCTCACTCCATTTTGAACTTGATTCTAAAGACCAAGATTTATACAGAGCTTCTTCAATCTGTTTTATTTTTAATGAGATATTCTCCATATAATTCAGTTCCCCCTTTTACAAAAGCGTATTTTTCCTTATTGGCATTATTCCATTAATCAATTCATCTATTGTTTTCAAAGCAATCTTGCCTGTTACTTTCAAAAAAATTTTGCAAAAAGAAAATGATGGGAAACCTTCTCAGATTAATGAATAACCAATTCGCAGATTTTAACATATTAAAATAAAATGTCTATTCGTGTTGAACATTCTTATACTTTAACCATTCATCAATTTCCGATTTCATAAACCTTTTTTGATTATCGATTTTTAAGTAGGGAATAAATTGATATGTATCATAACTACTTAATTTAGCCCTTTCCAAATCATCTTCCTTTATGATTTTTCCTATCGCTTCCTCACTTATCTGAAGATATTCGGAAAGTTGAGTGATTGTCATTAAATCAGGGATAGCTTGCTTATTAGTGGTTTTATTCTCTAAATTTTTAAAATTATCACTTAAAATAAATGCAGCTAATACTATTGATATTCCCAATATTAATACACCAACTATATAGGTTTTCTGTTTCAAGCTTCAACCCTCCATAACGTAATTTTCCTTATTAAATAATGTATATCAACCATTTCTCTCTACTCCATACTCTACTAGAGAAGGCTCATTATAAATCTTTTAATCCACTAAAATCCTATCTCCTTTACTTGTCGGTTGTGAAGTCACCAAAAACTCTACTTCATTATTTGATTTATTAAACATCTGGTGTGGCACTAAAGGTGGAACCTCTAATCCCTCGTGCGGTTTTAACGTTATTTCTTTGCCGTCAACTTCAATCGTTGCTACTCCTGATAAAACATAGAAAAACTGGCGCGCGTGTTGATGATAATGTCTTACTTCTGATGTATGAGCAGGCATACGTTCATGAATTATACTCAAATCTTGATTCTTCACTAAATGCCATCCATCACAATTATCTCCCCATAGGTAATGTTCCGCATTGCTTTTATTTTTTTTCACTCTTTTTCTCTCCCCCCTTATATTAATAACACAACTCCATCCATCCTTCTTCCTCTTTAACTGCGAGTTAATTATTCTCGTCATTCATAACCATTTGGATGAAATGTTGGGCAGGCATTGAAAGTTCATCTTCTCTTCTCCTGCAGATGGAGATAGGGTTTTTTAACTCAATCCCTTCTACATTCACCTTTGCTAAATCTCCACGAGCAATATATTCTTTAACTTCTAGAGACGAGGCAAAAGTAACCCCATAACCTTCCATGACAACCCTAATCGCTTCATTTAATCCATTAATTTGTAAGCCGACGGTTGGTTGATTAATGCTGTTTATTGTACATAGCGAAACCAACTTTTCACGTGCAGAACTGCCCTTTTCTCTAAATACAAATGGCTCGCACATAATTTGATCTAATGTAACCTTTTTTAAAGCAAACTTATGGTGTTTGTGCACTACAAACCACATTTCATCTTCAAATAATTCTCTTCTGGTTAGAAATGGATGGAATTCTCTTTTCCCACCGATGAAAGCTATTTCTGCCTGATAATTAATTAATTGATCCATCGCTTTAAGCGAATTAGTAGTAGTTAATTCTACTTCAACCTCAGGATATCTTCGCTTATATTTTGCAAGCCATTTAGGCAGCAGGAAATTTGCTGGAAGATAGGTTGCAACAATGCGCAGCTTTCCGATCGACCCATTTTTATATTGTTCAAGATATACTTCCATTTCTCCTTCAAGAGAAAACACTCTTTTAGCGTGTTTGGCAAGTTCAATCCCTGCTTCCGTTAATAAAATCCCCCTCCCTTTTGGAGCTAATAAAGTCATCCCTATCTCTTGTTCTAATTTTTTTATTTGTGCTGTTACAGCAGGTTGACTTATATTCAGCTCCTCTGCAGCACGAGTAACATTTCCTTTTTCAGCAACAATGTGAAATAGCTTCAAAGCGTGAAGATTCATATTACACCTCTAGATTCATAGATAAAAGTTATCAATGACAAATAAATATATATTAGATTTATTTATTATTTTCTTTTATTCTAAAATTACAAAAACTAATTCGCAATAAAAATTTTCTTTTAAAGAGGTGAATGGGATCTACAAGATACCCAAATAATGATGAAATTTGTATGTATTGAGTGTAAGAAAGAATCTACTTCAAACGAGTTTGTATATCATTGTTCATGCGGCGGTCTGCTTGATATTGTGCATGACTTTCAACATTATGATGCTGACTTATTAAAGCATTTATTTAAAGAACGTCTTTCTGAGCGGATGACACCTTATGCAAGTGGTGTATGGAGATACAAAGAGTTAATCTTTCCTGAGTTGCCTGATAACTTTATTGTCACAAAATATGAAGGGAATACAGGATTATATGCGTCAGAATTACTACAAACTTATACAGGGCTTAAACAAGTTTATATCAAGGCACAAAGTGAGAACCCTAGTGGTTCATTTAAAGATAACGGCATGACTGTTGCTGTTTCTCATGGCAACTCCTTAGGGTATAAGAAGTTCACTTGTACGTCAACCGGGAATACTTCTTCTTCTTTAGCGATGTACGCATCCATTGCTAACGCAGATTCTTATGTGTTCGTCCCAGATAAAGATATCTCTTTAAATAAGGTTCTGCAGACAGTTTCTTATGGTGCAAAAGTGTTTAGTTTTCCGGGGACTTATGATGACGGCATTCATTTTTTGGAAAAATATAGCAATGAACTTGAATTATATGTTTGTAATTCTATCAATCCATTTAGAATAGAAGGACAAAAAAGTATTATTTATGAAATCGCACAGTATTTAAACTGGGAACTACCTGAATGGATAATCGTTCCTGGTGGTGCTTTAAGCAATGCAACAGCATTAGGAAAAGGATTATCTGATTTATATACGCTGGGATTAATAAAGAAAATGCCGCGAGTGGCAGTTGTTCAAGCAGAAGGTGCTAGTCCGTTTCATAAAATGGTGTCCCAACAACAAAAGGAACTTATTCCTGAGCCTGTTCCATACACTCGTGCTTCTGCGTTGAATATCGGTAATCCACCAAGGTGGAAAAAAGCGCTGCAAACTCTATTGCAAACACAGGGAGTTACTATATCTGTAACGGATGAGGAAATTCTTGATGCTAAAGCTATGATTGATAAAAGTGGAATTGGCTGTGAGCCTGCTTCAGCGGCAACAATTGCCGGACTGCGCAATTTAGTTTCTAAGCAGGTAATTGATAAAGAAGAATCCGCCTTATGTATTCTGACTGGAAATATTCTCAAAGACACGGATGTTTTAAAGTACTACCATCATGAGGAAAATACCAATGCCACCTATAAAAATACCATCCATCATACCAATCTATCACGAAACAGCATAACTAATAGCATGAACGGTGAAAAATGAAAGTCGAAAGAACTTGACGGCTGATCGAAATTCTTTTTATGAATCTACTTTAACAAAAACGTTCCTACCTCTACAGGAACGTTTTTATTACTACATTTGTATATCCTATTTAATTTTTTTAAATAACGCTCGATAAATAGTTGACTTAAGCAAGCATTTTGGCTAGAATAAGAAAATAATGACATTATACTATTAAATGAGGTGTTAAAAATGATAGATGTGCAGAGTAAGTTTGGATTTGAATTCAGAAAATTCAATAGATTTTACACAGATGTTTTAGGGTTCCTTAATGAACATATCTATAATAGCCCTTTTTCATTAACAGAAACTCGTATTCTCTTTGAAATTTATAATACAGAAAATTGTACAGCCAAAAATATTCAAGAAAGATTAGATTTAGATGGCGGTTATGTAAGTAGAATTATCAAAAAATTCGAAAAAGAGAAAATGGTTTATAAGCAAAAATGTAAAGATGATGGCCGTAATCATCTTTTATATGTTACCAGTCATGGGGAATTGATTTACAAAGAGTTGGAGAAAAAAGCTAATCAGCAAGTAGAATACATACGTGAAGCTTTGAGCCCTGAACAGCAGCAAAAGCTGATAGCCTCCATGTGTACAATCCAAGAAATTCTTTCTGCCTCATTTAACGAAAAAAACGAGGAAGCCGTTTCTATTAGAAGTTATTATACTTTAGAAGATATTAACAACATGATTAAACAACAATGGTTATTTTATAATCAAGTCCATAAATGGGATTATAGTTTTTTAGCCTATCTTGAGGAGACATTTCATGCTGATATCGAAAGAATCTGGATTGCAGAAATAAATCGTGAATTTGCAGGCTGTATTGGCTTAGTAAATGATGGCAATAAAGTAGGACAGTTAAGATGGTTTTTAGTAAATCCATCCTTTCACAAAAAAGGAATCGGCACCCAACTTATTAACGCTCTTATCCAATACTGTAAAGATCATGATTATGAACGAATTTTTCTTTGGACCGTTAGTGATATGGTGACAGCTAGACCACTATATAAAAAATTCGGATTTGAAATAATGGAAATACAAGAGAAAAAGTCTTTGTGGGGAGCCAATTTAATAGAAGAACGCTGGGATTTAGATCTTAAAAAAAGCTAATCACTATTATTTAAGGGGTAAATATGCAAAGAACATTTCATTACGCATGGATTATTGTTTTTGTTACATTTTTGACTTTTTTAGCCGTTCAAGGTGTTCGCCTTTCATTTGGAGCTTTTGTTGAGCCATGGGAAACAGATTTTTCCATGGATAGAGGAACCATTTCTCTTATCTCCACTTTGAGTTTTGTCATCTATGGGCTGTCTCAACCACTTATTGGGAGACTAGTAGATAAATGGGGGGCTCGTCTCATTTTATCCTTTAGTACTTTCCTAGTAGGAATAAGTATTTTTCTTACAGCTTTCGTAACACATCCCTGGCAGTTATTCTTTCTCTATGGAATTATGGTTTCTCTCGGTGTGGGAGGAGCATCCAATGTAGCTGCCACAGTAGTTATAACCAATTGGTTTAACGAAAAACGTGGACTTGCGTTTGGAATTATGGAGGCTGGCTTTGGTGCAGGACAAATGCTTCTCGTCCCTGGATCTCTTTTGCTGATCCATTTACTAAATTGGAAAATGACCGTAGTTATCTTAGGCGTCTTTTTAGTGCTTTTTGTCTTTCCTATCGTTCTTTTATTTTTGCGAAATCATCCTAGAGAAAAAGGGATAGTTCCTATTGGCGGCGAAATTGCCGAAGACGATACAGTTCCAAAAAAGACTCTAGACACAAACGCTTCCATAGGTAATGTCTTTCTAAAAAGACAATTTTGGTTTTTAATTTTACCTTTTGCAATCTGTGGTTTTACTACCACAGGATTAATGGATACACATCTTATACCATTTTCGCATGATCATGGTTTTTCAACAAGTGTTACTAGCGCTGCCGTAAGTATACTTGCTGGGTTTAATATTATTGGTATCTTACTATCTGGTATAATAGCTGACCGCTGGAGCAGCCGCAAAATGCTATTTCTATTATATGGAATGAGGGCAATATCTATTGGGATTCTCTTGTCTAGTCACAATCCTGCATTATTACTTATATTTGCAGTAATCTTTGGATTGGTCGACTTTGCTACTGTTGCTCCAACTCAATTGCTGGCAACGCAGTATTTTGAGGAATATTCCATTGGATTCATTTTAGGGTGGCTATTTCTTAGTCATCAAATAGGATCGGCATTGGGCGCCTATTTACCAGGCTTCTTTTATAACGAAACAGGTAGTTATACTATTTCTTTTTATTTTTCCATAATAATCTTAGTAGGAGCAGCCATCTTAAACATATTCCTTCCTGAACCT
The DNA here is from genome assembly GCF_038007605.1 of Niallia sp. FSL K6-0212. Classification (NCBI taxonomy): domain Bacteria; kingdom Bacillati; phylum Bacillota; class Bacilli; order Caryophanales; family Bacillaceae; genus Niallia; species Niallia sp. FSL K6-0212. The sequence goes on along the minus strand of NZ_JBBOXL010000001.1, from coordinate 3,300,496 downwards.
CATAAGATTACACAAAAAGAAAAATAGCCGTTCAAAAATAGCTACAAGATTAAAGGTAAGCCTAATAAACTGGCTTACCTTTCTATTAATTTACCCTGTTATGTTGACTAAATTTATTCGAAATTAATCAAGATATTACTTTATCCAATTTTCCTAATAATCTTTTATACTTTGATAAAGTTTCTTGATCTTCTATCTTAATACCTGATTGGAAAAATGTAACGTCGCCAGTTCCCTCTTTATTTATTAGATTCTTTTCTTCAAGAATTCTTTTTAAATTCTTTGCTGTTCCCATACTTCCAGAAATTATATTCGTATTATCAGGGAAAATTGCTCTTATGCTGTTTTCAAAATATGGGAAATGGGTACATCCAAGCACAATTGTTCCATATTGCGTGATATCGAACGAAGCCAATTGTTCTTTTAAATAAGGAATTACTTTCTCTTTCCTGAATTCAAAGTTCTCAGCAAATAGGACAAGACCAGGAAGAGCTAAACTGTCAACAATATCATGTTGGTCCAAACTTCTGACAAGATTATGAAATTTTTCTTCTTGAAGAGTTAAATTAGTTGCCAATACTAATACCTTTTTTTGTTTTCCTTCACAACTTTGAATTGCTGGTTTTACGGCAGGTTCAATTCCCAAAATAGGAAAATCATATTTATGGCGAAGATCGTCTACGGCGATACTCGTTGCCGTATTACAGGCAATCACTAATGCTTTAATGCCTTGATCAGCTAAGAAGTCTGCTGCACTAAAAATATAATCTCTTACTTCTTCTTTCGATTTTTCACCATACGGAACATGTAAGGTATCTGCATAAAATAAGTAATCCTCATTTGGAAGCAACCGCAATGCTTGGTGAAGAACACTCATTCCACCAATCCCAGAATCAAAAAATCCTATTCTCACTACTTTTCAACCTTCTTCTTATGTATTTATATCACTTATTAAGAATACCATTTTTTCTAAACATTTTTAAGTTCTAACTTTTGTTTAGGTAAACTGTCCTTTATAGTTAGAAGAGTTTGCGGAACTATAATTTAACAAAAAACGTCTACTACCTTTATGGATTATATTTTTTAAATCGAAATTATGAAAGCTATCTAATGAATTAGGAGTCCCTCAAGTGTATAATATTATGAATTTTCCTATCAGAGCAGCAATGCTAAACAGGCATTGCTACCCAATGTCCGGCTGAAACCTCTTTAAGGAGCGTATTCTCCACCTCATATTTAACTTGTCGATTATCTATTGGATCCATTTTTTTCTTATTTTTTTCTATCTTCGGATCAGGGATTGGGATGGCGGAAAGTAATGCCTTCGTATAATCGTGAAAAGGATTGGAATAAAGCTCTTCGCTTTCGGCAATTTCTACTATTTTCCCTGCATACATGACAGCGACTCTGTCACAAATATGTTTCACCATAGCTAAGTCATGAGCAATAAACAAATACGTAAGACCCAGTTTTTGTTGCAATTCTTCTAGGAGCTTTACTATCTGTGCTTGAATGGACACATCCAACGCAGATAACGGTTCGTCACAAACGATGAAAGATGGCTCCACTGCCAGTGCTCTTGCAATGCCAATTCTTTGCCTTTGCCCGCCTGAAAATTCATGTGGATAACGGTAAGCGTGACTAGCTTCCAACCCTACCATTTCTAATAACGCTTCTACCCTTTTTAAACGGTGATGGGGATCTTTATATAGCTGATGAATATCTAGCGCCTGGCCAATAATATCAAGAACTTTGAACCTTGGATTAAGACTTGCATATGGATCTTGAAAAATAATTTGCATATGACGTCGAAGCATTTTCAACTCTTTCTTATTTAGTCGATTAACAGGAATTCCCTGAAATAGGGTTTCGCCACTAGTTGGCTCATGCAAGCGTAAAATCGATCTTCCTGTCGTTGATTTACCAGATCCTGATTCTCCCACAAGCCCTAATGTTTCACCAGCATGGATATGAAAACTAATGTCATCTACTGCTTTTAATATTTTCCCCTTGCCAAGATCAAAATGCTTGTTTAATGAATTAACCTCAAGGATTGGATGAAGACGCGCTTCTGAAGTTATACTGACTTTTCGTTTCACCTTCTTCTTCTCATCAAGTCTTGGTAAAGCATTTAGCAGCTTTTTTGTATAGGCATGCTTGGGCTGCTCAAAAATGTCCTCTGTTGTGCCAGTCTCTACTATTTCTCCTTCTTTCATCACTACAACACGATCACACATTCCTGCCACTACTCCGAGATCGTGTGTAATTAGAATGATAGAAGTGCCGAATCGCTGCTGCATCTCCTTCATCAAAGCAAGAATCTGAGCCTGAATGGTAACATCTAATGCCGTAGTTGGCTCATCTGCAATTAGAAGAGTTGGCCGGCAAGCCAATGCCATTGCGATTACTACTCTCTGCCTCATCCCGCCTGAAAATTCATGTGGATACTGATTAAATCTTTCATCGGGATTCCTTATACCAACAAGCCGCAGTAATTCCATTGCCTGATTTTTCGCTTGTGATTTTGACAGACGTTGATGCTTAGAAATCCCTTCTGCAATTTGCTTCCCAACTTTAATCGTAGGATTTAAAGAAGTCATTGGATCTTGAAATATCATTCCAATATCCTTCCCGCGAATCCCTTCCATTTCTTTTTCCGTTTTTTCTGCTAGATTTTCTCCCAAAAATGTTATATCGCCACTTTTCAAGTGAGATGGCGGGGATGGTAGTAGTCGCATAATAGAACGAGCTGTTACGCTCTTTCCACTACCGGACTCCCCAACTATACCTAATGTCTCTCCCTTTTTAATATCAAAACTAACTCCCTTTACCGCTTCAAGCTCTTGTTCATTTGAAGTAAATGAGACTCTCAGATTATCAACCTTTAATACTACTTCCATAATCTCCCCCACTATCTTTTTTCTTATTTCTCGTTTTCTTTCAAACTATGTATTGATTTTTCTGATATCTACAAATAAAATATACTATACAGGTCGGAATAATGCAATTTAAAGAAAAAGGGGGGAAACAATACTTTGGAACCTGTTCATGTAAAAAGCACCAACGTTAGTAATCGTACTAGAGCATTCTGTAATCTTGTACAAGAAAGCTTTATAAAGCTTCAAAAAAGACCTGTTTATCGCTGGGCAATCTATATTTTGGGCTTGCCTCTCACACTCTTCGCCTTGTTCCTGTATTTGTTCAAGAAACAGAATGATCCTTCAAAAAAATCTATGGAAGAAATAGAAGAACAATTACGTAAAGAAGGGCATTGGGAAAGCTTACATAAAAAATTTCGCTTACAACTAGAAAAGAAGGTACAATTTTTCAATCAAGCACATACACCCTCTGAACTAAATAAAGAAGCAAGAAAATGGGCGAATGAGCAATTTCAAACGGACATAATGGAAAGAAGCAAGGAAAAAATGCTTGCGTTAGGAAACAAGAAGGTATCCTTTTCAGAAACCTTCCTAGCTTTCATCACAAACAAAAAGATAATTTCCCTTTTGTTTTTACCTGGTTTACTGATGTATGTATTTTTGCTGATCTGTATTAATCCCTATCTAAAGTTCATCCTAGAGCGATTAATAATGAGCATTTTTGTCATTTTTGGCGTAACACTTCTTGTCTTTACTATTTTATATTTTTCACCATTTGATCCGGCAGTTAATATCCTTGGGGAAACAGCAACGAAAGTTCAGATTGCCAACTTTAATCATATCTATGGTCTTGATCAGTCTTATTTTCACCAATTGATACAAGCCTTTAAAGGAATTTTCACCTTTGATTTAGGCAATTCCTACACAGGAAATGAGGAAGTCGCAAACAGTATTGCAAGAAAGTTTCCAATCACATTTACACTTGCTTTTATTTCGCTTATTATGGCAATCCTTATTGCGATTCCTATAGGCATTATTTCAGCAACTAAACCTAACTCTATTTTTGATTATAGTTTTATGTTTATTGCTTTAATCGGTTTATCTATTCCAAATTTTTGGCAAGGGTTAATCTTTATTCTTAATTTTTCGATTAAATTAAAATGGTTTCCAGCTACATACGTACCTGATAATTGGATTTCCATTATCATGCCTGCAGTCGTTCTTGGAACTGGTCTTACTGCTTCTATTGCCAGGATGATGCGTTCTTCTACCCTTGAGATTATTAATGAAGATTATATTATCACCGCAAAGGCAAAGGGATTAAGCAAGTCAACTGTAATATGGAGGCACGCTGTCACTAATGCCATGATTCCCGTCATTACCGTCATCGGTCTATTGTTTGGCGGAATGCTTGGTGGAGCAGCTGTGACAGAAAAAGTTTTTAATATTAGCGGAATAGGAAGCTTTATTGTTGATAAGCAATTCATACCTGATATTCCGAGTATTTTGGGCGGAGTGGTTTATATTGCCATAACGATTTCCCTAGTAAATTTATTAATTGACGTATTGTATGCATTCTTTGACCCACGTATACGTACGAAAATGAAACAATATTAAAGCAGGTGTTACGATGTCTAATACTACGGTAGATACACCACATTACCGAAGAAAACAAGCACAGAAAGTACCTTTAGAATATTCACAAGCAGTTTTTTCCTTAATCGTTTCTCTTATTCTGACCATCATTTTCTTAATTAATGGCTTTGATTATTCATCAGCTGTGATTAAACCATTTTTCTTAAGTGCATTTGCTGCCTATCTATTCGTATCAATCATACAGATATTGATTACATGGAAGATTAAACAAAACCTGAAGCAGTTTGGCTCTATTCAAAAATCAACAAGAAAATGGGGATATTTTCAGTTATTAAGTGTACTGGTTGGGAATGTATTTACTGCTTCATCCGGACTATTACTAATTAAAGAAAACAAATCAATTGACTATATATTTGCTGTTTACATGCTACTAACACAGTTTTTTGTGATTGCTGTTTCTGCTTTAAATTTGTTTAAACCATATGTTGCAGATACGTTTTTACTAGGCATGTATATTCTCATTGCGATTTCTTTTTTTTATCTTTACGTCTTTTATTTTCTATTCAAAAAAGACAGAAGTACTTTAAACGCTACAAAAGTTATCGTACTTTCTTTAATCTTGTTCCTTACTGCACTATCAGGGAACTTATTTGCCCTTCTTTTAGGAATAAATTTCTTGCGTGATTTAAGAAAAGAAAAACAATCTGGGAAAGCTGGATGGAATACAACGTGGAGGAAAATAACCAATAATGCTTCTGCCATGCTTGGCCTATTCTTTATTATTTTTCTGTTTGCTTTATCTATATGCAGTTATCTGACATTCGATAAAGATATGGCAATGGAGAATAATTACGGTGCCATCCTTCAGACACCCAGTCTTGCCTATCCTTTAGGTACAGATGATTTTGGTAGAGACCTTTTTTCTAGAATTATTTTTGGAGCAAGAATTTCATTAACTGTAGGGTTTCTATCTACTATTATTCCATTATTTGTCGGTGGGTTCTTAGGTGCCTTAGCTGGTTATTATGGTAATCGAGCAGATAACGTAATCATGAGACTATTGGATGTATTGTACGCTATTCCTGGTATTTTACTTGCAATTGTCATTATTGCCGCATTTGGTTCGAACACTATCACCCTCATTATCGCTTTAAGTGTTGGATCTATCCCAACATATGCACGCACGATGAGAGCAAATATTCTCATGATTACGAATCTCGAATATATTGAATCCGCAAGAGCATTGGGAGCAAATAATTTTACCATCCTGTTTAGGCACGCAGTTCCAAACTCGCTTGCACCGATGATTGTTAAGTCAACCCTTACTATTGGCAGTGCTGTGATAGCTACAAGCAGTTTAAGCTATCTTGGATTAGGGGTTGAACCGCATATTCCAGAATGGGGGAATATTCTAAAAATCGGGAGTGCCTATCTTGAATCCCATTCCTATCTTGCCATTTATCCTGGATTATGCATCATAGCCTTAGTCCTTTCCTTCAATTTTTTGGGAGACGGTCTTCGAGATGCATTGGATCCTAAGTTAGATTAATAAAAAAATATATTTAGGGGGAATTTTGCATGAAAAAGAGTTTATTAGCCTTCTTGCTTGTCTTTGTTTTAGTCGCGGCAGGATGTGTCAATACGAAATCAAGTGTTGAGGAAGACAAAGGGAATGATGGGAAAACAAGTGCAAAACCTACCATTGAAATCTTGGGCAGCAGCACAAGTGAGTCTGACATCAATATTTTAAGAGATCAATTAATAAAAAATGGATTTGATGTTAAATTAAATCTTCAACCAGACTATGCGAGCTTCAAAGCGCAACAAGATGCTGGAAATTATGATGTTGCGGTATCTAGCTGGACGACTGTAACAGGTAACCCAGATTATGCAGTACGCTCCCTCTTTAAAACAGGCGGAGATTATAGTATTTTAGCAGATGAAGACATTGATACTTTAATTGATAAGGCAAGTACGCAATCACCGGATGAATATAAAGAAACATATAAGGAATTAGAACAAAAACTAGTATTTGATAAAGCTTATATCGCTCCTTTATACATTTCTTATAAAGCCCAAGGAGTAAATAAAGAAGTCTTGGATCCAGCAACTGTTCGACTTGCAAAATCTAGAGCAATCGCTTGGGAAACAATTGACTTTAAAGATACTTCCAAACGAAATACGGATCCATTAATTGTTCAACAGGCTATTTCTACACTGACATCTCTTGATCCGATTAAAGGAAATGATGGATCTATTAATACATTAAACACAAATATGTATGTCCGTTTAATTAATTTAACAGATGACGACCAAGTCACTGCGGAAGGATCTCTATCTCATAATTACAGTATCGCTGATGGAAATTCTGAATATTACTTCTTACTAAGAGATGATATTAACTTTGCACAAATCAAAGACAAGAAAGCTGTTGACACTGGAGAAAGAGTTGGTGCAGACGATGTTATCTTCTCGCTTGACCGCGCCAAAGACAAAAATTCTGTTCCGGATCACCGTACATACAGCCTTCATGAACATATTAAAACAACGGAGCTTGTGACAGATTTAGCAAAATTAAATGCGAAAGAAGCTGGAAGCGGCACAACCATAAAAGCAGCACTAGAAAAAAATCTTGACAAGGAAATTACGGAATTAGTCTCTGATAAAAAAGATGCAAATAATAAGGAAGGCAAATATCAAGTAGTTAAAGTCACTACTACTGAGCCATTCCCCCAAGTTTTAAATTATTTAGCCCATCAATCTGCAGGTATCGTTTCGAAGAAACAAGTAGAAAGTATTAATACGTATGATGTAGCTTCCTTTGACATTAATAAAGACATTCCTTATGGGGATCAAAATACAGTAACTGAAGGCGACAAATATAATAATACATTATTTGCTAGCGGTCCCTATATTCTTTCTTATAAAAATGATTACGAAGCAGTATTCTTAAAGAATCCTGCATACCAAAAAGGTACCGATTTTGAGCCGAAAATTTCTACTGTTCAAGTACGCTTTATAGCAGATGCTGATAGCGCCCTTTCTTCTTTACGAAATGGGGAAATTCACCTTTTCAATGGAGTACCTGAAACGAAATATAATCTAGTGGAAGAAGATAGCAAGCTTACCCTGCAACGCCAAGAAAGTAACGGTGTAACCTACTTATTATTCAATACGAAAAATAGAGAAGTAGCGAATAGTGATGATTTAAGAAAAGCAGTATTGTATTCTATTAATCAAGACGACTTTATTAACTATTATCAAGGCAATAAAATTAAAGCAGTTTCAACCGTAAGTCCATTAGTAGAGACTGGCAATGAGTTAAACGCCGATGCTGATAAAGTAAAAGAGTATTTAAAAAAGTACAACGAAGGTAAATAACTATTCCTCTCTCTATCCTATCTTTTAGTTAGGATGGAGAGAGTTTCCCACCAAAAACCAAATTCTCATCCATTTTTTCTATAGATATTCTTCTAATTAACTTTAGATGGTGTTCTCTCCTATTTATGAGTAAAAATGCTCCCCCTAACCTTTTTTGCAAAGGTATTGTGAATCAAGAAGCTTAGCATATTATCCATCACCATTTTTTGATTAAAGAATTACTTCCTTTATTTTTTCAAAAGTATTACTAATAATCTCTCTTGAGAATTCTTAAATTCGTTAATAATAATGAAATAATCAAAATAAGAATAGCCAATGCCCACCAGAAGGCATTAATGGGCGCATCATGCTCCACAATAATTAATCTTACTATAGCTGTAATACCAATATAAATGAGATAGCGTAATGGAAAATGAAAATGCGAATCAAAATACTTGATTATTAAAGCTATAAATTCGAAGTATAAGAAGAAAGTAAGCAGTTCCTCAGTAAATAAATAATAATCTCTTTCATCCTCTGTTACAAAAGCGACATAGGAAAAGATAAACCATGTTTCTTTTATAAGAAGAAAACTCAATGTTATCCCTATAAGAAACAAACAGCTATTCAATAATGCTTGTAAAAATATAGGCAGTTGCGTAAAAAACTTGATTAGATTAGCTCTAACACTTTGCATCCATCTAGCTCCTTTTATTAGGTATGTTATCTATTTAATATGAGCCATATTTTTATTATTAACCATTAAAAAGGAGGCTTTTTAATACTTCTCATTTACATCATCTTATTCCAAATCTATGCTCCTAAACAGGCTATCGCTAATATAAATCCCCTTTCTTAATGACGTATTATGCTGTAAATCTTTCCTCTCACCATACCTCTGTCTTCGGACCTTTCGTTAAAACTTTATTTTTTGACATTAACAATAGCAATTTTGAGATAACTGTTTCTCACTCTTCTTTGCTATGTTAAATCCCATTCGACAGGTTTACAATTGTATAGTATAATTTTCCTTTATTGGTATGAAAACAATAACACTTAATCTATAACGTAAAGGACTTACTTTCGCCTTACATATAAAGATATAGTCTGAATTCTGCGTTATCATAAATAATAGGAGGAGATTTCCATAGAAGACTTGATTTTACAAATGATAGAGGCCTTTAAAGGACTTTCGTATTTTGGTATTATGCTTGCATTAACTTTTGAATTTGTTCCAGCAGAACTGGTACTACCTTTAGCTGGCTATTGGGTATATGAAGGAGATATGAATTTATATGGGGCTATTTTTGCAGGTTCGATCGGCGGTGTATTGGGACCACTCACTTTATATGCATTAGGCCGTTATGGCGGAAGAGCAGCAATTATGAAGTTCAAGAAATTTTTTCTCTTAAAGGATGAACATATTACTAAATCGGATCAATTTTTTGAAAAATATGGTGGAAGTATCGCCTTTTTAGGACGATTTATTCCGTTAGTCCGAACGGCTATTTCGATTCCTTGTGGAATGGCCAAAATGAATATATGGAAATTTATCATATATACTTATTTAGCCATGCTTCCCATTACAGCGATGTATGTCTATTTGGGCTATAAATTAGGACCTCAATGGAAAAAAGCGGGCGAAGTATTTGGTCAATATACGAACTATTTATTAATCCCTATCGCAATATTTATTATTATTTGGCTGTTTGTAAAAAGGAAAAAGATGAAGGTGAAGGTACAGTAGTTGAAAAGAGACTAGCCCCAGCATGTATTTAAAACATACTGGAGCTAGTTTCTTTTTTCCTGTAATAATAGATAAAGTGAATAGTAGCAATACCTCTTTGCTCGCTATCGAGATTACTGCTAAAATCGGAAATGGAAAATTTACCTGTCATTGGATTTTTATTTTTACCCATCCTATTAAATGGAGGTGGTAAAGATGAAAAAGGAAATTCCAGTTGAGTTTACGGGAAAGGTTCTCGATCAACGAAATAATCTTACTGGTCCAGATGATTCAGGAAAAGCTTCCTATCCAAAAAGGCCAAAACATGTATCCATCCAAGAATCGAAAAGAAAATAATTCAAAATCTGCCCTCTGTCCCATCAAGGGGGCTTTTCTATTGCCTCTCCTCCCCTATATTTCTAACTGTCCAGCGATTTAGCTTATCCTTTCCAATATTCTCCGTTTTTGATAAAGCATATTTGCAACTTCCCCTACCTCTTTTATGGCCGCTTTATTCGTATAGGCACCAAAAATCATTCCGGCTACTGGTATCATTTGAAAAAGTTTTTTCCATCCAAAATTATCCCGATAAGAAGCAAACACCTCTCTCCACCCTTGCAGCTGTGCGAAACCTTCCTCCTTAGAGACATTGGTCAATTCATTTAAAATGGCTCTTTTTCCAACTATATCAGAAGACGTAAATTGCATACATTTAATCATAAATATTCGCTCTTCCTTATCTGAAGGGTCGTAACCATATGCTAATGCTACTTCTTGGATGGTTTTTAATGTAATTCCAAAGATAAGGGGGATATCAATAGCTAGTGTAAAAATACCGCCAAAACCAGTAGTAGCCCCTTGAAGTTGGGCATTTTTCGCACGATTTTTGATAAAGGCTTCTGCTGTCTGTTCCATAGAATCAATCGGAAAATATTTTATATCTTCCAATTTCACATCTTCCTTTAACGATAATTCTTTTTTAACTTTATACAATGTTTTCTCATTATCCACTAGATACTGTCCGCCATTATCAATATATACGGCAATTTCATCTAATAGTATATGTATTTTCTCTTGGATGTATGTCGGTGTCAATTTATCCAACAGCACAAATGGGAGTCTTCCAATTTTTTCCCAAAAGAACAAACCTTTTTGGTTTTTCTCCCACTTTTCAATATTCTTTAATTTCTTTCTAAGCAGCTTTTGATTTTCCATTTCTTTATTTTTGTTTAACTGTTCCATTTTTTTCTCCCATTTTTCGAATTATCTTTAAATGCTTAATGAATTGAAATGACGAGATATGATTCCACTCGATTTTTAAGATACTCATTTATACGAGTTTTCATATAAAAAAGATTCATTAAAAAGGCCGTTATTCTACTCGCTGCTCATGCACTCTTCTATCGTACTAGGGAGTCTATTGCTCACTATATGAATCAATAATGCTAGCGCATATAGAGATTGGCATAGATATAAAATAGTATACCAACGATTCCATTCATTATAATTAACATATCCCCAATATAAAGTTAATGTCGTATTAGCAACGAAAAAACACCCAGAATATAAAATAAATCATAAATTTGTTTTTTTCTATTGGCATAAAATTCACATACACAATGTCAATAGAAGCAGGCAGTGTTATTTGTATGATTAAATCATACAATATTACTTTATAGCAAGACGATCGTCCAATTCGAATTTAATCTTTTTTCTATCCTTTGGTATTCCCTATTCCGTAATCACTTCAATATCCTCATGCGTAGGTTTTTCCGTTGTATAAGTAATCCAATAGGTATATTCTCTTGAAAAATCATCAGTAAAATGCTCTAGATAGGTTACTGCTTTGGCCGATTCACCCAGCACCTTTACCTCTTTAACAGTTGTATTTCCTGTTGGCATCGTAAGAGTAACAGATGGTCCATCCTCGCGTTCAAATATCATAGAGCTATCAACAGATACTGTACGGTCCTCTGGTCCCGCTGCCCATTTTACTTTCCCTTCCTTATTCTTCAAAATGACTAAATCAGGATGATGCGTATTGCCGCTTTCATGTTTGTTTTTAAAAATAACATAAATGAAATCATCTTTGAGATCATAATCAATAACTTCTTTATCCCTTAAATGATGTTCTGCCATCACAGTAGTAATTTGTTCTTCAAGAGAACCAATATTAGCAGATTTCACATCAGTCTCTTTCCCTTCATTCGAACAACCGACCAAAATAACCAATATAAAAAAAGTTGCAAGGATTTTTTTCATAATTAAACAGCTCCAGACCTTTTTAATCGGGTTTGTATAAGAAAAAAGCTGCTCAATCACAACTCTTCCCTTATTATTTTTTATTAGTATCTGTGTAATTATCCATTAATTCAAGACAGGATCTAAACATTTAATTATCGCTTTTTTTAAATTCATCTTTCAGATTTTCTATAAATTCCTCGTTTAAATTATATCCTGAAATAATCATACATCTCCATTATGCCTTCTTTTTCCTTTATCCCTAATAGATGCTCTATTAAAATATAATCCTCACCTTCCCATCGATTTTGGGATATCGGTAATGCATGGAATTGCAGCTCTCCCTCGTTCTTCTTTAGAATTTCCATCTATGCTTTCAGCAATTTCACTTGGAAGTGTTTTTCTGCCAACTCTATATCTCTATTAGTTAAATTACTTAACGTATAGCTGCTCTCTTCTTCACTCCAAACATTCATCATAAATCCCCTTTTTAAAATTCGATTATTACAAGAAATTAAATATAATAGATAGGCATTATTATTGACGCTAAAAAAGCAAAATAACTTCTCCCCACTTTTCATGACAAGAAAAGCATCCCAGAAAGGATGCATTATTCGTAATCTTATGCTTTATATAAAATAACTGCTGTATAAATGCCCTCTTCTGTTATTGGTTCATTGTTCACAGCGAACTTAATATCGATTACTTCATGATTTCCCAATTCCTTTAACGCTTTATTTAAATGGTTCTCAAAATTTTTATCGTTCTCCGAAATAACTTTTGTCTGAATCATAAGATAGTACCTTCCTATTCCTAATTATTTCTTATATCCCTAGATAAATTACTATCCTCATCAATAATAAACGCAACAATCTTTCCGCTTTCCGAAAAATTCACTTGCCCCTTAACCTCATATTTTTCTATTGGAGAGCCATCGTCCTTTTTATAATCAATAATAGCCGTGTAATCATAGATATTTTGCTGTTTTTCCTTTTGGGCTACTTGAACGTCCTTTATCTTCATTTCACTGTTTTCTGGACTAGCTGCTATATAGCTTAATGCGTAGGTTCCTGTATACTTATCATACATTTCTTCGGTAAAAGATTCCTGATACTTCTTCTTTAAGTAAGAATCCAGGTCACTTGATGAGCTTGTATTTTCGTCATTCCCGATCATCGTGTAATTATTTGGATCTTCTAAAATGTCCCGAAGTTCTTTATTAGGCACTGTAAATGTTTCATTCAATACAGTTTCAAGTGTACTAATGTTTTTGTCTTTTGATTCCGCTTCAACCGAACAGCCCGCTAATGCTGCCACCATGACTATTAATTAAATAGAAGCACATTTACTAAAAAATTTATTCATTTTCTTCCTCCTCTCTCTAAAGGGATACGTTTGAATAATCAAAAAGTTTCAAATTAAAATAAAAGGTCTATACAAAAAACAGACTTTGCTGGTTTTTGAAATAGAGCTGGCCATTCAATTATAGTTAAAACCACGTCTACTTCTCTCTCTATATCCACATTAAGAGAACCATAATAGAAGATTCATACTTACATAATAACCCTATTAGGATTTGGAAAAGCTGAAATATTGGGCATAAAAATACCCTGCTTATTGAGCAGGGCGAAGGTGAGGGGAGTAACAGAACAACCCGCCACTCACTATAACGAACCATTTTTTTATCTGTATATTCATCGTTATTTGTTAAAACGAACTTTTACCACCAAAGAGGGAAGAATGGACCAAATCTTCTTATTCCAAAAAATGGGAATCCAATTAATCCAAACCTTCTAAATGGGAATATTAACCGACTATCCTCGCTTGTATGATGACCACTTACCAATAAGTATACATTTTCATCATCGTAACTATGCAGAATACCTTGGTGAACTTCTCCATCTCTTGTTTCTATTTGAATAAATTCAAATAAGTGCTTGTGACATTTAGGATGAAACTTGTGTTTATAATGATCATGATCCTTTTTATGGTGATGATGATGGTGATGGCTGGATAAATGATGACTTGAAGATTCCATTAAATCTCTATTATTTTCCATGGCATTAGCCTCCTCTTATAGATTCACTGTAGTGTATGCTCAAGTGAAAATAAGGTTCAACTTTTAGTTTGACCATTTAATAGATATTTAGAACCATATTACATAGCATCCGTTTTTTTATCTTTTGTAAAGAAAAATACAAATATTGTTATCGCCAAGGCAATTAAGAACTTACTGCCCATGGAATCATTTTTTATCGTTGGTAAATCTGTTAAGGCCATTTTTCTTCCCCCTATTTCATCCTTTTTAAAGCTTTTATAAATTCGTCATCTAAGAAATAATTATCGGAAACTATTGCATTAAACTCTTTCTGATTTTTCTTTAGAAATTTCGTAACTGGAACCACCTTTTCTCTCCCGAATAAAGGACCGCTTATACTTAAGGAAAACCGAGCATCAGAAGCCACAAAAAGACCTACAAGATTAATCTCGTCTTTTAAGATTAAGACAGCTATTATAATGTCGATTATATCCAATGTAAAATTACCAAGCGGGTTATCATTAATACTTTCCAACCTATTAGCTCCCGTTAACGGCCCGCCAACAGTTACCCCAAAATAGCCGGGGCCAAAATAAACCCGAGTTAAAGTTATTTGTCCTGTTAACAATAAAAAAGCTATGACAATATCAATCTCTCGTTGAATTTCCCTTATTGCATTTTCTTCCATAAAATCACATCCATTAGGGGGATTCCCCTATACATATATATGTATCAAACAAAAAAATGGGAATAGGAGATACTATAGAATCTAATTTGAATTTGAAATCTCACCCTGAATCAAATTTCAGCTCCATTTATATTACAGAGGATCATTTCTCGATAATATAAAAGGGGGACGAATTTACGCTTAACTAAAAATACCCTACTCCGAAGAATAGGGCTTATAACAAAGATTTTATATTTAGCTGACTTTTATATCTTTTATTAGTCTATAGTGAAAAGGTAAGAAAAAATAATAAATGATTATATATACAGGTATGCTATAAAGTAAACTCCATCCATTGTATCCCATAAATCCTGATATATGGCATGTCCACTCAATGAACAAAGACAATAACACAAATAATAGAGTTCGTTTCATACGATTATCTCTGTGCAATTTATTTAAAAACCATATCGCTAATGATGAGGGAATGATTGCGTATGTTAGCAGCTCCCCAATACCAGTAGATTCTGTTCTCCCAAAATCTACCCAATCTAAATATATTCCAAATACACTATTTGCAATCCAAGTAATAGCACCAATTACGCCATAAGTACAATAAATTTGCAGCCCATTCATTTTTTCCTTTGGCATAAATAATACAACCATTAATAATATTACTGCCCAAACAATAGGAACCCATATCCCTTTAGCATGAATGTCGAGGTTTTCAATAATTTTGTTCAAAACAATCACCACTTTTTTTGAATAGTTTAACTTACATTTATTTATTTTATACACATAGAAACTAAAAAATCCCCTGCTCAAATGAGCGGGGGACAGTAATATGGTAGTGCTTTTGGAATAGCTTACTCTGAAAAATAGGATTTGCAGGTAAACATTTTGTAAAACCAATTATTATATGTATATAATCCTGTGTTTGCGAAATGGAGAAAACAAGTAATTTACTGTTCATAATGAGTGGAATTCTAATTTCGTTTTGGACATTGAACATCTTTTAGTTCAGTTTGATTCTCGAATTATTATTACTTCCTAGTAATAAATCGAAAACATCATAATACTTGTAATCTCCAGTGGCTAGACCATTAACTATTTCCCAAAAAGGTTTATTATTAAGCTCATCATTATTTTTGTAATGTATATTTATTAATGATTCTTCCGACGTTTCAAAAGGAACAAAACATACTTTCTTCTTATATGGTAATTCTATAAATTTATTTACTTCCTCCTCGTTTGTAGTATACATCATAACAAAAATGTTATCCCAATTAATTTTATTTTTACGACTCCTCCACTTACTAACTGCATGTTCCGTTGATGTATAATGATTAAAATGCAATATTACATCATTTAAATAAAAAACTGGATATTGTATTTTTAATTTTTCATCAAAGTTATATCTAGCAAATTCCAATTCAAAATTCAAATACTCTTTTGGATTATTTATTATTTTCAAATAATCTGTAGTACTTTCAAACATATTTATAAATGGAGATAAAAATTCCAATCCTAATCTATTATATGTTAGGCCGCCCCAACAGTTATTTGAAAAAATGGACAACTTTGATTTTTTTATTTGTACATATTTATTAATATCTAAATTTGCTAATCCAAATATTTTAATATTTATAATTTTATCCTCATTAATACCTATTGAAATGGCATCCCTTTTGATTGTGTTAAATGAAGACAAGCTAGCAACAATTAATAGGTCAAATTCTAAAGTTAGAAGTTCATCTGTAGATATGAATTTATAGCCATCTAGATATTGATATATAGACTGATTAGATGTTACACCCAAGATTTCAACATTTCCCAATAATTCATGATATCTAATAGAATTGATATATAAATCATATTCTATTCCTGTTCCCCATACTATACATTTATACTTTGACATAATAACCTTCCTTTTGTAATAATCATTCATTATTATATCAGGTTTAACTTCTAAATAACTCAAAAAAACGCATTTCTAAGAACAGATAACCAAAAGAACCATAATCAAGCGTGCTATTCGACCTTCACCATGTCTATATTTGGCATTTCCTCTTTCGTTGTTATCTCCCCTTTTCTCTATTCATAGGGTTACAGCTCATTAAACAACAATAAAAAAAGACTCCTCCTTATGGAAGAATCCTTTAAAATACTACATGTCCTTATAAATTGGGTGTAAAAAAGGAACTTAAATCATCTCGTCTAACTAAATAACAACAGCATTTACGTACTTGTTTGATATTATAATAGCCGAAAATAAAAGAATTAGATACCATGGACTTATGTGACACTAATATGCGAGAATCACAAATTGAAATTACACAAATCCATTCTTTATATCTACATCAGACAAGTAAAAGTGTTCAGAATGTGATCAATCTCACCATAACCAGTCTATAAATAAAAGGTTTCTTCTACTAAATAATTACATCACACGCTTAAACATTTTCTCCATTTCATAAGTAGAATAATGCACAATAATCGGTCTACCATGTGGACAGGTAAATGGATCGGATGTTGTCCGAAGTTCGTCCAATAAACTTTGAATCTCGTCGTTTCGTAAATGGCGATTTGCTTTAATCGATCCCTTGCAGCTCATCATAATGGCAGCTTCTTCTCGTAAAAGCTTTATATCTACTTTTCTCATGGAGAGTACTTGTTCAATCATTTCCTCGATTGTTTCTTTTTCTTCTCCTTTTGGAAACCATTGTGGATGGGAGCGGACTAGATAGCTTTGCTGGCCAAATGGTTCAAGAAATACGCCTACCTTTTCGAGCTCGGCTTTATTTTCTTCTATTTTCATCCATTCATCTAAGGAATAATCTAATGTTAATGGGATAAGCATTTCTTGTAATTCCTTATGGACCTCGCCAACTTTTTCCCGAAAAAATTCGTATTTAATTCGTTCTTGGGCTGCATGCTGATCGATAATATAAAGTCCTCTTTCGTTTTGTGCAAAAATATAGGTTCCATGCATTTGCCCAATTGGATAAAGGGGCGGAACTCTCGGCCCCTCTTCCACGTCAGCTATTTCTTCCTCTTCCCATGCTTCCTCTATCTCTTCTTCTGTTGCAGGCGCGGTAGTACTATTCCCTTCCTGTCCAAAGAAAAAGGCTGTGGCATCTGTTATAGTTGATTCTTCATCACTTTCTCCAGATTGCCGACTGCTTGGTGTGTCTTCAAGAGGTTCGCTCCAACTCGGCTTTTCTACTTGCTCTGTTGTTGGATTGGCAAAAACAGAATCCATTTTTGGAACTGATACTGGCATTGCCGATTCGCGATTCGTATCAAAGCTGAAGGCCGCTTGCTCTTCTTTTGGAGCAGGCTTTTTCTCGCGGATAAGTCCTGCTGGAATAAGCTCTTTTTTCTTAAATGCTGCTTTAATCGTATTGCTGACAAGTTCGTATAGCTCTTGTTCTTTACTAAAGCGCACTTCCATTTTTGATGGATGAACATTTACATCAACAAGAATTGGATCCATTTCTACATTTAAAAGAACAATGGGATATCTGCCAATAGGCAATAACGTATGATAGCCTTCCTGAATACTGCGTACAAGAGAATAGTTTTTAATAAAGCGGCCATTAATCATGGTGGAAATATAGTTCCGTGACGCACGCGTAATTTCTGGCAGAGCCATATAGCCACTTAGTTTAAAATCAAGGGTACTTGCTGAAATTGGTATCATTTTTTTTGCTATATTTAGGCCATAAATGCCCGCAAGCACTTGTCTTACATCCCCATTGCCATTTGTATGAAGGAGCTTGCGCTCGTTATGCACTAGGCGAAAGCTAATATCAGGGTGAGCAAGGGCTAGGCGGTTGACGATATCGGTAATATTACCAAGCTCCGTATGAATCGATTTCATATATTTCAATCTTGCTGGCGTATTAAAGAACAAATCGCTGACGATTATCTCTGTTCCCCTTCTTCCCGGCGCGCCTTCCTGTTTCACTAAATGTCCGCCGTTAAGCTCTACTGTTGTCCCTTTTTCTCCAGTAGAAGTGGTTAAAGTGACATGAGAGACAGAGGCAATACTTGGCAGTGCCTCACCTCTAAATCCAAGGGTGCGGATTCGGAATAAGTCATTTTCATCTTTTATTTTACTTGTCGCATGTCTGGAAAAAGCAGTTAAAACATCCTCTTCGTCAATTCCTTGTCCATTATCAAGGATACGAATGCTTTGTAAACCAGCTTCCTCGATAAAAATTTCAATTGAAGTACTTTTTGCGTCGATACTATTTTCTACTAACTCTTTTACAACAGAGGCTGGCCGCTCAACAACTTCACCTGCAGCAATTTTATTCGAAAGTGCATCATCCAGTTGAATAATCTTTGCCATTGTTTCTCCTCTTTTCTTTCTTACTTTTTTCGATCAGGGATAGGGCAGTGTATCAGCTGAAATAGTTGAATTTGCAGCTTTCATCGTTCCTATGAACACCACTTTTTCTAACGCAATTTCATTTCTATGCGTTCATACCACTGGCTTTACACTCTATCACCCTAACCCACTTTATCTATCATTACGGACTTTTTTATGAAGTTCGTACAATGTATTTAATGCCTGCATTGGCGTCATTTCTAATATATCTAAGTCTTTCAGTTTATTAACAATTTGCTTTTCTTTCGTAGAAATCACTTTTTGCGGTTTTTTCTCTTCTGTTTCAAAGAATGATAATTGTGCCTCTTCTTCAGCTATTTCAGCTTTCATAACCGGTTTTTCGATTACTGCCACGGCTGCTTCTCCAGCAAATTGATCCTTTTGCTCAAGGCTTGTTAATAGTTCTTGTGCTCGTTCAATCAATGCTTCTGGCAACTCAGCAAGCTGTGCAACGTGAATTCCGTAACTCTTGTCAGCTGCTCCCTCTTTTATTTTATGAAGGAAAACAACTTTTCCGTTTTGCTCCATTGCGCTGACGTGAACATTGCTTAATGATGGAAGCTCTTCTGCAAGCACAGTCAGCTCATGATAGTGGGTAGAGAATAAAGTCTTCGCACCAACTTCATGATGAATGTACTCAATGATGGCTTGTGCCAATGCCATTCCATCATATGTGCTTGTGCCTCGACCAATTTCATCGAATAGAATTAAACTATTATTAGTGGCATGCAGGAGTGCGTTTCTTGCTTCCAGCATCTCTACCATAAACGTACTTTGCCCGGAAATAAGATCATCGGCCGCTCCAATTCTCGTAAATACTTGGTCAAATAACGGCAGCGCTGCTTCATCTGCTGGCACAAAGCAGCCGATTTGCGCCAAAATGCTTGTTAAGGCAATCTGGCGCATATACGTACTCTTACCAGACATATTTGGCCCAGTAATTAACAGCAATTCTCTGTCTTTATGCATGGCGCAGTCATTTGCTACATAGCTTTGTGCATTCATTACCTTTTCTACTACAGGATGACGGCCGTTTTTAATAGAAAGCGTACGATCACTTGAAAACACAGGCTTCACATAGCGGCGATCCTCACTTACTGTGGCGAAACATTGAAGCACATCTAGTGTGCTTACAGTTTTTGCAAGATTTTGTAAGCGTGGAATATATTCTTTAATGGTTTCCCGGATGGTTGTAAAAATCTCATATTCTAATTCCACCATTTTTTCTTCGGCATGCAGGATTAAACTTTCTTTTTCTTTTAATTCTGGCGTTATATAACGTTCCGCATTAGCAAGGGTTTGTTTACGTTCATACTGTCCTTCTTGTAATAGATGGACGTTTGCTCTTGTTACTTCTATATAGTAGCCAAATACACGATTATAGCCGATTTTCAGCGATTTAATGCCTGTTTTTTCCCGTTCTTCTCTTTCTAGCTGGGCAATCCATGTTTTGCCGTTTCGGCTTGCATCACGGTAACTGTCTAATTCAGGATGGTAGCCGTCTAAAATAATATTTCCTTCTTTAATGGATAACGGCGGGTTTTCAACAATTGCTCGCTCCAGTAAATCAGTAATATCTTCACAAGGATCTAGGTCTTCAGCCAATCTCATTGCTTCCTTTGAACCAAACGATGCAACAATTTGCTGAATGATTGGTACTTGTTGTAACGATTTTTTTAGCTGGACAAGATCCCTTGCATTAACATTTCCAAAAGCCACTCGTCCTGCTAAACGTTCTAAATCATATACTTCCTTTAATTTTTCCCGCAAATCTTGGCGTTCAAAGTAATGTCCAATCATTGTCTCGACTAGATTTTGACGATATTCTATCTCTTCCTTATTTAATAGTGGACGATCGATCCACTGTTTTAAAAGTCTTCCCCCCATCGCGGTTTTCGTTTCATCTAATAACCAAAGAAGAGATCCTTTTTTTCCTTTTGAGCGAATTGTTTCCGTTAATTCTAAATTCCGCTTAGAAAAATAATCAATCTTCATAAATTGATCAATAACATAAGTAGAAACCGGCTGTAAGTGATCCAAGCTTCTCTTTTGTGTGCGATATAGATAATTAAACAAGCGGACAACCGTGCTTCTTAACTGTTGTTCTTGAATACCTTGCAATAATGGTACATGCACATCTTTTTCATCCAGATCATTTTCAATCGAAAGGGTCAATGTACCTCTTTCCTGTAATCGCTTCTGATACTCTTTTGAGAAATCGTCAGAAATTACGACTTCCTTTGCACCTGATAAGGATAATTCATTTAATAGAGAGTCGATTCCCTTAAGAAGAGTTGCTTTACTTTCCCCTGTCGATAAATCGCTATAAGCAAAGCCAAATTGCTCATCTGCAAACAAAGAGATAGTGGCAATGTAGTTATTTTCTTTATCGGAAAGATTTTTCCCTTCCATCATCGTTCCAGGGGTAATCAGCTGAACGACCTCTCTTTTCACAACTCCCTTTGCCTGTTTCGGGTCTTCTGTTTGTTCACAAATTGCCACTTTATAGCCGCGTTCGACTAGCTGTTCAATATAATTTGCAGCAGAATGATGTGGGACACCGCACATGGGAATTCGCTCTGCTCCCCCTCCTTCTCTGCTTGTTAAAGTGATTTCAAGCTCCTGTGATGCTTTGATGGCATCATCAAAGAACATTTCATAAAAGTCTCCTAAACGAAAAAATAAAAAGGCATCCTGATAATCTGCCTTCACTTGTAAGTATTGTTGTATCATGGGCGTATATGTTGTCATAACTTCCTCCAAAATCCTGTCCAAATCTATTATTCTCCCATTATAACATAAAGAAATAGAATATTTCAGTGGGGGGTGTTGGGAAAAGAACATGAATATCTCTTAAAAATAATTGCTTTTTTTGTGTGAAGTTAAAGGTGCTAACTAGTTCATTCCATTTTGCTCCATTCTAGTATTATTTTTAAAAATAATACTAGTAATTCGCGAACAAATCTTTTATAATTTAGCTTGAAATAAAAGTTAATTTTAGGAAAAGGAGCAATTATCTTGAAACGTATTCTATCTATTCTTTTAACGATTGTTCTTATGCTAAGTTTTATGCCACATTCAAGTGCAGAAGCAAAAACAAAAGTTAAAAAGTACAAAAATTGTACAGCCCTTAACAAGGATTATAAGGGTGGCGTTGCTAAATCAAAAAGCACCAAAAATAAAGGTGGAAAAACAAAATACAAACCTTATGTATCTAAAGCCTTATATGACGCAAACAAAAAAATGGACCGTGATAAAGACGGAATTGCTTGTGAAAGATAATCTTCCTGCCTTTTTCTTACGCAAATAGGAAAAAGGCTTTTCTATTATTGATTATGAGGAATCATTAATAGAAAAAAAGACTAGGAAAAGCTCCTAGCCTTTACTCTTCTTCCCCGCCTACAAGGAAGTCTGGATTTAATTCCTCAAATTCTTCATCTTCTACTTCATCTTTAAACCATTCATCGTCATCTTCTTTGCCACATTCGTCTGTGCAAACCTCTACACAGATTTTTGTTTCTCCGATAACTTCAACGATAAATTCTTTTTCTACATGGACAATTATTTTATTGCCATTTGGCGAAATCACTGCTTCAATGCAGTTTGGTTGTTGCAAGACGCGTGCAATTACATCGTGGTCTTCTAAGCAGTCAGGATCACGATATTTTAATTTAATGACATCTGTATATTTCACACGCTCTGTTACTACTTCCGTTTGTGTATTGTCATTATAAGAATACCAAACGTTAATATCAAAGTATCCACTAATTTCTACTGTTTTACCAACCTTTTCTGCTTCATACGTATGGTTGATAATCCAGCAGCCCAAGATACTTGATGGGCTGTTGTCTGGGCAGATGGTATGATTGGATTTTGTAAATTTACGTCCTTTCGCTACGACTGCCTTTGTAATAATCTCTCTATATTCTCCCATGTTCGAGCGAAACCTCCTCATTCATTTTCATTTCATCCTATGCGGGATAGGAGTCTAGTGTGCGATAATTTTTAAAGACGATAAGTAATGCTTAAATCTACTTCATTGTATGTAAAACTTGGGTAAGTGTGCCGATATTAGCGTATTTTCTAGACATCTATCCTACTTTTTATCGATTCTTAAAAAAAATTTCCAATATTTCTTTTTTTAATGAAAGAACCTTACCATTCAGCTCTTTTTTAAGCTTTAAAAAAAAATATGCGTTTGTATTAATACATTCGCGGATACAGCTTGTTCTAATCTCTATATACTGTAGTATACGGTAAGGGGGTGAGGAAGTTGGCAGGGTTATTTAATAAAAACGATCAGTTTGATTTTAAATTCAATGTTAATGGTAAAGAGGTTACTGGTGAGGACGGAGCTAAATACGCACAAGAATTAATTACTAAATTATCTTCAGAAATGGGTGGATTAGTCCAAAAGTTAACCAAAGGTGTTTCTGAGAATGTAGCTGGAACTACAATGGATGCGATGAAGGAGAAAGTTGCAAGTGCGGTTGATTTAGATTCAATTAAAGAAAAAGTAAAACCACATCTTAATCCAGAAACGCTAAAAAGTATAGTAAGTGAAGACACCCTAAGCAAGCTGCAAGAGAAATTACCTGTCATTGATGCTTCAAATGATGATGGGAACCTTAAATTAAATGTTAACGGCAAGCCTATTTTTTCACTAGATCTTTCAGATTTCATCAAAAAATAAGTAAAGAATCTTTTCTTGAAAGGAGGTGAAGTCAAATGTTGTCTAAATGCACATCTGATTGTCACGAAGGTAAGGGTACTGGCCTTGCTGGTACTGATGTTACTGCTAAAGGTAAAGGCATTGGAAACAAAGGAGCAGAACTTCGCGGATTCACTAATGCTACTCAAGGAAACGGTAACCTAGCTAACCAATTTTCTGCTGCTGGTGCTGCTGGTGGTGCTGCTGTAGGTGTTAACTTATTAAACTTCTTTGTTGGTGGTATTTTAGTTAATGCTAACGTTGCTGGTGCTGCTACTGCTGTATCTTACAACGAAAATAGCCCTGAAATGGTGAATGAAGGTTAATCACCTTTAAGATAATCACTCCTATAAGAGATAAGCATATAATAAAGGGCAACATCTTCTTGATGATTGCCCTTTTCTTTTTACATACCTAATAAAAGGAGGCTAAAGAATGGCTAAAGAAAAAAATATTGGGTTAACTGCCGAGAAATTAAAGGAGCTTGGAGTACCAGAGGAGCTTATCGATAAAATTCTAGAAACAGGGGGACCTTCTGTTAACACACATGCGGAAGGAGGAAATGGCGGAAGTGCCGTCAGTCTAACTTATGTAGACAATTACTCTGTCTTATTTCTTGTGTATACATTTCTATTGCAAACAGTTAATAACGGAAATGCAAAAGACAAAGAAACGAAGCAGCTTAATAAAGCATTGCTTTCGACCTTGCAAACAGCTATGAAGGAACAACAGGAATATCGGAAAGCATTCTTACGGGCGATCAATATTTTAAATAATCAAAACAAGTAAAAACCAAGCAAAAATATGCTTGGTTTTCATTTATATGTTTACATTGTATTTACCAAAACTGCCAGCGGTACTCTTGAGGATGTTTTTACCCTCTTTCCGCTTGTTTCGGAGAATCTCAGTGTTTTATTGTTCTTTCGTCTTCTCATTAGAAGAAAGAATTTCTGTTTCTACTGTTTCCGCGATCGTTTTTGTTACCATTTGCAGCATATCATTGACAATTTCTTGTGATTCTTTAAATTCACTGACGATTGGCAGTTCATCAATTTCTTTTTGTAAGGCATCAATTTTTGCTTCAGTATCTTTTAAAGCAGCAATTTTGCCATAGTGCTGAAGATTAACTGCTTGTTTTTGCAGCTTTTTAATCTGGGCAATTCGATCATTTACTTTTTGGTTTTGATTGATTTGTTTTTCGGCACGTTGGTAAAATTCCACTTCTTCTGTCTCACGAATCATTTTGGCAAGCTGCTCTGTTCGTTCAATAATTTCTTCTCGTGTGAATTTCGCCATTAGTTTGCCTCAACAGCTTCTGCTTCTAATACCTCAATCATTTCTCCGTTTAATGACCATGTTTTTGCATCGGTAATTTTCACAGAAACAAGTTTGCCAATTGCCGATTTTGGTCCAACAAAGTTTACTAGCTTGTTTTTACGTGTATAACCAGCAAGCACATCTGGGTTATTCTTGCTTTCTCCTTCTACAAGAACCTCTACCGTTTGGCCTTGATAATTCTTCATGGAATTAGCAGAATACTCATTAACTAAAGCATTTAGGCGCTGTAGGCGTTCCTTTTTAACTTCCATCGGAACATTATCTTTCATTCGTGCTGCAGGTGTTCCTTCACGTGGAGAATAGATGAATGTATAAGCTGCTTCAAAACCAACCTCTTTATAAAGAGATAATGTTTCTTCAAATTGCTCATCTGTTTCATTTGGATAACCAACAATAATATCTGTTGTAAGAGTTAAATTAGGAATAGCCGCTTTCATTTTGCGAACTAATTCTAAATACTGCTCTCTTGTATATTTACGTGCCATAATTTTTAACACATCAGATGAACCAGACTGAACTGGTAAGTGAATATGTTCCACTAGGTTACCGCCTTTAGCAAGCACTTCAATTAAATGATCATCGAAATCACGTGGGTGACTTGTTGTAAAACGAACACGCGGAATATCAATTTTGCGCATTTCTTCCATTAAATCTCCGAAACGGAAATCGATATCTGTGAAATCTTTTCCATAGGCGTTTACGTTTTGACCAAGCAAAGTAATTTCTTTATACCCTTGTGCAGCTAAATGACGCACTTCTTGAATAATATCCTCTGGACGGCGGCTTCGCTCTTTTCCGCGAGTATATGGAACAATACAATAGGTACAAAATTTGTCGCAGCCATACATAATGTTTACCCATGCTTTAATTTTTCCATTACGTACTTTAGGAAGGTTCTCGATTACATCCCCTTCTTTAGACCAAACTTCTACGACCATTTCTTTTGACATATATGCTTCATGAAGAATATTTGGTAAACGGTGAATATTATGTGTACCAAATATCATATCTACTTGTGTGTATGTTTTTAAGATTTTGTTTACGACAGATTCTTCTTGTGACATACATCCACAAACACCTATTAAAAGGTCCGGCTTTTCCGTTTTTAAATGTTTTAAATGCCCTAATTCACCAAATACTTTATTTTCGGCATTTTCACGAATCGCACAAGTATTAAGAAGAATAACATTGGCGTCATTGACTGAATCTGTTGCTTCATAGCCTAAAGCTAAGAAAATCCCTGCCATTACTTCTGTGTCATGTTCATTCATTTGACAGCCATATGTACGAATGTAGAATTTACGTCCTTCACCCATTCCGCGGAATTGTTCGGAAATAGAGAAATCCTTTTCATAACGAACTTCTTCTTTTCCTCGTCTTTTGGCATCTTTTAAGGAAGGCGCTTTATATACTGTTTCGAAATATTTGCTATAATCCTTTTCGGATTTTTTGTCCGAAGAATTATTGCTTCCGATTTGTTGTCCTTCTAAACGTTGGTTTTCGTTCATTTCATCTACTCCTCTCTTATCGATGATTTTTATTTCATCCATAAGTTTGTTAAAATACATGTTTAGGCTTCTTATTGATTGGTGTTTCCTTCTCTCCACCCATCAGAGTGAATTGATTAAAGCTGCTTAGACAAGAAAAACATCCATCCATATAATAGCTGCTGTTTCATATGTACTATTCTTTATAGACATATTTTCATTATTCTAGTATAAGCCTTTCATCTTTTGAAAACAATAGCAACGTTTTAAAGATATCATTCTACTATTTTCTTATTGTTTAACTAGAAAGAGACTTTCACCCTCCTCCTCAAAAAGAAGCTGAATGATTTCCTTTATTTCGGAAACCTTTTTGCCATATTCGTATATAAGAATTTTTCTACTTGCGTACTTGTATAATATCTTGTTAGCTCATTTATTAGATTAGGATAATCAGCAGTAGAGGCTAGACCTTTTACCGTTTGGTCGATTCCATCGAAATCGGAACCAAAACCGACATGATCCTCTCCTCCAAGCGAACAAATATAATCAAGATGGCGCAGAATATCTGTAATAGTGGCTGAATTTGTTCCACTTAAAAACTGCGGTACAAAAGTAATTCCGATTACACTGTCTGCTTCTACCATTGCTTTAATTTGATCGTCACGTAAATTACGAGGATGTGGACAAAGATTATATGTATTCGAATGTGATGCATATGGATGATCAGCATGCTCCATAATATCCCAGAAAGCATTTTCCGATAAGTGGGAAACATCTACCCAAATCGATTGTTTATTCAAAAGCTTCACTGTTTCTCTCCCGAATAAAGATAAACCTGCACCTCTGGGTTCTAGTGCTCCATCCGCAACAGCATTCGCATAGTTCCAAGTAAGCCCTACTGCTGAAACACCTAATCGAAGCAATGTTTTTAATTTTAGCAGATCTCCTCCAATTGCATCACAGCCTTCCAATGTTAGGAGTGCACCAATTTCTCCATCTTTTAATTCATTTATATCTTTTTGTGAGCGTATAAATTTTAAATCTGAATTCGGCTGTAAGATTTTTTCATAAAAGATATTTGTCATCGATAAAGCTGCTTCAAACCGCATATCAGGATGGACAGATTCTGGAACATAAATAGCAAAGCATTGAATTTTTGCTCCCCCTTTTTGTAAATCTCTCTTCGTCACATGAAGTTTGTTACTATTCTGAAAATTCATTGTTTTATCCATAAACATTTTAAATAATACGTCACAATGTCCATCGAAGTAATTCAAACCATTCACTCCCATACAAAGATGTTCTTTTTATGTAAATCTTGATGGCTATTCCTATCCCTCAAGATATCAATTGACTATAGTTATAAAAAAAGGATGCCTCACTCATTTGGTTTACTCTCCACAGTTTCAAGTAATAGCTTAGGAAAAAGTTTATTCTTCAACTTAATCCTTACTGCGGGGCCTAAACCGTATTGAGGAGACATCCCCCTTCCTTTTTGAAGGTTGCTCTATTCAGGTCCAAAAAGATCAGAGAACACAAACAAGCATACCAATCAGAGAAGGGTTACAGCGAAACTATGATCAGAGAAGATTTTTTCTTCTCCAACTCATCATAGTTAATCATTCAGTACTAAATAGACAGCTGACTTCAAACCTGCTTCTGCGAATATCAAGAAGTTCTGCAAGTTCTGCCGCTTTCCTCTTACTGTCCATTAAGATCAGAATAAATGGAAAAGCATGTAATTACATGCTTTTCTACTTTTTATCAAATCTTGTTTTCTCTTTATCTAGGCTCCACAATGAGCTTGATGGCTGTTCGTTCCTCACCGTCAATGACGATATCAGTGAAGGCAGGGATACAGATTAAATCCACTCCGCTAGGTGCTACAAACCCTCTTGCGATAGCAACTGCTTTAACCGCTTGATTTAATGCACCTGCACCAATAGCTTGGATTTCTGCTCCACCTCTTTCACGTAGAACACCTGCAAGCGCACCAGCTACAGAATTGGGACTAGACTTTGCTGAAACCTTTAATATCTCCATTTCTAGCTCCTCCTTGTTTAACCCCCCCGCATGTTACATTAAGTAATAATGAACATATCAGGATATATATCATTCCAATGTTACTATATTCCAAGTTTCATACACATATTCCAGCTTGGACATAAAAAATTAGAAAATATTTGTTAATGCAAGAAGAGCTAGTTCTCCTAATCATCATCCATTTATTACGAGAAAAATGGATGATCATCATTGATCAATATACGTTCTATTTTCTTTGCTTTCCCAGTTTTTTTATCTACTTCGATTAGACAGCCGCTTAATTGTGCTCTCCCACTCTTCGGCGGCTCGAAGCGTGTTGGCAAATTGGTTAAGAAACGATTCAATACTAATTCCTTCTGCATCCCAAGAATCGCGTCATATGGTCCTGTCATTCCAACATCTGCCATAAAGGCTGTTCCATTTGGAAGAATACGGTTATCGGCTGTTTGCACATGCGTATGTGTTCCCACAACCGCTGTTACTTTCCCATCTAAATACCATCCCATTGCTTGCTTTTCACTTGTCGCCTCTCCGTGGAAATCAACAAAAATAATATCGGTGCGTTTTTTTGCTTCCTCAACTAAGCCATCAATCACGATAAATGGATCATCACTCGGATTCATAAATGTTCGGCCTTGTAAATTGATAACAGCTACTTCAATATCATTAATTTTAACAAATACCATGCCTTTTCCTGGATTATTTTCGGGAAAATTGGCAGGTCGTACTAAATATTTTGCCTGATCGATGAATTCAAATATTTCACGGTTATCCCATGTATGGTTTCCCATTGTTATTGCTTGAGCACCAATTTCCAGAAAGCTTCGATAGATTTTCTCGGTGATTCCTTTTCCGCCAGCAGCATTTTCGCCGTTTATAATCGTCATCTGAGGACGGTATTTCTCCTTCAGCTTTGGTACGTACTCTTTAATCATATCTCGGCCCATAGAGCCTACGACATCCCCAATAAATAAAATATGCATGTCTTTTTTCCTACTTTCTAATCTTCACTATGTAACAGTGTAACATATTATTGCTTGCGTTCCTAACTCGATTTTCCTTCTAAAAGCTTTTTGAAAATAATGTTGCCAAGCAATAAAAAAAACGGTGCAAACGCACCGTTTTTATTTTGCATATTCAACCGCTCTTGTTTCACGAATGACGGTTACTTTGATATGACCTGGATAATCTAATTCCTCTTCGATTTTCTTACGAATATCACGTGCTAATCGATGGGATTCTAAATCATCCACAAGATCAGGTTTCACCATGATTCGAATCTCACGACCTGCTTGAATAGCGAATGATTTCTCTACTCCATCATAAGACTCTGAAATTTCTTCAAGCTTCTCAAGTCGGCGAATATAGTTTTCTAATGTTTCTCTTCGCGCTCCTGGTCTTGCAGCTGAAAGTGCGTCAGCAGCAGCTACTAGTACAGCGATAATTGAAGTTGGTTCCGTATCACCATGATGGGATGCGATACTATTGATCACAACTGGATGTTCTTTATACTTGGTAGCAAGTTCGACACCAATTTCCACATGGCTTCCTTCTACTTCATGATCAATTGCTTTCCCTATATCATGAAGTAAGCCAGCTCTGCGGGCAAGAGTTTGATCCTCACCAAGTTCAGCAGCTAAAATTCCTGATAATTGTGCCACTTCCATACTGTGCTTTAATACATTTTGTCCATAGCTTGTACGGAATTTTAGACGGCCGAGAATTTTAATTAAATCTGGATGTAATCCATGAACTCCGACCTCAAACGTAGTTTGTTCTCCGATCTCACGAATATGTTCATCCACTTCTCGGCGAGCTTTATCAACCATTTCTTCAATACGAGCTGGATGAATACGTCCATCTTGGACGAGCTTATCTAACGCAAGTCTAGCAGTTTCACGTCTTATTGGATCAAAACCAGATAAAATTACTGCTTCTGGTGTATCATCAATAATTAAGTCAATTCCTGTTAATGTTTCAAGCGTTCGAATATTTCGTCCTTCACGGCCGATAATTCGCCCTTTCATTTCATCATTTGGAAGGTTAACAACGGAAACTGTAGTTTCTGCAACATGATCAGCTGCACAACGTTGGATTGCAAGTGACAAAATTTCTTTAGCCTTTTTATCTGCTTCTTCTTTCGCTCTAGTGTCACTTTCTTTAATCATTATCGCAATATCATGAGCAACTTCTTGCTCTGTACGCTCTAAAATGATGGACTTCGCCTCTTCTCGGGTTAATCCAGAAATGCGCTCTAGTTCTGTTTGCTGCTTGCGAACCATCTCGTCCACTTTGCTTTCCATCTCTTCCATATGCTGTTGTCTTTTATTAAGAGAATCGTCCCTCTTTTCTAACACTGATTCACGTTTATCTAACGCTTCTCCCTTGCGATCAAGATTTTCCTCTTTTTGCAATAAACGATTTTCTTGTTTTTGTAGTTCATTTCTTCGATCACGAACTTCTAGTTCTGCTTCACTACGAAGCTTGTGAATCTCATCCTTTGCTTCTAACAAAGCTTCTTTTTTCAATGCGTCTGCTTCACGCTTTGCATTCTCCATAATTTGTTCAGCAGTCAACGTTGCATTGCTAATTTTTGCATTAGCATTGGACTTTCGAATAAAATATACAACAAAGCCAACAACGGCAATAACGATTAGAATAAGCAAAATGGAGATGATTTTTATTAAATCCATCATTTTCACCTCCTCTTGCTATCAAATTGTGTTTGTTACGATTTTAAAAGTATTGGCTTAAAATGTTCCTTTTTTCAATCGAAATTTTCCCTAGTCTTATAAAAATGTTTTCTAGGTTTTCATACTTATAAAAATGTAAAATATACAATTCAATTGTATAGTTGTACCAATTTATTGTCAAGACTTTGAACTAGTAGGATTAACCTAATTCTCATTGGCTATCTCGTTATCATTTTCCTCTAACAATTGCTCTTTACTTCCTATATATGTATGAATTTCACCTTATTTAAAGCTAAAGCTAAATCTAACCTATCATCCGTATTATAGTCAGAAATTAAGCTTATTAAACCTGTGGAGACCTATATCCCACAGCCTCTTTCAAATACCTAAGTCGATTACAGAGTTTTTTTACTTTTCAGCTTACAAGATGGCCAATAATTGCGTGTTTTTGGATTAGTTAGCTTCAAGCACACGAATGGTATCGAAACATATACTTTTATAGAATAGTAACAAAAAAGATGGCAAACGGAAAAACCGTCTCCCATCTTTCTTAATGATTAATCGATTAATTCGAATTGTTCTTGGTCGTCATTATCAGGCTGTAATGTTACTTCTTTATCCAGCCCATAATGATCACGAATTTTCTTTTGAATCTCTAAGCGCATTTCTGGATTTTCTTTTAAGAATTGCTTCGCATTTTCACGGCCTTGGCCTAATCTTTCGTCATTGTAAGAATACCAAGCTCCACTTTTTTGAACAATATCAAGTTCTGAACCAAGGTCAATAATTTCTCCTTCTTTAGAGATACCTTCTCCATACATGATATCAACTTCCGCTACTTTGAAAGGTGGTGCTACTTTATTTTTTACCACTTTGATTTTTGTTTTGTTTCCTACCATATCTGTTCCTTGTTTTAACGTTTCAGCACGACGAACTTCTAGTCGGACAGATGAATAGAATTTTAGCGCACGACCACCAGGAGTTGTTTCAGGATTTCCGAACATTACTCCAACTTTTTCACGAATTTGGTTAATGAAAATAGCAATTGTTTTGGATTTATTAATAGCCCCAGATAACTTACGAAGCGCCTGTGACATTAAACGTGCTTGAAGTCCAACGTGAGAATCTCCCATTTCGCCTTCAATTTCTGCTTTTGGTACAAGTGCGGCTACAGAGTCAATAACTAAAATATCCACTGCCCCGCTTCGTACTAAGGCCTCCGCGATTTCTAATGCTTGTTCTCCGGTATCTGGTTGAGAAAGTAATAATTCATCAATATTAACGCCAAGCTTTTGTGCATAAACTGGATCCAATGCATGCTCTGCATCAATAAATGCTGCTTGTCCGCCATTTGCCTGAACCTCAGCAATAGCATGTAGCGCTACTGTTGTTTTACCTGAACTTTCAGGACCATAAATTTCCACAATACGACCTCTTGGATATCCACCAACACCTAGGGCTGCATCTAAAGCTAAAGATCCACTTGGACTAGTAGAAATGACTCTATCTGCTTGCTCTCCCAGCTTCATAATACTACCTTTACCAAATTGCTTTTCTATTTGTTTTAACGCCATTTCTAATGCAGCTTGACGATCACTCAAATACGTTCTCCTCCTTATATAAAAAATGAATCTCACTAATCATGATTCATTCGTTGTTTAAAAGATTATATACTTAATATACCTTTTTTCCTTTCATTTGTACAGTAAAAAATCGAACATTCATTCGTTTTTTTTATTTTCCAGCTGAAAGGAAGCTTTTAAGTAAAAGACACCCTACTATTTATCTTCTAACATTTTCAATAAGAAATATTGACCGTATCTCACACTTCGAACTCGATTACTTGCTCTTGTTCCACTTAATGCTAACTTCTCTACTTTTGTCGGCTCCCCGCTTTTAGCAATCCCAATATAAACGGTACCTACTGGGTTTCCTTCTAATTCATTTGGGCCTGCAACACCTGTGAAGCTTATCCCAATATCGGCATTTAATAAACGTGCCACATTCTCTGCAAGCTCTTTCGCACATTGCTCGCTTACCACACCATGTTCTTTAATCGTCGACTCTTTTACTTGCAGGATTTGATGCTTTACTTCATTTGTATAGCAAACAATTCCCCCTTTAAAAATATTCCCAGCACCTGGAATTCCTGTTATCTCCTGCTGAAACAGTCCTCCTGTCAGACTCTCTGCTGCTGCTACTGTTAAATTTTTCTTTAATAAAATATGGGAAAGCTCATTCATTAATGTAGTGTCCTCATATCCATAGAAAAATTCTCCTACGCGTGCGAATATTTCTTCTTCTGTTTTGGCAATCAATTTATCTGCTTCTTCTACAGAATCATGTTTACATGTGATACGTAATGTTACCTCTCCATCTCCTGCGAGCGGGGCAATAGTCGGATTAGTCTGGGCATCAATTAAGTCTTCTATTTTTGTTTCCAGCAGCGATTCTCCAATGCCGAAGAAGCGAAGCACGCGCGAAACGATGACATCTTTGCTTGTCATTTGCTTTTGTATAGCTGGAAATCCATATTTGACAAACATTGGCTGAATTTCTTTCGGTGGTCCTGGTAAAAGCATATAAAAACGATTGTCTTTTTTTAAAAACATCCCCGGTGCCATCCCATGGTCATTTGGAAGAACGTCGCTTCCCTCTAATACCAATGCTTGTTTTTTATTGTTTTCCGTCATAGTGCGTTTCGTTTTGACAAAATAGTCTTCAATGGAAGCTAAAGCTGTTTTATCAAAAACCAACTCTTTCCCTATATGCTTGGCAATCGTTTCTTTCGTTAAATCATCCTTTGTTGGACCTAATCCGCCGGAGAAAATAAGCAATTGCGCTCGATTTTCAGCGATTTTTATCGCTTCCTCTAAACGAGCTGCATTATCTCCAACTACTGTATGATAATAAACATTTACTCCTAAGTCGGCTAAATGCTTGGATATAAATTGAGCATTTGTATTAGCAATTTGTCCAAGTAATAATTCTGAGCCAACAGCAATAATCTCTGCATTCATGTAGTGCTCCCCCTTTTTGTCTGTTCATAAAGAAAGGACGTCTCTTTATAAAGCAATATTCGCTTGTCATAAATAGATGTCCTTATTTTTATTCCTCTATTTTATTTGGATGAAACAAAAGCCTGTTTGTTTTTTGCAAAATAATCCCAGCCAGACCAAATTGTAAAGATCAAAGCAACCCATAGTGCAAGCTTATCAAACGGCAGTGAGACAAGTTCAAAAATCATATTATGTAGTAAAAGGGCTGAAATCGCAACTATTTGAGCCCAAGTTTTAATTTTCCCAAGCATATTTGCTGCGACTACCTCTCCGCCGCCAGCTAATATTAAACGTAAACCGGTTACTGCGAATTCTCTGCTGATAATAACAATCGTAATCCATGCAGGTGCCATCTGCAATCCTACTAAAACAATTAATGCAGACGAAACTAATAATTTATCTGCTAAAGGATCTAAAAACTTCCCTAAATCGGTTACTAGATTATACTTTCTCGCAAAGTGTCCATCAATCCAATCCGTTGTCGATGCTAGAATAAAAATCAAGGCTCCGATAAAATGTGTCATCGGTAAGGTAACACCTAAAAATGTTAGTTCTCCCCATTGAAAGTCCACTAGCATGATGACTAGAAAGACGGGAATTAATAAAATTCTTGCTACGGTAATCTTATTTGGCAAATTCATCTTACATCCTCCATTACCATGACGTTAATCGTCACTTTCATTAAAAATAAATTAAAAACATTAGTATTATAACCTAATTACGATATAATAGCGAAAAATAGTCATCGAATCGATGACTATTCTTCTTTTATATTTTTAATAACAAGATCTTGTCTAGAGGATGAATCACCAAGCTCTAATTTTTCATCATTGACAAAAACATCAACTTGACTATTTCCAATTACAATACGTGCTTCTGTCTCTTTTGATAAATCTTCTTCGTGTGATTCAGCTCCACCCTTTTCAAGGATACCTTGGAAAAAAGAATAGTTTTTGCCATTTTGGATATCAACCCAAACTTTTCCTGTTGCTACAAGCTTAACAACAAACTTCTCAGCATTTTTCACTTCATATGTTGTCGTTCTTCCCGCTGTTTCTTTTTTGGTAATCTCTTGTTTTGGTGCCTCTTCTTCTACTTTCTTCTCTTCTTCTTCAACTACTTGTTCTTCCTCTTTATTAGCATCCTCATCAATTGCTTTTTCTTTTTCCTTTTTATTTAATGCATCTGATTTCATATAAACAGAATTCGGTTCCGTATCACTACTAGACTGTTTTTCTGGATTTGAATCTTTTGCATACACAAAATACCAAACCAGGAAAGCAACAGCCAATACAAGAATAGCAATAAGAATAGTTGGCAAGATATCAAATACTTTAGAAGTGGCTCCGTCTATTGCGCTTCTTGAATTTACTCTCGATAAATTTTGCGGTAACTCATCATTTACCGTTGTTGGTACCTCGGCTTTATACTCTTCAAATATTTCTTCTGGAACCAAATCTACTGCTTCTGCATATTGTTTGATAAATGCCCGTGTATAAAATTTACCTGGCATCATACTATAGTTACCTTCTTCAATGCCAACTAAATAACGGACTTGAATTTTGGTAATCTCTTGTAATTCTTCTAACGTTAGTCCTTTAGCTTCTCTAGCTTCTTTTAATCGATTTCCTAATTCACTCACAAGATAACACCTTCCAACTACTAAAAATCAAAACCCTCGAATTCACTTTCTAAGGCAAGAGTATTTTTTTTATGAACATCATAAAGAATCTCCTCGCCTGGCTCATGTCTTAGCTCAATAATATAATCAAAATCATCTAAAGTGTATTCTGTATTATGTACAAAGGCATCAGGATGTTCTACTACTTTTATACATGGCAGGCGCATCACTTCTCGAACAACCGCCCAATGTCGCTCATTAATCTGTTTAGAAGAAACAATTCCATCAATGATAAATAAATTGTTTTCATTATATTCTCCCTGCATTAAGGAATGGCGGATAGTCTGCTTTAGCAAAGTAGAACTTACTAAAAGCCATCTCTTATTTGCACAAACGCTTGCAGCTACTATGGACTCCGTTTTACCTACCCGCGGCATCCCTCTAATACCTATTAATTTATGGCCTTCTGTCTTAAATAATTCGGCCATAAAATCTACTAACAATCCTAGCTCATAACGAACAAAGCGAAATGTTTTTTTGTCATCTGCATCTCTCTGAATATAACGACCATGTCTAACTGCAAGTTTATCTCTTAAAGAAGGTTCTCTAAGCTTGATTACTTTTATTGTGTCCATTGTATAGAGAATAGATTCTAACCTTTTTATTTGTTCCTTATTTTTGGCTAACATTAATAAGCCACGCCGTCCATCGTCTACCCCATTAATGGTGATAATATTGATTGAAAGCATCCCTAGTAATGAGGAAATCTCCCCTAGTAGGCCAGGTCGGTTTTTTTGAATTTCGTATTCTAGATACCATTCCTTCTGTTCCAAAAAAATCCTCCTACAACTAGCAAGTGAAATTTTCTAGTCTTTTAACTTCTATCATATAGCAATAGTATAAATAATCAAGAAAAAAGGGGTCAAAATAGAAAAAAAGATGGACTTTTTATAGAAAGGGTGCATTCTAGGAAAATAAGGTATTCTTTTTTATCTAAAATCATTGGTTTCTGCTATTGTTACTTGATTTATTTGCAGGCAATTGCTTCTATTTGTTTCTTCCTTTATTTAAATGAACAGTGTGGAGATATACCTTTTTAATAGAGGAGCTTTTCTCCCTATTTCCTTTTCTATTTTGCTTTCTTGCTTTTGGTCAGACAGGATTCCCATCTATTAAGCATATCATCTTGATTAGAATATTTTTACATAACAAAAGAAAGAAGCTCGATAAATAGCTTTTCTATTTATCGAGCTTCTATGATTGCCACTAATAATTATTTTGTTCCGTTATTATGCACTAATTTTACCATCATATTTGCAATCGCATGCTGTTCTTTTTCATCTGCAACTGACCATAAATCGGATAAAATCTTTTCTTGTTCATTCTTAGGTTGAACTTGATTAGACAGATAATCTCCAATTTGAAAAGCAAGATCTCCTATTGCTTCCTGATTCATTCCCTCATTTTCAGCATGATGAAGACGATCTGCTAAAAAGTCTTTCCATTGATCCCAATTTTCTAAAATAGACATCATGAATTACTCCTTCCATTGCTTAAGTGAATTACATCATTATTTTGGTTTGTTCGATGAAATAATATGCATGAAAATCTTTTGGAAAAGCTATCTATACATGCCATCCCCCATTAAGTGAAAGGACTTGTCCTGTCATATAAGAAGATTTTTCCGATAATAGAAAGGCTACGCTTTCTGCTACTTCTTGCGGACTTCCTAATCTCCCCATCGGGATTTCCTCTGCCATCAACTGCATTTCTTCAGGCGAAAAAGATTGAAGCATGTTCGTTTCAATAGCGCCAGGAGCTACTGCATTCACTCGAATACCATTAAAGGCAACCTCTTTACTTAATGCCTTCACAAAGCTAATCTGGGCGCCCTTTACAGTTGAATAAGCAACTTCCATTGCTGCTCCTACTTGGCCCCATATACTGGTGATCACGATAATATTACCATATTGTCTAGAAAGCATTTTCGGTAATAATGCTTTTGTTATACACATTAATGAATGAACATGGACATTCCATAGGGCTTTCATTTCCCCTTCTTCCAAATCCGTCAATAAACCATATGTACTTATACCACTTGCGTGAACGATTCCATCTATTGTGAAAATACTTTCGAGAATTTTTTGATAGTCATTTTCTTGTTGTAAATCTGCTTGTATAGGTAAGTATTCTCCGCCATTCACTGCTAGAACTTCTAATAATTCCTTTATTGCTTTTTCATTTTGATGATAATGTAAGTAAAGAGAATAGCCTTCTTTTGCTAATTGTTTTGCAATTGCTTGTCCAATCCCACCAGATGCACCGGTAATTAAAATCCATTTCCCCATTTTTTTCTCACTCCATATACTTTTACCTATAAATCTAAACAGCAACAGACACAAAGAAATAAATTTCTTTGTGTCTGCCATCATTATTTCGGCACTACTTGGCAAGATGTTAGTCTTTCTTCTGCTAAAAATTTATTAGCCGCATTTTTTATATCCTCTACTGTTATTTCTTCGACAGCAGGCACCACATCAAATAAATTCATTTCATTGAAAGCATAGCGTGTAAATTGGTTAGCGATATATTCTGGTGAATTAATCGCACGTAAGAAAGCGCCAATTTTCTTTTTCTTCGTTCTTTCTAACGTCTCGCTGGCGAAATCCATTGTTTTAGCTTTCATTAAAATTTCTTTAATTGCAGCTTCTAACCGATCAGGATCACTCGTATCCCCACCAATCATCGCAAATCCAAATCCGTGCTCCTGTGTGTAATCATAAGAAAAAGTATCATCAATTAAGCCTTCTTGGAAAAGATTTTGGTAGTTTTCAGAGCTTTCACTAAATAGGAAATCTAATAATAAATTGATGCTCCACTCTTGTTTCATCATTTCTTTTCCGGACTGCTCTACATTGATTCCTTTTATCCCAACAAGACATTTAGAAGTGTGGACGTTCATTTTTAAAACTTGCTTGTCCTTATTAACATGTGCAGGCTCTTCTTTAAATTTACGTTGAATTTCACTATGATTTGTATAGTCTTTTTTACTTTGATTTTCTCTTATCTGAGCCATATATTCCTCTGGATCAACAGGTCCTACAATGAAAAGAAGCATATTGCTTGGGTGGTAGAACGTATTATAGCACTCATACAACATATCTTTTGTGATATGTGAGATGGATTCAATCGTTCCAGCAATATCAATTTTCACAGGATGATGGACATACATATTTTCAATTAATCCAAAGTAAAGGCGCCAATCTGGATTATCATCATACATCGTAATTTCTTGTCCGATAATTCCTTTTTCTTTTTCTACCGTTTTCTCCGTAAAGTATGGCTCCTGTACAAAATTAATAAGCGTTTCCAGATTATTCGCTACATTAGAGGTACTAGAAAACAAATAGGCTGTTCTTGTAAAAGACGTAAAAGCGTTAGCACTTGCCCCCTGTTTACTAAAATCTTGAAAAACGTCACCTTCTTCTTTTTCAAAAAGCTTATGCTCTAAGAAATGAGCAATTCCATCAGGAACTTGAGTGAATTCGGATCCCTCAAGAGGAATAAAGGTGTTATCTACAGAACCATAGTTTGTTGTGAATGTACAAAACGTCTTATTAAACCCTTTTTTCGGCAAAATATATACCTTTAAGCCATTTGCTAATTTTTCATAATATAGCTCTTCTTGCAATTGAGCAAATTCTATTTTTTCCATTATGCATTTCCCTCCGATCCCGTTAAGAAATAAATGGTGTCTAGTTCGATCTTTTTAGCGGCAGCAATGATTTCCTCTCTGGAAACTTTACTCATATATTGAAGCCAATCGCCCATCTCTACATAATTATCACTTACACTATTATGGTAGAACAGTTCAATCATGCCACGGGAAGTATCCAATGTTTCCAGCATTTGATTATGAATCACCGCTTTTGTCTGCATTATTTCTTGATCGGAAAATTCGCCTTTTTTCATTAACTCCATTTGTTCCTTAATAATCTTTACTGCCTTATCATAATTGTTATTATCTATTCCTGACATTACTAAAAGCAATCCTTTATGACTTTCTAAACGACTTGCTGCATAATAGGCAAGACTTTCTTTTTCCCTGACATTAATAAATAGCTTAGAATGCGAGAACCCGCCATAAATACCATTAAGTACTTGAAGGGCAAA
This sequence comes from Niallia sp. FSL K6-0212, assembly GCF_038007605.1. Taxonomy (NCBI): domain Bacteria; kingdom Bacillati; phylum Bacillota; class Bacilli; order Caryophanales; family Bacillaceae; genus Niallia; species Niallia sp. FSL K6-0212. The sequence continues at coordinate 3,260,468 of NZ_JBBOXL010000001.1, read as the reverse complement.
ATATTCTGGATCTCCATAAACTATATTTGTGCGGAATCCCATATTTAGTTTTCCTTGTTTAATATCTTGAACTTCACGAACCTCTTTTACTTCCCTAGTTTCATACGTTTTTCTACGATCAATTGATTGTGCAGTTCTTTCTTTAAATGGAAATAAATCCTCAATATATGCTCCTATCTCTTCTTCTTTAATATCGCCGACCATATACAAATCAATCTGATCCTCTGCTAACGCTTTTGTATAATAGGCGTAAAGGGATTGTGGGGTAATGCTGTCAACCTCATCCTTTTCACCGTACACACTTAATGCATAAGGCTCATTTTCACACATAACATCAATTACCCGTTGATTCGAATATCGCATTTTATCGTCATAGATGGATTGAATTCTTTGCTTTAATGCACGTTTTTCATTCTCTATAACATTTTGGTCAAAACCACTTTCTGATACATTTGGCTGAAAGATTACCTCAGATAAAAATTCCAAGCCTTTTTTTAATAAAGGAGCTGGGTCTGAGAGAAACTTTTCATTTGCAATTTCTAAGGAGAAAGAAACAATGTGGTATTCCCCTTTTTTAGCAAGATCGATAAAAAAAGTAGCTCCGTACAATTCTTCTATAAAGGAACGAAGCTTTGCCGTTGTCGGATATTTCTTTGTACTATTTTGCATCACATAAGGAAGAAGGGCCCTGTGTGTGGAATTTTCTTTTGTAATAGGGGTCCGCCATTTCACCACAATCGTATTCGTTTTAAATTTTTCAGTCTTGACTGTATGTAATTGAAAGCCGCTATATTTTGTAATTTTTTCCGTTGCTATGCTCATAACATACCTCCTCATATACTTACACTAATCATACACTACTTACTAGTATTAACTCTATTTATATGGTTATTCTCATAAAGTCTAGATTAGGATGATTTTCCTCTAAACTTATATCTTTCTCCTTTGCTTATTTCTATTCCTTCTTTATCATATAGCTTAAACTTATAATAATAGGATTTTGCCTCTATTTCTGAAAGTCTTTCATCGACGTTCCCATTGAAAAATTGCCTAAAGATACCTTTTTCTCTCCTTCCACTCATTATGAATGATTAAGTCAATCGAACGAACACTTGCCCCACCCCATCTGATAATAAAAAGAAAGAGTGGTGTTCGTTCACCCTCGATTGAAATCGTGTAGCTAGTTACTCCTTTACTCAGCTCTCTATCAAAGCTCTTACCAAGCTAGGTATAGTTGCCTTTGGAATGTTTTTCAAACTTAATAGCTCCCTAGCCCTCCCCATTTGTAAAACCAGCGATTCTAGTCTTTTCTGTATCGAAAATATCAATAAATTTCAGATTAGTTCCTTAATCAACCTTCTTAATAGAACTTCATCATTACCATAAATTGGTCCATTCCATAATAGTCCGATTACAAGGATAAGCAATATACTACTAAATAAAAATAATAGATTTTTTACGCTCATATATTTTCCTAACTTTATAAAAAATTAATTAAATCAATTATCAATCAAAAAAAAGTTTATTCAATAATAGCGAAGAAAATAATTCTAAATTATACTTTTTCCTTTAAAAGGACGATTATTTCCATGAAAACAGGAAAAAAATAAAGAAAAGAAGAAAGGGAGAGATGCACAATGCCAAAGCTTGTTTTGATTCGCCATGGAGAAAGTCTTTGGAATGTGGAAAATCGCTTTACTGGTTGGACAGATATTGAACTATCAGAAAAAGGGTTAACAGAAGCAAGGGAAGCTGGAATTATTCTCAATCATAACGGATACACATTTGATATTGCATATACATCCTATTTAAAAAGAGCTATTCGGACATTATGGATTATTCTCGATGAAATGGATAGCATGTGGATTCCTATACATAAAACGTGGAAATTAAATGAACGGCATTATGGTGCTTTGCAAGGATTAAATAAAAAAGAAACAGCTGATCAATATGGGCTTGACCAAGTTCAAAAATGGAGAAGATCCATGGATATCAGACCACCAGCTTTAAATAAAGATGATCCCCGCTACAATATCGACGATCCAAGGTATCAACAGCTCGAAGAAGGCGAATTTCCTTTAACAGAAAGTCTTGCCGATACGGAGAAAAGAGTCCTAACTTTCTGGGATCAAGAAATTGCACCCATGCTACACAATAATAAAAAAGTAATAATTGCAGCTCATGGTAATACAATTCGCGCTATTATTCAGTATTTAGATAATGTTTCACCTGACGGAATTGCGTCTTTAAACATTCCAACAAGCATTCCATTAGTATATGAATTAGATGATAATTCCTTAAAACCTATTCGCCATTATTATTTAGATATGAACGGCGAAGTTCCTGCCGATGTGATTCCTAAACATATTCCAATTGATTTATTGGATAAAGAAATTAAAACGAAGGCAATTAATACACATGAGGAATAAAAAACACCCCAAAAGTTAGAATTGGTTCGTCTAACTTTTGGGGTGCACATCATTAGAAGTCTCTTTTTTATTTTCCCAAAGGATTATCTGCTACCTTTAATATAAGGAACACCAGAAGCTTTTGGTGCATCTGCACGACCGATAAAGCCTGTTAATGCAATAATAGTTAATACATATGGTGCAATTAACAAGTAAACGCTCGGGATGTTTTCTAAGAACGGTAAGCTGCTTCCAACAATACTTAAGCTTTGAGCAAAACCAAAGAAAATCGCAGCTCCCATTGCTCCAAGCGGATTCCATTTTCCGAAGATCAGGGCGGCAAGTGCCATGAATCCTTGTCCGCTAATGGTCGCATGGGTAAAATCATTTGTAATCGACTGGGCAAATACGCCGCCGCCGATTCCACCAAATGCACCAGAAAGAATAACCGCAATATAACGCATTTTGGTTACGTTAATGCCCATTGTATCTGCAGCCATCGGATGCTCTCCAACAGAACGAAGACGCAAGCCGAATGGCGTTTTATACATAACGAACCAAACAATAACAGCAACAACAATTGCTAAGTAAGAAGTCCAATATGTATTAGAGAAAAATAAGTCTCCAATCACAGGGATGTCCTTTAATAGCGGAATATCAATTTTCTTAAAGCTATAACGAATGGTACCTGTTTGTCCCTTTCCATCATAGATTAATTTTACTAAGAACATAGCAAGACCAGCTGCTAGTAGATTAATCGCTACACCAGAAACCGTTTGGTCGGCACGGAATGTAATACTTGCCACTGCATGAAGTATCGAGAATAGAGCACCGACAACCATTGCGACAAGCAAAGAAACCCATGGTGTCCAAGCGCCAAGACTATCAGCAAATGTTAAATTAAAAACAATGGAGGAGAAAGCTCCCATTACCATTAAACCCTCTAGTCCAATATTAACTACCCCTGCTCTTTCAGAAAAATTCCCGCCAAGCGCAGTAAAAATTAGTGGAGCAGCAAACAATAGCGAAGAAGGTATGACAATTAATAATACGTCCATTAATCCCATTTACTTCTCCCCCTTTTTACTTTTATTTTTACTCAATCGTTCTAAGAATAAGCGAATCATATAGCTTGAAGCAACAAAGAAAACGATTAAAGCAATAATGATATCAACCATCTCATTCGGTACTCCAGCTTCAAGCGGCATATTTAGCGCCCCTACTTTTAAGAAACCGAACAAGCATGCAGCAAGCAAGATTCCGACTGGGCCATTTGCTCCAAGTAAAGCAACGGCAATCCCATCAAATCCAACCCCTGTAAATCCACCTTTATTACTCACATATTCAAATGTTCCTAAACCTTCCATTGCTCCTGCAAGACCTGCAAAAGCACCAGAAATGACCATAGAAAGAATGATATTACGGTTAACATTCATACCAGCATATTGGGAGGCATTCTGATTAAAACCAACAGACTTTAATTCATATCCTTTTACTGTTTTCTCTAAGATAATCCACATAAGTATAGCGCATCCAACCGCAATTAAAATTCCCCAGTGCATACGGGAATAGTCTGTTAAGCTTTCTAAGAACCCAGAACGCAGACTAGCAGTTGGCGCAATATTTTCTGTACGGTCTGCTTTATCTGTAAGCACGTTTCGGATTAAATAGTTGGATACATGTAATGCGACATAGTTCATCATAATACTTACGATAACTTCATGAACTCTAAATCGTGCCTTTAAAAAGCCTGGTACAAATGCCCACAGCGCACCAGCAGCAGCAGCAGCTAATACAGCAAGTGGTAAATGAATAATTTTTGGTAAATCAAAGGAAATCCCTACCCAAACTGCAGCAAGCCAGCCAACAATTAATTGCCCTTCAACCCCAATATTGAATAATCCGGTGCGAAAAGCGAAGGCAACTGCAAGACCTGCAAGAATCAACGGAGTGATTTGGCGCACTACTTCTCCAGTGAAATAAATATCTCCAAACGCTCCATTCCAAAGGGCTGTATATGCATCCGCAGGATTATAACCTGTTGCAAACATGATAATCGTCCCAACAATAACCCCTAACAATACGGCAATAATTGGAATACTAATTTTCTTTATTGTATTAGACATTATTCTCCACACCCACTTTTTTAGCTTTCGATCCTGCCATTAATAAACCTAGCTCTTGTTCTGTTGTTGTTTTTGGATCCACTGTTGCAATAATTTCTCCATCAAAAATAACAGCAATGCGGTCACTGACATTTAAAATTTCATCTAATTCAAAGGATATTAATAATACCGCTTTTCCTTTATCTCTTTGTTCGATTAATCGTCGATGAATAAATTCAATTGCACCTACATCCAGTCCCCTAGTTGGCTGGGCAGCAATAAGCAAATCAGGGTCACGATCTACTTCTCTACCAATGATTGCCTTCTGCTGGTTACCCCCAGAGAGAGCTCTCGCTGGTGTGTGTATACTTGGTGTACGGACATCAAATTCTTCAATTAACTTGCTCGCTTTTTTCTCGATTTCACCTTGATTTAAAAAGCCATATTTAGAAAATGGGCTTTTGTAATAGGTCTGTAAAGCCATATTTTGTCCAATCGAAAAGTCAAGTACTAAACCGTGTTTATGTCGATCCTGCGGAATATGACCAATCCCACTTTCTGTAATTTTCCGTGGAGAAAGTACACTGATTTCTTTGCCGTTAAGGGTAATACTTCCACTGTTTTTCTTCATTAAGCCAGTAATCGCCTCAATCAACTCTGATTGACCATTGCCATCTACCCCAGCAATCCCCACAATCTCACCTGCTTTAACATCTAGGTTAAGAGAGTTGACTACATGGACACCACGACTATCTTTTACAGTTAAATCAGAAATTTTTAATACTGTTTCTTTCGGATTTGGTGCTTTTTTTTCTGTTTTAAAGGAAACTTCACGGCCAACCATTAAGTTTGCAAGCTCATTTTGGTTTGTATCTTTTACATTATAAGTGCCAATGCCTTCCCCTTTTCTGATAACCGTAACACGGTCACATACTTCCATAATTTCTTTTAATTTATGGGTAATGAGGATAATGGACTTGCCCTCTTGAATTAACTTACGGAAGATACCAATTAATTCGGCAATTTCCTGCGGAGTTAAAACAGCTGTCGGCTCATCAAAAATCAAAATTTCTGCTCCGCGATATAACGTTTTTAAGATTTCTACTCTTTGTTGCATTCCAACAGAAATATTAGCAATCTTCGCTTTCGGATCAACTGCCAATCCATAACGCTCTGAAATTTCCTGTACTTCTCTTTCTGCTTTTTTTAAATCGATTTTTCCTTTGCTGACTGTTTCTTTTCCTAAAATAATATTTTCCGTCACCGTAAAGGTGTCAATCAACATAAAATGCTGATGAACCATTCCGATTCCTAAATCATTCGCAATATTTGGATTAGAAATATTTACGACTTTCCCACGCGCACGAATTTCCCCTTTTTCTGGCTGATATAGACCAAAAAGAACATTCATTAGCGTAGATTTTCCTGCACCATTTTCCCCTAAAAGTGCGTGAATCTCACCTTTTTTTACTTGAAGGGTAATATTGTTGTTTGCAACAATACCAGGGAATTCTTTACGAATATTTAACATCTCGATTACATATTCCATCTAATCCACTCCTTCTTACTTACCTTACAAGATAAATGTTATAAAGCTTAAAATACACGTATGATGTCAAAGAATTTTATTTTCTAAAACAATCCACAAAGGAAATTATGTAATTTTTATATTACGATAATTTCGACATATAAAATTTTTAATAAAGACTAGAATTAAACTTCTACTCTTTAGTTAAAATTCTATTTTTTGTCGTAAAAAAGGAATAAGTGTTTGCCATGCAAACCACTTATTCCTGGAAAATTAGCAATTGCTATTTACTTAACAGTATCAGGAACAGTGTACTCACCGTTTTTAATTTTAGCAGTCCATTCTTCAACAGCAGCATCAATTTCAGCTTTCTTTTTAACTTCTTCATTAATTGGTGCAAGACCAACACCATCTTCTTTTAAGCCATAAACAGTAGTTTCGCCACCTGGGAATTTACCGTCTTTTGCTTTAGTTGAAATATCTTGTACCGCTGTGGAAACACCTTTTAATGCAGAAGTTAACACAATGTTGTGGTCTCCTACAACACCTTCTGCTGCTTGATCAGAGTCAACACCGATTGCCCAAATATATTTTGAAGGGTCTTTTTCTTTTAAATCACGAGCTTCAGAGAATAATCCAGCACCAGTACCACCAGAAGCATGGAATACTACATCTGCGCCTGAAGAGTACATCTTACTTGCAATTGTTTTACCAAGTTCAGGTTTATCAAATGCACCAGCATATTGTACGTCTACCTTAATATTAGGGTCTACTGCTTTAACGCCATCAACGAATCCAGCTTCGAAGCGTCCAATTACATCTCCTTCTACCCCGCCAATAAATCCAATCTTTTTAGATTCGGTTGCATGAGCTGCTGCAACACCAGCTAAGAAAGAAGCTTCTTGTTCTTTAAAAGTAATGCTTGCTACATTAGGTTGGTTAACTACAGCATCAACAATTGCAAAATGTGCATCTTTTTGTTGTTGAGAAATTTCTGAAATTGCACCTTCCATTAAAAATCCGATTCCAAATACCAAATTATAGCCTTGACGAGATAAATTATTTAAATTAGTAGCATAATCTGAATCTGACTGTGATTGTTGGTAATCAATACCATTACCTTTTGATAAGCCATTCTCTTTACCAAATGCTTGTAAACCTTCCCAAGCTGATTGGTTAAATGATTTATCATCAACACCACCGACATCTGTTACCATTGCAACTTTAAATGAGTCTTTCTCTTTATCCCCATCTGCTGCTTTATCGTTACCTTTGTCATTACTTCCGCAAGCACTTAATACAGTTCCAGCAGCTAGTACTAAAGATAGTGCTAAGCCAAATTTACGCTTCTTCAAAGCTTGTACCCCCTAGACTTTTTATTGTTATTTAGTCAAATTTTATACGATTAGTCTGTTCAGCTTCTACGAGTATATTCGTTTTCTTAATACTTGAAAGCTAAACTTATCGGATCGAAAATAATTTACTGAATAAAGAATCGGTTCATCCTTCTCATCATAATGCATCTGTTTTAATACAAGCAGTGCAGTTTCTGGTTCACATTGCAGAATGGGAGATACCTTATCGTGATATCCTATCGGCTCGATTTGTGCAACAGCGTATGTAATATGTCTTTGACTATCCGATTCCAAGAACTGAAAAATCGATTCTTGATCGTATGAAAATCGCTCAGGCAAAAATTTCTGTGGCAATTTATCTATACAATAAACAACCGGTTCGCCATTAGCTGTTCGAACTCTTTCGATAACGAGCAGTTCATCCCCTTGTAATGCAGAGAAGCGTGTCGAGTCTTCTTCAGTAGCGAACATCGTGTTTGAGCTTAGAAATATAGTGCCTGGATTCATACCTGCCTGCTTAATCATATTCGTGACACTATTCAATTGTTCTATGCCAGAATTAAACAATGGTTTACAGTTAACAAAAGTGCCAACACCATGTCTTCTGACAATGACATTTTCTTCTTCCAATGTACGCAGTGCCTCTCTTAAAGTGGCCCGGCTCACACCTAAAGTTTTTGCAAGCTCGAATTCTGAGGGGAATTTTTCTTTTTCTTTATAAATTCCTAACTCAATATCTTTTTTTAGACGATCTACTACTTGCAAATATAAATGTCTCGTATCCGATTTAATTAGCATATGATGTTCCTCCAAACATTTCTAAGACATCAGACCTCTGATGTTCAATCATTCCTACTAATCGAAAATACTATAACACTTTTTTCCTAATAAATAAATAGACTTTTAAGAATTTCGTCGAAAAAATACAGAAATGAGTAATTGTTCGGAAATCAACCGTTTTCTTTTGTATATTATTGTAAAAATAATGCATTGTTTTGTTATTTTTTCTTACATATCTTGAATGAATGTTCAGAATATACGCTAAAAAAGGACTTGAAATAGGTTATACTATTTCAAGTCCTTTTCTAAAAAATATGATTGTTTCTCTCATAACCGGTTCATTTTTTGTCCTATATGTTGGTTGAATTCAATTCATCTGCTATTATTACTGCATATTTATTTCTTCGGAACTTTTAGGCACAAGAACTGTTCTTGGTTTACTGCCCTCATATGGTCCAACTACCCCACGGGCTTCCATTTCATCGATTAATCTAGCTGCTCTCGTATAGCCAATCCGGAACCTTCTTTGTAACATACTAACAGAAGCTGTTTGCATTTCAACAATTAGTTCAACTGCTTCATGATATAGTTCGTCTTCTACAGCTCCTGTAACTTCCACAATTTCATCTGGAATCATTTCCTCTTGATATTGTGCTTTTTGCTGACCAATCACAAAATCAACCACTTCTTCCACCTCTTCATCGGACAAGAACGCTCCTTGTACTCGCACAGGTTTGCTTGCCCCATAAGGGAAGAATAGCATATCTCCTCTTCCTAATAGCTTTTCGGCTCCTCCCATATCTAATATGGTACGAGAATCCGTCTGAGAGGAAACAGCGAACGCAATTCGTGATGGAATATTTGCTTTAATAACTCCTGTAATAACATCAACTGAAGGTCGCTGAGTGGCAATAATTAGATGAATTCCGGCTGCACGGGCCATTTGTGCAAGTCGTGTAATGGCATCCTCTACATCAGATGATGCTACCATCATTAAGTCAGCAAGCTCGTCTACAATCACCACGATAAATGGCAATAGTGGCTGCTTTTCTTGTTCCTCTGCATTTATTCGTTTAATATACTCATTATAGCCTTCTATATTTCTTGTCCCTGTATGGGAGAATAAGTCGTATCTTCTCTCCATTTCACTAACAACCTTCATTAATGCCTGTGATGCCTTTTTTGGATTTGTCACAACAGGGGCAAGCAAATGAGGGACTCCATTATATACATTTAATTCAACCATTTTCGGATCAATCATCATTAGCTTTACTTCATGAGGTTTTGCTCTCATCAATATACTTGTAATAATCCCGTTAATACAGACAGATTTACCACTTCCTGTTGCTCCGGCAACAAGTAAATGGGGCATTTTATTTAATTCCGCGCATACGGCTTCCCCTGTGATATCTCGTCCAAAAGCAATCATCAGCTTCGAATCAGGCTTATCATTTTTACTTGATTCCAATACTTCTCTTAGTGACACAACAGCAACTTCAGAGTTGGGCACTTCAATCCCGATTGCTGATTTTCCAGGAATAGGTGCTTCAATGCGAATATCCTTTGCTGCAAGAGCTAAAGCTAAATCATCGCTTAAATTAACAATTTTACTTACTTTTACCCCTTCGCTTGGATGAACTTCATACTTCGTTACCGCAGGTCCTAAGTGAACCTCTGTTACTCTAGCTTTTACGCCAAAGCTATGAAAGGTTCTTTCTAATTTAGCAGCGTTTGCGTGAATTTGCTTATATTCCCCACTCTGATCTGCCTTTCTCGGCAACGTTAATAGTTTTAAAGGCGGGAGTTCATAATCCTTATTTTCTACTTCTGTAAAAGTTATTGGTACGACATCACCTATATCGGTTTGTTCTTCTGGCGAATCTGCCAACAAGTCTTCCTGAATGACTTCTTCCTGATAGGCTCTTTCGGCAAAGGTATTAATAATTGGCTCTTGTATGTATGGCTCTTCCTCTTGAGGCGGAGTGTTCACAATAATAGAAGCATTCGTATTTTCCTTAGACTGCTGATTTTCGCGTCTTGCTTGTTTTTCTGCCTTCCGCTTTTCTTTATTTTTTTGAATCGATTCTTTCCAGTCTTTCATATCTTGCTTAAACGCTTCCCATTGATCTTGGAAAAAATTCCAGATACTTGATATAACTTTTTTAAAAGCACCACTTAACGTTTTACCAGTAAGCAGGATAAAACCGATCACAATCACGATAAAGCTGATAATCTGAGTACCTACCGTGTCGAATAAATAATGAAATAATGCAAATAAAACGGCACCAATCATACCACCGCCTAAATCGACATTAGTAGCCTCTTTATTCACTTCCATCCAAAATAATTCCCATGTATTGAATATAACACTTGGGTTTTGAAAAGCGCCTTGGCTTGCTAGCAACTTAAATAGTGTTACATGGCTAAGTAATAAAATTGCACTGACAATTAAATAAATTCCATTTAATTTCGTATGAAACATATAAGGCTTTTCTCTTTTCCACATTAAATAACCACTGTATACGATAAGGCCTATTAGGCAAAGCATATACCACTCTCCAAAAAAGAAACGGAAAAAAGAAACCATTGTTTTCCCAACCGCACCGAGTTGTAAAATAGAGATAAAACTCAACGCCATAAGAAGCAGGGCTGCAAGTTCATATTGTATCGTTAATTTAAGATGTTGTTTTTTTCTTGTTTTTCTTTTTTTCCTTTTTGCCATTTGATCACCTAATATTTAAAAAGTATCTTTCTCTTTTGTAGTAAAGAAGCAGCCTTAGGCTGCTTCTTTGTTGTTCCTATATTATAACATAGTTTATAAAGGGAAACTTCTTTCCGAAGTTTTTTTATCCTTTGCTGTCTTATAGAAAAAAGTATGTTTGCTCATGCTTTTTGGTTTGGCTGATTTGTTGTGTGCTTTGGCTGATATTTTGCTCGTTTGGCTGATTTGCTGCCTGTTTTGGCTGATATTTTGCTCGTTTGGCTGATTTGCTGCCTGTTTTGGCTGATATTTTGCTCATTTGGCTGATTTGCCGCCTGCTTCAGCTGATATCCTGCCAACTCTAGCTAAAAAAGCAAAATACTAGATAAGTTTTTCCCCCTATCATTCCCTATTATCAACTTTTTTAATAAAAAAGCAATTAAATGGTTGGAATTTTTGCTCCTGGCTGCATTTCTGTCTGCAGAAAATGATTGGGATCGGTGCTAAGTATTCTTATGACTTCATATTCATTTGACTCATTTCTAGCTACTAATAAAGGAATGCCATTATAATGAATAACTTGGTGTTTTTCATAGATATCTTGGCTCATTGGAAAAATCAATTCTTCTGGCATCATTGTATACATAATCATTGGATAATCCCTTCATTCTGTTCTTTATTGACATCAATCAACTCATTGAGCTTTTTCATCGCATCCCCGACTCCGCCAACAGAGTCAATAAGTCCAGAAGTAACAGCATCATTTCCAATTACATTTGTTCCAATATCTCTTGTTAAATTTCCTTTTGCAAACATCAGGTCTTTAAAATTTTCTTCTGTAATTTTAGAATGCTTGGTCACAAAATTAACCACTCTCTCTTGCATTTTATCTAAGTATTCAAAGGTCTGTGGTACTCCAATAACCAGACCTGTTAAACGAATAGGATGGATTGTCATCGTTGCTGTTTCTGCAATATAGGAATAATCACAGGAAACAGCAATTGGAACACCAATTGAGTGCCCACCTCCTAAAACAAGGGAAACAGTTGGTTTAGACAGAGAAGCAAGCATTTCAGAAATAGCTAATCCTGCTTCTACATCCCCTCCTACTGTATTCAAAATGACAAGAACCCCTTCAATCTTAGGATTTTGTTCGATTGCTACAATTTGTGGAATCAGATGCTCATATTTCGTTGTTTTATTTTGAGGCGGTAATTGTAAATGGCCTTCGATTTGACCAACAATGGTTAAACAATGTATTTTTGAATCTTGAGAAAGCTGTGGTACATTAGTTTGTCCCAGCTGTTGAATTTTTTCCATTAAGCTTGATGGTTTATCCTCATTTGGCTTTTCATCAGGCTGATTATTATTGTTAACTGAAACCATAAAGTTCTCCCTTCCTAAAACCATAATAATCTTAGTATGAAGCGAGAAACACTATTTCATGCGGGCGAAATCGAAAAGTCAATAAGTCGCTTTTACTTCTGGAATAAATTCTAATTAAAAGCTTTTCAGAAAAATTCTTGTTAGAAGTCTCTTCCGACCTTTGGCTAAGCAGCGGTCCCCACGGTTCATCTAAATCCCAAGGAAGCTTCTCCTTTTTCAATTCAAACTCTTCTTAGATTTAAGCACGGCTAGTCCCAAACAAACTAAAAGCCCCCTTATCTTAAGGAGGCTCTCACTTTTATCTTCTAACTGGCTTAACTTCCATAATAATTGGCAAAATCATTGGTCTACGTCTTGTTTTTTCATATAAGAACTGGTTTAGCGTATCTCTAATATCTTGCTTAATTCCAGTCCAGTCGAAGCTGTCCTTACTAATACTTTTTTCTACAATATCTCTTACACGGTCTGCTGCTTCTTCTAGCAACTTCTCTGATTCGCGAACATACACAAAACCTCTTGTAATGATTTCAGGACCAGCAGAGATTTTTCTTTCCGCTTTATTTAAAGTTACAACAACCGTTAAAATTCCGTCTTGTGATAACAGCTTGCGGTCTCTTAAAACAATATTCCCAACATCGCCAACACCGCTGCCATCAATTAATACATTTCCAGCTGGAATTTTTCCGCCTACACGAAGAGTATCTTCTTTAAATTCAAGCACCTCTCCTTGTTCCGGAAGGTAAATATTTTGCGGTGGTACACCACATTCAATCGCAATTTTTTCATGTGCCTTTAATACGCGATACTCCCCATGGATAGGCAAAAAGAATTTAGGCTTCATCATATTAATCATAAATTTTAATTCTTCTTGGCTGCCATGATTAGAGCTGTTAAATGTTTTGTAGCCTGCAAGAAGTGTTGCACCTGCTCTGTATAATTTATCGATTGTTTTTCCGACAAATACTTCACTGCCTAGGAAAGAGGATGCTGCAAATAAAACGGTATCCCCTTCCATGATGCTTACCTGCTTATGATTTTTCTTAATCATTTTTTGCAGTGCTTCAATTGGTTCCCCTTTTGTACCAGTAGTGATGATTACCATTTGGTCTTGTGTATATCCTTGAAGCTCGTTATAGGTAACGATCGTTTCTTCATCTACTACTAAATAGTTGTGTTTTAAAGCAATTTGCAACACTCTTTGTAAATTCTTGCCGATAATCGCAACTTTTCGATTTGTTTTTTCAGCTGCATCAATAATATGTTGAATTCTATTTAAGTCAGTTGCAAAACAAGCTGCAATAATCCGACCATTTGTGTGTAAAAATGACTCAATTAAGCTTTGAGTTACAACAAAATCTGTTGTGGAATAGCCTGGTTTATCTGCATTCGTACTATCAGATAATAAAGCTAATACTCCCTCTTCTCCTATTTTGGCCATCTCGCCATAATCTGGCTTGTAAAGATCACTTGCTGTTTGATCGAATTTGAAATCACCAGTATGTACGATTGCACCTTCTGATGTATGAATAACAATCCCAATGCTATCAGGGATACTATGATTCGTTTTAAAGAATGACACTTTTGAGGAAGCAAATGTTAGAACAGTTTTCGATGTCACAATTTCAAATTGTGCTTGTCCTTTGAAATCTTGCTCTTTCATCTTTTCCTTTGTTAGTTCAGCTGTTAATAAAGTCGTATAAACCGGTACATCTAAATCTCTTAAAATATAAGATAAGCCTCCGATATGATCTTCATGTGCATGTGTTAAGAAAATTCCTTTTACTTTTTCTTTATTTTGCTTTAAATACGCGATATCTGGAATAACAATATCGATCCCGAGCATTTCATTTTGCGGGTACATTAAGCCAGCATCAATTACAAATATATCTTCGTCTACTTCGACTACAAACATATTTTTACCGTTCTCGCCCACTCCGCCGAGTGCGACAAGCTTTATTTTTTCATTTTTCATCAATTTTTGTTTCCTCCTATGTTGAGTTAAGCCGACCATTGATCAGTTATGATTATTATACTTGATGTTTAAAATTGTTTACAACCAATTTTATGAAATCTTCCTTTTTCAGGTTCATTTCATAACAATATCAGGAGGTATTTTTCTATAGTTCGCCTAGCATTCCAACGCTTTTTCCTATAATAAATTTTTTTACCGTTTATTCAATTTAAACTTAAATATAGAAATAGCTGTCACAGCAAAAAAACAAATTAAACATGCTAGTATACTAATTCGATTCGCCTCATCAAATAAGAAACTAATGCTTATGATGCCTAAGCAGATTACAGTAAATATCGGAATATACGGATATCCCCATATTTTAAAACTTGGCTGAAATGGATATTGTTTTCTAAGCTTTAACTGCGCTAGACAAATCATAATCCAAACAATCGATACAACAAAGCCTGGGAATGCCATAAGTAAAGAAAATACTTGATCTTGTTTAAATAAAGCAATCATTGATCCAGCAATTAAGATAATACCTGTAACCATTAAACTATAAGTCGGCACTCCATTGTGGTTTACTTTGCTAAAGGCTTTCGGTCCTTCTCCCTCCGTTGAAAGAGAGTACATCATTCTTGTACATCCATATATACCCGAATTTGCTGCAGATAACACAGCAATAATTAAGACAAAATTCATAATGTGGGCTGCACCAGATAATCCAGAAATCGAAAGTACTTGTACAAAAGGGCTGGATTCTTCTGTTAACTCATTCCAAGGAATTAGTCCACAAATAATTAAAATAGGCAATGTGTAAAATAAAACAATGCGAAGAATAAAGCTTTTAATAACTTTTGGCAGTACTTTTTCTGCATCTTTCGCTTCCGTTACGGTTACGCCAATGAGCTCGGAGCCTCCATAAGAAAACATAACAATTAAAAGAGCAGAAAAAACAGATGTCCATCCATTTGGGAAAAAGCCGCCATGCTCTGTATAATTTTGCAGATAGTTTGTTTGCCCAGATGGAATAAGCCCAAATAAAACAGCGGCTCCTAATATAATAAATATAATAATCATGCCAATTTTAATTCCAGCAAACCAAAATTCAAATTCCCCATAATTTTTCACATTCATTGTATTAACGACAATTAAACCTATTGCGCAAAGAATGCTTAATATCCACAGCGGCACATCTGGCAGCCAAAACTGCAGAAAGCTTCCTGCTACAACTACCTCAATCACACATACAGCAAGCCATAAAATGCAGTACATCCAGCCAATAACGAATGCCGTCTGGTTGCCAAAGGCCTTCCCAATAAAGCCCTTCATGTTTGTATTTGGATAAATAATAGCCATTTCCGCAATACTGCCCATCACTACTAGTAATAAAAGTCCTGCAAATATGTATGTAAAAATAACACCTGGACCTGCGATTGAAACTGTTTCTCCACTACCTTTAAATATCCCTGTCCCAATAGCTCCTCCCATGGCCATTAAACTTATATGTCTTGGCAGTAAGTTTTTTTGCAACTGATTATTCGCCATGACTTCTCCTCCTTATATATAACCTTATCTAAATACTCTTGTGTTCTTACTAGCCGTTGTCCAAACCGCAGTTTTTTCGATAGAGGAAACTAAGAAGACAGTTTGCGTCTTCACATGTGGACTTCCGCCAAACAAAAAATTCGCAAGACAATATAGCTAAACACTCATCTACTTCACAAACTTCTAGTTTCTTATATATGAGAAACTTATGATTGCGCTATTTAAAAATATGATGATGTATCCAATCATAATCAAAAACTAGTTTAGAAACAAGTCTTTCTTAATAAAGATATCTAATAAAAAAGACAGAAGAGCTAGTTATCTCAGGAGGAATAAACCATTTTTGCTTTGGTTTATCCGTCGTAATAAGAGATAGCTAAGCTCTTCTGACACGTAAACATTTATAAAACTAGCAAAAAAGAATCAAATAAACTGTTATCAATAGTCCTCGTAAATATACGATATCCTTCTAATTCCTTAAATAAATTTCGCTAATTCGATTCGTTCTTCCTCTGTTAATGGCACTAAAGGTAAACGAACAGAACCCACATCAAATCCTTTTAATTGTAATGCTGTTTTTACTGGAACAGGGTTAGGTGCTTTAAATAAAACTAACATAAGAGGAAGTAATTGTTGATGCATTTTAGATGCTTCCTCTACCTTTCCATCTAAAAAGGAAGTCACCATTTCTTTCATTTCTTTGCCAATAATATGCGAAGCTACAGAAATTACTCCCGTTCCTCCTACAGATAAAATTGGTAAAGTTAAGCTGTCATCACCACTGTATACATTAAAATCAGCTGGTGTTGATGCAATAATTTTTGTGATATTATTTAGATTTCCACTAGCCTCTTTTACAGCTACAATATTATCAATTTCTGACAAACGAATAATAGTTTCTGGTTCAATATTAACAACAGAACGACCTGGAATATTATATATCATAACGGGTAGTTTTGTAGATTCTGCAACTGCTTTAATATGTTGATACAACCCCTCTTGGTTCGGCTTGTTATAGTATGGTCCAACTACCATAACAGCGTCCACACCTGCGAGTTCTGCTTGTTTCGTTAATTCGATGGACTCATATGTGTTATAACTACCTGTTCCTGCAATGATTGGAACTCTCTTTTCCACTACCTTTACCACATGTTTAAATAAAGCAATCTTCTCTTGTTTGGATAATGTGGGCGATTCTCCAGTAGTACCAGCTACCACTAAAGAATCTGTTCCGTTTTCAAGTAAATGATTAATTAACTGTGTTGTTTTTGGAAAATCTATATGTCCCTTGGCATCAAATGGTGTAATCATGGCCGTTGACACCCTACCAAATAAACCCATCGTTCCACTCCTATTCTCATTTCGATCTCGTTGTATCTATTATTTTCTATTCTATTTCTTTTTCTAACTCAAACGCATCATGTAATACATTAACTGCACTTACTAAATCATCCTGCTTCACAAGCACCCAAATCGTTGCATGGCTATCCGCTGATTGGAGGATGCGAATTCCCTTATTTGAAAGTGCAGTAACAATTTTAAATGTCACCCCAGGTACACCGGCCATTCCAGCACCAACCACTGATACTTTTGCACATTCTTTTTCGATAACTGGTTCATATCCCATATTTTCAAGAACGGCAATTGCTTTGTTTGTCATTTCGTTTGTTACAGTATATACGACACTGTTAGGTGAAATATTGATAAAGTCTACGCTGATTTCTTCATTTGCCATTGCTTTAAAGACTTGCGATTGTAAGTCATACTGATCTTTTTTTGCAAAAACTTTAATTTGGGTTACGTTTGCCACATGAGCAATTCCTGTGACTGGTCTTTCCTTTATGTCACTGCCTCGACTCTCCGCATTACTAGAGGTGACAAGTGTACCAGTCCCCTTTGAATACGTGGACCGTATTCTAATCGGTACTTTTGCTTGCATTGCTATTTCCACTGCTCGTGGGTGAATAACTTTTGCTCCTTGATAAGCCATATTGCAAACTTCCGAATAGGTAACAACAGATAGCGGACGAGCATTTTCTGCAATTCTTGGATCTGCAGTCATAATACCTTCTACATCTGTAAAAATGTCAATATATTCTGCTTGAAGTGCTGATCCTAAAGCAGCCGCAGATGTATCACTTCCGCCTCTGCCTAAAGTAGTTGTATCCCCATTTGGCGCTGCCCCTTGGAAACCAGCTACTACTACAACATCATGATTTTTTAATTCTTCAAGAACACGGCTGCAATCCATTTCCATAATTCTTGCATTCGTAAAATCATTATTTGTCTTAAATCCAGCTTGAGCACCTGTTAATGCAGTTGCCGAAATTTGATTTTCTAGTAATAGTTGTGTAAACACAACACTTGAAATAATTTCGCCGCATGACATTAATAAGTCGTTTTCTCTTCTGCTGATACTTGATTCTGATCCGCCGACTAAAGACAACAATGTATCTGTTGCATAAGGTTCTCCTTTTCGTCCCATCGCAGAAACAATTACTACTACTTTATATCCTTCATTTAATGCATCCTTAATATGATCTTTTGCTTGAATTCGGCTTTTTTCATCTCTAACGGATGTTCCGCCAAATTTTTGAACCATGATTTTCACAATAAACACCTCTGAACACTTTCTTAAAGAGTGTAATATAAGGGTGCCTTTTCTAAAACAAATTTGGGGAATCTACTTTTAAAAAGATTTCCCCTTCCATCATTTTACTAGGAGGATCCCTTGTTGTTTTAACTTTGATGATTTTTTTCCATCCAAAATGAGCACACTTATTTAAATGATTCCCTAAATAGGATTCTATTTAAGGAATCATTTAATAATAAGAAAGACAAGATTTTGGCACCATTCTTTAGGCTTGTGTCCAAACTTGTACTTCCTGTATGTAGAATAAAATAGAAATCTACTTACAGGTAATTTTCCTGCATACTAAACCTCTACAGCCTTGTCTTTCTTCACTAGTCCATTAAACTAGCCCTAATTTAATTAGACTTTCAGCAATTTGTACAGAGTTCCATGCGGCACCTTTTAATAGATTATCGGAAACAACCCACATATGGAAACCGTTTTTCACATCTAAATCTTGGCGAATACGACCGACAAATACATCATTGCTTCCTACGCAATCTGCAGGCATCGGATATACTTGATTACTTGGATCGTCTTGAAGCACGATGCCAGGAGCATCAGCTAACAAGGATTTAATTTCTTCTACTGTTACTTGATCATTGTCTAATTCAAAGTAAACAGATTCAGAATGACCTGTT
Source organism: Niallia sp. FSL K6-0212 (assembly GCF_038007605.1). NCBI lineage: Bacteria > Bacillati > Bacillota > Bacilli > Caryophanales > Bacillaceae > Niallia > Niallia sp. FSL K6-0212. The sequence goes on along the minus strand of NZ_JBBOXL010000001.1, from coordinate 3,241,430 downwards.
GCTACTGGAATGCGGACACATGTTGCTGCAACCTTTAAGTCATCTGCATGCATTATTTTCTTTGTTTCATTGATCATTTTCATTTCTTCATATGTGAATCCATTATCAGTAAATACATCAATTTGCGGTACTGCATTGAATGCGATTTGGTAGTGCTTTTTATCACTCTTAACTGGTAGAATCTTCGGCTCAAACGCTTCTTTATTAAGAATTGCTTGTGTCTGGCTGTTCAACTCTTCGACAGCAGCAGCACCTGATCCAGATACAGCTTGGTAAGTGGATACTAATACTTTCGAAAGACCAAATTTTTCTTTTAACGGCTGTAAGGCTACGACCATTTGAATCGTAGAGCAGTTTGGATTTGCAATAATTCCATTGTGCTTGCGAAGATCTTCTTCGTTTACTTCAGGAACTACTAATGGCACGTCTTTGTCCATACGGAATGCGCTTGTATTATCAACAACAATTGCCCCATGTCTTACTGCATGTGGTGCAAGTTCTTTCGATACACCACCTCCAGCGCTGAATAGTGCGATATCAATTCCTTTAAAGCTATCTGGTGTTGCTTCTTGTACGATAATTTCTTTATCTTTATACTGAACCTTTGTTCCTGCTGAACGTTTAGAGGACAAAAGTGTTAAAGTCGAAATCGGAAAATCTCTGCTCTCTAATGTTTTAATCATTTGTTGACCAACAGCCCCTGTTGCTCCCACTACTGCTACGTTAAATCCTTTTAATTGCTCCATTTAAGGTTCTCCTTCCAAAGGCTTTCTCTTAATAATAATAGGCAAGCATTACGCTCCGCCTTAAATAATATTATCTATTTTAACATATTCAAGCAGCAATAAAAGAAACTTTTATCAGATTCTTTCAAAAAACACCGATTGGCGCTATAAAGTTCCTTGTGGAAGTCGACAAGCGCCTTTTACGGTACGTCTTATTATCAGTCTACCATTCTTTTTCAAAGAACGTGATTTATATGCCTTTTTTAAATAATCATGTACTTTCCTGTTAATCTAAATATTTTTCCACTATTACTGGTTGAATCTGTTTATATTCTAATGCTGCTTCAATAGTTTCTGCAAGCATAGACATTCTTGCAACCATAGAATTTGGCTTTTTCTCAGGATCATCTTGACCGAATGGAATAAAGAAAATATTCTTCGTTGCCATTAATCGCATCAGATTAATCCCATTTAATCCTAACGCATCATTAGTAGAGATTCCCAATACCACAGGCTTTTGGTTTCTTAATGTCGCTTTTGCTGCCATCAAAACTGCATTATCTGTCATCGCATTTGCAAATTTACTCATACTATTTCCAGTTAATGGGGCAATTACCATACAATCAAGAGGTGCTTTCGGTCCTAGCGGCTCTGCTGCTACAATACTATCGATTATTTTCTGTCCTGTTATTTCTTCTATTTTACTAACCCAATCTTTCCCTTTTCCAAAACGAGTATCCGTATTTTTTACATTTCCTGTTACAACTGGTACAACTTCAGCTCCTTGTGCCACTAACTTTTCTACTTGTGGTACTACTTCCTCATACGTACAGTGAGAACCTGAAATTCCAAACCCTATTCTTTTTCCTTGTAAACTCATGATTCTATTCTCCTCTCATTGCCTGCTATTGTTCATCCAGTAATTGAGCTAAGACATCTGCCAATATATTTCCCGCTGTTTTCGGAGCTACAATACCTGGTAAGCTCGGCGCAAGTAATGCCTTAACTCCTCTTTTTTCTGCGTATTGAAAATCTGTTCCGCCTGGTTTAGATGCCAAATCAATCACCAATGTATGCAATGGCATTTTTTCAATGACATCAGAAGTTACGACAAGATGGGGAATTGTATTTATACAAATATCAATATCATCAACCGCAATCTGTAAATCATCTAAATGTACTGGAGTTAATCCCATTTCGATAATGCGAGCAATATGTTCACTTTGACTTGCTGCGACCTTTACTTTCGCTCCTAGGGCATGAAAAGCACGTGCAACACTCATGCCTACACGACCTAGCCCGAGCACAATAACATTCGAGCCATGAATCGTTGTGTCTGTATGTTGAATTGCCATCATTATTGTACCTTCGACAGTTGGAATAGAATTTAAAATTGCTACATCATCTCGGTTAAATAATTGAACTAATGATCGATTCGTTTCTTTAATAAGCAAATTTAAATAATCATTCGTTATTCCTGAATATATGATGCAATGCTCAGGGGTTTTTTCTACTATTTTTTTCGTTAAAAAAACCTTCTCATTCGAAAAGATTGTATCAACTTGCCCATTTAGGTCTGTTCCTCGAACGGGTAAGATAATAGCATCTATTTTCGAAAAATCTACGTTATCGATTTTTTCTTTTGTAGCACCAGTGAATGCATGGTCCAATTGCTCGAAGCCAATTAATGAAAGGATTGCTTGTAGTTCTGTTAATTTGCGAACAATTTCAAGCTGCCTTGCATCACCGCCGATAACCGCGATTTTCATCCCTTTCAGCATGAATATTTCACCTTCTTTTTTAAAGATCCTGTTTTTCATAGCTCGCTACTTCAACATCTTATGTGATTATCTAATATTAGGTGAGTTGTTTACCGCAATTCCTTAAAAAGATGGTTACTTTCCTTATCTATTATAGATAACGATGAGAATGAATGATTTGGTTGGTATCTCCTTTTAGTGGACAGGTATTTTAAGAAGGGAGTTATTGCAACTCCTTTATAATGGGAGTAGCAAAAAAATGGTTTTATTAGTGGTCATACATAAAAAAAACTAGGATTCAGAAGGGAATTCTGTTTCCTAGTTCTTTATTTATATAATATGTAGCTTTTTATTGCAGTGCTTTTGGTAATTGTCCGTCTGGGCTGATTAAAGAGACAGAAAAGGTGTCAGTGAATATATCATTTGCCATTTGATCAACTTCTTCTTTTGTGACACGATCGATATCGGCAATGATATCATCTAAGGAACGGTGTTTACCTAATAAAAGTTCATTTTTACCATTTCTGCTCATGCGGCTATTAGTGCTCTCTAAGCTTAGCATCAAGCTGCCTTTTAACTGCTCTTTACTATTAAGAAGTTCCTTTTCGGTAATTCCTTCTTTTTTCAAGATAGCAAGCGTATTTTGAATGGTATCAAATAATTCATCTAGCTGCTTAGCTCCTGTACCTCCATAAATTGTTACTATTCCACTGTCTTGGTATGCGGAATGATAAGAAAATACAGAATAAGCTAAACCTTTTTGTTCACGTACATCTTGGAATAATCGACTACTCATACTGCCCCCAAGAATATTATTCAAAGAAACAAGTGTATACATTTTCTCATGCCCCACCTGCAACCCATTAAAACCTAAGCATAGATGTGCTTGCTCTGTTTCCTTTTTGCGTGAAAAATTATTGGCATGGAAAGAAGGCTTTACTAATTCTACTTCGGATTTACCGGCTTCATATGCCCCAAAGTATTTTTCTACTTCTGAAATAAACGATTCGGTAATATTCCCTGCGATCGAAATAACCGTATTCTCTGGTGTATAATGATTAAACATATACTCTCTTAGCGTATCTCCATTAAACGTAGCAAGTGTCTCTTCTGTTCCTAAAATCGGATAGCCAAGTGGATGTTTATCATAAATTGCCTGACTCAATAAATCATGAACAATATCATCAGGTGTATCATCATACATTTTAATCTCTTCACAGACAACATTTTTCTCTTTCTTTAATTCTTCCTCATCAAATGTCGAGTTAAAATACATATCTGCTAACACTTCTAACGCCATATCAGCATGTGTATCTAACACCTTTGCGTAATAACAAGTATATTCTTTTGAAGTAAAAGCATTTACCTGGCCGCCAATACTATCAAATGATTCTGCTATTTCTCTCGCACTACGTGTTTTTGTTCCTTTAAAAAACATATGCTCTAAAAAGTGAGATACCCCATTGTTTTTTTCATCTTCTTTGCGAGATCCTGTACCAATCCATACGCCAATAGCAACGGAACGTACTGTTGGAATATTTTCCAATACAATTCTTACTCCATTTTGGCAAGTATATCTTTTGATCAATTATGTTCCTCCTGTTCTTCTACCAAGTTGCAAAAAATAGCTGCGACTGCTAGTATATCTTATTCCTCTTATTTTTTCCAAAATATTGTTTTAATATAATGATAACATATCTCCGTTTTAAAAATGAAATAGCGAATAGTTCCTTTTAAAAGGACGGACAGCCTTTATTTTCCATTTCCTTTCATGTAGATGTTGTTTTTCTTCTATAAGAAGTAGCATCTAATAAAACGTTTTCTCCTTATAGAATACTATAAGATGAACCGAACTACTATTTTTTTGTTTTTATGCTTTCTCGCTCTTCACTAAGCATGTCGCTAACTGTATCGATTTTATATCCTTTATTTTTGATTTCGGTAATTAAACGTTCAAGGCTATTTGTAGTAACTTCCGTTGGATGCATAAGGATTAGAGCCCCATTATGGACCTTTCCTGTAACTCTTTTAAGCAATGTATCAGGACTTGGTTTTTGCCAATCAATCGTATCCACAGACCATATTACTGTTTTAAGCTTTTGTTGAGCGGCAATTTTCACTACTTCATTATTAAAATATCCACTTGGCGGTGCTAATAATGTGATTTGCTTACCAGTTGTAGCTTCAATGACATCATTTGTTTTTACGATTTCCTCATGAATTTTACTACTGCTAATTTTACTCATATCTGGATGGGTATAGGAATGATTTCCGAGTTCATGTCCTGCTTCTGCAATCATTTTAGCAAGATCTGGATTTTTCTGAACCCATCTGCCTTCCAAGAAAAAACTCGCCTTAACATGATGTTTTTTTAAGGTTGCTAGTATGTCAGGTAAAAATTCATTTCCCCATGCTACATTTATAATAAAGCTTACCATTTCTTTATCTGGATTTCCTTTATAAATAGGAGCAGGTGGCAAATCATTTAGTGTAACTTCTGGTTTCACTTGCTTAAAAATTAGTTTTTGTTCATTGAATTTCTTCTCTTTTTTCATATTCTTGTAAGAAGCATCAATATCCACAGTCAGCCCATTTAATCCAGGAATAGCTTTCCATACAGGATCTAGCTTGGCATCAATCGGCTTCTTTTCGTAGTCTTTTGCTTTCTCGCTTATCGTCGTATATAAAGAGTTATTTGCTGTCACTGAGACAGCGTTTTCTTGTAAAGTACTAACATATGTATCAGCCAACGGATTATTAACTAAAAACCAAGAGATGACCAGAATTCCTATAAGTGAAACTGTTTTTTTCATCACCTTTCCCTCCCTAGTTACTACCATATGATAGGAAAGGACAAGGTAGAACGCCGAATGACGGAGTTAGCTTATCCTTTTCCCCTATTATTTTGTTCAAAATGTTCCTTTTCATTCCATAAAAAAAATACCCGCTTAAAAACATGAGTCTTTTTTGGCGGGTACGCTTTATTATACTTTTATTAGTTTTTTGCATTCTCAGCTTGTTCTTTTTGTTCTTTCAAAACAGCTTTACGAGATAAATTTACTCTTCCTTGTTTATCAATTTCTGTTACTTTCACAAGGATTTCATCACCGATTGCTACTACATCTTCTACTTTGCCAATTCTTTCTTCAGCAAGCTCTGAAATATGAACAAGTCCATCTTTTCCATTGAAGATTTCAACGAACGCACCGAATTTCTCGATTCGTTTTACTTTACCAAGATACATTTGTCCAACAACAACTTCACGAACGATATCTTCGATAATTTGTTTTGCTTTGTTATTCATTTCATCATCGACAGAAGAAATGAATACTGTGCCATCTTGCTCAATATCAATTTTAACGCCAGTTTCTTCAATAATTTTATTGATTTGTTTACCACTTGGTCCAATAACATCACGAATTTTGTCTGGGTTGATGGACATCATTAAGATTTTTGGCGCATAAGAAGATAGTGATTCTCTAGGTGTATTGATTGTTGCCAGCATCGATTCAAGAATTTGCATGCGGCCAATCTTAGCTTGCTGTAATGCTTCTTCTAAAATTTCACGAGACAATCCATCAATTTTAATATCCATTTGAAGTGCCGTTACCCCTTTAGAAGTACCAGCTACTTTAAAGTCCATATCTCCTAGATGATCTTCCATCCCTTGAATATCTGTTAAAATACTGTAATGTTCACCAGATTTAATCAGTCCCATTGCAATACCAGCAACCGGTGCTTTAATTGGCACCCCAGCATCCATCATAGCAAGGGTACTTGCACAAATACTAGCCTGGGAAGTTGAACCATTGGATTCTAATACTTCTGATACAAGGCGAATCGTATATGGGAAATCTTTTTCAGAAGGGATAATTGGTTCTAATGCTCTTTCCCCTAGTGCACCATGACCGATTTCTCTTCGTCCAGGTCCACGCATTGGTCCTGTTTCACCAACACTGAAATTAGGGAAATTATAGTGATGCATGAATCTTTTTTCTTCTTCTACCCCAAGACCATCCAGTATTTGCACATCTCCTAAAGCACCTAATGTACAAATACTTAATGCTTGAGTTTGTCCACGAGTAAATAGACCTGAACCGTGTGTTCTCGGTAATAAATGCACTTCAGAAGATAGTGGACGAATTTCTTCCAAGCCACGTCCATCTGGACGAACCTTGTCTTCTGTAATAAGACGACGAACTTCATTTTTCACTAATTTATCTAAAATAGCTTTCACTTGTTTTAAATCTTCTTCTTCTGTTTCTTCTGCTTCATATTTTGCAATGACAGAATCTTTTACTTCTTTAATAGCTGCTTCACGAGCATGCTTTTCTTGTACACGAATAGCATCTAGCATTTCGCTTTCACATAATGCGCGCACATCTGCTTCGATGTCTTTATTTAATTCGTATAGTACAACTTCCATTTTTTCTTTGCCAATCTCTTCTGCAATTTTTTCTTGGAATGCAATTAGGCGTTTAATCTCATCATGTCCAAACATAATTGCTTCAAGCATTACTTCTTCTGGAACTTCATCGGCACCAGCTTCAACCATGTTGATTGCATCTTTTGTACCTGCAACAGCAAGGTTAATATCACTTTTTTCTGCTTGCTCAACCGTTGGATTGATGACAAATTCTCCATCGATTCTTCCAACATAAACACCAGCAATTGGTCCCCCAAATGGAATATCAGAAACAGATAATGCTAATGACGATCCAAACATTGCGGCCATTTCTGATGTACAATCTTGATCCACGCTCATTACTAAGCTGACTACCTGCACTTCATTACGGAAGCCATCTGCAAATAATGGTCGAATTGGTCGATCGATTAAGCGGCTTGCAAGGATTGCTCTTTCACTTGGGCGGCCTTCTCTTTTAATGAAACCGCCGGGAATTTTACCAACCGCATATAGACGCTCTTCATAATTTACTGTTAATGGAAAGAAGTCTAAGTTCTTTGGTTCTTTTGAAGCAGTTGCTGTGCTTAATACAGCCGTATCACCGTATCGTACAAGTACTGCACCATTTGCCTGTTTTGCTAATTGTCCAATTTCAACTGTGAGCTTTCTTCCAGCCCAGTCAATGGAATAGACATGCTTATCTTGTCCCATTCATAAACCCCTCTCTACTCATTCACTTCATGGAGGTTTCCGGTTAAGAACTACCTAAAACCTGCGTTATTTTATAAAATAAAAAATATTATCCTTAAATTTCTCTTCTACTAGTATACACATTTTATATAACTAAAAAACGAAATTAATTTATGTAATCTATACTAATCATATGTTAAATTCGCATTTATTTACAATAAAAAAGCGGGAAAAATATCCCGCTTTTTTTAACTATCTACGTAGACCAAGTTTGTTAATTAAAACACGGTAACGTTGAACGTCTTTATTACGTAGGTAAGTTAAAAGATTACGACGTCTACCTACCATTTTCAAAAGACCACGACGTGAGTGATGATCCTTTTTATGTGTACGTAAATGTTCATTCAAATTATTGATTGACTCAGTAAGGACAGCGATTTGAACTTCTGGAGATCCAGTATCGTTCTCATGCGTTTTGTACTCATTGATAAGTTCGTTTTTACGTTCTTGAGTGATTGCCATCCTGTTTCACCTCCTAATTCTATTACACTAATCCCCAATTACCGAGCAAAACGTTGGTGATTCGATTTTGCCAAGCAAAGGTTGTTTTTAGTACGTCTTTAAGAATAACTGTTTTCTTTGGAAAAATCAAGACATAACCTTTTATTTTTTTATAAACAAAGAACATAAAAATAGAATCTGAAAAAACTTCATCCTATTGTATTTCTGGCCAGTCCTGCTATTCATTAGTTTCTTTCCATTTTTTATTAGGATATATTTTTCAGTATATCCTAATCTTTTTAGAAATATTCAGGTTACTTTTCTTTTTTCTTATCGTGCCTTTTCATAAAAATATTGTAAGGCGGTTTGCTTGTCTTTTTCAATTTGGGCTACTAGTTCATCTATGCCATTGAATTTTTGTTCGCTTCTAATTCGTTTATGCCATTCAACGATTACGGAATGACCATAAATATCTTGATGAAAGTCAAAAATATGGACTTCGATACTAATTTTTTTTTCATCAGGCTGGAAGGTTGGTTTTGTACCGAGGTTACAAACACCCTCATACCATTGATCATTGACAAAGAATCGTACTGCATATACACCTAACGGCGGCAAAATGACATCGCTAGTTGATTTCACATTTGCAGTAGGAAAACCAATCGTTCTACCACGTTTGTCGCCATGGATGACCGTACCATTTACTGAATAGTATCTACCTAAAAGAGCAGGTACCTTTTCCATTTCGCCATTATTTATAAGAGAGCGAATTAAAGTAGAACTTACTTTCTCACCTCCAAAGGTCTCTTTGCCAATAATTGTTGTTTTGTATTTACCTCGTGAATGTATAGAAAGAGTCTCAGCTGTTCCTTGAGCTTTCTTTCCATAAGTGTAATCAAAACCAGCTACTACATGTTTCACATTTAAACCAATTAAATACAAATCAACGAATTCTTGAGGAGGTAAGCTAGCAAACTCAATCGTAAAATCGACAATAAATAAATAATCGATTCCCAAGTTTGCTAATTGTTCTACTTTCGCTTCAAAAGATGTTAAGTAATCTACTTTTTTTGTTTTTCCACCTAATACGATAGAAGGATGGGGGTCAAATGTCATCACCGCACTGCTCCATCCATTTTCATCTGCCACTCTTTTCGCTTCGCCAATTACCTTTTGATGGCCAAGATGAACTCCGTCAAAGGAACCTAATGCTATAGAAATTGGCGGATTATCATGCTCTTTATTTCGTTCTGAATGGTTTATTCTTACTATCTTCACTGTGCTACTCACCTTTTCTAACAAATTTCTTTTTTTCTCATTTGTCGTTAAACTTTCTTTCAAGGTGAACGAGAGCATCAATGGTTACTCCAAGATTTTTAATATTTTGGACGGTTTGATTAATCCTTGTTTTGCTGGATGCTGAACATATATAGCTAACGCTTCACCTGTTGTTGTTTGAATGACAATTGGTTCCTGTTCATTTAGTAGATGAGCAGGAGTTTCTAATACCGTTCCGTTTCGTACCTTCATTGCTAATGTATCATTTATTTCATATTTCGGCAAATGTAAAAGCGCGTCTTCAAGCGGATAAATAAAGTTTTTCAGCTTCCCATTTTCTACATATTCCTCTAGTTCTTCAAATGTTACACACTCTTGTTTCGTAAAGGCTGCAGAACGTGTCCGGCACAAGTCTGACATATGGGCAGGATACCCTAATTTTTCTCCAATCATAACAGCAAGTGTGCGAATATAGGTACCTTTACTACAACTTACTTTAAAACGAAAAGATACGGTTTCTCCCTGTAACACTTGCCATTCTTCGATTAATTCTAAGGAGTAAATGTTTACTTGCCTAGAAGGACGGTCAATCACAATCCCTTGTCTAGCATATTCATAAAGCCTTTTCCCATTTACTTTAACAGCCGAATACATGGGTGGTGTTTGTGTGATTTCTCCTGTTAGCTCTCGTAAAATCGCTTCTATTCTATCTCGCGTAATAATTTCCGCTACTTTTTTCTCCTCGACCTTTTCACCAGAACGATCTTCCGTTGTTGTAGAGTACCCTATCGTTACCTCTCCTACATATTCTTTTCCTGCGTCTGTTATATATTCAGCTACTTTTGTTGCTCTTCCTAAACAAATTGGTAATACACCCGTTACATCCGGATCCAATGTTCCAGTATGACCGACTCGTTTCATATGTAAAATCTTCCGCAAACGAAAAACACAATCATGGGAAGTAAGCCCCTTAGGCTTCCATAACGGTAAAATCCCTTCCATATACCTCATCCTTTATTCATTTTATGGAAAAAAACTCTTAATCTTGAGTCCTCAATTGTAATATAATTTAAAAGTCTTTTGACTCCTGCTGGAATTGAGGGAAATCCACAGGCATAGCCGAGGAGACTCCTATCTGTCCAGCAGAAAAGCAAGTTCCTGGAGCGGAATTCAACGGGCTCCATTTCCACCGCTTATAAAAAAACTCCTATCGCCCATCCATAAGTATCATGGAAAAAGTCCGATAGGAGCAAGTTTATGTTACATCATTATCTTTCGTCATCACTGGACGGATTTTCTTTTGCGATTTGATGCAATAATGTATCAATTCTATTTCCGTAATCTATCGACTCATCAAATTCAAACGTAATTTCAGGCGTTTTGCGTAAACGAATTCTTTGTCCAATTTCAGAACGGATAAATCCTTTCGCTTTTGCCAGCCCTTTTAGTGTATTTTCCCGTTGCTCTTGGTCGCCAAGTACAGAAATATACACAGTTGCTTGTTGAAGGTCACCAGTAACATTAACATCTGTAACTGTTACGAAACCAATGCGAGGATCCTTTATCTTACGGCTAATAATCTCGCCTAGTTCCTTCTTCATTTGTTCACCAACACGATTTGGTCTTAGACTCATCGCGCAATTCACCTCATTTTTTTTAAAGCCATTCTATATCTGTTATGGTTCTCTCTATTTCAGGAAAAGAATCAATAAACTGCTGTGTCTGCTGCAGTACACCTTCAGCTGAAACTCGCGCAGAAGCAACGGTAACAACAGCAATTTTTGTTCTTTGCCAAGTATCTTGATACCCGACTTCTGAAATAGAGATATTAAATCTTTGCTTTAAGCGGGTCATAATTCTTTGCAGAACCGCCCGCTTTTCTTTTAATGAGTGGGCATCATAAATAATGCATTCCACTGACATTAATCCAACAATCATTTACGCTCAATTTCTTCCATTACATATGCTTCGATAATATCGCCTTCTTTAACATCGTTAAAGTTTTTGATGGTAATACCACATTCGTAACCTTGAGCCACTTCTTTTGCATCGTCCTTGAAACGTTTTAATGCATCGATTTCCCCTTCGAAAATAACAACACCATCACGAATCAAACGAATACCGCTGTCTCTTGTAATTTTCCCGTCCGTTACATAAGAACCTGCAATGGTACCGATTTTAGAAACCTTGAATGTTTGACGAATTTCCGCTTGACCAATAATCTTTTCTTGGAACTCAGGATCAAGCATCCCTTTCATCGCTGCTTCAATTTCTTCAATAACCTTATAGATAATACGGTGTAAGCGTACATCTACTTCTTCAGCATCTGCGGCTCTTTTTGCGTTTACGTCTGGACGTACGTTAAATCCAATTACAATCGCATTTGATGCTGCAGCAAGGGTAATATCGGATTCGTTAATCGCCCCTACACCTGTATGGATGATTTTTACGTTTACGCCTTCTACTTCGATTTTATAAAGAGCAGCTGCTAACGCTTCTGCTGAACCTTGAACATCGGCTTTAAGAACGATATTAATATCTTTCATTTCCCCTTGTTTCATATGTTCAAACAGGTTGTCTAAGCTGATTCTTGTTTTTTCAGATCTTTGCGCTTGAATCGCTTGCGTGGAACGAGCTTCCCCGATTTGTCTTGCGGTTTTCTCGTCTTTGAAAACAACAAAACGATCACCAGCTTGAGGAACATCGTTTAACCCAGTGATTTCAACTGGTGTTGATGGTCCTGCAGTTTTAACTCGGCGGCCAAGATCATTAACCATTGCACGAACACGACCAAATGTGTTCCCAACTACAATCGGATCCCCAATATGCAATGTACCATTTTGTACAAGCAATGTTGCTACCGAACCTTTTCCTTTATCTAATTGTGCTTCAATAACAGTACCAACTGCATTACGGTCTGGATTTGCTTTATACTCTTCTACTTCTCCTACTAAAAGAATCATTTCAAGCAGAGAGTCAATACCTTCACCTGTTAAAGCGGAAAGTGGAACAAAGATAGTATCCCCACCCCAAGCTTCAGGTACTAATCCATGTTCTGTTAATTCTTGCATTACGCGATCTGGATTAGCGGTTGGTTTATCCATTTTATTAACAGCAACGATAATTGGAACCTCAGCTGCTTTGGCATGGTTGATTGCTTCAATTGTTTGTGGCATAACACCATCATCAGCAGCAACAACAAGGATAGTGATATCAGTGATTTTCGCACCACGTGCACGCATTGTAGTAAAAGCTGCGTGTCCAGGTGTATCAAGGAAAGTAATTTTCTTGCCATTCTCCTCAATTTGGTATGCACCAATATGCTGGGTAATACCACCAGCTTCTCCTGCTGTTACTTTCGTATTACGTATGCTGTCAAGCAATGTTGTTTTCCCGTGGTCAACGTGTCCCATAATGGTCACAACAGATGGACGCTCTACTAATTCTGCGCCTTCTTCATCTGCAAAGTATACTTCTAGGTCTGTCGTATCGATTTGGATTTCCTCTTCGACCTCTACACCATAATCTGTACAGATTAATTCAATTGCATCTTTATCTAATTCTTGGTTGATTGTTGCCATCACACCAAGAAGGAATAATTTTTTGATGATTTCAGATGGTTCACGATGCAATTTCTTTGCTAATTCAGCAACGGTTAAAGACTCACTGAATGTAATTTTCTCTGGTAATTCTTTTTCCTTTTTCGGAGCTGGCGGTGCAGCTGGAGCAGTATTCTGCTTCCCTTTACGATTGTTGTTTCTATTTTTATTGTTGTTATTATTATTATTTTTTGGTTTGTTAAAACCTGGCTTATTATCTTTAGTATTTTTCACAGATTGATTTACTTTCCCCTTTTCAGCCATTTCATCGCTTTCTTTTTCATACTCGTCCGCGATATTTTTAGCAGCCACTTTTGCAGCTGGCGCTTTTGGCTTATTTTCTTCGTTCTTTTTATTATATATGCTATCTAATTTTTTTACTGCGTCCTCTTCCAGTGTAGTCATATGGTTTGAGACTTCTATGTTCATCTCTTTTAATTTTGCAATAACATCCTTGCTTGAAATGTTATATTTTTTTGCGTATTCGTATACTCGCACTTTACTCATCATTTCACCCCCGCTAGAATTAATCGAGCAGCGTTAAAAGTTTTTTTGCAAATCCATTATCCAAAACAGCGACAACCACTCGTTGTTCTTTCCCTATTGCTTTCCCTAGGATTTCCCGATTTGAAACAAGCTTCACTGGTACTTTATAGGAACGACATTTATCAGTGATTTTCTTTGTCGTGTTTTGTGACGCATCTTCCGACAATAATATTAGCTTTGCATTACCGCTTCTAATTTCTTTAACGGTCAATTCCTCACCTGAGGTTATTTTCCGTGCTCGATTTGCTAAGCCAAGTAATGACATCCACTTGTTATCGTTCATTTGGATTGTCTTTGCTCCTTATCTATTAGTTCTAACAGCTCGTCATAAACTGTATCATCTACAGTAACTTCAAGCTGGCTAGAAAGAATATTCTTCTTCTTGGCTAATAGTACTGCTTCTTTATCCAATGAGAGATATGCTCCTCGACCAGATTTTTTTCCTGTTAAATCGACGGATACAACCCCTTCTTTGGAACGAACGATGCGAACTAGTTCTTTCTTCGGCTTCATTTCACCAGTAGCAACACACTTACGCATTGGTACTTTTCTTGGTTTGTTCACACACATTCACCTCTATCACTCGAAATCTTCTGTGTTTAAGCGGAAATCATCCTCTTCTTCTACTTCATCATCAAACTTAATCAATGAATTTTCAGTAGGATAAATTCCAGCTTCTCTTGCTTCTGACTCGGATTTGATATCAATTTTCCAGCCTGTCAGCTTTGCTGCCAGACGTGCATTTTGACCTCGCTTTCCGATAGCCAGCGACAACTGATAATCAGGAACAATAACCGTTGTTGCTTTATCTTCTTCGTTTACAATAACTTCTAAGACCTTTGAAGGACTAAGAGCATTTGCAACGAAAACAGTAGGGTCACTTGACCACTTAACAATATCAATCTTTTCCCCTTTTAGCTCATTAACAATCGTCTGTACACGAGTTCCTTTTGGCCCTACACATGAACCTACTGGATCTACCTCTTCGTTCTCAGAATGAACGGAAATCTTAGAACGATCTCCCGCTTCACGGGCAACTGATTTTATTTCAACTGTACCATCATAAATTTCCGGTACTTCCATCTCGAATAATCTTTTAAGTAGCCCAGGATGTGTTCTAGACACAAAGATTTGGGGACCTTTTGTTGTCTTTTCCACTTTTGTCAGGAAAACTTTGATGCGATCATGCGGTTTATAATGCTCATTCGGCATTTGTTCATTTGTAGGTAAAATCGCTTCAATTTTGCCTAAGCTGACGTAAATAAATTTACTGTCTTGGCGTTGAACAATGCCTGTCATGATATCTTCTTCGCGATCAATAAATTCAGAATAAATAATTCCTCTTTCTGCTTCGCGAACTCTTTGTGTTACTACTTGTTTAGCAGTTTGTGCCGCAATTCTGCCAAAGTCTTTTGGCGTTACTTCCAACTCTACTACATCTTCCACTTCATAGTTCGGATTAATTCTTTGTGCATCTTCTAAAGAAATTTCAAGACGTGGGTCAAACACCTCATCTACTACTTCTTTTCTAGCAAATACACGCATAGACCCAGCACCTAGATTCAAATCAATTCGTACATTTTGTGCTTGGTTAAAATTACGACGGTAAGCAGAAATCAAAGCTGCTTCCATGGCATCCATGATCACTTCACGTGATATTCCTTTTTCTTTTTCAAGTAACACTAGAGCATCAACTAATTCACTGCTCATGAGCGTGTATCCCCCTTTATTCTCTTTTATGAAAAATTATAATGATCGATTACAAAAGACATTTCATCGATTCTTTATACATTATGAAAAACTAACTGCGAGTCTTGCTTTTGCCACTTTTTCGTACGGTATCACAATTGTTTTCTTTCTAGTTTTAATTTTCACTTCAACTGTTACTGTTTTACCATCAAAAGCTGTTAAAACTCCTTCGAATGTTTTTTCCTTTTCAATCGGTTCATATGTTTTAATATAGACATTTTTCCCAATCGCTTTTTCGAAGTCTTTGTCTTTTTTTAATGGTCGCTCTGCTCCAGGTGAAGAAACCTCAAGAAAATAGTTTTCTGAAATCGGATCGACTTCATCTAACTTCTCACTAAGTTTTTCACTAACGACTGCACATTCATCAATATCTACACCTGTATCTTTGTCAATATATACCCGTAAAAACCAGTTTGGTCCCTCTTTTACATATTCGACATCTACTAATTCTAAGTGTAGTTCATCTAAAATAGGATGTACCATTTCTTCGACTATTTCTGTTACTTTGCTCAAAATTTTTCCCTCCTTAAGCAAGGAACCTTATTATGTTTTTAGAGTCAACTTAGCAGCCTGAAATATGTACTCTTTGTTGCTCATCCATCAAATCAGCGATACCCTTTCCTTTGATTTTAGGAAAAAAACCCTAATACAAACAGGAAAGAGTGGGTTGCCCCACTCTCCATTCGCGAAAGTTATCCTTAGTATTTCCAAATAAACTATACCATAACCACTTCATTTATGCAAATGAAAGTCCGTAGTTTCAAGGTTTCTTCTCTTATTAAGAAAGAGTTTTAGAATAAAGAAAGCTGGTTTTGATCTGGCATATCAGCTAAGCAACCATGATTCTCTAGATATTGCATAATTGTTTTTGATACTTTTCCACGTTGCTGTAAATCCTCTTTTGATAAGAATTCACCATCTTTTCTTGCTTCTACAATATTAATGGCAGCATTTGTCCCAAGTCCAGGAATACTGTTAAATGGCGGGATAAGAGAGTTTCCTTCAATAATAAATTCAGTAGCACTTGATTTATATAAGTCCACTTTCTTAAATGTGTATCCTCTTTCTACCATTTCAAAAGCAAGCTCCATTACCGTTAATAAGTTTTTCTCTTTCGTTGATGCATCTAACCCTTTTGCCGTAATATCATCGATTACCGCTTTAATACTATGGGATCCTTTTACCATTGCATCAATATCAAAATCATCGGCGCGAACGGTAAAATAAGCTGCATAATATAATAGGGCATGATGCACTTTAAAATAGGCAATTCTTACTGCCATTAAGACGTATGCCGCAGCATGGGCTTTAGGAAACATGTATTTTATTTTTTTACAAGAATCAATATACCATTCTGGTACTTCATTCTTTCTCATTTCCTCTTCCATTTCATCTGTAAGGCCTTTTCCTTTACGCACGCTTTCCATAATCTTGAAAGCGAAACTTGGATCAAGGCCTTGATATATCAAATAAACCATAATATCATCACGACATCCGATTACTTCACTTAAGTTACAAATATTATTATGAATAAGTTCTTGTGCATTTCCTAGCCATACATCTGTACCATGGGACAAACCAGAAATCTGTACTAATTCAGAAAAAGTTGTCGGCTTTGTATCTTCTAACATTTGTCGAACAAATTTTGTTCCAAATTCAGGGATACCAAATGTTCCCGTTTTGCAATAAATTTGTTCTGGTGTTACTCCAAGGGACTCGGTACCACTGAATATTTTCATTACTTCAGGATCATCTGTTGGAATGGTCTTTGGATCAATTCCACTTAAATCTTGAAGCATTCTAATAACAGTTGGATCATCGTGCCCTAGAATATCAAGCTTTAGAACATTGTCATGGATGGAATGGAAATCAAAATGGGTTGTTTTCCATTCAGAATTCCGATCATCTGCCGGAAATTGAATTGGCGTAAAATCGTAGACATCCATATAGTCTGGTATTACAATGATTCCCCCTGGATGCTGCCCGGTTGTACGTTTAACCCCAGTACATCCAGATGCTAATCGATCAATTTCTGCTCCGCGAATTTGTAAATTATTATCATTTTGATATGCCTTTACATAGCCGTATGCTGTTTTATCCGCAACTGTACCAATTGTACCTGCGCGATACACATACTCTTCACCAAAGAGCACTTTTGTATAGTTATGCGCTTTTGGCTGATATTCACCAGAAAAGTTCAAATCAATATCGGGAACCTTATCTCCTTTAAATCCTAGGAAAGTTTCAAATGGAATATCGTGACCATCTTTCTTCAAGCGAGCCCCACAGTTAGGACAATTTTTATCTGGCAAGTCAAAGCCAGATCCAACCGAACCATCGTTAAAAAACTCCGAGTATTTACATTCCGCACAAATATAATGTGGCGGCAATGGATTAACCTCGGTTATCTCTGTCATAGTAGCAACAAAGGAAGAACCAACAGATCCACGCGAACCTACTAGGTATCCATCATCTAACGACTTTTTCACGAGCTTATGGGAAATCAAATAAATTACGGCAAATCCATGACCGATGATACTTTTTAGTTCCTTTTCTAAGCGTGCTTCTACGATTTCAGGTAATTCATCACCATAAATACGTCTAGCCATGCCATAGCTCATTTCCCGCATCTCTTCTTCCGATCCTTCAATTTTCGGTGTATAAAGATCATCTTTGATTGGTTTAATAACATCAATCATATCGGCAATTTTATTAGTATTTGTTACAACTATCTCTTTTGCCTTTTCTTTTCCAAGGAAGCCGAAGCAGTCCAGCATTTCATTTGTTGTACGGAAATGGACATCTGGAAGCTTATGGCGATTAAGCGGATTCGCTCCACCTTGTGAACCGACTAGAATTTCTCGATAGATTTTATCGTTAGGATTCAGATAATGAACATTCCCGGTCGCAACCACTGGTATATCTAATTTATCCCCAAGTTTTACGATATTACCAATTATTTCTTCTAAGGCTTTTTCATCTTGTACTAACTCCATTTCAATTAAATGAGCGTACACCTCTTTTGGCATTACTTCTAAATAATCATAAAATGGCGCAATATCTTCTACTTCTTCTGGAGCCTTCTGCATCATTGCTTCAAAGACTTCCCCTTTATCACAAGCTGATCCTACTAACAAACCTTCCCGGTATTTTTGCAAGACTGATCTCGGAATACGAGGAACCCGATAGAAATAATTAATATGTGCAATCGAAACGAGTTTAAAGAGATTTTTAAGCCCTACCTCATTTTGCGCTAGCACTGTACAATGATATGGTCTTGCCCTTTGATAGGCATTTCCTTGTCCCATATTATCATTTAATTGATTATGATTGGTGATGCCCCTTTCAGCAGCATCTTTCAACATTTTTAAAGCGAGATATCCAGTCGCCTCAGCATCATAAATGGCGCGGTGATGCTGAGTTAATTCGATATCAAATTTTTTCGCGAGTGTATTTAAACGATGATTTTTCATTTCTGGATATAAAAATCTACCCAGTTCCAATGTATCAATGACCGCATTTGTCGATTTAGGCAGTCCTGCCTTCTGATAGCCGACATTCAAAAAGCCGACATCAAAGGATGCATTATGAGCAACTAAAATACTATCGCCTGTCCAATCCGCAAACTTGCGTAAGACAATATCAATTTCTGGTGCGCTTTCTACCATATCATCAGTAATACCTGTTAAATTAATGGTTGTCGCAGAAAGACGATGATGTGGATTGGCAAAAGATTCAAATCGATCGATAATTTCTCCATTATGGATTTTCACTGCCGCCAGTTCAATAATCGTGTTATATACAGCCGAAAGTCCAGTTGTTTCTACGTCGAATACTACATAAGTCGCATCCTCTAAATCGATATCCTTTGGATTATAAGCTATTGGTACACCGTCATCTACTAGATTCATTTCTACGCCGTAAAGAATTTTAACGTCATTTTTCTTTCCAGCACCAAAAGCTTCCGGGAATGATTGCGCAACAGCATGATCCGTGATAGCAATTGCTTTATGTCCCCATTTTTTCGCTTGGCCGACAAGAGTTGCGACAGATGAAACTGCATCCATTTGACTCATTGGTGTATGAAGATGCAACTCAACTCGTTTTTCATCCTCTTTAGCGGTATCCTTCCGCTCAACAGGCTTAATTTCATTTAAGTCATTTCCTATCATCACTAAATCGCGAACGAATGTATCATTTTGAATGCTTCCGCGCGCTCTAAGCCACATACCTTTTTTTACCAATTGAAAAAGAGCTGCATCCTCTTTGTCACGAGAGAACATTTTGACAAGGATAGAGCTTGTATAATCTGTTATTTTAAAGGTTAATAGCGTTCGTCCACTGCGCAGCTCTTTTGTTTCTGCAAAGAAGACATATCCTTGAATCGTAACACGTCTTTCTTCATCGACAATCTCTTCCATACGACGATAATCGCTATCATCCTTGATCGTTAAGCCAATTGTTAATGGACCACTTGGGATTGGCGAATCACCAGCTTCTTTTTCAGCTTCCATCTTCTGAATATCTAATAAAGCTTGTTTTCCTCTTTCCTCATCCTCTTTTTGCTTCGCAAGCAAGAATTGCTCATAATCTGAATTTGATTTTTCTGCTGCTATCTCTGTGTCTAAACTCATTGCAGGAAAACCAAAATATTGATAAGCGTCTGTAATTAAGTTCGCGTATTTACGCTTAATCGCTAAGCCTTCCATTTCATTTCTAACCTGAATTGTCAGCTTATTGCCATTTAATTGCGGCACTTGTTCATTTAATAGTTTTAATAACGGTGGAGAAATTCCTTGCATCTCCTCTATACACGCAGACCAATAGTCTCGAATTAATACATCTGTAACAATTCCATTTCTTACTCGAATATCATACGTAATAGTAGCAATATGAGAAAAACTACTTTTTAACTTGGCAGTAAATAATTGATAGACTTGAAATGGAATGATATCATCAAACAAAAAATGAAAATGCCACTTTTTGGACCGTTTTTCGACAACAATTTTTTCTATACTTGCGTTGCGAAAATGGGAAATATATGAATCATCCGTTAATTGCAATTGTTGCAGCAAAATCTGGAAACGATCTACTTTCCCCTGTATATCACTCATTTATGTCGCTCCTTCCAATCTTGCTTAATTTCTATAAAAAATATTATATCACAGAAATAAATTGTTCTTTTCCTTAATGCAGTTTAGCATACAATCTAAGCTACAAAAAGAAAAAGATTTAGCCGATTGCTAAACCTTTTTCTTTTATCCTGTTTTCGCTTATCCTGCTACTTGTGTTAAGCGGAGAATCGTAGCAGCAAGCTCACTTTCATGTACTTCCAGCATTTCTCCTGTACTTCTGACTTTCACTTCTACGATGCCTTCTCCTGCTTTTTTCCCGACAGTGACGCGAATTGGTAAACCAATTAAATCAGAATCAGCAAATTTCACGCCTGCACGCTCAGCACGGTCATCTACTAATACATCAAAACGATTAGCCTTTAATGCTGCATATAATTTTTCGGATAACTCATTTTGTGTGTCATCTTTTGTATTTACAGTAATTAAATGAATATCAAATGGCGCTACAGCATTTGGCCATACAATCCCTCTGTCATCATTAAATTGCTCCACTATCGCTGCCATCGTTCTTGACACACCAATTCCATAGCAACCCATAATAAGTGCTTGACTTCTGCCGTTTTCATCTAAATAGGTCGCACCCATTGCTTCACTATATCGAGTACCAAGCTTAAAGACATGGCCTACTTCAATGCCCTTAGCAAAAGTAATCGTGCCTTTTCCATCTGGTGAAAGGTCACCTTCTTGAATAAATCGAATATCCGCATATTGATCGACAGTAAAATCACGATCAGGATTCACATTCACATAGTGGTAATTTTCTTGGTTTGCTCCACAAACACCGTTTACAATTGCTTTCACAGCATAATCTGCAATTACTTCAACATCTTTCACGTTAATTGGACCGATTGAGCCAACCTTGCTTCCTAGCACTTCTTCCGTATCTGCATGATCTGCTAATTCTACTACATTTGCTTCTAAAAGGTTCTTCACCTTAATATCATTTACTTCGTGGTCTCCTCGAACTAATACTAGAACAAACTTCTCATCAACTTTAAATAAAAGAGATTTGATACATTTTTCTGCTGCTACGTTTAAGAAAGAAGAAACTTCTTCAATTGTTTTTTGTTCTTTTGTTTCTACTTTTTCTAATTCTTTAGCAGGCTCGTCCGTTTTATCATAGGAATTAATAACTGGAGCCATTTCAATATTTGCAGCATAATTGGATTCCGTTGAGTACGCAATCGTATCTTCTCCAACATCAGATAATACCATGAATTCATGCGTATCCTTTCCGCCCATTGCGCCACTATCTGCAATAACTGCCCGATAGTTTAAGCCGCAGCGCTCAAATATATTGCAATAAGCTTGGAAAATTGAGTCATAAACTTCTCCTAAGCTTTCATGCGAAGAATGGAAGCTGTAGGCATCTTTCATAATAAACTCTCTGCCGCGCAAAATTCCAAAACGTGGTCTTTTCTCATCTCTGAATTTCGTTTGGATTTGATAAAGCGTTAATGGCAAGCGTTTATAAGATTTCACTTCATCACGAACTAAACTAGTTATCACTTCTTCATGTGTGGCCCCAAGAGCAAATTCTCGACTATTACGGTCTTTTAAACGCATTAATTCGGGTCCATAAGTAAACCATCTGCCGGATTCTTGCCATAATTCCGCTTGCTGCAATGCAGGCATTAATAACTCCACTCCACCAGCTGCATCCATTTCTTCACGAATAATTTGTTCAATTTTCTTTATTACTTTGTTTGCTAGTGGCAAATAAGAATAGATACCACTTGCATTTTGTCTAATATATCCAGCTCTTAATAAGAGCTGATGGCTTTTAATATCTGCATCTGCTGGTACTTCTCTTAATGTTGGAATTAACATTTTACTTTGCTTCATCTATCATTGCACCTCTATTATTTATGTTGTTATTAAGTTGTTATGGTGAGATATGTTTTACATCTTTGAGTTGAGTGTCTTGTGCTGCCGCCAACTGCCTCATGCCTATTATCAAAAAAGAGTTTCCTGACAAAACAACATTCCCCTTACAATAAGGGGAATGAAAAGTATCCTACTGTATAAAAAATCGTTGGATATCATTCCAAGTGACGACAATCATCAATAACATGAGTAAGGCAAATCCAATAAAATGAACGATGCCCTCTTTTTGCCGGTCAATTGGTTTACCGCGAACCGCTTCAATAGCAAAAAACAATAGTCGCCCACCGTCTAATGCAGGTAACGGAAGAAGATTCATAATACCTAAGTTAATACTTAAAACAGCCGCCCAATTCATTAAGGAATAGACACCTGATTGAGCAACCGTATCGGTTGATTGATAAATGGCAACAGGACCACCTAAAGCATCAATCGAAAATTGACCGGTTACTAGTTTACCAACTGCTCCAAAAATTTCCTTTGTCCAATTATAGGTTTGTGCTGCACCAAATTGGATAGACTTTAATGGCGATTTTTCCATTGGGCTGTATACACCAACTAACCCAATTGTTTTTCCATCTACTTCTGTTTCCTTTGGTGTTACGTCAATTGTCATTTCTTGTCCATTACGATCGATTAAAAATTCTAGGTTCTCTCCCGGACTTTTTTGAATAATGGAAACAACTTCTTCCCAAGAACCTACAGATTGTCCGTCAATGCTGATGACATTATCGCCTTCATGCAGGCCTGCACTAATTGCAACTCCATCATCTGTTAACTTACCAAGCTTTGCTTCATTTGAAGGAATTCCTTGTATTAACGCAATCACAATAAAAATAAGAAAAGCTAACACAAAGTTCATGGCCGGACCTGCAAAAATAGCAAGTGTGCGCTGCCATAGTGACTTACTGGCAAATTGTCGATCATATGGTGCAATTTGCGTTTCGATTCCATTTTCAACAAAAACAGCATCTTTTCTTACAGAAAAAACGAGGAGATTATCTTCATTGTCTTCCTCTACATATCCTTTTACAAAAAGCTTATGTTCTAAATCAGCATCCTCTACATTAATAACACGAGCATTCGGATACTTTTCTTTATTGTTAATGATAATTTTCGTTACTTCTTCTTTATCATTAAGGATTAAGCCGATGCGATGACCAGGTTTAATATCAACCATTTCTGGATCTTCTCCAGCCATCCGCACATAACCGCCAATTGGCAGAAGACGAATCGTATAAACAGTTTCTCCCTTTTTTAAAGAAAGAACTTTAGGCCCCATTCCAATGGCGAATTCACGACATAAAATGCCCGCACGCTTAGCTAATACGAAATGCCCTAATTCGTGGAAAAAAACTAACGCACCAAAAATGATGATAAAAGCTATAACTGTATACAAAATTTTTAACCACCTTTTTATAGAAGTGTGCTTACTCTTTTTCTTGTTTCTAAGTCAATCTCTTGGATCACTTCAAGACTAGGGTTTAGTATATTCTGATGACTATTTAGTGCTTTTTCGATTAAATCTTCAATTTGTAGAAAGCTAATTTCTTGATTTAAGAATTTTTGTACTGCCACTTCATTCGCTGCATTTAATACTGTTGGTAAAGTTCCACCTGCTTTTCCAGCCTCAAAAGCAAAATGAAGACATCTAAATCTCTCTAAGTCCATAGGCTGAAAATGCAATTTTCCAATCGCAGCTAAATCTAATTTTTTCCCATTTGCTGCAGCTAGACGCTCTGGAAACGAAAGAGCATATTGAATGGGTATTCGCATATCTGGAGTACCTAATTGAGCGATTACACTACTATCATGGAATTCTACCATTGAATGAATGATACTTTCTTTATGTAGTAATACATCTATTTTCTCATATGGAAGCCCAAATAACCAGTGCGCTTCAATTACTTCTAAACCCTTATTCATCATTGTCGCCGAATCAATCGTAATTTTCGCACCCATTGACCAATTTGGATGATTTAAAGCGTCATCCACTGTCACCTGCTCTAACTCTTTTCTACTAAGATCGCGGAAACTTCCTCCAGAGGCAGTAATAATAAGGCGCTCAATATTTTTCGGGTTTTCCCCTTGTAAACATTGAAAAATAGCAGAATGCTCACTATCAACTGGTAATACAGGAACATTATATTTTGCAGCTGCATCCATTACAATATGTCCTGCAGTAACTAATGTTTCCTTATTTGCAATCGCTATAACCTTTCCCGCTTCAATTGCTTGTAACGTTGGATGTAAACCAACACTACCGATTACTGCATTTACCAGAATATCAGCTTTATCAAAAACGGCTGCTTCTATTAATCCATCCAATCCATAGCTAAAACATATATCTGGGAAGATTTGTTTTAATTGCTCATAATCTTTTTTTTCTGCAACAGATACAAGCTGCGGTCTAAATTCTTGAATGATCTTTCTGGTTAATTCTATATTTTTTCCTGATGAAAAGGCAACTAATTCAAACATATCTGGATGACTTTTAATAACATCCAAAGTTTGCATTCCAATCGATCCTGTCGCCCCTAGCAAACTAATATACTTCACTACCTCACTCCTACACCCAATATTTCCTACTATTTATTTTAAATTAAATGAAGAAAACGTTCAAAGATAAAATAAAGCAGCGGCCAGACAAAAATAAGACTGTCAAACCGATCCAGAATTCCGCCATGTCCTGGTAATAACTTTCCTGAGTCCTTCACATCATAGTGACGTTTTAACGCAGATTCTGTTAAATCACCAATTTGTCCAAAAATAGATAAGATAATGGTAGTAAAAGCAAAGCCTATAGACCATTCTATGTATCCAAACACACTAAATAGAACTCCTACTACTAAAGCACTTACTATCCCGCCAATAAATCCTTCGACTGTTTTATTTGGACTTATTTCTGGCCATAATTTTCGTTTTCCAATTGCTCTTCCGATGAAGTATGCACCAGAATCAGTGGCCCAAATGATAAATAGTGAATAAATAAGAAAAGCTAAATCCGTTTCTCTAATTTCAATAAAGAAATGGAATCCTGTTCCAATATAGATGACAGCTAGTATCGTAAAAGCAACATCATCAAATGTAAATTTATTTTTAGAAAAAACCATATAAGTTAAATAAAATAAAACAGCGATTAAGCCCAATTCTATTTTATTCATATTCCACGAACTTATATAATGATTCGGCAGAACAATCATCCATACGGTAATTAATGAAATAAATCCCGGAATAGAAAAAAATGAAATTTTTCTCATTCTAAACATTTCAAATACACCAATTCCAACTAATAGAAAAGTAAAAAGAACTAATGGTAGTTTTCCAATTAATACAAATGGTAAAAATACGGCTATTGCAATAATTGCTGTTATGATTCTTTGCTTCATCTCTAAACCAACTCTCTTCAGACTCCACCAAAACGGCGTTGTCTGTTTTGAAATTCTTCTATTGCTTCGAATAAATGTAATTCACTAAAATCTGGCCATAGTACATTCGTAAAGTATAGTTCGGAATAAGCTATTTGCCAAAGCATGAAGTTGCTTATTCTTATTTCTCCACTTGTACGAATTAATAAATCTGGCTCGATTATATCTTCTGTCATCAAATAAGAGGAAAATACTTCTTCTGTTAAGTTATCTATTTCTATTTTTCCCGTTTGACTGTCTTTTACAACATTTTTAACAGCATCTATGATTTCGGCCCTAGAACCATAATTTAAGGCAAAGTTTAAATGAAGACCTGTATTATGCTTTGTTTGTTCTACTGCTCGATTTAGGGCATTCAAAGTAGATTCTGGTAATCCTTCTGTATAGCCAATGGCTGTTACGCGAACATTTTTTTCAATTAATTCAGGTAAAAATGTACTAAGAAATTGTTCTGGAAGGGACAGAATGTAATCAACTTCCGATTTCGGCCTTTTCCAATTTTCTGTGGAAAAAGCATATAAAGTTAACACTTTGATTCCAAGATCATTTGCAATAGCTGTAATTCGTTTTACACATTTCATTCCTTCATGATGGCCTGCAATTCTAGGCAACGTTCTCTTTTTTGCCCATCTTCCATTTCCATCCATGATAATTGCAACATGCTCTGGAATTTGTCGCATTTTAAGTGCTGATATTCGGTCTTGGAAATTAGAAGAAACAGGTTTCTTCTTCCATAACCTTATTTTGTTAAACATAAAATAGCTCCTCCAAAATAGATCCCTTTTGTAACTCTCTATTCACAGTGATTATGTACGGTAAATACTATTATCTATATCTGTTTATATTATCTACTATTCAGGATAATCATTATGATAACGATATTGCCTAAACTACTAATGGTAAGGATCCACTTTTCTAATAAATTCTTTTCCATAACCTATCCAATAAAAGGATAATCAAATAAGTTCCCTTTCTATATTATAGGAAAATAGTCAACCTAAGCAACTATCAATTAAAAAACTCGTTAGTTTTCACTATTTTATGTACAAAGAATGAATATTTCAGGCTATATTTTTTATCCTTATTTTTACTAACATGAAGAAAAAAACCCCCTATAAAGTAGAGGGTTTAACTCAAGAACAATAAACTTCCTATTCAATTGAAATGTTGAAATATCCACTAAATACGTTTAGGTTATACTTCTAAAATTTCTTTTTCTTTCTCTTTTGTTAAAGCATCGACTTTATTGATGTATTCATCTGTTAATTTTTGAATGTCATCATTGTAGCCGCGAAGATCATCTTCTGTGATTTCTCCATTTTTCTCTAGCTTTTTCAAATCATCATTGCCGTCACGGCGAATATTGCGAATAGCAATTTTTGCTTCTTCTGATTCTTTTTTCACATTCTTCACTAATTCCTTACGACGCTCTTCTGTTAACATTGGAATAGAAAGACGGATAACACTACCATCATTAGAAGGATTTAAACCTATATCAGATTTAAGAATAGCTTTCTCAATATCTCCAAGAACAGTTTTATCATACGGCTGAATAACAAGTAATCTAGCCTCTGGTACACTGATACCTGCAAGTTGATTAACTGGTGTTGGAGCACCATAATAATCAACTGTAATACGATCTAATAAGGAAGCATTTGCTCTTCCAGCACGAATACTTGCAAGCTCGCGCGAATAGCTTTGAATTGCTTTATCCATTCTGTCTTTAGTATTAGCGATAACTTGTTTAGGCATTATTTTTCCCCCTCACTATTGTTCCAATTGTTTCTCCCATTACAGCTCTCTTAATATTGCCATTTTCCGTAATAGAGAATACAATTAACGGAATGTCATTGTCCATACATAATGATGAAGCGGTTGAATCCATTACAGCAAGACCATCTTTAATCACATCAAAATAAGTAAGTTCCTCGTATTTCGTAGCAGTGTTATCCACTTTCGGATCTGCAGAATATACGCCATCTACATTATTCTTCGCCATTAATATAACGTCTGCTTCAATTTCAGCAGCTCGTAAGGCAGCTGTTGTATCTGTTGAGAAATAAGGGTTTCCTGTTCCTGCTGCAAAAATCACAACACGTTTCTTCTCAAGATGTCGAATTGCACGTCTTCTAATATATGGCTCAGCTACCTGTCTCATTTCGATAGAAGATTGAACACGTGTTTCAATGCCCATTTGCTCTAAACTATCTTGAAGGGCTAATGAATTCATTACTGTAGCGAGCATTCCCATGTAATCAGCGTTGGCACGGTCCATTCCCATTTCTTCCCCAATTTTACCACGCCAAATATTTCCACCGCCGACTACTACAGCTGCTTCCACACCAAGATCAGCAACTTCCTTTACTTGCTGTGCTACGTTTTTAATGATACTTGGATTTATACCAAATCCAGCTTCACCAGCTAATGCTTCGCCACTTAATTTCAGAACAACACGTTTATATTTTGGATTACTACTCATGGAAACCTCCGCTTTATTTGTAATATCTTGAAAAATAGGGAACACCATGGTGCCCCCTATGAAAACATTAATCGATCATTTATTATTTCTTGTTAACTTGGTTCATAACTTCTTCAGCAAAGTTATCTTCACGTTTTTCGATTCCTTCTCCTACTTCGTAACGAACGAATTCACGTAAAGTTGCACCCTTAGATTCTACGAATTGGCGAACTTTTTGATCTGGTTTTTTAACAAATGATTGATCAAGTGCACAAACATCTTCAAAATATTTACCTAAGCGGCCTTCAACCATTTTTTCAACGATGTTAGCTGGTTTACCTTCGTTAAGTGCTTGTTGTGTTAATACTTCTCTCTCATGTGCCACTTCTTCTTGAGAAACTTGGTCACGAGAAACATATTTAGGGTTTAATGCAGCAATGTGCATTGCAACATCTTTAGCAGCTGATTCATCAGTAGTACCTTCTAATACAGTTAAAACACCAATGCGTCCACCCATATGAAGATAAGCACCGAAAGCATCATTATCAGTTTTTGTTTTGATTTCAAAACGACGTAAAGATAATTTTTCACCAATTTTAGCAATTGCAGCATTGATGTGTGCTTCAACAGTAGTTCCTTCTGTAATGTTGGAAGTATGTGCTTCTTCAACAGTTGCAGGTTTAGTGGCTAAGATATGGGAAGCAAGTTCTTTAACCAAAGTTTGGAAACCTTCGTTTTTCGCAACGAAATCTGTTTCAGAGTTAACTTCAAGAATTACTGCTTCATTACCTTCTACCGCGATAAAAGTTGAACCTTCAGCTGCTACACGATCTGCTTTTTTCGCAGCACTTGAAATCCCTTTTTCACGTAAGAAGTCAATCGCTTTATCTAAATCACCATTTGTTTCAGTAAGTGCTTTTTTACAATCCATCATTCCAGCACCAGTTTTTTCACGTAGTTCTTTTACCATTTGAGCTGTAACAGCCATAGTAATTTGCCTCCTTAAGGTTTATGTATTATTTTTTTATCCAATTTATCTCACTTTTAAGCAGGACGCTTGAAAAAAAGGTGATAAGAGGGATGCTCTTTATCACCTTTTCCACAAGTCCCTAACAATTACTTATTATCCATTTTAGTTTATCGATTGATCCAAAACTATTTTGTATAACAAGTCATTCGGTTCTAATTAAGCAGTTGTTACTTCTTCGCCTTGTTTAGCTTCAAGAATAGCATCTGCCATTTTTGCAGTTAATAATTTAACAGCACGGATTGCATCATCATTCGCAGGAATAACAACGTCAATTTCGTCTGGATCACAGTTAGTATCAACAATACCAACGATTGGAATATTTAATTTATGAGCTTCTGCTACTGCAATACGTTCTTTACGTGGATCTACGATGAATAGGCAGTCAGGAATTTTTTTCATATCTTTAATTCCGCCTAGGAATTTTTCTAAACGCTCAAGCTCTTTGTTTAATTGAACTACTTCTTTTTTAGGAAGTACGTCGAATGTACCGTCTTCAGCCATTCTTTCAATATCTTTCAAACGAGCAATACGTTTTTGAATTGTTTCAAAGTTAGTTAAAGTTCCACCTAACCAGCGTTGGTTAACATAGTATTGACCAGAACGGATAGCTTCCTCTTTAACTGAATCTTGTGCTTGCTTTTTAGTACCAACGAAAAGAACTGTACCGCCGTTTCCAGCTAATTCTTTCACATAGTTATAAGCTTCTTCAACCTTTTTAACTGTTTTTTGAAGGTCGATGATGTAGATGCCGTTACGCTCTGTGAAAATATATTTTTTCATTTTTGGGTTCCAACGGCGAGTTTGGTGACCGAAATGTACACCAGCTTCAAGTAATTGTTTCATTGAAATAACTGACATGTTTTTTCCTCCTAATGGTTTTGATTTCCTCCGCTTTTATCATTTTTAATCAAAACTGTAAAAATTACAGCACCAATGATTAAATCCAAAAGCGTGTGTATTAACACCATTTGTTAATATAGCATATGTATTGTGTACAATCAAGTACATTTACGAATTTTGTCTAAATTTAAGTAATAGTTCCATCTCTGTCTTTCCTTTATTTAATGCTTTTGCTATTTCTTCGATGCTCTTCCCTTCCGCCTGCATCTCTTTTGCTACTTCTACTATTGACTTTTCTTTCTGTTTTTTTTCTGGTGGCAAGATTAAATTTAATAGTTCATTGACATCTTCCTTCTCCAACCGATCCTCTTTTAGGCTATTTTCTTGTACAGAAGCAGTCACATTTTTATAAGCATCCAGCATCGCTTTATTGCCTTTTATCTCTCTTGGCTTATATTCCATCCTTTCAGCTTTATCCTTACTGTCTTCTTTTTTATCTAGTGGATTCTCATCAGCTTCAAAGCTAGTAAGTCTATTTAAAAACTGTTCATTTTCTTCTTTTATTTCTGTAATAAAAGTGGCAATCACTTCTTCTATTTCTTCTAAATTCTCTCTCTGTTCCTTTTCTAAATTTACAACGCGATTTTGTCTAACATACAAAATCACAATGCAAAGTATTGCGATTAAATTTAAAGTAATACTTAAAAAAAGTAAAAAATTAACCATTTCATCCCTCTATCCACTATAGTCGATACTTAGGCCTTTATAAGGGTGTATCGTTTGTATTCTCTCTAAATCTTCTAATTCCTTTTCTTCTTTCCTCATCTCTTGTTCAAAAAACTGCTTATCCCTTTTTTTCTTGGTAGTAACTTTACCGTTCCCTTCCCCCTTAATAACCGTTGTTCGCTTTCGTTCTTCTTCCTTACCGGTTTCTTGAGCAGCGAAGGTGTACATTTGCTGATGTTTTTGGTCCTGTTGTTCTTGAAGCTTCCCTGCATCATAAGTTCGTGGTAATGCAACTTGCATTTCTAATGCTTTTAAACTCATGTGCACTCATCCTTTTCGTTATATTACTTTTTCTAATGAATGTCTTAATTTAAAAATAGCTTTGGAGTGAATTTGCGATATGCGAGAAGTAGATAAATTCATAACTTGTCCAATTTCCGTTAATGTTAATTCTTCCTTATAAAACAAACTAATCACCAGCTGTTCCTTATCATTAAGCTCCTTAATTTTTGCGGCCATCTCTTGAACCAATTCATCCCTTACGACTTTTTCCTCTGGAATAACCGTTTTATCATCACGAATCGAGAAACTTTGTGCTTCTTTCTCTTCCCCTTCATTCATCTGCTCATCAATAGATAGTATATTTGCAAAAAAATGTTCATTCATTGTTGCATATACTTCGTCAACACTAGTCTCTAGCTCATCAGCAATTTCTTGAACAGTAATATTTCTCATTAATTTTTGTTCGAGTTTTTCAATGGCCGCCTCAATTTTTTTTGACTTTTCCCTCGTGCCTCTAGATAACCAGTCTTCTTTACGAAGTCCATCAATAATACTGCCTCTAATCCGAAAGGAAGCATATGTATCAAACTTTAAATCCCTATTTGGATCAAAACGTTGTAAGGCATCATATAGTCCCATCATTCCAAGACTTGTTAGCTCATCTCGGGAAACACTTTTTGGTAACCCTATCGAAATTCTTTGAACATGAAAACTTACTAAGGGCATATATTTTTTAATTAATTGATTACCTGCTTCTTGATCTCTCGTACTAGTCCACATTTCCCATACTTGCTTCTCTTCTGTAGTTGATTCCTTTGCCATTAAATAATTTCCCTCCTCTATAAACAATGAACACCATACACGCATATAACTAGTTCTATCTATATAAGTAACAACTTGAAAAGGATATAAGTACATTTCTTCCCTATCTATATCCCTTAAATTCAGCAAAAAAATCAATATTTTTGTATTCGTGCAATGATACATAAGTATATTATTTATAATTACTATAATAAGGAGCTTGTCTGCATATTTTATTTTTATCATTTATAATCTTATCCATTCCATTTAAAAATAGAATGAATAGGAAAGGAAGATATACCTATCATTTGTTTATGTATATATTTCACTATTGATTTTAGCAGAAGACGTGAATTATTAGCTATCCTTTCTAAATATCCCATTTAAAATTAGGTAATAAGAACTAACAACTATAATTTTCAGTTCTTTTTTTGCTGAAATTTCCGAGAAAATGAAAATAAAAAGACTATCTCCTAATAAAAGAATACATTCCAAAGTCCAAACCATGGATTCTTTAAATTAGAGGTAGTCTTATTTCTCTGCTTTTAAAAGTATTACTATACACTATATAATATGAATCCCTTTATTCACCGTTCGAATTGTTAATTCATGGGTAGCAGGACAAAACTCAATTGTTCTACCACTATTTCCACCAACATCTTCACTAACCAATTTAATTCTTAACGATTGTAGTGTATTCTTAACCGCTTCAACATTTCGAGGTCCTATTCTCATAACATCGCTTGTTCCAGTAAACTGAAACATTTGTGCCCCTCCGGCAATTTTCGCTAACAACGTACTTCTTTTTAATCCTAATCCTTCTAAACGCTCTACTAGTTCTACAATGGCTGTATCTGCGAATTTAGCTTTATTGAGCGTTCCGGATTTAGATATGGATGCTTCTGGTAGCATAATATGTGCTAAGCCAGCAATTGGTTTTAGGGAGCTATATAATACAATACCCACACATGAACCAAGTCCAGAAGTACGAATTGTATTAGGAGACTCTACCACATTCATATCAGCAATTCCTACTTTTATTACTGTAATTTGGTCAGTCACCATCCTTCACTCCCAAAGACTGAAATAAAGGGGCAAAAGAATCAGGATCAGGCAGCAAAAAGAAATGGCCATTTACAGTGTCAGCTAATGTGATTTCTTCTCCATTTAACTCCGTATTGATGACAATTGCATAATCACTTACTTGAGAATGTTCAACTAATCCATATGTAACAATTGCACCAACCATATCAATTGCAAGTGCTGGTACGGAAGGATATAAAGATAACTTCGTAAAATCAGATAAAGAGGACAAATAAGAACCGGATAATATATTGCCTAGTTCTTGTAATGCAGACATAGATAACTCATCATATGGCGGTTCAGCTAAGGTAATAGAAGGGTCACCAATCATATCTTGAACCAATTTAGCTGCTTGCTCTAAAGGAAGTATAAAAAACATACTTCCTGGAACATCTCCTTCAATTCGTAAAAACACCCCTGCAACAATATTGTCAGCACCCCCTGCCATTTCCATCATCTCATCAAATGTCACAATTTGAACATCTGGAACCTTCATATCAATCTTTTTATTAAGAAGCTTTGATAAAGAGGTGGCAGCATGTCCCGCTCCGATATTACCAATTTCTCTTAGTACATCAAGCTTTAAGGAATTTATATCATTAATATACCCCATACTTACTCATCACTTTTACCATTAGAATAATTTCTTAAAATATTTCGATCAAACACTTTTTCTAAATCAACAAGAATTAATAAACGTTTATCAAGCTTTACTACACCTTTTATATAATCGACTTCATCGCCATTGATTGTCTCTGGAGCAGGCTCATAAAGAGCAGTATCGACATCTACGACATCATTAGCAGAATCAACAATTATACCTACTTCCATATCTTCAAGCATAATAATGATAATTCTTGTACTATCCGTGTATGGAATTTCTTCCAAATTAAAACGAAGTCGTAAATCAATTATGGGAGTTACTACTCCTCTAAGGTTAATCACACCTTTAACAAAAGGAGCGATATTTGGAATTCTTGTAATATGCATGTTTTTCTCTATCGACATTACTTCATTGACGGAAATAGCATACTCTTTTCCCTTCAATTCAAATATTATTAATTTTTGTTCTGTTGAAACTGCATCGCTCATTCCCTTTTCATCCCTCTCACATAACCTATCTGCAATTCATAAAGCGCAAGATCATTATTCCTCGGTTTGTTCTAAACAAAATTACGACAAGTAGTTATTATACTTAACGAATTCGTTCCTAAGTAAAGCCACTTGCGCTAACATCTATTAATCCTTGTACAGGTGATTACTTAATTAAAGCATTACAATCCATAATTAAAGCCACTTGTCCGTCTCCTAAGATAGTTGCTCCAGATATAGCATACGCACTAGAAAGGTAAGTACCTAGTGATTTTAAAACCACTTCTTGCTGACCGATAAATCCATCCACAACAAGACCAGCTAATTTATCCCCTTTTCTTACGATAACGACAGAATAATAGTCACTCTCGATTCCTGCTGATGGCACATCAAAAATATCCTTTAGGAATAATAATGGCACCACTTTGCCACGGAAATCGATAACGGTTTGATTATGAGCATGCATTAAATCATTCTTATTGACAATAGCTGTCTCAATAATAGATGACAATGGAATAGCATACTTTTCTGCTTGAATTTCAACTAGCATCACAGAAATAATCGATAAAGTTAATGGTAATTGGATAGAAAATAACGATCCTTTTCCTTCCTCTGATTCGATTGTAATCGAACCACCTAGTGATTCAATTGTATTTTTCACTACATCCAGCCCTACTCCACGTCCTGAAATATCAGAAATTTGATCAGCAGTAGAAAAACCAGAAGCAAAAATAAGTTCAGCAATTTGATTATTCGTTAATGTTTTAGCAACTTCTTTTGAAATAATTCCTTTATTAATTGCTTTAGAAAGGACTTTTTCTTTATTAATTCCTGCTCCATCATCTTCCAACTCAATAAAAACATGGTTTCCGCTATGATATGCACGAAGAACAACTGTTCCTTCTTCGCTTTTATTATTCGCTCGTCTTACTTCTGGTGTTTCGACTCCATGGTCAAGTGCATTGCGAATTAAATGAACTAATGGATCACCAATCTCATCTATAACTGTGCGATCAAGCTCTGTTTCTGCACCAACAATTTGCAAATCAATTTTCTTATTTAAATCACGCGCGAGCTGTCTGACCATTCTTGGGAAACGATTAAATACTGTCTCAACAGGAACCATGCGCATATTTAGGATAATATTTTGAAGATCACCAGTAACTCTTGACATTCTTTCTACCGTTTCATAAAGCTCTTGATCTTTAAGGGTGGAAGAAATTTGTTCCAATCTTCCTCTGTCGATAACAAGTTCCTCAAATAGATTCATAAGAATATCTAAACGCTCAATATTAACACGAATTGTTTTATTAGATACTTTAGTCCCTGTTTGCTTCTCAGGCTGTTTAGTTTCAGCCGGAGTACTATTTTCTGTAACAGATGTATTATCCGTTTTTGCTTGTACTTCTTCTGCAACAGGAGTTTCTGCTATCGTTTGCTGCTTAGGAGATTGACTATTTGCAAAGAACTCTCGTACAGCTACCTTTTCAACCTCTGAAACTTTCATAACAGACGCTTCAATTTTATCTGCTTCCTCTTTAGATATAAGAGTTACCATAAAGTCATAGTCGAACTTTTCTTCTTCAAGCTCTTCCACCGGTGGAAGAGACTTAACAACCTCTCCTAAAGATTCTAAAGCTTCAAATATCATATAAACTCTCGCTGCTTTTAATAAACAGTCACTTTTTAATGTAATATTGATTTCATAAGTAAAAAAACCTTGATCAGATGATTGCTGTAATACAGTTGTTTCAAATTCATCATATTGATTTTGCTTTGCAGGAGCATCTTGTATGGCTGTTGCTGCAACCTCAGCTTCTGCAGTTTTTTGATTTAAAGGAAGTCCTTTTTCGATTTGTACAAGCTTCTCAACTACTGCTTCTACATTTCTTTTCCCATCGCCGCCGCTAGCGATTGACTCTACCATGGCATCAAGATCATCAACAGCTAAGAAAATGACATCCAATATTTCTGGAGAAAAAGTAATTTTCTTATTTCTTATAGCATCAAGTACATTTTCCATTTGATGGGTTAGACTAGCTAAATCTTCATAGCCCATTGTTGCAGACATACCTTTTAAAGTATGAGCTGCACGGAAAATCTCATTTACTATTTGTAAATTTTCAGGATCCTTTTCTAACTCTAATAAATGTTCGTTACATGCTTGTAAATGTTCTTTACTCTCTTCAATAAATACTTCTAAATACTGACTCATTTCCACTTGCTTCACATCCCTTGACGTTATACATATTTCATAATAGTTTCAGCAATATGATCTACCTTTTGAATTTCATCAATATAATTCGTGGCAATAGCTGTTTTAGGCATTCCGTAAACAATACATGTCTCCTGTGACTCAGCAATAGCTTTTACGTTACCTTTTTTTGCTAATTTTAATAAACCATCTGTGCCATCTGATCCCATCCCAGTCATAATAACTGCTATTTTTGCATAGGCTTTCAAATCGCTGACAGATTCAAACATAATATCAACAGATGGCCTATGACCATTTATAGGGGCAGTTTGATCCAGATCAATTGCTGTATGGACACCAACTGTTTTCACCTTTAAATGCTGACCTCCTGGAGCAATATAGGCAACTCCATTGCGGATAATCTCCCCATGCTCCGCTTCCTTTACGGTAATGGCGGATAACGTGTTAAGACGATTTGCAAGGGATCGGGTAAATCCTGCTGGCATATGTTGAACGATTAAAATAGGCGCTTCTATATCACTTGGTAAATTAGTTAGGACTTTCTGTAATGCCCTTGGACCACCAGTTGAAGTTCCAATTATGACAATCTTTTTCATGGTGTTCATCCAATTACTGATTGATCCAGCCTTTTGTACTATTCTTTCATTTTCTTCTCTTGGTTCTATTTTACTATAAGAAGATTGTGAAGTAATAGTCTTTTTTCCTTCATTTGAAAGATTTAATAATGTTTTCGGTTTTACTTTACTAGCTAGAATAACTTTTTCTACCAATTCCTGCTTAACCTTATATAAATCTAGTTAAATAGACCCAGAAGGCTTTGTAATAAAGTCAATTGCCCCTGCTTGCATTGCCTGAATTGTGCTTTCTGCTCCAACCTTTGTTATGCTTGACAGCATGAGAACTGGTACAGGATGCTCTAACATAATTCTCTTTAAAGCACTTAAACCGTCTAAGACTGGCATTTCGACATCAAGCGTTACCACATCAGGAGTTAATTGCTTAATTTTCTTTATTCCGTCTTCACCATTTCTGGCTGTACCAATAACGGTTATTCTCGAGTCTTCAGAGAGAAAATCTGTAATTAGCTTACGCATAAATGCAGAATCATCAATAACAAGAACCTTTATTTTCTCCACTTTAAACTCAACTACCTTTCAAACAAAAACCTTTTTAATTTAGACACGAAATTGTGTCTATTAACTGGATAGGGTTCTGTAAACTGTTGTTTACCATATCTATCGGCAATTTCGCGCAAAGCTTTAGCCGCTTCTGATTTTTCATTAAAAAAAACAAAAGGAATTTGTTTACGTACAGCTTGTGCTACATTTGTGTCATCTGGTATATAGCCAAGATTAATAAGATCCCGCTGCAAAAATTTTTTTACAACTTGCTGAAGTTTTTGTAACGTTTCTGCCCCATCTTTTTTCTCCATTGTTCGATTAACGACAAGATATAACGGAAGTACTGCATTTCTTGTATGAATAAATTTCATTGCAGCATACGCATCTGTTATAGAAGTAGGTTCAGGTGTTGTGATGACGATACAATCATCAACAGATAGAATAAACTTTAAAGAATCCGTACTAATTCCAGCTCCCATATCAAATAAAATATAGTCATAGTGATTTAATATCCCTTGAAAATGCTGGAAAAAGCTCTCTAGTTTCTCTTCTTCCATATCAACAAAATCACTTAGTCCAGAACCACCTGCAATATAGTCTAATCCATCAAATCCTTTCGAAATAATATACTCAAAATTAATATCATTTCTAAAAAAATCAACGATCGTATAGCGAGACTGTGTCCCCATTAGAATATCAATATTCCCCATACCAATATCCATATCAATCAGTAAAGTACGATATCCTCTTTTTTGAAGAGTGAGTGCAAAGTTAAGCGAAAAATTCGACTTTCCCACACCGCCTTTTCCACTGATAATCGCCAATGTTTTGTGATTGGAGTGCCTTTTGTTTGCATTTAATTGTTCAATTTTTTTTCGTAAGATAGAAGCTTGATCGTTCATTCTTCAACTACCTCAAATAGTTTATTTACTAACTCCTCTGGGGTTGCTGGAACTATATCATCTGGGACATTCTGACCTGTTGTAATATAAGCAGCACCTTTTTTACAAGCAACAATTAAATTAATCATTGCCCCGTACGAAGATGTTTCATCTAATTTTGTGAACACGAAAGCATCAATCTTGATTGCGGAAAATTGTTGATAAATCTCTTCTAAGTCATCTTGCTTTGCTGTCATAGATAAAACAAGTAACGTTTCCATTTCTCTTTTATAATCGACCACTTGCATTAAATCTTCTACATATTTTTTATTTCTGAAATTTCTTCCTGCTGTATCAATTAAAATAACATCGCATTCTTCCAGTTTTTTCGTAGCATGCTCAAAATCTTCCAGTGAATAACAAACCTCTAAGGGAACATCTAAAATATTCGCATATGTTTTAAGTTGTTCGATTGCCCCAATCCTATATGTATCTGTTGTAATAAATCCTACTGATTTTTGCTGTCTTAAAATGATATTGGCAGCAATTTTGGCTAAAGTTGTTGTTTTACCCACACCTGTTGGGCCAATGACATTAATATATTTTTTGGCTAAAGAGATTTCCCCAAACGAAAAAGGGGAAATCTCCGCTAATAGAAATTGCCGTGCCCACTCAGAAACCTGAGACTCTAAAACGTCTTCGCCTGCTGCATACCATTTAGCTACTAAATCTTTCACTAATCCTGTCTTAATTTCTTCGTCTATCCCTTGTTTATCTAATTGATTTACTATTTTAGTTATAGGAGCAGGAATAGAAAATGTCATACTTCTATTCGCTTTTACATTTTGATTAATTTCATTTAAATGCTTTACTATCTCTGGATAATCAGATATTTTCTCTCCCTCTTTTAAACTTATATTATTAGCTGAATTATCTGCATCAGCCCTAAAAGCCGGTTCTTTAATTAATACAGGACTGCGCATTTCTCGCTTTTTTGTATGCTTAGAAATTGTTGTCTCTGAAATACTCGGATCAACGGCTGCGAGTACTTCAATATTTCTTTTTTTAAATAAGCCTAAGAAGCCGCCTGTATAAATTACTTTTGAATGAAGAATGACGGCATCATTCCCTAATTCCGCTCGAATCTTTTTCATTGCTTCTGGCATATCCCGTGCTACGTATTTTTGGATTTTCATTCGATATTCACAACTCCCACACTTTGAACTTCTACATTTGCTTCTAATTCATTGTACGATAATACTGGAACTTGTGGAAAATAACGTTCTGTCAATTGTCTTACATACATACGAACAGCTGGCGAACATAAAAGAATTGGCATCTGTTCCATTACAGATAATTGTTCAATTTGCCCAGCAATACTCTCTAAAATTGATTGGGAAATATTTGGATCTAACGCTAAGAAGTTTCCATGCTCTGTTTGTTGAATATTATCTGCGATTAGTTTTTCCACTTTTCCTGACAAAGTTACTACTTTTAAAGAGTCATTTTGATTCGTGTATTGGGTAGTTATTTGACGTGCTAAAGATTGTCTAACATATTCAACTAATAAATCGGTATCAGCTGTCATTTTTCCAAAATCAGCTAATGTTTCGAAAATGACTGGTAAATTGCGAATAGAAACATTTTCCCTTAAAAGTTTTGCTAAAACTTTTTGAATTTCGCCAATCGACAACGGACTTGGTGTTACTTCTTCGATTAAAATCGGATAGCTTTCTTTTACATGATCCACTAATTGTTTCGTTTCTTGTCTTCCTAATAACTCATGGGCATTTGCCTTAATTACCTCTGTAATATGTGTAGAAACAACGGATGGAGGATCAACCACGGTATAACCAAAGATTTCGGCTTGTTCCTTCGTACTTTCTGTTATCCATTTAGCCGGCAGGCCAAAAGATGGTTCAATCGTATCAATTCCCTCAATGGAATCATCGTCCATCCCAGGACTCATCGCTAAGTAATGATCTAGAAGCAGTTCCCCGCTTGCTCTCTCATTTCCCTTTATCTTTAATCGGTATTCATTTGGCTGTAATTGAATATTATCGCGAATCCGAACAACAGGAATGACAAGACCTAACTCTATCGCTAGCTGCCTTCTGATCATGACCACCCTATCTAATAGGTCCCCTCCTTGATTGGCATCGGCTAAAGGAATAAGACCATAACCAAACTCAAATTCAATTGGATCCACACTTAGTAAACTAACTACACTTTCAGGACTTTTTAGCTCATCTGTTTGGATCTCTTCCTCAAGCTCCTGCATTTGTTCTAAATTTTGCTTTGGCTTTTTCGATAAGTAATAAGCTCCAAATATTAAAAGTCCTGCAATAGGAATCGTCAAAAAGTCATCAATTGGTGTAAACAGTCCTAATAAAAAGATTGTTCCTCCTGCTACATAAAGCATTTTTGGATATGCCAATAACTGAGAAGTGATATCAGAACCAAGATTTCCTTCTGAAGCAGCTCTTGTTACAACAATCCCTGTTGCTGTTGAAATTAGTAATGCAGGTATTTGACTGACAATCCCGTCTCCAACGGATAGTAAGGAAAAATGCTGAGCAGCATCCCCAGCTGCCATACCAAGCTGAGTCATCCCGATGACGATACCAAAAATCAAGTTAATAAAAACAATAATGATTCCAGCTATGGCATCTCCTTTGACAAATTTACTTGCCCCATCCATCGAACCATAAAAGTCTGCTTCTCTACCAACTTTTTCACGACGTTGTCTTGCCTCTTGCTCGGAAATAATCCCAGCATTTAAATCAGCATCAATACTCATCTGCTTACCTGGCATTGCATCTAATGTAAAACGTGCAGCAACCTCTGATACACGCTCAGACCCTTTGGTGATAACAATAAATTGAATGATGACAAGAATTAAAAAGACAACTAACCCAACAACAATATTGCCGCCAATTACGAATGTTCCAAAGGTATGTACTACCCCTCCTGCATCCCCTTTTGATAATATAGCTCTAGTGGTGGATACATTGAGACCAAGGCGAAATAGGGTCGTTAACAACAAAAGTGAAGGGAAAATAGAGAACTCCAAAGCCTCACTCATATTCATAGTTAATAATAAGATAAGTAATGCCAACGTAATATTAAGTAAAATTAACACACTTAATAACCATGTTGGAAATGGGATAATCAACATTGCAATAATGAGGATTACCCCAATCACTACGATTAAGTCTCTCCTTGCCATTTCTTCCGCTCCTTAAAAAACACATTTATGTCTATAATATTTACAATAATTCCTTTACGAGTAATGCTATTATTTATCTCTAGTTTGGTAGACGAAAGCTAGAATTTCTGCAACAGCCTTATAAAATTCTTCCGGAACTAAATCGCCTATTTCTACTTGGCTGTACATTGCCCTTGCCAATGGTCGATTCTCTACCATGACAACATTATTTTCTTTTGCTACTAATTTTATTTTTTGGGCAACAAAATCGACCCCTTTTGCGACAACATAAGGTGCGTCATACTTATCTTCATCATATTTCAGACAAATCGCATAATGAGTTGGATTCGTAATGACAACATCAGCGGTAGGCACATCCTGCATCATTCTGTGCATTGCCATTTCTCTCTGCTTCTGCTTAATTTTGGACTTTATTAAGGGGTCACCTTCCATGTTTTTATATTCGTCTTTAATATCTTGTTTTGACATCCGAATATTCTTTTCATAGTCATATCGCTGATACATATAATCCATGAGTGCTATCACTAACAGCACAATAGAAGCATAAAGCCCCATCTGCACGGTTAACTTAGCAATTGTAACAGCAATAGAACCAATAGATTTATGAGAGAGGATTAGGATTTCATCCATTTTTCCCCATAGAACGGAAAATACAACAATACCAATCACTGTAATTTTCAACAATGACTTCAGCAATTCTACAATCGAACGAAGTGAAAACAATCTCTTAAATCCCGAAATTGGATTTATTTTTTCTAATTTAAACTTAATTGCTTCCGGAGAGAACAAAACACCGACCTGCATATAATTGGCAATTAGTCCCCCGGCAAGAGCAGCAATTAAAATAGGACTTAATAAAAGTGCTACTTCCTTTACAATATCTAAAAACAAACCTTGTATCGTATTGATTGACAGATTAATGTTTATAAAATCACTAAAGGTATAGGTGAAAAGAGACAGTAACCCATCTAAAAGGTATTCCCCTGTGAAACTTAATACACCAAAAACAACTAAAAGAACAAGCGCTGTATTAACATCCTGACTTTTTGCCACTTGTCCTTTTTTTCTCGTGTCTTGTCTTTTCTTTGGAGTAGCCTTTTCCGTTTTTTCTCCTGCAAAAAACTGAATATCTAATGATAGGAGCTTCATTTAACCAATCCCCCCTATAATGTTCATCATCCCTCTCATCGTTGTAACAATGGAAGAGAACAAATGGGATACAGTGGTCATTAGTACACCCATAACTATAAAGAGAATAATTAGTCCTGCAATAATTTTGATAGGAACACCAACAACAAAAATATTTAATTGAGGGACAGTTCTTGCTACAATCCCTAATCCGACATCTACTAAAAAGATGCTTCCCACAATAGGAATAGACATCTGAAAAGCAATCATAAACATTAAACTGAATGTTTTAATAAGAAACTCTGCTAACTCACCATTTCCAAACTTAATCCAAGGCTGTTCGAGCGGTATAAACTGATAGCTATAATAAATACCGTCTAATAGTAAATGATGACCATTAGATGCTAATAAAAAAAACATAGCGATAATTGTCAAATATTGACCCGTCAGCGGACTTTGAGTTCCTGTTTGAGGATCGATCACATTCGCAATGGCAAATCCCATTTGAAAATCAATAAATCCCCCTGCAATTTGAATAGCAGAAAATAACATATATGCGACAAATCCAA
This sequence comes from Niallia sp. FSL K6-0212, assembly GCF_038007605.1. Taxonomy (NCBI): domain Bacteria; kingdom Bacillati; phylum Bacillota; class Bacilli; order Caryophanales; family Bacillaceae; genus Niallia; species Niallia sp. FSL K6-0212. Next base: position 3,198,275 of record NZ_JBBOXL010000001.1, on the reverse strand, counting down.
TCGAAAGCCCAACTAAAGCTTCTTTGAGAATAAGAAAATAGTAACCTGTATCAATGGTTAATGCAGGTACATCCATTCCCCAAAACATAACTAGCGATAAAAAAAAGCCTAAACCCACTTTAAAAGTCGTAGGTATCGTCCGATAAGAAAAGAAAGGCAGCATTAAAAAGAACGAAGTAACTCGAACAAGGATTAACAAAAATGCTGGAAAATTTGATAAAAGTTCATTCATCATCCTTCTATCCAATAAACCTTGTTAGATTTGAAAATATATCTTTCGTATAAGAAAGCATATGACTCAGCATCCATGATCCAAAAAAAATAAGACCTACAAGAACCGCTACAATTTTTGGGACAAACGCCAAAGTCTGCTCTTGGATTTGTGTTGTTGCTTGAAAAATACTGATGATTAGTCCAACTGCCAACGCAATAATTAACAGTGGACCGCTGATAATTAATACTGTAAGTACGCCTTTCTCAGCTATGGAAATAACCATTTCCTGTGACATTCTTTCACCTTCTTAAAAACTTTCTAACAGTGATTTTACAACTAAATACCAACCATCTACCATAATGAATAATAAAATCTTAAATGGTAAAGAAATCATTACTGGCGGCAGCATCATCATCCCCATCGACATTAAAATACTTGCAACAACCATATCAATAACTAAAAACGGAATAAAGATCATAAATCCGATTTGAAAAGCTGTTTTTAATTCACTAATTGCAAAAGCAGGTACTAACGTCGTTAATGGGATATCCTCAATTGATTCTGGAGTTTCTGCTTTTGAATAATTCAAAAATAATGCTAAATCCTTCTGCCTCGTATGTTTGCTCATAAATTCTTTCAGTGGCAGAGAGGCATTATCATAGGCTTCTTCTAATGTGATTTCTTCATTAAATAATGGTGTTAAAGCTTTATCGTTTACTTCCTGAAAAGTAGGAGCCATAATAAAAAATGTTAAAAATAATGCTAGCCCTACAATGACTTGGTTAGGGGGCATTTGTTGGGTTGCAAGCGCTGTTCTGACAAAGGAAAGAACAATCACTATTCTTGTAAAGCTAGTTAGTAATATGATGATACTAGGTGCTAAAGAAAGGACGGTTAATAATAATAACAATTGAACAGAAGTAGAAACATTACCTGGGTCATTGTTATTAAAAAACTGTATAAACTCATTCATTTTTTTCTGACGATCCTTTCTTTTTCTTCTCTAGTACGTCCATCTTTTCCTTACGTTCACTTGATATTCTTTCTAATTCTTTTGATAAACGGATAGAAAAAGATTCTTTTGTCTTCGGAGCAGAATGACTAGAAGATATTACATTCTTCACCTTTGTCACAATATCGCTTGGTTGTACTAGTTGATCTAATTTTCGATTATATTCTTCTAATATTTCTTTATATTCTTGTTCATCCTCAATCTCTTTGATTAATTGAATACTATCTCCCACACCTACTATTAATAACCGCTTCCCTACTTTTATTAATTGAATGGAGCGATTTGCACCTAACGCTGTACCACCAATATTTTCAATAATTTGCGAGTTTTTATAACCATGATTTCTTTTGTTTATAAAGCGCAAGATAAAATATATTAAGAAAACAACAAATATGGTTGCAAAAATCATCTTAACGAAATCCCAAATAGTAACCCCGAGGGAACGTGATTCATCTGAATTTGTTTCTTCCAAAAGTAAATCAGATTGTTCCTTAGTTTGATTGTCATTTTTAGAATTCTGCTCTGTTTTCATATCTTTCTTCGTATCATCTTCTGCTTTATTCTTTTCTGATTGGTTCTGTAAGATATTATCATATACACTTTTATCAATTTGTTCTGCATAGGCTTGATTTCCAAAGCCTAGCAGAACAATGATGAGCAGTGAACAACGAATTAATAAATTTACTTTATTCACATTCGGCACCCTCTAATTTAATTTTTAGCCTAATGTTTTACTGATAGCTTCCAATACGCGATCTGCCTGGAATGGCTTAACAATAAAATCTTTTGCACCAGCTTGGATTGCATCAATAACCATTGCTTGTTGTCCCATTGCTGAACACATAATAACTTTCGCATTTGGATTAATATTTTTAATTTCTTTTAAGGCAGTAATTCCATCCATTTCTGGCATGGTAATATCCATTGTTACTAGATCTGGTTGTGTTTCTTTATATTTTTCAATTGCTTGCATACCATCGGCAGCTTCTCCTACGATTTCATACCCATTCTTCGATAAAATATCCTTAATCATCATTCGCATAAAAGCGGCGTCATCAACGATTAATATTTTCTGTGCCATATTCCTCAAAACCCCCAAAAATTATTTTAAATTCTTTAATCGATCCTTTTGACTAACAATATCAGTTACACGCACACCGAAATTCTCATCAATTACCACTACTTCCCCTTGTGCAACCAATCGGTTATTTACAAGAATATCAACAGGTTCTCCTGCTAACTTGTCTAATTCAATAATAGAGCCTGAAGACAACTCTAGAATTTCCTTAACAGATCGCTTCGTTCTGCCAAGCTCAACCGTTACTTGTAATGGTATGTCTAGTAGCATATCCAAGTTCTTTGTTTCTGTAACTGTTGAAGTCGGTGTATCAAAACTAGAAAAACCTGCAGGCTGCACATTCGGTGGCGGGCCCTGTGTATGATTTCCTGAACCAAAATATTGCTGCTGAGTCACATTTGCTGGATGAGAACTAGTATTAACAGGATTATTTGCCATTGGATTTGAAACTGTTTGATAATTAGCTGTCGCTTGTGACTCTTGCATTGGTTCTTTTGGCTCATATACTGAATTATAATCCACTTCGGAAATATTGGAAACTTCTTCTTCATTATTATTAGGATTTATTAATCCTTCTACTAACTTTTTCGCAAAAGAAAGCTGTAACACTTGCATGATCTTCGAATCTATTAAATCCCCGATTTTAATTCGAAAAGAAATTTTAGCTAAGACGTCTTCATCCGGAATCGACTCAGTTCCTTCTCCATCATGAATGTTTAAAATATCGATACTTGGTGGAGAAATATCTACTTTTTTGCTAAAAATAGTAGACATGGAAGTTGCAGCAGAGCCCATCATTTGGTTCATCGCTTCTTGCACTGCGCTTAGCTGGATTTCTCCTAACATTTCAGGATTGGCATTTAATCCATCTCCCCCAAGCATCAAATCAGCAATAACAGCTGCATCTGTTTGTTCAATAACAAGTAAATTCATACCCGAAAATCCTTCTGTATAATTAACTCTTATTGCGACATAAGGTTGGGGAAACTCGTCAGACAGCATATTCTTGGATATTACGCTTACGGTAGGTGTCGTAATATCTACTTTCTGATTTAATAACGTAGACAGAGCTGTCGCAGAGCTACCAAAGGATATATTTCCGATTTCTCCTAACGTATCTTTCTCTATATCTGATAAATACTTTTCTACATCCATTTCAGGACTATCATTTGTATCACTATCTCCCCTTAAGAGAGCATCAATTTCATCTTGTGAAAGCATATCCTTACTCACCATCTTCCTTCCCCTCCTCTAAAGTTCCTAAGACTTGAACAGCCATTTTTTTATTTAATTTACCAGGTTGTCCAATAAATTTAGGGATCTCTCCAACTTTAATGATTAAGGGCTGTTGTATCGTTTGATTCATTTCAATAACATCTCCAATGTCCAACATTAAAAAATCCTGGATGGAAATATCAGAAGTACCAAGTTCAGCGACAACCGGCACAATCGATTGCTGAATATTTTCTTCTAAACGAGCAGTAAATTCAGGTAACCTTTCCTTTTTCTCTGCCTGCATCCAGTAATGCCCGGATAGCTTCGGAATAATCGGCTCTAGCACCACATGCGGAATACAAATATTTATCATTCCACTTGTTTCCCCAATCGTAGTACTTAAGGAAATTACTACAACCGTTTCATTAGGAGAAACCATTTGTAAAAACTGTGGATTTACTTCGAATTCAGCAAGACTTGGTTCAATATCCACTAAATCTTCCATTGCCTCTCTAAAATGATCAAAGGCACTTTCGAATGTATTTGACATAATTTTCGTTTCAATTTCTGTCAAATTTTCCACTTTATTTATACTGCTGCCTCTTCCGCCCATCATTCGATCCATCATGGCATAGGCAATATTAGGATTTACTTCCATCAAGATTCTGCCTTCAAGTGGCGGAACATCGAATACATTTAAAATAGTCATTTTCGGAATCGAACGAATGAACTCTTCGTATGGAATTTGATCTGCTGATGTAACAGATATTTGCACATATGTCCTTAATTGTGCTGAGAAAAAAGTTGTTAATAATCTAGCATAATTTTCATGAATTCTTGTTAAACTTCGAATTTGATCCTTCGAAAACCGTAATGCTCTTTTAAAATCATATACCTTAATCTTTTTTTCCTGTTGCTCTTTTTTCAGCTCATCTGCATCCATTTCACCAGATGATAAAGCCGAAAGCAGGGCATCTATTTCATTTTGGGATAAAATATCAGCTGACAAAATTACTCACCTCCATCTATTCTCTTTTATTTTATTGGAGTAGAGAGTTTACAATATAAACTTGGACTACTTTGCCTTCTTGCATCAGTTCATTAATTTTATCCTTAAGATCATTCTCTAATTTAATTTGACCATTTTTCCCTTTTAAATCTTCTGTTTTTTTCTCAGATAATTCTTGAATAATAATATTCTTAACTTGAAAATCTCTCTTTTCTAATTCTTCCTTCGCTTCCTTACTATCTGTCTGAATCTTAAAGGATATTCGGATGAAATTATTAGAAGCTAAATTTGTCGTCATCTCCTCAATATCCACTGAAGATTCCAAGATTTCGTCAATCGAAGGTTCATTTGTCTTTTGCTCGCCAGTAAATTTCCAAATATAAATGAAAGCTCCTGCTCCTGCCAGTGTAATAACTAATAATAAAACGAGCATTATAATAACAACTTTATTATTCTTCATCGTCTTTCTCTCCCACATGTGGTAATCCGAAGAGGTTCACTTTTTGATAAAAATGATTCATTTTCTCTAATACATCCTCTTCACTTTCTTTAACAACAAATTTATTTCCATTTGTTAAAGTTATCGTTGTATCAGGAAAAGATTCGACTGTTTCAATAAATAAAGCATTAAGTAAAAACTTTTTTCCATTTAGTCGAGTTAACTGTATCATTTTTTTATTAGGGGCTAGCCTTACGAATAACCCCTATCCCTCCAATTAAATTATCGTTTTAAATTAACTAATTCTTGAAGAATTTCATCAGAAGTTGTAATGATTTTTGTATTTGCCTGAAAACCTCTTTGAGAAACGATCATATCTGTGAATTCTTCCGATAGGTCAACATTTGACATTTCTAGGTAACTACTATTAACTGATCCAGTACCTGCTTGACCTGGAGTAGATAAAATAGGATCTCCAGAGTTATTAGAAACCTGAAATATATTCCCGCCTACTTTCTCTAACCCTTCTGGATTATTAAACTTCGCAAGTACGATTTGTCCAGCATTTTGTGTTTCTCCGTTTTCATCAACATAAGTAATGGTTCCATCCGTGCCTATGCTATAGCTTTTTGCTGAGGCTGGAATAGTACCTACACCAGACACTTTAAGTCCACTCGACGTAACAATATTTCGGTTTTCATCAAAGTAAAAGTTTCCTGCTCTAGTATAAAATGGATTACCCCCTCCATCTTCTACTACAAAATAGCCTTCACCAGAAATCGCCAAATCAAGCCCTCTGCCTGTATATTGTGTAGGTCCTTGAGTATGAACTGTATCAATTGAAGCTAGCTGAGATCCTAACCCGATTTGCTTTGAATTCGTCCCTCCATTTCCATTTGCAGGGGCAGTTGCACCAGAAACTGTTTGACTAATCAAATCACTGAATGTTGTTCGTCCTTTTTTAAAACCATAAGTATTTACATTTGAGATATTATTCCCAATAACATCTAATTTTGTTTGAAAGTTTTTCATTCCACTTATCCCTGAATATAATGAACGTAACATTTGTTTATAATCTCCCTTCGAATAAACTGCCTCTATCACTCAGCAGTTATCGGCCTCCATTTTTGGTCCAGCCTCTTAATTCATTATGATTGTTCCATTAATATTGGTAAAAATATGGTCTGTCACTTCTTCACGATCCATTGCCGTGATTACTGTATTATTTTTTGCACTTACAATTAAGGCAGCGTTATTTAACAGTACTAGAGATTCCTTTATGCCCATTTTCTTTGCCTCGGTAACCTTTTCCTCGATTGCCTTCCATTTAGCAGCATCTATCTTAATTCCTCGTTGTTGAAGCCTTTCATTAGCATGTTTACTAATGTTCAATGTGTTTAAAGAAGAAATAGACTGTTGTAAATGAGTAGAAAAGGATGTAATGTTTTGTGCTTTATGCACTGCAGCCTTTGATTTAATCGCATCTATACCGTTCTTAATAGCAGCATGTGATTTTATGGAAGGATAAACTTGCTTATCCATTTAATCACTTCCTATTCAATTTTTATAATTTGTCCTGAAGTAATTTTCGTTTCTGCATCATCACCTAATGTTAGTTGTATTTGTCCATTTTTTAATGACACAGATAGAACTTTATTACTTACTTCTTTCTCTTTATCATCCAAATAAGAAACTTTTTTTCCAATTAATTGGCTTGCTAGTACAAGATTATTTTCCGAATTATTTCTACTCATACTTGAGATGTTAGCAGGCATAACCTTTGTTCCATCTTCCAATGTGAAAATCACACTATCTTCAGAATAAGCAATAGAACTTATTTTTCCAGTACCAGAATATGTTTTGTCGTTCCCAGCTTTATCAGTTTCTACTTTGCTCCAATTTACTTCTTGACCAATAAATTGTCCGTATGAGATAAGGTTCGACTGAGTTTGCAGCGAGATTAAATTAGTCATCGCAGTATTTAAATTTTGCATTTGTTCCAAGCTTGAAAACTGTGCCATTTGTGCGATAAACTCTTTATCATCCATCGGACTTGTTGGATCTTGGTTTTGTAGTTGTGTAATTAAAATTTTCAAGAAATCATCTTTTCCTAGCGATGAGCTGCCTGTGGAAGTATTAGATTTCGTTTTCTGGTATTCTGATAAAGAGAGAGAAGGGTCATTTATTGTATTTGCCATCGGTACTTGCTCCTCTATACTTCAAAATTTAATAACTCCTCAAAAAAAGAAGCTTTTCGTTTATCCTCTTCATCATCTGCATCTTTCTTGTCTCTTTGCGGATGTGGCTGCTGTTGTTCTTGCTGCTGTTGCTGTTCTCTTTGCAGCCTCTCTTGTGGGTGTGAAGAAACAACAATATCTATTTTATCTACTTGCAAATTCTGTGCGGATAATCCATGTTTCAAACTAGTAAGTTGTTTGTCTAATACGTCTTTCGCCTCAGTATTTGCAGTAATAATTCGGGCAATCATATTTCCTTCATTTTGAGTAATCTCAATTCGAATAGATCCTAAATGATCAGGTGCCAACCGCATGGAAAGCTTCTGTATGTCTCCAGTTTTTATAAACGTACTTTTAGCTAATAATTTAGCAAATTGATCTTCAACATTTTTAGGAGCGGCCAGCTCACCAGAATCAGTTAATAACGTGAGTGGGTGCTGCTTAAAGATGTTATTTTGTATAGTTGAAATTACTTTTGAATCAGTATCTCCATGACTTACTTGGGCAGTTTTTTTTACTTCTGTACTTGAAAGGGTATTTTCCTCAGATTTTCTTAAGAAACTAACCATTACTGGATTGATTACTTTTTGTACAGCTACTGTTTTTTTCTCATTAGTCTGCATATCTATTTTTGATAGAATAGAAGAAATAATAGATTTCAATTCCGAATTAATTTCAATCGTGTTAGCTTCTCTAAAAAGAATATTTTTATTTTCTTGTGATGCAAAATTTTGCATTGCAGTTTGTTTTGTATCAACTGCAGGAAATCTGTATTTCTCTCTTTCGCCCCACAATTTTTCCATCTTTTGTGAATCATTTTTCATCATATTAGAGCCGTCCTGCTCTAAGAACTGCTTTAATGAAATCATAAACCCTTGCAAATATTCTATGGATTCAGTAACTTTTTCTTCAATAGACTTATCCGGTAATTCCTTTACTGTCCGTTCCAGTAATTTCAAATCAGTAAGCAAGGTAGATAATTCAGTATCCTTAAACATATCAGGCTCTAATTTCATATTAATTGCTATCTTTAATTCGTGAGCTATCTTATTCTCTAGATTCACAAATAACTCAGCTAACTTAGCAGCCATATTGGATTCATCTATATCTACTATCCCTTCGCCTTGAGAAAATTGTTGGTAATTAGCCAATAAATATTCAAGATTTATTTGGATTTGATCAGCATCTATTCCCGTAACCATTGTTTCTGTATCAATCTTTTGTTGGAGATTTCCATCTTCAGAAGAGCTGGACAATATGGCTAAAAGCTGATTTATATCTTCTTTATAGTTAGTATTTGTTTGCGCAGGACTACTGTGCTGATAAGTCGTTTTTAAGTCATTTATCAAAGATAAAAACTTTCCATCTACTTTTCCTCTTACTTTCCCTTGAGCGCCGCTTGTCGATTCGATTTTCTTTAATGAATTAGTCAGCTCTAGTTGCAATTTTTCACCCCCTTTCAAGCGAATTTAAATTTTAATGATTTGCTGTTGCTGATTTCGATAGCAGCTCTGTATATTTTGAAGCGACAGAAGGCTCCATTTTCTCTAATACCGAAGCAAGTTTTGCTGGTTTAAGTTCACCTAAAATTTTCATTGCTTCCTTTTCGCTCATTTCTGATAAAATAGCTGCTGCATTTTTCGGGGACATTGTTTCATATGTTTTGACAATCTCATCTACCGCTTTCTTTGTTTCCTCTTGGGCTGATTGGAGCGACTGTAGCTCGCTCTGCAGCTTTTCTTTTTCTGAATTAGCAGATTGAAATCTATTTTCACTATTTTCTAATTGTGACTCCAGTGACTTTATTTCTTTATCTCGTTCTTTTAGCTTTGTTTGTAAAGAGCTAATTGTATTTTTATTATTTTCTAGTAATTTATCGGTAGATTTTTTTTCTTCACTCAGAAAAGGAATTGCATTTAATAACTCTTTTCCTTTCTCTGCAACATCTGCTCCTGAATACATAAGCAAAAGAACAAGAACAATAATTGCAAATATTGTCGGAATAACTGCAACCATAAGAATTCGTTGAAAAAAATTAAATGGCTTCTTTTTTTCTTCCCATGAATTTTCCATTTAGCCACCTACCTTTTCATGTTGCATGTATTGTTGAAGGGAAATATCATCCATTTGCTTGGCCTCTTCTGCTCTTGCTATTGCCAAATAATTCGAATGGTCTTTTTCCTTTATTTTCACAAATTTTTTTACTTCCATGTTTTTTTCAAGCATTTTCTCTTGAAAATAGACCATTGAATTTCGGGCATTGTGCACCATCTTTTGTGCATGTTCAATTGTTTTTTCTAAATTGCCCACGAAATGCTGATGGTGTCTAATCTCTTGAACCGATAATCCGGACATCATTTTTTCTGCTTGATATGCTTCCAGATCTTCCTTTCTTTTCAACAGCTCATAAAGATTTTCAGCTGCCTCTTCAAATCTGTTTACTGATTGATTATAAGCAGAGCTTGCTTCTTCTTTTTCTCTTTCGCGAATCGTTAAAATTTTTTCGAATTTAAATTGATAGCTCATCTTTTATCCCTCTGTTCCAACTAAAGTTAATAAGGAATGAAGGCTCTCCTCAATTGAAACCTTTTCGTCTGTTTCCTGCTTTATATAAGATAGGATGCTAGGATATAACCTCATTGCTGTATCAATCTCTTTAGAAGAACCCTTTTTATAAGCACCTATATTGATTAAATCTTCCGAATTCATATAAGTACTCAAAAGATCTCGTAATCGCTCGGCTGCTTTTACATGTTCTTTTGAGACAATATGATTCATCACACGGCTTACACTTTTTAAGACATTCACAGCAGGATATTGCCCTTTATTGGCAAGTGCTCGGTCTAAGACATAATGCCCATCTAAAATCCCGCGTACGGTATCTGCAATCGGTTCATTCATATCATCCCCATCAACCAACACGGTATAAAAGGCTGTTATACTTCCAAATTCGTTCGTTCCCGTTCTTTCTAGGAGTTTTGGTAAGATAGCAAATACAGAAGGGGTATATCCTTTTGTCGTCGGCGGTTCGCCAATAGCTAGTCCTACTTCTCTTTGTGCCATTGCAACCCGAGTAACAGAATCCATCATTAACATGACATTTAATCCTTTGTCTCGAAAATATTCAGCAATAGCAGTAGCTGTATATGCACCCTTGATTCTCATTAAAGCTGGCTGATCAGATGTTGCAACAACAACTATCGATCGCTTCAGCCCCTCTGGCCCTAAGTCCCGTTCAATAAATTCTCGTACTTCTCTACCGCGTTCCCCTATCAGGGCAATCACATTTAAATCTGCTTTCGTATTTCTTGCAATCATCCCTAGCAATGTACTTTTCCCAACACCACTACCTGCAAAAATCCCAAGTCTTTGTCCAGTGCCAACTGTTAAAAGTCCATCAATTAATCGAACTCCTACTTCCATCGACTGGGAAATTGGTGGTCTTGTCATTGGATTAGGAGGCTCTTGGTCAATTGGAACAGACTTTAACCCTTTTGGTAACATCGATCCGTCTAAAGGCATTCCTAATGCATCCACAGCAGTGCCTATTAATCCTGGACCCACCTTAATTTCTAATGGCTCAGAAGACGCTTCTACTAAACAGCCTGGTGATATATCTTGGACAGTTGTATATGGCATTAAAATGATATTTCCCTCGTTAAATCCTACAACTTCTGCCTTGATAATTCGTTTATGCTTTGTACCAATGTGGATATTACATACATCACCGATAGAGCTTTCAGGTCCTTGTGATTCAATCATTAACCCTACAACTTTTTTCACACGGCCATATTGCTTATAAGTGTCAATGGACGAAATCGAGCTTAGTAACTCTCGTGCTTTCACCCTTCTTCACTCTCCAATATTTCAAGTAACTTACTTTTAATCATAAGCAATTGCGTATCAACACTTGCATCTAAACGCCCATTTGCCGTTTCGATAATACAAGCATTTTCATCAATCGTTTCATCAGGAAAAATGAAAAGATTTGGCTTTATCGGGAATAGTTGTAACAATTCCTCTTTTTCTGCTACTAGCATTTCATAATGGATAGGACTAACATGTAACTGTATTTCCTTCTGTTTCCTTACTTCTTTTAAAGCATTTTGTACAAGATAAAGGAAATTTTCTTCCTCTTCCTTTATCTTGTTATTCATAATTTTTTCAGCAACTTCAATCGCGAGCTCCAAAATAGTAGTTTCGGCAGATTGTAAGTATTTTTCGTAATCCTCTTTTGATGCTGTTACTGTGTCTTTCGCTTGTTGAATAAAACTTAGCATTTCGTTATATCCAACATTTTGACCTTCTTCGTAACCTGCTTGAAAACCATTTTTCCTCGCTTCTTCTATTAAACTTGCTTTTTCTATATCCCAGTTCTGTCTTTCTTCCGAAAGCTGTATGCGTATAAGTTCGGCTTCTTCCAATGCTTGGGCTTTCAACTCTTCTGCTTCTTCCCATGCTGACTCTACTATCCTGTTGTACTCGGCTTGTGTAACTTCCCTAGAAAGATCCATCTCCGTATTGAAGGTATCTATATATTTAATCGAAATAACCTTCTCTGTAGCAGTCTCTGGCTTTGAGTATCTTGACTTTATTAATCTAGACAATGATATCATCTCCTCCGCCACGGGCAACTACGATTTCGCCAGCGTCCTCAAGACGTCTGATAATCCCAACAATTCTTGATTGTGCTTCTTCTACATCCTTCAAGCGTACAGGTCCCATAAATTCCATCTCTTCTTTAAAGGACTCAGCCATTCTAGTAGACATGTTGCCATAAACAATCTCTTTCACTTCATCTCCAGATACCTTAAGTGCAAGCATAAGATCTTCATTTTCACAATCACGAATAATTCTTTGAATTGCTCTATTATCCAATGTAACGATATCTTCAAAGACAAACATTCTCTTTTTAATTTCTTCTGCTAATTCTGGATCTTGGATTTCGAGTGCGTCTAAAATAGTGCGTTCTGTTGCTCTATCGACTCCATTTAGTACTTCAACTACCGCTTCAATACCACCAGTTTGTGTATAATCTTGCGTAACAGTGCTCGATAATTTTCTTTCTAATATTTGCTCGACTTCGTTAATAATTTCTGGTGAAGTACTGTCCATTACAGCAATTCTTCTTGCAATATCAGCTTGCACTTCCTGTGGAAGCTCAGACAAGATGAGACCTGCCTGAGTGGGATCCAAGTAAGATAAAATTAGAGCAATTGTCTGTGGATGTTCATTTTGAATAAAATTTAATATTTGGTTCGGCTCTGCTTTTCTGGCAAAATCAAAAGGTCTTACTTGCAGGGAAGAAGTAAGCCTATTTAAAATAATGGATGCTTGTTCTGCTCCAAGAGCCTTTTCTAAGACCGTTTTTGCATATCCTATACCACCTTGAGAAATATAGTCTTGAGCAAGTGCGATATTATGAAATTCTTCTAAAACACTTTCTTTAGAAGTATTCTCTACCTTTCTAACTCCTGATATTTCTAAAGATAGTTTCTCAATTTCTTCCTCACTTAAATGCTTATAAACCGAAGCTGCAACATCAGGACCTAGCGATATAAGGAGAATGGCAGCTTTCTGTTTTCCAGTTAACTCATTTGATTCTTTTCTTGCCATCTACATCACCCCTTAATCTTCCGTAATCCATGTACGAAGTAATTTTGCAAATTCCTCTGGTTTTTCTTTAGCCATTTTTTCAAGCTGTTTTCGTCTTATTGTTCCTTCTGATTCTTGTTGTTCCTCATTAATATCTGCTACTGAAGTAACTGGCTGAATAATTTCTTCTACTTCTTCTTCCTGTTTTTTCTTTCTCGCTCTCATAACGAAGAAGATTAATAGAATAATAACTGCAAGTAAACCTCCTCCAACGGCATAAATCCACCACGGGATTGATGTTTGAGCAACCTCTGTTGCTTGTTTTTTACCTTTAAATGGTTGAACAGACACAGCAATCTTACTTTGGATATCCTCATCTGTTAGTTCTCCGCCTGTTGATGTTTTATCTATCGAAGTTCTAACAATTGTCCCCAATATGTTAGAGATATCATCAATACTTTCCTGTGGTAAGGAAGTAGTATCATTTGCATCAGGCGGCTCTACCATTACTTGAATACCTAAATCACGAATTTTATAGGGACTTTCCACAATTTGTTTTTTTATACGATTAACTTCACTATTAACGGTTTGTTCGACTTTTTCATAGTCGCCATTTCCCGATCCTGTTTCTGTATTATAAGTAGTTACATCGGCATCGTCTTCTGCCTGTACAACTCCACCGGCAGCATTTTCACCGGTATATGTTTCTGTAATATTTTGTGCACTTATTTCAATTCCCGCCATATTTTCTTCATCAACTGGCGTAACTAGGTTTTCTTCTCGGTTTTCTTGGGTAAAGTCTATATCAGCAGTAACTGACACTACAACTTTATCTGGTCCCATTAACGTCCCTAGCATTGTTTGAACCTGTCTTTGAATATCACGTTCAATCTGCTTTTTCACATTGTTTTGCGCAGTAAAAGTATCTGTCGCAGAATTATCTGAAGAATTTAAGTCAAAATACTCAAAATCTTGATTAGTAATGACGATATTATCTGTAGGAAGGTTTGGTACACTTTTGGACACGAGTGTATATAACCCTTTTATTTGATTTTCAGAGAAGTTATAGCCAGGCTTTGTATTTAATACAATCGATGCTGTAGCTTCTCCCCCTTGATCTGAAACAAATACACTTTCTTCTGGTAATGTAATAACAACATTGGCATCATTAATTCCTTCCACACTCTTTATTAAATTAGCAATTTCTGTCTGCAGGGCATCTAATTTTAAGACATTAAATTCGTTATCTGTCATACCAAAGCTCGCATTCTGACTAAAAAAGGAATAATCAATGCTACCGGACTTTGGAATTCCTTCTGCTGCAAGTTGTACTTTTAATGTATCGACTACTTCCTCTGGAACACTAATCACGGTACCGCCACCTGATATTTCAGAAGTTACCCCTTTACTATCTAGACTCTCTTTAATAGCTCCCGTTTCAGAAGGTGTTAAATTACTGTATAGCGGCACTAACGTTACTCTTGTGAAAAAATAAGTCGCAAACACAGCAAATAGAATAAGCAAAAGTCCGCTGCCCGTTATAACAGTCTTTTGCTTTTTAGAACGACTTTGCCAAAACTCTTTTAAAGGATTAAATATTTTATTTAGATTCTCTTTCATTTTCTTCCCCCGGCTACCGTAATTTGTTTAGGTATAAACCGCCCATCTTTTATATTAACTGTCTTCTCTTTAACGGCATGGACACTTAATTGCCTAAAGCAGAGAAGCACCTTCGTTTTCTTGTAAAAAGTAACCATTATAGAAAACAGCCTTACATTAAACTGGCATTCGCATAATTTCCTGATAAGCTTCTACTGCCTTATTGCGGATTTCTAACGTAGCTTGCATGGTAATGCTTGCTTTTTGCGAGGCAATCATCACCTGAGATAAATCAACGTTTTCTCCTCTTGCTAACTTATTTGTTAGCACATCTGATTCATTTTGCGCTTGATTCACATTGTTAATTGATTCTTTTAGAAACGAAGCAAAACTTTTTTGCGTATCTGCTGCAGAGGTCTTATTACTTGTTGCCGTATTTGTTAACGGTAATGCAGATGATACAGGTGAAAAATTAATTGGTTCCATTTAAGTACTCCTTTTTGTTTTATTTACCGATTTCTAATGTTTTCATTAACATACTTTTTGATGCATTTAAAACAGTCACATTAGCTTCATACGATCTTGAAGCACTCATTAAATCAACCGTCTCTCGTAAAGGGTCCACATTGGGCATACGAACATATCCTGTTGCGTCCGCTTCTGGGTTCTCCGGATCATACACCATTTCAAACGGTGTATCATCTTCTACAATACGTGATACCTTCACACCACCTGCAGGGTTCCCGCTATTCCCTCTTGCAGCATTTAAATGAGAGGCAAATGATCCTTCTTGTTCTTGAAACACTACCTGTTTTCTTTTATATGGCTCCCACTCACCATTTACTAATCTGCCTCTTGTTGTATCAACATTTGCCATATTAGATGAAATAACATCCATTCTTAGCCGTTGAGCGGTTAAAGCAGAGGCAGTAGTATTTATACTAGCAAAAATGGTCATTTTATTACTTACCTCCTCTAATTACATTTTCAAGGGAACTAAATTTTCCGCTAATTCGATCTATTAATGCGTTGTAATAGATTTGGTTTGTCGCAAGGTCTGCCATCTCTTTTTCCATATCGACACTATTCCCACTGTTATTGTAAGTAACTCCATTCTTTGTAACGACAGCTGATGAAGCAGTATTAGCAGCAGAAAAAGGAATATGCTTACTATTCGTTACATTAGCATTCAATGCACTAGATAACGAATCTTTAAAAGTTACAGTCTTTGCTTTATAATTAGGCGTGTCAACATTTGCAATATTTTGTGAGATTACTTTTTGCTTTTGATTCGAATAATTTATTGCATTTTCTAAAGTAGTTATTGTATTTGAGAAAAGTTTCACTTCATCACACCTCGAGCAATCATTTTGAGAAAAAATTGTTGAATTTTGTTTTTTGATGACGTTTTTTTTACATGATAGCTTTTATTTTAATTAATTTGTAATAATATGTCCATGGAAAAGAGGAGAATTTTAGTGATTCTTTTTACCTATTTTAGTTAATATTTGGTTTTAATCCTCTTAAAAAAGGATAAAAAGCTATTTTTCACTGGATCATTGTTACTATTTTCATAGTCATAACTTACTAAACGTTACCCTTTTTCTTCTATCTGATTTAATATACCTTTTGTCATACTGTAATGTAAATGAAAAATAAATGGAAAATATGCGGTTTATGTCGAATAATATGTACATAACTTATTAGCTATCGATTGATGGTTAAAAAAAACTCTCATTTTTCGTCACGTAAAAAAAACCTTTTCTATAAAAGGAAAAGGTTTTTTACAATGGATAATAATTTATCCTTACTTATTTGTTTTTAACTTTTCAAGTTCTAATAAGAATTTATCGTTAAGTACTTTAATATAAGTACCTTTCATTCCTAATGAACGAGACTCAATAACACCAGCACTTTCTAATTTACGTAATGCGTTAACAATTACAGATCTTGTAATTCCAACTCGGTCTGCAATTTTAGAAGCGACTAGCAAGCCTTCACTTCCGTTTAATTCTTCAAAAATATGCTCAATAGCTTCTAATTCACTATAGGATAGTGAACTGATTGCCATTTGAACAACCGCTTTACTTCTTGCTTCTTCTTCAATTTCTTCTGCTTTTTCTCGAAGAATTTCCATTCCAACAACAGTAGCACCATATTCAGCAAGAATCAAATCATCATCGTGGAATTGTTCTTGTAATCTTGCAAGAATTAATGTTCCTAATCTTTCTCCTCCACCAATAATTGGTACGATAGTTGTTAACCCTTTTGCAAATAATTCTTTATTTTCAACTGGGAAAGCAGTATATTCACTTTCAATTTCTAAATTACTAGAAGTTGTTTGAATATTAAACAAGCTATTTGTGTATTCCTCAGGGAATTGACGATCTTCAAGCATTTTTTTCATACGATCATTTTCAATTTGCTGGTTAACTGCAAAACCTAATAATTTTCCTCTTCTGCTAACAACAAAGATATTTGCTTCGATAACATCGCTTAAAGTTTCAGACATTTCTTTGAAATTAACTGGTTTTCCAGCAGCTCTTTGTAACATTGCGTTTATTTTTCTCGTTTTTGTTAATAAATCCATTTTTTATTCCTCCTGTTAACTAAAACCAACACTTGAAATAAATCTATGTCTACTTATACCTTTCAATGCAGGAGTTTAAATTCCAATTGGCTTTCATTAGAGTATAAATTGACTTAAATCCTTATTTCTTGAGATGGCTCCTAACTTCTCCTCCACATACTTTGGAGTAATCGTTATTTTTTCCATTGTTATTTCTGGTGCTTCGAAAGAAAGATCTTCCAATAATTTTTCGAGAATAGTATGCAGTCTTCGCGCACCGATATTGTCTGTATTTTGATTGACTTCATAAGCCACTTCAGCTATCTTACGAATAGCTTCGTCAGAAAATTCAATTTCTATACCTTCTGTATGCAATAATGCTTGATATTGCTTAATCAACGCATTATCTGGTTCCACAAGAATGCGATAAAAATCATCCACTGTTAATTTAGTAAGTTCTACACGAATCGGGAATCTTCCTTGTAGCTCTGGTATTAAATCAGAAGGCTTAGACATATGAAATGCTCCAGCAGCAATAAACAATACATGGTCTGTTTTAACTGATCCATATTTTGTCACAACCGTAGATCCTTCTACTACAGGTAAAATATCTCGCTGCACCCCTTCTCTAGAAACATCCGCTGAAGAGCTGCTGTTTGATTTGCTGGCAATTTTATCAATTTCATCGATAAATATCATTCCCATTTGCTCAGCACGAACGACTGCTTCTTGGGTAACCTCATCCATATCGATTAATTTTTGAGCTTCCTCGTTCGTTAATATTGTACGTGCTTCCCTAACTGTTAATTTGCGCTTTTTCTTTTTTTTCGGCATAAAACTACTTAAAGCATCCTGCATATTCATACCCATTTGTTCCATACCAGAACCTTGGAGCATGTCAAACATAGAAGGCTGTTGTTCTTCCACTTCTACAGAAACCACTTCATCTTCCAGTTCACCTAGAGCAAGCTTTTCTTTTACTATTTTTCTCTTTTCTGATTTACTAGTTTCTTCTACAGTAGGCTCATCTTCCTCTGTGTCTGCCCCACCGCCGCCAAAAAGCATTTCCAGAGGATTTTTATAACTGGATGATTTCTTTGCAGCAGACGGAACTAACAATTCAACGAGACGATTATTTGCCGCAACTTCCGCTCTTTCTCTTACTTGAAACATCTTCTCTTCCTTTACTAAGCGTACAGATGTTTCGACAAGATCACGAACCATTGATTCTACATCGCGGCCAACATATCCTACCTCTGTGAATTTAGTAGCTTCTACCTTAACAAATGGCGCATTAACAATTTTCGCAATTCTTCTAGCTATTTCTGTTTTTCCGACACCAGTAGGACCAATCATCAAAATATTTTTCGGACTAATCTCATCTCTTAGCTTTTCATCAAGAAGGCTTCTGCGAAAACGGTTTCTTAATGCAACAGCCACCGCTTTTTTTGCATCTTTTTGTCCGACTATATATTGATCAAGTCGTTCTACAATTTGCCGAGGTGTTAAACTAGCACTTTTTTGCATATTAAAAATCCTCCCCTATAATTCTTCTACGATGATATTATTATTTGTATAGACACAAATCTCACCAGCAATCTCTAGAGCTGCTTTAGCGATATCGTATGCAGAAAGATTATCTCCTGAGTAAGTTTTTAGTGCTCTGCCAGCTGCTAAAGCATAGTTTCCGCCAGATCCAATTGCAAGTATACCATCATCTGGTTCAATTACTTCTCCTGTTCCAGATACCAATAATAGATCCGTTTCATTCATTACGATCAGCATCGCTTCAAGTTTTCTAAGAACTTTATCACTGCGCCACAGCTTCGCAAGCTCTACTGAAGCGCGCTGTAGGTTCCCATTATACTCATCTAATTTCCCTTCAAATAGTTCAAAAAGAGTAAAGGCATCCGCAACTGATCCCGCAAATCCTGCAATTACTTTCCCGTTAAAAAGCTTTCTAACCTTACGGGCTGTATGTTTCATCACAACAGCATTTCCAAGTGTGACTTGCCCATCACCGGACATTGCTGATTTCCCTTTATGTTTAACTGCAAAAATAGTTGTTGCATGAAATTGTGGCATTTCAGACATGTTACTTCCTCCTTCTACCAATTGACTATGCCCTAGGATGATAAGACATATACGTCTTTTTTAGATACTCATTTGTGACATGTGTATATATTTGTGTTGATGTTAAAAATGCATGACCTAATAATTCCTGAACCGTTCTCATATCTGCACCATTTGCCAGTAAATGCGTGGCAAATGAATGTCTCAATTTATGGGGATGAATTTTTCCTTGTGAGGATGAAGTATTCATCATTTTATTTAAGATATCACGAACTCCGTTATCTGTTAACATTCCTCCGCGATAATTAACAAACAGATAAGAATGATCTGTTGAATTTTTCATCAACTGATTCCTACCCGCTTTTATGTACGCTTCAAGAGCATTATGAGCAAAACTACCAAACGGAACATATCTTTCCTTCTGGCCCTTCCCCCTAACTAACACAGTAGAGACACTGAAATCAATATCGCTCAACTGAATTTTTGTACATTCACCAACACGAATGCCGGTTGCATACAATAATTCCAGCAATGCTTTATTTCTTAGTCCTAGGGGCGTGTTCGTATCACATGATAAAAAGAGTTGCTGCAATTCTTCCTCGTAGAAAAAATCAGGTAATCTCTTTTCTAGCTTTGGGATCGATACAGCAGAAAATGGGTTATTTTCTACTATTTTTTCCCTAAGCAAAAAACGATAAAAACTTCTCAAACTAGAGATTTTCCGAGCAATTGTTTTTCTTGCTAATTGCTTTGAAAACAGCTCTGTTAAGTATATTCTTACATCAGATGGACTTACGTCTTCTAACTTGTCTATTACTTGATCTTTCATAAAGTGAAAGAATTGGTTAATATCTTGTGTATAAAATTCTATTGTATATGGTGAGTAATTTTTTTCAATCTGCAAATAGGCAATAAATGCGTGAACATGATTGTTTAATTCCTGTTTCATAACCTCACCTCACAATGGCTTCATCATATTATCATACTTTTTAGCTACAATCAATCAATTTACATATTTTTCACAAAGTTCCGAATTGTTCGCATCATTTCTTTCACAACCTATTGTTTCTACACTCTTCCCTTTTGAGATTAAGATAATCCTAAATGATTATGGAACTTTCCTTCTAGAGTATATCGCTTTAAACACAGAAGAATTAGAATCAGCTACAAATGTAAAAAAATTGTCATTTTTTATTTCTGCTAAAATGTATGGATGATGTTCACTCATAGCATTTTACTATACGATTGAAAGAATGAAAAGTTTCTACTTTAAGCGAATTAATAATTTTTTCGCAAAATATCTATTTTTCTTCCATTATATATCTAATTTAGGGGATACTTGAAAAAGAATACTTGGGCAGTAACGTGACAAGAGAGTGAGCTTTTGCTCACCCTCAAATAAATTTATTTATTCTAGCTATTTTAACTTTGTGGTTCTTCTTTATAGTCGCAGTTTACGCACTGTACTTGAACGCCTTTTTTTAATTTTTTCTCCACTAACATATTTTCACATTTTGGACATGGTCTTTGTAGTGGTTTATCCCATGAAATGAAGTCACATTCTGGGAATCGATCACAGCCATAAAAAATTCTGCGTTTTTTACTTTTTCTTTCAATTATATTCCCTTCATGACACTTCGGACATTTCACACCAATATCCTTGACGATTGCTTTCGTATTTCTGCATTCTGGAAAATTACTACATGCCATAAATTTTCCATAACGTCCCATTTTAAATACCATCGGATGACCACATTCTTCGCAGTCCTCTCCAGCTGGCTCATCTTTGATTTCAATAGTTTGCATCTCTTGTTCTGCAACTTCAAGTCTTTTCTCAAACGTTTTATAAAAATCGTCGATAACCTTTACCCAATTGACCTTGCCCGCCTCAATATTATCCAAGTCTTGTTCCATATTGGCTGTAAACTCAATATTTAATATTTCTGGGAAAAATTCTAAAATTAACTCTAAAACAATTTCCCCAAGCTCCGTTGGAATAAATCGTTTGTTATCAAGAGCCACATAACCTCTTTTTTGAATTGTATCTAAAGTTGGTGCGAATGTAGATGGTCTTCCTATCCCCAATTCCTCTAGTGTTCTAACTAATCTTGCTTCTGTATAACGTGGAGGCGGCTGAGTGAAATGCTGTTTTGTATCAATATCCTTATTTAAGACAACATCTCCTTCTTTTAAATCTGGGAGCTGTCGATCTTTCTCATCAACGTTGTCATCTGTGCCCTCCACATATACCTTCATAAAACCTGGGAACTTAATTTTTGAACCATTAGCACGAAAAAGGACGTTACCATTTGATAAATCCACACTCATCGTATCCATAACAGCTGGCGCCATTTGGCTGGCAATAAATCTTTCCCACACAAGCTTATACAATCTAAATTGATCTCGGGATAAATATTCCTTCATCTTGCTAGGCTCACGACCTATACTAGTTGGACGTACTGCTTCATGGGCATCTTGAACCTTTGGATTTTTCTTCTCTTGTTTCTTCTCTTCACGTGTATACTCTTTGCCATATTGACTGTTTATATAGTCATATGCTTCACTTTGTGCAACCTCTGATATTCTAGTGGAATCCGTTCTCATATAGGTTATCAAACCCACTGTTCCTTCTTTTCCAAGATCTATTCCTTCATATAATTGCTGTGCTAACATCATTGTTTTCTTTGCTCGGAAATTCAATTTGCGGGCAGCTTCCTGTTGTAAAGAAGATGTTGTAAATGGAACAGCAGGATTTCTCTTCCGCTCTTTTTTACTCACTTTATCGACAGTAAACTTATTATCTTTTAACTGACTAGTAATTTTTTTTACTTCATCTTCTGAATGCAACTCAACTTTTTTTCCATTTACACCGTAAAAGGATGCTTCGAAATTATTTTTTCCTTTTATAAAACTTCCTTCAATGGACCAGTATTCTTCTGGTACAAATTCTTTAATTTCTTGTTCTCTTTCAATAATGAGACGTACTGCAACTGATTGTACTCTTCCTGCACTAAGCCCTTTTTTTACTTTTTTCCATAATAATGGACTGATATTATAACCCACTAAACGGTCTAAAACTCTTCTAGCCTGCT
The DNA here is from genome assembly GCF_038007605.1 of Niallia sp. FSL K6-0212. Classification (NCBI taxonomy): domain Bacteria; kingdom Bacillati; phylum Bacillota; class Bacilli; order Caryophanales; family Bacillaceae; genus Niallia; species Niallia sp. FSL K6-0212. The sequence goes on along the minus strand of NZ_JBBOXL010000001.1, from coordinate 3,176,143 downwards.
GAGAATCTACTAAATCCATATTAATCGCACGAGGATGCTTAAATGATTCTTTGATAGCATCTTTTGTTATCTCATTGAAAACAACGCGACAATCTGATTCGATATCAACATTTAAGCTATTTGCCAAATGCCAGGCAATTGCCTCTCCTTCGCGATCCGGGTCAGCTGCTAAATAGATTTTTTTGGCTTTTTTTGCTGCTGTTTTAAGTTCTTTTAATACTGGACCTTTTCCACGGATAGTTATGTACTTCGGCTCAAATTGTTTTTCTATATCAACACCCATTTGGCTTTTAGGCAAATCCCTAATATGCCCCATCGATGCTTTCACTTTATATTTTTTTCCTAAATATCGTTCTATTGTCTTTGCTTTAGCTGGTGACTCAACGATTACTAAAAAATCTGACATCAACTGTCCTCCTTAAGAGGGATTTAAATATTCACTATTATTGTATACTATGTTTTGATTTGTCAAACATTCCGATAACTAGCAAACGTTTTCACTCTCTTTATTTACATAATTTTATCTTTGAAATATCTATACGTTGCAAAATGTATAACAAAATGATAAAAATAGCAACACTTTTTTTGAATTTTCATGAAAAACTCCAAATTTATGGAAACAACTTTTCTTGCTCATTGGTTTGGAATAGCGTTTTTACTTTCTTAACTGCAGCTAAATCCCCTCCGGTGAATTCTCATTGGCAGAGATGTTAGTCACACTGACCGAACTAAAAAAAGATAATTCCTTAAATAATTTGCTGCTTATAGCGTATCACTTTCCTTTTGTATTGCAAACTATTTTCATTTTACTATCTGTGAAAATGATTATTTTATTTAATAAATTTGTCTGCAAAGCTATTTCTAGTTTACTTTTTCCTACTTCGATAAATGCTTCCATTCTTCTAGTATATCTTTTGCTTCAAGCACCGGCTTTGCTCCTTGTTGAATTAATTCATTTGGACCGTCTGAATAAGGACTAAATATATTGCCAGGAACAGCAAATACATCCCGCCCTTCATTTACAGCGAAATTAGCAGTTATTAAGGAGCCGCTTTTTTTCTTTGCTTCTACGACAAGTGTTCCATTGCTTAAACCGCTTATAATTCGATTTCTCATTGGAAATTGCCATTTTAGAGGCTTAGTTAACGGAGGATATTCGGAAATGACTAAATGATGTTTCATCATTTCTCCTGCTAACTCTATGCTTTCTTTTGGATAGATATGAAAAATACCTCCAGCAATAACACCGATGGTTTTGCCGCCATTTTCGATTGCCAGCTTATGGGCAATCGAATCAACCCCATGTGCAAGTCCACTTACTATGGTGATTTTCTCCTCTACTAGTTCTTTCATCAACCTTGTTATTACTTTGGTACTATAATTGGTAGCTAAACGCGAACCTACAATTGCAAGCTTTCTCTTCGATTGCAGCAGCTCAAGATCTCCTTTTGCATAAAGAACCCAAGGTGGTTGATATATTTCTTTTAAAAACGGCGGATATAACGGATCAAAAAATGTAATTGGATGAATTTGATTATACCAATATTGGTTTAATTGTTCTTCAACATGATGAGAATGGATTGTTTCTACTATTTCCTTTTCCATAGTAGGTGACATCGAGGATATAAAGGAAGGGATTTTCTCCAACTGAAGAGTGGGATCTTCTTTTAGAAGACGATCGATCATTTTCCAGCTGATTCCTTGACAATGATGTAATTTCACTAATAATTTATTTATTATTTCCATCTTTTCTTCCTTTCGCTTTCTACTTTTCACAAAGAAATCAGCTAAAAATACAAAAGAAAGAGAAACATAAATTAAATAAGGATTATCTTCCTTCATTATAATTAGTTTTTCTGAAAATTCCTAGTATTGAGGTACTGTTTCTATTGTAAATTAATAGATTAGCTACATATGCCATCCTCTTTAAAAAAATCAAGAAAAAACCTAGCCTTATTTAGTGGAATAAGGCTAGATTAAGCTTTTCTCTATTTTGCTACCACTTCATGTGTCTTACATTTTTCGTATAACGACTGCTCTTTTAACACCTCAATAAGTGTTGCCCCCATATCAGATGGTGTTGGGGCTACTTTAATGCCACATTCCGTTAGAACACTAATTTTCTCATCTGCTGTTCCTTTACCGCCAGAGATTATCGCCCCCGCATGGCCCATACGCTTTCCTGGAGGAGCTGTACGACCGCCGATAAATCCAACAACTGGCTTCGTCATGTTTTCTTTCACCCAGCGGGCTGCTTCTTCTTCAGCCGTCCCACCAATTTCCCCAATCATGATAACTGCATACGTATCTTCATCTTCATTAAATGCTTTTAGTGTATCAATAAAATCTGTTCCATTAACTGGATCTCCACCAATTCCTACAGCTGTTGACTGACCAATCCCAGCTTGAGAAAGCTGATGAACAGCCTCATATGTTAAAGTACCAGAACGAGAAACAACGCCTACATGCCCTTTCTTATGGATATAACCTGGCATAATGCCAATTTTACATTCTTCTGGGGTAATTACACCTGGACAGTTTGGTCCTATTAATCTAGTCTTTTTCCCTTCCAAATAGCGCTTAACTTTCACCATGTCCAGAACAGGAATATGTTCGGTAATACAGATTACTAAGTCTAATTCGGCATCAACTGCTTCTAAAATAGCGTCTGCTGCAAATGGAGCTGGTACATAAATTACGGATGCATTTGCTTCGGTTACATCCACTGCATCTTTAACGGTATTAAATACCGGCACTCCTTCTACCGTTGTACCACCTTTCCCTGGTGTTACCCCGCCAACTATTTTAGTTCCATATTCAAGCATTTGTTTAGTATGAAATAGTGCTGTTGCACCTGTGATTCCTTGGACAAGGACTTTTGTATCTTTATTAATAAAAACACTCATTATGCATTCCCTCCTTGTTCTACTAGGGTTACAATTTTCTCAGCACCATCAGCCATTGATTCTGCTGCGACAATATCTACTCCAGATTCACGAAGAATTTTTTTGCCAAGCTCCACATTTGTTCCTTCCAAGCGAACAACTAATGGTACATGAAGACTAACTTGCTTTGCGGCTTCTACAATTCCAGTCGCAATAACATCACATTTCATGATGCCTCCAAAAATATTGACAAAAATCCCCTTCACATTAGAATCAGATAGAATGATTTTAAATGCTTCCGTTACTTTTTCTGCTGTCGCACCGCCCCCAACATCTAAGAAATTGGCCGGTTCTCCGCCATAATGCTTAACAATATCCATTGTTGCCATAGCAAGTCCAGCACCATTGACCATACAGCCAATATTTCCATTTAAGGCAATATAGCTTAAATCATATTTAGAAGCTTCTAATTCTTTTTCGTTTTCTTCATCTAAATCTCTATAGGCAACAATATCTTTATGTCTATACAATGCATTTGAATCAAAATTTAATTTTGCATCCAATGCGATAATATTTCCATCTTCCGTTAAAACTAAGGGATTAATTTCAGCAATAGAGCAGTCTTTTTCAACAAATACTTTATATAATCCAGTCATAAAGGCAACCGCTTTATTAACTTGCTTGCTCGGAATGTTAATAGAGAAAGCAACTCGACGTGCTTGAAATGGTGTTAAGCCAGTCACTGGATCAATAACTTCTTTTACAATCTTCTCTGGGTACTTTTCTGCAATTTCCTCAATTTCTGTACCGCCTTCTTCAGAAGCCATCAATACGATTCTAGATGTTGCTCGATCCACAACAAAACCTATGTAATATTCCTTCTTGATCCGGCAACCTTCTTCAATTAATAATCGTTTTACAACTTTTCCTTCGGGACCTGTTTGGTGAGTTACTAATGTGCTCCCTAGAATGTCAGAAGCATATGTTTGTACTTCATCTAAGCTTTTGGCAACTTTTACTCCTCCAGCCTTACCGCGACCACCTGCATGGATTTGCGCTTTCACTACCCATACATCACTATTTAATGTTTCTGCAGCTCGCACTGCCTCTTCTACTGTAAAAGCTACTTTTCCTTTTGGTACTGCGACGCCATTTAATTCTAAAATCTCTTTCCCCTGATATTCATGAATATTCAAGCTTCCACACCCCTTATTTTCCCTTTTTGTGTAAAATTGGAGACAACTGCATGATGACTTTCGTGAATGAATAACTTTTTCCCATCCATTCATTTGTTTTTTCCAAAACATAAGTATCGTTATCACTGTATTAATATTCTTTTCGAGAGCAAATTACGATTATTTTATGTATTTAGAAAAGACAAAAATATGTTCACGCTTTCATTTTAAAGGAAAAAACCTTTCTTTGTCTATAAAAAAGGCTTTTATCTTTAAATATTTTACAATTAAAAATATTTTTTCTTTCTTATTTTGCTTTTTCCCCCTCTTTTTCCGTTACTTCCTTCTCTAAAGCATAAATAAATGCAAACACTTCTGCCACTGTCATGTATAAATCTTCAGGAATTTGTTCATTTATATTTAATTTACTTAAAAGCTCTACAAGAGAGGGATCTTCTTGAATTGGAATGTTCTCTTTTTTGGCACGTTCCAGAATTTGTTCTGCGATCACGCCTTTGCCTTTTGCAATAACGGTAGGGGAAGCGTGTTTTTGCTGTTCATAAGTTAATGCTATTGCTTCTTTCCTTTTTAAAGAATGGTGTTTATTCATATTTTTATATCCACCCCTCTGTAGGCATTTCCTTTCACTGCTTGTTGGGAACTCCATATGGGTTTGTTTTCTTTTGACAAGTCTTTCACATGAATAGACAGTAAGGTATAATCTAATTCCCGTAGTTTTTCTTTTAAGGGCTCCTCTGCCTGTTTAATTAAGGGCATTATTTTTGTTGACTGATCATTTAATATAATCATGTTCATGATTCTATTTTGAATATGGATATCAATAACTGTATCTTTTAAATTAGCCAGTTCTAAGTAAAAAAGAATGCGACAATAATTACTATCGACTTTTCCATCTGCTGTTTTTCTGCCATTATATTGCATTGTCACATCCACTTGTTGATTAAAAAAACGAAGAGGAATTTCTGTTATCATTTGCATCATTGGACCTGTTTGCTGACTGATAAGCTGATACCCTGTCACTTTATCAATTAATTGACCTGCAGTTTCTTTCACAACATCAGGGATATCTTTTCCCATCAATCCTAGCAGCAATGGTTTTAATATTTCTTTAGTTGTTTGCTCCTCTATTTGCGTATGCTGTAACAATCCCGCTTCAAACGAATAGCCCATTTTATGCAGAACAGCTTTTAGTGAAGCAACGATATTATCTTGAGCAACCTTTCCACTCTCACTAATCCCCGAAAGGACATCCGCTACCTTTGGTTCTTTAATATGATAGGTAGACAACTGCTGCTGAAGTTCATTTAGCAGCACACTAACTCCTTTATTGGATTGCAAGGCGGAAATACTTGCAAATACTTCCTTTGTCAGAGGGAGCTCTCTTTCCATCATAAGACCGATAGTAGCAAGCTCCTGTTTCCCTATTGATTTTGGCAGCCATTCACCTATAGATCTTATCGCTTCTTTCGAAATTGGTAGATTATTAGATAGTAAAAAATGAAGAAGCAGTTTATTTTCTTTCGTATCGGTAAGATGCAGCTGCTGAAGTAATCCATTGATATTCCCCTTTGCAGCTGGAACTTCTGATGACTGCGGCAATACTTTTAGAACTGGTTTGTTATCTGTAATGGAAACTTGAAACCAATAACTTTTATCAAGAGTTAACGGAATCGTTAGGTTTGCAAGCATTTTTTGTGAGCCTATTTGTACCTCTGCCATTTGTTGAGGAAAAAGTTTCGTTAATTTCCCATAAACTAGTTGTCCATCTCGTAATTCCAGACTTTTATTACTCATAAGGTTTTCTTGAAATAAAGTTTGGACAATATGGTTCACATTCATCTTTCTCTTCCTCCTTCCTTACAGATTCAGCTAGTTATTTTCTACCATCTCTTTCACAGGGGAAAAACTTTTACGATGATGAATGGTAATTCCGTACTCTTTAAGAGCAGCTAAATGTTCCTGTGTCCCATAGCCCATGTTTGTCGCAAAATGGTATTCTGGATATTCTTGATGCAGCTCTTTCATCATACGATCTCTTGTCACTTTTGCTATTATACTAGCTGCAGCAATAGAGACACTTTTACTGTCTCCTTTAATAAGAGATTGACTTGGATATGGTGTCGTTAATTTCATTGCGTCAATTAGTAAGTAGTCTGGCGTTTGTGAAAGTTCATTAATTGCTAGAAGCATCCCTTTTTTTGTTGCTTGATAAATATTTATACGATCAATTTCAGCAGGTGAAATAATTCCCACGCCAATGGCAATTGCTTCTTTTTGGATTATCTCGTAAAATAATTCTCTTTTTTTCTCAGATAATTTTTTTGAGTCATCGATACCTGGTAAATAGAAATCTTCTGGCAGGATGACAGCTGCTGTAACAACAGGCCCTGCAAGCGGTCCTCTGCCAACCTCATCGATTCCTGCTATATATGTATAACCTTGCTTTCTGATAATTTGTTCATAGTGGTTCATTGATAGAAAGTGATGATGGAGCTTTTCTTCCTTCTCTATCCGCTTCTTCCACGCTTCTAAAAGCTTCTGAGCCCCTTTCCTCTCGTCTTTTTCTAATTCAAGGATAAATGGGTCATTTACTTCCCTTATTGCTTCTAGCGCCTCTTTGATATCTTTCATTGTTGCTAATTTCATTGTTTACACCTCAGTAGTTATATCGGTTCAATCGCTTCCTTTTTTATAGCCCCGATCACATTCCCTTCCAAGAGACCGGTCCTATAAATGGTCCTATTATTCCGTGTGGGATGCTTCATATCATTTCTTATCTCCCATATGATTCAAAGCGCTGGACCTAATCATTTATAGGTAAATATATATTACATAAAAAAGAGAAGTGTCTGTTTTTAGCCACTTCTCCTTGCAGTTTTTCCCTTACATTTCGTCTGCTCTTTCAAAAGTTAGCGGACCAAACTTTTCACCTCTAATGTCACGAATAATTAGTTCCGTTACTTTATCATAGTTAACGATACCGCCACCCGACAGAGCTCCTCTTATCTCACCGATACGATCAAACAGCTCTACTGTATCTTCTGGAATTATTTCTAATTGGTACCTTTCTTTTAAACGTTGCGGATACTCTTTTTCCAAAAAACGAAGTCCGAATATAGCAATGTCCTGCAAATTCAAAATTGTATCCTTTATCGCACCTGTTAATGCAAGCTTTAAGCCTACTTCCTGATCTTCAAATTTCGGCCATAGTATTCCAGGTGTATCTAATAACTCCAGTTCTTTCCCTACTTTAATCCATTGCTGCGCTTTCGTCACACCAGGTGTATTCCCCGTTTTGGCAATGTTTTTCTTTGCCAACCGATTAATTAAAGTAGATTTACCTGCATTAGGAATTCCAACAATCATCGCTCGAATGGCTCGAGGTCTAATCCCTTTCGCTTTCATCCGATCAAATTTTTCTGCTAGTACTTCTTTTGCTAAAGCAGTAATTTCTTTCATTCCAACACCTGCTTGAGAGTTAATCGCAAGTGCTCTTATCCCTTGACTTTGAAAATAACGAATCCATTCTTTCGTTCGTTCTTTATCTGCCATATCTGCTTTATTTAACAAAACAATTCTTGGCTTATGCTGGATAATTTCATCAATCATTGGATTTCGTGAAGATTGCGGAATTCTCGCATCCACTAATTCAAAAATAATATCAACTAGCTTTAATTTTTCCGTTACTTGCCTTCTGGCTTTTGCCATATGCCCTGGAAACCATTGTATAGTCATGCATGCACCTCTATTTCTCCCACTAACATTATTCTACTATTTTCCAATCAGCTATTGGCCAATATACCACACTCGTAGTACCAATAATTTTATCAAAGCCAATTGTACCGATATGACGACTGTCTTTACTATTGCGACGGTTATCTCCCATCACAAATAATTCTCCTTTTGGCACAGTTGCTGTAAAGTCTTCTGTTAGAGGGCCTATTACGCCTTCTTTATTATGTTCTAAATAAGGTTCTTCATAAGCTTGTCCGTTCACATATAAAACATCATCGCGATATTCAATTGTATCTCCGGGTAGACCAATTACTCTTTTTATATAGTCCTTACCTTCTGGAGCGTGGAACACAACAATATCAAAACGCTTCGGTTCACTTACTTTGTAATTTATCTTATTGACAATCATTCGATCTTGATCTAGCAATGTAGACTGCATGGACTCACCATCAACTACAATTGGAGCAAATAAAAAATAGCGAATAACAACAGCAAGTAAAACAGCAATTATTAATGCTTTACTCCATTCCCAAATTTCATTTTTCTTCTTCTTTTCAGTTGCCATACCTTTCACCAATCCTTAACTGAACAATATAGGTATTTTTTTATGTATGGTTAAAAGTTCTCTACCATGATAATATTTTAGCGGAATTTCCGGATGAAGTAAAATTGGAAAGATTGCAGTTGGACTTTTGTTCCAGATTACTCCAATTATTCGCATATAGATTAGAAATAGATTTGCTAAGTTGTGATTCCATTTAAAGACCACTTCAGTTTCCTTTCTCAGCATCCCCCTCATTTTTGGATGAATTATAGGACTATTATTTCTAATATGCGAGTTTTCTATAAGCAGCATTTAAGGATATAAAAAAGAGCTTGTTACAAGAACAGGCTCTTTTTTGGTAACAATTATCGAATTTCTTTAATACGAGCTTTTTTACCACGCAGGTTACGTAGGTAGTAAAGTTTCGCACGGCGTACTTTACCGCGACGGATAACTTCTAGCTTCGCAATTTTAGGTGTGTGAACAGGGAATGTACGCTCAACGCCAACTCCGTAAGAAACTTTACGTACTGTAAAAGTTTCGCTGATTCCACCACCACGACGCTTAATTACAACACCTTCAAATAACTGAATACGCTCACGAGTACCCTCAACAACTTTCACGTGTACACGTACAGTGTCACCAGGACGGAACGCAGGAAGATCAGAACGAAGTTGTTCTTTTGTAATTTCTTCTATTAATTTTTGCATCGTTTTCAACTCCTTCCAACAGACGCTCTTGCACTCATAGATAGAGACCACTTGCAGCGGAACATCGTTATAAGACCCTTCACAGAAATTCATCTGTTTAAGTCACAAGTGTTATCTTAACATAAAAGGAGCATAACAGCAATATTTTTTCTGAAAATAATAGTATTACCTTGCTCCTTAATAGATTCCTTCATCAAATCATCAACAATTCCATCCCCCATTAGCTTGGATGATGCTGATTTGTTAGCTCTTTTACCAACTTTTTCTGCTTCTCAGTCAGCGGATAATTTTCGAGTAAATCTGGTCGTCTTTCAATCGTTCTTCGGAAGGATTCCTTTTCTCTCCATTCATCAATATGTGCATGATTTCCAGAAAGCAGCGTGTCTGGTACCTTCATTCCTCGAAAATCGGCTGGACGAGTGTAATGAGGATGCTCCAACAAACCAGTGCTAAAAGAGTCATTAACATGGGATGCTTCTTTTCCAAGCACGCCTGGTAATAAACGTACTACACTATCAATAACGACCATAGCCCCTAATTCGCCGCCTGTAAGGACATAATCACCAATAGAGATTTCATCTGTCACTAAATGTTCTCTAATTCTCTCATCATAGCCTTCATAATGTCCGCAAATGAAAATCAAATGCTCTTCTTGTGCTAATTCCTCTGCTTTTGCTTGACTGTATCTTTCGCCTTGAGGGCACATCAAGATGACACGAGGCTTTCTGTTATCTTTTGGTTTTAGAGCGTCCACAGCGTCAAATATAGGCTGTGGCTTCAACACCATTCCCGCACCTCCTCCATATGGATAATCATCAACGGTTTGATGTTTATTATCGGCATAATCGCGAAAATTGACGATCTTATAAGCTACTTTTTCCGCTTCTTGTGCTTTTTTTAAAATGGAGCTATGAAGGACGCCTTCAAACATCTCAGGAAATAAAGTCAATACGTCAATTTTCATTAAGACAACAGCCCTTCCATCGGCTCTATGACAACTACTTTTTCTTCTACATCTACTTTCATGACTACCTCTTCAATATAAGGAATTAAAATTTCACTCTTATCTTTACCCTTTACCACCCAAACATCATTTGCACCTGGTGTTAAAATTTCTGTGATTTCTCCAAGTTCTTCTCCTTTAACTGTCACTACTTTACAGCCAATAATTTCATGGAAGTAATATTCATTCTCCGCAAGCTCACCTAAAAAACTCTCTGGAACCTTCAGGAGACCACCCTTCATAAATTCTACATCATTTACATTATCATAGCCTTCAAATGTAAGTAGATTGAAGTTCTTATGCTCACGATGACTTTTAATTTTCAGTTCTAGGGGATTTGCTTTATCGTTTTGAAAAAAATAAATGGTGTTTCCAATTTTATATCGTTCTTCTGGAAAATCAGTACGAGAAATGACGCGGATTTCTCCTCTTATCCCATGGGTATTTACAACTTTTCCAACATTAAACCATTTTTCCATTACCTTCACCTCTATCGAATATCAACCACTATTCCATCTTTGACAACAATCGTCTTCTTAGTACTTTCCCAAGCCTGTCCCACTTGAACATCAACAAGTCCCATTACTTCCTGTTCTTTAATCTCTGTCCCTAACGGTAGTATATGTAATTGCTTTAATTGAAACTCTATCGTTTTTTGTTTCTCTAATTTATTTGTAACTTCCTTACGAAAAAAAGTTTTTATTTCCGAAATAGAAGGATTATTTTTCAATTGTTTTCTTTCTTCAAATTGAAGCTGCTGTATTTCTTTTTCTAACTGCTGTATTTCTTGCCTATATCGATCGGAAATCGACTTTTTGGTAGTTTCGGTTAATACTTGTTTTACTGTTACAGACTGAAGAATCTTCATTCACTTCCTCCTAACAGATGACAACTTTAGTCCTTACTACTAACAAAGTAACACAGATTACTGTTTTCGTCTAAAAACAAAGGGGGGAATCAATTTTCCGAACGTAATTACAACTATTTTTCAGAAAAGCTGCCGTTTGTTTCTGCCTTTTAGGGTAATGAAGTTATATTAGCTATTTATAGTGCGATCATCAGCCCAAAATCTCGATTTATCAGCCAATCCTGCTTTCTTATCAGCCAAATTTCCGATTTATCAGCCAAACACGCTCTCTTTTCAGCCAAATTTCCATTTTATCAGCCAAAGCTACTATTTCCCCTAAAAAATAAAGGAAGGAGGGTTCCCCCTCCTTCCTTTTCATTTAATCTCTAATATCAACAATAATTTTCTTTTGTTGTAATGATCCTGCTGCATAAACAATCGTTCGAATTGCTCTAGCAACTCGCCCTTGCTTCCCTATTACCTTTCCAATGTCATTCTCGTTGACAGAAAGCAAGTAAGTGATACGATTATCCTCTTCTGTTACAGTTACAGCAACTTCCTCTGGAAAATCAACAAGGGGCTTAACAATCGTTTCTATAAGCTCTTTCATTGCATCAAATATTATTTACCGTTTTTGATATTGTGGAATTTCTCCATAATACCTTGGTTAGAGAATAGGTTACGTACTGTATCAGATGGTTTTGCACCATTTTGTAACCATTGTAGAGCTTTATCTTCGTTGATTTCCACGATAGCAGGGTTTGCTACTGGATTGTAAGTTCCTACTGTTTCAATGAAACGTCCATCACGTGGTGAACGAGAATCTGCTACTACGATACGATAAAAAGGAGATTTTTTTGCTCCCATTCTTTTTAAACGAATTTTTACTGCCATTTAATATTGCACCTCCGAATAGTTTCACACAAGATAGTATATTATCAGATACTCCAACACTTTGTAAAGTGTTTTTTCTTGTCAGTGTTAAAAATCTTTATTTAAGCCCTCTCACAGGCAGTCTCCGCGCCATTCCAATGGACAAACAGATCCTCTTTTTTACAAATAATCGCTGTTAAAAAGGGTTAAATGGTAATTTAAATTTACCTTTTTTCTTGCCTTTTTGACCCATATTGGTCATTTGCTTCATCATTTTTTTCATATCATCAAACTGTTTTAAAAGTCGATTTACTTCTGGAACCGTTCTTCCGCTTCCTTTCGCAATACGCTTTCTTCTGCCAGAATTGATAATTTCAGGATGCTCTTTTTCTTGCTTTGTCATGGACTTAATGATTGCCTCAACATGGGCAATTTGCTTTTCATCCACCTTCATATTATTTAAGCCTTTGATTTTGTTCGCACCTGGCATCATTTTTAATAATTCGTCCAGCGGCCCCATACTTCTAACTTGGCTTAAGGAATCAAGAAAATCATCAAAGGTAAATGAATCAGACTTCATTTTCTTTTCTAACTCTCTTGCTTTTTCTTCATCTACATTAATTTGTGCTTTTTCGATTAAGCTTAGGACATCGCCCATTCCTAAGATTCTGGAAGCCATTCTCTCAGGGTGAAACGCTTCAAGCGCATCCATTTTTTCTCCCAAACCAACAAATTTAATTGGTGTATTTGTAACAGAACGAATAGAAAGTGCTGCTCCCCCGCGTGTATCCCCATCAAGTTTTGTTAAAACAACTCCCGTTAATCCTAACTGCTCGTTAAAACTGCCAGCTACGTTAACAGCATCCTGCCCTGTCATTGCATCGACAACGAGTAATATTTCTTCTGGGTTTGCAAGTTCTTTGATCTGCTTTAATTCATCCATTAGTGCTTCGTCTACATGAAGGCGACCAGCTGTATCAATTAAAACATAATCATGATGATCTTCTTTTGCTTTTTCAATTGCTTGTTTTGCAATTTCAACTGGACTAACTTGATCTCCTAGTGAAAATACCGGAAAATCAAGCTGCTTTCCTAAAGTTTGCAATTGCTTAATCGCAGCAGGACGATAAATATCTGCAGCTACCAATAACGGATTACGATTATGTTTTTTACGCAATAAATTCGCAAGCTTACCAGTAGTTGTTGTTTTACCTGCCCCTTGTAGTCCGACCATCATAACAACAGTTGGAGGGCGCTTACTAACGCCAATTTTACTTTCTTCTCCACCCATTAATTCAGTAAGTTCTTCTTTTACTACTTTAATAACTTGTTGTCCAGGAGTTAAGCTTTTTAGCACTTCCTGTCCAACTGCACGCTCACTTACTTTTTTGACAAAGTCTTTTACCACTTTAAAGTTAACGTCCGCTTCAAGGAGTGCAAGACGAACTTCACGCATCATTTCTTTAACATCCGCTTCATTTACTTTCCCTTTTCCGCGGATTTTTTGCATCGTGTTCTGCAGTCGGTCAGCTAAACCTTCAAATGCCATACGTCAGCCTCCTTAATCTAATTTCTCTAGTTCCTCTACTGCTTCTCGCAACGCAGATATAGATAAGGTATCATGTTCTAGCATTTTTTTCATCTTTTCAAAAAGAACTTGACGTTCCTGAAATTTCTGAAGTAACACTAACTTATTCTCATATTCTTCTAGCATTGCTTCCGTACGTTTAATGTTGTCATACACCGCTTGCCGGCTTACATTGTACTCCGCAGCAATCTCCCCAAGAGAGTAATCATCCAAATAGTAAAGAGACATATAGCTTCGTTGCTTCGGTGTTAACAACGACTGATAAAAATCAAATAAATAATTCATTCTCGTTGTTTTCTCAAGCATCGAATAATACCCCCGTGTTAAGTCAAAAGCCTTTACATCGACTATTTTACACACCCCCAAAAAAGATGTCAAGAAAATATCTTTACAAATCGAAAAGCGGAAGCGCCTTGGTTATCGTTGTACAAACTGGTAGGTGTCTTACTGAGATAAAGGAAACACAGCGAAAGACAGTGAACTGATGTTGACTTATCGTAGGGAAGCGGCGGGAAGCCCATCAGCCCCTGGACACTCGGAGCCGGACAAATCGAAAAGCGGAAGCGACTTGGTTATCGTTGTACAAACTGGTAATTGTCTTACTGAGCATCTATAAATGAGATAAGTTTTTTTGACATAAAATACACATAGGTTTTACTAAGCTTCTCTGTTACCTTTTTCTCCTCTTTCCCGATTAAGTCCATATAATTGTGTAAAAAGAATCCGTAATTAATTTTGATATAGAAGCGATTACGAAATCTTCTATCGTTTTAGTATTAAATGAACTTATGGAAAAAGAGCGTGACCTCTATCTAAATGCCAATTCTTATGAACGTTCTGCCGACCGACGTGATTACCTTAAAGGCTATTATGAGCCAGAAAAAAGACACCTTATAAAAGCTGCCTAATCAAACGTTTCATATATCTCTTTTCTAGAGGACTCTATCTTTGAATATTAAAATTAATATTTCTAAAAAATTGCTAGATTCATAATTCTAGAATTTCAATGATCTCGTAGCCTCTTTTGCATCTGTTTTATCAGCAGTTTGTGGTGCATTTCAGTTCTGTTTTCTATCCCATACATTAGTTTGTTTTTATTAACTACACTATATAAATCGCCTATACCAATTGCATTTCCTAGTTCATGTGTAGCCGTTACGGTGTTTTTTTGCAGTAGTTCTACCATTATTTTTACTTCCGCTATCAAATCTGCTCCATCAATAGCCTCTTCGAAGGAATAAGTTAGATAACTCCAAATAAACTATAGTAGTTTGTTGCTCATGTCTCTCTCCTTTTTTTTGACCATTTCCTCTATTCCAAAATATTACAATATTAGTTTATTATACCCTAGAATTAAAAGAATCTAAATTAAGTTGTAACATTGTAGTTAAGGAATTTAACACATTATTTCGGACTTGACTTCTTGCCCCTTGCTCGGTCACAGATGGTACTTCTCTATTACCTTTTCCACCTCAAAAAACTGCAGACAATCAATAAAGTTTGTCTGCAGTTTCATACCAATCTGATTCATCGCTTTTTCTTCCGCTTCATTTGTAATAATTGTTCCAAATGATTTTCGCTGTCTACCTTTTCCGTCTTTATCTTCTCTCGCGGTTTTTCTTGCTTTTGTTTCGGTTCTCTGCTTGAAACATCTTTCTTTAAAGCAACTGGTCTTTCTTTAGGTGCTCCACTTTTTTTCTTCTCTATAGAAGATATTCGATTCTTTTGACGCTTACCTCTTTTTCTCTTTTCAAAGACAGGGAAAAATTTCACTGGTAATCCAAGTCTTCTAATAGCAATTTCGAAAAATAGAAGCAGGAAGCTAATCAGCAGCAAGATTTCGGTAATTTCCTGCTTTTGTTTAACTGGATCCTTTAACGGACGAAACGCTTGTGATTCTTTCTCCAGCTGAGATCCGTTAGTTATCGCCAGAAGCTCAGCAAGCTTTTCTTTATTTGCTCCGGTAATTAAATATTCGTCTGAATAGGGAACGGTAAATCCTGATTGGTAAACAGTAACGTTTCCGTCCTCATCTGTTTGTTTAACATGAATAAAATAAAGACCTGGATCATCGTCAACATCCACTTCATATTTTCCTGGAGCAATCATTTTTGTATTTCCTTCCACCGTATCTCCTCTTTCGGAAATAATGGTTGTTTCAATCGGAAGCATCGATAAATGATCAGCGGTTATCGATAGATAGGTTCGGTCTTTCGCTTTTTCAACGGATAAAGAATATGCTTCCGAATCGTACTGTGGCAGGGTATTTGCGACCATTTTTGTCATAAAACTACTCCATTGGTTCCAACGCGCCCAATCTCCTGCCCACATACCATTTACATCAGAAGTGAAAGCTATTGCCTTACCTAAACCGTATTGCCATTCCGCTAGAACAGGATCTTTTTTTGTACTCTCAATTGGAACGGTGCTTTCTGATTTTGGCGTTGTTGCGATATAGGCATTCATTTTTGGTACCCCTTTACTAAACAAGGAATCCCATCCGTAGCCAGACTTTATTTGAGGATAAAACGGATTATCCTCAATATAAGTTCTTGTCGCCATAACAGTTTCTCTTGATAGAATCGAAGGAATTACCGAAGAATCCTGTACATCATAAAAACGTCCAGCTCCCATTTCCGCTAATTCTTCTAATAAATTCCGATCTGCATCCGCCCCCAAAGCCACTGTTGAAATTGTAACGTTTTTCTTGCTGCCATTATTAATTAACTCTTCATAATTATTATTCGTTGCAGATTGTCCATCTGTTAGCAAAATAATATGTTTTCTTTTTACATCTAAATCACTGATTTGCTCATAGGCTTCCAGTAATGACCCATAAATTTCGGTTCCGCCGCCAACTGGGACAGAACGAATCTTCTCTACAACTTCCTCTTTATTTTTCAAAGGTTCAGGTTCTACAATAACCCACGGTTTATCATCAAAAGCTATAAATCCTAATGTATCAGTCTCTTGAAGCAATTCTACAGTCCGAGCTGCTGCTTCTTTTGCTAACGAAAATTTCGATCCGTCCATGCTTCCCGAACGGTCCAAAACAATCATTAATGCCAGTGAGGGCATTTCCTTTTTCCCTTTTATATCCATATCAACAGGCAATAATTTTTCGATAGGGGTTTGAAAATATCCTCCTAACCCGAAACTGTTTTCTCCACCCGTCATGAGAAAACCGACACCAAAGTCTTTAACGCTTTTTTCAATAAGACTCATTTGCTTTTCCGTAATATCTGTTGCTGCAATATTATTAAAAATAATCGACTGATAGTTTAAATAGCCAGAAAGCACAGTAGGAAGCTGAATAGAGGAACGAACCTCTACTTTATACCCAGCAGCTTCTAATGCTTGAACAAATGCTTCATTGGGACTATTTTGCACTACTAAAATTTTCGGAATGGTTTTAACCATATTGACAACCTGAAGCTTGTTATTTTCAGCATAGGCATCATTCATAAGTTCAACTTCTGCTTTATATGTTACCAAGCCAGTCTGTTTTACAGGAAACTGAATAGGGATTACATTTGTACCTTCTTTCACTTTGATAGACTTTGAGACAATTTTATGATTATTTTCATAAAAATGTAGTAATCCCGTTTTCGCCTTATTACTTTCAATTGTTACAGAAACATTTGCTTGTTCCCCTTCAAATAAAGTGGACGGCACTTCTACATCTGTAACAGCAGTATCTTCATATAAAGAGGGCTCAAGCAGCACAGTGTCTAATTCAATGGAGCGGTTTTTTAATAATTTTGCCGCTTCAGTAAGATTTCCCATCGTTTCGTTCCCGTCGGTAAACAGTATAATCCTACCGCCGCTATTATTGGAAAAAACACTGCTGGCAAGGTTAAGCGCCCCTTCAATATTTGTGTGGTCTTTGCCTAACTCCTCATTCCATTTCGGAAAACGAAGTTCATCTTTGCCCATCATTTGCTCTATATTTGTTTTTTCTCCGAAGGAAAGAACACTATAGAGATCTTTTTCTTTTTTATATCGCAAGCTTTTTTCCAGCCATTCAAGCTGCTGCTCTCCTGCATCTTGTACACTTGCACTGCGATCCATCAGAAAAACAACTTGGTTTTCTTTTTGCGGCAGAACTATTTGTGGAATGGCAAGCGCAAGAATTAATAGAGAAAAAATCAAGCTTCTTAAAAAGAGAATAACTTGTCTTTCTTTTCTATTTGACATCATCCTTGATTGTTTCCAGTACCGATAAAGAAGAAAGACAATAGGAAGAAAAATTAATAGAATGAATGGGTATTTAAACTCTATCTGCACGTCGATACACCTCCCATTCCATACATAAAGTGATCAGCGCAAGCAAACATAAAATATACCATAACCAATCATTCTGCGTTTTTGTCATTTCATTGCCTATTAGTTTATCTTCATTTAGAACAAACGACTTTTGCGTAGCAGTCGTCTTCTCTCGATCATCTAGATTTACTGAAAAATAAAGAATTTCAGAGCCATTTGTCAATTGATAAACACCAGGCAGCTTTGGTGCTTGGAAACCATCATCCAATGAGAAGGTTCTCACTAATTGGTCGCTTTCATTATAAATATCCCACTCTGTTTCTTTGCTTGTTAAATGAATGGTCCGCGATTCTAATGGCTGAAAATCACCAACATAATTGGATTGAGAAGAAAGCCATTGATACATATTATATAAAAAGATCGGAAAACTTGGATGTAATGGCCAATCACTATCTTTTAAGTCAAATTGAATAGCTATAGCGGGCTGATTATTCCATTCACCTTTTTGAATTAACGGCAGTTCTCCACTTTTAACAATGGGTTTCATCGTTTTCATTGTCTGCTTCGTTGCACTTGTGATAAAAACATCCTTCATATCGACATGTAAAAGTAGTTCATCCTCACTTGGTTCTATCACTGTTTGCACTTCTTCTTTTTTTCCACCTGTAAAGAAGAAAACAAATGGGCCTTCGATATGTTCGGGTAACGCAGAACCAGATAATAGGAAAATACCATCCTGTTTTGTGAGAAAATCTTCTTTATTCTCCATTTGGATAACTTGAAGACCGATCGCCTCAAATCCTTTTACCAAAAAAGGATTCATTTCATTATCAGTATACATAGTTGTTGCCTGTTTATTTAATACAGCGGTTTGCATATTATCAACTAAAAAATCATCTGTTACATTAAGTTGGGCACTGTAATAAGATTTCTCAGGAAGATCGTTTATCGCAATTACTTTTCTTTCCTTTGGCTCTAATTCAATATCTTGTTGATAAAGCACTGTTTTTTCACTTTCAACTTGAAAAGGTATTGTTTTTTGGGAATCTGTTTGGTTTTCCACCATCGCAATTCCCGCTATTTTATCGGCATTTTTTGATACACCAAAAGATAAAATTGAAACATTTTCTGCTTTTTCCTGCTCTTGATTATGTACTTTTACATAAAAAGAATCGATATTTTTTATTCTTTCCTTCTCTACCCCATCCGAAAAAATATGAATGGCCGTTTTACCCTCTTTCGCTAGACTTGCCGTCAGCTCTGTTGCACTTTGCCAGTCTTCATGTGTATAGGAAAGTTCTAGCCCTTTGATTGCGGCACTTATTTTATCTCGCTCTGACTCATTATGCAGAAGTATTTGAGGACGATCATTTACCTCTAAAATCGTAACGGCTTGATTTTTCTGAAGACCTTTCATCATTTCGAGTGCTTCTTTTTTACTATCTTCTAAACGGTTAGAGCTACTACCATTCGCGGCCATCGAAGCCGAGGTATCAAATAAGAATATGATTTGCTCCCCTTTCATCGTTTCTTTAGCAAAATATGGTCCTACTAATGCAAACATCAAGAGTAGCAAGCATAGAAGCTGCAGCCAGAATAGAACATTATTTTGCCATTTATGAAACCAGGAGGATGCCCTCATTTCCTTAAGAACTTCCTCCCAAAGTAAATTGGAGGGGATAGTTTGTTTTGTATATTTTTTGCGAAAAAAATATATTAGGATGAATAATCCAATAAAAATTAGCAGCAAAAAATAATAGGGTTGTGCTAAATGCATTTTGTCTCTCCTTTTGGCTCGTAATGAAAAAGAATTATTGAACCAATCCAGCAAACGCCAGTTCTCGTAAAATAATCGTTTGGATATCCAGTTTATCGCTGATTTGGCAATAACGGATACCATTTGTAGCACAAAGAACTTCTAGTTCTTGATTATGCTGATCGAGTCTTTTTCTATAAAGTGTTTTAATCGAGCTATTTAGACTTACATCCACGGTTTTTCCATTTTCACTATCGACTAATTGTATGTCACCAGATAGATTCGGATGAATCTCGCTCTCACTTAGTAATTGAATCAGCCATATTTGCTGATTGCGGTATTTTAATCGTTTAAAACTTTCCTCAAATAATGGCAAAGCCTCTAAACCGTCTGTTATCAAAATAATCATTTGTGTCGGCGCTTTTATAGAACTGCTTAATGATTGTGTGAAGCTTTCATTAATCGTCTGCTCCTTTACATCAACAATCTCATAAAAGGTTCGTTTATTATGAACTGAACCTTTGCGATGAAAGGAATGCTTTGTAGAAACAACAGAAAAACTCAGTCTATCTTCATGGGATAATGTGATATAAGCTAAGCTTGCTGCTAATTCTCTTGCTAGCTCCCACTTGGAAGGTATTTGTTTCATTGAGGCAGTCCCATCAAGGAAGATACTAACTGATATCTCCTTTTCATCTTGAAACCTTTTAATATATGGCTTATTAGTTCGGCCATATACATTCCAATCGATTTGGCGAATATCATCACCAGGATGATAGATTTTATAATCAGCAAAATCCAAGGAGGTTCCGTGAATATGAGATTTTCTTCGACCATTCTGCATTCCTGCACCCTTCGTCGAAACTTGCAGTCTTTTTCGGTTCATTCTTGCTAATAAGGAATGATAGTTCTTCATCTTCCCTTCCCTGCTTCAATGCGTAATGTTTTTTCCAAAATATCTTCCATAATTTGATCAGTCGTAATGCCCGCAATTTCCCCTTCAAAATTAAGCAAAATTCGATGTCTAAACACTGGTAGTGCCGCATAACGCAAATCTGCCATGGAGACATGCAATCTTCCAGAAGCTAATGCTCTTGCTTTTGCCATGGTTACTAAGGACTGCAGTCCCCTCGGACCGCTTCCTGCCTGAATATACTTATTTCCTAATTCTGTCGCATCCTCCGAACCAGGATGAGTGGCAGAAACAATATTGACAGCAATATCTAAAATATCATCCGCAACGAGAATTTGTTTGACAAGACTTTGTAAATGAAGAATATCCTCTACAGAGGCAACACGCGTTAATACAGTTGACTCCGTTCCAGTAGTCTTTTTAATAATGGCTTTTAGTTCTTCTTTTGACGGATAAGTAACATGCAATTTACATAGAAACCGATCTAACTGAGCTTCCGGCAATGGATAAGTTCCCTCCATATCAAGGGGATTTTGTGTTGCTAATACAAAAAATGGCGCTGCTAATTTTTTCGTTTCCCCCATAATGGTGACTGTTTTCTCCCCCATCGCTTCCAATAAAGCACTTTGCGTTTTCGGTGTTGCACGGTTAATTTCATCTGCAAGAACAATATGCTTAAATAAAGGTCCTTCATGAAAATGAAATTGTTGTTTTCCTTTATTATCAGGCTGCAGCACCATCGTACCAGTAATATCTGCTGGCATTAAATCTGGCGTAAACTGAATTCGCGCGAAGGATAAGTCCATGACTTCCGAAATAGTGCGAATCATCATCGTCTTTCCAAGACCTGGAAGTCCTTCTAAAAGTACATGTCCACCTGCCAGCATACTCCAAAGTACCTCATCAGTAATTTTTTCCTGTCCGACAATGAATTTGCCAATCTCCTCTTTCACCTTTTTAAGCAAAGCCTCTGCTTGGATAAAATCCTGTTCCACTAGTTCTTTTTCCATCTTTTCCCCTACTTTTCATTTGGTTTGATATCAGTAAAATAGTTCTTTACAATATTTTCTAAGTCATTTGGCAATTTATATCTTGAAGTACTTTCCCTGTAAGAAGCTTCATATTCTGAAAATACCTGTTCATACGGACGAATATTCCCTTTTAGAACGGGACCTTCCCCTTCTGTCATCTGACCTTGCTTGCCATTGCCTAATTTACTTGAATCCACTTCGACATTATCTTTTCCATCTGTTTTTTCCGGTACTGTTAATAATTCTCTGCTTCCGCTTCCGAATCCAGCTCCTGGGCCATTCCCATTCCCTGATCCACCAGCACCATTGCCTGAACCGGAGCCATTTCCTGAGCCTGATCCTGATCCATTGCTATTACCTGCACCATTACCCGAGCTGGAAGAACCATTATTTCCATTTGTTGAGTTGCCCTTATCATTCTGCCCTTGCTGACTACTGGTAGTTGTCTCTCCTGAAGAAGTTGTTTCATTATTACTTGAGCCATTGGCAACCGTACGAGACTTAGGGATTGTTATTCCATTTGCTAGACTTTCATCCTCCAGCTTTTTCCCTACCTGGTCAAGTTCTGCTTGCACAGTTTCTAATTGTTGCAGCAATTCCTCATTATTCAGCAATTCATCCATTTGTTTTAATAGCTGTTGAAGCTGTTCTTCTGATAATTGCTTATTTGCACCTGTCAATTGATTGAGAGCATCTTTTTGTTGATCTGTTAATTGTTTATATTGTTCGTTTGCTTTTTGTAATTCTTTCTGTACTCCTTCCTTATCTTTCTCTGAGATAGCCTTAGCGAGAGATTTCAAACCTGCCTCATTCAGCATGGATTCTGTCTGTTGGCGTTCCTTGCTTTTCTCTTGAATCTTTCTCTTTTGCAGCTGGAGCTCTTTCGCCTGTTTTTCCAATTCTGCAAAGGTTTTTTCGACCGTGTCCTTCTTTTCTAATTGCTTTTGGATTTGTTTTAGCTCTTTTCTCACCTGTTTATCTGTTTCTTTTTTTATCGCTTTTTCTAATTCCTTTTCCGCTTTAGCGATTGTTTTTATCTCATTCTCTTTTTTCTTGGCAGCTTCCATATTAGCTGATGGAAAAAACTGTAACAGTAGACAAATAATGAAACATACCATTCCTGAAAGAATAAATTTCGGATAAATATATCTTTTCTTTCGGCTTAATACAGCTAGTTGTTTCTCTGTCATTTGCGCTATCGCTTGCTTTACAACTACTTGTTCGACCGCACCTTCACTATGTAGATAGGAAAAGGCCGTCGTTGCATAATCATCGGCTACAAACTGATTATATAGTTTTACCGCTTGTTTTTCTGTTGGCCATTTTCTCCATAAACGGATGAGAGAAATGGAAACACCAAGACCCAGCACGGCGAAGAGATAGTATAACAAAAAAGGCAGAATAAAAAGATACGCCATTATGGAAAGGAGGAGAAATCCTCCTCCTATAAGTGCTAGTAATAGGCATAGCTCTTTTGCAAGCAACTCTCTCACAATAGATTTTCTTACTGGTTTGAGCAATTCCTTATACTGCTGAAGATTTTCCATAGACTTATCAACTTCCCTTTTTCATATTGGCACGTAAATTACGAACACTAATTGTTAGTGACAGTGCAATCACAATACAATAAGTAATAAGGTGGGCAGCCCAAATCGGAAACTTAATGCCTGTCAATTCTATAATTTGTTCCGAAACAGTTGGTTCAAATATATCTGCAAGCACAATACCAGGATTAAACATGGCACTAAAGTATACAGATGGAACTTTTGCCGGAGTCGCAGAAGCATGAATATTCGCTATTTGAAAAAGTATAAGAGAAATAACTGCCGTTCCAGCCACAATAAATAACGCAACACTATAGGTTGTCACCATACTAACAATTGTTTTGCGTATGAGGGTTGAAAATAAAACACCAAAGCTGCCAATGACAAGCATCGTAAATAAGCTGAAGAAAAATACTTGTGTTAACTGCGTTGGCGAAATCCCACCATATAAAAACACAAAACTATATATCGGAAGACTTGCTAAAATTAATAGTACTAAGTACGAAATGGACGAAAGCAATTTGCCGAGAATAATCGTAAAGCTGCTTTGGGTGGTTGTTAAAAGAATACTTAAGGTTTGTCTTTCCCTTTCACTACTAATTACCCCACCTGTCAGTCCTGGTGTAATAAATAAAACTAATCCTAATTGAACAAACGCCAAAAACATAAACATCAAGCGACTTTCCTGTGGTTTAAAAAATCCATTTGGGCTCGAGGTTCTGAGTACATACATTAAAGCAACCATCAGCAAGGTAAGTGCAAGCAGATAAAACAGAATTCCGACAAATGTTTTTCCTGAACGAAAACGTAGCTTTAGCTCTTTATTTAATACTGGATTCATGAAATAAGCTTTCAAGAGAATTCAACCTCCTTTGTAATCTCCATAAAGACATCCTCTAAATTGCTCTCCATCTCTGAAAAACTAATAATCGGAATTTCTTTTTGAATCGCTGTTTTTAATAATTCTAGCTGCTCTTTATCTCCACCTTTAAAGAGGAACTGAATTGCTTTGCCATCTTCCAGCACTTCTATCTTTGTAATTCGTGGACTTTCTTCCAAAAATGCAATCGTTTTTTGTACATCAAATGTTTTGACATTAATGATTTTTTCACTCTGTAATTGCTGTTGAATAGCTGAAACCGTTCCTTGCGCTACTAATTTTCCTTGATCCAAAATACCAATGACATCACACATTTCTGCTAGTTCTGGCAAGATATGTGAAGAAATCAGAATGGTCTTTCCCATATTCTTTAATTCTTTTAAAATCTCCCGCATTTCTATTCGTGCACGTGGATCCAATCCAGATGCAGGCTCATCTAGAATAAGAACTGCTGGATCATGAATTAAACTTCTGGCAAGACAAAGTCTCTGTTTCATCCCTCGCGACAAAAGATCAACATATTCTTTTCTCTTATGAGAAAGATTTACTAGCTCTAACAGCTGCGGAATTAACTTTTCTCTTTGTGCAGCTGAAATTCCATAGCTAGCACCATAAAAATCTAAGTATTCTTCTGCTTTTAACTGATCATAAACACCAAAGAAATCAGGCATATACCCTAACTGTTTTCTAACCTCTTTCGGCTGTTTGATAATATCTGCACCATTTATCGTTGCTGTTCCAGAAGTAGGTGCTAATAAGGTAGCAAGAATGGAGAAGGTCGTAGATTTACCAGCTCCGTTCTGGCCGACAAACCCAAACACACATCCAGCTTCAATTTGTAAATCTAATGGTTCAAGTGCTGTAAACTTTCCATACTTCTTGGAAAGACCTTTAATTTCTATCATTCTTTTATCTCTCCTTTCACCTTAACAGTTGGCAATTGCATGTATGGGTCTCCATTTGTTGCTTTATTCACCTTCAGCGTAATTTTTCTATTTTCATCCAAATAGTTGGCAATCTTTTGTTTCTCCAATTTGAAAAGATTTTTTACTTCTTCATAATTTCCTGTGCGTTTATTATAAATACTGTATTTCACACCTGGAGTTCCGCTTGCTTGTATCGTAATAGATTCAAAAGCAATCGAGCTATCTTCATAAGATTTCGGAATTCCAAGTGTATAGAGATACTCCCCATCTTCTAACGTAAAATCATTTTCTTGGAAATTCTGATTATAGACAGTTCCTTTAACTACTGCTAGTTTCTGGTACATATCTCCTTCATTCAAGGTAAAAGGCCCAGGAAAATTATTGGCTATTGTAAGAGGCTCCATTATTAAATTAGTGCTGTTCTTTGTTACCTTTCCACTTGTTAAACCAACCTTGATGATATCCTCATTTGTAATTCCAATTAATAATGGATCTCCAGTTGTCACAGTCTGAAAATACTCCGTATTCAACACCAAGCCTGAAGCAACTAATTCTCTATATTCATTTAAATCATTTCCATTGTAATCATAAACATAGGAACCTTGATTCGAATCAGATGGTTTAGAAAAATACTTATGCTTACGAGAAACCTTAATTTTTTTTGTTTCTCCAGCAGCAAGAGAACCTAATTCGATTTTTTCCGTTCCCGACCATATAAATAGGTTGGAGAAATCATATGGAAAATGATTTGTTATGGAACCAGTAATCTCTTTTTCTGTTGTTTCAAACTTATGACTGAATCCACCTTCTACTGGGATACTGGACTTGCCGTACATAGTACGACTGGACCAATACTCTACATCCGGAAAAATCACTTCATTCTTTTTAATTTTTTCCTTTGTAACGGCCTTCGTTTGTAATTCTCCATATCCAGTAAAAGGAATAGGAGTATACAAATTTTTATCATACATAAATGTAAAATCACCAGATTTATTCGATAAAAGAGTTGTAGCTTGATATCCAGATAAATAGTTATTGCTATATTGATAGACACCCATTTCATTAAATTGCGGATTTCTTATTTTATCCTTTGCACCCGTTAGGAACACCGCAATCGATAAAAGAATCGATAAGCTCGGTATAATCCACCAAGCATGCTCCCGTTTGTCGATTCTTTTTAACACAACGTATAAAATCGGCACAATAACAAGCAAATAACCTGTCAAAATAATTAATAATATACTAGTGGAAATAGTGGAGCTCTCGAAATATTCATTTGCTTGCACAAAACTATTATAGAGATCACCAATTGGGTTACTGTTATATTGAGAATTATTGGCATGCTGCGAACTTTCAGCTAATAGTATATTTTCTATCCAACTATTAAATCCGGACCAGCCAAGAAAACTGGAATCACTAAGTGAAAAGGAAGCTTGTATAATTTTTCCTTCACCGAGCTCCTTTTTCGCAATAATGGGCTGGTCATTATGTAAAACAATTGCTTCTGCGCCCTCTATTAAGGTAGATTGATAACCATCTATTTTCGCTTGCTGTTTATTTTTTGTGTCTAGAACCGTCAAGGAAAAAGGTTCTTTTTTGCCAAGTGCTAGCGGCATCGATGTTTCTAAATGACCGTATGCTTGCTTTCCATTTGGTTGTGCACCAGTAATCAAAATACCTCCATTTTCAATCCATTTTTTTATTGCTTGCTGCTGCTCACCCGTTAATTCACTCAGTGAAAATTGATCAACCAGCAGATAGCTTATTGTTTCAAGCGCTAATGCCTGATCAGGTATTTCTTCTTTGATCATTTCCGTTGTATAAATGGAATTACTAGGCAGCTTTCTTAAATCTTTAAATTTATCATATTGATCAGTAAGAATACCTAAAGTCTGTTCAGGGATAAGATTTACCCTTACTTCTTTTACTCCAGTAAAAGTTACTTCATCTCCATTCTGCCAGCTTCCGCGATATAATTTCATCTTTTTGTTAGCATAATCTGTATCAGAAGAAATCCCAGGGATTGTGACCATATAGGTCTTCTTACTATTTGCCGGGATATCGACAGAAACTAATGTTTGTCCTCCAGCTTCATAGCTTGGAGAATAGGGAATTAATAAATCTCCTTTAAAGTCTTCTCCTGTATTTTCCATTGTAACTTTTAATTGAAATCCTCTTCCATCCATTACCTTACCAGCTAATCCAGCTTCTGTTGTGATTTTTATTGTGTCAGTAGAAGCAGCATTTGCTTCTTTGACAATAAAAGTAGTGGCCAAGAACAAGATAAAACATATAATTATCACTTTCTTTACTTTTCGCAAACTATGTTTCCCCCATTTTCTATTTTTTGGTTCTAATTAATAAACGATTGACAGTTGTTTCCTCCCTACAGTAAATGACAAAAATATTATAATGTAATTTTACACTAATACAAACTTTTTATACATATATATTTTTGAATATTACAAAATAAATGTCTCTCCTTCATTAGACGAAGAGACTGTTGCAAATGTTTTATGTATTAGAAACTATTTTTGGGAAGCATTTAAAAAAACTTCTGTAACCTTTTAACAGAAGTTTGATTTTAATATTGTTCTATAATTATCGGTGCTAGTATTTTTTTGTAAAATACTCATTTCGCCTTCATTCAATCTTTAAAGGCAATTCAACTAACTTTGAACACAAGCTAGTTTAAATGGAAAAGGATAAGGATACTAGTTGGTATTGCTATTAGAATGGCACCAATTATTTTCATGCGCAGGCCAGATAAGCTGCTTAAAAAAAGATTTTCCTCTTCTAGCGTAAGCAAATTTTCTCCTTCTGCTCCTTTCAATTTTTTGGCTGGTAAGGAGTCACCTAGTTGAGCATAAGCATGATGCTGAACAAGATGACCTTTTACTGTTAAGACAACGCCTCCAATAAGAATAAGCAATACAACGCTTTGAATAATCAAACGTTTTCCCTCCAAAAAAAGATATTACTTTTATTATTATTCTTATCCTTATTTTTATTACGTTTTTGCAATAATTTAACATTCAGTTAAAAAAAGATGTCGTAAGCTTCCTTTACGACATCTTTCCACCTAACTCTCTTTTACTCTTCACTTTGCTCTACTAAGTTTGAAAATAATCCATAGACATATTTTTCTGGATCGAAGCTTTGGAGATCGTCCATTTTTTCACCTAATCCAACAAATTTAACTGGAATATGTAGTTCGTTTCGAATTGCTAACACAATTCCGCCTTTTGCTGTTCCATCTAATTTTGTTAGTACAATGCCACTTACATTTGTTGTTTCTTTAAATGTTTTAGCCTGTACTAAAGCATTTTGCCCAGTTGTGGCATCTAGCACGAGTAAAACTTCATGTGGTGCACCTGGGACCTCTCGTTCAATTACTCGCTTAACTTTTTCTAATTCCTTCATTAAATTCACTTTATTCTGCAATCTTCCAGCTGTATCACAAAGAAGAATATCTGCTTGACGAGACTTAGCAGCCTGTACAGCATCAAACATAACTGCTGCTGGATCAGAGCCTTCTGTATGTTTAATGACATCCACACCGACACGCTCTCCCCATACTTCCAACTGTTCGATTGCTCCAGCACGGAAGGTATCACCTGCAGCAAGCAAAACTTTTTTCCCTTCCTCTTTATACTTATGAGCAAGCTTACCGATTGTCGTAGTTTTCCCTACTCCATTTACGCCAACAAACAAGATCACAGTTAAGCCTTCTGCTTGCATATTAATCGTAGAGGATTGGTCTTCCCCATTCTGATAAATTGCAACTAACTTTTCGGAAATTACATCTTGTACTTCTTTTGGATCTTGAATATTTTTTCTTTTCACTTCTTTTTTTAGCTCATCAATTAGTTCCATGACTGTTTCGAAACCAACATCTGCTCCAATTAAGATTTCTTCCAGCTCTTCGAAGAAATCTTCGTCTACTTTTCGATAACGTGACACAAGTTCATTTACTTTTTCGGAAAAGTTATTTCTTGTTTTCGATAAGCCTTCTTTAAACTTCTCCGTTACGGTTGTAGTCTGCTGAGACATTTTTTCTTTTAACTTTTTAAAAAAACTCATTATTATCCCTTCTTTCATTACAAAATATGGTTATGTACATGTAAACTGCTTATCGTAAACCTTAAAAGTTTCCAAGGCCTCTATCTTGACAGAGCAACAGGCCTCGGAAGTGAAATTAGAAATGTTTATTAAAGCGAATTAAGCTTCTAACTAACTATAAAAAAATTATCCATTTGCAACTAATTCCTTTGTTTCACTTAAACGAACGGAAACTAGCTTTGAAACACCTGACTCTTGCATAGTGACCCCATAAAGAACATCTGCTTCTTCCATTGTCCCTTTGCGGTGAGTAATGACAATAAATTGTGTTTCATGGCTATAACGTTTTAAATAGGAACTAAATCGGAATACATTTGCTTCATCCAATGCCGCTTCGACCTCATCCAAAATACAGAAAGGAACTGGTCTTACTTTTAGAATGGAGAATAATAAAGCGATGGCTGTTAGCGCTCTTTCTCCCCCAGATAAAAGACTTAAATTTTGAAGTTTTTTCCCTGGTGGCTGGGCTACAATCTCTACTCCTGTATTTAAAAGATCTTCTGGATTTGTTAATACTAAATCAGCACTTCCTCCACCAAATAAACTTTGGAATACCGTTTCAAAATGAGCCTTTATCCCTTCAAATGTCTGCTCAAATCGATTTTTCATTTCCTCATCCATTTCATCGATTACTTGGTAAAGGGTATCCTTCGCTTCTTCTAAATCTGTTTTTTGTTCGAGCAGGAATTCGTATCTTTCCGAGATTCGCTCATATTCCTCTATGGCCCCAAGATTTACAGTTCCTAGTTCTTCCATAGCTAATTTAATGAGCTTTACCTTTTTACGGGCTTCTTCGACTTCTAATGTTAAAGGATAATCAAGCTTAGCCCCTTCATACGTTAATAAATATTCCTCGCGTAGATTCGTTAATCGTGTATCTAATTCCACGTCTACACGGTTTAATTTAACTTCTTCATCCTTTAGTGCTTGAACAATCCCTCTATGAAGCCTGCGCTGCTCCTTTGTTTCCAGCTCCAGCTCTTCTAAGCGCATTTGTTTTTGCAATCTTTCCTCTCTGCGTAAAGAAATAAGCTGGATCGTTTCTTGTTTTTCTTGCAGTTTTTGTTCTGCTGCTTCTTCTAATGTCGCTTCCCCTGAATGAGAATTACTCATTTCAGAAGAAAGCAAGCGTAAGTCCTCTTTGACAAGCTCCCACTTTTCTTCTGTTGATTCATGTTCTTGAATGATAGCTGCTAACTTGTCCTTTTCATGGCGGAGCTGTTCCTTTTTAGCTGCCGACTGAATTCGTAAATCACTAATTGTATTTACGACTGATTCTTTGGAAACTGTTTGTTTATTTTTTTGCTCGGTAACTAAAGCAATCTCTTTATCTAATTCAGATAACTTTTTACTTTGCTGTTCCAGTTTTTCTTGCAAAACAGTTCTTCTTTGCTGCAGAAGCTCTTGCTCTTGATGTGAATCGGCCTTATTGCGGTCATATAGAGACAATTTATCATTCATTGCTCTTTCTTCGAATTCCACCTCTTTTAAGTCATCTTTCCATGTCTGAATTTGGAAACGAAGATCTTCCACCTTTAAGCGCGCTTCTTCTATCGATGATTCTTCTGCTTGCAATGCTGCTTTTCCTTTTTTCAGCTGTTCCTCAAGCTTTAAAGATGTTTTATCCATTTCAAAAATCTTTTTCTTAAGCTCTTCTAATTCTCCTTTTCTGGTGATGATTGAAGCTTGTTTCTGCTTCATCGCTCCACCAGTCATCGACCCACCAGGATTAACTATCTCCCCTTCTAACGTTACAAAACGGGAACGATATTGAAGAATTTTCGCCATCTCATTGGCGCCCTTTAAATCCTTCGTAATCACAACATTTCCTAATAAACTACGGATAATTTCCCGATATTGACTGTCATAATTAATCAAATCTGCCGCAACCCCAATATAGGATGGATGCCCTTGAATTAATCGTAGTTGGGAATCAGCAAGCGTTTTTCCCTTAATAACATTCATTGGTAAAAACGTAGCTCGTCCAAACCCATTCTTCTTTAAAAAAGCGATTGCTTCCCGTCCATTTTGTTCTGTTTCCACCACAATATGCTGCATCGATCCACCTAATGCAATCTCTAAGCTCACACTATATTCCTTTGGTACTTGCATTAATTCCGCAACTGCACCTCTAATCCCTTGTAAGGATTTCCCTCTAGCTTTAAGTACTTCCTTTACTCCGTGGAAAAATCCAGAATAGTCATCTTCTAATTCCTCAAGCATTTCTTTACGTGATTTCGCCTGCTGTGCATATTGATAAGATTGATAAAGCGCCTTCTCTACTTGTTGAACCTTTGCTTCTATTCCTTGAAAATGACTTTGCTTTTCCTGCCAGTGTTTAGACCATTTCTCCAGTTCATCAGATAGTTCCTTCAATTTCTCCGTAAACTTAGTCTTTTTTTCTTGAATTTGCATACGCTCATTTGTGAAGTTAGCATTTTCTTCATCAAGCTGCGACGTCCTTTTTTCATGATTTTCTAGTTGTTGAATAACCGAATTCAATTCATTTTTTGCCGCTGCTTGATTACTCACTATCTCAATATAGTCGCTTTTTAGCATCTCAATTTTTTCTTCTAGGTTCTCATTAAAAAGAGCAAGATTTTTTTCATTAGCTTTTAAAGTTTCTTCAATCGCTTTCGACTCTGCTTGCAATTCATGAACAAGCTTTTCTTGCGTTTCTTTTTGCAGCACAAGAGTTTCTACTCTTTCTTGCAGCTCCACCTTGCTCTTTTCAAGCTGATCACGATTTTGTGTTGCATTCTTCTTTCGTTCTTTTAATACTTCTTTTCGACCTTCTAATTTTTCTAATTCTTCACTCACTAAAAGAAGTACTTGTTGAAGATCATCAATCGATTCATCTAAAGCGGCTACTTCATTTTTCACTTCCTCCATCTTCGCTTCCTTATTTTGCAGCATAGAGGATAGCTTTAGCTCTTCTTGTTTATATGTTTCTAATTGCTTTGAAATAGCTTCAAATCGCTCATGCGCTTCTTCAATATCATGAACCATTAAGGCCACTTCAATCGATTCAAGATTCTCTCGATGATGTAAATATTCCTTAGCCATTGAGCTTTGAATCTTTAGTGGCTCAACCTGACTTTCTAATTCATGTAGTATGTCATTTACACGGTTTAGGTTATCTTGTGTTTCTACAAGCTTTCCTTCTGCCTTTTTCTTACGAGTTTTATATTTCAATACGCCTGCTGCTTCTTCAAAGATAGACCGGCGATCCTCTGCCTTACTATTTAAGATTTCTTCGACTTTTCCCTGACTAATAATCGAAAATGCTTCGCGCCCAAGCCCTGAGTCCATAAATAAATCAATAATATCTTTTAGACGACAAGATTGTTTATTAATTAAAAATTCACTATCTCCTGATCGATATACACGCCTCGTTACACTTACTTCATGGAAATCCAATGGCAGGAAATGATCTTCATTTTCTAAAGTTAACGTCACTTCTGCAAAGTTAACCGCTTTTCTTGAGTCACTACCTGAAAAGATAACATCCTCCATCTTACTTCCACGCAAGGACTTTGCAGATTGTTCTCCAAGTACCCAACGAATTGCATCCGTAATATTACTCTTCCCACTTCCGTTTGGTCCTACTACTGCCGTCACACCTGGCACAAAATCGACAGAAATCCGATCTGCAAATGACTTAAAACCGATAACATCTAACCGTTTTAAGAACATGACCTCACCCCGATTCTTCCTTGTTTTCCTCTAGTTGTTTTTCTTCGTTCGTTTTTTTGAGCATTTAGTTTTCACTTTCCGCCTTTAGCATTAATAATGATTTTTGGGCAGCTTGCTGCTCTGCTTCTTTCTTGGAACGACCCATACCTGTTCCAAGTTCTCGATTATTTAAAAAGACTTGTGAAATAAACTCTCTATTGTGTGCGGGTCCTTTTTCAAGCAATATTTTATACTCGATTGTTCCAACAGCATCTCTTTGTACATATTCTTGTAGTTGACTTTTAAAATCCATCACATGAGAAAAAGCACCGTTATTAATTTTCGGGAAAATAACTTCCTCTAAAAATGCTACCACTGAATCCAATCCTTGGTCTAAATATAAAGCACCAATAAACGCTTCAAATACATCAGCTAGCAGCGCTGGTCTCGTTCTTCCCCCAGTCATTTCCTCTCCTTTGCCTAAGAGCACATACTTGCCAAAGGAAAGTTCATTAGCAAAGGAAACAAGCGATGGTTCACACACGATTGCAGCCCGCAATTTAGTCAGCTCTCCTTCGCTCATCATCGGAAATTTGTTGAAGAGAAATTTAGATACCGTTAATTCTAGAACGGCATCCCCAAGAAATTCTAATCTTTCGTTATCTTCATGTGGTTTTCTTCGATGCTCATTCACATATGATGAATGGGTAAAAGCCTGCTTCAATAGTTTTTCATTCGTAAAATGAATCCCCAATTTTTCTTGGAGTTCCTTCATTTTTTTCTCATTTGGTCGAACAGTTCTTTTGTCTTTTCGATTGCCTCGCATTTTGCATCCACCTTAGCACTAAGTTTACAATTCATTTCAAGTTTAAGTAAAAAAGATAAAAAACGCAAAGAAACTTGGAAAGTTTTTTCTCTCCAAGCCTTTTCTATTACAGAAATCGGGCTACCACTAGGGGGCTAACCCCACTTCACATAAGAAAAACTATTTCTATCCTTTTATGCGTCAATAAACGCTGTATTTGTTATTCTTTTGAACGAATCCATATCTGTCCGTCCAATAACTCATATTTCGCCTATAATAATAGGTATTTAGTTATTAGTATACATCAAACAAAC
The DNA here is from genome assembly GCF_038007605.1 of Niallia sp. FSL K6-0212. NCBI lineage: Bacteria > Bacillati > Bacillota > Bacilli > Caryophanales > Bacillaceae > Niallia > Niallia sp. FSL K6-0212. Next base: position 3,142,530 of record NZ_JBBOXL010000001.1, on the reverse strand, counting down.
AGATATTGTCATCTATTCTTAGGGCCATTTTCATAATGGATTTTCCTGATATTTCCTCAGTCATAGAATATACATAAATCACCGCTAATATACAAAATTAAAAGCCCCGTTGCAACGGAGCTTTTAAACACTGATTAGCGATTACTTATGTAATTCACAGCATCACCAACTGTAGAAATCTTTTCAGCATCGTCGTCAGAAATTTCCATATCAAACTCATCTTCTAATTCCATAACAAGTTCAACTACATCAAGAGAGTCAGCGCCTAAATCATCTTTGAAAGAAGCCTCTAAAGTTACTTCTGATTCTTCTACGCCAAGACGATCTACAACGATTTTTGTTACACGCTCTAATACATCTGCCATTTATTTCACCTCCCCTCAAATGCATTATAGAGTATTTTAACGAAATAATAAATGAGAACTTTATCTGATGTTTATTCTCTTACTATTCGCATTTTTCCCTTTGTTTAGGAAAGATTACATATACATTCCACCATCAATATGCAATGTTTGCCCTGTAATATAGCTGCTCTCATCAGAAGCTAAAAAGACAACAGCATTAGCAATATCTTCTGGTTTACCAAATTGACCTAAGGGAATTTGCGTAAGCATGCCATTTTTCACTTCTTCTGTCAGTTTATCCGTCATATCTGTTGTAATAAATCCAGGAGCAATCGCATTTACCGTAATATTACGCTGAGCAAGTTCTTTCGCAGTTGTTTTTGTAAAACCAATCACACCTGCTTTTGCTGCAACATAATTAGCTTGACCAGGGTTTCCTGTCACACCAACAATGGAAGTAATGTTTATTATTCTCCCTTTTCTTTGCTTCATCATTGGTCTTGTTACTGCTTTCGTGCAGAGGAACACACCTTTAAGATTGGTATTAATAACATCGTCCCACTCTGAATCCTTCATACGCATTAATAAATTATCTCTTGTAATTCCAGCATTATTCACCAAAATATCCAGACTGCCAAACGCGTCTAACACTTCTTTCATCATCGCATTTACAGCATCACTATCGGATACATCACATTGAATGCTCATTGCTTTTCTTCCTAAAGCTTCGATTTCCTTCACTACTTCATTGGCACGATCTACACTTCCTGCATAGTTAACAACAACATCCGCACCTTGCTTTGCTAACTCAAGTGCAATCGATTTACCAATTCCTCGAGATGCTCCAGTGACAACAGCAACTTTACCAGCTAATTTCACTTACATATCCCCCTTTAATTCTTCTGCAACTTTACTACTTGTTTCCATATCGTTTACAGCATATACTTTTGCTTTTCGATCAATTTTCTTGATTAAACCGGAAAGAACTTTGCCAGGTCCAATTTCAATAAATGTATCTACTCCTAAATCAAGCATTTTGCGAACGGAATCTTCCCAAAGGACAGATGAATACAATTGCTCCACTAGCTTTGCTTTTATTTCTGCATGATCTTGAATTGGAGCTGCCGTTACATTAGCAATGACAGGAATTTTTGCATCTGTTAATTGCAATCCGTCTAGTACGGAAGCAAATTTTTCCGCTGCAGGTTTCATTAACTCTGAATGGAATGGACCACTTACTTCCAGAGGGATTGCCCGCTTTGCGCCTGCTTCCTTCGCTTTTTCTCCCGCTAATTCAACACCCTTTGTAGTGCCTGAGATCACAATTTGTCCAGGACAATTAAGATTAGCCAACTGTACAGAATTGCCTGCATCTGAAATCTCTTGTGTGACCGCAGTTAATTTCTCTCTTTCTAACCCTAGCACAGCGGCCATTGCTCCTTCGCCTGCTGGAACTGCTTCTTGCATATATTCTCCACGCTTGCGAACTGCAAATACAGCCTCTTCAAAAGACAGCACACCTGCTGCCACTAACGCTGAATACTCACCTAAACTATGGCCAGCAACAAAATCTGGCTGTATATTAAACTGCTTAAAGTGTTCTAAAATAGCGATGCTTGTTGTAAGTAAAGCTGGCTGTGTATTATGGGTAAGCGTAAGCTCTTCCTTTGGCCCTTCAAAAATTAAGTCTGTTAAAGAAAAGTTTAATTTTTGATCCGCTTTTTTAAATACATTTGCTGCCGGTTCAAATTGTTCAAATAAATCTTTTCCCATTCCGACTGCTTGTGAGCCTTGACCTGGAAAAACAAAAGCAATTTTACTCATTTATTTTTACTCTCCTTTTCTTCCCATTAGAAGTGGAATTCACCATATCTGTCTCAATTTATTCTACATTGCTCTCCATTGCATTCTTTATTTGAGCGACTACACCTGATTGCACAAACTCTCTAGTTTGTCTGATTGCACTAAATATCGCTTGACTATCAGACGAACCATGAGCCTTGATAACAGGGGCATTTAAACCGAATAAAGCAGCTCCACCATACTCTGAATAATCTAACTTATTTTTAATCTGCTTTAGATTAGGCTTCAAGACGGCAGCAGCCATTTTGGAAGTAAAGCTGCTCATTAACTCGGCCTTAATCATTTTAAACATAGACATCGCTGTTCCCTCGACCGTTTTTAAAATCATATTTCCTGTAAAACCATCTGTCACAGCAACATCACATACTCCATCAAGCAAATCACGTGCTTCCACATTTCCGATGAAATGAATATTGGTGCTTTGGAGAAGTTCAAAGGTTTTCTTTGTTAACTCATTCCCCTTTTTCTCTTCTGTTCCAATGTTCAATAAGCCGACTCTTGGTTTAGCAACTCCTCTTACTTTTTCGGAATAGATGCTTCCCATCATGGCATATTGAACTAAGTTTTCAGGCTTAGCGTCTACATTTGCACCAACATCAAGTAAAAGGAAGCCCTCTCCACTGATCGTCGGCAAGGTTGGTGCTAATGCTGGACGGTCAATTCCCTCCATTCTACCAACAACGAATAATCCAGTTGCCATTAAGGCACCTGTATTTCCTGCTGATATGAACGCATCTGCTCTTCCCTCTTTTACTTCTGTAGCACCAAGGACCATACTAGCTGTTTTTTTCCGGCGTACTGCTCTTACTGGTTCATCTGTTGCTAAAATTTGCTCTTCTGTATGTAAAATATCAATTCGTTCTTTATTGGTTAGAAAAGATTGAATCTGTTTTTCATCCCCAACAAGAAGTATCTCTAGGTCTGAAAAAGTTTCAATTGCTTTTTGGGCACCAATAACTATTTCCTTCGGGGCATTGTCTCCCCCCATTGCATCCATTGCAATTTTCATCATATTGATTACTCCTTTATCTTTTGGCACGGTACATATCAAATTCGCCTTTAAAAACTAATTCTGTGTTCACATAACTATTCACTTCTACTGTTGTTCTGCCGGTCATACTATCTATATGCTTTACTTTTGCTTTGGCAATAATTCGTTCACCTAATTTAACCGATCTCGTAAAGTGAATATTTGCTTTTGCTGTTAATGCTAGCTCATCGTTAATCAGGGCAACTGCAAGAGAATTCGCTTGTGCAAAAAGATGATGTCCCCTTGCAATGCCATTTCTTTTAAAAACATGCTCTTCTTTCACTTCAAAGATAGATATAGCTGAACTATCTAATTCCATATCGATTATTTCACCAATGACTTCTTCGATAGGCAATGCTTTCACTTCGTCTTCAAGTGATTGTTTGGCGACATTTTTAATGCGCTCTCTAAGCTCTGGAATGGATAGTTCTAACCGATCTAGTCTTATCGTCTGTACACTAACAGAGAATTTTTCCGCCAATTCCTCGTCTGTAATAAATGGAGTTTCCTTGATTGTCTCCACTAAAAGCTCTTGACGTTCTCTTTTGTTCCTCTTCATTTATTCACACCACCGCACTATTAAGACTAGGTACTAATAGTAGTATATAATTTATACAATGGGATTGCAAGCCGAAGTTTTGTTCTAACTACTGGTGAATAAAAACGTAAACCTTGAGCATGAATCCCCTACCCTATCTTTTCGGCTGTACGAGAAGGGGCTTTACTATTACTATGTTGTCTGTAGTGTATTCAAGCTAGTTTAGGCTTCTTCTCTCTCTATAAAAAAGCAAGTCAAAATACTTACACTTGTTTTATTTACTAGAAAATATCTTGTGATTAATCTAGCTTTTCTCCGTTAAGGACCCCTGTTTCTTTTAAAGTATCTCTTAGCGCTTTGTAGTCATCATTTTGCCAGAATGCAGTTGACTCGATTAGGATAGCAGCGTCATTTCTGGCTGTTTCCAAGATGCGATAATCGTGTATCATATCACCCATTTTGAATTCAGGTAGACCACTTTGTTTTTTCCCAAAAAAATCTCCTGGTCCTCTTAATTCTAGATCCTTTTCACTTAACACGAACCCATCGCTCGTTTCCGTCATAATTTTCATTCGTTCTTTTCCAACATCTGTTTTGGGATCGGCGATTAATACACAGTAAGACTGAGCATCCCCTCGCCCTACTCTTCCTCTAAGCTGATGAAGCTGTGATAACCCAAAACGTTCTGCATCATATACGAGCATAAATGTCGCATTTGGTACATTAACTCCGACTTCAACAACCGTTGTACTTACAAGCACTTGGATTTCATTTTGGCTGAACTGTTTCATCATATTATCTTTCTCTTCTGGATGCAGTTTTCCGTGCATAAGCCCAACATTGTATCTGCCTTGGAAAAAGGTAGATAACATTGCATGCACATCGATTGCATTTTGAACATCCAGCTTTTCGGATTCCTCGATTAATGGACAAATTACATATGCTTGTCTTCCTTGATGAAGTTCTTTTTCCATAAACTGCAGGATTCTTGTTAACATATCATGCTTTACCCAATATGTTTCGATATTTTTTCGCCCTGCTGGCATTTCATCGATAATACTGACGTCCATCTCACCAAATACCGTGATGGCAAGTGTTCGTGGAATTGGGGTCGCCGTCATAAACAGAACATCTGGATTTTCCCCCTTCTCCCGCAGTACTCTTCTTTGTTCCACACCAAAGCGGTGCTGTTCATCTGTAATGACTAATCCTAATGATTGGAATACTACATCATCTTGGATCAATGCATGTGTCCCTATCAAAATATCGATTTTTCCTTCTTTTAATTGGGATAGTAATTCTTTTCTTTTTTTACCTTTAACAGAACTTGTTAACAAACCACATACCACTCCAAATTCTGAAAAAATCTGATGCAATGAATCTGCATGTTGCTCTGCCAGGATTTCTGTCGGTGCCATTAGCGCACCTTGATTGCCAGAAAGGATCGAAGCATATAACACAATCGCAGCCACAATTGTTTTTCCTGATCCTACATCCCCTTGCAGTAAACGATTCATTCGCACCTCTGCTTTCATATCTGTGAGAATTTCGTTTACTACCCTTTTTTGAGCATTTGTCAACGGAAAAGGAAGTGCCTCGATGAAAGTGGTTAGTTTTTCAAGGGAATATTGCTGGCTTTTACCACCAGAATGTTCTCTTTCGTATTTTCTTAAGGCACTCATTTTTAATTGAAACAAAAGAAATTCCTCATACACAAAACGTCTTCTAGCTTGCGTTAAATCCTCTCTCTTTTCAGGAAAATGGATAATCTTGAGTGCTTCCTTCCGGGGCAGCAAACGATATTTCGTTAACATTGAAGAAGGAAAATTCTCTTCGATTAATTCTCCATATTGATTTAAAGCAGTGGATATATATTTACGTAAATTTTTTACGGTCATATTCCCTTTTACAGCATAGACTGGTTCGAATAAATGCCCCTTTTGATTACTGCCAATTTGCAAATGGTTTGCTGTTATGGTTTGGCGGTGCTGATCCCATTTCCCTGTTACCGTAATCAATTCTTGCACAGCTAATTTACTTTTTAAATAGGGCTGGTTAAAAAATACAACCGTAATTAAGTACTGTTCGACTAATAGCTTTATTGTTAATCTAGATTTCTTTCTTCCATAAAAAATAAGGGAGGGTTCACTATGAACCTTCCCTTCTACCGTCACTTTTTCTTCATGCTTTATTTCTTCGAGGTTTTTCAGACGATAATCCTCATAGCGATAAGGAAAATATTCTAGCAAATCATTAATCTTATGAATATTCATTTCTTCTAACTGTTTTTTTGTTTCGGGTCCAACCCCTTTTAAATGTTCGACGGATAGTTGTAAAGACTCATTCACTTATTTGCGGCAGCTGCACTACCAAAGATTTCGGCTTCTAACCTGCGGCCTGTCGGTGTTGCTGCCAACCCTCCCCGTGCTGTTTCTTTAAGCGCTGTAGGCATTGCCTGACCAATGCGATACATGCTATCAATTACTTCATCACATGGTATACGACTTTTAATACCTGCCAAAGCCATATCAGCAGCAATCATCGCATTCGCTGCTCCCATTGCATTTCGTTTTACACAAGGAACTTCTACTAAACCGGCAACTGGATCACAAACAAGACCGAGCATATTCTTTAACGTGATAGCCATCGCATGTGCTGATTGTTCTGGTGTTCCTCCTGCCATTTCTACAATTGCCGCTGCAGCCATTCCAGCAGCCGAGCCAACTTCCGCTTGGCATCCCCCTGCAGCACCTGAGATGGAGGCATTATTTGCCACAACAAAACCAAATGCACCAGACGTGAAAAGGAATGCAATCATTTGCTCTCTTGTAGGATTCAGTTTATTTTGTACAGCAAATAACGTACCAGGTACTACTCCTGCTGAACCTGCTGTTGGTGTTGCACATATCATTCCCATAGCAGCATTTACTTCATTTGTCGCAACAGCTTTACTTACTGCGTCTAGAATGATCTCTCCGGAAAGAAATTGACCTTTCTTAATATAGTTTTGGAGAAGCACCGCATCTCCACCAGTTAATCCAGAATGGGATACAACTCCATTTAACCCTCTTTCAACAGCTTGCTCCATTACCTGAAGATTCGTTTCCATTTGACCAATAATTTCTTGTCTTGTTTTTCCTGTTACTCGCATTTCTTGTTCTATCATTATTTCGGAAATCGGTAAATTTCTAGTCGTTGCTATTTCTACCAATTCTGCTACATTACGAAACATATTTACCCCTCCCTTTATTCCACGATTGTTGTAACTTTTTCAATTGAATCTAACTCTTCAAGCTCTTTTAAAATGGATTCTTCTATATTTTGATCGACCTCAATTGTCATTAAAGCCAGTTTTCCTTTTTCTTTACGACTAACTTCCATATGACCAATATTAATTTCGTATTTAGCCAATACATTGGCCACTTTCGCAATTGCACCAAATCGGTCATTATGAACAACTAATATCGCAGGATGATGACCAGAAAGCTTTAATTGGAAGCCATTTAACTCGGTGATTTCTATTTTCCCGCCGCCAATAGAAATACCAACTAGCTCCATTTCTCCGTCTTCATCCCCCAAATGAATTTTTGCTGTATTAGGATGTTCGGGGATCGCTTCTTCTATATGAAAGTTTACTTGGATTCCATGCTGTTCTGCAATTTCTAAGGAGTCTTTAATTCGCTCATCAAAGGTATCAAAATCAAGAATTCCCCCAATTATCGCTACATCTGTTCCATGGCCTTTATATGTTTCAGCAAATGAACCATAAAAATGAATGTTTATCCATTTTGGTTCTCTTTCAAAAAGGTTACGCGCCACTCTGCCAATCCTTGCCGCACCTGCTGTATGGGAACTGGATGGACCAATCATGACTGGACCAATAATATCAAAAACGCTTTTAAATTTCATGGATTTGTCTCTCCTTAAATGGCCAAAAGTCAAAATGATATTTCTTTAACATAATACTGGGTATAAATTGATTACACTATATAATATCATACTATATTAATATATGGTTCTAATTCTTATTCTTCGATAGAAAATAGCTAATTTTGATTAGGAAAGTGTGAAGGGTTGAGGGGATATATCGAAGTTTTCTTCCTGCATAACTTTTGTTATCGTGCATCTGTTCCTTTTTTCTCTTCACTATACTTTAATAAGCACTGACACTTCCTCTCTGTTACCCATTGCATCTATTCCTCCTCAAAAAAGGGAACAAACAGCAGAAGGACCCTCCCATTCCATCCACTATCCCCTTTAAAACACAAAAAGGCATGCCTCCATATATACAGGCACACCCTTTTAAAATACTATTATTCAATAGAAAAAATAAAGGAATACAGTGGTTGTTTTCCATCATGAACTTCTACTTCCACATCTTCAAAATTGCCTTCAATAAAAGATACAAGCGTTTCAACCTCTTCTTCCGTCGCTTCTTCTCCCTTAATTATCGTTACAATTTCTGAATCCTCATCAATCATGGATTTTAAAAGTTCCATTGCAGATTCTGTTTTATCTTTGCTTTTTACAATGATTTTTCCTTCTGCAAGTCCCATAAAGTCGCCTGTTTCAATCTCTAACCCATCAATACTTGTATCTCTGACTGCATACGTAATTTGACCAGTTTTCACATGTTCAAGCGCCGCTTTCATATTCTTCTCATTTGTTGCTAAATCACTAGAAGGATTAAAAGCAAGTAAAGCTGACATTCCTTGAGGAACCGTTTTAGAAGAGATAACCACAACCTCTTGTTCTAATACGTCAGCTGCTTGTTCTGCTGCCATAATAATATTTTTATTATTTGGTAAAATAAAGACCTTTTTCGCATTGATATGTTGTACAGCATTAACAATATCTTCCGTGCTTGGATTCATTGTTTGACCGCCCTCAATAACATAATGAGCACCGATACTTCTGAAAAGATCTGCAATTCCGCTTCCCATCGAAACTGTTACAATCCCATACTCTTTTTGTTCTTCCACGGAATGAGCATTATTTACTTCCTCTTTTTCTGCTGCATCCACTAAGCTGCTATGCTGTTCACGCATATTTTCAATCTTCATTTTTACCAAATTACCGTATTTTTGTCCAAATGTTAATACTTCACCAGGCTGATTGGAGGGAATATGAATTTTCACAATTTCATCATCCGCAATTACAAGTAATGAATCTCCATATTTACTTAACGCTTGTCTGAAGTCATCTTCTGAAAACGGCTTATTCCCTAACTTTTCTTGCTCTAAACGAACCATAAATTCTGTGCAGTAGCCAAATTCAATATCCTCTGTATTGATATAACTGTGAACATTTTTATGATGTTCTGCATTTACCAATTCATTCATAGAAACAACATTTTGCACAGCGTCTGGAAGTTTTTCACCCTTTAGCTCTGCAAGAAACCCTTCATATACAAATACTAGACCTTGCCCACCACTATCAACGACGCCTACTTCTTTTAACACAGGCAGAAGTTCAGGTGTTCTGTTTAAAGAAGCTCTTGCTTCTTTTACTGTATCCTCCATGATAACAATGATATCATCATTTTTTTCGGCAGATTGAACCGCTTTCTTTGCAGCATCTTTTGCAACTGTAAGAATCGTTCCTTCTACCGGCTTCATTACTGCTTTATATGCTGTTTCCACACCGAATTGTAAGGCATCCGCAAATTCTTTTCCAGTTATCGTCTCTTTTTGCTCAATATGCTTAGAAAACCCTCGAAATAATTGAGAAAGAATAACCCCTGAATTCCCTCTGGCTCCCATTAATAAACCTCGCGATAATGAGGTTCCAACTTTACCGATATGTGATTGAATATTCTTTTGAACTTCCTTTGCACCTGAAGTCATCGATAAATTCATATTCGTTCCTGTATCTCCATCTGGCACTGGAAAGACATTTAACGCATCTACATATTTAGCATTAGAGGACAAATGGTTTGCTCCTTGTATTACCATTTCGGCAAATCGCTTTCCTTCTAAAACTGTAATTGACACTGTGTTTCCTCCTCTACTACGGGTTCGTCACACGAACTCCCTGAACGTAAATATTAACCGAGTCAACGGCAAGTCCAACTGTCTTATTGAGTGTGTATTTTACTTTTGATTGAACATTGTGCGCAACCTCGGAGATTTTCGTTCCGTAACTTACAATGATATACATATCAATATGTACTTCTTCTTCAACTTTTCGAACGATTACACCACGTGTAAAGTTTTCTTTTCGCAAAATATCTGTTAAACCGTCTTTAATTTGATTTTTCGACGCCATTCCAACGATACCGTAGCAGTCTACTGCTGCTCCACCTGCGATTGTAGCGATAACTTCTGTAGATATATCAATTTGTCCGAAATTCGTTTTTAGTTCAATGGACATGAGTTTTCCCCCTTTGGAATTGCTCCTTGACTACTGACATTTTACTATAACCAAAACTTTTTTGAAAGCTATAGTTAAAAAGCTTATTATTATTATATAACAAAATAACACTTCTATTAAAGCATTGGGATAAATTCAGAAAACAGCTACTTGTTTTACTATTCCCATAAAGTCTTGAGATAAACTGATCTGTTCAGTAAAGAAATACATGTCAAGGAAATTTTCTTGAAAGCTTTTCATCCAACTATTGCATTCATTTAAGTTGTATGATAAATTATTAAGGTATCTGTAATGAGGATTATTTAGCAGACTATAAGTAAATTGCTATCTATGACTTTTCAAACTCATTTTAATGGGTTTCTGTAATAAGGAGGGAAATATACATGCCACGTAAATGTGTTATCACTGGAAGAAAAACAACTACAGGTAATGCTCGTTCCCATGCAATGAACGCTAACAAACGTACTTGGGGAGCTAACCTTCAAAAGGTTCGTATTTTAGTAGACGGTAAACCTAAACGTGTTTGGGTTTCTGCTAGAGCATTAAGATCTGGTAAAGTAGAACGCGTTTAATCAGATCGCAATAAAAAAGGACATGTCACATGTCCTTTTTTATTTTGTCTCCAAACAACATTCAAAAGCGTATACATAAGTGAGTCTTCGAAGATCCCCGCCTCATAGTGAAAGGTTGTCTTTACTAAAAAAATTCGCAGAATCTTTCGTTAGTCCTTTTTGAAGGTTCCTAACATTGCTCGGACAAGTCCTCCTAAAAATTTCGGCAATTTAATGGTATAGAATCTCATGAATACTGTCCCTCCTTAATCAATAAACATCGCTAGCACTTCCATATCCTATTCAGATTAAATAAATTAGTACCATCATTTATCAGATTTTAATCACAACTTCTTATTACCATTAATATGCCTTCATCAAAGGAAAAAGTACCAGTTTCTCGAATTAGTTCATTACTAATGCACAATGTGCTGCTAGCAGGAAGATTTCTCCTTACTAAAGGGTATTTAAAACCTTCTAAAGATAGACCTACAATCTTTGTACTATATGGGAAAAATGAAATATATTTATATTCCTCCAGTTTTTTTACCGTATAAGACCCTGCTTGTACAACAGATACGCTGTTTTGTTTATCGATTATTTCTAGTTGAATCTTCTTATTGTCTAGCGCTTCTCGTAATAGCAGGTGAAGATTAGCTATTGTATGGTCGAGTCTCCCCCCTGTCGCACCAAATAACCGAATCGTCGTTGCACCTTCTTTAATAGCCCATAAAAGAGCAAGTTCCATGTCTGTTTCGTCTTTTTCTGGCTTAAAACGTTTAATAATACCTGTTTTTTCTTCCATCGCCTGCAGTTCTGTTTCCGAAATAGAATCAAAGTCACCAAAAGCTGCATAAATCGGCAGGGATCTTTCGATTAAATACATAACCCCTCTATCCACACCAATCCAGCAAATATCTTTCGGATAGTTATCTAACTGAGGAATATACTGCTTTGGTCCTCCAGCCATAATATGAACAATCATGTTTCTCCTCCTCTTATTACTTTTCTATACAAAAATACAGATCCTTTTTTATATGCCTTTGTTTTCTTTATCTACGTTGATTACTAATCAATCCAGATAAAAGTCCAAACGGCTATATAGAAAGAATCTGCTTTAAGGCTGCAAATACAAAATAAGTAAAAGTCTATCTAAGTGTAATTCCAAGAATTCTATCGCTTTTAGGTGCATATGCCCGGTCTCCACATCTCTGTCCAAGCTCATGCAAATGGAATATAGAATTCTCTCCTATTCATAAAACGCTGTTTTTTTAACAATTCAGCAACTAATACTTCGGTTTTCGATCTCTAATTTCTTGTAAGAAATCTTTGTAGTGCTCATAACGATAAGTTGGAATTTGATTATTTTCTACCGCTTCTTTCACTGCGCATTTTGGTTCTGAAAGATGAAGACAGCCCCTAAACTTACAGTTTTCGCTTGTTTTTTCTATTTCAGGAAAACAATAATTCAAATCTTCTCCTTCAATTTCTAGAAACTCCAGTGAACTAAAACCTGGTGTATCTGCGACAAGTCCATCTCCAATTGAGATAAGCTCTACATGTCTTGTTGTATGCTTTCCTCTTCCTAAACTGGCAGAAATTTCATTTGTCTTTAAGTCTAAATCAGGTCTAATTACATTTAACAAAGAAGACTTTCCTACTCCCGATTGTCCGGCAAATACCGAAATCTTATCCTTTAAATAAGGCAATAGCTGTTCTATGCCCGCTTCGGTTTCAGAAGAGGTTAAAATGACAGGATACCCTACAGCTTCATATTGCGCTGCGTACTCCTTCATTTTTTCAACCTCCTCACTACTTGCTAAATCCATTTTTGTTATACAGATTACTGGGTCAATTCTATTGTATTCAATTAATACGAGAAAACGATCCAATAGCGCGGTGCTAAAATCTGGCTCCACACTAGAAAAGACAAGAATGGCTTGATCCACATTGGCAATCGGCGGTCTTACTAATTCATTTTTTCTTTCGTTCACTTCTAAAATATAGCCATCTGTTTCATTCTCTGCTTGAAAAACGACTTCATCGCCTACTAAAGGGGTTATCTTGTTTTTTCGAAATACACCTCTACCGCGACACTGTATTAATTGACCCTCACTTAATACATAATAAAATCCACTTAACGCTTTAATAATTTTGCCTTTAGGCATAAATATAACGCTCCTTACTTACTTTCGCTCACTAATAAAAGTTCTAGTATGTTTCTAAAAACTATTTTAAAACCGACAGCTTATTAGAAAATACCTACTTAAAGAGCATTCCCTCTCTTGCTAAATTCAAACCAATTACTAGTTAGGATAAGGAACCTCTTCATCAAGGATGACTACACTGTCAATCTGCACTCGATAATATCCTTTTTGCCCTTCAGGAATTTGCAGATAGATTGTCTTTTTAGTATTTTCGGTAATCGTAAATGTTTCAGCTGGTTCTGTCATACTATTATTAAAATCACCAATATATATTCTTACTGTTTGTTCGACTGGCTTCCCATCGGCAGTCATTTCAGTCGGTTCATATGGAATCGATATTTCTCTCATTACTTCTTTCGGTTGTACTTCTTTTTTTCCTTTAGAAAGAACAACAGTAATTCCAGCACCTTTTTTCAAATTAGTACGAGGTTCAGGCGTTTGGGAAATGACTAGACCTTTTTCCACTGTGTCACTATATTCTTCCTTAAAAGTTACCGTTAAACCAGCATCGTCCACATAGTCATTTACTTCTTTTTTCGTATAATCTGATAAATCTTTGACACTAATTAACTGTGCACCTTTACTTATTGTAAATTCTAATGAAGTTTCACTTGGTACTACTTCCTCTTTTGGCTTAATATTTTGTTCTAATATTGTTCCTGGTTCACTATCATCAAAAACTTCGATAGGATCAATATCTTTAAAATCGAATCCTTCTGATTCTAATAGTTTAACAACATCATCATATTTTCTTCCTACATAATCACTTAACACGACCGTCTCTTTTCCAAGACTTTCATAGATCGCAATTTCTGTCCCTTCTCTTCGCGCGCTGCCTGCACTAGGACTTGTTTTAATAACATGACCTTTTTCTACATCATCACTATTTAAGGTAATAGTATCAGACACTACAAAGCCTTTTTCTTCTAGCGTTGTCTTTGCTTTATCTAATTCTAAACCAGTGACATCAGGAACCACTATATCTTCTGGAGCAAGTAAATCTGGCAGAAAAAATATTACTAGTCCCATTATTAATAGCAAGGCGATAAAGGTTGAAATAATAATGGCAGCAATTTTCTTTCCCTTTTTCTTAGCTTTCTTCTTTTTCTCTTTCTTTACTGGGGCTTCCTTTACCAATGTGTTTCCTTGATCTTCTTTTTCATTTGTATGAACAATCGTCTCATCAAAATTTTTATATAAACCATCATTTGTAATGACCGGAATTGCTTTTGTAGCTTCGTCATCAACGGGTATTGCAAACTTGGGTTCGTCTATTCTCTCTAAATCTAAAGCTGTTTGCAAATCCTCTGACATTTCTTCCATACTATTATATCGATAAAAAGGATCTTTCGCAGTAGCTTTTAAGACGATATTCTCCACGCTTTGCGGGATAGCTTCGTTCCATCTTCTAACACTAGGCGTTTCAGACTGCAAATGTTTTAAAGCAATCGAAACAGCTGATTCGCCAGAAAAAGGCAATCTCCCTGTTAATAATTCAAACATTACAATCCCAAGAGAATAAATGTCAGATTTTTTATTCGCCATTCCACCACGAGCTTGTTCAGGAGATAAATAATGAACAGAACCTAACACAGAATTTGTTTGCGTGATGCTTGTCGCACTTAATGCCATTGCAATTCCAAAATCGGTTACTTTTACTTTTCCTTCTTTATCTATTAAAATATTATGCGGTTTTATATCGCGATGGATAATATTATTTTGATGCGCATGCGCGATTGCAGATGTTATTTGCTGCATAATTGCGATAACTGTCTCTACAGAAAGTGGTGAATTTTTATGTATGTATTGTTTCAGTGTATCGCCTTCCACATATTCCATAACAATATAATAGATGTCTCCTTCTTCTCCAACATCATATATATTGACGACATTCGGATGAGCTAAGCTTGTAGCAGATTGCGCTTCGCGATGAAATCGTTTAATAAACTCCTCATCATTGACATAATCGAGTCTTAGCATCTTCACTGCTACATCTCGATCTAAAATCATGTCATGCGCAAGGTAGACATTTGCCATTCCACCTCCGCCAATCATCTCTAAGACTTTATAACGGCCACTTATTCTTTTTCCAATCATCATTGCCCTTCACCTGCTTGATGACCATCCCCATACTCCAAAATAACGACCGTAATATTATCTTCTCCACCATTTATATTGGCAGTTTCGATTAACGTAGAAGCCTTCTCTTCTAATGTAATCTCTTTTTCAAGAATCTCTTTAATTTGTTGATCCGTTACTTTGTTAGATAGTCCATCAGAACAAATAAATATGATGTCTCCTTCTTCAAACATAATGGTCATCACATCAATATTTAACTGCGCATCTGTTCCAAGTGCTCTCAAGACGACATTTTTTCTGGGATGATGCTCTGCATCCTCTTTCGATATCTGGCCCATACGAACTAATTCATTTACTAAGGAATGATCTTCTGTAATTTGTTTAAAGCCATCTTCATTATAAAGATAGCATCTGCTGTCTCCCACATGAGCAATCGTCGAAAAATTTTCTGTACTGATTACCCCTATAATGGTGGTACCCATGCCTTCACATTCTGGATGGGTGGAAGCATAATCGAAAACATATTGATTGACCTCTAAAATATTGGATTCCAACCAGTTTTCTGCCTCATCTGCTGTTTTAATTTCCTCTACCATTGTCCAAAGTTCTGTCAGTTTCTCAACAGTGAGTGAGCTTGCAACATCACCTGCACGGTGTCCACCCATGCCATCAGCTACGATGGCAAGGCGTTGACCGCTTTTATTTCTAATAATTGCTCCACTATCCTCATTATGTTGTCTAACTTTCCCCTTATCAGTCATAAAAATTTGACTCAAAGGTGATCACCTCGTCTCTTCTTTTCTCTCCTTCGCACGAAGCTGTCCACATGCAGCATCGATATCTGAACCTTGCTCACGGCGGATTGTTACATTTACTCCATGTTTCTTTAATGTTTTTTCAAATAAAAAGATTTGGTCCTTCGGTGTTCTTACATAATCTCTTTCTGGTACATAGTTAACAGGAATTAAGTTTACGTGACACTTGATTCCTTTCACAAGCTCAGCTAACTCTTCCGCATGCTCTACTTGATCATTTACGTTGCCAAATAAACCATACTCAAAACTTACACGTCTACCTGTTTTATCCACATAGTATCGGATAGCTTCAATTAAATCAGGTAATTTATACGCTCTGTTAATTGGCATTAGTCTGCTTCTTAACTCTGTGTTTGGCGCGTGCAGGGAAACCGCAAAATTAATTTGCATATTTTGATCCGCAAATTCATAAATTTTCGGGATAATCCCACTGGTTGACACAGTGATATGTCTTGCTCCAATATTTAATGCTTGTTCATGGTTAATAATTTTTAGGAAACTTAACATACTAGTAAAGTTATCAAATGGTTCCCCAATTCCCATAATAACAACTGAACTTACACGTTCGCCCAATTCATCTAATGCCTGTTGTACTTTTACGACTTGTGCAACGATTTCTCCTGCTTCTAAATTTCTTTTTAATCCACCTAATGTAGAAGCACAGAAAGTACAGCCGATTCGACAGCCGACTTGGGTTGTTACACAAACAGAATTACCATAATCATGACGCATTAAAACTGTTTCAATGGAATAGCCATCATGTAATTCAAATAAAAATTTAATTGTCCCATCATTTGATGTTTGCTGAATAAGCGTATTTAATGTTGTAATTGTAAAATTTTCCTGAAGCATTAAACGTAAATTTTTCGATAAGTTAGACATATCTTCAAAAGAGGTTACTCTCTTTTTATATAGCCATTCAAAAATTTGATCCGCACGAAACGCCTTTTCATTATGCGCTGTCAGCCAATCCTTTAGTGCTTGCAATTCCATTGAGTATATCGAGGGAATAGCTGGTTCTGCCTTTTGTCTTCTTCTTGATGATGTTTTTACTTGTTCCATCATTGCACCTTCTTTCTTAATGCTGCAATATAAAAGCCGTCTGAGCCAAAATATTGCGGTAATATCTGTAATTCATTTCCTTCTGCGTAATTCTTTACATCTTGTGGCAGACGATCCGCCAATGTTCTATCTCTCTCAAACTGCGTATTAACAGCTAAGAATTTCTCCACCACTTCTTCATTCTCTGCTGTATCAATGGTACATGTACTATATACTAATATTCCACCTTTTTTTAAAAGCGGGGAAACAGAAGCTAGTAAATCCAATTGAATTTTCTGCAGCCGATCTACATCAGCTTCTGTTTTTGTATATTTCATATCTGGCTTTCTTCTCATTACACCAAACCCTGAAC
This sequence comes from Niallia sp. FSL K6-0212, assembly GCF_038007605.1. Lineage (NCBI taxonomy): Bacteria > Bacillati > Bacillota > Bacilli > Caryophanales > Bacillaceae > Niallia > Niallia sp. FSL K6-0212. The sequence continues at coordinate 3,125,317 of NZ_JBBOXL010000001.1, read as the reverse complement.
ATGGTGCATCTAACAGAATTCGATCAAAGCTTTCTTTCTCCAAGCTGCTGTCCAGCTTTCTTGAATCCATTGCCTTTGTTTCAATCGTTGGTAAATCTAAGCGATCTGCATTTTGCTTAATCAACTTTACTTTATGATCATGAAGATCAATAGAAAGAATGTTGCCGTCCTTATTCATCTTCTCTGCAATATGAGTAGATTTACCACCTGGAGCTGCACAAGCATCCAATACGGAATATGGTTTGTCTAAATCTAGTGCATAAGCAACAATCATCGAGCTTTCATCTTGAATCGTCAGCAGCCCTTTTTCAAAAGCAGATGAATGAGCGATATTTCCCTTTAAAACTTTAATCCCTTCTGGAATTACCTCACTTGCTTCTACTTGAAATCCTTCTTCTGTTAAAAGTTCTATACATTCCGTTACAGAAACCTTTGTTGTATTAACCCTTGCTGTTTGCATCGGTGCAGTTAGATTGATTTCGCACATTTTTTTCGCTTCTTCTACACCAAGCTGCTCGACCCATCTTTTTACAAGCCAACTAGGATGACTTGTTTCAATGGAAAGTCGTTCTATTTCATCTTTAATCTCATTAAAGGATGGCAATCCTTGTCTTAGCATATTTCTTAGTACAGCATTTACAAAGCCGCTTATTCCTTTGTGGCCTCTCTTTTTAGCAATTTCTACCGCTTCATTTATTGCAGCATGATCTGGAATACGATCTAAATAAACGATTTGATAGACAGTCATCTGCAGAAGAATATAAACCCATTCCTCTATTTTCTTTCCTTTATTAAGGAAAGGACGCAGATAAAATTCCAGAGTCATTTTTCTTTGCAGCGTTCCATAAACAATTTCTGTTAACAAACCGATATCTTTAGAAGGAATCTCATTTTTCTTAATCGTCGTATTTAGCAATAAGTTACTATACGCTTGATTTTTTTGAATGGTTTCCAAAATATCTAATGCTGCTTCTCGCACATTTTTTCTAGTTTTCTTCATTCGTAACTCCTAATATCTCATTTACTTGCATTTTACTGCCAGCCCCGCGTAAGAATTGACTGATGTCCATTTTCTTCTTGCCCGCTGGTTGTACTTCTGTTAATTGAATGTATGTGTCATTACCTGTTGCCACAATTGGGCCATGATCTGTTATGTCGACAATTGTTCCAGGAGAGGCATCTCTCTTTTTCGCCACTTTCTTACCAGCCCATACTTTCATCACTTTCCCTTGATAAAGAGTGAAAGCTACTGGCCAAGGATTTAAACCACGAATTTTATTATAAATTTCTTCTCCAGAAACAGACCAGTCAATTAGTTCGTCCGCCCGCTTCAAATTTGGAGCAAATGTTGCCTCCTCATCCTTTTGCGGAATCGGCGTAATTTCTCCTGCTAACAGTTTAGGCAAAGTTTCTGCTAATAAATCACTTCCAACACGACTTAATTTATCATGAAGTGTTCCTACTGTATCTTCTTCTTCAATTTCCACTTCCGCCACTGAAATAATATCACCAGCATCTAGCTTCTCCGCCATATACATAATGGTAATACCGGTTTTTTCTTTCCCTTGTAAAATACTGTAGTGAATTGGCGCTCCGCCTCTTAATTCAGGAAGCAAGGATGCATGAACATTCACACAGCCGAATTTTGGTGCATCTAATAGCTCTTTTGGCAAAATTTGACCGAACGCAGCAGTCACAATAATATCCGGGTTCAAAGAGATAATAGCTTTCAGCTCGTCTGATTGACGAATCTTCTCTGGTTGATAGACAGGGATATCATGTTTTAGAGCTTCTACCTTTACTGGCGGCGGGGTTAACACCTTTTTTCTGCCCACAGGACGATCAGGCTGTGTCACAACCGCAATTACTTCATACTTTTCTTCTAATAATCTTTGTAATACAGGAACAGAAAAATCCGGGGTACCCATAAATACAACTTTAGTCATTTGCTTCCACTCCTTCTAGCTCATCTTCCTCTAGATAGCGAATTACCTTTGATGTAAATAGTACTCCATCTAAATGGTCCATTTCATGTAAAATCGCTCTTGCTAAATATTCTTCAGCTTCTATTATATATTTTTTTCCTTTTCTATTTTGCGCCTCTACTTTAATAGACAATGGCCTTTCGACGTCTCCGAATAATCCCGGGAAACTTAAACATCCTTCGGGACCAACTTGAGAGCCATTCACTTCTAATAATTTGGGATTAATTAATTCCAGTGTACCCATATCATCATCAATATCTACTACAGCAATGCGCTTTGATATACCAATTTGTGGAGCAGCTAGTCCAACTCCGTCAAATTCAATCATTGTATCATACATATCGTTTAATAATTTTGCTAATTTTTTATCAAAGACTGTAACTTCCGCGCATGGTGTTTCTAACACCGGATCCGGGTACATTACAATTTGTTTTACTGCCACATTATTTCCTCCAAACATTAAGAGAGATAGTCGATTAAAGGCTTGCTCTTATTAATCGAAGACGGTCTTGCCATCATTGTTCAGACAAACAGCCTATGCTAAAACTCATTCCTTTTTGTATTTTATCAAACCCTGCTACTAAATAGCTATGTATTCCTTTTGGAAATTAATTCGTACGTTGCTTTATTTTTGGGCGGACAAAATAAAAACCCATGTCAGGAAACTCAGGATAACTTGAAACCATCCATCATTTTCGCTGTCATGAGCCTTGAACATTTTAACATATTACTGTTGATAAGTATAGTTTGGAACAAATTAGTTTTTAAACATGGCTATATTTAAAACGATAAAAAATCCGTGTTAGAAAGTAACTATTATCTAATAACTAACTTTGAGATTGTTTGCCTTTACAGATTATTTATTTAGTTTATGCCTCCATTCATCCTCTTCCCGTTAGTAGCCAATCGCTCGGGAAAGAAGAGATTATTCAATTCTTTAATTTTGGATAAATCACATTTTGGAATACGATTATACGTTAAAATCCCATTAATTTCTTGCTCAACATCTGTCAGCTGCGTATAGCAATAGCCCCATAGTCCCTTCGATTGAAAGATTGCTTCCATGATTTTGCGGTATTCTGTTATATAATCATCCGCAGTTTCGACAGAAGTGTAGCCCCAACCGCTTTGTTCCCCCATCTTAAAGGCAATGCCCCCGAATTCTGTTAACAGAATTGGTTCTCCTTGGTGGGAGTGGTTCTCAGCATACACTTCCCATTTGCTATGAGCATGTGTAAGTAAATTTTCAACAGAAGATATAGACTCTTTGAAGTATTGATACTTTGCTTTTTCATCAGCATTTCCATGACCGTAATTATGAATCGCACAAATATCTGTAACTGTTGCTTCCCAGCCATCATTAGAGATAACCAGACGAGTATCATCAATGGCATGGAGCATGTGATACATGGTTGTAGAGAAATGCTGTTGTTTTTTATCATGATGAATATCCGGAATACCCCAGCTTTCATTTAAGGGAACCCAAGTAACGATAGAAGGGTGATTATAGTCACGGTCGACTATTTCCATCCATTCCTTCATTAATCTTGTTGCTGCTTCTTTTGTATAAACAGGAGCTGATGCACATTCTCCCCACACTAGAAAACCTAATGTATCTGCATAATACATGAAGAGAGGATCTTCTGTTTTTTGATGCTTTCTGCATCCATTGAATCCCATTTCTTTCGCTAATTCTATATCTTTTTTTAAATCTTCTGCTTCCGGAGCTGTCAAAAGTCCCTCTGGCCAATAACCTTGATCAAGGACCAGTTTTTGATAGTATGGTTTATTGTTTAAATAAACCATACCATTTTCTGTATGGACTTTTCGATAGCCGAAATAAGATTGCACTTTATCTAAAACGGTTCCTTTTTCATCACAAAGTTCGATAGATACGTCAAATAAATTAGGGTGTTCTGGTGACCAAGTATAGCCGCTATCGTGAAAATTGGTGCGAAAAATTTTATTTTGAATAATATCAACCGCACGTTTTTCTGCAAGATTATTCATTTTAATTTGATCTTCCGCAATTAAAATGTTCTTAAAACTTATTTTGTATTTCACATAATAATTCGCTCTTGATATTTCTGCTTCTTTATTTAAAACAAAATCCATCCAGACGACACCGCGGTCTAGATCAGGAGTAAATCGAACTTTTTCCAGATAATCATTATTTACTTGTTCCACCCAGACCGTCTGCCAAATCCCTGTAGAATTCGTATACCAAATCGCCCTTGGTTCCTCTTCCCAGAACTGCTTCCCTCGTGGAATGGTTTCATCTTTGATAGGATCGTAGACTTTAACAGTAATACTTTGGTTTTCGTCTAATAAATAATTCGAAATATCAAATGAGAATGAAGTATGCCCGCCTTCATGGTCTCCCACAAATTTTCCGTTCACGTATACCTTGCAATAGTAATCTACCGCACCAAAATGCAAGATTGTTCGTTTATCTGCGTATTTAGGAATCACTACTTCTTTCTTATACCAAACATATTCATGAATGGTTCTTTCCCCAATTCCACTTAACTTAGATTGGTAAACAAACGGTACTTGTATTTCTTTATCCAGTGTTTCTTTATTAAAATATTGCTCCTGTTCCCCTACATTCTTATCATCAAACTGAAATTGCCAAGTTCCATTTAAGTTAATCCACTGGTCACGCACGAACTGCGGGCGGGGATATTCTTGTCTCGTCATCTTATACACTCCTATGATTATAATCTTCGGGTATTTACTTGTCTTACTTTCTCAACAGAAACTTTTGGCTTCCGATCGATTGTAAGCAAGCCATTTACTTCTTGTTGGACATCGGTTAGTTGTGTATAACAATAACCACATACGTATTCTAAATCCTGAACTGCATGGTGAATGTCTTCAAAACGTTTAAAGAACGCTTCTTCATCCTTCACTTGATTCCCATAGCCCCAACCTTCCTCTGTTTGAAAAGCAATTCCGCCAAACTCAGAAATAAGGATTGGCTGACCTTTATACGGATAACCCTCTGCAAAAGCATAGAAACCTTTATTGAACTGGATACCATTAGACATTAACTTGTCGCTGTCTTTATATCTACTAGCAAGCAGCGCTCCATACTCCTCATAGTCATGCAATGTGATAATATCAGAAATAGTATGTTCCCAGCCGTCATTTGTGATAACAGGGCGATTACGATCATATGCTTTAGTTAAATGATAGATACTTTCCGTAAAAGCTTGTTGCTGCTTATCATGATGGATATCGCCAATGCCCCACGATTCATTAAATGGCACCCATGTAATCACACTCGGATGGTTGTAATTTTGCTTCACAATTTCCAGCCATTCATGGGTAAAATTGCGGACTGCTTTGTCACTAAAGCCATACGTCGAACCAACTTCCAGCCAGACAAGAAGCCCTTTCTTATCAGCTAAATATAGAAATCTACTGTCTTCTACTTTTTGATGCTTACGAACTCCGTTATATCCCAATGCTAATATTTTATCGATATCTTCTTCCAACGCTGCAACACTTGGTGGTGTTAAATCTGATTCTTCCCAGTAGCCTTGATCCAAAATTAAGCGTTGATATAACTCTCTATTATTAAGAAGAATTCTATTTCCTTCAATAGATATCTTGCGCATACCAAAATAAGATTGAATTTCATCCAGTAATTCATCATGGTGGTACAATTTAAGCGTCAAATCATATAAATTAGGGTTTTCTGGACTCCATACTTTCATTGTCCATGGATCCAGTCTTTCTAATACACTTCCAGTAAGGGACGCTGCATTATCAATTATATTAGCTGTTAATTCATTGATTACTTTATCGTCAAATTGGATGGATGCCACTATTTTATAGCCATCTGCCGTTAGCGGAATTCCTTTTGTTTCTACTTCAATCGCTACTTGTTGGGCATCAAATAATGGTGTAATTTTCGCATGATTTAAGTAGGATTCATTTACATATTCCAACCAAACGGATTTCCATATTCCCGTTGTCTGAACATACCAGCAGCCAAAATTTTCATCATGCCAGCGTTGTTTTCCTCTCGGTTGTGCACAATCCTTTGAATCTTTGACTTTAACAGTTAGTTTATTCTCTCCAGTTGTTACAAAGTCAGTTACATCCACAGAAAAACCATGGTAACCTCCTTGATGGATCGTGGCAAGATTCCCGTTTACATAGATAAAAGCCTCATAATCTACTCCTTCAAAATGGACAATTGGATGCTTCTTTGTATCATCAATAACGATTGTTCTTTCATACCATACTGTTTCATGATGTTCTTGCTGATTGATGCCGCTTGCTTTCGTCTCATAAGTAAACGGCACATTGATGGTTTGGCTTTCTGGAAAAGAGTCATACCATCTCTCTTTGTCTCCCACTTTTTTATCATCAAACGCAAATTTCCATTTCCCATCTAAAGAAACCCATTCCGCTCTGCGAAACTGAGGATTTGGATGAAGTACATTCATTAATTTATACCTCCGACTCGATTATTTGTTGTCCTATTTATTTTTCGAATAGATTTATTTTTTGCTAAAACTAAAATACCCGCTGACATACATAAAACTAGACTGATAATATCCATGATGATATAGGATAATGCTCCACATACAAACAGCCATACGGCAACCTTTACATGAACTTGATCATCTATCATATATTTCTTGGCACAGACTAAATTTATTAACCCCAGACCAATTAATAAGGCGCCAAACATGCCAATGAATATATAGACACTTCCAACATAAGATTCCATCGCTTTCATATAGACAAAAGCCGAGTCCTCCGCAAGCCTTGCACCTTCGACCTTTTTTAGTGTTCCATATAACAGGATCGTAATAAGACCATCGATGATTTGCCAAACGCCTACTATTCTCACTAAATTCCTTTCTAGTTTTCTATTCATTATCCTTTCACTCCAGCTGATAAGGACATTGATTCCAAGAAGTATTTCTGTGCGAATAGGTACAAGATAAAAGTGGGAATTATCGCAACCAATGCGCCTGCCATTAATAAGGTTGGCTGTGCTTGATACATCCCCTGCAATAGCTGCAGACCCGGTGTGATCGGCATTTTTTCAATATCATTAAAAACAATAGATGGCCATAAAAAATCATTCCATGATCCCGTAAAGGAAAATAAGGCAACAACAAGGAGAACCGGTTTGATCAAAGGCAAGATTACTTTTCCTAAAATTTGAAAATCACTAGCCCCATCCATACGAGCAGCTTCATCAAATTCTAGAGGAATATTATTCATAAATTGTCTAACTAAAAAGATATTAAATACACCTGCTGCACCTGGAACAATCATCGCAATCGGAGAATTCACCCAGCCGAGAACGTCGATGATTTTATAGAGAGGAATAAGATTTACTACACCAGGAAACATCATCGTTGCCATTAAAAAGGCAAACAAACCGTGTTTCCCTCTAAAATTCAATCTGCTAAAAGCGAAGGCTGATAATGTCACCACAATTAATACTAATAATGTGTGTGACACAGAAATAACAACTGAATTTGTAAACCAACGAACCAATGGTGTACTTGTATTATCAACTAATAAAGTAGTGTAATTTGTCAGTACCCATTCAATTGGAAGAAATTTAAAGCCCACTGTTTGTAGTTCTATCTCTGATTTAAAGGAGGTTACAACTCCCCATAATAAAGGAATAATCCAAATCACAGCCATGATAAGCAAAAAGGCAAACCCGATTATTTTAGGTAGTGGATTGATTCTTTTACTGCTCATACTCTTCCTCCTTTAATTAATTCTTCTTCTCTCTTAAGAAAAAGAATTGTAATGATGCTACAACCATTATACAAAGTCCAAGAATAACCGCCATCGCAGACGAGATCCCCGCAATCGATTGACCTGAACCAAAGGCATTTTGCTGAATATCCATTAATAACACCCTTGTTGAATCTGTTGGGCCGCCACCTGTTAACATCAACGGCTGCCCATAGACGTTAAATTGAGCAATGGTTGTGATAACAACCGTATAAAGAATCTGACCTCTAATGCTTGGAAGGGTAATTTTCATAAACTTCTGAAAAGAAGAAGCTCCATCAATATCTGCCGCTTCATAATAATCTTTCGGAATACCATTCAATGCCGCTTGGTAAATGATCATATTTCCTCCAATCGTCCACCAAACTGTTACGGCTACTAGCGCAATCCACGCATAAGGCTGAGTACCAGTCCAAACGGTTTCCAGATTGAAAATATTATTAATTGGACCATATGTTACATTAAACATAAGCCCCCATATAATAATGACAGCGGAAATTGCAAACAACGATGGTAAATAGAATAATGACTGAAATACTTTCCACAGAACTGGTTTTGTGTTCAAAGCTGCTGCAAGAAGCAGAGGTACAATAATACAAAATGGGACAGTAAATAGAACAAATAAAAAGGTATTTTTCAACCCATTATGAAGTTGTTCATAAAAGACGGAGTCTGGTTGAAGTAATAATTCTTTATAATTATCCAATCCAACAAAAATTGGCGAACTAATTAAATCCCATTCTGTAAAAGAAATATAAACTCCAAAAAAGATTGGAATAAGAAAAAACACTCCAAAAATGATCAAATGAGGGGCTAAAAATAGCCATGGTGCAAAGGATGTATTCCTGGAGTTTTTTATTTTCATTTGTTTTACATTTTTCGTAGCGGGAACAGTTTCCATACGCCTACTTCCTTTCCTCTCGCTTCTATTAGAATAAGATTTTCATCTTATCTAGATTAAGCATACAGCCTAAATACCTCGATTCCCTGCTGCACTTTTGTTACTATATTTAGGCTGCTTGCTTTTTTATTTATTTAGCTGTTTGATATAAAGTTCATCAAGAATTGCATAATAATATGTCTCAATAGTAAACAACTACCTTTTTAAACAGTCAGCGGCTTCTCCAATCACCAGCTATAAGTAAGCGCTCTTACTTTTTGGCAAACATTAATTCGAATTATCTTTTTCTACCTTAGCAGATATTTCTTTTTCCATATCTTCTAATGCTTTATCTGTTTCTGTTTTGGAGAATACGACATCCCCAGCTTTAGAATCTAATAATTCTGAAACATAACCATTGTATTTATAGTCAAAGATTTTTAATGTTGCTTGTTGTTCAGGTGTTGCCAAGAAGAATGATTGTGGCATTGCTTTATATTCCTCATTTTCTAAAAGCGCAAGCGTTGCTGGATTTTGTCCCGATTTTGCCCATTCCATTGAATTATCACGAACCCAGTCTAAAAACTTCACAACAGCTTTTTCTTTTTCCTCCGTACGTGAGTCATCTTTCAGCATGACAAATTGGTGAGAAGAAGACCAGTTGACCGCTTTCGATAAATCATCTGATAATTGAGGCGCATTAGTTAATCCCCAATTTACCTTTGATTCTTTAATTTGGTTTTGCATCCAAATTCCTTCAGGAAGAAAAACAACTTTTCCAGTTAAGAACATTTGAGTTGGATCTTCTCCATCCTTTGTTGTATAACCTGCCTTTACATAATCTCTCCATAGATTAAAAGTATCTTTCGCTGCTTGGTTTACTAAAGTTGGTTGAATGCCATCTTCTGTTAACTCACCACCATTTTGTGCATACAAGGACAAGAAATTAGGCTTTAGCCATGTTACCCCTAATGCTCTGATTTTATCTTTTTGGGCTTTCTCGCCAACTTGTTTAATTTCATCAAATGTAACGATATTGTCATCCAATGCTGTCGGCAAATACTTATCAACTAAATCTTTGTTGTAGTAAAGTCCGAAAGTATGAATATCTAACGGGATACTATAACGCTCTGAATCTAGTTCTCCAATCTTCCAAGCTTCTGCTACATAGTTATCTGCTTTAATTTCCGGAAAATCAGCAAGCAAGTCATTATAAGAAGTTAACATATCATTATCTTTAAACTGTTTAATTCGTTCTGCATGGACAATCGTTAAATCAGGAATATTCTTTTTAGAGTTTACGATTGTTGGGATTTTCGTATACATATCTCCTTCTTTTAAAGAGACGTTTTTGATTTTGTATTCAGGATTCGTTTTATTATATTCATTTACCATCGCCTGCATATTTTTTCCATCTGGACCAGTGAACGGATTCCAAAACGTAATTTCATTTTTGGCACTGCTACTTGCTTCCGAATCTCCACAGCCTGCTAAAATACCGATTGAGAGTCCAATCACACCAACATACTTCCAAAGCTTGCTCTTTGCCCCCACATTAATTCCTCCTTTTATTTAACTCATTACTTAACGAAATTCTTTAACTAAAAAGTTAAAGTGACTACTAATATTCTTATTACACTATTAATTTAACAACATAAGAAAGCGTTGTCAATCTTATTTAAACAATATTTTCAGTGTTTTCTATTGAAGTTAAACACTGTGGATGATAAAATAAACAGACAAGCTACTTTTTAACCATAAAGTTAAAGGAGATTGCTATGCAAATACAAATTTCAAAGGATTATTTTCACATTTATCAAGCACTTGCTAGTGAAACAAGAATAGAGATCATAGAAATTCTCGCAAAAAACAACATGAATATATCTGATTTAGCAAAACAATTAGGCATAAGCGCCGCCATCGTTACCCGTCATATTCAAAAACTAGAAGAAGCAGGAATTGTTAAATCGGAACGAATCCCTGGAAAATCAGGACTGCAGAAAATTGTTTATTTAGCGATAGACAATATTGAAATTCATTTTCCAAGAAAAATATTTAAAGAATATCAACTCCACGAAACTGATTTAAAAATTGGTCATTATACAGATTTTTCTGTAAAGCCTACTTGCGGGATTGCAACAGAAAAAGAAATAATCGGAAAAGCGGATGATCCGAAATATTTTATGGACAGCCAAAGAGTGGACGCCCAGCTATTGTGGTTGTCTCAGGGGTTTGTAGAGTATAAAATCCCTAACTTACTTGGACCAAATGAAATTCCAGAAATGGTAGAAATCAGTTTGGAGCTTGCTTCTGAATTCCCACTTTCCAATAATGTTTGGCCGAGCGACATAACATTTTATTTAAATAATGTTAAGCTTGGCACATACACGGTTCCTGGTAATTTTTCTGATGTGAGAGGACGGTATACGCCGAAATGGTGGAATGATAAATTCAGTCAGTACGGTTTGCTAAAAACAATCAGGGTGAATAAAATAGATACAGGCATTGATGGCGAACCCTTTTCCAGCGTAACGATTAATGAATTACAGCTCGAGAGCTCTTCTTTCCTCACTCTAAGAATTGCAGTTGAAGAGGAATCCGAAAGAGTTGGTGGGTTGACTTTATTCGGGGAACATTTTGGAAATCATAAGCAAAATATACAGATTGGCATTTATTATTTGGAGAAAGAAAATAATTAACGAAATACAAACATGGGTAAGGTCATCGCCGGAGACCTTACCCATGTTTTTTATTACTATGGTCTTTATAGTTTTAATCTGAACAAACTGTTCGAATAGGCAAACAGAATATTACATCAATATAAACGGATTAACATCAATCGAAATCTGCAGGCCGTTTGTGCTTATTTCTGTTTGGTAATGATCTAAAATTGATTTTAAAACTTCTTCCAAGTTTGGTTCTTGTTTATACTTTATTAGGCATTGATAGCGATATTTATTTTTTATTCTTGCGATTGGTGATGCGACTGGTCCTAAAATAACTGTTTGCGGTGATAATCTATTTCGGACAATCTGGGTGATTTTTTCCGCAACCCCGACTACTTTCATTAGCTCTTCATGACTAATTGTAATCATCGTAAGAAAATAGTAAGGAGGATAAGCATGTTGTCTGCGAATCATCATCTCTGTTTCATAAAAACGGTCATAATCCTGTTCGCTCGCAAGCTCAATACTATAATGCTCAGGAGTATAGGTTTGAAAAATAACTTCTCCTTGTAATTCATGTCTGCCTGCTCTGCCGCTTACTTGTGTCAGTAATTGAAAGGTCTTCTCCGATGAGCGGAAATCTGGCAAATGAAGCATTGTATCAGCTGACAGTACACCAACTAGCGTAATTCTTGGAAAATCTAGTCCTTTGGCAATCATTTGTGTTCCCAATAAAATATCTGCTTCTCCCTCTTGAAATTTTTGCAGCAGCTTTTCGTGGGCTCCTTTTCGACTAGTTGTATCGACATCCATGCGAATAACCCTTGCTTCTGGGAGGATTTTTGTCAGCTCTTCCTCTACTTTTTGCGTCCCTGTTCCAAAATATCGAATATGCTCACTGCTGCATTCTGGACAAGTAGTAGGCGTATACGTTTCATATCCACAATAGTGACACTTCATCTGATTTTGAAAGCGGTGATAGGTCAAGCTAATATCACAATTTGGACATTTCACGACATAACCGCAATCACGGCACATGACGAAGGAGGAATGTCCCCGTTTATTTAAAAACAATACCGTTTGTTCTTTTTTTTCTAGGCGATCTTTCAGTTTTTCCAGCAATACTTCGGAAAACATAGAGCGATTGCCATTTCTCAATTCTTCTCGCATATCAATAATTTCCACTTTCGGGAGTGCTTGATTATTCATGCGATTAGGAAGAGACAATAAAGTATATACACCTTTTTGGGCTCTTGCAAAGCTTTCTAAAGATGGCGTGGCACTACCCAAAATAATCGGACATCCATGCTTTTTCCCTCTCTCGATCGCGACATCTTTAGCATGATAGCGAGGATTCTCCTCTTGCTTATATGTCATTTCATGCTCTTCATCAATAATGATAAGCCCGAGATTTGTAAATGGCGCAAAGATAGCAGATCTCGCTCCAACTACCACCTTTACTTCATTTCTTTGGATTTTCCGCCACTCATCATATTTTTCTCCCACCGATAACCCACTATGGAGAACGGCAACCTGATCGCCAAAGCGGCCTTTAAAGCGATTGACCATCTGTGGTGTCAGCGCTATTTCCGGAACAAGGACAATTGCTTCTTCTCCCTTTGCCAACACTTTATCAATGGATTGTAAATATACCTCTGTTTTCCCACTACCGGTTACACCATACAACAGAAAAACATCATGCTGATTTTGTTCTACCGCCTGATGAATCGGCGCCACCACTTTCGCCTGATCATCGGTTAAAGGCAAGGCAAATGTTCTTTCAAACTCCCGCTCTTGATAAGGATCGCGGTATACTTCTTTTTCCATTTCTGCAAGAAGCCCTTTTTCGACTAGTCCTTTTATTACAGCTGTTGAAATACTCAATTTCGTAAGTAGTTGCTTTTGTTCGATTGGGTCTGGATGCTCACTAAAATAAACCAATAATTCTTTTTGTTTTTTAGCGTTTTTATTCAGCGATTCTTCATAATGAAGTAATTCTTCCCTATTTAGAAGAGGATAAATATGCTTTACCTTCTTCTTCTTGCCTCTTGATTGTACCTCATAGGAAACCTCGATTGTTCCTTTCTTCACTTCCTTTTGTAAGGAAGAAAGAGATACATTCTTTAACGCTTCCTCCCAAACCACTTCTTCCGTTTTAGTAAAAAGAGCGGCTACCCCTTCAGCCATCTTCTCTTCTTCCCTAGATACCTTTTTTACTTTACGCTCATATTTAGCTTTTAAAGCCGGTGGTAACATCGCTTGAAAAGCAGAAATCTTATAACAGAGCGTAGAATGAGACAACCAGTCAGCAAGAGATAAAAGTTCTTTATTTAAAACGGGCACTAAGTCCATCGGTTCTATAATTTTTTTTAATGATTTAAAGCTTGAGGATTCTTCTATGCTTTCCACAAAGCCTTGTACCTTTCTAGGACCAAATGGAACAATTACGCGCATCCCTGGTTGAATAACGTCTTCTAATTCTTTCGGAATTAGATAATCAAAGGGTCTGTCCGTTTGTTTTGCCGGTACATCGACAATTACTTTGGCTACCGTCATTTTTGAACAGCTTCCTTCATCTGCATTGCTTGTTCCAATATTTTTTCCGCTACCTCATCCTTAGAAAGAAGCGGTAATTCGATTGAAGTTCCATCTCTCTTATACATAGTCACAAGATTTGTATCGGTTCCAAAGCCAGAATCTTGTCTATTTACATTATTAGCCACAATCATATCTGCATTTTTCCGTTTTAATTTATCCATTGCATATTCAGCCATATTTTGTGTTTCCGCTGCAAAGCCAATGAGAATCTGCTGTTCTTTTCTTTTTCCAAGTTCGGATAAAATATCTTGGGTCCGCGTGAATTCAATTGTTTCTGGACCACTTTGCTTTTTCACTTTGTGGTCATAAACAATCGTAGGCTTATAGTCACTTACCGCAGCTGTTTTAATAATAATGTCAGCCTCTTCTCTGTATGTCATTACAGCGTTATACATCTCTTCCGCACTTTCCACTGAAATAACCTGAGCACCTTTTGGTGGAGTTAGATTTGTAGGTCCAGATATTAAAATAACATCTGCCCCATAGGCCATAGCTTTTTTGGCAATACTATATCCCATTTTTCCAGAAGAGTGGTTGGAAATAAAACGAACAGGATCAATTTTTTCGCGCGTTGGTCCAGCAGTCACGAGTACGGTTGTTCCAGTTAAGATCTTGTCCTTGTTATTATTGGAAAAATAATCCTCCATATGCTGAACAATCATTTCCGGTTCTTCCAATCTTCCTTTGCCTACATAGCCGCATGCTAAATAACCTTCGCCTGGGTTAATAAAGCGATAACCATAGTCATGAAGCGTGTTAATATTTTTAATAACGGCAGGATGATCATACATATGTACATTCATCGCTGGCGCAATCCAAACATCGCTTGTTGCTGCAAGTAAGGTTGTTGTAATCATATTATCCGCAATACCGTTTGCAATCTTTCCAATTACATTAGCCGTTGCTGGGGCTACTAAAATTAAATCAGCCCAATCAGCCAAATCAATATGTGCAATCACTTTTGGATCTTTTTCATCAAAGGTGTCTGTATATACTTCGTTTTTAGAGAGGGCTTTAAAGGTTAATGGATTCACAAATTCCATTGCTGATTCCGACATAATAACCTTTACATCTGCTCCCTTTTGCGTTAATTTACTAGTTAAAGCACATACCTTATATACCGCAATGCCCCCTGTTACACACAGAAGAATCTTCTTGCCATTCAACATCATGTGCCTCCTTCCTTTCTTTCTATTCTAAAGTTTATGATATAGTAATCGTATCATCAGCCAGATAAACCCTCTGCGACCGGATTAATTGAACCATTTGTAGCTGTCAGACAATATGAATCTTTTTTGTTCGTTAAGAGTGAGATATATTGTTTGTTTATGAATAAGTTCTAATGAATTGGCAAAGCAAGTTGCTAATAAAAAATGCGAGCAATCCTAAGCAGAAATTCTCCCACTTTGTTAGAATTAATATTCTTAAACTTCAGCCATATGTAAGATTTGTATTTTTTTTATTATTGTTAGCATATAATTAAATAATCATTATGTCCATGAAAAAAGACTTAGTAAATGGAATCATTCCTTTTACTTAAGCCTTTTATTTCGTACTATATGATAAAAATTTAATTATTCCTCGCTTGCACCATTGGGTGTATTTACACGATAAGTTAATTGATCTTTGTTGATTTCTTCTAATGCTTTCCCTACATTTTTATGAGAAACATATTTTGCTAATTGTGGTTTCGCATTAGTTTGTAGTTTTCTTGCTCTTTTTGCAGCAACAGATACTAATGAATATTTTGAATCGATTTTTGTCATTAATTTATCAATAGATGGATATAACATAGATTAATTGGCCTCCAGCATTTTTTTGTATTTTGGTTCTACTCTTTCTCTGCGACAATGCTCCGCAACAATGATTGCTTTTATTTTTTCACAAGCATTCTCTACTGTATCATTTTCTACGACATAATCATATAAGTGCATCATTTCTATTTCTTCTCTTGCCACATTCATGCGGTTGTTAATAATCTCTTCTGACTCGGTACCTCTTGTCACAATACGATTTTTCAACTCTGATAAACTTGGCGGACTCAAGAAAATAAATAATCCATCTGGAAACTTTTCGCGAACCTGCTTCGCGCCCTCTACTTCAATTTCCAAAAAGACGTCTTTGCCTTTTAATGTCGTTTCTCTAACGTAATCAACAGGTGTACCATAGTAGTTTCCAACAAACTCTGCATATTCTAGTAACTTTCCTTGTTCAATTAAATCCTCAAATTCTTCTCTTGATTTAAAGAAATAATCTACTCCATCTACCTCACCAGCACGCGGTGATCTTGTGGTCATGGAAATAGAATATTCAAAGGATGTATTTTTTTGTGAGAAGATTTCCTTTCTCACTGTTCCTTTCCCTACACCAGAAGGTCCAGACAAAACGATTAAAAGTCCCTTTTCTACCAAATTTTTCTCCTACCCTTCCTCTATGATCTCATCACGATCGTTTAAACGGTGTGCAACTGTTTCTGGTTGAACTGCTGAAAGAACAACATGGTCACTGTCCATCACAATAACAGCTCTCGTTCTTCGAC
Organism: Niallia sp. FSL K6-0212; assembly: GCF_038007605.1. Classification (NCBI taxonomy): domain Bacteria; kingdom Bacillati; phylum Bacillota; class Bacilli; order Caryophanales; family Bacillaceae; genus Niallia; species Niallia sp. FSL K6-0212. The sequence goes on along the minus strand of NZ_JBBOXL010000001.1, from coordinate 3,108,868 downwards.
CATATGTTGCATCTATTAAGGATCCTCTATCCCTAGCATCTTGGATAATACGTTTAATGGGAGCAGATTCTGGACTGACAATAGAGATAATTCTATTTGCAGAAACTATATTTCCAAAACCAATATTGATTAATTTTATGGACATTCGTCTTCTCCAATCTTATTATTTTTAGTTTTAACTAGGAAGATTTATTCTAAACCCTTTTTATTCAATATTTTGAATTTGCTCTTTCATTTTTTCTAAACAGCTTTTCATCTCCACCACATTTGCTCCAATATCTGCTGAATTAGCTTTGGATCCAATGGTGTTAACCTCTCTGTTCATTTCTTGAAGTAAGAAATCGAGCTTTCTTCCAATCGGGTTGCTTTCTTCCATAATTTGGTAAAACTGTCTAATATGACTATGTAATCTAACCAATTCCTCATTAATATCTGCTTTATCTGCAAAAATCGCCACTTCTGTAATAAGGCGTGCTTCATCAATCGGTTCCGTTAAATAGCTTTCTATTCTTGTCTTGAGCTTTTCACGGTATTGTGCAATCACTTCTGGTGCCAACGACTGTAACTTCGCAACTAGCTTTTCTATCTGCTTAAGATTGCTTTCTAAGTCTTTGGATAATTCCACTCCTTCAATAGTGCGCATCTTATTTAACTGGACAACCGCTTCTTCCATTGTAATAAGCAACACTTCTGATAGTTCTTCCATATCAAGCTCTCGTTCTACTATCTGAAAACACTCTTCTTGATTTAATAAATCACGAAGCGAGATGGACTCTTTGATAGAATATTTGTCTTTTAATTGGTGAAGCAATTGATAGTATTGATCAAGCAATGGCCAATCCACTATAATTTCTTGACCTTTTTTGTCTTCATCCTCTAATGTTACAAATACTTCGATTCTACCTCTATGTATATAGTTTGAAATAATTTTCTTTATTTGATCTTCCAAATATAGAAATTGCTTGGGCATCCGAATAATCTGATCGCTAAACCTGTGATTGACCGATTTTATTTCGATATGAAGTGTTGCATGGTGATATTGTTTTGTTGCTCTTCCAAATCCAGTCATACTTTTCATTATACTGACACATCCGTTTTCTAAAAAATGTGCGAATTAATGTTTGCTTGTGCTTTTTCCACAAAGTTTAATCGCTGCTAACCTCCAGCAAGAGTGCACTTCACTTTCCGCAGGCTTACGCTTATGCCTCTTCAGCTTTGCCTCAAGGATCTGACAATCCCCTGCCGTCTTCGTGTATTCACGCTGCTTTATTATTCGATCATTTCTCATTATACATTATATGGTTACTAACCTTTTAGAAATCAGCATTAAAAACAGCATCAAATAAATAAAAGGTAATAGAGTGGTCTCTACTACCTTTTGGATTATAACATATTTTATTTTGATTTACTTAATAAAAATGATCCTGCGAGTAAAAAAGTTGGTACAGAGGCGAATCCGATGATCATTGGCCAATCTTTCATTGCTATTGGCAGTGTATGGAAGATTTCTTGCAAGCCTGGCACGTAAATAACAGCAAGCGCCAATACTAAGGAAGAAATCACAGCCCAGACTAGATACATATTGCCAAACGGATTTCTTGAAAGAATGGATTTTTCACTGCGGCAGTCAAATACATGAATTAACTGGGCAAGTACTAATGTTATAAAAGCAACCGTTTGGGCATATTCAAGATTTTCTGGATTATTGTTATAGGCAAACATAAAAGCTAAAATAGTCGAAATACCGATAAGGAACCCGCGAGAGATAACCTTCCATCCAAGCCCTCTAGAAAATACACCTTCATTCGGACTGCGTGGTCCTCTTTTCATAACATTATCTTCCGGTCTATCTAAGCCTAAGGCCATCGCTGGTAATCCGTCTGTTACTAAATTCACCCATAAAATTTGAATAGGAACAAGCGGCAAAGGAAGTGCTAACAGCATCGCAAATAACATCACCAGTATTTCCCCAACATTTGAGGCAAGTAAATAACGGATGAATTTACGAATGTTTTCATAAATATTTCTTCCTTCTACAATAGCAGATTTTATACTCGCAAAATTATCATCCATTAATACTAAAGAAGATGCTTCCTTCGCAACATCCGTCCCTGTGATTCCCATCGCAATGCCGATGTCTGCTTTCTTTATCGCTGGAGCGTCATTTACTCCGTCACCAGTCATCGCAACTACATGCCCTCTATTTTGAAATGCTTGAACAATCTTCAATTTATGCTCTGGGGAAACTCGTGCAAAGACAGCAACATCTTCTACGATATCCTCTAATTCTTTTAAACTTAAATCTGAAAGCTCTTTCCCTTCCATTACTTTAGAGCGATTATTGGCAATGCCTAGCTGTTTCGCAATAGCATTTGCAGTAATAACATGGTCTCCTGTAATCATTACTGTTTTAATACCAGCTTCTTTACATTCTTTTACAGCTTGTTTTACTTCTGGTCTTGGCGGATCAATAATTCCTTGCAGACCAATGAAAATCAAGTCCTTTTCTGCTTCTCCTTCATGCATAATAAGAGTGTTTGGTGAAATTTCCTTATAGCCAATTGCAATGGTACGAAGCGCCTGGGAAGCTAAGCCATTGATCGCTTCTTGAACTACTTGCTTTTCATTATTTCCTAAAGCTTGTGAACGATTTTCAAAAAGAATTGATTTACTCTGACCAATTAAGACATCGGGTGCACCTTTAGTAACAACAAATTGACGTCCAGTTGGATCTTTTACCACAACACTCATCATTTTTCTTGTAGAATCAAAAGGGAATTCATTGACAATCGCAAATTGATTTAATAATTGAGCACGCGTGAATCCTGCTTTCATCCCTGCAACTAAAATTGCTCCTTCCGTCGGATCCCCATTTAAAACATAATCGCCATCTTTTTGCAGAATCTCGGCGTGATTACAAAGCATTCCAAAGGTTAAAAGCTGTTGTAATGCCTTATCCTTTGCTGGATTTATTAATTGTTCGCCTACATAGTATTGTCCTTGCGGCTCATATCCAGTTCCATCTACCGTATATGTTTTTCCGCCGATCCAAGTTTTTGTTACTGTCATTTTATTTTGCGTTAATGTTCCGGTTTTATCAGAACAAATGACTGAAGCACAGCCAAGAGTTTCGACAGCAGGCAGCTTTCTGACAATGGCATTTTTGCGAATCATTTTCTGAACACCAAGAGATAGAGCAATGGTTACAATCGCTGGCAAGCCTTCTGGAATCGCGGCTACCGCTAATGATACACCTGCTAGTACCATTGTATATAAATCATTCCCTTGAAGAACCCCAATCACCACAACTAATACGGTTAATAGTAATGCTGTGACAATGAGAATTTTCCCTAGCTGCTCTAAACGTCTTTGCAGCGGGGTGGTAACCGAATCTGCATTTTGCAGCAAATCAGCAATTTGCCCCATTGCTGTTTTCATCCCTGTCCCAATAACAACCCCGACACCACTTCCACGGGATACCATCGTTCCCATAAAGCCCATATTTTCCATATCACCAAGTGCTAGATTGTTATTTTTGATTGCAGATACTGTTTTAGGAACTGGCACAGATTCTCCGGTTAAAGCAGATTCCTCCACTTCCAGGCTTCTTGATTCAATAATTCTGACATCTGCTCCAATTCGATCCCCGCTCGCGAATTTTATGACATCTCCAGGAACTAACTCTTTCGATAATAGACTAATCCATTCTCCATTCCGTAGTGCCTGAACATGAGGCTGTGATAATTCTTTTAAAGCAGATAAAGATTTTTCTGCTCTTATCTCTTGAAAAAATCCAAGAAAACTATTGAGAATGATGATTGCAATTATCGCAATTGCATCAATATATTCGCCTAATAAACCTGAAATAAGCGTGGCAGCTAAAAGAACGAGTACCATAAAATCCTTAAATTGACTGAAGAAAATAAGCAGGAGTGATTGCTTTTCTCCTTCCTCTAATTCATTGTATCCAAAGTTCTTTCGTCGCTTTTCCGCTTCTTCATCTGATAACCCAGCCGAAAAATCAGTATTCAATGTTTGTTCTACTTCTTTTTCGTTCATTTCATGATAGTTCATCCGGCCATCTCACTTCCCCCTTTTTCATTCACCGTTCGCTATAGTAGCAGCGAAGAAATTCGTAGCTGTTTTGAACAAAAGTTAGCAACTTACTAACATACATAGTTGTCCCAACACCACTCTAAGAGAATCATATTCAAGCTTGGCCGAAAAAATGCTAAGGATAGAGATTTAATTCCTATTTACTATGAGAAAAAATACCATATGCCTAGATCTCATCTATTTTTTACAAATTAAAATTTTGCGAAGGCTGCCTCCACTTCTCGTTATTCTTGCATCTATAGCAAAATCACAAGCATTTTCAACCCAAATCCTTGTATTTCTTCCTCAATAAAGATAGAGTAAAGAGGGAAATTATTATAAATGAGGTCGTTAGTTATGTCATTTGATGGTTTATTTACACGCGCAATGTCTCTTGAATTAAAAGAGCTTTTACTAGGAGGCCGAATTAATAAAGTTCAACAGCCTTTTACCAATGAAATTATTTTATCCATTCGAGCTAATGGAAAAAATCAAAAATTGCTATTATCGGCTCATCCTAGCTATGCCCGCATTCAAATTACGGAAGAAAATTATGAAAATCCTAAAGAACCACCAATGTTCTGCATGCTTCTCCGCAAGCATTTAGAAGGTTATTTTATAGAAGATATTTATCAAATAGACAATGAACGGATCATTGTTTTAGAAATTAGGGGAAGAAATGAAATTGGCGATACTTCCTATAAAAAACTGATGATCGAGATAATGGGTAGACACAGCAATATCATTTTGGTTGACCGCGATAAAAATACCATTCTAGATAGCATTAAACATATTTCGTATGCTGTTAATAGTCATAGAGCTATTCTTCCCGGTTATGAGTATTTAGCTCCGCCAAAACAAGAAAAACAAGATCCTTATACAGCATCAGAGGAAGATGTACTGCGGGCTATTGATTTTAATAGCGGCAAACTGGACAAACAGCTTGTCCAGCAGTTTGCTGGATTATCTCCACTAATTGCTAAAGAAATGGTCTATCTGGCTGGTCTTGCAAACCGTGAAACTTTACCAAAAGCATTTCTTATGGTAATGGAGCCAATAAAAAAAGGCAATTATGCTCCTTCTATCATGGATACTCCAGAGAAAGAATATTTTTACTGCCTATCAATGGAGCATGTCAAAGGAAACGTGAAGTCCTTTCCTACATTAAGTAAAATGCTTGATCGCTATTATTTCGGAAAAGCAGAACGAGATCGAGTGAAACAGCAAAGCAATGATTTAGAACGATTTATTGTAAATGAACGAGATAAAAACAAAAAGAAAATAAAAAAACTAGAACGTTCTTTATCGGAAGCTGAAAATGCGGAACAATATCAATTACTTGGTGAACTTTTGACTGCAAACCTTTATGCGGTTAAAAAGGGCATGTCAGAAGTAGAAGTAATCAATTATTATGATGAAGATAGTAAAACCGTTAAGATTCCGCTTAGCCCAAGACTGTCTCCTTCTGAAAATGCGCAAAAATATTTCACAAGATATCAAAAAGCGAAAAATTCGATTGATATTATCAAGGAACAAATTAAACTAGCAGAACAAGAATATGAATACTTTGAAACACTATACCAGCAAATTCTTGCTGCCTCTCCAAAAGATATTCAGGAAATTCGGGAAGAGTTAGTGGAAGAAGGTTACCTTAGAGAAAGACAGAAAAAGCAAAATAAGAAACAGCAAAATGTAAAGCCTGTCTTAGACTACTATGTTTCGTCCGAGGGTACAGAAATTATCGTCGGAAAGAATAATAAACAAAATGATTATTTAACAAACAAAGTAGCAGCTAGAGATGAAATTTGGCTGCATACAAAGGATATTCCTGGATCCCATGTTGTTATTCGCAGCAAAGAGCCTTCCGAGGAAACAATCATGCAAGCAGCAAAGTTAGCAGCTTATTTTAGCAAAGCACGCCAATCTAGTTCTGTTCCCGTTGACTTCACATTAGTACGTCATGTGAAAAAGCCAAGTGGCGCAAAGCCTGGTTTTGTAATTTATGATAACCAGCAAACTGTTTATGTTACACCAGATGAAGAAACGGTTATTCGCTTGAAAAAAAGCTAAATAGTTTGAAACGAGAGGTCTTTAGCTGCCTCTCGTTTTTGTTTAATTATGCATGTGACTTTGGTTTTTTATGATGATAATAGCTTGAAGAGCTGATTTGTCTCCGATCCTTGGTCTTCCGTTTTCATCCTTCTTATGAACACCACTTCTCTTGCCCGCCGCACTAATTTCGGCGTTCACCCTTCTTATGAACGCAACTTTTCTTGCCTCCTGCTCCTATTTCGGCGTTCATCCCTCTTATGAACAATTCTTCTCACCAAATCCCAAACAATAACTAACTTTTTTACTCAAACTAAAAAACAGCACTTTACATAAAAGTGCTGTTCACTCCTTAATCTATCCCCAATTCTCCGGACTTTCCTTCCAAGCATTTAAGCTTGCCAAATCTCCTTCTTGAATATAGCCTTTTTTCTGTGCTACATCTAATAAGCTCGTATAGTCTGTTAATGAGTAGGCTGTAATCTCAGCCTCCCCAAGTAATTCTTTCCCCTTTGGTAATTCGTATGTAAAAATAGCAACCACTCCAAGCACCTCACAGCCTGCTTCTCGTAAACTATTAACAGCTGTGATAACACTTCCACCAGTAGAAATTAAATCCTCGACTACTACTACTTTTTGGCCCTTTTCCACTTTTCCTTCAATCTGATTTCCCTTTCCATGCGCTTTTGCTTTAGAGCGCACATATACCATTGGCAAATCTAGAAGGTCACTTACCCAAGCAGCGTGAGGAATGCCGGCTGTCGCTGTTCCCGCCACAACTTCTGTTTCAGGGAATTTCTCCTTAATTAAACCAGCTAACCCTGATGCAATATTTTTTCGCACTTTAGGATAGGACAAAGTTAAGCGATTATCGCAATAGATTGGAGATTTTAATCCTGAAGACCAAGTAAATGGATCATTTGGCTGTAAAAATACGGCTTTAATCTCTAGCAATTGTTCGGCAATTTCATGTTTCATAGCGTGATACCCTCCCACTCTGATTTAAATAACGTATAACTTTTATATGGATTTTCTGCTCTTGTAATCGAACGACCAACAACAATTGCTGATACACCATTCTCACGGGCAACTTGAGGTGTTGCAACGCGCACTTGATCCTGTACTTCATCTGTTTTTAAACGAATGCCAGGTGTTACAGTGAGAAACGATTCTCCTAATTGTTCACGAATGGCCCCAGCTTCCAATGTGGAGCAAACAACGCCATCCAGTCCAGCCTCTTTCGTAATCGATGCATAATGTAAAACAGACTCCAATAAAGGAACTTGAATTAACTGCTCTTTTTGCATGCTTGCTTCAGACGTACTTGTTAGCTGAGTTACTCCAATACATTTCGCTCGCTTCATTCCAGATGGTGTCCCCGCTTCAAGTCCTTCCACTGCACGAGCCATCATGTCCACTCCACCAGCTGCATGGACATTTACTAAATCAACGCCTAAGCTAGCAATATTTTTCATCGCACTACCAACAGTATTAGGGATATCATGTAATTTTAAGTCGAGGAAAATTTGATGATTTTGCTCTTTTAATTCCTTGATAATACTTGGACCTTCTTTATAAAAAAGTTCCATTCCTACCTTTAAAAATAAAGATTCCCCATTAAATTTTTTCAAAAAGGAATGTACCTCTTCCTTTGTTGCAAAATCAAGCGCGATGATAAGCGAATTGTTCATGCTTTCCCCAGCTCCTTCCAGTTACTTCTGAAATATGTTCAAATCCGTATTTATCTAATAACTCAGGTAAGTCTTCGATTATTTTTGGGCAGATGAATGGGTCCACAAAGTTTGCTGTGCCGACTGCAACTGCACTTGCACCAGCATAGAAAAACTCTAGGACATCCTCAGCCGACGCAACACCGCCCATTCCGATAATCGGCAGATTTACCGCTTGACTTACTTCGTAGATCATTCGAATTGCTACAGGTTTAACAGCTGGGCCTGATAACCCCCCTGTTTTGTTTGCTAAAACCGGCTGACCTGTCTTTAAGTCCAGGCGCATGCCAACAAGCGTATTAATCATGGTAATCCCATCTGCTCCTCCTGCTTCCACTGCTTTTGCCATTTCCACAATATTTGTTACATTGGGAGATAGCTTTACATATACCGGAACCTCTGATACTTCCTTTACCTTTTTCGTCAATTCCTTTGCAACCTCAGGGATTGTTCCAAAAGCAATTCCCCCTGTTTTTACATTTGGACAAGAAATGTTTAGTTCTAATGCGGCGACATTCGAAGCTCTGGAAATTTCTTTCGCAACCGCAACATAATCCTCTTCAACGGATCCAGCAACATTTGCAATAATTGGTACATCAAACTGACTTAGCCATGGCAATTCTTCCCCAACTACTTTTATAAGACCGGGATTTTGCAGACCGATGGCATTAAGCATCCCAGAAGTAGTTTCTGCGACCCTTGGTGTAGGATTGCCAAAACGAGGCTCTACTGTTGTCGCTTTAATCATGATGGCACCAAGCTTGCTTAAATCATATAAGTTACTGTATTCCCGTCCAAATCCAAAACAGCCAGAGGCAGGCATAATAGGGTTTTTAAGCTCTAATCCAGGAAGCTTTACCTGAAGTCGGTTCATAGGACAACCTCCCCTGTTCTAAATACTGGTCCATCTGTACATACCTTTTTATAACTAAAACCTGTTGGATCGTCTGCTGTATGACATACACAAGCAAAACATGCACCTATCCCACATCCCATTCTTTCCTCTAGAGAAATGAACACCTTTTTATCTGGAAATGTTTTTTCTAGATTTTTAAGCATTGGTGTTGGTCCACAGGAGTATAATACGTCAAATTCTAGTTTTTCTTGAAAAATAACGTCTGTTACAAATCCTTGTGCACCATAACTACCGTCTACTGTAGCGATATACGTATCCCCCAGTTTCGCAAACTTTTCTTCATAAAAAGCAACGGATTCTGTTTGAAAGCCTAATACAGCCACTACCTTTACTCCTTTGGCAACTAGACGATTGGCTAATTCATATAATGGCGGCACTCCAATTCCTCCACCAATTAATAAAGCTGTCTGCCCTGACTTGCTTTCTTCAACTGGGAAACCATTTCCTAAAGGACCGAGGATATCAATAGCTTCTCCCGCTTGTTTTTTGGCAAGAAGCTTTGTGCCCGCTCCTTCAGCGCGGTAGATCATCGTAAATGTTTTTCTTTCCGGATCAATGTGGCAAATACTAATTGGACGTCTTAATAACGGTGCAGAATGATCACTTACTTTGATATGAACAAATTGACCTGGCTCGTTCATTTCAGAGACAAGCTCACCTGTTAAGGTGAGCTCCATAATATTCTCCGCTATTTCCTTCTGTTCAACTACTGTACAAATTTCGTTTTTGATCATACTAACAATGCCTCCAGTTGCTTTTTACTTGGCTCCATTGCCTCTGTAGAAAATGTCATGGATTCAACTACTCGAAGGATCGCCTCTGCTGTGTCTAAAGAAGTTAAACATGGAATCCCATTTTCGACAGATTCACGTCTGATACGGAATCCATCTCTTGCTGGCTGACTGCCTTTGGAAAAGGTATTAATGACAAATTGTGCTTCTCCATTGCGGATGACATCAATTAATGTATGGCCTTCTCCACCGATTTTGCCAACCACTTTTACTGGAATGTCATTGCTTTCAAGGAAAGCTGCTGTTCCACTTGTTGCCATTAAGCTATAGCCGATATTCGTAAATCTGTTTGCAAGCTGTAAAGCCTCTTCCTTATCTTTATCGCCAATTGTCATCAGAACAGTTCCGAATGTTTTAATCTTCATTCCTGAAGCAATTAACCCTTTATAAAGAGCCTTTTCAAGAGTGATGTCTTTGCCCATTACTTCTCCTGTTGACTTCATCTCAGGACCTAAGGTAATATCTACTCTTCGTAATTTTGCAAAGGAGAATACTGGAACTTTCACATAAACACCAGACTTCTCTGCTACTAAGCCGGATTGATAGCCTTGTTCTTTTAAGGAAGTACCCAAAATAACTTTTGTAGCTATTTTCGCCATTGGCACATTCGTAATTTTACTTAAGAAAGGTACTGTTCTACTAGAGCGAGGATTTACTTCTAGTACAAAAACTTCTCCTTTGGATACAACATACTGGATATTCAGCAAACCAACGATTTTTAACCCTTTTGCCAGCCTTGTTGTATAATCTACTAATGTTTGCTTGATTTCTGCAGATAAGCTTTGTGGCGGATAGACTGCGATCGAATCGCCTGAGTGTACTCCTGCTCGCTCAATATGCTCCATAATTCCTGGAATTACTACATCAGTGCCATCACAGATTGCATCCACTTCAATTTCTTTCCCTGTTAAATAACGATCAATTAAGATTGGCTGTCCTGGACTTGCTTTAACCGCATTTTCCATATAAGGAATCAGCTCTTCTTCTTTATAAACGATCTGCATCGCTCTTCCACCTAATACATAAGATGGTCTTACAAGTACTGGGTAGCCAATTGATTGTGCAACGACAATTGCTTCTTCAACTGTTAACGCTGTTTTTCCATCTGGCTGTGGTATACCCAAGTCTTGAAGACTTTGTTCAAACTTATCACGGTCCTCAGCGCGATCTAAGTCTTCAAGAGATGTTCCTAAAATTTTGATGCCACGCTCTGCTAATGGACCAGCTAAGTTGATGGCTGTCTGTCCGCCAAACTGAACCACTACTCCCTCTGGCTTTTCTAAATCAATGATATGCATGACATCTTCAATTGTAAGTGGCTCAAAGTAAAGTTTATCTGAAATACTAAAGTCTGTTGAAACAGTCTCTGGATTGTTATTGATGATTATCGCTTCATATCCTGCTTCCTTGATTGCCCAAACAGAATGAACCGTTGCATAGTCAAACTCAATTCCTTGTCCGATACGAATTGGTCCAGAACCAAGGACTACAATGCTTTTCTTATCTGTGACAATTGATTCATTTTCCTCTTCATATGTTCCGTAGTAGTATGGAGTTTCTGATTCAAATTCAGCAGCACATGTATCGACCATTTTATAGACAGGTACAATACCTTTCTCTTTTCTCCAGTTATATACTTCGAACTCTGTTGTGTTCCAAAGCTTTGCAAGCTGAATATCAGCGAATCCTTTTTCTTTTGCTTCTTTTACATATTCCTCATCAAACGGATGGTTAATTAACTCTTTCTCGAACTTAATAATGCCTTCCAGTTTAAACAGGAAGAAGAGATCAATTTTACTCCACTCATGAATGGTTTCTATGCTTATGCCCCGATTAAGTGCCTCTGCTATATAAAACAATCTTTCATCACCGGCAACTCTTATTCGTTTCTCGAGTAATTCATCACTTGTTTCATCTGCTGCATTTAGAGAGAAATGATATACTTTTGCTTCTAGAGAGCGGATCGCTTTTAGTAAAGATTCTTCAAAAGTACGGCCAATTGCCATTACTTCTCCAGTCGCTTTCATTTGGGTCCCTAAATTACGTTTTGCTGATTCAAACTTATCGAAAGGAAAGCGTGGGATTTTACTTACTACATAATCAAGGGCTGGCTCAAAGCTTGCATAAGTTTTCCCCGTTACAGGATTCATCATCTCATCCAATGTTAAGCCTACTGCAATTTTTGCCGCCAGCTTTGCAATTGGATAGCCAGTTGCTTTACTAGCAAGGGCAGATGAACGACTTACTCTTGGGTTTACTTCGATAATATAGTATTGAAAGCTATCTGGATCTAAGGCAAGCTGCACGTTACAGCCGCCTTCAATTTTTAAGGCACGGATAATTTTTAAAGATGTATTTCTTAGTAATTGATATTCACGGTCGCTTAATGTTTGGCTTGGTGCCACGACAATACTGTCACCCGTATGGATCCCTACTGGATCGATATTTTCCATATTACACACTACTATGGCATTATCATTGCTATCACGCATTACTTCGTATTCAATTTCTTTAAAGCCCGCGATGCTTTTTTCTAATAAACATTGTGTAACTGGGCTATTTTTTAAGCCGCTTGTTACGATTTCTTCTAATTCTTCGTCATTATGGCAAATCCCTCCACCAGTTCCTCCTAGTGTAAAAGCAGGTCTGACGATAACCGGATAACCAATTTTCTCCACAAAAGCTTTTGCTTCCTCCATATTGTGGATAATATCACTAGCTGGTACAGGTTCACCTAATTCATTCATCAAATTACGGAAAAGGTCGCGGTCCTCTGCCTGCTGAATGGCAGCTAGCTTCGTTCCTAGTACTTCAACTCCACATTCCTCCAACACACCAGCATCGGAAAGCTCAACAGCAAGGTTCAAGCCAGTTTGCCCCCCTAATGTTGGAAGAATAGCATCTGGTCGCTCTTTGCGGATAATTCTGCTGACAAATTCAAGTGTTAATGGTTCGATATACACTTTATCTGCCATTTCTGTATCTGTCATAATGGTTGCAGGGTTGGAGTTTACTAGAATAACACGATAGCCTTCTTCCTTTAAGGCGATACATGCTTGCGCTCCTGCATAGTCAAATTCTGCTGCCTGCCCAATGATGATTGGTCCTGATCCGATTACTAATATACTTTTAATATCTTTACGCTTTGACATATGCGGCACCTTCCTGTTTGTGAGATTGTATCATTTCCATAAAACGATCGAATAAATAGTTGGCATCCTCTGGTCCAGGTGAAGCTTCTGGATGATATTGCACGGTAAATGCTGGATATTCTTTATGCTGTAGGCCTTCAATTGTTCCATCATTTAAAGCAATATGTGTTATTTCTAAGTTTGTATGTTTAATAGATTCTTCCTCTACTGTATAGCCATGGTTTTGCGATGTCAGCGAAACCTTCCCTGTTAATAAATCCTTCACTGGGTGGTTTGATCCTCTATGACCAAACTTCATTTTCTCCGTGTTTGCCCCACTTGCAAGTGCGAACAATTGATGACCTAGACAGATTCCAAACAACGGTACTTTCCCAATAATTCCTTTAATTGCTTCAATGGACTCTGGTACGTCCTTTGGATCCCCAGGTCCGTTAGATAACATCACACCATCTGGACTTAAATTTAGAATGTCTTCTGCTGTAGTGTTATAAGGAACAACGATTACATCACAATCTCGTTTATTTAATTCTCGTAAAATACCATGCTTCATGCCATAATCTACTAAAACAACGCGGCTTCCACGGCCAGGACTTGGATAAGGTTTCTTTGTTGAAACTTGCTTTACTTGTTCTGCACTTAATGTAATATCTTTTAATTTTGCAATTACATCCTCAGCATTTTCTTCGATGCTGCAAATGGCGCCTTTTAACGTTCCATATTGACGGATAATACGGGTTAATTTTCTCGTATCTATTCCTGCAATTCCGGGAATTTTCTTTTGTTTAAAATATTCGTCTAATGATAGTTCATTTCGCCAGTTTGAAGGGAAATCACACACTTCTTTGACAATAAATCCATGGATGGCAGGCGTTATCGATTCAAAATCATCTCTATTAATGCCATAATTCCCCACTAAAGGATACGTAAGTGTGACAATTTGTCCACAGTAGGATGGATCGGATAGAATTTCCTGATAGCCTGTCATACCTGTGTTAAATACTATTTCACCAAATTTTTCTGTATCGGCACCGAAGCCTTTTCCGATAAATACTGTGCCATCTTCAAGAATTAGTTGTTTTTTCATGCGTGTACACTTTCCTTTCTCCAAGCAATCTTTCCACTAACGATTGTTGCAACTGGCCAACCCTGACATTCCCAACCAGCAAATGGGGTATTTCTTCCTTTTGATAAAAATGTTTCAGGATCAATTTTATTTGTCTCTTCTAAATCAAGTATTACGATATCCGCTTTCTTTCCTGCTTCTAATGTTCCCATATCCAATTTAAAGCTTTGAGCTGGTTTTACCGTTAGATAATCCATTAACTGTTGCAGCGTCATGACCCCTGTTTTTACAAAGTTCGTATAAAGGAGCGGAAATGCTGTTTCTAAACCAACAATTCCAAATGGTGCAAGCTGCATCGATTGTGCTTTTTCTTCTGCTGTATGTGGTGCATGATCTGTTGCAATAAAATCAATTGTTCCATCTAGCAGCCCTTCGATTAGAGCAGCACGATCCTCTGTTCCTCTTAAAGGAGGATTCATTTTATAATTCGTATCAAGGGAAGGAATATCTGTATCTGCTAATAGTAAGTGGTGTGGTGATACCTCTGCAGTCACTCTTATTCCAGCTTTTTTCGCATCTCTTACAACACGTACAGATTCTTTTGTACTGATATGGCAAACATGATAATGACAGCCTGTTGCTTCTGCTAAAAGAATATCTCTTGCAATTTGGACTGATTCACAAACACTTGGTATCCCATTTACACCGTTCGCCTTCGAAAATTCCCCTTCATGGACACAACCATTATTAATGAGGCTGTTGTCTTCACAGTGAGCGACAATCGCCATATCCAATGCAGCAGCTTGCTTCATTGCTTCAAGCATTTGGCCAGCTTCTTGAATTCCCACGCCATCATCTGTAAAGGCAAATGCCCCTAATTCTTTAAGCGCCTTAAAATCAGTAAGCTCCGTCCCTAATTGCCTAATGGTAATGGAGGCATACGGTAAAACATTTACATTTGCTGTATTTTTAATTCTTTCATTTAATTTATGTAGATTTTCGACAGTGTCAGGCACAGGTCTAGTGTTTGGCATATTCGCAATCGTTGTGAATCCGCCGCGTGCTGCTGCCATTGTCCCTGTTGCAATTGTTTCTTTCTGTTCGCCGCCTGGCTCTCTTAAATGAACATGTAGGTCAATAAAGCCTGGAGCAACAACTTTTCCAGCTGCATCAATCACTTCATCTGCAATTGCTTTGATTTCCTTTGCAATCATCTTAATTGCTCCATTTTCAATCAAGATGTCGTTCTGTTCTAATTCCCCTGTAGTATTAAGCAACTGGCCATTTTTGATAAGTATTGACATGTTCATTTCTCCCTCCGATATTTTCTAATGATCTTTTTAGTACACTCATGCGGATAAATACACCATTTTCCATTTGCTTAAAAATTCTGGAGCGTTCGCATTCCACAAGCTCATCGGCAATTTCAACATCTCTGTTTACTGGGGCAGGATGCATGATAATGCTTCCTTGCTTCATTTTTCTTTCTCTTTCTATTGTTAGTCCATAAAGCTTATGGTAGCTTTCTTTGTCAAAAGCAGCTCTTTCGTCACCGTGCCTTTCATGTTGGACACGCAGCAGCATCACAACATCGGATGTTTCAATCGCTGTATCAATATCTTCATAATTTGCATCTTGTAAGACTGTTTCATCAAACCATTCTCTTGGTCCGGAAAAAACAACCTCTGCCCCTAGCCTTGTCAGAGCATCTGCATTAGATCTTGCAACACGGCTATGGCTGATATCACCGATAATACTTACTTTTAAGCCGTTGAAGCGTTGGAATTCCTGCTGTATCGTTAGAAGGTCAAGCAATGATTGAGTAGGGTGATGACCACAGCCATCTCCTGCATTAAGGACTGGTATATTTACTCTTCCGACTAACTCATCAAAGTAGCGGTCATTTTCGTGCCTTATGACTACAGCATTTACTCCTATTGATTCCAGCGTTCGAACAGTATCATATAGTGTTTCTCCTTTCACAACACTTGAGGTTGTCGTTTCAAATGGAATCACTTCAAGTCCTAACTTTCTTTCCGCTACTTCAAAGCTGCTTTTTGTTCTCGTGCTAGCTTCGAAAAAAAGATTTGCTATAAAACATTGATTTGCCGGCCGCCATATTTCTCCATCTGCAAATTTTTGTGCATCTCTTAAGATTTCCTGAATCTCTGTAACGGTTAACTCAGTCGTCGTTAATAAGTTTTCCATGATACTACCTCCCGTTATTTGCTGCTTTTAATAACTTCACTTCGCAAAAAAAACGCCCTAACATACTCGTTAGGGCGTCAAAAATTTCACTTTTGCATAGATTTAGGCAAAGTAAACCTGCGGCTATAATCCATGCATCGTTTTTGGCACCCTTATAAGTCTCTCTGTACTTGTTTAAAAGGTGTTCTTATTTAGTTTCATCTACTGCGATTGAATCTTCGAACAAATCTTCTTTTGCTTTTTCTCTACCAGGTAATACTAGGTTTAAAATAATTCCGAGGATTGCAGCAAAAGCCATTCCCTCTAATTTAAAGTGTTCACCCATATGAATCGAGAATCCGCCAATTCCAGTTACAAGGATGACAGATGCAATAACTAAATTGCGGTTTTTATTGAAATCAAGTTTTGCTTCTACAATAATTCTTAATCCAGATGATGCGATGATTCCGAATAGAAGGATAGATACGCCTCCCATTACTGGTGTTGGGATAGACTGTATAAGGGCCGCGATTTTTCCGATAAACCCAAAACCTATTGCTAATACTGCTGCTCCACCTAAAACATATACACTATACACTCTCGTTATTGCTAAAACCCCAATATTTTCTCCATAAGTTGTTTTTGCAGGTCCCCCCATTAAAGCAGAGATAATCGTTGCAGTTCCATCTCCTAAAATACTTCTGTGAAGGCCAGGATCTTTTATATAATCTTTTCCAACTACTTTACTTAATACAAGCTGATGACCGATATGCTCTGTTAGTGTGACGATTGCCACTGGAACAAAGATTGTAAGTAGTGCAAGGTTTATCGTTACAGGATAATCTACGAATGGGAAGATAAAATCTGGCATTGCAAACCATTTGGCATCCAAGACTCCATGAAAGTTAACCACTCCTACAAGCAAGGCATAGACATAGCCGATTACGATACCTGCTAATATTGGGATAAAGCTGAATACTCCTTTGCCAAACATCGTGAAAAGGATGGTTGCAAGTAACGTTACTAGTGCAACAGAGATATAAAGTAAGCTGTATTCTTGATTCTTAGCTCCATAATTCATAAACATCGATTGTCCAACCGCTGTTGTAGCAAGCGCTAATCCAATGACCATGATTACAGGTCCGACAACGATTGGCGGTAAGATATTCATAATCCAACGATATCCTGCTTTTTTAATCGTTAAGGCAACAATTCCATAAACAATTCCGGCAATAAAGGTTCCGATCATGGCTGCGCCTGGTCCGCCGCCCGGCATTGTCTTCGCCGCGATAACTGGTGCGATAAAAGCAAAAGAGGAACCTAAGTACGCAGGTACTTTAAATTGTGTAATGATTAAGAATGCGAGCGTACCTATTCCACTTGAGACTAAAGCAACCGCTGGACTCAATTCAATTAAGAATGGTACTAAAACAGTTGCGCCAAACATGGCGAATAAATGCTGTAAGCTTAAGGTAATCCATTGAAGGGCACTTGGTTTATCATTAATTCCTAATAAGGGTTTTGTTTCGTTCATTTCTGTCTCCTCTTTCTGTTAAAAAAATTGAGTATAAATTAGTTATTAATATCCCCTATTGAACAAATAAAACCCCTTTTCTGCGCAGCAAAAAAGGGGTTTTAAGCAGGTTTAAAGAAACCTTAGGAAAAAACTCCCCTTTTCAGCCTCACAGGACTGCTTTTAAAAGGGATCTATTTAATTTTCAAATATATTTACTTCATCATGACCATCGACTTCATCAAGCTCAACTACAATTTTTTCTGAACTGGAAGTAGGAATGTTTTTCCCTACATAATCAGCTCTTATTGGAAGTTCTCGATGACCTCTGTCCACTAGAACCGCAAGCTGTATGGATGCTGGTCTACCCATATCCATCAGTGCATCCATTCCGGCACGAACAGTTCTTCCTGTATATAATACATCATCTACCAGAATGACTTTTAAGCCTTGGATATCTGTTGGAATATCTGATCCTTTTACTAATGGTTCTTCATTCTTTGTTTTCTTCGTTAAATCATCTCGATATAACGTAATATCCAATTCGCCAACTTCGATTGGCTTTCCTTCTATTTGGGCAATTTTTTCGGCAAGACGATTTGCAATATAAATACCTCTTGTCCGAATGCCAACTAGAATACAATCTTCTATCCCTTTATTCTTTTCAATAATTTCATGAGCGATTCTTGTTAATGCTCGTCTAATTGCTTGATCGTCTAGTACAAGTGCCTTTTTCGACATTTTGATCACCATCCATGCTGTGATTCAATCTAAAAAAAATATCCTCTCACCCTTTTGGATGAGAGGATATACGTATACTAAGATAGCTATTACTAAAAATAGCTAGAATCCGTTACCTTCTCAACCTCACAGGATTGATTTAAAGGACTTATTCAACTAAAGTTATCTTAATATATGATAGAGCGCTTGTCAACGATTATTTCGTAAAGTATCTAAAAGCTGTTCATATTCTTTAGGTAAAGGTGCTTCGAACTCTAAATATTCTCCAGTTCGTGGATGCTCAAATCCTAGTAAGCCAGCATGAAGTGCTTGACCGCCAATATCTAGTGTTTTTCTTGGTCCATATTTAGGATCTCCCACAAGCGGATAGCCAATATACTTCATATGCACACGAATTTGGTGGGTGCGTCCCGTCTCTAATTGGCATTCAATATAAGTGTATTCCGCTATTCTTTCTAGTACATGAAAATGAGTAACCGCATGTTTCCCCTTATCTACAACAGCCATACTTTGTCTGTCTTTCGTGTCACGACCAATCGGTGCCTCAATTGTCCCATAATCATGGGGAATAGAACCATGTACTAATGCCTTATATTTTCTCGTTACAGTTTTTGCTACTAATTGATTCACTAGACTTTCATGAGCAGCATCATTTTTAGCAACCATCAGCAGTCCAGACGTATCTTTATCGATTCGGTGAACAATTCCAGGTCTCATCACCCCATTAATTCCAGAAAGATCTTTACAATGGGCCATTAGACCATTCACTAATGTTCCTGTTACATGGCCAGGTGCTGGATGTACAACCATTCCTTTTGGTTTATTTACTACGATAACATCTTGATCTTCATAATAAATATCCAAATCCATTTCCTCTGCCTCTACATCTAGCTCAACTGCTTCCGGTACTTCAATAGCTACTACATCGTTTAAAACACCTTTATACTTTGTTTTAACGGTTTGTCCGTTAACAGTCACATGACCGTCTTTTATCCATTGTTGAACCTGCGTTCTTGACCAATCTGCATTAATTGTGGAAACAATCTTGTCGATTCGTTCATTTACTTGCTCACTTTGAATGATATGTTCCTTTTTTTCCATGTTTCTTCTCCTTCTTTGCGTCTCGATCCTCCCTCAGCATCACTAGGATTAATAAAATAACACCAATTACTAAAGATGAGTCTGCAATATTAAATATAGGGAAATCATAATTGAAGATATACGTATTGATAAAGTCGACTACATATTGATGTCTGGCACGGTCAATAAAATTACCAAGCGCACCACCTAAAATTAGACCCAGTGCGACGCCGTATAGCATTTTTCCTTTTGTACCAGTTTGAATCAAATAAATTAACCCAATCACAACAACGACGGTGATAATATAGAAAAATACCATTTGGTTTTCCAGCATGCCCCATGCGGCTCCACTATTACGATGAGATGTTAGGTAGAAAAAATCTTTTATTACTTCGATGCTTTCCCCCAGCTCCATATTTTTTACAACTAACCATTTTGTCCATTGATCAATAATAATAATAATAGCTGCAATTATGTAATAAAACACTAAAGTTTCCTCCAATTCTCGAGTCTCCTTTAGCATTTTAGCATAAACTAGATGAAAACGATAGCTTGGCCGCATATTTCCATTTGAAGTAGTGTTTTAATCAGTGGATTGACTTTCGATAATAGGATTGAATGCTGTTTATATCGTTCTTTGTCCTAATTATCGGAACCATCTCTAACAAATCAAATGGCAGCAATTCACCAGACATTTCACACATTCCAAAATTGCCATTTTCTAATTTTTGCATCGTTTCTTCTACATCTTTTAGTTCGTCTTCAATATATTTGTTTATTTTTGAATCTCTTTTTATGCTTAACGTTGTTACTAATTCAATTTGTGTCATACGGAGTTCTGTATAAAGCTTTTCAATAGTTGAATTCAATTCCATTACCTCCGTTTCTTTAATTATTTTTAGCATTTCCATTGAAGGAGACAAAAACCGATTAAAGATTTAACAGGCATAACAACTATTAACGGAGGTGGAAGTATTTCACTTCTTTTCTCATGTATAAAAAATTCCCTCCGCTTTATGATAATAGCCAGGTATGTTTTTTACACTATGTAATCACTTTTCTGTTTTCTCTTTCCCAATAAAAGGCTTTTCCAAAACTTTTTTCCTTTTATAAAAAAAACCAAACAAGTGATTCGAAATATTTTTTCGAATCCTTGTTTGGGAGTTAACTTCAGCTACTGGAAAGTTTATATTCCAGTCTCCTATAAAGTTTTTAATAATTTTCTTCTACTACATGTGCGCATCTTTCACATAGTGTTGGATGTGCTTCCACTTTACCGACATCTGTTGTTACAGTCCAGCATCTTTCACATGTTTCACCAGCTGCTTTTGTAACGACAATGGCCGCATTTTCAAGTTTTAGAGCTTCTTCAGGTGCGTTATTGTATTCACCAGAAATTTCGAAACCTGATACGATAAATAATTGCTGTAAGTTTTCTTGAATGGAATTTAGAAGGGTATTTACTTCTTCATTAACATACAATGTTACTTTCGCAGCAAGTGATTTACCGATCACTTTTTGATTACGAGCTTCTTCTAATGCTTTCAGCACATCATCCCGTACAACCAAGAATTTATTCCATTTTTCTTCTAACACATCACTATTTTCAAATGTTGTGTATTCTGGGAAATCAGTTAGCTGTACACTTTCTTCTTGTACAGAAGAGATATGATCCCAAACCTCATCCGCAGTATGCGGTAAGATTGGTGCAACTAATTTTGTTAAGCTGATTAAGCTTTCGTAAAGAACGGTTTGAATCGCTCTTCTTTCTTTATTATTTGCTGCTTCAATGTACAGTACATCTTTTGAAAAATCAAGATAGAATGCACTTAAGTCCAGTGTACAGAAATTATTAATATTATGATAAATCGTAGAGAATTCGTATTTATCATAGGATTCTGTTACGTTTTTAATCAATTTATTTAATTTAATCAGTATAAACTGATCAACTTCACGTAATTCATCATAGGAAAGTCCATCTGTTTCTGGATTGAAATCAGCAAGATTTCCTAATAAGAAACGGAATGTATTTCTAATTTTACGATATCCTTCTGTTACTTGTTTTAAAATTGCATCAGATACACGTACATCTGCTTGGAAGTCTACAGAAGCTACCCATAGTCGTAAAATATCTGCACCTAATTGATTCATAACTTTTGCAGGAATCATTACATTTCCTAGTGATTTACTCATTTTACGGCCTTCTCCGTCTAAAACAAAGCCATGACTTAAAACAGCTTTATAAGGTGCTTTCCCAGTTACCGCTACACTTGTAGATAAAGAGGAGTTAAACCAGCCGCGATATTGGTCAGAACCTTCTAAATATAAGTCAGCAGGACGTTGTAAATCATCTCTTTCTAGCAATACAGCTTGGTGAGAAGAACCAGAGTCGAACCATACATCCATAATATCTGTTTCTTTCGTAAATTCTCCATTAGGGCTTCCAGGATGTGTAAATCCTTCTGGCAATAATTCCTTCGCAGACTTTTCAAACCAAATATTTGAACCATTTTCTCTAAATAAATTAGAAATATGCTCAATTGTTTCATCTGTAATGATGCTGTCACCGTTTTCTGCATAGAACACTGGAATTGGCACACCCCATGCACGTTGTCTTGAAATACACCAGTCTCCACGATCCCGAACCATATTAAATAATCTTGTTTCGCCCCATGCTGGAACCCACTTTGTTTCTTTTACTGCATCTAATAGTTCGTTTCTAAAGTCTTTAATAGAAGCAAACCATTGTG
The DNA here is from genome assembly GCF_038007605.1 of Niallia sp. FSL K6-0212. NCBI lineage: Bacteria > Bacillati > Bacillota > Bacilli > Caryophanales > Bacillaceae > Niallia > Niallia sp. FSL K6-0212. The sequence goes on along the minus strand of NZ_JBBOXL010000001.1, from coordinate 3,086,801 downwards.
CAGTAGCACGGAAAATAACTGGTTTTTTCGTTCTCCAGTCATGTGGATAGGAGTGAGTGATAAATTGCAGCTTTAATAATGCACCAGCCTCTTCAAGTTTTTCTGTAATCGGCTTATTCGCTTTATCATAGAATAATCCTTCAAATCCAGGTGCTTCTTCTGTCATTACCCCTTTATCATCAACAGGACAAAGAACTTCTAATCCGTATTTTTGACAAACTAAGAAGTCATCTTCCCCATGTCCAGGAGCAGTATGAACACATCCAGTACCCGCATCTGTTGTTACATGTTCTCCTAACATTACTAAAGAATCACGGCCGTAGATTGGATGTGCAGCTAGAATGTACTCTAGGTCTGCCCCTTTCACTTCTTGAACAACTTTTGCTTCTTCCCAGCCAATTTCTGTTTTGACACTTTCCAATAAGTCTTGTGCAACTAAGTATTTGCTGCCTTTTTCTTCTACTACAACATACGTTAAAGTAGGGTGAACAGATATACCCAAGTTAGCCGGAATTGTCCATGGAGTAGTTGTCCAAATAACGATTTGTACATCCTCTGCTAGAATCCCTTTGCCATCCTTTACTTTAAACCCAACATAAATGGAGGCAGACTTTTTGTCTTTATATTCAATTTCAGCTTCAGCAAGAGCTGATTCACTTGTTGGAGACCAATATACCGGCTTTTTACCTTTATAAATATAGCCTTTTTTCGCCATTTCTCCAAACACTTTAATTTGCTGTGCTTCATATTCAGGCTTTAAAGTAATATAAGGATTTTCCCAATCTCCGCGAACCCCTAAGCGTTTAAATTGTTCTCGTTGACTGTCGATTTGCCCTAATGCATATTCTTCACATAGCTTACGGAACTCGGCAATCGTCATTTCTTTACGTTTAACTCCTTTATTGGTTAAAGCTTGTTCGATTGGCAGACCATGTGTATCCCATCCTGGCACATATGGTGCTTGAAAGCCAGTCATTGATTTATAACGTACAATAAAATCTTTTAAAATTTTATTAAGCGCATGTCCAATATGGATATCCCCATTCGCATATGGAGGTCCATCATGCAAAACAAACATTGGGCGACCTTGAGTACGTTCCTGCACTTTTTCGTAAATGTTCATTTCTTTCCATTTCGCTTGAATTTCAGGCTCACGATTAGGCAAGTTTCCTCTCATCGGAAATGCTGTTTTTGGCATAAGCAACGTATCTTTATATTCCATTTTCTTCCTCCAACTTAATTCTCTTTTTTCATGTATACTTCCATCTAACCAATATTCTATAAATTCAGTATAGACAGCAAAAAACCTTCTCATCCCCATGAAAGGGACGAGAAGGTCGATCATTAGGTTCCCGCGGTACCACCCTTATAGATAAAAGTTTCTTTTATCCACTTAGACATTTTTTAACGGCAATGAACCGCTTTTTCTTACTTAACTTTTTCAGAAAAAGACTCCAGGGTGATTTTCAATTTCCAACTTATATCAGGCTCCCACCATCCCTGATTCGCTAATCATAAGTTTTTCGGCAATCTACTTTCCCTATCAACGCTACATGAATATATATATTTGTGAAAAATTATATTGCAAATCTACCTTATCGTCAAGGCAATGGTCTTTATTTTGTAGAATTTAACTCTGATGCATCTAATTCGTATTCTAATAAATGATCCCAATCATCGTTGTTTAACATATCTAATTGTGCTTCAATCAGCATTTTGAAACGTGTACGGAATACTTTTGATTGCTTTTTCAATTCTTCAATCTCTAGCGCAATCTTTCTTGCCTTTGATAATGATTCGTTCACAATTCGATCCGCATTCTTTTCCGCTTCTTTAATAATTAGTTTTGCTTCTTTTTGTGCATTACGTTTAACTTCCTCAGCAGCCTCTTGTGCTACAACAATTGATTTATTTAATGTTTCTTCAATATTATTATAGTGGCCGATACGGTCAGTTAACTCGTTTAATCTTTCTTCTAGTTCTTTTTTCTCGCGGATAATATTTTCATAATCTTTAATTACCTGATCAAGAAATTCATTTACTTCGTCTTCATCGTAACCACGGAAGCCTTTGGCAAATTCCTTATTATGAATATCTAACGGCGTTAATGGCATAAAGCCACCTCCCAAACTTCAATTTCTTATGTATCATCCTTATTTCGACAGTATTACCGGATTTCCTGCATTATTTTTAAAAAATAAGAAGAAACATGAAAAATAATGCTGCTAAAAAATATTGTATCATATATACTCGATAAAAAAACTATGTTTTTTGTCTGAAATAGAAATTATGGGAACTCCTTCATTTCTGATTTTTCACTTCAATTTACCTACTACAATTCTCCATTTATCTTTTTTTGTTTTACCTTCAATAGATTTAATCATGGCCCTACCTGCTCCGCGCACTGAGAAGACATCTCCTTCTTCACACATAAAAGAGACATTTTCATTTAAAGTGAAATTTACTTTGACTAAGCCTTGAGTAATATAGGTCTTTGCTTTTTCTCTTGAAAAATTATAAATAGCAGCAACAATGGCGTCAAGCCGAAGAGAAGTAATAGTCGTTGTCATCTCTGTCCAATGTTCTTCTGTTAAAATTATGTTTTCTAAAGATACAGCAGCAAGTGTTACCTTTGCTTTTCCGATAGAATCAAGTTGAAGTCTCACATAATCCTCAACCTCACTAGCAACGACAAATTGAATATCCCCGTCAAGAACGAATATATCTCCGAATTTACTTCTATTTAATCCAAGAGACATTAAACTTCCTAAAACATGCGGATGCTCTATTGTGATGAATTTCTTGGGATAATTCACTTCTAATAAGGACAAATTAAAATCCGCTTCCATCGGTTGATAATATTCAGGGTATAGGATAGCTCTTTTTCTTTCCGCTTGTTCATGGCCGCCAAAAAATGCATATTTCACTTCCTGATTTTCTCCGATAATCATCCGAAGAACTTTCTGTTCACGCGGATCCAAAAAATCAGTCAATTTCGGTGCATAAGTATTCGCGACATAACTTTGCCAATTTTGCACTTGATCGATAAATTCTCTTTCTTCCGGACGAAAATGTTGATAAATTGACATCTTTGTAACTCCTTTTTGGCATAGAAAAAGGGCTGGGACAAAAGTATTCCAACCAAATATAAAACCGAACAATTATATGGAGATGCTAATCAAATTCTCGTATAATTGTTTGTTTTTTTCATTCTGAATGGGTTTTATGGTTAGTCACCGCAGACTGAATACACTTCGCTTTCCATGGGGCGAGCGCCGAGCCGCTTCGGCTTCGCCTGCAGGGTCTCGGACTTTCTCGCAGATCCCATAGGAGTCTACGTGTATTCAGTCTGCTCCGTTTTTCCTAATAATTATATTTTCTTTTTTTAAAAAATAATGGAACGAAACAACCTTTAAAAACGGAGTGGAATGGAGCGGAGGACCCTCGACTCCTGTGGAAAGCAGAGCAAAACCTAAGACCCCACAGGCTTTAGCCGAGGAGGCTTAGGTTGCTCCCCGCGGAAAGCGAGGGTCTGTAGCGCAATGGAACGAATTGGTTTTACTACTTAATTAGAGATTGTTCGTCTTTATGCATTATATATTTTGTTTTGTCCCTGCCTCTTTCTACCTTTGTTCAGTATTGACCTTTATAAAATTACTTAGAACCAATAAAATAATTGTCCAATCCCTCTTCCTGCTAGATTCAATACGAAGATTGCAACAATTGGCGAAATATCGATCATGCCAAGAGGCGGAATAAATCTTCTAAACATCTCTAAATATGGTTCACAGATTTTTGCCAGAAAAATACCTATAGATGTTTCGCGAGCATTCGGAATCCATGACATTAATATATATACAATAAGCGCGTAAGAATATATGGTTAAAGCATTAGCTAAAATACTTATAATGAACGTCATTCGGTTTTACCACCTCGTATTTTCGTATTCTGCATCTTGCAGGATTTGCGAAATATTCCCTGAAACTTCTACGTTATCCGGCGTACACAGGAATATATCCGTACCGATTTTCTGGATATCGCCGCCAATTGCATAGACAGTTCCACTTAAAAAATCAACAATACGTTTCCCTTGATCTTTTTCAATACGCTGTAAATTCACAACAACTGCACGGCGATTTTTTAATTGATCAGCAATATCTTGTGCTTCTGCGTATACACGAGGTTCCACTAAAAATACCTTCGATGACTTCTGTACACTTTGTAAGCTCACAACATTTTGACTGTTTTTCGGCTGTTGCTGCTGAATATGATGGTTATGGTTATGCTGACTGTGAGTGTGCTGTACAGGCTGCTTATAATTTCTTGCCGGCTCGTTTGGTTCTTCTTGATAGTTTACTTGACCTTCTTCATAATCTTCATCTTCTAAAAAGAAGAACGTTTTAATTTTTGATTTTATGCTCATTTCACTCGCCTCCTATTTCTCGCTTCCTACTAAAGCAGTTCCAATTCTTATCATCGTTGCTCCCTCTTCGATCGCAATAGAATAATCATTCGACATTCCCATAGAAAGCTCTGTACATGGAGCATATGGTAATTGTAGTCCTTTTACATCTTCCTGAATGCTTTTTAATTTTCGAAAGCATTCACGCAAGAATTCTTTATCATCTGTAAATGGTGCCATCGTCATTAATCCAACTACCTGAATATGTGGATATTCGGACAACTGTTTAACAAAATCGATAACTTCCTCTGGCTTCATTCCATGCTTTGACTCTTCGTTCGAAACATTAACCTGTACAAAACACTTTATGGTTCGCTTTGCTCTTTTATGTATTTCTTTTGCTAAAGAAAGCCGATCCAATGAGTGAATATAGTCTACATAATCTATAATACCTTTTACTTTTCTCGTCTGCAATGATCCGATAAAATGCCATATAGGCTTGTCTTGTAGAACGTCATACTTTGCTAATAATCCTTCTTCACGATTTTCCCCTAAATGAACAATCCCAGCATCGAGTGCTTCTTTTGCTCGCTCTATTGTAACATATTTTGTGACAGCAATTATCGTAACCTCTTCTGGCTGACGATTCACTTTTTTACATGCCCCTGCTATTTCTTGTTTTATTTCATTAAGATTATCTTTCACTAACATTTAATTTCCGTCTTCCTCTCTCCATCCAATATAACTCATCATTCTCCCAGTTTTCCCTTTATCTCTTCTGTGAGAGAAAAAATAAGCATCATCTTCGTAAGTACAATAGTCAGTTAGATGAATATTACTTTCAAGCATACCACTTTCTAACAATATCTGCTTGTTTGCTTCTTGTAAATTCAGTCTGTATTGTCCTGGAGAAATAGTCGTAAATGGCTTTTGTTGCGATTGTATCGCCTTTTCCACTTCATTGATGACACGATCATCCACGACATAATGGCGCGCTGAGATAGAAGGACCAACAACAGCGAGCACTTCTTCTCTTGGAATCTTATGAGAAGCAAAGACTTTCATCATTTCCCCGGCAATACCTTTTACGGTTCCTTGCCATCCAGCATGAGCGATACCTACCGCTTTTGTAGCTGGATGAATAAAATATAATGGAACACAATCCGCAAAACATAAAGTTAATAATATATTTTTTTCAAAAGTAAACAAACCATCCGTATCTTTTAACGCACTATCATAATCGCTTGCACCCATACCTAAATGCGCTTGTGTTACTTCCACAATATTAACCTGATGTGTTTGCACAGCACCAACCCATTGCTCTAATGGGAAAGATAATTTTTGCGCTAGTTCATTACGGTTTGCAACCACTGTATCCTTTTGATCATTTACATGAAACGCCATATTTAAACTTGCATAATCGCCTATACTTTTCCCACCATTTTTTGTTGTGAAACCAGCTATTAAATTAGGAAACTTCCGCTCCCATAAATCAAGATTGAAAAACTGCTTATTTCTTAAAATAAAAGGTTCCATTATCTAACTCCATCTTTTTGTTTTAGTTTACCATATGGAGCTATCATTGGTCACAGAAAAACATATTTTTCTTTAGAAATAAGCTTGCATTTATGAAATTCACTCTTTTCTTCCCTGCCATTCCTCTCCCTTTTATTTTCCCTCACTAGAGCTATATATAGTAAAATTTTATACCAATAGAAAAGGCTAGACAATCATTAAAGTACCTACTTTAAGAAGTCTAACCTGTTTTATTTCCTATTTAGCTTTGAATGTTTTTATTCATTTGTTTAATAGCAGCTTTTTCCAATCTTGAGACTTGCGCTTGTGAGATGCCGATCTCATCTGCCACTTCCATTTGTGTTTTACCTTGAAAAAACCGCTTTCGCAAAATCAACTTTTCTCGATCATTTAATCGGCGCATTCCTTCTTTTAATGCTAATTCTTCCACCCACTGTATATCCTTGTTCTTTTCATCACTTAATTGATCCATTACATAGATCGGATCTCCACCATCATTATAGATTGGTTCAAAAAGCGATACTGGATCTTGAATAGCATCTAATGCAAAGACAATATCCTCATGTGGAATGTCTAACTCTTTGGCAATTTCCTCAGCTGTTGGTTCTTTTGATGTTTTGTTCATCAACCTTTCTCTGACCTGTAGTGCCTTATAAGCAATGTCTCTCAGAGATCTGGAAACCCTAATTGGATTATTGTCGCGTAAATAACGACGAATCTCTCCAATAATCATCGGAACAGCATAGGTGGAAAACTTAACATTTTGACTTAAATCAAAATTATCGATAGATTTCATTAGACCAATACAACCCACTTGAAATAAGTCATCCACGAATTCTCCTCGATTATTAAATCGCTGTATAACACTTAATACGAGGCGGAGATTCCCATTTACGAGACTTTCCCTTGCGGATGTATCTCCCTCATGCATTTGCTTGAAGAGCAATCTCATTTCTTCGTTTTTTAACACTGGAAGCTTTGATGTATCCACACCGCAAATTTCTACTTTATTTCGAGTCAATCTATTTCCCTCCTCACAGGAGCTGCTGTACAAAAAACAGTATCTCCCCGAGAAGGAAAAATATGCATGGGATGAATTTTTGTTAAATTTCCAATTTACGCTAATTTTAACTGAAATTATGTGGGACAAGGCTTTTCAAACGAAAAATTTTTTTAGACCATTTTATTAAATTCTTTTTGTAGTCTTTTAATAATCCTTTTCTCTAATCGAGAAATATACGATTGGGATATCCCAAGCATATCCGCTACATCTTTTTGCGTTTTTTCTTCTCCCGTTCCTAAACCAAACCGTAATTCCATAATTTGTTTCTCTCTTTTAGACAATTGGTGAAGCGCTTTTACTAATAGCTTTTTATCTACACTTGCATCTAAATCTTTCGTTATAATATCATCCTCTGTCCCCATTACATCGGAGAGAAGAAGTTCATTTCCATCCCAATCAATATTTAATGGCTCATCAAATGAAACCTCTGAACGGATTTTATTATTTCTGCGCAAATACATCAATATTTCATTTTCAATACATCTTGAAGCATATGTTGCCAGTTTTATTTTTTTCTCCGGATTAAACGTATTAACCGCCTTAATTAATCCAATTGTGCCAATGCTGATTAAATCTTCGATGTTAATCCCAGTATTTTCAAACTTTCTTGCGATATAAACAACAAGGCGTAAATTTCTCTCTATCAGCATCGAACGAGCTGCTTGGTCTCCTTTTGGGAGTTTTTCTAAAAGGATTTCCTCTTCTTCTTTCGTTAACGGAGGAGGCAGTGCTTCACTTCCACCAATATAAAATACTTCGTCTGTTTTCAATCCAAGTTTCATCAGTAATTTGTACCAATAATAAGATAAGCGAAGCTTCCATTTACTCATGTGCATTTCCTCCTTCTAAACGATGATTTTCGTGAGTATAATATATTAACTAACCTTTTCTTCGATTGATTTTTTTCCTAAAAGCATTTTCGGATGAACAATACAATCAAATATGCCCTCAGCAGATAGAACTTGACTGGTAAACGAGATTAATCCCTTTTCCACAACAATTACTTCCTGCTCTTTTTTTAAAAACAAAGTATCCGGTTTCACGGCAATAAGTAACTGGTGGTCCTTGCCAACTACCTTATATGGAATAATTCGCATCTTGCTTTCCCATTCTGGTGCGATTGGTTGACTGCCATAGATAATGGCTTCTGGCTGCTCCGTGAGACGAATTATTTCTGCTGGCATATCCTTTTCTATATTTTTCAAAGATACAAACATTACTGGAAGGCGGGAAATGGGATCATATACTTGATTACCACTATCCACCAGACCCTTGATAGAAAATTCTTTTCCCCCTATTTGAAAAATAACGTCGATTATTTGTTCATATTGGATTTTTGTCACTTCCATCCCTTCCAGATTTCTTCTCGAAAAGTACCAAACAATCGGAAATCCTAACAAAACAAAAAGCCAACTTATCGGATCACCAAACCCTTTAATACTAGCAAGAAGGACAGAAGAAGAAAGATCGAAATCAAACTGGATAAAATAATGAGCACCTATCAATGTTCCTCCGATTAAGAAAGTAGCTAAGTAAAATATCATTAAAGCTTGGATATAGGTACGAAATCGCTTATATCCAAAAGCCGTTGCCACCATCACAATAGAAAACAGAAGCTTCGATATGGGATGATTAGAATAGGGACTGAGCGGCGTTATCGAAAAAAGGATAATAAGGGAACCAATTAGCCCTCCAAGCAATATTCGCCAATGGATGATTTTTTTCTTTAATAGAATGCCTGTTAAATATAGTAATAAACTGTCAAACAGTAAATTTAATAGCCATATCACATCTAAATAAATGGCCAAGCATGTAACTCCTCCTCTCTTTTATAAAAGCAACAAAAGAAGTAAATCTTCTCTCTACTAATCTGTTACGAAAAAGTATAACGTACTTGTTCTTGAAATTCTGTCACTTTCTGTAATCAAAATATCAGAAATTTGCTCTATTTCTAACGGTTTTTGTCACTATATCTCCTCTGTTAAAAACTTTAAGTTCTAGCGAAATATTATCAGTTTTTTTACTAATTCTAAGGAATAAAAGTAAAAGAAGCGATGAGGTTTACTATAAATAAAAGGGGAGATTGCTTCATTTTTGAAAGAGAAAACAAAAAAACCTTTCCATTATGAAAAAATGGAAAGGTTTTTGCTATAGAAATAATTACCTTCTGCGGTTTCTATTTCTTAAGAATGTCGGGATATCTAAAGCATCCTCTGGTTGTTGTGCATTGCTTCTTGGTTGTTGTTCCTTTTGCACATGCGGCTCTTCGCGTTTTACTTCTCTATTGTTAACCGGATTATTAATAGGGTTTGTATTATTATTATTTGGCTTTAAACCGCCAAATCCAGGTCTATCTGGCTGCAGCTGCGATAAATCTTGGTTAAAGCCAGTAGCAATCACCGTAACAACAATTTCATCTTTCAAATCATCATTGATAATGGATCCGAAAATCATATTTACATCTTGATCGGAAGCGGATGCCACAATATCGGCTGCCTCTTGTACTTCATACAAGCTTAAATTCGTACCACCAGTGATATTCATTAATATTCCTTGTGCTCCATCAATGGAAGTCTCCAGCAGTGGCGAAGAAATTGCTTTTTTCGCTGCTTCAGCTGCACGGTTTTCCCCTGCTGCAACACCTATGCCCATAAGTGCAGAACCTTTATTCACCATAATTGTTTTCACATCAGCGAAATCTAAGTTAATCAGACCTGGTGTTGCGATTAAGTCAGAGATACCTTGTACACCTTGGCGTAATACATTATCCGCTTCTCTAAACGCTTCAAGCATCGGAGTTGATTTATCTACGATTTCAAGTAAGCGGTCGTTTGGAATAACGATCAATGTATCCACAGCATCCTTCAATGCTGTAATTCCGCTTGCAGCATGTGTGGATCTTTTTCTTCCTTCAAAAGTAAATGGTCTTGTAACTACCCCTACTGTTAATGCGCCTAGGTCGTGGGCGATTTGAGCAATAACTGGTGCAGCACCTGTCCCAGTTCCGCCACCCATTCCTGCCGTAACAAAGACCATATCTGCTCCTTTTAATGCTTCTTCAATTTGTTCTTTGCTTTCCTCAGCAGCCTTTTTCCCTACTTCAGGATTTGCACCCGCGCCTAATCCTCTTGTAAGTTTTCCGCCAATTTGCATCTTGATTTCTGCTTTAGATAAATTTAATGCCTGTGCATCTGTATTCACAGCAATAAACTCTACCCCTTGTAGCCCATGCTCAATCATTCGGTTAACAGCGTTATTTCCACCGCCACCTACTCCTATAACCTTTATTACAGCTAGTGAATCTATATTTGTATCAAATTCCAACATGACAAATCCTCCTAATTCGTCGATATTCAGCAGTATCGAACTGTCCGCATCTCAAGTCTTGGTGATATGGAGTAACATACCATTTTAATACCTAGACTGACCCTAAACGACTCTCAGCCTTCTCGAAGTTCTTTTTATCAAAATTATGCTTGTCCTATTAAAGACATTTCATTAATCAAAGAAATATCCCATAAATTTCTTAAACTTTGAGGGTTCTTTTTCCACTTGTTTTTTCTCATAAGCTGGTTTTTGGGATGCTGTTTTTTGAACTTTTTCCCTTGTTTCAGCAGGAACAGTAACAGGGTTATGAATATTTCCCCCTTGAAGTTTACTATTTTTATAGGAGAATTTAATTAAACCAACTGCAGTAGTATATTGTGGCTCTCTTACTCCGATATAATCAGGAATAGCAATTCTAACTCGGCTTTGGAAAATATCTTGCGCTAATTCTAAAATTCCCTTCGTACTAGCTACTCCTCCAGTTAATACGAATCCTCCTGGAAGATCGTATACTCCTAGTCTCGCTAGTTCATGACCAACAAGTTCAAAGATTTCTTCTAATCTTGCTTCTATAATATCAGAAATCTCCAATTGATTAAATTGCTGATGCTGATCGCTTCCGATAATAGGAACGCTGAATACTTCCTCTTCAGAAGCATGATCATAAAAAGCATAACCATACTTTATTTTTATTTTCTCTGCATCTTCTGTTGTAGTTCGAAGACCAATGGATAAGTCTTTGGTAATATGATCTCCACCTACAGGAATAACGCTGGTGGCTTTAAGGAATCCATTTTCAAATACAGCAATTGTAGTAGATCCTCCGCCTATATCTACTAACGCCACTCCTAAGTCTTTCTCATCTTTTGAAAGCGCAAAAGATCCTGCGGCAAGTGGCTGCAAGGAGATATCTTGAATTTCAAGACCTGCTCTTTCCACACATCTTAAGGTGTTATGTAAAATGGTTTTACTTCCAGTAATAATAGTACCTTCCATTTCCAATCTTACACCAATCATTCCTCGCGGATCAGTAATTTCATCTAATCCATCTACAATAAATTGTTTAGGAATTATATCAATAATCTCTTTTTCTGGGGGAATGGAAACTACCTGTGCAGCATCCTTTACCCTAATTACATCTTCAATTGTAATTTCGCGATTTTCACTTGAAACTGCAACTACTCCACGTGAGGTTTGCAGATTTACATGATTTCCCGAAACGCCAACAACTACTTGCTTTATCTCCATCCCAACCATTCGTTCGGCCTGCTCAATTGCTTGTCGAATAGAATGAACGGTTTCATCTATATCCACAATTGAACCTTTTTTTAAACCTTCTGATGGGACGATGCCTACACCAATAATATTTAAAGATTCGTTAATCATTTCTCCAATGATTACTTTTATGCTGGATGTACCGATGTCTAGACTTACATAAAGTTCATTGCTGTTCATTCTCGGGCACCTCCTTTTGCATTTTAAATAATGTGAACAACAAGTTATGTCATACAGTCAAAAATTCAACTTTTTTATCAGAAGTAATGTCTGCTATTTACATAGTTTATTTGATATACATAAAATAATCTAATCTTCACAACTATTCTATTGTATACCAGGCAACACCATATTTTCACTAAGTTTTCGCAAAGTGTCAACACAATTTTGGTCTTTTTTACTACAAATAGGACTAATTACTTATTCCACAAGGAAATATCGTAATTCACTTCCACTATATCTATTAATATTTAAATTATTCGCCAAAACTAATATATTCCCTTTTTTCTCTGTCAACTTTTTTCATTTTTTTCAAGAGAATGCGCATTTGATTTCTTTAAGATAATACTGCGGATGACAGCTATATTTTGAAATAGTCGAACACCAAATGCAAAAATAGCCGCTAAATATAAGTCTACACCAAGATGTACACCTAGAAAAGCTAAACTTGCTGCAAGAGCAATATTAAAGAAGAACCCAGTTACAAATACTTTCTCGTCGAATATATTTTGCAGATGAGCACGAATTCCTCCAAATAAAGTATCCAGTGCAGCGAGAACAGCGATTGATAAATAGTTAGCATATTCGTCTGGCACTTTTATATCGGTTAATAATCCCAATACTATCCCAACAATCAACCCAAATATAGGAAGCCACATTAAGAATCTCCTCCTTTACTTGTACTTACAGGCTTCATATGATGGATATTTATGGGGTTACTATATGCTGGAATGTTGATCGGTTCTTTTGGCATCACGACATTCAATAACAGATTAGATAAGAAAAATTCATCTGCTGACTTGGAAACCTTCATGTAATTAAATAGTTTTTCAGCAGTGTCAGCATCCTTCGCTATCACTTTTATTTCAATTGGCAGCTGATTCAGTGGGTTCCCATCCATTTTTAACACATTGTTAATTTCACGGATAACCGTTGTATTTACATAACGATTATCATTTATCGCTATCTCCTCAGCACCATATAGGTTTAATTCATTTACTAACCGTTGTAATAATTCAGAGGTAACTACTCCGGGATCTTCACCTAAAAGAATTTCTGTACTGACAGGCTCAATCTTTAAGATAATTCCCTTTCCCGTTACTTCTGTTAAGCCCGCTTCCTGCTTTAATTCTGCCAAAGTCTCTTTCAATACCGCTTCTTTGCTTCTTGGGGTTTCATTCTCATATTCTTCTATCTTTCCATTAGTCGAACGTATCTCATCTATTAGCTTTAACTCTATTTTTTTCTCTTGGATAAGATCTTCTCTTAACTCCCAAGTATCTCTCGTGTCTCGGACAGCAGGTTCTTTTATTGTCTGAAATTGAACTGCTATCATAAATCCAGCAATAAGCGTAATTCCCGTCATGGTTATAAATTTCTTATTCAAAGCGCATCATACTTTCTAAATCATACTTATCGTTAATTAACATTTAAAGGATCCATTTGTATCATTCTTTTTTTCTCAAGCGTAAATCTTACATTATCATTTACTAACAAATCCTTTACGCCACCATTGATATTTATTGCGCCTTCTAACACATCGCTGTCGCCAATTGCCGTAATAACAAAAGGGGCCGGGTGCTGGTAACCATCTATTTCAATTACGGGACCATTACAAAGTATATAGGAATTATGTGCCAGTCTTTGTCCATTGATACTAATCGCTTCTGCACCAGCAATATACAGCTCGTTAATCACTTTAAATACATGATGCTCATGTACCAAATAATTATTGACATTATCTTCCTTTGGATTATACTCACCATCTTCCAAAGCAATTTGTACCCCTTCCCCTTTTACTGCAACCTTTCCTAAATATATCCGGTATTTTTCCGCATCTTCTGCCAAGTTATAATAAGTCTCTGCTTCATTAGAAAGCTTCTTCTCTAATTGAACCAATTCCCTTTGGTTTCCCTTTAACTCCTTATATAACTCATTATTCTTTTCTTCCTGCTCGATTAGCTCATTGCGCAAATCCAAATCTCTTTCAAATTGGCTCTCGTTCAGTCCTTTACCTTCATCTTTTTTTGTATTTTGATAGGAAAAAGAAATCATAAATCCAAGTACAAGAAAAACTAAGGAGAAGATAACATTTCTTCTTCTTTTATTATTCTTCACTCTTCTTTTCCCCTTCCGAATCAAAAGCTTTAAAATAGGAACCTACCTCTAAATCAATAACGCCTTTTTTATCTGTATTCAACTGGGAAATGATGGATGGATAATGCTGCATCTTATCAGAAAAAGAGGATAAAGAAGCTAATACCTGATTCCCATCATTCATATATACAGTAACACGCCACTTATCTGTATTCCTAGGAGTATACCTTACTTCAGAAATCGCATTATACACTTCTGCTGACAGTTTATTTAGTTCTTCCCCTATTTTTTTGATTACTTTATCATCGCTCTTCATATCCTTAATAATAGGAGCATCATAGGGACTATTGGTCATTGCTCTATCCTGCAGCATCTCCCCATTTTCAAGAAGTGGAATAAATTCATTCTTTACTTCAAAGTAAGCAATCTTCCTGTACTCTTTTACGTCTATATGAACAGTATTTGGAAAAACAATAGAAATCTTAGCAGATTTAATTCCACCTGAGTCTTTTAATTTCTCTGTGAGCTTATCTTTTTTGATTGTCCAAATATTTGTTTTGCTGTTAATTCCGCTCATTTTCTCCAAGTCTTCAAAAGAATATAAACGATTCCCCGTAATTTCGATGTTTTTCACATGACTTAAAGGTGATTGGAAGTATATAACGCAAACGATGATTAGGAAGAATAGAAGGAGAAGGAAAATAAGGCGGCGATTCGCTTTTCTTCGTCTCTGCTCTTTTAATTTTGGAATTCTATCTTCTAAAGAAACTACCTTCCCTTTTTCCAAAAAATCACCCCGATATTATTAAATAAGGAAATAGTACATAACAATACAATAGGTTGTCCACCTTTTTTTAACAAACACATTTTCTATTTGCTATCTTATTTTTTCTTGTTATTGATTACTTCCTTCATGACATTATACAGCCTCATTGCCGCATCAGGAATACCTAATTTTTTGGAAGCCTCTTTCATCTCCTTCAGCAAAACAGGATTTAGCATGATAGTATCCATTTCTTCTATCAATTTTTGGCCATTCATATCACGTTCAAGGAGCATTTTGGCTGCTCCGTTACTTGTTAATGCATGTGCATTTTTTTCTTGATGATTATTCGTTACATAAGGACTTGGCACAAGAATGCTCGGAATACCAAGCGAGGTTAACTCACTTAATGTTGTTGCGCCGGCTCTTGCAACAGTTAAATCAATACTCGTTAATACTTCAGGCATATTATGGACAAATGGCTTAATAATAACATTTTCCGGATTGCCGACACGCTCTACTTCTTTCTTTACCGCTTCGTAATGTACCTCTCCTGTTACATAAAGAACTTGATAAGCTTTTTCCCCTAATTGTGGTAAAGCCGCAATTACAGCATCATTTATCGGTCTTGCTCCTCTGCTCCCGCCAACAATAAGAACAGCGGGTTCTTTTAATTTTAATCCGACTGATAAGCGACCTTTTATTCCATCCTGGTTTAACACTTCGGATGCCCTTGGATTCCCAGTCATCACAACTTTTTCATCTGGGAAAAAAGAAGCAGCTTCTTCAAAACAAATCGCTATTTTATCGACATATCTACTTAAAAACTTATTGGTCAACCCTGGAACACTATTTTGTTCATGAATAATAGTCGGTATTCCAAGCTTAGCTGCCGCATATACAACCGGGCCACAAACATATCCGCCTGTTCCGATGACAACGTCTGCTTCAAATTCTTTTAAAATCGCTTTACTTTTTTGTACACCTGCAATAAATCTCCAAACTGTTTTCACATTTTCCGGGGAAAGTTTTCGTTTAAACCCTGTGATATGTATTGTTTTAAATGGAATATCTTCTCTTCTAACTAATTTACTTTCTAGCCCTTGCTCTGTTCCGATATAAAGAAATTCAGCATCCTTCACTTCTCTTTTTATTTCGCGAATCAATGCTAATGCAGGGTATATATGTCCCCCTGTTCCTCCGCCGCTTACTACTATTTTCATTCTTTCCACCTCAAAATACTTCTCATCTCTACTTTTTCCTGAAAAAACGTTGTTTTCTTCTCTTTTACATTATAGCTTCAAATAACATAAAACAGAAATAATCTTCTGCTATTTTTTAAGATATTTTTTAGCTTTGCCGTCATCTCCCAAATAATAGATACCTTATTGTACTATATTTTAAACTTGCTTTATGAATATCTTGAAAATGATAATGAAATGTAATACATTTCGTCTTCCTACAAGTCATATTGTCATGTTTGAAAAAGATTTATCATATGTGTGAAAAAAATAAATTTTTTGTATTCTATAACACGCCTTCCCTTTTTAAGGCAGAAACTACTATGATAAACAATCTTTAGCTTTCCACATAAAAAACCTAGTAAAAGAGAATGCACTCACTTCACTAGGTTTCTATAAATTCTATAAAAATATCCAATTATGAGGCTTCCTCGCCTATTAAGGATAAGAGGCTACATTTAATACCGCGAAAACCGGCTGACATTTAGAAGGATGCCTATCGCTATTAACATAAGTGTAAGCGATGAGCCGCCATAGCTTAAAAACGGAAGTGTAATCCCTGTAACTGGCATTAGCCCTGTTACCACCCCAATGTTAATCATAACTTGAATTGCAACCATGGAAATGATCCCGACTGCCACAAAGCTTCCAAATAAATCTTGAGCTCCTAATGCAATTCTTATGCCTCTCCAAAGTAAAAGTGCAAATAATAATAAAATCAGAGAGCCGCCGATAAAGCCTAATTCTTCTGACAGAATCGCAAAAATGAAATCTGTCTGGGGCTCAGGCAAGTAGAAGAATTTTTGTCTGCTTTCCCCAAGGCCTAAACCGAATAAACCGCCTGGACCAATTGCATATAAAGATTGGATTATTTGAAATCCGCTTCCTAATGGATCTGACCACGGATCCAGAAAGGATGTTATCCTTTTAATCCTATAAGGGGCTGATGCAACCAGTCCGATAAAACCAGCTACTCCAATAAGACCTAATATAACAAAATGGCGAATGCGAGCACCAGCAATGAAAATCATGACAATACTTGTACCAACCATAACTGTCCCAGTACCTAAATCCGGCTGAAGCATAATCATTCCGAAGGCAAGAAATACCAGACCTAATGAGGGAAGTAACCCTTTTTTAAAGGAGGTTATATGCTTTTGATTTTCCGATAGAAATTTTCCTAAGAAAAGAATCATTGCTATTTTCATAAATTCAGAGGGCTGAATGGAAAAAGCTCCTACTCCAATCCAGCTTTGTGAACCATTTCGAACTAACCCCACTCCAGGAATTAAAACAACGACAAGTAAAATAAAACAAACAATAATAATCGGTTTAGCCCAGGATCTCCATATCCAATAATCTAGATTCATAATAAATAACATTGCTGCAATTCCGACCCCTGCAAAAAGCATTTGCCTTTTAGCAAAGAAAAAAGAATCACCTAAATTTCGTTCCGCCATAACAGCACTAGCACTATACACCATGATTAACCCTATAGCTAGCAATGTAAATGTAATAATCATTAAAATTATATCTGGAGTCGTTTTTTTTGATGGCACCATTAACACCTCGAACCTGCAAGATTAAGGGCTTGCAACAAAGAAAAGCGATTTATATCCAGATTTCTTTGTATACTACTGAGGAATCTGATAAAAAAAAGAAAGCTCTGTAAATCATCAGTTAAAACAGGAAAAAGGGAAGATTATTCCTTCCACCCCAATTTAGATGAAATGGAACCTGCATCCTTTTTCTACTAACCTTGTTATCATTTACAGAGCTTACTTTAAAGTAAGTATTTTATATGGATACTTTTTTATTTCTATCCATATAGATCTCAAGTTTTCTTTCAACGCCTACTTACAGACAAGCCCTTATTTAAGCATATGCACCGCATTGATAAAAATGTCTCCTCTGACTTCAAAAGTTTTATATTGATCCCAGCTTGCACATGCTGGGGAAAGAAGAATAACATCTCCGCTTTCTGATAAGTCATAGGCAGCAGGTACTGCTTTGTCCACATTATCGACGCGTTTAATGGTTTTTATTCCTGCAAGCTTGCCTGCCTTCTCCACTTTTCCAGCAGTTTGTCCAAAAGTAATCATAGCTTTTACATTTTTAAGAGATGGAATGAGTTCATCAAATTCATTTCCACGGTCCAGTCCACCAGCTAGCAGAATAACCGGTTCATTAAAGGCTGCAAGGGCATTTTGTGTTGCCAGAATATTTGTTGCTTTCGAGTCATTATAGAATTTCCGTCCATTAACTTCTTTAATAAATTGCAGACGATGCTTAACCCCTTTAAAGGTACTTAATACTGCAAAAATACTTTCATTTGTTACACCTGATAATTTTGCTGCTGCAACAGATGAAAGGATGTTTTCTAAATTTAATGCACTTAAATACATTATATCTGACAATGCCATAATTTTTTGATCATTAAAATAAATAATATTATCTTTTACATAGGCCCCATACTCAAGTTCACGTTTTGCAGAAAAAGGAATAATCGTTGCATTGCTGCTGTTCGCGATATCCATGACAATCTCTTGTTCGACGTTCACAATTAAATAGTCACTTTCATCTTGGTTTCTCGTAATGTTTCCTTTTGCCTTCGCATATTCTTCCCGTGTCCCATGATAATCTAAATGTGCCTCATAAATATTTGTAATGATCGCAATTTTCGGCTTGAATTTTTCAATTCCCATTAATTGAAAGGAGGATAATTCAATCACTATTTTATTATCTTCCTCTGCAACTTGGGCTACATTAGAAGCAACTGTTCCAATATTCCCAGCTATCAGTGGCTTTTTCTTATCAACTTCTAACATATCAAACAATAAGGTTGTGGTCGTTGTTTTCCCATTTGACCCAGTGATCGCAAGGAATGGGGCTTCGGAAACTCTATATGCTAGTTCTACCTCTGTGATGACAGGAATGCCGCGCTCCACCGCCCTTTTAATCATTGGATTAAAGTAAGGAATGCCAGGGTTTTTTACGATCAGCTGGAAACCTTCCTCCAGTAACTCAATAGGATGGCTTCCGCAGATAACCGTTATTCCTTGTTCTAATAAACCTTGCGCTTCCGGATTTTCATCCAATGGCTTACTATCATTTACTGTTACAAAGGCCCCTAAATTATGTAGTAATTGAGCTGCGCTTACTCCACTTTTAGCAAGGCCTAATACTAGTATTTTTTTATGATGAAAATCGTTAATCTGCTTCATTATAACCACACCTCAATATAAATTCCTAGAGCGGCGAATAATAATCCTACCGTCCAAAATGTCACAACTACTCGCCATTCAGACCAGCCAACTAGTTCATAATGGTGATGTAATGGACTCATACGGAAAATTCTTCTTCCTGTTGATTTAAAAGATATTACTTGAAGAATGACAGAAAGTGTCTCAATAACAAATACTCCACCTATTAATATTAACAAGATTTCTGTCTTTGTTAAGATAGCAATCGCTGCAATAGCCCCTCCAAGTGCAAGTGACCCAGTATCTCCCATAAATACTTTTGCTGGATGGGCATTGAATACTAAGAATCCTAAAACTGCGCCCACAATGGCTACCGAGAAAATACTAATTTCAAACTGTGATTGACTCCATGCAAGGACAGCAAACGCTCCAAACGCCACAGCAGAAGTCCCAGAAACTAATCCGTCCAAGCCATCTGTTAAATTCACCGCATTAGAAAATCCAACTAACCAAAAAATAATAAATAGTGCATAGAACCAACCTAATTCTAGTGGTTTATCTACAAAAGGAATCGAAATAGCAGTAGAAAATTCGTTTTCGCGTAAAACAAAGTAAAAAATAAGCGAAATAACAATCTGCCCTAATAGCTTTTGTCTAGAAGTTAATCCTAAATTACGCTTCATCACTACTTTTATAAAGTCATCTAAAAAGCCTAACAATCCAAACCCGACTAATACTAAAAGTAATAAATACGTCTTAATCGTCGGCTCTGAAAATTTATTAATCATTACCAAAGTCGTTACCACAATGGAGAAAATAATCATTAAGCCCCCCATAGTTGGCGTTCCCGTTTTTTTCTGATGAGATTTCGGTCCTTCTTCTCTAATGCTTTGTCCGAATTTTAATCTTCGCAAGAAGGGAATAAAAAAGGGAGAAATTAATACCGTTATTAAAAAGCCTAATAGAATCGTAAAAAAGATAACTTTCTCCTGCATTTTAATTCCCTCCTTTCACTTGATTGTTTGTATTTAATACATGCTCTCTAATTACCGCTATATCATATGTTTCTATATGGGAATTCAGACTGTTTTCTTGCAAAAAAATAAATTTAGTTGTTTTTTCTTGTGCTTGTAATTGTTGCTCGTAAATTTTGCTCATTTTTAATATGCCTTCCTTTAAATCTTTTGTATAAAAAATTGGAAAATGATTAGGTGTATAGGTTGGGAGTTCCATCCCCTCTTCCCAAATCGCTCCAATTGCTCCATTTGTTATAGCAGCACTCAAATCACCAGAGTTATCTTTATATAATGGAATAAACAGTCCTTTTGGCTGTTCGCACTCTGCTAAGAATGACACGGTTTGAAAACGCAAATCTTCTTTCACAAACCCTTTTGCTTCAGGTATAGCCTGGAGGATTAATTTATAGGACAGTGTCATTTTTTCTCTCCTCTATCGCTTCTTTTGCAACTAAACGGTCATCAAAATCTAACACTTTAGAACCAATAATTTGATACGTTTCATGGCCTTTCCCTGCAATTAGAATAACATCATCAGGCTGGGCTTGATCAACAGCAAAGGCAATAGCCTCTTTGCGATCAGAGATTATTGTATAATTCTGTTCTCCCTTAACTCCTTGCTCCATATCTTTTAATATGGCAAGCGGATCTTCACTTCTAGGATTATCGGAGGTTAGGATAGCATAGCTCGCTTCCTCACAAGCAATTTTCGCCATTAAAGGACGCTTCGTCTTGTCTCTATCTCCCCCACAGCCAACGATTACATATATGTTATTCTTAGCAAATTCTTTTACCGTTTGCAAAGCGTTTTGCAAACTATCAGGTGTATGTGAATAATCAACGATCACTGAAAAATCTTGGCCGGCATTAACCGTTTCAAATCTCCCTGCGACTCCTGCTACCTTTTCAAGTGCATTGATGGTCACTTCCATTGGAATATTACTTGCAATTGCAGCACCAATGCTTGCTAGTGTATTATACACGTTAAATTTTCCAACCATTTTCAACTGGACAGAATGTATGCCAAGCGGAGAATGTAAATCGAATGATGTACCTGCTGCCGTGATTTTTATATTTTTTGCCATTATATCAGCTTCTGTATCAATTCCATATGTTAGAATATGAGCCGCTGTAATGGTTTCATACTCATTTGCTGCTGCATCATCTTTATTTAGAATAGCAAATTTCGGCTTTTCAGACGAAAAGGCATTTCCCAGTCTTGTAAAAAGCAATCCTTTCGCTTTTTTATATTCTTCCATCGTACCATGATAATCTAAATGATCTTGACTAAGATTGGTAAAAACAGCAATATCATAATCACAGCCAAATACTCTGCCTTCTACAAGGGCATGGGAAGATACTTCCATAACTGCTGTATCAACTTTTTGTTCCACCATTTGATGAAACAGCTTCTGAAGTGTCACAGCTTCTGGAGTTGTATTTTTTGTTTCTTGTATTTCCTCACCGATTTTGGTATACATCGTACCGATGATTCCTGTTTTTTTATGCGCCTCTTTTAATATAGCATCTATTAAATGGCTAGTTGTTGTCTTTCCATTTGTACCTGTTATCCCAATAAGCTGAAGCTTTTGGGTCGGCTTTTGATAAAATACATCTGCAAGCACACTACTAGCTCTTTTTGTATCTTTTACAATGATAACTGGAATAGGCAAGGATAAACTTCTTTCTGCTATGACAGCGACTGCCCCAGATTCGTATGCTTTTTGGGCAAAATCATGACCATCCACTGTATATCCTTTTATACAAATAAAAAGACTGCCATCTGATACTTTGCGATTATCATTCTCTATTGATTTTATTTCCACATCTTCTCCGGTATAAGAAGTGTATGGCTGTAAACTCTCAATAAGTTTTTTTAATTGCATCGCTTTTTGATTCCTCTTTTCTCTAGCTCTATATGTAATCTTTGATTGCTCATAAATATTAATTATATACTAAATAATGAACCAGCCATATAGATTATACAATTTTCTTAGCGTATATTATTTTACATGATTAAAAAAAATTTATCTATGTTGTACCTTATTGTTGGAGAATTTATATTAGAAGAATAATTTAAGATAGAGGAAAATTTTAATTATGTACATACGAGCTCGATTCCAGTATTAACAGGATCTAGAGGCTTTTTTTATAGGGGAAAGAGAAGCGGCACGTATTATTCGGCCGCCTCTTATCCAATTAATTAAACTGAATCAAAATGGTTGATCCTTCCTTCACTTTTGTTCCAGGTTCTGGAGACTGCTTAATCACCGTATCCCCGCTTCCGCTTGAATCAATTTTAAGATTAATAAACATTTCACTAATATCTTTTTTCGTATGCCCAACAAGGTCTGGCACTTCTATTAATGGATTTTCCGGATATTTATATACTTTGTCAATTTGATCTTTACGCGGTTCCACACCAAGGGCTCTCAAACTATCTCCCATAATCGCACCAACAATTGGAGCAGCAACCGCACTACCGAATTGCACCGTTCCTTTTGGGTTATCTACTGCCACGTACACAACTAATTCAGGATCATCAGCAGGTGCAAAGCCGATAAAGGAAAGAATATAGTTATTTTCTAAATATCTTCCACCAGAAGCTTTTTGAGCCGTCCCAGTTTTTCCACCAACTCGATAGCCTTCCACAAAGGCCTTTCCTCCAGATCCCTTTGCCACAACATTTTCTAATGCCCGTCTCACTTCTTTAGATGTTTCTTCAGAAACTACCTTTCTCTTTGCAACAGGTTTTTTCTCCATAACTACTTCACCTGTAGATGGATCAATCAATTCTTTTGCTACATAAGGAGTATATAAAGTACCTCCATTAATTGCGGCAGATAGTGCCGTAACTTGCTGAATTGGTGTTACGGCGACACCTTGACCAAATGCTGTAGTCGCTTGCTCCACCGGGCCTACTCTGTCCATGTTAAACAAAATCCCTTTTGATTCTCCTTGTAAATCAATTCCTGTTTTTTGCCCAAATCCAAAATCACGAATATACTGAAACAGCTTATCTTTGCCAAGACGTTCCCCTAATTCTACAAAACCAGGGTTACAAGAATTTTGAACGACCTCTAAAAACGTTTGCGAGCCATGTCCTCCTCGCTTCCAGCATTTAAGTTTTGCTCCACCCACTTCTGCATACCCTTTATCATAAAAAGTGTCCTTATCTAAGTCCACTTTTCCTTCTTCTAAAGCTGCTGCCAATGTAATAATTTTAAAGGTAGATCCTGGTTCATACGAACTCCATATCGGTAAATTACGATTATAAACAGTGGAATCCACATTTTGAAAATCAGATGGATTAAAGCCTGGTCGACTTGACATTGCCAAAACCTCGCCAGTTTTTGGGTTCATCGCAAGTGCGATAATCGATTCAGGATCATAGGTTTGTTGAGCTATATCCAATTCTCTTTCTACAATCGTTTGAATTTTTGTATCAATAGTAAGGACTAAATCATTCCCATTTACCGGAGCTTCATAGGCATCAGCCATATCATTCATTCTCTGCCCTTTCGCATCCGAATAATATTGAACAGATCCCTTCTTTCCCTTCAACTCATCATCATATTCCAGCTCTAAACCTATTAGCCCTTGATTATCAATACCAGCAAACCCTAATACATGGGATAAATAATTTCCAAAAGGATAAGATCGCTTTGAATCTTCACCAATATATACACCGTCTATATCAAGTGCACGAACTTTTTTGGCTTTTTCATGCGTGATTTTCCTGCCTTCTTTTAAGCGAACACTCATCTCCCTTTGAATAATCTGCTTATAAACAGATTCCTTATCTGCTTCTAATACTTCTGCAAGCTTTTTAGCGGTGTCGGCTGGATCTTTAATTTGGCGTGGTACTATATAAACCGTTGGCGCACTGACATTAGTGGCAAGCGCTATTCCATTGCGATCCAAGATCTCTCCTCGTTGTGGCTCAAAAGCAATTTGTCTACTCCATAAATTTTTCGCTTTCGTTGTAAGCTCGTCCCCTAGAAAAAATTGAACATACGCTAATCTTGTATCAATTATTAGAAAAATAACTATCCCAGCAACAAGCGCTATCAACAATCGCTTCCGAACGGTTACGTTTGAAACCCGCATACAGATGGAACCTCCTTTATACTAACTCAATTGAAATATATGCTTGTACGAATCGGAATAGAACGGGGAGTATTGGTTAGTTGGTTTGTAAGGAGAGAGGGGATTTTGTGAGGAATTTTTTTTGCTGAAAGCACTTTTCCTGCTTCTTCCGGTTATTTTGGTGTTCATCTCCTTTATGAAAACCACTTTTCCTGCTTCTTCTGGTTATTTTGGTGTTCATCTCCTTTATGAAAACCACTTTTCCTGCTTCTTCTGGTTATTTTGGTGTTCATTCCTTTAATGAAAACCACTTTTCCTGCTTCTTCTGGTTATTTTGGTGTTCATCCCTTTGATGAAAACCACTTTTCCTGCTTCTTCTGGTTATTTTGGTGTTCATTCCTTTGATGAAAACCACTTTTCCTGCTTCTTCTGGTTATTTTGGTGTTCATCCCTTTGATGAAAACCACTTTTCCTGCTTCTTCTGGTTACTTCGGCGTTCATCCCCTTGTTGAATACTGTCTTTCACTCATAATACGCCCACTGATGTACACCAATAAGCCTATAATGCTTATCTAATATTCTCTTAATCCTTCGCATTCCTCCCGATATCAGACACCAGTCATGTATTTCTTTTGTCGTTATCTTTCTTTCTGGAAAAAGCAGCTTAAATTCTTTAACACTTCGTAAAACAGCTAACTCCAAGCTTTCTGTATATCCACATACATCACATTTGATCATTGCACTTTCTGTTGAAATGAACAATGAGTTACATTTATCGCAAAGGATTCCTTTCTTAAGTTCTTCATAGGTATAACTTGGCATTCTTCGATAAGGTGATTCATCCATATGAAGAGCGATCAACTTTTCAGCAAAGACCGCATGCTGTTTTTTTACTTGTGATTTATTTTTTTCTAATAATTTAACATAACGATTTAATTGGTTAGGATAAATGCAAGGCAAATGAAGTGGAGCTTGATATAAGATAAATTCAGGGTTTATAAAAACAACGTGTGGAATAATTGTAATGGAGTAACCAAGCTGGTGAACTAATTGTCTTAATAATGAATCGGTTCGTTTTAATTGAGTAATAGGATTATTGATTTCTACTTTATTGTTTTTCTTATAGAATCGATCATTTTCATAATAAAAGTCACCTTCATAGTTCTTAATTTCATAGAGATGAAGTGCATCTCCTTCTATCAATAAGGAGTCGATTTGAAATGTCGTCTGGTGTGATTGTAATAATAAATCATTTAATATAATACTATTTGGGGCTAAATCCTTTAAATACTTATCAAACTTCCTCTCTCCTTCCCAGCCTTTCCCTTGATTTAAGTACTTTGTCTTCAATTCATTAGATAATTCCATTCGGCTATTTAATGATTTTAATAAAGCTAATTCCAGTGGTTCCCTTCTTTTCTTATACAATTTTTCACCCTCCTATTTTACTGAAGCATTACAAACGAACGCTTATTTCTAGTATACAATACCGCGTCCATCTCCAACAAAAAAGCTTCACTACATCTCAAAAATGTAGTGAAGCTCTCTCTTACTCTGGTTCTTTTAACTTAACCGATACCTTATCGTTTTCTTTAACCTTAGACCCTGCTTTTATACTCTGAGAGGACACATATCCACTGCCGGAACTTTCAAGTTTCAGCTTATTGAGGTCCACTACTTTTAAAACATCGCGTAATGACCAGCCCTTCATATTAGGAACTGTTTCTTTACCATCCGTCTTTAAGATTACTTTCTCGCCTTTTAGATAAGTATCTCCTTTGACTGGAAGCTGTTCTTCCACTGTCTTGCCGTCTCCGATAATAACGGCATTCAGCCCTTTATCCTCTAGAATTTTCTTCGCCTCTTCTGCAGTCATTCCACTTAAATTGGGGATTTCAATCGGCTTCGAAATTACTTCTTTTGTTGGTACTATATCCATATACTGCAGACTGCTCTTCATGACTGAAGTGAAAATTTCAGCGACTGGTTCAGACCCAGTTTCCGTTTCCTTTAGCTCTGGCTGCTGAACAGCAACATACATTATTAATTCAGGATCATCCTTCGGAGCCATACCTAAAAAAGAAAAAATGTAATCATTTTTACCTTCTAAATAACCGCCGCCGCTTTTAGGAATTTGTGCGGTTCCTGTTTTACCGGCAACATCATATCCATCAATATTGAATTTTTTGTAACCCGTCCCTTTTTTACTCGTAATAACTGTTTCAAGAATATCGCGGACTTCTTTGGCTGTTTTTGCAGAGATTGGTGTTCCTGCCACTTGCGTCTCGCCTTTTTTGATGATTTTCCCTGTATTTGGATCTTTAATCTGTTCAATAACGTACGGCTTCACCATTTTTCCATCATTGGCAATAGCTGTTGCCGCTTGAATTTGCTGAATTGGTGTTAAAGCTGTACCTTGACCAAAAGCAGTTGTAATTTTTTCTATTGGCCAATTAAATACAATCGAGCTATTTGCTTCTCTTGGTAGGTCGATTCCAGTTGGCTGATCAAGGCCGAATTTTGTTAAATACTCTCTGAATGTCTCAAAGCCGATTTTTTCCTTGGCAAGTTTCGCGAACGCTACATTGGAAGATCGCTGAACTCCTTCTAAATAAGAAATCTTTCCCCAACCAGCTCCATTATTATGATCTCCTATTCCTTCATATCTGCCTGACTGATAATAGTCGTTTGGATTGAATACTCCTTCTTCCACCGCTGCAGCTAAAGTAAATATTTTCATAGTGGATCCTGGTTCATAATTGGTTTCAATTGCTTCATTATGCCAGGAAGCTGTAATACCTTCTCTTGTTTCGGGATCAAAGGATGGTCTTTGACTCATCGCTAATATTTCTCCTGTTTTCGGATTAGCTACAATCGCAATCATTTTTACAGGATTATATTCTGCATTTACCTTATTCAGCGTATCTTCTAAAAAGGATTGGATTTTCTTATCAAGTGTCAAATAAACATTCTTGCCATTTTGAGCAGGCACGATTTTATCCTTACTGTTTGGCAAAATATAGCCCCAAAAATCTTTACTATACTGCATACTGCCATTTGTACCTGTCAGCATTTTATTTAAACTTTCTTCAATACCTAATCTGCCTGTTTCCTTACCTTCATCCTCTTCTAAATAGCCGATAACATGGGAAGCAAAGATTCCATTCGGATAAAAACGCTTTTTCCCTTCGACAATTTGAATACCAGGAAGCTTTAAATCTTCAATTTTCTTTTTCGTCTCATAGGAAAGATCTTTTCCGGCCTCCCCAAATTCCACTTGTTTTGCGCCCTTTTTGGTTAAAATTCTATAAATCTCCGATTCTTTTAAATCGATATATTTTGCTAATTCTCTAGCTGTCAATTCGGGATCCGCAACATGAACATTTTTATCCAGATTCTTACTCAATGATTCATCTGTTACAGCAACTAGCTTATAGGAAACTGCATCCTCTGCAATTACGTCCCCATTGCGATCTAATATACTTCCTCTTGAAGCCTCTAGCACACGGGAAGTGTTATGTTTTTTTTCTGCTTGCGCAGCTATCTCTACTCCTGACACTTCTCCTGTCGCCTGAATATAGACAAACCGAATAACTAAAACAAAAAAGAGCAGACAAAAGAAAACAAAAAGGATGGCTGCTCCAAAATTAATATTAGGTTGTTTTCGGATCATTGCTTAATGCACAACCTTTACATTGTCTTTACTAAAATCTAAACCTAATTTCCCTGCTACTTTGCGTAAGCGTTCAAAGCTGCTTAAATCCTTTACTTGTGTATCTAATTCTTTGTTTGACTTTTCAAGCGAATTAATGGAGCTTTCCGCTACTTGAATATCTTTATTTACTTGATAAATCTCCGATTGATTGCTTACAATTTTTACGCCGCCAATACAAATAATGACTACAAAGGCAATTCCTAAAATCTTCTCTCCAGGAGATAATAATGATTTAGTCTGTTTAATAACCTTTTTAACCGACTGCTTTTCTTCTTGTTGTTGATATTGATCCTGCTGCATTTTTCTTGCTAAGTTGCTCATTTAATTACCTCCTGCACCCTTTGGTTATTGTTTTTCTGCAACACGTAGTTTCGCTGATCTTGCTCTGTTATTAAATTCTAATTCTTCTTCAGATGGGATAATCGGCTTTCTAGTAATTAATTTCAATTCTGGTTTAAACTCATCTGGAATAACCGGTAGTCCTGGCGGCAATGGCGGCAGATCACTCATCTTTTTAAATGTCGACTTACAAATTCTGTCTTCAAGGGAATGGAAGGTGATAACGCTGATTCTTCCGCCTGGATTTAGTAACGTAATGGCTTGCTCTAACGAAGCTTCAAATACGCCAAGTTCATCATTAACTGCAATTCGTATTGCTTGAAAAACTCTTTTTGCAGGATGACCGCCTTTTCGTCTAGCTGGCGCTGGAATAGCTTCCTTAATTAATTCAACCAACTCTCCAGTCGTTTCTATTGGGCGATTTTCTCTTGCTGCCTCAATTTTCCTTGCTATTTGTTTAGAGAATTTCTCCTCTCCATAACGAAAGAAAATTTTAACTAGTGATTCATAAGACCAAGAATTAACAACATCATATGCAGTAACATCCGCTTCATTATCCATACGCATATCAAGAGGTGCATCATGGTGATAACTAAATCCACGCTCAGGAGTATCCAATTGCGGGGAAGATACACCTAAGTCATAAAGAATTCCATCTACATGTGTAATCCCTAAGTTGTGAATTTCTTCTTTTAAATAGCGGAAGTTACTTTTGACAATCGTCAATCTGTCCTTATATGGGGCTAATTTTACTTGTGCATTTTTTATTGCTACTTCATCTTGATCAAATGCAATTAACCTTCCACTGCCTGATAATTTGGAAAGAATTAATTCGCTGTGCCCTGCTCCACCTAAAGTACAATCCACATAAATTCCATCTGGCTTAATATCGAGAGCATCGACAGCTTCATTCAGTAATACTGTTGTATGATTAAACATGAATCCACACCTGTCTATAAATTTTTCTTGTAGGTAGTATTTATTATGTACATAGTGAAAAAATTAAATATCAAACCCAATCATATTTTCTGCAATTTCTGCAAAAGAATCCTCTGATTCGGAAAAATAATTTTCCCACTCTTGTTTATCCCATATTTCAATACGATTAGAAACACCGAGAATAACACATTCCTTCTCTAACTGTGCATATTGAAATAAGGGGGAGGCAATATTAATGCGACCTTGTTTATCAATTTCACATTCTGTTGCTCCGGAGAAGAAAAATCGGGTAAATGCTCTAGCATCTTTTTTGGTTAAAGGTAATTGCTTGAGCTTGTCTTCAATTATCTCCCATTCATTAAGTGGGTAACCGAAAAGACATCGATCGAGGCCACGGGTTAGAATAAAGGTTTCACCTAAGTTCTCTCTAAACTTCGCAGGAACAATGATACGTCCTTTTGCATCAACATTATGATGATATTCACCCATAAACATACCCTTGTCCCCCACTTTCTAACCTCAATGTACCACATTCCCCCACTTTCCTCCACTATTAATTTTAATTCTATCTATTTTGTATATTTCCTGCAACAAAAATAATAATTTTGAAAAGAATAAACGGGGTTCTTTATCACTACTTTTTGAGAATTGGCTGTTTATTTTCTAAAAGACAAAACTAAAGGAGGGAATGAAAATGCGTTATAACAATAAAAAAACCGTCCTATAATTAGGACGGTACAGCTTGTTGACAAAAGGAATTTAGGAAATGCAAATGGAATTATTATGCATTGATTGGAATGGAAGGGGTGAGACTCTTTGGGATCTGCGAGACAGTCTGAGATTCTGCAGGCCTTTAGGCCGAAGCGGCTCAGCGCGAGCCCCACGGAAAGCGTACCCCTGCAACGGAAATCAATTCTTATTTAAAAAAATGTATATGTATAAACTAAAACAAACTCCTAATTACTGAATTAGGAGTTTGTCGACAGTCTGAACCGTCCTATAATTAGGGGGTAATCATTCTTTTCTTCCTTATAATTTAATAACCTTATGTGTTCCATCAAAGGCCATCGGCAATTCCATTACATCTTGAATAAAATCCATTCCATATTTATTTAAGAAATAGGTGATATTCCAGACTCTTTCTTGGGGAGACCCTTCTGGCTTTAAATTTTGTTCAATACGGTTAAATTTATTTACTAGTACTTCATGCTTTAATTTTACGGAAGCATCAACTTTGTTCTGCAAAAATTCAAGCTGGCTTACTAAAAAATCTTCATTTTTTTCTAATAACGGCAGCAAACCTTTATACTCTGCCTTCATTTCCTCTTCCACTTGATCATATTTCGTTTTAATTACCTCTTTTATTTCATTAAGTATCTGTTCAATCCGTTCATTTGAGACAGACTTTAAAAATTCCGCACATCTTTCAGAAGTTCCATTAACAAGAACATCCTTTATTGATAATTTTAGTTCCTCTATGTCTGCTTCCACGCTTCTCTCTAAGAGCGTAATATTTAAGCGAGGAATAACTGGCGGCATTTTAATTCCTAAGTGTTCAAAAGCCTTTTTAAGTTCCGCCCAGTACGCAATCTCTCCAGGTCCGCCAATAAATGCTAACGTAGGAAATAATAAGTCTTGCGTTATTGGTCTCGTTACGACATTATTGCTTAGCTTTTGAGGGAATTCACTCGCAATCTCTATTAACTGTTCCATAGTAAAGGATACTGTTCTATCTTTCCCGATAAAACAATTTTCTATTTCATCGTATTGCAGCAATACTCTTTCTTGCTCTACTTCATCATAATAAAACAAGTTAACAGGATTTTCTGCCATTTCAATCACAAGCGAATATCCCTTCTCCTGTACTAACTTTTGTTGTTCTGAAACGGAATCTGCTAATTTTTGAAATTCATTAATTTGTTTAAGGAAAATTTCTTTCTCCAACTTGCGAATCTCTTTATCACCAGAATCAACCAATAGTAATCCATAATCTTGGAATAAACTCATTGTAATATAGCTAAAGAAGTCAACAATCGTAGTGGATTCATGGACAGCATTGTGCAAAAGTTGCAATAAAGGCTTTGAATGATCTGTTTCACCATAGGATTCGACGATTTTTTCCAGCCATTCTATACAGACCTCTTTTTCCAGCAATATATCGGAAGCCATTCTTTTATCCAACACTCTTTGTGGATAAACTGCCTTCTTCATTTTTTCCTTACCTGGTGTATAAATATGATTAATTTCTAAATAATCATGGTCTTCTCCCGCTACCCAGAAAACTGGTACAACCGGAATACCTAATTCTTCTTCTTTTTGTTCAGCTAACAGGATAATACTAATTACTTTATGAATAGAGTATAATGGACCTGTTAAAACACCCGCTTGTTGTCCACCTATAACAACTACACTGTTTTCCTTTCTTAATTTAGAAAGGGATTGCCTCACCTTTTCCCCTTGAGGGAACTTTTTCATGTAATCTTCGATATAATCTGCAAGATCATTCCTCATAAAAGTTCTCGTTTCTAATTCTTTAACTCTCTTCTCATAGCTACCATTATCAAGATAAGAATAATGAAAAAAGTCTTCCGCACTATTCTTTTGTTCTAAATAATCTGTTACGAATTTATTTGCCACAGGCAAAGAGAGATTCATCATCTCCATCTATGTACTTCCTTTCTCCAATTCGAGTTTTCCTATA
Organism: Niallia sp. FSL K6-0212; assembly: GCF_038007605.1. Classification (NCBI taxonomy): domain Bacteria; kingdom Bacillati; phylum Bacillota; class Bacilli; order Caryophanales; family Bacillaceae; genus Niallia; species Niallia sp. FSL K6-0212. The sequence goes on along the minus strand of NZ_JBBOXL010000001.1, from coordinate 3,054,876 downwards.
TATGTATTTTCTCCTTATTAAAGACTCTTTCTATAGTGGGAGTCCAACCACGAGCTTATCATCCAGCTGCTTATAAAAAGCATTCATTTTATTTCGCTACATAGAAAAGTATAGCATCCCTTTACTATAAAAGAAAAAAAGTTGCTTATAAGCCTTTATCTTTTCGATTTATCTTCTTATTAGCATCTTCCAGATTGAGTCCACCTATTCATTCTAAGTAGCAATGACTTGCTAAACATTTAAGTTATTTTATTGTAATCAACTATTATACCATTCCAAGTGTTCTCCATATAGATAGGAAAAGACCATAAACGAGCAATACAATATATAAAAGGAAAAAAAGAAGAAAGCTTACACGCCAAATTCCTTTAAATACTTTTTTGTATTGTATTTCCTCTTTAAACTTCCAATGAACAATAACAAATAACATGCCAATCAACAAGATAAATATCACAATATACAATAAGACCGAAGTATGCCAGATAGATTGTATAAGAAAATGGACGGAAACAATAAAAAAGATGGTACTAATATCTAGGGCTAGATGTATAGATAGACGATGCTTTTTTGTAATCAACTTACTAATAACAAAAACAATAAACAATGTAAAGATTGGAAAAACCACGAGAAAACTAATGAGATGTGAAGTTAGATTAATCATGGATAAACACCTCTCTTTCTCGTTCTTTTCCCTTAATCATCAGATAAACCGCATTTGCAATAGGCACACTCTGTTTTTTCTTTTTTGCTTCTTCTATTATGTATCCTAAGATTGCATCTATTTCCGTAGGTCTTCCCGCCTCCATATCCTTTAGCATCGAAGATTTATTTAAAGTTGTTTTTCCTATGACTTCCATACAATACTCTCGATAGATTTTTTTTTCAGATTCGGTTATCGTTAAAACCTCTAATACCTCATTCATCAACATAGTCATCAATTGAGAATAATAAGCGTTTTCCAGCAAAAGACCATTTGGCACCAGCAAAATACTAGTTAAACTATTTACAATACAATTTACGACTAATTTTTTTTGCAGCATTATTTCATATTTATGTTCCATTATAAATAAAAAGTCTTTATTAGTAGCTGTTGTGAGCGTGGTAACTATATCGTCCATTTTTCCTTTTATACAAGCTATTTTTATTGCTCCTACACCAGTATGAATTACTGTTTGCTCATCTTCTTTCATCGCTCCATGTTCGACAATACCTATCAATATATTAGCAACTCGCGAATTCCTAATTGTCTCTATGTGTCCCATTCCATTTTGCAAAAAGCACATTGCTTTTATTTTATCGCCCATTTTTTCCATCTTCTCGTAAATGGACGCTAGTTGATATTGCTTTACTGCGACGATCGTCAACTCTTCTTGTCCATTCCACTCTTTAAAAAACCGTACGCGTACTGTTCGATTTTTCTTTTCGTCATTTGCTTTATAATATATTCCTTTCTCTAGGATTCGCTCGTATTGCTGCTTTGACCGAACATATAAGGTGACATCATGCTTTTCCTTTAACTGGTATGCACATAATAAGCCAATTGCCCCAGCTCCAATAATTGCAATTTCCATTAGAAGCTCCTTTATCGTTTCAAGTTATCGTTAGTTATATATTAACATTTTCTGAAATGTTTGTAGTACGAAAATCACAGGAATAGAAAAAAAATAAAATATGATGCTTGCCTCAAAAACGAAAGAAAAGCTAAAAGACGAGTGCAATCACATAGTTTTGAAAGATAATCTATAAAAGAGTTTTTTAAGGTTTAATAATATAAAAAGGAATAAAATTAGAGAAGAATGTTACAACTTAATGGGGAGGATGCGGTATTATACTCATTGGATAGATTAAAACACCAACAAATTGATTTTGTTTTCTTTTGCATATGAAAGATTAGAGATTTTAATTGACTTATATAAAGCAGCCGCCCAGATTCTCCTTGTGAGTCAAGTGAATCCAATGATTCTCCTCTGCCTCACCTTTTTATATACAGGAGTCGAGCGGATGCTTCCTAACTGACAGGATTCCTCCTGCAATATAGCATATTTATTTGACCATGTTATTATAGATATAGATCCCATTAGCATTTTAGCTAAAGAAAAACTTTACTTACACCTTGGGAAGTTTATCCTCATCTTTAAAAACCACCATTTGCCTTGCTTTTTCCATCAGCTCCACTAATGCTTTATAAGCGCCTTCCATGGAGTCTAATTCACTTTGCAACGCTTCATTTTCCTTCTTTAATATAGCTAGCTTTTCCTCTAATACCTTCGTTTTCTCTTTAACGGTGGAAGAGTCAATATTTTCTTGCTCCCACTTAGTTGCTTTATCATATAAATCTTTTAAATATAACATCATTTCATCAAATTGATTCTGTATAGGAGCTGGAGATATAGCAGGCTGAACAGCAGTTACTTCTTCTTGAGAAAACTCTTCTGCTACATTTGTCTTTTTCAATTGCTTTCTTTGTTTTTTGGCAAGTTCGATACCAGATTTATATTGTTTGCGTACATATGAATTCCAGCGAAATCCACATGCTGCACTTGTTCTTGATAATAATTTCCCCACTTCTTCAAATGCTTGAAGCTGTGTACCGCCTTCTCTAATATGACGAAGAACAATTTCAGCAAGTAAAATATCTTCATCTTTTGACCAAGCATCTTGTCTCGTTGTTGTCATCAGTATACCCTCCTAGTGTTTTTTATTCATACATATGCATCTACTAGAAAAGATAGACTGATTTATTCATATTACAAAAAGAAAAATTAGCAGCATGCAAAAAGAAAATTTGCTACTTATAGACCTAGTTAAGAAAATAATTCGTCTTCTGACACCACTTTGATACCGTTTCTTCTTAAAAGCGCAGTGGTTACACCCACACCGCCCATTTTTGTGCCATCAAAGTTCCCTGTATATATACTACCACTACCACAAGAAGGACTATTTTCTTTTAAGACTACCATTTCCGCCTCCAAGTCTTTAATAAAAACTAAGGTTTTATTAGCCCCTTCGATATACATTTGCGTCACATCATTCCCTTTAGCATCTTTAACAAATGCTTTTCCATCAAGAACATCATAACCATCCCCTCCGACTATCTCAGCTGGTTCCCTCGGAGTAGAGAAGCCTCCCAATAATTCCGGACAAACCGTTCTTATGTTTTCTTTTTTTATAAACTCTTCTATGTTGGTATCTAAACAATCCGTCCCATTATACCGAACTTTCAGACCTGCTAAACAAGAACTTATGACAATCATTGCTTATCACCTCATATTATGTATTTCTTCTAACTTTCAAAACTTCCTTTTATTTTACTTCAGCTATTTTTGTAATAATAGCTATAATATGAAAAAAAGCACAAGAACTTAAGTTCTTGTGCTTTTAATCAACAAAAAAGATAATTAGTTGCTTACAACTTCTTTCCCTTTGTATGTTCCGCAAGCGCTGCATACACGGTGAGCAAGTTTCATTTCACCACAGTTAGGGCATTCTACCATACCAGGCACTTGTAATTTAAAATGTGTACGACGTTTTCTCTTTGCAGTTTTAGATGTTCTTCTAAAAGGTACAGCCATTCGTCCCACCTCCTTAAAGAGTATTAAGAAAGTAATGAGAAAAGATATTTCCAATCTCACATTTTTCTTTTGCATAATTAATTATGAGTTAATTTACTCATTTTCAAAAAACTTAGCAAGTCCTGCAAGACGAGGATCAACTTTCTTCTCCTGTAAATCTTGCTCTTGAATTACTTCCCAATCATTTCCTGATTGTGGAGCTCCCTCTTCTGTTACATCTTCACAGAAGACTTGCATCGGTACCTCAAGTAAAAGTATTTCTGCTATAATTGGCTTTAAGTCAATTACATCCCCTTTTACCTGATGAACTTCCTCTTCGTCTGTTTCATATTCCGAAACTTTTAATAGGAAGGTTTCTGTTGTTTCAACATTAATTGGATAATCCACGTCTACTAAAGTACGAGAGCAAGGTAGCACGAGCGATCCTTTTATATTTAAATGAAAAGTCACTTTCGTTGAATCAATATCCGTACATCCTGTTATATGAATAGGAGATACTTTTCTTATGGTCGGATCTGTTTCTTTGATCTCATCCATATTTATTGTTTCATCAATTGGCAATCCCTTACTTCGAAATTTTTGTAACTGGCTTAACGTCCATTTCATATATATCACCCCAAGGCAACAAAGGTAATTATAGCTTTCATATAATTATTTGTCAATATTTTTTCTTTACAGTAAATAATAAGAGATATGTCCTGAATCACGATCATATTTCGTGATTTCTTTTCTATTCTACCCATATTCATCAGAATTGCAACCAAAACTTCCTAAAATGATCTTGATTTCTCTCCCCCTTGCTTCCATTTAAGCTATTTTAGCAAAGCTTTACTTCAAAAATTCGTAGAATAGAAACTATATTAGAAAGTAGACAGCACTATTAAAACCCAGGATTATATTGCATCTTTGAAACCAGCATTTAGTCCTATTCTTTTACTGTTTCTCACATATAAATTTACAAGGAATCTTTTATATACTAAAACAGGCAGATCCATATAGGTTTCTCTTTTATAACCACTATTTTTAGGATAAACTTTTATTAATACAACCATAAAGAATATAGTTAGGGAGAATGTGATGAAAGCAGTTGGAGTAGTAGTAGAATATAATCCATTTCATAATGGTCATTTGTATCATATCCAAAAAGCGAAAGAACTAACACAGGCGGATATTGTGGCTGCTGTTATGAGCGGTCCTTTTCTGCAAAGAGGAGAACCTGCCCTTGTTTCTAAGTGGGCTCGAGCAGAAATGGCTTTGGAAAGTGGAGTAGATCTTATTGTGGAGCTTCCCTATGCTTTTGCCACACAGCATGCTGCCGTATTTGCTTCTGGCGCTGTTGATATTTTGCAAAGCTTAAGTTGTGATTTCTTATGTTTTGGCAGTGAATCAGGCAGCATCGATGCTTTTCAGCAGACTTTTACCCTGCTGCAAGGAAAAGGAATGGAAGAGGATTTACTTGTTAAGGGGTTTATGAAACAAGGAATGAGCTATCCGAAAGCTAAATCATTGGCGATAAAAGAATTAACAACTAGTGATGATCACACCGCGCTAAATCTTAGTATGCCAAATAACATCTTGGGATATGAATACTATAAGGCAGTGCATACCAATAAGTATCCCATGGAGATTTGCACAGTTGCCCGCATGAAAGCAGACTATCATGACAAAACATTTACTTCGGATACAATAGCTAGCGCAACAAGCATTCGCGAAGAACTATTGCATGATAAAGGAGACATAAGAAAAATAAAACCCTTCCTCCCCGCAAGTAGTTATCAATTACTACAGCAGTATAAGGAAACATACCTCACTTACCATACTTGGGAGAATTACTGGCACTATTTAAAATTCCGTCTCCTTCAGTCAACAGCAGAAGAGTTAGCTGCCATATATGAGATGGAGGAAGGTTTAGAGTATCGCTTCCTTAAATATGTAAAAACAGCATCCTCTTTTCACGATTTTATTCGTTTAGTAAAGACGAAAAGATATACATGGACAAGGCTGCAAAGAATTTGCGTACATATTTTAACAAATACCAAAAAGGCAGAAATGAGTTCTTCATTGAAGCCAAATTATATTCGTTTACTTGGAACAACTGTAAATGGCCGTCTCTATTTAAAAGAAAAAAAGAAGCAGTTTCAGCTGCCAATTATCAGCAAGCTTTCTGCTTTTGATAAAGAAAAAATCGCATTGGATATTCGCGCTTCGCAGATTTATGCTTTAGGTGTTCCTAATCTTGTTCAGCATCAACTATTAGAGATGGATTACACCAAACCTCCTATCATGAAATAATTCCTTTGTTAGGACTAGTTTTTATTAGTTGAAGTTCTTAATAAACAGCTTAAAGATTAAAGGCACTCCACTGTATTAAGCGAGAACCTTTAATCTTTATTTGTTCACTCTATAATTACTTTTTTTCATTCTTTCTTCTCTTTCTGATTTCCTTTTTAATCCCTTCTATATATTTTCTCGTTTCTGTTTCCCCTATTTCAATAATTTTCTCCAAATCAGTAAATGCCTTACTATTAAACATTTCAACAGGCGGCTTAATCATCACATTACTTGCAACCTCGCGTGATTCTACTAGTTCCATTTGCATGATATCTAATGAACGCATAATTACATCATAAATGTTAGAAATATCTGTATGAATGTTCACTTTTGCGACATCGACAGCAATTACAATATCTGCTCCCATTTCCTTCACAACTGAGACGGGAACACGATCGATTACTCCTCCGTCTACAAGCAATCGCCCGTCAATTTTTTCTGGAACAAATATACCTGGAATAGAAATACTTGCCCGAACAGCATCAGCAATTGGCCCTTTTGTGAAAACTACTTTTTCTGCCGTTAATAAATCAGTCGCAACAATGGCAACAGGGATATCCAACTCCTCTAAATTTTTTCCATAGGTAAACAAATGAATTAACTCCTTTACACGGTTCCCTGCGATAAACCCCATTTTAGGGACAGTAAAATCCAAATAGTATTTTCTTTTAAAGAACTTGGATAAAGTGTATAATCGCTCAATATCGGATCCTGCTCCATATAAACAGCCAATTATAGCCCCTATACTGCTGCCAGCAATATAATCTATTGGGATATTCTCTTCTCTTAGTATTTTTATGACCCCAATATGTGCAAATCCTCTCGCTCCACCTGACCCTAACGCTAATCCAATTTTTGGGCGTTCCATATTGTCCCACCTATTCTTTTCAAAATAATAATCTATATATTCTTATGGTCTTTTTTTTTATGTTATGAGTATATTGATTGGTAGAGGGATATTCTTCAGGCTGTTTGTGTACAAGTATTCTTTTTACTAAAAAGTTTCTTAAACAGCCTTTCTTCTATAAATAAGAATACTTACCTACTATTTTCTATTTGAAGGGGGAGCAATATAATTTGTTACGCTCAAAATTTAAGACAATCGTACTCGCTTTATCTGCATCCCTATTAGCTCTTGCTCTAATTTCTTTTCCAGGAGTTGCAGTTGACGCTTCCAAAAATGGACTAAACACATGGTGGACGATTGTTTTTCCTTCACTTCTTCCTTTCCTTATTTTATCCGAAATTTTAATCGGTTTTGGTGTAGTTCGTTTTATTGGTGTTTTATTGGAACCCATTATGCGACCTCTCTTTAAAGTTCCAGGTGTAGGCGGATTTGTTTGGGCAATGGGCATGGTATCAGGCTTTCCTACTGGTGCAAAATTAACAGCAAGAATGCGTGAAGAAAAACAATTAACAAGAACAGAAGCAGAAAGACTCGTTTCTTTTTCTAACGCTTCTAATCCGATGTTTATTATTGGTGCAGTTTCAGCTTCTTTTTTTCATAGTCCCAAACTAGGACTGCTTCTTGCCTTTTCTCATTATTTAGCCAACTTTACAGTAGGACTATTTATGAGATTTCATGGCAAGGACACAGAAATAAAGAAACAGGAGGCAACTGAAAAAGCCTCCATCAAAAGAGCGTTACGGGAATTACATCATACTCGGTTAAAAGACAAGCGTCCACTTGGAAAATTAATGGGAGATGCTGTAACTTCTTCGATTCAATCGTTATTAATGGTCGGCGGCTTCATTATTCTTTTTTCTGTTATTAATCGATTACTATTTCACTTACATATTACTTCTTTTGCTGCTAAATTGTTAGAAGCCGTTTTCCAGCTATTCACTTTTTCTGGCGAATTAGCGATTCCATTCATTGCTGGGATATTTGAAATTACATTAGGAAGTCAATTAACAAGTGATGTAGAAACTTCCACCCTTATGCATCAAGCAATCCTGACTAGCTGTATCCTCGGCTTTAGTGGTTTGAGTGTACAAGCACAGGTTGCAAGTATTCTAGCACAGACAGATATTCGTTTTAAACCTTTTTTTATAGCAAGAATAATGCAAGCAATCTTCTCTGGAATTTATACATTTATCGCGTGGGATTTCTTTAACAAAAACTTTTTGGCAAAAGATGCTCCAACGATTGCGATTCCAGGATTAAACCAAGAGGGAGCTTTCTTGCAACAAATATTTGAAAATATTAGCACATGGGGTCCAATTGTCACGATTATTTCCCTAATGATTTATTGTTTTATCTTAGTAAAAAGATTATCTCCAAGAGAAGAAGTATAAAAAGGACTTATTGCCAAAAAGATGTTAAAAATCTTTTTTGGGCAATAAGTCCTTTTTATTCATATTACTGGAGAGTAAGCGTTAGGGACGATTTTTATGAAACTTTGCTCTTAACGCATCATGAACAATCTTTGGGACAAGCTCCGAAATGTCTCCATCATACTTGCTGACTTCTTTCACTATACTTGAACTTAAGAAAGAATATTGATTATTTGTCATAATAAAGAATGTCTCAATATCATCTGATAGAACTCGGTTCATAGAGGTAATCTGCATTTCGTATTCAAAATCTGATACAGCTCGTAATCCTCTAATAATTGCATTCGCTTTTACACTTTTTGCATAATCAATCAAAAGTCCTTCATAGGACGACGCAGAAACATTTTTAATATCTTTTGTTACTTCTCTAATTAACTCTAATCTTTCCTCTACTGAAAAAAAAGGTTTTTTGGCAGAATTATTTAATACACATATGTATACATGGTCAAATACCTTTGCTGATCGTTTAATAATATCAATATGACCATACGTTATCGGATCAAAACTACCTGGGCAAACTGCTATACTAGCCATTTCTTAGTCCTCCATACCATTTTGTAAGGAATAAATAGAAACCGCAATTATTCCGTATTTTTCATGTTTCACTTGTTGAAGTCTGCTAACTGCCTCAGGCAAAGAAATTTCCGAACCGTGTTCACAAACAATAACTCCGTCTTCCTTTAAGAGACCTGCTTCATCAATAAATGTTAGGATTTTTTCTAACTGCTGCTTTTTATATGGCGGATCTAAAAAAATATAATCGAATCTTTTTTCTCTTTTTTGTAATGCTTTTAAAGCACGATCCGCATTATTGCGATATACCTCTGCTTGACTATTTAATTTGCATATAGAAAGATTTTCTTTAATAGTATGTATCGCTTTTCCTTCTTTGTCTACAAAAATAACAAGATCCAATCCTCTACTTAAAGCTTCAATACCTAGTCCACCACTACCAGCAAATAAATCAAGGCCTTCTCCTCCTTGAAAGTATGGGCCTATCATGTTAAAGATGGCTTCTTTGACTTTATCTGTAGTAGGTCTAGTCGAGTTACCAGGCACTGCCTTCAATGGAATCCCCTTATTCTTACCGGAGACAACTCTCATTTCAATCACCACAACCCTAATTTTACTTTAACTGCTTTTACCTTCCCTATCCTACCATAAACCTTATACCGAGCCAACATTTTAAAGATTTTTTACTATTCATACCATGAATAGTTTTATTCCACCTATTAACTAAAAAAGGAGACTATCTTACTTTATCCAAAAAAAATATTTTGATTAGGTATAAGTGTTCCATGGTTGGGGATAATGTAATTAACAGCATCTATTCGAGGATGTTGTTGCCAACCGCGGAGAAGACTTACGTTTCCCCTAAGTTTTCCTCCGGTTTCTCCTCTCCCTTTACCTTCTTTCCTTATGAATAGTAAGGATGTGGAAGGAGCCTGCAGGTATTTGCCTGCAGGCTTTTTTTTACTTCCCTTCTCAATTTATATGGGATTCTATAAAAGAAAAAACAGTATGTATGATGACTTAGTCGCAGAAATAATACTTCTAACTAAGCTTCCATACATACTGTTTTTAATATCTTTTAAGCAAGCTATTAAATTCCCATTTTATAATCATATTCTTTCGCTTTATCTGGCCGCGAATTTTCAAATTCCATTTTTAAAAATGGTTTGTAGGAAGGTTCTACCTTTTTAACAAAAGAATGAGCATTTATTTTTTCCATTATGCTTTCCACGTCACTTTGGTTTGTGTAGAGCACAACATATTTTAACCTTTTGGAAATAAAATGAACATTCCCATATCTTCTTAACATTTTTGCTTGTTTTAGTGAAAATAACCAAACAATGATCCCTTGTCGTTGCCCTAGCATAATTTAACCCCTTTAAATACCATTATTTATCATAATAGCATAGGAAAAGAAAATAGAAAAGCAATGATCATCTGGATCATTGCTTTTAAGTATATTATGCAGAACAACTACAGCTTCCACCACTACCACAACCTCCGGAGCAGCCAGAAAGTTCATCAAAAAATGGATTACCTGTTGGTACTTTAATGAAAGTAGAAACAGAACGCCCAATAATAACGCTAACATCATCTAAAAGCTTTTGTAAACCATTCTCAGCTATTTTAAATGCTGCTACATTATCATCTAAATCCATCTCGCGTTTAAGCTGTCTTATTTCCATCATCACTTTTTTATATTCAGGATGATATTTTCCAAAACGCTGAACTTCTTCATATAGCTCTTTCATTTTGTTAAAAGAATGAATTTTCCGCTGTGTTTCCTTGTTTGATTGTATATTGGCCAAACAAATACGGTATTGTTCTGCAACATCTGATTCTAATATCATTTCAGCAATCTCTTCTGCTTCCTCTTGAATAAGGAGTATTTCAGTTGTCGCAAGCACGTATTCGCTCACCTCCATTTCTTATTCTACATGAAAGACACTAGAAAGAAAAGGTTTGTGATTTCCTTTTTTATCTAACTTTTAATCATTACTTGAAATGACTTTTGGTATTTTGTTGTCTTATTTACTGCATCTATAACAGAAAGATTAATTGTATGGTTTCCTGCTTTCAACCCTTCGATTACAAAGGCTGCAGAAGAATATTCATACTTCTGGCCATCAACTTCTAAAAGTATTTTGCCTAATTTCCCCTGACTATCTTCTCTGAATGAATAGTCTTTTACTCTGCATTCTACAAATACTTTATTTCCCTTCACTAAATGATGCACAACCATCTTTTCCGTATCGCTAGAAGTAATAGAGGCTTGTACAGCCATATTTGATGAGATTACAACATTTACTGCTTCCTTATGAGGTTTTACTTTTGGATCAGGGATATCATTGTGGCACCCTGTTAAAAAGAGAAAAGCAGGAATACAAATCAATCGGATTTTTTTCAACATAAACACTCCTGGTAATTTTAATAATGTTTTATTTTCGGTTAGTATTACCATTCCTGTTTGTTTTACTCGGAGTATTTATTGAATTTTAAAGACTTAGGATTGTGCATTCATTGCCTGAAACATGCTAACCATCATAGACGCCATTTGTACACCATTTGAAAACTTTTCCACGTGATCTGGGATGGTTTTTTTATAATAATGAAGGGAAGCAATCTCAAAGACTTCTAACTGATTTGGATTTCTGCTTAATTCTCTATACCATTGTGGCTGTTCTCGAATAAACTGTTGCAATTCTGCATTCTGCGCAATATATTCTTTAATATTCTGTCTCATATAGTCCTCCTATTTAATCTTTCCTAAAAGAAAATGGTCCAGAAGGTTTTTGTTCAGTTGGCGCAGATGATCCACTAGAACCACTATTTGGAGCGAATTGAGAGATAACACCTTGCAACGTACCTAAAGCTTGGTTTAAGTTTGCCAAATATCCTTGGATTTGATTTTGGTCCATATTTTTTAATGTATCAACAATATTTGACATCCAGACAGTCCGATTACCTGATGCCTCTTCTTCCTTTTGGGTGGACACAGCACTTCCTTCTAATAAACCATCCCATCTAGTATCGTTCGGACCTAATAAATACCAATCCTCATATAATTCCTGTAATGTCACATTCCCACTTCTTGCCTCTTTCAATATTTTTGGGTTTGCTCTTACAAATGCTTTAAATTCTTCTACAGAAGGATGAAGTTTTTTATCAGCCATCATTATTTCACCTCTAATTTGATACATCTGCCTATATTACTTTATGATGGCTTTTAAAAAAATGTGCCTTTCTCTTTAAATTCTCTCTCAAAGCCCTATGACTAACAAGATTGGTTGAAGATAATCAAACCTGCAATGTAATTATCCCCGCCATGCAATAACTCAGGTAAAAAAAACAGCCGACCACTCCTCCGCTGAGTTTGTCGACTGATTGTCTTTCTGCTCTTACCATTTTTCGATAAAATTTTGGGTATAGTATTTATCAAATACTCCTACTCCAAGATGAGTAAATTTCTCATTTAATAAACATTCACGATGACCTTTGCTATTTAGCCAACCTTCCATTACCGCGGGAGCATCTGAATACCCTGCTGCGATATTCTCCCCAGCAACTTGATAAAAGACATCCCCTGCTTTTAAACGATCCTCAAGATCACCATACTTCTCAGATGTATGAGAAAAGTTTTCCGTATCAAACATATCCTTACTATGCCCTAATGCTACTTCCGCAGTAGGCTGATCCCATTCTACTGTATTGAGCTTGAATCTTTTTCTTAATACATTCGTCATATCTAGAATTTGTCGTTCGTTTCCTTCTTGTATTGCTTCATTATTCTTCCCATTACTCTCTGTCTCTAATAATTCTCCCCGATAAACTAACTCGTATGGTCTTAAATGAAGTAACGTTCGAGCATCCATATACCGAATACTTGATAAAGTACCATTAAATTTATCAAAGTATAGCTGTGCATAATAATCACCGATTTGAATGAGAGGGCGGTTATTTATTTCATCCTCCGATAATTCAAAACGGTAGGAAGAATTTTCGTAGTTAAAGCTAATATTGGTTTCAATGGGAGTCATTGTATAAATATCTCCAACTTCTTGTCCAATTTTATAAGGCGTAATATTCACTGAGCTTCCAATTGCATAAATGGTAACTACTTTGTCATCAAGAATTCCAGCTTGAAAATACTTAGAGTCATCCTTATTGAATATCCACCAGTCATATTCATAAGCGGAAGGATCAATTCTCGCTGGCTCCCCATACTTCTTTTTAAGTTCACTTGTACTCTTACCGATTAAACTCCCTAACCCTTCTTTAGGAGTTGGTAAAATTTGCGTATTTTCACTTGCTTCTTTGAGATTATCCTCTACTTTTTTAGGATGATCACCATTTTCAACTAATACATCTGGCTGATTATTATCATCAGTTATACTAAAATAGATTCCAATCGCTGATAATACTGCAATAATTATGACAGTTCTTAATAAAATTTTCAGAGGATTCCCCCCTCTCTAGCATTGTTTCTATTAATATATGTGGCTTTCTTACTAAATAGTATAACTTACTTTAAATAATTTTAATAGAATAAGTAGTTTTTCAATTATGTAAATAAAGTTACATTTAAAACCACCCATTTCTCTCTTAGATAGCAAATAAAAAATGCTTCTATTTTTTAGAAGCATTTTTTACATTTTGATTTTAAAAACCTAATATTGCTTTAATAACAGATGTCGTTTCTCCTCCATGATAAAAAACATAGAGTAGTAAATAAACTGCTGTTCCTGTAATAGCTGTAATAAACCAAATAATACTTGTGATCGGTCCTAACTTTCGGTGCTTTGCATATTGCTGCTTATAACCTGTATATAACATAATGATTCCTAATACAGCACCTATTGTTGCCAAGGTGATATGAAAAATAAGAAATATAGTATAGTAAATCTTAATATCATCTGGTCCTCCAAAAGAAGTGTTACCAATAAAAATCGTTCTTGATGCATAAATGATGAAAAAGATTACCGCAAAAATCGCTGCAAATAACATGACAGTCTGGTGTTGTTGTCTTTTTTTCTGCTTAATTAATCCCCAACCAATCGCTACAAAAATGGCACTTAAAATAATAAACGTAGTACTTATTGTCGGCAATATCGGTAATGTAAATTCCATTTAGCTACCCACTCCATAAAGTATTTACCTCTTTGTTTAACAAACTCCCAAAGTTCCTTTTTCCCATAAGACTGGTTCACAAATTTAGTGTAGGTGACCAAAGCAACCTTGAATGCACACCCTCGATCTTTCTATGAAAGTGAGCTTTGCTTGATCTCCTCTGTCTCACTAATCCCATCGACGTCTATATGTATTCAGACTCCTCCGAATTTCAGGATATTAATGTTTCTTATTGGAAAAAGCATCAAGCTTTAACCAATAAGAAATCAACCATTATTCTCCTGGAATGTTCTCCCCTAAAAACAAATCCTTTTTAGAATAATGTAAATACTACCATTGAGACAAATAATATTGTTAAATATTGAATAGAATAAATGAACATTGCTGTTGCCCATTTGTATTCATCTTGCTTTTTACTTGCACGTATTCCAGTAATAACCCAACCGATATTTAATAATGTTGCTAATATTAAAAATGGAATACCGATTTGGTATAACAAAAATGGCAGTGGAAATAAAGCAATAATCCATATATACGTATGCCTTTTTGCTACCTCAAAACCTTTAACAACAGGGAGCATTGGGATTCCTGCTGCTCGGTACTCTTCTGCTCTTCGAATTGCTAAAGAATAAAAATGTGGCGGCTGCCAAACAAACATAATTAAAAACAAGCTCCAAGCAATAACATGAAGGCCAGGATCAATGGCAGCCCATCCAATTAGTGGTGGAAATGCTCCTGAAAAGCTTCCTATTACGGTGTTAGATACTAGTCGACGCTTTGTCCACATAGTATAGACAACGACATAGCTAAATGCCCCGATTAAAGCAATGACAGTTGCAGTTATTGTTGTTAATAATAAGAATAAAGTACCAATGAAGAGAAAACCAAAACCTAAAACAGCAACTTTTGCAGGCTTCACTTTTCCTGTTACTGTCGGTCTTGTCTTCGTTCTTTCCATTAATGGATCAATATCACGATCGATAAAATTATTTAATACACAGGAACCTGCCATAATTAAGCCTGATCCGATTAGTGTATATAATACTGTATCAATTCGCTCTAAAAACTTTGCATCTGTGAAAACTATTGCAAGCCAGATTCCAGTAAATACAGTGATTAAATTTGAATTTACGATTCCTATTTTAATTAATGCGAGAAAATCCTTCCACGCACTTGTTTCTGATTGTTGATTCGTCAATTTGGCCTCAGGATAAACGCGAGAATTAGCCATTTGATCATGCTCCCCTTTCATTACATAGAAAAAGATATCATACTATATAAAATACCGTTCGTTTCATTGTGTCATTATTCACATTTAAACATCATAGCAATGTTAAAAAAGACTCTTTTGCTATTAAACCATATTTTCATGAATATTTCTCTCTTTTTACGCTAAAAACTTCAGTTGTCACATTATTGGTAAATTTTAACATTTCTCACATCATATTCGAAAGCGTTTTACAAACAAAAAGACACTCTATATATTATAGCCTTTTTTAGCAAGGAAGCAAATGAATCAACCTCTTTCCAATAGCATTCATCTATAAAAAAGATAAAAAACCAAAATCCTGATACGAAATACTTTAATATCTTCGTAAATGATTTTGGTTTTTCTTCAGCTGGAAAACTTATATCCCAGCCATTATTATCTAATTGATTAAAAATGACGGTTTGGCCGTACAAAACCTGAAGTAGGCTGCTTTTTCACTGCTATTTCTGCAACATTCTCTTCTTTATGCTTATAAACTCTTTCATATTTAACGAACATAGAAACATTAACAAGAATCCCCATACCTATGGACAATTGTAATAAAGACGATCCCCCGTAACTAATAAAAGGTAACGGGACACCTGTTAATGGTATTAATCCAGAAACTCCTCCAATATTGATAAAAGCTTGGATTCCTATCATACTGGAAATACCGATTGCTAATAAGCTCCCAAATGGATCTTTACACTTTAGTCCTGTATAAATCCCTCTTAAAACAATATAGCTTAGTCCTACCACTACAAAGCCTACACCAAAAATCCCCAATTCTTCAGCAATTACTGCCATAATAAAATCAGTGTGACCATCTGTTAAGTAACCCAGTTTTTGAACACCTTGACCCAAGCCTAGCCCTTTTAGACCACCAGATCCAATAGCAATAAGAGAGTTACTCATATGGTAACCAGATTCTTGTACAACATCTTCAGCAAAAGGGGAATCCAGAAAAACAAAGATTCTCGCCATTTGCTTTTCAGTGAAAATGCTTTTTCCTGCTAGCTGGAGGATTAAAACAAGTAATAATAGAAACGCCAAGCCAATCAGCACTAACTTGGACAAGTTTTTCCAGTTCATTCCTGAACATAAAATAACCGTAGCACCAATCATAAAAATAATCGCTGCCGTACCAAAATCTGGCTGAAGAATAATCAATGCACAAACAATAACCAAATATGCTAGCGGGGGAACAACTCCCCGATTAAACTCATTTATATACGCCTGCTTTTTAGAATAAATTGCTGATAAATAAATAATCACAGCCAATTTAACAAACTCAGCTGGCTGAAGACTAGCTGTTCCAACTTTATACCAGCTTTGCGCATTTCCAAAAACACTACCGAATAAAAAGATTCCACCTAAAAAAATAATTGAGCCAAATACCATTGGTACTAATATCTTATTGCTTAACAATGCCTTATATGGAAAAATAGCTACTATCACAAAAGCAATCAAGGCAATGATAATATATTTTAGTTGTCTTTTATAAAAAAAATCACTGCTGTCTTCTCCATAATATTGGACTGCCGAAACCATGCTGGCACTATAAATCATAATCAATCCAAATAGAATTAAAAGTACCATTGCTATAATTAATGTATAATCATACGATTTTAATATCTTCTTTATCATTCAACCGCATCCCTTATTCAATCTCCTCATTTAGAGTATTCGTTATGTCTTATCTTTTTCCTGCTGAAAAGGATAAACTTCTAATTTTCATTCTCTTAAAATATTGGGCCGTCTTCTGTTATTTTTGCTAATTATCATAACAAATTACTTATTTTTATCGCTGCTTACGGTCCATTAATAAGTCACTACAAGCTTATGAGATCAAGCGCTTTTGTTCGTATGTACTTCCCTTATTTACAAATAATACACATAGCCACTAAAAAAACTCAAACAATACATGCTTTTGTTTGAGTTTACTTTTTATTTTCTTATAGATGCTTCGTGCAAAATCGATAGCTCTTTTTCCAATTCATCTAAAATTTTCTTACCAACCTGTTCTTCTACTAAACCTAATCGAATAGCAAAATCTATCTCTTTAGACAATCCATACATTTGCGTATCCAAAACCTCTTCATATAGAGGGCATTGTGGCATTGTTAAATTATCCATCTGAACTTTAATTAGTTTTAATATTTTTTCAGCATCTGCTTTCAATAACTCATTTGCTTTTTCTTTATGATTAATAATCATTTCAGAAGTCAATCCTATCCCCCCGTTTCCGAGCGATTATCCTATCTATAAAGTTTAAACTCAACCTAGAAAAATTGCAAGAACAATCCCTTTTAAAAAATTTAAAAGTTTACATTCTATCATCTCAAATGACAGAAAGACAAGAAAAAGCTATACTTAACGTAACAACTGTTTTAATCTGCCAATTAAAATTTAGCCGATATAAAATATTTTCTTTTAGAAGCAGCTACTAATTTGCAGAATTTTTTATACATAACAAAGAACACGTTTACGGAGGAGATATAAAATGGATAGTATTATTCAAGTTTCTGGGTTGGTAAATTTTCCGATTACTATTGATCCTACTGTCTGGATCTTTGATGATCGAAAACAATCAGCTGATACGGTATTTGCCCCAGTTGAAGTAAAGGACGAATTAGAAGCGTATACAAAAGAAGCCTCCAAACACTGGGATCAAGAGATTACAGAGGGAGCCAAAGCCCCAGAGCAATCCACAAAAACCTATAAAAAAGTGGAAATGCTAACCGGTACCTTCTATATGGCTTTAGCTCCCTTTATAAAAAATGCAGAACCGCAGGAAGAGGCAACAACTCTTTTAATCACAACAGAAGAGGCAGAATATGCGATTCCTTTAGAAAAAATCGATTCGATCTTCTTATTATTTTGCGTAAAAGGAAAACCGCTTACAGAAGATGGTCCTGTACATATTTTTGATCAAACAAAAGGCCCAGATCAAACCCCTATCAAAAATATCAGAGCATTTAAAATTACATAATTGTATTCATCCATACATACGCCATCTAGCTATTGGCAGATGGCGTAACAATGTTTTACTGTAAATTATAATAAATCTGCGGCAAGCTGCGCTAAAGAAGATCTTTCCCCTTTAACTAGTTTTACATGACCTGCTAGCGGCTGGTCTTTAAAACGTTCTACTACATAGCTTAATCCATTATTAAAAGCATCTAAATAGGGATGATCAATTTGTTCAGGATCTCCCATCAAAACAATCTTACTACCTTCTCCAACCCTTGTTAAAATTGTTTTCACTTCATGCTTCGTTAGGTTTTGGGCCTCATCAATAATAATAAACTGGTCTGGAATACTTCTTCCTCTAATGTACGTTAATGCCTCCACTTCAATAGATCCCATTCCAGCCAGAATTGCTTCTAACTCTCCTGGTTTCTTTGTATTAAACAAATACTCAAGATTATCAAAAATAGGCTGCATCCACGGACGTAATTTTTCTTCCTTTTCTCCAGGTAGAAAACCTAAATCCTTCCCCATCGGTACAATCGGTCTTGCCACTAATAGTTTTTTGTAGTCTCCAAAATCTTCTGTCTGCATTAATCCAGATGCTAATGCCAATAGTGTTTTCCCTGTACCTGCTTTTCCTATTAATGTCACTAATGGCATATCTTTTTTTAATAGCATTTCAATTGCCATCGTTTGCTGCACATTTCTTGGACGGATTCCCCAAATATGCTCATGATCGAACACTAGCTTTTTAACAAACTTCCGCGATGAATCCACAATTGCTAATGCAGAAGAGGAAGATCCCAATACATCCTTTAAAATAAGAAACTGATTTGGATAGTAATTGCCATTCCCAATTTCCGTAATCGGGAGTTGACCATTTTCATAAAAGTTATTCAACACATCTATGGTTACTTGTACATCCATAAAACCAGTATATAAATGTTCATTTTCTACTACTCGATCACTTAAAAAATCCTCACTCTTCAAACCAATTGCATCTGCTTTTACACGGACAAGTGTATCTTTACTAACAAGAATAACGGTTCGTCCATTTTCTTTTTTACTTTCTTCTATTGATAAATTTTTTGCGACTGCTAATATGCGATTATCATTTGTTTTTTCTACAAATATTTCTTGGAGTTCGTGAAAAGAACGGTGATTTAATTCTATCCGTAAAGTTCCACCATTCTCCAATGGAATTTTATCGTGCAACTTTCCTGACTCTCTTAAGTTATCGATCAATCTAGATATTTGCCTTGCGTTCCTTCCGATTTCATCCATGTACCGTTTTTTGCTGTCTACCTCTTCTAAAGCTACTGCTGGAATTACTACATCATTGTCACTAAAAGAAAAAATAGAATAAGGATCTTGTAACAAGACATTTGTATCCAATACGTAAATTTTACTCAAACCGATGCCCCCTGCTCTAAAACGTCATATATTGCTGCACTTATCCGTGTAACGGAAAGAACCTTGGTAAAATATATGTTTTACCGCATAAAGATAGAAGATATTTTGCACAATAAAGAAAGAGGAAGTGTAAAAAATCGTAAAAATGCTCATTTCCACCTACAAATCAGGGAAATGTACACTTTTAAATGTAGTTCTTCAATATTAAAGGAGGGAATTTTATGAAAAAATGGTTTTTCTTCATCGCAGTCCTTTTTCTTCTTGCAGGATGTACAAATAATAACGCAGAAAATAACCAGCAATCTGAGAATAGAGAAAACAGCCCTCAAGTTACAAATGTAAAAAATTCTACCAACCAAAGGGTTGACCGGAAGACTGGACAGGATATAGCCAAAAGGCTCGTAGCTCTTGCAACAAGCATTGATAATGTTAATGATGCAACAGCGGTAGTAATCGGTAAATATGCGCTCGTAGGAATTGATATCAACGCAGACTTAGATCGTTCTGAGGTTGGTTCAATAAAATATGCGGTAGCCGAGAGTTTAAAAAACGATCCTGATGGCGCTAATGCTGTTGTCATTGCCGACCCTGACATTAATGCAAGACTGAAAGAAATTGGGGAAGATATTCAAAACGGAAAGCCTATTCAAGGCATATTCAATGAATTAGCTGATATTAGCGGCAGACTTATCCCAGAGGTACCAGCGGATATGATTCGAAATGAGCCAGATAGAGATCTCAAAAAACCAGATGAAAAATTGAATGATAAAGAAGAAAAAGAGTTGAAAAATGACCAAGATGAACAATCAAATAATCATATAAGAGATTAAAATTCGATTTTCTATATGATTATATATTATAATGTGCCTATAATCTATTTTATGATTAGAGGTGCAAGTATTGAAAGTTAAATGTGTGATATGTGATAAAATTGAAGATATAGACGAAAACTCCTTTCAGGCAAAACGACTACGAAATCGCCCAATTCATACGTATATGTGTAATGAGTGTGACGATAGAATCGCCAAAAACACAAAAAAAAGAATCGATTCGGGTAACTTTGTTCTTTATCAAAACAAAACTCAAGAAGATGATTGGTAAGTAGACAAGCATTTTAAATAAAAAGAAGATCTTTTACCTAAGGTCTTCTTTTTTATATGTTCTTCTCTTTTAAACGCATCATTAATGCTGGCATTATCTCTTCACTTTCAATAACGATGGCTGTTAACCCTAGATCTGTTTTCGTTTCATGCCATTCCTTTTTATCCCAGTATACCGCATCTCCACTTCTAACTTGAAACCATTCATTCTTTTCTCCTCGAACATAGCCTACGCCGCTAACGATTAACAGAAGTTGTGGTATTACAGCTTGATGTAAACCAATAATCCCATTTTCTTCAAGATACATACATCCAATATGAGCTTCTTTCTTAGTTTCCACTATACGACTCATAATAAAATAGGAATTATATTGAGTGATTTGCTTACCATACTCTTTATTAAATTGAAAAATTTTCATTCTATTCCTCCCTTTCCTTTATTTACTAATTATAAATTAGAGATGGGTTGAAGAAAACACCTAATTTATTTTTGAAAGATGTGCTTGTATTACGATTGGAGATTGGGTTTAACTTATGAGAGCTACGAGAGATGGTCTCCATGACCTTTTACTCTGATTTCTTTGTCCTCCATTTCCTTGATGAACGCCATTTTCTGCTCTCCCCATACTGAATGTGGCTTTCATTCCCTCGATGAACACCATTTTCTACACTCCCAATGCTGAATGTGGCTTTCATTTCCTCGATGAACACCATTCTTCTTCTCTCCCAATGCAAAAACGGAGTTCATTTCCTCCATGAACTCCGTTTCCCTCTCTCACAATTCAAAATAATGAACCCTATTCTTCCAACTTGCTTACAGTCACTGAGGACTCTTCTTTGTTCACACTCACTTTAGTTTTCCTTGCTTGCATTCTCAGTCATATTCCACACCTCCACTCTACTGAATACAAAAAAAGAAGCCATCAATAGATGACTTCCTTATCTTTTATTATTCAGCAGATTTTTTCTTCTTGCCAGCTCTTTCACGTTCTGCTTTATTTAAGATTTTTTTGCGTAAGCGAATAGATTCAGGAGTTACTTCACAATACTCATCTTCGTTCAAGTATTCTAAAGATTCCTCTAAAGTCATAATTCTTGGTTTTTTCATTGTTGCCGTTTGGTCTTTGTTTGCTGAACGGATGTTTGTTGCTTGTTTTACTTTTGTGATATTAACAGTAATGTCATTTTCACGAGTATGCTCCCCAACAATCATTCCTTCGTAAATTTCTGTTCCAGCTTCTACAAAGATAATTCCACGATCTTCTACTTGCATAATTCCATAAGTAGATGATTTTCCAGACTCCATGCTTACTAATACACCTTGACGACGTCCACCAACTTGACCTGATGCCATTGGTTGATAGCTATCAAATGTATGGTTGATGATACCATAACCGCGTGTTAATGTTAAGAATTCAGTGGTATAACCAATTAGTCCACGAGCAGGTACGTTAAAGATTAAACGAACTTGTCCATTACCATTGTTAATCATATCTAACATTTCACCTTTACGAGCACCAATAGATTCCATAACTGCACCTGTATGCTCTTCAGGTACATCAATTTGTACACGTTCAATTGGCTCACAACGAACACCATCAATTGTTTTAACGATAACTTCAGGTTTTGACACTTGAAGCTCGTAACCTTCACGACGCATATTTTCTATCAAGATAGATAAATGAAGCTCCCCACGTCCTGATACTGTCCATGCATCTGGTGAATCTGTATTTTCAACACGTAAACTTACATCTGTTTCTAATTGTGCACGCAATCTTTCTTCAATTTTTCTTGAAGTTAAATATTTACCTTCTTTACCTGCGAAAGGAGAGTTGTTAACTAAGAATGTCATTTGCAGAGTTGGTTCATCAATACGTAAAACTGGAAGTGCCTCTTGATGTTCAAACGGACATACTGTCTCACCAACGTTAATATCTTCCATTCCTGATACTGCGATTAAATCTCCAGCATATGCTTCTTCGATTTCTTGACGCTTCAATCCGAAGAAACCAAAGATTTTGGTTACACGGAACTGCTTAACTGTTCCATCTAATTTCATTAACGCTACTTGCTGTCCAACCTTCATCGTACCGCGGAATACACGGCCGATACCGATTCTTCCAACATAATCGTTGTAATCTAAAAGAGCTACTTGGAATTGTAAAGGCTCTTCACGATTATCAACTGGTGCAGGAATATGATCAACAATCGCATCATATAATGATTGCATGTTTTCATCTTGTTTTTCAGGATTTGTGCTAGCAGTACCATTAATAGCCGATGCGTAGATAACAGGGAATTCTAATTGTTCTTCTGTTGCATCTAACTCAATAAATAAATCTAATACTTCATCAATAACCTCAGCAGGACGAGCAAAGTCACGGTCAATTTTGTTAACAACAACAATTGGAGTTAAGTTTTGCTCTAAAGCTTTTTTTAAAACGAAACGTGTTTGAGGCATACAACCTTCATATGCATCAACAACTAGTAGAACACCATCAACCATTTTCATAATACGCTCTACTTCTCCACCAAAGTCAGCATGTCCTGGTGTGTCTAGGATATTAATACGTTTATCTTTATATTGAATAGCAGTATTTTTCGCTAATATTGTTATTCCACGTTCTCTTTCTAAATCGTTGGAATCCATTGCACGTTCTTCCACATGTTCATTTGTACGGAATGTGCCGGATTGTTTTAACAGCTGGTCAACCAATGTAGTTTTACCATGGTCAACGTGAGCAATAATAGCAATATTACGAATATCTTCTCTAATTTTCAAAAATTTCACTCCTACCTAAATATGTCTATCTGGATTAATTTATTTTTTTAATAATATTATAACTGAGTCATTATATCACATAATTTCACAGAAACCTAAAACCTTTTATAAAAATAACAAATGTAAACGTTATTATTACAAAATAATTTATTTTAGCATCAATTTACGCTTAAATATAACAATTTATTTACATTATCGCTGTTCTTTCCATTCCATACCATAGTATGATAGAGGAGACACAGTTAAAAAATACCCACAACATTCGCTGTGGGATTTCTTTACTATCATATGCTATTATTTATGATAAATATAGACCATAATAAAGGAAGATAAACATGAATTTTGATAATTATCCATATTTTTACTATAACGTTTACGGTACATCTAGTTTTATCAGCATTGGAATATGTATTTTAGAAAAAACGTTAGCTGGCAGTATAATTTGTTTTTGCCTCTTTTGTGGAATTTGGTTCTTAAAATCCAATAAGAAAAAGAAAATGCTACATGTAACCGAAAAATAACTTTAACAACTATTACCAATTTCCTTCTTTTAAATATTTTTGTAGTATTTCATCATGCAATCCAGGTTTGGATGCAAAGAAAGATTGCTGCGTTAATAAATCAAGTGGTTCGTTTCTTAAAGTTGTTACCTTGCCGCCTAGTTCTTCTACCATTATCTTACCTGCTGCATAATCCCAGGGCGATAATCTTAAAGTTAAATAAGCATCCATTCTTCCGGCTGCTATGTACGCTAATTCTAAACAGGCAGATCCAAATGACCTCGTTCCCCTTGACTCTTTTACAAGTGGTTCTAGGATAGTCGGATCAATCCGCTTATTTTTCGTTACCCACGTAGCATTTAATCCGATAATAGCCTCATCCACAGCCGTATCTTTTAAAGGTAATAGCCTTATGTCATTCATAAAAACACCATTTCCCTTTCGAACATGATATAGCTCGTCTGCTACTACATCATATATTAATCCAATCTTTCCTACTCCATCTTCATAAATGCCGATAGAGATGGCAAAATCCCGCTGCATATGGACAAAATTCATCGTTCCATCAATAGGATCAATAATCCAGACTATCCCTTTCAAATCTTCTAGTTCTTCACTTAATCCTTCTTCGCCTAAAATACGATGGGAAGGAAAAACTTTATTGATCTTATTAATCAAAAATTCTTCTGTCCCCTTATCTATTTGGGTAACCAAGTCATTTTTATTTGATTTCGTTTGGATAATGAGCTCAGACGAAAATGACTTGATAATTCTTGCCCCTGCCTCTTTTATCCATTCTTTCGCATATTTATCGATTTCCAGCCAATTTGTCATCTTCTCAACCCTTCTTTACTTTCTTTTTTCATCGTTTCCTATATTTTAACTTAGATTATCCCTAAACATACTTCTAAAAAAATCTATCCTTCTTCTATATAGTATCATAAAACAAGAAAATTCTATGAATACAGTTTTTTTGGATAACTTATGAATTTTGTTTCTTAAAGTCTATTACTAGGAGCCCAAGCATAAACATATTTTCCTTTCCAATCCTTTTCTTCACTGCAGTTACAATCCACATTCAAACTGCGCAGTATTTCTAAAGCACATTTGCCTATTGAAAACAGCTTGATATATTAGTTATTGTGAAATCATATGGTATGCAAAATCATGCAGCTGACTTTATAGGAATGAAAGGTTGCTTCCTATAGAGTCAGCTGCATGATTACCTATCAGCTTATTCATTAGTTATAATGCTTTAAGTCTTAGAAGTTCCTGTCTAATTCTTTCTAATTTTTGCTTACTTAATTTTTTTTGTTTTTCATCCTTTTCATTCATTGCATCGAATAAGGTAGCCAATTCATAATCCATTTCTAGACGAAGAACAGCCTTTTTTTCCTTTTCCACTTCCATTTTCTTCGCTAAATTCATCAATTGTTTCACTGACAGAACACCCCTTTCATCGACTTGCATTTCTGTTGATTTCATATATATTATGTGGAAACTAATTAGCTTGCTCCTTTTTTGTGCTATAACCCAGCGCAATCCAAATTCCTTCATAATATTATTTATGTATGCTACAATATTTGCGAAAAGGCTAGCTAAGATGAAGCTACATTTAAGTGACTAAATAGCTTACTTGATTTTATATACAGTATTTACCCGTAAACAGTAGAGATAAACTAAAAAGGAGATAAGAAATAATGTCATTCACTGGTTTTACACAAAAAGATTTTGATACCTTTACAATTGATGGACTAGATGCTCGAATGGAAGCGATCCAGGAAAGAATTCAGCCAAAGTTTCGTGAAATTGGCACACAGCTTACTGAACAGCTTTCTGGAAAGCTTGGCATGGAAATGTTCCTACATATCGCAAAGCATGCAAGACGAACAGTTAACCCGCCAAAGGATACTTGGCTTGCCATCGCAAATAATAAACGAGGCTACAAACAGCATCCACATTTCCAAGTCGGCTTATTTGATGACCATCTTTTTATATGGTTAGCATATATATATGAACTTCCAAAAAAGAAAGAAATCGCTGAAGGTTTTTTGGCAAATTACAAGCTTTTGCAGTCCACTTTACCACAAGATTATGTTCTTTCCATGGACCATATGCAAAAGGATGCAGTTAAAATTGGAGAAACAAATTTAGAGGCAGCTTTAACAAGATTCCGTGATGTGAAAAAAGCCGAATTTTTAGTTGGTCAGAGAATTGCTGCTGGAGATTCTATTCTATCAAATGGAGAGGAACTGCTTGCATTAATCGAAAAAACTTATGATACATTGCTTCCCCTTTATAAATTATCATTGGAGTATTAGATTGGGATTAGCTAAAAAAAGAGGCCGATATCTACAGCCTCTTAGACTGTAAGCAAACTAAAATCTGTGGTTTGTTTACAGTTTTTTTATTATTATCTTCTAGCAGAAAGTTATAAGCAATAAAATTCAATATTCCTTGCCTATGCCATCTTTATTCGAATATCATCTGCAGATTCTTTCGCCTTTTTGATTGTTCGATAAGTTGAATAGCCACTTACTTCTTCAAATTCATCACAAACTTTCTTTTCTTGCGCTTTTCCCGGGACAATTTTTTTAAAGGCGCGGTATTGCTCCATTAATTCTGCCTTCTCTACCCCTTTTTCATATGCTTTCTCAATGCATTCAAAAAATTTAATGACTGTAATAATTTCATCCGTTGACCAATCAATATCGATTGGGTATTGATAATCCATATTTCCACATCCTATTATATTGAAGTTTTTCAGATAAAAACTATTGTAATTTAAGTAGCTAAGAAAGTAAAATATGGATCCTTATTCCTGTTCTTTTCCTTTGTTAGATAAACTGTAAAAAGAAAAAATAGGAATAAAAAATAATTCTTTTTCCTATAGTGAAAACTAATTGTATGCAAAGAAAATAAAAAATGCTATAATTCTTTTGTTTTCTGATTTTTATATTTAGAGATTAGGGTAAAACTTGTTAAGAGTAATGAAATTAAAGACAAAACAGCGGCAGCGATGTACAATAAAATTTTTAAATGTACATAAGAAATTTAAATAAAGTTCGCTTAAAATTGCATAAAAATACTAAATAAAGAGGTGTGGTAATAAATTGTCACAACACGAAACACCGTTATACCACGGATTATTGGAACATGCTAAAAAGGATCCTATTCAATTTCATATACCCGGCCATAAAAAAGGGAATGGAATGGATCCAGAATTTAGAAACTTTATCGGAGAAAACGCTCTTTCGATAGACCTTATTAATATTGGTCCTCTTGATGATCTTCATTATCCAAAAGGGATGATTAAACATGCACAGCAGCTTGCTGCTGAAGCATTTGGAGCAGATCATACTTTCTTTTCCGTTCAAGGCACAAGTGGTGCTATCATGACGATGATCATGAGTGTTTGTGGCCCAGGAGATAAAATTATTGTTCCTAGAAATGTCCATAAATCTGTTATGTCTGCCATTATATTTGCAGGTGCAATCCCAATTTTTATCCACCCTGAAGTAGATAAAAATCTTGGTATTTCTCATGGAATCACCATCGAGTCTGTTCAACATGCTTTAGATCTTCATCCAGATGCTAAAGGGCTTTTAGTGATTAATCCTACTTATTTTGGCATATCTGCTGATTTAAAAACGATTGTAGATTTGGCGCATTCCTATGATATCCCTGTTCTTGTAGATGAAGCACATGGAGTTCACATTCATTTCCACGAGGATTTGCCAATGTCGGCTATGCAAGCCGGAGCAGATATCGCCGCAACAAGTGTACACAAACTCGGTGGGTCGATGACACAAAGCTCCATTTTAAATATGAGAGGCGACCTGATTAGCTATAAACGTGTACAATCTATTTTAAGTATGCTGACAACGACTAGTACTTCCTATTTGCTTCTAGCATCTTTAGACGTTGCCAGAAAGCGTCTTGCAACAGAAGGAAAAGAACTGATTGATAAAACGATTAATCTTGCACAATACATTCGAAGACAGATTAATGACATAGAACATCTATATTGTGTGGGTGAAGAAATTCTGGAATCTGATTCTGCTTTTGATTATGACCCCACAAAACTGATTATATCTGTTAAAGACCTTGGTTTAACTGGCCACGATGCGGAAGAATGGCTTCGGAAAAATTATCGCATTGAAGTAGAAATGTCCGATTTGTATAATATTTTGTGCATTATTACACCAGGAGATTCTGAAAAAGAGGCCAACATTTTAATTGACGCCTTAAAAGCTCTTGCAGTAGAACGAAAAGATAAGGCTTCAAAAGTAGAAGCACGAGTGATGCTGCCAAACATCCCTTTACTCGCACTAACGCCGAGAGATGCTTTCTATTCAGAGACAGAATTAATCGATTTTGATGATTCAGTTGGAAGAGTAATTGCAGAATTTATTATGGTATACCCTCCAGGAATCCCAATTTTCATTCCTGGCGAAATTATTACAGAAGATAACCTTGCTTATATAAAAAGAAATATGGAAGCAGGATTGCCTGTTCAGGGGCCTGAGGATTACGATTTCAAAAAGCTTCGTGTTATTAAAGAGCATCGTGCAATAAGATAAATAAATTTCGGAGAGCAGGGATGCCATATTTAGGGTATTCCTGTCTTTAATTTGGAGATAAATGAAAAGACAGCATTTGTTTCTTGTATATAAAAAGATTGGAGTTTTCCTTTTTGAAAAAATATATTGTTATAATGATTATCAGTTTACTAATTAGCCTAGTTTCTCCATTTATTTTTAAAAATTATGTGGCACAAAAACCTGAACAATTAGAACAGTCATTCCGTTTCGGTGGTCCCATTCCATTTGCTGAACAAAAAAGGCTGCTGCCAACTTCCGTTGAGGCATACCCTTTAGAAATTACATTCGAATCACCTGTGCAATCGAAAACTATTTTCCATCCAATTCCATTTATTTTTAGTTTTCTTGTATTTTTCTTATTAATTCTATCGATTTTTACCGCTTTTAGTAGCTTTTTTGGAAAAAAATCAACAAAACAGCGGAGATTATAGCTACATAAGAATTTATTGTATTAAAAAATGCCTATATTTTTAGAATAAGGCATTTTTGGTGCTGAATTTATATATGTATAGGAGGATTTTTCATAATAAATAGAAAGTCTTTCCTTTTCGCAAGAGCAGGAAAGAAAGAGCTGATTTTCTTCTTCTCTTCTCAAGAAAGAATATATTTAAAATAAATCATCATGTTATGTTTATATGATTTAGACAACGGAGATAATGGTCATAATTAAATGAAAAGAACCGTAAATGGATAAACTAATCATCGTGGCCAGCATTGTTTTTCTTGTTGATTTTATGATTGTATTTCCTATGATAATCGCTAAATAAAAGAACACACCAAACATAAACACCTTATATAAAATTAAATCATATCTTGATAACCATTCAATAATGGAAAATCCACTCCAAATCATTAGCTGAAATAAAATTGCTGTATAAATCTTCAAGAAAAACACCACCCTTCCTCCATTAACAATTAATACTAGTATATGTACCAATCTTTTGTTTTATTTTATATTTATTTCATTTCAAAAAACAGTAATAGGACTAAATTCTACTAGCTAATTTTCTCTACTAAAACTAGATTAGACATAGGGAAAAATCTTCCCGAATCGCTTTTAAAACAAAAAAAAGAAGCCCTCAATCGAGGACTTCCTTTTATAATTAGCGTAAGATATGAATTGGGCTGCCAATTGCAACTTCCGCTGCTTCCATTGTTACCTCACCTAAAGTTGGATGAGCATGGATAGTCATAGCTAAATCTTCAGCTGTCATACCAGCTTCGATTGCTAAGCCTAATTCAGCGATCATATCAGATGCACTTGGACCAGCGATTTGCGCACCGATTACAAGACCATCTTCTTTACGTGTAACAAGCTTCAAGAAACCTTCAGCATCATTAAGTGCTAATGCACGACCGTTTGCTGCAAATGGGAATTTAGCAGCTTTCACTTCGATACCAGCTTCTTTAGCTGAAGCTTCTGTGTGACCAACTGTTGCTAATTCTGGCTCAGAGAATACAACTGCAGGAATTCCTAAATAGTCGATTTCTGAATTATGTCCAGCAATAACCTCAGCAGCAATTTTACCTTCATAAGAAGCTTTATGCGCTAATGGAGGACCAGAAATAACATCACCGATAGCAAAGATATTGCTTACAGTTGTACGGCATTGCTTATCTGTTTTAATGATTCCGCGTTCGCCTAATTCAATACCAACTTGTTCTAAACCAAGTTCGTCTGTATTAGGTTTTCTACCAACCATTACGAATACATAATCAGCTTCCACTGATTTTTCTTCGCCTTTAACTTCATATTTAACAACAACTCCAGTGTCTGTTTCTTCCACACCTTTAGCCATTGCTTTTGTAATGATTTCAGCACCTTTTTTCTTAAGGTTGCGAGTAACTAATGAAGACATTTGTTTTTCGAAACCACCAAGAATTTCATCTGCACCTTCAAGGATTGTTACTTGTGTACCAAAGTTAGCATAAGCTCCACCTAACTCAGTACCAACGTATCCTCCACCGATTACTACAATTTTCTCTGGAACTTCTTGAAGTGCAAGTGCACCAGTTGAGTCAAGAACACGTTTAGAGAATTTGAAAGTAGGAATTTCGATTGGACGAGATCCAGTTGCGATAATTGCATTTTTAAAAGTATAAGTTTGAGATGATTTTTCATCCATTACTTTTAAAGTGTTAGCATCTACGAAATATGCTTCACCGTATACAATATCAACTTTGTTCCCTTTTAATAGACCTTCAACTCCACCAGTAAGCTTTTTAACAACACTGTCTTTCCAAGCTTGAACTTTAGAGAAGTCAACTGTTACGTTTTCAGTTGTAATACCCATGTCTGCAGAATGTGCAGCATGCTCGTAACGGTGTCCAGCAGAGATTAAAGCTTTTGAAGGAATACATCCAACGTTTAAGCAAACTCCACCTAATACGTTTTTCTCAACAATTGTAACTTTTTGTCCTAATTGTGCTGCACGAATTGCTGCAACATATCCACCAGGACCCGCACCAATGACTATAGTATCTGTTTCAATAGGAAAATCTCCAACTACCATGTTTTTACGCCTCCATTAACAATAGTTCTGGATCGTTCAATAAACGTTTAATATGATTCATTGCATTTTGAGCAGTAGCTCCGTCAATCATTCTGTGGTCAAAGCTTAAAGAAAGTGCTAATACAGGAGCAGCAACAATTTCTCCATCTTTAACGATAGCTTTCTCAGCAATACGACCAATACCTAAAATAGCAACTTCAGGATGGTTGATTACTGGAGTAAACCATTGTCCACCAGCAGATCCAATGTTAGAAATTGTACAAGAAGCACCTTTCATTTCAGCTGGAGCTAATTTACCATCTCTTGCTTTAACAGCAAGTTCATTAATTTCGTTAGAGATGTTAAAGATACCTTTACGATCAGCATTTTTAACAACAGGAACTAATAAACCTTTTTCTGTATCAGCAGCAATACCGATATTGTAGTAATGCTTATGAACGATTTCGCTTGTAGCATCATCTAATGATGTGTTTAAAGCTGGGAATTCTTTTAATGCACTTGTTAAAGCTTTTACTACATAAGGTAAGAAAGTTAATTTGATACCTTTTGCAGCAGCAACTTCTTTATATTTCTTACGGTGTGCAACTAATTTAGACACTTCTACTTCATCCATTAATGTTACGTGAGGAGCAGTGTGCTTAGAATTTACCATTGCTTTAGCAATAGCTTTTCTGATTCCGCTCATTTTCTCACGAGTTTCTGGGAAGTCACCTTCTGGAATAGCAAGCGGCTTAGGAGCTTCCGCTGCTGTTTCTGCTGGAGCAGCTTCTGCAGCTGGTTGGCTAGCAGGTGTTGCACCACCATTTAAGTAAGCATCAATATCTTCTTTAGAAATACGTCCGTTTTTACCAGTACCAGAAACAAGTTGAATTTCTACGCCTTTGTCACGAGCATATTTACGTACAGAAGGCATTGCGATAATACGTCTGCTTGGATCAACTTCTGTCTCTTGTCCTTTGCTTTCTTCAACAGC
Organism: Niallia sp. FSL K6-0212; assembly: GCF_038007605.1. Lineage (NCBI taxonomy): Bacteria > Bacillati > Bacillota > Bacilli > Caryophanales > Bacillaceae > Niallia > Niallia sp. FSL K6-0212. The sequence goes on along the minus strand of NZ_JBBOXL010000001.1, from coordinate 3,022,889 downwards.
TTCAGGTTTTGCTTCTTCAGCAGCAGCTGGAGCTTCATCACCATGATCACCTTTGAACTGAAGGTTTTCATATCCAGGAGCATCAAATGTAATTAAGATATCTCCTACAACTGCAACTGTTCCTTCTTCAACTTTCACTTCTTCGACAGTACCTTCAACTGGGGAAGGAATTTCTACTACTGCTTTATCATTTTGAACTTCACATAATACATCATCTTCTTGAACTTTATCGCCTGGTTTAACAAACCATTTTACGATTTCGCCCTCGTGAATACCTTCACCGATGTCAGGTAATCTAAATTGAAAAGCCAATGTGACAACCTCCTAATATCTTATGAAAAAATTTTCTTCTTTTAACTAACTTATCTTCTAATTCTTGTGCGAATATTATTCGGTTTTAATTAGAAAGTTAAAACTTTTTTAGCTGTTTCAATAATATCTTTAAAGTTTGGAAGCCATACAGTTTCAGCTTGTGTGAATGCAAAAACAGTATCTGGTGCAGTTACACGTAGAACTGGAGCTTCTAAGCTTAGAATTGCACGATCATTGATTTCAGCAACAACATTAGCTGCAATACCAGCTTGTTTTTGTGCTTCTTGAACTACCACAGCTCTACCTGTTTTTTCAACAGATCCAATGATTGTTTCGATATCAAGTGGGCTAACAGTACGTAAGTCAACTACTTCCACTGAGTATCCTTCTTTTTCTAATTCTTCTGCTGCTTTAATAGACTCTTGAACCATTGCTCCATAAGTAATGATAGAAAGGTCTTTACCTTCACGTTTTACATCCGCTTTTCCAAGAGGAATAGTATACTCTTCTTCTGGAACTTCTTGACGGAATGAACGGTATAATTTCATATGCTCTAAGAAAATAACAGGATCGTTATCACGAATAGCAGAAATTAATAAACCTTTAGCATCATAAGGAGTTGATGGGATAACAACTTTAAGACCAGGTTGTTGTGCCATTAATCCTTCTAAGCTGTCGGCATGAAGTTCAGGAGTATGAACTCCACCACCAAATGGGGAACGAATAGTTACTGGTGCATTGTAGCGACCACCTGAACGATAACGCATACGAGCCATTTGTCCAGAAATACTATCCATTACTTCATAAACGAAACCAAAGAATTGAATTTCCGGTACTGGACGGTAACCTTGAAGTCCTAAACCGATTGCTAATCCGCCAATTCCAGATTCAGCTAATGGAGTATCAAATACACGATCTTCACCGAATTCTTTTTGAAGACCTTCTGTCGCACGGAATACACCGCCGTTTACACCTACGTCTTCTCCAAATACTAATACATTTGGATCATTACGTAATTCTGTGCGTAACGCATCAGTGATTGCTTGAATCATAGTCATTTGCGCCATGGCTTACTTCGACTCCTTTGCTGCATAAATTTCATATTGTTCTTTTAAGTTAACTGGTAACTCTTCATACATGATGTTCATTAAGTCAGTAACTTTTTGTTTTGGAGCTTCATCAGCAATTTTGATTGCCTCTTTAATTTCTTCTTTAGCACGTTCGATTACTGCGTTTTCTTTCTCTTCATTCCAAATACCTTTGTTTTCAAGGAATTTACGGAAACGTACTAATGGGTCTTTCTTTTCCCATTCGCTATCAAGATCAGCAGTACGGTAACGAGTTGGGTCATCCCCAGCCATTGTATGTGGACCATAACGGTAAGTTAAAGTTTCAATTAATGTTGGACCTTCACCGTTGATTGCTCTTTCACGAGCTTCACGTACAGCAGCGTAAACTGCTAATGGATCCATACCATCTACTTGAATTCCAGGGATACCTGCAGCAACTGCTTTTTGAGCAATTGTTTTCGCAGCAGATTGTTTCTCAACTGGAGTAGAAATTGCAAAACGGTTGTTTTGTACAACGAAAATTGCAGGAGCTTTAAATGCACCAGCAAAGTTAATTCCTTCGTAAAAATCACCTTGTGAAGCTCCACCATCACCTGTATAAGTGATCGCAACAGCTTTAGCACCACGTTTTTTCATTCCTAATGCTACACCAGCAGTTTGGATGTATTGTGCACCAATAATGATTTGTGGAGAAATTACGTTTACACCTTCAGGAATTTGGTTTCCTTGGAAGTGACCACGTGAGAATAAGAATGCTTGAGATAAAGGAAGTCCATGCCAAATAATTTGCGGAACATCACGATATCCTGGAAGAATAAAATCTTCTTTTTCTAATGCGAATTGTGAAGCCAATTGCGAAGCTTCTTGTCCTGCAGTAGGTGCATAGAAACCTAGGCGACCTTGTCTGTTTAATGAAATAGAGCGTTGATCAAGAATACGAGTATAAACCATACGAGTCATTAATTCTTGTAATTGCTCATCACTTAAATCAGGCATTGCAGATTCGTTTACAACTTCACCCTCTTCATTTAAAATCTGAAGTGTTTGAAATTGGTTTGCCACTTGTTCAAGCTGTGCTTGCACATCAAATTGTGCCTTCTTTGTTTTAGAAGCCATTAAAGCCACCCTTTCCTTTCATATTAAAAGACTTTTTTCTGTAAAACAAATAGATGTTTACAATGTGTTTCAACGTGGTAAACACTTAGTTGGGTAACGCTTTCTATTCCTTAAAGCATATCGCTCTAAGCAACAAAAAAAACCATACTTAAACAGTTTTCCACAAAATACGCAAGAAAAAACGTCTTATAAAATTAATTCGGTTTCCGTATAGACTGTATCAATTATTTATATGTAAATATTAATACAACTGTTCAATACATTTATAAGTTTAATATACTTAAATATTATCCGTCAATCTTTAAGCTCGAAGTTTTTATTATTTTTTTACACAAAATTAATACATCTGTATTATTTACAACACAACATCTGTATCATACAGAAAACACTATTTACAACTGTTTTATAATAACTTCCCTGAGTGTCGAAAAATCATTCCTTGTCTATATGAACTCTTTGTATGTTTTGAATACTGCATGATACAAAGCACCTCCTACATTTTAAAATAGTATCCTACAAAAAAAAGCCACAAAACAAAGTGTGTCCAAAGAAACAAAATTCATGCCCCGTTTGTCCTCTCTATTTTGTAACTTATAAAAATTTTAATAGGATAAAGGTAATAATCAAATAATAAGTATTACTTTTTCTCTTCTTCCTCTTCATTCATTTTGATTTTTATGCCGGCTTCTTTATAGAAATCTACTTTCAAATCATTATATTTCTTCGTTAATTCATTAAATGTTTGGTTATTTTTATAAACCGTCTCATACGTATCATTGATCTTTTTTACTTGTTTTTCTAAATCGTCCATATTCACGTCTTCATCTTTAAACATTTCATAAAGCTTTTTATCACTATTAAGCCCTTCTATGTAATTTGCGTATAATTTATCATGTTCTTCATAACGGGCCATCATTGTTTGGTAAAGATCATCTGCCTTATTCTTTAATGATTTCTCTTCCTTTTTATCTAATTCTTCTATGTCTGTCGCTATTGTTTCAAACTTTTTTTGTGACTGTTTTATACTGTCTGCTTCTTTATCCATATATTCTTTTCTTTTAGAAATAGATTCTAGAGCTTCGTCCGATAATTTTGTAATTTCATCCATGTCCTCTAATCCAAGACTAATTATTTTAGAATAAATATCTTGTTCCTTCTTTTCTAATTTGACAAGAGGCTCTTGCTGTTCTTCAAAACCACTTTCAATCTTAACTACTTCTTCTAGTTTTTCATACATTTTCTCACTTGGAGAATTAAAATTGCACCCAGCAGCAATTATCGTAAAAAGCATAATTGTACTAATTAAAACACTTCGTTTCATTTCTTTCCTCCTCACTTTCTTATTACTATATCGATTCTTCTGTACTTTGACAATAATGGTTCCCTTCTTCGTATCCATCTTGATTCTTTAAAAAATTTGATAAAAACACAATTCTTCCCTGCATAATTATCAGTTGCTGATTTTTTTAACAGGCAGCGCTGATTACTTTAGAAATATTTTTATATTATAAACATATTAGCTTGTCCTATAATATATTATAGGTATATCTAATTATCTTCTTGCATAAAGTACTATTCTCATTTATTAACTTTTTATTCTATCTCTGTTAGACTACTTTTATAAACCGTTAGATACAAGGAAGTGATTATTTTGATAACAATGACAGATATTATTCGCGACGGTCATCCAACACTGAGACAAGTGGCAAGTGAAGTTACCATGCCACCAAGCGAAGAAGACAAAAGCATTCTAAAAAGCATGATGGAATATTTAATAAATAGCCAAAACCCCGAATTAGCAGAAAAGTATGGTTTAAGAGGCGGAGTAGGCTTAGCTGCTCCGCAAATAAATGTTTCCAAAAGAATGATTGCTGTGCATGTTAAAGATGAAAATGACAAGCAATACAGCTACGCTTTATTCAATCCTAAAATCATTAGCCATTCCATAGAAAAAGCTTATTTAACAACTGGCGAAGGCTGCCTTTCTGTCGATGAAACCATTCCAGGTTTCGTTCCAAGGTATGCAAGAATTACTTTGAAAGGGATCGATTTAGACGGAAAAGAAATAAAATTACGCCTAAAAGGATTACCAGCAATTGTATTCCAACATGAAATTGATCATCTTAATGGTGTGATGTTTTATGATCATATCAATGAAAAAGATCCTTTTCTTCCTATTGATAATGCAATACCTGTTGAAAGATAAATTTTGTATCTAAGAAATGGTTCGATCATCATTATTCGAGCCTCTTCTTCTTTCTCTTATTTCGCCCCTGTTTCATACTAAAAAGGCTTTACCCCGCTGCAATTGCTCGCTTTCCATTCAGCCTATTTTACAATTACCAACATTATCCATGAGAATCCTACAAAAATATTCATATACTATTTATATAAAAGGCTGTTTTCATAGCAAATACAAGGAATGCTCATCGTGTCAAAAAACTTTCTTTCCATTGGCTTCTCACTAAAGATGGAAGATGGAGCTTCCTAAACACTCTCATACAGACCGCACTATGGAATAGGGCCAAATAAAAGGAGTAAACCATTCTTCCGTAGCTAAAATAATGTAAAATCGCCTTCCATTTTGAATAATCGGATTGAAAAAACACCATCTAATAAACTATTTTTTACAAAAAGAAATATAAAATGAGAAGATGACTTTACTTTGTCCAAGAATGGTTTAAAATAGAGTTAAGGAGATGATCCACTATGTTAAAGAAGCTAAGAAAAAAGCTTTTAAAACAGTGGAAAGATTTACTTCGCAAAAAAACAATAGCTTAAAAAATTGAAGGGTATTTTTATGGTCCGGCCTATACCACGCTTAGTTAAATATAGTGGTTATTATACCGCTATACAAACCAAGCATTGTGGTACTGAGTCTGACCTTTTGTTTTAATAACGATTTCATTAGAATGATCATACATAAAAGTTATGTAATATTATTATGTTTCATAATAATATATAGAGGGTAAATATCTTTTTTCATTCCTCATTTTTATATGAATTTACTGAGAAAAGAACCTTTCTAATATAATGGCTATTAAAAGAAAAAACATGAAAACCATGTTGTTTTTTTATATAATAAATTTCAGAAACAAATTATTAAGGAGCGATTTACAATGATATTTAAAGTATATTTTCAAGATTTAAAAACAGAGGTACCAGTAAGAGAAAATACTAGAACTATTTTCGTTAAAGGTGTATCAGAAAGAGATGTTCGAACAAAATTAGCAGAAAAACCATATAATATCGAGTTTATTACTAGCGTAGAAGGTGCATTCTTAGAATATGAACAACAAAACGAAGACTTTACAGTATTGGAGATTGAATAATGAAATTTGTAAAAAATGATCAAACTGCTGTATTTGCCCTAGGAGGATTAGGGGAAATCGGTAAAAATACGTATGGTGTCCAGTTTCAAGATGAAATTATTTTAATTGATGCTGGGATTAAATTTCCTGAGGACGAGCTTTTAGGAATTGACTATGTTATTCCTGATTATACTTTTTTAGAGAAGAACGCAGACAAAATTAAAGGCTTATTTATCACGCATGGTCACGAAGATCATATTGGTGGTATTCCTTACCTTTTAAGACAAGTTAATATCCCCCTTTACGGAGGCAAACTGGCATTAGCACTTGTTCGTAACAAGCTAGAAGAGCATGGTTTATTGCGACAAACAACGATGCACGAAATTCAAGAAGACGATATTATTAAATTTAGAAAAACATCTGTTTCTTTCTTTAGAACTACTCATAGTATACCTGACTCCTATGGAATTGTTGTCAAAACACCACCTGGGAACATTGTACACACTGGAGATTTTAAATTTGACTTTACTCCAGTTGGGGAACCTGCCAATTTAACAAAAATGGCTGAAATAGGGAAAGAAGGCGTTTTGTGCTTATTATCTGATAGTACAAATAGTGAAGTACCTAATTTTACTATGTCTGAAAAAAAAGTCGGAAAAAGCATCCATGATACTTTTATCAAAGCCGACGGTAGATTGATTTTCGCTACTTTCGCTTCCAATATTTATCGTTTACAGCAAGTAACAGATGCAGCCGTAGAGTTTGGCCGCAAAATAGCTGTTTTTGGACGCAGTATGGAAGCAGCTATTAACATCGGTTTAGAACTTGGCTTTATAAAAGCACCAAAAGAAACTTTTGTTGACCCGCAACAAATTAACCGACTGCCGGCTAATCAAGTGGTCATACTTTGTACAGGAAGCCAAGGTGAACCAATGGCAGCTCTATCAAGAATTGCTAATGGTACACATAGACAAATCCAAATTATCCCTGGTGACACTGTGGTATTCTCTTCCAATCCAGTACCAGGTAATACATTAAGTGTTAATAAAACAATTAATCAACTTTACCGAGCAGGTGCGGAAGTAATTCATGGACCACTTAACAATATTCATACTTCTGGTCATGGCGGTCAACAAGAGCAAATGTTAATGCTTCGATTAATTAAACCTAAATTTTTTATGCCAATTCATGGAGAGTTTAGAATGCAAAAAACACACGCACAAACTGCTGTTGATTGTGGTGTAAAAGAAGAGAACTGCTTTATTATGGATAATGGTGAAGTATTAGCACTTTCAAGCGATACAGCACAGGTCGCTGGTAAAATTCCATCTGGAAATGTATATATTGATGGAAGCGGAATTGGCGATATTGGTAATATCGTTTTACGCGATCGTCGAATTCTTTCAGAAGAAGGCTTAGTGGTTGTCGTGGTAACTATTAATATGACTGATTTTAGAATTGCCGCTGGACCTGATCTTATTTCAAGAGGATTTGTGTATATGCGCGAGTCTGGTGATTTAATCAATGATGCACAAACATTAATAAGTAAACATTTAAATAAAGTAATGGAGCGTAAAACGACACAATGGTCAGAAATAAAGAATGAAATAATTGACACTATTTCTCCATTCCTATATGAAAAAACAAAACGTCGCCCAATGATCCTTCCTATTATTATGGAAGTATAAATAAGTAAAAAGGAGCTATTCGTTCGATAACGAACAAATAGCTCCTTTTTCTTGTTAAGACATAACCTTTTTCTCAAAACGGTTAATATCCGAGTCAGCTCCAATTACGATCAAGATATCCTTTTCTCTGATTGATTCTGATGCTTGAGGAGAAACGATAATTTCCTTCCCTCTTTTTATGGCAACAATAGTAATTCCATATCTGGCACGAATATCTAAATCAATGATCGAGCGACCATCTAATTTATGACTTGCTTTAATTTCCACAATACTATGCTCATCCGATAGCTCTAAATAATCTAGGACATTGTTAGAGACAATATTATGGGCTATTCTCTTGCCCATATCCCTTTCAGGATGAACAACTGCATCTGCCCCTATTTTACTTAGTACTTTCTCATGATAATCATTTTGGGCTTTTACCGTTATATTTTGCACTCCTAATTCCTTCAGCATTAAAGTTGTTAAAATACTTGCTTGGATATCTTCCCCAATTGCAACAATAACATGGTCAAAATTACGGATTCCGAGACCTTTCAATACTGTTTCATCTACTGCATTACCTACCACTGCATGTGAAACTAGATTTGCGTATTCATTTACTTTTTCTTCACTTTTATCAATGACCATTACATCCATACCTAGCTCGGTTAATTCCCTGCAAATACTACCACCAAATCTTCCGAGGCCAATAACCGCAAAAGCTCTTTTCACAATAAAATCCTCCAACAATCATAAAAATTTCACCTAAATAAATCGTCCCTATTATAACATTAAATCACTTGATTAACATACAAAAGCTAATGATGTTTTCCCACCAGTTATTGTTGATTATTTATGACACGGTTGATACGTGTATTTAACATTTTCAAATTAGTACCGCCCGCCTGGTAGTACCGCAGCTTTCTTTCCCTATCAAATAAATAGTAGGAGGGAACATATTCATTCGAAAACGCCTTGGCTAGCTGAAAGTCATGATCTACATAAATAGATTGTGTCATACTATACGTCTCGGCAGTCTGTTTTATTAAATCAATATCTAAATCTCGCTCTGTTCGCGGGAAATGCACAGATATTATTACAAGATTATCCTTATATAACTCCCTATATTGGTTTAATTCGGGCATAGCCTTTTTACAAAAATAACAACTTACAGACCAAAAATGAATTAAAATCAGCTTATCTCTTATTTCATCTGTAAGCTTTGTTTCCCCGTTAACCCATATGGTCGGAGTGTTCCAGTTTGGAAGTTGCTCACCTATTTTCAATGATTCGTTACCTTCTTTCCTTCTATCCCTATATATACATTTGCATAAAAAGTTAGTGAATCATGTCTCCCCGCTTTCAGATAAACAGAATATCCTATTTGCAAACCTATTAAAGTAACTAACTTATACGAAGCTCAATAGAATAGCTTCACCTCTTAGTTTATCAAATACTTTAAAGGGAATAAAAAGAAAAAACTTATTTTTTAATAAAAGGAGTACAATTTCTAATGATGTATGTAGATGAAGTTAAAACGAATATTCGAAATATTGAATGGGGGGACTTCCTTCTAGACACTTCCTTTGTAACTATAAAAATTCTCTTGATCTTGTTAAGTTATATTTTCATCAAGAAGATGGCTAAGAAAGTAATAAATAAATTATTCGAAACTTATATTCAAAAGCATTCTATCTCCCGAGGCAGAGCCTTCACTTTAGAAAGCTTAACGAATAATGTAATTACTTATGTATTATTTTTTATACTCATTATTACCATTCTTCAATTACTAGGAATTGACGCAACGGCCATATTAGCTGGAGCTGGTATTATTGGATTAGCAGTTGGTTTTGGTGCACAAGGTTTAGTAAGCGACCTAGTGTCAGGATTCTTTTTATTATTAGAAAAACAATTAGAAGTGGGTGAACTTGTATCAATAGGAGATTTTTCAGGTACTGTTGAACAAGTAGGGCTGCGAACAACACAAATTAGAGCTGCTGATGGAACTCTGCACTTTATCCCTAATCGTGAAATCACACAGCTAAGTAACCACTCTCGGGGAGAAATGCAAGCTTTAGTAGATATAGATATTTCTGTACATAATGATCTACCGAAAACATTAGAAATTTTAAAGCCTTTATGTGAACGTATCGCCAAAGAAAATCCAGTAATTACGGATGGACCAGATGTGATTGGGATACAAAACATGGAATCAAATACTATCACTATTAGAATACTGGCCAAAACCATCAATATGGAGCAATGGGGGGTCGAGCGATTAATCAGACAAGAAGTAAAGATCGCGCTTGATGAAAATGGTATTAAACTTCCAGAAACTCCGCTTATAGTAGATAAAAAGAGTTAAAACAAGGCTTACTGCTCCATTACGCAGTAAGCCTTCTCTTTTATATAAACAGAGTTCCTCTAAATATTCTTAATTGCCTTTTTTGGTTAAATACGCTGTTAATATATTTACAGCCACCTGTAAGGCATCCTCTTTTGGATTGAGCTTGCTATGATGTAATCCAAAGGGAGAGTCTACTCCAAGCCAAAACATAAATCCTGGGATTTCCTTTAACATATAGCCGAAATCTTCCCCTGTCATGGCTTCTTTACACTCAAATAATGTTGCTTCTGTTTCCTCTATAATAAAATTCATAAACTCTTTTGTTAATAGCTCATTATTATCCACTTGATAATAACCACTTCCGAAATCAATGGTGCATTCACAGTCATAGGCGATTTCAGTTCCTTTTACTAAAGATTGGACGCGATTTTTCACTTTTTCCATTGCTTCACTAGAAAGCGTACGCATCGTTCCTTCTAGCCTTGCTGTTTCGGCGATAACATTTTGAACCGTACCGCCTGTGATTTTCCCAATCGTTACAACAGCACTTTCTAGTGGATTTATATTTCTAGACACGATTGACTGGAGCTGGGATACCAATGTACATGCAGCAACGACCATATCATTTGTTAAGTGAGGATAGGCTGCATGTCCCCCTTTCCCTTTTAAATCAATAAAGAGTTCTGATGTATTCGCAAATAATAAGCCAGGCTTAATCGCAATCGTCCCTACAGGATATTCAGGAGCAACATGAAGTGCTATTATCATATCTGGCTTCCATGCTTGGAGCTCCTCACTTTTCAACATCGGTTCAGCCCCTCCTGGTCCCTCTTCTGCAGGTTGAAAGATAAATACCACATCATCGTTAATTGGATTATTAATAATATTTATCAGCACACCTAATGCGATCGTCATATGAAAATCATGACCGCAAGCATGCATTTCAGTCGGATGCTCTGATACGAAAGATAATGCTGTTTCTTCCACAATCGGTAATCCATCCATATCAGCACGATAGCCAATCGTTTTTGTTGGATTAAGTCCATTGACCTTTACGATGATTCCAGTCTTCCATGTTTTCACTTCTACACGTTCATCTGCGACGCTATGAATCATCTGTAGTAAATATTGCTGTGTTTTAAATTCTTTAAATCCAAGTTCTGGAATTCTATGCAGTTGTCTGCGAATAGTAACTAAATCTATCGTATTCCCCATCTAGCTCCCCTACTTTTCCTTTTGTTCATTATATCGTTTTACATAGCCTTTAGGTTACCTACAAGAAAAGCGCGGAAGTTTCTCCACGCTTTTCATCAAAATTATAATTGACGTAACTCTTGCATAATTTCTGTTTTTGATTTTGTTTTATCATCAATTTCTTTTACCACTCGTGCAGGTGCTCCTGCTACTAATGTATTCGCGGGAACATCTTCTAATACTATAGCTCCTGCAGCAACTACAGAACCTTTTCCTACAGTTACACCCTCTACAATAACTGCATTTGCACCAACCAATACATCATCTTCGATAATAACTGGTTTAGCAGAAGGAGGCTCAATTACACCAGCTAATACTGCACCTGCTCCAATATGACAGTTTTTACCTACAGTAGCTCGTCCACCCATTATAACTCCCATATCAATCATTGTACCTTCGCCGATAACAGCACCAATATTAATAACAGCACCCATCATAATAACAGCGTTATCACCAATATCAACTTGATCACGAATAATTGCACCTGGCTCAATACGAGCTTTTATATTTTTTAAATCTAATAAAGGAATAGCGGAATTTCTGCGATCATTTTCAATTACATAATCCGTTACTTTATCCTTATTAGCTTCAATTACACTTTGAATGTCTGTCCATTCTCCAAAAATCACCCCAGAATTGCCGCTGATAAAGGTTTGGATATTCTCACCAAATTCAACAGCTGATAAATCCCCTTTTACATATACCTTAACAGGTGTAGATTTTGTACTATTTTGAATAAATGAAATAATTTCATTTGCATCCATCATTTTCATTTCTTTACCTCCAGTTATGTATAAATTACAATATAAAAATTACTTTACCAAACAAAAGTTATGAAAACAAGCAATAATTATTATAATATTAAGGATTAATTGCTTTCACTTTTTCTTCTTCAAGGTATTCATTGACAATCTCTAAGAACGCTTGAACTTGCTTTAATTGAAAATTTGCCTCATAGCCAATTAACCAAGTCCCTCTTGTAATAGGTTTATTATTATCATTAAATAATGGTATTCTTGATAGTGCCTCATCAGCTTTTCTTAAGGCAATGGAAGGTAAGATACTATATCCAATGCCATTAAAAGAAAGCTGTTTACACGTTTCAATTTGATCTACAACAATAGTATTCTTAGGAGGCATTTGCAAATTCTGATGCCACCAAACTTGTATTTCTTCGTAATAGTTAGAATCACTTTTAAATTGGATAAACGGTCGATCAGTTAAGGCAATATCTTCTAACTTAGCAATTTCTCGATCCACTAAATAAAGTGGATCATCGAATAAATGCATTTTTATCCCTTTCCAATCAGATACCCCTCTTATGATACCGATATGCATATTATCCTCTGAAACTGATTTCATCATATCGCTGCTCCAACCAGTTACTAATGATACTTTTGCTTGTGGGTAGCGCTCGACAAATCGTTTTAAAACTTCTGGAAGCCAATTTTGTCCTACTATACTAGCGACAGCGATTTTTAATGTTCCATATACCTCTTCTTTAAATGCATGAATGGATTCTTTTACTTCTTCTTCTTTTTTTAATGTTTCCCTTGCAAATTTCGTTACTAATTCTCCTGCGGCAGTAAGAGAGAGGCCTCTTTGTGACCTAATAAATAACGGGGTTCCCCAGTCTTTCTCAATATTTTGCAGCCTTTGAGAAAGGGCTGGCTGGGTGACAAATAATCTCTCTGCTGCTTTGCGCATATTCATTTCCTGTGAAAGTACAGTTAATAGTTGTAATTCAGAAATTGTTGACATAACATTATCCTCATAAAATAAAAATTGTTATCAAAAGAGGGATACATCTCTAATGAAGAGGCAGACAAGAGCGGTAGCCGTAGATGAAGGTATAATACGTTTAGCGTTCATTTTGATTGATTTGATGCAAATAAATATTAAGTCGCATTAATATTGCTCTTCTTGTTAAAATTCCATCAAAATAGCCATCTTCTGTTTCCACGCAAATAAAAGGATGGTCTACTAAATATTTTATCGTATGTAATACAGAACTATTGCTCTTCACTCTTGGTATTACCTTATTCATAATTGTTTCTACTTTTATTTCTTCAAGCTTCTCAAACTCAATTCTTTCTAAGCCTAATATGCTATCCATGATGAGCGGAGTGCTGACTAAGCCATGGAGTTTATAATGAGCATCTAATACTGGTATTGCTGAGTATCCACTTTTTGTTAAGACAAGCAGAGCGTGTTCTAAACTATTTCCTATCTGCACATGTGCTACTCGTTCAGATGGAATTAATAAGTCCTTTAAAGTAATGTTTAAAAACTCTTCGCTGTGCATACTTATCATAGCCGAAAACTCCTCACAAAATATATTTATACCTCATTTTATCATAGTTCTCGGCATTATGCTCTTTTAACCCTTACTCGTTTTTATATTCCTTACAAGCAGTTGACAATGTGGGCATTGAAAGATTACATTTTGATTAGATTGAGCAGTTAAGACATTCTCTAGTTTTTCTTCTTTTGAACATTCTGGACAAATAACTGTCGGCATCATATTTATCACCTCAACCATTAGTATGGTTTCCCATGTTTTTTTTCATGTAGGAAAAATCTTCAATGTTCAGCAGGTTTTTATCCTTATATTGAATTCTCCTGATTTACTAGCCGTTAGCAGGACTATTAATACTAGAAGTAAAAAAAACCTTCAGCAAAATGGACTATTCCACCTTGCTGAAGGTTTTTTTAAATAAGATTACTGAATTAAATCAAAAATCTCAATTGTAATCATATCAACATTATCAAATTGATATCTTTTTGGTTTTTCCTTGTCATTATATACTTCTAGTTCAAACGTCTCTGTTTTTGGATGGAATGTTACTTGACACTTTCTCTCTCCATTTACCTCAAAGAAACGTTGAGTTGGTTCTCCCCCAGTTGCCTGCTCTTGTAGATTTTTCAATCTTGTTAATATGCCTTGTAATTGTGACATGCTCTCTCTCCTTTCAAACAAACCTTTATTAAGCATAGGTTTCACTATTAGCATGTTTCTATACACTTTCTTCGTTTAATTTAGTACAATTCGCCTCTTGTGTAAAATGCCAATACTAACAGAATAAAAGATTGTCGAGAGTTTGTCCAAGTAAAACTGAAAAAAACTCGGTGTTTTTTTATTATTTATTTCCTCTGAATATTCTTACCATTTGACAAATTAACATACACACTTTCCTTAGGAGTATAATTTCTAGCTAAAATGATGACAAGAACTTCTTTTATCACTCAAAAGAATTGCATGATAATAACTTTCTTTGTATGATTAGTTAAAGATAAAAGTAGGAGGAACATTATGCGTCAAATCACATTGTTTACTCAACCAGATTGTCCCCCTTGCGAATATTCAAAGCTATTCTTAAAAGAACATGGTTTTGATTTCGAAATGAGAGATATTCAAAAGGACCCTCGTGCCAAAAAAGACTTAATAAAGAAATATCAATCTTTTTCCACTCCAACATTCGTAATTGATGGAACGGTCATTTATGGATTTGATTTGGAAAAGCTAAAGGAAGCTTTGAATCTTTCTTAATACTTATTATGGCGCACAGCACCTAATGTGCGCCATAAACTTTACAATGATAATATTAGAGATGATTTGTGTTTAAATCATTATAGTTTTTATTATTCTTTATATAAGTAACTTGATTATCAATGGAAAATAACGGCATATACACTAATGTACTATAGTTTTTTTCTTTACTCTTTAAAATGGACCTTACCTCTTTATCTGAAAGCATATTGGTTATAAGCCATTTATTATTCCATTTTCTTATCAAAATCCCTTCATAAGAACCTTCATATACTTTTTCTCCAATAACAATTGGTTCATAATATTCATATAGGAGTATACTATTCTCTTCTTGTTCTACAAAGGTTTGTTCTGATAATTGATAAAAAGGTAGATAATATTTACCAAATTCATTACCATATGTAAAAAAGTTCCCTTGTTCTCCAGTCAAGTTTTCATTAAGAAATAAATAAATTAGTTTGTCTGAAAAATAAGGCGTTAGGATTTCTTCTATCTCCTCCATTTCTCTTGCTTCTTTACTTAATGATACTTGTGCCCGGAATGCCTTTTCTACAAAAGCGAATACTTCCTCTCGACTTGTCAAATGGCTGGCGGCGTCAATGGAATACGGAAAAACACTCCACATAGAAATAATCAATAAGATAAAGAAGCTTTTTTTCATCAAATCCTTCCCTTCTCTAATTACGCTGATTCCATTTCATTACTATTCCATACCCTTTCTATTCCTAATAAAACAAGCTGAAGAGAAAATCTCTTCAGCTTGTTGTTAAGGAAGCAATAATTTCATTCGATCAAGATAATTATAGGACAAATCAATAAATAAATATTCTTTTGAATTTAACGGATAAGAATACGTTCTAACCGTTTCACCGGTTTCAATATCACTATATAGATCGGATAATATCCCTCGTTTTTCAGTTCGCATCTTCATAATATTTTCTAAAAAATATGGTCTCCAACTCCAATTTTTATGTGCATATTCGGGTTGTATAAGCCAATCATTCTCATATTTAATGATATTGGCAGATTTCTGAAACCCATCTTCATCACAAACATACATTCGAAAAGCAGCATCCGTTAACTCGGCAGACAATAATTTTAATAACTCCTCATAGGTAGAATATTTCTTGTATTTGACAAGCAGTGCTTGTAATTGACCTTGAAACTCTTCTGTTAAGTCATAGATCGTCGATAATTTCTTCTTTTCTGAAAGGATAAATTCATGAAACATATTTCTCAATGTTTCCTTTCTAATATTACGTTCAACGAAATTCTCCTCTGGATAATGTAAGTAATACCCTTGATAAAATCTTCCTCCATTTTTCCAAGCAAATTGAAGCTGATAAACCATCTCAATATTTTCAAATAATAAAGTAGCACCAATTTTTCGAGCAAGCATAGATAATGAATACAATACATCTTGATAAGTGTGCGAGGTGGACGTAGACCGCAAAGCCAATAAATCAATCTTCAAAATGTCAGGCCCTAAATCACTTAGGCGATCAAGATAACTGCTATCGCTTCCCATTTTATCAATCGCAATCTTTATACCATATGTTCGATAGTAAATTAATAAATGATCTAAATGATCAAATTGTCCTTGATAATTTCTTTCAGACAGCTCTAGAACGATCCGATTCAGCTTGATGCCTTTCTCTTCGTACTCCAATAAAGTATCTAAAAATGATTCTCCATCATCCTTCATCAGCATTTCAGCATCTCTATTGATAAAGAGCAATACGTCCTCATCAAGGGATAAAGCTTTATCCAAAGCTTTTGTCAAAATAACTTGATCTACTTCAAGCTTATATTCATCTGGAATTCCTTCATCTACAAAAAAATCGCCAAGACTTTCCACTCCATTTTGCCCATTGTATCTACCTAATACTTCATATCCAATAACCTGATGTTCATCAGCGCTAAAAATAGCTTGAAAATAAGGGATGACATTTTCTAAATCAGTCAAAATATCCAAAGCATCCATATTTTGATCGCCTCCCTAATAAGAAAAGCAAGCTCCTTTGCATATCATAATTAAGAATTTGGCAAATCGACGCCTTCCAAAAAGTAAAAAGTCTTTATCTTAAATGGATTTATTAATTAGTAAGCAAAGGTTCTTCACTTTATTTTAAGAAATTAAATAAACTTAATTATATCATATAAACACCTAGCTATCGAAATAATGATAGAAAATTCTTTCTATTTTCTAAACAATCCCTAAACTTGAATCAACTTAATTTAGCCTTCTTGGTAATAATATGCCCTCATATTTCGATGATAATATCGTATGATAACATTAGGAGTTGGCAAGAAAGAGGTAGTAATATGAAGTTGTTGAAACTATTACTTTTGCTCGCTCCCTTTTTTAGTTCGGAGCAAGTTTGGGAATACTTCCATATTGATGACCATCCAAGACAAAAAAACGAAATAGTAAGTCAAGTATCAAGCTCTTCTAATAAAATACTGTTAGATGTTCCATTGATAAAACAAAATCCAGAATTACGATATGGATGTGAGGTAACAAGTTTAGCAATGGTCTTAAATTATGCTGGTGTTAAAGTAACGAAAATGGACCTTTTTAAAGACATAGAGAAGGACTCAGATCCATTAGTCCGAAAAAACGGAAATATTATTAAATGGGGAGATCCTTCTATTGGCTTTGTTGGAGATATGACTGGAAAAAAGGCTGGTTACGCTGTATTTGATAGACCAATGGAAGATCTTGTTAACAAATATTTACCTGAAAGAGCAGTTAATTTAACAAATTCTTCTTTTCATGACTTAGAAAAACATGTTGAGAATGGTTATCCAATTGTCGTGTGGACGACTGGGGATTATCGTTTACCCGATAGATGGGAATCATGGGAACATAATGGAAGAACAATTAAAACACCATTGGATTTACATGCAGTTGTTTTAGTCGGGTTCAGTAAAGAGCATGTTTACTTAAATGATCCCTTATCTGGTAAGAAAAACGTCAAAGTAAATAAAAAAAACTTTATTAACTCCTGGCATGCTTTAAAGTCAAGAGCAATTAGTTATCGCTAAAGCCAAAAAGTTTTTTACACTTTGTATGGATCAAAGCTGAATATCCTAAGTGGCTGGCTGCATTCCCTTTAGTATTTGCTAACAGCTAATCAGCAGCTTGAATACACTTCACTTTCTATGTAGGCGAACGCTGCTCTTCATATGAGTTCTTGATCGCGCTAACCCTAGGAATTTGTATTCAGGCTGCCTTACTCTCCACCCTCTTATTCCCTATAAAATCAAGACTTCACACTTTTTAAACACTTAAATTATAATGGCAAATTTTCAATTATCCTTCCCTCCTGTATGTTTATGATTTACTCTTATCAATCATGTTTAAAATTGCCTAAGAAATTGTTCTGCGTCTTCACAAGTCAATGGCTTTGAATAATAATAACCTTGTGCTTTCTGACAATTTGCCTTTTTTAAAAAATCTTCTTGATCTTTATTCTCGACACCTTCTGCAATTACTTCCATTCCTAAATTTTGACCTAAGTGAATAATTGTAGTTGTAATGGCAGCATCCTTGGCATTTATCACAGCATCTTTAATAAAAGACTGGTCAATTTTTAACACATCGATGGGAAATTGCTTTATATAGCTAAGAGAAGAATAGCCCGTTCCAAAATCATCAACAGAAATAATAACACCCAATTCCTTTAAATTCCGCAAAATAGGAACTGCTTCTTTAATATTCTCCATAACCCCTTCTGTAATTTCCACTTCTAAGAGGAATGGCTGGATGTTATATTTTTGGATAGCATCTCGAATTACTTCTACAAAATTAGGTTGTTGAAATTGCTTAGGAGAAATATTCACAGCGATTCTGGTATCTAGGTTGTAAAGTGTTTTCCAAATCTTTATCTGCTCACACGCCGTTTCAATAACCCAATTCCCAATCGATATAATGAGACCCGTATCCTCAGCAAGCGGTATAAAGTCATTTGGAGCAACCAAGCCTAACGATGGACTCTCCCACCGTAATAGTGCTTCAAAGCTATTGAAAGTATAATCATTCAAATCAATTTGCGGCTGATAATACAATTTCAGTTCATTCCTTTGAATAGCTTTTCGTAATTTTGTTTCAATTGATACTATATTAGTTAAAGCTGTTGTCATATCAGAACGATAAAATTGATAGTGTGCTTTGCCTCTTTCTTTTACTCGAAAAAGTGCCTCATCAGCATTTTTTATCAATGTTTCAATATCTTCTCCATCCTGTGGATACATGCTAATTCCAATACTGGGACTTATATAATATTCCTGAGAATCTAGATAGAAAGAATTAGCAAAGGTTGAAAGGATTTGCTGAGCATTGCTTGCTGCTTCTTGTCTATTCGTCTGCGAAAGGAGAATATTAAATTCATCTCCTCCTTGACGATACACATGACATTTGTAATTATTAAACTCTAATAAGCGTTCCGCTACTTTTACAAGAATTTGATCACCTACAATATGACCAAATGTATCATTGATATATTTAAATCTGTCTAAATCAATGGTCATTAAGGCGAAAGCAGCTTGCTCTGTTTCCGCTCTTTTTATTTCAAGATTTATATCCTCCATTAGAGCTCGTCTATTATAAAGTCCTGTCAGCTGATCATGAAAAGACATAAACTGAATCTTTTCTTCCGTCTTCCTCCTTTCTGAAATATCTCTTAAGATGACATAAATCCCCTTAATGGTTCGATTCACTATAATAGGTACGAATTTTGAATGTACAGATAATTCTGTTCCCTTTGTGCTCATTAATTTACAATCGATTGATTGTGATGTATTTGTCAGTTTACATTTTCTAAAACTTCCATAAAAAACTGTATTCTCCCTATCTATTAGATCATAAAGCGAAAAAATCGTTTTAGCTTCGTCACTAAAACCAATTAATTTCAATCCAGCAGGATTCACCTCCTGTATAACTCCATCTAAATTGACTGTGAGAACAGCATCTAAGTTATTCTCTACTAATGAACGAAATCGTTGTTCACTTTCAAGTAATAAATGTTTTTCCTTGATGGATTCTGTAATATCTCTCGTAATAGAAACAATATATTTTACTTCATCTTGATCATCCTTTATAGGCGTTAAAACAGATTCTGCATAGATAATATTTCCATCTTCAAGCTTGATTTCATCTGTATAACTATGATTTCCCTTCATCTTACATACTGTAGAATATTCCTTTTGTAATCTAGCCGCTATGTAGGCAGAATTAACATCTTGGATTTTTTTCCCTATAAAGTTGAGTGGTAATTTAGCAAACAAGTATGCAGCTTCATTCACAAAAATATAGCGAAAAACTTCCCCTTTCTCGACTTTCATAATAAAGACCATATCTTTAATATACATAAAAATAATTTCAAAAATAATATTCTCTATATTTGATTTGGATTGAGCGATCATTTTCTTACTTGTGCTATTCTTGTTATATTTGTCCATCCATCTCATTCCTTACATGCAGCAATATATTAATTTGTTCTTAAAAGATATACACAATACACCAACGTCTTCTTTTACTACTATTATCGGCATGTGAATCCATTTCTGTACTCAAATAGATAAAAAATTATGTCTATTCTTAAAATAAAGTTTATCTTAATCTTGCTTCAGGAGCACACTTGACAGACAAGCTATTTTTTTTTATTTCCTTTCTTTCGTAAAAATAGTATAATAACTTGTACTAAACAATAGAAAGGAGAGTTAAAACAATTGAATAAGCAGCAACAATATCCGCCGCCAATACAACCTACTGTTGTAAATCTTCTACAAGCAATCTCAGTTGTAAACCGTCATGCAAAGACTGCTCCAAACCCAAAGTTTTTATATAAATTAAAACATGACAGTTTACATAAACTATTAGCAGAAGGAAAAGCAAAGAAAATCGGTCTACACTTCTCAAATAATCCAAAATATAGTCAACAACAATCAGATTTATTGATTGCGTGTGAAAACTATACATTTCATTTGCCTCCGACTAAAAAGGATTTTGAGGAATTGCCACATTTAGGATCTCTCAATCAAAGTATTCGAAATCCCAAATCAACTCTTTCCTTAACACAATCTAAAAAGCTTTTATCCACCTATACTGGATTAAAAGAAGAGACACCACCAAATCATTCAATCCGCAAAAAGAAATACCAAAAACCTGTTTTTAAAAAACTTGGTGAAAGCTATTAATCTTGAATGAAAACGGTAATCCCCTCGATTCTATCAATTAAAAGAAAATAAGCAGCCTTATTATAATACAAGAATGTGGCTAGAATAAGCATTTCAACTAAAGAAACAGCCACCCCATCACATGAACGTTCGAATGCTGGGGTGGCTGTTTTTCGTCCTAAAAGGCTGTTTCAGAAAATTACTATTAGATAACCCTTACCGAACAATATTGAGGCTGCGGGTGATCATCACAAACCTTCGTTCCTAAAAAGAATAAGAACCCAACCAATTATACGGAATTTTTTTCAACTTCTTTGTATAATTGGTTGGGCTTATATTTGGTAGGGACACTTATGCCCCAGGTCTTTTAAGTAGTTCTTAAAGACAAATTAAGCAGAATCCGCTTCTTTCCCGCAGAAAGATCCTCTATTTAGTTATGTTGAGTCTCGTTTTAATTGTGCATCTCATAAAGCTTCCTTCTACAAAATGTTATTTTTCATAAATGAAGAATAGAAATGCAAAGTAATATGAATCAACAAAGACCAGTATTGGGAATCTATAGTATACAGGTAACCGTCTCTAAACTAAAAGGCCACACCATACATCAAAAACATTTTATAAAATGATGTTATCGATAATATGAATTAATTCATTAATCTCAGGTTTACTTACTTGATCATTCGCTCCTACTACCTGGCCCTTATGTCTTAAATCATCTGTAATTAACGAAGAAAATATAACAACTGGCAATGCTGCTAAGTCAGGATTGTCTTTCACTACTTTTGTTAAATGATGTCCATCCATTTGAGGCATTTCTATATCGGTAATCATTAACTGAGCAGCTTCTTCTACTGGATGACCGTTCTCTATAGCTTTCGTTAAATAGTCTAATGCTTCACGCCCATTTTCGAAAAAGGTGATATCCTGGAATCCAGCAGCATTTAAAGTGTCTTCTAATAATTTTCTTAAAAGGGCAGAATCTTCCACAACAATTAGTTTCTTGTCACTTCTTTTTCTTTCACCTAATTTTTTTACTTGTTGAACATTGATTCCCGACTCCGGATTAATATCAACAACGATTTTTTCAAAATCTAATAATAAAATCATTTCTCCATTTAATTTGACTACCCCGATAATCTGACTTTCCGTTCCATAGTATGTCTCAGATGGTTTTTCAATGTTTTCCCATGATATACGATGAATTTGTGTTACATTATGAACATGGAAAATTATTTTTGTTTTATTAAATTCAGAAACAATATACTTGTCCTTTTCAGGAGTATCAGAAGGAGGATAACCTAATACATTTGCAAGATTAACAACAGTTAATACTTCTCCCCTTAACTCCATAATCCCTTCTATATATGGGTGTGCGTGTGGGATTGGTGTGATAGGTACTGGATTAATGATTTCTTTAACCTTAATCACATTGATTCCAAAATGATTCTTTCCTACGCTGAATTCTACAATTTCTAATTCATTTGTTCCCGTTTCTAAAAGTATCCCTTTATCATTTTTCATTTCTGTTTGTCCTTTCGCTCGCCTAAAAATTCACTTATTTAGCCAGACTACATCAAATTATTTATACCTATCTTTTATATCGGACTTTTTATCCACTCTTAAAGTAGGACTCGGTAATTTCCCTAAATTCGAAAGACGAAAAGCTGTTCACCATCCGATAGTATTTCAGTCTCCACGATTTTTACTAGTAAATGGCTAAAAAAAATGCTGTTCATGAAAGAACAATATGAAAATATTCCAATCCTCTCAAAGAATATTTTCTATCGTTAGCTTTCATGAACAGCTTAGTTTTCCTCTTCTATTGGAAAGAAGAAAAGTTTTTTCAATATCATTCTTCCTTTATACGTGCATGAATAATTAAACCGATAATAGTTAGAATGATTAAGGAACCTAGTGCAAATCTACTTGCCATATTACCATACTCAGCAAAAACAAATGTAATCGTCCCATATATTATAGGACCGATAATAGATGATACTTTTCCAGAAAAAGCAAATAAACCAAAAAATTGTCCTCTTTTCTCTTCCGGCGTAATTTCAACGATATATGATCTTGTTGTTACCCACATACTTCCAAGCGCTACTCCAAATAAACTGCCAGCTACCCAGAATAACCCTTCATTCTTAGCAAGCGTTGCAATAATAATCGCAATAACTAACAATATCCCCACATAACGAACAGCTCTGTATGCACCAACACTTTTCGTTATATATCCAAAAACAAAGGAACCAATAATACTTGCAATGGTTGACACAAGATAAAGAACAATAAATTTACCAGTATCTAATCCAATAACCGCATTGGCATATGCAGACATCGTCGCAATAGTAGTAGCTAATGCATCATTTAGAAAAAAGTAAGCAAGCATAAAGGTGAAAATTTTCCGATAACTTTTCATTTGTTTAAAAGTTTCTATTATTTCTCGATATCCAGAAAGAACAGATTGTTTTTGGATATTTTCTTTTGGTGTATCTTTAATGAAAAAAAATAATGGCAAGGATAAAAGTAAAAAAAGAATACCAGTTGGAATAAAGGATTGATTATATGCCCCTTTATCTATAAAGAGATAAACAGTTAATCCAATCAGTGTTCCAATATAACCGATGGCTACACCAAAACCTGAGATTAATGGAATCTGTTCCTTTGTTCCTAAATCAGAAATCATCGTATCATAGAACACTAAGCTAGAATGATAAGTAAATTTAGATAAAACAAAAAAGAGGATAACAAGTGATAAAGATATCGGAATCCCAAATATCATTTGTGTAGACGGGATAAAAGAGAAAAAACCCATAGCTATGGTTCCAAATACGGTTAATAATGTTAATATAACAATATATTTTTTCTTTCTTCCAGTTCTGTCCATCATAACGCCAAATAATGGTGTAAAGATAACTAACAGAAAGCTAGCTAATGCATTCGCATATGAAATAAAAGTCGAAGCAATCTGTTTATTAACTTCATTTGAGCCAATCATATCTTGTAAATACATAGGAAAAAAGATAGTGTTAATATTAGACGAAAAAATAGTATTGGCCGCATCATAAAGGGCCCATGAGATTATAGGCAAAGAAAAATATAATGCCAGCCCTCTTTTTTTTATTTCTGTTTTATTAGTTATCGGTTCCATCTATTAAGCTCTCCTCTCAAATAGCGGGTATGTAGGGATAAAACAACATACTCCTGTTTGTTCTCCTTAAGAACCATTTGGCTTATCCATAATGCTGTCGTCTTACTCACATTATGGATAAGCCCACAGGTTTATGAATTATTTTTTTACAACAATGGAACCTACAATTAAATCATGTAACGCTTGTTTTTTCTCCGTGAACGCTGCCAAAATAAAGCCAATTAATAAAATCCCTGAAAGGAGACTTGATACGATGTATCTTCCTAGACTTCTCCAGAAAGAAAGCTTATTTCCTTTCAAATCCTCTACCTTTAAACCTAATAATTTCTTTCCAATCGTCGCTTGCCATTTAGAGGAATGAAGCAGTGAATAATAAAAAAGACTAATAAACATACATACTGCCATCGTTCCCAAAAAAGCGGTCATTAATGAGCCTAATAGAGATAAAATTTCAGAATCAGATAATGCATTTATACTGGCTGGATCCATCAATAATTCATCCGGTATTTCCATTGAACTAATAAATAAAGCAAAAATGATATTGGAAAAAAATAATAATGGAATGCCTAAAATGATACTATCAATTGCCCATGCTCCAAAACGAATCCAAAATCCTGCATATTGAGGATGATTTTCCTTTTCTTCTATTTGTATAGTTGTTACCATTTATTTTCCCCTCCCCACTAATATGATAAATGGTATTTATTTTCTAAACAACCTTTTTTATGAAATGACTGCTAGCTTTACAATTATTAAACAAAAGAGAAACCTTCCTGCTCCTTGTCTTTAAAAGTTCATAAAATGTTTATTTGTTTTTTTCTAATTTGTGAAATGTCAAACAAACACCTAGACGATTTTATGCTATTAGAATACGCTAATAGTGTAAGTTGTGAAGGAAGAAAACCGAATATTATTTAATTAATTAAAGAGAGGACGAGTACACAATGAAGGGTACTGCAATTCTTTTTCACGATGACTTAACGGTAACTTTTCTAGAAAATGTCGATTTAGACACATGGAAAAAAACAGATAAAATGGACAATGGGAAACTGCTTTTAGAAAATCATCTGAATCAATCAAACCATGAACAACTTTTATTAATGGAAGAAGGCGTTGATTGGGATTATGGTTACTAATTAAATAGATATTAGAGCAAGCTTGGAGCAGGGATATATTCTTCTATCCCCTGCTCTTTTTATTTTGTTTTATGTATTTAAAACAATCATAGCTTTTGATATCATTATAGAATACGTTACGTTAGGAGACTTGATATGGAACATTTAATCAATAAAAAAGTTAAAAATATTGAGATTTCTGGTATTAGAAAGTTCGCTAATATGGTTGCTGGAAAAAAAGGAATGGTTTCTTTAACCATCGGCCAGCCTGATTTTCCCACCCCACTACATATTAAAGAGGCAGCAAAAACTTCCATTGATGAAAACTATACTTCTTATACACATAATGCTGGAGACCTTGCGTTACGGGAAGCGGCATCCCATTTTGTAAATAAAAAATATAATCTTTCTTATGATCCTTCCACAGAAGTGATTGTTACCGTGGGAGCTAGCGAAGCTATTGATGTGACATTTCGAACAATTCTCGACGGTGGAGTGGAGGTAATCCTGCCAGGACCTGTATATCCTGGATATGAACCAATTATTCGTTTATGTGGTGCGATTCCTGTGCATGCTGATATTCGTCATACTTCTTTCCGTTTTACAGCTGACGTCATAAAAAAATATATCACGGAAAAAACAAGATGTATCGTCTTACCCTATCCGTCAAATCCAACAGGTGTCAGCCTAACAAAAGAAGAAATCAAGGAGATTGCAGCCCTGATTAAAGGAAAAGATATCTTTATTTTAGCAGATGAAATATACAGTGAATTACTATATGATCAAGAGCATGTATCCATTGCTCAATATCTACGCGAACAAACTATTGTGATTAATGGTCTATCTAAATCACATAGCATGACTGGATGGAGAGTTGGTCTATTATTTGCTCCTTCTTATCTTTGTCAACAAATCATTAAAGTCCATCAATATAATGTAACTTGTGCCTCTTCAATCTCGCAAAGAGCGGCATTAGAAGCTTTAACTATTGGTATTAATGATGCAGCACCTATGAGAGAAGATTATCAAAGAAGAAGAAAATATGTGTATGATCGCTTGTCCTCTATTGGATTGGATGTAGTCATGCCAGATGGGGCGTTTTACTTTTTCATAAAAGTGCCAACAGCTAAATTGAATTCTTTTGATTTTTGCCTTGATCTAGTCGATAAAGTAAATCTAGCGGTTGTTCCTGGAAGTGCCTTTTCTGAATTAGGAGAAGGATATTTTCGAATTTCCTTTGCCTATTCTATGGAAACATTGGAAGATGCATGCAATCGTTTTGAGGAATATGTAAAAATACATCTAGCAAAATAAAAAAACAGCTTCTAATCTTGGCTTTCACCGATTAGAAGCTGTTTTTTCAATCCCAATATTTATATAAAGCTTGTGTTCCGCTCTCATCTTCTCCTTTCGCTGACAGGCGGCTGTATAATGTTTCCGCAAGAGATAATCCTGGTGTTTCCATTTGCATTTCCTCTGCTTCTTTAAGAGCAATTCTCATATCTTTTATAAAATGCTTGATATAAAATCCAGGTTCAAAATCCCCTTTTATCATTCTAGGTGCTAGATTACTTAAGGAAAAGCTCCCAGCAGCTCCGCTTGAGATACTTTGCAATACCTTTTCAGGGTCTAGTCCAGCTTTTTGAGCATAAACGATGGCTTCACTTACACCAATCATTGTAGAAGCAATGGCAATTTGATTACACATTTTCGTATGTTGACCAGAACCTGCAGGTCCTTGATAGACAATATTAGTGCCAAGTATCTCGAATAGAGGCAGAAGCTGTTGGAAAACTGCTTCTTCCCCACCTACCATAATGGATAGCTTTCCTTCTCTTGCCCCTACATCTCCACCACTTACAGGGGCATCAACTGCATATATATTTTTCTTTTTCGCCTCTTCGTATATTTTCTTGGCAAGACTAGGAGTTGAGGTGGTCATATCGATTAAATATGTATTTTCTTTGGCATTGTTAATTAATCCTAGTTCTCCTAAATATATTTCCTCTACATCTTTCGGATAACCAATAATCGTAATAATGACATTTGCTTTTAAAGCAATTTCATGGGGACTGTCTGCCCATTCTGCTCCAGCAGCTACTAGTTCGTCTGCCTTTGCTTTCGTGCGGTTATACACCATAACAGGATACCCTGCATGCAATAAATGGCTTGCCATACTTTTCCCCATTACACCAGTACCAATAAAACCAATTATAGTTGTTTCTTTCGCCAACATCCGATCCTCTCCCTTTTTTGGCAAATAACTTTCTTTTTCTAATAGTATCATGAAAGCAGGTATAATTCTTCTATAGAATATTGAAAACTGCTAATAGAAAAAAACTACCCAATATCCCAATCTTTCTAAACCGATCGCATAATACTAGGTAGTTTTTTCTTTTACTTATTACGTAATACCCGCACAAGAAGCATTTTCATTATTTCCATTGCTATTACTGCTCCGATGGCCAACCCAGCTGCAATTAACCATTCGTTTAAGCCAAAGGAATCAGGAATGGCGAATACTTCTCTAGCAAAAGGCAGGATGGTAACTAAATAAAGCAAGAAACAAATACCAACTGCTCCTAATACATATTTATTAGAGAATAGGCCCACACCAAAGATTGTTTGGGTGCTAGAACGTGCAGCAAAGGTTTGCAAGGAACGAGAAAGGATTAACGTGGTGAAGGCCATCGCTACTCCTAATTCATCTGAATGCTGTAAACCAATATAATGAGAGATAATAACCGCAATACCAATTAATACCCCTCTTACAACGACCGCTCGAAGCGTCCCACCTGCAAAAATTCCTTCTTTCACGTCTCGCGGCTTTCGCTTCATAACACCAGGCTCTGACTTTTCCATTCCAAGAGCAATGGCTGGTAAGGAGTCGTTTACCAAGTTTATAAATAATAATTGTAATGCTGTAAAGGGATTTGCCCATCCTGCAATAACCGCAAACAAAATGGCTATAATAGCACCGAAGTTTCCTGCAAACAAATAGCCAATTGATTTTTTGATATTGTCAAAAACAGTTCTTCCTACTCCTACAGCATTTACAATCGAAACAAAGTTATCATCCGTAAGAATCATATCGGCTGAATCTTTAGCAACATCTGTCCCGCTTCCCATTGCAATACCAATGTCTGCCTGTTTTAGTGCTGGCGCATCATTGACTCCATCACCTGTCATCGCAACAATTCGATTTTTCTTTTGCCAAGCTCGCACAATGCGGATTTTATTTTCTGGAGAAACACGTGCATATACAGATATTTGTTCTAATTTTTGATTCAGTTCTTCATCTGATAATGCATCTAATTCTTGGCCTGTTAAAGCAATATCATTATTCTCCATTAATCCGATTTTACGGCCAATGGCTTGTGCTGTGGTTTTATGATCTCCTGTAATCATTACTGTACGAATCCCCGCATCTTTTGTTTGCTCAATCGATCCGTAAACAGCTTCACGTGGTGGATCCATCATCGCCGTTAAACCAACAAGGATGAGATCCGATTCATCTTCTTCCGTAATAGTTCTCTTATCTTCGGGCACATGCTTATATCCATATGCAAGAACTCTTAATGCTTGATTGGAAAAATCCTCATTAGCCTCCTGCAATTTCTTTAACCAATCGTTTGTAAATGGCTCTTCCCTTTCATTTACTAATATTTTTGTCGCCCGGTTAAACATAACATCTGGGCCACCTTTTACAAGCATGAAACGTTTATTATCAATGGTATGAATCGTAGACATTAGTTTGCGATCCGAATCAAACGGTAATTCTGCTTCTCTAGGATATCTTGAGCGAATTTGTTCATAATTTCTTTTACCATCATTATAGAAGTTAATAAGCGCCACTTCTGTGGGATCTCCCACTTCTCTATTTTCTTTATTAATGTACGAATCATTACATAATACAGCTATATTCAGCAAAAAAGTTTCCGAATGATTCCATTGAGAAGGATCTGGTGGTAAATGTTCTCTTACTCCTTCCGGTATAAAATAATCGGTTACGGTCATTTTATTTTGTGTCAATGTTCCAGTTTTATCTGTACATATCACACTGGTAGAACCAAGCGTCTCGACTGCAGGCAACTTTCGTATAATAGCACTCTGTTTTGCCATTTTATTAGTTCCAACCGACAAGACAATGGTTACAATAGATGATAAAGCTTCTGGAATAGCCGCTACGGCAACGGCTACTGCAAATAGTAACGCATTAAGAATAGAAGTTGTAACATCAACATTTTCATCTCCTAACCATATTCTTAATGCTTGAATAGCAAAAATAAGAATAGATAAGAGAAGAATTCCTACTCCTAATTTTTTACTAAATTCGGCAAGCTTCTGTTGTAATGGTGTTTGTTTTTCCTCTGCCTTATTAAGCATATCAGCAATTTTACCAATTTCCGTTTTTTCCCCTGTACCGGTTACAACAAAGGTCCCTCGGCCATAAACGACTAGTGAACTACTGTATACCATATTAATCCGGTCGCCAAGTGCAGCTTCCTCAACTATTACTTTATCTTGTTTTTCAATAGCTTCTGATTCCCCTGTTAACATTCCTTCATTTACTTTCAGAGAACCACTTTCTAAAATACGTCCATCTGCTGGGATAAAATCACCAGCTTCTAGAAAGACGATATCTCCTGGAACTAACTCCCGTGCAGGAATTGTGATATTGGTATTATCTCGCCTTACTTTTGCCTCCGGTGCGCTCATATTACGTAAAGCATCTAAAGAACTTTCTGCCTTTTTTGTTTGAATCACACTAATAACAGAATTTAGCAATAACACTAAAAAAATAATAAGAGATTCAACAAATTTCCCCATGATTAATTGGATAATAATTACTAGTAATAAGACAATAACCATTGGGTCTTTAAACGTTTCTAAAAAGAGCTTCCAAGTTGGTATTTTTTCTTTATCTTGTAGCTCATTGTAACCCTCTTTTTCCAAGCTTTCTTTTACTTTGTCTGTTGATAGTCCTTGTTCAGATGACTGCAAATCTTTTAATACTGCTTCTTTATCCTTTTGATAAAATTCCACGTGACTTTATTCAACTCCTTATGATTCCGTCTTATTACACCTTAATGAAATGGAACAAATAAACTGTTCTTTGTTCATATGTATAGCGGCATACTTCTATTTAAAACCCCTTCCCATTATTTAATTTTTATAAACCTGTCTCAAAAAACAATGGAATAGTTGTATTTTGCCTCCATCTTTCCTTTTCATGTATGGTTGAAACTTTAAAGATAAGCAAAAAAAAAACTGACTAGAATCATCTAGTCAGTTCAAATAAGGGGAAAATGAGAATAGCGTTAAGCTAACTTGTAAAAAGAGCTTATGCTATTTTTATTTATACCCACTATTTTTAAGGATAAACCTGTTTTTTTAAGAAAGTTTCGCAGCTGCTTTTACTGCTTCCATAACTTCTTCCGTTGTAGACATTTGTAATGCTTTTGCTGCTAATTCTTCCATTTCTGCTTTAGAAAGATTTAGAATTTGTGATCTTGCTTTTAAGATAGATGTAGCACTCATAGAGAATTCATCTAAGCCTAATCCTAATAATAAAGGAATAGCTGTTTCATCTCCTGCCATCTCTCCACACATACCTGCCCATTTACCTTCTTTATGTGCTGCATCAATAACCATTTTAACAAGACGCAGAATAGAAGGATTGTATGGTTGGTAAAGGTATGAAACGCGTTCGTTCATACGGTCTGCAGCCATTGTATATTGGATTAAATCATTTGTTCCAATACTGAAGAAGTCAACTTCTTTCGCAAACTGATCTGCAAGCACTGCTGTAGAAGGAATTTCCACCATGATTCCTAGTTCGATTTTGTCTGCAACTTTAACGCCTTCAGACACTAAATTAGCTTTCTCTTCTTCTAAAAGAGATTTAGCTGCACGGAATTCATTTAATGTAGCAATCATTGGGAACATAATTTTTAGATTTCCATATGAGCTTGCACGCAGCAATGCTCTTAATTGCGTACGGAAAATATCTTTCTCCTCCAGGCAAAGACGAATTGCACGGAAACCTAAGAATGGGTTCATTTCTTTTGGCAGATCTAGATAAGGTAATTCTTTATCTCCACCAATATCTAATGTACGAACAACAACTGGCTTTCCTTTCATGCCTTCAAGAACAGCTTTATAAGACTCAAATTGCTCATCTTCTGTTGGAAGCTGATCTCTTCCCATGTATAAGAATTCTGTACGATATAAACCGACAGCTTCTGCACCGTTATTCGTTACCCCTTCTAAATCATTAGGTGTACCGATATTTGCAGCAAGTTCAACGTGAACACCGTCAGAGCTTACTGTTTGTTCATTAACTAGTTTAGCCCACTCTGCTTTTTGCTGTTCATATTGCTCGGCAACTTTTTTATAGCTTTCGACTACTTCAGGTGTTGGATTAACATGGATTTCTCCTTTTAATCCATCAACAATGACTAAATCGCCATTATTAATTTCTTCTGTTGCTTTTTTTGTCCCTACAACAGCAGGAATTTCTAAAGAACGAGCCATGATGGCAGAGTGAGATGTTCTTCCACCAATATCTGTTGTGAATCCCTTAACAAATTGGCGGTTAAGTTGTGCAGTATCAGATGGTGTTAAATCTTCTGCAACTACAACTACTTCTTCAGAAATCATACTTGGATTTGCTAAATGTACGCCTAAAAGGTGAGACATTACACGCTTTGTTACATCGCGAATATCTGCAGCTCTTTCTTGCATATACTCGTTATCCATTGATTCAAACATCGTAATAAACATGTCTGTTGTTTCTTTTAATGCAAATTCTGCGTTCACTAGGTCTGTTTTAATTTTGTCTTCAATAGGTGCAATTAATTCTGGATCACTTAATACTAATAAATGCGCTTCAAAAATAGCAGCTTTATCCGCACCAAGCTCTTTATTAGCTTTTTCACGAATAGCTTCTAATTCTGATTTCGCTTTATTTAAAGCTTCTTGAAAACGAGAAATTTCACTTTCTACATTTTCCACACTAGTCTTTTCAAAAGAAAGATCTGGTTCAACTAGGCGATAAGCTTTAGCAATGGCTATTCCACTAGATGCAGCAATTCCTTGTAAAAAACTCATTATTCTGCTAAACCTTCTTTATTTAAAGTTTCTTGTAATCCATTAATTGCTTCCTGTTCGTCGTTACCTTCAGCAATAATTTTAATATCAGCACCTTGAGCAATACCTAATGACATAACACCCATAATCGATTTAAGATTCACTTTTTTCTCTTTATATTCTAATTGAATATCTGAGTCAAACTTGCTAGCAGCTTGTACTAAAAGAGTCGCCGGTCTAGCATGAATTCCTGTATCTGCAATAACTTTAAATTGTTTTTCTACCATAATAAAATCATTCTCCTTTATCGATTAAGTTATAAGATGTTAACATAAGCTAAACTTTTCAAACTTAAACAACCTTAATATAAACCAACAATTGTTTATCATAAATAATATATAATTTATATATTACAATTGTAAACTGAAAGCTATGTATTTTGTCGAAAAAAATTAATTGTCTATGTACACAAACTTTCTTTACAACCATTTATAGCATCTTCTAAAAAGATGAGAACAAGTAGAATAGTGTTCAAAATAGGCAGGTAATTTAAGTTTTTTGAAAAAGACATCTCAAATGAAAGAATAGCATTTCTTTGTTATATAGACAATCAAAATTTACTAAACGACAAAAAATAGTTAACTTTATGGGGAATTTTAGGGGAATTAGTCCAAATTTGGATGATTAATTCCTGTTTATAAAATCCCCAAAAAGTTAACTTTTATTCAATTAGCTGCATTTAACATTATCTAAAAAAAGAAACTGTACTTCTTGCAATTCAGACAAGGATTTACATAGAAACATTTTAAAATGAAAATATATTGCATTATCTCCTTAAACAAGCTTAAATATTATTAAAACTTCCGAGTTACATTAATTCTATGTAAAAGTGATTACTTTTTCTAGACTTAGAAACTAGAGCATTTTCCAGTTTAATGCCATTACTCTCCAAGCATTAATGATTTAACTGGATCATGGACAAAAGAGAGGGAAATTATGAGATACAACCGGAATGAATCTTTTCGATATCAATTAACTGATTTTATAGATGCTACATTTACTGTAAAAGTTGACGAAGCTACTCTTTCTAGAAAAGGTCATGCTTTTATAAATAATATAAGCCCCAACGGGTTACGTTTCCGA
This sequence comes from Niallia sp. FSL K6-0212, assembly GCF_038007605.1. Lineage (NCBI taxonomy): Bacteria > Bacillati > Bacillota > Bacilli > Caryophanales > Bacillaceae > Niallia > Niallia sp. FSL K6-0212. Next base: position 2,989,578 of record NZ_JBBOXL010000001.1, on the reverse strand, counting down.
ACAGAATATGACTTACCAGCTGATGATACACGATTACTTTTGCAGCTTCAATTCCATCTAAATAGAAGAGAAATAGTAATGCCTGGTCATATATCGTGGAAGAAAAAAATCGGAAATCAATATGAATATGGCTTTGAAGGCACAGGAAACAAGGAAGCTAAGCAGCAGATTATCAGGGGACTAAAGGAACTTTCCCGAATAGAGAACAAAGAGACACCGTAATTAATTTACGGTGACCTCTATTGATAAACCCCGCTTATGAAAAGCGAGGTTTTCTTGTATTCACTATATATTATAGAGAGCGAATTAATTTCAACCCTTTAACTTCTCGGTTCATCCATATATTTATACGTAACATCTCCTCCTATTTCCGCAATTCCTTTAAAATGTTTAAAATCTTCCCTCTTTACTAATTCTGCACGGAATGTAAGAAAATCCTCTTTTTTTACTCGATAGCTTTCTATTTCTCTTTTCATTAACTTGTCTAAAACTTCTTCCGCTATTTCTTTATTCATCCTCTTCACCAATTAACCTTTCCTTCATTTTTTGACCATATTTTAAATTACTTTTTTACTTTAAGTAAAGAATTCTGCATAATTCCTTTTTATGTCACTATTTTTGATATTATTATGTATAATTCTACTAATTATGTTATAATATCATCTAATATCAGAAAAGTGTATGCATTTTAATCATCAAGGATAGTCGAATATCGGTTATTCTAGAAACTGGTTCCTCATACCACTTTCTTTTCGCATCAAAATACATAATTTTTCGATAAACCAGCATTTCCCTTTATTTATTAATGAGGTATAGAAATAATTATTTAGTAACAAGCACTTATAAAAGGAAATAACACACATTTTATTCATATTTTCATAGTATATATTTAGTAAGTTTATATACCTATATGTTTACGAATAAGTTCTAAGTAGTGAAAACTATATTCAGAATTTATATAAATTTTGGAATGATAAGGAGAGATTGTGCGTGAAAATAGCTGAGGTTGGAAATATTATTGAATTTAGAGGCTTGCAAGGCATTGTTGAAAAGGTAAATGAAAATTCAGTTATTGTCGATTTGACTTATATGAATAATTACCGTGATTTAGAACTTGAGCAAAGAACCGTTGTTAACCATAAAAATTATCGTATCATTAAATAAACAAGAAACAGAAAAAAGAAGTCAGATTGGGAATTTCCCCACTTATTGACTTCTTTTTTGTATGCGCTTTACCTATCTCTATATTATAAGGAAGAAATTACTCTTCTGCTAATTCCTTTTTCGTTTTTACTTTTCCATGCGGTTTTTGTTTTTGTTTACGTACAGTCCATTCTCTTTCCTTTTCTCTCTGCGCTTTTGACACTTTTCTCACCTCCATCCCTTCCGTTTTATCATGAACAGTATTTTGTTTTTTATCCATTGCTTTCTTAACGTTTCATGACTATTCTCTCCCTATCTAAGTGACACTATGTTTGCAAATATTCTGTTGACCACTTAAACAAAAACTGTTAACATCACATTATATTTCTTAAATAATTGCATGCTATGAATGTTATGGATCAAACTATAACAGGAGCAGCTTCTGGAGAGACCGTTCTGTTAAAAACGGCACCGAAGGATTCACAATCTCAGGTAAAAGGACAGAAGATCAACCAATACATACTTAAAGTTATCGTGTCCTGGTTCTTCTTATCCTTTGAAACAGATTGGTGTCTCCAATCTGTTTTTTTCATACATTCTTACCTACTCTTTTATTTAAGATGTAAAACAATAGCGAATTATGAGGTGAAATGATGGTTCAACAACGTCGCGCAGTTGTCAGCGTAATTGGAAAAGATCAAATCGGGATTATCAGCAAGGTTACCACAATCCTTTCTAATAATCACATTAATATCCTAGATATAAGTCAAACCATTCTCCAAGATTTCTTTACGATGATGATGCTCGTAGATATCACGGATAAAGAAAACTTAGATAACTTAACAAAACAGTTTGACGAACTAAGCCAGCAGCTTCATTTAAAAATAAATATCCAATTAGAAGAAATCTTCCAATCTATGCACCGCGTTTAAGAAAAGAGGGTCCAATAATGAAAATTGCATTAAATGAAATGATGGAAACAATCAACATGGTACAGATGGAGAATCTTGATATTCGTACTGTGACAATGGGAATCAGTCTTTATGATTGTGCTGATTCTGATTTTCAAAAATTAAATGATTCTGTATACAAAAAAATTACAACTTATGCAAGCAAATTGACAGAAGTGGCAAATGCGGTAGAAAAAGAATATGGAATTCCCATTATTAATAAGCGTATTTCCATCACTCCTATTGCAGAAATACTCGGAAATAGTACAGTAGAACAGGCCGTAATGCTTGCAAAAACCCTAGATAAAGCTGCAAAAGATTTAAATGTAGATTTTATTGGTGGATATTCTGCTCTTGTTCATAAAGGCATTTCTAAAGGAGATCAAACATTATTAGATGCTCTCCCAGAAGCACTTTCTGTGACGGACCGTGTTTGTGCTTCTGTATCTGTTGCTACCACAAGAACAGGAATTAATATGGATGCTGTCAAACAAATGGGAGAAATCATCAAAAAAGCAGCAGAAAATACGAAAGACACAAATGGTTTAGCTTGTGCTAAGCTAGTTGTCTTCTGTAATCCTGTGGAGGATAATCCCTTCATGGCAGGTGCTTTCCATGGAGCTGGTGAAGGAGAAGTCGTTATCAATGTAGGGGTTAGTGGTCCTGGAGTCGTTTTAAGTGCACTAAAAAAATACCCTGAAGCAGATTTAGGCGAAGTATCAGAAATCATCAAAAAAACAACCTTTAAAATTACTCGTGCTGGTGAATTAATAGGTCGTGTCGTTGCAGAACGATTAAACGTACCGTTCGGTATTATGGATCTATCCCTTGCTCCAACAAATGCTATTAACGATAGTGTTGCAGAGATATTAGAAGAAATCGGCTTAGAACGAGTTGGAACACATGGCACTATTGCTGCCCTTGCGTTAATGAATGATGCAGTAAAAAAAGGTGGTGCAATGGCAAGCAGCTATGTCGGCGGATTAAGTGGAGCCTTTATTCCCGTGAGCGAAGACAATGGTATGATTAAAGGAATTTTAGACAATAGCCTAACCCTGTCTAAATTAGAGGCGATGACATGCGTCTGCTCTGTCGGTCTTGACATGATTGCTCTTACTGGAGATGCTACAGCTGCTACTTTATCTGCCATAATTGCCGATGAAGCAGCCATTGGGATGATTAATAAAAAAACAACAGCTGTTCGTGTTATTCCTGTTCCAGGAAAAAAAGAAGGAGAAATCGTTGAATTCGGCGGATTATTAGGTCGTGCACCAGTTATGGGTGTCAATCCATATAGCTCTGATAAACTAATTAATCGTGGTGGACGTATTCCATCTCCTCTACAAGCTTTAATTAATTAGTAATTATTATATACTGACAAGAAGTATTCCTACTTCTTAAACAATAGGATACTTCTTGTGCTGCTATTCATCACTTTGGTATAGGCTTTATCCATAAGAATAGTAAGAAGACTAAACTTATATATCCAAATATAGGATATAAAAAGGATAATAGCGTACCATATTGCACGTAACTAATTAGATAAGAAACTAAAATAATTCCTCCAATTATAACCATGCTTGGTAAAGGAATAAAACTGCGCAGCTGCCTCTCTAACCCATAGATATTCCCAATAACAGAACTAAAAATTTCTCCATAAATGACTAAAATATATACCCATGAAAGCTGCGGGGCTAAATTTTTCATAATAACAGCCATCGGAATGGAATACCGATAAATATCTGATAGCATAATAAGAGAAAAATGACTAGATATTAGTATAAGCATTAAAGCGATTCCTCCTAATATCCCTCCCCATTTAGCCACTTCTTCATCGCCAATTTCAGAAGCAGCAGGTACTAGAACCGCTATGGCCAAAGCTAAATTCAAAGCCGTATACGAAAATGGAGAACTTATCGTTTTCCATGAAATATTCTCCATCTGAAATATCTCATCAACAAATCCAGGCAAAGATAAAGAAAGTAGAAATAAAATAAAACTGAACGTGATCATAATGGGTACAACAAAAGTATTTACAGCAAACAATCCCTTTGTACCAACCCTCATAACAAGTAAGGAAAGAATAATAGTAAAGATGACACCAATGCTTTTATTCAGCCCAAGCTGCTCTTCAAATACAGCACCTGCTCCTGAGAACATCACTGCACAAACACCTAAAAGCATCAATAATAATAGAAAGTTAATCATGTTTCCAACAATGTTACCAAACAAGTAAATGGTAAATTCTTGATAGGAAGATGCCTTGATTTTGACAGATATCCTCATTAATTTTGCTCCGAAATATGCAAAAATAATCCCGCTTAAAAGTATCCCTAAAAAACCGACAAATCCATATTGTGAAAAGAACACTACTATTTCTCTCCCTGTTGCAAAACCAGCACCAACAACTGTGCCTACATAAACTGCTGCAAGCTGAATTGCAGCACTCCATTTATTTTTCACATATTTCCCTCCCTACATCAACTATATGTAGAAATGGACAAACAATGACGAGCATTTTAGCCTATTAAAAATTTATTTTATCCATGACGTTTAACCCTTTTAAAATAGGAAAATTGGTATAGATACAAAGGAGGTTTAATCATACTAAAAATTTCCAAATTTTATTTTGAGGCAAAATACTTGAAAGTCAAAAAAGGTCAAAGTATAATCATAATTACAAAAGGTCAATATTAGTCAAATTCAAAAGGAGGATATTTATAATGAAATGTGAAATGTGCCAACAAAATAATGCAACAATCAGTTTACGATTTGTTTTAAACAATATGGAAACCACTATGAACCTTTGTCATGCATGTTATCAAAAAGAAAAGCAAAAAATGACAGCACAAAGCGGCCCAATGTTTTTCCAACCTTCCCCTTTTGATGAGTTATTTCAATCATTTAACCAATCAAATCCATTAGGGGGAGCTAGTGCTTCAAAGGAAGCTCCTTTTACTAACAATCATAGAAAATCAGGTATTCTTGACAAACATGGGAAAAACTTAAATCAAATGGCGAATGCTGGTTTGATTGATCCCGTTATCGGCAGAGAAAATGAAATCGAACGAGTTATTGAAATTCTAAATCGGAGAAATAAAAACAATCCCGTGCTAATCGGTGAACCTGGTGTCGGAAAAACAGCAATAGCGGAAGGCTTAGCATTAAAAATTATAGAAGGTAATGTTCCAAAAAAATTACAAAATAAAGAAATTTATTTATTGGATGTTGCTTCCCTTGTATCGAATACTGGAATTCGTGGACAATTTGAAGAAAAAATGAAGCAAGTAATTCAAGAAGTCCAAGCTCGAAAGAATGTAATCGTCTTTATCGATGAAATTCATCAGTTAGTTGGTGCAGGCTCTGCAGAAGGCTCAATGGATGCAGGTAATATTCTAAAACCAGCACTGGCTCGTGGCGAATTGCATATCATTGGGGCAACTACCTTAAAAGAATACCGTCAAATCGAAAAAGATGCTGCTTTAGAGCGAAGATTCCAGCCGGTACAGGTAAGTGAACCATCTGTTGAGGCTACTCTTTCCATCTTAAATGGTATAAAGGATAAGTATGAAAAGTTCCATGAAGTTACTTATACTGAGGATGCAATTAAAGCATGTGCAGAGCTCTCTCACCGTTACATCCAAGATCGCTTTTTACCAGATAAAGCAATTGATTTAATGGATGAAGCTGGTTCTAAAATGAATCTTTCTTCTACTTATCAAAACACAGAAGAAATTGAAAATCGTCTTACTATGATAGCAAAAGAAAAGGAACAAGCATTAAAAGAAGAAAATTACGAAAAAGCAGCTGAATTACGTAAAGAAGAGCAACAGCTTGAAAAAGCTATAAACGAACCAAATATCGAAGAAAAACCGATTGTCGATGTGGCTCTTATTCAACAACTTATCGAAAAGAAAACAGGTATTCCTGTTGGAAAACTACAAGAAGATGAACAACAAAAAATGAAGTTTTTAAGTGAACGATTAGCTGTAAAGGTGATTGGCCAGGACGAGGCAGTTCGAAAAGTGGCGAAAGCTATTAAGCGTAGTAGAGCGGGACTAAAATCGAAAACAAGACCAATTGGAAGCTTCCTATTTGTCGGTCCAACCGGGGTCGGAAAAACGGAACTTACCAAAACACTTGCAGAAGAATTATTTGGCACTAAAGACAGCATGATTCGATTAGACATGAGTGAATATATGGAGAAACATAGTATTAGTAAAATAATTGGTTCTCCTCCAGGCTATGTCGGTCATGAAGAAGCAGGACAATTAACGGAAAAAGTAAGAAGAAATCCATATAGCATTATCCTGCTAGATGAAATCGAAAAAGCACATCCTGATATCCAATCTATCTTCCTGCAAATTTTAGAAGATGGACGTTTAACAGATAGTCAAGGACGTACGGTAAGCTTCAAAGATTCTGTTATTATCATGACAAGTAATGCTAGTGTTGGTCATAAGCATAAAGTGGTTGGCTTTGGAAATAATGATGCCATTGAAGAAAGTAATTTATTACAAACATTAGGAAACTTCTTTAAACCAGAATTCCTTAACCGCTTTGATGCGATTATTGAATTTAAAACACTTGAAAAAGAACACTTACTTCGCATTACTGATTTATTGATAGAAGAACTTGCACAAAACTTGCAAGAACAGAATATTACGTTACATGTGGAGGACGCTGCAAAAGAAAAAATTGTGGAACTCGGTACCCATCCAAGCTTCGGAGCTCGTCCTTTAAGAAGGGTGATTCAAGAACATTTAGAAGATCAACTGGCAGATGTTATTCTTGATGATTCATCTGTAACAGAATTAACAGCTGTTCTAGAGGATGACCAAATTAAAATAAAACCAGTTCTCTCTAAAACATTATCATAAATAAATAACTAAAACCGTGGGAGGAATTATTCCCACGGTTTTTTAATTTTATAGATTACGGTCATCTACTGAATTTAACCATTCATCGATTTCCCCTACTACAGATTCCACACAGCCTTCTTCAAAAGGAGAAATTAAATTAGCTGCTTTGACTAATTCTGTAAATGGCATACTGCCTCCCAAGCCGCAAAGCTTTACATAATCTTCCCAAGCTTCTTCTTTATTCTCTCTTGAACGTTTCCAAAATTGGAAGGCACATATTTGTGCTAATGTATAATCAATATAATAGAATGGGGAATTATAAATATGTCCTTGTTTTTGCCAGAAACCGCCATTTTCCAAATATTCATTTCCATCATAATCAAGATGAGGACTATATTTTCTTTCTATATTTCTCCATGCTTGCTTCCTTTCTGATGGAGTAGCCGTTGGGTTTTCGTAAACCCAATGCTGAAATTCATCAACTGATACTCCATACGGAAGGAATAGCAGAGCAGAACTTAAATGAGAAAACTTATATTTTTCTACATCTTCTTTAAAGAATAAATCCATCCATGGCCATGTGAAGAACTCCATACTCATGGAATGAATTTCTGCTGCTTCATATGTTGGCCAATAGTATTCTGGGATAGCAAAGCCGCCGCTAGAATACACTTGAAATGCATGACCTGCTTCATGGGTTAAGACATCAATATCGCCTGAAGTGCCATTAAAGTTTGAGAAAATAAATGGTGCTTTATAATTTTCGATAAAAGTACAATAGCCACCACCGGCTTTTCCCTTTTTAGCGACCAAATCCATTAATTCTGTTTCTCTCATATAAGAGAAGAAATCGCCTGTTTCTTTTGATAATTCATTATACATCTTTTGCCCATTTTCAACGATCCATTCTGGATCGCCTTTAGGAGCTGCATTTCCAGTTACAAATTCGAATGGTTCATCATAAAACTTTAAGGAGTCAACTCCTATTCTTTCTCTTTGTCTTTCTTTTAATTTAGTTGCTAGTGGGACGATATAGTCTTCTACTTGTTTTCTAAAGGCCGCAACCATATCTGCATTATAATCTGTGCGGTACATACGATAATAACCTAATTCGACGAAGTTTTTATAGCCTAGCTTATTAGCAATTTCTGTACGAACCTTTACCATATCATCGTATATTCTATCTAACTGCTCTTCATGTTCACGGAAAAAAGCGAACCGAGCTTCACTTGCTGCCTTTCTTGTTTCGCGATTTTTTGATTCTGTAAATGGCTGTAATTGTGCCAGTGTTCTTTCTTCCCCTTCAAACAAAATCTTGGCTGAGGCAACAAGCTTAGTATATTCAGTAGAAAGTTTATTTTCTTGCTGAAGTAATTCAACGATATCCTCTGAGAATACCTTTAATTGTGCCTCTGCTAATGCAAATAATTGCTTGCCCCATTTTTCCTCTAATTGTGGTTTAAATTTTGATTGAACAAGCGCTTGATAATACTTTGTAATAAGCCCTTCTACCTTTGGTGATATCTCATCGATATAATCTTGTTCTTGCTGGTAAAACTCATCATTTGTATCAACAGAATGGCGAATATAGCACAAATTAAACATAGTGGAAATGTCATTTCTAAGCTCATTTATTTTTTCCATTGCTGCCATTTGTTGGTCTAAATGCTCTGCCTTATTAAACTCTATTAATAATTCGTCCATTTTAATCGTAAATTCATTTATATCGGGTCTTTTGTATGTAAATTCCGAAAACTTCATTTTTTTATATCCCTCCATTTTTAACTAGCTTCTCTAATTATACATGAAAACTAGGAAGACCAATACAAAAAAGCGAATATTCATAATGGAAGATTTAATTCCTAACAAAATAAATCTTCCATCTGAAATACTCGCTTATTATAAGTTACTTTGTCTTATTTATCTCTAACAGATAATCCAAGTCTTTTTATTAATTCAATTGCGGTATCTTTTTCTTCTGTTGTCAATTCAGACATGATTTCATGAATTCTTTGCTCATGATTTGGGAAAATATTTTCTATTAATTCCTTACCATTATTAGTAATTTGAGCAAATGTAACTCGTCTATCAGTTGGACAAGCAACCCTTACTAAATATCCTTTTTCCTCTAATTTATCTACCACATACGTGATACTTCCACTTGCTAATAAAATCTTTCCCCCAATTTGCTGCAGCGGCTGATCGCCTTTATGATACAGCAATTCCAGCACTGCAAACTCTGTCGGATTCAAGCCGTTTGCCGTGATTGCCTTATTCACATTTTCATTTATTGCCCGATAAGCACGTGACAATACAATATATAACTTTAATGATTGATCGATATCTTTTTTTGCCATTTATAAACTTCCCTTATTAGTATATAATTCACTATCTCGAATTCAGATAAATTATATTATTCCCTAAGGATTTTGTCAATTTCCCGATGAAATCTACCCCCTTCATTGAGCTTTCTCTATTTCATGTTATAATTATATCTATATATTGGAATTACCCTATGGAGAATCTATTGATGAAAATAAACACACACAAAAGGCTTTTATATTTTGCAATTGTCGTTATTCCGATCATTATTACAGCTATTCTATTCTTTTATTACCAAGTAAATAGAGAAGAAGCAAAAAATAAGGCTCATGCAGAATGGGTAGCCTCTATTCACCAACGACAATGGGACTCTTATATAAACAAAATCGTCTCTTCTTTAAATATTCTAAGTCTCTCTATTCAAACTAATACCGATTCAGCAGAAGAAATTAATAACCTATTAAAAAAAGTGTTTACGAATGAGCATATTTATGGTGGTTTATTCCTGCTTGATAGTTCAGGTAAAACAATTGCTGGTGTTAACGATACGTATGATTCGATCGATATCTCTGAAGAGGATTATATAATGGAAGCTATTCATTCAAAGGACTTAGTAATTTCTAATAGAGAAGAAGTATTAAGTAACGGTCAGAAAGTAATCGGTATTGCCATGCCCATTATAAGTGACCATAATCAATTAAACTCCATTATAACTGCTTATCTCCGTGTCGATTACTTAATAAATATCACGAAAATGCTATCATCAGAGGAAAATATCGCCATTATGAATGAGCAAAAAGAACGCATTCTTTATATAAATGATGGTGCATCGATCAATAAAAAAGAAGTTATAAGCATGCCAATTGATCGTCTGCCCTGGACCATCATTGTGGAATTAGAAAAACCACATATTTGGAACATCGTAAAATCGAAAATATGGCTCCTTCTTTTTTTTATGGTGATTTTCCATTTCGTTTATATGCTTTTAATTCTTTACTATCATCGTAAAATAAGAGAAGAAGAAGCAAAGCAAAACGAAATTCAAAAATTAGAACTTGTCGGCAATTTAGCTGCTAGTTCTGCACATGAAATTAGGAATCCTCTAACCGGAATCAAAGGTCTCATTCAATTATTAAGTGAGAAATATCACGATCAGCAAGACCAGCTTTATTTTTCTATTATCCAAAAAGAAATTGTACGAATAAATGAAATCGTAAGTCAATTCCTTATCTTAGGAAAGCCAACTGCACAAAATAAGCAAAAAATAAATTTAAAATTAATCATCGCAGAACTTAATCCGCTTATCGTTTCGGAAGCAAATTTATTTAATGTAAAATATACAGAAAAGATATCTGACCAAGACATTTATATTCTCGGGATCGCCGACCAAATGAAACAAGTATTACTTAATTTAACCAAAAACGCTCTTGAAGCGATGGAAAATGGCGGGCAGTTAGAACTTTCCATACGTTCCGTTAAGTCAAACGTAATCATTACAATCACCGATAATGGCATTGGCATGTCCAATCAACAGTTAAAGAAAATATTTGAGCCATTTAATACTTCGAAGGAAACAGGGACTGGTTTGGGGCTCGTTGTATGTAAAAGAATCGTTGAATCATTCGATGGTGAAATCCATATATCCAGTAGGGAAAAGAAAGGCACGAAGGTAAATATAATCTTACCTATTATGAAATAATTATTTATCTATTCGCTTCTTGCATCATTAATGCTGTTCATCTTCTATTATTCTTCTTAAAAGAAGGATAGTAGCTATTGAACAAAAGAAGCGTTTTTTATTTTGTCAAAATATTGGTGGATAATAGGATAAGTAGTTTAAGGGAGGTCACATCTTTCTTTAAAGAAGGGCATTGATTTGGATGAAATATCATTAAGGTAATCACTGCCATTACCCTTCGCCATTTAGTTATCTATATACAACCTCGGAATAATTTTTCCGTTTATATCGGTTAGCATTGGACCAAAAAATTCGCGTGTTTTTATATTGTCGTTTTATTTGTTTTCTTTTCTCACTTTCATAGCGAAAGACAAGCTGATATTCATAGATTAATTTATCGAGTTCTTGACTCAATCTAATGGTCTCCTCATCAATTGTTCCACGCTCTTTCGCTGTTTTAATCATTACCTCCCTTTTATCTTGAATTTCAAATAATAATTCTGTTTTCCTACAATACACCTTACTTCCTCCTAATCAAATTCCTTACTTACAAACAATGCATTAATTGTTTACTTGATGAATTATTACAATAAAACAAATAAAAGTAAATAGATTCGCAATATTAGACATTTTTCTAAGTCAAAATAGGCATTTAGACTTATTTTCTCTTGATTACACTTCTTTTTTTCGACAAAAATACTGCTGAAAAGAGTCGAAAACAACTTACAACAACAGAAAGCGCTTTCTTTCTAGTCGCTTTCACCTATCAGCAAACATCTTAGTATGAAGGATCATCAGCACTTCTGGAAATTAGTCTATTAAGAGCAAAAGGCAAAGAATCATACGAAATTGTTATTTCCCATGATTCTTTGCCTTTTTTCGACTGAATTCTTATCTATTATCGAGGAATTACTTAAATATCGAGAGTGTTTTTAATCTTTCAACCGCCTCTTGCAATCTCTCTTCTTCTGTCAATAAACCAACTCGGACATATCCCTCCCCAAATGTACCAAAGCCCGAGCCTGGAGCCATTGCAATATGTACTGTTTCTAATAAATAATCACTAAATTCTTGTGACGTAAACCCATCTGGTACTTTTAACCATGCAAAGAATGAACCTTCAGGAGCATTGACTTCCCAACCAATTTTTTTAAGACCATTTATGAAGATATTTCGTCTTTGTTCGTAAAGCTGATTCATGTCTCTAATACACTCTAAAGATTCTGTTAATGCCGTATAGGCAGCTTCTTGAATCGCTCCAAATAAACTAACATATAAATGATCTTGATAAAGATTTATAGCGGAAATGACACTTCTATTTCCAACTGCAAAGGCAACTCGCCAACCTGCCATATTAAATGTCTTAGACAAAGTATAAATTTCTACACCAATATCTTTGGCACCCTCTACTTGTAAAAAGCTAAGCGGCCTTTTTCCATCAAACCCAATCGCTCCATATGCAAAATCGTGCACAATACATATATCATGCTGTTTACTTAAAGAAATTGTTTCAGCGAAAAATTCCTTTGTTGCTATTGCTCCAGTAGGATTGTTCGGATAATTTAAGAACATTAACTTTGCTTTTTCTAAATCTTCCTTTCTCACTTCCTTGTAGTTTGGTAAAAAATTATTTTCTTCACGCAATGGCATGAACACCGTCTCTGCATTTGCTAAAGCAATCCCAGATAAATAGTCGGGATAACCAGGGTCTGGAACCATTACTGTTTCGCCTGGATTTAATAAACATATAGGTATCTCTACAAGGCCGGCCTTTCCTCCAAATAATATCGCCACCTCTGATTCAGGATCTAAGTCAACATCGTATTCTTTTTTGTAAAATTCACTAATAGCTTCCTTTAAATGTTTATATCCTCGAAATGGAGAATATTTATGATTCTCAGGCTGTTCGGCAGCCACCTGCAAGCTCTTGATAATGTGAGAAGGTGTCGGTTGGTCTGGATTTCCTTGCCCTAAATTAATCACATCATATCCTTTTTCAATATAGCTGTTAACTTTACTAACTAATGAAGCAAAAAACTGCTCTGGTAAATTCTTTAATAATTGAGATTGATCATATTTCTTCATGTACTCACACCTTCTTCAATGATAAAACCTTCCAATTATTATTGGATAAACTTCTATTAGGAAATTTCGACTTTAAACATTCCCTAAGTGATTAAAATAGAAATAATCGTTTAATAATTCGCTTTTTTATGATATAACGAAATTAATATAATAATTGAATTTTTTTGTTGATTAACATTATAACGGAATTTAACGAAGATGAATAGAGGTGGAATCATTTGAAATTTCAGATTAGTTTGGTTCAAATGGATATCGCATTTGGCAGGCCTGAAGAGAATTTTAAACAAGTAGAGAAAAAAATTGCTGCTTGCAAGGATAACAGTGATATTGTTGTACTGCCAGAATTATGGTCAACCGGCTATGATTTAACAAGATTAGCTGCGATTGCTGATAAACAAGCTCAAAATACTATTTCTTTTTTAAGTAAATTAGCCACCAAATATAGCGTTCATATTGTTGGTGGATCAATTGCTAATAAGAAGGAAAAGGGTGTTTACAATACACTTATTGTGATAAATAAATCGGGTGATGTGGTACATACGTATGATAAACTTCATCTTTTTCAACTGATGGATGAACATTTATATTTAAAGAGCGGGACAACTAATGGTCTTTTTTCTTTAGAGGATAGACACTTTGCCAGTATGATCTGCTACGATATTCGTTTTCCAGAGTGGATAAGAGCACATACAACAAAAGGAGCTGAAGCCATCTTTGTAGTAGCTGAATGGCCAGAACCGAGATTGGCACACTGGAGAAGCCTGCTTATTGCACGAGCCATTGAAAATCAATGTTATGTAATTGCTTGTAATCGTGTCGGAAATGATGCAAATAATATCTTTGCTGGGCATAGCATGATTATTGACCCATGGGGAGAAATTATTGCAGAAGCAGGGGAGAAAGAAGAAATTCTAACAGCTTCGATTAATTTAGATAAAGTAACAGAGGTACGTAAAACCATCCCAATATTTGCTGATCGAAAACCAGAATATTATACGTGATTTTTATACATATTAACCTAGGACTGTTTATATCAGATAATGATAAACAGTCCTTTTTCTTCACTTCGCCCACATTTCCTCAGGGTTAAGTTCATATATACTATTTTCTCGATACATAAAGTGATTAATAATAAATTCTCTTCTTATTGTCGCGTAGTCATCAAAATATTGCTGGATATAAGCATTTATTTCTTTTTCTTCATATTTCCTGCCAAAAACCAGCCCCTCAAGCATGTATTTGAGCACTATTAACTTTTTCTTTCTTTGCGAAGGAATATTTTTAAGTCTGCCCTCTTTAGTAAAAAAGTTCTCAATGATTTTTGCTTGTTCCTCTTTAGTAACAGTCATAATACTCTCCTCCATTCCAATTGTTAATTTTCTTAAAGACTCGTTTTGTTGTAAAATGACTGATTTATTCAAGAAAAAATAAATCGTATTTTTATCTCTGCGTTCATACACAACATTTATGTCACGCATTTTCTTTAAATGATGCGTAATGGTTGGGGCAGATAGACCCAGTTTTTCTGATATCGCTTGACCATTCCATGGTTTATTTGCCAATAAGGAGATTATTTTAATTCTGGTGGGATCCCCCATTGTTTTATAAAATGCAACCATTTTATCTAATTGCATTCAATCACCTACTTTGATTATTATCTAATTAGATAATAATCAAAGTAGGTGGTGATGTCAAGATATGGTATAATATTTTTTCAGCATATCTTTTCCGTAGAAAAGATCACTAAACAAATCCTTATCTGTTTCTCCGATTTCTACTCCTTTAACAATTCGAAAAACAACCAAAATAAAAAGGGCCTAACATAAGCCCTTCTTTTTATCACCCTAACAGGTCTAATGATCATTCATTTAGCTTGCTTTCTCTGCACACTGGAAGTACAAGGTGGAACGTCGTACCAACCCCTGGCTCTGACTCAACTGTCACTTTCCCTTGATGCTCTTCAATAATTTGATAGGATACTAGTAAACCTAAGCCTGTTCCTTTTTCTTTGGTCGTATAAAATGGTTCTCCAATTCTTGCAAGTATTTCCTTGCCCATTCCTCTTCCATTATCACGGATTGCTATATGAAAGTAATCCTGTTTATATTCAATGGAAACAGCTATTTCCCCGCCGTCTTCTAATGCCTCTATTGCATTTTTTATAATGTTTATAAATACCTGTTTCAATTGATTTGGTTCACAATATATAGTCGGCATATCTTCTGTAAACATTTTTATAATTTGAACATTTTGTAGCACTGCTTGTGCATACAGCAATTCGATCGTATCATTCATAATTTGTCTTATATCTCGTTTTACATATTGAACAGCTTGTGGTTTAGCAAGTAATAAAAATTCATTAATAATGGATTCAATCCTAGTAAGCTCCGTTTTTATTACAGAAAAATACATTTCATTTTCCTGTGAGGCAACTCCATCTTCTAGCAATTGAATAAATCCCTTTAAAGCTGTCATTGGATTTCGAATTTCATGAGCTATACCCGCTGCCAATTCTCCCACTACATTTAAAGTAGATGACTTTCTCAGCTGTTCTTCCAATAAGGTATTTTCGGTAATATCACGTAATGTAGTAATACTTAGTCCTGAATAAATATTAAATTTATTACGATATTCAAGCTGCGTATATTCTCTATTATTAGGAAACTTTACCGTGTAGAGCCCTCTATTTTGTCCATCCTTTTCTACATTTAATAATTTCGGCTTTATATCTTCTCCAATCGTTTTTGCAGGTGGGAGAAAGGATATTAAATCTACACCGATCAAATTCTCTTTACTTTTATGAAGGAGACGTTCGGCTGCTTTGTTCATATCAATTATTTGATAGTTTTGATCCCAAATGATAATACCGTCAAAAACTTCTTCAAATGTATTCTCAAACATCGCCTTACTTTCACGTAATTCCTCTTCCATTTTATAACGTTCCGTGATATTACGGAAAATACTCATGTTTAACCCTTCCACCGAATGAAGTTTAGTTGTAAATTCTAGTATTTTTTTCTGTCCATTTGGCATCAAAAACATCAATTCTTCTCGATTAGATTTTTTATAATAGAGATTTTTAATCATATCCATGTACCGTTTATCTTTTTTATAAAAAAAATCACTAATCCTTGATTTTAATAATTTTTCTTCAGAACTTTCAAAAATTTTTAAAGCTGATTCATTAGCTGCAATAATCTGCCCTGATTCTTTCCAAAGAACAATACCATCCAGTGCCTCTGTAAAAAAATCATTATAAAGCTTTTGCGCTTCTTTCTCTTTTTCTCTTTCACATTCCTTTGTTATCTTTTCAATAATTGTAATAAATCCCATCTCACCGGGCAATCGACTAGTTTGCGTTTCAAAATAATGTTTTCGCCCATTAATAGTTAATGGGAATATGCTTTGAAAAGTACCTGATTTGGTTTTTATAGCATCCATATGTTCCCTTATCACCAAACGTTCTTCCTGCTGCACAAAATGCGTTATATTCCTATCAACTACTTGATTCATATTCACGTTAAAGTAATCACAAAGATATTTATTAATATCTAGAATAACTCCATTACTATCAAATATAACCAACCCTACATTTATCGTTTGGAAAGCAATAAATCTCCTATCTCGGAGAAGACTATATTTTTCTAGTTTTTCCTTTAGAAGGGTATTCTCTCTTTCCAATTCCCTCAGTTTATTTTGTAATTGTCGATATTCTTCAGAATAGGATATACTATCCATCTTTATGGATACCCCCCTTATCAAACGTAGTGATTACATAATTCTACATTATTCTTGAATTTCCTTTCCTTCTGAAAAATTTAAAGAAAAAAAGTAAATTAATTTACAAATGTAGAAACAAATGTAACTCTGATAGTAGCCATAATCATTTTAATATCTACCTCTCCCTTTACTTCAGTCAAAAAAATTAAACCTTACGTATTATTAATAAGAATTTTTATTTTTCCTTCGCCTAACGTACATTGCAATTATGTAATAAACAGAAGTTATTTAGTTAACAGATTAACGACAGGGGATTAAAACAATGGAATTTGTGTTATATATAGTTAGTGAAATGAAATATACGATATTTCCGTTCATGAAAGGATGAGTTTATGAAACAACGGGATTACTACTTTGATAATGCAAAATTTATTTTGATTTTTTTCGTTGTCTTCGGTCATTTTATCCAATCATTCATAAATGACAATCAAAATATTTATACGCTATATAAAGTAATTTACACTTTCCATATGCCAGCATTTATTCTTATTTCGGGATTTTTTGCCAAAGGGATAGCGGAAAAGGGATATATAAAAAAATATGCAAAAAAACTAATCATTCCCTACCTTATCTTCCAACTTGTATACAGCATTTTTTATTATTTTCTATATGGAAAGTCAACTTTTGCCATTGAACCGTTGACCCCACATTGGTCCTTATGGTTTTTAATTAGTTTGTTTTTTTGGAACATCTTTTTACTAGCGTTTGTGAAGTTAAAGCCTATACATGGAATCTTACTTTCCTTTATACTAGGATTAGCGATTGGTATGATCGATTGGACGTCCAGCTATTTAAGCTTAACGAGAACCTTTGTGTTCTTCCCTTTATTCTTAATAGGATTTTATATGAAAAAAGATCATTTTGCTTCAGTAAAAACAAAAAAAGCAACCATCCTAGCTATTGTTATTTTCACGATTGTTTTTATAGGATTTCACCTATTCCCTACTGTTAATTATCAATGGTTATTCGGATCAAAATCTTATGAAGCCCTTGGAGAAGGTTATTTTATAGGAATGGCTATTCGATTATTTTTCTATCTATTAAGTTTTCTGATGATTTTTTGCTTTTTTGCTTGTGTACCAAAAAAGGAATATTTCTTTACTAAGTTCGGAAAATCAACATTATATGTATATTTACTTCATGGCTTTTTTATCCGTCTCTTTAGACAAAGTGACTTACCAGATATTTTTGAATCACCTAGGTCATATGTGATGATTATAATTGTATCATTCTTAATTACAGTACTGCTTTCAAGCAATATAATTATTTCCTTTACACAGCCTATTATTGAATTAAAAAGTTCTAAATTAAAAAAGCTATTCTCAAGAGTTCAGCGCTCTCTTCAAACTAATAGATAATTTTTTGTTCCCATCAGTGAAGAAATTTACTGATGGGAAATTTTTTATTTTTTTCTAGTTGCTCTCTTTGTTTTATCCTTTGTTAAGGCTCCTGTATCATAGAATTTACTTGCATTAACATCACCAAACTCTTGGCCAAACTCTACATTTGAAGCTTCTGTCTGTTGTCGTTTTTTTATTTTTTTCGCCATTTATTGTCCCTCTCTTCCATGCTTTGCATTACGATTAGCACCTTTGATTGGGTTTTCGCCCCTACTAAATTCAGCGGAAAATTCTGTTTCCTGCGTATTTTTCTTTGGCGTCTTGCTGTATTTTTCTACACTGTTAACTTCAGCTTTTCTCTTAGCCATTATGATCTCTCCTTTCCATTTACATCATTATTATCCACATGTAAAAAAAAAGATATGCTTTCCTACTTTTGTCAAACAATCATAAAAAAATGGAGCTGTCAAAATAGACAGCTCCATTCACTTCTTACTTACCCTTATCCAACAATGATCCGTTCTTTTGGATAATGGAAGTTATCCTTTTTCTCTTTCCCTCCAATAATATAGATAAAAGAAGTTAACCCTATTCTTCCGATGAACATAAGCAGCATAATTACACACTTACCAAAGGTAGATAATTCTGGTGTTAATCCTAAAGAAAGTCCAGTTGTTCCAAATGCAGAACAAACTTCGAAAAGAATCACAATAAGGGACGCCTTTTCAGAAATAGATAAGGCAATGACAGCGACAAGACAAATACCAATCGCAAATATCGTTACAACCAATGATTTTATAATATCCTCTTCATGAATTTCTCGTTTAAATATCTTAATATACCTATTGCCATTTGCATAATGATAAATAAATAAGATATTCAATGCAAAGGTTGTTGTTCTGATACCTCCTCCAACTGAACTTGGGGAAGCACCAATAAACATAAGAAAACAAAAGATAAGCAAAGTTGTCATAGAATACTCATTTAATTCCATTGTTGCTAAACCGCCGCTTCGAGTGGAGGTAGAATGAAAAAAGGCATTGAAGAATATTTGATGCCAGCTCATTCCTGCATAATAATTACCCCATTCTAAGACAATAATCATAATCGTTCCAAATAGTAAAAGAAAACCGAAAGTAATGGTTGTTAACTTAGTGAATAAAGAAAACTTTAGATGGTTTTTCCCTTCTTTTGGAAACAGGTAATTTTTCACTTCGATAAGCACGGGAAATCCAATTGCTCCTAATGTAATTAAAATAATATTAACAAGTTGGACAAAATAATCATCCTTAAAGGGAGTAAGTGATTCTCCTGTTAAATCTAATCCTCCATTGGTTGTCGCACTAACAGAGGCAAAAGTTCCATGTAAAATCGAATCCCCCCAGGTAGGATAATAATTATGAAATTGCATTGAAAGTATAATAGCACCCAATACTTCAATAATAAGAATGATTTTGATAATTTCTCTTATTAAATTGACGAGACCTGAAAGATTAGATTGATTGTGGTCAATCATTATTAACTGTCTCTCTCTTAAACCAATCTTCTTACGAAGAATCATCCAAAAGAATGTACCTATTGCCATTACTCCAATACCACCAAATTGCAGAACAAACATTAATATTATTATTCCAAATGTACTATACGTTTCAGCGATATTAATTACAGTAAGTCCTGTTACACTTACTGCCGTTACAGCAGTAAACAATGTATCCATAAAGGAAACTGTTACTCCTTCTTTATGTACTCCTGGTAAACTTAATAATAAAACCGATATGCTGACAGCTAAACCATAATAACTGGTTATCATCTGCGCAGGAGTCAAATTTTGAAGGACTAACTTAAACTTCTTGCCCATTAAAAAACAATTCCTTTCTTTGAAGCTACCCATATATCCTATTTAATGATGGCTTTATTTATCATAGATATTAAACAGTATAAGTTATCTATCCCTCGACGTTCAAGCTAATCTTAAATGTTTAGGAAACTTTTAAGATTAGCTTGATTATTTTTAAGTACTATTAATTAATGAAGCAATGGAGATTTCCCTATAGGCTAGGTTAACCTATAAACAACAATAAATCCTATTTTCTCCCGTATACACAAACTTTACCACTAATGAACTAAAAATAAATCCACATATTATTAATACAGAATCATTTATCATTACTTTTTTGGAAACAATTAATTGATAAATAAACTGTACTATATATTCATAAGGAGGAAACAAAAATGGCTTCTCGAAATAAATTATTAGTTCCAGGAATTGAACAATACTTAGATAGTGTTAAGTATGAAATTGCGCAAGAATTCGGTGTGAATTTAGGATCTGATACTGTTTCACGTGCTAATGGTTCTGTTGGGGGAGAAATAACAAAAAGACTTGTCCAACAAGCGCAGGCAGAGTTATCTGGAAAAACGCAATAAGTTAAATCTGCTGAACTAAAGTCCTGAGCAAAAAGAAAAAGCCATTCCTAATGGATGGCTTTTTCATCATGCTTATGCATTACTTTCTTTTGCTTTAACTGCTTCTTTATTGGAGAAGAGATATCCACCAACTGCAATAGCTGCTAGCACGAACCAGAAGATTCCTTTCCATATTTTCGATTCCGGAAAATGCTCATCTAAGAATCCTACCGATGGATGTGCCAACGTAAATACTGCTAATTTCACCCCAACCCAGCCTACAATTAAAAATGCTGCTGTTTCTAGAGATGGACGAGAATGAAGTAACTTCACAAACCAGTTTGCAGCAAAACGCATAATGATCAATCCAATTAATCCCCCAAGGAACATAACTAAGAATTGTCCTCCATCAATGCCGCCTAGCGTAAACCAATTTGTTTTTGGTAATGTAATCGCAAGGGCAACCGCTGCTAACATGGAATCAATCGCAAAAGCAATGTCTGCTAATTCTACTTTAAAAACAGTCATCCAGAAACCGGATTGTTTCTTCGGCTTCTTGTCTTTATCGTCTTCATTCTTCTTCGCATACTTTCCGTAAATATTATGCACTGCAATAAAGAGAAGATAAAGCGCCCCTATCGCTTGTACTTGCCAAACATCCACTAAATAAGAAATCATAAATAAAGTAGCAAAACGGAATACAAAAGCACCCAATAATCCGTAGAAAAGTGCCTTTTTTTGTTGTTCTACGGGCAAATGCTTAACCATAACAGCCATTACAACCGCATTATCAGCTGCTAGTAACCCCTCTAAAACAACAAGAATCAGTAAAACCCACCCATACTCTAGTAACATGCTTGCATCCAATAAAATTTCCCCCTTTAGGTTTTTATTTGTATACTCCTATTAGCAGGTTTTGCTACGACTTTCGTTATTATGTACAAAAGTGCGCAAAAAAAGACCTTTGCCAAATAGGCAAAGGTCTTGCTAAGCACTAATATGCCAACAAAGCCGATGGCATATGCCATGAACTGACGACTTTGTTTTAGGTATTAAACCTAAAAGCTACTCCCCTTTGAGTAGTATACAAATATTAATATGTATTAATTATATACAATATTGAACTATTTGCCAATGGTTTTTTGCATATTTTTTAATTTTACTGATATTTTTTTTCTATCTGTATTTCTTTCCCCTTTTTTCTTAGTCAATCATCATTTTCCTCTTTAAGAATGTTTCTTTTTTCTAAAATAAATTAAGCAATACTTAACTACATACCCACTAATGATTCCAGGTATCAAAAATACCATGGGCAAAAATACAGGACCTAACAATACTCCAAATAACTTCATTTGCGTCGAATAAAAAACACCTACGGTAACAAAATATGCGCAAAACACAAATGGTAAGAAAGCATATTCATTTTCTGATTCCATAACTTCCTTATAGGCATCCCACATTGCGAACATATATAAACACGGATAAAACAATATCCATTGAAAGTCGATAATTTCAATTGCCTCTTGGATATTGCCACAAAAACTCAGCATAATAGCTAAATTAAAATTACTTTTCGCATTTATAATAAATTCTAAGATAACTAATAGTGTTCCTTTCCAATATTTTTTCAATAATAACTGACTAAAACCAGGTAAAGCTATACTCCACATGATTGCTTCAATTCTACTTAGGCCCTTCATTGGTATCACCATCTATTTTTCTATACCTACTATTACATTTTTAGCGAAATCTTGATATTTTATTCAAAATAAATTGTTATATTTTTACAAAATAAAAAAATGGATGAAAATACTGTTTATAGAGATCCATATTTCATATAAACACTAAAAAAGAGCCCTAGGGCTCTTTTTATAATATCTGAGATAAAAACGCTTTTGTCCGTTCATGCTTCGGATGATCAAATAGTTCTTCCGGTTTTCCGGTTTCTACAATTTCGCCTTTATCAAAAAGGATGATTCGATCTGCCACTTGTCTTGCAAAACCCATCTCATGTGTTACCACCAACATGGTCATGCCTGACTCTGCTAGAGTTTTCATAACATCTAATACTTCCTTTACCATTTCAGGATCTAGTGCAGAAGTAGGTTCATCAAACAGCATAATCTTCGGCTGCATCGCTAATGCTCGTGCAATTGCAACACGTTGCTGTTGTCCACCTGACAATTGTCCTGGATACTTATTTGCTTGTTCTGGAATACCAACTCTTTCAAGTAATTCTTTCGCAATTTGTTCTGCCTTTGTTTTTTTCCACTTTCTCACCCAAATTGGTGCTAAAGAGATATTCTTTAGGATAGTCATATGAGGGAATAAATTAAATGATTGAAACACCATTCCCGTTTCTTTCCGAATTTCTTCAATGTTTTTCAAATCATCTGTTAATGCAATATTATCAACCGTTATATGCCCCTTTTGAAATTCCTCTAAAGCATTTATCGTACGAATAAAGGTTGACTTACCAGAACCTGATGGTCCTAAAATTACAATTACCTCCCCTTGCTTTACCGTAAGATCTACGTCTTTTAATACATGGTGGTCTCCATACCATTTATTCAATTTAGTAACTTTAATAATATCCTCTCTCTCATTTAGAGGCGTCGACAATTTATTTACACTAAAGACACTTTCCATCCTCTCATTCTCCTTTCTATCTCGTCCCTACACCAAGTGATTTTTCTATATGCTTACTTACATGCGACATTAAGAAACAGAAGATGAAGTATATAAAAGCAATCACAATATATAACTCCATATATTTACCTAAATATTCCGGATTTGCAGCAATTTTTTTTCCCATTCCAAGAAAATCTGCTAATCCAATAACCGCAACTAGAGATGTATCTTTAAAGATGGAAATAAATTGACCAACCATAGCTGGGATAACTGCTTTTAAAGCCTGTGGCAATATGACAAAAATCATTACCTTAAAATTATTTAATCCTAGAGCTTGCGCTGCTTCAAATTGTCCTCTCGGTATTGATTGCAGGCCTCCACGGATATTTTCTGCTAAATAGGCCGCACTGAATAAAGTGAATGCTATCATTGCCCGGACTACATTATCTAGTTCGATTCCCCCAAGGAACATCGGCAGCAATAATTGGGCAATAAATAACACCATAATCAGCGGCATTCCTCGGATTAATTCTATATAAAGAATACAGCAATATTTGATTATAGGCAGTTTACTTCGTCTCCCCACTGCTAGGAGTAAACCTAATGGGAAAGAACAAATAATTGCAACCGAAGCGATAACAAGCGTTAATAAAAATCCTCCCCAAATATTTGTTTTTACTGGCTCAAGTACACCAAACCCATTAATAATAGAAAGAGTAATCGGTATATATAAAATCCATAATATTAGGAGGGGGATTTTTAACTTCGGAACATATTTTCCGATAAAGTAAAAAAGGAATATCACTGCTGCACTCGTAAATAAATATACTTTTGATTCCATTGCCGTATAAGGAATTACTCCAAATATAACTAGAAGAATACTAAGACTAATGGCAACATGTCCGATAATCCCTCTCCAAGCTCCCCAAGTAGTACCTAAAAACACTGATAATAACAGAAGAGATATCCACAACCTCCATATTTCTTCTATTGGAAATTGTCCGACAAAGAGGAGCCTTAAATTGTCAGTAACAACTCCCCATTCACTTGCCAATAAAAACTTACCTATTCTCGTAAGCAAATAAATAGTAACCATTAATGTGACAATCGTTAAAATAGCATTTTTCCAATCCTTAAATAAGTTATTTTTCAGCCATAATTGTAATTTCTTTTGTTTATTCAATTTTTTCGTTTCCAAAACTGGTTCCGTATTCAGTTGTATATTATCCATTTACCTCCCTACCTTTCTACCAGCTGGAATTTTTTATTAAAAATATTCATTAACAGTGATGTAGTTAAGCTAAATAATAAATACACAGAAATAACAATTAATAAAGTTTCTAATGTATGTCCTGTCTGGTTAATAATTGTATTTCCGATTCCAACAATATCTTGATATGCTACAGCCATTGCTAAACTTGAGTTTTTTATTAAATTTAAATATTGGCTTGTTAATGGCGGGATAATGATTCTAATTGCTTGCGGAAAAATAATTAAACGAAGTGCTGTATGACTTTTAAATCCAAGCGCTTTAGCAGCTTCTGTCTGCCCTTTTGGAACCCCCATTATTCCTGCACGAACAATTTCAGAAATATAGGTTGATGTATAGATTGTTAAGGCAGCTAAAACAGACATAAACCCGATGGATAATGACGTTCCTCCTTCAAATGAATTACCATTAAATACAGGAACAGAAAAACCAAGTGGTCCATTTCCTAAAATAATATAGATAATTATCGTTCCAATTACTATTAATCCCACACTTGAAATGAACGGATATGTAGACTTACCTGATTCTATCGATACTTTGGTTAATTTTTTGAATAAAATTATGCTTCCTGCGATTAAAAAAATTAGAATGACAAGCCAGATCAGCGTATTATCCTGTAAGGTAAACCACGGAATAGAGGCACCTCTATTTGAAAAATAAAACGGCCCAACCGATATAGCATCTTGAATTTTCGGCATTGGTAAAAAAACAGCAAAATTCCAAATGAAAATTTGAACCAATAATGGTGTATTTCTAAAAACTTCAACATATACTGTTGCCACTTTACTGACTAACCAGTTGTTTGATAATCTCGCAACTCCTACAATGACTCCAATAATAGTTGCAAGGATAATCCCAAAAACGGAAACCTTAAGTGTATTTAATAATCCTACTAATAAAGCACGTGTATAAGGATCGTCAGGTGTATAACTAATAATAGATTCTGCTATAGGGAAAGATGCTTTTAAATTTAAGTAGTCTAATCCTAATACTAAACCTATTTGTTCGAGACCTGATATTACATTTCTCACCATAAAGGCAATTACTATTCCTACAATTAGAACAAAGATAATTTGACTAATTATCGGGACCACTTTTCTATTTCTCCAAAGAGGAGTCGATGTTGTTTTTTTCATTTCCACTATTTCTCACCTCTCACTTAAAAGAATAGGGGGTATCTCAAATAGATTAGACACTTTGGTTTTTGAGACCCCCCATATTTTTATCTGTTATTACCTATTAACGGAATGGAATAGAGTACAATAATCCCCCATCAGTATATAACGCATTTTGTGCACGCTCTAATTTGAACACTGTGTCAGGGCCTAAATTTCGCTCGTATATTTCACCATAGTTACCAACTTGTTTAATTACTTGGTAGGCAAAATCATTGGCTAAGCCTAGCTGTTCTCCTAGATTACCTTCCACTCCTAAAAGACGCTTAATCTCTGGGTTTTCACTAGTTAAGAAATCATCTACGTTTTTAGAGGTAATACCGAATTCTTCCGCTTGAATGGTTGCATATACAATCCATGATACTGCATCCGCCCATTTTTCGTCTCCATCCTTAACAGCTGGAGCTAGTGGTTCTTTTGATAATGTTTCTTCTAAAATAATATGAGCATCTGGATCCTGCAAAGTAGACTGGCGAGAAACTAATCCTGATTTATCTGTTGTCCAAGCATCAATAGAACCCTGTTCATATGCAGCAATTACAGCATCTGCATTATCAAATGTTTGTGCTGTATAGTTAACACCAGCTGCTTTCATCTGATCAGCTAAGTTTAATTCGGTTGTTGTTCCCGTTTCTACTCCAATTGTTTTACCCTCTAAATCTTTCAGTGTTTTGATTCCACTATCCTTTGGAACCATTATTCCCTGCCCATCATAGAAAGTAACTGGAGCAAAACTTAGCCCCACTTCAGCATCACGGTTTGTTGTCCAAGTTGTATTACGAATTAATACATCTACTTCACCAGATTGAACAGCCGTAAAGCGGTCTGTAGCTGATAGTGGTCTAAACTCAATTTTGGAAGGATCTCCAAGAACTCCCGCTGCAATTGCTCTTGCAAAATCAACATCAAAACCAGTATTTTTTCCATCTGAACCTATGTAGCCAAAACCAGGAAGAGCATCATTAACACCTGCTTTTAATGTCCCTCTATCTTTAATGGTTTCAAGTAAACTTTTAGAAGAACTTGTTTTTGCACCATTAGTACTTTCCCCATCTGATCCTGACTTACTTGAGCAGCCAGCTAAAGCTAGAACAAGCACTAATAAAATACTAAAAGTAAGCGACAAACTTTTCTTCATACAATATATCCCCCTATATCTTGTTTTTATGATACTAGCAAACTCTAATTAAAAGAATATTCAATCTATTATATTTACAAGAATACTCTTATTACATCAAATGTTAGTATCAGTCCTATTAGAAGTTAAAAAGCCAACTCATTTAACAATTGTTTGTTAACTTTTGTAACATCATGTTTTTATTATACCTATTTTTATTAGAATTACAAATAGTTTTTTGAAAACTTTTAATTATGAAAATAATTTAAACGTTTTCGTTTTTATTTAGATTTACAAAAACCTTATATATCAGTAATTCGTATACCGAAAGACTTTCTTTTTTACTCGATACAAAAACCATCCCTCAGCTTTTATATCAGAAAAAAGATCGTATATATCTACGTTCCATCAAATAAAAATTATTTCAACATAACAAAAAGCTACATTTTGATAATAAACACTTGTTCCTTCTCCCTTCCTCCCCCTTTCATATGTTCGAAAATCTGACATCATTTCAACATAGAGCTAATTTTCCATTACATAAAAAAAGAGACTATTACAAAAGAATCTCCATTTAAAACAGGTAGAATACTTTTGTAATAATCTCTTCTTTTAGTGAATTATTCTTGTTCATCCATCGGATTATATAATTTCACTTCTGGATTTTTATCTTGGAACCATCTTAATGCAAATTCATTTTCAAATAAAAATGCTTTTTTGCCGTAGCGATCCTCTACGAGCAGACTTCTTCCACTAGAAAGATTTTCATTTACCTCTTCATCCACTAACCAACGGGCAATTTTTGAACCTACATGCTCCATAATTACTTCTACATTGTACTCATTTCTCATTCGATGCTCAAATACTTCAAATTGTAGCTGACCAACTGCTCCCAGCAAATAATCTTCTGTTTTGACAGTCTTATATAACTGAATTGCACCTTCTTGTACGAGCTGCTGAATGCCTTTATGGAAATGTTTTTGTTTCATTACATTCTTTGCCGTTACCTTCACAAAAAGCTCAGGTGTAAATTGAGGTAGTTTTTCATATTGGTAAGCATTCTTGCTAACCGTTAATGTATCGCCAATTTGATAAAAACCTGGATCATACAACCCAATAATATCTCCACTAACCGCCTCATTAACTGTACTTCGATCATCTGCCATAAATTGTGTAGATTGCGCTAACTTTACTTGCTTCCCTGTTCTAGGTAAATTAACCGTCATGCCTCTTTCAAATTTCCCAGAACAAATACGTAAAAACGCGATACGGTCACGGTGAGCTGGATTCATATTCGCTTGAATTTTAAAAATGAACCCCGAAAACTCTTCTGATAAAGGATCAATCTCTCCAATGGTAGATTTTCTAGCTTGTGGAGACGGTGCAAATTGCAAATATGTTTCTAAAAATGTTTGTACCCCAAAATTACTTAATGCACTGCCAAAAAATACAGGTGTTAAATCACCATTATTAATTTTCTCCTCAGAAAACTCATTTCCAGCTTCATTTAAAAGCATAATTTCTTCTAATGTTTGATCATATAAAGAATCCTGTTTAATTGGATGATCTCCTTCAATCTCACCATCTTCATTTAGATCAACATATCTTTCCTTATCTTCTACACGGAACTGCTCAATTCGATTATAAAAACGATCATATATACCTAAAAATTCTTTCCCCATTCCAATCGGCCAATTCATTGGATAAGACTCGATTCCCATTACTTCTTCTAATTCCGCAAGTAATTCAAGAGGTGGCTTCCCTTGGCGATCTAATTTATTAATAAATGTAAAAATAGGGATACCTCGCATCTTACACACTTTAAATAACTTTAACGTTTGTTCCTCTATTCCTTTTGCCGAATCAATAATCATCACAGCACTATCCACAGCTGTTAGAGTACGATAAGTATCTTCACTAAAGTCTTGGTGTCCCGGTGTATCCAAAATATTTACTCGTGCATTTTTGTAGTCAAATTGCATCACACTTGATGTAACAGAAATCCCTCTTTGCTTTTCTATCTCCATCCAGTCACTTGTCGCATATTTTCCTGTTTTCTTCCCTTTTACTGTTCCAGCATCTCTAATTGCTCCGCCGAATAGTAATAACTTTTCCGTTAACGTCGTTTTTCCAGCATCCGGATGGGAAATAATCGCAAAGGTGCGACGAGATAGTACATCCTGTTTAAAATTCTTTGACATGTTACTTTCCTCTCTTTTACGGTTTCAAATTTAGTCCATTCCCTTATATTATCTCGATATATCAAAGTTTGCAATGGATTTAAACGTATTCAGCTACTTTTCTTTGTACTATTTTTCTTTTTTTATGATTATCCATCAATCTTATTTATTCCTAGCCAATTGATGAACATTACAGCTTAAGATTAATTTCTTCTAATACCTTTCCGATTGATTCATGAATGACAATATCAGCAATGCCATCCATTTGAGTTTGCTCTTTATTAATAATAATAAGTTTAGCCCCTGTTTGCTTTGCAAGTAAGGGAAATTGATTTGCTGGTGAAACGGATAAAGAGGATCCTAAAACTAAGAAGACATCAGATTTTATGGCTGCCTCTTCCGCTCTCAAAAATGGCTGTTCTGGGAGCATTTCTCCAAAAAGTACAATGGAAGGTCTTAATATTCCTCCACAACTGCATGAATAGTTGTCATGTAAATATTCATCACTAAGATAGCTCTTTCCACATATTTCACAATGAATCTTTTTTAATGTTCCATGCAATTCAGCAACTTTCTGATTTCCTGCTTCTTCGTGAAATCCATCCACATTCTGTGTGATGATTTGTTTTACATAGCCTTTTCTTTCCCAATCACTTAATATGTAATAGCCATGATGCGGCTTAAATTCATGAATACCTTGAACTCGGTTACGATAAAACTCAATAAATTCTTGCACATGATTATTTAGGGCACTCGTACTGGAAAGGTATTGTTTTTTTTCAGCAGTCCATAATCCCTTATTAGCAGATCGAAAATCAGGCAATCCACTCTCCGTAGACATCCCAGCACCAGTAAATATAACAAAATAATTAGCAGACTTTATTAATTGAACTAAGGAATCCATCTATCCATTCCCCCCCTAATACATATCTTATCTATTCATTTTAGCAAATAGTTATGACTCCTCAAAATTAAGAAAGAATGATTTGCTTCCCAAAAGATAATCTGTGGAACCCTGCACGTTTCATTGCATTAAAAAAGTATATTTTGTATAAATATATGTACTTTATTCACTCTACTTAATATCATTAAAAGAAGACTGACTCTTCGAATCAGCCTTCCATTTTTCGTTATTTTACCATTTAAAGCAAGCTGCACCCACAATGATTAAAAGAATGAATAAAACAACGATTAAAGCGAAACCTCCGCCGTAACCTGCACCACCATAGCCATAGCCGGGATATCCACAACCATATCCGTACATTCTATTTCCTCCTTTTAATATCTGTTTCGTTACGGATTAATAAAATCCGCCGTAACCCCAAGAAGCACCAATAATCACCAATAAAATAAACAATACTACTAAAAGAGCGAAACCTCCGCCGTAACCTACTCCAACTTCACCCATGAATAAAAACCTCCTTTTTTTGATTCCATATATCCTATTCAAGAATTAAAAATGTGCGATAGACAAATGCACATTTTTTAGGTTTTTTAACCAGATATCCTTGGGATTACATTGATCTCGTTTCTTGCTGATTTTTCCCTTATATCAAATTTTTCTTTATAAACTACAAAAGGCGCTATCTTCCGAGTTTAAAAAAAACCCTTAGAAGATAGCACCTTCATATAATTTTTTATTCTTTATTTTTTGGAATGAAATTAAAAATTTCATGTGATTCTAAACTATCTACAAAACGTTCAAGCCAATCATAATAATCTAGTGCATAATTCATTTTCTCTAAGTCATTAGTTGCATCTTTTATAACATCTTCAGAAATTCCTTCTTTATTCATTAAAGCTTTTATTTCATTCATTGATTTTTCAATTGCATATATATTTTCAGTAATCGCTAACCGCCATTTAATTGTGAAATAATCGATAAATGTTTGATACCAATCTTCTTCTGCTCTATATAAATCTTTTCGAACACCTTTTCGCCATACTTTGTCTACCATTTTCAATTCAAGCAAGGTTCTAACCGACGTACTCATACTGGTTTTACTCATCCCTAGCTCTTCTTTCATTTCGTCAAGCGTCATAGGATTTTCTTGGAACAATAGCATTCCATATAATCTACCAATTGATTCAGTCACTCCATATAAATCCATGTTTTGAGCTACGGAATCAATCACTCTCTCTCGAGCAATATTTAACTGCTCCCTATCCGTCATTTATCATTCACATCCATATTATATGTTTACTTATACATTGTAATCATGATTATTTCAATAATCAAGGTGAATCAATAATCAAGCACTTAAATACTTTTTCTGTTTATAGATTAACATGAATAAAAAAATTGTAAAGTAGTAACCTAGATAGTATATCAAAGCATTTGGGCGCATTATTAAGCATATAAGCCCTATAGTTCATACAGTTTTTTCTGTACGTTCAGAATGAATCTTTTTAACTGATTATACAGTTTGAAGTGTCTATTGGTTATCTTCTATAATATATGTAGGCTCGCTTTACAGAGCGTTTAGAATTAAAGAGGTGAAAGAATGGAAAGTATGGCAAAATTAAAAGTCGAAAATGTTACAAAGATTTTCGGCAAAAACGCAAAAAAAGCAATTCAACTACTAAATAGTGGTGAATCAAAAAAGGATATCCTCAAAAAAACAGGAGCAACAGTCGGTGTAAACAAGGCTAGTTTTGAAGTGAATCCTGGTGAAATCTTTGTAATAATGGGGCTATCCGGTAGTGGTAAATCTACATTAGTACGTATGTTTAATCGTCTGATTGATCCTACAATCGGGAACATTTATATTGATGGCAAAGATATCGTAAAAATGTCAAAAGAAGACTTACGTAAAGTTCGCAGAGAAAAAATAAGTATGGTCTTCCAAAAATTCGCTCTACTCCCTCATCGAACAATATTGGAAAATGCGGAATATGGATTAGAAATTCAAGGGATTGATAAAGCAACAAGAAAAGAACGTGCACTTGAATCACTTAAATTAGTTGGATTATCAGGTTATGAATCCCAATATCCAGACCAATTAAGTGGTGGAATGCAGCAAAGGGTCGGTCTTGCTCGCGCTTTAGCAAATGACCCAGATATTCTTCTAATGGATGAAGCATTTAGTGCCCTTGATCCTCTTATTCGAAAAGATATGCAGGACGAATTATTAGACTTGCAATCAAATATGGAAAAAACAATTATCTTTATTACACATGACTTAGATGAAGCACTTCGTATTGGCGATCGTATAGCACTAATGAAAGATGGATCCATTGTTCAAGTTGGAACACCTGAAGAAATATTAATGAATCCATCCAATGATTATGTAGAACGATTTGTCGAAGATGTAGATTTATCGAAAGTATTGACTGCCAATCATATAATGAAACGCGCAGAAGCAGTAACGATTGAAAAGGGACCTCGTGTCGCATTACAAATGATGAAGAAACTAGGAATTTCAAGCATCTATGTCGTTAATAAGAAAAGAGAATTACTCGGAGCAATCACAGCAGATGATGCACGTGCAGCTGCCGAAAAAAATGAAGGCATCGAAAACATTTTACAAAAAGATGTAATTACCGTTACAGGTGACACATTATTAGCTGATCTCTTTGATAAAGTATCAACTGCAATCATTCCAGTTGCCGTAATAGATGAACAGAATAGATTAAAAGGGATTCTGGTTAGAGGTGCAGTTATTGGAGCCCTTGCTGGTAACAACGAACTTATTAATACTCCGCCAACCGAAGAATCAGTATTAGTTGGGGGGAATGAATAATGAATAATCTAATTCCTAAATTACCAGTTGCAGATTGGATTGATTCCTTTGTTGCTTGGCTGACAACTACTTTTGAAGTATTATTTGATGGCATCACTGCAGTATTAGAATTTGTAGCAAATATTTTAGTAGGCTTCTTTGGATTTATTCCTCCTATTTTATTAATCATTTTACTTACATTACTCGCATGGAAATTAGCGAATAAGAAGATTGCAATCTTCACTCTTATCGGATTACTACTAGTAGATAATTTAGGCTATTGGGAACCCATGATTGATACACTGGCTCTTGTTCTCTCTGCTGTATTTATCTCCATTATAATTGGTGTTCCACTAGGAATATGGGCTTCACAAAATAACACTGTCCGCAATATTGTTATCCCAATATTAGACTTTATGCAAACAATGCCAGCCTTTGTTTATCTTATTCCTGCTATCTTCTTCTTTAGTATCGGGGTCGTACCTGGAGTGGTAGCATCGGTAATTTTTGCTATGCCACCTACTATTCGTTTGACTATTCTTGGAATCCAACAGGTTCCTAGTGATATTAGAGAAGCGACAGAAAGCTTCGGTAGCACAACTAGCCAAAAATTATTAAAGGTTGAATTACCACTTGCTATGCCAACAATACTAGCTGGGATTAACCAAAGTATTATGCTTGCACTATCAATGGTAGTTATTGCTGCAATGGTTGGTGCACCAGGACTTGGTGCTGATGTATATCGTGCTGTAACTCAAATTCAAATTGGGCGTGGATTTGAAGCTGGTATATCTATTGTAGTACTTGCGATCATTTTAGATAGAATTACCCAAAATGTGGGTACAAAGAAAAAGGGGGCAAAATAATATGAAAAAAATGACTAGTTTATTAGGAGCAATCACTCTTACTTTAGGGTTAGCTGCCTGTGGTTCTAACAGTGCAGACGATCCGAATGCAACAATTGGTGAAAAAGTTGATTATGAAATTATCGGCATCGATCCTGGTGCAGGTATCATGAAAGCAGCTAGTAAGGCGATTAGCGACTATGACTTAAAAGATTGGAAATTAGTAGAAGGCTCAAGCGCAGCAATGACTGCTACGCTAAAAAAAGCGTATGATAAAAAAGAACCAATTATCATAACTGGCTGGACTCCACATTGGATGTTCACTGCATATGATTTAAAATACTTAGAAGATCCAAAAGGCTCTTTTGGTGCAGATGAAAACATTCACTCCATTGCACGTAATGGATTAAAAGAAGATATGCCTGAAGCATATCAAGTTCTGGATAATTTCCATTGGACAACAGATGATATGGGTGTTGTTATGATGGATATTTATGAAGGTGAAGATCCAGCAAAAGCAGCTGAAAAATGGATAAAAGATAATGCTGATAAAGTTAGTGAATGGACAAAAGGCGTGAGCAAGGTAGACGGAGACAAAATTAAAATTGGATATGTAGCATGGGATAGTGAAATTGCAAGTACCAATGTTATCGGCAAGGTTTTAACAGATTTAGGTTATAATGTAACGTTAAGTCAAGTCGAAGCAGGTCCGATGTGGACTGGTGTAGCAGATGGCAGCCTAGATGCACATATTGCAGGTTGGTTACCAATTACGCATGAAGACTATGCGAACAAATACAAAGGTCAATTCGAAGATCTAGGACCTAACTTAGAAGGAACAAAACTAGGTCTTGTTGTACCTAGCTATATGAAAGATATTAATTCAATTGAAGATTTAAAAGAAAAAAAATAAAACCAAAAGACTCATCTGAAATAATTTCAGATGAGTCTCTTTTTCTTTATTCTGATTTATTACTTAAATTATCGTTTAACTCATTAATACTCTGACGAATATTTCCTTTGCCTGATAAATTTTCAAGTAACTCTTTTACATCGATTCCAGCAGATGCCTTTAGTGATTCTTGCATTGTTGACATTAAGTTTGTTGCATAGCCTGTGACTTTATTTGCGCCACCGTTACTGCTATCACTTCCAGTATCTACAACCGTAATCTTATCGATATTAGCTAATGGGCTGGCCACTTGTTTTGCGTATTCAGGTAACATACCAAGTACCATATCCAAGATTGCCGCTTGACCATATTGTGCATATGCTTCAGCAATTTTGCGTTTTGCTTCTGCTTCGGCCAAACCTTTTAAGCGGATAATTTCTGCTTCTGTTTCCCCTTTTGCTTTTTCTGCTTCCGCTTTTGCTAAACCATCTACCCGCACTTTTTCTGCTTCCGCTTTTGCTTGTGATTCAATACGATATTGGTTTGCATCTGCTTCGGCAATTTCTCGGCGTTTATTCGCTTCAGCAGCCTGTTCCATTGCGTAACGATCGGCATCGGCTTTCTTTTTAACCTCTGAATCATACTGCTTTTCTCTTCTTAAGATCTCTTTTTCTTCCAACTCAATTTGTTTCTGTCTTTCAATGATCTTAATTTGCATTTCTTGTTCGGTAACTTCTTGCTTAGATCGAGCACTTTCTAAATCATACGCTTGGTCAGCACGTGCTTTCGCAACATCTTGCTCTCTTCTATAATCAGCAATCTTCATTTGGTTTTCTTTTTCTGCTTCGGCAATCTCTGTTGCTCTTTCTAACTCTGCCTTTTTAGCATCTTTATCTGCTTCGGCTTTTTTGATTCTTGTTTCTTTATCTGCCTCAGCTGTTGCAATATCTGCATCTCGTTTTACTTGAGCAAT
Source organism: Niallia sp. FSL K6-0212 (assembly GCF_038007605.1). Lineage (NCBI taxonomy): Bacteria > Bacillati > Bacillota > Bacilli > Caryophanales > Bacillaceae > Niallia > Niallia sp. FSL K6-0212. Next base: position 2,954,207 of record NZ_JBBOXL010000001.1, on the reverse strand, counting down.
TCTTGGTTTACCAAGCGATTCTAAGTATCCGTTTTTATCTCTGACATCTTTAATTGTAAAGGATACAATGACTAGACCCATTTTTGCTAAGTCATGCGAAGCAACCCTTTGTACTTCTTGCGAAAATTTATCCCGATTTTTATAAATTTCTTCGACTGTCATACTACCTAGAATTGAACGTAAATGTCCTTCTAATACTTCTCTTGCTTCGTTTTCACGATCTTGTTTTGATTTTCCTAGAAACTGTTCAGCTGCAGTGGCAATTTCACCAATAGAACCACCAATTTTAATAATAGCTGTGCCATCTGCCATAACTGGAACGCCTTGTTCTGTATATACTTCCGGTGTAGAAACATCTAATTTACTAGATAATAAACTCAGAGGTTCGGATTGCTGGAAAACTGGGAGAATAAATGCCCCTCCCCCTCTAATAATTTTAATTTTATTTCCTGATTCATCAACATGAACATTTTTAGAACCTAAATAACTACCTGTTACAATTAATGCTTCATCCGGTCCTGCAGTTTTATATTTCGCCATAAAAATACTAATAAGTGCGATTAATAAAAATGCTACAATTCCTATTACAATATAAATCTCAATGGCCATTTATTTTTCCTCCTTTTGTTTGCTTTTCTATATGCCATCCTTGCGAACAACATAAGCAACATTTTCTTTAATCTCTACTACAACCGTTTCTTCACCAAAGCCAATTTCTTCATTATAAAAGCTAGCTGCCGTTTTTGAGATATTTCCACTGATGCTTTCGATCAATATTTCTCCATAACCGTCCTTCGGAATTGTTGTAATAACTTTACCAATTCTTCCCTTAAGTGATTCATCGCTATAAACTAATGATTCTTCTGCATTGGCAAGAGGAATAAAAACAAAAAGGTGTAAACAGCTGGAAATAATAAGTGCGATTATTGCTGAAATGGAAAGAATAATGATGCTATTGATAGTAGAATACTTCTCCATAAGATAACCACTTGCTGATAATATCGTAAAAAAAGCAAGGATTAAAGTAGGATTAAATATACCAACATCTCCACCAAATAAGTCTGAAAGTAATAAGGTTAATATGACACATATTCCCGAACCAATTAAAACAGTTAAATAAATGGACGGAAGATCAAAGCCGAATAATTCCATATACATCATTCACTTTCTAAAAATTTAATTTTGCTATGTATTCACTAAAATCAGACCCCCTTCATTTTAGTACTTACCATACTTACGACTTAAACGAAGAAAGGTTTCAGGAATTTTTAGAAAAACATCTAATTTATCCTTATATTGTATGAACTGACATACAGAAATAAATACCTAATACCCCTATTTAGCTCCAGCTTAATAAATATGCCAAAATATCAATCTTCCATTAATATTTCGTCATCTTTAAGAATTTGTTTCATATGTTAATTTAAGGGGAATTTTATCTATACCTACTAAATATTTTCTATATACCATTGTTACCGTTTGAGCAATAAAACTTAATGAAAAGGTGATATTGTGGAGAAGCATATGAAACGTACAGATAAACATGAGGAAAATGGAAATAAAAATAATATTGGTAAAAAAGTGATGTATTTTTTAGGCTCTATCTTACTGCTTACCACAATTTTTGGAGGTTATATATTTTCAGATAGATATTTTGCTAGTGAGCCGAAAACAGGAACAGAAGAATATGGGGACAAAGTAGTCATTACCTTGCCAAACGGGAAAAAAGTGTTTACTTATGAAAATCTAATTGTAGAAGAAGATGGCAAACTTCTGTATAAAGGAGAACGTAATACAATCGATTTATCAGGAGGAGTGGTTGTCTATGAAAATTGGGAGGACTAATCAAACTTATTTTGATATAAAGCCAGCAATTGCTGCCTTATTGCAGATAGTACTAAAAAGCTGCCAAAAAACTGATAAATATTTTGGCAGCTTCTTTATATATGTATCCAGACTGCAGGAAAATTGCCATATATTGGAAAACGAAGTTGAGTAAAGGATATTTATTTAAACTTTTTGAATCAAGGTGATGCTCTGTGCTAAGCAACACATGAAAATGCAATTCTACTTCTCCAATATCTTTTTGTCTCCAAACCTCTTCTTACGAATTACAGGTTAAAGGAGGCTTATTTTTTGTAATCCGTAAGCTAGTCCTCCATCATCTACATGCTTTGTAATAAATTTTGCATATGGCTTAATATCTTCATGAGCATTCCCCATAGCTATTCCCATTCCTACATACGAAAGCATTTCTTTGTCGTTTAATCCATCTCCAAATGCTACTGCTTCCTTTGGATCGATATTTAAAATGTTTAAAATTTGTGCAATCCCAGCTGCTTTAGATCCACCTGTTGGAATAACATCCATAGATAAAGGATGCCAACGAACAAAATGTATATTAGAAAACGCTTCTTCATATACCTTTTCTTCGCTTTCCTCACAAAAAAGCAAGCATTGATAAATATCGGCTTCCTTCCAAAAATCTTGTCGATAAGAAGGTGCCTTTAATTTTAATGATTGGAAGGATTCAATAATATGTGCATGCTCTTTATGATTAGCACAACCTTCCTTACTCCCTTGAAAAACGATAGGATGATTATTTTTTAAGGCAGTATTTTCTAGCAATTCTAGGGTATTCATCGGGATTGGTTTTTTATATACTTCCTTTTTGCCATGGACAACATATGACCCATTAAAAGAAATATATGACGATAAACCAAGCTCATCTAAAATATGGGAAAAGAAATAAGGTGCTCTTCCAGTTGCTAAAACAATTGGGATATTCCGCTTCTTTAATTCCTTAATCGCTGCTTTCGCGTCATTAGGAATTTGTTTCTCTTCATTTACTAATGTACCATCAATATCAATAAATACAATTTTATATGTCAAAATTCTTTCTCCTTTATTATTTCTTTATTAATGAGCTGCTTCTAGCCAATAGTGGTCTTTGATTATTCCAAATGACTTCTACCGGTAACGAAAAAAAGCTGCTCATATTCTTGCTGGTTAATACTTCCTTTGTATATCCTGAGATAAATTCCTCTCCCTTTTTCAGCAGAAAAGTATGGGAAAACACTGGTAATATTTCCTCCACATGATGCGTAACGTAAATGATGCTGCTTTTTTCAGATACCAAACTAATAATGGTATCTAATAATTGTTCTCTTGCTAAAAAATCTAAGCCGGTAGCTGGTTCATCTAAAATAATTAGTTCAGGATTTACCATTAACGCTCTTCCAATTAGTACTCTTTGTCTCTCTCCTTGTGATAAACTACTATATGGTCTATCTGCATAATCCAAGCAGCCTAGCTTCTCCATTATTTCAATTGCCTTGTTTCTAATTTCCGCTGTTGGTGACTCATATAATCCAATCGAAGCATATGCGCCGCTAAGTACAATTTCAAATGCGCTATCTGATGCATATAAATTTTGTTGTAGCCGGTTGGATACTAGTCCAATATTCCGCCTTAGCGCTCCTCCTAACTCTGACTTCCCAAATACTTTCCCTAATACTTCCATCTTTCCAACAGTCGGATGATAATACGCACAAATCATATTTAACAAAGCTGTCTTTCCGGCCCCATTTAGACCATACAGAATCCAATTTTCTCCTTTTTTAATCTCCCAATTAATATTTTTCAAAATCCACTGACCATTTCTTTTTAAGCCAACCTCTTCTAATTTAACAATCATGCCAATCCCCCTATCTTCTCTACATTTTACTAAAAATTCATATAATTTGTACAGAATGAGGAATCAAGAACATTCGTATTTATCATTGCTCATTTTAGCAAACAAGTCCAAATAATAAAAAGACTTGACCTTTCTTTCATGGAATCATTCAAAATACCTTGATGTATGATTCCATTATGATTAAGGGTCAAATCTTTATGTTTACGTTCATAAAATTAATGATCTCATATCCATTCACTGCTGAATATGTAACCGCTTTAATTTAATGATAAAAAATAAATGGAGAGAGACCCTCATAAAAGAGGGTCATGGGTAAAAAATTAACCAACTAATCCTTCTTTTTTAAGGACAGCTTCTACACCATCAACTGCTTCTACTTCATCTTCACCAGTTGCAGAAATAGTAATTTCTCCACCTTTAGGTACACCTAATGACATTACGCCCATGATAGACTTTAAGTTCACAGATTTCCCTTTGAAAGAGATTTGCATATCTGATTTGAACTTGCTAGCAGTGCTAACTAATAATGTTGCTGGTCTTGCATGAATACCAGTTTCATCAATTACTGTAAATGTTTTTTCGCTCATTATTATACCTCCAAAGAAAAAATTGTCTTACCCTACTATTTTAGCTGATTTTAGGACTTAATACTAACTTTTTTTTCATCTTTTTCTGTTTTGGGCTTTCTAGTTGTGTATCTCTCAATATTTTACATTTATTAGACAAACTTTTCTACCGTATTAGCCTCTGCTTTTTTTTACACTTTTTATGAATTCTATAAAAATCTGATTCATTTTATCATTAGTTGACGCCATTGATTCTGGATGCCATTGAATCCCTAGTAAAAAGTTAGGATAACTCTTATGCTCAACAGCTTCTATAACTCCATCACTACTACTGGCAACTATTTCTAAGCCGGCTGCTAAGCAATCAATGGCTTGATGATGAAGACTATTTACTCTAGTTCTTGTTTCTCCAATTATATTGGCTAACTTACTTTTTTCTTTAATAGAAACAAAATGGGTGTCTAAACTTCGGCTCACAGATTGAGTGTGTTTAATACTATCTTTCATTTGCGAAGAAATATCTTGTATTAATGTTCCTCCTAACGCAACATTTAAAATTTGAATGCCTCTACAAATCGCAAGTATTGGTTTATTCGTTTCCATCGCTCTTTTAATTATTTGTATTTCCACTTTATCACGCAAAAGAATGGTGTCTCCAATATTTTGATGTGGATCTTCTCCAAATAAACTCGGATCTACATCTTCTCCCCCACTCAAAATCACAGCATCACAAAGATCCACCATTTCTCTTGCCAGGTCCTCCTCTACAAACGGCAAGATAACTGGCAATCCTCCATTGGCTGCAACGGATTTTTGATAATCATGATGCACATATGTGCCTTCCATAAATTTATTTTTAAATACGTATGCACCTGTTATCCCTATTACCGGTTTACTCAACGCTCTCCATCCCCTGACACTATTTAATTTTTCCAATATTAACAATATTAAAAAGGAAATAAAAGAGCTTGTCAATAAAATTTCTATAAATAGAAGCAGAAAAAACAGCTAAATAACCATCATCTATCTACCGTTTTAGCTGTTTTTATCTTTTATGCTATTGTTATAAGTGTAAATACTATCTTCCTCTTACCAAATGACTTTCCAATTATAATTACAAGTCGCAGGTACGATCTTTCTCTCCATAATATAATTAGCTATTAATTCAGAAGCGTCAAGTTGAATTTCACGGATAACAGGTTTATTTTTGAACATAAAGAAATCCCCGCCGCCTCCTGCTCGATAATTATTCATTACTACTTCATATAAAGCTTCCTCGTCTATTGGCGCCCCCTCAAAATCTAACTGAACAACTCTCTGTCCAATTGGCTTAGTTAGATTGAGTGTGTATTCAATTCCTTCCCACATATCGTAGTTGTAATGCTGGGGCTTAGGGTAAACAAACGAAGGGTTGACAATCGGCTCTCCTTCGTCATTTAAAGCAAAGTATTTTGCACTATGTTCGAGCGCGTGACGAATATCCTTTCCAGATAGCGAAAGTACTTTAAATGTATTAGGATAAATATAATTGGATACAATATCTCTCATTGTTACATTTGGCTTAAATCCCGGTGATTCGTTATTAAAAAGTGCAGTATTACTGATTTTCACTTGCGCTGCATCCATTTGCACTTTATTAATAAATTCGATAAGCGGGTTGTCCTTTAAGCGGATTTGCATCGGATCTTTTACTAACATTTCCCCATCGATACGGCCAATAGGTGTATCTAACCATTCTTGTGTCCTCTCTTCATATTCCTTTACTAATAATAGAATATCCTCCTCAGCTTCCACTTCAGCAACAGATAATAGTTCAGAACTTTTCTCGATTACTTCGCCTTTATCATCTAGTATTAATGTTATTTTTCCTACATACTTTCCATTATTGCTTGGTTGAATAATTTCTGTTCCATTGATATTACCGGTTAATTCTCTATGTTGATGACCTGTTAAAAGTACATCTACCCCGTCAATCTGTTTACAAATGGTATATCCTTGATTCTCTCTAGTCAATACTTCTGATGGTTCACCAGTCTCAGGATCCCTTTCAAATCCTCCATGATAAGAGATAACAAGAACATCCGGCTGCTCTTCCTTCTTAATCAGCTCTACCCATTCTTTTGCACTGTCAAATGCATCATTAAATTGCAGTCCTTCGATATTCTGAGGATTTTCCCAATTGGGAATGTAATCGGTTGTTATCCCTAGAATAGCAATTTTAAAACCATTTATTTTTTTAATTACATAAGGACTACCTAAAAATGGAGTTTTTGTTTTTACATCGACAATATTTGCACATAGCCAAGGGAATCTCGATTCCTTCACTGCTGATTTTAAAATATCTAACCCATAATTAAATTCATGATTGCCAATTACAGCCGCATCATACTTTAATTCATTTAATATCGTTATCATTGGATTTTTTTTATCTGCTAAAAAATTCACATAATGATAGGTTAACGGTGTGCCCTGTATTAAATCACCATTGTCAATAACAATGGTATGCTCGTTCTTGGTTCTTTCATTTCTAATTATAGAAGCAATTTTACCAAGACCAACATCTGCCGGGGTATTATTTCCATAATTCAATGGAAAAACATTTCCATGTATATCACTTGTTAATAATATAGTTACTTCTGTATTCAAGATTTCATCTCCAGTATCTAAATTTCCAATTCCTCTGAATAAAGTAGTATAATCAAGCTTCTTTTTATTCCTCTATTAAGCAAGTTCATTATAACAAGTTCATTCTTCCTTAACTACCTATAATTTCTTTTCTTTCTCCTCTAACCCTCTTTTTCTTAAACCTGATAAAAGCTGTTTATTATTTACATTAATCTCTATTGCCATCTTCACAGGCATTTTCTATCCAGATTGGGAATATGTATATTTGCCAGATGGCGAGGATTTTTTACGTGTCTGCTTGATACATTAGCGATTGCTATAATAGGTACCTTAATATCAGCACTTCCTTGTATTTCCCTTTGCCTTCTAGGCTGCTAACAATAGGAGCAAAGGAAAAACAATCGCAAGTACTGGGAAATTTGCATTAAGCTTCGTACGGACATTTCTGAAGTTATCATAGCTATTTTATTTATTACAGCAGTTGGTTCTGGATCATTTGCTGGAATACTAGTATTAGATCCACAATCCATAGAGATGTTAGGAAAATTATATTTAGAGGAAATTCTAGATATGAGGCCAACAGAAGGCTTGCTAGCAGCCGGAAGTTCAAGATAAACATTCGTTCTGCTGCCATTTTAGGTGTCATCGGTGCAGGAAGAATTGGAACCCCACTTATTTTTGCAATCAGTACATGAGATTTGGATCGAGTTGGAATCATCCTGTGAGGGATTATTGTAAGGGTAACGATAATTGATATAATAAGTGGATTTCTAAGAAGAAGATTACATAAAAATATAAAGTGAATTTCAAATAAACACCCATCATCTTTCCTCGATGTGTGTTTATTGTGCAAATAACAAAATAGTACCAATTATCAATTTATTTGTTACAATAGAATAATAAATTTCAAAAACAAAGGAGTGTTCCCAAAATGAAAAAAAGAAAATTATTACTTACCCACCCTCTCCATTCCTCCCTTTTGGAAAAGATACGGTCCACATTTTCTGAATGGGAAATCATCCATGCATTAAAGCAAGATGATTGGCAAGAGCATTTGATTGATTCTGAAATCATTCTTGGCTGGAGAAGTAGTTTTGATTTAAAAACTATTATGGAAAACGACCAGCTCCAATGGATTCAGACTTGGAGTGCAGGAGTAAATTCCCTTCCTTTAGAACAGTTAAGAAAAAAGAATATCGTCATTACAAGTGCAAATGGCGTACATGGCTACCCTATTTCAGAAACAATTTTTGCGCTCTTACTTGGTCTAACAAGGAATATTCATACATATGTACGAAATCAGCTTAAAAGAAAATGGGATGGAACTGACATTAAATTGGAAGCACACAAAAAAACGATCGGTATTATCGGTTTAGGAGCAATTGGGCTAGAAACAGCTAAAATTGCCAAGGCATTTGATATGCATGTTATTGGAGTAAGAAATTCACGTAAGCGAACCGATTATGTAGATGAGTTATATACTTCTGAAGAGCTAAACGAAATCCTTCCTCTCTGTGATTATGTAGTAGTCACACTGCCGTTAACAGACGATACATACCAACTATTCCAAAAAGAGCAATTTCAACACATGAAAAACTCTGCCTTTTTTATCAACATTGGACGTGGAGAAATAGTCAAAGAGGATGATTTGGTCACTGCTTTAAAAAACGGAGAAATTTTGGGTGCAGGCTTAGATGTTTTTGAAAATGAACCATTGCAGCAGACAAGTCCATTATGGGATTTGGAAAATGTTATTATAACTCCCCATACTTCGGGCTCTACTGAACATTACAATAGCAGAGTAATCGAAGACATTTTCCTCCTTAATGCAAATCATTATTTAAAAGAAGAAGATTTAGCAATTAATGTAGTGGATTACCAAAAAGGTTATTAATGTATAGATAAAAAGAGGAGTTTACTTAAAAAGCACTCCTCTTTTTATCATCCTACTTTTTTATAATTCTTCTGACTTGACGCACGGCGAACCATCATATAAATCCTTTGGCTTAAAAACCCTACTAGTAAAATAACTACTAATAATAGAGTAATGGTTGCACCAGGAGGCGTTCCTAAATGATAAGATGAAAACAATCCAGTAAAGATACTAACAGCCGCTACTAAAATAGCCACGATAAATACCCATTTAAAACCTTTTACTAATTTGATGGAAAAGGCAGATGGCAATACTAACAAGGCAGAAACCAATAGCACGCCAATTGTTGGGATAATTACTGAAATAGCAATACCAGTTAAAATACTAAATGCGATGGATAACATATTGGTATTAATACCGCTAGTTGTTGCCGTATCTTGATCAAAAGTCATAATATACATCTTTCTCGTAAAGAAAACAAAAAATAGAAGAATAATTCCAGTCACAATTGCTAATACAATCACTTGTTGTTTACTAATCGTAATAATACTTCCGAATAAATACTGATCCATGCTTGTCGTCATTCCGCCACTAGATAAACTCATGAGAAATAAAGCGAACGATAATCCAGCAGCCATAAGAATAGCAATCGATACTTCTGAATAAGTATGGTATGCTCGTCGCATATATTCAATTCCAATTGCTCCAGCAATTACAACGAGAAGACTAGAAATTGTTACATTCGTTTGAAAGAAAAAACCAATTGCCACTCCCGCTAATGATATATGTGACAATGTATCTGCCATCAACGCTTGTCTTCGCAGGACTAAATAAATTCCAATGATTGGTGCAATTATTGCAATGAGCCCACCTGCCCAAAATGCTCTTTGCATGAATTCAAGCTCAAACATCTCCATCCGCCTTTTTCTCCTTTCTCAATATGAATAATTTTATCTAAATAATCCTCTACCTCATCTTGATCATGTGTTACCATGACAACTGTTCTATTATGTTCATTTACTTGATGCTTCATAAATTCATAAAAGCCTTTCCTGCTATCTGCATCCATTCCTGTGGTCGGTTCATCTAAAACTAGCAAGTCAGGTTCAGATGCTAGAATACGTGCAATTACAATCTTTTGCTTTTGCCCTCCAGATAACTCACCGATTTTCTTATTACGGTAATCCCACATTCCAACCATTTCTAATGATTTCTTCACTGCTTCATGATCTACTTCCTTTAATCTTTCATACCATTTTTTACGTTGATATCTGCCTGATCGAACAAGTTCTATGACGGTGCTTGGGAAGCCAACGTTAAAAGAAGAAATTTGTTGGGGAACGTAACCTACAGTTAATTTTTTTCCACTCGCATTTAACTTACTTATATTCACTTCCCCTGACCATGGCTTAAGTAGCCCCAATAATAACTTTAATAAGGTAGATTTACTTGCGCCATTAGGGCCTGTAATCCCAACAAACTCTCCATATTCTAATTCAAATGATACATCTTCAAGTGCAGGAACATGTTCATATCCAAATGTAATTTTTGATACTGTCGCTAGTTTCATATAGTAATTACTCCTCTCCATTTATTTATCTTCCTTATCCCTAACGCCTCTATAACCGCTCCTCTTTAAACTGTGTTATAAGTAAGTTATGTTAGTGCTTTGTATTGAATAAAAATAAGGAAACGACTTTTTATCGAAGTCTTTGCTTGTTATTGCTTCATTTATCTAACTTTAATAATTTTTACGATTTGCGGCAATCTATTCTTCATTTATTTCATTCTCGAAACGGGTACGTACAAAAGTAGTCAATTTCGTACTCATTACGATTTAAAAATTAACATTATTTGTTCGAATATAAAGTTATGACTTAATCACCAGATAAATATTTATCATTTCTTTCCTTCTATAATACATGACACTTAATAATAGACTTTTCCTTGTTAAGTGTCAACATAAATCAAAACGATTCCGATTAAAAATTTTATAATAAAATTTTGTATTGGTCAAGAATTACTTCTTATATACCTGCTTCTCCATTAATATAGCGATGCCAATAGTGGTCAACTTATTATGATTATCGTACTGATACTGTAATAAAAATAGGAAATGATGCATAACTTTTAAATACTGGGGTATATATTAAATATAAATAAATCAGAATAAAAAGCATTACTTGATGAAAAATTTCATCAAGTAATGCTTTATAAAAAATCAATCTATTAGAATCGAACAACTCTACCATTAAATACAGATTTCCAATATCCACTGTCCATAGATGCAATTGCAACACCAGTAGAGCTTTGAGAACCGATGAACTTGCCTCCACCAATGTAAATTCCGACATGACCATCCGTTTTATATGTGTTAAAGAATACTAGATCTCCTGGCTGCATATCACTTGTAGATACGCGAGTCCCAGCGTTTTTCAAAGCATCTGTGCTTGCAGGAATACTGTATCCAGCCTGTGAATAAGCCCAGCTAACAAAACCAGAGCAATCAAATAATCCATTTGCTACATCTGATGCTGTTCTTCCTCCACCAAATTTATAAGTAGAATTACCAATATATTTATATCCTGCTGTAATAGCTTTTGATTTACTTCCACTAGCTTTTACCGTTTTCTTTGGACCATTTGTTGATTTGTTAGAACCTGATGTAGATTTATCAGAACTTGCGGAAGAAGAATTATTAGAACTTCCATTATCACTAGTTCCAACTGTTGTAGCAACTAATTGATTTAAGTTATCTTGTTCTTTTTGTTGAATCATCTTTTTAATTTGTGGTTCTACAGATTGTAATGAGCCATACTTTTCTTCCAATTCAGCTTTACGTTCTTTATTGTCTGCTTCTTTTGCTTTCAAATCTTTTTTTGCTTGCTCATTTTTCTTCTGTTTATCTTGATTTTGCTTTTGCATTTCTTCAAGATCTAATTTTGTATTTTTCAATTCATCATACTTTTCTTTTACTTCGTTTTGCTTCGTTTCTAAATCTTTTTTATCCGCTTCATTGCTAGCAATTAAATCTTGATCTGCTTCCATGATTGTAGCTACAGCACCTACACGGTCAACAAACTCCTTAAAGCTAGCAGCACCGAATAAAACTTCAATATAATCAACGCTTCCTCCATTTTCTTGGAAGGTACGTGCTCTTTCTTTTAATACATCATTTCTTTTTTCAATTCTATCTTCTAATTCTTTTATCTTTTTCTCAAGGGAGGCAATTTCTTTTTCTGTTGTTTCCATCTTTGTCTTTGTTTCTTCAATAAGTGCTTTATTTTCCTCAATTGCCTTATCTACTCTTTTAATTTGTGCTTCTAATTTCTTTAATTCTTCTTGTGCTTCTACGATCTTAATTTGTGCGTCTGAAATTTGGCCTTGTAAAGATTCCTTTTGTTGAACAATGCTAGGTGATTGATTCGCATGAGCATTTATTCCTGGTATGGCTAAGCTAGTCCCTAATCCAAGTAATATAGTTGTATTTAGTACCACTAGTTTCTTTTTTAACATTTCCATTTTCCCCCTGCACTTATCTAATGTAGAATTCTTATAATCTAATTGTCTATGTATTGTCTATATGTTTATGGTTGTAATTGGTAGAGAGACTCTTTTAATATAGTATTCTCTCTTCTATAAATCAAACGATAATCCTGCTTTCGACGAAAGTTCTTTATATAAAACATCTTTCGCCACAAATAGAAGTATAACATCATAATTTGTCATTTAAGTAATAGGAATATTACAATTGTGTTTCAAATGGCTTTTTTTCTGCCTTTGTTCACATTTTTTCCAAACTTATTTCCTATTCTCTTCCATTAAATTCCTGTCAAAATGCAGATTTAATAATTAACATACTGTAACTAAGTCGTTCTTAATAGTAGTATTCCATCGCATTATATCGACATTTTCTAACATTTCTCGCTCTTCTCTCCGTTTCCAAACAATAAGCACCACATTACCGACTACAGACTAATTATCTTTTTTATTTAAATAAAATTCTAATAATATGGGATAAACGCTTTCAAAATGGTGAATTCAATCTATATATGCACTATGTTATATTAGTAATAGCTGTTTATTTTAGCTGCGTTTCTACAAAATTATTGCGCTTTTTAAAAGGACATTATTTTGTCTTAAATCAGGAATTAATCTATCCAATTTATCTTTTGATGAAATAGTAGATAGAAAAAGTTTCTATCTGCTCCAACTTGTGCTTAAATAGAAAATCATTTGAAACCAGCTTGAAACTAACTAAAAAGGAATTGATTATTATATGAAAAGAATAGTGGTCGTAGGCGGCGGAATACTTGGCGCTGCTACTACGTTTGAATTAGCAAAGCGCGGGGCTGAAGTTATTGTTATCGATAGGGAAGATCGCGGACAAGCAACAAAAGCAGCTGCCGGAATCATTTGCCCATGGAATTCCCAACGTAGAAATAAAAAATGGTATCTATTAGCTAGGGAAGGAGCAAAATATTATCCTTCTCTTGTTAATGATTTACATAACTATCATTCATTAAATACAGGCTATAAAAAAGTTGGTGCGCTCAGCCTTCATTCAGACATAGCTAAATTGGAAGCAATGAAGGAAAGAACGTTAAAACGAAAAATAGATGCACCAGAAATTGGGGATATTGACATTCTTTCATCTTCAGAAGCACAGTCTCTATTCCCCTTATTAGCTCCTGGATATATGGCATTACATATAAGCGGTGCTGCAAGAGTAAATGGATGGGCTTTAAGAAATGCCCTCATGGAGGCAAGCAAACAATTAGGGGCAAGCTTTATCCATTCATCTTGTACCCTGTTAAGAGAGGGAAATACAATTAAAGGGGTTAAACTTAGTGACAATACATCTATTTATGCAGATGAAGTGGTTATCGCAGCTGGAGTTTGGGCAAATGAATTACTTGAGCCACTCCACTTAGCTTTTGATGTAAAAGCACAAAAAGGGCAAATACTTCATATCCAATTAAAAGACATTCAATGTTCCAACTGGCCTGTAGTAATGCCCCCGCATGATCAGTACTTATTAACTTTAGAAGATAATACGATTGTAATTGGGGCAACACACGAAAATACAACAGAATTATCTCCCCATGTTACAATTGAAGGAATAAAAGAAATAATTGATAAGGCTCTCTTATTTGCACCAGGCTTGTTAGAAGGGATATGGCGTGAAGTAAAAGTAGGTTTCCGCCCATTCACAAACGATTTTCTTCCAGTATTCGGAAGAGTAAAGCATTATGAAGGAATAACGCTCGCTAATGGTTTAGGGGCATCTGGCCTAACAATGGGACCATTTATTGGGCAGCAGCTGGCAAAATTTCTTCTTCATTCTGAATCAGATATCGACTTCTCTCCTTATTCTATCGATAGTTCTATTCAAGAGCGATAGATTCAGAAACGCTTAAAGCAGCTTCTATTTATTGAATTTTATTGTCAAATCCTTAACCATGAAAACACTTAACGTTTTTCTATCTGTTTAACGTTAAGTGTTTCTTTCATTAGGTATATTCTCTCATTTTTTATTTACCTTACTAATCATAAATTCCCTAACTTGCTTCCACACACTGCTTATTAAATACTTCTGATCCATCTATTTCCTCATTTCGAATCCCAAATTATTCATGAACAAGAGTAAAACACACCTTCATATTGGAAACTCATGAGAATAGATAGTAGTTTCTACATATGGTTCTTCAATCATATTCGTATTAAAATTGTTCTGTATTACGTTCACTTTCATTCTATGTAACGTTCATTCCCGTCTATTACCGAGAAAAAATGATAGATTGCAGAAGGAAAAAAGGAGTTTGTGTTTTCCTATTATTTGTTAGAAGAACAAATAAATATTTTTCCGAATTAGCTGTTGTTTAATATACTTCTTGTTACAGTTATTTTTTAAATGGAATGAATTATTACGATTACTTAGGGGAATGGAGGATATGTGAAAGTAACAATTGATGCAAATGTTAGTATTTCTCTTGCAATAAGAAAGAGGCAATAAAGTATGTTACTGGATACTGATTCGATTTGCGAAACCTAAAGTTTTACAAATCAAATTATTTTAGATATCTCAGATTTTTTTGCAAAAGACAGTTCTTATAATCAAATCCTGGTTAGGTACCATACAATGAGAATCTTTCTTTTAATCTCTGAAAGTAATTAAGTTTCGAATTGGGGTATATTAACATCTGGATAATGTTTAGAAAGATTGCAAACAATCTTTCCAAACACTATTATTACCAGACCAATGATTTACCTGCTAATTGATATAAATGGAAAATTCACGCTATCTATTTCCGTTTTTAACTGAAATCGTTCAGTTTTATTTTGCATTTACTTTATATATTGGAATCTCATAGTTTAAAGTATAGGAACTTAACAGACTATATAAGTTATAAATTTGGCCCACTTGTTTAGTAGCCCAGCCTATATCGGAAGCATATTGATGCGTTGCATTTCCAGTTTTCTCAGCTGCATCAGGATTCCATCTCATTTTATATAAAGTATCTTGTCCTGCATTAACATAACCTTGGGCAATAAATTTGGCTCCACCTATAATGGCTGCCTCTGGCGTAAACCATCCTGCATTATAAGCATATTGTGCACCGCTTGAAACGGCTGATCCATCATAGGCACCAATACCATACATGTTATACACAGTTTTACCATTAACCTGAACACCATTCGCTAAAGTGGATGTTCCATTTCCAGTCTCTAAAAGTGCATGTGATATCAAATAAATCTCATTAATTCCATATGCATTAGCAGCAGTTACAAAGGAGGAAGCTTTTCCTGCTAAGATTCCTTTTCCAGCTAAAATCTTACTATCTACTTCTTTATCATCTACATTTGCTTTTGCAGATAATTTTAGAAATTGCAGTGATTGTGTATCACTATTAATAAAATTGTTTGGGTTAAGATAGTAAGCAGTGTCTTCCTTACTAGCAGTAACCCATGATTGTGAATAATTTACTTTATACCAGTAGTAACCATCTGTTCCTTTGATTTTAGAAGTAACCGTTAATACTTGGCCACTAGTCAAGGTACTGACAACAGAATAATCGGTTCCAGCACCTCCGCGTAATCTCCAGCCATTTCCGATTACAGTACCCTTTGTTGAATCTGCTGTTTTAAAAGCAATCGCATCTTCTCTAATATATGTGTCATATTTTTTATCTGTTTGTGGATTCACACTTAATTGAATATTTGTCATTTCTTCTAGTGTGAGATTATAATTCACATAACTTTTATTAATCGTTGCATTAGCTGAGCCATTGCCTTTGCTAGATAGATACTCTGAACTTACATAGCCTTCTAGATTATTGACTTTTACTTTAGACCAACCATTTCCTTCTGCTTGTACAATTACTACAGTACCTGCTTGAAGCTTACTAAGAATCTTGCCACTTGTTGATGGTGTTGATCGCAAATTCAAACTAGAACCTGCTTGAACATTTACGATTTTTTCGGTTACAGTTGGCGTTTCTTCCGGCTGTTTCGCTTCGTTCTTATCTGTTTCTTTATCGGGAGTAGATATACTTGTTAAGTATTCGCTGCTTACATAGCCTGCTACTTTACTTGTCTTAATTTGAGACCAGCCGTTTTTCTCTGATAATACCGTTACTACTGTGCCTGCTGAAAGCTTCCCTTTAATCGATCCGCTTGTTGATGCCGTGGATCTTACATTTAAATTAAATCCTGCCTGAACGTTCACTTTCATTTGTTTTCCGGTTGGTGCTTTTTCCGGCTGCTTTGCTTCGTTCTTATCTGTACCTTTATCGGGAGTAGATATACTTGTTAAGTATTCGCTGCTTACATAGCCTGCTACTTTACTTGTCTTGATTTGAGACCAGCCGTTTTTCTCTGATAATACCGTTACTACTGTGCCTGCTGAAAGCTTCCCTTTAATCGATCCGCTTGTTGATGCCGTGGATCTTACATTTAAATTAGATCCTGCCTGAACGTTCACTTTCATTTGTTTTCCGGTTGGTGCTTTTTCCGGCTGCTTTGCTTCGTTCTTATCGGTCCCTTTATTATTAGTTGTTGTTTCTGTAATTTTTGTCACCGATAAATAACTACTGCTTACATAACCTGTTTTTCCAGATACAGTTACTTTATCCCATCCATTTGCACTCGACAGAACTTTTACCTCTGTTCCTCTTAAAAGTTTTGTTAGAATAGCACTATGAGTACTTGCTTCCTTTCTAACATTAAGGGAAGAGTTTTTTTCCAC
Source organism: Niallia sp. FSL K6-0212 (assembly GCF_038007605.1). NCBI lineage: Bacteria > Bacillati > Bacillota > Bacilli > Caryophanales > Bacillaceae > Niallia > Niallia sp. FSL K6-0212. The sequence goes on along the minus strand of NZ_JBBOXL010000001.1, from coordinate 2,937,198 downwards.
ATTGACATATTTCGCCGCTGCCTCTTCACTAGTACTTGTTTTTGTCTCTTCTTTTTTCTCAGGACTAGCAGTTCCTTTCTTCTCTGTTAGATATTGTGTTGCTACATATCCTTGTTTTCCATACGCTTCTACTTTTGACCAGCCATTGGATTCTGAATAAACCGTTACAGGCACATCTTTAGCCAATTTTACAATAATGGAAGCTGAATTGGAGGGACTGTTTCTTAAATTTAAACTGGAACCAGTATTAACATTAACGTATTTAGTCACTTTTTGTTGCTTGTTTGAACTATTGGCTGTTTTCTTTTCCTCTGATTGAACAGCTTTTATGTATTGAGATGATACATATCCATTTATGCCATTTACTTTAATTTTCGCCCAGCCATTGGAGTCTGAAACTACTTCGACTTTTGTATTGTTTTTTAGCTTTGTTACTACATTTGCTTTTGTCGAAGCTGACTCTCTTACATTTAAAGTTGAAGAAGGATCAACGGAAACATATTTTACGGAACTTACTTGCTTTGTTATCAGATAACTTGATGATACATATCCAATCTTTCCATCCACTTCCACTTTTGACCAGCCATTCGTTTCCGAAAGGACATTAACCTTTTCTCCTGCCTTTAATGTGGTTACAACACTTGTACTAATAGATGGACCGACTCTTACATTCAATACCGAGCCTTTATTCACCTCTACATACTTCGTGACGGAAGCTGCATGAGCCTCTTCCATAAAAAGCGGAGAAGATAATGCTGCTAAAAATATTCCAGGTACAACTACTTTTTTCACCACTACATACCTCCTAGATCTATTTACTTAGTTCATTATTTGGTTATTCTTGCATCTATCATCTTGTTACTACTAATCTCTAAACCCCTATTATATATTCTTTAGTACCTATGATATTATCTATTATTCTACTAGTATATAATCCTATAGTCACGTTTTTTTATTATCGCCTCTTTTACTAGGTCTAACGTTTCATAACAGCACAAAATATAAACGTTTCACCTATTCCAATAGTACCATTACTCACTAGAAATAAATAGTCACGATGATTTAGATATGATAAAAGAGACCAAAAATAGGTATCTTAGACTACTTAAAATTGAGACACCTTATTTCTGCAAAACTGAATGAAAAAAGCTTCCAATCTATCACCAAAAAGATAGATTGGAAGCTTCATCACTCAGTAGTTGGATCTTTATCCTTCCCAATCAACTGATAAATCATAAGCTAATTGGCTCTCCATGCGATTCTTTATTTCATTTAATGTTAATTCATTTCCTAATACCCACATTAATTTTGCCACTATTGCTTCTGTATTCATATCTGCTGATAATATAATATTATATTGCGCCACTTTTCTTCCTACTTCATATAATAAGAGGTCTTGTCCTTCTTCCAAACATTGAGTTGTGATAACAACAGCAATTCCTTCATCTACCATTTCTTCAATCTTCGGCAATAGATTTCTTTCTTCAAAAGGTAATCCCCCATTACCAAAGCTTTCAATAATGACCCCTTTATAGTGTTGTTTAATAAAATCAAAGATCTCAGGCTTTGTGCCTGGATGCAATTTTAATAAAAAGACATCAGGGCATATGCTTGTATCCAACAGCAATTCAGTTGTCGGCTTATCAGGCTTCCATAAAAAGTGAATTTGGTCTTTTTCAATCGTCGCTACATATGGATGATTGATACTCGCAAATGCATCATAGCTCTTTGTTCGCATTTTCATTGCTCTTGTACCAATAATAACTCGTCCATCAAAAACGACAAAAACTCCACCTATCTCTTCTTTAGCAAAGCGAATACTATCTATAACATTTTTCTTAGCGTCTGTTTGTTTAAAACTAATCGGGACCTGTGATCCAGTAATTACAACAGGCTTTTTGAGACCTTGAAGCATATAAGAAAGTGCAGCTGATGTATACGCTAATGTATCCGTACCATGTGTAATAATAAAACCATCAAATTCATGATACCGCTCAGCAATGATCTCAGCCATCATAACCCAATGTTCCGGCTGCATATTAGTGCTATCTCTATTCATAATGATCTCACAAGTTACATCAACTTCTAAAATATCATTCTTAAAATATTGAAGGAGCTCTTCTGCAGACAAACCAGGAACAAGTCCTTCATTTCCTTCTATTGAAGCAATTGTCCCGCCGGTTGCAAGTAAAAGCAATTTTTTCATTTACAGTCCTCCTAAATGCCATACTCCTAAAAAATATACCTATTTTCGGTATACACCACGTTATTATATATATTTAAAGAAGTTTCCGCAATAAGAGGATTCTATCCATTTTTTCAGAAGAATTTATTTCTCTCTATTTCTATTTTCTTAGCTGAAAGCAAAATAAAAAAGGCCGGAACAGAGATGTCCGGCCAAAAATAAAGCCAAACAGATTCGTATGATTGTTTGAGCCTTTTTTTCGCTTATTGCAAAATTACTAGATCATGTTTTAATCTAAATAGGTAATTTTCTCCTCAATAGACGTGCGCGCTTTTGGTTCCATAATTTCTTCTGGGTAACCAATAGCAAGAACTCCGACCACTTCATAATCCTCGCTTACTCCTAACGTATTTCTCCCTAAAGCCGAAGATCCGACAGAACTCCAAAACGTACCTACTCCTGCGTCCCATGCTTGCAGCATAAAATTTTGGATAAAACAGGATACTGCTGCTAAATTTTCATCCCGTTCGACTTGGTTTCTTCCTTTATGCGATAAAACAGCTATAACCTTAGAAGCCCCGCCAAAATTTGTTTTATGTTTTAGTTCCGCTCGGGTATTCTCTCCAACAAATAGAATTCTCCATGGTTCTGTCATCCTATGATTTGGTGCAAATTTCGCCTGTTGGAGCCATTCGATAATAATAGCATCCTCTACATCCTTCGTTTTGAATTTTTTTACTGTTCTTCTCCCTGTAATTAATTCAGCTATATTCACTTTTTAACTCTCCCCTTTATTATGAATTATTGCTTATTTCTCTTTATTATAATAATCCTATTTTCTATTTTTTTAAATAATGCCTCTTTCTAAAATACAAAATAATTACCTTCAGAACATTGATAACTATCCTAATGGTAACTGAAACGTTTCTTAAGTCGCCCCCTGAACAAGTTTGCCATTTGCTTATTTTATATTATTACTATTGTTGCGGAACCCACTCCTCTTTATTTCTACATTTACATGCACATTAATCTTCGCATCTTTAAAACCTGTATCCCAATTATCTTCATATTGTTTAAAATGCTTGTAATCTTGATCTCTAAATATTTCTCCCAACCCAAATATATCAGCGACATATTCTTTTTGCATTTTTTTTATCAACTTATTAAATCCTTTTTCAAGATAACGGTTTGTTTTGTCTTCAAAATCTTCAAACGCATTTACTTTTGCAGCTTTTATCCCTTTTTCGGATCCATCTAGAATCGATTCAGCTTGAATAAATATATCAAATTTAGGTCGGCCGTTCACTTGTCTAGCTTTAATCTTTGTCTTAGAATGATTAACACGCAACCCAAAATATTTGCTATCATTGTATGGAATACTCAACGAGGTCTGTTCCAACTTATTTTGAATCCATAATAACATTCTTGTATCATTTAAATCCAAATACCCTTGAAGCTTTCCATATTTAAAAATAGCCAATGAATCAATTTTTGCTATTGCCCCTGGCACTGTTGTTTTAATATTATCAAGGTCCCACCCTTTTTCTTTTTCGCCTTGAATTTTCATAGCGGACAAAACTGGGACTTGACCAGATGATGAATAGGTACGGATAAAATCATTTAATTTAATACCTGGAGTTCCTCCCCATTCCTCTAACATATGATCGAGTTGGGGAAATATTTTCAAAGATGAAACTTTTTGATAATCGTTCGTTACTCGTAAAAAATCTACAGCCTCCGTATCCCTTGCAACAACTATATTAAAGTCGTCTCTTATCTCTCTATCCCTATCAAAATAATCCATAAAACTTAAAATACCCTCTTTCGCCATATCCTCTCCGATAATAAGGATTCTCATGTGAGAAAGAACCAGATGAGTTGATATTGCAGAATTAAACTTATGGATAATCTCCCCTACCGTATCCCCTTCTATAGAGTAGACAATCGCAGGAGCCAAACCTTGAGCAGTTCTAGGATTTAATTCTGCAGCATAAGTACTCTCTATCGAAAGTTTGTATTTATGTTCTTTCCCCTTATCCATTGCTATCCCCGTTACAATCGAATTTTGATTTAGTTCCGAATGATCCCAACAACCAGCTAAAAACAAGATGGATACAATAGATATACATAATAAACAGCGCTTCATATTTTTAGACTACTCCCTTTGTATCGTCAATATCTTCCTTCCTCCATCACTAATTGGTATGATAGAGAATCTGGAAAAACAGACAATCACACCTTTTTCAAAGATAATAATAGTTTGTGAAAAAGAATGAAATTTATCCTATATATCCTTACAATTCTATTGAGGAATGACATAAATGACAGGGATAGCTGGCAATAATATGATTAGTATCTCTTTCTCAAGTGGATACAAATAAAAAAAGATGAGAGACAGTGTATTAGCCCTGTCCTCATCTTTTCCTTCTTTATTATTAGTAAGCTAAGCTGAATAGCCCTTTAATATGTGATAGGTAACGAATATTACTTGCTTCTTTCATTAAGGAAGCAGGTAACCCTTTTAATGGAGTCGAGCTTCCGCCAACGATTGCTACACCATCTTTTCTACCAAGACTTGCAAGTGTACCGGAGTTAATTGGATTAAAGGTGTCTAATGCTTTATTTTCAAGGTAAGCATATAGATTATATCCAATTAATTCTCCCATTTGCCAAGCAATTTGAGCTGTTGGTGGTGCTGGACGACCATCCCCATCAGCTGGGAAGTAAACAGCACTATCACCAGCTACAAATACATCAGGGTGTGAAGTAGATTGTAGGAATTCATTTACAGTTGCACGACCACGATTTACTTCTAATCCAGAAACACCAACAAGTGGATTTCCTTGTACGCCGCCAGTCCATACAAATGTATTAGCAACAATTTGTTGACCATCTTTTAAATCAATTACATTGCCAGATACATTTGTTACTGGTAAGCCTGTTAAGAAAGTAACGCCACGGTTTTCCAAACTCTTAGTAGCACGTTCGATTAAGTCTTCTGGTAAAACAGGAAGAATTTTCGGACCTGCTTCTACTAATAGTAATTTAATATCGCGGAAATCAACACCATATTTTCTCGTTAATCCTGGTAAGATATCAGCAAGTTCCCCAACAAGTTCTACACCTGTTAGTCCGCCGCCACCAATTAATATAGTAGCATCTTCTTGTTTTCTTGATTTAGCATATTCACGAATACGCTCTTCTACATGATTGTAGATTTTGTTTGCATCATCTGCAGATTTAAGAACCATGCTGTTCTCTTCAAGACCAGGGATACCGAAGTATGCTGTTACACTTCCTAGCGCTACTACTAATGCATCATAAGATAATTTAGTTCCATCGCCTAAAGCAACCTCTTTTGTATCTACATTGAAAGAATCAACAGTAGCAATTTTTAAGTCGATATCTTTGCCTTTAAATAATTTTTCTAGTGGCATAGCAACAGCTTTTTCAGAAACATTACCTGCTGCTAAGCGATGCAATTCAGTAATGATTTGATGTGTTGGATATTTATTAATAACGGTTACTGTAGCTTCCGCTTTACTGTAAAATTTACGAACATTTAAAGCTGCTAGCAGGCCACCGTATCCAGCACCTAAAATAACAATATGTTTTGACATAGTAAATCCCCCGTCCTTATTACATTTAAAAGTATTGGCAAGCTTCCCTGTTAGTTTTCACATAAATAAATTCTTTTATTAACGTCATTACTGACTGAGGAAGACTACTTGAAAGATTATTTATTATTGCGTTCTGACATAATTTGAAGATAGCTCTGTAAAAAACGGAACATCTTTTGTGCTTGTGGGTCTTTTAACATTTTCATTAAACCGAATACACCAATTGTTTCATTGCTTGCATCTGCACGATCCTTGGCTTCGATAGCAGCGGATGCCATTCCTTTAACAGAATGAATAACTGGTTCGAACATTTCCGTTGTTGCCCCAACAATATCGTTTTTAAATACATCATCTTGGGATAATGATTGAACAACATCATAAGTTTTAGATAAACCATTAATCATTTCAGTTAACTTTGGTAGTTGTTCCATTAATGTTGTCAATGATTCTTGTACCTCAGGCTTTAGCAACTGATCCAATAAATCTTGATTTGTTGCAGTCAGTTGTTTTTCAGCATTGGTTTGCGCAGTAGTTTCTGACATAACTGATTCTCCTTTACTATAAGCACTTAGCTTAAATGTTATTAACAAATGTTTTGTGATTCTATGCACAAAAATTTGCAAAAGATAATTTTTAACCAACTCTAGTTAGAATGAATGAAGGTATGTACAAAACTTTTTAAACTCTTTTTCTACATACTAAAAGAAGATGTACAACCTCTCCATCATTAAACTCCTTTAATATAATACCACTTTTTGAACAAAAATAAATGTAAGTTTGACAAAAAATCAGAGTTTTTTTCAAGAAAAGTGATATTTATCACGAAAAGAGAGTATAAAGCCATAAAACCAACAAAAAAAATTATTAATCAAAATTGTCTTATTTTTTTTACTCTATAAACTATTATGCTAAAAAAACAAGTTACTATTCATTTAGTCTGTCCCCCCCTCTCTTGATAATCGAAAGTTTACATAGCAGATTAAAAACTCTTTATGTCGACAAACTGTATCTATTACTCCTTTATACTTCTCCAAACGACTTATAAACCCCTGTAAACGTTACTTATTTTCAACAAAAATAGAGGCAGGTCTTAATCTCTGCCCATTCCTACTTTCTTCTTTATGGTTAAGTGAAAAAAATACAGAACAAGTCGTTCCCTTGTTTTTGATTTTAATTTTGCCATTCAAAGTTGAATAATATTAAAAGATACCATATCCCAATTCCCGTTCCTTGTGCTTTTGCTGAATAAAAAGGCGTTCCGAGTCTCTTAAGTTCCTCTTCCGACATTCCTTTACCATTATCCTGATATCTTTATATGAGTTTCTGAAAGCTTTTCGGAAATAATCACTTCCCAACTTGTCTTAAATTGCTTCAATCACATTTTTTATATCCAATCATATATCGGTAAATCGCCATAACAATAGTAGTTAATAATCCAGCTGATAAACCCCCATAAAAAAAGCAGCCAACAATGGAATCTTCCTTAAATCATAAATATGTCCTGACCAATTTCTAATGAAAACGACATGACTAAAATCAATATCGTGGAACAATAAATAGTTGTAAATATTGGTACGATTCCATAATAAAACAAATAAACAATTGGCAAATCCAATCATTTTTTCTCCTCTAAAATTATATCTCCCTGTTATCTGAGATACCATTATTTCATCAGTAAATATTTTTTCTTTTTATTACATAGGTGCTATAGTTCCAATCTATTTTTTAATGTTTATTAGTTACACAAATAATTGCAGAAAAAGCTGCCATACTAATAGAGATTAACATTATCTTTTTTGTAATCCCTTCATTATTACTTAAAGAGGAGAACACAATGACAAATAAAAAAGCAGATTCAAAAACAGAAAATCTTAAATGGTGGCAGTTATCATTAATTGGTGTGGGCTGTACAATTGGAACGGGGTATTTTCTTGGTTCCAGCCTTGGAATTATGGAAACAGGCCCCTCCATTGTTTTCACCTTCATTTTAGCAGCGATTGGAACGTATATCGTTTTTAATCAATTGGCAAAAATGACTGCGGAGGATCCACAGGAAGGGTCATTTTGTTATTATGCAAATAAAGCATTTGGCCCATGGGCCGGCTTTAGTTGTGGCTGGAATTATTGGTTTTCTAACATTCTAATCATGGGAAGCCAATTAACCGCTCTCTCCTTGTTATCTCAATTCTGGTTTCCTAAAGTCCCATTATGGGTATTCGCTTGTATTTATGCTGTTCTTTCTTTATTTGTTGTTTTTCTAGGAACAAAAGGATTCGATCGTGTCGAAAATTATTTGGCTATTATTAAGACAGCGGCCATTATAATGTTTATCGGTTTAGCTGCTGCTGCTGTTTTTGGTTGGATTCATGGAGGCAATGGTGCTGTTTCTGTCCCTAAATCTATAGACGACCTTTTTCCTAAAGGCTACAAAGGATTTTGGATTTCTTTACTATTTGCATTTTATGCATATGGAGGAATTGAGGTTATTGGGTTAATGGCAATGCAGTTGAAAGATAAGAAAGATGCACCAAAAGCAGGTACGAATATGCTTATCATTCTCGTTATAATCTATGTTCTCTCATTAGGATTAGCGACAATATTAGCACCACTCGATCAGTTTTCAGAAAAAGAAAGTCCCTTCGTAACAGCGTTATCGGACTGTCACTTAACCTTTTTCCCACATGTTTTTAATGGTGCTATCATTATTGCAGGATTCTCCACCATGACAGCTTCGTTATTCGGTGTAACAAGTCTATTGGTAACTTTAGCGAAAGATGGAGACGCTCCGAAAATTTTCCAAAAAAAATTAAAAAAGTTTAATGAGCTGCCTCTCCCTTCTTTTATTCTTGGAGGAATAGGGCTCTTTGCATCTGTTGTCGCTGCCCTTTTATTACCCGGAAAAATATTCGAATACATTACAACAGCTGCTGGGATTCTTTTATTATATAACTGGACTTTTATCCTCCTTTCCTCCTTTAAAATACTTAAAGGAAAACTATGGGATAAACTAAAGTCTTCCTTTGGGATTTTACTTATTGTCACAGCTATCGCAGGTACCATTATTGAAAAGGAAGTCCGGATCGGCTTTTTTGTAAGCTTAGCATTTGTCCTAATTATCGCATCAGCAACTTTTTTCATGCGACATAAATTGGGGAAAAACAAGGCGGGGTGTGCAGAGTAAATCAGATTTCAATTATATAACAGAATAAAACAAGGAAAAGTCAACGTTTAAGCTGTGACTTTTCCTTCTACACTGTCATTGATTCCGTTTGGAATATACCTTTTTTATACTATCACTAAGTTTTTGGACCGTTTTAGCATATGGTGTCTCTTTTACCTCTTGCATTAGGGACATTAATGTACTTTCCATTAAAAAATATCTTGGGTATTTGATCTCTACCTCTTCTTCGATAAATGTTAACAATTGTTCTATTTTCTCTTGACTAGATAGCAATTCTTTATCTTTTTTTAAATCTGCTTTAAACGCATAAAGCATACAAAGAATTTCCTTCTTTCCCACATCATCATCGTTCATGGATTGAAGTGCAATCCAATTATAAAGCGTATCTGGTTTTATAAGGACTTCATTAGATTTAGATAAATGGTTAACCATATCAAGCACCCGATTTACACAGTATTGAACAATTTGATGTATATTTGCGTGGTCTTGATAGATTAATGAATGTACAAAAATACTAGAATGAATCATTCCCATTAACATGATAGAGCAATCTAATAAATACGTTTTATTTTGTGCACCACATACATCAACTAATCGATTATAAATCCAGCTAAGCTCATGTATTCTTCTATTTTTAATATAATTTTTTAATTCTTCATCCTTTGTAAAAAGAATTTCTTCAAATAAAGAAATGATTTTATATTGGTTATTTGTTCGAATCAACATTTCAATTTGTTTGATAAACAGGGTGCTATCTGTTTCGTCTTGACCCATTAGTAATTGTTTTCTTTGCCATTCCAATTCCGTATAAATATTTTTAAAAATTGAAATTAACAATTCATTTTTACTGGAAAAGTAATTATAAAATGTACCTTTTGAAATATTACTTGCAGTTAATATATCTTGGATTGATGTCTGCTGAAATCCTTTTTCAATAAATAATTCATGTGCTTTATCCATTACTTGCTTTTTACGTTTATTCATTTAACCACCTTGAATATAAATTTAGACTACCGGTTCAATTTATATACTAGGTCATTTAGAACAGATTTACAATCATCCCAATAAAAAAGTAATGGTAGATTATTGTAATAGCAAGGTTTCAGCTAAAGAAAAAAAGTAGAATTATTAAGTAATTATTTTTTACTTAGGGATTCTAAACATTTTTATTGCATTATTTATACTACAGGTATATTATTATTTAAGCTTAGATCCAATGGATAAAAAGAACGTAAAGTTCATAGGGAGGAATTGTTTTAATGAACACAAATGCAACATCGAATGAAAAAAAACCGCCATATGGCATTATCGTTATTTTAATGGCAGGTGCCTTTGTCGCATTTTTAAATTCAACGCTTTTAAATATCGCTTTACCATCTATTAGTGCGGATTTCAAAATTGATCCTTCTGTTGGCCAATGGCTAATAACTGGATATATGCTTGTAAATGGAATTATGATTCCAACATCTGCCTTTTTAATTCAAAAATACTCAACAAGAAGATTGTTTATAATAGCAATGTCCTTATTTACAATCGGTACATTAATGGCTGGCATGGCTCATTCTTTCCCAGTACTATTGCTTTCGAGAATGATACAGGCTTCTGGATCATCCATTATGATGCCAGTTTTAATGAACTTCTTACTTACCAGCTTTCCTGTTGAAAAACGTGGAAGTGCTATGGGTGTTTTTGGTCTAATCATGACTTTTGCTCCTGCAATCGGCCCTACATTATCAGGGTATATTGTTGAACATTATGAATGGAGAATGTTGTTCTATGTTGTTTCACCAATTGCTATTATTGTGTTAATATCAGCGATTTTTAAAATTAAAGACAAAAAGGAAAAAGTAGATATTCATATCGATCTTTTATCTGTCATATTGTCTAGTTTAGGTTTCGGCGGATTACTATATGGATTCAGCTCTGCCGGTACAAAAGGCTGGAGTAATATTCATGTTTATGGAACTTTGATTATTGGTGCAATAGCCCTTATTTTCTTTGTTCTTCGTCAATTAAAAATGACTACTCCAATGCTAGAGTTCCGAATCTTTAAGTATCCGTTATTCTCCTTATCAGCAGTAATTACTGTTGTGGTAAACATTGCACTATTCTCTGCGATGTTGTTAATGCCAATGTACATTCAAACCGTGAGAGGCATTTCACCATTCCACTCTGGTCTCTTATTATTGCCTGGTGCTATTATTATGGGGATTATGTCTCCTATTACAGGAAGACTTTTTGATAAATATGGAGCAAGAACACTTGCCTTAGTTGGTTTAACATTGACTGCCATTACAACATATATGTTTAGTCAATTATCCATGACCACTACGACAACTACACTTGTTCTTATCTATTCCTTGCGTATGTTTGGTATGTCCATGGTTATGATGCCGATTATGACGAATGGTTTAAATGAATTACCATCTCGAATGAATCCTCATGGGACAGCTTTAAATAATACATTGTCTCAAGTTTCTGGGGCGATTGGTTCTGCAGTTATGATTACAATCATGTCACAACGTACCAAAACACATGGTGAGGAACTAGCAGCTAATGCAATGCAGCAAATGAGTAATACAACCACTCAGCCAACTCCTGAAGCAATTGCCACTATGAAGGAACAGCTGGGAATGCAGGCAATGCTGGAAGGAATTAATGATGCTTTCCTTATTTCTGTCGGAATTGTCATTGTAGCACTTGTTCTTGCAGCATTTGTAAAGCGGGCTGTTCCGCCAAAAGATACAGAGCAACAAACTAGTCCAGCGAAAATGAAAGAAGCAGTTGAATAAACTTACTTACAGTCAGCGTCAATCGCTGGCTGTTTTTGTATAAAAAAACAAGGATGTTCCTTTAATGGACATCCTTGTTTATGATCATTGCTTTGTTTATTCAGCACTTACTAAAATCTTTACTTGATTTTTTTCAGAAATCAGTGATTGGAAACCTTCCTCGATCACTTCATCTAATTTAATCTTTTTAGTCACCAATTTGTCTGCGGAAAAGTAGCCTTTTCGCATTAAATTCAACACACTTGGAAATACATCTCGATAACCAATAATTCCCTTAATAGTACGTTCTTTAATAACGATATCATTAGGAAGAATTTCCGCTCCTTTTTCCCAAATACTTACAATAACAGTTTCACCAGAAATAGTAGTGGATTGAATGGCTTGTCTTAGAACTACTGGAACGCCAGTTACTTCAAAGGAGACATCTACTCCACCATTTGTGCGGCGAACAAGTTCTGCAACAACATCTTCATAATTAGCTGGATTTACAACGATTGCACCAAGTTCTTCTGCTTTTGCCTGGCGTTCAGGAGAAAGCTCAACTGCATAAATATCTGTCGCCCCTGCTGCTTTTAAAGCTTCTATTACTAACAATCCAATTGGACCACAGCCAAAAACTGCTGCCGTATCCCCTGCCTGTATTTTACTTGATCTTACTGCGTATAAAGCAACAGCAGAAGGTTCTACTAATGCGCCTTGCTCATAGGATAACTCATCCGGCAATTTATGCAGTAATTCTGTATCAACAGAAACATATTCAGAGAAACCTCCTCCGCCTCCTGCTAAACCAAGAAATCCCATATTCTCATCTAAGTTATAAGCGCCTTGGTGACCATGTGTAGCAAAAATAGGTTCCACCACCACACGATCTCCCACTTGATAGTCGGTTACGCCTGCTCCAATTTCTACTATTTCTCCAGAAAATTCATGTCCTAATGTTACAGGAGCCACTTCATTTGTTAAAGGATGTGGCTGATCCACAGGTATAAAGATAGGACCTCCTAAATATTCGTGTAAATCACTCCCGCAAATTCCACACCACTTTACTTTAAGTTTTACCTTTCCTGGTGCTACTTGCGGTTCTTCTATATTTTCTAAGCGAATATCTTTTTGGTTATGCCATCTTAATGCTTTCATTTTTAACAAACATCCCCTTTGACCTTAATAGGTTTATAGCCGTATCCTTTTATTTTGAGCAACTTGTTATTTAAGGCCTTAAAAAACTTAAGTTTCAGAAACAATTTAATTATAGTACTTATATGATTAATTTAAAATTATATTATAATTAACTATAGTTAACGATTACTTAACTATATTCTTCTTTTTAAGAAAGGAACTACTTATGAATATAGAACAATTAAAATATATAGTAGAAATCTCCCATTCCAGCTCTTTAAAGACAGCTGCAACTAAGTTAAATATTTCTTTACCTGCCCTTAGTCAGTCTGTAACAAAACTAGAGAAAGAGTTGAACATTGAAATTTTTCATCGCTCTAGAAAGGGGACCTATCCAACTGAGGAAGGAAAAATACTCATCCAAAAAGCTACTGGTGTACTAGAGAAATTCCAAGAGTTTTTAGACGAAGCTGAAAGCTTTGCCCATATCCTAAAAGGTGAGTTAAAAATTGCCACCTTTCCTGGACCGCTGGATTTATTAGCTGATCAAATTACTTTATACAAAAAAGAGTTCCCTTACATAAAGGCATCTATTGAGGAAGATAACTCACAGCATATAATTGAAAAAGTAAAAAAAGAGGAAATAGATATTGGTTTCATTATTTATACCGAGGAGGATATCAAGAAAAACAGCAGCTTGCATTTCCATAAACTATATGATGGATGCATGGTTGTAGCAGTAAATAAAGACTCTCCTTTAGCAAACAATGAAAATATTACAGAGGAAATGTTAATAAACCAGCCTATTATTTTGTATAATGATCATTCTATTTTAGAATTCGTGCAAAACTTAGATATTGTCGATGATGACATGGAAATATTATTTACAACCAACAATGTGGAAACTATTCGGTATGCCTTAGAAAGAAATACGGCCATTAACATTGGCTATGATTATGCATTTAAAACAATAACTGGGTTAGCAAACAATGATAGCTATGTAACTCTGCCTTTCGTTGATACCATAATAAATTCCTATTACTTCGGATATATTTATCCAATAGATAAAGGTATTTCTAAGGTAGCTAAAGAGTTCTTAAATAGGCTGACATAAAGTTAGCCTATTGCCAGCTGCATTATTTACTATTCCTTCTAATGCCAGAATCTTTCCCTATATGAAAAAGATTCTGGAACATCTTATAAAGACCGAACCCAAACATAATTCCTACGGCATTTAATATAACATCATCAATATCCGTACTTCTCCCTATAAATAATTGAATTATTTCTATCAAAAGAGGAATACAGATAGCTATCCAAAATATGGAGGAAAACGTTCTAAATGCTTTCCATAATAATGGGAGAAAAATACCAAAAGGGACAAAAATAAGAATATTCCCTAATAGATTGAGCAGTGACACTTCATTCCAATTACTTACTTGATCATTTTCTAGGGCAAAATAAGAAATAATCGTGGCAAAAGGGATAAGATTAATGCTTCTTAGTCCCTCAGACCATTGAATATAAAGTTGCTGCTTACCTTCCTCAACTGTTATATACCAATGGGGAATAATAGTCTGGGATGCTACCCCTATGCAGAACATCACAAACAGGAAGAGGAGAGTTTCTTTCATCCAAACTATTGGTTGTGTTTTATATTTAACAGATAAATATCGACTTATCAGATAAATCGGTGCTCCAATCAATATGTAAATAACCATTGACTCAAGATACATTCTAATCATATCGTGCTCCCAAATATTATTGAAAGTTTTTTCTGCGCATAATACTTAAAATAAGACCAATTAATAAAGCATTAATAACGGTTGAAACAAGACCATAGCTTATGAATGGCAAGGATAATGAAATAACCGGTAGAAATCCTACGCACATTCCTAGATTATAAACAACTTGAACACTATACAGCGTAATAGATCCTATTAATAGAAATTTCGCATATGGATTCTTTATTTTTTTGACATTGCCAATCATCTTCAGAATAAGTGCTCCAAATAATAATACAAGAAACACAGCCAACATATATCCAAATTGATAGGTGAGTTGCAGAAAAACTGTGTCTGTATTATTAATAAAAGTTAACACTTCCATATCTGGTGAACCAACCCATTTTAAATCAGCCCACATTTTTTGTCGATATAAATAAAAATAACCAGCTTCTTCGGCATATCTTTCAGGAAATAGAAATGCCATTAGTCTATTTAATTGATAACTTCCTCTTGTAAGAAAAAGAAGCCATAAAAGAAGAATTGTTCCTATTCCATATGTAATAAAGACTTTCCGTTTAGAAAAGCTGCTCCAAAATAGCATGATTGCGACTGTAAAAATATAAATAAAAACAGTAGAAATACTATCAAATCCGAAGAGAAATAAGACACATGAAAAGAAAAATAAACACAAGAAAGAAACATATGTAAATTCTTTCTTACTAAAAAAGGAAGCCCAAGCTAATAAAAAAAAGGGGATGGCCATTATGCCTTGGAGTATAATTGGTCCAATTTTTATATAGTTCGCTCCATTAATCATATGATTGCTAAAGAAAATAATGGATATCAATAACGACGATCCTATTGCATAAAATAAAAATCCAAAATTAGCAAATTTGCGATAGTCCACATACATAAAGCCAATGACTATTACAATCCCCAAGCAAGTCATTAATAACTTAAGAATGATAAAATGATGAGAAGAAGATAACGTTGGCAAAATCCCTATCATTAACAGACTCACTGTTAAGGTAACAATAGCCCAATCAATCGTCGGACGGTAGATTTCACTTAATTCTCGTCCTAATTGGGAAGGACTTCCCATTTCATTAATTGCTTTTTCTTCTGCTTCACTTTCTGACAACCCTTTTTTTATCCATCCTTTTTTTGCAAGTTGAATATGATACTCCATTTCTAATTTAATCGATTCCTTTGCTTCTTTCGATTTCACTTGCTCTGTCACTTTATCTAAAAATAAATGTTTATTATTCATTTACGTACACCCAATCTATCAGTTCTCTAATATTTTTGCTGCGTCCCCCTTCTGCTTCCAACTTTTTTTCGAGCTTTTTTCCTTTGCGATCTATTTGGTAATATTTAACCTTGTTATTGTCCCACTCTGAAGCAATTATATTTCTCTGTTCCAATCGATGCAGAAAAGTATAGATAAATCCTTCTTGATTCTCAAACTTTTGAAAGCCGCGAGCACGTAACAACTCTGTTAATTCAAAACCAGTTTTTCTAGTATGAAGTAATTGCAAAGCTGCTAAAAGAATTTCCTCTTCCTTATTCTTTATTTGAATTTTTTTCATAATTTCTTTGCGATGCTCAGCAGTAAATGAAAGATGATTAAAATAAGTCTTTTTCAAACCAGCTTGTAGTTTTTTTAGTCGTTTTTCCATTTTTCTTCATCTCCAATCATTTTTAATAATTGCTTTGCTCTTCTTAATCGGGTTTTGATCGTATTTTCATTAACCCCTATTATCCTGGCAATCTCCTTTATCGTTAATTCTTCAAAGTAAAAGAGGAAGATAATTTCTCGATACAGAATAGGTAAACTCATCACAGCCTGCACAAGCCATTGTTCTTCCTCTTTTTGAACAATGGCTTGTTCAATATTTTCTTTACTGTCTTCTCCATAAATATATTCGTCATCCACTTTTATGACATTTTTTGTATACCAGCTTTTCAAATAGTCTTTACAGTGGTTAATAGCAATTCTCCAAAGCCATGTTCGAAAACTAGATTTTCCTTTATACTTATGGATGGAATAATATACTTTCACAAAAATATCTTGTGTTAATTCTTCTGCGACCGCTTCATTTTTGACATATGAAAAGACTAAATGTAATAGCTCTTGTCCATATGTAATCATAATTTCATCAAATATTTCTTCTTTATTGTCTATTTCTTTCCAGCATGCTGACAATTCTTCCAAAACAATAAACCTCCTTACCTAACAATTAGACGACACACAGGAGAAAAAGGTTTGGATAAATTCGTGTAAATCAATCTCATTATTAAAATAAAGCCTTTAAAAGAAAAACACCTTCCTAATTAGCTATAAAAATAGCCATTAGGAAAGTGTTATATTAGAAAATGATCAGATTATAAAGCAAACGTCCGAAGCTGGAAATCTCCCATACATTATACCTTTTATACTCCTCATAGTGGTTTCACTGTATTTAACTTTCTTTTTTTCGTTTCAAATTGTTTGAACATCACCTGATAAATGAACGCACTTATTATCGCTAATATAGCAATAATGAAGAATGTCCATTCAAATCCGAACCAGGCACTCATCGGAATGGATAATGGAGCAATCATTTTTGAAAAAGTGAACCGCAGACTTGCTGCAGCAAAATATTTACCACGCTGATCCTCTGGAGCAATCTCAGAAATAAAACTTTGTTGAATTCCTGCTGTCATCAATTCTGCAAAACTAAATAAGAGCATCGCGAACATTAACCCCCAAATTAAACTAGTTTGGCTAAACATGATAACTGCGATCGCATATATAAAGGAGGAAATAATAAAAACATTCTTCTCTTTAAATTTAGACATCCATCTTGTAACAATTATGGTAAATAAGGCTACGACCAATCCATTTTCTGCTAGTATTAATCCAAAAGCTTGTGTACTTTGAATTTCTAGAGACCAATTGCCAAGAGAAAATAAGTTTTGCGTAGCAACCATTTCATCTACATATACTGGTAATAATAAATCTAGCTGCATAAAGGTTTGCCCTATTAATACTCCCGCTAAAATAAACAGTAAAAACGTTCGGTCCCTTACTATCACCTGATAGTCTTTTAACTGTGCCCCAAGCGCCATAGCCCAATTCTTTTTCTTATCATCTAGTTCTTTATATGGCGGAGCTGTTTCAGCAATCCAAGTTTTTAAAACTATACTCAATATAATATTTAATAGTCCAGCTGCTAAAAGGAGGAAAAAACGATAATCTTTATAAAAGAATCCGCCAAGAATCGGACCAATTACTACTGCAATATTGGTAGAAGTATAAAAAATAGCAAAAACACTGCTTCTGTCTTTTTCGTTTACTACATCAGCTACCATCGCTTGGCTTGCTGGCCAATAAATACTAGTAAACAAGCTGATAACAGTGAAACAGATAAAACTAATAGCTGGGGAATCAAGCCACGGAGAGCTAGCAAAAGCAAAGATTAAATAGGCAATTCCTTGGGCAAGACTTGATATTACCATCATTTTCTTTCTACCGAATTTATCAGCATAATAGCCGCCAAGCAAATTAGCAACAACAGAAAAGGCTTGAGAAAGTATTAATAAGAATCCTGCAATTGATTTCCCAAAGGATTCTGTAAAGTATATTGCTAAAAATGGAAAAAACATCCAAAATGTTACATTAACAGTTGATTCACCAGCAAGACGAATCTTTAAATTCCGATCCCAATCTCTAAGTCGCATCGTCATGATAGTTGTCACTCTCTTTCTATTTATTTCCCCTATCATACCTTGATATTTCGGTTTAGGAAAGACTTTCTTTTCTATTATAATGATGTCTCTATATCCTTTTAAATAGATTTTATATTAGTTAGTCTATGGATAAGAGACATGTTTTCAATCCTTTCCTCTTTTTATCGATTATCTAAAACTACTTTTATCTTCCTTAAACTTTTTGTAAACCTGTAACCATGTTTGCGCCATTAGCATATTACCAGCAGAATTCATATGTACTCCATCTGTCGTTAATACTTGATGATTTTGTTTTTGTAAATATTCCATAAATACTTGATGTGTAGGCACAACTACTGCAGCATACTTGGCTGCTATATGATGAATGACTGATACATAATCTTTTAAAAGAATATTGCCTTCTGCTTCAATCGCTTCCTCAATTACGGTTGGCTCCATCAAAAAAATACTAGCATTTGTTTCCTTTTTTACTTTTTCTAATAAACGATTGTAAATAGTGCTAAATTTAGCTGGAGTAACCTGTTCTAGTTGAGGCTGGTCTAACTGTCTCCATACATCATTAATTCCAATTGATATAGAGACTAGATCTGGACGTAAGGAGAGGACATCTGCTTCCCAGCGTTGTTCTAAATCAGTGATTCTATTTCCATTTATCCCTTTATTAACAATACTTGGCAATGCTTCTGGTTGATTAATAGTAAAGTAGTCTTTAATATAACGAACATACCCATAACCAATGCCTTCCCTATCCTCCATTTTTCCCGCATGTGTAATACTATCTCCTATAAATACGAATCGTTGATTTGCCACCATCTCAATTATCCCTCCATAGAACGTTTTCATTTATACAATAGCATGTATTTCTTTCGCAAAGCAACCTTCCATTTCTTCCCATACAAAAAGCCTCAATCGGAAATTAAAAAACTCCAAGAGAGGCTGTAAGAAATTCAATTATTGTTGTGCCTGGACAATTTTTTCTAAATTACGTTCCATTACTTTAATATAATCCATTCCACTTTCTTCATCTTCTTTGCTTAACGCTTCTAAGGTGCTTAGTACTTCTGTTCTTGCCCCAATTTCAGTGGCAAGCGTATCTGCAACTTTTTGCGAAGCCGTTTCTTCAAAATAAATAACGCTAATATCATGTTCTTTTGCAAAATCTTTTAATTCAGCTAATCTTTGTGCATTTGGCTCTTGTTCTGGTGATATCCCAGAGATTGGTACTTGAGTTAGTCCATATTCACTTGCTAAATATCCAAATGCGGCATGTTGTGTAATCATTTCTTTTTTCGCTACTTTGCTTAGTTCATCCTGATATTTTTGGTCAAGTGCAGTTAATTTCGCAATATATTTTTCACTGTTCTTTTGATATGTTTCTTTATTGTCTGGATCCGCTTTAATCATGCTCTCTGTAATTGTTTCTACTTCTTTAATCGCTAGTGCTGGACTTAACCAGACATGGGGATCTTTCTCATGACTATGCTCATGCTCTGCTTCTTCACTTTCATGGTCATGGTCAGCTTCTTCCCCATTATGCTCGTGCTCTCCTTCTTCGCCTTCATGATCATGCTCATCTGTTATTCCCTCTTTTAATGTTATACCTTTACTTGCTTCAACAAACACTGTTTCTTTATTATCAACAGCAGATTTAATTGTATCTACAAAACTTTCCATATATATACTATTAAAAATAAATAAATCTGAAGTTTGCACATTGGCGATATCTTTTGGTGTTGGCTCCCATCCATGTGGTTCTTGATTCGAAGGAATAAGTAAGTTTACATCTGCCTTGTCACCAGCTATATTTTTGGTAAACTCATACATAGGATAAAAGGTAGTCATGATCTTCAGTTTCTCTTTATTTGCCCCGTTGGAAGCATTATTTTCTCCTTTGCCACATGCAGCTATCACCAATATTGCAAGTAACATAATAGTTACTAATGTAAATTTTTTCCCCATTTTTATCACCCTGCCTTTTATTTACTTTCTTTATGCATTTCTTTTAATATTAAACAATATAAGCTCCATTCGATCTGGATTATTCTGTTCTCCTTAATTTTAAATTTTAATTGCGATCTCTGTTTCTGTAAAAACTAGTGTTTTTTTACTCTCATAATGACCAAACCTTTGTTTGTTCATACCCAAGATATAATATAGCCCTGTAAGATCAAAGTTTAAATTATGTATGAAAACTATGGATATCGCATTTGTTCAAAAACTACTATTCTCACTTTGCCTTACACCTATCCACCGAGAAACCTGAATATCACTTATTCTCTCAGCATGTTTTTTTACCACCTGCCGGCGATTCATGCACGTCTAGGAATTACTAGGATTAAATAAACTCCATTCCAAACAAACCGAAACTATTACGATTTATAAAATTACATTAAGATTAAAAGACTATTCCATCGACTTTCTTATATTAACCGTAACGATTACGATTTGTAAAGTGTTTTTTTTATTTTTATCCTAACTATTTAAAGAACCTGTAAATTGATTTTAAAAGAAAAAAGGCTATATTCATCCAATATCTGGAAGTAACATAGCCTTTCTTAAATACATCTACTGCTATTATTAGCTTTATTTGGTTTCTACCGTCGATTTAAAGTAAACACGTTCTTTTTTCTTTCCTGATTCATACACGGCACAAATCATTTTTTGGGTTTTTAGCGCTTCTTCCCCCGTGACATCTAAAGGAATTCCTGTTGCTAACGAATCGTAAAAATTATTGATTTGCTTTACATGACTTACTCCCCAATACCCTTTTACTCCATTTTCATAATGAAACGTTTCTTGCGGATTATTATCTGCGATGAATTCTCTTCCATCTATTAATCGAATAGTTGCCCGGTCAGCTACCATTTTGGCGATTCCCTTTTCACAATGCAGCTCAATTTCAACTGGCGCGTCATACGTATAATAATTTATAGCATGAAAAGCAGTAACAATGCCATTCTTATATGCTATAACTCCTTCAGCTGCATCTTCCACCTCAATAATTTCATGTGCACGATTGCTTATTGATGCATCTACATAGTTAATGTCGGCATTCACAAACCATCTCATCAAATCCATTGTATGAATTGCTTGATCAATTATAACTCCGCCACCTTCTTTCTCCCATGTCCCTTTCCAATCACTTTTTTGATAATACTCATCAGAACGGTTCCATGTAACAGATAGTTTTCCTGATTTGATCTTGCCAAGTTCTCCATTATCCAACATTTTCTTTATGAGCTGGGAGCCAGGATTATAACGATTTTGAAAAATGACACCAAGGGTAACCTTATTTTCCTTCGCTGTTTCCACCATTTCAACAGCATCATCATAATGAATAGACATTGGTTTTTCTGTTAATATATGAATCTGTTTTTTCGCAGCTTCAATTGTCACTGGTGCATGCAAATGATGTGGCAGACAAATATGCAACACATCTAAACTTTCCTGTTCAAACATTTCCTTATAGTCTGTATAAGCGGCACAGCCATAAATTTTGGCTTTTTCTTCTACTCGTTCAGGCTTTACATCACAAACTGCTACTAACTCTGCATCCTCTCTTGAGACAATTGATTGGGCGTGCATAGGAAAAATATTACCACAACCAATAATCGCTACCTTTAATTTGGACATGTTTCTCTCCCCCGTTTCCACTATTTAATGAATGTCTATTTATTCAAGTATTTCTTTATACTTAATAAACCTAAACCCACCACATTTGAGAAGGAGCATCTTCAATTAAAACGGATTTCAAATTAGTAACCGCTCTTGTTAATCCTTCCCTAATAGACATAATTGGATCCTCATGTTCAATGCTGACAACATAATCGTACCCATATGTTCTTAAAGCACTCATCATATCTGACCATTCACTTACACTATGTCCACATCCAACGGAACGAAATGTCCAGGCCCTTGTCTGAACTTCACCGTATGGCTGCATATCTGTTAAGCCATACATATTAACATTATCCTGGTCAATATACGTATCTTTTGCATGAAAATGATGAATGGCTTTTTCCTTTGCTAAAATTTTAATCGCAGCAACCGGATTAATACCTTGCCACCATAAATGACTTGGATCCAAGTTTGCGCCAATCGCATCACAAGTTTCCTCTCGTAATTTTAATAAAGTATATGGAGTATGCACTAGGAATCCGCCGTGCAGCTCTAATCCAATCTTCACACCACTCTCTTTTGCAATATGCCCTACTTCTTTCCAATAAGGGATTAACTTTTCTTCCCATTGCCATTTTTTCACATCAGAATATTCATTTGGCCATGGCGTAACTGGCCAGTTTGGATATTTCGCACCATCATGATCCCCGGCCGTTCCTGAAAAACAGTTTACAACCGGAACATTCATCAAGGATGCTAGTTTGATTGTTTTAATCAATGTCTCATGCGATTCCTTTGCAAATGCTTCTTCTGGAGAGATTGGATTTCCATGACAACTGAATGCACTTATGATTAAATCACGTTCTGTCACCTTTTTTAGATATTCTTTTCTCTTTTCTTCTGATTCTAATAATTCATCTACATTACAATGATTGTTTCCAGGATAGCCGCCAGTACCTATTTCAACTGCTTGAATACCAGCCTCTTTTACTGCATCAAGCATTTCTTCAAATGATTTGTCTGCAAATAATACGGTAAACACGCCTAATTTCATGAGAGCTCCTCTCCATTCCTTCCAATTTTCCTATATTCTTTCCTTCTATATACCTATATTTTGGTAATAGTCTTCGATGCTTGTGATTCCAAGGCTGCAAGAATGATCGCCAAAGATTTTTTTCCTTCTTCTCCGCTAATAAGCGGCTCTTTATCTTCTAAAATACATTCCACAAAATGATCTATAACACCAGTCTTATTTTGTCCACCATCATTATTTGATTGAATTCTGCCTAATTCATAATTTACTTTTTCCCCATTGGTATATTGGATAATTAACGAATAGTTTGGATCATCTTCTAAACGAATGACGGCTTTTTCTGCATAAATAACAGTTGAATTATCTTCTTTTCCACGATAAGCCCAGCTCGCAGTCAACGTTCCAATAATGCCGCTATCTGTTTTTAATATACAAACAGCATTATCATCTACAGTAGAGAAGTCTTTTGCATTTGTTTCTACAAATGCTCCTACCTCTGTAAATTCCTCTCCTAATACAAATCTTAATAAATCTGCTTTATGAACACCTAAATCTCCCATAGCACCAATAAATGCTTCTTCTTTTTTAAAGAACCAGCTCTCTTTACCATCAACACTCCAGCCTTCTGGACCACCATGACCAAATGTTGTGCGGAAGCTGTACACTTTACCAATTTCTCCGCTTTTAATTAATTGATGTGCTTTTTGATGGGATGCAACAAAACGCTGGTTATGTCCAATCATCAATTTTTTCCCACTTTTTTTAGCAGCTTGTATCATTTGCTCAGCCTCTTCTTTTGATGTTGCCATTGGCTTTTCACAAAGAACATGTTTGCCAGCATTCAAAGCATCAATAGAAATAGGGGCATGAAGATAGTTTGGTGTACACACACTAACCGCATCTAACTCATCCATTTTTAATAATTCTTTATAATCGGTAAATGCTTGCGCTTGATATTTTTCCGCAATTTCAGCTGCTCTTTCCTCATTGATGTCACAGACGGCTACCAATTCCACTTGTTTATTCAACAGATATTCAGGAATATGACGATGCTGTGCGATACTTCCACATCCAATTACGCCTACTTTTAATGAAACCATTATATTTTCCCCCTCTATATTATTTATCTGAAATTGTCTCTAAAGGCTGGGCGTTGCCATAAACAGGCTTCTCTCTTTTCACTGGTGCTGCCCACTTTACTGCATTAATAATAACTTGCTGAATTTCTTGATGGTGATAGGTTGGATACGTTTCATGTCCTGGTCTAAAATAAAACACTTTTCCATTCCCTCTTGCATACGTACAACCGCTTCGGAATACCTCTCCACCTTCAAACCAGCTTGTGAAGATCAATTCATCTGGTGCTGGTATATCGAAATGTTCGCCATACATTTCTTCCTTTTCTAATTCGATATATTCATTAATTCCTTCCACAATTGGATGATTAGGTGCTACTACCCATAAGCGTTCGCGATCATCTGCTTCTCGCCATTTTAAATTACAGGTTGTGCCCATTAACGCTTTAAAAATTTTCGAAAAATGACCGGAATGTAAAACAATTAACCCCATCCCATCTAAAACACGCTGTTTTACTTTTAACACAATTTCATCTTCTACCTCGTGATGTGCTAAATGTCCCCACCATACTAATACGTCTGTATTATTCAAAACTTCCTCCGTTAATCCATGGTCTGGTTCATCTAATGTTGCAGTATGTGTTTCATAACCTTCTTTCTCCAAAAACGCAGCAATCGCACCATGAATGCCATTTGGATATATTTCTGCTACGGTTGGATTTTTCTTTTCATGCCGGTTTTCATTCCAAATTGTGATCATTATGTAGCCACTCCTTCTCCCTTACAATATGATGGCTTCATTATATGAAATGTAAGCGTATAAAAAAATGCTTAATCTTGTCATTTTTTTATGCAATTATGTCATTTACTTGCTTGCTTTTTGCTAAAATAGAAAAGAGCACCTAACCATATAGTCTCGTCGAATAGGAGGGGAACAAAAAGTGGAAAGGGAGACAAAGCACACCTTTAATCAACCAGTAAATGAAAAAGTAGTTTATCAAAACCCTCTATTGTCTTTAAAAGTGTGGGAGATAAATGATGAGAGGGAAGATGTAATGACTCCAGTTGATGATTACCCTTGGCATTACCATAAAGAAGTAGAATTACTTGCCATGATTGATGGAGATTTGGCGGTACAAACAAAAGAAAGGTATCTATCGATTACTTCAGGGGACGTTCTTATTATGGGAGCTTCACAACCACACAGAACAAGTAAAGTGAAGAAAGGCAAATTGCGTTATATTGTCTTACAAATTGATCTACATAAACACTTTGACCAAAGTATCCTTCCTTATTTCTATTGTTTTTCAGAATTAACACATCCATTAGACAAGATAAATTACATATTTGAAGATAATAAGGAAATAAAACAAGAAGTACATTCCTTAATAAATGAGATTCATAGAGAAAGTCAAACGAAAGAAAAGGGCTATGAGATAGCTATCAATTATTCCATCAAACGACTTCTTCTTTTATGTGTACGAAACGATACTAAAAATATGCTCCAATATTCAGAAGAACAAGACCTTGCCAAACTTAAACCTGTTTTAGATTATATTGACAGCCATTTAGAAGAAAGAATACTTGTCGAAGATGTCAGTAAGCTACTGAATTTCAGCTATCATTATTTTATCAAGTACTTTAAAAAAGTAATGGGATTGTCGTTTGTAGATTATATAAATATAAAGCGAATAAAAAAAGCTGAATTATTACTTTTAACAACTGACAAAAGTATATTAGAAATAAGCTATGAAGTCGGCATAACAAATATGGCGCAATTCTACAAACTGTTTAAAAGAGAAAATCAATGCTCGCCTAAAGCCTTTAAAAATAGAATGTTAAATGCAAGCGCCTTATAATATATAATAAAACCCGCCACCTAGTGCACCAGCACTTTTTTCTCCGTAAAAATTATTCTGAACCATTATACACCTCCATATATTTACTGTATGGAGGCGTACTATTTACAAAGGAAAGGGTGCAAAAAATTGAACGAAAATCATGTATTATTAATCATCGGCGGGGACTCTAGACAGCTCGAAGTAATCCGCCTTCTTGCACCAAAGCTAAACAAAATTTATTTGATCGGTTTCGAAGATGCTTCTGTTTCTTATAAAAATGTGCGGAAAATAAATTGGCAAACAGCTCCACTTCATGAAGTGGATACTATTCTACTTCCCATTCCGGGCATTCAAGAAGATGGAATTGCTGAATCGATATTTTCTAAAGAAAAGATTGTTCTAACAAAAGAGTTGATTATTAAAACAAAATCTAATTGTACTATATATTCCGGTATTATCACTCCTTATTTAAAACAATTGGCTGCAGAAACAAATCGAAACTTGGTTGCTCTTTTTGCAAGAAATGATGTGGCTATCCATAATTCTATCCCAACTGCAGAGGGAGCGCTAATGCTCGCCATCAAGCATACGGATATTACAATACATAATGCCCAAGTGCTAGTACTCGGTTTTGGCAGAGTCGGTAAGACTGTGGCTCGTCTATTTTCTGCTGTCGGTGCAAAAGTAACTGTTTTAGTTCGAAAAAAAGAGGATGAGGCAAGAGTGATAGAAATGAGGTTAGCTGCAATTTTTGAATCTTCACTAGAATCAGAAATACCTCTTCAGCAGATTGTTATCAATACGGTTCCAACACTGCTTTTAACATCTAAGCTTATAAAGAATTTATCGAGCAATGCTTTAATTATTGATTTAGCCAGCAAACCAGGGGGAACCGATTTTGCAGCTGCCAAGGAACACAATATCCAAACCCTTTGGGCCCTTGGTTTACCGGCAAAAGTTGCACCAAAGACGGCTGGTACAATAATTGGCAAAACACTGCTGGAATTGCTAAAAATAAATTAAGGTACAACTTTCAGGGGATAGTTAATAGCTATCTCCTTTTTTATGAAAATTTCAGCATTAATCGTTTTACAATTTTATACAAAAGTGATATCATAATTATATCAAATTGAAATTATAGGAGTGATTTAGTTGAAAGAAAAAAATGCGTTTCATTTTAATGGATTTATTGGCGTTTTACTTATTGCCATATCCCTTTTTCTCGGTGTCTATTTTCTTGTGCAGGAAATTCCAGGTGCTGCCATTCCCTTCTTCCTTATAGCTGTTCTTCTAGGCAGTGGGATAACAATTATTCAACCTAATCAGGCTGTTGTTGTAACCTTTTTTGGAAAATATCTTGGTACGATTCGCAGCAGTGGATTATTTTTAACCATCCCTCTTACTTTACGAAAAACTATTTCCTTACGCGTGCGTAATTTCAATAGTAAACGTTTAAAAGTAAATGATGTTGATGGAAATCCAATTGAAATTGCTGCCGTTATTGTTTTTAAAGTTATTGATTCTGCAAAAGCCATTTTTGATGTAGATAATTACGAAGAATTTGTTGAAATCCAAAGTGAAACAGCTATCCGCCATGTTGCAACAAAATACCCATATGATACATTTGAAAATGTAGAACTAACTTTAAGGGGAAATGCAGAGGAAGTCTCCAATGAACTTACGACCGAATTACAAGCTCGTCTAGACCTCGCAGGAGTGGAAGTAATTGAAGCTAGATTAACTCATTTAGCTTATTCTACTGAAATTGCCCAAGCGATGTTACAGCGTCAGCAAGCCTCCGCTATCATTTCTGCTCGTCAGAAAATCGTCGAAGGAGCAGTTGGAATGGCACAAATGGCCATTAATCAACTGGAACAGGATAAAATCATTGAATTAGATGATGAAAGAAAGGTACAATTAGTAAATAATTTACTAGTAGCGATTGTTTCTGAAAATCCTACGACTCCTGTAATTAATACAGGTACTTTATATTAATGAGTGGTATAAATGACGAAGAAAAAAAGCTTTCCATTACGCATTGATCCAGAGCTATACGAAGTCCTGCAAAAATGGGCTGCGGATGATTTTCGCAGTATAAATAGTCATATTGAGTATTTACTTCGTGAAGCTGCCAAAAAAGCCAAGCGGTATCCAAAACAAAAAGAAAATTGATTTACATGAAAAAAAGAGGCCCAAATAATGGCCTCCTTTTTTAATGGATTAACTTAACAATTCTCTTAAGTCCTCTTCTGTTAGAGAAGAAATTACTTTATCATCTGAATCGATAATTTCATCTACTAAAGTCTTTTTCTTTTCCTGCAATTCATATATCTTCTCTTCAATTGTGCCTTTAGAGAAGAGCTTAATTACATCCACTACATTCTCCTGTCCTATGCGGTGAGCACGATCCGCCGCTTGTTCTTCGACCGCTGGATTCCACCAAGTATCATACAAAATAACAGTATCTGCAGTCATTAAATTAAGGCCTGTTCCCCCTGCTTTTAAGCTTATTAAAAAATAATCTCGCTCTCCTAAATTGTAGCGATGACATAATTCCACTCTCTCATCTGAAGGAGTGCTCCCATCTAAATAAAAATAGGCTAATCCCTTTTTTGCTAATTCTTGGCCAATTATTTCAAGCATACTTGTAAATTGAGAAAAAATCAGCACCCTGCGATTAGATCGCTGTGCTTCCTCAATTAGTTCCATTAGATGATTTAGTTTAGCAGACTTTCCATGATAATTGTCAACAAATAGGGCTGGATGACAGCATATTTGCCGCAGTCTCGTTAATCCAGCAAGAATTCTAATTTTATTTTTTCGAAGGGTTTCTTTGTTTAAATGCTTTAAGGCATCATGTCTTAATTTCGCGAGATAGGCTGCATACAATCTTTTCTGTTCTGGTAATAATTCCACTATTTCGCTCCATTCCCTTTTCTCAGGAAGTTCGGCCAATACATCCTCTTTTAAGCGGCGCAGCATAAATGGTCTTATTTTTTTCGCAATTTGTTTATTGGTTAAATTCGCATATTCCTTCAGGCCTTTGAATAATTCAGGAAATACAATATGGAAGATAGACCAAAGTTCTTCAATGGAATTCTCAAGTGGAGTGCCGGTTAAAGCAAAGCGATTAACTGCTTTTAGTTTCTTCACTGTTTTTGCTGTTTGTGATAGTGGATTTTTAAAATACTGTGCTTCATCAAAAAACACTGTATGGAAAACTTGCTGTTCATACCATGAAATATCCTGTCTAACTAATGGATATGACGTTATGATTACATCGATGTTTTCTAAATCCTTTTGCAGCGCAGCTCTTTCCTTTTTAGCTCCATCAAGTATAAGGCACTGAATTTTCGGAGCAAATTTCATGATTTCTCTTTGCCAGTTGTATAATAAAGAAGAAGGACATACAACTAACACCGGTTGTTTCGCTTTTCTCATCACAGGCAATTCAGATTGAATAAAGGCAATACTTTGCAATGTTTTTCCTAATCCCATATCATCCGCTAAAATGCCGCCAAATTGATATTGCGCTAATGTTTTCAGCCATTTATAGCCATCTATTTGATACGATTTCAAGACATTGTTTAAATCCGCAGGAACTTTAATATTTAGCTTTTCTGGATGCAAGAAGGAATCAAACAGCTGCTGATACGATTCATCTAAAGCAAAGATTTTTCGATCTTCTTCTATAAAAGATAAGCTTTCTAAAAGTGTCAGCTCAAACCCACTTATAAAGTCCTTGTCCTTTATTTGCGGAGATTGAAGATACCTTTGCACTTCCTCCATCTCCCTTGTTTGCAGAGCAAAAAGAGAGCCATCTTGCAAGCGATAGTATTTCCGCTTTTCTTCCAAAGCAGCTAACAAGCCTTTGATTTCTCGCTCTGGAAAACCTTCCATCTCAAATTTAAATTCAAGCCAGTTAATACGGTCTTTTTTTAATTTCACCGTAAACCTTGGCCATGTTTTTTCCTTGAAAATTCGATTTCTAATAGCTGTTGTTGCGTAAACTTTTACAAGCTTTTGCAGTTTTGGTAATACATAATATAAAAAGTCAAACTCCAATTCCTCGTTATAAAGCATATAACCACTATCTGTTTTCGCAAATGAACTGCTATCCATTAACTCTATAATTTGTTCTTCTTTCTTCCAATCTCTAAGTAGCACTGCTTCTACTTCTTTGTTCCGTTCTTGAACTGGATTGATGACAATATGATCATAGCGAAATTCTACGCTTGCCAGCAATCGATTGTTTACTCTATCTAAATAAAGCTCAGCTTGCAGGGGAGTCTTACCCATTTTTTTGGAAAGCTCTCTCTCTAATTGAACCTCCCCAAATTTTTTTAAGCTTGGGGCTATCTTTTCTAAAAAGAAATCCAATTGATTGAGTGCAATAGGAATAAAGCTCTTGCCCACTTTTTCCATCATTTTCTTTATCTCAATAAGTCTTTTAAAGTCTTCTGCTTCCAATTGCCGCACATTTCCCTCTACCAGAACAGCATAATATTGATGCAGGAACTGAATGGATTCCATTCCATGTACATTTAATTGATAGCTTCCAGTTTCATGCTGATATAAATGAAATCTTAAAGGCAGGACTTCATTTGAAACATTTAAGGGCACCATAGTCCCTTTATTCGGATCATAATAACCTAATTCCTTCCAATGAGAACGAAGAGGAATCCAAGAGGAAGGGGGAATTAACAAAATACTGTCTCCCCATATATTACTTACTCCCTGGTGATGATTCAAAAATATCCTTTCATCCTCTATTACTTTTCCTAACTCTTGTAGAATTGCTTCACTTTCTTCCTTTACACAATGAAGCTTTGGATTAAATTCTAATTCTGAACTAAATGAATAAGCTTTTCCACTCTTTATTCTTTCTAAAAACAAGCGAATATCTTTTATTGGATGGGATAATAGCTGAATTTCTATTCCAAACAGATTGGTTTCCGAGTCGATTGGAATGACTTTTAGCATAAATTCAACTGGAATCACTTCTCGCTTTTCAAAATGGCGCTGCTTTTTTGTTGATAGAGTTTCACTCTGATTAAATAATGCAAAAAAATCTCCCGATACATCCATGTTTTTTTCAACGGTAGTGGAAGGAGCTTTTCCGTTCATTTGAAATTTTTTTATTTCCACTAATACAGCTGCAATATGCTGACATTCTTTTTGAAAAGAAGCTAGTTTCGGACAAGAACATGTTGCTTTTATTTCTTCCCCTTCGATTGCAACCATTACCGCAAAATCTTCAGATGCTTGAACGAAAGCTTCACAATAATTATCTCTATATTCTTTAAAAATCACCTTATGATTTTTCGAGAATGCTTCCCCTCTTTTTAAAGAAACAGGACCACACATTTCCAAAATCATTTTTCGTGTAATGACAGTATTCAACAATTTATTCTCCTTCTATCAAAATCCAGTTTCGCACAATTATCCTCTTTCACTTTACTACTTTTTTTAAAACATTTCTATTGTCTTGTTACGGTAAAATTATGTAGCTCCCTCTCAGTAATGGAATTTTATTATTCCTATATTCATAAGCCCTGTCACATCTTCTCTTTTATAAGAAAAGTGGACAAACCACCCTTTTAGGAGTTTGTCCACTTTTTTATTAACAAGGATGTTCTTCTTATAAACTATTAGACACAAGTAATTGAACCGTGGATTGAAGTTTTTCCATCAAAGCTTCCGGAGCTGTTAAATAGAGAATCCCATTCCCTTCTAAACTTGGTTTATTTCCTAATGGAATCGTTCTCTTAATTAATTGGGCATACAATTCTGGCTCTGTTAAATTTCTTTCAAAAGCTTTATTACTGATTATTTTAACTAATGCTAAAGCCCCACTCACATGAGGGGCAGCCATAGATGTTCCTGTTAATTTAGCATATTTTCCATCTAAAAAGGTAGACAAAATTTCCTCGCCAGGTGCTACTAAATCAACTTCTCGATTAGAATTAGAAAAGCGAGAGCTATTTCTCTGTAAATCTACTGCTCCTACACTAATTACCTCATTGTAAGCAGCTGGATAACCTAATTCTTCTGTTGAATCTAAACCATCACCTTCATTTCCAGCTGCACAAACGACTAAAATTTGCGCTTCAACTGCCTTTTTCACTGCCTCATGCAATTCTTTCACATCTTCTGGTCCGCCAAGACTCATGGAGATAATATCTGCTCCCTGCTCAATTGCATAATAAATTCCATTTATAATCCATTCATACTGCCCTGAGCCTTGTCCATTTAAAACTTTTACAATTAAAAGGGATATTTCTGGTGCTACTCCCGTTAATCCATCTTCTTTTCCTGATGCTCCAATTGTTCCAGCTACATGTGTTCCATGACCGTTATAATCCATATATATAGCTGGATCGCCATTATCATCATCGGTAAAGTTTTTTCCACCAATGATTCGCTCTTGTAAATCTGGATGATTGATATCACAGCCAGTATCTAATATGGCAACTGTAATCCCTTTTCCCTTTGTTTTATTCCATAACTCAGGTGCCTGAATTAGCTCAATTCCTTTTGGAACTGCTGCAGAAACGTCCATTACTTCTTTCACTTGATAAGGAATTACTCTGCATTCTTTTTTCATAAACAGCCTCCTAATATAATAGAATGGATATCACTAAAATAATTTTAACAATTCTGAATTATTAAAGTAAGAGGCTTAAGACTCAATTTAGGAACATCTGTTCTATTTAACTAGTTCTATTAAATTATTTATATTTTTTTAAATGTAGTGGATAATTTCTAATTTTTCTATAAGAGGAGGTAAGTGCTTTTTCTAATGCAATTCAAAAAAAAACCAAACAATTATACGATTTTTATCGGCATCATCGTATAACTGTTCGGTTTCAGAGCGACTGAAATCCTTTATACACTAGTCTTTTATATCCGTCTTCTATTGTAGAATTTTTCTCATTCCTAAACTACTTGATAGACTAGCTTATAGACTTCTTACCATATTTTTTTATACTTAATAAATAAAAGGCCGTGAATATTAGCAATGACCAAATTATTGAGTATTGTGGACTTGTTTCAAGGATTTGAAATAGACTTGGAATATTTCCTGCCACAGAGTCATCATATGTAAAAAACAAGAAAATCATGATATTATTTGCAGCATGTGCACCAATCGATAATTCTAAGCTTCCTGTTTTCACCGCAATAAATGTTAAGGCAAAACCAGCAAGTAAATAATCTAAACCTACTAAAATGGCCGAATCATTCATTTCAGGATTGGAAAAGTGTAACGATCCAAAAATTAATCCCACTATCAGTGCTAACAAAATGGGATTTTTTATTTTTTTACCAACCAATTGTAACAATAATCCTCTAAATAAAAGTTCTTCTACTGTTGTTTGAATCGGGACAAACAATAGAACCACAAGGAATAAAAAGAAAAATTGGGCGAAAGATACGTTATTCCATGCATAATCGTCAGCATTAAGTAGGAAATCAATTGCTGATGTAAGTAGGAAAAGTCCTGAAAATATAATAAATCCCCAGATTATCTTCTTCCAATTTACTCTGTCTTCTCCCGTAATTAATGTTCGAAATTTTCGTTTGTGAATAAATCTTACTCCAATCCATAGACCAATTAAAGCGACAATATAAATAATATGTGTCATTAATAAACTAACTGTACCGTTTCCGCCCATCACCATGCCGGTATCTAAATCAATATAGGTGGCTTCGTTCCCATCTAGTTCTACGCGTATGAATTCTACAATAAAATAGACGATAGAACCAGCAATCATAAAACCAACAGCTAATAAAATAGACGCTAAATAACGCGGCCAGCTATTTTTTCCTTCTTTTATATTCAAATAATGTCTCAAGCGACTTTCTCCTTTTATAGATTATTTTCCCCTTGAAAGTGCCTCTTCCAAATGGAAGTTGGCTCTTATTTCACCTATTTTTTCTTTTCTAGCATTCAAAACTGGTGCATGTACATATCTAGCTAAATTTGTAAATAGGTTCTCTTCTTTATATCCTAGTTGATTTAACACTTCCATTGCAGCGACATTTACAGCACGTGTTCCGCCATCTTCCACCTTAATGGCAATTCCGATTCCTTCTTGGATAAGTCCCATACATTGAACAGCCTCTGCACCTGCTTTCGATACAATTCGCCCCTTATAAGCTTTCATTAGGTCTGTATCAAACCTATTTGTTCCTCCAACCATTTCTGGAAACTCCATCATGCTATCCCTAATTCGTTTTACTATATCTATTCGGTTTACCGACTTAATAGAATCAGGGTTTGCTAATCTAGCATAGCCAAGTGCTGCATTATAGAGGGGCAATTGATGTACTGGCACCCCGCAGCCATCTACACTCAGCTTTATTTTTTCTTTCGGAAAATCACATATTGTTTCAATTGCTTCCAATATACGCTGTTGATGAGGATGCTCTACCTCCCGATATGTGGCAATGTCCTCCTTCATATGAATCGCCGCAGCAAGCATACCTGCATGCTTACCAGAACAATTACTGTATACGGGGGTGACGTCTTTGCCCTTTCGCAGCAGTTCCTTATACCTTTCTAAATTCCATGGAGTATGTGTACCACATTGCAAGTCATCTTCTTGAATCCCCAATCTTTCTAATAAGCGCAGGATTGTCTCCTGATGAAATGACTCCCCAGCATGAGAAGCACACGCAATTGCAATTTCAGCATTATCATAAGAAAAGGAATCTGCCGCTCCTGTCTCTATAAGTGGAATGGCTTGAAAGGGTTTCATGGAGGATCTAGGAAAGGTCATTCTCTCCGGATCCCCATAGAAATATAGTAATCTACCATCTTTGTCTACAACAGCTACATGAATAGAATGGCTGCTTTCAAGATATTGTCCACGGTAGACCTGTATAGGCTTCATCACTTTCATCTACTCCTTTTCCAGTTCTATCTTGAATGATGCTATTAACTCATAGAACTTCGTGTCTAGAAATTTTCTTTTAACGCTTCATACTGAAATCCTTGTTTTTGATAGTTCTGTCTTTGATACATCTCTCTCGGAGTATCTTCTCCATCTGCCAGCAAAATAATTGTCTTATTAGGAAATAAATCCATGATCTGTCTTTGCATGCGAGCAGCAATCCCTTTGCGCTGATATTCTTCAATTACAAAGATTCCGTCAATTTCAACCGTTTTATCTGCAATAATTACTTCTAAAGCACCAGCTGCTTGCCCTTTATAGTAAGCAATGACTTGTAAAAATTGCGGATTTTTGAAATTTTCCCGATAGATTTCCGTCTTCCCTTTTGCATAATCTATACCATATTCTAAGTCTTGATTATATTCTAATTGTAAATAATCCTCAAAATTCTCTTCTGTTACACTCTGAATAAGTATGTCCTCGCTAGGATATAAAACCGGAAATTCGTGAGGATCAATGGCATAAAGCTCAGTCATTCCTACTTCATAATGAAGATTTTGCACAATATGCTCCAATAACTCCTTCGTGAATTTCTCATTTTCTGGAAAAACAAATTTAAGATGTTTCTGACCAGTTTTTTGATGAAATGTTTTTAAATAATTTTCCACTAGCTCAAATTCCTGAATAGAGGGCATCTTTTTAAATTGGATATAGTTACTGTCATATTGAAGCAGCATTTCCTCATTATGAACATGGAACCAATCGCTACGCTCTTTTATTCGTTTTCCTTCTTTATGAATGTTCTTATAGGTTACTTTTTCCATGATGTTTCTCCTACCCTTTCCAATAACTTCTTACCATTTTATATCTATAATAAACGATTCATTCTTATAAATCAGTAGATTAATAGAAAAAAATGACATTAAGCAAATTTAAACAAAATAGGACTGCCCATCTTTGGAACAGTCCTGCGCCTCTGAAATAGAATATTTAAATTGCTTTCGCATCTTCCCTTGTTTCTCTCCATAGAATTACTTCATTCCCCGTTTCATTATATTGTACTTTTTGGAAAATTTGCATCATCATTAAGATTCCTCTTCCTCTTTCCTCCAACACAATATCACTCATAAGCTTTTCCGTACCATACCTTTCGATATCATGAAATTTCTTCTTCACATCAAATCCATTGCCGTGATCCTTGATTCGCATATCAAGTGTATTCTGGTTATACTGCAGCTCTAATATAACGGGATAATTACCATGTTCTATTGCATTATTAACAGCTTCTCCTATTCCAACACTCAGCAAAAAATCCTCATCCAATAAATCTCTAAATTCTTTATTCAGCTTTTCTTTCCATTCTTTTTCCGTATGATCTTGTATTACTATTGTTTGATAAGTAATAAGCCCACTCATAAGCTGCCCCCCCAATTTAAAAAAGCACAAACTCCTTATTAAATCGACAAAATAGTAGAATAGCTTCATTTGAAATAAATGAAACACCAATGGAATAAAACGGATGTTAAACTTATATGGAAGCGGGAATCTTAAATTGCCGGTTGCTTGCTGCTGGAGTTATACATTCTTTAAAATTTATTTAAAGATTTGTTTTTGAATAAAAAAAAGCTAACTAAACAAGCATGTTTGGTTAGCCGGTTGCGCTAGTAGCTCATAATCAACAAAGCGCCCAAATAAGTTGATTAATCATAGCTTTCTACCTTTACATTTCCCTTACTATCTATAGGATTTTTAAATTATATAGTATTATATACCCATATCATTTAAACATAAACCTAATGTTAAGAAATCTCTTTTTAATTTCGATAATTTTTTTAAAATTCCTCTAATTCCATAGAAAATATCTGGAAAAGAAAAAAACTCGAGCAATCATCCGAAATTTTCTTTTCGCATGATTGCTCGAGTTTAACTTTAAATAGGATGCTCATAAACTCTTATTTTATCTTTATTTCATATTTTCTATTTCTATACTGAATCATGACACACTCTTGTGCTAGACTAACGATAGGCTGAAAAGAAATCTCCTCTACTCCTCTATCCGTTCCGAGAATACTTGAAACCAATAAATGCTTTCCAGGTGCTAAACGCGACGTTAATGTCGGCAATACTGTTTTCGAATAGAGTAGATTGGTATTAGGCTCAGGTATTATTAAGTCTGCTTTACGTTTTCCATCGATGTCAATAATCCCTGTAGTTCCTACTTCCGATGGGTAAAAAAGACTATGTTCATCTTTCGTTACATAAGCAGCCCCTTCAGTTACAGGTGCAGAAAATCCACCTTCTGCTGTCTCTAGCTCTCTATTTGTATGAATGCGATGAATGCGAACATGCCAAGGAGTTAAAGGAATTAGATACGTATCAATTATTACATCCTTCCAAGGCTTCCATGTAGATACAATATAATCATCATGTATTTCATACGACTCACAGCCACTACGACTTCTATAGCGATTATCACATTCAGACAGTGCCAGACAATTGTCAAATGCTCCTTGCTTTAATAAAACATTCCCTTTAGGTACACTAAAGCCAAAAGTGGTGGAATACACAAGTTTTTCATATTTTGCATCCGCGTGGGCGTGTTCATGAGAATGCTGTCCGGAAGTGAAAGCTTGCACTTCTTTTCCTTCAGAATCATGGCGAATGATCATCCTTGGACTTTTTTGCACGCTTTTCTCCAGGAACTTTACTGGTTCTTCCTCTGCCTGCCAAAAAGGATGATTCTCTGGAAGAGCTAACAGCAGAAATGTCTTTAGAGCCCAATAAGGAGAACCTGGAGCATTATAGCCTTCCGCCATATTTAAGTTTTGGTAACCATAGCCAATCGTTAAAAGACCTTCCGGAGAAAAAATCGACTGCTTAAACCAATACCGTAAATTATTTAATACTAACTTTTTAATTTGTCCCCAAGGCAATGCTTCTACATCTGCAAATGCCAATGCAGCCCAAAAGGAGGATTGTGCAAATCGATAGGTTAAACTTCTGCCAAATGGAATAGCAGATCCGTCTGAAGAAAACCATTCTTTAAAATCTTGAGCAAACTGAATAGCCCTCTCCTTATAAATCGCTGCCCTTTCTTGATCTTCATCCTCCATCACTTTTGCATAAATTAATCCGTAATAATGCATGGCAAAAGGAATATAGTAATCAATTTGATTCTTATATCCATCAAAATACCAACCGTTTTCTAAATAATATTGATCTAATTGTTGAAGATCTGCTTCTAATTTTTCTAAACTATAAATTCTACCGCATTTTTTTAATGCTATGTTTACTAATACGCGGAAAAATAACCAGTTATTATTCGGGATTGTATGTTCATTGATTTGATACAGCCAATTAGCTAAGTTTTCCTTTTGCACTGTTGATAGACTATCCCAGAAATCAACTTTACAGTGAATAAGCGTACAAGAAAGTGCTGCCATTTCAACAAATCGTTGATCATACTCTCCGGTAATCCCCCAATAAGAATCACTTGTTGGCGTTGTTCCCTCTATCATCCCTTTTACTAATTGTTGTTTTATTGCTGGATATTTATTAGGTGTTACAGAAAATAATGGCCCCCAGCCCCAAAAGGGACGCAAAAACGCTTCTAATTCTCTTGTTTTTTGCCCATATACGGAGCCATTTGTACCAAGATTCAATAAACCAGCCTTCTGTTCATTCCCTATTTTAAATAAGGGTTCGTATAAGTCATATAAAGCACGTTCTAAATCCTCTCTTGTTTTTAATGGATTCTTTTTTACTTTCACATTATATTGATTCAACCGATCCATCTCCTAAAGGACATTTTCTTACTCCTTTCAATCTTACTGCCAGAATAATACTCCCTTTTGTCGCAATAAATTTAGTCCCTCCACAAAATAATAATCCCCATAAATTAATGGGACGTCTATATTTTTTTGCTCGGGAAAGTGACTTGTTCCGTGTCCTAATAATCCTTCCTCTTCTTTATCTGCATGAGTAGCACAAGTTATATATAAGGTTTTTAATAAAGATGCGCCTGCTTCCTGATAAACCGGCTTTTCAAAGTCGGCTACCAGTGTTCCAAGCAGGAGTAAGCCACAGGCTGCAATGGATCCTGCTGATGAATCAGGATAATGGTATTTGGTTTCGCCATCTTCAGGGATGCGAAAATCCCAAGCAGGACATTCATTAGAACGAAGATTAGAAAGAAAAAAGTGGGAAACTGATTTTGCTGCATGTAAAAATGCGCTCTTACTTGTATGTAAGTAGGATAGTGTCAGGCCATACAAAGCCCAGGCAGTTCCCCTTGACCATGCACTATCTGGTGCATAGCCTTGACCACCAAGCTTATCTACTACTTCTCCAGTTTCTGGATTAAAAACAACAATATGATGTACAGAACCATCTGGTCGAATAAAATGTTTCAAGACCGTTTCGGCATGCTTTTCTGCAGCTATTTTAAACCGTGGATCTCCCGTTTCTGCTGTAGCCCAGTATAGCAGCGGAAGGTTCATCATACAATCAATGATTGCGACACCGCGATTATCATCCTTCTTAGACCATGCATTCCATGCACGAATATAATTACCTTGGACATTAAATCTTCCTAATAATAAATTGGCTGCTAATAATCCTCTTCTTCTTGATTCTTTATTGCCCGTAAGTTTATAGTTTGCTAGACTTGTCAACGTCCACATAAATCCCATATCATGGTCTAATTTCTCTGAATCTGACAATAAATAATCCAGTTTTTCTTCACACTGTTCTGCTGTTTTTCTAAGTGCTTCCACTTTATTATCTTGATATACTTGCCATAAAACCCCTGGCCAAAAACCAGCCGTCCACCATTCCGGACTTTCTAATACATATCTTTTCTCTATACTGGCATGGGGGAAATTAGCACCAATCGTTTCATTATTCCGTACCGTTTTCTCTATGACAAACCCCCACGCTTCATCCACCCATTGCTCCTTTTTACTCATCTAATCACCCAACTCCTTCCAATAGTTTTCTAATACACACAAAAAGAAAAGGCTTTCATTTTTTTAAAAAATATCCAGCCTTTCTTTTTAAAAAGTAATGATATAATCATTATATGGAGTCTATATTCCCTCAACAAGGCATT
This sequence comes from Niallia sp. FSL K6-0212, assembly GCF_038007605.1. NCBI lineage: Bacteria > Bacillati > Bacillota > Bacilli > Caryophanales > Bacillaceae > Niallia > Niallia sp. FSL K6-0212. Next base: position 2,897,270 of record NZ_JBBOXL010000001.1, on the reverse strand, counting down.
ATTTTTACTACTTTTCCAAATAATTTTACTCGTATTGCCTTCTTAGCTAACTTTCCCACTTCTATATTCTATTGGTGTTGTACCAGCATATGTTTTAAATAATTTTATAAAATAGCTCTGATTATCATAGCCCAGTCGTTCGCAAATTTTCCCAACCGATTCATCTGTTTGTTCTAACAGTTCCTTTGCACGATTAATTTTCATCCGTGTTACATATTCCACAAATGTTTCTCCTACTTCCTTTTTAAACAATCTACTAAAGTAACTAGGATTTAAGAATAAATAACTAGAAATTTCATCTAATGTGATTTTTCGCTCTAAATTTATCGCGACAAATTTAAAAGCTTCAATAATCTCTTTTCTTTTCGTCTGATCATTCGTTTCATGATAATGAATGATTTTCTCAAAATAATGCTTAAGCCAGTCCTTTAATTGATACATATACTCCATCAAAAAAATCTCTTGATGTTTGGATTCAAAGCAATATTCTCCCGAAAAGTATTGGAGCGCTTGTAACTTGACATTTAAATCCAATAATAATTTCCAAAACCAATCCTTTACTACTTCAGGTGGAAATTCGTTTTCCATGATATAGATCGTCCATTTATGGATGAAATTACTTATTTGCTCCACCTTTTTATTCAGAACAATCATTCTCATCTCTGTTGCTGCTTCATCATACTTAGCAAATAATTCCTCCGTATTCTTTACAGACTCCTTTAGAGATGACACAGTTCTTGGGAGCATATAAAACAGCTGCTGTCGATTATTTAACAATCTGTTAACTGTGTTTTGATAGTCAAATAAGCTTTCAGATGTTTCACCAATAATGGATGAACTGTGCATATTTAATCCCTTGTCAATCGAAAGCTGAATCATTTTCAACGTTTCTTTTGCATTTGATAAAGCGTTCATCTGGTATCCTAAGTCTCTTGGAAAAAAGATAAAAACCCTATTGGAATGATTAAGAAAGTGAACAGCTAAAGGATTTAGTCTTTCTAATAATTCGCCCACAATATTAGAAACTGCAAAATATAGGGTTTCTTCTGGAAATAAATCTAAAGGATGATCATGGATTGATAACAGTGTTACAATATATCCTTTGTCCGCTATTAAGCCAAATTTTTTGCGATCACTTTCCCATTCAGCTTCCTTTTTATAATAGCCATTATTTATTAATCTTTTTATGAATGCAGTCTTTTCTTTTTCGATATTTTTATGAAGAATATGCTGTAATTTTTGTTCTTTTTGTTTATTATTTTGCATGGTGTCGAGTTGTATTTTAAATTTCTGAAGTAATTCATATAGCTCTTCTAGTTCAAATGTATCCTTTACTAAATAATCGCTGACCTGTAATTTAAGTGCTTCTCGGGCATAATTAAATTCTGTATGGCAGGATAACAAAGCAACTTGCAAGCTTCCATTCATCGACTTCAGTTTTCTTGTTAATTCAATTCCATTCATCTTAGGCATGCCAATATCAGAAATTAGCACATCAGGCATTGATTCCGCTGCCTTTTCTAAGGCACTTAGTCCATTATCATGGGTACTCATCACTTCAAAGCCAAGGCTTTTCCAGTCAATTGTTTTCGTCAATAGCTCTAATACCGGATAGTCATCATCTACAAGCATCACTTTATACATTCTTTTTTCCACCTTTCATTGGGATTTTCAAAATGACTTTTGTGCCATTTCCAAGTTCGCTTAAAATATCCATATTAAAAGCTGGTCCAAAGGTAATTGATAATCTTTCATAGACATTGGCTAAGCCTAACGACGAGAATCCTTTCACTTGCTGCTTTCTTTGCGGATTCTCCAGTGATGCGGCCTGAAAAGTTTTTTTCTTTAATTGTTCTAAATTCTCTTTGTTCATTCCTAGACCATTATCTTCAATCGTAATGAGTAACATCTCATTTACTATCGCTGCATGGATTAAGATTAATCCATCAGACTGATTAAATCCATGAATAATCGAGTTTTCAATAATAGGCTGGAGAATAAACCTTGGAATTTCAAATGAATAAGCATCTGGATCGACATCCATCTCTAAGGAAACTTTTCGATTTTGTCTCCTATTCATAATGTGCACAAAATCGACTAGAATTTCTATTTCCTCTAAAAATGTGATTATTTCTTTATTCTTATCAATAGTTATGCGCAGTAACTTTGTAAGAGATGTGATCATATTAGCACTTTCTTTGTCTCCCCTTATCATTACCTTCATGCGAATGGAATTTAATACATTAAACAAAAAGTGAGGATTTATTTGCGCTTGCAGCATCGCAAATTCTGCTTTTCTTTTCCTAGCTTCCGTTTCCGTTATTTCTTCAATTTTTGTATTAATATGGTCTAGCATCAGATTAATTGATTTACTTAGCCTGCCTATTTCATCCTTCCCTTTAATTTTTGAACGGACAATCAAATTACCTGCCTGAACTTTATCAGCCAGTTCTGCTAAATATTCCAGTGGTTTCGTAATAGTTTTCATTGAATAGGTAAGTAAAAGCAAGAAAAGTATAAATGATAGTACTTGTATAAGAAATACTTTCTGAAATATCCCATTTATTTTATTTATCGATTGTTCATACGGAATAAATGACACTAATCTCCAATTTGAAAAAGATAAAGAACGTTCGGTGACGATATATTCGTTATCTTTCATTTTCAGAACTTCTGATCCATCTCGATTGAATAACTTAGACCGATAGGTGAAAACACTTCCTATTTTCTCGTCATCACTATGCGACAAGATTTTACCAGATGGATTAAGCATCATGACATCGTTATATCCATCCATTTTATTAAATACTTCACTTAGTTTATTTTCCATGATGGTGACAACGACATATCCATAGATTTGGATGCCCTCATCCCTTAAGGTGCGGACAATTGAAATTTGATAAGGATTATTCTTTTTTTCCAATTCAAAAATCGTTGGCTGGGATTCAATCCAAGTAGATTCATATCCAACCGCTTCTTCGATGTCTTCATACCACTTTTCTTTAAATAAATCTCTTGGATCAAATTCAGCGATATTATAGTTTGTGAAGTATTTCCTATTTTTCAATAATATGGTGACATAGGATTTCTCTCCTACTAGTGTGATATTCTCAATGGTACGGTTTATTTCATTTTCCAATAGATATTGATCATAGCCATCCTTGTCAGCAGCACTTTTCGCTAATCCTTTTAACACCGTATTCATTTTCGGATCAAGCTGCACGAAGTTAGCAACATAAAGCATATCGCTAAATAGCTTTTCTATATATTCACTTGTAATATTCAGCTCTCTATTCGCATTAGAAAGTGCCTGTTCCTTCACTGTATTTTTTGTCATATAATTATAAATTAAAAGCGAGATAACTGCTGGAATAACCAAGCTGATGATAGAAATTAAAAGGACCTTATAACGAAAAGAACGGGGAGTCCACATATTTTTTAACCAAATAAGCAATATGTTTCCTCCCCTCATCTTGTTTTTTTATTTATTGCTATCGATTAATTCTTGTACTCTTTCATTTGTCACCTTTATTGTTTCATCGATATCTTGTTCATCAAAAATTAATTTTTCATATTCTTCATTCACTACTTTGTAAATTTCAGCCTGATAAGATACTGGTGATACTAGTTTAGAAGATTTCGCATTTGAAAGAACATTCGTTAAAGATTCTTTGTCCACCTTTTCTGGGTTTAGCGTATCAGCCAATATATTGTCAATTATTTCTCCAAATTGATCATTACTTACATTATTCCAAGATGGAATATTTTTTCCTTGTAAAATTTGTCCTTCCGTTGTATACCAACGAATAAATTTATAGGCTTCTTCTTTATGTTCTGAGTTATTGGCGACTGCCATAAAGTCAGTAGTTACCGGAGTATATCCTCCTTCTGCGTCACTCGTGTTCTTTGGATAAGGAGCAACTGCGACGTTAAACTCCAATGGGAATTGGTCCGTTCCCCCCAATTCTGTATTCATCCAGCTGCCAATTAGTACTGTACTAGCATCCTGGTTAAAAAATTGATTTCGATAATGAAGTTTTTGAGACATGATATCGGTATACGGGACAGCTGATTTATCGACTTTTTCCATTTGATAGCGTATTTCCAGTGTCTTCTTAAAGAGCGGATTTTCAAGATTGGAGCTGCCATCTTCTTTAATAAATTCTGTATTTTCTGCTTCACTTGCTAATGCTAGTTTCATAAATTCTAACCATCCGCCATTTTGCGGACCAAAGAAAAATGTTCCATAATGATCATCCGTTGTTAATTCTTTCGCATACGTTTGAAATTCATCCAATGTCCAATCTGTCGGAACTTCTAAGCCTGCTTTATCTAAATGGTCTTTATTTAATAAAACATACCATGGATTAAATTTACCTGGTAAAGCATAATATTTATCACCAATTTTGGTATCTACTTTATATTCATCCGTGACTGTGTAGCCCTCTTTTTCAATAAATTCATCAATGGGAGCCACCATTCCCATACTCACACGCTGTGCATAGCTTGCTGTATCACTAAACATTAGTACATCTAGCTGTTCACCAGAAGCAGCAGCTAAATCTAGCTTTTTTATTGCCTCTTGTGTATCGCCCTTTTCACTTAAGATGACTAAATCCACATTTATATCTGGATTTGCCTCTTCAAAAGCTGCAATTGTCTTTTTCCAGTTATAAGATGCTTCATTACCATGGGTGTGGAATTTAATTGTTACTTTTCCATCTTCATTGCCAGAAGCTTTTTCTGATTCTCCACTACTGCATGCTGTCATGACTAAAGTAAGAATGAAAACAAAAATTGATAGCTTCCAAAATTTTCTTTGCATCTGTTTATTCCCCCTACGTATTATATCATGTAAACCCTTACAGGAATAGATTAACAGAAGTTCCCATGTTACCAATAAAAATAATTTTACTTATCCGGCAACAATTTTTACTTTTAATTTTAACACTGTAGGAGGAATACAATTTTCTACTTCGCTCTATTAACTTTGAAACCTCCCTTCCTGTAATTTAGTTATTCTTATTTCAGCCATCTTCGTAAAGATCGGATTAGAGAAATATAAAAGAATAGTAGCGAGTCCACTACCTATAAAAAGCAAACCAGCACCTGAAAATACTACGCCTAAAAAAAGCATCGTAAAGACACCGATGATCATGGACAACGTATGGAGTGGATGAGTACATGCAAGCAGAAAGGCTACTTTAAAATATTGAAAAAGCTTCAATTCATAATGAACATATACAGGAAACAGATAGAGCAACGTCAATAAGAAAAGAAACACTCCGCCAACTAACATTCCTATTAATCCAACATTTATTGATCCTTTTAGCGACGCGATGATTTTCCAATCGATATAAAGGAACATGATAAAAGCAAACACAACTGCTCCTAATTTATTTGCTTTACCGAATTCTTGCTTAAATGTCTGCCAATACGTGTGCAATACTGGAATATCTGTTTCCTTTTGAAGCCATTTACGAATAATAGTCATCATTGCTACAGTAGAAGGGAAAAGGCCCCCAATAAAGAGGCCCATCGCACTGAAAATAATCCAAAGTAAATTAATATAAGCTAATCTCGTAATCCATTGACAGACATCATATACCTTTCCAGACCATCCTCCAATTTCTGCTTTCATGAATCAATCCCCCATCTCATCCTATAACTTAATCTAAATGAAACACTTCCTCCAACTTATGTGACACAGGACTATAATCTTCATTCGTCTCCATAATTGGCGCCATGTACTTCCACCATTTTCTGCATATTGCCGTTTGGGATATCGCATCATATGCCGCCTCGTCCTCTACTTCTAAATAAGCAAATAACACTTGGGATTCATGATGAAGATAAATGGAATAATTGGAAGCGCCATGTTGCTTCAGCGCCTCTTCCATTTCTGGCCAAAGCTCATCATGCCTCTTTTTGTATTCGTTTTCATATCCAGGTTTAATAAACATAATCGATGCTAATCTTTTCATTGTATCTCCTCCTATTTTTCAGAACTAAATTCAAATTCTAGATATACACGAAAATTCCTGCTTAATTTCTTAAGAGAGAGATCAAGTAATAGCACTTCTTCTCCTTTATTAAAATGGTTAACAAACGAATCTCTTTGTATACTTACCTCATAGTAATTGGAATCAAAATAAATATGGATGCAAGATTCTCCTTTGATACTTATTCCACCATCAAATCTTTCAACCGAAACATTGGGCAATATAAAGCGTTCAATGATGGATTTTGGCTCTTCAGAAAACTTAAAAATGTCTTCCACGATTAATTTTGGAAACTCTGTTTTAATCCAGGTGAATTTCCGCGAGACATTTAATAGAGATGGATCTCTATAAGCTTTTGTCATATCCAATTCAAACAAATCTCTCTTTCTATCAGAATTGGCAGTGACTAACCGAGCATAACTGGCTTTTCCTGCTTCTTGGTAAGAATGATTGATAATAGGGACGGAATGGCCTTTCGAACTATTACATAAATAAGTGTATCTATTCTCATTAAAATAGTCCTTCGTATATAAGCCACTTCCCAAATCCTGCAGCATAGTTGTCTTATTGGCTTGAAGGATAAAATGTCCGATATCATTATGATTATGCGGCTCATTGTTGCTTCCCCCTTTAGCTGCAAAAGTAAAAGACCCTGCATTTGATTGAACTCTAGAGATTAACCACTGGGAGTCCTCAGAAATAAACGTTCCTTCTTCCCATTTGCTTGGTGATAACGACGAATCAAACCATAATAACGCGCGGATGGCTGGTGCCCATCTGCTGCAATGATCATCTTGATAACGCGCATATAATGAACGTTCTGGAACGATAACATCCTCATACTGATTTGCTAAGAAATGACTCATCCCTATATGTACTTTTGCTTTGGGCGGTGCATCAGAAAAATTCACCACTAAATCCTCCTCTAAAAACGATCGTTGTTGAAAAAGGGCAATTTGGTGAACTTTTTTCTGCATAAACAAGTTAATCATTCCATCCGATCTCTGGTTTATTAGGTCGGCAAAATAGGAATAAAATCCATATCCATATTGCCAATATAAATATCCTTCCATACATATTCCGTCTTCTGTAAAACCATTTAAATAACTTTCCATTACAGGGAGAACTTTTTCTAAAATAAGCGCAAGTTCTTTGGAATCTTGGATTAAATGGATGGCAGCTGAACCGATAGAACCCCCACAAACAGCAGCCCAATTATGGGTTTCTGTTTCCCATTTGAAATTCCCTTCGAGAAAAGGAATAAACGTACGATTATATACCTCTTCATAAATTCTTTTCCCTATTAATGGATCTAAATATTCTTTTGTCAGTGTATATATTTCACTTAATGCAAAGGCTGTTTCAGCTGAAAATAAGTCAATTGTATAAGTAGAATCTTGTTTTTCTGTAAGTGAATATAACTGACCACAATCAGTTTCTGGACTATTTATAAGATGAGCAGGTAAACACCATGAGAATTCATTACAAATAGACCAAATAATATCTTGCAGTACTTTACGAAATTCTTCCTTCTCTGGTTCAAGAAGTAACATGATTGCATATGTATTCAATTTTCTTCTTTTCCGAAAATATGCTGTTTCATATTCTATTCGAGTACCTGTTGTTCCATATAACTGAAACAAAGAATACGGCAGTTCTTCATCATTTATTTTTTCTTGTTGAATCTGCTTTAATGTCTCTCTTACTTGTTTTAGAATATCAGCAAAATCAGCATTACGTTGAATGGATTTCCACCATGCTTTTTTGACTTCAACATTTGGAAAAAACAAAGAATAATTCCCATTTAGCTTCTCCAGCAACTCTTCGAAAGTCAATAATAACCCCTCCCTTTAGCCTTTTACTCCCCCTAACGCTATCCCCTCAATTACTTGTTTCTGCCCAATAATAAATACGATTACGAGCGGTAAAATAGCTGAGACTGCTGCAGCCATAATGAAGGAGTAAAATTCGCCATTGATTGTCGTAAACTTCTGCATTGCAAGCTGTATCGTCAATAAATGATCCGAGCGAAGGAAGATTAATGGGTTTTGATAATCATTCCATGTCCAAATAAATCGAAGGATGGCATAGGTGGCTATGGCTGGCTTTACAATCGGAAGAACGACTCGCCAGAAAATCTTCCAGTGTCCAGCTCCATCGATTTTTGCAGCTTCAACAAGCTCATTCGAAACGCCCATAAAAAACTGTCTAAGCATAAAAGTACCAAGCACACTAAAGCTTCCTAATAAGATTAACCCTAAATGACTGTCAAATAGCCCGATTTTACGGTAAATAATAAATTGCGGTACTAAAATTGCCTGTGCAGGTACCATGTAAGTAGCTAATACAATTAAAAACAAGAAATTACCTAGCCGAAAATTCACTTTTGAAAAACCATAGGCTGCCAGCGCAGAAACAGTTACTGAAATAGCAGTAGTACATACTGTCACTTTTATGGTATTCCAATAATAAATGTAGAATGGATTTTCCCCAAACCAAACTTCTCTATAATTGTTGAAACCATTCCATCTTTCTGGAATCCACTGTATGGGAAATTTAAAAACGTCTGCTTCTATCTTAAATGATGTAGAAAGCATCCACACAAACGGAAGAAGAAACATAATACTTATCATTAACATGACGACTGTCATTATCGCTTTATTTATTGATAGTGATTTAAGCATCCGCAAACCCTCCTTAATAATTCACCCATTTTTTCTGTCCTAACCATTGAATGAGTGTAATAGCAAAAACAATAAAGAATAAAATAACGGCCATTGCAGAAGCGTGACCTATATCTAAATTAACAAAAGCAGTATCGTATAGGTTCCATACAATCATGCTTGTAGCGTGCATTGGTCCTCCTTTTGTTAAAACAGATATTAAATCAAATACTTTAAAGGTTGAAATAATACCAGTAATCAACAAGAAAAAAGTAGTCGGTGAAACCATTGGTAGCGTAATGTTCTTAAATTTCACCCATGCGCTTGCTCCATCAATATCAGCGGCTTCATATAGGTCTCGTGGAATAGACTGCAGTGCAGCTAAATAAATGATCATATTAAAACCAATCGAAATCCAAATTTGTATAAACATAATGGAAACTAATGCAAAGCTTGGATCTGCAATCCATTTGGGAGGATTATCAATGCCGAGTGACATAAGCACTTGATTAATCGGGCCTAAAGATGGGTGAAACAATACTTGCCATACTACTGCAATTGCCACCACACTTGAGATATACGGCATAAAGAATGCTACTTTAAAATAACTCTTAAAATAAACATTTCGATCGATTGCAATAGCTAGAAACAAAGAAATAATCATACAAATTGGTACCGTTAACATAAAAATAGCATTGTTCATTAAAGAGCGTATAAATATCTTATCTTGAAATAAATCAACAAAATTTTGTAATCCTACCCATTTCAATTGCGAAATATTAGTAATAAAACTCCAATCCGCAAGACTTAAAATGAAGGTTGCAACAATTGGCAGTAAGACAAGGATGGAAACACCAATTAACATTGGTGAAACAAACGCAATCCCCGCCCAGTTTTCATTTTTCACATTTTTACTTTGCCGTTTTTTCTTAGCTGGCTTTACTATATCTGAAGTCTTAACCTCTGTGCTAGCACTCATGGTACTCACCTCTATCATCTTATTTTCTTTCATTATAGTAAAAATGATAGCACTTACATTAACGTTATTTTGCTCTATACAGAGACAATATTTACTTCTTTCATTTGGTTTGTAACAATGGAGGGTGTTATCATGAGGATGAATGAAGGTATAAAGAAAAGGTTGGTTTGTGACAAATTTATAATGGTCGTCTCCTTTGCAGCAAAAAAAGAGGAAAAACCATTCCAGTTGATTTTTTCCTCTTTTCGTCTTTTTCTACTCCGTTACTCGGAATTTCAGTTTTGTTTCAGCATGATATGTTTCTCCTGGCTTTAAAACAACGGATGGAAATTGAGGATGATTGACTGCATCGGGAAGCCCCTGCGTCTCCAAGCATACCCCTAAATACTTTTTAGCTATTACCCCATTGAAACGATATTGATCCTCTAACATATTCCCTGTATAAAGAACGACTGCAGGCTGATTTGTAATTAACGACATTTCCCGTCCACTTTCTCGATCTCGCAAAATAGCAGAATGAGAGCCGTTTTCTGCAAACACAAGTGGATGATCGTATCCATTTCCTACTATTCTATTTTGTTCAAAATCATTGTCCTTTCCTTCTTTCAATGCCTTGCCTTCTGCAAAATCAAATGGAGTGTTATTTGTTGGAATCATTTTTCCGGTCGGAATAAAATCTTCCCTAAGCTCTAGAAAGCGATCGACATCTGCAATCAGCTCGTGCTCTAAAATATCTCTTTTGTTATTACCGCTTAAATTAAAATAAGAATGGTTAGTTACGGTAACAGGTGTTTCTTTATCCGTTTTCCCGCTATAAGATAAGATTATTTCATTATCATTTGTTAATAGATAATCTACAGTTAAGTCAAAATTACCTGGATATCCTTCTTCTCCGTCTGGACTATGATATGTATAACGGATGCCTATTGCATCATCCTTTTCTACTATTGAAGATGCAAAGACTACTTCACTCCATCCTATATTTCCGCCATGCAAATGATTAGGAGGGGTATTGGTATTCAAGCGGTACTCTTTTCCATTAAGTTCAAATTTTCCTTCTTTAATTCTTCCGGCAACTCTTCCTACAATGGCACCTAAATATGGCCCTTTATTTTCTCGATACTCTTCTAATGTTTCAAAACCAAGCACTACATTTTCCTTGTTTCCTTCTTTATCAGGTACGATTATCTTCGTAATAATGCAGCCATAATTCATACTAGAAAAACTCATTCCGTTATTATTTGTAAAAGTAAATTCCGTTACATCTGCTCCATTTACTTCTCCCATTGATCTTTTGCTGTAATTCATATGAACCTCTCCTCTTTAAGTATATTCTCTACATCTTTCCTATTACTCAAATGAATATCTTTACCCTAAAATCTAAATCTGAAATCGCCTTCATTTCACTTTTCAAAAAAAATTTCATGACATTAGTAGTATCTAATGTAGTTTGTTTAACATATTAACTATTCTATTTATCTATTTTACTTTATTTTATCAAACTTGATAATATCTTTTTTTACTAGGAAGACAGAATTTCACAAAAAAAAGCTGCCAACACCTCTGGTTGTTAACAGCTTTCTACTATTATTAATGGACTCTTACGGCGAATGTTTCATATGGCTTTAACTGTAATTTCGAAAAGTCAGCATGCTGTCGGTGATAGTTGCTAATGATGATATCCTCACTCTCGCCAAACACAGGCATATTTAGACTTCTTTCTTGCGCACTAAAGTTAGCAATTACAATCCATGTCTCTCCTTCAAACTTGCGAGTATAGGCAAAAATTTCTTCTTCTGTATCTTCGATTAATTCGAAATCTCCCCATACAATGATTGGGTTATCCTTTCTTAATTGAATCAAAGATTGATAGCAATAAAAGACAGAATTAGGATCTTCTAAATTATTTTTCACATTTATCTCCGTATAGTTGGGATTTACATGAAGCCAAGGTGTCCCTGTGGTAAAACCGCCATTTTCCGTATCATCCCATTGAAGAGGCGTTCTTGCATTGTCTCTGCCTTTTACATTAATAGAATGAAGAATCTCCTCTTTCGTATATCCTTTTGCTAATCGCTCATGATACATATTAATGCTTTCAATATCATTTACTTGACTAATATCTGTGATCGGGCAATTGGTCATACCGATTTCTTCACCTTGATAGATGTAAGGTGTTCCTTTCATTAAATGCAAGAGAATGGCAAACATTTTTGCACTTTCTACCCGATATTCTTTATCATTCCCCCAACGCGAAACAATCCTTGGTAAATCATGATTATTCCAGAATAAGCTGTTCCAGCCCTCATTTCCAAGCGAAGTCTGCCATTTAGCAAGAATGGTTTTTAATTGATTGATTTCTAATGGCTTGAGATCCCATTTTTGTTTGCCTTCTTGCTTATCTAAACCAATATGCTCAAACTGAAAGACCATCGAAAGCTCTTTTCTAGCTGGATTGGAATATAATTTAGCAATCTCCGGTGTTGCTCCCCATGTTTCTCCTACTGTTAAAACATCATAATTGCCAAACGATTTTTCATTCATTTCTCGGATATAATCATGAAGCTTTGGACCATTTCCAGTAATACCGATATCAGGTTGTTTTCCTACTAAATCAATCACGTCCATTCGGAAGCCGCCGATTCCTTTGTCTAACCAATAGTTCATCATTTTCCAAACTTCTTCTCGGACTTTTTTATTTTCCCAGTTTAAATCTGGTTGTCTTTTACTAAATAAATGTAAGAAATATTGGCCGCTTTCTTCATCATATTCCCAAGCAGAACCACTAAAAGTGGATTTTAAATCATTGGGAGCTTCGCCATTTACTGGGTCACGCCAAATATAATAATCGCGGTATGGATTGTCTTTTCCTTTTTTTGCTTCTATAAACCACTTATGTTCATCGGATGTATGATTGACTACTAAATCCATGACAATTTTAATTCCTTTTTCATTCGCCGCAGCAATTAATTCATCCATGTCTGCCATTGTGCCAAACTCATCCATAATATCTTGATAATCACTAATGTCATAGCCATTATCATCATTTGGTGATTTATATACAGGGCTTAGCCAAATTACATCAATGCCTAGCTTTTGCAAATAATCCAAACGATTAATGATTCCTCTTATATCGCCAATTCCATCCCCATTACTATCTTGAAAGCTTCTTGGATAAATTTGATATACAACCGATGTTTGCCACCATTTCTTTTCCATTTCGTTACCCACTTTCTATTCATTATTCGTCTAAGCGTAAACGTTTACGTTTAACTTAAAAAAATTTAATGCTTCCAATGTTTTACTGATGCTCTTTCTACTATATTAAATGGAAGCATTTCTGTTTTTACTGCTGCCTTTTGCTGAATTGCCTCGATTATTTTGAAACAGCCCTTCTCTCCCATTAATCGGAATGGCTGCTCAATGGCCGTTAAGGGTGGTACAGCCATTTCCGCAACTCTCGTATTATCGTAACCTATGACGGAAAGGTCCTCTGGTATTTTTATCCCTAATTCATAAGCCGCTGCAATGATGCCAAGTGCTACCTCATCACTTACACAAAATACTGCTGTAATTCCACTCTTTTCAGTACGAAAAGCATAAAGGGCTTCTTTTCCTGCCGTAAAACTATAGTCTCCTGCTTTTATGTCGTTAGCAGAAAAGCTTAATCCATGATCTTTTAATGCTTTTTTATATCCTTCGATTCTTGGAGTCCCAGCTACTCGATCGGAGTAATCAACACCTGCCAAGCCGATTTTTCGATGACCATGATTTATTAGATACTTTGTAGCAGCATAAGCAGCTTCATAATCATCTACTTTTATAAATGGTATTTGTTTATTCGGTGTATCTGTTGACAATAACACATATGGAATACTCAATGATTCAATAGCTTGAATTTGGTCTTCCATTAATGGAATGGATACAATAACAAGCCCATCCACTTTTCTTTCTTCCAGCATCTTCAAGCAATGAATTAAACGATTACCTTTAACTCCTGCATGAGATAAAATAACACTAAAACCTTGTTTTTGTGCCACCTTCTCTATTCCATTAACAATATCTGCATAAAAAATGGTTGATACACTCGGCATTATAATACCAATTAAATTACTAGATTTTTTTACTAAGCTTCTCGCCATTTCATTTCTTCGGTAACCTAGTTCTTCTGCGATTTGGAGGATTTTCTTCTTTGTCTCTTCGTTATAACCACCTGCTCCATTTAAAACTCGCGAAACAGTTGCTGTAGACACCTTTGCAGCATTTGCTATATCTTTTATCGTTATCGTCATTTTTTTCATCCTTTACGTAAACGTTTACGTTGCTTCCAATATAACATAAAAATATACTGCTTACAACACCCGAATGATTAAGAAATAGTTAGTTTGATAGCAGGGATTATTCTTTTTCTATTATGTAGTCAGTTAAACAGATCGGTAAATTTATGCAAGACAACGCTATCTATATAAAACCTTGATTAATATTTTATTCTCAGATATATCTTCGTGAAAGGACAGTGAAATACACTGAACAAAACTATATAAAATCAACGACAAAACAATAAGGATACGGAAAAGCACAATAAAAAACCACCTCAAAAGTGAACTGCACCCCAATTGTTAGACACAAACTAACAGTTGGAGGTGCAGTTTTTATATGTCTAAATTTAATATAGAGGAAAAAATAGAAGCAGTTATTCGTTATCTACAGGGAACGGAGGGGGTAAAATTTATTGCGAAATCCATAGGGGTACATCATACAGTCTTATTAAATTGGATAAAACAATATGAATATCATGGTGCCGATGCTTTAATAAAACCCTATACATCTTATACAACACAGTTTAAACTAGACGTACTGAATTATATGAGAGAGACAGGGACGTCTATAAGGGAAACTGCTGCAATATTTAACATTGCAACACATAGTACCATTCTAAAATGGCAAAAAGGTTTTGAATTACATGGAATTGACGCCCTGAAACCAACACAAAAGGGGCGCCCACCAATGAAAAAGGAAACGAATAAACCTCAACCAGTAGAAGGGTCTGAAGAAGCATTACAAGCTGAAAATGAACGTTTACGGATGGAGAATGCTTACTTAAAAAAGTTACATGCCTTAATTCAAGAAAAGGAAAAACTACAGAACAGGACAAAGCGCAAATAATTTATGAATTAAGGCAAGAATTTAAAGTGATTGATCTAGTAAAGGTCGCTGGTATTGCGCGTAGTACGTATTACTATTGGGTAAAACAAATGGATCGCCCAGATAAATATAAGGAAGTTAAAGAGTTAATTCAGGAGATTTTTGATGAACATCAGGGACGATATGGATATCGTCGGATCACATTAGAATTACATAACCGAGGCATCAAAATAAATCATAAAACAGTCCGCCGTCTTATGAATGAGATGGGATTAAAGTGTCTTGTGCGTATGAAAAAATATCGTTCCTACCGTGGGCAAGTAGGGAAAATAGCCCCAAATATTTTGGAACGTGATTTTAAAGCATCGAAACCAAACGAAAAGTGGGTAACGGATGTAACAGAATTCCATCTACACGGGGAGAAGCTATATTTGTCCCCCGTTCTAGATTTATTCAACGGAGAAATCATCGCTTATAACATAGAAAAGCGTCCTGTTTATCTACTTGTTTCGAAAATGCTGGACAAAGCTTTTGAGCATTTGAAAGAGGGTGACACCCCTATCCTCCATTCGGATCAAGGTTGGCATTATCAAATGAAGAAGTACCAACATGCTTTAAAGAAACATGAGATTACTCAAAGTATGTCACGTAAGGGGAATTGTTTAGATAACGCAGTCATGGAGAATTTCTTTGGCTTATTAAAGTCTGAATTACTCTATTTAAAAGAATTTGAGAGTATGCAGCATTTTAAAGAAGAATTAGAGAATTACATTCACTACTATAACCACAAACGGATTAAGACAAAATTAAAAGGCATGAGTCCGGTGCAATATCGAACTCATGCCCTAGTAGCTGCCTAAATCCCGTGTCTAACTTTTTGGGTTCAGATCAAAGAAAGGTGGTCAATGCACTTAGTCTATTATTTACTGCTATTATTTGTTGGAAAATCGCCTTTCTCCCAATTAGTAGGACCTTCATTGCTTGGGATAAATTTGCTCCAATATTCACCAGTCTTCTTATCGAAAATGATAATATTATTCTCATTTGCAGGAACTAATTCATATCTATAATCCTCATTAACATTTTCTACTTTTATAGACTCTTTACCAAATGCAGACAATATGAACAAACCTAATATGGTGAAACCTATTATTATCGCTAACCCAAAAATTATGGATGAACTATTTTTCATTTTTCTACCTCCATGCCTAATTTATGATAAAAATTGGTTTTCATTTTTTTTGAATTCCTTTTTACCTTACTAAATAAAGCCTATCCTTTTATTTTAATTTTACTTTTATATCTCCTTTAATATAGTTTGGATAAGCAGCCAATTTGAGCTTTAAAGGATTTTTATACATTGTGTTATCAAAAGATAAAATCCAACTTATTTCTTTGTGCGAGCTTCTACTTTCTATCTTAGAAATGGATAATTCTTTTCCATCTGCAGCAATTGCAGTACTAAAGAGATCTTTTGGATCTTCCTCACTATTCGAATCCATAGAAAATTCCACTTGTGTTTTAGATGTTTTCCCTAATTTTAGCCTTTCATCTTTCGGATTGTTTATCAATGTATTTGTTTCTGTATTCACGATAACCATCGCTTCTTCTTTATCAATCGCCATTAGTTTATTGATCCGCAAATAAAGGTCCTTTGGTTTTTCAAAATAATTTGATTGGAGATAATACATTTTTTCATACTTACTCAAAGTTGTATTTACAACTCCATTTGCAATAGACGACCACACTTCACCGTTCTCATTTTCTAAGCGCATATCTTCAAATCCCAAAATTTCCTTTGTATTTGCTGGATCGAATGCTACTTTTACACCAATTCTTAAAGGATAGACAATCATTTCTTCAATCGTCATTTTTTGATTCTCTACTTCCACCACTTGGTTTATTGGATAAGTAATCTGCTTCTTTACATTTTCCTTTAGCTCAAAAGGAATCAGAAATTTTATTTCTCTGTTGTCTATTACTGTAATGAATTCAAAGTTAAACTTTAATTCCTTAAAGGAAAAAGGTTTAACAAATTGGTATTCCACCTTATCCTGAAATTCATTTTCGATATCATCAGCAAAAAAGACATTATTGCTTTGTGCATGCTCAGGAAATTCTTCTTTATTAAAAAGATTAACATCCTTTATCTTTCCACCAGTTAGAGACTTAGTAGACTGTAATGTATAAAAAATATTTATTCCTGATTCATCTATAATCACTCCGTTAATCGTTAACGTTAAATCACCTTTTGTCTCAGAAACATCTACCTTTTGATAATAATCATTTTCGATAATGGCAGAATACCCTTTATCTTGTTCAATATAACCAATCAACCATTCCATTCCAGGGATGGACGAGAGAGCATTTGCGAAGGTTGGAGAAATCCGAATAGATGTTACAAAGGAAATGATGATTATTGCAGCAATTGCAAGCCCGATTAATCTTTTTTGTTTTTTCTTCGCCCGATTTTTTTCCTGTTTAGCTTTCAAAATTCCGCTTAATATGGCTTCTTCTGCTTTTTCGAGCGGTAATGCTGCTTTTTCTAAATCAGCCTTTAACCTAGACAATCTTTGTTCCTCTTCTTCATACATGATCACTCGCTCCTTTCTCTTTAAAATATAGCCGAAGCGTTTTCAGTACTTTATGTAATCGAGACTTTACCGTTCCTTCTGGAATATTTTCCATTGCGGCGATTTCTTTGATTTTCGTATTTTGAAAGTATTTTAAATAGATTAATTGCTGGTCTTCACATGATAACATTCCAAGGGCTTCCTTTAATTCGATTAACGATTGGTTTTGGTGGACAGATACGTCATATAGTTGTTTATCAGAAATAATCCGATTCTTCCTCTTTACTTGATCTTGACAGTAATTAATCATAATCCTTGTCAGCCATGTTTTTAAATAGGCTGGTTCCTTAATGGTATGTATTTTTTTATATGCCCGATAGGTTACTTCCTGCAAGGCTTCTATTGCTGCGTCTTCGTCTTTGAGAAATGCTAAAGCAGCCCTTAACAGTGATTCTTTATGTAATTGCATGACTTCCAGAAAGGCATCATCATCTCCTTTAATAGCTTTTCTGTTAATCTCTAATTCTTCCAATTAATCACCTCCTCTTTGTTCCTATACATTAGACTTTCTACTTTGGAAAAAGTTCACGAAAGTACTAAATTAAATTTCTTTTTATCTAAGAGCAAATTATACATGAAATTCCAAGCATAGAAAAAAGCCGCTAAGACAATGTCTTAACAGCTTCCTCTTCCTTTAATATAATCCCTCTGTTTCTTCTTTCGTTACAATATATATATTTTTCGTCTGTGTATAGCCTTCTAAGATGCTCTTATATGTTTCCCTGCCGATTCCTGATTTCTTGTAACCGCCAAATGGCGCTCCCGCTGGTAGTTGATTATACGTATTCACCCACATCCGGCCTGTTTCCACACTTCTTGCTACACGCAATGCTGTATTAATATCTCTTGAGAACACCGCTCCTCCAAGGCCAAACTCTGATTGGTTAGCCAGCTCAATAACCTCTTCTTCGGTCTTAAATTTAATGACTGCTGCAACTGGGCCAAAAATCTCTTCTTGGGCAATACGCATATCATTGGTAGCATCAGCTAGAATCGTCGGAGCCATAAATGCACCATTTTCTAATCCGTTATTTATGAGCCTGCACCCACCTGTTACAACTCTAGCACCCTCATCTTCTCCAATTTTTACATATTCTAAAATTTGCTCTAGTTGGCGTTCATTTATTTGTGAACCCATCACGACATCTTCTTCCCAAGGCAAGCCAACTTTTACATCCTCAAAAGCCAGCTTCATTTTCGCAAGAAACTCCTCATAAATTCCTTCTTGGATAAAAATTCGGGAACCAGCACAGCATACTTGTCCTTGGTTAAAGAGGATGCCTAATTGAACCCCTTCTAAAGCTCGCTCCATTGGCGCATCGTTGAAAATGATATTTGCTGACTTTCCGCCCAGCTCAAGTGTAGAGGGAATAAGCCTTTTTGCTGCAGCCACAGCAACTTCTTGGCCAATTTCTGTAGATCCTGTAAAGGCAATCTTCGCAAATCCCTGATGCTTTAACATATAGTCCCCGGAATGAGAGCCGCGACCAGTAATTACATTGACTACCCCTTTTGGTAAAACTTGATCTAATATTTTGGCCAGCTCCAGCACACTTAAAGAAGTAGAAGAAGATGGATGAATAACGACCGTATTGCCTGCAGCAATAGCTGGGGCGATTTTCCACGCAGCCATTAAAAGGGGAAAATTCCAAGGGATAATTTGTCCGACAACTCCGATCGGCTCTTTAATCGAAATAGATAGAGTATCTTTATCAAAGGCTTGGGCAGTTCCTTCTTCAGAGCGAATGACCCCTGCAAAATAGCGGAAATGGTCCGAACTTAATGGCACATCTATATTTCTTGTTTCTCTTATCGGTTTTCCATTATCCAATGTTTCTACTAACGCTAATTTTTCCGCATTTTCATCGATTAAATCGGCAATTTTTAATAGTAAGTTACTTCTATTTAATAAACTTACTTTTTTCCAGGATTTTAAAGCTTCTGTTGCTGCATCCACTGCTTGATCCACATCTGTATAGGTTGCATCAACAAAGTCAGCTAGCTTTTCGCCGTTACTTGGATTGAAGCTTGCCATCAGCTTCCCTTCCGAACCCTTTTGCCACTGTCCATTAATATAAAGACCATACTCTGTGTCCAATACAGCTGCTGCATTTAAAGAAGTTACCATTTTCAAATCCCCTTTTTCGTATATTTAAAAATAAGGTATTGATTACACTGAACATTAAAGGGAAAGTTCCAACCTTATTTTTATCCTGGTTTCAATACTCCTATAAGAATGCGTTTACAAATGCAATTAATCAAAGATTGCTTCTAATGTGATAACTTTAACAAACTAGCAGATAATTAAATTATAAAATCCAATATTAGGAATGTCTAATAATAACGTTGTACTTCTTTTTGTTACAATCCCAATTGCCGGAAATAGTTTTTGCTTTCTTTTTTAAAGACTTGAAATACTAAAAAGGACATGCGGCTTCCCACATGTCATGTTCTTCTCGCTTTAATAATCATAGTAGTTGGAAATTTCCTTGCTTTGTATAAGGAATAATAGCGATGAGAGATTTCAGCCTCGACCGTTTCCAAGCTTTTGGAAAACTCGCTTTCTATAACAGATTCAATTGTAAATCCTGCTTTAAGCAATTCTTTTATAAAAGTACTCATTTTTACTTTGGCTAAGCCCCTTTGTCCGCCATATAAAGCAAAAGAATGTCCGCTGCCACAGCCGATATCAAGGATTTTTTATTTGTTGCCTTCATTCTTCTTTTATTTGCTAAGCGTGCCATAACTAGGTAGTGCATAAATCCCGTTAAAATGATGGGCTGCTTGATTCCAGCTTTTTTATTTTGTTGTAAAATATCTCTCTTCATATTCCCCTCCTCTACCATACTTACCGATTCTATATTTTTTTCACTTACCTGCTTGCTTTTTCCTATGAGAAAAACCCGCCAAAACGGACGAGTTTTTTCTCATTCTTATTTTATTTCTATTAAATATTCTCTTGCTTTAAACCATCGATAATATTCTCTTTCTTAATTTTGCTGACTGAATATAGCATAGCAGAAGCGACAATGATAAATATCGCAATAACTACATAGAGAATACTCATCCACGGAAGCGCAAAACCATATTCAAATGTATTGCTTATCGACCAGTATATGATAGCTATTACTCCAATACTAATTGGAAGACCATACATCAATGCTTTTATTCCATAAAAAATGCTCTCAAAATAGATCATTTTATTAAAGCCAGTTGGGGTCATTCCAACCGAACGCAGCATGGCAAATTCCCTTTTTCGCAAAGAAATGCTTGTAGAAATGGTATTAAAGATATTGGCAATACTAATTAATGAGATGAGCGTAATAAACCCATACATAAAGACAGACATCATCATAATCATCTGCTCTGATTGCTTACGATCTTTTTCGACATTGTAGATATAGACCGAGCTTGTTTTTAGATCTTCTAATTCCTCTTGGGTTTTCTCTGGATTATCGCTGTTTAAATAGAGCGTGTAATTCATATCCATATTTTCATTTTTAAATAATTCCTTTGCTACCTCGTCGGATATAATCATGGTAATTGTTCCATGACTATTAGCATCAATCCCCATTATCGTTTCATTGGTAAAAGTACCAATTTGAATCTTATTAAACTTTTCATCCTTTTCCTTGTCAAAATTGTAGCGATAGAGATCCACATACTCACCAGGTTTTGCATTTATCACTTTTTCTTCCACAAATTTCTTTTCATATGGATCAAAATAAGAAACGTTCTCTATTACAATACCTTTTGGAACATTAGGATTCGTATATTCTTGGGAATTAAAGCCTGCAGTTTTAGCATATTTCTGCAAAGCTGCATCAGATAGCACAAAGAAATTCACATTAAATGATAGTTTACCATTCTCTAGAATAGTTTTATCTTTCTTCACTTTTTCCTTATTATTTTTACTTAATACATCTTCAGCAAGATAAGTGTTCACATAGGTGCTTTTAATTACATTACTTTTTGTAACACTAGGTGCATTGGCTAAAATCTGCATCTCTTCCTCTGTAGTATTAGAATCAGCAGACACTGCAATATCATAATCAATATTTTTCTGTGATAGCCCAACTGATTTTTTCATATTATCTGTGAAATATGCTACAGTTAAGAAAAGCAAAATACTTATAACCAACGAAAAAACAGTTGTTTGATATCTTCGTTTATTACGTTTTAAATTTTTCAAGCCAATTTCCGCTTCTAAGCCAAATACCTTGCGCACAAGTTTAGAAGTTTTTACTTTTTTTCCAGTTAATTTAATATCTTGTGTTTGTCTTATTGCATCTATTGCTGAAATCTTTGATGCCTTTCTTGCTGGCAGATAGGTAGAAATAAAAATTGTTACAATGGAAATCAGAATGGAAAATAAGATGGAATAAGGCGTTACTACTACATTCAGGCCTTCTGTAGTGTTTAAAGCTACTTTAAAATATTTGTTTATAAAATAGAATGTCGCACCAATTCCTGCTAGTCCCGCAAGGATTCCTATCGGGATGCTGATGCCTCCTATAACTGTGCCTTCAAAAAACACTGAATTTCTTTTTTGTTTCTTAGTTGCGCCGACACTAGAAAGCATGCCTAAATGTCTTGCCCGTTCTGACACACTGATGGCAAAAGCATTATAAATCAATGCGACAGAACCAATTACAATTACAACTATAATAATTCCTAATAGAGAATACATCGTAACAAGCACATTATCATGTGAAGATACTCCCTCATAACGCAGGAGCTCATCATTAAAATTTACTTTGGCAATAGATAATTTCTTTGCTAAGGATTCCAAGTCCTCATATAAAGATTGCTTTACCTTTTTCATGACTACACTTGCATTGACGCTGCTGTTAGTCGTTAACTCCTTTTGGTCCAAATAGCTAATTACTGTATAGCCTGGTGCCCATGAAGATTCCCATGATGGGGTTTCCATAATCCCCACAATTTTGAATGTAGCTGCTTTTGCTTGCTGGATTTCCTCCGTTTTTTCTCCTTCTTCATTCCTTTGCAAAGGATCTGTTTGTGTTAATATCGTATCTTCTCCATCTGATTTTAAATGTCTTTCCCCAATACTAACTTTTATTTCCTCGCCGATGGCATAAGAACTATTCCCTTTCTTCCTCATTTCATCAGATATGATAATTTCATTCGAAGATTTTGGATACGTTCCTTCTTTTAAACGAATTGGAAATTGCTCAAATCCTTGCTCATCATATTGTTTAAAAAATAAGTACGGTTTATTTTCGTTTTTCGAATCCTTCCATTCCGCATAACCCAAATCACTTGATAAGATAACTTTTTCAATTTTGCTATCTTTTTTTATCTCTTTAGCTTGCTCGCTATTCACACCTATAAACTGCGCATGCCATTCTCCGCCCCTTGCTATCGTATCTCTTTTTAATAGATCAATAAAAGAAACACCAAGAGTGGCAACAGCTGTCAACATACTGACAGAAATAATAACGCCAATAATCGTCACCAGTGTTCTTCGCTTATTCTCCTTTAAATTTCTCAAAGTAAGTTTATTCATTATATTCATGGACGAATCACCTCATTTTTGGCGATTTTTCCATCCTCAACAGAAATGACACGATCCGCTTGTAATGCAATCCGTTCATCATGGGTAATAACAATAAGTGTTTGATTATAGGTTTTATTAAACATTTTTAATAGTTCCATAATCTCTTCACTATTTTTACTGTCTAAATTCCCTGTAGGCTCATCTGCCAGCATAATTGCGGGATTACTGATAAGTGCTCGTCCAATGGATACGCGCTGCTGCTGTCCCCCTGATAATTGATTAGGCAGGTGATCTAATCTTTGCTGCAGACCTAATATCGAAACAATGCGATTAAATTGTTCTATATCTACTTTGTGATTATCTAATAGAAGAGGCAGCGTAATATTTTCTTCTACCGACAAAATGGGGATTAAGTTATAAAATTGATAGATAAGACCAATTTGTCTTCTCCTAAAAATAGCTAATTGTGTTTCATTTAATTGATATATATCTGTATTATCTACAAAAACTTTTCCACTTGTTGGTCTATCTACCCCACCTAGCATATGAAGCAAAGTCGATTTCCCTGACCCAGATGGTCCAATTATTGCTACAAACTCCCCCTTATTAACAGAAAAGGATACGTTATCCAATGCTTTAACAGCTGTTTCCCCTTTTCCATATACTTTAGACAGATTTTCTATTTTTAAAATTTCCATTTATTCGCCCTCCAATTACTTGATGCTCTTAGTCTACCTGTCTAAAGTGACTATTGAGTGACTTTAAAGTGACAATTTAGTCACTTTAAATGGTTATAGCTCTTTTGTGTTAATTTATTGATATTGGGGGCTCCTTTGGATGAACACTACTTTTTCTTGCTGCCGAACAGATATGGATTTCATCCTCTATATGAACACCATTTTTCCTTCCGGTCGAACCAATTTTGGCTTTCATTCCCTCTATGAACACCACTTTTCCTTGCTGTCGAACCAATTTTGGCTTTCATCCTCTTTATGAACACCACTTTTCTTTCCGGTCGAACCAATTTTGGCTTTCATTCCCTCTATGAACACTACTTTTCCTTCATGCCGAACCAATTTTGGTTTTCATCCTCTTTATGAACGCCGCTTTCCCTTCCATCCGAACAAATTATGGCGTTCATTCCTTCAATGAACGCCTCCCCACAGTAAAACGAATTCTCTTTTTCATCTATTCTAATTTCCGCTATCATCCATAACTCAATTTCACTAAATCACTTGTTTATAGAATTTAATATGAAAAGTAGTTCCTTCTCCTATCTTACTTCTTACTTCAATATCCCCATGCTGGCTTTTTATAATACTATAGGCCATTGCTAAGCCTATGCCGATGCTGTCTTCACTAGCATTTTCCCCTTTATAGAATCGTTTGAAAATGTAAGGTAAATCTTTTTTAGCGATCCCCTTGCCGTTATCTTGAATAACCATTTCTGTAAACAAGACATTTTCCGCGAAGTTAATGTGTATTTGTCCACCTTCTCCGGTATGCTCTACACAATTTTTTAAAATATTTATTATTGCTTCTACTGTCCAGTTAAAATCACCTATGTATGTAACACTATCATCTCCAGTAATCTGCAAAGTCTGTTCTTTTATATCCATCGGAATTAATACTGGTTCAACTGCCTTATGAATTAGTGCTTTCACAACTACTTTTTCCTTTTTAAAAGGAATCGTCCCAGCATCCATTTTCGATAATTTCAGCAAAGAAGAAACTAACCACTCCATTCTTTCCAGCTGTATCGAGATATTATTCGTAAACTCACGCCTTCTTGATTCTTCCAGATGAGGATCGCTTAACAAATCAGTCATAACCACCATGGAAGTCAGCGGCGTTTTCAATTGATGAGAGATATCAGAAATTGCATCTGTCAGTTTTAATTTTTCCTGACGAAGAAGTGTGCTATTTTCAGAAAGCATTAAGGTAACTTTATAGATATTATTTTTTAAGATACTTAATTCGCCTTCAACATTATCGCGGATGTCCAGACTTTCATCTCCATTACTTATTCGCTGTAAGTAGCTCGAAAGCTGTTTTATTTCCTTATAACGGAATCTTGTAAATAAAAAAAAGATAATAAAAATAATGCTGATAACGATAAACAAATAAACGGCTGCAGCGAAAGAAAAGGAGATCAGTGCATATATAATCGCTAAGATACTTATGCATACTAAAACGATCATCATTACTTTCACTTCACGATTACGAAGCATTACTAGTCACCTACCTTATAACCAAGACCACGGACAGTTTTTATAATGGTTGGCTTTTGGGGATTATCTTCTAATTTCTCGCGGAGCCTTTTAATGTAAACTGTTAAGGTATTGTCATTAACAAAATCCCCTGCAACATCCCAGATTCGCTCCAATAGCTGTGTCCTTGTTAAAACTTGGCCTAAATTATTGGCGAATATCAGAAATAACCGGTATTCCAGGGCCGTGACTACCACTTCTTCAGCCTTTTTATAGATCTTTCCTTCCAATGTATTAATACGAATATCGTCTATTTCGATGAAAGGAGTATTTTGTTGCTGTACATTGTAGCGGCGCAATACGGATTTTATTCTTGAAAGAAGCTCTCTCAGGCGAAACGGTTTAGTAATATAGTCATCTGCCCCCATATCAAGGCCCATTACTACATTAACTTCATCATCTAATGCAGTTAAAAAGATAACGGGCTTATCTGATTTACTTTTCACAAGCTCACATAATTCATAACCAGAACCATCTGGCAGAGACAAGTCAAATAAACATAGATCGATTTGATTAAGCTCTGCCTCTATCGTTTTTCTCGCGCCTTTGGCATCATGACAAATAATTGTTTCATAATTTTCACTTTGTAAACTGTAATCTAAACCAGAAGCAATTGTTTTATCATCTTCAACTATTAGTATTTTCATTTTCTACTCCTATAAGTTTTCTTTTCTGTAATTATTCTAAACGATTGGTACATAGAGTGAAAGGTCTTCCCTTACAAAAAAGAAAAAGCTAAAAAATTGATTCAATATTAATAGGTAAATTTAGCATACGATTAAATATGTCTGTGAATACTAAAACAAAACCAACTAAAGGAGTTTTTTGAGATGGACGCGAAACCTAAACCATTGAATATAGATTTAAAACAAACTGACCTAAGTGAAAAGCTAACATCAGCAGAATTAGGTAAACTTTGGGCAACGTATATGGGCAACAGCATGTCAAAATGTTTTCTCCATTATTTCCTTCAGCATATCGAGGATTCTGATATTAAAAAGCTATTGAAAAATGCCTTAAAATTGAGCACAGAATTTTTATCTATATCAGCAGAAATACTTTCAAAGGAGAATTTTCCATTGCCAAAAGGTTTTTCCCTAGAAGAAGATGTAAACCTTCAAGCACCTCGTTTGTTTGAAGATGAATACTATGTTCATTATCTTAAGTATGCCGCTAAGGCTGGAATAAGCATTTATAACGTAGCTATTCCCCTTGTTTTTCGAAAGGATGTAAAAGAATTTTTCCAATATTGTATGAGTTCTACCGTACGTTTAATAGAGCAAATTAAGGAAATATTAATGAAAAAGGGCTTTACCCGTAAACCGCCTATTATTCCCATTCCTGAAAGTCAAATGTTTGTTCAAAAGGATTTTTTAAATGGTTATTTTGGACATGTAAGATCATTACATGCATTAGAAATAGCACATCTTTACGATAATATCGAGAACAATGTAGCGAGTAAAGCATTGATTATGGCATTTAGTCAAGTTGTCCAACAAGAAGAGATTCGGGAACTCTTTATTAGAGGAAAGAACTTTACCGATAAGCATGTTGAACAGTATATGGAAAAACTACATAATGATCATTTACCAACACCATCGTTTCTTGATCACTTAATTACAACATCAACTGTTTCTCCTTTTTCGGATAAAATAATGTTATTTCATAAAATGGATATGTTTTCGATGAAAATTAGATCCTTTGGTAACTCAATAGCTGTAAATGGTCGGCATGATATTGCCTTTATGTATACAAGAGCATTAACACAGATAGGTTTATTTACAGAAGATGCTGCTAAAATTATGATTAAAAATGGCTGGATGGAGCAACCACCTTTTGCAGTGAAACGTGAAAGCTAAGGTATTTCATTCATAAAAAAAGGTATCTGGCTAAAATCCACATACCTTGTTCTATTTGCTATTTAACAATTAATTGCTATCTGCCATCTCTTGAAGCTCATTAACCGTAACAAATGTATACCCAGCTTCTGTTAGTGTACTTAAAATTCCTTTTAACGCTTTTTGTTCTTGCCCTGTCTTATCATACATTGGGTGCATCAAAATAATGGAACCTGGCTTTACTGACTCTTTCACATAGTTTATCTTGTCTTCTGCCGTCTGATAATACGTATCAGGCTCCATGTTCCATAGAATCGTATCTATTTCTGCTTGTTTCAAGAAATAAGGAAGCCCAACTAGCTTCTTTCCATTTGGCGGTCTGAAATCTATTTCACCTGTATAACCAGCTTTTTCAATTAATTGATTTGTTTTTTCTACTTCATTCCTTATAAAAGCTTGCGACTTAAATATCATACGCTCATGAGAGTATGTATGATTTCCAAGTTGATGTCCTTTTTCCGCAATTTTCTCTGCCAAAAGAGGATTTTTTTCTATTTCATTTCCAATTAGAAAAAAAGTTGCTTTTGCATCGTAAGCATCTAGTAAGGACAGAATATCATCTACATTTTTGGTAGGTCCATCATCGAATGTTAAGGCAACTACTTTTTTCTTTGTCTTCACATGATCTGTTAATCCACCGAATAATTGAAAAGATCGAGCGTTCATTAATTGATAGGCACCAAATAGGATAAACAATAAAACCAAAAAGCCAATTAATATCCTCCATCTTTTTTTCATTCCATCAGCCTTTCTTTCCTTTACTTTTGCGGATATAATTATATCCTCTTTTTGCTCCCTTATCTATTATTTAGTGACATGAAAAAAGATGGAGAAAACGATTCCTCGTTTTCTCCATCTTCTTGACGCTTAAAAATGGTTATTCTTTGTCTTTTTTCTTATCAATGGTTCCCTCTGTTAAACTATCATTTGCTTGATCATGCGTTTCTTTCAATCCTTTTGAAGCTTCATCCTTTTGTTTCTTCTCGTCAGGCTGATGAGTTTTGCCTGCAGGGTTTGTGTTTGAATCTTTATTCATTGTAAAACGCCTCCCAATATTTCATGATGCATATATTTATCTACTAGATTTATACCACCATTACGAGTTTAAGAAACATCCCATTTTAAGAACCAGTTGACCGATAGTGACGCACACCAACTATCCACACAAGAATACAAGGAAGGATAAATAAAATCCCTGCAAGCGGGGTTAGCATATATAACCATTCCGCTTCGCCGCCCTTACCAAGAAGGTAAAGCAAAGGCAAATAATTGACAGTACCAAAAGGAATAACAAAAGTAAAAAAACGCGTCACCCATTTTTGATAAATATTTAATGGATATTGAGCCATTTCTCTGCCGCCATCGGTAAAAATATTAGCAATCTCCAATCCTTGAATGGTCCAAAAGCTAAGAGTCGCTGCCAAAATAAAAATTCCTGTAAAAATAAAAACACCGCTTAAAATCATTAACAACAGCGTGATACACTTCATTATGTTCCAATCAATTGCTAGATTAAATAATGCCCACCCTAGAACCATAACACTCTGTAATAACCTTCCCACTCTTGTAAATTCAAATTTCGAACCTAACACTTGAATAAAAGTCGTCCTTGGTCGAACAAGCAATCTATCAAAATCACCGCTGGCAACAAGGCTGGAGAAATTATCAAATCCTCTTGCGAAGCATTCACTTAATGCAAAAGCCATATGAATGACAGCAAAACAAAGACCCACCTCATAAAAATCCCAGCCTTTAATTTGACCAAACCTTTCAAATAAAAAATATAATCCAGCAAAGGCAGAAAAGGGCACAAGAAACTGCCCTAATGACAATAGCCAGAAAGACGTTCGATACTGCATTTGTGATTTAAATAAGAGCAGAAGGTATTGAAAATAAAGGCGCATACTATTTACCCTCCTTGTACAATGACTTTTTTCATCGCTTTATGTAATGACATTTTCCCAAGAAACACAAGTGCTGCCAGCCATATTAATTGAATTATGATTCCTTCAACTGCTTCAGTATTCGGAATGTTGCCAGAATAGACTCGAAACGGAAAATCTGCCGTTAATCTGAATGGTAGAAGGTAAACAATTTGCTGAAGCCACTCTGGCATAAGCGGAATAGGTATTACCATCCCAGCAAAGAACTCCCCTACTACACCAAATACTAACAGAGATCCCATTGGCGAAAGCGTTATAAAAACGGAAATATAAATAAACATAGAAATAGACACTAATACGAACAATCCTAATAAGAGGGAAATACAAAATAATAAAAATGTTTTTAGATCTGGCGGCAGCATTAGCCGATAAGCTGGCGGAAGGAGAAATGCCAGTAATAGTATTGGAAAACACCTTAGCAGCGCACTTGCTAACCGCTGCGCTAATAACTTACTAAACCAATATTCATAAATTCCGATTGGTCTGCATAACTCATAAGCAATATTTCCTGTCGTTATTAAATCAAATAATTCATTATCACGAAACCATAGCATAATAAACGCTAAAAAAGACTGCTGTAACCATAAATAAGTAACTAATTCTTCCAAAGAAATAGGCTGTTCACCCATCGTTTGCATATAAAAAGCTTGAAAAATCATAATATAAATAAATCCCCAGAAAAACTGTGTAGCCACACCCGCTAAAGCCGCTGCCCGGTATTGCATCCCATTTAATAATCGCAATCTTAACACAGCCACATATGGTTTAATTGTCCTCATATTTCGTACTCCTTATAAAGCTGTACAATAATATCTTCAATCGGCTGTGATGTTACAGAAACGTCAACAAGATCCAGGGAATGAGACAATTTCATAATAACTTCCGAGACAGAAATTTCTGAGGTATCTACACTTAATATAGCTCTTTCCTCCGTCCAAGAAAGAATATCGGCCCCAGGAATTTCGACTGGTGCATTGCTAGATTTATAGTCTGCAGTAATGGTACGATGGGAGCCAAAACGGCTTCTTAATTCCTGCAAATTCCCATCATATAATAGGCTCCCTTTTCCTATTAGAAGAACACGGTCACATAGGGCTTCGATATCAAACATATCATGTGTTGTCAGAATAACTGTTACGTTCTTTTGCTTATTGATTTTTTTTATAAAATTTCTAACTGCTATCTTGCTTACGGCATCAAGACCAATGGTAGGTTCATCTAAGAAGAGAATTTGTGGATTATGGATAAGAGAAGCAGCAATTTCACAACGCATACGCTGTCCTAAGCTGAGCTGTCTTACTGGTGAATGCAGGATATCTTTTAACTCGAGTGTGTCCATTAATAACGACAGTGTGTCCTTATAGCCCTTGTCTGGTACATGATATATATCTTTTAAAAGGGCAAATGAATCGATTACTGGAACGTCCCACCATAGCTGGGATCGCTGCCCAAAAACAACGCCAATATTTTTCACATATTCTACACGATCCTGCCAAGGGGTATAACCCATAATTTCACAAACGCCGCTGTCTGGTACCAGAATACCACTCATTACTTTGATCGTCGTTGATTTCCCTGCTCCATTTGGACCGATATATCCCACCATTTCTCCAGGATTTATCGTAAAACTTATATCCTTTAATGCATGGACAATTGTATGCTCCCTTGAAACAAGAGCTTTCAGTCCTTCTCGTAGACCTGCTGCCCTCTTTGCCACCTTAAAGGACTTATTAATTCCTTGAACTTTAATCATTGCGTTCTCCCTCCTTTTCAAAAGAAGAATATAATAGCATTCTATTGAAGATTTTGTCAATATATTTTTTGATTTTTTCAAATCTTCCGCTACTAATAAAACAAAGCCTGAAATCGATATTCAAATCAATTTCAGGCTCCATTTATAAAAGAAATCTATCAACTTGCAGATTGTTTCCACTTAATTTGATAAATCACCAATAATAAGATAAACCAGACTGGTGTAACAAATAATGCAACTCTTGTATCTTCAGCAAGCGCTAATACAACAAGGACGAACGCTAGAAAAAGAAGAATAAGATAATTTGCAAATGGAAAAAGTGGCATTTTAAATTTATTTTTTGCCGCTAGTGCTGGGCGTGATTTACGATACTTTAAATGACAAAGAACAGTAATTGCCCAAATAAAGATAAAGCAAACGGTCGATATGCTTGTGATTAACGTAAATACGCCTTCTGGCATGATGTAATTTAAAATAACCGCAATTAACACAACAATCACAGAAAAGAATAGTGCATTTGATGGCACTTGATTTTTTGTTAATTTAGCAAGGGATTCTGGTGCATTCTTTTCCTTTGCCAACGCAAACATCATTCTGCTTGTGCTAAAGATCGCACTGTTACAGGCTGATGCTGCGGAAGTTAATACAACAAAGTTCACAATCCCTGCCGCTGCTGTAATCCCAACGGCCAAAAATACTTGAACAAAAGGACTTTCAGCAGGATTAATGGCATTCCAAGGGTAAATACTCATAATAATAAGCAATGCCCCCACATAAAAAATTAAAATTCTTATCGGTATATTATTAATTGCCTTTGGAAGAACCTTTTCAGGATTCTCTGTTTCCCCAGCTGTAAGCCCTACTAATTCAATTCCTACAAACGCAAAAACAACCATTTGAAATGAAAGAATAAACCCGTTCATTCCATTAGGAAACATGCCGCCATGATTCCACAGATTGGTAAAGCTTGAAGGACCAGCATCTGTTGAAAAGCCTTTTACTATCATAATAAAGCCAATAATGATTAATGCAATAATGGCAATAACTTTAACTAAAGCAAACCAAAATTCCATCTCTCCAAAAAGCTTTACAGTAGCTAAGTTCATAATAAGTAAGACAATTAAAGCGATAAACCCTGGTAACCATTGAGGTACATGTGGAAACCATAGCTTTGTATACATGCCGATAGCAGTTAAATCTGCCATTGCAATCGAAATCCAACAGAACCAGTACGTCCAGCCTGTTACGAAGGCAGCTTTATTGCCAAAATAATCATTTACAAAATCAACGAAGGAATGATATTCCAGATTAGAAAGAAGCAACTCTCCTAGTGCTCGCATAATCAAAAAACAAATGATACCAGTTATGATGTAGGCAAATAAAATAGACGGACCTGCTAAGTGGATGGATTTACCAGCCCCTAGAAAAAGCCCTGTTCCTATTGCTCCTCCAATTGCAATTAATTGAACATGTCTGTTTTTCAACCCTCTAGACAATGTTTCTTGCTGCATGTTTTATCACTCTCTTTTCAGTTCTACTATTTAAATTTTTTTATGTAATAAGAATTAACGAATTATAGTTTAGCACATTCTAAGACAAGATACACGAATCTCTGCATGATCAAATAGCAAAAGTTTCTTTTAAAAAAACATCTTTCATTTTAGGTTTGTAAAAGCAGATTATAAGGCTATAAATTACTAAGACAATTCCATTGCTCCCTCATACAAGAAGAAAGATACATCAGGAAGAAAAAAATCTATTATTAGGTTGCAATGCAAATATCAGTGTCCTACAATATTTGTTAGAAGTATCTTTAGGAAAATGAATCATCACTACGAATGTTCAAATTATAGGAGGAAGCATTCATGCCCAATTCATATCAAGGAACCAAATTAAAAGTTTTCGCACTCAATTCGTCGCCAGAACTAGCTCAAGAAATCGTAAATCATCTCGGTACCGAATTAGGAAAGTGTACAGTCAAAAAATTCAGTGATGGTGAAATTCAAATCAATATTGAAGAAAGTGTCCGCGGCTGCGAAGTATTTGTTATTCAATCTACATGCGATCCTGTAAATCAAAGTATTATGGAATTGCTTATTATGATAGATGCATTAAAACGAGCTTCTGTTAACACTATTAATGTCGTTATCCCTTATTATGGATACGCACGCCAAGATAGAAAAGCCCAACCAAGAGAGCCCATTACAGCTAAATTAGTTGCCAATTTAATTCAAAAATCTGGTGCAGACCGTGTGATAACTTTAGATCTACACGCTCCACAAACACAAGGCTTCTTTAATATCCCAGTTGATCAATTAGTAGGTATCCCGCTTCTTGCTGATTATTTAAATACGAAAGACTTTACACATGATGTTGTTGTAGTAGCCCCAGACCACGGCAGCGTAACCCGGGCACGTGAGCTCGCAGACCGCTTAAAAGCACCTATCGCTATTATCGATAAACGAGGTCCAAAAGATTTCGGTCCCCGCGAAGTAAACGTTGTTGGTAATATCGAAGGAAAAACGGCAATTATTATAGACGATATAGTGGATACTTCTTATCGGATAACTACTGCTGCGAAAGCCTTACTTGATAATGGCGCTGAAGAAATATACGCATGTTGTATTCATCCCGTTTTATCTGAACCCGCTATTGATATGATACAAGAATCACTAATTAAGGAATTGATTGTAACAAACAGCATTCCACTTACAGAAGAAAAAAGAATCGGCAAGATTACACAGTTATCTATTGCTGAATTACTAAGTGATGCCATCAGCCGCGTTTATGAACATAAGTCAGTAAGTGTGTTATTTAAATAAACTGCTTTAAGCAAAAGGGTTGTCCTGTTGGACAGCCCTTTTTGTTAAAAAAATGTTGATTTAATAAAATAGATAATTTTCCATTGTCTCGTACTCCATCGCTGTCATAATCCAACTAGGTACAAATAGACTCCAGCAAAAATCTATTTTGCCTGAGAGCCTATAAGTGTAAGTGTCTATTTACTATTTCGCGAATTAGATTACTCTCAGCATTACAATTCCATCAATTTCCTTTAATTGCTTAGATAAAAGAGGAACAATCTCATCCGCTACTTGGTTATCAATATCTATCATCGTGTAAGCATATTCGCCGCGGCTTCTATTTATCATATCGGCAATATTTAACTGATAGGTAGAAATTACTTGTGTCATTTGACCAACCATATTAGGAACATTTAAATGGAATGCCGTCACCCGACGTTTTCCCGTATAGGGAATAGATGCATTCGGAAAGTTCACAGCGTTTTTCACATTTCCAGTTTCCAAGAAATCCTTTACCTGACGCGCTGCCATTACCGCACAATTTTCTTCTGATTCTCCTGTAGATGCACCAAGGTGTGGAATCGCAATCGTATTTTTCATTTGGAGAACATTTTCATTTGGGAAATCTGTTATATATCGTCCTATCTTCCCATCTTCCAATGCAACAGCCATGTCTATTTCATTTACTAGCTCTCCACGAGAAAAATTCAGAATTTGCGTACCAGGTTTCATTAAGGCAAATGCCTTTTTATTAAACATTCCCTTCGTGTCTTCCGTTAATGGAACATGAACCGTAATATAGTCAGACTCTGCAAATAATTGATCTAATGTCATTGCTCGCTTAACATTACGTGATAAATTCCAAGCAGTATCGACAGAAAGAAATGGATCATACCCAATAACATCCATATCAAGGGCAAGAGCATCGTTTGCTACCAGAGCACCAATTGCACCTAAACCAATTACGCCTAATGTTTTTCCTTTAATTTCATGTCCAACAAATTGTTTTTTACCTGTTTCCACAAGTTTTGGAATTTGATCACCTTCCGAAACAAGTGTTTTGGCCCATGATACTCCTTCAAATAAATTTCGGGAAGAAGCCATTAATGACATGAGCACCATCTCTTTTACGGCATTTGCATTCGCACCAGGTGTATTAAATACAACAATTCCTTTTGCTGTACATTGTTCAACCGGTATATTATTGACTCCTGCTCCTGCACGTGCTATTGCCTTTAAATTATCTCCCAATTCCAACCCATGCATATTAAAGCTGCGCAAAAGAATCGCATCAGGATTGGCACTCGTATCATCCATTGTAAAATTCCCTTTTTTAAATACATTTAGTCCACTTGCTGCAATATTATTTAACGTCTTAATTGTTTTTACTTCTTTAACAGTCGTAGTGCTCATCTCCATTGCTCCCTTTTTCATCAATTATATTCTTTGTAAGCTTGGAACATACTGCTTCCCTTTTTTTACGGAAATAGTAAAAAAAGAAAAAGGCAAGGAGTTCATTCCCTTACCTCTGCCCAGGCGAACGGCATACGACACTATGTGCTCCCCTACGGTTATCCGTATTTCGCCAGTTACACATAGCCTTTAGATTGCCTCCATTCTATCAGACTATTCAGTATTCATCAATTACTAATTTATTATTAATTTTGTTCTTTTCTATGCTTTTTTTAGAACGGTTTACTGATATAACTTATTTTTCTTTATATATTGATAGCACTTTTCTGGCAAAAGATACCTTGGTTCTCCCCCCATTGAAAACTCTTCCCGTATATACGTAGAGCTTATTTCCATGGACAGTCCCTTATCTAACAAGTGAAAGGTCTTCCCATCATCATGATTGCGGAGAAGTGGTGAGCGGCTGATCGTGGAAAGCATATCAACTCCATTTCGGGCCATAACAATAAATCGATTTTCCGCTACCAATTCTTCCCCTTTGGTCCATTTGCCTTGTCCAATATCAACAAGTAAATCTGCTCCCATAATGAAATATACTTCGTCTTCTGGAAATAATTTTTTAAAATAATTCATTGTGTGATACGTATAGATTTCCCAGCCATCTTGCTTCATTTCATAGTCATCGACTGCAAATTTATCATTGTCAGCTATTGCCATATTGACCATCTCTATGCGATGTTCATCAGCTGTTTCCATTGTTTTATCTCTTCTTTTGCTCGAAGAAGGAAGAAAGATAACTTTATCTAACTTACATCGATGAGCAACTGTGCTAGCTGTCCAAAGATGAACATTTGTAATAGGATCAAAGGATGATCCATAAACCCCTATTTTTCTCACATATTTTCCTCCCTTTTAAATTCGGTTCGTCTTCCTCTTCATTTTCTCGATATAATTGCGCTTGTTTTCCCAGCAAGCCTTACTTAAATCAACTGGATACTCTTCCGGATTGAGCGTTCTTTTATATTCATTCCATAACAACTCTAGATTTTCCTCGACCTTTTTTTGAATATCCGTTAATAGTGGTGGAGTTATTTGAATTTGTCCATTCTTTATAACCGGATGATGTAGTTCAATTGCCTGGTAGTTTGTTACCACCTTATTCAAATAAGGATGAACAGGATGAAACATTTTTAAAGGTTCTTGTGTGATAGCTTCAGTTGCGAGGGTAATGTAATCACCTTCTGCATGACCATTTTCCTTATTAATAATTCGATATACCCTTTTCTGCCCTGGTGTGGATATCTTTTCCGGATTTCCAGATAATTTTATTGTATCTCTCATTTCACCTGATTCATTTTCAATGCTTACTAATTTATACACAGCTCCTAATGCTGCCTGATCGAACGCTGTTATCAGCTTTGTGCCAATTCCCCAAATATCAATCTTTGCTCCTTCTGCCTGTAAATTCATAATTGTATACTCATCTAAATCATTCGATGCGATAATTTTCGCATCGTAGAACCCGGCTTCATCAAGCATTGCTCTTGCTTTCTTAGAAAGATAGGCTAAATCTCCACTGTCTAAGCGAATTCCTTTAAAATGAATTTTGTCACCAAATTCCTTTGCTACCTTTATGGCATTGGGTACACCAGAACGAAGTGTATCATATGTATCCACTAAAAAAACGCAGTCTGTATGCGCCTCCGCATATTTCTTAAAAGCTTCATATTCATCTTGATAAGCTTGAACTAATGCATGTGCATGTGTACCAGATACAGGTATGCCAAAAATCTTACCAGCCCTTACATTACTAGTGGCGGAAAATCCCCCGATATAGGCAGCCCTTGTTCCCCAAATCGCCGCATCCATTTCCTGCGCTCTTCTTGTTCCAAACTCCATCGCCGTTTGACTGCCAATAACCTGTTTCATTCTCGCAGCTTTAGTGGCAATAAGTGTTTGATAATTAACAATATTTAATAATGCTGTCTCCACTAATTGTGCTTCTGCAAGTGGAGCTTCCACACGTAGAATAGGTTCATTAGCAAATACTAGCTCTCCTTCTTCCATGCAATAAATGTCTCCTGAAAAAGTAACATTTTTTAGATAATCTAAAAAGTCCTCTTTATAGCCAACTCCACTTCTTAAATAATCAATATCACTATCCGTAAATCGGCAATTTTTTATATAAGATAAAATCCGTTCTAAACCAGCAAAAACGGCAAAGCCATTACCAAATGGCAGCTTGCGAAAATAAAGTTCAAATACAGCTTTTCGTTCATGTATTCCATCTCTCCAATAAGTCTCCATCATATTAATTTGGTAGAGATCGGTATGAAGCATAAGACTGTCATCAGCATATTTCATCTAAAATTTCCTCCTCCAAATAAATTCACTTCTGCATTCAAAAATTATTTATTACCAAAAGGATGTGACAAATCTTTGTATCTTATATAATTATCCTTTTATTCGTCAAATCATTCTTTTTTTAGCAAAGCTTTTCAGATATATAGTATAAAATTTATTTTTAAAAGTAATATAATGAATTTCTTTGTATATCTTTTGCTGTTAAAGTTTAGATGCAATTCAATCACTCTGTCCCTCACTATTGTTCCCTAACCATTAAAAGGATACAAAAAAGCAAGCAGTTCAAAATAACCACTTGCTCGCCTTCACTTCTATTAAAACTTTACTTTTTCTAAAAATAACCCATTCGCTTCTGCCATCATGCCTGTTAGGCTGCGATCCTTTGTTTCCATAATTGCTGGAATAGCATCAGCTTCAATATTTCCTAAGCCAACTTCAATCAATGTACCAACCATTTTTCTGACCATATTATAAAGGAAGCCATCGCCGCTCACGCGAATTTCTATAAATCCGTCAACTTCTTTTATATCAACAAAGTATACTTCTTTCACCATAGACTTTTTCTTTGATTTAGCATTGGAGAAAGCTGTAAAATCATGTTTCCCCACAAAATAGGCAGCTGCTTGTTCCATTTTCTTTAGATTTAATCGTTTCTCTACATGCATGCTATATTTACGCATAAATGGATGGGTATACGATTTATTCCATATTTTATATAAATATGTTTTATCCTTCGCATTATATCTCGCATGAAAGCGATCAGGTACAATCTGTACTTTTGATATACTAATATCATTTGGCAAGTAATGGTTTAAATAATTCATTACTTCTTTTTCCGTCATCTCTTTCTTCATTTTAAAATTGGCAACTTGAGATAAGGCATGTACCCCTGCATCTGTTCGG
Organism: Niallia sp. FSL K6-0212; assembly: GCF_038007605.1. Lineage (NCBI taxonomy): Bacteria > Bacillati > Bacillota > Bacilli > Caryophanales > Bacillaceae > Niallia > Niallia sp. FSL K6-0212. The sequence continues at coordinate 2,858,979 of NZ_JBBOXL010000001.1, read as the reverse complement.
CTGCAGCCAATAATTTCAATCTTTTCTCCTACCATTTCTGTTAAGACATTTTCAATTTTCCCTTGAATAGATTGGTCTCCATTTCCTAGACGCTGCCATCCTTTGTAACGTCCACCATCATATTGAATAAGCATTTTATAATTTTTCATTTTTTCTCCTGTTCTTTCCCTTTTTATGTTCTTTATTATAAACAATGTATAAACGCCTTTGTTTACCGCTTTATTAACACGTAATCGCCTTACTAACTGAATTCCTTTAAGAAAACATACTCCTTAATGAATATTATCTCATTATACACTATGAATCCTCAAACCTTCATTAGCTAAAAACTCAGTTTATTACAAGAATTATTTCTTTTTTATAAAAAATTATTTTATTTATTTCCTAAATAATAGAAACAATGTTAGAGTATGATATAGCAGTATACTTTAGAAAGAGTTGTAGGTGATCAATGATGATTGAAATTAAAACATCTCCCTTAAGTGATGGAGAATTCAATAGAGGCGTATTTGCTACATGTGATATCAAAAAAGGTACTTTATTCCATGAAGCTCCCGTTGTTCCATATCCTAATGAGCAGCATAAATATATCGAAAGAACCGTGCTAGAAGATTATGTTTATGAATATGGGATTAACCACAGTGCTGTTGTTCTTGGATACGGCATGCTCTTTAACCATTCCTATGAACCAAATGCAACATATGAGATTAATTTTGATAAGCATACATTTGACTATTATGCTTATAAGGATATAAAAGCTGGTGAAGAAATATTAATCAATTATAATGGCGAAGTCGATGATTATGAGCCGTTATGGTTTAATAAAGACAAAGAGAATGAAGATTAAAAAGAAAAAAGACTCGATATCACATCGAGCCTTTTTTCTTTTTCCATTTTGATTCGTATTCCGCTTTTTCCAAATGGACCTCCTTTAATAAACTTACCGTCATTAAGATCATAATAACGGAAAAAGGGAGAGCGGCTATAATCATCATATTTTGTAAACCATCTAATCCCCCTGAATAAAGTAAGACAAGCGAAATAGAGGTAAGTAAGAGTCCCCAAATTACTTTAATTCTATTGCTCGGATTTTGTGTACCATTGGCAGAAAGCATACCTAAAACGAAAGTACCTGAATCCGCTGAGGTAATAAAGAAAACACCAATTAATACAATTGCTAAAATAGATAATACCGCACTAAGAGGAAAATGTTCTAAAAGAGCAAATAATGTTTCTTCCGTTGCGAAGGTGGAAATAGAACCTAATCCCTTATGCTCGATAAACATCGCATTACCCCCAAATACTGTAAACCATAAAAACCCAATTATGGAGGGGATAAATAAGACAAACGTAACAAATTCACGGATTGTTCTTCCTTTGGAAATTCTAGCAATAAAAATTCCAACAAACGGTGACCATGCAATCCACCAAGCCCAGTAAAAAATGGTCCAAGTATTTATCCATTGACGATTTTCACCATTTAAAGGGGAAATCCGGAAGCTCATGCGCACTATATTCTGTAGATACGTCCCCACTGTATCTGTAAATAAATTGAGGATAAAGACTGTATTCCCCAAAATAAATACAAATAAAAATAAGACAAATGCTAGTATCATATTCATATTGCTAAGAATCTTAATGCCTTTCCCTAAACCTGAAACAGCAGAGAGTAAAAATAAGATGGTAACTATTACAATAATAATAAATTGAGTTAAAAAACTAGAAGGAACCCCATAAAGAAAAGAAAGCCCTCCATTAATTTGTACCGCACCGAATCCTAGTGTTGTTGCTATTCCAGTAACTGTCGCAAACACAGCGATAATATCAATGATTCTTCCTAATCTTCCATCCATAGAATTACCTAGTAATGGTTTTAAGGTCGAACTAATTAACGTCTTTACTCCCTTGCGAAAGGTAGTATAAGCAAGGCTTAATGCCACAATTCCATACACTGCCCATGCATGAATTCCCCAATGAAAATAGGTAAATCTCATAGCATCTTTCATGCCTTGTTCTGTTCCAATCTCATTTGTAGGTGAACTAATTGCATAATGACTAAGTGGTTCCGCAGTCCCGTAAAACACAAGTCCGATTCCCATTCCCGCGCTAAAAAGCATTGCTAACCATACTATTCGAGAAAATTCTGGCTTATCCTCAGGTTTTCCTAATTTAATTCTTCCTACCGGACTTATTAATAAGTATAAACATATTATCACGAAAAACGTAACGACAATTAAATAATACCAGCCAAAAGAATCTGTAATGAAAGATTGTGCATTAGCTGAGGTTTGTTCAAGCGATTTTGGTGCAAATACTCCTATTAATACAATCACTAATAAAATAATTACAGAAACATTAAAGACAAGATGATTTTTAAACTTCATATAATAAATTCTCCTTCTAATAATCGAATACTAATCTATGTAGAATTGCTGCCTAGGTTATTATTATCCTTTATTAGGAGAATTAAACAAACACTATCCCTTTCAGCTTCTTAGAGAGGTGCTATTCTTTTTCCAGGAACTCTACTGGACTCCCTAATTGCTTCTAATACTTGTTGATTCATTACTCCCGTCATAAAATCTGGGAAACCTAATCTTACCTCCCCATTTAGCATTTTGGAGAAATCTTCCCATTCTGTCAAATAGACCGATTTGGGAACATGCATTTTTTTCTCCACAAGTTCACCCGTTTCCTCATTAACTTGAATTAAATAAACGATATCTTCTTCCTTTGTACTTGCATGAAGCGTTCCTTTATCTCCAAAAATCGCTATCTCATGCTGATTTCCTGATCCAATCGCATTTCTAGTTGTTTGAAATGTACCAATAATGCCGTTTTCCATCCGGGCCTGAAAGCTTGCAAAATCATCAATAGCGAATTCTTTCGATTCATTCGAATGCTCTAATTTTCTTTTGGTAATAAAACTTTCCAATATTGCCGATACCTCTTGGAATGGTCCAAATAGATAATGTGCCATATCAATCATATGGGAACCTAAATCTCCTAATACGCCTGTTCCTGTAATGGCAGGATTAAAGCGCCACATATAAGGAGTTTGATACGATGGAGCTCCCCAACCTTGCAGATACTGAATAGAAAAATTTCTTATTTGACCGATTTCCCCTTTTTCCAGCAATACTTTTACAAAGCGAAATGCAGGAGTGTATCGATAACTAAATCCTACCATACAGGGAATAGGTTGTTTTTTATATTTTTCTGCAAGCTGCTGTGCTTCCTCATAATCCAAAGTAAATGGTTTTTCTGTTAAAATAGGCATCTTCCGTTCCATACAATATTCTAAAATAGGTGCGTGAACATTATTAGGGGTGACAGAAACAACTGCATCTATTTTTTGAGAATCAATTAGCTCACGGAAATCTTGATATTGATTTTCTGTTTTAATAGCTAATTGCTCGCCGACTTTTTTTAGTCTTACACGATTCGAATCACAGATTGCCTCTATTTTAAATGTTCCAACATTTTGCAGTCCTTTGATATGAGACTGAGCCATTCCGCCAACGCCAATTATTCCTATTCGTATTACTTCCATTCTACTTCTCTCCTTTTTTATTTTCATATTTTGAAAAAATTCTCTTCAATATAATTGTGTTCAGCAAAGCAAAAATGGAAAATCCCCCGAATGTAAAGAAATAGATACCTGTCATAAAGCCAGTAAAAGACGAAATAATGAAGATTATAGGTAAATAATTAATGATTAATAACAGGACGAGGAAGGGAAAGTGAAATCCTCCCATTAATAAAGAATTCACCATACCTGTTTTTATTGAATCCTCAAATCTAGATAAGTAGGGGAAAATATATAAGATTAATGTACTGTAGAGAAAACCAAAGAAAAGAGTGAGACTCATAAAAATGATTTTCCAAATACCACTTGTGTATACAAGATAATAAATATCGCCAAACAGTATGACAGCAATCCCTATTAAAAGAAACCAAACGAAAGAACTTTGTTTTAGATTCTTTTTAAACGCTTTGATATAACTTCGCCAGACAGATGGATCTTCCCCATTTATTATTTTAAAACTGACTGTATATAAAGCTGTCAGTGAAGCACCTATTGTCACAACAGGGAGAGAAAAAAGAATAAAAATTAAATTTAATAAAAATATATCCACCATTCTCGCTAATTTTCTGCCAATCAGACCATCTATTTGAAAAAGGGAACTCATTTCATTCACCTTCCTTTTCCGAATTAGTCCTATAAAAGTTACCTAGTCTCCATATAGAAGTAACAGCCAGAATATATCAATTCTCTGACTGTTATATTTTTGAACTATTTTAATGATTCTTGATAGCGGTTAAACGCATTGTTTTGAATTTCCATAAATTCATCGTAGCCCATTTTCTTTAATTGACTTATATAGTCATCCCACTCTTTTTCTATGCCACCTTCTACAACCCATTTTGATTGCATGGAATTTACATAGGAAGTTAAATCTACATTTAATGTGTTTAAACGCTGCATTTCTTCTGCCGTAAAACTTACTGTTGGAAATTGCTCTCTTGCATATTCACTTATTTTTTTGTCCAATTCTAACTTCAATCCATCCCCACTGTCTGTAGGCAATGTTACCTTTTCATTAAAACCGTCCTCAATGTACTTTGGACCAAAATCACGGAATGAATTTGTCCAGGCAAAAATATCTGCAGATTCGCCTTCTGGTGCATCCAGTACTTGATATGATCCATCATCCTTCTTCTCTACCCCAATTCCAAAGGAACCATAAAAAGTTTGAATGCTTGCATCCTCTGTATAAAACTTATCCGCCCATTGCAGCAATTTCGCCGGGTCCTTAGCTTGGGTAGTAATTAGTAGTTCATTTCTCGAATATGTTTCTGTATCAGAAATGACATATCTTTCTCCATCCGGACCTTTTAGTGGAGCTAATGGTACATATTCTTCGGCATTTGGACCAAATACAGCATCTGGAGTCCAGCCGAAGGCAACACCTACTAATGCATCGTTTTCATCTTTACGCTTTGCTTCTGCCATTGAATCATCTTGTGTAAACAGTTCCTGATCGATTAAGCCATCCTTGTATGCTTGATGCATCCATGCAATCCCTTCTTTATATTCTTCTTGTGTTGGAATGTAAGAAGGCTTTCCATCTTTTAGCGTCATTAAGCCGGCTTTATCATTACCCTTTGTTACACCAAACGGTAATATAAAGCCATAAATATTCCCCCCATATGGAATTTCATCATTTAAGTCGCCATTTCCATTGGCATCCTTTTCCTTAAATGCTTGAAGAACATGATAGAAATCTTCATACGTATCTGGCATTTCCAAGCCCAAATTGTCTAACCATTTTTGATTAATAAACAACTGATTTCCTGTCAATGGTCTTAAAGGCAATTTCTTAGGCAAGCTATAAATATGACCATCTGGAGAAGTAACTAAAGCTCGCAGAGACGGCTCTTTGTCAAATGCTGCCATTAAATTCGGCATATTTTCGGCAATGAGATCCTCTAGGGGAATAAAGAGACTTTGATTTTGGGCAATATCTCCATCACTTAAAGCAAGTGATCCCCAAAATGCATCTGGTAAATCTCCACCTGCCATTAAAACTGATTTCTTATCCCCCCATTCTGAATTCAAGTAAATATCCCAATCGACATTAATTCCTGCTTCTTTTTCCGTCTCTTCTACAAAGCCTTTTAGAAAATCATCTCCCCAGTCTGACCAGCGGACGGTTGCAATTCGGTATTCTCCATCTTCCTTTTCTGTTGGGTTCGTATTAGCATTACTGCAGCCAACTATTAAGCTACTTGCTAAAACGACACTCAATAACCCTTTCCAGCTTCTCTCTAACATCTTTTCCTTCCCCTCTCTTATTCTTTAATGGAACCAACCATGACACCTTGATTAAAATATTTCTGTAAAAATGGATATAAGCACATAATTGGTGCAGTTGATACAACAATCGCTGCATATTTCATCATTTCAGATAATCTTCTCAATTCCGATGCGAGTTCACCAGATGCAGTACCAAGTAAGGATTCATTGGAAATTAAGATTCTTCTCAACACTAATTGGAGTGGCTGTAAGTCTTCGTTCGAAATATAAATTAATGCATTAAACCATGAATTCCAAATACCAACAGCCGTCCACAATCCAATTACAGCTAAAATGGCTTTTGATAATGGCAGCACAATCGTTAGAAAGTAGCGTATGGTTCCGCAGCCATCAATTTGAGCGGCTTCCCACAATGTATCAGGGATACTATTTTTGAAGAATGTTCGAGCGATAATAATATGAAAGGAAGACACTGCAAAAGGCAATACCATTACCCAAAAGGTATCAAGTAATCCAAAGCCTTTTACGACTAAATAGGTTGGTACCAAGCCCCCGCTGACGAACATAGGAATTAGGATAAAAATAGAAAGCCACTTTTTCCCGAATAAGTCAGACCTTGATAAAGCATATCCGGCAGGAATATTAACAATTATGGCAATAATCGTCCCTGCTGCTGTATAAATAATCGTATTGACATACGATCTCCAAATAATCTCCTGCTTAAATAATTCAATATAGCCATCCAAGCGCCACTCTTTTGGCCAAAACCATACATTCCCATTGGTTACATCTGTTGGATTACTAAATGAAGCAATAATAATAAACCAGAGAGGATATACAATCATTGAAATCATTAAAATAGCAATTGTGTAAACAGCTATGTCAAATAAGCGATCATTCCACCTTTTTTTCCTTTTTAACTTTTTATTGAATTTTTGAATAAGTGTTCCTTCCAATTCTAATGCCCCCCCTCCTACAATAAACTTGTTTTCGTAAGCTTCTTTGAAAGCCAATTGACAAAAAGTAATATGATTACATTAACTACCGTATTAAATAGCCCAATTGCTGTGGAAAGACTATACTGGAAGTTCTGCATCCCCACTTTATATACATAGGTGGAGATAACCTCACTGCCCGTTAAATTTAATGGATTTTGTAATAATAATACTTTTTCGAAGCCAACACTCAAAAGACTGCCGGCACGCAAAATTAATAGAATCATAGCCGTAGGCATAATAAGCGGTAAATCGATATGAATAATTTTTTGAATTCTGCTTGCGCCGTCCATTGTTGCAGCTTCATAATAAGTTGGGTCAATTGCTGACAAGGCAGCCAAAAAAATAATACTATCCCAGCCTAAATGCTGCCATACATCACTCCACACATATACACTGCTAAATAGTGCCGGCTTTGATAACAGGTTCGGCATTTCCATCCCAAATAAAGATAGAACATTTGCGATAAGCCCAGTACTCGGTGATAAAAAAATTAATATCATCCCGCACATTACCATTGTAGAAATAAAATGCGGCAAGTACGTTGTAACTTGAAAAACCTTTTTAAACATGCCAATACGCATTTGGTTACAGAGGATGGCTAAAGCTATCGGCAGAGGAAACCCAACTAACAGACTATATAAACTAATATATAAGGTGTTTTTCACCGTTAAACCAAATTGGTAGGAATGAAAGTACTGGATAAAATGCTTCATTCCAACCCAAGGACTATTCCAAATTCCAAGAGCGGGAGAATAATCCTTAAATGCCATGATAATTCCATACATCGGAATATACGTAAAACAAATTAATAGAATGAGAGTAGGCAGAAGCAACACATATAAGGGCAGACTTTTTTTGATTTGCTTTATGTGTCTTATTTTGTTTGGAATATTTGGTGTTACTTGCGTGTTTTTTTCCGTAGCTATCGTACTTTTCAACTCTTCCACCTCCTTTGTTTGATATAATCATTATATGAAAGCGCATTCAATAAAAATAGAGCTATACCGACCTGAAATAATACTAAACAGGATAGATTTTATCATTCCTTTCTAATTACACGAAGAAATAGCAGTATTCCGTTATTTTTCTGTCTTTTTTATATTTTTCTGACGGAATACTGCTAGAAATAGTTTGACAAATTAATATAATGATAATAAGCATGGGAGATGAGTAAATGGTCCGTTCTATTGATAAAAACCCATCCCGATCGATCAATTACTATTTAAAAGTACTGTTAATCATTATGGTCATTATCTTACTAATCAACATGTTTATTAGCATGTTAACCATCTCCATTACACGAAAACAAAGCATTGAGACGATTACCAATACGGTCAATCTTTATATGGAGAATGTGCGTACCAACTTAAAAGCAGTTGACCACTTTATGATTTGGACGGTCGTGCACGAGCCATTAATTGAAGAAATGGAAGAAAACATGAAGATGGACGAATTCCCCCGAGACTTAACTAATTTTCGAACGCGTATAATTGACTTTCAATACTCGACAGGTAAAGAGTTTCAGTTCTTTCTCGGTCTAAAAAGAGAATCCTTTTTTACCAATGCATCACCAATTAAACTGCCTTATCAAGATTATTTACAAATAAAGAATTACTTTTTCTCTAAAAATGACTCTCTGCATACATATGAAAACTTTAGCACTTGGAAAGCAATAAAAATAAACGGCGCCTTTTATTTTTATCATCTATTAAGCTATGAAAATCGGATTTTTGTTTGCCTAGTTTCTGCTGAAGACCTATTAAAGCCTCTAGAAAACTTTAATTTAGGGAGAAATGGCTCCATCGTAATGAAGCAAGAGAGAAGAACAATTTTAACCACCAATCAGTCAACAGCAAACGACGCAGCATCCTATGACTTTTTTACAAGTAAGTTACGGTTTCAAGAAAAACAAACTTTATTGCCATTTAGTCTACAAATAAACGTAGATCATTTTGGAGCATTTAAACATGTTGTTATTACACAATTCATCTTAATTTTAGCTACCATTGTTATTAGCATTATCTTATTTTTCATTTTGGTTTATATTAAAAATCGGTTAATCTTCCCTATTCAAAAATTCTCTAAAAATCTATCTGAACTAAACAAAAGTACCAATATGATTGATTTTGAAAGTAGCAGTATCGTGGAGCTGGAGCAAGCTAACACCCAATTTAAAAACCTTATTCAAGAAATAAAAAAGTTAAAAATTAATATTTATGAACAAGAGCTTGAAAAGAAAAAAATAGAGATGGATTTTTTGCGATTACAGATTAAGCCACATTTTTATATTAATTGTTTATCAAGTATTCACAGTATGGCGGAAATGCAGATGTTTGCAGAAATCAAAAAAATGTCCATTGCTACATCCCGTTACTTTCGCTATCTTTTTCAAACAAATCTCCATTTTGTTTCATTAAAAAGGGAACTGGATCATATCCACGATTATCTTGCTATTCAACAATTATTACACGGACCGACTTTCCAATTTGAAACATCCTTTGCTTTAGACGTGGGGGAAGTACAAATCCCGCCATTGATTCTGCAAACTTTTATTGAAAATAGCATCAAACACGGACATTCAGCTATAAACGACGAGGATACACTTATTATTTCTCTAAACATATCCACTTTGAAAGCTGAACAAAAAATGAATATTACGATAAAAGATAATGGCCCTGGCTATCCATCAGATATACTAGATAAACTCGAAAACCAACTGCCCATTTCAGAAATTAATGGCAGGCAAATTGGAATAAACAATGTCATTCAAAGGCTTCAAATGCTTTATGGGAATAGTTTTTCCATTTCCTTTTCAAACGGAATCGAAAGTGGAACGATTGTTCAATTAGTTATCCCAACTCAATTAATGGAGGAATAAACAATGAATGTCTTAGTTGTAGATGATGATCGCTTTGTCGTTGCCTTATTAAAGGAGAAGGTCAATTGGGGGAATCTAGGAATTGAGCGAGTCTATACGGCCCATAATATCCGCCAAGCAAAGAATATATTTAAAAAACAAAGCATTCATTTGCTTATTTCAGATATTGAAATGCCGCAAGGTAGCGGCCTCGAATTATTGGCATGGGTGCGGCAAGAAGGCTATACAATCCAGACCATTTTCTTAACTAATTTTGCTGATTTTCATTATGCCCAAAAGGCGATTGAGCTTCAGAGCTTTGAATACTATTTAAAACCAATTGAAATCGATAAATTAGAATTCAGTATATTAAAAGCGATTAAGAAAGTAAAAGCCAATCAACAAAGTCAACAGGCCATCCAAGTAGGTCAGTATTGGCAGCAGAACAAACAAAAGCTAGTAGATCATTTTTGGAGTTCATATTTAAGAAACCATGAGTGGCTTCAAGCAGACCTAGAAGAACAATTACTAAAAAATCATTTAAATTATTCTACAGAAGACTATTTTTTGCCCATTTTACTAAATATATTTCCTTATCATATGTCTTTTAAAGAAAACAGCACGCCTATTTTTGAAATAGATAAAGCATTGGTTTCTAAACTAATTGTCCATTTAAACTCTACCCTTAAAGAAAAGCGCTTTTCTTTAGAGAGTATAGTCACCCTTGATATTAATAAAGAAAGCTATGTACTTCTTTTAAAAAAAAGTGATGAACAAACCTCATTCGTTTCATTATGCAAGAACTTAATCCATACGCTTAAGGAGGAGCTGTCAATAGATAGTCGTTTTAGTATTGGTTTTCCTGCTCCGTTAGTCAACATTCAGTCAGCAGTAAAGCAGCTCCAGCGAAAAAGTGACGATATGATTGAGTTTAGAAATTCTGTTCAGCACTTTCTATCTTATGAGATAACAGTCACTAGTTACACAGAACCTAATTTAGCTATTTTAGAGAAGTATCTGCAAAATGGAAACAAACAAAGCTTTTTAGCTAAATGTCGACAGTATTTAATTCACTTGAAAGAATCAAACGCTCTTAATCTTGATGTTTTATGTAATTTCCGTTTGGATATTACACAATTGTTATTTACACACTTAAAAAAGAAGGAAGTGCTTGCACACAAATTATTTGATGGAAATACAAATAACTTTTTACAAACACAATCATTGCGTTCAATCGATGATATGATGATTTATATTACTTACTTAGTTGATATTTCGCTGCAATATGTAGATTTTATTCACTCTCAGAAAACCGTTGTTAATACAATTTGTGACTATATTGATGAACATTATCATGAGAATATTACAAGAGATAATATTGCAAAGATTGTATATTTAAGCCCAGATTATATAGCAAGAATTTTTAAGAAAGAAACTGGACTCTCTCTTGTAAACTATATCATCAAAAAAAGAGTAGACATCGCTAAGGAGCTACTCATTCAAACTACATTACCAGTACATATAATCTCAGATAAAGTCGGATATGGAAATTACTCCTACTTTACCAAACTTTTTAAAAAAGAAACAAATTACACTCCTTTTGAATATAGACGAAAAGAAAAATCCTCCGCTTTATAAACAAAGCTAACCATCAGTATTTTGCCTTACCACTGATGGTTAGTTGCGCTTCCGAACCTTTACATCGAGCACCAAAACATCCAGCTTTTTCAAATTCAGCAGCTTGCGATGATTAGAATTACTGAATGATGATGTTAAGGTAAAATTCCGGCCATATTTGTCTATCTAATACACTAACAAGCTAATAAATTTATCTTCTTTTTCTTTATCATTTAGGAGCTAGTTCTACAGCTTGTCGCATTGCTTCCATTAAGCTTTTTTCATCTGCGATCCCTTTACCTGCGATATCAAATGCCGTTCCATGATCTACGCTTGTTCGAATAATTGGCAAACCAACGGTAATATTCACTCCGGCATCTAATCCTAGTACTTTCACTGGACCGTGTCCTTGGTCGTGATACATTGCTACTACAATATCAAAATCCCCACGTACAGTACGGAAAAATAATGTATCTGCCGGAAGTGGGCCTACTGCTTCTATCCCTTCTTTTTGTGCTCTTTCTACAGCAGGAATTACTTTTTCTTCTTCTTCTCCATAACCAAATAATCCATTTTCACCAGCATGTGGATTAATGCCGCAAACAGCAATTTTCGGATTAGAAATACCTGCCTTTTGTAAAGTATCATGAGCAAGTTTAATAACATGATAGACACGTTCGGGATTAATCATCTTAACTGCATCAAGAATTCCAACATGTGTTGTAACATGAATAACTTTTAAATTCGGAGCAGACAGCATCATAGAGAAATCTTGAGTACCAGTAAGATCAGCTAAGATTTCTGTATGGCCTGGATATTTATGTCCCCCTTTGTGCAATGCCTCTTTATTTAATGGTGCTGTACATATTGCATGGATTTTATTTTCTTTTGCAAGCTCAATGGCTTTAGCAAGATATTGAAATGCCGCATTCCCAGCTTCTGGAGCCACTTTTCCTACCGGAAGTGTTTCATCCAATAAATTTAAATCTAAACAATAAACAGTGCCATAATCATAGGTTATTTCGTTAATTTCCTCTACGGAAATATTTTGGATAGCTAAATCACTATTAACAAATTGTTTGGCTCTATTCAAAATCTTACTATCGCCGATTACCAACGGTCTGCTAATCGTATACATTTCCTCTTTATCGAGACTTTTTAAAATAATCTCTGGACCAACCCCTGCTGCATCTCCCATTGTTATCCCTACAATTGGTTTTACAATACTCATACTATCACCCTTCTATTGTTAATTAAAAACTCTAATGCTTTTATTAATGAATCTTCTTGGCCAAAGCCTCCTGCTTTCGTTACCGCCCAATAGCTTTTCATTTCTGTTCTAATTTTTCCAAAAGGAAGTCCTGGTTCAATTTCCATATATAAATCCATTTCTGTTACTCCCAGCGCACGACATACTGCCTTGGCAGTATCTCCGCCTGTTAAGACTAACCCTTTAATAAAAGGAGCATTTTTTACTATATGGGTTGAAATGATACCCAATCCATTTGATATTGCTTCACTAACATCATTTTTACTTAATCCTAGTATCTTACCTGCTTCAATGGCACGCTTTCTATTGTCATCATCCGCTTCTACATAAAGTACAAAATGGTTGTGTTCTTTATTCTGCTGGATTATTTCCATAAACTCATCCAGCCTATAGCTACCATTTATTAAATCCACAGGGTCAACCTGCATAAAATAAGAATCTTGCAGTCTATCAACCTTATATAATTGTTTTTTCGTTACGGGAGATAAGCTTCCAGATACGATCAAAGTAGTTTGGATTTCCATATCTTCCTGTTCTTTTACTGATGAAGGCATTAAATGCAGCATTCCCGGCAGATATTCTATCAGTCCAGCAGATCCTGCCCAAATAATCGATTTATTTTGCTCAGAAAATAGTTTAGCAATATTTATGAGATCCTCCTCAGATTCGGCATCACAAACAAACCATTTATTCCCTTCCACTAAGGATGATTGTATAAAACTGTTTATCTCCTCTTTAGACTTGTGCCAAACTTCCTTATTAACCAATGTAATTTTCCTGTTATTTTTCGAATTTAAAAGCTTTGGCAAAAACGATTCTTGTACAGGTGTCTTCGGATCATTGGAAAATTCGGTTTCTGTAATGATTTTACCGTCTACAAAATGGTGTCCATTGATGGTTTGACGTCTCATTTTAGGATAGGCCGGCGCAATAACAATCATATCTGGTTTATAAACAGATTCTAGCGCTGCCAGTTCTGCCTCTAAATTGCCTCTTAACGTGGAATCTACCTTCTTATAAATATGTTTATACCCGTTTCTTTTGAGAAAGGATGCTGCCTCTACTACTGCCTTATATGCATCCTCTTCCTCTTTCGCTCTACTGTCCGTATCTACTATTAGAACATCAGAGGCCATATCTTTAGATAAATTTTTATAATCAAACACAACACTAGTAGATAATTTTTTTATTGCCAGCTGCACACCAGAATCGTTAGCGCCTGTTAAATCATCAGAAATAATCCCCATTTTGTTTTTCACGTCGAACACATCCTTACCTTACATTTTGATACCTTGTTCCTCAAACTTATATCCTTTTTTTTCTAATCTTTTCACTAAGAAACCTACATAGATTGGAAGCAGTATTGCCGTGGTTACCACCGATGCGGCCACCTGTACTGTTGCAATATCGACCACTGACGCAAAACTAGCATTTGCAGCGGCAATTACAGCAGGTGTAGCAACCGCATTACCAGCTGTGGAGCCCTCAGCAGCTCCAACAATCGGATTCCATTTTAAAAGCTTGAACACATAGTAACCAGCAGTTCCAGTTACAAAAACGGTTAATAAGCCTAGAATAATACCAGCCAAGCCACCTTCAAGAATGGCAGAAAAATTGATGCCCATACCGAGAGAAAAAGCAAAGAATGGAATTAACATAGAACTTCCACTATCTAAGAAATCTCTCATTTTATCATCTAAATTACCTAATACCATCCCAACTATGATTGGAAGAAGCACAGAGATAAAAGAAGTAATAGAAAATAAACCGTCCACAAATCCCATTGCACCAAAAATGGATAGAGCAACCATTGTCAAAAATGGTCCATCATTAAGAGCTAATAAGGAATACGCAGCTCTGTCTTCCTTACTTCCGTATTGCCCAACTAAAGCAACAAATAATCCTCCATTACTGTTTGTCATAGCGGCAATTACTGCAATAGGAGCTAAACCAAACCAAAGACCATTATCTCCAGCAAATAGATACGCTAGTAATCCAAAGGCTGCACCAACAACCCATTTTGTGATTAATAATGTAGCCCCTTTCCCAACAGATACCCCAAATGACTTTACATTTATTTGCGCTCCCGTACACAATAGAAATAATGCAATTAAAGTAGATGATCCATTAACAAATAAAGCCTCTGTAAAATTCCCGATTCTGAGAAGGTTTGGAGCAAATGTATTTAATAGTGCTGCAATTAGCAACGGAACTACCATCATCCCTCCAGGAATCCGTTCTAACGTCTCTTTAATCTTCATAATTTTAACACTCCTTTTTATATGTTTCAATTTTAAACAACAAGTAATCGTTTACAAATAAAATTGTAACTGCTTTCAACTATTACCACAATAGAATTAGTATAAAACGTTGCAAAATGAAACAAAAAAAATAAAAAACTGAAACTGTTATTGTTTCAGTTCAGACTGTAGACAAACTCCTGTATTTTGGAAATAGAAGTTTGAGTAAAGTATATTTATTAATCTCTTTGAATTTAGACGTTACTTTCCGCTCCGGGGGTTCGCTTTCCGTGGGGCTCGCGCTGAGCCGCTTCGGCTTACAGCCTGCAGGGTCTCAGACTGTCTCGCTAATCCCACAGGAGTCTCACCCCCTCCACTCCAAGCAACGCATGAAAATGCATTTTTACTTCTCCAATATCTTTTTGTCGACAAGCTGAACTGAAACTGTTATTGTTTCAGTTTTCTCCACAAAGTTGTTCGATTAATCCCGAGTCTTTCAGCAACTTTTGTTTGATTATAATGTTCTTCTTCCATGACGGCGTCAATAATTCTTTTTTCTATTTCCTCTAATGTACCTTGTAAATATTTATTATCCATAGTTTCCATTTTATTCAACCTCTCTCCAAGAAGCTGTTGTATCAACCCTTTCCCTATTACAAACCCTTTTTCTTCCTTAACAGCATCATGAATAAGTATATATAATTCTTCAACATTTCCTGGCCAAGAATAAGATTCCAATACTTGCCATGCATCTTCCTTTATCTTGATTGCTGAGGTGCCAAATTCAGAATGAAATGCAGTTAAAAAGTGGGTCACTAATGGTCTGATATCCTCTTTACGTTCAACCAAAATTGGTAAATCAACTCGGATAAATTCGAGATACGGAAGAGCAGTATACCCATTTATGCCTGACGTCTCCATCGCTATTATAATTGTGATGACATTATTGTAATTACTCTTTACTTTTCCAACAAATATCCTTAACTCTTCCAGGCTTAACATCTCTATTTCATTCAAATAAATCGTTTTTATATCAGGATCCAACTGTTGGTTCATATTTATAAATGCTTTGGCAGACATAACTGCTAAAAGACCATTTCCTCTATTTTTTTGGAAATGAATCCATTTGGTGATTAACTTTTTTCCTGTGCCAGATTTCCCAATAAGTATCCAGCCATTCCTGCTAAGATTACTTTGAATCTTTTCTATGCACCTCTTCATACTATCACTTTTAGAAAGGATAACGGGCGGAGTTGGTACATCTATAATATGTAAGGAGTTATCCAGTACTAAATCTTTCATAGAAGAAAAGGCAAATAAATAATGAAGTTCCCCTTCTATCTTTATAGGAACCATCATCTGTTTTACTCGTTTATGCTGATTCGTTTCAATGATATCTAATTCTTCTTTACTATCACTTTTTTGTTGAATGATATTTATCATTTTTTTGACCGAAAGCGGGGAATCACTAAATCGTTTCCAATTTTCATAGACAATATTTCCATCACGATTCATTACAATGACATCCGAAAACTGTCTCTCTATAATGGTTTGCATAATAGTCATTTGAAAACGCTGCTTTCTCAGCATTCGGTAGATGCTCTTCACTTCTTTAATGGCTTCAAATATTGCCTCTCTGCCTGATTGTATTAGTATTCCTTCTAGATTATATTTAGCGGCCGCATCACGAGTAATAACATCTCCAATAATTAATTGATATCCATCCATTTTCAATTGATTGACTAAAGGATCAACTTCAATAGCATCCTCGATTGTAAATACTTCAATAGGTATTTCTAACAAGTCCGTTATCGCCTTCGCGCCCATTGTAATGTTAGAAAAACCCACAATCGCTTTCTTGCCTGGATAATCATTTGCCAGGGTCAAGACACGGAGCATATCATAACCAGAAACATGTATGTCAACAACTGGAATAGTCACTTCTTGCTCTATTAATTGAGCAGTCCCCCCACGACTTATAATAACCTCAATGCCCTGTTTTTCAGCCTCCTTTGCAATTGGAATTGCTTCTTGAAGATTGGCCAATTCAATTTTCATATTAAGTTCAGGTTCTACTTTTATGCATTCTTCCATCACATGCTCCAAAGCAGGATAAGGAGCAATTAATAACGTTTTAATTCCCATTTTATTCACCTATTATTATTTATTACTTTATACATTGAAAGAATTATGTCTAGATGTCAAGTTTCGTTCATAATTTACTAGATACTGACAAGTAAATAGAAACTTTTAAAAAAACAAGTCAAGTAAAAGACAAGTTCCATGCCGCAACAGACAGTCTTACCTTCTAACTGAAGGATGCATATCTGGTCTTATACTTGAAAAGATTAGGATAATTAATGGTTAAAGACGGACAATCTCTATATTAATAATGAAACCAATTTGTTCCATTACATTACACTACAGACACACGTTGCGCTGGGAAGCAACCTTCTATGCTCCACCGTTATCTTTTATCCATACAAAAACCCCAGCTCTTGTGGTGTCCAATAATTGGGGTGCAGTTTAGTGACGCGGAGACTCAGACGTAGCCCCATGGGAAGCGAGGTGTATTCAGACTGCGTGAGATTACCACAAAGCTTCTTTCTTAAAATAAATAAAAAACCCAAACAATTATACGAATGTTTTTTAGTGTGTACGTATAATTGTTCGGGATTAAATTTAATTAATACTTATATCCCAGCCTTTTTCTTTTTTTAGACTCTTAGTATATCTCCTAATCCTTAATCGGTTTACCAAACACTGGAAGCCCATTCTCATCCCAAGTAAATACTTGTGCCCTCGCGTGGCGATCTGGATTATTCAAAGGATCTCCCTCTATTTCTGTATATGGTCTTGCATGATAGATAAGAACATCTTCCCTTCCATCTTCACTAATAGTAAAGCTATTATGTCCTGGTCCATATTGTTGATTCTCTGGGGCGCTGCTAAAAACTGGCTTATCTAATTTAGTCCAAGAATATCCATCTAATAAATCGGAATTTATATCGGCCCAAAGCATTCCCATGCAATAATTTTCATCGGTTGCACTAGCTGAATAGGTTATGATGACTTTTCCATTTCTAATCAACACCGCAGGACCTTCATTCACTAAAAATCCGATTTTCTCCCAAGAGTATTCAGGAATAGATAATAATAACTGCTTCCCTTTTAAGGTCCAAGGATTTTCCATTTCAGATAGATATAGATTAGAATTTCCTGGAATAGCCGGTTCCTTTTGTGCCCACACATAATAAAGCTTGTCGTGCAATTCAAACACAGTTGCATCTAAACTAAAACTTTCCTGAGCCGTTTTTACTTGACCCTTTTCAATCCATTTTCCAGTTAGAGGGTTTTCATCAGCGCATTCAAGTACAAACATACGATGCTGAAAAATCCCATTTTTAGGGTAATCATACTCTGCTGCGGCAAAATAGATGTACCATTTTCCACGGATAAAATGAATTTCCGGAGCCCAAATTAAAGAGCTTAATGGGCCTGTTGAATGAGCATGCCAAACAAATGCACTTTCACCATTTTTCAGCCCATTTAATGTTCTAGCTCTGCGGACTTCTATTTTCTGATAGCCAGGGACAGAACCAGTGAAATAATAGTAGCCATCTGTGTGTTTATATACCCAAGGATCTGCTCTTTGTAAAACAATTGGGTTGTTATAATGAACTGTCTTAACATTCGTCATCTTACTCTCTCCTTTTTATCCATTACATTTCAAACTAAAAAGATTATCTCCCATCAAATTATCCCATAACCATAGACGTGATTATCTTAAGACTTATCTGATTAAAAATTTAAGAACTGCAGATGTAATCACTTTCAATCTGCCATTGGTCTGATTTCCATCTAATAACAATTCCTTTAGCGTTCTATGTATCTATTCAAAACCTCTTATAATTCTTTTTTTGACTAATTCTCCTGATATGAACTTATCCACACATAAAAAATAGGTACTAATTAAAAATAGTGGTATTACAATACTATACTTATAAGCTACTGCTAAAAGTACTAACAAGAAGAGTAAACTAAATACTGTATGTAAAGGCAGTAATAATGGTAAACTCAATACTAATTTTGCTTTCTCCTTAAACGTACCATGCGTATATATGGCTATTGGAAATGTATAAAGAATAGTAGCCAAAACATAAATAATGAAACATAGAACTGGATAATAGAAAATAGCAGCCCCAACTGTCATTCCTCGTACCAGCTGTAAATCGATCCAAAGCACATATAATACAAGGAAATAAATGATTCCAACACCATTCATTTTTAGAAAGTTCTGCTTATATGCAGAAAAGTATTCCTTCGCAAGCTTTCTAAATGACGGAAAATCATTGAAAAACTCCTCTTTTCTAATTAGGACATTAAGGGCATAGGTAGCTGGAAAAATCCCGAAAATTCCAAGCCCAATTATACTCCCCATAATCCAAAGCAGATTAAGAATGATGACACTTAACAGCCTATCAAGAACGATCATCACTTTGTTTGACCACACCATAGATTACACCCTCTTTCCAAATATAGTATCTCCTGATTTTGTTAAACCAGAGAAGGCTATTGTCTCTATATTGTTTTTCCAATCCTTAACAGGAAAAATAACAAACTCAAAATTTCTATCCACAAAGGTAAACTGATTATCACCTAATGAATCAATCTTAGTTAGACTATCCTCTTTTAAAGAAAACCTTTTACTATGCTTAACTCTTCTGTCTTCATCAAAAGAAATATATTCCCAATCACCCAATAGATCCAGAACAGAATAATTGCGTGTTTCAGTATGATAGTAGTATTCTGGCGATACAACCGGCCAGCCGCTCATTAGCCAAAATAATTCCCGTATAAATCCATAATGATAGGGAGAAAATTCCTCTAAACGAACATGGTGAACCATAAATTGTTTATTCTTTTCGCTAAAAATGGAATTGTGACCTGGTCCAATCCAAGCAATATCATGTTCAAACTGATAGCTTCCCACTAACTTAACACCAATAGTATGTGGTTCATCCTCTGTATCTATCATATTTTTACCGTTCACATCCACGTAAGGACCAGTAATTTCTTTCGACCTCGCTACACGAATATTGTAACTATCATGCAAACTATCATAAGAAGTAAACAAATAATAATAATCAAATGTCGAATTGTAGATAATAAAAGCGCCTTCTATCGCACCTTCTACTTCTTTTGGTCTTATTGCAAGCAATGTTCCATAACCATCATCAGCAACCGGCATCCCTGTTTCCATATTAAGTCTGACAAGGTAAATGCCTCCAAAGAAGGATCCATAACAAAGCCAGTACTCACCATATTTATCTATTACTACATTTGCATCTATCGCATTATGGGTTGCAATTTCTGGATTTGTTTTAAGTACAATCCCTTGATCACACCACGGTCCTTCTAAATGGTCAGCAGTAGCTAATCCAATACAAGAAACCGTACTCCCAAAAGTGGAAGCGGAATAATACATATAATAGCGACCTTTATAGTTAATAACTTCCGGGGCCCATAAGCCTAATGCCTTGGACCACTCTTTAGCCTCTTTAGGAACAGCCTTTAACGCAGTTCCAACATAATCCCAGTGGATTAAATCCTTTGATTTTCTAATTTGCGCCCCCTCAGTTGGCGCATTATCGATATGTGTATCGGTTGAAAACATATAGTAGAAATCATCTTCTTTGATAATCGTAGGGTCATGGGTTCCCAAGGTTCCCCATCCGTATGATTCTATTAATTCTAAGCCCTGTTTTGTTTCTTCTTTCATTTTCATAGCTTGGTCCTCCTGTTTACCCTTTCACACCTGATAAGGCAACTGATTCAATAATCTGTTTTTGAAATATCAAGAATACGATTAATACTGGAAGTAAAGAGACAACAGAACCTGCCATAATCAATGGATAATCCGTTTGAATAGCATAAGTTGCTTTTAAGTTTGCAATTACTACTTGTAATGTTTGTTTCTCTGGACTATTTAGATAGATTAATGGTGCTAAGTAGTCATTCCACACACCCATGAACCAAAGAATAAATTGTGCCGCTACCGCCGGACGAATAACAGGAAAAATCAATTTAAAGAAAATTTGAAGGTAACCCGCTCCATCCACCTTTGCTGCTTCAATTAACGAATAAGGCACATTGGTTAGATATTGACGAAGGAAGAAAATCATCGTAATATTTCCAAATAAACCTGGCACAATTAATGGTAATAGTGTATCTACCCAACCCATTTTAGAAAACATTACGAATTGGGGAATCATAATGATTGGATAAGGAATCATAATAGAAGCTAATAAAATTAAAAATAATGTATTTTTAAAAGGCATTCTTAGTTTCGCAAAAGCAAAAGCAGCCATACTAGATGTTATGGTACCAATAATAGTTACGGTTAAAGAGACAATTATAGTATTTTTAAGTCCGTATCCCAAAGTATCAAGCTGAAATAATTTAATGTATGCATCAAACTGGAAGGGATCTGGTATCCATTGTGGCGGTAAGGCAAATACACCAGTCTTGTCTTTTAATGAAGTAGTAATCATCCATAATAATGGTCCAATCATAAACAGAGAACCAATGGTGAGAATGAAATAAATAAATATATCTGTTATTTTCCTTTGCTTTTTCATGCTATACACCCCCTTAATCCAAACTATAATCTGATTTTCTATTAAAATAGAATTGAATAACAGTTACGATAAAGATAAAGATAAATAAAATTAGTGACATCGCTGAACCATATCCCATTTGATAATATTTGAATGCTTTTTGCCATACATACCAAACAATAGACGCGGCACTATAAGATGGTCCGCCAGTCGGGGTCATAATGTTAATTTCAGTAAATATTTGGAATCCGCCAATTATATTTGTAATAACTAAGAAAAACGTTACCGGTTTAACCATTGGCCATGTGATACTTTTAAATTTTTGGAAAGAATTTGCACCATCTAGATCAGCTGCTTCATAATAGGTTTTCGAAACACTTTGAATTGCCGCTAAATAAAGCAGCATCGAATAACCTAACCCTTTCCATACTGCCATAAGGATAATTGCTGGTTTAACAGTTGCAGTATTTTCTAACCAGTTTGGACCCTTAATTCCAAATAAATCCAAAAATTGATTAATCAATCCAAAATCTCCATTATAAGCCCATGCCCACATTATAGAGATTGCTGCAAGAGAAGAGATAACAGGGATGTAGTAGATTGTTCTAAAAACAGTAGTCCCTTTCAGCCCCCTGCTCAAAGCCATTGCGAGCAGCAATGCCAATCCTAATCCAATAGGAATTCCTATCATATAAAAAACTGTATTATAGAGAGTTTGATAGAAATATTCATCTTGAAATAGTTTAATAAAGTTATCTAAGCCGACAAAGTTCATTCTATTCAATCCATTCCAATCCGTAAATGATGCATACACAGAATAAGCAAATGGATAAACAGAAAATAATAGAAATCCAATAATTGGAGCTGCCACAAACATCAGTGCAACTCTATGCTCTTGCTTATACAAGTTACTAGTCTTACTTTTAGGTTTTATTTTCGGATTTTTATTCTTTTCACTGTTTGTAGCTATAACACTGGACATATGCTCACCTCTTTAGCAATTAAAGGGTGTCTTAAAAGAAGAGAACCTCACAACAAGTTTTACTTAAAATTGGTGAGTTCTCCTCTTAGTAAAAAGACATCCTAGTATTTTAGTTTATTTAGACATTTTTGCTTGTTCATTGGCCTCATCTAAAAGCTTTTGCATTTTAGGCTGTATTTCTTTTACAAAATCGGCTGCAGTCTGTTTCCCTTGCATTACGGGAGTAATATTCGACCAGAATTCATCTAACCATTGGGAGTTATAGGTAGCGAAAGTTGGGTATGGAACACCATAATCTCGAACAATATCTAAAAATTCTTTCTTATTATTTGGAACCGTTTCTGTATCGCTAGCCCATTCTTCAGCCATATCAATTAAATTCGGAATTTGCACTTTAGCATCTAATAATGTTTGTTGGGCATTTTCATCAGCAGACAAGTAAATGGCCAATTCAGTCGCTAAATCGGGATATTTTGTAGTCTCTGAAACTACTAATCCCAGGGAACCAACATATGCAACAGATTTACCTGTTGTACCAGATGGCCACGGCATGAGATCGTATTCAAAATCTAGTTTGGCATATGTACTCATATCCCATGGACCAACTGGGAAAAATGCTAATTCGCCATTCATCCATCTTTGGTATGTGTCCAATGTTTCAGCTTGTGAAGCATTTGGTGTTGTATTATATTTATTAGTTAAATCGGCAAGGAACTGCAAAGAACTTGCAAACTCTGGTGTGTCAACTGTTACAGTATCTCCAGCATCATTTAAAAAGGATGCACCATTACTATAAGCAAATGATTGCAGAGTCCACGTGGCATTAAAACCGCTTGCCCATTGATCAACTTCGCCATCACCATTTGTATCTTTTGTTAATTCTTGACTAATTTTTAAGAATTCCTCCCAAGTATAGGCTTTGTCTTTATCTGGCAACGGAATTCCGGCTTCTTCAAACATGTCTTTATTATAACCTAGCGCAAATGGACCGATATCTTTTGGTAATCCATAAAGGGCACCCTTACCAGGAGTTTTCCCATCATAGCGATAGATGTCTACACCAAATTTCCAAATACTATCTAAATCAAAATCTGCATTCTCAACTTCTTCTGTAATATCTTTAATGATGCCATTATCAACATAATTTGCGATACTTCCAGAATCAAGATAAAAAACATCGGGTACATTCCCACCGGAAACAGCAGCAGATAATTTAGTAGCATATTGATCTGCATCTGTATTAATGATTTTTACCTTCACGCCCTCATGCGAATCTTCAAACTTTTTAATCGCTGCTGTATAAGCCGTTTTCTCATCTGGCCCTCCTCTAAACATAAACGTGATTTCTTTCTTCCCATCCGCATTACCGTTACTGCTACTTGAACATGCACCTAAAAGCAACATACTGAAAATCACAAAACTTGAAAGTAATATTTTTACTTTTTTCATTTTATATTCTCCCCTATTTTTAATTTCTTTTATAAAACAAAAAGGATAATACTAATCTGCATTTCTATCACTTTAAGCGTAGACTTACTTTGTTCTCTTTATGTAGCATTTAATTTAGAATTACTTTCATTTTCACCAACGTATCAACAGTTTATTTGTTTTTGCATTCCTCCTCATCTCCCTTTTTATATGACACTATGATACAACTTAATAGCAAAAGGCGATTTTTACAAAGTTTGTTGTTATTACAGATAGCCTCTCGTTGTGTGGAATTCCCCCAAAATAGAGAACAACATTTTTATAAAACACCCTTTAAAAATATATCTTATAAGTTATTTATACAATTATCTGTAAGCGTTGTCAATAACTTTTATATAAACTTAGATATATTTTTCAGACATTAAATTAACATATTTATTAATCTAATTCATCACATAGTTAACCACCTTAACAAAGTTAATATTTGCATTAACCTTACACTTTTCATTACATAATTATTAACAAGTATATTTAAAAATTTGAAGAAGTGATTTTTTCTTGCAAATTGGATTTTTGAGAAACAGTGTGCTCTTTAATAAGTAAAAAAGACAGACCTGCTACTTCGCAGAATCTGCCTTTTTAGGACATTTCTAAATGGATAACTAACGTTGTAAATAAATAATTTCCTCAGCCAGTTTAATCATTCGCTCTTTGACCTCTTTGTCGATAATTTCATTCTCCTCATCAAAATAGTCATTATGCACAAACACATTTTGCACGGTAATCAATGCTTTAAAATAGGTAAGAATCGGCTTTAATTGATGTTCCATTACAAGAAAATGTTTATCCGTACCACCTGTGATAACCATTCCCGCTACTTTCGTTTTAAATGCATCGACTGGTAGATGATCAAAGAGATTTTTTAATACCCCTGAAATAGAGGCTTGATATACTGGCGTTCCAATCACAAGAGCATCTGCACTCAAAATAGTATTGACCACTTTAATGGTATCATCATTATAATAACTTAATGGCGCTCCATTAACAAATTCGATCTCATACTCTCTTAAATCAACTAATTCTACTTGAATCGTTGGGTCAAGTGCCTTGGCAGCAACTAATACTTCATTTACTGCTTTAGCTGTTTTGG
Source organism: Niallia sp. FSL K6-0212 (assembly GCF_038007605.1). Taxonomy (NCBI): domain Bacteria; kingdom Bacillati; phylum Bacillota; class Bacilli; order Caryophanales; family Bacillaceae; genus Niallia; species Niallia sp. FSL K6-0212. The sequence goes on along the minus strand of NZ_JBBOXL010000001.1, from coordinate 2,833,996 downwards.
AACCAACTAATGATCCAGAAATCCCTACAAGCTTCATAGTATCCTCCAAGCTTAAAGATAAGCATGAACCACTTAATCTTTGTCTATCATATTAATTATTATTCGCAAATTTATCCGCAACTACACTCCAATTAATAATAGAGAAGAAATTGGAAATGTATTCAGGTCTTCTGTTTTGGTAATTTAAATAGTAAGCATGCTCCCATACATCCAATCCTAAAATAGCGCGTTCGCCATTCATAATTGGATTATCTTGGTTTGGTGTGCTTGTTACTTTTAAGCTGCCTACTTCGTCCACAACCAGCCAAGCCCAGCCAGACCCAAATCGAGTAGTAGCAGCAGCAGTAAATTGCTGCTTAAATTCATCGAAGCTTCCAAAAGCTTTATTAATTGCTTCTGCTAATTCACCAGAAGGTGTATTCACACCTGAAGCTGGTGCAATTACTTCCCAGAATAAGGAGTGGTTTAAGTGCCCGCCACCATTGTTTCTTACAGCAGTTCTGATTTGTTCTGGTACCTCATTCAGATTGCTTAATAACTCTTCTAAGGATTTTGCTTGTAATGCATCCTGACCTTCAAGAGCAGCATTTAAATTATTAACGTATGTCTGATGATGTTTTCCATAATGAATTTCCATCGTTTTCTGGTCAATATGTGGTTCTAAAGCATTAAATTCGTATGATAAAGCTGGTAATGAATATGTAGTCATTGGTATTTCCTCCATTTTTTGTTTTTTATACTTTTTGGTTTAAAAAGTATATTTAAACAATAAACCATCCATAATAAAAAAGCAATTACTTTATTCTAAATTGGTGGATGTTTTTTTTATTAACTAAGCTAATCTTATGCACTGACTCTTGTACAAGTAACTACTTTCAACATTTTATACTTTCTGGTATAATTAATTTCTATACCTTAAAATTATTTAGATTTTTTTCTCCAATGAAATAGAATGGAGGTTTAAAATGGTCCCAACACAAAAAACGACAAAAGATAAAATTCTGCATCTTCTTAAGAAAGAGGGCTCCTTAACGGTAAACGATTTTACCGATCGTCTAAAAATAACACATATGGCTGTGCGAAAGCACTTAACAATATTAGAAAAAGATAATTTAATCCAATCCGAATTTATCAAACAGCCAATGGGCCGACCTATTCAAAGCTTTACATTGGCGGAAAAAGCAGAACATTTTTTCCCAAAAAGTTATGAAGGAATCAGCATCGATTTATTACACGACATTAAAGAACTTTATGGAAAAGATTCAGTTCAGCAATTATTCAATAAACGGGAAGAACGTCTAACAAAAGAGTATATTTCACGTATGGATGACAAAGATCCTGCTGAAAAAATGCAAGAAATGATTACTATCCAAAATGAAAAAGGATATATGGCCGATTTAACAAAAGTGGACGACCATACTTTTGAAATAACGGAATATAATTGTCCTATCCTCGAGGTAGCGAAGGAGTTTAAAATAGCCTGTAGATGTGAGACAGAAATGCTCAAAAAAGTTCTCCATGCAAAGGATGTTACGAGAACATACTGCCGAACAGAAGGAGACAATCACTGTAAGTTTGTCGTAAAGTTTGTTTCCCAGCATGATTCCTCGTTCGTAGTATTGTAAGGCTTTTTCTTAGAAAAAACTTAAACTAATAGGAAAAGGGAAGTCATCAAGAAATTAATTCTTAAGACTTCCCTTTTCTAGTATTTCTTCTATTAAGCAAATACAGCTAATTCTGCTTCAATTTGTTTCATTATTAATTCAAGACATTCCTCAGTAGTTTTTGCAAAAATTCTTTTTCCGTTTACAATTGCATAAGGACGTTTTGCACACATTCCACAAAAGGAAAGACAGCTGCTTTCAATCACAGCTACTTCTGGATATTTAGATTCTAGTATTTCTTCTAAATTTATTGAAGTGATCAAACTTCCATCACAAATTTCTACAACTACAATCCCCATTTGCTCGTTCCTCCCTTTTATTTTACAAACAATATATATAAACGATTATTTTTATGGACCAAAGATATAAGGAAAAAACTAAATCACACTTTATAAAAGTTTTTTATACCATACAGTATAAAAAACAAGTATATACATTTAATCATTTTCTATATAAAAATGCAAGTAAAGAAGCTCTCCATAATTCTGATAGACTAAGAATAAAAATACTCCTTTACAGCTGTTATATTATGTATTAACAAGTTTTTTCATCAGCTGCCAAGGAGTATGTCACTACCAGTATGAATTTACAGGTGAATTTTTTCTATTTATCCCCTAAAAAATTTCTTGAACTTTTCCAACTCTTCCTTACTATACGTTTTTGTTTTATCAAAATAAGGATTATCTTCAAGCACATTTTTAGGATCTACATTTGTCTTAATCGATACACTTGTCTTATTTGAATCAGCTTCCATCATATTATCATTTATTTGGCCAAAATCAGACATATTCGCTCCCTTTTGTTCGTTCATCCAAATCACTCCTTTTTTTATAAGTTTTACAGAAAGCAGAAAATTATTCTCTTCCATTAACATCTATATTTTAGCGAACAAAAAAACATCTCGCTAAAAAGAAATAATATTCTGAAAAAAAGTTCATTACTTCACAATATTTGATTTTGAAATCGTTTTCATTTATAATGTAAATTAGGTTGGATAACATTAGTGGTTATCACTGTACACAGCGTAGGTGGAGCTGGTACTTCAATAGAGCTTTATTAGTTCTAAATGAGAAGCAGAAAAGTATCCGATTCAATAAGAATCGGATACTTTTCATTAACCTACAAAATAAACATTAGCTAAAGGAAAAGTCCCCCGTTTATGGATTATGTCTTGATTTATTATATGGTGTTAGTTTTCCATTTCTGCTCATGTCTAAGCAGCCATTCCTTCCGCCATAAACCACCGGCATAACCAGTCAGCGTTCCATTCGCTCCTATAATTCGATGACATGGAATGACAATGCATAGTTTATTTCTTCCATTCGCACTTCCCACTGCACGAACTGCTTTTTTGTTACCGATGCTGCTTGCAATATCCTTATATGATCCCGTTGCCGCATAGGGAATATGAGTTAAAGCATTCCATACCTGTCTTTGAAATGGAGTTCCACCCATTTCAATTGGAAAAGAAAAATTATGACTTTTCCCACTGAAGTAAGCATCTAGCTCCTTATAGCATGTAATTAAAACCTGAGGTGTCTGATCATCTATCTGGTTCTCTGGTGACTCTTTCTCTGAAAATAAGATAGAATAGATCGCCTTTTCTGTTCCAATTATCTCTATTACTCCAATTGGAGATTGATAATCTAGTGCAAACATCCTATCCCCCCGAAAAACTATTTTCTATTATTTTAACAGAACAGTATCATTTTGCTTCATAAAAAACATTTTTATTTTTTCAAAAATCATATTTACAAATGAGGAAAATAGTGTTAGTCTTTTAAAGAATTTACGCAATCCCTATTTAACCTATAGGAATTACAATAAAAGGAGGACATAGCATTGAACCTTTTTGCTATTTTAAACATTATTATATTACTTATTTTGCTTAGTGTTCTATTCTATATGCAAAAGAAACATATATCCTTCTCTAAACGCGTGTTTACCGCTTTAGGACTGGGTGTATTATTTGGAGCAATTTTACAATTATTTTTTGAGCCGACTTCAGAAGTAATCACGGTTACGAATGATTGGTTCGGTTTAGTTGGAAACGGATATGTAAAACTACTACAAATGATTGTTATGCCACTAGTCTTTATTTCTATTGTGGCTGCCTTCACAAAGTTAGAAAAATCAGCTAACCTTGGGAAAATTAGTGGTCTCGTAATCGGAACATTATTACTAACAACAGCTATAGCTGCAGGAATCGGAATCGCCTCTGCTGCAGGTTTTGACTTAAAAGCAATTGATGTAAATGCTGGAGATGCTGAAGTACTTCGCGGACAGCAACTAGAAGAATCTTTAGGGGAAGTCCAAAGCACAACTGTACCACAGAAAATTCTTAGCTTTTTACCAGCTAATCCATTTCAAGATTTAACTGGTGCTAGACCAACTTCTACTATTGCGGTAGTAATTTTTGCGGCATTCGTTGGAGTTGCATTCCTAGGGATTAGAAGAAAAAATCCAGAGCAAGCAGCTTTCTTCCAAAAAATTGTTGAATCATTACATACAATAGTGATGCGAATTGTAACATTAGTACTGCGATTAACTCCATATGGTATACTTGCGCTTATGGCAAAAACAGTTGCAGGAAGTAACCTTGATGCAATTGTGAAGCTAGGAAAATTTGTTATTGCGTCCTATGTTGCCTTAATTGCAATGTTTATTATTCATTTAATTATTCTTGCGATTATGGGACTCAGCCCAAAACAATATTTAAAAAAAGTTTGGCCTGTTCTTACTTTTGCATTCACATCACGTACAAGTGCAGGAACAATGCCATTAAATATTGAAGCACAGAAGAATAAATTAGGTGTACCTGAATCCATTGCTAACTTCTCTGCATCCTTCGGGGTTTCAATTGGCCAAAATGGTTGTGCTGGTATCTATCCTGCAATGCTTGCAGTCATGATTGCACCAACACAAGGAATTAATCCTTTATCCCCATCTTTCATTGCGACATTAATTATTGTCGTTATGATCAGTTCATTTGGAGTTGCTGGAGTGGGTGGAGGAGCAACATTCGCAACATTGATCGTTCTCTCTACTTTAAACTTACCAGTAGCATTGGCTGGGGTATTAATTTCTGTTGAACCATTAATTGATATGGGGCGCACTGCTCTAAACGTAAGTGGATCAATGGTGTCAGGTGTTGTAACAAGTAAAACACTTGGTGAATTAGATACAAAACAGTATCAGTCGAATGAAATAGATACTAGTGAGAATATGGCATAATAAAAAGGCAAAGCTCCTTCTAAGGTGCTTTGCTTTTTTATTTATTTCAACTCTAATTCATTAATAAGATCAAAATATTCAATCATCATCACTTCTATTTTATGTTCTTCATTTAAATTAGCTTGCCCAGTAATTGTTCCAACATTTGCTGTACTACTGCCTTTTTTCTTATATTCTATTTTTGCCGTAAAATTGTATATAATCTCATCAGAACTGGTCTTTTCATAATTAATATCCAATACTCTTAAAGTGTAATGATTTTTCGCAGGTTCATTCCATATTACGGACCCATATCTTGAAACGTATTCAACATACGCTCTATCACTTGCAAAATACTCTTTAAATAAATCCTCTTCATATTCGCTTAAGCCCTTTATTTCTCCCTCTTCTTCCGAACTCGTATCATTCATTATTTTTAACCAATTCTCATCAGGTCCTGTAAAGTTATTTGTTATAACAGCTTCAATTGTTTTTATATCTGCTGCTTCTTTCATTGAAATACCGTCACTTGGATTTTGTGCTGAATCTGAAGATATTAAACTTAAGCCAAGCGGAATTAATATAATGATAAACGCAGCTACAGCTATAACCGGAAAAAGTTTCGAAAAAATTCGTCTTTTCTTTCTTGTTACAGAAATCTGTGTCCATAATTCTTCTTTTAATCCTTTAGGTATATTAATGGAGTTATATTCCTTCTTTATCTGCTCCTTTAATCTTTCATTTTCTTGATTATTCTTCAAGCTTACTTTCACCTCCAGAGTGATACTGTCGATATATTTTCTGTTTCGCTCGGTATATCCTTGATTTAACTGTTCCTAATTTAAGGGAAAGTAGATTAGCAATTTCTTTTTCTGATAAACCATCCAAATATTTTAATATTAATATTTGTTTGTATTTTGGTCGTAAATCAGCTAAATAATATTCTATTTCATCTCTCTCATCATTAAATTCATTCGTAGTTGAAATATAGTTTTCTTCTTCAAACATATGTGTTGATTGTCTATTGTTTTTATTATATATATCAATAGCAGTTCTTGTAGCAATAGTAGTTATCCAAGCACTTAACTTTGAATGATCATTTATTTTCCCTAAATTTTTAAATACTTTTATAAAGGTATCATGTGTTGCATCTTTCGCTAGTTCCTCATTTTTCAGGATGTAAAAAGTTGCTTTATATACCTTTTCAAAAAAGTATTCATATATTTCCTTCTCATTCATTTTCGTAATATTAACCACCTCCCTTTATACTTTAAGACCAGTTTATCAACCAAAAAGTTCCCCTTTTCTTATAAAAAATGTAAGTTAATTTAAATAAATTCCAATAAAAAAATCCTGCTCTCACAGGATTTTTAATAAATACTAGCTTTATCTTATTTAATCAACGCAAATACTTCTGCGCGTTTATCACTGTCAGTCTGAAAAACACCTCGTACAGCTGATGTAACTGTTTTAGCACCAGGCTTTTTCACTCCACGCATGGTCATACACATATGCTCTGCCTCTACCACGACCATTACTCCATGGGGCTCAAGTGTTTCCATCATAGTATCTGCCACAGTGGACGTTATTCGTTCCTGAAGCTGAGGACGTTTTGAAACAGCTTCTATTGCTCGAGCAAGCTTACTTAACCCAGCCACTCTTCCGCCTTTCGGGATATAAGCAACATGCGCCTTCCCGTAAAAAGGGACTAAGTGATGCTCGCACATGGAGTAAAAAGGAATATCCTTTACTAATACCAATTCTTCATGGTCTTCATGAAAAATCGTTTCAAAATACTCTTTTGGATCGATGGTAAGACCAGAAAAAACCTCTTCATACATTTTCGCTACCCGTTTTGGAGTATCCAATAATCCTTCTCTATTTGGATCTTCTCCAACTGCTTCTAATAGTAAGCGAATAGCCTCCTCTATTTGAGGAGTATTAATTTTACTCATTCTAAAATCCTCCTAAAATCCTTCCCGACTATCTACACTCCACGCTTATTTCCCCAAATATACGTATGTAGCTGTGGAAGTACCTTCACATTTTTGAATTGATGATCAAGCATGGTTTTATCAATCAACCACTCATACTTCGCCAATAAATGTTCGACTAATTTAGTATCATCAGTCGTTTTATTATCTTCATTCCCAACTTGTAAGAAAAAAGGAATATCAGGATAACGCAAATGCACTTTTTTGGCATAGTTGTAATCTTCATCAGAAAATACAACAACTTTTAAGCTAATATGAGTACTTCGATTAGCATTTCTTAATCTTTGCACAATCGAATCCAACATGTCAAAATCCGTATTCATTTTAGAACTTGGCGGCTTAGGAGAAATAGTAAGTTCATCAATATCTATAAACCAATCTTGCCATTTGCTCCCTTGTGTCTCAAGCCCAATCTTTATTTCCTTTTCCTTTAATAAATTTACCAGAAAGGAAAGATTTTTCAAGAGGGCCGGATTTCCTCCTGAAAGGGTGACAAAAGAAAATCCGTCTCCACCTAGTCGAACTAGTTCCTCCCATATTTCCTCTGCTTGCATTTGCTTAATCAGCTCTTTTCCGCTGCCATCCCAAGTAAAGGCAGAATCACACCAAGCGCAGGAATAATCACAGCCAGCTGTTCTGACAAACATCGTTTTTTGGCCAATGACCATTCCTTCTCCTTGTATCGTTGGTCCAAAAATCTCCATGACAGGTACTTTACTCACTCTCCATCCACTCCCTTCTCATTTCTGCATAACTAGTAGGAGTTTCATAGAGACGAACAAATTCTACTCTCGCCCCATTATCTGCTTGCTTTATCTCATCTTTATTCAAAGCCTCTTCCATTTTTTCAAAGATCCAATATACTATATTCTCTGCTGTTGTATTCATTGGTGGAAGAGTTTCATTCAAGTAGCGATGATCTAAGTAAATTTCAATCTCGGTTTTCCATATTTTTTTAATGTCACCAAAGTCTATCATTAATCCTCGGTTATCTAAATATCCACTAATTCCGAAAACTACCTTGTATGTATGTCCATGAAGATTCATACATTTTCCTTCATAAGCATGCAGGTGATGTGCTGCATCAAAGGTAAACTCTTTACTAACCATAACACGTTTGCAATGATATTTTAATTGCTTAGAGGAAATATCTTCCCCAAATTTTTGCAGTCTATCTACTATTCGAAAGTCATGCATTCTCTTATAACCCCTTTCGAACAGCGAGATAATCATTTAATCCCTTTTTACGCAGCTTACAAGCAGGACATTCTCCACAGCCATCTGCCACAATTCCGTTGTAGCATGTTAATGTTTTTTCACGAACAAAGTCAAAGGCACCTAACTCATCCGCAAGGCCCCATGTTTCTTCCTTATTTAACCACATAAGTGGAGTATGAATGACAAATTGGTTATCCATGGAAAGATTTAACGTTACATTCAATGATTTAACAAAGATATCGCGACAGTCTGGATAGCCGCTAAAATCTGTCTCACACACACCTGTTACAATATGTTTTGCTTGTATTTGACTTGCTAATACACCAGCAAACGACATAAACAATAAATTTCGTCCTGGAACAAATGTGGAAGGCAGCTCTCCTTCCTTGCCATCTTCGACTGCAATATCGTCTCTTGTTAAGGCATTTGGCGCCAGCTGATTTAGCAGAGACATATCAAGAATATGGTGTTTAATGCCAAGCTCTTCGGTGATTTTCTGTGCACATTCAATCTCTGTAATATGTCTTTGATTATAGTCAAACGTTACAGCTACTACTTCTTTGAAATTTTTTATAGCCCAAAATAAACAAGTAGTGCTATCTTGACCCCCACTAAATACAACAACCGCTTTTTCGTTTTTCATTTCGCAAATCTCCTTCATATCGAAAAAACAGCACTACTAAGAAAGTAGTACTGTTTTTCTTAGTTTTTTAAAGAGGGTAGCTAGAACCTCCACCGTCGAAACGGATTTTATTATGCTATTATGCAGCTCGATTTATTATAACGCATATTCCTCTATTATTCTATGACAATATTGATTAAAATCTAGACAAAGTATATTAAAATTATCTTTTCATAGTAAATAGTTTGGTAACAATAAACCCAATAATGATCATAATTGTTGCTAGAAAACCACCTTCTAACCCAAAAGAACCACCTGTTAGCCAATCATTTCCCACAGAAACATCTATTCCGTATAGCCCGTAGGGAGTGGTACCACTAACTGGAAAACCAAACACATTTCCTTGGAAATAATTCCACGTTATATGATAACCAATTGGCATCCATAGGCTTTTCGTCTTATCATACATATAAGCAAATAAAAGTCCTACAAGAAAAATATTGATAATTCCAAGAGCCGCTACATTTGGATTTAATAAATGAGCTATCCCAAAAATTAATGATGAAACGATATATACTACCAATTTTGAATTTCCATTATCGGTAAGTGTAGACATAATATAACCTCTGAAGGTCAATTCTTCAGAAAAACCGACTAAAATAAAAAACAGTAGATACAAAATGGTATAGGTTGAAAAATCCGGTGAACCAAGTGAATTAGCCATCTCTATATTTTGGGTGAATAATAGAATAAAAAAGATAATGACGATAGACAATGCGCCAAGTCCTAACCCAATAATAAAATCTGGAGAAAGCCTTTTAAATCCCATTTCTGAAATTCTCTTCTTATTAACAAACTTCCATAAAAGACATAATACTGCAATACCGCCAATTAATCCTAACCCCTGTGCCAAAAGCGAGAGCGGTGAACCGTCTAATACTTGATCAATCATCTCATCAGAAAGATTAGGGTGAATTTGTGATTCAATTATGATAGCAATAATCATACCTGGCGCTGATAGCAGCAATTGTGCTATCGTAGTAGCCAATAAGGCCAACAAAATAATCCATCCAGATCTTACCTTGCCCAACTTATTTTTGAACATATTCCCCTCCACTTTTTACCATACTTAATTTAAAAATTCTCCTTCTCATTATATCTATTTCTTTTTGGAAAATATATGCTTTTATTCGTTAGGATAAATAGAAAATGAATCTCTAAAAAAATCAGACCATTTTTTATGATTCTTACTATATCTTCATTTAATCGAAATGATTAGTTCGTTAAAATTTTGGGTATTGAATAATTACTCGATAATATACTATAAAGATTGGGACGATTTTTATGATTCAATTTAAAAATGATATGGAGTTTAGAAAGTTTTTAGAAGAAGAATTAGTTTCTACCTCTCAGGTTACCGAGTTATTAGGGTGTACACGGCAATATATCCATGACTGTGTAAAAAAGGGGATTCTAGAACCGCTTAATGTTGGCAATAAAGAAAGAATCTATTTAAAATCTGATATCATGGCACATATAAACAGAAAGAGAAAATGAGGCAATCATTTTCTCTTTCTTTATTCTGAGTGTCCAATTGTTTTAATCAGCTAGCTTTACGTTAGTTCTCCTACTACCTTTACTCTTAGTCTTGTCGCATTTCCTGGATGATATGCTAACGGAATTTCTTCTATTTCTACAAGTTCAATTGTTTCCACTTTTGCACCAGCTAATATTGCTTGCTGTTTCGCTCTTTCTTCCGCATCTTTTCGCGCCTCATCACGAGGAGTTTGTGAATAGATATATATTTGCTCATATTGTCCGCTGATTTGCGAAATAGATGCGCCTATTGCATTGGCAACCGCACCATTCTCATTATGAATGATCTCTTTTACCCCTTTTAACTGTCTTGGGATAATGATGCTGCCGCCTCCTACTAAAACAACCGTGGCATCATTATTACTTGTTTTCATTTTATCAATTGCTTCTTCCGTCATTGCTGCTATTTTCGCGTATGCTTGTTGAGCGAATTCTTCATCAATATGTTTCACTAATTCTGGATTTCCTATCTCTGCAACTCCTAAGCGTACTGCAATGTCCGTTGTTGTGAGTGTTCCCCCCCCGAAGACAAGTGCTTCTTCAGTAATTCGGTAACCTACGCTGTCTGGTCCAATCGTTACTTCATTATTCACGTTTCGGACAATACTTCCCCCGCCTAATCCAATGGATACAATATCCGGCATACGGAAATTTGTTCGGACTCCGCCCACATCTACTGCAAGCGCAGACTCACGCGGAAATCCGGCTGTTAAGACACCAATATCCGATGTCGTTCCACCTACATCTAATACCATCGCATCTTTAATCCCAGCTAAGTAAGATGCCCCACGAATACTATTAGTTGGTCCACATGCAATCGTTAAAATGGGGAATTTTCGAGCATACTCTATCGACATCAATGTTCCATCATTTTGGCAGAGAAATACTTGCGCATCTGTTATTCCTTCTTCTCTTAATGCATTTTCAAAGCCATTGCTTGTTGCTGCAATAACCTTAAATAAAGCACTATTTAATATCGTTGCATTTTCCCTTTCAATTAATCCAACAGAACCAATTAAGGAAGAACAAGATACTGGGGTTTTTTCTCCCATCACTTCTGCCACTAAATCGGCTACTCGAAGTTCTTGATCGTTTTTCAAGGAAGAAAAAACACCAACAACTGCTATCGCTTCTACTTTTCCTTTCCATTCCTTTAAAATGGAGCGTATTTCTTCCTCTGAAAAGCTAGACAGTACTTGTCCATCATACTCATACCCGCCTCCGGCTAAACGATACTCTCCCGTTAAGGCAGAGACCATTTCCTTTGGCCAAGCAGTATAAGGAAGGACAGAGGCCGTTGCTGGATACCCCAGTCGAATCACACCTACTTTAGCCAGTTTTTTTCTTTCCACAATAGCATTTGTACACTGAGTAGTTCCTAACATCGCATGGGTTACTTTTTTTCTATCAATCCCTGCTTCTTCTAATACTCTTTTTAAGGAAGAGACAATCCCTGACTCGATATCTTCACTTGTAGGCATTTTTACTTGATGAATTAAATTTAAACCTTCATCAAGTATAATAGCATCTGTATTTGTTCCCCCAACATCAATTCCTACTTTATACATATATCACACTTCCTTTCTCACAAGATCCTCTAATGGTGTATAGGAAATATCGTAACCAAAATACTTTGGTCCTACTGTTTCAATCCCTTTCTCTGTTCTCCACTGGGGATCAGAAGGCAATGCCAGCAGCCTCACTCTTTTTCCATATTTCAGCGCTTCTGTCGTAACTGGATTTAATGTTTCTAAATCTACTAAACAAATGAGGTCAGGAGTCATAGCTAATGGTTTACCATTTTTTTGGGCTACTAAATTTTCATTTTGGAAAAATACTTGTACTTCTTCTCCGGTAAATTGCTCCAATCCATCTAATGTTACACAGCCCCTATTAAACCCTCCCATTGTGTTTCGTTCAACATCTATAATTTTCCCATCAAACAAATGATATCCACTAGTAGTATCTAAGAGTTCGTGTAGTTTGGTTAATTCATCCTTTGTATTGGAGCGGATAATTTGTCCAATTTTTTCAGATAAGGTAATAATATTTTTCACACTATATTTTTTCAACTGCTCCCCTGTACATGGATAAATACTAACTAATGAACTTGCACCCATTTCAACGGTAGCTACTCTAGCAATCCGTTCTGTCCATTTATTATCAATTGTCTCCATAATACCAATATTTCCTTTTTCATCTGTTATAGCCATCGGTGTAGAAGAAACGCCATTTAGATGGAAGGTTACCATTTGTAGTTCTGGAAATGCCCGTCCCATTCCATCACAATCAATGAGCGGCAATCCTAACTGGGCAGCAACTACAATAGGAATCATGGAATTGACTCCCCCTGCTTCCATGGGAAATGTTCCCTTTACTTCTTTATTTAAATATTGACCTAGTTTTTTAAATACACGTACGAATTCATCACCTTTTGGAAATTTCTCTATCAACACAGATGGAGCCCCCATCATTGCCGCTGGGATAAAAAAATCATCATTTTCTACTTCTTCGGGTGACAAAAGTTGAACGGGACCATTTTCTTTTATCGCTGAAAGAGCCATCATTTTTCCTATGTAAGGATCCCCTCCACCCCCTGTACCTAGAAATGCTGCTCCAACTGCTATATTTTCAATCGCTTCTTCATCTAAATATCGCATGTGATTCCCTCCAGTTGTGATTATTGATTAATAGATACTTGTTTTTGAACGATAATATTTCTGGCTACTAGATAACATACAAAGGAAATAACCATTCCAATCAATGGCTGATTTGGCAGCTGTGGTAAGCTTGGAAAAAAAGAGAAGATAACAGGAATGCCTGCAATCGCTGCCCCAACAAGCCAAGAGATTACTCCTAAGAAATTTATTCCTTCTTTACTAGCCCATTTTGATTTGTCCCCTTTTTGAATAACCCAATAAGAAGCAATCATTACCCCTGCGACAGGAGGAATCATGGCAGAAAGCACGGACATAATCGGAACAAAATAATCTAAAATTCCAACCACAGCAAGAAGTGTGCCTACACCACCTGCAATCGCAACTGCTATCCGTTCTTTTTCTTTTGAAATATTAAATACATTGATAATGGCAATTCCACCAGAAAAGGCATTTACTGCATTCGTAGTCCAGGTTGCTAAGATAAGAGCAATAATTCCCAAAACAGGTAGTCCTAGTTCTGTAAATACACTTGTAATATCAGCAGTTCCAGCAGTAAGGGTCAATATAGCACCAACAGTGATCATTAAGACTCCAGAAGGCAATATCCCAATAAATGCAGCTTTGCCAACATCTTTACGTGATTTCGCATATTGAGAATAATCCCCTGCAATAACTGCACCTAACGCAAATGAACCAATCGTAATAGAAAGTCCAGATAAAAAGGACATGGATCCAGCCGGCATATAATTTTTTATTTGTGCAACACCGTCACCCATTAAAGAAACCGCAACTGCATAGACACAGACTGCAAGCAAAATGGGAACTGCAACGTAATTTAGAATATTCAGTATTTTGATCCCGTAAATGGCTGATAACAGCATAATGATGCCCCATATGAGGGAAGAAAGCGGTACTGGCAGGTTAATCCCATATACGCTTAAAAATTGGGAAAATGCTGTCCCACACACATTTGCTTGTATTCCGAACCAGCCCAGACATGCAACAGCTAATATAATCGAAATTATTTTCTTTGAGCCTTGTTCTCCAAAAACTTGCGAAGCGACACTAACGGTCGGCTTGTGTATATCACTGCTTTGTATTCCTTGAAAGATCATTAAAACAACAATAATTCCATACCCTATTAACCCGACAAGGACAGCTTCCCATAAAGGCATACCACTAACTAGTGTACCGCCTATTAATAAACTAGGTATACAAATCATCGAGCCCGTCCATAGAAAAGCTAGACTCTGCCATGATTGTGCCTCCTGATTTCCGTCTCTGTTATCACTCATTTTCACGCCTCCTTTATGTAATTAAAACTTATTATATCGATAACGAAACTATATGTATTTAGCTGAACCGAAAAATAAAAAGAGCATTCTTTGTTTAATTGAACAAAAATGCTCTTTTTTCTATTGCTCTTTTATTTGTGCTAACATTCGATAAACAGCGACAGCTTTGTATAACTGAAAAACTTCTGGTGATTTCGTAACAGGATATTTGAGAATTTCGGTTATCCTTTGAATTCGATATTTTATCGTATTTTTATGTAAGTAAAGAATATCAGCTGTTTCCTGAAAACGATTACTACCTTCTAATAAATATACCGTAAGTGTACTTAAGAGCTCTTCTGCTTGGTTGCCATGTTCTCTTATAGGCGAAATAGGCTGCAATATTTTCTCAATTGCCAATTCTCCGCTATTAATAATCTGAAAACACTCTAAAGAAAAATTCATTTCTTGCAGGGTAAATATTTTTTTATACGGATAAATAATTTTCGCTATCCGTAAATACTCATTACAGTTCGTATATGCTTGCTGAACCTCTGTTGTATTGTTCATATTTTGACAAATAGTTATCGTAAAGTTCTGTTCCTTTTCATCCAACAAAGCTAACAATCGATTTGCTGACTGAAAGGGATCTTCTTGAATAATAGAATCATCTACTAGGATAATAAGAAAACCATTATAAAAATCAACCAATGAAACATGATAATTCTGTCTGACGTATTCTTTCACTTTCTTCAGCAGTTGCTCTTCCTCCATATTGTTCGTTTCCACAATCCACATCATATGTATAGCTGTGACATCAATATTTAATATATTGGCCAGACGTCGCATCTTTACACTTTCATCGTTCATAATCGCCTTCATTAGCTCTGCTGTACTTATTTCATCGTAGTGTTTTCCCCATAAATTAATAAATACTTGCACGACTTCTGCTAGTTGAACAGCTGTATCAAGAACTAAAGGATCCTTTTCCTTCAAAATATATAAATTTAAAAAAGGGATTCCTTCTTGGGCAATTACTTTTTTTGATATATATAAAGGCTGGTCGCCATTTCTTTTCACCAAAACTTGGTCAACAGACAATTCTTTATATTGCTCAACTGTTTCAAAGATATTCATTGTACTTGTTCTTGGCCATGTGACTGCATGGATGACCTGGTTATTTTTATTGGCTAATACAAGAGAAGAACGAGTACGGTCAGCCAGTATTTTTAAGACAGTGTCCATATTTCTTTGTGGAAGTGGTACTCCAGATATTTGCTCAACCATCTCACTTACAAAGCTAGGGGAAGCCATCTCATTCTTTACAATCGCTTCAATGACTTCATATATAACTTCACTATAACGCAAAGACATTTGCTTTTCAGGCATAACAATTAATGTAAAACCGAGTGTATCTGCTAATTCGATAACTTTCTCATCAATTTTCGGGAGAAAAACACCGACATAATATAAGATTAAGCCAATTTCCCCTACTTTATGCAAATGCTCAATTGTTCTGCATTGTGCCTCAACATCATCTTTAATCATGATCAAGGCAGAAATAACAATTTCACTTCCATAAAACTCATCATTATTAAACAAATCTTCCTTCAGAGAAGCTACATCCGTATATTCTAAAACCGAAATAGAGGAAACTAGCTTTGTTAGTCCCTCTTTCCCTGCAACTACTTTTGCCTCACGCAGGGAAGGGAGCTTTAATAATTCTTCTAGCTTTATACTCATCCAAAAACCTCTTTCTTATTTGGCAAATCTAAATCCTTTATCCATAAGACTGGGCTGCAATCGCATAAAGACTGCCATTTCTCTCAGGAAACGCTTCGCTATTTTTAACCATTACCGGAGGACGATCATTTTCTTGAAAATCTAATTCTACGAGTGCTTTTATTATCTCTTTTTTCCCTTCTACTACGTCCATTCTTATCATCCCCCTATTGTTAGAGATGATTGTTTGTATAAGAAGCATAGCCTGTTCATCATTTTGAGCAACAACTGGACCTATTACGAGATTAGCAGGCTTTTTTACCGCAGCAGCGTAGCCGACAATCAAATTACTTTTCTTTATCACTATTACTTCTTTTGCCTGCTCAAGTCTATTCTTTAGAAGCAGGTCTCTCTCACAGCCAAATGCCTCTTTGTCCAATTTGAGCATTTCTTTAAAATCTTTTGACTGATATGGGCTTATCGTATAACCATTTAGCGATTGTCTGCACTGCTGCCCTTCTCCAAGTAGTTTTGTCACATGACTATAATCATTAAATCCCAATTTTTCATAGACTGGTCTTCCTTCTCGTGTGGCAATTAACATAAGGGCAGAATCTTTTGAAACCTGATTCATACATGTAACTAATAACTCCTTGGCTAAACCAATTCCTCTATAATCTGGATGAACAATAACCATACCGATAGATGCCAAATTGCTTCCATATGGAATAATTGCAGCACAGGATATCACAGTACGTTTATCATTAACATGCCCAAAGACCGTCCCCGAAGCAAGTAAGGTGCGGATTTCTTGCTTATCATAATCCCAGCCGACAATAGTCGCTAGAGAAAGCAGTTCTTCCATATGTATTTGATTTAAAAGCTGCATTGTTACGATTCTTTCCTTGTTCATCAGATTCTCCTTCCAAAACAAATCAACAGAATATTATAAATAATATTTCTATTATAATGGGAATCTACAAAAAGTGGGGATTTTTCTTTTATCATTTCGTTTAAAAGAGTTTCCATTCATAAAAAAATCAGAAATAGCTTTGCATCGTGCCGCCCATTTCTGATACTATCTATATATTATTTAGATTTTCATTTCCCGTCCTTTAAAATCAATAAAACCTAATTCACTCGTTCCGACGATTTTCCCTTCTAAAATATCTAATATCCCATTTGCCGACTCGTCTGGATAGCCTGTTGCATCTTCCCCACCCATATCCGTTTTGATCCAGCCAGGATGAATAGCATATACCGTAATATTCTTTTCATTTACATATCTTGATAATTGAACACTAAACATATTCAGTGCCGCTTTGGAAATACCGTACGGAAAATCTCCTCCATAGGCGTTTTGGATACTTCCTGCTTCGGAAGAAATATTAATAATAGCTTTATCCTCGCCTTTATATATAAGCGGAAGAAAATGCTTCACTACTCTCATTGGTCCTAATACATTGACGTCCATCGTAAATTGGACATGCTCGAAATCTAATTCTTCGATCTTTTTCCCTCGTTCTGTTAACACTCCTGCATTATTAATAATCCCATCAATGGCTCCAACATCCTTGGCAGCAAGTTCAGCCGCTTTGATAATTGATTTTTCCTGAGTGACATCAAGGTAATATGTATGTAAATGATCTGGATATTTTGCTTTCAAGAGATTAATAGGAGAAGTTTCTTGAACCGTTCGAACTCCGGCAAGCACAGTATGTCCCCTTTTCAAAGCAGTTTTAGCTAGATGAATTCCCAAGCCTCGATTTGCCCCGGTAATTAAAATTTTCACTTTTTATCCACTTCCATTCCAATTGAATGTAGTTTTATTGACATTTACCCTTTTTCTGGCTGTATCTCTGTATGAAGTGCTTTAAAAAAATGTTGAATATGTTTATAGCTTGAGCCGAAATCACCCAAAGTTCCTTCCTTTGAGCAATAAACATCCACAGCTGATTGCATTCCTGCTAATTTGTAAACAGTCACAATCATTAAGCTTGAGCCTTTGCTGAGTACGATTTCTCCTCTCTCCATATCTACTTTTTTCAGATCCCAATTTGTCAGTTTTCTTTCGACTACATTCTTAATCGTTTCCATTAAGCGATCGCGGCTTTTTTTATAATAACGAGTCTTCAATTCAGGAACCTTAGGCTGTTCCTTTGTTTCTTCAAAACTTTTAAAAATACCAACTAGTACACGTGATAAAGTCAATTGCTTTTCCTCCTTAAAAACATGAAATCCTCTTATTTTGTTAACCGTTTGTTAGTACTCATCTTCTACTAACAGCCGTTTTTCCCTACTTCTTTTTGGTTATATGATTCGAATGTAAGAGCTTTCTTTTTGTTTTTATTATAGCTTATATACGAAAATCAATCTAGGACAAACTATTTAGATAGCTAGTAAACTATAATCATTTCTATTAATATATTATCCTGCCAATTAGCTTATGCCTAAACGGAGCGTGACTAAATGAAGAAGATGAGGAAGTCTAGTCTCATGTAGCTATTTAGTGAAAACCTGCTTCTTCTACTTTGATTTTTAATAAGGAATTTTTCAAAAAATGAATAGACGGAGTTTAATGCCATCACTTTCTCTGCCTATTCTCTTTTTTAATATATCCTTCTTTCTCCGGCCTTTTCTATGCTAAAGCTGGCGGGACACGATGCTTTGTTGCTTGTTCGTAGCTATAGGCCATTTCAATCAGGCTCGGTTCACTATAAGCTATTCCAGTAAAGGTTAATCCCATCGGCTTTCCTTTCGGAGTATAACCAGCTGGTACAGTAATCGATGGATAGCCTGCTTTTGCCGGCAGCTCACAGCCTACATATTTCGCGAATACTAAACCATCTAATTCATATTTTTCTATCGCTGCATCTATTCCTTCCAAAGCGGATAATCGAATATCTGTATCCCGATGTTCCTTATAGGTAGGGTCTTTTAAATCTCCATTTAACGTTTCGCAGTATTCCAAAATAGTCTGGCCATATTTTACAACATCTAAATGATTTTTATTAAACTCAATTACTTCCTTTAATGAATGGACAGGAACTTCTTCTGCACATTTACGCAGGTAATTATCTATCCCATATTTAAACTCATGATAAAGAACAATGGAGTCAAATTTTTCACGGTGGATCGTCATATCTATTAAAATAGCACCTTGCTGTGTTAATTCTTCTAACCCTTTATTAAATAATGCAACTTCTTCTTCCTCTCTTGGTAAGAAGGAACGATCAACTCCAATTCTTTTTCCTTTCAGACCATCTGCTTTTAAAAATGCAGTATAATCCCTAGGCTGACCAATACTTGTTAATGTCACCTCGTCTCTTTCATCCACTCCTGCCATTATTCCAAGTAAGATAGCGGCATCTTGAACCGTTCTAGTCATCGGCCCTGCCGTATCCTGGCTATGCGCCAGCGGAATAATTCCGGTCCGGCTAATGAGACCTAACGTTGGTTTAATACCAACAAGGGAATTGTTGCTAGCAGGACTAAGAATCGAACCAGATGTTTCTGTCCCTATTCCTACCACAGCAAAATTGGCAGCAATGCTTGCTCCAGTGCCAGAGCTTGAACCACCAACATCCCATACTCCTGGCCCATACGGGTTCATTACCTGGCCGCCTAATGAGCTATAACCATTTGGCATATTTAATTCCGTAATGAAATTGGCAAATTCGGATAAATTAGCTTTGCCTATAATAATCGCTCCTGCTTCGCGCAGCTTTTTTACAATAAAGGCATCCTCACTGGCAAAATTATTTGCTAAAGCAATCGAGCCAGCCGTTGTGGCCATCGCATCCTTTGTATCAATATTATCCTTAATGATGACTGGAATACCGTAAAGGGGGCCAATTTGATCCACTTCTTGTCTTTTTTTATCTAGCTCAGCAGCAATTGCTAATGCATCTGGATTAATTTCTCTAATGGAGCATAATGTCGAATCAAATGTCTTGATTCGTTCTATATATTGTTTTGTTAGCTCCCATGAAGTAATCTGCCCCGAATCCAGAGCCTTTTGTACTTCAAAAATAGTTGTTTCTTCTATATGAAATAGATTTTGATTTTCTTTTTCCATTTGTCTGATGCCCCCTTCTTATTTTCTTAAGTATAGCCTGTTCAACTAGACGAGAGGAAGAATAATTTCTCATTTATCAAAATATTTCTATATGTTATGATTAAAAAAAGAGAGGTTTTTCTTTATGTATTCATTTCAACTTATTACCCAAGAGCAAGCAGAGGAAATTGCTTTTAACTGGCATTATGATGGAAAGTATGCGTTTTATAATATGGAAGCGGATGAAGAGGATTTAACAGAATTTCTTGATAGGGATAAAAGAGCTGACTCTGTTTATGCTGTTACAGAAAACAATCGACTCATTGGCTTTTTTAGTATCCATCATGAAGAAAACGACACCATTGATATAGGCCTTGGTTTAAGGCCAGACCTAACAGGACAAGGGCTTGGCTATACCTTCTTAGCTACTGGAATCACTTATATAAAGGAACGCTTTTCTCCAGCTTTTATCACCTTGGCTGTTGCCGTCTTTAATGATCGAGCCATAAAATTATACAAAAAGGCAGGCTTTAAAGAGGAAGCTACATTCCTTCAGTATACTAATGGTGGAGAATATGAATTTGTAAAAATGATATATCCGTGCAAAAAAAGTGTTGATTTCAATTAAATGAAACCAACACTTTTTTTACTGCTATTTAAAATCTATTTCCATGCCTGGATATACCAACTGAACGGGACCACTATAAATTTCTTTTGCTTCTTCCACCAGTTTTTCCTGTTCTCCATAATGGGGAAGATGGGTTAATAAAAGCTGCTTTACACCGGCAAGTTCCGCTAACTTTCCAGCTTCTTCACCAGTTAAATGTCCTCTTACCACGCCGAACTGTTCTTTATATATACTTGCTTCACTTATTAAGAGATCCGCATTTTTCGCAAAAACAACTAACTCATCCTTCCACTCTGTATCTGCAGTGTAAAGAATGGTTTTGCCATTTGCTTGGATCTTCATTGCCAAACAGTAGGCAGGATGAATCGTTTCACAAAAAGAAATAGTAAACGGTCCAATATTAGATGTTTTTCCTACAGAAATTTCTCGCCCTTCTGTATAAATATCGTTGGTTAATTCCTCAAACTTGCTATCCTGTTTATGTCCATAAATTGGGAAAGCTGCTGCGCGATTTCCAAGTATAGATTCCACTAACATAGCATATTGCAGCACGCCTACATCTGCGATATGATCATGATGATAATGGGAAAGAATGCACGCATCTAAATCTTTTAAATCCACATAGGATTGCATCTTTGCTAGCACGCCGCTCCCACAATCGACCAATAAATGAAATCCAGCGGACTCCATTAAGAAGGAAGAAGTCGGACTTTCTTTCCCAGGATAACCTCCATATTTTCCTAAAAAGGTAATTTTCATCACACTATTCTCCTTTAAACAATCTATATCTATTTATTATTACCGATTTCGATTGACCATATAATCTACTAAGTACCTCAAAAAATTAGTCTTCTTCGGTATAGCATCGACTATATCTAATGCTAAACTATAATGCTCCCACATTTCCTTTCTGGCACCTTCTACACCTAGCACACTTACAAAAGTGGACGTATTATTGTCTTTGTCCATTCCAGACTCTTTTCCTAATATTTCTTTACTTCCCTCTGCATCGAGTAAATCATCCTTTATTTGAAATGCAATCCCAGCATGATAAGCATATTTCTTCAGCAAATCCTTAACCTCTTCTGGAACTCCCGCTAAAATGGCTGGCATGACAAGTGCTGCTTCGAACCCAATTCCCGTCTTATAAAAACAAAGAGTATTCAGCTCTTGAAGAGATAGTTTTTTTCCTCGCGATTCTAGATCCATTATCTGGCCTTTACACATATCAGCAGTAGCTTTCGTTGTATACTGAATCAGCTGTAATATCCTGGATTCATCAAAACCACGTAAATTAGCTTGTTCTTCTATTGCCTTTTGTGTCAGGAATAGTCCAGTTAATTCTGCTGTTGCAGTATCATACACTTCATGCAGCGTTGGTCGTCCTCTCCTCATTGCGGCATTATCCTGTGATGGCAAATCGTCAAATATTAGAGAAGCTGTGTGCATATATTCCACTGACCGCAGCAGGGGGGCGATTTGGGCATTATCTAGTCCCCATTCTTTTTCCCCGATAAAACTAGTAATAACCGGCCGTAATCTTTTCCCATTTCCAGTAAGACTATAATTTGCTGCTTCTGTCACGATATCTTTTTTCAATTGTGCATTTTCTGTAATTGGCAGCATATTATCGATAGATCCCCTGCTTGATTGAATCATTTCAGAAAACGCTTCTTGTTCTCTGTGATTTTCCTTTAAAATACTAATCATATGATCACGTAATAACTTATCGAAAAAGTCGACATCATCTGATTTTTCCACCATCTGCTGTAATAATCGATTAAAGACGGGAAAATCTTTTGTGAGAATTCCCATTAAATCATTATATTTCTCATTTCCCAATTTTTCCTTTAGTCGTTTTAATCCGTTAACTGCACGGTCTAATAAGACTTCTTGGGTTTTTAAATCAGAATGGTATACATCGTGAATCAAATAGGAAATGACGGTCCAATACATTTCAAAAGGATTAAGTAAGTCCTTTCTCGTTTGATAATAGGTGAGATAATACGTATAAGGCGTTACAGCACCATCCTTTTTATCCTCAAACATATCGGCTAAATCATCTGCCAGCTGATTATAAATTCCATAATAAAATGTTCTTTGATCATAGCCTTCATCCTCAGGTGCATTTATTAACGAGCGAACAATCTGTCGCGAAGCAGAAGATTTAAGGATTACAGGGATATATATTTCTTCATTAGAGTATGTGCTAACAGTCAATTTCTTTTTTCTGTCGACCTCTTGTGAATGAAAAAAGATATAGGATTGATTTAAAAATAGCTCCCATGTTTGATTATCATGCTGTTTTTTCATATATTCAAATGCTTCTTTTAACTCATTATGGATGAAGGAAATAAGCTCTTTATTTTCTCCATGCCACAAACCAAAATGTGGGACTATCCCTGTTTCTAAGGTACTTCGGATTAGAGCAGAATAGCGTTCTTCCTCTTCCGGTGATAAAATATGGGCATCAAGTAAATCATCAATTAAAGGATAGGTCAATCCATAATAGAAGCCTAGTTTAATAGCTTTTTCTAGTCGCAGCTGGCGCTCTTCGTCTGAAAGGTCCATGGTTCTTCTTTCTTCTAATTCGTGCATCAAGACCCCTGCAAGAATCTTCAAGATTTTCCGCTGGGCATGCTCTACGCTCATCCCAGCAGGAATATGTGAAGTCACTCGTTTTAGCTTTTCCATAACCCAAATCATTGTATGTTCAACAGCATCTTTTTTAGCTAATTTGTATATACTGGAGACACTAAAATTATCTTCCTTTGTTTCTTTCTTTAATAAATAATTTTTCACCTTTCCAACTGCTTCATTAACTCTTTCTTGTGTGAAAGGAGAAAAAAGCGTCTTTCCTAAATCACGCATATATAGATAGGAAACACTTCTATGCAAATAGTTATCTAGTTTGCCGGCATAGTTTAACCACTCTATATAAGGGCGATATCCTTTTACTCGTGGTTTTCTTTTTTTTCGGGAAAAATAACTTAGGATGGATGGAGAATGAATATGGTTTATTTTCCATGTTTGAAAGTCGCTCGTTAAGCGCGACACATAAGCCTTATCCACTAACTGCTTTTGAAGGGATTCGAAGTAACGAGCAGCTTTGTCCTCTGCCGATCGATATTCCTCCTTTTTTTTATCTTTTACCTTTTTATCCATATGAACATTACCTCTGCTTTTACTTAAAGTTCATTTAACTAATCTAATATAATCAGCTTTCCTCTTTATTATAACTAGAATATTCATTATCTCCTATTAATCTTATATATACCATAGAAAAAAACTCTCCTATTACGGAAGGAGAGTCTTAGTATAAAGAGTTTGATTTTTGGATGCAGCTTTTTATCTGTTCCCTTTTTATTCCCGATTATCTTAAAAATGTCTCTGACAATAGCTAGATTTATTAGCAAACACTTTATTACTTTCCATACAATGCTTCCATATTCCCTTTGCTTTTTTCGCATAAATATCGAAGATTTTATTCATTCTTGCTTCTTCTGTTGGATAAAGCTTTTACTCCATCAGAAGCCAGCAAACCATGGTTCATCCCAGAATACTTTGAGTACGAAACTGTAGAAATTTACTTCATTATTATACAGAAGTTGCTCTATGTTTGGTTACCGGAACTGTATCCCCTGATTCTGCGGCCTTTTCCATCACAGATGGCCTTGCAAGGATGAATACAGATATAATCAATAAAGAACCAGCTATTAAGAGAATCCATTGCGCAGGAACATAATCATATAACACACCAAATATAAGTGTTCCTACCGGCATCATTCCCATTGCAAATGTCTCTAATATAGTAAAAACCCTTCCTTTATATTCATTCGCAATCTTCTTTTGCATTAATACCATTATTGGGATATTAACCAGTATATTAACAGATCCAAACAAAAACATTAGCATTAAGTAAAAGATAAATATAGAGGCTGCCGACATCGGAATGAAGATTGGAATAGCTGCAGCTGCCATTAATATTCCTAGCACTATAATTCCTATTTTACTTACTTGGAAAGGTTGTTTAAATTCCTTTCCTAATGAAAGATAAATAGAAAGCAATAAAGTTCCAACAGCAAAAGCACCTTCTACCATTCCAAATTGGACAGATGGCATATGTAGCTTTGTATTTACTACATATGGGAAACCAATATTAAAAGCAGTAAAAATAAAATTGACGATAAGACTAATACAAATAATAGCTACTAATAGCGGCTGATTCTTAACATAAACTAATCCTGCCTTCAAACTCATCCAAACCGTTTCCTGTTGTTCTGCCTTTTCTTTTTCCTTTTCAAACAATGTAAAATTCATCGTGGAATCAAGTACAACAGCAATCGACGAAGCAATCAGAAAAATTGTTAAAAAGACAGACATGGAGACAAGACCGAATAATATTCCACCGATAGCAGGACTGGCAATTTGCGCAATGGAAACGGCAATTTGATTCATGGAAGACGCTTTTTGAATGCGGCTTTCATCAACTAATCCTGTTAAAGAAGAAGTAAAAGCATTGCTCGCAAACATCGAGGTAATAGATAAAATACAAGATGTTGTATAAATAGCAGGTAAAGATAATCCTATCGTGACACTGTAAAGCAGCAATCCACCAATAGATATGGTAGAGACAGTTTGCGCTGTAATCGCAATATGTTTACGAGGATATCTATCAATAATAGACCCAGCAAAAGGTGCTACTAGTGTCCGCGGCAAAATATTGCACAACATATTTACGGCAAAACTCATTGACGAGCCAGTTAAATGCAAAATATATAAACTAATTGCAAATGTATAAATTTGTGACCCAGCTGTGGCAATTAATTTACTACTGACAAATGTCCATAAATGGTAGGCGGCTCTCTTTTCTAACGAATATTCTTTCACCAAAACATCGTCCTTCCTTTAAAAGTTTAATTAAATTAAACAAATCATATCACACCAAAACTTTCCTTTCAAGGAAAAGTTTAATATAATTAAACTATCGAAAGAAGGAGTTGTACGATTATGCTAGGCGAACGCATTCGCACATTACGAAAACAAAAAAAAATGACCCTAGAGGCATTAGCTGGCGATAGATTAACCAAAGGCATGCTTAGTCAAATTGAGAATAATAAAGCGCGCCCTTCTATGGAGAGTTTGGAATATATTGCGGAGAGACTAGGCGTTGATATATCAGAGTTATTAGAAAAGGTAAGTATTGTTGAATTAAGAAAAGTATTAGAGGAAGCAGAAAAGATACATGAAGAATTTCGTATTTATTTTAAGCACTCTGAGGAAACCATAGAACAATGCTCCAAACTGACCGCCTTAATTGAGCCCTATATCTCTAATTTGAATGAAAGCTATGAATCAGCTCGCTTATTGGAAATTTATAGCCGCAGTCTATTTTGTCTGAATAAAAAGGAATGGACATTATATTGTGATAAAGCAGCATTAATTTATGATTTGCTTAATCTTACTGCTAATCGGGCAAACATTGCATTCTTCAGAGGAATAAACTTTTATTTGGAACACCGCTATCAAGACGCTTTACAATGTTATTTGGAAGAACGACATCATATTGAAACAACCCATATAAAGATAGATCCTATGACTAAAGTCACTATGGATTATCATATCGCTGCCTTATATTCAGCAATCGGAGACATAAAAGCAACTTCAGAAGCAGTGGAAAGCGCATTGGAATACTCGAGAAAAGAAAAACTCTACTACAAAATAGACGATATCTATAAGCTTGCTACAGTGGTTGCCTTGCTAGTGGGAGAGGAAGAAAAATTTCATTACTACCTAAAAAAACTAAAGCAATATGGTGAATTTGTAGAAGATAAAATTTTTGAAGAACTCTGTGATGTAATTTATGTGGAATACTTACTGCATGTAAAGGGAGAATACCATCAAGCAATGCCTATCATTGATCAATATTTAACTTTTGACGAAAACACTCAAAAAGTAACCGGTGATAATTGGAATATGCTTCAAAAGGGAAAAGCGATGTATTTTGCTAAGGCATATTCAGAAGCACTCCTCATTTTAAAAACAATTTATGTACCAAAACATACTAACCATCCTGTTGACCAAGCTATTTATTTTACCAAAGATATATTTATTGCTCTTTGTTATAAGGAACTTAATAATATCGATAAAGCGCGAGATTATGCAAAAATTGCTTATGACTGCTATTTCCCGCTGCCTGACTCTATATTTAAGACTCTATGTAACGAAACATATAAAAACATTTGTTTAAGCTAACTATGTAATATTTATAAAAATAAAAATGGGCGTGAATAAATTCCTTCACACCCATTTTCCCTTTTTTATATGGCTAAAATCTCTTTCGTAAAATGAATAAAGTCGGTGAAATAGCCATCCACTCCAAATTCGTGAACTCGTTCTTGTTCCACTTTTTGTGTTTTCTTATTCGTAAAATAGACATGTACCTCTTTTTCCTTTTTATGTAATTCGTCTACCACCTCTTTTGTAATATCTGTAGACTCTATGCCGATGATAGGAAAATCAACCGTACTAGCTTTTTCTAGGGAAAAAGAGCCTTTGCGAAAAAGAAGTGCTAATTCAGTAGCTGGTGCCATTTCTTTAATTTTCAATAAACTCTCTACTGAAAAGGATTGGATCGTTACCAAATTTTTGTCTAAAAGCTCATACTTTTTTAATAGCTGAATTAGTTTTTCTTCCATTGTTAGTTTTCCATCAACGAGCCTTGTCTCAATATAGTACTTTTGTGTATCTTGAAAAGTATCGATTATTTCCTTTAATGTAGGAATTTTTTCCTTTATCTCTTTCCTATTATCCGATTCGATTGTTTGAAACGCCCTTAGTTCTTCTAATGTGTAATCAGAAACCTTCCCTTTGCCATTTGTAGTCCGATCGATTGTATCATCATGCATGGCAACTAACTCGCCATCTTTTGTCATTCTTAAATCTATTTCTAATGAATCTACGCCAGATTGAGCTGCTATTTGATAGGCAGTAATGGTACTCTCGTTGTACCATTCATTTGCCCCTCTATGTGCGATTACCCTTGGAGTTTCTTCGTGTTCTGTCACAGATGGACTGACCATAGTTTGTACTGACTGATTATTTCCGCAAGCAGAAAGGGAGATAATTAAAATCAGCAAGAGGGTGCTTCTATTTAAGAATTTACTCAACAGACACAGCCCTTTCTTGTCTTATCGCTATGGCCATTTCTGGATAATCAGTAATAATAGATTCTACTTCTGCATCGATAAGATTAGTCAACTCTTCCTTTTTGTTTACTGTCCATACTCTTACATGCTTTCTTAATTCCTGCCAATCTTTTAAGTTATCAATCACCATTTCTTTATGGAGATGCAAAGCCTCTAATTCCAAGCTTTTTATATAATCAAGAGGGTTGGAAATGAATTGATTTAATAGCCAGGCAATCGATGCAGATGGATCCAATCCCTTTATTCTTAACAAAGTCGGCAAATGAAAAGAAGAATAAACAATCTTCCGCCCATTTCCAAATTGCTTCACAAGTGCTAGAGTCTTTTCTTCAATTCCTTCATATGCAAATGTATAAGTTTTAAGCTCAATATTTAATTCGATATCGTATGGAGCAAGCAACTGTAATACCTCTTTTAATGTAGGCACTTTTTCTGCAATCCAGCTTTCTTCATAATCAGGAAGGGAGGAAAATTTACTTCCCGCACTAAACTGTTTAAGCTCTTCTAGTGTATAGGATTTTACAAAGCCAATTCCGTCGGTTGTGCGATTTAAAAATTCATCATGAATAACAACTACTTCCCCATCCTTTGTCAGATGGATATCTAATTCAATTCCATCTACTCCTTGTAGTATCGCTTGTTGAAAACCGAGAAGTGTATTTTCAGGAAACCTGCCTTTTGCGCCTCTGTGTCCGTAAACTTTGGTTTGATTCATGCTTCCCTCTCCTTTTTTAATAGCAAAGAAACAGACTAACTAGTATAAAAATTAATCTGTTTCCTAAACTATCTATTATTTTCTAGCTCGATTCGCCTTTTCAATTGCTTCATTAAATTGTTTTACCATATTGCTATACGTCTCCTCGACATCTCCACCGTTATAAACTGTCTCAAGTGCTGTTTCGCTAATGCGACGTCCCTCTGGAATCATATCCATTAAAGCACCTTGTGTAGCATAAGAAGACTTAGTAGACTGTAATTGCTCAACTGTAACTTTTAATTGTGGCATTTTCTCATATGCTTCTGTTACAACTTGTTCACTATAAGCATCTGGATTAATAGCAAAATATCCTGTGCCAACATGCCACTTCGCTTGAACTTCTTTTGTTTGTAAGTACTTCATGAATTCCCAGGCCGCTTTTTTCTCCTCATCACTCTTATCTTTCATCATCCACAGACTTGCTCCACCTATAACCACACCTTGTCTTTCTACAGCTTCTGGATGGGGAATAAAAGCAACACCTACATCAAATGGCGCATTATCAATGACATCTCTGGCACTAGCCGAAGATTGCATAAACATTGCAACATCTCCTGCAAGGAATCCAGCTACCATGTTGTCACCATTCGTACCATAATTAGCAAAGGTTTTAGCATCAATCATTCGTTTTACCCATTGAAAAATCGATTTTCCTTGTTCATCCGTAAAACCAATTTCTGTTGGTGTTTCTGTTCGTCCATTATCATTATTCATTAATAAAGCACCTTGATTAGCTAATAATTGCTCATATAACCAACCGTATGCTTGAAGGGCAAATCCTTTCATTTCTGGGTTTGCTTTTGTTATCGCTTTTCCAGCTTCTTCTACCTCCTCAAATGTTGCGGGAGCTTTCTCGGGATCTAGACCTGCTGCTTTAAAGGCATCCTTATTATAATACATAACTGGTGTAGAAGAGTTAAATGGCATCGAATAAAAAGTGTCATCAATTTTATAGTAGTTTGTGATATTTTCTTCTAAGCCGCTCATATCATAACCATCTTCATCAATGAGTGTCTGAATTGGTTCCACAAATCCACTATTAATCATCGATTTTGTGCCGATTTCAAAAACCTGCATCATAGTTGGCGCACTTTCTGTCCCTGCAACTGTATGAAATTTTGTTAATGCCTCATCATATGTACCTTGATATTCTGCATTGATTTTCACCTTATCCTGCGAACTGTTGTATTCCTCTACAATACTATTCAATGCTTCTTGAGCTGCTCCGCCCATGGAATGCCAGAATGTAACCGTAGTCGGTCCTTCCTGTTTTTCACCACTAGTAGAGGATTCTGCATTATTGCTGCAGCCTGCCATAAATAAAACGATTGAAAGCATGAATATACTGAATAACTGTTTTGTTTTCTTCATTTTCCCTACACTCCCCAAATATCTTATAGTTAAATATTGTGAAAAAATTATTTTAAAGCTCCTTCTGTTAATCCCTTTTGAAGCTTTTTCTGGCCTAAAAATAATAGGATTAATGTTGGCAGAACCACAATAATTGCTCCTGCCATAATAATGCCCCATTCATTTAACTGTTCTTGTGATTGAAGCTGTCTTAACCCTATTTGAACAGTACGTACACTATCATTTGTTGTGGCCAGTAGTGGCCATAGATACATATTCCAAGAAGTAACAAAACCATACACACCTAGTGTAATCAAACTCGTTTTCGCCATTGGCAGAACAACCGTTAAATAAAATTTAAGATCCCCAATTCCCGCAATTTCACTTGCTTCCTTAAGTTCTTTGGGAATTTGTTTAAAATTTTGCCGTAAGAGAAACGTACCAAAGGCTGTTGCAAAAAACGGAATGGTTAAACCATTATAATGATCCAGCCAGTTTAGATTCCTTATCGTTTGAAAGTTTGGGATGATGGATGCTTCAAATGGCACCATCATGGTTGCAATAAAGATAAAGAAGATTACATCTCTCCCTTTAAACTCTAAAAAGACAAATGCATAAGCAGCTAAACTAGCAAGTATTAATTGTCCGAGCATAATAACAAGGGAAACGACAAAACTATTTAATAAATATTGCATTAAGGGAAAGCGTTCAAACACTTTTATATAATTGTCCAATGTTAATCCGGTTGGAATTATTTTTCCTGTCATAATATCCTGTGAAGACATAAAGCTCATTAGAAAAGCGATTATAGCTGGCGAAAAAATGAGCAGTGCCGAAACGATTAAGAAGATGTAAAAGATAATTTTTTTATGAATTGGCAATGTCACTGATAATGGACCTTCCTTTCTCCAAGCTTAAATTGAATAATAGTGAGAACCAGAATGATGACAAATAGAATAATTGCTTGTGCACTTGCTGTTCCATACTGGTAATTCATAAACGCCTCTTGATAGATAGAATAAACGATTAAATTCGTTTCATTTTGCGGTCCACCTCTTGTTAACATATCTACTTGACCGAATGTTTGAAAGGCATTTATTAATGTGACAGTCAGTACAAAAAATAAAGTGGGAGAAAGCATCGGAATCGTAATTCGTCTCAATTTATAAAAGTAGCCGGCTCCGTCTATATCTGCACTTTCATAGAGATAAGAATCAATCGATTGAAGTCCACCTAATAAAATTAAGAAGGTAAATCCGACATTCATCCAAATGGTAGAAATAGATACAGAAAAAAGCGCCCAATTAGGATCGGTCAGCCACCCAATTGGCTCTAAGCCAAATGTTTTTACAATACGGTTCAGCCACCCAATTGTCGGATGAAATAAGAACATCCAAAATACAGAAGCTGCCGCAACTGAAATCCCCATGGAAGAGGAAAAAACGGTTCGAAAAACACCAATTCCACGTAACTTTTCATTTGCAAGAATCGCTAGGAATAAGCTGACGATAATCGATCCTGGAACTGTGTATAAAGCAAAAAGAAAGGTTGACTTTAAACTTTGCAGGAAAATAGCAGATTTGAAAATTTCTAAGTAATTCTCCAGCCCTACAAAGACTGTTGGGTCACCTCGATTATCCGTTAAGAAAAAACTTAAAAAGATAGTTCTTCCTAATGGATAAAATAAGAAAACACTAAATAATAGAATTGAAGGTAATAGAAATAGCATTCCTTTCAGCCAATACTGTAACCGCTGCTTCTTTTTTTCTTTTATAAAATCAATGGAAGGTTCCACTTCCTGCCGATATACAACCTCACTCATAGTCCAACAACCTCTTGTTCTTTGGCTGCAATTGCTGGTCGAATCAATGCTCCCGATTCAGAATCGAAAAAGCAAATATTCTTAGAGGACAACTGAACTGGTACATGATCTCCTGCTTGAATCCGCCATTGCCCTAACCATTTAGCTGTCCAAAGCTCCTTACCCACTTCAAAGGTTAACAGCGTTTCATTTCCTAACTGCTCCACATTGATAACCTCTAAAATATGTGTTTTCTCTTCTGGAGCTGCTGGCAAAATATGTTCCGCTCTTATCCCCATCGTTAAATTTGGATAGGACAACAGTGCTAACATTTCTTCTTTATCCATAGTAATTTGCAAACCACTCTCCAACACTAATTTATAATCAATTAATTTCCCTTTACTTAAATTAATCTTCGGGGAACCGATAAAAGAAGCTACAAACAAATTGGCTGGCTGATTATATAAAGTAATCGGTTCGCCTACTTGTTGGATTTTCCCATCATTTAAAACCATGATTCGATCCCCCATTGTCATTGCTTCTACTTGATCATGAGTTACATAAATCATCGTTAAGCCCAGCTTCTTTTGTAAACGGCGGATTTCTATTCTCATGTGGGCACGGAGCTTTGCATCTAAATTAGAAAGCGGCTCATCCATTAAACAAATTGGAGCTTCACTGACAACAGATCTAGCAAGAGCTACCCGCTGCCTTTGACCGCCAGATAATTGCTTCGGCTTACGTTTTAATAAATCCATTAATCCCATCATCTCAGCTGTTTCCTTTAGTCTTTTTTGCTGTTCTAACTTGTCTATTTTTTTGGCACGTAAACCAAAGAGAATATTTTGTTCAACCGTTAAATGTGGGTATAAGGCATAATTTTGAAAGACCATAGATAAATTGCGTTCCTTTGGAGGCAGGTGATTGACAATCTTATTATTCATCTTCAATACGCCACCAGAAATTTCTTCAAGACCCGCAATCATTCGTAATAATGTACTTTTCCCAGATCCTGATGGACCAACTAGCACAAAAAATTCCCCTTCTTCTATGGAAAGACTTATCTGATCAATTACCGATTTTTGTCTATCATATGATTTTGAAATGTCCTTCAATTCTACTGCAATCACTAACAAACCCCTCCCCAATTGAATTACATCCCTATTTAACCATACAAATTTAACGAAATAGCCAAATTTACCAATCATTAACAAACACCTAATAGTCCTTTGACAAACTTCAAGTTCGCTTTACACTCTTCATATTTTTTTAATTTTCTTTACTAACAAATACAGGGAGGACGGTTCTCCTTATTTCTATTTCTGCCCTCAGCAGAACCGTCCCCATTTCTCTGCATATAAAAAAGCTCAGAGTTTCTCTGAGCTTTAACGGTTCCTTATAATTCAATTGTTTCGTTAATGTCTGTGTTTTCCGCTTCTTTGCCTGCTAGTCTTTTATAAAAATAGACAATGTTTTTAGTAAAGCTGGTATCCCAATATTCTGCTGCTTCTGCCTTTATTTTAATCAAGACGACATTCGGATCGTCGTAAGACGCTTTCATGATTTTTTCGTAGGCCTTACTCCATAACTCTTTTTTCTTTGCAATATCCTCTACAATTTCTGCTCTACCTCTTATCGAAACATAGGATTTACCTGCGTAAGAAATATTCACTTCATTTTCGTGTAAAATCTCTTCATACTTATCGGTATCTTTCTTTGTTATAAACCATAAATCACCATCAAACTCTACTTCCTGCGTTTTCATTGGACGAGAGACTAGCCCTTCTTCTGAAACGGTTGTTAACATGGCTGTATCGACATCTTTAATCAGTTCTCTTAACGTTTCAAGTTCTTCTTGTCTAATTGTGTTTTCCATTATAATCACCTCTTGAACTGTTCTAAAAGTATATTACCCTTATAAAAAACTTTTAATCAAAAGTGATTTAGACAAAATTCGCTTGTTTAAAAAAGCTTTAGAATCATAAACCAAATTGCTGGTATTAACAAAGACGGCAACAGATTTAAGGTCTTGAATTTTTTTACTCCTAGTATGCTAAGTCCTGAACTAAGGATAAGAATTCCGCCAATAATCGATATTTCTGCTAATAAATCAGACGTTAAAAAGTTTGCAAGTAAGCCAGCTGTTATGTAAAAAAAGCCTTGCCACACAAATAAGACGAGAGCCGAAACAGCAATTCCTAATCCAAAGGTCGATGATAGAACAATCGATGTAACGCCATCTAAAATGGCATTTGTAAATAGATAAGTATGATTCCCTCTTAATGCACTTTCAATTGGTCCTAAGATTGATAAAGTCCCTGCACAAAAAAGTAAAATCGCAGTCGATAATCCCTCTGCCAGATTCCCCTTCGAGAATTTGCCTACAAATCGTTTAAAAGCATTTTCTATATCTAACCTTTCGCCAATCAAACCACCAATAGCTAGACTGACTATAAACAGAACAGGATATTTGCTGTCTGGCATGTATTGAACAATGGAATGGATTCCAAGTGCAGTTGCAGCTAGTCCCATTGCCTGCATTAAAATATCCTGATACTCCTCTTTAATTCCCTTTTTCAAAAAACTGCCTATCATGCACCCTGCTAAAATCATAAAACAGTTAAACAATGTTCCAATCAATTTCTTTTTCTCCTTGGCTTTATATTTAATGAATAGCATACGGTCACTCACTATATAAGCCATTTTATCTTATTTTGCCTACATTTTGGTCACTTTTTTATCGTACATCACTCTTTTCTTGCGGGTTAGTTCTCTTTTGTGCCAGCCGCTAAATAATCCAGTTAAAATAAGGATAATGACTAATGCAATAATGGAAGAGCGTAATAGCAAGATGGCAAACAGGATACTTAACATAATGGCCATTCCTTTTAACAACGTTTTTTTTAATAACTTAATTGCTGCACAGAGACCAATTAGAGCATTAGCAATGAAAAAGGCATTTGCCAAGCTGACAAGTTGTTCTACTGACACTAATTTTAATAAGACTAAAAAGGCAAACAGAAGATGGATAAAAACAAGCAAACCAATTGCTTTATATGGTGCTCCATTAGAGAACTTTTTAGTTAGAAAGTGGAGAGAGGAAATAGGTTTTGATAACGATGCTATTAGTCTTGCTACTCCACCAACAACCATTAAATGTGTTGTTATACAAAGTCCTGTTGCGACGATTGCCAATAAGCCAATAGACAGCTGTCCAAACAATGGATACATAATCCCCGTTAAACGAATAGTAAACGTACCTGTATATGTTGTCCACTGAACAGCAGCAGAAAGGACTAAATTAACAACCAAAATGACTGCCGCACTAAAAAAGATCGCTCTCCGAATGGTTGTTTTTGGATTTTTCACTTCACTAGAATAATTACCAACAATCTCCCAGCCGACTATTGTCCAAAAAAGCAATAAGAGACTATAACCAAAGGAAGAATAATGAAATACAGGAAAATCCCAAGTGTCAGAAGGATGGTTTATTAAAGAAAAGACACTACCACTTACTAATATCAATACGGCAAATGTAGAGATGATAAAAGACAATTTCCCAAGAAAATTCAGACGAAATAACAGTATCAACCCGTTTATGATGAGTAAAACAAACGCAATCCATTCTACTTTAATATTGCTTGAAAATAGCCAGGTTTGAATATATTCAGCTGCTGTCATCATCACTGCGACTGGTCCCATCAAAGCAGCAATCATAAGAAAAACAGATGAAAGATTTTTTATTTTTGCTCCAAATGCTTTTTCCATGGCAGTACCAAGCCCTTCTTCCCCTGGAAACTGTATCATTAACTCTCCACAGACATATGCAAAACATATGCCAATGATGGACATAATGAACCAGGCAAAGATTGCATAGTTTCCGATATTTTCATAAATAATAGTTGGCAATAAAATAATTCCTGATCCTAATAGCGGTCCAATGATTAACCCGCTTAAGGTCAAGGAACCAATTTTTCTTTGATTCATTCTTTTTCCCCATTCCTGATGTTTTTTAATTATTTCTCATTTTCTATTGTATTTGTCTTTTATCATTCAGTAAAATAGATATATACGATAAACAATATCGATTATACCGATAACAGGAGGATACTATATGGAAATACGCCATTTACAAACGTTTAAGGCCATCGTGGAAGCTGGTGGTTTTGCCAAGGCAGCTACTCAGCTTGGCTATGCACAATCCTCTATTACTTCCCATATACAAGCATTAGAGATGGAACTAGAAGGCCCACTTTTTGATCGTCTCGGCAAATCCATTGCGTTAACAGAGTTAGGCAAATCATTTCTTCCTTATGCAAATGAAATGCTGCGCCTGCATAAGGGAGCAAAAGAACTGCATCAATCTTCGAGAATGAAAAAAGGAAAAATAACGATTGGGGCTTCTGAATCATTAACTGTTTACCGTCTTCCTACTATCATTCAGGCATATAAAGAGAAATTTCCGGATGTTCATTTATCTGTTCGAATGGGGACATGCGAGGAACTGCAGCATTTAGTAGAGATTGGCGATTTAGATATTGCCTTGCTTCTTAATCTGGAATTCAAGAAGCATCCTTCCTTAGAAACCATTAAAATGTTAGACGAAAATATGAGTATCATTTCCTCCCCTAGTCATATGCAGCCTAATTCCATTCTTTATTCGGAAAGCAACTGCCCCTATCGGACCATTTTTGATAAATTTATAGCGGAAGAAAATATTACTCCAACCTCTTTTCATGAATTTTGGAGTATTGAGGCAATAAAGCAATGTGTACAATGTGGATTGGGACTTGCTCTTGTGCCGGAAATTACCATTCAAAATGAATTAAAGGAGGGACGATTATCTGCACGGCGTTTAGATAAGAAACATGGTCAAGTCGCTTCCTTTCTTTTTTATCATAAAAGCAGATGGGTTTCTCCAATCGTCCATTATTTTATCGAAGAAGCAAAAGCTTATTTTAAACAGGAAGAAGAAAAAAGAACTGCATTTGAAAAAGAAGCCAGCTACTAATTGTAACTGGCTCTCTCTTTTAGACCCCTTAAACAGCGGCTGCTTCTTTTTTATGTTTATTTTTTCTGTTATTTATTTGATTTTTGATATATGGCATTGCATAGCGGTCAAGACCAAATTTACCAGCGTTAGCTCCTGCCACTATTACGAAGATGGCTAGTAAAATCATTTGTCCGTTTGTGCTTACTGTTCCACTGAACAAGAATGCGAAGTTCATGACCATTCCCATTAAAGTTGCAAAGCTTGTGAATAAACCGAGAATTAATGCAATCCCTACTAATAATTCTCCCCATTGAACTAAGAAAGTGAATAAATCCGCATTCGGAAGTGCTACATGTTCTAAGAATGCTGCCCACCATCCTTGCACTGCTGGGTGTTCACCTGTGCTGTTTGCGATCGCCCCTTGTAAAAATCCACTTGCGTCAAAGGCACCACTTGTTATTTTTTCATAGCCTGCATGGATAAATTGATAACCAAGATAAATTCGGATAAAAGCTAAAATTCCTGCAACTACTTTATTATTTCTTAATAAATCTAACATTTCTCTCCATCTCCTTAGAATGATAAATTATTAGTTTGTTCATTGATTCACATTTACTTTTACAAGATCTTGTTTGTTTCTTACTACACTTATATAATAGCACTATTTTCACTATGAGAAAGTATATTGTGATGTATTTCACATTTAGTTCACAAAGTTATGGCCAAGTTGTGAACTAAGGACATGATTATCACTATCTATAAGGAAACATAATTAATGATTAACTATTCCTTTTCTTACCACATAAAGATGGGTACTGTAAACTTCACAGTACCCTTTTCTGATATTCTTTTTTACAACTCATCATACTTAAAGTATGAAAAATAACTTGGTTTCTTTTGCCCGCTTAAATCTTGTGTACATATCCCAACAAAGGTTCCAGTGAAACGAATATAATCTGCATCATCGTCTGATAAATGACTAATATCGATTTTACTGCCGATATTCTTCCATTCATCTTCTTCTGCATAAGCAAATTGTAGCCATTGCTGGTCAACTTTTGCCTTTATCTTAACCTCCCCTGTAGATTTTAATGGTATATCTTGATCGAGTAATTCATCATAAACCCCATGCTTGGATTCAATAATTCCGATACATTTTCCCAACGTTTCATGTGTCGTAATTCGGAGGTACACATAATCATCTGTATCATAATAAAAAATTAATCCCGCCATTTGTTGAAAGTTTTCGGGTGTATATTCAACTGCTGTCTCTACTTCCACCGTGAAACTCTCTAGTCTGCGTGCTAACAGGCTTTGATGATGGAGGGAGCTCATCGATTCTCCACCCTTTAATGTCAAATAACCTGGTCGTTCTGTTAGTGAAATCCAATCCTCTGTAAATGTTCTTCTTAATGAGTTCCAGTATTTTTTTAAGGAATGACCTTGGAAATCATCAAGGTTGCTCTCTTGTTCAAATGGATGTAATTGTAAATCCGGTGCCTCCACAATAGTGGATGGATTTGGTCCTCCTTCAACACGCAGCCAATCATCTTCTGTCCAATAGCATTTTTGGATGGCCGTTTCTCTCCCTAATATACATTTTTTATCGACAACTGGTCTTCCACATAAATGTGCCATATACCACTCACCATTTTGAGTTTCCACCAAGCTTCCATGTCCTGCCTTTTGCAGCTGGTCTTTTTTGTTCTCATCTGATGTCAAGATTGGATTGGTTGGATCTATTTCGTATGGACCAAATAAAGACGTTGACCTAGCTATTGTAACCGCATGGGTATACCAAGTTCCTCCTTCTGCTGTTACTAAATAATAATAGCCATTCCGCTTATATATATGAGGTGCCTCTGTTAAACCTATCTCTGAGCCCTTAAAAATATTTTGTACCGGTCCCACTAGCCTTATTTCTTCTACAGAATATTCCTGCAGGGCGATTCCTGCAAAAGAATTAGTTCCTTTACGAAAATCCCAAATCATATTGACTAACCATTTTCTCCCATCCTCATCATGAAACAAGGAAGGATCAAATCCACTACTATTAAGATAAATCGGCTCAGACCAAGGCCCTTCAATATTTTCAGCTGTCACTAAATAGTTATGTGTATCCTTAAAAGCTCCCATTCTACTTTTTACATCTGTATAGATTAAAAAAAACATCCCTTCTGAATAACTTAAACAGGGCGCCCAAACTCCTCCTGAATTGACATTTCCAATCATATTTAATTGGGATTCTCTTGTTAATGGATATGTTAACAATCTCCAATTAATCATGTCTTTAGAATGATATATTTGTATGCCTGGAAACCATTCAAAAGTAGAGACCGCTATATAATAGTCATTTCCAACTCGCAAAATAGAAGGATCAGGATGATAGCCTGGCAAGACTGGATTGATTATTTTACTCATTTCATAACCCCTTTTCTTAACATTGGTAAATTCTAAAGTAAATTAGGAAAGGAATCTACAAAACTAGTACATTCCCAATAGCTTCAACTATTGCTATAACATATTATGTTAGAAATTAGTTTGCGCTTCTAGCTTTTAGATCACTAATAATACGAGGATAGATTTTATCTAAACGATAGAATAGCATGAGGATAATTAAGAAAATAGTAATTGCCATTGGAATGTAAATAAACAGGGATTGAATAGAAAGCAATGCTGCATTCGATTGCGTGCCTCCGCCGCCAACATATCCTCCATAGAATAATACCCATCCTATAATAGCGGTTCCTAATCCACTCCCGATTTTGATACCCATGCTTCCGCCGCTATATACCATACCTTCATTTCGAATTCCTGTTTTCCACTCCCCGTACTCGATCGTGTCACCTAGCATCGCAAACATACTTCCATTAATCGGCGCTTTACCGATTCCTCGAATTATCGTACCGGCTACAATTAAAGCTATATTGGTGATGTCAATTAACATAATTAGATAACCGATTAACGTAATTACTTCCCCAACAATAATGGCATTCCTTTTACCAAATCTTTTCGTAATTGGTGCTACAATCACCATTCCTAAAAGGATAAACACTGTATATGCTGTTGTTACAAGTCCAACAAGAAGGGTGTCATCTAAAATATACTGAGCAAAATAAATGACTGCCCCAGAATTTAAGGCGTTAAAAATATAGGTCATAAAGATAAATGTCGTCACAAGTGCCCAATACTTATTTTTCCCAAGTGTTCTTAAGCTGTCTTTTAGTTTTACGGGATTGTGCTGTTGTTCCTTGCTAGCAGGCTTAACTCTTTCAGTAGTTGATTTGAAACAAAAGTAGAAAAGACTACTGCCAATCGATCCAAAAATAAGGAAAGTTACAATCCATCCAAATTGGCCACCTCCAAAGGCATTTGCAAGTGGGAGGGTCAAATTACTAACTATAAGTGATCCTATTAATGCAAGACTCATACGAAAGACATTTAAAACAGATCTTTGGTATTGATCTTGTGTAATTAAGGAATTTAAGGTTCCATACGGTACATTTAGACCAGTATAGACAAGGCATACTAAATTATAGGTAATCGTAATATAAACAACTTGCCAAACAGTGCTTACATCTGGAACGGTGAACAGTAATACAGCTGAGATTGCAAAAGGAATCGCAAGCCATAATAGCCACGGTCTAGCCTTACCATGCTTTGATTTCGTCTTATCTATGACATAACCCATCAATACATCTGTTATCCCATCAAATATCCGGGAAAACAACATAATGGATCCTACAATTCCTGCTGCAATGCCAATGATATCTGTAAAATAATATACAATAAAAATGCTCATTGCTTGCCAGATAAAATTACTAGCTAAGTCACCAGAACCATACCCTAATCTTTCTATTAAACTTATCTTTTCACCAGCTGGTGCACTTTGTGTCGGAGTAACCTCTTCCCTTTTTAAATTGGTCGACATCTTAATCCTCCATCCATTGCTTTGTTCACGCTTACAATTAATTTAAACTTACAACGACAACCAGAGCTATCTTCTACTAAGATACTGTGGAACTATCTTGTCAAAGAACCTTCTTCTTTCGCTAAAGCCTTCTTCCCTGCTTCCAATACTTCAATAATTCGGTCAACATCATATACACTGCCTCTCCATGTCCCGCCACTAACCGCTTGCAGTGCCGCCCAAAGCCTTGTATCATCCGGCAAATTAGGGTCTGGTTTAAGATCTGGATGTGCTTCTCTTGTTTTTAAAACGGATGCCGCCTCTTCTTTTGACAATCGTTGATCTTCTGTACCAATAAAATCAACTGTTCCTATCAAGTTTTCACAATCAACCATAATATCGATTAAATCTCCATTTCGCAGCTTTCCGATTGGTCCATCACTCAATGCTTCCGGACCGATATGACCGATGCAGGCTCCAGTTGAGACACCTGAAAAACGAGCATCCGTAATTAAAGATACATATTTGCCAAAAGGCAAATATTTCAAAGCAGACGTTAATTGATAGGTTTCTTCCATTCCGGTTCCAGATGGACCTCCTCCCATTACGACCATTACATCTCCAGCTTTTATGCCCCCAGTTTTTATTGCAGTAATAGCTGATTTCTCAGATGTAAATACTTTTGCTGCTCCTGTATGTCTATAGATTCCATCTTCTCCTACTACAGTGCGATCAATTGAAGTCGATTTAATAACAGATCCTTCTGGTGCAATATTCCCTTTTGGAAAGGTGATAGTGGA
Organism: Niallia sp. FSL K6-0212; assembly: GCF_038007605.1. NCBI lineage: Bacteria > Bacillati > Bacillota > Bacilli > Caryophanales > Bacillaceae > Niallia > Niallia sp. FSL K6-0212. The sequence continues at coordinate 2,792,529 of NZ_JBBOXL010000001.1, read as the reverse complement.
AGTGAGCCCTCTTGCTTTTGCTGTAGCTGGATCCATAATTACTTGCTCAGGATTGACTCCATCTGCTTCTAATAAACGTTTCCTTAATTGCGTTCTTCTTTCGGATTTTTCCCACCAATCTAAGTTCTCTCCTAAAGTATGACCAGTAACAGTTAGGACATCTTCATGTAAAAGCCCTAATTTTCGTAAATGAAGCATTACTTCTGGTACACCACCAGCAAGAAAAACACGAACTGTGGGATGATGATCTGGTCCGTTAGGTAAAACACTTACTAGACGTGGAGTTTTGCGATTTATTCTTGCCCAATCATCTACTGTGGGGATTTTACATTTGGCAGCATGTGCAAGAGCTGGGATATGTAATAAAAGATTAGTTGAACCACCAAAAGCAGCATGAAGAACCATCGCATTCTCGATTGCTTTGTCTGTAATAATGTCCTTTGTTGTAATTTGATTCTTTTCCATTTCTAAAACAGCTCTTGCTGACTGCCTTGCCATTTCTGCCCAAATCTTTTGTCCAGAAGGAGCAAGTGCTGAATGAGTGACTGCTATGCCTAGTGCTTCCGCAATTACTTGCGAGGTTGCAGCAGTACCAAGGAATTGACAGCCTCCTCCTGGTGTAGCACATGCCACGCAACCAAGTTCTGCCGCTTCCTTCAAACTAATTTCTTTATTCGCAAATCGTGCGCCAATTGTTTGGATTTTTCCTGCATCCTCCCCAATTGCTGGAGGCAGAGTAACACCACCAGGCACAATAATAGTTGGCAAATCATGCATAGAACTAAGCGCAATCATCATGGCAGGTAATCCTTTATCACACGTTGCTACGCCTATTACTGCTTCTCTAGTAGGCAATGAACGAATTAAACGCCGATAAACAATTGCAGCATCATTTCGATAAGGGAAAGAATCAAACATTCCTAATGTTCCTTGCGAACGACCGTCACAAGGATCACTAACAAAACCCGCAAAAGGAACACCTTTATGGTTTCGAATTTCTGCAGCTGCCTCTGCCATGAGGATATCAACTTCCCAATGTCCTGTGTGGTACCCTAGCGCGATTGGCTCACCATTATGATCTCTTATACCACCTTTTGTACCTAGAATAAGGACTTCTGTTCCTAATAAATCTTTCGGTTTCCATCCCATCCCTACATTTTGGCTAAGTCCGAATAAATCCCCGCTCGGCGAATCCTCCAGCATTTGTGCAGTAAGTGGCAGCTTTCCAGTTGGCCCCTTTGCATTCGTTTTTACTTCATAAAGGGATTTATTCTCGTTTTCAAATATAAATGGTAATGTCATCCTATCACCCTCCAATATCTGTTTGTTTAGTAAACAAATAATCATTTCAAAAAAAGCAATCTATCACCTTTTCTTATAATAAATTTGCCTGTTGTAAAATTTCCTTAACTTGCTGCTTCTTCTCTTCATTGAGCGCTTTAGCAGGAGGCAACACCTCGGTTGTAATATCTATACCACATAATTTCGTTGCTTCCTTCACTACATTTACAAACGGGCTATCTATTTTATATAGTTGTGGCAATATAGCTAATTGTTTCTGCAAAGAAACTGCTTTTTCTATATCCCCTGCTAAGAAGGAATTATACAGACCAACTGATAATTGTGGTGCAAAATTTGCACTAGCTGTTATTGCTCCATCTCCTCCAAGCAGTAACGTATTAAATAAATGGTCATCAAACCCACAAAAAACAGAAAAATCAGGATTAATCATTTTTACCTTATCATTCATTTCACGAATATGTCCGATAGAATCAATCGTTTCTTTAATACCAACTATATTTTGATGATTTAGAACAAGCTCTTTCACAAAATCAGGTGTTAAATCCTGCCCTGTAAGGGTGGGAAAATTATAGAGTAAAACTGGCAGCTTAACGGACTTTGCAATGTCACTAAAATAGGTATATAAATTCTCTTTGGTCAAATTCCAATAATAGGGATTAATAGCAACAATTCCATCTGCGCCTATTTGTTCCGCATGCTGACCGAGCAGAATTGCCTCCCTTGTATTCGTGCTGCCAATTCCAATTAAGACAGGAACTCTTTTTGCAACATACTTAACAGCAAATTCAGCAATCCTCTTTCTCTCCTTTACAAACATTTGCGAAAATTCTCCACCAGTACCTAAAAAGAATAAGCCATTTACTTTTTCCTCAATTAGTCTATCAATTAATAACGCCATTTCGCCTTCTTTCAGATTACCATCTTTATCAAGAATGCTTGACACTGGCGGAATAATGCCTTTAAATCGATTCAGTTCGGTCATTTTTTCTTATCTCTCCTTTTTTGTTTTACATTATAAAACTCAATACTATTATTTAGTCTGTGTGAATTGATTATAACATACAGCCCTTAAAAGTAAACACTTACATTTTGTTAATTTTGAATATTTTCTAATTTACAAATAGAGATTGCTATTTTGAAATGGCTGTATTAATGTAAAAGTACACTATAATGTTTGTTATCCTAGGAAATAGTTAGATATTATAAAGCAAAAATGGAGAAGATATTATGCCAATCATTCAATCTGTTGAACGTGCACTTCAAATATTAGATTTATTTAACGATCACACCGTAGAATTAAAGATTACGGAAATCAGCGAACAAATGGGGCTTCATAAAAGTACAGTACATTCTTTATTAAAGACTTTGCAGCAATCTCGCTATATTGATCAAAATTCTGAAAATGGAAAATATCGATTAGGCTTAAAGCTCGTTGAAAGAGGGAATTTAGTTATCAATACTTTAAACATCAGGCAAATAGCTAATAAATATCTCGTTGAGTTAGCACTAAAGACGGGCCAAACTTGCCATCTAGGTATTCTTGATGGGAATGCAGGTGTATACATTGACAAGGAAGAAGGGGCTAATTCTGTTATTCGGTACTCTCGGATTGGGAGAAGAATTCCCCTCCATTGTACAGCAATCGGAAAATTATTGTTATCGTATCAACCTCCAGATATAATTCATTCACTACTAGATAACTATCTGTTTACACAAGCAACAAACCGGACTATTACCAAGAAAGAAGATTTCCTTATGGAATTAGAAAAGGTGCGTTATAACGAGTATGCTGTGGATAATCAAGAAAATGAACTAGGTGTCCGCTGTATCGCGGTACCAATTCTAAATCAACATGGACAAATACTAGCAGCGCTTAGCATCTCAACATTAGTTTCTACAGTAAGCGATGATCTCCTTAATGACTATTTACAGCTATTGAAAACAACGGGAAAAGAATTATCGGAAAAAATGCGATATGGAATTACAATGAAATAAGAGACAGGCATTTTTGCCTGTCTCTTATCATTTCACCCGAATAATTACATCTCTTTTTCTAACGCTATCTTCATCCACTTCTTCATTAACATAGCAGCTTTTACTTTCTCTTATCAAATGATCCCCATAAATCATTTACACGGATTAACATTCTTTCAATTTTATAATCAGCATTTACATTCGCTTGCCCAGTTACTTGTTTTACTTTTGGCTCATCCATGCCCTTTTTATGATATGCTAATGATATAGAAAAGTTATAAATCTTTCCTTTCGAATCTGTTCTTTCGAATTCAATATTTTTCACCTTAAGACTATAATCCTTTTTATACGGCTCCATCATTAGGTTCGTTCCATATCTTGTAATGAAATCATTATAGGATTTTTGATTAGAAAAATAATCTTTAAAGACTGCTTCTTCATATTCTCCTAGAGCAGCCTGCTTTTCTTCTCCATTTACTTTGCTTTCCTTTTGTTTGTTCCATATTTCTATTAACTCATCCTTCGGGCCATTTAAAGCATTTTGTAAAACTGCTTCTACTGGTTGTATGTATGGATCTGTGTCCTTAACTGTTTTCTCAGTACATCCAACTAATAAAATAAGAAGAAAAGGAAATAATGCGATTATGAATATACGATGATTACTTTTCTTCACCACATCACCTCCTCAATAAAAAACTATACGAATAGTATTTAAAAAAGTTTCAAATATTTTCCTTTTTCGCGTATTAGCTATAATTAATAAGAATTTTAAATAAAAAAAGGAGAAATTCTATTCTCCCCAGCTACTACTACAAATATATGAAATAATGGCAAAATAATTAACTAATTAATACTTATTAAATAGAAAATGCATGATTTCCTATATGCTTAATAACTTTTCTTGTAAAAATCCAATCACTTGTTGCTGTATCTGGATTATAGAAGTAAAGAAGCTCTTTATTCTCCTTACCATTATTTAATGCTTCTTCTACTGCTTCCATGGACTCTTTATCCGCTGCTTTATCGATGGAACCGTTCTGAACAGGCTGAAAAGCATTTTTCTCATAGATGACAGACTCTACTGTATCAGGAAACTGCTTATCATCTAGACGATTTAGTACTACATCAGCTACTGCTACTTTACCGGCAAACGGCTCACCCTTCGCTTCTGCATGAACAAGACGGGCCAGTAATTTTTTTTCATTATTTGTTATGTCTGCTGATTCATCAGAAGCTTTTACATTTTCTTTTTTATCAACAGCAAATTTTCTTGTCGCTACAGTTGTTGTTTCTTCCTTACTAATTGTTTCTGCATTTGCAATAGATGGTATATATATATAAGAACCACTAATAAAAGTGAATATAATTGCAATAAATAATAACTGTTTCATTTTTTGTATACCTCCTGTTTTAACAGGCCCATATACAAGGCTAACAGGTTTGGAAACAAAACTCATTGCATAATTGTTGGAAGAACTGTAATATTTGCCGGGGTATTTGGGAGAAATAACTAAATATTTACAATTCCTCTTTCTCCAATTGCTCATATTTCCCCTACATAGGGGATAATTTTTTTTAAAATGGAGATTCTACAATACTAATACAACCCCATTTTCTATCTATAACAATAAAAAAGCTGATAGCAGAAAAAATCTGAAATCAGCTTCCCAAATGTTAATTATTTCTTACTAATAATGCACAGCATTCGACGTGGACCGTATGCGGGAATAAGTCCACTGGCTGAACCACTTTCAACGTGTATCCAAATGGCTCCAGCTGCTTAATATCAGTAGCAAAGGTATCCGGATTACATGATACATATACAATTCTTTCTGGTTGAGAACGTCCGATACGTCTCATTACCTTTCCACCTGCACCCGAGCGAGGTGGATCTAACAGCAATAACTCAGGTCTGCCAAATTTTTCCAATACTTGTGCTAGTCCAGTTCGGGCATCTTGTGCTAGGAAAGTAGTATTATCAATACCATTATCTCCTGCATTTCGTTTAGCTGATTCAATCGAGCTTTCGACAATTTCAATGCCTACAAGCTTGCCAACCCTGCTCGCAAATGGAAGAGAGAATGTTCCGACGCCACAGAATAGATCAATCATATTTTCTGATTTTTTTGGTTCTGCCATTTCTACTGCTAAATCGACTAATTTTTGTGCTTGTGTTGGATTCGTTTGGAAGAAAGTATCAAACCACACGCGGAATCGATATCCATCCATTTCATCGTAAATAAAATCCCTGCCAGCTAATGTATGGCTTTTTTCTGATTGCGTACGATCTGCCCAATCGGTATTCTCTAGCCACATAAAGCTTTTAACTTGCGGGAACTTTTCGGTAATACGAGCGACTACTGTATCCACTGCATCTTTCAAAGAACCATCTGGAGCTTCTGTCGCAAATAGCGCCAACATCATTTCCCCTGTAGCAAAAGACTGTCTCACCATTAAATGACGAAGAAGTCCTTCATGTGTATCTTTATTATAACCTTTTAATGCATGTTCCTTTACCCAATTGGCTATTTCAAGTGCTGCTTCCACCATTTCTTTTCCAGCAATCAGGCAAGTTTCTAAGGAAATAATTTTTCTGAAATTCCCTTGCTCATGCAGACCAAGAGAACCATCCGCAGCAAAGGTAAATTCCATTTTATTACGGTATCTCCATGGCTCATCCATGCCGATAGTATCTTTTACTAAGCTCGGATCAAATCCTTGTTCTTCAATCACCCGTTTTACATGATTGGTTTTTTGTTGTAATTGCCCATTATAATCCCAATGCTGCCAAACACATCCGCCGCATTTTTCAAAATGTGGACAAGCTGGTCCAATTCTTTCCGCATGTGCAGCTAAGATTTCTTCTGGCATCGCTTTTCGATGTCTTCTGTGAGGCTGATCAACTGTTACCTTTACCTTTTCACCTGGTAAAGTTTGCGGAATTGTTAGTTTTAATTTTTTTTTGTTTCCTAATTCATTTTCACGCCAAACAACTGCCTGTCCAGCACCTTTTTCATCAACATTCTTAATTTCAACAATCATTGTTTCTTTTTCAATAGTGGTCAAACGACATTTCCTCCTTACAAAAATTCACTAGCTTAATTTATTTGAAAAGAATCATTTCTTTGAGGGATCTAGCTACTCTATTTTTAACATACTTCCCTAGTATAAAGGACAATCATACAATATGAAAATAATAATTTTTATTTTGCAGATATTAGCAATTTAAAAGGGACGTTGCTTTATTTACAACGTCCCTCCTTAAACCTATTTATCCCCTGATATTCTACTCTAACACAAGCACATCATAACCCTTTAATTGTATCTTCTGATGTATCTTCTCTCCTGTTAAAATATTGGTCATTTCCTCCTTTACCTCCAGTTCCTGCATCTCATGGGAATAATTTAATAAGAAAACATATGCTTTTCCTTCTTTCTTGCGTATGGACAACTCTACACTTTCAGGTAAATCAAACTTATTATTATAATTATTAATTTGTATTTCTTCGAGTAAATTTTCAGCAAGCTCGATAGTGAAAACGCCTCCAAAATAATAACAAGCTCCCTCTCCAAATTGGTGCTTAACCAGGCCGGGCTTTCCTTCAAAATAACAGTCAGAAAACCTCCCTATTACTTCCGTATCTTTTGATTCGACTTTCAAAGTCTCATAAAATCCTCTAGTCTTAATCTCTGTTTTATCTTTGTAGATTACGATTGGAGTAGTTTCAAACGGCGCTTCCCTTGTAAAATCCTCTACCGATATTCCCGTAAGAGCTGCTAGATAACCTGGGAATGCTTTCATATAGACTTGACCTGTTTCATCCTTATATCCAGTTCGGCAGCCTAGTATTAATTTGCCGCCTTGCTTTACATACCTTTCCAGCAAATTCGCTGTTTGTTCTGATACAATCGCTGCATGAGGATACACCAGTACTTTATATTTTTTCAACTCTTCTAGATTAGAGTTTCTATTTAGATTATAGGCATCTACAGGTACATGGTTATACTGCAGCGCTTTAAACCATGCCTCTATGCTAAGGGAAGCAAAAGGTCCAGACCACTTATCAAATTCCGCATCCCACTCATTATCATAATTAGTGACGATCGCTATCTCTGCCTGATAAGTCGCTCCTGCTATCTTCTCTCCTATTAGTTGAATCTCCTTGCTTACTTGCTCTACTTCTTTTATACGGCGGTTAGGCAGATTATGATAGTCATTAATGCCATGCCAATAAATTTCTGTTCCTTTCGTTGCTGTTCTCCAGCGGAAATACATAACTAAATCTGCACCATGTGCAATCGATTGATAGGTCCAAAGTCGAAGCTGTCCTGGATTAGGCGACGGCTGTTCTAGTCGTGTTACCCATCCGCCTGGACCAGACTGCTGTTCAAAAATAGCAAAATTAGGGGAAATGCTGCGGACGACACTTAAGTTCCAGCTCCATTTCCGGTCTCGTAAAGGCTTATCGCTCTTATCTTCTAAGACTCTGCCGAAATTAGGATAGGAATCATAAGCATAGAAGTCTAGCACTTCATTCGTCAGCTTATGATTATCGAGATGCTTAAACATCCCATTTGTGGTAACCCACTGATTGCTTGTATATTTCCGAATAATGTCTGCTTGCATTTTTGCATAAGAAATAGCACTATCAGAAATGAACCTCTTTTCATCTAACATATGATGGGGATTCGGAGAATTGGGAACCGTTGTACGAGTTAAATAGACTTGGTCCCAGCTGGTATATGTCTGATTCCAAAAAACGGTTCCCCATGCCTCATTTAATTGATCTAGCGTTTGATACTTTTCCTTTGCCCATTTTCTAAAAGCAAAATGATCGGCCTCGGAATAAAAAACATCTATTTCACAATTTAGTTCATTATCAATCTGCCAGCCGACAACCCCTGGATTATAGCTATAATGTTTTGCCATTTCTGTCACAATAGCCGAACTTAGTCTCCGGTAGTTTTCCGAATTGTAGTTATAATGTCTACGAGCGCCATGCTGGTAAGCTATACCAGATTGAGATACATTCAATACATCGGGATATTTATGGGTGAGCCATGCTGGCGGTGTTGCCGTTGGAGTTCCGAGCACTGTTTTCAGTCCTAATTTATGGGCCTTTTCAATCGCCCGATCGAATAAAGCAAAAGAATATACTCCTTCTTCTGGCTCAAAAATCGTCCAGGCAAATTCCCCCATGCGAACATAGGTAAATCCTGCCTCCTTCATTCTTCGAAAATCATTTTCCCACAGTTCCTCTGACCAGTGTTCTGGATAATAGCAAACACCTAGTGTTAATTTTTCCGCCGTCCATTTTTTCGTCATTATTTGCACTCCTATCTATATTCTTTATTCTTTTATCGAACCACCTAAAATACCGGAAATAAAGTGTTTTTGCAGGATAAGAAAGACGACCATTACTGGGATTACCGAAATAGCTGTCCCTAACATCAATTGTCCATAATCAATGGAATTAAGACCAGCTAAAGTGGACAAAGCCACTGGTAAAGTATAATTTTCCTGTGTTGTCATCACTATTAATGGCCACATAAAATTATTCCATTGATGGGTAAAAAGGAATATCCCAACAGCCGCTAAAGCAGGCTTCATTGTTGGTAAAGCAACTTTGAAAAAGATAAAGAATTCTCCAGCTCCATCTATTCTTGCTGCTTCTATTAAGGAATCTGGTATTCCCTGCATATTTTGCCTAATCAAAAAGATAGCAAAGGGATAGCATATTTGCGGCAATATAATCGCTTGATACGTATTAATCCAGTCTATCGATCCAAAAATTTGAAATAGTGGAATAATCGTAGCTTGATAGGGGATCATCATCGCCAATAAAAAGGATGCAAAAATCAGATTGCTCCCCTTAAATTTAAATTTCGCAAAAGCATAGCCTGCTGCAGAGCAAATGAATAAACTTACTACGACAAAAACAATGGCAATGATAGATGAATTAGTTACTGCTTTGACAATATCGATAGAATTGCTTAAATTTCGTAGGTTCTCCAGCAAATAATCACCAGGGATCAATTTTGGAGGAAAGGCCAGCACATCGCCTGAAGGATTTGTTGCCCCTACAAGCATCCAATAAAATGGACCAATCGAAATGACAACACCAATAAGTAAAAAAAGATGCATAAATATTTTTTGAATACGTTTCTGTTTTGCCATCAGTCATTCCTCACCACCTTAAATTGAATCCATGATAGAACCGCGATAAAGAGCACAATTACATAAGCAATGGCTGATGCATAACCAAAATTAAAGAAACTGAAGCCCTGATTATAAAGATAGTAAGTAATCGTTATTGTCGCATTATTTGGACCGCCATTTGTTAAATTGTACGGCTCATCAAATAATTGGAAGGAGCCAATTGTTGACATTACAAAAGTAAATAACAGAACGGGCTTAAGCTGTGGAATCGTGATATAAAAGAATTTCTTGATTGTACTGGCACCATCTATACTAGCTGCTTCATACAAACTATTCGGGATGTTTTGCAAACCAGCTAATAAGATAACCATGTTATAGCCAGTCCATCTCCAAGTTGTTACTAGAATAAGGGAGACCTTCGCCCAGAAAGGATCTGTCAGCCAGTGAACCTTCTCAAGGCCGATCGAAGTGAATAAGTAATTAATTAAACCGTAGTCTGTATTTAGCAGCAATACAAAAATAATAGAGGCTGCGACTAATGAAGTAACAGCAGGAGTAAAAAAAGCGACCCGGTAAAAACCTTTCATTCTTAATAAACTAGAATTCAATACACTCGCTAATAAGACGGCTAGGAATAACATAATCGGAACCTGCACTAGCAAAATAATAAATGTATTGCCAAGCGCTTTGTAAAAGAGCGGATCACTGAAAAGCCGCGTATAGTTTGCAAGCCCAGAAAAAGTATAAACACCTGCAACCTTTGTTTGAAAGCTTAATAGAAAAGAAGCAATTATAGGATAAACCGTAAAAGCAATAAACAATAGCAAGGCTGGACCAACAAATAGATAAGGAACGGTCTTAGGCGTGATAAATTGTTTTTTCTTTTTTATAGTTAATGAATTTGTTCCTGTTTCTAGCATTTTATTATCCGACATTCTTCTCCCCCTCCTTTTTAGAGGCTGCATTCAAAAATAGGTTCAAATGCTATTCTCAAAAGTCGGCCTCTAATCCTTTAGCAAAAATGGTTTTTAATTGCTCGATTCCAATCCAGTTTGCTGCTCAGCTTGTTTCTTTCCATCCTCCAATATTTGTGCTGCTGGTTTATTCTCAAGTAAAAATGCTTCCATTTGACTTGTCATAATGGATCTGAGTTCTAACTCTGCACTGCTGTGATTAACAGATGGAATATCTGTTACTGTATCAGCAAAATCTTTAAAGAATGTTTGATTATTAAAGTATTCTTGTTCTTCACTGAAAACCGGCTCTTCATATGCTGCTAATAACGCTGGGAATAATCCTCTATTCGTAAGTGCCTTAATTTGTGATTCTACATCTGTTGATGCAAATTCAGCAAACACATATGCTGCTACTTTATTATCCGATTTACTTGGAATCGCTAAGGCAGATCCTCCATCATTAGAAGCTCTCCCTCCCCCTTCTTCAAAAGCAGGCAGTTGGAACATGCCCCATTTACCTGACAGCTCAGGCATTTGTTCAATCATCGTTCCACTCCACCAGACAGCACCAGGCTGTGTTGCCACCTCTCCATTTTTCATTGCTGCTACTTGGCCATCCCAGTTATTTGTATAGATAATTAATTCTGCATCCTTCATTTTTTGCAAAATATCAATGGCCTTTTTGGCTGCGTCTGAAGTAAGATCTAATTTATCATCCTCTGTAAAGTAATAGCCCCCTTGCTGCTGCAGCATAATTCTAAGCAATCCATCTCCATCTGTTCCAAGAAATGCCTTCCCCGTATGAGCAACAACCTTTTTCCCCGCTTCGATATAGTCATCCCATGTTTTAATAGTCGCTGGGTCAACTCCTGCCTCCTCAAAAATATCTGTCCGATAGATAACACCCACTGGTCCTAAGTCTCTTGGTGCTGCAATAATATTTCCATCCTTATCCTTTAACCCATCTATTTTCGACTTAGAAAATTCATTTTCATGTTTATCAAAGCCAAGTGAACTTAAATTCGTAAATGCATCTGGAAAATCATCTGTAAATGAATGAATACGATTATTTTCTACCTGTACTACATCTGGTAATCCGCTTCCACCTGATGAAAGACCCGCACTAACCTTTTGGTATACTTGATCAACACCAATATGCTCAATCTTCACGTTTACATTAGGATATTTCTTATTAAAAGCAGGAAGTACATCCTTTTCTAAATAATTTGCTTCCAATGCCCAGGCCCAGACGGTGACATCTCCTTTTATATCCTCTGGATTATCCGGAATGGTTAGATCTTCTGTACTCGTTGAGGAGCTATTGCTGCATGCCCCCAACACAATCGTAAGTAGAAATAATAAAACAAAACCATAGATTTTCCTCATAAAGTTCCACTCCTTTTGATAGAGATTTTTTCTGCTTTCTATAAATCTAAAAAGGAAACAAAATGAATAGAAAGCGCTTACCTAAGTAGTCCAAGTATATACTGATATCAAAGATGGTTATGGTATAATTTCTATTATTTTGGTATTTTAACTACCATATCACTCTCTAAATTTTGACAACTTTCAATTTAATGGAGGAGAATCTAGTGGGAAATCGTCTAAATATGAAGAATTTGGAGTATATATGTAATTTAATGACAGATATATTAAATATCTCAATTACTTTACTTAATAATGAAGGAACTATAATGGCAGAAAAAACAGCGAACGAACTAATTAATCCTCTTTATCCTTCTAAACAATCCTTTTACAGACAGGTCATTCCTAGTAATGGAAAGAATTCTCTATCTCCCGCCATAATAGGTACACCTTTTTATGAAAACGTATCCATCATTCCAATTACCAACTTAGGTACCATTATTTTAGGCCCCGTTTTATCTAAACGGCCAAGTAGACTGCTGATAGATAACTTGATCACTGCCTATCGCCAAAGTGGTTTGGAAGATGCTTTAAGCGACTATTATTATTCTCTTCCCGTCATAAGCATTGCGAAATTAGGACAAATCTGCAAACTTATCTATTTTTTATACAATAACAAGATTTATGACAAAGACATTACCTTTCCAAAAATGCAATTGCCCAATCATTTAAATGATGAAAAGACTGCAAATAAATACATATTAGAAACACACCAAAATTCCTCCTTTCACCATGATCCTATTGCGGAGAAAAAACTCTATCAATTTATTATAGATGGACAAAAAGAAAATCTGCTTGCATATTGGAAAGCCTTTAAAGAAAGCACTTCCTTTCATTTTGGAAAGCTTTCTAAAAAAAATGAAGTAAGAAATCAAAAAAATTTAACTATTGCAACCATTACCCTTGCAACCCGTGCGGCCATTACAGGCGGTCTTCATCCTGAAATCGCCTATTCTTTAGGAGACCGCTACATTCAAGACTTAGAGGAATTACAAGATTTAAAGGACATTCATTTCTTCACAGAAAATATCTTGTATGAATTTGCAGATAAAGTAGCTAAAACAAATAGGGAAAATTATTCGCGACCTATTTTTCAATGCAGAAACTATATTTACAAGCATATCTATGAACCATTAACCTTACAGTCCATTGCAGAGCATTTATCTATCAGCCCCAAATATCTATCCAATTTATTTAAAAAAGAAGTGGGAATTCCTATTAGTGAATACATACAGCAAATGAAAATTGAGGAAGCAAAAAAACTGATGACTTTTGCAGAACATTCCTTATCTGATATTCATGCCCTTTTAAATTTTACCGATCAAAGCTATTTCACGAAAGTATTTAAAAAGTATACCGGAATTACTCCTAAACAATTTAGAAAGAATACGGTTAATTTTTTATAGAGAATAGAATTAGGGCTTATCCAATAGTTATTTACTTGTGTTAGGATAACCCCTGTCCGTATTAAATATTTCTTATAAATAAATATTGGTAACGAATAGCTTGTAAGATATTCAATCTAAGATTCTCCAAAATTTAATTACATTATTATTATCCCCTATGTTATTTGATTGAAAATTCTAATTATTATTCCCTTAATCATTCCTTTTCGGTCTTTTTTTTCTAAAAATAATGATATAATAGTAAATGTCTTTCATAAATAGTTTATAAAAAGGTGGTTAGTTAGTTAGCAAAAACGGGTAATTAGTTTTAAAGAAAGGTCTGGAGGTGTTCGTAGAAATTGATTCAATTTAAAGAAGTAACCAAAACGTTTCAAGATGGATTTAAAGCGCTAAAGAATATTACCTTCGAGGTAAAAGAAGGAGAATTACTTGTTCTAATTGGCCCAAGTGGTTCTGGTAAGACAACTACGATGAGAATGATCAATCGACTTATAGAACCATCTAGTGGTTCCATTACGATCGAAGGAAAGGATATTTCCACAGAGGATCCTGTAAAACTCCGCAGAACTATTGGCTACGTCATTCAGCAAATAGGTTTGTTACCCCATATGACAATTAAAGAAAACGTATCGCTCGTTCCTCGACTCCAAAAATGGAAAAAAGAACAATATTTAGACAAAATTAATGATTTAATGAAAATGGTCGGGTTAGATCCTGATACATTTGGTGATCGTTACCCTTCTGAATTAAGCGGTGGACAGCAGCAAAGGATTGGGGTTATTAGAGCCCTTGCGGCAGAGCCGAAAATAATCTTGATGGATGAACCGTTCAGTGCCTTAGACCCTCTCAGCCGCGAACAATTGCAAGATGAATTAGTCCGCTTGCAGCAGGATATCAAAAAAACAATTGTCTTTGTTACACATGATATGGATGAAGCCCTTAAAATAGCGGATCGAATTTGTATTATGCAAGACGGAGAAATTGTGCAATTAGATCGGCCAGAAAATATATTACGTCACCCAGCAAATGAATTTGTCCGCAATTTTATTGGAGAAGATCGTTTGCAAGAAAATATTTCTTTACCTAAATTAGCAAAATTAATGGTTCCTCCTGTAACAGCCGGTGAGTCTCGCGGTCTTGCAGAATCATTAAAATTAATGAGAAGAAAGCGTGTGGATAGTCTAGTGGTCGTCGACAAATCTAATACCTTTCTCGGAATAGCGAATGTGTGGGAGGTACAAAAACGATATAGAGAAGAAGAATTAACCTTGAAAGATATAATGGATACGAATATAAAAACGCTTCATCTTGAAGAAGCAACTGAAAAAGCTTTTCAACTTGTTAGTGAATCCCAATATGGCTTTATTCCAGTAATTGACCAGCATTCTAAAATTATTGGTATTGTTAACCGTGCAGGTCTTGTGGAATATATTGCTGACCAAATTGGAGAATAAAAAGGAGGGATGAGCCATTCCTAATATAATCACAGACACAATAGATGTCTTCATCAACCGTTGGCCGACAATATGGAATTTAATTTTAGAGCATATGTATCTTTCTCTTATCTCTATTGCCATTGCAATCGTGATTTCCGTTCCACTAGGAATCTATTTAACTCGCCACAGAAAAATCGCAGACTCCATCATTGGAGTAGCCGGCGTATTTCAAACCATACCAAGTTTGGCATTACTAGTATTTCTAGTACCATTCATCGGTACTGGGAAACTTCCAGCCATTATTGCTTTAACTGTTTATGGTCTATTACCTATTTTGCGCAATACATATCTAGGAATTGTCGGAGTAGAAAAATCTGCAATCGAAGCTGGCGTAGGGATGGGTATGACCAATCGCCAAGTGTTATGGATGGTTGAATTGCCACTATCCTTAAGCGTTATTATGGGAGGAATTCGGACTGCAACAGTATTAATAATCGGGGTGGCAACAATCGCTGGATTAATCGGCGCAGGCGGACTGGGAGATTTGATCTTCCGTGGTTTACAAACCTATAATACTGGCCTTATCCTTGCTGGAGCAATCCCATCTGCCCTTTTGGCGATTATATTTGATTACTTATTAAAACTATTAGAAACAGATGTGACCCCTCAAGGTCTTCAAAATAAAAAAGTGAAAAAAAGCAAAATACGAATCTGGATTGTTGCAGGTTTAATCGTAATCCTTCCACTTTCGACTGTGATTGCCAATTTCAGCAGTGGAAAAAGCGGAAAGGATAGCATCACTATTACTGGAAAAAATTTCACAGAACAAGAAATTATGGTGTACATCATGGGGCATCTCATTGAAGAGCACACAGACTTAAAAGTAAACTATGAATCTTTCCTTGGCGGAACCGCCCCAGCCTTTGAGGGGGTTAATACCGGAAATTATGATATGTATATGGAATATACAGGTACTGGATTATTAAGTATCTTAAAGGAAGATATGGTTAGTGATCCTGACGAAGCCTATGAAATAGTGAAAAAAAGATTTAAAGAAGACTATAATTTAGTTTGGCTAGAGCCATTTGGATTTAACAACACATACACATTAACCATGCGCAAAGAAGATGCGGAAAAGTACAAAATAAAGACTATTTCAGACTTAAAAAAGATCGCACCGGACCTAACCTTAGGATCTGAACCGGAATTCTTAGAAAGAGAAGATGGCTATCCAGGTCTTATCGATACCTATGGAATACAATTTAAAAATACGCAAGCGATGGACTCTGGTATTATGTACAGTGCGATTAAAAACAGTGATGTCGATGTTATTGACGCCTTTTCAACAGACGGCCGTATCCCAGCATTTGATTTACAAGTTCTAGAAGATGATCAGAACTTCTTCCCACCATACTATGCAACACCAGTAATTAGAGCGGAAACATTAGAGAAATATCCAGAATTAGAAGAAGTATTAAGCATGCTTGTCGGAAAAATTGATAATGAAAAAATGCAAGAATTAAATGCAAAAGTAGATATTGATAAAGAGCAATATGAAGATGTTGCGGTCGAATTTTTGAAAGAAGAAGGGCTTATTGATTAGTTTATAAGGCTGATATGTTGGGGTTATAGATTTTCTATAACCCCTTTGTGGTCTTTCAATTCAAACTATCTATCATTCTACCAATTTAAGAATTTCTTCTAAATCATGCTGCTCCACATATGCTTTCGTATCATTTAACATATCATCTGTGAACTGTATTCCTCCAATAACTATATACGTTTTTCCCATACTAGTTAATCGAGCAAGGTGCGTTGCCGCATCACCTTTAAATAGGTCAAGTGGCAGCTGCCGTTTAGTTTCCGTATCATAGATTTTTAATTCTCCACTAGGAATCGTTCCATACAAATTACTATTCATATAAAGTATATATCGCTCATCTAGCCAAACAGCTCCACTTGGATATTCTTGTTCACCAGAGGTAGCGTTCACATTGATTATTTCTTTTAATCCATCTTCTTTCGAATAAACATAGAGCGCCCCACCTGCCTCCCACCCATATTGTGGAGTTAACAAAACTTTTTTTCGAGTAGGTGAATAATCAACAGGCTTCATTTCGCTTGATGCACTATCATGATTAAATGATTCTATAGATCCATCCTCCTTTTTTAATAGCAAAACATATGGTTCGATACTGTAGGATATTCCTTCACTCTCGTTATTTCCGTCTATTTTGCTAGACTTTTCCTCTTTACTATTCCCCTCCTCTGTAATTGATTGAGATCCTGTTTTCGTTTCCTTTTGAACAGAATAATCCCCAATAAAGATAATTGCTAATCCGATGCCAATGGTCACTGCAATCCCCAGAATAAATCCAGCCCATAAATTCTTATTCACTCTTCCTTCCTCTTTCCACTAAAATACAGATTCTGTCTACATTCTCTTATTATAATATACGACTAGATTTTTGTTTATAATTGTATGGACTGTTTAAAAGCAACTAAAAATTTACTTATTCTACTTCCCTTAACATATTATACACTGTTTGATTTATGACTATTTTATAAATAATAAAACTTCCAACTATTAATAGAAGCGACATATATATAATAACGAGAAGATAATAATATAAATAGTAAGAGAGAGGAAAGGTTAAAACTGCGCCCATTAAATACAAAAATATAATAATAAAACTCATTAAAGCAGCAATTAAACAATAAACTACCATTTCTGATGTCAGAAAATAATATAATTTTCTTTTTGACATTCCTAAAGACAGATAAATCCCCCACTCCTTTTTTTGGAGTTGGTATTTACTAAATACGATTATAAACATACTAGTAACTGTAAGAAGAAAAGTAATTATGAAAGAAAATTTTGCAAGGAAACCTAACAACGAAGTTATCTTTGTATCATTTTGGATAAATTCTGGTATGTTCTGTAACAAACTACCAGGTACAGTAGCAATCATCTGATTAACATAATCATCAATCTTCTTTAATTCATTTTCTGTAATATTAGTATCAAGAAATATTCCGAGTTCCATATAACCGTTGAAGAGTTTAGAATTCTGCATTGTATCTTTATCAAAAATAATAGTAAAACCATCATAACTTATTTTGTTTTTGTTATTAATTTGTTTTACATATGTTTCATTGTTAACACTATATACTTCGAACTGTTCTTTTATTTTCTGCAATTTCCCTTCATGCTTTTCCTGTTTAATGAATTCGATTGTTTCTCCTTTCAGATTATTTAAATTTGCATCTTTTCTACCATCCTTATTAGGAACAAAGATCATGATTTTGCCTCGAAATGCTTTATAATCATCCTCTGGGAAAAGTTGTGAAAATTCCTCTTTATCAATAATTTCATATTTAACATTTGGCACAATCCATTTTTGATTATAAGTGATTATTTCTCCCTGATTATCCAACCATTGAGTAATATCTTTTGTTTTTTGCTGTGATGTGATTAATGGAATTACATCTACCATAAAAGGATTCTTCTCAACATATTGAACACCAGGCAGAATCTTTAGATTCGTAACTTGTTGTTCTGAAAAAGTTAACCCCTTCCTTAAAAGGATAGGCAGATTATCTTGCGTGTCAAATCCGTAAACCTCCTGGGAATTTAAATAATAATATTCATCTATATCCCATATACCTTCCGTCTCTTTTTGAAAAATGACAGAAAACAATAAAATAAGTATAGACAAACTTATCATTGCTACAGTTAAAATAAATTGTTTAGGAAACAAAAATAATTGTCTTGTTAACTGTTTTATCTCAAATCTTTTTATATTTTTATTAATTAGTATATTCACAATCGGTATTTTTTCTACTCCATTAATTAACATTTTTATAGATAGATTTCTAGAACGAAATATCTCCCAAAAAGATAGAAATAAAACCATGAAAAAAAGAAAGAGAATCCAACATATACTAAAAGTATAAGTCTGATTTTGATATGTACTTATACCTTCTTTAAAACTCTTATTTATTATTAGGAATTTAAAAACATAATTTAGGGGAACTGCTAAAATCAAACCAGAAAAGAAAAGAATAAATGTTTGAGAAAAGTAAAAAAAATACAGCTGCATTCTTTTTATTCCAAGTGCCTTTAATACCCCAATTTTTCTCCGTTGCGATTTATTAAAATAAGCAAATAAACTGCTTATAGAAAATATCGAAATGAAAAGAATAACCGTTTGATAAAAGATTGAAATATTACGAATAGTATCATAATCTCTTAGGCCTTCCAAAAATAGCTTTTCATTTACAAAACCCTTATCATCATACTCAGCTAATAAATTTTCTGTTTTTTTGAGAGTAGTATTTTTGCCGTCTTCATAGTTAATTAGATAATTCCTTTTACTAGACTTGTCTTTATATTGCTCGCTAATAAAAATATTGGGGAAAGCTAATTCTTTTTGAAATTGAAAAGGTATATACCTTTTCGAGGAATAATTTGAAATAATCCCAACAATTTTTACTTTCCATTGCTTTTCTTTACCATCTAGTGTTATCATGTCTCCAATAGCCCAGCTACTATTAAATAATTTTAAGTATGCGGATTCAATGGCTACTTCATTTTTTCCAATTGGCAACCGTCCCTCCATTACTTTAATTTTCGATAAGTCTACAGCTCCCTTATCCATCCATCCAATTGTAGCGGAATTGGAATTCTCTAAAGGAATCCAATCAATCAATTGGAATTCGCCTATATTTTTTACTTCCTTATTTATTTCAGATTTAGACTTTTCAATACCAACCAGAACTCCACTATTTTTCCCATATTGCAAATAAGATTTTTCCATTAGAGCAGCTCTAATAGCCTCAGATGCTGTAAATATAGAGAGAACAGAAGAAATAATGAGACACAATGCAAGGACTATCAATATAGTCCACTTTCTTCTAGAACATAGAAATTTAAATCCTAATGTAAACACTTAACTCATCTCCTCTAATACACCGTTTTTCATGGAATATAAAAAGTGAGGAACTTGAATTAAATTCTTCTCATGTGTAACTATAATTAAAGAAAGTTCTCTTTCCTTATTAAATTTAGTTAATAAGCTAGTAATACTTTTAGTTGTAATTTGGTCTAAATTACCTGTTGGTTCATCCGCAAATAATATATCTGGTTCAGTTATTAAAGCCCTGGCAATAGCCACTCTTTGCTGCTCCCCACCTGATAGAAAAGTTGGAAGCTTGTTTAAATAAAAGTGAATTCCTAATTCTTGCGAAAGCTCATCAATACTATATTTCAATTGTTTCTCCCTTTTTTTTAATAGTTTCAATGGAAGTTCAATATTCTCTCGAACTGTCAATTCTGGTATTAAATGAAAGGATTGAAATACATAGCCAAATTTATGCCCCCTTATTTCAGCTTGTCTTTGCTCAGGCAAATCATAAAATGATTCATTATTATAATAAACCTTTCCATTTGTAGGAAATTCCAATCCACCTATAATACTTAAAAAAGTCGATTTCCCAGAACCACTTTTTCCTTCGATGACATGAATGGTTCCCTTTTCTACAGTAAAATTCTTTATTTTGATAATTTCCCTATCATCTGAATATTTCTTTGTCATATTAACTACTTTTAAACTTTCCACCATAAAGTTCACCTCCAATATTTTCTATAAATATACTACAATAAATCTAGATAATCGGCCAAAACTTCCCATTCATAACTTAAATCCCTTATATTATTCCTTACTATATTTAAGATATCTAAACTATCAAAATTAACAAATCGGATAATACAGGATATGGTAGTAGAGTTAAAGAATCTGGTACCATTAACCAATAAAACAATAATTTAGTATGAATTAAATACTAATACTTAAAAAGAGCTAATATACATCAACCATAAAGAAATAATTTAGAATTAAAAAAGAGCTAGTCTAAAAACCGAGAGTATGGATTTTAGATAGCTCTTTTAGTTATTTTGTTTTTTAAAAGGAAATATCTACTATTTATCTAGCAAAACGATGGTTTCCAATAGTAACCGTTGCTTCTCGTGAGAAAACCCAGTCACTTGTAGCTGTTTTTGGATTAAAGAAATAAAGAGAACCATTTCCTTTTCCATCTAATGCAATTGCTTCATTAACTGCTCTTTTTGACTCCGCATCAGCTGCCTTATTAATTTCCCCATTTTGAACAGGGGTAAAAGCATAATATCCATTCGATTTTTCATAGATGACATCACGAATAGTATTCGGAAATTGATTACTTTTTACTCTATTCAAAACAACCACTGCTACTGCAACTTTTCCTGCATATGGTTCACCAACAGCCTCAGCGCGAACTAATCTCGCCATTAAATCTTTATCGGCTGGTGAAACAGTGGCATTTGGTAGAATAATATTTTGACCTGTAATTAAGGCTTTGCTATTATTTGCTTTCATTAAATCACCGATTGGAATCCCAAAGCCCTTAGCCACTTTCCAATAAGTATCCCCAGACTGAATCGTTCGATTCGTTGCTGCATCTGCTTTATCGATTAACATAAATGCTGAAATAGATAGCACTAATCCAGCGGCTACTATTAATTTTTTCAAAACTCTTACCTCCTAGTAGTCGTTGTTTCTGGTGTCTTCTATTAGGCTAGCAGATGTAATATTTCGATTCATCGTCCAAAAAGTGGTAAACAAAAGATTGCTAGGTTGATAGCTTACTAGAAAAGAGATTTACAACATGATGGAAGTATTAACCAATCGAGTTAGTTAGCAAATAACATCTAAATTTAGGAAATTTTAGGCAAGATTGTTACAAACCATTTTTATCTGTAACAAAAAATAAGAAGGTACTAAAAAAAATTTAGAGACTCATTTAATGACAAGAAAACTGCTTTTTTAAAAAATCAAGTGCTGGTCCAATTTCTTCTGCAAAATTCCGCCAATTACATTCAATGGAGATTCTGCCATCATAGTTTGCTTTATGTATGTTTCGCACAAACTCAGGATAGGGATACATTCCTGTACCAGGAGCCAGCCTATTCGTATCAGCAACATGGATATGCTGGATAAAATCTCTATATTCATAGAAATTCGTAAGTGGTTCCTTTTCTTCTTCCATATGATAGAAATCAGCCAATATTTTTAAAGATTTTTGATTAAATTCCTTTGACCATGCAGCAGCTTCTGAAATACTATTAATAATATTCGATTCTTTTTTGTTGAGCGGTTCTATTACAATTGTTAAGCTTAATTGGTCCGCCATATCCGATATTGTCGATAAAAAGGCTGCCATTTGTTCTCTGCCCTTTTCTTTCGACAGTCCTTTCGGAAAACTTCTTGCACCACCACTTCCGAATACAATTGTGTCCGCACCTATTCGGCAAACACGTTCTAATGCAGATTTTAAATAATCTTTCACTCGCTGATTATCTACCTTATCTCCCACTATTTTTAAGTCACTTGGCAAAAGAATATTAGAAGCTTCAATAGGTAAAGGTGATGCTTGATATTTTTCTAATATTGTTTTAAATACCTCTTCCTTTTCTTCTGGCATCAAGGAAATAACCGTACATTCGATAAAATCATACCCCGCTTTATCCAATGCCTCTGCCTGATCAATAGCAGCACAGCATCCGAACCTCATAGGATTTCCCCCTTACACAAGAATATTTTTCATATACTTACTAAACTGCTTAAAGGCTATTTCCGGCTCCTCCAATTCAGGACACCACTTTTTTTCCCATTCCAATGTATAGTAGCCATCATACCCGTTCCTTTTTAATAAAGTGTATATGTCTTGTAATGGTATATCCCCATCTCCTAAAAGACAAAGCTGATAGCCTCTTTCTGCTTCCTTTTTTAGATAAGAATCCTTCCAATGGGTATAGGCAACCCATTCCCCAAGATTCTCCCAAGTAACATCAGGCTTTTCGCCAATTGTTCGATAGGGATGATGGATATCCCATAATACTTGCAAATAATCAGAGGAAACTCGCTGAACTAGCTCTTTCACATATCTGCTATCTGTCCAATCATCATGTGTTTCTAGGAGAAGTTTGACATTAATATCCTCTACAATCGCCAAATAATCATGAACATTTTTCTCAGCGATTTCCATTGCTTCTTCTCTCTTCCACTTTCCAACCGCTCCGCCAAATACACGAATATAAGGAGTGTTGAATTTCTTACAGAGCAATGCGTATTCTCTTAATTCCTCTACATACTTCTCATATTCTTCTTGTGATTGAGTAACCAATTTGACTGAACTAGAAAAACACGGAATCTCTAAAGAAGCTTCCTTAAAGAGACGTACCGTTTCTTTTACGTTTGTTGAAAATTCACGAAGCTTATATAGATCAAGTTCTCCTAGCAGCCCACGAAAATCAATGCCTGAATAACCATTTTCCACTGCATGTTGGATAATTGTTTCTAAATTCCAATGAGGACATCCAAGAGTAGTAAAAGCTAATTTCATCTTCTGTACCTCCCACATTTTTCTTATTCTTGAAAAAAAGGACAGACTAATCTGCCCTGTCTTTAATGAGAACCTTTCACATCTAATGTGATCGATGCATGCTTGTTCTTTTTAAAAGTAGATGTCTTAATTCTTTCTTGTAATTTAGCATAAAAAAGATCTTCGTTAATAGGGAGTTCAACCCAATCATCGATCCATGCCGATAAATGCATGGCATTCGAGATTTCCAATCCCTTTATGCCTTCTACACCAGGTCCAAGCAGCTCTGTCCCATTGCGGATAGCATTTACCCAATTTGCTGTGATCCCCTTATGCTGTGTTGCTTCTCCTTTAATAGGAATATCAATTTTCCAGCATTCCGGTTCGCCAAATCCCCCTTTATATTCTTTATTGAACTCCCTTTCCGATTGTCTTAGTCGCCAGAAGGTTAACTTTCCATCCTCTATGACTACTTTTCCGCGATCACCCGATATTTCATAGCGATTCGTTCCAGGAGAATCACCTGTAGATGTAACAAAGACGCCCGTTGCTCCATTTTCATATTCCACATATGCGGTCACATCATCTTCTACTTCAATATCATGAAACTTCCCAAATCCACAAAATGCGCGGACTCGTTTAGGCATTAATCCACTTGTCCATTGCCATAAATCCAGTTGATGCGGATCTTGATTTAGAAGAACTCCGCCTCCTTCCCCAGCCCATGTCGCTCTCCAGCCACCTGAATCATAATAACTTTGTGAACGATACCAATCTGTGATAATCCAGTTTGTTCGTTTAATTTCTCCCACTTCGCCACTTTGCACAAGCTCTCTCAGCTTTTGATATAAGGGATTGGTTCGCTGATTAAACATAATCCCAAATACCTTATCGCTTTTGCTTGCAGTCTCGTTTAATTCCCTTACGTTTTTTGTATATACACCTACAGGTTTTTCAACTAAGACATGAAACCCTTGTTCTAGTGATTGAATCGCCAATGGTGGATGATCATAATGAGGTGTTGCAATAATAACTCCATCCATATCCGAACATTCAAAAAAGCGGTCAACATGATCGAACTGCTGAACATGCTCTCTTAATGTTTCCTTTGCCCATTTCAATCTTTCTGGATTGCTGTCACACACAGCAATTAATTCCGCTCCCTCAATTTCGCCATTATTTAAATACATTGCATGCGAACTTCCCATATTACCAATACCGATAATGCCTATTTTGACTTTAGCCAATCTTCTCCGTCTCCTTCCTAACCTCTCTTTTTCATTTCTAAAGCTTTACTGCAAAAGTCTTGTTAAACGTTTAAGATTTTCTAAACTTATTCGGAGACTATCCATCGGATCTCCTGGACAAATATCTTGTTCAACTGCATACCATTCAACCCCAGCTTTTTTGCACCAATTTAAAATAGGGGGAAAGTCGATCAGCCCTGTACCAACCTCTGCAAAAGTTTGCCTTTCATCATTTGTCATATCTTTTAAATGAATGATTGGCATTCTATTTGCATAGGGTTTAAGAAATTGCAGCGGATCTTTTCCAGCCTTTTTTACCCAGAAAACATCAATTTCCGCAAAAATCTTATTATCGGAAGTAGGCTCCAATAAATATTCCAGCGCTGATTTCCCATCTATGTCTGTATCAAATTCAAAGGCATGATTATGGTAGCTGATGCGAAATTCTGGTGTTTTTTCAGCCACTTCATTCAAAAGCGCCTTTACCCCCTCATACCCGTCTTGATTTCTTACATCCTCTGGTAAAAATGGGCAGACAATATCTTTTGTGTTATATAGCTTTACTTCCTCCACTACTTGTTCTAAATCGTTTTCTAACCGATCAAGCGGGATATGTATTCCAGCTGTGCCTAGATTATTTTCCTGTAAGGCCTTTGCAACTTCATGCGGATCATAGTCAGCAGGTAATGCAGATAGCTGAACCCCGTCCCAGCCCATCTCCTTCAACTCTTTAAATACAGGGGAAATTCCTCTCTTTAATTCTTCTCTTACTGTAAACAATTGGGCAGCAAACTGATTATGCATCGAACTCGCTCCTTTTTTTGTAAAATAAAAGTCGATACCTCTATCTTAATCGCTAAAATGAGAAACACATCAGCTAATCTTGTTCATTATTGGCAATTATTTTACCCCTATTGCTTTTTCAATGTCTTAAGGCAGACGATTTGCTCAATCGTGCACAAAAATAAAAAAGGTATCATTCTTAAGTAAATATAATCTCCTAAAAAAACTACATATCTCCTAAACTTCGATTGGAAACAAGGACTTCATCGATTCTGATTTCCCTCTTCAGCATAGATGATTGGATGATCGCATCAATCATTTGTAAGGAAGGCAGGGCATCTTTGACATGTATATAGTCCCTTCTATTCTCTAGAATACAAGCATAAAAGCCGTCAATCAGTTTTTTATGACTTGCTCCATAATAAAACTTAGAACCATAAAGCTTAGTATCTTCTTCTATCACTATCTTACCGCCATTATCATCTAGCATCGTTAGCCTATTGTCCTTAATGGTCAACTTTTGATTTTCGCAGACGATTTGAAGCTCTACACTTGAGTTATTTCCATTCGCGTTTGTAGCAAAAAAGAACCCATTAATCCCATTTTTGAAAACTATTCTGGCTGCTGCCGTATCTTCCGTTTCAATGCCATAATCAAGAAGCTGGTCAACAGTTCCTCTTATTGTCGCTATTTCCCCTCCCAAAAGCTGCATTAAATCTAAAGTGTGAATCGCTTGATTAATCATGACTCCCCCACCAGCTAAGTCTAATTTCCCGCGCCACGGCTTATTGTCATAATAGGATTTTGTCCTTGCCCAAGTGACGATCCCTTTGATCCCTACGATTTTTCCATACTTATTTTCTGCGATAATCTGCCGTAGTTTTTCAACCGTTTCATTCAAGCGATTTTGAAAACAAATAGCGATTTTCACTTGTTTGTTGTCCTCTTCAAGTTTCAGTAGTTCAAGACCTTCTTCTGTGTGTAAAGCCAGTGGCTTTTCTTGCAAGACATGGATGCCTTTTTCCACACAAGCTTTTGTCACTGGATAATGAAGATAATGTGGTAAACAAATATGTACACAATCTAACGTTTCCTTTTCAAGCATTTCTTGGTAATCTGTATAAAAATTTACCCCCTGCACACTCTCCCTTCGTGTTTCATCGATATCACTTACTGCTACTAACTCAGCTGTTGGGTTTGCTTGAATAGCAGAGAGATGAATACTCGATATATCACCGAGACCAATCACAGCTATTTTTAACATTAGACATGCTCCTCCTTTTATAAAAAACAGGCAGACTGGATACACCTTTTTTTTTTTAGTTTCTAGTATCCCATCTGCCTCATTCCTGCAATTTAAAGTCTATCTTCTAGCGGTTTTTGACCCACTCCGTACTTTCCTTTTGCGCTTTTTCCAGCGCATCTTCTGCACTTCTTTTTCCTGTTAATGCTGCTTCAATTTCAGACGTTAAAATATAACGTGGCTGTGAAGAGCCCCATGGATATCTTGGTGTCATAGGAGTAGACATCGCTTCAAACACTGAAAGCATCAAAGGTTGTTCTTTCACACTATCCCATTCTGTTGCTGATTTCACAGATGGTACTAAACCAAGTTCTTCGTAGACATATTTTTGAACAAAATCACTTGTAGCAAATTTAAGCCACTCCCAGGCTAATTCTTTGTTCTTGCTGTCTTTGGCAATGGTAATTGGACTTCCTGCAAATAATCCGCCTTGCCCATCATCATTCTTGAACTCTTGCGAAATGGCAATTCGATCGCCAAGTCCTTGAGCATAGGCTGGTTTTACCGTATCGCCAGGTCCCTGGTTTAGCATAATCGCAATATTATTTTCTTTTGTTAACCATTTTTCATTGCCTTGGTTACTCACAATGCCTTTAGGAGCATAATTTTGCATATCTAGTAGCCAATTTAAGCCATTCAGCATTTCTTTTGAATTAAAAGCAAATTCAACCTCATCCCAGGCAAATCCAGTTCCCCACTGTCCGTTTTGTCCTTCCGCCAAATCGACTAAAGTGAAGGCAGAAGACCAGTCACCCCGGAACCAAATCCCATAGTTTTGCTCCCCTGTTTTCGGATTTTTCCCAGTCATTTGTTTCGCCTTTTCTGCTACTTCCTCCATTGTTGGATACTCAGACAAATATTCTACTCCCCATTCATCAAATAACTGTTTATCATAGCTAATAAAACGTGCATCACCCAAAAATGGAAGTCCGAAAATATCTAACTCCTTACTATCTGGACCTAATGCTTTCCACCCTTCTACTTGATTATCAATAAAATTATCTAAATCAAATTCTGGATCTTTCTCAATCCATGGCTGCAATGGTTCTAGAACACCTTGTGGAGCAAAATCAGCAACACCTGGCATTTGATACACATCTGCTTCCCCTGACGTAATCATTGCTTGGGTTTTCTCCGTGTATCCTTCCCAAGGCATCAGAACGAATTTCACTGTGGCGCCAGGATGCTGCTTTTCAAATTCTTCTTTCAGCACTTTTACTCCTTTTACTGAATCACCTGTAATCGGATCTGTCTTGTCTTCCATCGCGAAATCACCAATCATCATAACGGTTATTTGCTGTCCTGCCCATTCTCCATCCTTATCGGAACCTGAAGAACTTCCTGATTTAGAACTACACCCAGCAAGCGCAGCACTTATTACCATCATCCATGCCAAAGCAAATGCAGCCGTCTTAGAAAATAACCTCTTTTTCATTTTCCAACCCCCAATTTATTTGAATGATCTATTCCCCTTTGACACCACTCAATGCAATACTCTGGATAATATATTTTTGTAAAAATAAATACACAATGACAATTGGTAATACACTTACTGTTGCTAGGGCCATCGTTAACCCGCCGAGACTGGACCCATTTTCCAGCGAGAAACTCGCTAAATAAAGCGGAATCGTCTGCAAATTCAAATCATTAATAACAACTAATGGCCACATAAAATCATTCCAGCTCCAGATGAACGATAAAATGACCATTGTTGCTGCTATCGGACCTGCCAGCGGCAAATACACACGGAAGAAAATTTTAAATTCTCCCGCCCCGTCAATTTGTGCCGCTTCCCTTAATGTATCTGGCAGCTGATCGAAAAACTGTTTACATAGAAAAATAAGCATTCCACTAATAACGGATGGAAGAATTAAGGGCCAAAAAGTATTTAATAAGCCAAGTTGATTAAAAAAAGTATATAAAGGGATTAACCGTGGTTCCATTGGAATCATTAATGTACAAAGAACGATGACAAACAAGACTCTCTTCCCCTTGAATTTCCCTTTTGAGAATGCATACCCCGCTAATAAAGAAGCAGATACACTTAAAAAGACAGAACTTACGGTTACAATGGCGGAATTAAGATAAGCTTGGATAAGTCTCCCATTCTCAAAAACGATCCCATAATTGAAGGATGAAACTGCTTCTGGTATTAGCCGCGGCGGAAAAGGCATGACAATATTAGCCGTTCGATCAAACCCTACGCTGATCATCCAAACAAATGGCGCCATCAAAACTACTCCAAACACAAATAGTACAATATACTTTAGAATAACTGTCGTTCTTTCCAGCTTTTTCATGGAGATCGTATTTTTCATCGTCTCCCTCCCCACTAAATTAGATTTTCATTTTCGACATTTTTAAGTTGATAAACGTAAAAATTAAAATAATAATGAACATAATATATGTGGCAGCTGAGGCAATCCCGAATTCAAAACCGGTAAACCCACGCTCGTAAATAAAGGCTCCCATTGTTTGTATAGAACGAGCAGGGCTTCCATTTGGTCCTCCTATTACATACACCTCATTAAAACGTTGCAGCGCTCCAATCCAGCCTGTTATTAATAAGAAAGCAAAGGTACCCGTCATATTAGGAATCGTAATGAACAGCCACTGCTGTAACCCACTTGCTCCATCAATTTTTGCAGCTTCATACATTTCTGAAGGAATCGCTTGAAGATTAGCAAGACATATAATGATAACAAAGCCAATCCAATGCCAAACAGCCAGCAGTATAACGCCCCATTTAGAAGTACTAGGCTCAGAAAACCACCCTGGAGTCGGCAGTCCCATAGAGTCTAACGCGAAATTAACAATTCCCATTTCTGGATGTAAAACAAATTGAAAGATCATGGCCGCAGCAACAATTGAAGTAACATTGGGCAAGAAGTAGATAACTTTAAAGAAATTTTTTCCCTTTCCAACAGAGTTAATTAAGGTAGCAAAAATGAATCCTAAGGGAATGGTGATTAGCACTTGAAATATTCCGATAAAAAAAGTATTCCAAACAGCATTCCAAAATGGTCCTGATGTTAAGACCGTGCGAAAATTATCTAAACCCGTAAAGCTTTCTATTGTTCCATTTGATTTAAAAAAACTTAATCTAAATGATTCAACAACTGGATAAACCATAAACAGCAAAATCCCTAAAAAACTAGGAATTAAGAAAATATACCATGTCCATTGTGTCGTTCTTCTTTTCTTTTTCTTCTTCGCAGCCTCCATGTACATACTGGTTTCCGTAGCCGTAACATGATTATTTTCCATAAAATCTCCTTTCCTTAATGGATTGGTTTTCCTTTTCTCTCATTATGACAACGCTTTCAATTTTATAGAAATAATCACGAGATACTAACAATATCTCGCATGCTCATTTCTATAAACAATACTATTACTTTTATCGAGGTTACGTGTTTATGTTCCCTTCTGATTCCATTGTATGAAAGTTATCTACTTTTAACGTGGATAGAATTGTGTAATCTGATGAAGAAATTGTTTTTTATTGCTCTTTTAAATAATCATATTTAAAAATCGGTGCTGTAGAGACATTGTGGGAGAATTTAGCTTAATTCGTGTTTTTCATACTAATGGCTTTGCTATTACGGTATTCTGTAGGAGTTAGTTTCATTTGTTTTCGAAAAAAACGACTGAAATGAGAGGAATCTTCAAATCCTGATTCAAGAGATACTTCAAGAATCGATTTGTCTGGATGTATCTCCAGCAAATATTTGGCGCGGTTTATTCGACAGCTCATGATATATTGCATAATTGTATATCCTGTTACATCTTTAAAAATTCTCGACATATAATACTTGCTAATATTTAAATGATGGGCAATATCATCTAAAGTGATTGGTTCACAGAAATGCGTATCAATCCATTCAATCATTTTTTTGACATGAAGATTTTTATCAGATTCAGCATGAATATTATGTTCAAGTTGCTGCTTACTTAACTCATAAACCTTAAATAAAAGCTGCATCAGCATCGCTGTTAACTCTCCCACTTGGAAGCGATCGTCGACTGCGTTTTCTTCCTTGGATCTTTTCACTTTCTCTGCCAATTTCTTTATTAATGCTTTTACTTCAGCAGACTGTCCTTTATCTTTTATATGAAATAAAGTATTGCTCAATTGATTAAATGGCGATAACAATTCCGGGACATTTAAATTGTTTAAAAGTGGACGCAGCCATTCGGAAGAAAATTCAATCACACTGCGCTCATAATAAGCGCCAGGCTCAGGATAAGCTCGATGTAATGTTAAGCCATTCATAATAATTAAGTCATCCTCCTGTAAACGATAAATCCGATCACCAATTAAATATTTACATTCTCCCCCATGAAAGTAGTATATTTCATACCTATCATGAGAGTGGTAACTAAAATCTTCATAAGTTTCCACCTTATCCATTAAACGATAGAGTGCGATTATTTTTTCCGTCATCCTTAACCCCTCCTATTTAAAACGTTTTCAAAACATTAAAAATAAACTTGCCACCATCCCCAACTAATATCTTTGCTGAAAATTTTTCTTTTATTTATTCTCTATTCTTATGATAGTCACCTTTTAAAATTACAAAATTAATGTATATGAATTTTGTATTGCTTATTCCATATAAATAAAATGGAAATGCTAACTGAAGATTTTTAAACTCTCAAAATTGTTCTCTTTTAGAAAAATGAAATTTGTCCTAAACTACTTACTTTAAATGTAACCTCACTTTTCTCCCTTGTTTCTTCATTTAACACTCCACAACCAATAAAACGAGTACTTTTTACCACCAGTCTTATTAATCCTTTGCAGAAAAATAGAAAAAGCCTTTCAAAATGTAATTAACCGTTCTGAAAGGCTCTCTCCTAATTACAGTACCAACACTGCATATTAATCTCTTGATGCATCATAATATATTTTTTAAAAGTAGTAAATTTAATTATATATTCAATTTATAGTAGTGTAAGAGTATTTTCATACTAAGAACCCCCACTTATAGAGTGAGGGTCTTGATTGTGTATAACTACCTCGCTTAAAAGTAGTTATGTGACTATTATACTACGAACAAGGAATATATGACCATAACTGGTAATGTTAGATTGTTGCACCTTTTAATCCACGTAATGCTTTATTGTTACATTCCCCTTCTATCTATAAAGGTAACAGCAAATGAAATACTATAATACCAACGGGATAGATCCAAAGCAGCCACTTAATGGTTCCCACATTAATTCTTTTAGAAATACCTTGGAATATTTCCGGTATGAAGATAAAGAAAACCTGACATGCTATTCTTAATTTCTGCCCGTCACTAAAAGGAATGAATTCAAATCCGTCTGCAGCATTCCCATCAAAATTACCTAAATACATAAGGAAGTTTTCAATCGGCAATACCAAACAAAGCAATATACGGCTTATTTGTACAACCGGACTTAGCTTTTTCTTTTTTAACCCTTTACAGGATAAAATAATTCCTGCAATGGCTAGAAGTAATGTACCCGAACTTAAATATACTTGCTCAGTGATATATTTCAATAAAAACCCTATTAAAAACATAATATCTCCTTTAAGTTTTTATATACTCACCCTATATCATTAAATAATACGCAGCATTTTGCATGAAAGTACCTCACCGTAATCGGTACGGGTTACTAATGACTATCAACCAAAAATATGGTCTTCTTGTGACATGGGATGGATTAATAATTCATCTTGTATTTTTTCAATGTTCCCCATTTTTTGATTGCACAGGAAATCTCATAACAGCTTTTAGACCTTTTTGGTTTGTGCCTTTTGAAAGAATGAGGTGACCATGGTGAGCCTGAAGAATTCTTGCTACCATCGGAAGCCCCAGACCATGTCCTTGATCATCAGTTTGCTTTCTCGTTGATGAATAAGGCAACTCGGTTATCTCCGCCAATTTTTCTTGCGGAATTCCTCGTCCATTATCACTTACAACAAAAAAATATCGGGAGGAATCTTCGGATAGAAAAGTTTCCAGTATGATTTTACAGCCTTGTGGGTTATGTCGCACACTGTTATTAACAAGATTTCTGATAGCCCTAAGTAATAATTTCTCGTCTCCAGTGATTTTAACTGCTTCTTCGGCAAGCTTCAATTCAATCTCATACTGGTCGTCTAATCCACTATTCAGAAATTCCGCAACAACTTGTCTTGCCAATACTGACAGACGGATACTCTTCAAATGCAAAGGCTGCATTTCATATTCGAGCATCGAGACCAAATTCAAGTCGCTTACAAGTGATCGTAGCTTCTCACCCTGTCGCCTAATAATACCAGCCTGATACCTTTGCTCCATAGGCAACTCTGAACCATCTTCCATCTCGCTTGCATAGCCGAGGATCATAGATAGAGGTGTACGAATATCATGGGAGATTCCAGCGATCCAGTTAGAACGAGCTTCGTCTTTTGTCTTCAATGCATCCGTCTTTTTTTGAAGCTTATCCGATGCAGCATTAATGCTATGTGCCAAATCACCAAATATGCCTTTGGAATCTAACTGAATTTTCTCCTCCCTTGCTAGTTTGTGGACACCCTCTACAAGGGGACGTATTCCTCTTATAAGACGCATACCAATCAGAACTGAGATTAGTAGAGCCAGGGCCACATTAACAACTAGCAGCAGAATAAGCTTAAGAGGTAATGAACTCACCCAATCAGAAAGAAAGTCAAATTGATACTTCCAATGACTTTCCTTGGGGTATCCCACCACAACCAATCCATCATCATGCTCCCAAACATAAACCGGATATTCCATAAGATAATACCGTGAAAACTTGGCTACATCGACTAGGTTGTAGGTTTGTGGAACATCATCAGGCAGGTGATAATCCCATCGCACATGCCCATCTTCATCAAGCAGCATTGCCCATAATTGATTGCGCTTCAACAGCATTGCTACATTCTCATCTATACGATAGCTATCGTTCTGTTTGCCTAGACCTTCGGCTACTTGCCGAAGCATATCTTCAGGTGACGGACTTTGGTTAATTTCCTTGAATACCAGTGTCCCTAACAGAACCAAATTAAATATAAGCAAAAATATCGAGATAAAGATGGTGGTGGTGACGAACCGTCGCAAAATGCGAATAATCCCTTCCACCTAATCTGTCTCCTGTAGTAGAAGTTTATATCCCAGTCCCCTAACAGTAATAAGATGGATTGGTTTAGAGGGATCTAGTTCAATTTTTTCACGGACTCGCCTAATATGAACCATCAATGTATTTTCGTAACCATAGCTGTCGTCTCCCCAGGCAGCCTGACATAACGCATCACTCGTAACAATTTTCCCCTCGTTTTCGTACAACTTTACAAGAATAGCATGTTCCTTCGCAGTCAATGAAAACTCTTTCTGGTCACTGTAGCTTTGCACAATAGCGCTCTCCAAATTAATTATACGATCCCCCAACTGGAAAACAGATAGTTGCTCTGTCACAGGAGAAGCGTAAACACGCTTTAAGATTGCCATAAGCCGTAATATTAGCTCGCGGGGTAGAAATGGTTTCACAATATAATCATCTGCGCCTAAACCCAGTCCGAGCAAACGGTCTTCATCCTCTCCACGGGCAGAGAGAAAAAGCACCGGTATATCCGAGAGCTGTCTGATAGAAGACAGAAGGGAAAATCCGTCACCATCGGGTAACATAACATCAAGAATCGCAATATCAGGTTTGTCTGTTTTGAAAAAAGACAAAGTCGAAGCACAGTCAATAGCAGTAAAAACGCGAAAAAACCCCTCTTTCCTTAAAAATTTTTCAATCATTATTCTGATTTCAGGTTCATCATCTACAATTAATATCTTTTTTTCTTTTAAATTCGCCAATCTACATCACCCAATTTTATTATACATGCTTAAGAAAATAATTAATATTCTTTCAATTCCTAAGTTAAGACAGAAGTGAATGTTGAGTAATAAAAAGCTAAGACATGCCTTTCATTTTTACGTTTATAATGATTAAGGTGGTCATTTTTTGTATCGTTATCTCAACTAGATATCTTTGAGAAAGACCTTTTCTTCTTAAATCTTTTTACTTTCGATATCGCTGTTTTACTGCTTCAGGTAGCCCCTCGAAGTCTATCTCTTCCCAATGTGTAACTCCCCGAAACCCCGTGTGATATAGTTGAATATAAGCCCCTTCCCTCAATTGTTTCCCAGCGGAAAACTCAAGTTTTTTTTCTTCTCCTTTTTCGTTATAGGCAGCTAGTTCATAATCGTAACGTTCATTGTCATCTTGAACACCGGAACCAGTTATCATAGTATAGTAGACGGTTTTTCCAGCAGGGTTATCAGGTTTCAACTTTTCTGGATTCATGAAGAACATCCACAAGCAAATCCCAATTATGATGACGAGCCCCAGCATTAGCAATATTTTTTTCATCACAAATTCCTCCTAAGCCCAATCAGGATGATACAATATCTTTATTTTTCAATCGATGAATAAAGATAGACGCAAAAATAACAACAAAAGCCATGTTCATTGCCCAAAATTGAATGTTTTGTAAGCCAGTAAGCTTATCCTGGCTTAACACGCTCATACCAATGGTGAGTAGCGAGAAAGGGAAAAGCAGGCCCAACTTTGCAATATACATGCCCAGACCGATAAAGACTGCGAGAAGGCTAATACCAATAGGTGTAGCAAAGCTCCGAATTCGCAGCGATAAGCATAATTGAAAGGCAATAATAGATAAAGAAGCATACCACCCACGTATTATCCAACCCAAAGTCTCAATAGGGAAAGGTCCGGGTAAAGAAAATAGGATGCCTGCAATTAAATAAAGTCCCATAAACAACGCTTGTGCAAATAAGATTAAAATGCTAACAACAAACAATTTGGCAATAAACACACTTGCAGCCGATACAGGAGAGGTCATTACCATATGCCAATTCCGGTTTAGGTTCTCCAGCCTGCATACATATGCACAACAAATAGCTATCAAGATTGGTAGGAAAAACTCACCATAAAAAAGGCTCACTTGTGTCCATAAGCTATACCATCCATTTTGCAGAACACCTTGGTTAAAATAATAATTTGCACCTCCAGTTAAAAGGCTTAGGATAGGAAGTACAGCAAGTACAAGACCAATCCGGGTATGCCTTAATTTCAACCATTCAGCAGAAATACTTCGTTCCATCTACTTCCCTCCCTAAATTTCCTGCCGGTTTACATGAATATTTCCGGCAATATAGAGTAGAACAGTCATAATCAATGCAGCCACAGCAATTTCGATATCTATAGGTTGCATTATATAAGTGCCAGAAGACTCGGCGTATCGAAAAGTAACTGGACTGATATCCAAATAATAAGACCATATAAAAATATGTCTAAGAGCAGCTGGTATCAATCCAGCGGTCATTCCAATAAAGCCACCCACCATGCCCAAACATAAAGCAAAGGCTTGATTTTTTATAGCAAAGGAAATCCATTGCTGAAGTGCCGTAACAGCGAGTGTTGTCAACAAAGTCCCCATAATAAACTGGCTGAAAAATTCGATAGGTGACCCAGGAAAGTCATTTATCAGTCCAAACACAATCATGAGTACAGTTTGTGTAAAGATGCCAAACAAGAGCAAGCTGTTAGCACATATATACTTCGCTATATAGAGATGATTACGGCTTACATTGGTAGCAACAAGCATTTTCCATGTAGACCCTTTATGCTCCATATCACAAATTCGTGAGACCACAATGGCTGAAATAATAGGCATAAAAAGCCCATTCATAGAGGATGCATTAAAAATGATAGATTCCCAGATGGCGTGATTTGGATTACTAGCAATGGATCGACTAATAGACATGAAGGCCCACAGCATTTCTACAATAAGAAATAACAGAATCATCATCCATATTTTTTTGCGGCGAATTTTGAAATATTCCAATCCTAATGTTTTAATCACAAGCTTCGCTCCTTTCCTGTCAACTCTAAGAAAATATCTTCCAGACTTTTTTTCTGTTCCTCGATCCGTGAGACAGGAATGTTATGTTCAACAAGTAATCTATTCATTTCTGCCACCTCCATATCCTCAAGATGACCTAACCATAGCCGACTTCCGGTTATAGCTGGACTGTAACCCTTAGTAATAAGTAATTGTTCCGCTTTGGCATTGTCTCCAGTTTTCAGATAGATTGTAGAACTGCTTTTTTGTCGAAGGCTTGTCATGCTACCCTGGAACAGCATATTCCCTTCATCGATAATACCTACAGTAGTAGCTATCTGATCAATCTCTGAGAGTAGGTGGCTGGAGAGTAACACAGTTATCCCATAGCGTGTAGGGAGGGCTTTAATAAGTTCTCTAATTTCACCAATGCCTGCGGGATCGAGACCGTTCGTCGGCTCGTCAAGAATCAGTAGCTTGGGGAATGAAAGAAGAGCCATTGCAATTCCTAGTCGTTGTTTCATCCCAAGCGAATATTGCTGTGTCTTTTTGTTTTTCTGATTTTCCAGCCGTACAATACGAAGTACCTCATCTACATTTTTATCTGGTACATTTCTCA
Organism: Niallia sp. FSL K6-0212; assembly: GCF_038007605.1. Classification (NCBI taxonomy): domain Bacteria; kingdom Bacillati; phylum Bacillota; class Bacilli; order Caryophanales; family Bacillaceae; genus Niallia; species Niallia sp. FSL K6-0212. Next base: position 2,755,611 of record NZ_JBBOXL010000001.1, on the reverse strand, counting down.
GGCGCTGCATGACCTTCATATTCTCAAGCCCTGTTAGATGTCCATAGTAGGAGGGTGACTCAATTAACGATCCGGTCCTTTGCAGAATAGATTGACGTTGCTTTTCAAGACTCTCACCAAAAATTTTGATTGTCCCTTCCGACTTCTTGATAAGTCCGAGTAGCATTTTTAGCGTGGTTGTTTTCCCCGCACCATTTGGACCTAAAAAACCATAAATTTCTCCTTCACGAACATAAAGGTCAAGTTTATTTACACTGTTAACAGCCCCATATGTTTTAGTCAGATTTTGCGTTTGTACAATAGTTACCGCACTCATTATCAAATCAGCTCCATTTAAATCATATTTTTTGATATTTCTCCCCTGTTTCAAAAGTAATGAACCAACCTTTCCTCAATCTAAAGAGAACCTTACATCAACCTTAAATCAATTAGTGTTGCATTAATTTTTCTCTAATCGGAGCTAGAATTCTTCCTGTTTACATGCCCATCTTAAAAAAGGGACGATTATCGCGCACTTGCATTTGCATAGGAATTCCTTAACCTTAGGAAAATAAAGAGCAACAAGGCGTGGAAAACTTCCACAACATATGCTTTAACATAAATAAAGCCGATTCTTCCTACGCTAAGGAATCATCGGCATATACACAGGGCATTAACTTGTCTATTTTGGTTCTACCACTCTTATTTTTTAACATAGGAATAGAAAATTGATCTTCCATTTGTATCATTAATCTTGCTAACTAATGTTCATTTTGAAATATCATTAAACATTCAAGATAAGCGCTTTTTAACCTCGTATGATTTCATGTAAAAGATTAATCAATAGTTATTTGTTTTCCTGTTGACTTAATATCGAACTTTTCCTTTTTATAAAGTTAATATCCAATCATAGACATCATCGAGATAAATCCACTTATCTTCCATTCTTTTGGGAATTCTATTTCTTCCTCCAAAATTTTATATAGCTTTTCTTTGGCCGTTTCAATTGGTCCAAGTCCATATATATTGATGTTTTACCTTCTTCCCCTCTCTATAAGATTTACGAATATACAAATACACCTTTCCTTTAGGTTTCTTAGTTAAGTAACCCACCCTAGGAAAAGTATTAAGAGTGCAACTTTAGTCAAACTAGAAATACCTTAATGAGAGATTTTTTTGGTGGATATTCTAAATATAAATATTTCTTTTCCAGTGCCTTTTTCGGTGACACAATTGATACATTATAGTAAACTATATATAAACTTAATAAAAATATTATCAAATTATACACAACAATTAACCATATAATGAACAGGAGAGTGAAGCTCATGCCCTTAATCAAACTAGATATGCTGGAAGGCAGAACAGAAAATGAAATAAGACAAATTCTGGATGTGACTCACGATGTGATGGTACGCAATTTTCAAGTTCCTGAACGAGATCGCTATCAAATTGTCTCGCAGCATAAACCGTATGAAATGATTATTCAAGACACTGGTTTAGGATTTGAACGTTCAGAAAAGGTGCTTGTTTTTACCATTACAAGCAGAGAAAGAAAACAAGAACATAAACAGAAGTTTTATCAGGAATTAACTGAAGAGTTAGAGGCCAAATGTGGTATCGCTCCAAATGATGTAATGGTTTCATTCATGGTTAATGGAGACGATGACTGGAGTTTTGGATTTGGTGAAGCACAATTCCTTACTGGGAAACTATAAAACGAGATTCTACTTTTTGTAGAGTCTCTCTTTAATTTTCCGCATAAAAAAGATACCTCTTTTCAAAGGTACCTTCAACAATTTCCTTTATTCACTAAACACCAATGCCTTTTGACTTGTTCCAAACTCTCTAATTTTATTTCGTACTGTTTCTTTCACTGCTTCCATTCCTGGTGCAAGAATAAATCGTGCATCATACACATCAGGATTTTCTGTTAATACTTGGCGAACTGCTTTCGCCCATGCCTGTAAGCATTCTGTATTTACATTTATCTTTGCATGCCCTAATGCAATCGCTTTTTTTATTTGGTGATCAGGTATACCGGAACCTCCATGAAGCACTAATGGCACACCTGTAAGGCCTGCAATTTGTTTCATTTCTTCAAACCCTAATACTGGCTCTCCATGATATGGTCCATGAACAGATCCTAATGCTGCAGCCAAGGCATCTATTCCAGTCTCTTTCACTAGACGAGTGCATTCAAATGGATCTGCATATTGAATCCCTCCAATTAATCCGTCTTCCATTCCTCCAACCGTTCCAACTTCTGCTTCTACCGATACTCCTTTTGGCTTTGCGTACTCTACCACTTCTTTTGTCATTAAGATATTTTCTTCGATAGAATAATGTGATCCATCTATCATAACCGAACTAAAGCCTGCATCTATCGCTTGTTTACATCTATCAACACTCATTCCATGGTCGAGATGTAGTGCGACCGGTACGGAAATTTTCAGTTCTTTTATAAGCTCCTTAACTCCAGCTGCTATGGTTTTAAATCCACCTAAATAATCGACTAAACGATCAGATGCCGCTACGATGACCGGCGACTTTTCTTCTTCGGCAGCCTGGAGAATCGCTTGAACCCATTGGAAATTATTCATATTATATTGACCAACTGCATATTTTTCCCGCTTTGCTTTTTGGAGCATATCATGCATGGAAACTATTGACATAAAAGCCGCCTCCTTTTTTTCTGTATATTCTGAATATTAATCGATGAAAGAATCCTTTAGAGAGGTGAGTTATCTTTCAAACTCTTCCTCTCTATTACTATCAAAGCCTTACTTCACTTCTTCTGTTAAGAAATAGGGCGCCAGCACTTTAAGCGTTTTTTCTTTAGCTGTTTTCACTACTTCTTCTGCCTCAAGTTGATAATACTCTGGTCTAAACACTTCTATAGACGCGTGATCAGAAAACCCTTTTTCCTTTATAATTTTCAAAATGCTCTTTAAATCGATTACGCCATCTCCGGGAAAAACTCGATCTTCATCCAGCATGATTCCCGGAATATAGTCTTCTACATCGTTAATATGAAATAAAAAGACTTTAGAAAAATCAGTATTTCTTAAATCTTCTAAGGTAGAATTCATTGCATAATACTGATATGTATCGAAAACGATGCCGACATTTTCACGATCAACTGCAGCTACAATCTCATTCGCAAAGCTCAACGTATTAACGGTAGCATGTGGATGACCAATAAATTCGAGCGCTAGTTTTACCCCATATGGTTTAGCTAAATCAGATAGTTCCGTTAAAACTTCGACACAGCTTTGCTTAATGACCGGCCGCAGAATCTTCTTTTCTGATACTAAGGGAACGACTACCATTCGATCGACATTTAATATTTTCGCATATTCAAGCATTTCTTTATATTCTTCAAGCAGTGCTTTGTAGTCTTCATCAGTGCGGTTATTAAAGTAAACGAGTGCATTCAACGATAATGGCTTTAAGTGATGTGTTTGAAAGAACTCCACTAATTCCTCAATCGAATGTGTCTCTAAATACTCCTTTAACTTATCAATCGAGCGGATTTCGATATAATCATATCCATATTTTTCAAGCAGTTGCAGATCTTGCTCTAATGTGGAATTTTCTAATGTTGTCCCTTGGTTCATTGCTAACTTCATCAGCAATTCCTCCTATTCTATTCAATATTTAATCCTTCCTTAATAGACTTTAAAGTTACTTCATTTGACCAGTCTGGTTTGTCCGGATAGGCAAATACAGAGTTGGTTACAATTCCATCAAATTTAAATTCTCTTAACTTACGGTAAAGCGTATCAAAATCAATTTCCCCTTCACCAGGGTTTAAATGTTGATGGATAGTAACATTTGCATTTGGTGGATTTACGATATAACGAAGCCCGAATGCAGCTTTATGGTTCATCGTATCTGCGATTAATACATGTGCAAGTAAATCTTTTGCTTCATCCAATTGTTGAGCGATATCCCCTTTTCCATCATCATAGAAGAAGGCATGGGCTACAGAGTAGACTAACTTAATCCAATCCTTATCTAACGCACGAATCATCCGCACCGCTTCTGTATTAAGCTCGATAAAATCATTAGGGTGAGATTGTAAATTTAGTTTGATTCCTTCTTTTTCAAAAATAGGTATTAACTCATCCATTGAACGAATAAAAGCTGCTTCGCTTTCTGTTGGACGACTCTTATCACCAGCAAACTCGCTGTTCATTAAATCCACCCCTAATTCAGAGGTAATCTCAATACAGCGTTTCCAGTTACGAACAGCTGATTGCCGTTCTAATTCATTTGGCGAAGACCATTGTTGTACAGGTAATACAGAAGAAATTTTCACTCCTGCATCCGAACAGTATCGCTTCAAGTCTTTGATTAGTTGTTTATCTACCTTTGGATATTCATAAAACCAAATAAAGTCTTTACGAGGCGAAAGTTCTACATATTCGTACCCTAGTCTTGCGACATGATCAATTGTTTCTTTTAAGCCGGTATTATCTCTATAATGAGATGGATCATAAGCTAAACGCATGTTCATTCCTCTTTTCTTTATATACTTTTTAGATAGTAGACCGCTATTTTCCCAAAATAGATAGCGATCTACTAAAATAATAAGTTTCTAGCTATTAAACATTTGTCGGCTGCACATTATCTTTATAAAAGCTTGGTTGTTCTTGCAATACTATTTCTTCTTTCACTCCCGAATTCTGTGCTTTAATACATGCATCTGCGGTAACTTGAGCAATATAGCCATCCCATGCTGTTGGACCATTGGGCTCACCAGTTTCTTTGATTGAATCCATAAAATGCTGTAATTCCACATCGTAGGCATCTACAAAACGTTTCTTCCAATCCATCAAAATTTGCGATCCTAATGTAGCATTTTTGCGGAACGGAACCGTTGCAACCTCTGGTAATTTTACAATCCCTTCTTCTCCAACTACTTCACATTGAATATCATAGCCATATTTGCAGTTAACAGAGATTTCCGCATTTATAACAATACCTGATTTAGTTTCTAAAATTACTACTTGAGGATCTCTTAAATTCTCATGGGCATACCGATTCCTTTTCGGAAACAATACTTGCACCGACTTATAATCATCATTTACGAGCCAATGCAGAACATCAATTTCGTGAATTAATGTATCACTTATTGCCATATCCGTAGAATAAGTTGTGCCTACTTCTGGATTGCGATGTGCGCAATGAATCATTAATGGATCTCCGATAAAATTAGCATCAAGTAGTTCTTTTAATTGAACATATCCACTATCATATCTGCGCATAAATCCAACTTGCACCAAACGCTTTCCATGCTTCATTTCTGCTTCTACAATACGCATACATCCCTCAGCAGTTGTCGCAAGCGGCTTCTCACAGAAGACATATTTTCCTGCTTCGATAGCAGCCAAAACACTTTCTTCATGTGCAGGTCCCCAGCTTGTTACAAAAACAGCATCTACATTTCCATCTGCAATTAACGATTTATCATCTGGAAATATCCCTGCATTTAAATTAAATTGTTCCACTGTTGTTCTAGCAGATTCTTGATTCACATCCGTTACGGCAACAATCTCTCCGCCTGCTAGCTTTTTTGTAATTCTATTAATATGTTCTCTGCCAATGGCACCAGTTCCAATTACACCAATTTTTAATGTCATATTATTTATACTCCTTCCAATTTAAGGTATAAGTGATCAGTGATAAAATACTATTTGGCGATTTTCATCATTTCCTTATCCTGATTTCGGAAATATTCTTCTAGCTCTTCTAAAGATCGACCTCTTGTCTCTGGCAGATATTTCTTAACAAATGCTATGGCAAACACTCCTAATACAACAAAAACAAAGAATGTAGTAGATAATCCGATATTAGCCATAAGAATAGGGAAAGAAAATCCGATTAGGAAATTAGTAATCCATAAACAAAATACGGTTACTCCCATTCCAAGTCCGCGGACCCTTTGCGGAAAAATTTCAGACAGCATGAGCCATGTTACTGGAGAAATAGCCCCTTGCTGGAATGCTAGAAATGTTACGGTTAAAGACAGCACTACATACGGCAAGGATGGCTGGCCTTCTAGGACTAAAGAAAAGATGCCGATTAACAGCAAGGAAAGTGTTGTACCAATTTGCCCTGTTAATAACATCGGTCGTCTCCCCACTTTACCCAAAAGCCATATTCCCACAAACGTGGCAAGAACAGAAATGACTCCATTTGCGATATTCCCTATTAATGCTGCTTCCGTTCCAAAACCAGCGTCTCTCAAAATTTCCGTTCCATAATACATAATCGAGTTAACACCTGTAATTTGTTGAACAATCGCGATTCCTAACCCAATAAAAACAATTCTTCTTATCCAAGGAGTCGTAAGGTCTTTATATGTAGCCTTCTCCGTATTCTCTTCTTTCGAGATAGCGTTTTCAATTTCCTGCAGTTCTAATCTTGCTTGCTTTTTATCTCTTACCTTCTCTAATATTTGTAACGCTTCCTCTTTACGCCCTTTTGAAGCTAACCAGCGTGGACTTTCAGGTACTCTCAGCATTCCAAAGAATAAGAACACTGCCGGAATTGCAGCAATTACCAGCATATATCTCCACACATGTGTGGCATCACCAAACATATTTCCTATAATGGCGTTAATAGTAAATGCAAGTAATTGACCTGTTACAATCATCAATTCGTTTTGCGTGACCATTCGCCCTCTTCGTTCAGCAGGAGACATTTCCGCTAGGAAAGTTGGTACTGTAACAGAAGCTCCTCCCACTGCCAAACCTAGTAAGAAGCGAAATATAACCATGAGCAAAACATTTGGGGCTAATGTACAGCCAAGCGTTGCGACAAAAAATATTAATGCTAAGTTTAAAATGCTCTTTCTACGTCCATATAAATCTGCCAATCTACCAACAAATACTGCTCCAAAAGCAGCTCCGAATAATAAGGAACTCGTAACGAGCCCTTCTGTTACAGGTGTTAAATGAAGCTGCGTTTCATCAGACATAAATGGCAGCGCACCATTTATTACCCCTGTATCATATCCAAAAAGCAATCCACCAAATGTCGAGATTAGCGTAATCAACATTAAGGATTTCCTGTGAGAGCTGCCACCTCTACTCCCTTGTTCTGTCCCCATTCTCTTAATCCCCTTTATATATGATTTTTTTCAAATAATGTTTCATCAATATATTTTCTAGCAATAAGAGCGTATTCTAAAGGGTGTGCAATGGCTGGATCTTGCTCTGCCTCAATGACTATCCAGCCATTATAATTTGTCTTGAGCAAATAGTTATATACTTCCTTAAAATCAATACATCCATCCCCCGGGACTGTAAACATCCCTTTTAGAAAGGCTTGTAAAAAGGATAGATTATTTCTCTTGCATTCTTCTAAGGAAATTAGCCGTACATCTTTAAAATGTACATGTTTAATTCGATTTCGATGTTTCCTTAATAGAGTCATATAATCATTATCAGATACAAAAATATGTCCTGTATCATACAATAGATGAACATATGATGGATCTGTCATCGCCATTAACCGATCAATTTCTGCTAATGTTTGTACTCCTGTGCCCATATGATGGTGATAAACGAGATGAAGATCATAATCACTTGCAATTCTGCCAAGTTCATTTAATCCTTGTGTGAATACCTCCCACTCTGCGTCCGTAAAAAAGGGCTTCTCTCCAAATACATTTTTTTCTGTTCCTTGAATACTGTTAGTCTGTTCCGAAACAACTGCGACAGAGGCATTCACCTCCTTTAAATAAGCACAATGCTCATGAAACTGTTTGGATACTGTTTGGATTCCATCACGTATCAGAAAGCTACTAAACCATTTACCAGCAATTCTTAAATTTCGTAGAGCCAGCTCTTTTTTCAATATCTTTGTATCAGGAAAAAATCCTCCAGCCTCTGTTCCCTGAAAACCTGCAACAACAATATCGCTTAACAAATGTGATAGAGTATTCTCAGCCCCAATTTCGGGTAAATCGTCATTACGCCAGCCGATTGGAGCAATCCCCCATAAAATCTCTTCTCTCATTTTCCTTTTCCCCTTTTAATATTGTTTAGCTTGCTGCAATTTCTTTTGTCTTTGCTCATTTGCCTTTCTTACTGTTTCTCTTTCAGAAACTTCTGCCACCCCAACATTCCACCAGCTTTCATATCCATCTGTCATTGTTTTTGGCAGCACTTTCATTTCAATCAAGGTCGAAACATTTTGTTGCTTGGAATCTTCTAAAGCCGCCTTTAATTCCTCTACGGTATTAGCTTTATAAGCTTTAGCTCCATATCCTTCTGCAACCTTGGCATAATCAATGTTCATGATATTTTGGCTATGATCTCTCAGCTCACAGAAGAAGCTGCCATTTCCGTTGTCCATCTGAAGGTTATTAATACAGCCATAACCAGCATTATCAAACAGTAAAATATTTATTTTTTTCCCATACTGTAAGCTTGTGACTAACTCCGTATGAAGCATTAAGAAGCTGCCATCACCGACAATGGAGTAAACCTCCTTATTCGGTTCTGCCAATTTAATTCCTAAAGCACCGGCAATTTCATATCCCATGCATGAATAACCATACTCAAGATGATAGGTATTTGGAACAGAGGAATGCCATAATCTTTGCAAATCTCCTGGTAAAGAACCGGCAGAACAAATAATGGTACTATCTGGAGAAATCGTCTCATTAATAGCAAGCAAAGCCGTTGTTTGCGCTAATTCGGTTTGCAAAGCATCTGCGTATTCATTTAATATTTCTTGGGAAAAATGCCCCTTAATTTCTGGATCAAAATTTTCCCGAGTAAATGTTACTTGTGCCAGGCGATCTCTTTCTTGAAGCCATTCTTCTTTTAGAATACGGATATCATTGCCATAAGATGTTTGATATCCCTCTAATAGCGGCACTAGCTCTTCTAAGGCTGTTTTCGCATCTGCCACAACTTGAAAGGCATCAAATTTATATGCTTGCATACGACTAATATTTATATTCAAAAATTTCGTCTTAGCAAAATTAAACGCTGTTTTCGACGATGTAGCGAAATCCGTGTATCTAGTACCAATCCCAATAATAAGGTCTGCGTCATAAGCTGCTTTATTTGCTGCCAGCGTTCCCGTAATCCCCATTCCACCCAAATTATTAGCAAAGTCGCTTTCTACGGTTGATTTACCAGCCTGTGTTTCTACTAATGGGATTTGATGGGTTTCTGATAATTTAATAAGAACTCCTCTTGCTTCTGAGTATTTCGCTCCTCCCCCGACAAGAATTAATGGTCTTTTACTCTCTTTAATAAGATCAGCAGCACTCTTTAGCTCTCTCTCAGATGCTTTCTTTCTATCTAAATAGTGAACTCTTTTTTCAAAAAATTTCACATCATAGTCGTAAGCTTCTCCTTCCACATCTTGTGAAATGCATATCGTTGCTGGACCAGCTGTTTCTGGATTGGTCATTACTTCGAAAGCACGTATTAGACTAGACATTAATTGCTCTGGTCTTGTCACACGGTCCCAAAAACGTGACACAGACATAAACGCATCATTTGTGGTTACTGCAAGACTGTGATTATGTTCCAATTGCTGCAGCACCGGATCTGGCTGTCTCGTTGCAAAGGTATCAGCTGGAAGAAGCAATACAGGAATATTATTAGCAAATGCTGTGGCCGCAGCTGTCACCACATTTGCAGATCCTGGTCCTGATGAAGTAGTTACCGCATAAATTTTCTGGCGAAGCATCTGCTTACTATATGCAATAGCTGCATGTGCCATCCCTTGTTCGTTTTTCCCTTGATAGATTTTCAAATGACCTGGATTTTGTTCCAACGCTTCTCCAATTCCCAGAACATTTCCATGTCCAAAAATATTAAAGACTCCTTCCACAAAAGGAAATTCCTTTCCATCTACATGAAGGTACTGTTGGTTTAAAAATTTCACTAATGCTTGCCCTGCTGTTAAGCGAATTGTTTCCATTGTTATCCTCCCCTCTTTAAACTTCCACTTTTTCGTTCTTCTTAATTAAGGATTCAATCTCCTCTACTGTTGGCATTGCTTCAGAAGAACTATGTTTGCTTACTACGATTGAAGCAGAGGCACTTCCATATTTAAGGGCTGTTTCGATATCTTTTCCAGAAATCAATGCATAAAGGAAAGCTGATGCATAAGAATCTCCTGCACCAAATGTTTTAAGCACCTTTGTTTTATAGGCTTGAGCTCGATAAAGCTCCCCTGACTTCGTATAAGCATAAGAGCCCTTTACACCATGTTTTATAACGACTAAATCTGCTTGGTGACTAAATAAATATCGAATTGTTTCTTCATTTTTGCCGTCTTTCGTATTCTCCATTACATCAAATTCATCTCTTGTTCCGATTACAATATCTGCCTGTTCAGCAATTAAAGAATAGTAAACAGCTGTTTCTTCAAGAGATTGCCATGTATAAGGACGATAATCCAATTCAAATACAACTTTGACATTATCTTTTCTTGCTGCATTTACCGCTTTAATGACGGCTTCTCTGGAGGGACTTTTCGCTAAAGCTGTTCCGGAGACAAGCAAGACCTTAGCCTTTTTAATATATTCATCATTCACTTCAGAAGGCGTTAAATATAAATCAGCGACATCCTCTCTATACATTAAAATACTGCATTCTTCAGGACTTAAAATTTCCGTAAAGGCAAGACCTGTTTTATGTCCCTCTTTATCAAACACCATATTAGAACCATCAATTCCAACACCTTGCATATATCTTTTTATAAATCTGCCATGCTGATCATCAGATAGCTTTCCGATAAATCCAGCTTTCAGCCCTAATTTACTAGCACCGATAGCGATATTAGCTGGAGACCCTCCTACATATTTAGAAAAAGTCATCGTATCTTCCATCGGACGATTATACTCTACTGCATTTAAATCAATGCATGCTCTGCCAATTGCGATGATATCGAATTCTTTCTTATCGTTAAATGTGTAACCCATTTCAGGCACCCCTTTTCTATTTAGCGATGAATGATCCATTCATGATCTTTATCATTATTAAACTTCCAAATTCTCTTTGGTCCCGCCATCACGTTTAGATAATATGATGCATAGCCGTCTGGCACTCCCACGGGATGATACCCTTTCGGAACGATGACAACATCTCCATTCTCTACGGCCATTGTCTCATCTAAAGAGCGATCATCTGTATACACGCGTTGAAAAACAAATCCCTGTCTTGGATCGATTTCATGATAATAGGTTTCTTCTAAAAAAGATTCCTCTGGTAAGTTATCCACATCATGCTTATGGGGAGGGTAACTTGACCAATTGGCTGTTTCTGTAAATACCTCGACAACTAATAAACTATTCGCTGTGGGATCAGAGTCTGGCAAGATATTATGTACAAGGCGCTTATTGTTAAATTTACCACGCTCCTCTACACCTATTTCTTCTGCTTTCAGTAATCTAGTTGGTAGTGGTTCAGATGAGGGGGAATAGCAAAGCGCAATTACCGCCTTTTTCTCTGCTGTAATTTCATAGGTTTTGTCATTTGATACGTACACACTGTCTGTGGGAATTCGTTCAAAGACATTTTCTCTTGTACCAATATTTTCAAAAATAGACGTACCATCCGTGACTGTTACTTTCCCAGTAACAACGACGATACAGCATTCTTTGTCTTGAAGCGTCTCCGTATATTTTGCACCAGGCGTAAAATCTAGCAATCTAAATTCGACATATTCTAAAGGGGCATTTTCCTTTAGAACCTCATGAATAGTTTTCACGCCATCTCTTTCTTCTTTTTGCTGATATTTACGAAGTAACTTACTCACTTCTATTAACCTCCTATTATTTTATTTTCTGTACAGGGCACTCGTATACCCTGTACAGACTTCTTACAATTATTCAAAAGAAGGTTTTGCATATCTTGCTGTTACTACTTTTTTACGAGTATAAAAATCTACTGAGTCTTTCCCATTTGCATGTAATGTTCCATAGAATGAAGACTTCCAGCCTGAGAATGGGAAAAATGCCATTGGAGCTGGTACTCCAAGGTTAATGCCAAGCATACCCGCATCGATATTTTCTCTAAAATAACGAATCGCTGATGCATTAGATGTAAACAAGCATGCACCATTGGCAAATTCAGATTGATTTGCAATTTCAATCGCTTCCTGCAAATTTTTCACACGGATAACGGATAGAACAGGCGCAAAGATTTCATCCTTCCAAATGGTCATTTCGGTTGTTACCTGATCAAAAATAGTTGGTCCAACAAAGAATCCATCCTCTGGCGCCGTCTCTCTTCCGTCACATACAAGATTAGCTCCTTCTTCAATTCCTTTTTCAATATAGCTAAGTGTGCGCTGTTTATTCTCTTCTCTAATAACAGGACCTAAGAACACGCCATCTTCTAAACCGTTTCCGATTTTAATATTTTTTGTTCTCTCTTTTAAAGCTTCCATAAACTGATCCGCAATTCCTTCTTCCACCGTTACTACGGCACATGCCATACAACGTTCCCCAGCTGAACCGAATGCAGCTGATACAACATTTGTAATCGTTTCTTCTAAATTCGCATCATTTAATACAATGGTATGATTTTTCGCTCCTGTCAGCGCCTGTACTCGTTTTAAATTTTCACTTCCTTTTTTGTATACATACTCCCCAACAGGCTTAGAGCCTACAAACGAAATCGCTTTAATTTCTGGATGCTCTAAAATTCCGTTTACCACATCATGGGCACCATACACAACATTAAATACACCCTTTGGCAGCCCTGCTTCTGTAAACAATTCTACTAATCTTTTCGTTAGTAATGGTGTCCGTTCAGAAGGTTTTAAAATAAATGTGTTTCCTACAGCAATCGCCATTGGAAACATCCAGCAAGGTACCATCATCGGGAAATTAAATGGTGCAATCCCGCCAACTACTCCAATTGGATAACGATAATTAGTAGCCTCAACATCTGTTGCAATCGATGAAAGAGAATCTCCCATCATTAATGAAGGTGCACCTGCCGCAAATTCTACATTTTCAATCCCACGTTGAACTTCACCAAGTGCTTCTGTTAAGTTTTTACCATTCTCGATTGTAATTAACTGAGCTAATTCTTCTTTATGTTGAGCTAATAGTTGTTGATAGTTGAATAGAATTCTAGCCCGACGAGGAACAGCGATATTCTTCCACTTTTCAAACGCAACTTTCGCTGCTTCTGCTGCATGATTAATATCTTCCTTTGTAGAAATTGGCACTTGTGCGATTATTTCTTTAGTAGCTGGATTATATACATCTTCATATGTAGTCGTTTTACTTTCTACCCATTCTCCATTTATATAATTTTTTAGTTTTTCAACAGCCATTTCCCTTTCCCTCCTACGATCTACTTTCACATTTCCTGTTTCTTATCCCAAAACATAACCAAAATATCTTACTTTTTCCCAGCCAAAACACTCAATTATTTGTTTATTCATTTCCCTTGTACTTACCGAGTGTATTTCCAATGATGTTATTATCATCTTTTGGTTAAGTTTTGATAACTTATGATTACATCATAATATGTATAACGCTTACAGTCAATCATTTCAAACGATATTTTTTATTTTTTTGGAAAACTTAAACAGTGAATATAGGAATATACTTAAAATCCCCCCAATAAAATAATCATTATATTTAATTCAATGATGAACTTTTGATTATTTTTTGGTATAATCGATATATATCCAGTAATCTTTCAAAAATAGAACAGATATTGTTTATAATCTCCTAAAATAGATAACATAAGAAATAGTATCGAGTACATGGACTAAAAAATTACCTAAACAGAGGATGAATCATATGTTAAAAACAAAAAGAATTAAACAAATACAAGATTATGTATTTGAACATCAAACAGTATCTTTAGATGAATTAGTCACAGTCTTTAAAGTATCGAAGAATACAATTAGAAGAGACGTACAAGAATTAGTGGATCGAGGTGAATTAAAAAAAGTATACGGAGGAGTTGCGGTTAATAACAGTACATTAGTTTCTTTTACGGAAAGACAAGTTCAAAATAAAAACGAAAAAGAATTAATCGGAAAATCCGCAGCTAGTTTTGTAGAGAATGGAGATATTATTTTTATCGATAGCGGAACTACCACACTTGAAATGATGGAATATGTTAAACAAAAACAATTAACGATCATTACCAATAATTTGGATTTTATTATTCGTGCTTTACCTTATGAGAATTTAAATATCATTACATTAGGGGGGCTCCTGCAAAGAAATACCAAATCTTTTGCAAGTGTGAAAAGTACAGATATTATTAAAGAATATAATATCAATAAAGCATTCATGGCATCTACAGGTATTTCTATTTCTAATGGAGTAACAAACTCTTCCCCACTAGAAAGCGAAATCAAAAAAAACGTTGTTGATAGAAGTTCAAAAATCTTCTTGCTCACAGACCATAAGAAATTTGAAAAATACGCCCTTATGACTTATTGCCGATTAGAAGATGTAGATTATATCGTAACCGATCAAGCACCAAACAGCGAATACAAGGAATTCGCCCAAGAAAACAACATCGAAATCGTTGTAGCCAGCCAAGAGCACATCACCCAATAAGGTAATCCGGTGGACCGTTCTACTGTGTACCTATGTTCCATTCAGAAATTCAATAAGGCAGGGCACCTTCTCTTCATTGGTGCCTTGCCTTCCTTGTTTTATTAGCACTCATCCCTTATTATGGCACTAGTTTTAAATTGGTTTCTTCCTGACAGCATATATAATCAAAAACCTCTTCGGAAGTATTACTTGTTTTTAAGATATGATAAAATTCCTCTTTTTCCAGCAATTGTACTAACTGTGAAAGTGCATTCAAATGAAATTCCTGATTAATGGCTGCCAAACAGAAGACAAATTGAACCGGTTTATTTGTATGTTTATCAAAGTACACTGGCTCATTCAATACAGCTATACTTATGGATAATTGATTTACGCCATCTACTGGTCTTGCATGGGGAAGCGCTACATTTGGCATGATGACCATATAAGGACCATCTTTCCTAGCATTTTCGATCATTTTCTGAATATAATTTTCTGTTATTCTTCTTTCTTGTAATAATGGTAAGGCAGATAAGGAAATGGCATCTTGCCAATTCTTTGCCAATACACGTAATTGAATAAGATTTGGGGAGATAATTTCACTTAAATTTGGTCCCTGCTCTTTTTTTAGCTCTACTTTCTCATTTACTGCAAAGTACTCGTATAATTCTCGCTTCATTTGCTCTTTTTCTTTCACTACAGCATACTTTTCCACAATTTGCGTAATTAATTCTACACTGGGCAATTTGAAAAAGGAATTCCCCAGCTCTGTATAAACATCTCTTACTAAACGATACTTTTCTGATATGTCCATAACAGGACTTACAATAAAAACAGGTTTTTTCGTATAAAACAAGCGAATATCTGGTACGGTAGAAAATAACAAATCATAATCAACGTCTATTTTATCCAGCTGTTGTGTTTCGATAGGAGCTAAAAAAGTGAACTCGGGAAAAATAGACTTTAAAACGGTATGCGTAATAGAGGAACTCCCAACTCCATTTGGACAAACAATCACACCTACTTTTTTATTTACCTTTCCCTCTTTTTCATTCCTGGATAAGGATGCAAAATGAATCGTCAAATAGGCTACTTCTTCTGCGGGAATAGGATGTTTAAATAGCACGCTAAGCGGCTTCATCGTTTCATTCACTATAGTAAATAGATGATTGTATTCCTCTATAATCTTCTCATACAATGGATTAACGATCGGCAAATGAAAAAGCAATCTATAATAGGCAGATCGGAAATGCCGGAAAATTTGCTTAGATACTTCTCTTGGATGTTCAAAGCGAATGCCGGAAAAAGATTCAAAACGCATGCGGATATGTTCAACCAAGTCCATAATAAGTGGAAAATCTTCGCGATATTCATCGGCCTCCCCTAATGTTAGACCTAGTACCCAGGCTGTTAAGTAGCAAATATTATCTTCCTTCTGCAAATGATAAAATGATAATAGCTCTTCTGCAAACTGATATTCTTTTGTAGATTTAACCGATTTCCATTCATGGATGAAGTTAACAGATTCCTTCGTTTTTAATCTTGTCTTTAAAAATAAAAAGGAATAAATAAATTCTGTTAACCTGTTCTCGATAAAATGAATCTTATGTTTATTCGAATAAAATAATACAATTTGCTTCATTTGCTCGTAGCTTTCAAGATGATTTTCTCGTAAAAAATAGCCAAATAATTTGGTGTTATTATTTGTATTTAATTCTTTTACTATTAACTTTAATCCTAAATAGCGTATCTCGCTCTCGGTTCCTACCAAATGATATCCCTGTTTCCGATTGTACCCCAAAGAAATTCCCCTATGCTGTAATTTTGCAGCTAAAGCTTTTAAATCTCCCATTATTGTTGTTTTGCCAACCTTTAAAGCATCAATGAAATGGTTTATCGACAGATACTCTATGTTTATGAAAAGATAAAGAAACATATATTGTATCCGTTCCTCACTACTTAACACATACTCATCAACTGGAATAGTATTTGATACCTCATTTATTAATAATTCCCTCGTTTCATAGTCAACAGAAATTTGGTTGTAGCTATTTATTTCGATTGGTTTTTTATGATGGGATGCTAACCAGCTATTTATTTTCTCTAGGCTATAATCAATTTGTCTTTGCGTTAATTTCGTTTGTTCTTGTAAGTTTTGCTTTTCTATAAATGGGCGTTCCATAATTTTTTGGATAATGAGGTATGATCGTTCATCTAGCAAATGACTTCACTCCATTTATTGATACATTTAATAATAGAAGAGAAATAGACTAATGATTGCTGCCTTATTTCTCATTAACTATTTCTCTTGCTTTATTCTCTATGTTTCACTTCTTGTTTCGATATTCTCTTAATTTTTCTACAAGTTCTCTAGCATTTTGTTCAATTTGTGATGATGTTCCTTTTGTTAACAAACTACCGATTCCTACACAGTCAATTCCATTTTCAAACCAATCTATGATATTATCTATCGTAACACCTCCAGAAGCCATTATAGGCATATAAGGAATCGGTGTTTTGAAAACTGTTCCAAGCTGGGATCCGTAATAATTAGAAATCGGGAATGCTTTAATCATGGAAGCACCTGATTCCATCGCATCCACCATCTCCGAAATGGTTGTACAGCCTGGAGCATAAGGTACTTGGTATCGATTGCATATTCTACTAACTTCTTCTTTGTAATTTGGTGCAATGATAAATTTCGCTCCAGCTAATATCGCTAATCTTGCTGTTTCTGTATCTAAGACTGTACCAGCCCCTACTAGTAAACGAGCACCATATTTCTCATTTAACCCCTTTATAATTTCCCCCGCATTTGGTAATGTGTAGCTAATTTCTAATACATCTACTCCTCCAGCTAAGCATCCATCTGCAATTTCATAGGCACGTTCTAATGTTTCTACCCTTACAATTGCCATAATTGCTGTATTTTCGATTCTATTAAGAATGTTATTTTTGTACATGAATAGCAGCCCCTTCATACGATAATTGATGATATTTTTGTAGATATGCTGCTATTACCGAGTTAATTTCTTCGATTACTTCACTTTTTGGTTCTAAGACTGGATACCTAGCTGGCCCAACTGGAATCTGCGCAAGCTCCATTGCCTTTTTTAAGATAGAAGGGGTGGAACCAAGTTTTAATACTCGACGCAGCTCCTCTAAACTTTGCTGTGCTTCTTCTGCTTCCTGTCTTTCGCCCTTTTGCCAATGCTTATAAATAGAGACATCTATATATGTTAATAGGTTCGCAGTTGCGGCAATTGCTCCTGTCGCTCCTTCATCTAAAGCTTTTAAAATTAAAGAATCAGACCCAGATAAAACAGAAAAGGCCTCTTCTTTTGTCACGCTAATATAGTTTTTAATATTTTCAATGTCCCCGCTGCTATCTTTAATTCCTACTATATTATCCACCTTAGCCAGTCGTGCTACTAATGGCGGGCTTAAGTGAATACCAGTATTTTTCGGAATATTATAGAGTAATATTGGAGTACTTACCGATTCAGCAATTTTTTTATAATGATGATATAATTCATCTTCTGTTAACGACAGAAAATATGGCGTAATGACAGAAAGTGCATCTGCTCCCAGCTTCTCCATTTCTTTTGATAGAGAAATGACTTCTGCTGTGCTATTCCCTCCAGTTCCTACAAAAATAGGAACGCGTTTATTTGTTTCATTAATGACAAGTGAGGCAAATTCGACTTTTTCCTCTCTTGATAAAACATGAAATTCTCCATTCGTACCTAAAATAAATAATCCAGCCACCTTTGAAAGGATTAAGCGATTTACTAGATTACGTGTTGCTTGTATATCTATCTTTTGCTCCTGATCAAAAGGGGTAACCATTGCCGTAATGATTCCACTAGGCCTCATTATCTTCACCTCTGTTAAACTATTTATTTTGCTGGCTATAGAAAGTTTCTTCCTCTATAGCCTTTTAAAATTTCCTATTATTTAATGGACTGTCCAAGGGTTCCACCAGGATGCCACTTTACATACGTTTGTGCATCCAAGCCTATCTCATTTTGAAGTAATACTGATAAGGTTTGCAGTACAAGCAGTTCAGCAACAACAGAAGCTCTAGGAGGCTTATTAAGACCATCCCCCTCCTTTGATACACCTGCAAAAATTGCAAAGTCGCTTTGCCGAGCAATCGAGGACTGCAGATTCCCTGTAATGGAAATGATAATTGCCCCATTTTCTCTTAAAGTGTGAATCGTCTTTTTTAATTCCTCTGTCTCTCCACTATTGGAAATGGCAATTACGACATCTCCTTCCACTACTTGACCTGACGAGCCATGAATTGCTTCTGTTCCATCTAAAAAGTAGGCTGGAGTTCCGGTAGAGGATAATAAAGATGCACTATAACGTGCAACATAGCTAGGTTTTCCAATACCTGTGAGATGTAATCGTTTTCCTTTTTTCCCAGCATTAATAATACAGGACTTTGCTTCTTCTAGATTAGCTATGGAAATATGGTTGATTAATTGATTCATCTCTTCTTGTATCGCTTCTAAATAGTTCTTCGCCTCACTCATTTCTTCTTTTCCTTTCCTCTTGATTTCTTTTTCCCCATAACTTAACTAAAACTTAGTGGAAAAAGCTTAAGAATTTATTGAGAAGCATACCAGTAATATTGTAGTCAATATTTGGAAAAGTTGACCCTTCAATATTCATACCAGCAAACACTGGATAGAGAACTGTTGGTAAGAGGGCTAGTAATAATCCAACCACAAATGATCCTGCAACTGCTCCTCTCCAGCCCCCTGTTGAGTTACCAAAAACCGCAGCCGTTCCTCCTGAGAAGAAAGCAATATGAGCAGCAGGTATAATAACAACTGGGAAATCAAAAAACACCATAATAAATACTGCCAAAAGTCCAGCTACATACGCAGACAGGAAACCAACAATTACTGCTGTTGGCGCAAATGGGAAGACAGTGGGAACATCTAGAGCCGGACGCGAATTTGGGATAAATTTCTCCGAGATAGACACAAAAGCTGCTGTAATTTCGGCCAAAAACATACGTACACCTGTCATTAAAATCGACATCCCTGCTGTGAACATAAATGCTTGGATTAAGGGGAAGACTAGCCAGTGGGTTGTACCAGCTAATTCTTGTGTAACATCTTTTCCCGCCTTTAGAGCAGAGACATAGAAAAGAATCAACATGATAACAGCCATTCCCATCAGAAAATCTCTAAAAAAAGATAACCAAGCAGGAAATTTAATTGATTCCGTGCTTTTCTCTTGATGCTTGCTGAATAACATTCCAATACTGCCTGATAAAGCATAGCCTAACATATTAAAATGCCCTATAGCAGTAGCATTGCTGCCTGTAATTTTCCGCATAAAGGGCTGACATAATTGCGGTAAAGCAGCTGAACAAAATCCTAAAATAACCCCGCCAACAAGGATTGAAATAGTATTTGAATACCCATAAGATTTAATAATGAGCGACAGTACACATGCAAAGAATAAACTATGCCCTCCTGTAAAAAAAATATTCTTCATAGGAGTTATTCTTGCAAAAACTAGATTCATTACAAACCCTAAAATCAATGTGCAGGATACAACAAACCCATACTCCGATTGTGCAAGGGCTGTTGCGGCTTCTGGAGATGCGACAACTCCAGTTAAATCAAAGCCATCTTGGAATAAGACATTAAAGTTTTTCAATGCAGCTGTCATCGTACTAGCACCTATTCCAAAGATCAAAAACCCAATCAGTGTTTTAAAGGTGCCAGTCATTACTTCTGTCATTGCCTTTTTTTGTGCCAGCAATCCAATCAATGCAACTAACGCTAGAATGATTGCAGGATTACTAAATAAACTAATTATGAATTGCATCATTTACTAACAGCTCCTTCTATTCAAATTTCCGTTTGCTGTAAAAATGCATTTAATTTTTCAAGAATTTCTTTTTTATCCACAATATTTGCAATACCAATAATATGCTGCTTTATTCCTTTATTACTCAATTCCTGTGCAACGTCGACAAGCGTGATTAATAATTCGCCATCAAACCCAGGCACTCCATCCAATGAGGAATGTTCGACTTGGATAGGCAGTTTATTTTCTTTCACAACCTCATTTACCTTTATCTTTAGCATCAAACTTGAACCAACACCTGCTCGACACGCTACTAATGCTTTATACATAGAAATCTCTCCCTTTTAAATTTTACTAATATATGAAAATATCTCTTTCGGACTACTGCTTGTATCTAACAGCTTAAAAAACTCCTCATTTTCCAAGAGCTTTACCAATTCTGCCAATGCTTCCAAATGACTATTACTATCTGTAGCACTTAAGCAGAATAAGTACTTAACAGGGTCATTTGCTTCATTTCCAAACCTAACAGGATATTCTAAAGTAGTAATCCCAATTGCTGTTTCCTTTGCCCCAAATTCTGCAGGAGCATGTGGTAAAGCTACATGCTTAGTAATGACAATATATGGTCCTATTGTTTTAGCAATTTCGATTATTTTATTGACATATTCTTTTGTTATTTTGTTTTTCATTACGAGAGGTAGTGTACCTTTTCTAATTGCTTCCTCCCAATTATCCACCCTCACATTTAATTGGATAAATTCTTCCTCTAAGATATTGCTTAACAATATCACTACCTCCTTTAAAGCCGTTTCCTTTTTTTCATTTCAGCCTTATTGTATTAACTCTCTTTTAAGCTATACATCCTCCATGTCTTTATTTTTTAAAGTGATCACCTTTAATTAAATTGTAGTTTGTAGCGCTTACTTCTTCAACGTTCATTGAGTTCTTATTTTGTTGGGAGCCTAAACAAATCATGAACCTAAATAAAATAGCTCCTGTAAAAGTGCTATTGTTTATCCATTATTTTTAAAGTGTGATTTCCATCACATTTTTGTTTTGATTATTTTGTTATACTTCCATTGAGAATTATTATCAGCAAAAGAGGTGTTATCGATTGGCTAAACTATTAGATTTAAATCTAACCATCTTAGAACTAACCACTACTTATCCAGAATTAGTCAGCGTTTTAAAAGACCTAGGCTTTGAAAAGATTACAGACCCTCGCATAATACAAACTGCCGGACGAATAATGACGATTCCAAAGGGATGCCGCATAAGAAAAATATCAATGGAAACAGTAAAGCAAACTTGTATAGATCATGGATTTACAATTATAGAAGAAGGATGAGACAACATATGATTGAATTAATAAACAATCGAGCAGAATTAAAAAAAGAAGCTTCTGAGCGCCAGCAGCTTTTAAAAGAAATTATTAAAGATTTACATGCTGGCAGGTCCGTGGAAGAAGTTAAAGCTCAATTCGAAAAAGCAGTTGGTAATATATCGGTATCGGAAATATCACAGCTTGAACAAGCATTAATGGAAGAGGAAGGTATCCCAGTTGAAGAGGTACAACGATTATGTTCTGTGCACACAGCAGTATTCAAAGGGTCCATTGATGATATTCATGCCTCCACTTCCCAAAAAGCTG
Organism: Niallia sp. FSL K6-0212; assembly: GCF_038007605.1. NCBI lineage: Bacteria > Bacillati > Bacillota > Bacilli > Caryophanales > Bacillaceae > Niallia > Niallia sp. FSL K6-0212. Next base: position 2,733,586 of record NZ_JBBOXL010000001.1, on the reverse strand, counting down.
AAGAAGAAGCTGGACATCCAATCCATACTTTTAAACTGGAAAATAAGGAAATTGATTTGTTGGTGAATTTCAAGCTTCAGCTTCATTATGAACGATTTGAAAAAGAAGATTCTCCAGACAATATCCAAAAACTTTCAGAAGACATACAATTATTAGTAGAAATCGATAAACACTATAGCCGCAAGGAAAATTTACTATTCCCCTTTCTTGAAAAATACGGTATATATGGACCAACCCAGGTAATGTGGGGAGTAGATGATCGAATTCGTGCAGCTATCAAATTAGCCAAGCAACAATTGGAAGACTATCATGGGGAAAAACAAGACATTCTGAATAATATTTACTTTATCATTCAAGAAGCTACTGAAATGATTTTTAAAGAAGAGAATATTCTCTTTCCAATGGCCCTAAGCACATTAACCGAAGATGAATGGATAAAAATTGCAGCGGAAAGCGAAGAAATTGGCTATTGTTTGATTAAACCGGTCGAAAAGTGGATTCCAAAGCGAGTTTCTATGCAAGAGACATCTGCTTTAGATAAGATTGAAAGTGGATTGATTCAATTTGAAACTGGAATTTTATCTGTCAAACAGCTAGAGCTGATGCTGAATCATTTGCCAGTGGATATCACCTTTATTGATAAAGACGATGTTGTACGTTACTTTTCCCATGGAAAAGAAAGAATTTTTGCCCGAACAAAAGCTGTCATTGGACGCACTGTCCAAAACTGTCATCCACCAAAAAGCGTGCATATAGTAGAAAAGTTATTAAATGACTTTAAATCAGGAAAAAAAGATAGTGAAGACTTTTGGATTAAATTCAAAGATAAATATGTATATATACGGTACTTTGCTGTAAGAAATGAACAAAGCGAATATATGGGAACACTGGAGTTCACGCAGAATATACATCCTATCCAAGCGATAGACGGAGAAAAAAGAATTCTTGATTGATCGTATAAAGGCTCTGATAAACTGTTTCAGAGCCTTTCCATTTAAAATTTCTTTTTCTCATCTTCTAAATATATAGTTTTTCTTATTCAAACGGAATTACAATTAAAAATGTCCCCTTATTCCTTGACGGTGGAAGCTTCGTAAATAGAGGTTACGGCTTCTTTTAAGCTTTGATTGAATTCTTCCTCTGATTGATTAACGTTTAATTCTTCGCTTAGAGCTCTCGAGAAACTTGCAATTATATTGTCATTTTCTTTTAATTTTTGATTTGCTTCTTCTCTGCTATATCCTCCGGAAAGGGCAACTACTCGAACCACTCGTGGATGGGTGGTTAATTCTTTATAAGTATTCGCAATAGCAGGAATCGATAGCTTTAACATGACATTTTCATTTTCGTTTAGGTCATTAAGATGCTTTAACAATTCTTCTTTCAAAATAGCCTCAGACTGTTCTCTATCCTGGCTATAAATATCTACTTCCGGTTCGATAATTGGTACTAATCCTGCTGCTATTATTTGTTTTCCTATTTCAAACTGTTGTTCCACAACTTCTTTAATTCCATCTCGATTAGCTTCCTTAATAACAGAACGCATTTTTGTGCCAAAAATATTACGTTCATTGGCACGTCGCAAAATTTCATCCAAGTCTGGGATTGGCTTCATTAGCTGAACTCCATTTGCTTGATCTGCTAATCCTTTATCAATTTTTAAAAAGGGAAGGATGTCTTTTTTCTGTGCTAAATAATCCGCCGTATACATACCTTCAATCTTGCTATCCATCGTTTGTTCAAATAAGATTGCTCCAAGAATATATTCAGAATTAAATGCTGGGGAAGTAATAATCCTTGTCCGCATTTTGTGTACTAGATTGAACATTTCCTCGTCATTCGTATAAGCACTTTCTGGCACTCCGTAATGAAGCAGCGCTTTTGGCGTACTGCCACCACTTTGGTCTAATGCAGCAATGAACCCTTTTTTCGTTTTCATTCTCTCTAATTGGCTGTTCATATTTTTATCCTCCTTTTCATTTGCACGTTCTACTTAAATTATTCACATTCGCAAGGGAGTTAAAACATTTCACTAGAAAAGAAAACGGAAATCACACTCATTTATTATGATTTTTTTTGTTTATATTTTTCATAAAATCGTTCTACTCTACCACCACGATCGGAGAATTTTTGACGTCCTGTATAAAAGGGATGTGTATCAGAACTGATTTCTACTTTTAGAAGCGGGTAGGTTTTTCCATCTTTCCAAACAATTTCTTCTTTTGATTGTTTAGTGGATCCAGATAAAAATTGGAATCCGCTATTAACATCCATAAAAACAACTTCTTGATAATTTGGATGTATTCCTTTTTTCATACTAATCATTCCTCCAATTTTTCTTATTACCAGCTAGATTTTTTCACACCAGGTATTTGTCCTTTATGCGCATACTCTCTAAATGCAATCCTAGACATTTTGAATTTTCTTAAATAACCTCTCGGCCTTCCTGTAGCTTCACATCTATTTTTTAACCTAGTAGGTGAGGAATCTCTCGGCAGTTTTCTTAATGCTTCAAAATCGCCCCTCTCCTTCAACTCTCTGCGAATTTCAGCGTATTTCTCCACTATTTCTCTTCTTTTTCTTTCTTTTACTACCTTTGATTTTTTTGCCAAGCTGTTTTTCCTCCTTTTCTACAAATCGTCACCATTACGATTTACCTAATCAAAATTTATTTACTTTATACTTTTCTTATATATTAAAACGAAATGATTACGATTTGCAAGTTTTCTGCTTCTGCGAAATCATCTTGCTGATAACTGCCAATAAAATGGATCTCTCAACTGCTGCCACTCTCCAAGAAACTCTTCTTCTGTTAATAAACATTCATCCAGTTCCTTTTTTATAAGCTCTACATTTAAATCCATTCCGATTAATACAAGTTTTGTATGTCTGTCTCCAAATTGAGGGTCCCAATTTCCGCGCAAACTAGGATTGACCTGCAAAATTTCCTCTTGCCTAACTTCTGGAAGTGCTGCAACCCAGTAAGAAATTGGCTCAATACTTACGGAAGGACCTGCCTGCGATAATAATAATGCTAAGTCATTCCTCGTCGCACACCATGCTATCCCTTTCGCCCGTACAATAGAGAGTGGCATAGAGTGGCACCAATCATTAAAACGTTCTGAATGAAATGGCTTTTTACTAGAATAAACAAACGAGCTAATTCCATATTCCTCTGTTTCTGGAGTATGCATGCTCGGACCCAAATTTAACTCTCTGAGCCAGCCTGCCGATTCACTAGCCCTGTCAAAGTCAAATAGATTCGTATCTAGTATTTCGTGCGGATCTATCTCGCTGTTCACTGTCCGAATAATTCTAGCAACTGGCTGCAACGTTCTAATTACCTTCTCTAATTTGTCCAAATCCTCCGCTTTTACTAAATCACATTTATTCAAGATGAGAACATCGCAAAATTCAATTTGGTCGATTAATAAATCAGCGACATTTCTGTCATCCTCTTCTCCCACTGCCTCTTTTCGATCAAGCAGTGAGTCTCCTGACTCATAATCATGCCAAAAGCGATTTGCATCTACGACCGTTACCATTGTATCCAGCTTGCAAAACTTTGTTAGGTCAATCCCCATCTCTTCGTCAATATAAGAAAAAGTCTGAGCAACCGGGATAGGCTCACTAATACCCGAGGATTCAATTAAAATATAATCAATATCCCCTTCTGTCGCCAGCCTTTCCACTTCAACAAGCAAATCTTCACGCAATGTACAGCAAATGCAGCCATTAGACATTTCTACAAGCTTCTCCTCTGTTCGGGAAAATCCACCTACCGTTTGCACTAATTCACTATCAATATTCACTTCACTCATGTCATTTACAATTACTGCAACCTTCAACCCATCTCGATTATGTAAAATATGATTCAGCAAAGTCGTCTTCCCTGCCCCTAAATAACCACTTAGCACCGTAACTGGTATTTTTTTCATTTTACCACTCCTCCATTTTATATAAATCGTAATCATTACGATTTATATAATAAACTCATTAATAAAAAAAAGCAAGGGTATCAAGGAAACGTTCTTCTGAGTCCCTTGCATTAAAAAAGCCCTCATTAGAATCGTCTCCTCTGATTCTCTTATTTTATCGCTAATCGAGTGACTGGTTCAAAGCCTTTAGTCTTTTTGAAATTCATTTTGTGTTCGAAAGTTTCTAAAGCGTCGGAGCAGTCGATATTAGCAAAATTTAATCTATTTAGTTTGCCTCTTTCTAATTTGACAGATAGAATGGTGATTTTCTCTATATATCCGGTTGCGGTATTTAAACGATTATCGACTGCATGGATATAGACTGTATGTAAGGGTAATAAAGCAAACATATCACGGGCAATTCGGATTACACAGCTGCATACGTAATCTTGTTGAATATCAAAGTATCTGCCCTTCGGCATTTGTTTTTTAGAAAGTTTCCCTGTTTTCGTTAAAGATAATTGTTCTTTCGGAACAACATCCTCTGTATTTACTTCAAATTCAATTTCCATTACTTTCGGGTCCTCGCAGCCAAATTCAAACCCGCTTCCAAATTCCGTTAAGTCGTCTAATGGAGCAAATTCTTCGATAACTTGAAAATATGTATCTATATCCCCTTCTAACACCTTTGTAGCAACCTGTACGTCTCGCTCCCAGGCAAGATATTCTTGTTTATCCTGTTCGCTTGCTGCTATCACTTCTTCTCGCAGCTTCTGTTCCGCAGCTTCTCGATTGAAAAGTTTAGAAAAAAGACTTGGTTTATAATTTTGCAGCTTCTGTAATGCCGCTTTTTCCTTTTCCCCCATTTCTCCACTTAGAAGTTGATAAGGTGCTTCTGAACCTCTTACTTTAATCCAATTAACAGGGTCATCTGCTTCTATATGAATGCTATGGATACGTTCAATTGTATTTTCATATGCCTCCACTGCAAGTCTTGCCTGCTCTAATTCATTTAGCTTTGCTATCTCTCGTTGTCTTCTATTTATATCAGTTTGTCTTTGATAGGCAGGCGATTTTCTACTTCTGCTTCCCGATCCTGACGTACTATAAGATAATCCTGTTCCTGGAATACTTGCTGTCACTCTACTGCCTGTCCGTGAGTTCACACTGTATCTTAACCCTTTTACACCAGCGCTTATGCCCACACTTTTTTTGCCCACATTTACACGAACACCAGGAGCTATTTTAAAACTCTTGCGAAAACCGTATCCCATACTTAACGCCCCCTCTTTTTCCATATTATAACATAATCACATGTAAACTTCGATTATAACTGATTAGACAATGTTAATGATTTATGCTTCCAATAGAAAGAATCCTCCTCACGCCTGAATGGGGGATTCTTCCTATCTAACTTCTAGTTATGTATAAAGATAGATAACTATCAACTAATTAAAATTCCTTTGATGATAAAGGTAAGAACAGTTTAACACCGCGCTTATTAACTGGCAGTATTTTTAAATCAGCTAGTAGATGACTTATGTATCCGCCTATACAAGTGTAAAACAATCCATTAATATCGAGTGATGTCTCTAAATCAGCTGCAATAATTCCAAAAAAGATCACCCCTAAGATGGAGTGTGTATAACTTCGGTGGGAAGTAAAAGATGCAATCATGATATAAATTCCCAGCAGAATAATCCAGCGCTCTTCTAGAGATATTCCTCCCATCAGAACAGCGATACCAGTGATAGTAAGCATATGTTTTTGTTTAATCAAAGATGCAATAAATAAAATCAGTATACCGATTCCGACACCCATCCACCTCTCTAAAGCCGTTCTATCAAAGAAGCTATATAGAATCATCATTATTCCGATGACTTGGGCAGATAGTTGAATCATTTGATGGGGCAAAGTAATTTTCCCTCTAAGTTTCCCATCAATATCAAGATCGGGAATTAATCCAGACACTGCTCCTAAAGAAACAAACAAGAGTGTCTCTGATGGTGTGGATTGCACCGTATTAGCAACAATAAATCCAGTCGCTGATCCAATTACAGCATGTGATGTTCCATTCAAGTTGATTACCCCTCTAACATTTAATAGTTTTGCAACATTACTATTCTACACCAAAACATTTGTTCTGTTTAGTATTAATTTCATTTACAGAAAATAGATAATGTCTATTAAACTAAAAACTAGTTAATGGTAAAATAATGGTAACGCAGAAAATTAAAGTAGGTGTATGAGAATAATGTTTTTCAGAAAAATGTCTAACAGTGAAGCGGCTAATTGGCGAAAAGGAGCAATAGCCGGGTTCTACATCTATTTATTATTGTTATTTATCAACTGTACCAGCTCCCTGTTTTTCAAGAAGGAGCCTTTTAGCACAACCGTCATTTTTTGGTCAGGATTGCTAGTTGCTTTCGGTTTAGATTTCATCTTAAATTTACTGACTAAGAAAAACAAATAGTGCATAAGTCAGCATTAATAGATTCTTTCATTCACTTATGTTACACTCACTTCAAAAGGTGGTTTTGTTGATATGCAGCAATTACAATTTGAAGCTTCCTGGGATAAACAATTAGCACCTCAGGATCGAATAAATATAGAAAAAATCTTCCGAGAAACTAAGGATTTAACAAGTTTAAACATCCTTTTCTCCCCTATCCGAGAAGCATTTAATCACAAAGAAGCATTGCTTGTTTCTGTATTGGTTCATAATTTCGCAGATAGTCCACTGGTATTCCATGATACTAAATTGGCTTATTCTATTAACGGAGATATCATTGCTGAAAGGACTTTCACCCTTCCAAATTTTGTTATTCCAGCCCATACAAGTATGCCTTGGACGTTTATTTTCCCCAAAGGTTCTTATCAAATGAGCTCTTCTTTTAAGAATGGAACAATAAAGTTCAGCTAGGTGCTAAACTATAATCATTCATACGAAATGGAGGTTAACACTAAATCGTTAGCCCCCATTTTTGCTACTTTATCCCCTATAAGCAGATTAATCGTTTCAATGCTTTAAAGACGCTAATCCCAATCTATGTCATAGTGCGCTGTAATTCCATCTATCTTGTTGCGATACTTTAAAGTGGCTAGGCAAGTATCAGTCTGCCAGCCTCGAAACATGGGCAAACGATTGTCTGTGATTAAACTAACAGCACTTTTTCTAATGAAAAATAGCCAAAAAGCTTCTATTCTAGCTTTTTTTGGCTACTTAAAATTATTTAGACTTTTTTCGTTTACCCATGGTTACTTGTTTCAGCATTGATCGCAATCGGTGTAACTGCTGTCGACTGATCAACGAAAATAAACCCATCATAACGTTCAGAAACTTTCGTCGGGACATAATTTCCATACTGTTCATATGCTGCATCATAAATAACTCCGATTGCGCGATGACCGATTATTTGGTTAAAAAAACGGCGGTTATCTTCCGTAAAGATGAATGTTTGATTAAAAGAGCCAACCCGATGAAGCTGCTCTTCCCAGCTGTTCTTTTGGGCTTCGGGTATATTCATTATTTTATAAGGATCTCCCCATTTCTCCGCTGCAATGACAGTCCCTTTATATGTACCAAAACCAATAGCATATACATTTTGCGACCCAAACTTTTCCCTTGTTATTTGTCCAACATTTACTATGCCTTCTTGCTCCATACTAGTTGCTCTCGCATCACCAATATGCGTATTATGTTCCCAAACAATTCCCTTCGCTTCCTCCCCATAAAAATGACGGATGATTTCTAAAGCTTCCACCATATGATGATCACGAATATTCCAAGATTCTGTATCATCTGTAAGCATTGTTTTATAATAGGATTCTGCATTTTTCGATACGATTCCGTTCATTTGCAAATTAAGGTAGTTTTCCCTATTCTCCTCCAAATACTGCTTTCTTTTTGACATAATGGAATGTAAAAGCTCTAGTACTTCCTCCCGACAGCTTTCTCCTAAAAATGCTGCAGACATGCCATATTGCTCTGTCCGCTTATTATATGGTTGAAAACAAGTAATGGCCTGCATTGCCTTTTCAAGATCTGGAGAATTTATTTTTTGCAAATAGGCAATAATCGCTTCCATCGATTCCCATAAGCTATAAACATCAATCCCATAAAAACCAACCTTTTCTTCTTCCTGCTTCGATTGGTTATGTTCTTTCAGCCACTCAATAAGCGGAATAATTTCTTCATTTGCCCACATCCACGTCGGCCATCGCTGGAATTGTGAGAGCACCTCCCTGGCATCGGTATAATTAGATCTTCCCTTGATGTATCGGTTCACCTCATAGCAGGAAGGCCAATCTCCTTCCACAGCAATAAAGGAAAAACCATACTCACTAATCAACTTCTTGCTTATCTCTGCTCGAATCGTATAAAATTCTGCCGTACCATGGGTGGCTTCTCCTAATAATGCATATTTTGCCTTACTTGCTTTTTTGATTTAGTGCCGCAAATCTTCTATATTCTTAAATGGTTGACTATATTGTTGAATAGGCTGAAGCATTTCATTTATTTTTGTAACCACTTTTTTGCACATCCTTTAAAATACGATTTTTCCCACCTTTTATTTTGTTCCGAAAATAATACGTTATACACATTTAAACTTATGCCGAAAAAATATAAAAAAGCTATCTCTTTTTCCAACGAGATAGCCAATTTGTGATATCATACACATAAACAAATAAATTTAAGCCTCTTTTTTAAAAGATTTAACCACTGCTTTTGTCTTCTCTGATATATGATACCAATAAGCAGCTCCTACAAAAACAGCTCCACCGATAATATTCCCAATTGTAACTGGCAGTAAATTAGCAATTAGTCCGCCGATCGATACGGTTTCAGGATGAGGTATGATGAGTGCAATAGACAACAAGGTCATATTGGCGACACTATGTTCAAAGCCTGATGTAATAAAGGCAAACAGACACCAAAAGATCATAATTAATTTCGCTGTTTCATCCTTTAATTTTACGGAACACCAAACTGCTAAACAAACGAGAATATTACAGAGAATCCCTCGAATCAATAATTCCATAAAAGGAGCATTCATTTTTGCTGCCGCTCCGTTTGTTATAAATTCTGCTACCCCTCCAATTGCCAAACCAGAATAACTAAATAATAATGCAACGATAATAGAGCCGATAAAGTTGCCGATATAGCTGTATCCCCACACTTTTCCGGTATCCTTCCATGTGACTTTATTCTCCAGCATGCCTATTGTCATTACCATATTATTACCGGTAAATAAGTCAGCCCCTGCCATAATAACTAAACTCAATGCAATCCCAAAGGAGACTCCCATGACAATTTTGGTACCTGCAAATCCGGTCGCACCAAGTAAGCCGCCAATTGTAAAAATAAGAATAATTCCTAATCCAACAAAAAAACCAGCAAGCATTGAACCAACTAAATACTTCTTTTTACTTGTATTTAAAGCATTGCTTTTCATTAATGCCGTATTACTAAATGCAGTAATAACCTCTTTCATAACGACACTCCTCTACCTTTTTGTTTTATATTGTAAGGCTCATGAATTGCTCTTCCATTCTTTCCAGCAAAACTTCCTTCATCAAATGGTCGTATTTTAAAGGCTGACAAACAATCACTTCTTTGTCGCTGTTTTCTATCTTGCTTTCGATTCTTTTTAATAACCTTCCTGTAAAAAGTAAATAAGGGACAATATAAATCTTGTTATATGCTAATTGAAGCATTTGTAGTTCCTCATCAAAGTCTGGCTTTCCTGCTGTTAAAAATGCAGGATATACAGAGCAAGCTAATTGTTTTTGTATATGCTCACTTATTCTCTTCAGCTTCCCAATTGGTTCGGGATCACTGCTGCCCCTCCCGACTAATAGAATTACTCCATCATGATCCCATCCTTTTTCATAGATTCTTTTCCTAACTAAGTTCATCATTTTGGGATGGACATCAAATGGTTTAGAAACAGAAAATCGTACTTCTGGAAACCTTTCTTTCACTGCCAGTAATTCTTCTGGTATATCTCTTTTAAAATGAGCTGCTGAAAATAATAGAACAGGTACGACGAGAATATCCCTTGCTCCAGCCCGGATTACTTTTTCCATCGTTTCATCAATAGATGGTGACGCTAATTCTAAGAAAGCAATTTCTTGAACAGGAATATTTATTTCTTTTTTTGCTTCTTCGATAAATGCGATGAATTGTTTATTACCTTCAATTATACGGCTGCCATGGCCAATATACACAACTGCATCCATCAGCTTCCACACTTCCATTTCTGATTATCTAATACTTGCTGTACCTGTTCATCTATATGATTAAATCCCTGCTTAACAGCATACTCCTGCACCGATTGGCCGATTGCCGCGAATGACAATTCCATCGGATTCTGCGTGCTAAATTTACGCCATTCTTGTAAAAATAAATCAATAGACCGTTTATTGGGAAAAATAACCGTTTCCCATTGGTTTTCTGTCAACAAGCGTTCATTTACTTCTTGAAAACGTTCATCTATTTCAATAGTATGGCTAGGTAGTGCTAGTAAATTATCGGAGAAGGCTTGTTTCTCGATTGCTTGTTCATTTCCTATTAAAATAGCACTTCTTTTGTCATACGATGCCTTTAGACTGTGTATGCCTCTTTTTTCTAATTCCTTGCGTGTTTTATCAGACAGATGTTCTATTTGTCGAGGAAGATCCCTCACATCATAATTTGCTTTAAACAGCTGGGTAAACACAAGTTCTACTCCTTCTACGGAAGCAAAAATCAGTCTTTCCGCATTTACTATCAATTGCAGCTCCTCCGCTGTATAGGAATGAGGGTTAGATTTTATGGTAGGGAAGGCATAAGCTTCTGCACCATTTTTAGAAAAATATCTTTCTAGCACACTTTCTTCTGATGAGCTTTTTGCAATCAATAGCTTCTTTTGATAAAAGGATTTTTTCTCGAACCATGCAATAGACGATCTTAACTGGACAACATCACCAATTATTGTTAGTGCTGGGTTTCCAAGCTTTGCTTCCTTTACCTTTTCTACTATTGTTTCTAAGGTTCCTTCGACTACTCGTTGTTTTCCCAGAGTGGCCCACTCAATAACAGCTGCTTTTGTGTCACTAGCCTTGCCTTGAGCTATTAAGCTTTCACAAATTCCCGGTAAGCCTTTCACCCCCATATAATAAGCAAGTGTATCTCCTATCGCTTCTTGCTTAGGCTTATGATGAATGGCAGCTTCATTTTTCTTACAAGCATGGCCTGTTCGTATCGTAAAGCTAGTACTATAATCTCGGTGTGTTACCGGAATACCGGCATAAGCACTTGCTGCAATGCTTGACGTCACACCAGGTACTATGTCAAAAGGAATATCATATGCTGCTATTGCTTCTGCTTCTTCCCCGACTCTTCCAAAAACAGAAGGATCTCCTCCTTTTAACCGCACAACATACTTTCCTTTTAAAGCTTCTGCTACTAATGTTTCGTTAATCTTTTCTTGTCTCATAATGTGATTATTTGGCAATTTTCCACAATAGATAAACACACAATCTTTGCTTGTAAAACGTAATAAGCGTGGATTGGCAAGTCGATCATACAAGACAATATCTGCTTTTTTTAAACATTCTATCCCCTTAGTTGTAATTAAACCAATATCCCCAGGCCCTGCTCCAACAAATGCTACATACCCCTTGTTCGTATTCATCTCTTACACCATTATATAAATATAATTATCTTTTATTTGTGTTTCATAAACCTCTACACAGCCATCATCTGGTTTTTGAACTTCTCCTGTGACTAAAGAAATTTTCCAATCATGCAATGGACAGAAAACAAATTCACCTGATACAATTCCTTCTGCCAATGGACCATTTTGATGGGGACAGTTATTCGCAATAGCTCTAACCTCTCCATTAGATAGATGAAATAAAGCAATTGATTTTCCTTTTAAATGAACCTCTTTACCAATTTGTTTAGGTAAATCAGCAAGTTTCATAATCTTATTCCATTCTAAAGTTGCCGTCATCTTGTATTCCCTCCATTTTTGTTCTATAGCTATTAGCCTTTTATCACTTCATACATTTCTCTCTTTGTTTGGTCGTTTAAGACAGAAGACCAAGCTTCTTCGTATGTTGATTTTGCACGATCAAATCTGCTTACAAACTGTTTCATATTTCTAGGATTTAATAGTGTTTCTTTCACTGTTTTAATCCCCATACGTTCCACCCATGGAGCCGTTCTTTCTCCATAATTCGCATTTTCACGATAATATTGAACAAATGCCTTGGCCATTGTAATTACTTCTTCTTCTGTTTGAACTGTTGTTAAGCTATCGCATTCACGTACTTCTGTTCCGCCATTTCCGCCAATATATAATTGATAGCCATTTTCTACACAAATAACACCAAAGTCTTTTGTCAATACTTCTGCACAGTTTCTTGGACAGCCTGTTACTCCCATTTTCATTTTATGCGGAGTGTCGACCATTTCTAGTTCTTGTTCTAACTTAATGCCAAGTCCCAATGAATCTTGGGTGCCGAAGCGGCAAAATCTTGACCCAACACATGATTTTACGTTACGAAGCGATTTAGAATAAGCATAACCAGAACGCATTCCTAGCTCTTCCCAAACATGTGGGACATCTTCTTTCTTCACGCCATATAATCCAATCCGGCTTGCCCCGGTAATTTTCACTAATGGCACATTGTATTTTTTCGCTACCTCTCCGATTTTCACTAAATCCTCTGCAGTAGTTGTTCCGCCATACATACGAGGAATAATCGAGAAAGTACCATCTTTTTGAATATTCCCTTCCATTTTCTCATTAACAAATCTTGATGCCTTATCGTCCTCATACTCTTCTGGGAACAGCATACGCATATAATAGTTTAACGCTGGGCGGCATTTTGAACAGCCTTCTTCACTTGCAAAACCAAGCACCATTCTAACTTCTTTTGGAGATTTAAGCTGCATTTCTTTTATTTGTGCTACTACTTCATCACGAGTAAGTGTTGTACAGCCGCACATCCCTGTTTTTTGAATGGATGCATCAAAATTGTCACCAAGTGTATGCGCTAAAATCCCTTCAACTAGTGGTTTACATTTACCACAAGATGCTCCTGCCTTTGTACATCCTTTCACTTCTTCAAAAGTAGTTAATCCTTGCTCTAGGATAGAATGAACGATAGTACCTTTTGTTACCCCATTACAGCCGCATACAGTGTCATCTGCACTCATGCTTGCTGCTAAATCTTCTTCTGCGTCCTCCCCGCTCTTGCTCAATACTGAGGAACTTGTATACTCACTAATATCTGCTTGTTTCTTCAACATATTAAATAGCCGAGTTCCATCGGAAGCATCTCCGTATAAGACAATTCCAACAATTTTGTTATCTGTTACTAAAATCTTTTTGTAGACTTTTGCAAATTGGTCATGAACAATAATCGCTTCCGTATTTTCATCCTCATGGATTTTCCCTCCTGAGAATAAGTCACATCCTGCTACTTTCAATTGAGTAGAAAGAATTGATCCTTGATATCCTTTTCCTTCTTTGCCTGTTATATAATCGGCAAGAGCCATTCCTTGTTCATATAGAGGAGCAACTAATCCATAGGCAATTCCATTATGCTCTGCACATTCCCCTACTGCAAAGACAGATGGGTCAGATGTAACCATATGATCATTAACAATGATCGCGCGATTCACTTCTAACCCTGCCTCACGGGCAATTGCTACATTTGGTCTAATACCAACAGCCATTACGACAAGATCACAATCAACCGTTGTTCCATCTGTAAATTTCAATCCTTGAACTCGTTTATCTCCATATATCTCTGCCGTCTGTTTTTCCATTAAGAACTTCATACCTTGTGCTTCTAAATCTTTTCTAAGAAGATTTGCTGCTGCTGCATCTAACTGCTGCTCCATTAAAGTTGGCAATAAGTGAACAACATGAACTTCCATTCCACGATCTATTAATCCTCTTGCGGCTTCTAATCCTAGTAATCCTCCGCCAATAACAACCGCTTTTTTATAAGTCTTTGCTGTTTCCATCATTTTTTCCGTATCGTCAATGGTTCTGAATCCAATTACACCTTCTAAATCACTTCCAGGGATCGGTAAAATAAAGGCACTAGATCCTGTTGCAAGGATAAGTTCATCATATTCTATCGTTTTTCCTTTATCCGTAAGGACCGCTTTCTCTTCGCGATCAATCTTTATTGCTTTTTCGCCTGTTAAAAGATGAATATGATTCTCTTGATACCACTTCCAGTCATTAATATGAATATCATTTACAGTTGTTTTCCCTTGCAAAACATTTGAAAGCATAATCCGATTATAGTTTGGATAAGGCTCATCCCCAATAATCGTTATGTCAAAAAGGTCAGCATTTCTCTTCAATATTTCTTCAATCGTCCGAACTCCTGCCATTCCATTTCCAATCATCACTAATCTCTTTTTCATTTTCGTCCCTCCAAGACTTATCTAGTAAGGTAATTATTTTGTGAAATAAATCACATGGAAATCCATAATAAACAATCCGTTCATAAATTTCATAAGTCCTCTTATCACTATGCTAATGAGAATAGTCATATCCCCAAATTATCCTTCTTGACGATACACTCTATTGGAGTAAGGATTTTTTCATCATAGTGTTCAAAAGAAATAATTGAAATACATCTTTTGCAGTTTCATTATATATTCTTTTTAAGGTAAAAATGGAGTGGATTTTTGACGATTCCATGAACATCTTTTGTCATTTTTATGTCTAGCAGAAAATATAAAAAGATAATTAGACTAAAAGAAAAGCAGGCTGTTTTCGCATAGATTATTCTCACATGAAAATATGGAGATATGTATATAAAGATTTCAGTGTATATATCCATATTTCTACTGTTTTCACTGGAAAATATTATGATAAAATTAATCTAAAAATATAAGAATGTATAAGTTTCCCTTGTCTTCTTCATATTTCATATATTAACTACTTTCGTATTTATAAACGTAAAGATTTTTTAATTTAACGAAGAGCTTTAAAACAGTCTATTTAGCTATAACAGAAATAAGCTAAGGTCGTCTTAGTTTTATAGAGAGAAGGTATAAAAGTGGAAAAAGTTATAGTTGTTGGAGCTGCTGGAGTATTAGGCAAATTAATCTGTACTGAATTACTGAGAATATTTAATAATTCAATAAAGTTAGTAGTGACAGATTATAAAATTAAAAGAGGGGAAAATTTAGCAAACTCATTAAACAGTGGAGTAGAATTCCAATATTTAGATGTTGATAATGAAGAAAATATAAAAAAAGTAATTCGTAATGTGGATATTGTAATTGTTGGATTAAAACAGAAAACACCATCTATTCAAAAAACTTGTATAGAAAATAAAATATTGTGTATTGATGTCACCCCATTTTATGACTTTGTAGAGACAGTGCAGGAACTAAATCAACGTGCTGAAAAGAATAATACAGCTTCTGTTGTCATGTCCGGTTTTTTCCCTGGTTTATCTGGCTTGATCACACAAAAAGCTATTGCAGAGTTTCAGGAAATAACAGAAATAAATGTAGCATTATTACAAAATGTCAATGCCCAAGCAGGAGTTACTGGAATTTTTGATATGTTAAGTATAATTGCACAGCCAGTTAAATTTCAAAATAATGTCCTTTCGGGATTTACCAAAAAAAGAAAGATGCATTTTCAAAATCATGCAAAAGAAAAGGTGGTAAGACTTATAGAACATTCAGAGAAAAAGATTATAAAAGAGAAATTGACAGTTGCACCAATATATTATTGGACTTCTTGGAATGTCATTCCTTTTAATAAATTAGTCTCTTTACTTAGAAAGATTGGTCTTTTAAATATACTTCAAAATCTTAATAAGAAATTGGTTTCTAAAGTAGTAAAACACAAACCTAATAAGAATGAAAATGCTTTTCTTACCGTTGAAGTAAAAGGGAATATCGATAATAAAAAAATGATAAGAACAATTTCCTTATCTACTTTTTCAGATTATCATACAACAGCAATAGTTACAGCTTCATTGGCCAAGATCGCTCTAAAAACAGATATAAAAGGTGTGGTTTATCCTTTTGAAATTACAAATTTGGATGAACTATTATCTATGGCCAATTGCTCTAGTATTATAGTAGAAGATGTCAAAAAACAACAATGATATTAAATTTACGTTATCATCCTCAGAAACGTTGTTATTGATCTCTTTTACTATCTCAAACCTAGGAAAATGAAAGTAGACAACCTAATAGGTTCTGATTAGTTCTGTATTCGAAAAAAAGGTTTATATGGACGTTGGTAACAATATGCAGAAAATGGGTACGGTAACAAAAACAAGTTATAAGAAATATTAGAAATGGAACAACAAGAAGAGCCATTATCCACATATCGCATACAGTTGAGTGTAGCTAATAAAGATACACATCTGCCAGTGATTTATTCCAAGTTCTATTCACATACGGGTCGATTCCATTCTCTTGAAGTTTCTGGAGATGTTTCTAACATTCTTAGGGGAGTAATTAAACTGTAAGAGCTGTATTTTTTTAAACGCTTCCGAACAGCAGCAATCTATACGAAAAGAAAAGAAGGGCAAACCTGCAAATATATGCAGGTCTGCACCTTCCTAGCGATTCTCACCATTTGATTCAATTACTTCTTTATACCAATAAAAGCTCTTCTTCTTGATTCGACGAAGATCATGTGTTCCCTCTTCATGCTGATTGATATAGACAAAACCATATCGTTTTTGGAAGCCATTCAGCCAGCTTAACAGATCTGTAAAAGACCACACACAATATCCTAGCAGATCTACACCATCCGTAATAGCTTCTTGCATCGCATTTATATGTGCTCGAATAAAATCAATACGGTAATCATCATTGATGATATCGCCTTCTTCTAGTTTATCAAAAGCACCTAAGCCATTTTCACTAATAAGAATAGGAAGCTGATATCTATTTGTAATCCTGCGAAGAGCGATCCGCAATCCTTGTGGATCAATATTCCAATCCCAATCCGTTCTTTCCAAGTTTGGATTTTCGACTGTTTTAAACACTCCAGGAATTCCTGAATCCTGCGAAGTTCCCTTTTTACCAGTAGTGTTCATTTCAGCACTGCCTACTCCGCCTTCTAAAGGATTTTTCTCAAAGGTCGTTGTTTGATAATAGTTAAGTCCCATGAAATCTGGAGTGCCTTCTCGTAATAATTCAAAATCTCCCTCTTCAACCTCTGGAGCCAATCCATTTGCTTCTAAATAATTCCATGCAGCTTCTGGATATCTGCCCCAAGCATACATATCCATCCACCAATGACTATTTAATTCTTCTGCATTCTCTGCTGCAATAATATCTTCTGGCTTTGAAGTTAAAGCATATGCAGGAGAATAAGCAAAGCTAGGTCCAATTTTCCCACTTGGGACATATTGGCGGAAAGCCTTGATAACACTAGCGTTCGCTAAATTCGCATGATGGTTCACTTGATAGAATCGTTTTTCATCTGTTACTCCAGGTGGATGCACAGCCATTCGATAGCCTAAACCAGTGAAAATATTTTGTTCATTTAAACTTACCCAATATTTCACTCGATCTCCAAATTGCTTAAATAATTCAATACTATAATTCGTAAAATCCTCAATAATTTGACGCGATTCCCAACCACCATATTCATCTTGCAATGCTTGTGGAAGATCCCAATGATAAAGAGTTAGCACTGGCTCAATTTTATATTTAATTAATTCATCAATTAAATCATTATAAAAGTCAATTCCCGCTTGATTTACCTCTCCTTTTCCATTCGGAAAAATCCGCGTCCAAGCAACAGAAAATCGATATGCCTTCATTCCCATTTCAGCCATTAACTGTACATCTTCTTTATAACGATGATAATGATCTACCGCTATATCTCCATTTGTACCTTTAAATGTTTTTCCTGGTATTCTAACAAACGTATCCCAAATGGATACTCCCTTGCCATCCTCATTCCATGCACCTTCTACTTGATAAGCTGCCGATGCAGCACCCCAAAGGAAGTTACTAGGGAACGCTTTCAAAGATTGGTGAATCATTTGGCTACACTCCTTATTCGATAGACTTAACATTAATTATTTAACTATACACATTCCACTATCAAAGGTATAGTTGATTATAAAATAAGTATATACATATAATCATATTTTGGCAACTTTTGTATATTAAATAATTATGACAGTTCATGGGTAATAGACTTTTATATGAATGCCTATATTTAGCCTAAAACTTATAATTCCATCATATATAGTGGAAGAGCTGAAACTAATTCTAAATCGCTTTTTGGTTCCAATCACAAAGATAATAAATTCAACTTTTTTAAACAGCGAAGAATGATTTACTATCAATCCCTAACTATATGCTATTATTAATTTATAACAACATTCTTCAGGAGGAATCCATCAATTGAAAAAAACAGTAAATGTAGTAGCAGGAATTATTGAAAACCATCAAAATGAAGTATTATGTGCACTTCGTTCCCCTCAAATGACTATTCCAAATAGATGGGAATTCCCTGGTGGGAAAGTCGAAAAAGGGGAGGATATCTATACTGCACTTGAGAGAGAAATTAAGGAAGAATTAGGATGTATAATAAAAGCAGACGAACTTTTCCATGAACATACACATGAATATGATACATTTATCATTACGCTAATTTGTATTAAAGCTAAAATCATCGATGGAACACCAGCTGCTAGTGAACATTCCAAACTAGTATGGTTAGAGAGAGAGAATTTAGATTCATTAAAATGGGCGCCTGCAGATATTCCAGCAGTGACAGCATTAATAAATGAAAAATAAAAAAATGCTAGGACTTCACCCTAGCATTTTTTTACACCTTTACTACAAACTCATTATAAATCCTAGTTGGTAATGTATGTTCCAACTCCATAATCACAGTAATTGGTTTATCTCCTTCGAATTCTATGGTATTCCCTTTCCCTATATAAATATAAGGTTCTGTTTTCCCATCTATCTCTTTATATTTACGAATAAATAAATGTAAATGTATCCCCCTCTCTTTATTATAAATAATATTTTTTCCTCTATCAGAACTTTGACTAGTACTATTTGGTGTTTGCCATTGGAAGGTACTCTCATCAATTATTTTATCTTTATAATTGATACTTTCTTTAATATCCTCCTCCTTATGAAGATCTATATAAAGAAAATACTCATTACCATTTGTTAGAAGTCCCGAACCTCTAAAGGAACTATGGATTTTGCGATAATTAGATAATAAAGCAGCATCTATCATTTGATATTGTTCATATAATTTAAAATGTGGGATACCATAATACGTTTCTTTAAATTCCTTTTCATATCGAAAAATCCCATACATTATACAGTCTTCTACATATATTCGAAATGGTTCCTTTTCCAATATTCGCTTAAAAGGCTCTGTTTTTACTAATTTATTATTCTCATAGATACAAAGTTGAAGCTTTCCTTTCTTTTGCATAGTATCATAATAATTTTGGTTTAAATTTTCAAAAGCATGTATAATACTATCGTCATCCACTCTTTCCACATACTTCAAAATTTCTTGTTTTGCATCTTCTAGAGTAATTTCATTTGTTTCTAGCAAATTTTTTAATATAACAAACTCATATATCCGTTTAAGGGGAAGTTTACTGGATAACTCTTTTAATACACTTTCAAAATTAATATCCGATAGTAATTCTTTAAGCTTAATATCTTTTTCTACTTTCGCAACAAATTGAAGATAACTTTTTTCTTTATCAATAAATTTGATTGGATCAGGTGATCCATCATATTTTAAATAATCCACTAAAAGGTAGGGGGTTTTCCCACTGTTAAGCTTCTTAAATTCATAATATTCTTCTTTTAAATACTTCATAGAATTAAAGTTCTCTTTGTCAATTTGTGCTAGAATTCTTTCTTGAGAAATTCGATCCATTTGTATATGTGTACTACCTGGTATATTAGCAAAACTTGTTGCAATAGCAACCTTTAAGCTTTCTTTATCGTAATATCTACTTCCATTTAAAGCGATAGCAATTAAAAAAGTTTTATTATGATTTCCGATAAAATCCAATACTGTAAGAAAGCTTTTCCCCTCATACTTTCTTAACCCTCTACCTAATTGTTGAATAAATACAATTGGAGAATTAGTTGGTCTTAACATTAACACCGTATTTACCGTAGGAATATCTACTCCTTCATTAAAAATATCGACCGAAAAAATAACTTCTAATTCATCAGCATCGTCTTCTAATTTATTTATATAATGAGCCCTTTGATCAACACTCATTTCTCCAGTTAAACATGCACTTTTATAGCCTCTTTTGTTGAATTCTTCTGTCATATATCTTGCATGTTCTATACTAGCACAGAAACCTAAACACTTTCTTTTTTGTCCATCATGTTGATAAAAGCGCATTTTCTCAATAATAAAATCTACTCGCTCATTAACTTTTAATCTTTTCGTTATCTCAGTAATATCATTAATATCGACACCACTTAAATCAACTTCTTCTATATCCGTGATTCCAAAATAATGAAAAGGAACAACTAATTCATCATCTAACGCCTCATGTAGTCGTACTTCAATGGCAACATTATTGTCAAAAAGATCAAAAACATTTTGATTATCTGTTCTCTCTGGAGTAGCTGTCATTCCAAGTGTAAATTCTGGATCAAAATATTGTATGACCGATTGATAACTATTACTAGTTGCATGATGCGCTTCATCGAAAATAATGTAATCAAAATGATCTTTACTAAATTCACTATAGCATTTGGATAAAGTCTGGATCGTAGTAAATATGTAATCAGCATTTTTATCTTTATGATTTCCTGTTAATAAACCAAATTTAAAGTTCTCATTTGGTAATAGTTTTTCAAACGTTTCTTTAGCCTTCTTCAATATTTCTTCTCTATGTACAATAAACAACATTCGTTTTGGCTGATATTGTTTTACATCGAAAGCGGACATATAAGTCTTACCGGTACCAGTAGCAGCAATAACCAACGCCCTTTTTTCACCGAAAGAACGTAGTCTATTAAGGTTTTCCATTGCTCTTTTTTGCATTCTATTAGGAATGATATACTCACTTTGTTCATATATAAGCTGAGGCTTTTTGCCAGTATAACTGATAATAGAATTTACAAACTTCTCATAGTCATCAATAAATTGGTAATCAGCATCTGTCGTTATATCCCATAAATGATCATATTCCTTTTTAACATTATGGATAAAAGGAGTATTCTCCTTAGAGACAAGTTTCACATTCCATTCTACATTACTTTTTAATGCACTCTGAGTTATATTAGATGAACCAATAATGACCTTATAGTTCTCTTTATTTTCGAATATATATGCCTTCGTATGAAAACCTGTTTCTTTATCTGTAACATATACTTTTAGATCAATATTATTGAATTCATTAATTTTTCTTAAAGCTTTTCCTTCCGTAAAATTCAAGTAAGTAGACGTAATAATCTTCCCTTTTATACCATTCCTTTCCGCTTCCTTTAATGAATCTAAGAGCAACTGCAATCCACTAAAATTAACAAATGCAACACTAAAATAAAATCTTTCACACTCTCTAATCGCCTGTACTAATTCACTTAATAAATTTCCATTACCTGAATTCACAATTAGTTCTTTGTCCATAAGCTCTTAATATCTCCCTGTCTAGTTGTTCGATTTAATCAAATTTTTTTGGCATATACTAATTTCTCTTGTTAAAATTTGTAAAATAATAAAGTACTTTTAAATGGAAATAGTCTTATTTAAAATACATAAACTTTTTATCTCTTGCACCATCTATTCCTTTCCTTCCATAGTACTAATTCGTTACTATTATTGTACTAGATAATGGTAATTAAGCTATGAGATTTTCAATTTTTTCTCTTCAGTACTAAACTTTATTAAATTCTTTCTAATTATAAACCAAAATATTTCCAATTTTATTAATTAACTTTCTTTTAGACCACAGCCCTACGTATAATCACATTAACAAAGTCCCAAACTAAAAATCGTGAAATTTTCCCCATTATGCTTCTTTATTTTTGATACAATAGAACTAATTTTTCCGATTGTGGATTATATAGAAAGGAGTAATGCACTATATATTTCTATAAAATAGAATTTTTTTAACATTAAAGGATTTTTCAAAAATGGTTCTAAATTATCTACAAATATAGGCAATTGACCTGAAGTGATTTTATACTTCTCATTTCATACCAAATGGTCATTTCTTAATAGGAAAACTATGCCTTCGAGATTAATAGATTAATTCTGCAGCCATTCCATCAATCTTTTAATTGAATATCAGCCAAACAACTTAATAGTTTTATTGTCAAAGAAGAAAGGAATTTTCAACGATGAGAAACAAAGAAAAGACAACTCGCAAAAAATCAATACGTGTTAAATTAATCGGAATTATTGGTCTTACCCTATTAATTACTATCCTAGGATCTTCTTCTCTCTACTATGGTTATTCTAACAATACTTTAAAAAATGTTTATAAAGAAGAAAACGAAGCATCTGCCGTTAGTTCAGCTAAAAGCATCCAAATCTTTTTAAGTAAACATGAAAAATCAGTAGAAGAGCTTTCTTTACATATTGCCAGTTTGTATGACGATAAAGGAGAAAATGAAACGATTCTTCAATTGTTAGAGAATACAAAGTCTCATGATGAATCACTAGTTGCTGCTTATTTTATTGATGCTGAATCAGGCAGAATGGATATTGCTCCATGGGTTGATTTTGGGAATGCATTAGATACGAGAGCATTTAAAGAAACAAAAGAAGCAGATACCACCCACTGGATGGAAGTTTACAAAGATAATGTTACAGGCGATATGATGACTTCCGTTATCACACCAGTAAAAAAGAATGGTCAGCTTATTGGGGTATTAGGATACGATATTTCATTAGATGCTATTGGTGATTTAAGAGAGCAGTTACAACAAGGAAAAGAAAATAAATTATTGGTTTTGGATAATCAAGGGGTTGTAGTCACTTCCTTCTTGGACGCAAATGGAAAAAATCTTTCCATTCAACAGAGTGGAAAAATTAAAGATGTAGAAGATGTAATGAAAGATAAAGCAGCCTTTAAAAGAGAATTTAATTGGGTAGACTCCTTATACGATAAAGATACAGTGGATACAACTGCATCCTTTGAAGGTAGTTCTTATCAAGTAAATTCTTCGACGATTGAAGAGACTGGTTGGAAAGTGGTTTCAGTGACAGCAGATAGTGTGATTTCCAAGAAATTAAAAGGTATTACATGGATTGGATTAGGCACTAGTGCAGGTGGTTTAATCATTGGTATCATAATTGCTTACTACCTTTCCAAAATGATTCTTAACTATTTACGCAAATTTAATGAAGCAACAGAAAAAGCTTCCAAAGGGGATTTAACCGTTTCTTTGGCTATTAATAGCGATGATGAAATCGGTGAATTTTCTAAAAATTTTAATACGATGTTAGTAAATATTCGACATATGACGAAAAAAATCCAAACTGATTTTTCTAAAGTGAAGGAGACTTCCCAAAGTTTAACTGAAATTGCTTCTCAAAATAGTGCTTCCATTGCAGAAGTTACAAGCTCAATAGAAGAAATAGCTACTGCTAATAGCCAGCAATCTTCAGAAGTTGAAAAAGGCTCCATGGCCATTCAAGAGTTAAATGAAACAATTAATCGATTGGTGGCACAATCAAAAAATATGGAATTTTCCCTGCAAGATGCCCATCAAGAAGTGGGGTCTGGAAGAACAAATGTAACAAACTTAGAAAGTTCGTATCAAAATTTAGAAAGCTCATTATCAAAGGTTGCTTTCATTGTTAATGATTTAAGTGATAAATCTAAAAACATTTCCCAAGTTACTGAGGTTATTAAGCAAATTTCTGAACAGACTAACTTACTATCTTTAAATGCAAGTATCGAGGCTGCACGTGCTGGTGAACACGGACGTGGTTTTGCAGTAGTAGCAAATGAAGTACGAAATTTAGCAGAACAATCGAAGGAATCTGCTGAACATATTCAAAATATTATTTACTCTGTTATCCAAGATACTGCTCAAGCTGTAACAATGATGAAGGAAACAAATACGATTAGTGAACAGCAAAAAGATGCGGTAAATAACGTTACTGATTCCATTAATCAAATCACTAATTCTTTAGAAAAAATTGTGGAAGATATTCAAGTAGCGAATCATGCAATCCATGAAATCGATGTGCAAAAAGATGTGGTAGGTGGCATGATTAATGAAATCTCTGCTTCCTCAGAAGAAACAACTGCTTCTACAGAAGTAATCTTATCTTCTATGGAAGAACAATCTGCTTCTACAGATGAAGTGAAACAATATGCTGATTCTCTCACTACATTGATTGAGACAACAGAAGCTGAAATAGCAAGGTTCAAAACAGAATAAAAATGGATGCCGAGATCAAAACGGCATCCTTTCTTTTTTATCCTATAATTTCGCAACCTATCCTAGCGATCATCAACAAGATTTTACTATAAAAAATAAGATCAATAAAATTCAAAATTTTCCTTCTAAACTCTAAGTTTGCTAGACTAGGGCAGATTGGAATGAATGGTATAACTTTTTTCCATAAAAAAGAGCCAACTTCTAGCAGAAGTTCACTCTTAGTCATGAACTCTTGATTATTTATTTTCCTATGGCAGCTCCATCACTTCTTGGGTCGACACCACCATATAAAAATCCTTGTTCATCGATCAAAATAGCATTTGCATGCCCCATAATTCCGTCAAATGCTTCTACTCGGTTTACGGTATGACCAGCCTTTTGCAGCTTTTCCAAAACATTTGCCGAAATACGGTTTTCTATTTTTAGCTCTTCGGTTTTTTCTCCCCATGTACGCCCCCATACAAATCGTGGCTCACTTATTGCTCTTTGGGGATCAAGTCCATATTCAAGCATTCTAGTAATCATCAAAGTTTGTGTCTGCGGCTGGCCTTCCCCGCCTTGTGTACCATACAACACATATGGTTTATTCTCTTTAAAAGCCATGGCAGGCATCAAAGTATGGAATGTCCGCTTATTTGGCTCCAATGTATTGACATGATTAGGATCAAGTGAGAAAAATGACCCTCTATTTTGCATAGTAATCCCCGTATCTCCTGCAACCACACCAGAACCAAATTCAAAATATAGACTTTGAATAAAAGAAACAGCATTCCCATCTTTATCCACAACAGCGGCATGGGCTGTATCGCTTCCAACAGGGCGCGAAGTATAATCTGCTGTATATTCTAATGAGATGGAATCCGCCATCTCCTTTGCATACTTTTTGCTTAATAGCTGCTCTAATGGAATGTCATGAAATGTCGGATCTGTCAGATGCTCATTCCGGTCTTGAAAGCTTCGTTTCACTGCTTCTATTATTAGCTGATAATATTCATAGGATTCATACGGAATGGATGAAAAATCGAAATTTTCTAATATATTTAAAATCATGAGTCCCACAAAGCCTTGTGAATTGGGAGGAGCCTGATACATAGTATAAGAGCGATAGGTACTAGCAAGCGGTTCACTCCATTCCCCTTTATGTGCGGCAAAATCTGCTATTGTTAAATAGCTGCCTTTTTTCTGCAAACCAGAAATAATTCTGTTGGCCAGTTCTCCTTTATAAAAATCATCTCTTCCATTCGCTCCTAATTGTTTTAACGTGTTCGCTAAATTCTTTTGCACAAACCGAGAAAATTTTTCTGGAACCTTTCCATCTGGCAGAAAAACAGCCGCAGTTTCTTCTATATTTCTTAAAAGTCCCTCATTTTTCACCGTATTTTCATATTGATCATTAGAAAGAGGAAATCCCTTTTCTGCATATTCAATAGCAGGCTGTAAGACTTCTGCAAGAGTCATGCTTCCATATTCTTTTAAGATAGCATCCCAGCTATCCACCATGCCAGGAACAGTTAGAACACTTTCTATTCCTCGAAAAGGAATGCTCTCTTTTCCCTTAAACATTTCTCTTGTAACAGCCGCTCCTGACTTCCCACTTCCATTATAAGTACGCACTTTCCCTGTCTTTTCCTTATAAGTCAGCCAAAAAGAATCTCCCCCAAGACCAGTCATATGCGGATATACTACAGCTAAGCAAGCACTCACAGCAACAGCAGCATCAAATGCATTGCCTCCCTTTTGGAGAATTTGTTCACCTGCTTGTGAAGCTAAATAATGTGGACTTACAATCATTGATTCTGTGCCTACTATTACTTTATTCAACTTACTATTTCCTCCTTAAGTCCAACATTAATCGCTGCTTTATTGTCTTCTTTCCCTTTATCGCTTGTAAATATAAACAATATGGCACCAATGATTAATAACCCGCCGGCTAGATAAAATCCGAATTCTAGACTGCCAGTTTTATCAGCGAAATACCCCGTAATATATGGAGCAAATATAGAAGAAAGCATCCCGCTAAAGTTAAAGAATCCATAAACTCTTGAATACATAGACTTTGGAGTAATATCTGCCATATATGAAATTAATACTGGATCCAGCGCTAATTTTCCAAGCAAACCATATAAACATAATCCGACAATCAGCAAGGAATAATTGTCTGTATAAGGAATTGCAAATTGACAAATTGCTCCAGCTAATGCCAGCGCGATAATGAGCGGCTTTTTACTTTTAATGCGATCAGACAAGAAGCCAAATAGAATAGCACCTGGAATGGAAGCCCAAGGCACTAAAGAAGAAATAATCCCAGTTTGGGAGGCCTCAATGTCTCTTGCTGTTTGTAAGTAATAAGGAAGCCATGTCAGCATACCGAAAAAACCATATAAGGAACAAAAGATTAAGATATATACAAAAATATGATTTTTAGTGAAAATTTTCTTCATCTCGACTTTTTCATATTCAGATTCTACTTTCTTCTCCTTATGTGAATTGTCACGAACAAATATGCCTATTAAAATAGCAACCAAAACGGTAGGGATTGCAAAAACATAAAACGGAAACTGCCAGCCTTTATTTAATGTGTAGGTAAAATAACTGGACGACATAAATCCTAACGAAATACCAAAAGCCATTCCACTGTTAATAATGGCTGATACTAAGCCGCGATATTTCTTTGGGGTTATCGTAGAAGAGATACCATACTGTGAACCATAATAAGTACCTTCTCCTAAACCAGTAATTGCTCTCATAATTAAAAACATCGCAAACGTCGTGGAAGCACCACTTAAATAGGTACCAACGCCAAAAACGATAAAGCCAATTACTAACACCTTTACTCGCCCAAATTTATCTGCCAAAAAGCCAGTAGGGATTTGCATAAAAGCATAGGCAGCAAAAAATACTGTAGCCATTAACCCTAGTTCGGTTTGGTTTAAGTTCCATTCTTCTCCAATGCTTCCCATGACTGGTGATAGAATATTACGATCTGCATACATAAATACCCAGCCTAAAAAGAATAAAAAGATAACAAGGATAGGATGTGATTTTTTCATATTGCAATCTCCTTTTCTGAATGTTGGGACAATTGTAACATGAGTAAAATAATAAAATCTGTTTCTTGTCAGAAAGTCTCACACGATTTTTTCAATAAGAAAAAATTTTCAATTAAAACCTTTCGTATTGTTGTAATAATAATAGCAATCAATTCCATAAAGTTCTCCATAGAGACTTATAGGTTTCCAAACGAAAATGAAAACAATAAGTTTATGTAGATTTTCCTCTCTCCTAAAGAACCAACATATAAATCCTTATCCAAGTAGGATTTTTCAATAAAAAAAGAGAAGCAGCAACATACTGATTCTCTCCTCTAAACTCTATAAAATAACATTCTATGTGAAATTTCTTATATAATCCCTTGTTCTATCATAGCATCCGCTACTTTAATGAAACCTGCTATATTAGCACCTGCAACTAGGTTTCCTTTCGCTGCATACTCCTCAGATGCTTGGATACTTTTACTATAAATATTTTTCATAATTGCTTGTAACTTCTTGTCTACCTCTTCTTGCGTCCAAGCTATTCGTGCACTATTTTGGGCCATTTCTAAAGCGGAGACTGCCACCCCGCCTGCATTTGCTGCTTTGGCAGGTGCAAATAATACTTTATGCTCGATAAAGGTATCGACTGCTTCAAGAGTAGAAGGCATATTTGCCCCCTCGCCTATTGCTTTTACTCCATTGGCAATTAATTTTTCAGCTGATTCTTTATTCAGTTCATTTTGTGTTGCACATGGCAGGGCAATATCACATGGAATCGTCCAAATACCTGTGTATCCTTCTTCGTAGATAGCATCAGGATGTCTATTCACATATTCATAGATTCTTTTGTTTTCCACTTCTTTTAATTGTTTCACTGTATCAAGGTTTATTCCATTTGGATCATACACATAACCGCCGGAATCGCTGCAAGCAATCACTTTAGCCCCTAACTGTATCGCTTTCTCCATCGCATAAATCGATACATTTCCCGAACCAGAAACTACTACCGTATTGTCTTCAAAACCTAGTCCCTGACTTTTCAGCATTTCTTCCACAAAGTACACTAAGCCATATCCAGTTGCTTCTTTTCTCCCTAAGCTTCCACCATATCCGATTCCTTTTCCAGTTAAGACACCTGCTTCATAAGCACCTTTTAATCGTTTATATTGTCCAAACATATAGCCAATTTCTCTTGCTCCTACTCCGATATCTCCAGCAGGCACATCGATATCCGGACCGATATGCTTACTAAGTTCAGTCATAAAGCTTTGACAAAAACGCATTATTTCGAAATCGGATTTCCCCTTCGGATCAAAGTCAGAACCGCCCTTTCCGCCGCCTATGGGCTGACCGGTTAATGAGTTTTTAAAGATTTGCTCAAATCCAAGAAATTTAATAATACTGGCATTAACAGAAGAATGAAATCTTAGTCCTCCTTTATATGGTCCAATTGCATTATTAAATTGGACACGATAGCCGCGGTTTACTTTTATATTTCCATTATCGTCTACCCAAGGGACTTTAAAGCTAATTAGTCGATCTGGCTCAAGCATTCTTTCTAATACAGCATGTTTAATATATGTTGGATTTTTTTCAAGTACAGGAACTAAAGAATCGAGGACTTCTTTAACTGCCTGCTGGAACTCCTTTTCGTGAGGATTACGTTCTTTCACTTGATTTATTAATTGATTAATGTAATCTTTCACCGTTTGTGTTTGAAATTCTTCTTTTTTATCCAGCACTTTCATCCTTTTTCAGCCCCTATAATAAATTAATGTTAGAATATTCTCTTTTCTAAAAGTTGTTTTTATTTTATAATTTTATAATTAATAGGTACAATACTAATTTCGGATTGAATTCATGCGTTAAACGCATGAATGGAAAAGAGTGCAGACATGGAAATAAGACAAATACAGTATTTTTTGGAAGCTGCCAAAAGGGAACATATTACAGAAGCTGCCGATGCTTTGCATGTGGCCCAATCCTCTGTAAGTCGACAAATTTTCAATTTAGAAGCAGAATTAGGGGTCGAGCTTTTTATCCGTGAAGGAAGAAGCGTGAAGTTAACACCCCTTGGAAGAGTTTTTTTTGAGCGAATGAAACAAATATGGAGTATGATGGAAGACGCCAAAAGAGAAGTGGAGGAATCCCTTGATCCGGAAAAAGGGACAGTTAGAATTGCCTTTCCTATCAGTATGGCTGCTCATACGCTTCCCTCTATCATCTATTCTTTTCGTACCCGATATCCAGAAGCAAAATTCCATATGAGCAACGCCCTGTATTATGACCTTATCGATGGAGTTATTAATGGAGAATTTAATTTGGCAATGATTGCGCCAATGCCAAACCGAGAAAAGGAGGATAAAATTAACGGTGCTACATTATTTACAGAAAATATTGTTGCCCTACTTCCTCTTCATCATCCATTGAGCAATCAAAAAGAGTTACAGCTAAAAGATTTAAAGAATGATCCCTTCTGTGTCTTACCAGAAGGATTCGTATTCAGGGACCAAGTGGTTAAAGCATGTCATGATGCAGGATTTTCTCCACAGATTGCATTTGAAGGAAAAGACATAGATGCACTGAAAGGATTAGTATCTGCCGGGTTAGGAGTAGCCTTGATGCCAGAAATGACATTGGTGGATAACACACCACGTTCTACTTGCGTCATTCCCCTTTCAGATGTTAATCTGACGAGAACCGTTGGGGTTATTTATCCAAGTCATCGCAAACTACTTCCAACAGAATCACTATTTTACCAATTTCTCTTAGAGACATACGAAAGATTGAATGAGTTTAAAAAGTAAACAGCCAAAAAGGGTGTCAAAGCATATCAGCTGTGACACTCTTTTTACATTAAATCAGCAATTAACATCCCAAAATGCAAACGGAAGATGCTCCTTAGTTATCCAATCTCATAAATGAACATTTAATTTTCCTTATTTTGACTTGAATGTAACGAAATAATAGATAGTATGACAATATTTAATGATAATTACCTAAATTTCGTAATGAAGATATAGTCCCTAGTGCCATCGATTCAATTTTGTTCTTTTTGTTATCGTTTCCACTATCATTAGTAAGCGATGCCATTCAGCGGTTTAATGGATATAACGCCAAAAATATCTCCTAGCTTTCTTTCCATCTATGTATATTGACTTATTTGTAAAAAAAGATTTAGATTTAAAGAAATGGTTTATTGAGTACTACTAAATTTTTTTAAGGCTAGATAATGATATTAATGGAAAGAAAGGAACTTCTTAATATGAAAAGCATTCAAAGCCGTTTATTTTTTATGCTTCTTGCTTTCATTATCCTGCCCTATTTTTTAACGGTTTTAATTATTTATGGATATACAAAGGATAGTGTCGAACAGCATGAACTGCAAAACAGCAAAGAACAATTAGATAAATTATCCAAAGAACTAGAACAATATTTTAACGATATGATTAACCTTCCCTATATTTTATATAGAAATCCAGACTTTTTTCGGATTTTCACTAATGGCTATGAAGATTCCATTTATTTTAATCCAATTGCTATGGAAGAAAATATTGAAACTTTTTTCCTGATGCGTTCCGAAATCCGCCAAATTCGTTTTTATTTGGATAAGAATAAAGAATCATTCACTATTTATAATGGGATGATCAGCGCAAGAAAACCGCAAAATGATTTTATGAAGCTAGACTCCATGCAAGAGCTGATTCATTCAAATTCACGTTTTTTAATAGAGCCTCCCCATACGATTGGAAACTATAATAATGCCGCGATTATACCTGAATCAGACAAAACAGAGGTTATGACTATCCATCATAAAATATTGGATCCTCTATCCAAAGAATTTCTTGGGGTTATTACAATTGATATGGATCTAGACAAGTATGCACAGATTTGCAGGAATCTATTACAGGAGAAAGGTGATTCCATTTATCTTCTTAATGAACATGATATTGTAATGTATACAAATGTTCATTCCCTAATAGGAAAAACAGCAGATGAGAAATTCCTTCATGCCAGCCAGGATAAAAGCAATGATATTATCTTATCTAAAACATTATCAAAACCACTTCATCAGTGGAAAATCGTAAAGGTGACACCTAGTGATAGATTATTTTATGATGCTAGACAAACCGCTTACACCAACATACTGGTTGGGATAGGGGTGGGGGTACTAGGACTATTAATGATCAGCATCCTTGCCTATTATATATCACGTCCTATTAAAGTGCTCAGCCAAAAGGTGCTTTCTATTAAAGGAGGAAATTTAAATATTCCTTTTACCGACAACCGCGAAGACGAAATTGGTCATCTAGAAAAGCATATGAAAGAAATGTTGGAGCGTATAAATCTCCATATTGATCGGGAATACAAATTGGAGATTGAGAATAGAAAAAATCAATTACGAGCACTTAAATCTCAAGTGAATCCTCACTTTCTATTTAATGCTCTTCAATCCATTGGAGCAGTTGCGCTGCAAAATAACTCTCCTAAAATCTATCAGCTTGTAACATCCTTATCAAAAATGATGAGATACTCTATCCGAGCAGATCAGTGGGTTCTAATTCGTGAAGAACTGGATTATATAAAAGCATACTTAACACTGCAACGGGAACGTTTTGGCAGTAAGCTAAACTACTCTATTCAGATAAGTGAAGCAATCCAAGGGATAAAAATCCCTAGTATGATACTCCAACCACTAGTAGAGAACTATTTTAAACATTGCTATGAACAAGGCTATTTTGATTCTTCTTTAAACATAACAGGCGAAATTAAAGAGGATTTTTTATATCTAATTGTTGAAAATGACTACTCAAGTTTATCAGCAGAAGAGCTGGAGACTATAAGGAGTAATATCTATCGTGCTCCTTATGCTGGCGAATTTTCTCACGAGCATATTGGTTTAAAAAATATACATGACCGTCTTCTTCTAAACTACGAATCAAAAGCAGGTTTAGAGATAGCTACAAACGAGAGACAAGGATTTATCGTAAAGCTATATATCCCGATGCAAAATTAAATAGATGGTTCATCATTGCGAACCATTCTTTTCGAGGAGGCTCATTCAATTTGAAAGTTCTTATTATAGACGACGAAATTAATGTACGATATGTTATTCGCTATATTGGTGAATGGAAAAAACACGGAATTACGACCATCTTAGAAGCTAGCAATGGAGAAGAAGCAATAAAAATCATCAAAAAACAAAAACCAGAAATTATCTTTACAGATGTGAAGATGCCGAAAATGGATGGAATAGAAATAATTGAGTGGCTAGATTCCATTTCCTATCCTGGTAAGGTTATTCTGATTACAGGATTTGACGATTATACCTATATGCGAAAAGCAATCCAGTGCAGCAGCTTTGATTATTTATTAAAACCGATTGAAGCTGAATCTTTAAACAATACTCTATCAAAAGCAGTACAATCATGGATAACCGAGAATAAAGATGCAGGTGTTTTAGAAGACGCCAAAAGACTGCGCTTGAATCAATTGGCTACACAAGCCTGTATGGGAGAAGAATTTGACTTAATAGAGCTTGCTTCTAGTCTTCCCGATACAGTTGAGTATGAACTAACGCTTATTTCTTTTTATCAGATGCACCATTCTGAGCCATATATCCAATTACTTGCCGATCAACTTATCGAAAAAGGAATAGGAAATGCTTTTACCCTTCAACATGATCATAGCCTTTGCTTAGTAATTACCACTAGCCAACAATGGCTGTCTGTTGAAGAATGGATTATTCAGCAATTCGATATCCCTATCCGAATCGTAAATGGAATGTCCCTTCTATCGTTAGGAAAAATCCATGAGTCTTATCAATCGATGCAAAAGGCAGTGGAAGAACAAAATTACCGGACGATTCACCGTTTAAATGATATAGACGATGCCAAGCGAATGCAGGATATTGTTTCATATGTGGATACTTATTATATGGAAGAATTAAGTTTAGAAAAACTTTCTAATCGATTTTTCTTAAGTCGCGAGCATATCTCTAGAAAATTCAAACAGCAAACAGGCATGCCTTTATCCAAATATATTATGAAACTGAGAATCGAGAGAGCTAAATACTTGCTTCGGGAAAAAGATGAAAACATTTATGCAATTGCTTTATTACTCGGTTATCAAGATGAAAAGTACTTTTCAAAATTATTTAAAAAAATGGTTGGCTTAACGCCATTTGAGTACAGAAACTGTCAAAAAACGTTGGACGCAAAGTAGATACCACCATCAATAATAAATGAGAGTGAAATAGCAGGAGTGAAATTATGACAAAGTGGACATTCACATGGCTTATTGCAGGATTGTTGATTGTTGCACTTTCAGCTTGTCAGCCAAAATCAGAAGAAGACTCAAGCGAAAGAAAAACAGCCGATGAACGCATCACACTAACTATCCGAAATCCAAAAGTAGAAATTTCTACCCAATTTGAAGAAATGGTGATGGCATATGAACGCGAACATCCAAATATAGATATTCAGGTTCACACTGTAGGTGGTGCTGCTGATGATCTTGCTGATTTGAAAGCCCAAATTGCAGCGGATAATGGTCCTGATATTTTTACAAATACTGGGTATGACAATGTGAAAATATGGAGTGACTATTTAGAAGATCTTTCCGATCAACCATGGATTCCTCATGCGTACAAAGACACCTTGAAACCAGTAACAATGGATGGCAAAGTGTATGGAATGCCCCTTAATATCGAAGGATATGGATTCATATATAACAAAGATTTATTTCATAAGGCAGGAATTCATACGCTTCCTAGAACATTATCTGAGTTACAGGCTACAGCACAAACATTAGAAGAATCCGGTATTACGCCCTTTGCAACTGGATATTATGAAGAATGGAAGCTTGGCGATCATCTCTTAAATATTGCATTTGCACAACAAGATGATCCTGAAGCATTTATTGACCAACTAAACAAAGGAACCACAAAAATTACGAACAATCAAAAATTCTTAGATATTATTTCTTTACTTGATACTACCATCAAATATGGAAACCACAATCCCCTAACAACAGACTATAATACAGAAGTTGATCTCTTCGCTTCGGGAAAAGCTGCGATGATTCAACAAGGCAATTGGATTCAGCCAATGATTGATCAGCAATCTCCGAACATGAACATTGGATTTCTGCCGATTCCTATTAACGAGGAACCAGCTGATGCAATCGCTGTTAACGTTTCTAATTATTGGGTAGTAAACAAGCAATCATCTGCTGAAAAGAAGAAAGCAGCCAAAAATTTTCTAAACTGGATGGTATTTTCAGAGCAAGGAAAGTCCTTTATGACGGAACAATTTAAATTCATTCCAGCTTTTGACCATATAGAGGCACACCATCTAGGACCGCTTGCAAAGGAAATTATGAACTACTATCAGACAGGAAAAACCCTTAGAGCCAACTGGTTTGCCTTTCCTAATAGTGCACGAGAAGAATTTGGATTAGCTATGCAATTATACGTGGGCAAACAGCTAAATCGAGATCAATTGCTGCAGGAATTTCAAAAATCTTGGGAAAAGGCTGCCGCTTCATCTTCCCACTAATTCCCGCCTTCTAATCGCTCCCTTTTGCAGGGAGCGATTTTTTGGTTTTACAAGAAATCATTCTCTCTATTTGAAATAAGGAAGAAGGTCCCGTTCTTCTATTATATCCTCTAGTATATTCGATTTATCTTATATCAATATAAGACTAGATTTCTATCAATCTATGCCATATGCGCAGAAACCAGATTAACCTATAATTTTATTAGAAACACGGTGTATTTGCTGCTTTGTTTTTATAAATCAGCAGTTCTACCCTGTCCTTATCTTTTGTTTCATCTAACACATTCTAGGAGGTAAACCATGAAATTGAACAAGCTTGCTAAACAAGCAACAGTCGTATCATTGGGTGCAGCTATTTTATTTGGAGGTAGTGGGTCTCTAGCTTTTGCAAAGCAAAAAGAAAAGTTAGACCACAAAGAATCTTATGATATTTCACATATCACTCGATTCGATATGGAAAAAATGACGGAACAACAAAACGATTCTAAATTTAAAGTGCCAGCTTTTGATGAATCAACGATTAAAAACATCCCTTCAGCAAAGGGCTATGATGAAAAAGGTAATTTAATTGATTTAGATGTCTGGGATACATGGCCGTTACAAAATGCAGATGGAACAGTTGCAGAATATAATGGCTATCAAATTGTATTTGGATTAGCTGGAGATCCAGATAGAGGATGGGATACATTTATTTACATGTTCTATAAAAAAATTGGTGATAATTCCATTGATGCATGGAAAAATGCAGGAAGAGTATTTAAAGACAGCGATAAATATGCTTCCAATGATGTTATTTTAAACAATCAAGCAGAAGAATGGTCTGGTTCAGCAACTTTCACTTCTGATGGCAAAATCCGCTTATTCTATACGAATCGTCAAGGCTGGGATCCTGATCATGGATTTTTTGGAAAACAAACATTAACTACTGCCCAAGTTAATGTATCTAAACTAGATGCAAATACATTAAAAATTGATGGTGTGGAAGATCATAAATCCATCTATGATGGTGGAGATGGATCTGTATATCAAACAGTTGATCAAGCTTTTTCAGGTGGAAATTATGCAGATAACCATACATTAAGAGATCCTCACTACGTTGAAGACAATGGACATAAATATCTTATATTTGAAGCTAATACAGGAACAGATTATGGCTATCAAGGAGAAGAATCATTATTTAATAAAATCTATTATGGGGGCAGCACTAAATTTTTCAGAACAGAAAAAGAGCAGTTATTACAAAGCCCGAAAAAGAATTTAGCAACACTAGCAAATGGTGCATTAGGAATCATTGAGATTAATGATGATTACACACTAAAAAAAGAAATGAAGCCGTTAATTGCTTCCAACACTGTTACAGATGAAATTGAACGTGCGAATATCTTCGAAAAAGACGGAAAATGGTATCTATTTACAAGTTCTAGAGGATCAAAAATGACTATTGATGGCATTAACGACAAAGATATTTACCTATTAGGATATGTAGCTAATTCTATTACTGGACCATATAAACCTTTAAACAAAACAGGTATTGTCTTACATCAAAATCTAGATCCAAATGATATTACATGGAACTACGCTCATTTTGCGATTCCACAAAAGAACAGTGACAATGTAGTTGTCACAAGCTATATGACAAACAGGGGATTATTTGAAGATCATCAATCCACTTTTGCTCCAAGCTTTTTATTAAATATTAAAGGCAATAAAACTTCTGTAGTAAAAAATAGCATTTTAGAACAAGGTCAAATCACTATAAATAAATAAATAAAAAAACGAGGTTGGGATAAAAGTATTTCAATTTAATATAACCCGAACAATTATACATTCATACTAAAAAGGATTCGTATAATTGTTTGGAATTTTTATTTATTGAAGAAAAAAGGTATGTGGTAATCACCCGCAGACTGAATACACTTCGCTTTCCATGGGGCGAGCGCCAAGCCTCCTCGTTCCTGCGGGGTCTTGGACTTTCTCGCAGCTCCCATAGGAGTCTCCGTGTATTCAGACTGCTCCATTTAGTTCTTTTGAAAAAAAAGTTGGAACGAAATACTCTTTAAAAACGGAGTGAAATGGAGTGGAAGACACTCAACTCCTGCGGGAAATAGAGCAAAGCCTAAGACCCCACAGGCTTGCCGAGGAGGCTTAGGTTGCTCCCCGCGGAAAGGGAGTGTCTGTAACGCAATGGAACGAATTGGATTCACCACTAAATTAGAGATTGTTCGTCTTTATCCATTATTTATTTTGCTTTGTCCCACCCTCTTTTACCAATAGCAAGAAATACAGGATAAGCGCGGTGATATTACTTGAAGAAACCAGCAAAGCACACACAGAAAGTCCTATTACTCTCATGCCTTATTATACTTGTTGGCATCCTCTTATTTTGGAATCAAATCACTAAGGTTTTTACTAAAACAGTAGACCTGCAAGAACAAAACGTTGTTTCTGATGGTCAATCCTATCGTGCCAAATACCATTTCACTACTCCTGACAAGTGGAAAAATGATCCGCAAAAACCAATCTATTTAGATGGCTTCTATCATTACTATTATCTTTACAATGGTGATTATCCTGACGGTAATGGCACAGAATGGAGACATGCTGTTTCAAAAGATTTAGTGCACTGGAAGGATAAAGGAATTGCCATTCCAAAATACACAAATCAAAATGGAGACCCTTGGTCAGGTTCTGTCGTTGTTGATAAAGAGAATACAGCTGGATTTGGATATGGCGCACTTATCGCAATCGTCACTCAGCCGTCAGCCAATCAGCAAAAACAAGAACAGTTCTTGTGGTACAGCCTCGATAATGGCAGTACATTCACTTCATACAGTGATACGCCTGTTATGACAAATCCTGGAACCGATGATTTTCGTGATCCCAAAATCATTTGGTCAAAAGAGTATCATAAATGGATAATGCTAATGGCAGAAGGAACAAAGATTGGTTTTTATGAATCCTCTAATCTGAAAGATTGGACATACCTCAGCGATTTCTTCACAAATGATATAGGAATTGTGGAATGTCCGGACCTTTACTAT
Source organism: Niallia sp. FSL K6-0212 (assembly GCF_038007605.1). NCBI lineage: Bacteria > Bacillati > Bacillota > Bacilli > Caryophanales > Bacillaceae > Niallia > Niallia sp. FSL K6-0212. The sequence continues at coordinate 2,695,615 of NZ_JBBOXL010000001.1, read as the reverse complement.
ATGCAGACAAATGATGGGAGCTTCAAATGGGTGCTTGGTGCGAGTGCAAATGGAAAAACAAAGAATCAGCCTAATACTTATGCTTATTGGATTGGTCATTTTGATGGAAACCACTTTACAGCTGATCATCCAGAACCCCAATGGCTTGATTATGGTTTGGATTGGTATGCTGGGGTAACATTTGAGGATGGAAGCAATAGTGATGATTACAAGAAAAGATATGCTTTTGCGTGGATGAATAATTGGAATTATGCCGACAATACCCCAACATTACAAGAAGGCTTTAACGGAATGGATTCTGTTGTTCGACAAATTCAATTAAAAAATAATGGGGAAAATTCCTATTATTTAGCTTCCCAACCAATCGAAGCATACAACAAGCTGGCCAAGACAAAAGATCATCTAAAGGAAATAGAAGTAAACGGCCAAAAGCAACTAGAGATGACAGGAGAAATTTATCAACTAGAGACGGACATCTTATGGACAGAGTTAGATAATGTCGGTTTAAGACTTAGAGAATCTTCTGATCAAAAGCGATATGTGAATGTAGGAATCTTTATAAAAGAAAAATACTCATATGTAAATCGTTCTTTGACCGAACATCCAGATCAGCAGAATACACATTCAGAAAGTACAGCACCCTTTCCCGCTGAACAAACACAAGTACATTTAAAGATCCTTGTTGATAAAAGTAGTATCGAGGTTTTTGTAGATGATGGGAAGGTTGTGCAATCGAATTTAATATTCCCTCATGCAGATGATCAAGCCATCACATTGTATTCAGATGGCGGGACAGCAATCTTTAAGAATATGACGATTACACACTTTGATTAATGGATTTGGGCATTCTTTCTTCAGACAGAGAAACGACATCCTTTTTCACTAATTGCCAGCTTTCTTTTTCCATATCTACTGTATGGTCTCCCCCAGGAGTGATGACATTTTTTCTAACGTGTAAGAATCTTATTTGTAAACAAAATGCTCCATACACTCTATTTAGAATCCATATAAAAGCACTTTTCCTTTTTTGCGAAAAGTGCTCTTACATACTTTATAATACTTTCATTCCCTTTTATTTTACTACCCTTATTCTAATTTCCTTTGCAATTTTCGTTTCTGGATGCTTAACCTGTATGCTTGTTACTCCTGGCTTTAATGCTTTAATGGAAATACCCTTCTCCTCGTCATCAGACTTCGTGATTTCGATTATGTCTTGTTCAGCGCTGTCCCAACTAAAAGGAGAACTGCTCTTAATCCAATCTGGCTTTAAAATCGCTTTAATAGTTTTGATTTCCCCTTCTTTAATAGTTAAATATTCCGAACTTACTACTATACGTTCGACTTCATTTTCCTTTGGGCGTTCTCTCCAGGTTGAATATAAAGGATAAAAATCTAGTGAAACAACCTTCATACTACCACCTTTTGTATATAACTCTATTCCGTTGCTCGTAGGCTGGGAATAGATTAATTTCGTAAAGACATATTCCCCGTCGTTTATAAACACCTCAACAGATGATTCATCAACAAATCCTCTTATCTTTATTCGTTTCTCCTCAACAGGGTAAGTAGTTGTATGGTTATTGCCAAATTGAAATGGATTCCCATTTCGATCCAATAACGTTTCTAATCCAGCACGAGATCTATCTAAGAATAGTTTTTTACTTAACGTATTTACACCTATAACCGTATTTTCGTCCTCTGATTGTCGAACGCGAATACCGAATTCCTCAATGTTTTCCCATTCCAGCACAGCTTCAAATTCATAAGTGGTACCAGAAAAATCAGGAATTGACTGCCCCCCATTGACCTCCATAGGATCAATAGCAATATGATTAACACGTAAACTTTCTAACTCCCTAACCGGTTCTTGAAATAACTTAATACTTCCATCCTTAACTGTTTTCAAATGCAGTTCACGTGGAATTGACATAGATCCCTTCCATGCTTCCGTCGGCGATTGATAAGGATATCTCCAATTCGCCATCCAGCCTAACCATATTCGGCGGCCATCTTTTTCCGGGATATCAGAAAAGGACTGAGCTGCATAAAAGTCTTGCCCAAAATCTGTTGTCAAAATAGTTTCTGGCGCATTATCATTAATAAATTGTGTTCCGTCAAACTCTCCAATAAAATATTGAGCAGTTGATCCATTTGTTTCTTCATTATCTCCAACACTAACTTGCAATACCCATTTCTTATTATTCTCATCACCATCTACAGGCAATTCGAATAAATCAGGACATTCCCATACAGCTGCATGAGATCCCTCCTTATCCCCAAATTGACTCTGAAACTCCCAGTCAATCAAATTATCAGAACGATAAAACGTCACACTTTGATTTGTCGAAACAACCATTACCCATTTTTTAGTACTCTCATGCCAAAATACTTTTGGATCGCGAAAATCCTTTATTCCTGGGTTGGGGATAACCGGGTTTCCTTTATATCTTTCCCATGTTCTCCCATTATCTTTACTATAAGCAATACTTTGGGATTCTCCTCCCTCTGTATTTGTATAGATGGCAACTAATCCGGCTTTCCCATCAAAAAATCCTGTGGAATCATTCCAATCCACCACAGTGCTTCCAGATAATGCTTGCCCTAGGTTATCATGTTCTAACGCAATCGGCAAATGCTCCCAATGTAATAAATCCCTGCTCACTGCGTGTGCCCAATTACCATTTTTTTGATGAAACAGATGATACTCTCCCTCAAAATAGATGAGTCCATTAGGGTCAGCTAAATTTCCTGAAGGGGTTGAAAAGTGATATTGAGGTCGATACAATTCTGTATAATAATCAGAAGTGGCAGCTTCCATATTATCCGGTCTCAAGGCATCCAAATTTTTCTCTTCCTTTCCCATTTGATGGATACTACAGCCAGTTAATAACCATGCAACAGACAAAACAGCTGTCAAGATTCTTTCTCTCAATTTGCTTCTCCTTCTTTCCTTCTTTTTAGCACCATTTATCCTCCCTTTTTATTGACTACTATAAAGTCTTCAATTTGGTGAAGAGTAGGCATGGCTGGAATTCCACCTTTATTTGTTGCCACATATGCTCCCATCGCATTTCCGAAATTCAATATTTGCTTTAATATATCTTCGCGTATTTTAAAATTCAATAAATCCCTCTTTAATAATTCATATAGCACGCCAGCAAGAAATGCATCTCCGCATCCAGTTGTATCAATAGCTTTTACAGCTGCTCCTGGGACAAATACTAAGCCATCCTCTCCATATGCATAGCTTCCCTTATCTCCCACTGTTACAAAAAGCAGCCGTAAATCAAACTCTTTAAATAACTGCTTTGCTCCTAAAAAAATATCTGTTGTATTCGTTAAAAATGCTAATTCTTCTTCCGAAACTTTGACTATATCCGCAAAATGCAAGACTGCTTCGATTTGCTCTTTTGCCTCCTCTAAGCTTTGCCATAGTAAGGGACGAAGATTTGGATCAAATGAAATAATCTTATGTTGTTCTTTCGCATAATTTAATGCTACTAAAGTTGCTTCTCTTGCTGGCTCATTTGTCATGGATATTGATCCTACATGGAATATTTTAGCATCTGCTATTAATGAAAAGTCCACATCGTCCTTAGATAACATCATGTCCGCACCAGGCTGTCTATAAAAATCAAATGAACGATCCCCCTGATGATCAATATGCACAAATGCTAGTGTCGTTTTTATTGGGGAATAAACAATTCCATTTGTTTGCACCCCTTTATTCTGTAAGGTAGCAACGAGTAATTCCCCAAAATAATCATTTCCTACGCTCCCCATAAATTCTGTTCTCAGCCCTAAACAGGATAAAGCCACTAGAACATTTCCCGGGGCTCCACCTGGATTTGCAACAAGAATCGGAAACCCCTGCTCATTTTCTCCTTGGGGAGTAAAATCAATTAAAATTTCTCCTAATGCTGCTACATCGATCATATCTCTACACCACTTTTCTAACTTTTTTCCATTGAGTTTCGTATAAAATAGCCAGAGGATAGATTTATCCAATCCTCTGGCTTTCCATTATATATCAACTTTTAGAAGGAACAGATACCTTGCCATATACTAGATTTACTTTCCCTTCTTCTGCAAACAAACATATTCGTTTGCTTACTTTATCAGGGAAAATTAAACTTGTTAATGCTTGCTCTCCGCCATTGATAAATAATTCTAAGGAGGCAGAATCTACAATTATTCGTAAATCAAGTGAATGAGAATCCTCAAGACCAACTCGCTGCAGTTTAGGAAAAATATCGGAAAAATCAACCACCCCAGATTTTTCACGAGACAGACTCAGTACATTTTCTTTCGCATCAATAGTAATAGTTGTATGCTGTGAATCTGTATGTTCTATCCTTAATCCATACTTATTTGCATTTATATTCTTGAAGGATAGGATTATCTCTGTGTATTCATGATCTACTTCAAAAACAGTGCTTTCTTTGGCTGTAATGATTGTGTCTGTTCTTTCTTCTTTTCTATCAAAATAGGTATCTAATTCTCTTACTAAATGTTGGACGAGATAATACTCTCCCATCTTCTCACGCAGTTCCAGCTCTCTAGGAAGAGTCATCTGACTTCTCCATCCTTCTGTCGGAACTTGATTAGCATAACGCCAATTACTCATCCAGCCTAAATAAATTCGTCTTCCATCTGCTTCAGGAATATCAGAAAAGCTTACCCCAGCATAGTTGTCCTTCCCATAGTCCAGCCATTTTATATTTTCATGTTCTGGCGTAAATTCCTTTCCATCAAATGACCCAACAAAATATTGTGTGCGAGATCCTTCATCATATTGAGGATTATCGCCAATACTGACAATAAGCACCCATTTTTTATCATTTGTATTGTCTATTGGTAACTCAAATAAGTCTGGACATTCCCATACCCCTTCGTGACAGCCGCAATTCTCTCCAAATTCACTTTCAAACTGCCAATCCTTCAAATTAAAAGAGGAATAGAAAGAGATTGTTTGTCCTGTAGCTAAAACCATCATCCACTTTTGGGTATCTTTGTGCCAAAAAACTTTAGGGTCTCTAAAATCAGGATTGGTAGGGTGAGCAAGTACGGGATTACCGTCATATTTAATCCATGATCTTCCCTTATCTATGCTATATGCCAAACTCTGTGTCTGAACAGCCTCCTTGCCGTGATCTGGCTCCGAGTGATGGGTAAAAATAGCCACCAACCCGGGTTCTTCGTTAAAAAAGCCTGTTGTATTATTCCAATCCACAACTATGCTGCCTGAAAAAATGGTTCCATTCTCATCAGGATGTAAAGCTATCTCTAATTCATCCCATACAATTAAATCTTTGCTGACTGCATGCCCCCAATGCATGGGCCCCCATGTGCTGCCATGCGGATTATGCTGATAAAATAAATGATATTCTCCTTTGAAAAACACTAACCCATTCGGATCATTCATCCAATTTTTTTGGGGAGAAAAATGCAAGGCTGGTCTGTATTTTTCGAGTTTAGTAATCTTCAATGTCATGCCTCCAATTAATTTACTGTTTTACTGTTCTGTCATAGCCATCTTGCTTAATTTGCAACCAAGTGCTTAGACCGAGTCTCTCTAATTCTTTCAAATAATCTTCCCATTCTTCCTCAATTTTTCCATTACTCATCCATTCGGCTCTTTTTCTATTTACATAAGCAAATAAATCTGTTTCAATTTTTGCCTTTTCATCTGCTTCCTCTAGTGAGAAAAATACAGGTGGATAAAAGTTCTCAGCTTTAATATGAGGAACCATATTTTTTTCTAAAATATCTAATCTCCAAGCAGCATCTTCTGGTTTTGTCGTATATACGCCGTAATACTCATCTAATATCGCCAGCGGTCCTGCGATATTTGTTTTTTCTCTTATTTCGACTGGTGCCGCGCCTTCTAAAGGAAGATGCTTTAACATACCAGCTTTCTCATCAAATTCAAAAATATTTTGCTGTTTCGTATCCCCATATGTTCCCCAGTTATCTTGAACAGATTGCAGTGGTTCATACAGTTGATCAATCCATTTAGCTGTTAACTCTAAATTCTTATTCGCACTTGTGATAACCATTCTTCCTCTATCAAGACCAAAGCCATTAGTTTGCGCCACATTTTTTTCACCATTTGGTCCTTCTAATGGGGGCATTACATCATAAGTATCGTTCATGCCACTAATATTTCCTTTATCCCATGTAAAGTAAAGACCGTATTTTGAATCTTTTCCTTTCGCTACATATTTATTCCAATCTTGTTCATATGCTTCTACATCAATTAAACCTAAATCATTTAGTTCATTAAAGAATTTTAACGCTTCTTTATATCCTTCTTCTGCTGCAGTAAAAATAACTTTCCCTTCATTGGAAACGACCGTGTGATCCCAGTTATCGCCTAGACCAAAGGAAGCAAATAAGAAGGCTGGGTCCTCTCCCCCTTGATTTACAATAAAAGATAATGGTATTTCATCTGCTTCGCCATTACCATTTGGATCTTGTGTTTTAAAAGCAAGAAGTACCTCTTTTAGTTCTTCTGTTGTTGTTGGCATTTCCAGCCCTAAATTATTGAGCCATTCTACATTTATCCAAGGAAGGCAGTCAACTACTTGAATGCGGCTCTTTCCACTGCCAAGCTCTTCAATCCAAGGAAAACTGTATATATGTCCATCTGGAGCTGTAATCATCGATTTATATTCTGGAGCTTCTTCCAGCACCTTTTTAAAATTGGGCATATACTGATCAATTAAATCTTCAACTGGTATGATGGTTCCATCCTTCGCATATTTCAATAAATCATAATCACTGAAAGCAGCATCTAAAATGGCATCTGGCAGCTCCCCACTTGCCAACGCTAAATTCCGCTTCTCCACAAATTGGTCTTTCGTATAGTTTTTCCAATCTATATGGACACCTGTCTGTTCCTCTAATCTTTGATAAATTAGCTTTTCATTCGGGTCGGTTGGTGCCAAAGCTGAGCTTTGTGTCATAAAACGAAGTGTAGCTTTCTCTTTCAAAGGAAATGTAACATCAGTTAGTTTTAAATCTTCTGTTGAAGCACTTTTACTTGTCTTATCGCCACTGCAGCCTGTTAGAACAAGACCGGCAACAATAAAAGTGGAAAGAAGCTTATTGATTTTCCCCATAAATGAACCCTCCATATGCTTTTATTTAAATTATTTTAAAGATCCTACCATAACACCTTTTTCAAAGTATTTTTGGAAGAATGGATACATGATTAGAAGTGGTAGACTTGAAATGACAATAGATGCATATTTTATTTTTTCCGCTAATTTACTTAACTCAGCCATTGCTAATTGATCATTAATCATTCCAGGCTGAACTTGGTTTTGAATCAGAATGGAACGTAAAACTAGCTGCAATGGATGTAATTCTTGGTCCTCTAAATAAATCATTGCATCAAAGTAGGAATTCCATTGTCCAACAAAGGCATATAAAGCGATTACAAAAATAATAGGTTTAGACAAAGGCAAAACTATTTTCAGAAATATTTTCAATTCAGAAGCACCATCAATTTTTGCTGCCTCAAACAGCTCTTTTGGAAGCCCTTTAAAAAAGGTTCGTGCTAAGATAATATTCCAGACACTAATTGCTCCTGGCAGAATAATCGACCAAACGGTATTTAGCATTCCTAAATCCTTTACTATTAAATAGGTAGGAATCAACCCGCCATTAAAGAACATCGTAATGAGAAAGAAAACCATAATTATATTCTTCCCTTTAAATCCATCAAGAGAAAGCGGATATGCAGCAAAGATCGTAATAACAATAGTGACAATTGTAAAGCCTAATGAATAAATGACTGAATTGATAAATCCTTTTATCATTAATTCATCTTGTAAAATCCGTTTATAGCCTTCCAGACTCCAATCAGAAGGATTTAAGGAAAAACCTTTACTAAGCAGCACATTGGGGTCTAAAAAGGAAGCCAATAAAATATAAAGTAACGGTAATAACACGATTAAAACGAGTAATATTAAAATTATTTTGTTACTAAAAAGAAGCATTTTATCTGTTTTGGAATGATTTTTCAATGGGTATCCCCCCTTTATTAATATAACCCTTCACCTTCATTTAACTTCTTCACTACAAAATTCACAAATACCAATAAAACGACGTTAATAACAGAATTAAACAAACCTACCGCTGTTGAATAGGCATAATCCCCGGCCTGCAGCCCTACTTTATACACATAAGTCGGCAGAATCTCTGAAGTTGGCAGATTCATAGAGGTTTGCATTAAGTAAGCCTTTTCAAATCCAATCGCCATAATTCCACCTGCTCCTAGAATAAACAACACTGCCATGATTGGTTTTAGAGTAGGAAGATCAATATGCCTTATCCTCTGTAATAGTGTTGCTCCATCGATTGTCGCCGCATCATGTAATTGAGGATCCACATTTGCAAGTGCTGCTACATAAATAATCGATGACCAACCTGCCGCTTGCCATATTCCTGATAAAATATAAATGGATCTAAAATATTCAGGATCTGTCATAAAGGAAACTGGTTTATCGTTAAATACCGATAATAGTGAATTTATTGGACCTGTAGGTGACATAAAGATAAATAACATTCCTGTAATGACAACAACAGATATAAAATTCGGTGCATACAATATTAATTGGATATTCTTTTTGATAGCAGCTCGCCGTACTTGATTAAGGCTAAGTGCTAAAATAATGGGTACTGGAAAGCCCAGTATTAAACCATAGAAACTTAATTTAAGCGTATTCATAAAAATCTCTTTGAAATTGGGAGAAGTTAAAAAATCTTTAAAGTGTGTTAAGCCTACCCAATCGCTGCCGATAATTCCCTTCATTGGGCTAAAATCCTTAAAAGCGATGATTGCTCCATACATTGGGATATATTTAAATACAATTGTTAAAATAATGGCAGGTACTAAAAATAAATACAACGCATAATTTTTTTTGAAATATTGAATAAAATTTTCTTTTTTTTGTTCAGGAAAAAATTCACCTTCTACTTCATGGGAAGTTTTCTTATTCGTTTTTTTCGTTTCAGGTACTGAAACTGACATTTTATTTCGCCCCCTTCTTGAAAAAAATATTGAATGATTAAAATGTCAACCGCTTGACATATTTCTAAATCTCCCTTCTCAGATTATGTATATCAACCGCTTTCAAACTTTTTTCTGTCAACCGCTTGATATATTTGATTTTAAACGCTTTCAATCGATGTGTCAACCGCTTGACTTACTTATTTTAAAAAAAAATACAATCTAATTTTTTAGATTATATTTTATCAAAGGAAACTATTAGATTAGGCCGTCTCACTCTTTAGCAATTGAACAGGTAAAATAACTTCCATTCTTTCATCCTTATTTACTTCATTAATAATGTCCATTAATCTTAATACAGCTGATTGCGCAATTTCCTCAATTGGTTGTTTAATTGTTGTTAATTGAGGTAACAACCTCCTTACACTTTGCGTGCCATCATATCCTATAACTTTTAATTGATTAGGAATCTGAATTCCTAGTTCACTCGCTACTTTCAAACAAGTAGATGCTATTAAATCATCACTAGCAAAAATCCCATCCGTTTCAGGGTGTTCTTTGAAAATCTTTTTAATTGTTTCTGCAGTCGCTTCCTCATCGAAAACGCTATTTAGTTCATAGGTTATGGGGTGAGCTACTTGGTCTTCATAGGCTTTTCTTCTATTTTGGGTTGGTGTTTCTAAATCGCTTGGTCCATTTATATGAACAATTGCTTTACAACCTTGGTTAAGTAAATGTTGAACAGCCAATTTTCCTCCCTCATAGTTATCAGAACCTATTACAGGAATTGTCGGTGATAAGTAATGGTCAATTGCGACAATAGGAAGCTTGGAGTTCTTATATATTTCAATTCCACGATTATAGGAACAAACAATGATACCATCAACTTGGTGCCTGATAAGCATTTCTGCATATGAAGTTTCTTTTGCCACTTGCCCTAAACTATTACAGAGAATAACTTTAAAATCATGATTGGAGCATATATTCTCTATATATAAAGCTAATTCACTAAAAAAGGGATTATTAATGGTCGGCAAAATAAGGCCAATAAAATTTGTCCGTTTTTTAAAAAGAGAGCGTGCTATATCATTAGGATAATAATTTAAATCTTTAATGGCTTGTTCCACTTTTTCTCTCGTTTTTTCACTTATATATCCCCGATTATTCAAAACACGGGAAACCGTTGTTGGAGATACACCTGCCAACTCTGCTACATCTTCTAATTTTACTTTCATGCTAACCACCCGAAAAAACATAGATTATTTTCATCTTAAACTTTATATGTTAACCGTTTTCATACATATTATCATAAACTTGCTCTTTTTGCATCCTCCATCTATCCAATATATTCCTTCTGTATATATAATCTAGATTCTAACAAGCACATTTTTAGTCTTATAAACTCAAAGAAATATTTTTCAAACGCTCCTTACTTTCAATTACAAAGGCATTCCTTTTCATTTTGGCTCTTAATTATGAAAATTCACCTTTTACTTCGCGGGTATTTTTTTCCTTCTCTATGTCTATTATGAAATATAGTACATAAAAAAGAAAAATCATTCCACAACTGTTTTTAGTATGAGGTGAGATATGGAAAACATAAGTAAGAAGAAAGTATCCAGTCATTTGGATCAGAATGTTGGATACCTTAAGGAAGAATTGGGTGTAGGACAAAACTTTGACATAATCCATTTAGATGTGGAATATGCTGGCATTCGAATGGCTATGTTTCTTGTAGATGGATTAGTAAAAGATGATATATTACATTTGCTCATGAAGTTCCTTGCAAAAGTAAAAAAAGAGGAATTAAGAAAAGATGTTTTAAAGAAATTATTGAGTACCTATATACCTTATATAGAAATCAGCACTGTTGATGATCTAAATAAGGTTGTCGATAATGTGCTCTCAGGTCCAACAGCACTCCTTATCGAAGGTATTGACGAAGTCCTGCTGATTGATGCGAGAACCTATCCTGTCAGAGGACCACAAGAGCCTGATACAGAGAGGGTCGTCCGTGGTTCCCGGGATGGCTTTGTAGAAACAATTGTGTTTAATACAGCGCTGACAAGAAGAAGAATCAGAGATCGGACGCTGCGAATGGAATTTATGCAAGTAGGGCGTCGTTCCAAAACAGATATCGTTATTTGTTATATTGGTGATATTGCAGATCCAGATATGGTCGAACAATTAAAGAAGGCGATGTCCCATATTGATACCGATGGATTACCGATGGCAGAAAAAACAATTGAGGAATTTATTTCAGGAAACAACTGGAATCCTTTCCCAAAAGTACGTTATACAGAACGACCTGATACAACGGCCATCCATCTTTTTGAAGGGCATATATGTATTTTTGTAGATGGCTCGCCGTCTGCCATGATCACCCCCGTCACTTTCTGGCATCATTTACAGCATGCTGAAGAATATCGAAACAATCCGCTTGTAGGTGCCTATTTACGCTTTGTTCGCTACCTAGGTGTGTTTGCTTCCCTTTTCTTATTACCTTTGTGGTATTTAGTGAGTATAGAACCAAGCCTATTGCCTGGATCTTTATCCTTTTTGGGACCGAATGAATTAGGGCAGGTTCCCTTAATTATTCAGTTTCTTTTAATAGAAGTTGGACTGGATATGCTTCGTATGGCCGCCATTCATACACCTACATCGCTTGCAACCGCATTAGGACTTGTGGCTGCCTTAATGATTGGACAAGTCGCAGTAGAGGTTGGGCTGTTTTCAAACGAAGTCATTTTGTATTTCTCCATTGCTGCCATCGGAACTTTTGCAACACCTAGTTATGAGCTTGGTTTAGCAAACAGACTTGTCCGGATTGTGCTGTTAATTTCTACCGCTATCTTTAAAGTTCCAGGATATATCGTTGGGGTAGCTCTGTTTATTATCTTCCTTGCAAAAACGAAATCATTTGGAGTTCCCTATCTATGGCCTTTCATTCCATTCAATTACCGTGCAATGAGAGATATTCTTGTCAGAACACCAATTCCTTTAAAGAATCGCCGTCCCCGTATTTTAAATCCAAATGATCCTGATCGATAATTGTCATCCCAGCAATTTCTGCATTTTTATGGTCTTTTTGCCTTAGGTAATCTAAGGCTGTTTTTTTATGTGCTGTAAAGTTCTTTGTCCGAGGATCCTTCCTAAATGGTTAACTACTCCCTCCCCTTCATTCTAAATTCCCTATTTGATAAAACAAAAAAGAAATTATATCTAAAAAAACTAAACAGGTACCTAATAGTATTCTTTGCATAGTTTATAAAGAACTAAAGTCCAGACAGAATATGTGGATATGCTATGTTAAAAAAATGGTTGGTTTGAATGATGAAACAGTCAACTTTTCAGAAAGAAAAATATATGTACGTTAATGCCTAACTAGTGATTGATGGCAGAGAATATCATCTTCTACAAGCTTCCTTAACATAGCTGACAAATAAAATAAGAGTATGAGGAGATGATGCTTCTATATGAAAAAAAGAAAGAAAACAGTCGCTTTAATCTTAGGATGTATGCTGCTTTTATCTACCATTTTTCTTTCTGCTTGTTCATTACCAAAACCACCAGGTGAGAATAGTAGCTATGATAAGGTATTCCGTATTGGTTATCAAAAAAATGGACCACTCCTTATTTTGAAGGAGCTAGGTACCTTAGAAGAACGTTTAAAGCCACTTGGATATAAAGTAGAATGGTATGAATTTCAAGCAGGCCCAGCTTTACTTGAAGCATTAAATGCCGGAAGTATAGATTTTGGTCGGTCAGGTGATTCTCCTCCAATCTTTGCTCAAGCTTCTGATTCTACCTTACAGTATGTTGCTGCAGGAAAATCAAAGTTTGAAGGTTCTGGCATTTTAGTGAAGAATGATTCTTCCATCAAGACATTAGCAGACCTGAAAGGAAAAAAAATCGGTTTTGCCAAAGGAAGTAGTTCCCATTATTTATTAGTAAAAGCATTAGAAAAAGCTGGTTTAAACTATAGTGACATAGAACCTGCTTACTTATCGCCTGGAGACGCAAGAATTGCTTTTGAAAAAAAGGAAATTGACGCTTGGGTTATATGGGATCCTTTTACCGCAGATACACAGTTACAAGCTGATGCAACACTATTAGTAAATGGAAAAGGTCTAACTAGTGACCGCGATTTCTTTCTAGCTTCCTCTGACTTTCTTCAGGAAAACAAAGAGATTATTAAAGTAGTGATGAAAGAAATACAAAAATCATGTCAGTGGGCAAATGAGCATCCGGAAGATTTAACAAAAATGCTTTCCTCTATTTTGGGTATTGATGAAGCCTCTATGAACATGGCTGTGGAAAGAAGAGTGTATGGAGTAGAAGAAATAAGTGCATCGATTATAAAAGAACAGCAAGAAATTGCAGATACCTTTTATAACCTCCAACTTATCCCGAAGAAAATAAAGGTGAATGAAAACGTCTATACAATTGATTTAAAGGATGAGGAACAGTGAAGAAAACATCTCTCTACTTCATAAAAAAAATATTGCCGTGGGGTATTCCTATTTTATTGCTAATTAGCTGGCAATGGATTATTAAAGCAGGGATTATTTCCTCGCGAATACTTCCCGCTCCATCGGATGTCTATGTGGCTGCCATCAATCTCTTTCAAACGGGAGAATTAACCCATCATGTATGGATTAGTTTATGGAGAGCGTCTATTGGATTTCTGATCGGTGGTACGATTGGATTTGTATTAGGTTTATTAAACGGCTTATTCCGATTTACAGAGCTATTACTTGACACCTCTATTCAAATGTTACGAAATATTCCCCATTTAGCTCTAATACCATTAGTCATTCTTTGGTTTGGGATTGGAGAAGAAGCAAAAGTATTTCTTGTAGCTTTAGGGGTTTTATTCCCCATCTATCTTAATACTTATCATGGTATTAAATCCGTTGATAAAGGATTAATCGAAATGGGAAAAATGTATGGGCTAAATGGCTTTTCTCTTTTCCTAAATGTTATATTTCCAGGCGCTCTTTCTTCCATTCTTGTAGGTTTACGTTTTTCATTAGGAATCATGTGGATTACTCTAATTGTTGCGGAAACAATATCCTCTACTTCTGGGATTGGTTATATGGCAATGAATGCAAGAGAATTTATGAGGATGGATGTAATTGTATTAAGTATTCTCCTTTATGCATTACTTGGAAAACTTTCCGATGTAATCGCTCGTTTTATGGAAACACGATGGCTTAAATGGCATCCTAGCTACCACAAACATGCCTAAAGTAAAGGAGGATTGGAAGATGAGGAAAGAAAAAATATATCTAGAAATAAAAAATCTCGAAAAAAGCTATAATGATACCAAAGTCTTAAAATCTCTAAATCTTAAAATAAATCGTGGCGAGTTCCTTGCAATTGTCGGAAAGAGCGGCTGTGGAAAAAGCACGTTACTTCGCTTACTGTCAGGGTTAGAAAAACCAACTAAAGGCGAAATACTCATCGACGGAAAACCTTTAAATAGTTTAAACAGGGAAGCATGCATGATGTTCCAGGATGGGCGCTTACTTCCATGGAAACGCGTATTAGATAATGTAAAATTAGGACTAAAAGGGAATCGCCGGGAGGAAGCCATTCAGGTTTTGCGTGATGTTGGATTAGAAGACAAGAAAGATGAATGGCCAGCAAATCTTTCTGGCGGACAGAAGCAGCGTGTAGCATTAGCTCGGTCGCTTATGCATAAACCAAGACTGCTGTTACTCGATGAACCCCTTGGAGCATTAGATGCTCTTACCCGTCTAGAAATGCAATCTATGATTGAAAATATTCAAATGACCCACGGATTCACCTCCTTATTAGTAACGCATGATGTCGAAGAGGCTGTAGCGCTTGCTGATCGAGTCATTGTTCTTCAGGATGGCGTCATTGCTCAAGATATACCAATTACTCTAGAAAGGTCACGCCAGCGAAATCATGCTGCTTTTGCCTCTTTAGTTAACGATATATTGAAAAAAATCCTCCATCCAACCGACGAAAAGTCTCATCGAATGATTGAGGAGGAACGAAACCTAGCATTAAAAACGATTCCAAAGCTAAATTAATGAGGATTAGTGGAGGAGGCTGACTTTTTTTGTCTGGTCTTCTTCTTTTCTTATTTAGCGTGGTAACAAAACAAACCTAATACCCCCATCACTGAGGATGTGTTAAGCGAACAGTCCCTTGAAAGAAAGACTCCCAATTCCTATAATAAAGGTCATTCCTTTTCATGTTTCTGCATACACTTGTTATTATAGTGGACATGCATATTAAATGAGGGATGATTTTTTTGAGAAAAAAAAAGCCGGTAGCTTATTCACCTTATCGATTTAGAAGAATATGTAGACAATACTCCTTCATTTTGCTTGGTGCAATTATTCAAGGATGTGCAATGGGTATATTCCTTTTTCCAAATTCTATCCCTTCTGGGGGAGCTGGCGGTTTAACTGTTCTCTTCCATTATTTTTTCAACATCCCCCTAAGTATTATTCTTTGGATGATCAATTCTTCTATGCTCCTTTTTGCCATCCATTTCTTAGGCGGCAGCAGTGCAGTTGGAACATTATTTGGAATTACGATCACTTCTATAGCCGTTAATCTTTCCCAAACCTATTTCAGTACACCCTTTTCCAATGTCTGGATAGATATGCTTATTGGATCCTTAGTACTAGGTACGGGAATTGGCATTCTCTTAAGGCAAGGTGTATCGAATGGCGGAATCGGAGTTATTGCCTTAATCATCTCCAAATATAGAAATATTAATCCTGGTAAACCATTATTTTGGATAAATGGGGTAATATTTGTCATCACTGCTTATATTATCGATTGGCAAATTGTGATACAAGCCCTCATCTGTCAATGGTTCTCTACAAAAATTGTTGCCTATCTCTATAATTTAAGAATTCGTCTACCCATCTCTGGTCCTGCGTTTGCCTGGCGGAAAAAATAAGGATGTTCGGGATAATCCCAAACATCCTTATCATCTTCCATCAATAGGCTCTAAAAAAGGAATGACTTCTTTCGTATCCTCTTCTTTTTTGTCTTTCTTCCCTTTTTCTCCCTGCTGCTGTTTGTTATCCTCTCCTTTGATTAATAGCAGGGCAAGAAGACCAACTAGACAAGTAAATCCAGCTATTGATAAAAACATACCTAAACGGGACCAATCCATCAGCCTTCCGAAAATTGGCGGTCCGATTGCAACTCCCAGGAACCGCACAGAACCATATAAAGAAGTAACGAACCCCCTTCTTTCTTGGCCAACAGCACCTGTAATAAAACTATTAATACACGGCAAAATCAAACCAGTTCCAACACTGCTGACTGCAAGGACTGCTATAAAAGGAACAAGGCCCTTAAATAAACTTAAGCTTGCATAAGATGCAGTGACAAAAATAAAACCAAGAACGATTAACTTTTTCATTAATTTTTGATTTTTTCCTATTTTACTTCCTGTAATATAGGATGTTGTACACATTATTAATAAGGGAATTGCTAGTATTAACCCCTTGATAATTCCATCAATTTTATGCGTTTTCTCTAATGTATCTGATAAATAGAAAAGAATACCGAAGAGCGTAAATAAACAGGTTGCCCCTGCTAAGTATGCCGTAAATAACCATTTTCCTTCATGTTTAAAAACACTTACTAACCCTTTTATATATTTGCTTGGAGATGGAGGCTTTTTACTATGTTCTTTCTCTCTAATGAATATCCATGACAAGATAATAGAAATTAATACAACCATTGGAAAAGCAAAAAATACACCATACCAAACAATTAAGGCAATGGCAGAACCTAGTATAGGAGAAAGCACTTTCCCAAATCCATTGGATGCTTCCACAAGTCCCAATATCCTACTTTCTTTCGCTCCTTTATATAAATCGGCCGTTAATGCCATTGCTATCGGTGCGGTTCCAGCAGCACCTATCCCTTGTAAAGACCGTCCTACTAAGATCCATGTATAAGCATGGGAAAATTTCGCCGCAGCAAATCCAGCTAATATACCTCCAACGCCATATAAAAACAAAGCAGGAAGAATAACGGATTTTCGTGTAAAACGATCCGATAAATAGCCTAAAATAGGAATAAAGAAAGCGGCAACTACAGAAAAAACCGTTATCGTCATACTAGCTTGAAAAGCAGAAAGATTAATTTCCGATTGCATTTTTGGCAGTATTGGTATTAACATGGAATTTCCTAGTGTCATGATAAGCGGGATAGAACCAATCGCTACTGCAGTCATTTTTGTATTTTTTTTCTTTTCCACAAATACTACCTCCGTTACTGTACAGCATAATCCATTACTTTTATGATTGAGGGATCTTTAGTTAGATTATCCGTACATGGAAAAGTTATTCTGTCTTACAAAATATGTTTAATTCCAGAATACTAACACTTAGCAAGAGGAAAAATACATTAGGTGAGTGTTATAAAACTTGGACAACGGAGGAAAAAAATTGAAGTTATTTATCGAGTATATCCTGGATGAAATAGAACAAATTGGATTAAAAAAAGGCTTTCGCACCTCCCTTTCCTCTAGTAAGAATGAGGAGAATTACCTTAGAGGCACATTACAGTATTTTGATAAAGACTTTTTTATTCACTTTGTCCTATTCTTCAGTTATCCAGAAAAAAACCCAAATTTAACTTATACCTTTTGGATATTAAATCATCATGGCAATGAACAGCTGCTAAAAAACGCTAATGACAAAGAAAGCGAAGAGGCTGAGAACAAAAAAAAAAAGATAGATTTAATTAAAGAACATTGTCTGAGTGAAATAAATGTCAATATTTCTAAAGGCGAGGAAATACAAAAATTATTTAAGAAAATCGAAACTGTTCTCTCAAAGGAAGTCATTATGTCCTAATGCTTTTTGCGATATTAACCAAAAGCTAAAATAAATTGCCTTTTGACCACCTGAACAGGAGAAAAAGGCAATTTTTATTGATTATTCGCTTTTCACCCCATATATAATCAGCCCAATCCCCAATAATATCCATATCATTTTAGCAAAGGATATTTTATCTGTTAAACCCCATAAGCCAACAAAGGTAGTTGCTATAAGTACAAGAGGACCAATAATTGCTAAGGAGCTATTGATTATAAGCGCCTTTTCTATTTCATTTGTCTTCAGCATCAAAAGCGCTGCAGTAATTTCTATGCTTCCAGATAATAATCTTAGGATAACCATTCCGAGAACTGCTTTTTCAATGAACGATAACATATACTCCTCCCACCAATAGCAAAATTTACTACCATTATATGCAGAGGGATGTTTAATAGGACATGTTTTTGAAGCTCGAAAGAGAAATCCTGATGACGAACGGAATGATAAAACCAAATCTATTGTTGAAAAGAACACTGTCTTTTTTTATCCAACTCCCTTATACATGAATTACAATAACCTAATTCCCCATCAAATTTATACCACTGTTTACACTTCAGGCACTTCTTATGTAAAATTTCATTAATCATCAAATCATATCCGTAATATGTCATGACTTTTTCAATTTTCATTCCATCTCTTACTTTCTCCTCTTTCTCCTTTGTTAAAGTATGCAGATTGCTATCAAGTCGTGATAGCAATAAGGATTTTTTTGAAAAAGAAAGAGAATAGTAACCTAAAAAAACTGCACCCTAAATAAAGGTGCAGTTCTTTAGCATGTATTTTTAGTGCTGCTTATTTGGTAATTTGGCCTCTGGATGTCCTTTACCATGCTTTTTATTTTTTTCTTGCTTCTTTTGATCATCCTTTAGTTTTTCCACGAATTTACCTGTGTCTTCCATTTTTAATCCTCCTCAAAGTTGTTCTTGTTATTTTAACCGATTAGCGGATTTACATTCTTGAAAACAAATTAATTCTTATTTAAGGATGATATATTTTATCGTGGCCATCGTTCTTCTCTTAAAGGGAAAACAGGAAATGGCTCATGAGGCAATGTCTGATACCAATAAGCAACAGTAGAAACATCATCCTGTCTCTCAAACAAACCACGATGGCTGACACCAATTTGTTGTACGGTTATCTTGAGATCCTCTTCAAAGCGAATAGGATCCATAATATGCCAGCGATAAAATCCACGCATTGGCGGTACATCATCATTATGGTAAGGATTAACAACTGTATTATCCTGTTTAGCATAAAACGGATAACCTAAAAAAGGTGTAGAATAAGTTGTTTCGTCCATTTTGCCATGCTCATTATATGTTGCAAAACTCCAAGCACCACCAAAATAATCCTCTGTTCCAGTTCCGCAAATTGTCGGATATTCTTTATCTCCATCTAGAAAAACCTTTACCTCCCCTTCTCCCCACCAATATCTTTCTAATGTAGATAATGCCATATACGTACCAACATACTGCCCTTTTCCTTTCACACCATCTAAAATAATATAATCCTGCCCTTTTTCAGTAATACTCTGTCTTCTCCATTGGGCATGAAAATAAGCAATTTCTTTTGGCAAAGAATCATATAAGCAATAGTCTACTTGATAAAAAAAGGCAGGAATTGCATCTTCACATTGATTTTCGATCGTAATGCGTGCTTTTTTATGAAAAGGCATAGAAAAATAACTATTCATTCCTCTATTCGGATTAACGGCTATAGGCATGGAATTCACTAAACAGCCTTGCCCAAATCCACAGCAAAAGAAATCTCCCAAAGGGCTTTCAACTGATGGATTCTCTTCATCATCCCAATACATTCTGAGAATAATATCTCTCAATACAAACGGATTTTTATCATTTATTTTCGCAGGAACCGTTATCCAAATATGTTCAATAACACCTGGTCCATCAATTTCAGCTAAAACTTTTATTTCGCCTGATTTAATATCTCTTAAACACGGAGCCCCTTTTCTCGAAGGTCCAAGATTACTAGCTGCCTTCCCGCCACCTCCTTTTTCACCAGTAGGATTTTCCGCATTAATCGCTCTTGTTCTTCCATTATTTAAAATAGGTAAAGTAGATAATCCATTAAACATCGTATCACTCCAATTTTTTATTGTTTAACTCCTCCAGCGATAATTCCTTCCATAATGTTCTTTTCAAAAATCATCACAAATAAAATAATAGGTAAAGTAATGAACCAACCCATGGAACTTATTAAATCCCAAGGCACTTCAAAGTTACTTGTTCTTGGAATCGTTGTAATCCCCACACTTAATACTTTAATTTTGTAAGAAAAAAATAAAGGTGTAAAAAACTCATTTAAACATTGGATAAAGTTAATAATACTAACAGTAGCTATAGCTGGCTTCATCAGCGGAAAATACACTTTGAATAATACTTGTAAAAAATTCGCTCCATCTACTTGAGCAGCTTCTTCCAAAGATGGAGGAATTTGTTTAACGAAATTATAGAGAATTAGTACAGAGAAAGGGAGCAAGGAACTTGTATATAAAATGGTTAACCCCAAATAGGTATCAACCAATTGTACAGACTTCATAAAATCGTATAGAGGTCGCGCAGTTATAACAGGTGGGATTAGTGCTGAAAACAACAGCAATTTATATCCCCAACTAACTCCTCTCGAATAGTCATATCTGGCAAACCCATATGCTGCTGCCGTACCAAATATAATAGAAGCAACTAGAGATAAACCAGTAATCAGCAATGTATTAATCGCCATTTCCCCAATTCCCAATTGAATAAATAAATCTTTATAGTTTTGAAAAGTAATGATCTTAGGAAAGTAATCAATAGGAGTTTGGAATAGAGAACCCTTTGGTGTTATAGATGAAATAAAAATCCAGTAAAGAGGCAGCAAGATAATAATTGCTACAACAAAGGTCAATCCCCATCTAAGAAAAAAATAAAAACTTTTCATCGACCTTATATTCATTCTTTACATACCTCCTAATAGTCATTTTTCTTGATCCCTAATAAACTTATACTGCTGATAATAATCATCATCAAAAATAAAAGTACTGCTATAGCAGAGGCATAGCCAATATTTAAGTTCGTGAAAGCTTCTACTGCAATTCTATATGCTAGTAAGCTTGTCGAATCACCAGGTCCTCCAGTAGTCATGGCATAGACAATATCATAGCTTACAATTCGCCACATGGTGAAAAAGATACATAGTGTCAACAAATTCTTCATTATTAGTGGAATTGTAATAGAGAAAAATGTTCTAACCATATTTGAACCATCCATTTTAGCAGATTCATAAATCTCTTCTGGGATAAACTGAAGTCCTGCTAAAACGAGAATCGCAAAGAAAGGAACATCTTTCCATAAGTCCACTAAAATCACCGCAATTCTTGTAGATTCTGGGTGAATCAGCCAATCGAAGTGAAATGTAGTAAAGATTCTTCGTATTAAATCATTCACCAAACCATAGCTATCATTAAATGCCCATCTTGCTGCTAACCCTGTTACAACCATAGGCATTGCCCATGGTATTAAAACAATTGTTCGTAAAAACTTCTTTCCTTTAAACTTCTGATTTAATAAAACAGCTAAGAATATACCGAAGATCACATGAAAGATCATGGATATGATGGTAAAAATCAATGTAAATTCCAAAGAGGTGATAATCTTATCATCTTTAAAAATAGCAAAAAAGTTTTGAAAACCAATAAATGTTGCAACCCCGCCTTTAAACATATTAATTTCAAACATACTATTAATAAAAGTAACTATGATTGGATAAATAATCGTAAATCCTCTAATAATTAATACCGGTAGTATCAAAATCCAAGCAATAACTAACCTGTTTTGAAAGGATTTATTTAGAAAAGTCTTCATTTGATAGCTCCTTTCCATAAAGAGGATCAAAATTATCTATAAATTTAATCCTCTTTATTTATTTCAAGATTGTACTTACTTGGCCAAACGAGCGATTTCCTTTTGAGCCTGCTCTACCGCTTCATCTAAACTTATTTCATCAGAAATATACTTTTGGAATATCGCTCCAATTCCATTAACAAACTCCATAGCCTGTGGAACTAAAGGTCTACCTCTTAACGTACTATTGCTGATATATTCTTTGACACTCTCTAATCCTTTTGCAGTAAATTTAGGATCATTAATTACATCCAGACGGGCAGGAAGTCTCCCAGACATTTCGCTATATGCTAATTGTCCATCTGGGCTAGCAATATATTGCAGCACTTTTTTTGATGCAGCTTTCTTCTCAGAAGATTTATTTAATACATAATGCCAGGAAGCAATAAAGGCATCGTTTGTCTCAAAAGTTGGCATCGGCTCTATATTCAATTGTTCAGGACTAAATTTCCCAGCTTCTTCAAATGTAGGAATTGCACCTGTATACATAAATAACATTCCATATTTCCCATCAATAAATTTTTGATTCATAGGGTCATAGATATCAGCAAGCTGGGATATCGGGGTCACTTTTTCTTTGTGTGCTAAATCATACATAAACTGCAATGCTTCTTTTGTTTTGGGATTGGTCCAATCAAAATAATCGCCGCCAAAGAGATTAACAAAAGTACCAATTTCATTAAAAACATAACTTTTTTCCCATGAGCCTCCATAACCATATACGCCGTCTTTTGTTACCGCTTTAGCGTATTCAAGAAATTCTTCTTTTGACTTTGGAGCCTCCATACCTGTTTTTTTCAATAATTCATTATTCACCCAAAATGCTAAGATTTCTAAGTAGCTAGGCACGGAAAAGATGCTCCCATTATATGTTGGTATATCCTTTATATATTGCTCAGAAAAATTTTTCACGATTTCAGGAGTCATAACCTCTTTCTCTAAGGGCTCTAAATAGTCTGCTCTTGAAAAAGCTGTAATTAATTCATCATTAACATGCATTAAATCAATTGTATTATCACCTGAAGAAAGAATAGTCGTCATTTTAGCTACCATATCATCAGGGTTAGTAGGTGTAACAATAATATTTAACTTCACTCCAGTTGCCTCTTCTATTTTCTTCTGATAGGCAGACCATCCTGCCTTTGTTGAATCATTTGTCATTAAAGTAATGGTTTCTCCTTCAACCTTACCTTCGCCTCCGGAATCTTGATCAGCATTAGAACTTGTGTTATTTACTCCTACACAGCCAGTTAGGAAAATTGCTGTTACAATCATTATGCATAAAGCTATGCTGTGCCACTTTCTTGATTTTTGCATTCTCTTAACCTCCCTTTTTATAAAGCGCTTTCAAATATGCAAATTCATTATATAAAAGAAAAAAAAACACTTAAATATAAATTCTCACCTAAAAAATATAATATTTGTTGATTGATTATATTTTTTTAAATCTATTGCTTTAATAAACTTTTCTAGATAAACTTATGGATAAAAAGTAAGCGGTTTCTGAATGGAGGAGGAGAAATATTGTATGCGTCTATACTTCTATTTAAAGAAACTTTGTCAAAGATACTTTATTAGTTTTCAAAAGAAGCTTTTATGGAGTTTTCTTCTTACTTCCATTATTCCGTTAATCTCTTTAAGCGTTCTCTCTTATTTCCTGTCTTACAATATTGCAAAAAATAAAATATTTGATTCCATCTCTTATTCAAGTAATCAATTAAATGTAATTCTTTCTAATCGTTTTGAGCAGATGAAAAATGCATCCAGTTTAATTCAGAATTATTTATATCCTTTAGTAATTCAACCACCACAAAAGTTATCGGACCAATTAGAATCATATAGCTCTGTTAGGAATAATATTATTTACTTAAAAGAAGCTTACTTGTTGGATAATATCACCATTTATATAAAACCACAATTTCTTTTTAGTGATGAAGGAATTACCTTCTTTTCTACAAATGATTTATATAAACGTGGAATAATAAATGACCAGCAACTATCTATTAGTACGAACAAGCTAGAATGGATTCTATCTGAGAATATTAATGAGCCCTTTGTTGTCAATCAGTCTTATCAAAATAAAAGGTATTTAAGTTGTTTTATCACTTACCAAAAGAAGGACACGAAAACAATAGATTATGCCATTTTTCTTGATTTAGATGTAAAGGAAGTAAATCAATTACTTGATGAAAGTACTACTGACTCTTCTATTAATAGCTTTTTAATTGATCAAAACGGAATTATTTTAGCACATAATAATAGCAGGCTTATCGGCCAGCCAATTGAAAAAAAGATATTTAACAAAATAGCAACAATGAATGAACAGCCCTTTAAAATCAAGGATAACCAGTATGTTTTTAAACGTAACGAAATAACTGGCTGGTATATTGTTACGGAAGTTCCAACAAGCTATATTGTTAAAAATACTATAGTCCTTATAAGTATCTTAATTTCAGCGGTCATACTAGTTATTATCATTAGTATTGTCAGCAGTTTATTCATCTCCAAAGAATTAAGTAAAAAAATAAGAACAATAGCTAAAACGATTAAGTCAATCTCTTTAGATAATAATAATCTTATTTCTGTTAAGTTGCCTATAGATAAAAAAAAGGACTTTAAAGATGAATTTGATTCATTGGCAATAACATTTAATAATATGACAGAATCGATAAATACCAATTTTACTGCTATTTTAAATTTCAAAATACAGGAAGAAAAAATGAAATATCAGTTAGAACAATCTAAAATAAACCCTCACTTTCTATATAACATGCTTGATTCTATTAAAACTTGTCAAACCCTTGGTCGAATAGATGATGCAAATAAAATGATATCCCAATTGGCACAGTTCTACCGAATGATTTTAAAGAAAGGCGATGAACTTATCCTAATAAAGGATGAACTAGAAATTGCTCAAGTTTATCTCCAGTTAGAAAAATTAAACAAAAGTATGGAATTTCATTGGATGATAGAGAAAGAGGAAGGAATTGAAAATTTTCTTATTCCAAAATTTGTTCTGCAGCCTATTTTGGAAAATTGTATCCACCATGGTATTAAAAATGTTAACACACCATTATCCATTCAAATTTCTATTACCTATAAAAATGATGCTATTCAATTTACGATCCAAGATAATGGGCGAGGAATTACGGATGAAAAGATAGAAACAATAAATCAGGTTCTAAACAATACTGCATTACGTACAAATCATTTTGGTCTAAGCAACGTAAATTCTCGATTATCTTTATATTCATCCGAAAACCCGACAATACAAATAAGTAGATTACATCCACAGGGTACTCTAGTTTCCTTCACTATCCACCAAATGATATCGGAAGAATTATTTTTTGAAGAATTAGGAGGATAAAATGAAAAAAATTATAATGATTGACGACAACACCGTTTGTTTAGAAGGTATTTTCAAAAACATAAAGTGGGAAGAGATGGGAGCAACCGTTTGTGGGATATATGCTAGTGGGATAGAAGCACTAAAAGAAATAGAAAAAATCCAGCCAGATATAGTTATTTCCGATATTCAAATGCCAGAAATAACTGGAATCGATTTGGCTAAAACCTTATTAACAAAATTTCCTTTTATAAAAATTATATTTATCAGTTCATATGATGACTTTATTTATGCACAGGAAGCAATTAGACTTAATATTTGTGACTATGTCGAAAAGCCAATTGACTATGATTATCTCACTACTGTCATTCAAAAAGTACTCCGGAATATTCAACAAGAAAAAGAAACGATGGAACAGTTAAAACATAGTCAACCAATATTGAAAGAGAAATTCTTTTTAAACCTTATTAATGCTGGTCCAACTTATGCAGAATACATGCTTCAAAATCAAGCTAGTTATCTAAATTTGCAATTTACAAAGAAGCAATACATTTGTGTATATTTAGAGATAAGTAAACATATAGACTGCATGAACAGCCTCGGAGTAGAGCGATATCATCTCAATACTTTTCAACTAATTCATGCTGTAGAAGACTACTTCTCCTCTGAGGATGTCTATACTATAAATCAAGGTGGAAGAATAATTTTTATTGTTGGTCATAAACAATATCCCCATAAATTAAGTACTTTTGTTATGAAAGCTTTCGAGACGATAAAGAAACAGTTTGATTTTTTTACGATTACAATAGGAATTGGTCATGGCGTACAATCTATATGGGAAATTTCAAATTCTTATCGAAATGCAAAAAAAGCAACGGAATATAAATTTATTTTTGGAGACGATAATATATATTCAACAGAAGAAATACATCAAGCTGCTCCTACTCCTCTTTTTCTATCGAGACAAGATGAAGAATTGCTCATTAATTTAATCTCTAAAAAGGACAAACAGGGAATAAAAGAATTTCTAGCTTATATAGAAAAAAACTGGTCTAGTGTATATTATAATAAAAATGGCATTCTCTCATATATTTCATCCATTCTGTCAAAAATTTTGCGTTTTCTCTATGAAGTAGAAATTAAAGATACGGAAATTGTGGAGAAAATAACGCATACCTTTTCTATCTTGGATACATTTAACACGGTAGAAGAAGTTTGTGAAAATCTAGAAAAAATTTGTCTTCTTACTAGCGAGAAAATTCAACAATCTATTCATTCTAAACATAATCAGATCGCTGAACAGATCATACAATTTATTGAGAATCATTATAATGATATAACTCTGAACTTAAATACAATCAGTAACCATATTAATATGAGCCCATCCTATGTTGGATCTATTTTTAAGAAAGTTAAAAATACCAGTATATCTAAATATATTACATTTCTAAGAATAAATAAGGCAAAAGAATTCTTATCTTTTACAAGCATACCAATTATGGAGATCAGTGAAAAAGTAGGTTATTCCAATCAATATTATTTTAGTGCATCCTTTAAAAAAGTAACCGGACTAACACCAACTGAATATCGTACTCATTCCACTATTGTTTAAATATTTTTATTCTACTATCAATTTTCTCGATGACACCTATCTGAATATTCATCTTTATTATTCATCCCATCCAATATAAGATTAATATAAATGAATAGGAAAGGGTGTAAATCCATGAAAAAAATTGCTGTTATTGATGGAGGAACTCGTTCAAATGGGAATACAGCACTCCTGACAGAAAAAGTAATCGACGGTGTGCCGGTAGATAATATTCTGCTTAGAGAGTATACTATCCTTCCTATAATGGACATGCGCCACACTTTAGAAGGATTTCAAAAAAGAGAGGATGACTACAATTCAATAGTGGATCGCATACTTCCTCATGATATATTAATCTTCTCTACTCCTATATATTGGTACAGCATGTCTGGTTTAATGAAGAATTTTATTGATCGGTGGTCTCACTCACTTAGAGATTTAAGCTATCCTGATTTCAAAGCGAAGATGGCGACAAAAAAAGCTTATGTCCTGGCTGTTGGTGGAGATAATCCCACTATAAAAGGCATACCTATGATCCAGCAATTTCAACATATTTTTGATTTTATGGGGATTGAGTTTGGAGGATATATTTTAGGTAATGGTAATAAACCTGGGGATATTTTGGAGGATAAAAATGCCATTTTTGCGGCTGCTCAGTTAAATAAGGAATTTTTAAAAGGGTTTGGGAAATAAATATCTCAATCAAATATAACCCCAAACAATTATACGTAAAAACATTCATATAATTGTTTGGGTAACCACCAATAAATGTGATGCTGCTCTACTTTTTTGCTTTTATCTTCGCTACCCCTAAAGCATAATGGCTGAATAAAACATTCTCTATCATCTCTCCTTGCGACTCTTCGCAATCAACAATAACAATTATTTCCGATTGGAATCCCTTCAGTAATCTTCTCTTCTTTTTTACTATAAGTTCTGTAAAAAGACGAATTACAAATCCAAGTAAAAAGCCAGCTGCCGCACCAATTAGGCCCCAGTATATCGGTCCCCATGCAAGCTTAAATCCTATACTTGCAAAAACAACTGATAATGCCGTTGCTAATGCAATACCTATATCAATAAGAGAAGTTCCGTCTGACCGATGCAAGTCATCAAAAATCTTTCGTTGCTCCGTTCTATTATCAAGTGGAACAACAAATATATTTTCTTTTTTTATTCCCTTTTTTTCTAACGTGCTGAGAGCCATTTCTATAAAAATGGAGTGTTCAAATGTCGAAAATAATTGCATATTAATTCACCTTTTGTCCTTTTAATACTTGAAAAGACGAAGATTGATATTTTTCCCTAAAATAGGAACGTTGTTCTTTATCATATAACTTATTGTTTTCTACTGTATTTATATAAGAATCAAATATTGCAAACCCATAAATAGATGGAAAAAACAAAAGCCACTCTGGATTAATTACATCTGTCGCTTGTTTGATTTCTCCCAAAAATAAAAGAGACAAAGCTTCCAGACCATGCGATAAATAAAAAAACACAACTCCCCAAATGATAACAAAAAATGCAGTTATTACTCTATGAATGTATAATTGACCCAAACCAGGCATAAATAGGGACCAAATAATGGCCATAATAGGATTTCTTTTATCAAGATAATTGATTTCCATTATACCAATACTAAAAGAATTAAAGCGATGCTCCTCTCTTTCTACCAGCACAAAGATTTTGTTTAAATCTACCGTCGTTCGATAGCTATCCCAAATAGCGAAAATATAAACTGGGATATAAATGAGTAACCACCTTGTATCCAAGATTTCTTTAGCCTTTTCAATCTCTCCCTGAAAGGAATAAATCATCGACAAATTTAAATTGCAGTTAACATTTACTACTACTTCCCAAATAAATAAAACGAATCCCCTCAGGTATTTAGATAAGAGAAGATGACCAAATCCAGGGAAAGCAGCACTCCACCATGCAATGATATAAGGATTTCGCAGGTGAATTTGTGTTGTCCCAAGAGTACTTACATGCGCTCTATATCTTCTTGCTGTATTGTCATTGGTAAAGTTATCCATAACTACATTCACCTTTTCCATATATATAACTGAGGATAAATAATCACTCCAAGTTATTTTTAACAAAATCATGTAATTCTATCCATCTGCCGATTTTTAAGTACAATAAAACTAGGAGGAAATAAAAAAGATAAGAATCTTTGGGCTATTACGTTTATGTTAAAATGTACATAAATACAAAAATTTTTCAAAAGGGGGAAATGGATTGTCTCAAGCACTAATATTTGATATGGATGGTACACTCTTTCAAACAGACAAAATTTTAGAACTATCTTTAAATGATACTTTTCATTACTTGCGCTCGATTCATCAATGGGATGGAGACACGCCAATAGATAAATACCGCGAAATTATGGGTGTTCCATTGCCGATTGTGTGGGAAACATTATTGCCTCATCATTCCCTTCGTTTAAGAGAAGAAATAGATGCTATTTTTCTCGAACGATTAGTGACAAATATAAAAAAAGGCAAAGGGGCCTTATATCCAAATGTAAAAGAAGTTTTCTCCTATTTAAAAGAAAATGATTTCTCTATTTATATCGCTAGTAATGGTTTAACAGCATACTTACAAGCGATTGCTGAATATTATCAATTGGATAAATGGGTGACAGAGACATGCAGTATTCAGGATATTGAATCACTGAATAAGTCTGACCTTGTTTGTAGGATTATTAAGAAACATGGAATTACTCGAGCAGCTGTTGTGGGAGACCGCCTATCTGATATAAAAGCTGCAAAGGAAAATAACCTTCTATCTATCGGTTGTAATTTTGATTTTGCTAAAGATGACGAATTGAAGCAAGCAGATATAATTATTGATGACCTTATCGAATTAACTTCTATTCTAGCAGCATCATCTTCATTTCAAATAAAAAATAGTACGATTAAATAATAACTTTCCTATACGGAAGGGAAAAAGTGAATATGCAGGGATAATTTCAGCGCTTCTTGCCATATATTTTCATGGTCATTAACATTAATGCGAACCAAGTTTTGTTTGCTATTTTTAGATTGCCGAAAACTGAAAATGTTGTGATGTAAAACTTAAATCAGCTAAAATGGTTGAAATGTATAAGTCCTTTAGAAATAGACGAGCTCACTTTCTGTCTATTTCTTGGACTGCTTATTTTTATCAACTTCATCCTCATTATTAATATGACCTGTTATAACGTCTATTGAATTATCAAAAAATTTGCTGACTTTCCCTAGTTTCCCATTATCCGTATCTGTATTTTTTGAATTTGGTTTATAATACTTAATAACTACTCCAAATATTGCACTTACAAACACAATCCAACTCCAATATGGCATTAATTCTAACCCTTTTGGCAGCAAATAAAACCAATTTATTCCCAGTACTATATAACTTATAAGTATAAATGCTGATCCAATTATATTTCTGATCATGCTTTAATATCTACCTCCATTTTTTAATCCTTATGCCTACCCGAATAAGAGTTCACTAAGTGCCTAAAGGTCTAAGACCCCTCATTTAAGGGGTCAGTCTAAAAATATCTCTTCTAAAGTCGGTTCCTCAACATTGACTCGGTAAACGTTAGTATTACATGCCGTTAGGGCCCTTGTTATTTCAGAAATTCTATTTTCTTCATCAACTGTAATAGTCAGCGAATCCTCTTTACAGTGAATTTCCGTACCTTTATCTTTAATCCATTGTTGAAACTTTGATAATTCTGAAACAGGGATTGGACTATGTTTAATGTTCACGATAATATTGGAACGGTAAAATGCTCTGAGTTCATCCATTGTTCCGATTTTTACAATCTTGCCTTCTTT
The DNA here is from genome assembly GCF_038007605.1 of Niallia sp. FSL K6-0212. NCBI lineage: Bacteria > Bacillati > Bacillota > Bacilli > Caryophanales > Bacillaceae > Niallia > Niallia sp. FSL K6-0212. The sequence goes on along the minus strand of NZ_JBBOXL010000001.1, from coordinate 2,665,036 downwards.
CATGATAGCAATTCTTGTACATAATTTCTCGACCTCATCCAAATTATGAGAAGTTAAAAAAATAGTCTTGCCTTCTCCATGCAGTCTTTTAATCAGCTTTTGAATTTGGATTGCTGATTCTGGATCCATTCCCGATGTTGGTTCATCCAAAAATAACAGGTCAGGATCATGGATTATAGCCTGAGCGACACCAAGTTTCTTTTTCATTCCAAAAGAGAACTTTCCTAATTTTTTATTAGCATGATCAGCTAATCCGACTGCATCCAATACCTCTAGACACACACTTTTTTGCGCAGGATTACCAGATAGTGCAGAGAAGAACCGCAAATGCTCCAGTGCTGTAGTGGATTCGTAGAAACTTGAATAATCAGGCAGGACACCAACTTTTCTTTTAAGCACTATGTCATCTATCTTTCCTCCCAACAAAGAAAATGAACCTGAAGTAGGTTTCGCAATCCCTGTCAGCATATTGATAAAGGTTGATTTCCCGGCGCCATTTCTACCAAGAAATCCAAATAATTCCCCTTTCTCAATTGTTAAATCAATTCCGTTAACTACCGTTATTCCGTTATACTTCTTTGATACCTTTACTGCTTTAATAGCTGACATCAGCATTCCCTCCTCTTGAAAAATAAATTAGTAAGATAAATTAAGATGCCTGCAAATACAAGAAGAACTAAGAAACTATAATCATTTAAGTCTAGATAATAAAAAGGTGATATATATTTTAGCCAGCTAATAGCTGGATTAGCACTGAGCGCAAACCAACCTCCTAGTATTGGTAACAATATCCCTCCAAGAATCCCAAGGAACATAGTTACTCCTGGCTTAATGATGAGTACAGACATTAAGAGAACAAATGATATCTGCAATGTAAGTAAGCTCATCGTCTGAGCAAAAACTAAAAGATCTATTTTTTCTGTTGTTAAAGCAATTATTAAGAATGATAAAAACAGGCAGACAAACCAAAACATCCAAATACCCAAAAACTTACCAATTATAATGGAAAACCTAGTTGTTTTAGTAACTAAAAATCGCATGGTTCTCTCATGGATTTCTCTATTTATACTGTCATGAGATAAACTCGCCACAAATAAATGTCCAAAAAACATCACTAAAAACAATAATCCAACTAAATGAACTTCACTAGCCTCTTTCGGTGTCAGTTCCATTGCTGTAGCTAAAATATCAGCAAACTTAGCCGTATAATAGGATGTGACTAAAAATACCAAGATTAACAGAATAGATTTAACCCCTTTGAATAATTGGAGAAATTCTCTTTTCCCTATAGTAAGCATAATATTAAACTCTCTCTTTCCTCAAAATTTATATACAAATTCTCTTAACTACCGCTTAATCTCTAACTCTTTGCTCCCGAAAATGGAGGAGAATTTGACCAATTATTCCAATCATCAGGATGATCGCTAAGCTAGAGTAATTCTGAGCTGCAAATTCATTTCCAATATGTCTTGAAAGCATAATTACGGCAGCTACGGTTGCTATAGCACTAAATACTTTTTTCATTTTACACCTCATTTCTTTAATCTATAAGGATTATATCTATCGTACCTTAACCCTTTAAAATCGGAACCTTAATTCTTCCTTAATTTCTAATAATGAGGAAAAAAAATGATATGATATCTTTATATTTGGACATTAGGGAGACGAGTTATATGGAAAAGATAAGATTATTAATAGTGGATGATGAAAAGGCTATCCATCAGATGTTGAAGATTATTTTACAGAAGGAAGGATTTGAGCGAATTGATACTGCAGAAACAGCAGAGGAAGCATTACAACTATGCGCAGTTAATGATTACGGCTTAATTTTTCTAGATGTCATGCTTCCAGATCGAAGTGGTTTTGATATTTGCCCTTTCATTCGAGAAAAGACAAATGCCACCATCTTTTTCTTAACAGCGCGGTCCACTGACCTTGATAAACTTTCGGGGTTTGCATTAGGTGCTGATGATTATATCACCAAACCATTTAATCCATTGGAAGTAGTAGCGAGAGTGAAAGCTCATCTAAGAAGATATACAGCCAATACAGTAAAGGAATCAACTACATATCAATATGGTGACTTATTTGTAAATAGTTCATCTGGAGAAGTCGTGGTAAGAGGAGTTAAAGTTTCCTTGCCTGCACAGGTATATCAGTTACTACTATATTTCTGCAAGCATCCTAATCAACTTTTCAGTAAAGCTCAACTTTATGAAAATGTGTGGGGGGAGAATTTTCTTGGAGAAGATAACACGATTATGGTTCATATACGCAAACTTAGAGAAAAAATTGAAGTAAATCCCAGCCAGCCGCAGTATATCGTGACAGTGAGAGGGCTCGGCTATAAATTATCCGTAGAAGGTTTCAAATAAAATGAATATGACCAAACGATTCATCCTGCAATTCTTTTTTCAGCTTTTGTTTGTTTTCTTTCTCTTATCCATTATTTTTTTATTATTTTGGGCAATAATTGGATTCACTGCCATGAAAAACGAACTAAATACTGACTTGACTCAAGCTGACTCATCTAATATAGAAGATTGGATAACAGTTAAAGATGAGAAGATTTCTATATCTAATGATTTAAAGGATTTAGTCAGGAAACAGAATGGTTGGCTTGCCATCTTATCGGAGAACGGTAATCCCTTAGAAACATATAATCTGCCAGAGGGTAACTCATTCTCCAAAGCCGACTTTTCCCTGCTACTTTCAGAAAGTGAAGATTATCCATACCAATACTCTATGTGGCCAATTCAACAGGATACCGCAATGCCCCTCATAGTCCTTTATGGAAAAGAAGTTGGCAGCAAGTCCATTCTAAATACTATTAAAGTCGGAGTAAACTGGCAGAAAAATCAACTAAATATTCCAGATACTATTAGAAAAACTATTACAGATAAACACGGTTGGGTTCAGCTTGTTAGCAAAGATGGTGTAGTTCAGGACAATTATAAAGCTGTCAATCAAAAGGATAGGTACTCTTTTCAAGAACTATTTCAGCTTACTAATAACGAACAAAAGGATGTATCTGCCTACTTTAATAGAGAGACAGGACAGGTTCTTCTAACAGGTACAGACCAAACAAACAGCTTGCACTCCGATACAGAAATAATGCAAGATACTGGGAACAAAATTCTTTTCCTGTTTTTGCTTGCACTTTTATTGTTAATTACACTTAATATTTGGTTTGGCTATAAATTCGGTGCTCCACTTGTTACCATCATGAAATGGATTGGAGATTTGGGTAAAGAAAATTATGAAGAAGGGCATAATAAGCACTCTATGATGCTTACTAAAAAAGGAAAGCTACAACGGAAATATAAAATATACAAGGAATTGATTACCACTCTTACCCAATTGACAACATCGCTGGAGCAAAATAAACAATTAAGAATAAAGGCCAACAAAGCTCGCGATGAATGGATTAGCGGACTATCCCATGATTTAAAAACTCCGCTTGCCTCTATAGGAGGGTATGCTGAGATGCTACAGTCAGATCAATATTCATGGACCGAAGAAGAAGTTCGGACTTTTTCTAGCACAATCAAGGAAAAGGCGCACTACATGAAACAGCTCCTGGAAGATTTGACTTTAACGTATCAGCTTAGAAGTGAGGGCTTCCCTATCGCCAAGGAAAGAGTAGAAATAAATGAACAAATCAGACGAACTGTCATCCACTATGTGAATGGACCTGCAGGACAGCAATATGAATTTGTATTTCACCCTTACCCCAAGGAGCTGATTGCAGCAGTAGATCCGAAATGGTTCCAACGCATTATGGAAAATTTAATTGAAAATGCAATAAAGTATAATCCACCAAAAACGACTGTCACAATAACGATCGGAAAGCTCGACCATCATTTGCTGATAATTACGATAAGCGATAATGGTGTGGGCATGGATAATGAAACACTAAATAGATTATTCGAACGCTATTACAGAGGAACAAACACAAGCAGCTCAAAGAACGGAACAGGACTCGGTATGACGATAACCAAAAAGCTAATTGAACTCCATGGCGGTTCCATTAAAGTAAGAACAGAGCTCGAGAATGGAACAACGATCAGAATACTCCTCCCGTTACTTGATGACTAAATTTATCTTTATTGAAAAAACGAGAAAGTCCCTTTTTATAAAAAAAATTTTCAAACAAGTATACTGCGTTATCCACTGGTGAGTCTAATCGATTCTGTCCCAAAATCTGATTGGTTTTGGGAGTAGAACTTGAAGTTTAACCAAGCTATAAAACAGTAATAGCAAAAAGGTAGCTACTATAACATTGGCAATTCTCTTATATTTTTTTACGGTATTTGATGGATAAAAAAATTGCGCCCGATTTGTTGAATATGATTATGTTTTTACTAGCTAGTTTTATTTATTAAAAACAAAGGCTCTGTTAAATTTTAATGTAGAAATATGGATAGTAAGTAGGGGGAACCTTTTTTGGCTCCCCTCTCATTTTCATTCAGGGCTTAATAATTGAATGTTTCTGTACTTTTAACATAACCATAAATACAAATTATGCTATCTTCTTTAACAAACGGAATATTTAGCTTTTGTAATAATTCTATGAATTCATCAGTAATATCAAATCTTTCAGGTTCAATAAGTCTACCTCTACTTTTTACATACCTTGGTCTGATTCGCAACCATTCTATGGAATAGAACGGACGTAGCCCCTGTTCCCAATCCCCCCAATACCATACATCTTCTATAAAAGTTTCTGGGTAAGGAGCATCTTCTAATACATACTTAACTTGATAAGGTGGGGTGAACGGCAATGTATCAATTACACATTTCTGCAACTGCTCCCATTTCGTGTTGTTCATAACCGAAGCTAATTGTTTTTTATTTACAACTGTAACAACCTTTTGCTTTTCGTCCATATTCCCCTCCTAAAATCTAAACACTAAACTTTGATAGGCGTAAACTATCATAAGTGTCGGTCATCTCAAATACAAATGATATTAACAGAATTTCTTTAATTTTGTGTTTTGTGCTTTCGTTACTATGGTTATCTACAAACAAAAACCACGCAAGGTAGTGGTCGAGATACTTTGTAGCTACACCTTTAAAACGGTCTATCCATCGTTTGATTTAATTCGATAATGTTCTAATCCTTTTTCTTTTACATAGGTTTTCTAGGTTTTCCAAGCATCAGTAACGAGTACATTATCAGTTGTCAGTTTAGAGACAATCATAATCTCCACTATGATTTTAACGACATGCCCCATACAAGCTACTTTTGAGACAGTTACTTTGGTACGGTCTCTTGCAACAAGAACACAAACTTGTTCGTGGCTAATGCCTCTAAGTTTGGATTTCCAACACGTTTACGAGGTTTGCGTGCCGAAATCCTCCGTTGACCTTTTTGAGAGTATAGGAAATGGTTCTCGTCAACTTCAACAATCCCCTCAATGTTAAACTCCAACTCCTCCGCTTATTTTTCAACATAATTATCTAAAGTGAAATTTAAAGCTTTATCCAAGAATACAGCATGTTTGCGAATAAGAAATATCTTAACTATCTACACAGGAATTTAATCAAACTTTTTTTATAAATGATCGTACCTGATTAAAAGACGACATTTATGTATCTTATCCAGCTATTTGCTTCAGTTTTTTACTATCTCAGCAATATTCATATATTTACTTGTATGAAATCCCCATAAATCAACATTTCCAATAAATTTGTAGTTCTGCTCTATTAATAAGGTTTCCAAGCTCTCTTTTCGCTCATTAAAAGGAAGTTTATATTCATCTATCAATTGTGCTTCTTCTCCTACTATTTCATAATAACTAAATAAAATGGTGTAACCCATTAAAACGATCTCCTCTCTACTACCTATACAAATGTCTACTTAATGATTTTCCGGTTTCTTCTTTATGTTTCTTAGTATACCGTGGTAAAGTAAACTGAATATAAACTTCTCTAAATTAATTTTCAGTTTACATTTTCATAATAAAATAGGGATAACTTAAATTAATGGAGGTATTAGATGTTTAAAATACTCGTGGTAGAAGATGATACAAATACTAGGAAATTAATGTGTGCTGTTTTAAAGCAGCATGGATTTCAGACTTATGCTGCTAAAGATGGGATCGAAGCCCTTCAGATAATGGAAAAAGAGCATGTTGATTTAGCTGTACTCGATTTAATGATGCCCAAAATGAACGGTTATGAATTAACACAGCATTTAAGACAGACATGGGAGAATCTCCCTATTTTAATGGTTACCGCCAAGCAGGAGGCAGCAGATAAACGAAAAGGATTTCTTGTTGGTACGGATGATTATATGACCAAACCTGTAGATGAAGAAGAAATGATTTTACGTATTAAGGCTCTGCTGCGGAGAGCGAAGATTGTAAACGAGCATCGCTTAACGATCGGTAAGACTGTACTAGACTATGATGCCCTTACTGTTTCTCGTGAGAATCACGTTATTACCTTACCACCTAAAGAGTTTTTCTTATTGTTTAAACTATTATCGTATCCAAATATGATTTTCACTCGAATTCAGCTTATGGATGAAATTTGGGGAATGGAGTCTGAAACAGATGATCGTACACTCAATGTCCACATAAATCGATTAAGAGACAAGCTTCGTGATTTTCCAGAGTTTGAAATTTTGACAGTCAGAGGACTTGGTTATAAGGCAGTGAAAAAAGGATGAGAGAATTTTTTACAAAACGTTTAAGCCTTGCCATTACGCTAGTCATGTTTGTTTTTGGTGTCATGATGGCAACAGTCCTAGTTGTTGCTGTTATAACTTTTGCTTTACAGCATTTAGGGATTATTTCAGACAATAGTCAGCTTCCCGTATTCCCGCTCATTGCCTTTTTAGGTTTTTGCATTTTACTTGGGACTTCCCTAACAGCCTTTCTCAGTAAGAAAGCATTAAATCCTATTCGGACGGTAATTGATGCAACCCATAAAGTAGCCAGCGGGGATTTCTCTGTACAAGTTAACATAAAGGGAATAGGCGAATTAGAAGAATTATCTCATAGCTTTAATAAAATGACCCAAGAGCTTTCTGGAATTGAAACATTACGAAGTGATTTTGTTAATAATTTTTCTCATGAATTCAAAACACCTATTGTTTCATTACGCGGTTTCGCAAAATTACTAAAAGAAAATAACTTAACGGAAGAGGAAAGACAAGAATACCTTGATATAATCATTACCGAGTCTGAGCGCTTAGCTGCACTCTCTACAAATGTACTCATCCTATCAAAGTATGAAAATCTCGAGATTATTACCGAAAAAACTCCATTTCGATTAGATGAGCAAATTCGAAAAACGATTGTATTGATGGAACCAAAATGGTCCGCAAAAGATATAGTCATAGATGTCGAGCTTGATGAAGTTACTTTTCACGGAAATGAAGATTTAACTCAGCAAATTTGGCTAAATCTTTTAGATAACGCTATTAAGTTTTCCGAAATAGGCGGAAACATAACAATACATCTCACTAAGTTCAAAGAAGAAATTTGTTTTTCGATTCAAGATAATGGTCCTGGAATGGATGACCATACAAAAAAACGTCTTTTTGATAAATTTTATCAAGGCGATACCTCTCATTCCCAATCGGGAAATGGTTTAGGATTAGCACTGGTAAAGAGAATCGTCGAACTATGTAACGGGAAAATTTATGTGGAGAGTGAAAAAGGAAAAGGGAGTATTTTTATGGTGAGGCTCTAAGCTTGTTTGAAGATGGCAAAAAGATAACCAATTAGACAGTAGCTAATCCGTTATCTTTTTGCCATTTTTTCTACCTGACATCGTATTTGATAAAATTTACTAATTAATGGATGATTCAGTGTCTTTCTATCTATATTACTTAATCTCCTTTTTCCAATCCTCCTATCAAACATAGCAAAAGCTCTAATAAATTCATTCTCAGAATGTAAAGCATGATCTATAGAAAGAGCGCAATAATCAAGAAAGGATTTATAGACATATCCACTATCCATTATATTTGCAGTAAAGAGGCTTTGTTCCACCTCTTCAGACCATTCTGGCTTTTAACTTACTCCATTGCATCTGCTATTCCTCTCTTTTAAAAACTATCTTCATAACCTTATTATAGTTGCAGCTAAAAATAAAAGAGGCACATTTAATATGAGTATGTGCCTCTTATATCCGACTATAAAACTATTTTATCCCCAAATCTCTTTCGCTACATCTACAATATATTTTAATTTATTCCATTGTTCTTCTTCTGTTAAGATGTTTCCATGATGGGTTGAAGCAAATCCACATTGCGGGCTGATACAAAGCTGTTCAAGAGCAACGTATTTAGAAGCCTCTTCTACACGTGCTTTGATTGCTGCTTTATCTTCTAATTCACCCGTTTTGGAAGTGAATACACCTAAAACTACTTGTGGTCCTCCATTTGGCACAAATTCAAGTGGGTTGAAACCACCAGAACGCTCATCATCGTACTCCAAGAAGAAGCCATCTACTTTTTCCTTCGCAAAGAAGCTAGGGGCGATTTTATCATATGGACCTTCAAACGCCCAAGTAGATTGATAGTTTCCACGGCAAAGATGTGTTGTTACGATTAAATCTTCTGGCTTTCCTTCTAGAACACCATTCACAACGTGTAATGCTAAGTCGATTAATTCTTGTCTTTCTAACTCACTTTTTGCAAATGGCAGCTTTGGAGCACAAAGTCCTGCAATATATACATCGTCAAATTGTAGATAACGGCAGCCTGCCTCATAGAATGCTTGAACAGCATCACGATAAGCTTGGATAATATCATTGGCATAATCTTCAATATCCGGATAGATTTCTTCATTACGGATACCGGCATTGAAAAATTGGTTTGGACTTGGAATGGTCATTTTTGCAACGGCACGATCGCCCACAATCTCATAGAATTCCTTAAAATCTTTTAAATGAGGATGATCAGGATTAAATGATACTTTTCCTGTTACTCGCACATCGTAAGCTTCCGTTTCAACCCCATTAAATTTATAACCATGGTCAGGTACATAGCCTTCTACTCCTGTTAAATGCTCCATGAAATCAGTATGCCAGAATCTGCGGCGGAACTCTCCATCCGTAACTGCTTGAAGACCCACCTCAATCTGCTTGTCCACAATACGTTTAATTTCTTCTGTTTCTACTGCACGTAGCTCTTCTGCTGAAATAACTCCATCTGCAAAATTCTTTCTAGCATCATGAATAGATTGAGGACGCAGTAAACTTCCTACGTGATCTGCTCTAAATGGTGCTTTAATAATTGTTTTTGTCATGTGAATCCCTACCTCCGTAAATTTCTTCTCTCTTTTTAATATTAGACTTTTCAGAAAAATATATATATTATTATGTATAGAAAAATCTCGGTTGCGACTTTCGTCATGCTAGAATCTATAACTTGTTTAAATGTAACATGAAAACAAGTTGATGGAAATACGAAAAATTTAAACTCTTGTGATTATTTAAACTTTTTTAAGTTATTCTACACTATTTCCCACAAGATTACTAGCCAATAAAAAGGAAAAAAATAGACACAAACTATTATCGGACTTAATAATTTGTGTCTATTTACTTTATATTTTTACTATTTAATATTCAAATCATGATGCAATGACTCAGATGGAATTGGATTAAGAGGAACCTGCCCCTTTGGTACTGGCTCTTTTACATACACAAAGTCTCCTGTTCCATCTTGAGCGCTGCCTGTTGCCCATAGACCTTCTGAAGAAGCATCTCCTTCTGATAGATTCCAGAATTCATACGCTTCTGGCTGAGATTCTTTTTCTGCTTCCGGAGGGAAGCTAGCTGGAACAACTACACCATTTTTAGCTTCTAATTCCTCGATTGCTGCTAGCCATTGATATTGATGGTAACGGTCACGCGCTAACATTTTTCTAAATGTGGCTCTAACTCCTTCATCAGTTGTCATATGATACAATCTTGCTACCTGTAAGCGTCCTTGGCTTTCTGCATGTAAATTTGAACGCATATCGGCTAAAAGATTTCCACTTGCGACAATATACGATCCATTCCATGGTACCCCATTAGAATTAGTTGGCATGCCGCCCAATCCACTTACAAGCAGATGTTGTGGATTAATTCCCCCCATAATGGCTGCAACTGCTGGATCTTTCGCTGCTTCAGCCTGATCCTCAGGTGATGCACCATCTAGTAGCTGACTGATTAAAGAGCAAAGCATTTCAACGTGACCAATCTCTTCTGTTCCTATATCCATGAGCATATCCTTATATTTTTCTTCTCCGCGACAATTAAAACCTTGGAAAAGATATTGCATCATTACGGTCATTTCACCGAATTGTCCTCCAAGCACCTCTTGAATTTGACGTGCTAACATTGGATCTGGTCTGTCCACTTTCACTTCAAACTGTAATTCTTTTTGATGACGAAACATGACGCTATCACCTCCTTGACTTTTCATATTGCTGTTCGCTTAAGATGTACCCCGTCTCAAAACTTAATAAACAAAAGAAAAAATTTTAATATAGTAAATACTCCTTTACAACACTATCAAATAATTCCATTTTCTATTATTCTTCTATTCGCATAAAGTTTAGTTATTTTCAACAAAAATAAGCCATTTCGCTCAAATAAAACGCTTACATTTAAGAAAAAAGAACCATTGCGATTCTTCTTTGAAGTTTTTACACTATTGTTATATTGGAAAATATTATTTACAAGGGGGAAAGTGAATGAGTAATTTGGCCAAAGATGCAAAAAAGCAATCTCCGCCTTACGATTTCGTACAAATTGCCAATAGTTCTAAGTTCAAGCAATTAATGTCCCAAAAGAAAAAATTTCTAATTCCTCTCACCGTCTTCTTTTTACTCTTTTATTTTATGTTACCAATTTTGACTTCTTACACAACTATTTTAAACAAGCCTGCTATCGGATCGATTACATGGACGTGGGTGTATGCATTTGCACAGTTTATCATGACTTGGGTGTTATCCATGATTTATGTTCGAAAAGCAATGAAATTTGATGAATTAGCTGCTGACATTGTGGAAGAAAACCAGATGGAAGGGGCTAAAAATAAATGAGTCCAATCGCATTAATGTTGTTTGTCATTATCGTCCTCATCACTCTTATCATTACATATTGGGCAGCTAAAAGAACCAATACAACAAGTGAATTTTATACAGCTGGCGGGGGATTAACAGGCTGGCAAAATGGCTTAGCCATTGCAGGGGACTATTTATCAGCCGCCTCCTTCCTCGGAATAGCAGGTGCTATCGCGTTAACTGGGTTTGATGGATTTTTCTATTCGATTGGATACTTAGTTGCTTATTTAGTCGTTCTTTATATTGTTGCAGAACCACTAAGAAATTTAGGAAAGTATACGATTGCTGATATGATAAATGCCCGCTTTGATCAGAAAAAAGTGCGAGGTGCAGCCGCATTAAGTACGATTACCATTGTAATTTTTTATATGATTGCTCAATTAGTTGGAGCTGGCGCCCTTATCCAGCTATTATTGGGAATCGATTATTGGCTTGCAGTTTTAATTGTTGGCATCATGATGACTATTTATGTATTATTTGGCGGTATGACTGCTACAAGCTGGGTTCAAATTATTAAAGCTGTCCTTTTAATGCTTGGAACAGTTGTTATCTCCTTTCTTGTTCTTGCAAAATTCAACTTTAATATCCTTACAATGTTCGACGAAATCAAAACACTTACACCATTAGGAGAAAGTTATATTAATCCTGGCGTGAAGTATACCAACTCTCTCGATACTATTTCTATGATGGCAGCACTCGTTCTAGGAACGGCAGGTCTGCCGCATATACTAATGCGCTTCTTCACAGTAAAAGATGCGAAAACAGCTAGAAGCTCTGTTGTAACAGCAACTTGGGTTATAGGCATTTTCTATATCTTAACCATCTTTTTAGGCTTTGGAGCTGCTGCTTTTGTAGGGGCTGCCGACATTGTGGAAGCAAATGCCGCGGGCAATATGGCAGCACCATTGCTTGCTCACGCTCTTGGCGGTGACTTTTTAATGAGTTTTGTTTCTGCGGTAGCATTTGCGACCATTCTAGCAGTTGTAGCAGGACTTGTATTATCAGGTGCCTCAGCCTTTGCCCATGATATATATGGTCAAATAATAAAAAAAGGAAAGGTTACCGAAAAACAGCAAATGAATGCAGCTCGTTATGCCTCGGTTGCAGTAGCCTTTCTATCCATTATCCTTGCCCTATTTGCTCAAAAAATGAATGTAGCCTTTCTCGTATCCCTTGCATTCTGTGTAGCAGCCAGTGCTAATTTACCAGTTATCATTTTTACAATCTACTGGAAAAGATTTAATACAGCCGGCGCTATATCCGGCGTAGTAACAGGACTACTTACGGCGTTAGTGTTGGTTGCCATCAGCCCGAGTGTACTTAACCCTGAACCTGGTGCTGCTATTTTAACTGGAACTGCTATATTCCCACTAACAAATCCTGCTATCATTTCAATTCCTGCAGGTTTTCTCGGTGCATTTATTGGGACCATCCTCTCCAATAAACGAGATGAAAAGAAATACGCCGAGGTTATTGTGAAAGCAAATACGGGTATGAAGTGATGAAAAAGACACTGACTTTCTGTAACTTAAAAGTTAGAGTAGAGTCAGTTCTTTTCATTTTCCGGGAAATAAAATGACAAAAAGCGCCAAAAGTCGATTACTTCTCCAAGCAATCAACCTTCAGCACTCTCGACTATATCGGCAAACTCCTCTAATGTGGTAGAGTACTTAATATATTTACGCGGTAACAGATAGAGTTCATCCTTTATTCCCTTTTCACTATAGAATTCTGGTGTTGTGGTTAGCCCGAAAGAATAATACTTCTTGACTTCCTCCATTGCCTTAGAATCAATATTTCCATAAGGATAAGACAGTGCAATAACTTCCTTTCCTGTAATTGCTTCGATTTTGTTTTTCGATTCTTTTAGCTCATGTTTATAGTCTGTTGTTTTCACCAAATCAGGATGTGTTGCTGTATGGGATTGAATTGATATAAAACCAGAACTAGCTAATTCTTTCAACTCTTGATTAGATAACCTATTGGCATTTCCGATAAAATCTGCTATAACAAACATCGTTGCTGTTGGGGTAAAATCATCGGTTTTTATCTTTTGAAAAATTTCAAACACTCTTAAATTATTTTTATAACCATCGTCTAACGTAATAAAAATTGGCTTTTTAACTTTATTTATATCCTGCCATCTTTCAAAAGTTAACGGAGTAAAACCATGATCTAGTAAATAAATCATTTGCTTTTCAAAATTTGCTGGAGTCACATATAATTCTTTTGAACCTTGTCCATGAAACTCTTCAATGGAATGGTACACCAAAATCGGAATCTTTGTTTGCGCAATGCCCATAGAAGGTAAAAAAGGAAATAAAAAAAATAACAGCATTACAGTTTTTTTCATCATTCATTCCTCATTTTGACAAAGATTTATAGGGAGGTTACCTCAAAGATAGAGATAACTCCCCTATAAATTAATGCATATTATTATTTATATTCATTTGCTGCTGCATCATTGGAGCTCCTTGTGCAGGTGCAAATCCGTTTAAGATATTTTGCATATCTTGAGCAGCCAGCTGAGGAACTTGATAATAATGATGCTTGTTTTGGTATAAAGATACTTCATAAGCCATTTCCAAACAGTTCGGAATAGAAGCTGCAATAACTCGACGTACAACCGGATTAGTTGTTTCAGCTGCTGCCACTGTTTTCATAGAAGCAGAAGCTTTTAATGCACTAAGCATTGCAACTGCAGCTTGCTGATCACTCATTTCCGTCACATTTTGAATTGGCTTTGCAGGAGGCATCTGGGTCATTCCAAAGATGAAATCATTATTTTCTTTCATCATATATGGTTCAGTTCTCTTTGCAGGAGGTTGTCCAGTTTGAAAACACTCTAATGTTAAATTGTACTCTTCTTGAATAAATTGATATTGTCTGTTTTGAATATCTCGTAATTCTGGATCCTGAATATGGTTTCCTAACAATTTATACAAATTCATGGTATTTATTGCTCCAACTAGTACTTCATGAACATCAAACATTTCATGTCCGCCATGATTCATCGCTTGTGGAACTTGACCTGTTTGTAGATTTTGGTGTACTTGCTGTCCGTTTTGCAACAATATAATCTCCTCCTGTAAATGGATTTTAAACAACAGGATTAGTATGGTGAACGTTCTGGAAACTATACGCTTAAAAATTGTTAATAATCGACAATGATAGAACTATTGTTTTGTTAATTTTTACTAGAGACTAAAGGTTTTAAAAACACTAAACCATGGATTTTTTTCTTTCTTTTTATCCATCCTATCACTAGGAGGTGTCAAGATGCCTAGAAATCAAGTTCAAGTAAATGTTGATCCAAATATGGATGGTCCACGTGAAGGGGTAATTGCGGACGCTGATGGAGATCAGTTAGGAATAAGTAGAGATACAGAAGTTGAAACCACTGCATTTCATGTCAAGCAATAAAAAAAAGATCCTGAATTAACAAAATTTAATCAGACTTTTAAAGATAAATGAAAGTAGCACGAAAATTAGCAATTGTATGGAGGAAAAAATGAATAATTATTTGGATACGATGGTCACTAAAGTGAAAGATTCCATTATTCAGGCAGCTGATTCGGTTCGAAAAGGTCTTTTCACCTTAACGGGTGAAACTTCTCTGTCCGTAAATGAACTGGCAAAATATATAAAAGAAAATAAGGAAACAAAAACAGAAAGCAAATATTTATTAGGCAATTATTATTACTTCAGTCATTTACAAGAGAATGGCATTCGTTATTATTTAGAAACAAATGGAGATTTCATCCTACAGTTGGATGCGAGTTCAAAAGACCAAGTATTGATCGCCTATCGTTCATACAAGGACAAGCTTTCTATAAATACTCCCGTGAAATTTCCAAAGATTTGATAAAAAAGGGTAAAAACAGGAAGGAGTTAACTTTCCTGTTTTTACCAATCTTTTCATTCGACTTTTCCTTCCCAGTTTTGCATACCACCAATGACATTTACTACCCTATATCCATATTTATTTAATATTTGAGCAGCCTGATTACTTCTTCCTCCCGATTGACATATAATAAAATATTCTTTTTGTTTATCTAATTCATGCAATCTAAATTCAATAAGACGCAAAGAAATATTTATTGCTTCAGGAATTTTCCCTGTCGCTACTTCCGCTGGTTCCCGAACATCAATAATCGAGACTTTCTCTCCACTCCGTAATTTGCTATTTAATTCCGTTGTTGTTATTTCTTTCATTTCATTTACCCCTTCCCTCGAAAAACTAATTTTAGATAAATAAATTCACATGGCCATCCTCTGCTTCAGCCAAATAGGCAGCAACACTAGCATAATCAATCCCTTTTAACAGCTCTTCTTCTTTTAATCCAAGTAAATCCATTGTCATCGTACATGCGACAAGATTTACCTTCTGTTCCTGCGCCATTGCTATTAATTGGGGAAGTGTCATTGCCTGATGCTGTTTGATAACATGTTTAATCATCTTAGGACCAAATCCTAAAAAGTTCATTTTGGATAAACCCATTCTATCTGCTCCCTTCGGCATCATTTTTCCAAAGAGCTTTTCTAACAATCCCTTATTTACTTTTATATTCTCTTTTTTTCTTAAAGCATTTAATCCCCAAAAAGTATGAAAGATAGTGACTTCATGATCATAAGCAGCTGCACCATTAGCAATTATATAGGCAGCCATCGCTTTATCATATTCACCACTGAATAACACAATCGTCGTTTTCGTTGTCATTTTATCTCCCTCTCCTAATTACCTTTACCCCTATAGGTATATAATCATCTAAAATTATAAGCTCTATAGGTTCTAGAGCTTTTTATCTTTGTTCATTATCTGCTTTTGACTAACAGATTTACTGCTTCCTTAATTACATCATCCATTCTTTCTCCGTTTTCCTGGGCTTCTACCACACAGTCAACTAAGTTAGTGCTCACAATAACACCCATTGTTCGGTCTACTGCTGAACGAACAGCTGATAACTGTGTAATCACTTCCTTACACTCTTTATTCTCCTCCATCATTTTCAGAATTCCTCTTAATTGTCCTTCCATCCGCTTAACTCTATTTTTTAATTGATCATTATATTCCAAAGAAAATACCCCTTCCATTTGCCATATTTTCAGTTAGTCACTATTATCCTACATTATACATGATTTATTGATCATTATTATAGCCTGTCAAACTAGCTGAAGCGAATATATAGCATGCCTAACTAAAGAGCATTCTTTTTTTCTTTTATTTTTTCTTAATCCAAAATTTAATGGTAGAGCCTACTTGTTCCGTTTTTAAAATTTGATGTCCTACTTTTTTTGTCCATGCTGGCAAATCACTTAATACCCCTCTATCTGTCGCTTGCAACTCTAACACTTGCTTGCTCTCTAATTGATCCATCCCTTGTTTTAATTTCACAATTGGCATTGGACAAGTTAATCCGGAAACATCCAGTACTGTATCAATTTGAAAGCTTTCGTCTTCTCTTATTTCTTCATTTGTTTGGCTGCTTCCTTCCGTTCTTTCTGCCATTTCTGTATCCGCAAAAGCTGAAGAATAGGTTTTCCATCCACCATCAACGTTTTTTACATTAAAACCGTTATTTTTTAATATTCTACTAGCTAAATATCCTCTTAAACCAACTTGACAGCTCACATAAATCGGTTGATTTTTTGGTAATTCAGCCATTCTCTCTCTTATTTCACCTAACGACATATTAAGTGACCCTTCTATATATCCAAACTCTCGCTCAACACTTTCTCTTACATCCAGTAAATAGCCACCGTTTTGCACTATCTGATCTACCTCATGCCATTGGATTTGCTCTAATTCTCCTTCTACAATATTTACTGCCACATATCCTGCCATATTTACAGGATCCTTGGCAGATGAATATGGCGGTGCATACGATAGTTCTAAATTAGTTAGATCTTCTACGGTTAGATTACCTTTAATTGCAGTTGCAATGACATCAATTCGTTTATCGACACCTCCCCTTCCAATTGCTTGTGCCCCATATATTTGTCCTGATTCTTTATCAAATATCAATTTGAAAGCAATAGAAGAACTTTCAGGATAGTAACCAGCATGTGAATTTGGGTGAATATGAACCACCTCATAAGGAATCCCCCATTTTTGGAGTGTTTTTTCATTATTTCCAGTAGTAGCTACTGTTAAGTCAAACACTTTAACAATTGAAGTACCTAATGTTCCTTCGTACTTCTCTTTTTTTCCCATCATATTATTAGCAGCAATTCTACCTTGGCGATTTGCTGGCCCTGCAAGTGGTATCATTGTTTTCTTTCTATTGATATAGTCACGAACTTCAATAGCATCCCCAACAGCATAAATATCTTGATTAGAAGTTTGTAACAAGTGATTTACAACAATACCACCTTGTTCTCCAATTTCTAGTCCCGCTTGTTTGGCTAACTCATTTTCTGGCCTTACTCCAATAGATAGAATGGTCATATCTGTTTGAACTTCCGTCCCATCTTCCAGTACTATGATATCTCCATTGCCTTTAAATTCTTTTACTCCATTTCCTAAAATAAGCGTTATTCCATTTTGCTTAAGATGTGTTTGAACAGGACCTGCCATTTCCACATCCAGTGGACCTAAAACTTGATGCCCCTTCTCCACAATCATTACCTTTATTCCACGGGCAGCTAGGTTTTCTGCCATTTCTACACCAATAAATCCGCCACCTATAATTACAGAACTTTCTGGTGCGTTTTGATCAACAAAGGCTTTTATGCGATCTGTATCTGGTATATTTCTTAGTGTAAATAGTGATTGATGGTTTTCTATACCTAATATAGGGGGAATAATTGGTCTTGCTCCTGGTGAAAGCAACAGCTTATCATAAGTTTCTTCGTATATCTCTTCTGTTTGTAAATTTTTAATCGTGACTTTTTTATTATTCGAATCAATCGATATTGCTTCACTCTGTACTCTAATATCCAATAAAAACTTTTTTGACATTCCTTCCACTGTCTGTACAAGCAACTTACTTCTGTCTTTAATCGTTTCTCCAATATAATAAGGCAGCCCACAATTAGCAAAAGAAATGTGCTCTCCTTTTTCAATCAAGATAATTTCTACTTCTTCACTTATCCTTCTTAATCGTGCAGCAGCTGTTGCTCCACCTGCCACACCACCAATAATAATTACTTTCTTACTCATAAAAAGCTCCTCTTTTATACCATACGGGGTATTATTTTCGATAAAAAATATACCCCGTGGGGTTTATATGAATATTATAGAGAGCAAACAAAAATAAGTAAAGAAAAAAATGCTAGGTATTATAAAAGACTATTGTTTTTTCGTATAATAGTTCATTAGTAAATATAGCGGTCTAGCTATAACGCTTTACTGTAACAATACTTAAAATTCTTTTCTACGGAACCTTTCCTATGGAATAACGAATAATGGCATACCTAATTATTTCTGGTATGCCATTGATAATTTTATCTATTCTTATTTTAAATCGTTAATAAATTGCTCCACTTCCTCTTCTCTTGTTGCCCAAGAGGTAACAAGCCGAATCGCAGAATGTTCCTTATCAATTTTTTCCCATATGTTGAATTGATAATTCTTCTGTAATTCTATAATCTTATCGTTCGAAACAATCGGAAAAACCTGATTAGTCGAAGATTGGGTTAAAAAACGATAACCTTTCTCGGCTAATGCTGTCGTTAGTCTTTCTGCCAGCTTATTAGCGTGTTCAGCCAATTCGAAGAAAAGAGTATCCTTAAATAACTCATAAAATTGGATTCCTAGCACTCTGCCTTTTGCCAGCATAGCCCCTTTTTGCTTCATATGATAACGGAAATCCTCCTTTAAGGAATCTTTCTTTATCACAAGCGCTTCCCCCATCAATGCTCCATTTTTGGTACCGCCAATATAAAAAGCATCCAGAAGTTGAGGTAAATCACTTAACGTAAGATCATTGTCTTTGGCACAAAGTGCTGACCCTAAACGTGCTCCATCCATATAGAAAAGCAATTGATTCTTCTGACAAAACTCACTTAACTGTTTAAGCTCGCTTTTGGAATAAATCGTTCCAATTTCAGTTGAATTGGATATGTATACGAGTTTTGGCTTTACCATATGTTCATCTGTATGCTCATCAAGTACATGTTGAATTAGACTTGGTGTTAACTTGCCATTTTCCGTATCAACAGTAAGAACTTTATGACCAGTTGCTTCGATAGCTCCTGTTTCATGAACAAAAATATGTCCAGACGCTGCGGCAATTGCTGCTTCATGTGGTCTTAAAAAGGCAGAGATGGCAATTAAATTAGTTTGCGTTCCGCCAACTAAAAGATGAACATCTACCTCCTCACAATTCAGTTTTTCTTTCAATATTTCAACTGCTTTGTGTGTAAAGGAATCTTGCCCATATCCTATTTCTTGCTGCAGATTGGATTCTAGCAATGCTTGTAAAATTCGCGGATGTGCTCCTTCACTATAATCATTATTAAAACTATACATGGACATAGCCTCCCTTTTTTAAAAATATTTTCTCACAAAAAGATTCGTCTTGTCACTAAATGTTTTGGCAATTGTCCTCTCTATCGCAGTTGTCGAATAACTATACGAGGAAATCATAGTTGAAAATGGTTTGGCAAGCCTTCAATGAGAGCTAGGCGGAATATTCAAGAGGAAACGTCAATAGCCAGAAGGGGGTTACAAATGAAACCATTAATCTCATCACCATAAATAAAGGGATTATCACTCAATTTTAAGTAGTAATCCCTTACTAGAATATTATTTTGATATAAACATTTGCGTCCAATAGTTACCATTTTGGTAATATCCTACACCGATTTGTGTAAAGTTTTTACTTAGTATATTGGCTCTATGACCGCTAGAATTCATCCACGCTTGAACTACTGCTTGTGCGCTTGTTTGGCCTTGGGCAATATTTTCCCCGGCTGCTTTATAACCAATTCCGTAGGCTTTCATCATATCAAATGGCGATCCGTATGTTGGACTTGTAGGACTAAAGTATTTTTTTGAGCCATATCCATCGATTTATCTCTAGCAACTCTTGATAATTCCCAGTTTTCCGTTATAGCAGGAAGTCCCTTTTTTTGACGTTCTATATTGCAAAGTCGGATTACTTCCCGATCTACAGTTTTAATGGAATCAATATTGAGGATAGTCAATTTTTGATTTGGATAAATTAAACTAGGATTTGAAATCTGTGTGTTCGCAGCAATAATCTCTTTTAAGCCAATTTGATATTTCATCGCAATTTTCCACATTGAATCTCCATTTTTAACGGTATATGTATCAGCAAATACCATCGTAGGGAGTGCTATTAAACATAAAAACAAACTAACCATTGCTATTATTTTCTTCATTTTACCACTCCTTCTGAATAATAAGGTGCACACAAAATTTCGTTTTATCCTTCGTCCATTATTTTTTGCTTTCTTTCCCTTTTTTAAATACAAAAAGCAGAAGTTAGCTATACTCCTAACTTCTGCTATCTATTTATTTATTCTGCATCTGCTTTTTTTCTGCGAATGATGATAGAAAGACAAACACCTGCTGCTAAAATAACTATCCCAATCAGTAGATATGTGCCATTATTAGTTGCTGTATTTGGCAAGGAATTTTTTGATTTTCCGTTATTGTCAGCCTTCTCACCGTTATCACCCATGTCTCCCTTATTATCATTGGGATTCTTATCTGCATTAACTGGGTCTTCTTTATCTGGTTTTTCTGGAGCTTTAGGATCTGTTGAATCCACTGGATTTTCTGGATCATTTGGCTCTTTGGCGCCATCATCCTGATTTCCGCCTGTCTCTTTTTCATTTTTTATGACAATAGTAGTAAGTGGCTCAAGTGTTATTTTTTCTGCTGTTAAAGTGAAACCACTTTTCTCTTCAACAGAATCTTTACCTGCTTCATCATTATCCACTACTACTTTAAATTCGGTTAAATCTTCACTTAATGTCAGCTCCCTAGCTTTTGTATCACCATTTATAAATACATAATAGCTGCCTGTATCGTCTGTTGACTCATTTTTATAGGCAATAACAACATCCTCTTCCTGAATCTCTTGTGCAGCAATCATGGTTACATTAGAATCGACTAAACTCTTTTCTCCTAGTCGAAAAGCATTGCTTGATTTTCTTAATTCAATTAATCCTTTTGTATATTCCACCGTTTCATTATTTACTGGATATACTTCCTTATTGGTGGCTTTGGACCAATCAAACATATTAATGGCATCAGATGAATCATAGGAATCATGAACAAAGTAACCAAACACATTGCCATTTTCATCTGTAAAAGCATCATATTTTTGTTCTGGAATTCCCTCTCCTAGCCATTGCTTGGTTCTTCCATATTCTTGTCCTGCATGTAAAAATGCCGTGCCTTGTGAAGTCAGAATCAATGAGTTTCCAAGGCGAATACGTTTATGAATTTCTAGATCATTTTCTGGAATGGCTGGATCTTTTTTCAAAGCTTTCGCAATAATATCGTAGAGCGGCAGATTATCATGTGCTTCAATATATTGCACCATGTCTCCTGGATTATCTGCTGGCGTATTGGATGGCTGTGCTTTTATATTGTTAAATATCGTCTGAATATTACGAGCTCCGCCAGTGATAAAGCGCGGCTCTCCTTCTGAACCATAACCCGATTTTACCTCATTTCTTATTTCATCAGAGAAAACACCGACATCATCGGTTTTATCCATCCAGTCTTGGTCTGCACCTTTTCCTGCCAAAGATGGGTCTGCTAAATGCCCCGAGAACGTCCTCCACCCTTCTCCAATAAATAATGCATTTGGATTGATGGCTGCCGCTTCATCATAAGCTTTTTGAACAGCTTCATAGGTTGCATCCCCCATCATATCCCATCTCATGCCATCGATTTTAAATTCACGAAACCAATATTTCACTGAATCTATCATTAGCTTTTCCGCCATTTTATGATTTGTAGCTAAGTTATTTCCAAATCCCCCCACAAATTTACCATTACTGTCTTGGAAAAAATAATAATCTGGAACAATATCATTTAATAGACTAGCATTGGACATATGTGTATATACAACATCTAGAACCACTCCCATGCCAGCAGCATGAATCGCATTAATTAGCTCCTTTAATTCTTTAATGCGCAGCTCTGGATCTTTTGGATTTTCCGAATAGGCACCATCTGGTGAGAAATAGTTATGAGGATCATACCCCCAATTATATTCATTTCCTGCTGCCGAATACTCTAATTCCCTTTCTCCCATTCTCGTTTCATCTCCCCAATACCAAGCATTAACTGGCAGGAGTTGGACATGTGTAACACCCAAGGATTTTATATAATCCAGTTTATCAATAAATGCTTTATAAGTTCCAAAGCGACCATTTAAATCTGTCTGAATGGTTGGATCAGAAGTAAAGTCACGAATATGAGCTTCCCATATAATTGCATCCTCTCGTTTTTCATAGCCATCAATCTTCACACTAGTTAAGTTAGCGGGATTGGTTTGACTTAAATCAACAATGGCTGCTTTTCCTACTGTATCGCCATCACTGCCAACCTGTCCCTTTGTGTTAACAGTAAAAGCTGCCATCGATTTAGCATAAGGATCTAAAACTTTAGATACTTTTCCATCATTGGTTACTTCATATTGATAATAATATCCTCTTGTATCTTTGATGCCGAGATCATCTGCTTTCGCTTCGACACTCCATACCCCTTGATCCCCTTGTACTAAATCTAAACTGCCAATTTTCCTTGCTGCATCATTTTTATCATAAAAAACGGCGGTTACCTTTGATGCTTTCGGTGCCCATAATTTTAATGTTGCATCCTTATTATGATATGTGGCCCCTAAATCATTGCCCTCATAAAAGTAATTTTCATCTAACATTTTCCATCCAGATTTGGCTGTAACAGATCTTCCTTGATAAGAGATTGTAAAAGGCCCCTTTTCCGCATCATAAACACCTGTTATTTCCACTGTGGTTTCATTAATAATTTTCACTGCACTAAAATCTATTACTTCTTGATCCTTATCCACAATAGATAATGCTTGCGCTATATCCTCTTTCACAAGTCCTTTTGTACTGGAAAAAGTTAATTGGATGGTTGTGTCAGACAATAGTTCTCCTGAAACTAAATCAGTTGGTGATTCCCAGTATGGTGAAATATAAACTTGATCATCTTCATTTTTAATCCATAAATGATTATACTCTTCCAATAAAGCGAACCCTTTGTCACCACCAATCTTTTCACCATTTTCACGGTTTACAATAAGAAAGCCAATTTTTTTAGCATTCTCTTTCACTTTTATATCAACATAAGCACCATAGCGATCATTTTTTTCTAATGCTACAGCATCAGTCGGCCAATTAACAGTAGGTGATTCTACATCTTCCCATAACCACAACCCTAACTTATCATAGTTTTGGTCATCTCTTTGATAATGAATTCTAACAGTATTTTCAGCCAGTTCTACTGGCTCAAATAGATGAACACTATCTGAACCTTCTTTAATCCATACTTCATTTAATGATGGATTGTTTATCGTAACGGACTTATCTCCGCTCTCTTTCTCTCCATTCGTTCTGTTTACAACAAGAAAGCTAACCTTTCTAGCATCTGCTTTCAAAGGAATATCAATATATGTACCATACTCATCTTGCTTCTTTTCTTCAAACGCTGCAGCACCTTGTGGCCAATTAGCAGTAGGTGATTCTACATCGTCCCACAGCCATAACCCTAGATCCTGATACTTATTTCCCTCATTTTGATAATGAATTCTTAATGTGTTTTCAGGTATATCTTTTCCATCTGTGTTCTCTGCTTTTACGTTCATTTGATTGAACGAGAAGCCTCGTGTCGTGAACACAAGAACAAATATCGTTAGTATAATGAGTGATTTCCTTAACCAGTGATTCATTCCTGTTCCTCCTGTTCTAAATGTTTTAAGCAACTTGAGCCTTTTACTAAACCTAACTAGTTATAAAAAAATAAGCGTTTACTTCTTCTAGTGATGCAAAAGTAAACGCTTTCTTTCTATGTGAGATTATAAATATACTAGATTATGAGTGTCAATATTTCTTTTGATTGTTCACGGTAACAGAATTCCAAACTAGATAGTTACAGGCATTCCGCCCTATAAAATAGACAAAAAAAGGGATTAGAAAGGTGGAGTAGAAAAAATCCATTAATAAAGCGTTTTAGTTTTCATCTTTATGAGGAGTGGATGCGTTTGGCTGATTTTTTTTATTTTGGCTGATTTCCTTGCTGCTTTGGCTGATTTTTTCTTATTTTGACTGATTTCCTTGCTGCTTTGGCTGATTTTTTCTTATTTTGGCTGATTTCCTCGCTGCTTTGGCTGATTTTTTCTTATTTTGGCTGATTCCTCCCCTTTTTACAGCTATCTATCAATCTAATTAATTAGTTTTCTCCATTATAAGCAAAAAATAAAGATTCTTTTGTTGCTGTTTACCATATAAATAGGTAACTCGGCCAGTAATAAATACTGCCGGTTACCCAAACAAAGATCTACCACATATTAATATCTATTCAACTGCCACATAGCCAGTTTCCGAAACAATCCGTTGGCCTTGCTCTGATATCATCCATTTTAAAAATCCATCAACTTGGGGAGATTTATTATCCTCCAGCGTAATGGCATAAAATTCATTAATGAAGGGGTAGCTTCCATCTTTAATTGTTTCTACTGTAGGAGTTATTCCATCAACAGCAATATTTCTTATTTTTCCATTACGCACCATATCTTCTGAAAAATGCCGGAAAGAGAACCCAATCGCATTTCTTTTATTCTGATAGTCTGCAGTTTCACTTATTATGCCTTCCATTGCATTGACAATATCCTTTGTGGGAGGATCCATTAACGGTTTTCCATCCATAACCCTCAACAATGCAGATTGACTGCCGCTTTCTTCTGGTCTTTGAAATGCTCTAATTTTTTCATGTTTTCCACCGACTTCCTTCCAGTTTCTTATTTTCCCAGAATAAATATCCTGTATTTGTTCCACGCTTAGTGTTTCCACTGGATTTTTCGCATGAACAAAAAAGATAAATCCCTCTCTCCCAATTGGTGTAAGCTTTAATTTTACCCCAAGGCTTTCAGCCAATTTAAATTGTTTCTCTGAAGGCTTTGGCACAAATATGATGTCTGCCTCACGATTTAATAAGCGATTAAACGCCTCACTTGTTTGACTTGAAACTACCTCACTTTCCTCTAATGAATACATTTTTTGTGGATAGACTGCTTGAACAAACCCTGCGTATACAGGATAAAGAGCGGTAGAGCCGTCTAATCTTGGAAGATCCCCTTCTATTTTAAATGTTGATTCTTCTTTCAAAAACACAGCTTTTGTTCCCTCTAAAAATGGCATATATTCTGTTAAATCCGTATCTTGACTACTAACAACCTCTAAATTTTTATCAAAATGTTCATAAATTATGTAACCCGCTATCCCGCAGATACTCATGACTAAAATTACTATCCTTGCCCTTTTGACTGCTTTTTTCTTCCCCCATTCAAAGATTAATAGATAAACAGTTACCATATAAAATACAGTAATAATCGGTAAAAACCATAGATAAAATGTACTAGCTGTGAATAAAGTGGTTACCATTGTTGCAATAAATCCAATAAATACGATAAACACCGTCATTATAATTGCTTGTAATACTTTCATTTTTTTCTCCTTTATAATTACAATCTCTCATATATTCGCCTTAATAAATGATTTATTTCAATTTTAGTGTATATTTTCACTTTAATCAATAATTATTTTATTTGCTACAATTCCTTGATTGCTTTGAAATCCTTTAAATAAAAAAAGATGAATCCTGTAAAGAACTCATCTTTAAAATATATCTATTGTTTATGACTCGGATGAAGCTGAAAATATTGGAATAATAAATAGGATAACCAAATGCAGTCACGATGATGTCGAATGTTTTCAAGCAATCCTTTTAGTAAAACCGAGTTCAATGTTTTCTCTTCCAACTGCTCTATAAGTAAAGAAAGCGATTCTTTCACATAATGATCATCTACTTCTTCCATTTTCCCTTTTATATGTTGCAGCAAATCCTCTTTTGTCGCACTTTCTTCAATAACGGACTGGTGCAGCAACTGATAGATACTTTCTGTAAAATATGGTGATTCTGTATATGAAGCTATAATGTCTGTTTTCTCTACAAGCGATTTTGCAAGCCTGTGTAAATCAAAATCAATATATTTATTATGGTTTAATACAATATGCGTATAAGTATTAAGAAACCCTTTAATACTAAATACTAAATCATACTTGATTGCTTGTTTGGATGAATCATATACTTTTCCAATCATATGCTCGATTGTTTTTTCCAGTAAATGATCATAATAAGTAAACTTTCGAATAAATTCATCATTAAACGAAAGCGCTTGCTCTTTAATAAACAATGTCGCAAAACTAGAATTTTCCTTAAATGTATATAATATTTCGTAATAAAAATGATAAAGAATATCATCCACATGATTGACTGCGTAGTCAAGTTTCGCGATGAACTGTTCCATAAAATAATCAACTAAAGCCATAATTAATTCATCCTTTGACTTAAAGGATAAATAGAAGGCCCCTTTAGAAATCCCACAATGTTCCGTTATTTGTTGAACGGAAGTAGCCGCAAATCCTTGTTTTGCAAATAACTCTATCGATTTTTCCATAATCAGCTGTTTTTTTGTCATCTCATTCTCTCCTATGTACTATTGATTGACATATGACTACTTAGTCATTTATTATAAGTAAATGAGTTAGATTAGTCAATAAAGGGAAGGTGTATTATGAAAGGTTTAGTAAATTTTGTGTTAGGTAACAAGCTTGCGGTTTGGTTACTAACCATTATTATTACTGTATCAGGTATCTATTCTGGTACAAGGATGAATATGGAAACCATACCAAATATCTCTATTCCATACTTAACCGTAATGGATGTTTACCCGGGAGCTACTCCGGAGAAGGTGATGGAAGAAGTATCCATGCCGATAGAAAAAGTAGTAGAAAATCTGGAAGATGTTAAAGCTGTCTATTCAAATTCTTATTCGAACATGGCAAATGTTCAACTAGAATATGAATATGGTACAGATATGGATGAAGCAAAACGAGCTTTACAATCCGCTCTGGATAATGTCACCTTACCTGAAGATGCAGAGGAACCTACAATTACAGCAATCAGTATGAATATGATGCCAGTTGTAGCGTTAAGTGTCAGCAGTACAGAAGAAGACATTACCGAATTAACATCAACTGTGGAAGATATCATTCTTCCAAAAATCGAAAAGATTGATGGTGTCGCTTCTGCAACTATCACAGGTCAGCATATTGAAGAAGTCGATTTAACATATGACAAAGAAAAAATGGCGCAATTAGATTTAACGGAAGATACTGTTAAAGATATGATTCAAGCGAGTAACTTAGCAGTTTCTTTAGGACTTTACGAGTTTGAAGAAGGCGAACAAGCAGTTGCAATTGACGGGAAATTTATGACAGAAAAAGAACTAAAGAATATGCTTATTCCTGTCACTCCATCTGAACAAAATCCTGCCCCATTCTTAAAACTTAGCGATATTGCAAAAATTGAAGTAGTTGGGAAAGTGGAATCAGTTTCTCGTACAAATGGTAAAGATGCAATCGCCATCCAAATTGTCAAAGGTCAACAAGCAAACACTGTTGATGTTGTTAACAGTGTAAAAGATTTAATTAAAGATGAGCAAAAAAACATTGATGGCTTAGTAATTGATGTTTCTCTCGACCAAGGAGATCCGATTGAAAAATCTGTGTTTACCATGGTTGAAAAAGCAGTATTTGGCTGTTTAATCGCCGTATTAATTATTTTACTATTCTTACGTGATTTTAAATCAACGATTATCTCGATTATTTCCATTCCAGTATCTATTTTCATGGCATTACTGCTATTAAACTGGATGGATATCACGTTAAATATTATGACGCTAGGTGCTATTACGGTGGCAATCGGGCGGGTAATTGATGACTCCATTGTTGTCGTGGAAAATATTTATCGACGCTTGCACCTGAAAGAAGAAAAATTAACTGGCCGCGCGCTTATTAGAGAAGCAACGATTGAAATGTTCAAACCAATCCTGTCTTCTACTTTAGTAACAGTTGCGGTATTTGCTCCATTAATGTTTGTTGGAGGCATGGTTGGAGAATTATTCCGTCCTTTCGCCTTAACAATGGCGTTCTCTCTTGGCGCATCATTACTTGTTGCCATTACAATCGTTCCAGCACTTTCTCATTTCTTATTTAAGAAAAAATTATATAGTGAGAAAACAGAAAGTAATCATAAAGAAGCTGGTAAATTGGCAACTTGGTATAAAGGTATTCTCGAAAAAGCACTTAATCATAAAATCATCACTTCCCTTATCGCTGTTATTTTATTAGCTGGAAGTGTTGCCCTCACTCCTTTAATCGGCTTTAGCTTCCTAGGAAGTGAAGAAGAAAAAACGATGTATATCACCTACACTCCAGAAACTGGTGAACTAAAGGATGAGACATTAAAGAACGTTACAGAAGTAGAAGAAAAAATGCTTGACCGCAAAGATATCGATATCGTTCAATTATCGATTAATGATACAGCTGATGCACAAAGCGCAATGATGGGCATGGGAGCTGGCGGTGCACTTATGTACCTAATCTTTGATGAAGATATGAAAAACTTCCCTGAAGTTCGTGATGAAATTGAGGAATATATTACAAATCTCGATCAATCTGGCGAATGGAAATCCCAAGACTTCTCATCAACCGGGATGTCAACGAATGAAGTCAGCTATACATTCTATAGTGAAGATTTAGATAAGCTGAATGAATCAGTGAAAAAAGTAGAATCTGTGTTAAAAAAGAATGATGGTTTAGAAGATGTTACTACAACAGCTGAAGATGCTTATGTAGAATATACATTTAAAGTAAATCAGGAAGAATTATTACAATATGGGTTAACAGCTGGTCAGCTCCTTGCGACACTAAGCCCTAACAATTCAAAAGATGTATTAACAACGATTGAAAAAGACGGTGAGGAGCTTGATGTTATTGTCCAACAAGAAAAATCAGCACAGCCGAAATCAATCGACGATATGCTAGACACTGAAATTCCAACTGCTACAGGGCAAACAATGCCACTTTCAGAGCTTGTGGATGTAGAAGAAGGAACTACTCTAAATACGCTTTCTCGTAGTAAAGGTGAATACTATGCAACTGTATCAGGAAAAATCCTTGGTGATGATGTTTCGAAAGTAACAAATGAAGTAGATAAAGAAATCGATAAAATCGACTTACCAAAAGGCGTTACAATGGGAGTTGCGGGTGTAACTGCAGATATGAATGAAACATTCACACAGTTAGGTATTGCTATGATTGCTGCTGTTGCGATCGTGTACTTTATCCTTGTTGTTACATTCCGTGAAGGGGTTGCCCCATTCTCGATTCTATTCAGTTTACCATTCGCTGTTATCGGTTCGTTTGTCGGATTGTACCTATCAGGTCAAACCATTTCTGTTTCGGTAATGATGGGGCTCTTAATGTTAATTGGTATTGTTGTAACGAATGCCATTGTATTAGTAGACCGAATCATTCATATGGAACGAGATGGAATGAATATGCGTGAAGCGATTCTTGAAGCAGGATCAACGCGTCTTCGTCCGATTCTAATGACAGCTATTGCAACAATTGGTGCATTAATTCCATTAGCAGTTGGTTCTGGTGGTAGTGGATTAATCTCTAAAGACCTTGGTATTACTGTTATTGGTGGTTTAATCAGTTCTACTTTGTTAACACTTGTTATCGTCCCTATTGTTTATGAAGTTCTTTCCAAACTATTTAAGAAAAATCGTAAAGATATTGACGAAAGCTAATGCTATATGACAAAAGCCTGTGAAGGTTTCTTCACTGGCTTTTGTCTGTCTTCTTTTCCTCTGATTTAGCTATTATAGTGGGATGAATGCTGCTTCTACTGGCTGTTTTTTGTAGTTATGGCTTGTATTTCCTTCATGAACGCTACTTCCACTGCTTTTCCTTGCAATTGTGGTTTTCATCCCCTCTATGAACGCCACTTCCACTGCTTTTCCTTGCAATTATGACTTTCATTTCCCTGATGAACACCACTTCCTTCAGGGTTTCTTGCCAATATGGTTTTCATCCCCTCTATGAATGCCATTTCTACCGCTTTTCCTTACAATTGTAGTTTTCATTTCCTTCATGAACATCATCATCCCCAAAAAATGATTGCACAAGTTCTTTCATAAAATAAGCCATTCAGGAAAAACTATTTTCTATACTATAATGGAAAGGGTTTTATCATGAAAATAAATTGTTCCAATGAATATGATCCATTAAAAACAGTAGTCTTAGTTTCTCCTGAATATATGGCTATTAAAGTCCCTATAAATGATATTCAAAAAAAACATGCAAAGAAAAATATTGATAAAAAACTTGCTGTAAAACAGCATGAAATGTTTATAGAAACTCTGCAAAAAAATGGAGTGGAAATAATCCTTCTTCCAGCAGAAGAAAAATACCATGAACAGGTTTTTACAAGAGATATCGGATTCACCTTAGGAAGTCAGATCTTTGTGGCAGAAATGGCACGAGATGCTAGACACGGAGAAGAAAGAGTTTTAATAGATTATTTAAAGAAAAAAGAAATCACTTATACAGATATTAAAGGCAATTTTATTGAAGGCGGCGATGTGATTATTGACGGGAAAACAATTTTTGCAGGCATCAGTCAGCGTACAAATGAAGCAGCTATCCGCCATTTGCAGACCTTGATGCCTTCTTATGATGTCATAGCTGTCCCGTTTACGGATACATATCTCCATCTAGATTGTGTCTTTAATATTCTTTCTCCTACAGAGGGATTAATTTTTCCAGGAGAATTTCATAAAGAAAAAGAAAAATTACTGCGAGAACGATATGATTTTATTCACGTAAGCGCTAAAGAGCAAGAAACATTAGGTACAAATGTATTATCCATTGGCAACAAAAAGGTAATTAGTTTACCTATGAATGAAGGGGTTAATAAAGAATTGCAAAAAAGAGGGTATGAAGTACTCGAGGTTGATTTTTCCGAAATCATTAAATCTGGTGGGTCCTTTCGTTGTTGTTCCATGCCCTTACTTAGAGAATAGGTAAAGGTAAATTTCATCAGTGGGGAAAAATCCCCGCTGATTTATTCTAGTTAAGTTTATATCTTCCGGTCCGTTAACATTTCCTTTAGATTTCGCAAACTAATTTCAATGCTTTCCAATGGAGTTCTTCTAGTTGCATCCTGTTCAATAATCCACCATTGGATATCTGCGTCCTCTCCTTTTTCAAGAATTGCTTGAAAATCAATACTTCCTGTACCTACCTCAGCAAAGAATTGTTCTTCATCTGTTGTCATATCCTTTAAATGAATAAGCTTCATTCTATCTTTATATGTATCAATCCATTTTGCTGGGTCATAATCTCGCTTCGAAAGCCAGTATACATCTGGTTCTGCAAAAACTAATGTTGGATCTGTATCTTCCATTATCGTAGCTAATGCCGTTCTTCCATCACTCATTATATCTAATTCAAAATCATGATTATGATAACAGAGAGATATCCCTGCTTTTCGACATTCTGCTCCTGCCATATTCAAGAAAGAAATTAGTGATTGATAATCCGCTTCTGTTCTTTTGTCTGGTAAAAGATAGGGACATACTAAAAATTTACTCCCTAATACTAATTGGTCTTGAATAACCTGAGAAAGATCGCTCTCTAAATCAGTTAATGGCACATGGCATGCTGCTACTCGTAAATTTAGTTCATCCAATAATTCCTTTAATTCTGCTACAGGGATTCCCCCATATCCAGCAAGCTCTACTCCTTGAAATCCAAGATCCGCCACTTTACGGAGGGTTCCGCGAAAATCCTCCTCACACTCATTTCTTAACGTATACATTTGGATGGCAATCGGTATATTCTTCAATTTTACTTCCTCCTCCTTGTTATTCCTTTCCCCCAATTACTCCCTAAAGGGATAGTCAGACAAAATAAGCACTCCCTATTATTGTACATGAGAACGTTATCATTTTGCAGATTAATATGGTAAATCGCTGATTTTTTTGGTAAAATGAGCAAAAATCAATTGGAGGTATATGCCTTTGGAAAACCATATCAGAAAAGTGATTGAGCAAACGGAAAAGGAATTTAACATAAAGGTGCTTTATGCATGTGAATCTGGAAGTCGGGCATGGGGCTTTCCATCCAAGGATAGTGATTATGATGTTCGCTTTATTTATATTCACCAGCCAAACTGGTACTTATCGATTGATCGCAGCCGAGATGTAATCGAGATTCCAAACCACGATTCATTATCAATCCCTGTTGATCCCTTATTAGATATGAGCGGCTGGGAACTAACTAAAACGCTTAAGCTTTTTCGCAAGTCCAATCCTCCGTTATTAGAATGGTTACGCTCTAATATGGTATATTATCAGCGTTTTTCAACCATCGATAAAATGAAAGAACTAGAAAAAGAAATATTCTCGCCTGCTTCCATTATCTATCATTATTTAAATATGGCAAAAGGAAATTTTCGAGAATACCTACAAGGAGATACAGTTAAAATCAAAAAATATTTTTATGTATTGAGGCCAATTTTAGCAGCAAAGTGGACTCAAATATACCAAACGGTTCCGCCAATGGAATTCGAAACATTAGTACAAGAACTTATCCCTGCTGGTGACCTTCTTACAAGTATTATAACTTTATTAGAAAGAAAAAAATCTGGCGAAGAATTATCACTCGAACCACGAATCAATCTTATTAATACATTCTTAGAAAGTGAGATTTACCAGCTAGAAGCGTACGCAAAAGGGTTGCAAAAAAATTCGGAAGATCCAACCGAACAATTAAATGAACTATTTCGATTTTCATTAAAAGAAGTCTGGAATTATTAAAAGAGGTCATTGAAAAAGCGTTTATGTGAGAACAACACTTTTTCATGACCTTGTTTAGTTACTACCTAGTTCTATTTAAAAAGTAATTGCTTTTGCATATGCAAGTGGTTAATATGAAAGCTAAATATAAAGGAACAACTGAATGCTAGTCCTTAAAATATGGATTCAAATGAATTAGCACTTCATTAATATTATCGTGCTTTGCCATTAATTTCTTTTTTATTTTTCTAGATAAATCATGACCTTCCTTAATGGTTTTATCGTAATCGATTGAGATACGTAAATCGACTAATATATAGTGACCATGTTCTCTAGCACGGAGTCGGTCAATTCGCTTTACTTCAGCAAATGAAGAAATTATGTCATGATACTCTGCTAAAATTGCCAAATCTATATTCCGCTCCAGTAAAATATCAAAAGCTTCACTTACCATTTCCTTCGCAATTTTAAAAATCAAATAAGCAACAATGATCGTTGCCATCTTATCTCCATAAAGAAATAAATGTATATTCAACTTTTCTCCAAGGATAGAGAAAAGAACACCTATTGCTGCTGCAATGGATGCCACAATATCAGCCTTATGATCATAAGCAATTGCTTCAATTGCTTTACTGCTTTGTTCCTTCGCAATCCTCTTACTATATCGATATAATAGCACTTTCGAAATATAAGAAATAACAGCAACCCACATTGCAATCATACTTGGTGTTGTGATGGGATGGAATAACCCAATTATTACTTCATATACCAAGTAGATAGAGACACATAAAAGAATCATACCAACAATACCAGATACAATTATTTCTGCCTTACCATGTCCATATGGGTGTTCCTGATCTGCCGGTTTATTCGCAATTTTAATAACGACTAAAACAAGAACAGAGGCAAACACATCTGCAGCTGAGTGAATCCCATCGGCAAAAACCGCATCACTATTCCCTATCCAACCCACTATTATTTTCCCAATTGTTAAAATAATATTACTAATTACACTAATCCAAGCTACTCGTTTGGCTAGCAATTCTCTCGATCCCAAATCTCATCAACCTCTTTTATTTTCCAAAAATTTCAATACACTTAAAAAGTCAACTTAAACATATTAGCAGAAAAGAAAGCAGTGGGTCTAGAGAAAAAAAGTTGCCTTCTTACAAATTAATCATTTACTTTTCTTTACGAATGTATTCGTTTGTGGAATAAATCAAAGTAAGAAAATAAGTTATAAGATAGATTGTTTTCTAAGTTATATTCTTTATGGATGATTATTTTTGGATAGTTATGTTGCGAGGAATGAAGCTAACATTTAAATTCAAGTTGGTTTAAATACGGTCAATAAACCAAAATATAATATTATATCAGTCAAAGTGAGGAATTTATCAGCCGCTTTGGATTTAATAGCTAATGTGAGACGGATTTCAGCCTCTGCGAGCGGCTTTTCAGCCAAACTATGGAATTTATCAGCCAAAGCGCAGGGGGAATCAGCCAAACTTGAAAAATATCAGCTAAAACTGCAGAGATATCAGCCAAACTAAGATAATTTCAGCCAATACTGCAGGGGGAATCAGCCAAACTTGAAAAATATCAGCTAAAACTGCAGAGATATCAGCCAAACTTGAAAAATATCAGCCATAACTGCAGGGATATCAGCCAAACTTGAAAAATATCAGCCATAACTGCAGGGGGATCAGCCAAACTTGAAAAATATCAGCCATAACTGCAGGGGGATCAGCCAAACTTGAAAAATATCAGCCAATACTGCAGGGGAATCAGCCAAACTTGAAAAATATCAGCCAATACTGCAGAGGTATCAGCCAAACTTGAAAAATATCAGCCAATACTGCAGGGATATCAGCCAAACTTGAAAAATATCAGCCAATACTGCAGGGATATCAGCTAAACTTGAAAAATATCAGCCAATACTGCAGAGGTATCAGCCAAACTTGAAAAATATCAGCCAATACTGCAGGGGAATCAGCCAAACTTGAAAAATATCAGCCAATACTGCAGGGATATCAGCCAAACCTGAAAAATATCAGCCAATACTGCAGGGGAATCAGCCAAACTTGAAAAATATCAGCCATAACTGCAGGGGAATCAGCTAAACTTGAAAAATATCAGCCAAACTAAGATAATTTCAGCCAAACTCCCAATTTTTCAGCAATTACCATAAATAACTACTAGCCCCTGCTTATTTTAGCATGGGGCTTCTCTTTCCTTAGATTACAACTTACGGGCATTTTTTATTATATTTTTTTGGGTAAAACTATATTTATTGCTGATTTTTTTCCAATAGTAGAATAACCAAAGTTTTATTTTTTGCCATTTATATATATTTGCTTTTGTATACTGCAATTCTTGCCAAGCAGAATCTAATTTATTTGCCTCTAGTAATCTTTTACTATAGTCCAATTTTAATTTTGACAAATACAAATCGATATAAGGAACTTCTTCTTTATGAAGCAAATTCTCTAACGAATAAATGATCGGATAGCGATTTAATATGGTCAAATCCATACATACACTGTTTTCTAACCCGCGATAATAAATGGCATAGCTTTCATTGATATAGGCAATCGAATAGTTCATCCCAATTCGTAACCACATATCTTGATCTTCTCCAAGAGGCTCTCCTTCTTTAAATAAACCTATTTTATCAAAAACTTGCTTTCGGACTGCGATTGCAGAAGAAATGATTGGTAAATCCTTTAATGTTTTTTCAACATAGTTTGTAAATATCCCTTCCCACTTTTCAGGCGTTTGATAAATAGATGGGATTATTTTCTTTTTTGTCGGCAGAACGATTTCATAGCTTGTTGCATAAGCACCGCATTCAGGATATTTATCTTTTAAATATATAATTTTCTCAAGAAAACCAGGTTTCCACTCATCATCTGCATCAATAAACGTAATTAATTCAGCGGTAGCGGCAAGTATCCCCTTGTTTCTAGCTGCTGAGGCACCTTTGTGTTCCATCTTAAGTACCTTAATCCGATCGTCGGCCCAAGTTTCCGCTCTTTCAACACTGCCATCTGTTGAACCATCATCTACAATAATAATCTCAAAATCTTGAAATGTTTGCGAAAGAATGGATATAATTGTTCGTTCAATATATTGTTCTTTATTATATAGCGGAATAACTACTGAGACAGCGACCATCTTGCACCCTCCCAATTTTTCATCGCTAGTGATTGTGCAGCCTTTATCGATAGTTTTGGATACCTATATTGGCCAGCTATAATTTGTTCAAGTGCATGCCATATACTTTCCTCTTCAAAGGAATGGGATGGAATAATATACTCTTTATCTGCTTGAATTTGCTTGGCCCATCCATCACATTTAGGATGATAAGAAAGAATGATCGTCGGTGTATTTGTAATATAGCCAAATACAGAGCTATGAAGTCTCATCCCAATCAATCCTTTTAAGGAGGCAATGGTTCGAAGAGTGTTTATTGGATCCTTATCATAAGACAGATGCTTAATAGGAATTTTTGTGTGTAATTGGTCGATGACTTCACGGTGAATGTCTTGATCTCCAAAAAGAGGATGGCCATTAAAATCAATAAAGACTAACTCTTCTATTTCCTCCTGGTTAAGTCCATTTAAAACATTGACTATTTTTTTCATTCTCGTCTTTTCAATACTTGTATCTCCACCAATATATCTCTCATAGTGACATAAGGAAATTCCTAAACCTTTTCTAGCATGCAACCCATTAAAATTTTCACCAACTACAAGTGGTAAAAGGACTGCTAAATCAAATGTTAATTCTACCTTTATATCGGAAGAGAAAGAACGAATTAATTCATAGCTTTCTTCATCTCTACAGCCAATATAATTAAATTTTTCGATAAGCTTTTTACATGCACCTTCAGCAGCCGAATCTCTAAATGGTCCAAAGGATACCCCAATTGCAGCTGCTCCTTTCCCTCTATTTAAATCGATTAAATCGCTATCTCTTGTCATTTTATCTGTCGAATGAAAAACAGAGCCACCACCAAATAAAATTAAATCACTCTCATAACAATGCCTGTACAAACGAAGTAAGTTTTCATTACGTTCTTGTTCTTCTTGAACAAATAATGCTTCAATTTCCGCATTTAATGGCAGAACAGGCTTTTGTATACATGTCCCATAAATTTTATCTCCAGATAGAAATTTCCGGCTTCCCCAAGAGGATACTAGTAACAATGCATCATCTCCGCCATTCTGTTCTCCATAATAACCTGAAAGAATAATCTTACTCATCTAAGTACTCCTCCTACCTCTCATATCTCTTAATAGTATATGGACAATCCATAAAATGGTGACCAGCAGCTAACATTTGGACCATTTGCTATGGTCCGATTTATGGAGGACAAGAATAGAATATATAGTAAACATTAGGGAAAGGACATGATGCTGATGACATTAAAGAAGAAAAGAAAGATACTTTTTATTACAAAAAATTGGGAAAATGGGATAGAAAGAAATACGTATTATTTAACAAAAGAATTAAAAAAATACGTTGATATTAGAACCTGGGAGGAAGACGGTAATATAAGTGAGACGATACAAAAAATGAACTTTCAGCCTGACTTTATCCTAGTTAATGATTTACGTCCTACCAGATCACCAAAAGTAACTGGTCTAAAGGACTGCAATATTCCATTTGGGATTATCATGCATGATTTAAACTACCAAATGGATCAAAGAAGAGCATTCATTAAAGAAAATAATGTGAAATATATCTTCACCCATTATAGAGATACTTTTTTAGAATGGTATCCAGAATTTAAAGATAAAATGATATGGTTTCCTCATTATGTAAATATTGATGTATTTAAAGACTTCAAGCAACCGAAAACCATTGATTATTTAATGATGGGGGCTGTACATCCTACTGTTTATCCATTACGTCAAAAAATTCTTGATCAAATGAAGAATTTATCAAATTTCACCTATCATGCGCATCCTGGCTATTTCCACCAACAGTATGATGAGAGATCATTTAAAGTAGCGAGCAGCTTCGCACAAGAACTGAACAAAGCAAAAATGTTTTTTACTTGTGATTCCATTTATCATTATCCTGTAATGAAATACTACGAGACTTTAGCTTGTAATACTTTATTACTAGCTGCCTGCACAAAAGAAATTAAAGATTTAGGATTTATCCCTGGAGTTCATTTCATTGAAATCAATGAAGAAAATTTTATGCGTAAGGCTAAATATCATTTAAGAAATTATGAAACATTAGGGAAAAAAATTGCTTTAAATGGCTATAAAATGGTAAGAAAAAAACATTCTGTACAAGTTCGTGCGCAGCAGCTCCTTGCTCATATTGAAGAAATTCTTGCTAAAGAAGGGGGCAACGAGCAATGAGAATCTTATATCTTGGTTATTTGGGTGTTAATAATATCGGAGATGAAGTTTGTTATGAAGCATTTGCTCAAGCTTGCGAAAGATGGCTTCACGAGGACTATACTTTATTCTCCTACCCAATTAATTCTTCTAAAACCCTAAAAGAATTATATGGAGAAAAACCATTTGATATCGTTATCTTAGGAGGTGGCTCTTTATTTCAGGGCAATTTCTTTATCGATTTGGCATTAGAGGCAATCGAAATGAAACTTCCACTATATTGCTATGGAACAGGTATTGATTATATGACGGAAGAAACAATTGAATCCTTTAAAAGGGGTGAATTTCAGTTATCCTCCACCACCTTCAATAATAAAGAGATTAATAGAGATAAAATAAAAAAAGTGATTGAATACTCCACATTCGCAGGTCTTAGAGGACCACTTACACAGAAGTATATAAAGACTTTAAATCCTTCGCCAACGAGTAATTACCAGATAATTGGTGACTCTGGGATGCTATTTACACCCCAAGAAGACGACTATATAAAAAGTAAATACTTGCAGGATCAGGATAAAAAAATAATTGCGGTCAATTGGGGAACCACCCAAAACATCCTTTTTGGCTACGATGAATATAAACTTAAAAATCAAACTATTAAAGCATGTACCAATCTTTTAAAAAAAGGATATCAAATTGTTATTTTTCCAATGTGGGATTTAGATGTCCCTCACTGCAAGGAACTATATGAGAGCATAAAGAAGAAAGGAAAAGTCACATTCATTCCAGAAGTTTGCACAGCTTCACAAATTTATTCTTTCTTATCGCTTTGCCACTTTTCTCTTAACTTAAAGCTGCATGCAAATGTACTTTCTGCATCAAGCGGTACCCCGTTCTTCCAATTAGCTTATCGCTCAAAGGGTGTAGATTTCGCCGCCTCTGTCCACCAATTACCTTATACGTTACTAACCAATACGGAGAAACTAGCTGAAACGATTGAAAACAAAGAATTTTATTTAACAAGCAATAAAAACCGAAAAAAGCTTAGATTAGCAAAAGAAAGAATTGTCGCAAGACATAAAGACTTTATCTTGTCATTAAAAAAGTAATTTAAAAGGGATGTTCCTTTTCTGCGGAACATCCCTTTTATACATATAAAAAGTTGCGTATAACCGATGATTAACAAAAAAATAAAATAGAAGCTCTTTAAACCTTTCCCTTTTATGGAGCCATTCTCTAATAAAGGGAAGGAAAGCTTCTATTAATCGGCTGATTTTATTTTTCATAATCATTTATCTGTTTTAAGCATAGCTCGTAAACGTCCACTTTTTGATACAATCTATACCATTCCACTGTATAATAAACAGTCTGATCAATATTCCATTTGGGATGCCAATCTAAATAATACTTTGCTTTATTTATATCTAAACTAAGAAGCTTTGCTTCATGTTCTGCGGAATAAGAAGGTTCTGCTTCCCATGTGCCACCATTCCAGTGTTCCACAATTTTTTCGGCTAGCTGTTGTACGGTTATCACACTATCTGATTCTGGTCCAAAATTCCAGCTTTCCGCGTATTGTGTTTTTCCCTCGTATAGATAGGCACCAATTTTTAAATAACCTGAAAGCGGCTCTAATACATGCTGCCACGGACGAACAGAATGAGGAGAGCGTAATTTAATCGCTTGATCAGACATTAAGGAACGAACGCTATCAGGAATAATGCGATTTTCCGACCAATCCCCTCCTCCTATTACATTTCCTGCTCGTACAGAAGCAATTAACTTACCATGCTTAGAATATGACTCAATTGGAAAGAAGGAATGCTGATAAGAAGAGATTAATAGTTCACAGCATCCTTTACTGGAACTATACGGATCATATCCTCCCATCGGGTCTGTTTCACGATAGCCCCATACCCATTCTTTATTATCATAACACTTATCACTCGTTACCATTACACCTGCTTTTACAGAAGGTGACTTTCTGATTGCTTCTAACACTTGCATTGTCCCCATTACATTCACTTCATACGTATAGACAGGGTCTTGATAAGATTGCTTCACTAATGGCTGTGCTGCCAAATGAAAGACGATTTCAGGTTGATATTCTTCAAAAACTGCTTGTAGTTTAGCAGCATCACGAATATCTCCCCTAATATCCTTCACTTTATTGTTCAGTTTTGCTAATTTAAATAAACTCTCTTCTCCAATTGGATCTAAAGAATAACCAATTACATTCGCGCCAAGCTTCATTAACCAAATAGCTAGCCAGGAACCTTTAAAACCAGTATGACCAGTTATTAGAACCGTTTTATTTTTATAAATTTTTCGCCAATCAGTTGTCATAACTAACACCTCCATTCCCACTAATGAAAATGATAATAACTTTTATACCAGGCAATGGTTTTCTTTATCCCCTCTTCTATGGAAACAGCTGGAGTCCATCCAAGCACTTTTTGAATCTTTGTAATATCAGGGATAGGCGCATTTCT
The DNA here is from genome assembly GCF_038007605.1 of Niallia sp. FSL K6-0212. Classification (NCBI taxonomy): domain Bacteria; kingdom Bacillati; phylum Bacillota; class Bacilli; order Caryophanales; family Bacillaceae; genus Niallia; species Niallia sp. FSL K6-0212. Next base: position 2,624,177 of record NZ_JBBOXL010000001.1, on the reverse strand, counting down.
TTCATTCTCCCTTTTGGGAATGGCGCCATATAATGGTACTTGCTCTGTACCTAAATGGTGATAAATCAAATCAACAAAATATCGTAAAGGATAGGCATTTCCAGAAGCTATATTTAATATCGTATTATTACTTCCTTCATATGTGGCTGCAAGGATTAAGCCATCGACGATATTGCCGACATAACTATAATCACGGTATTGATCACATGACGTTAATTTCACCTCGTCACCACGCAGTACTTTTCCAATTATATGAGAGAATAATTTATGATTATCTTCTGCTTCCCCAAAAATATTAAATGCCCGTAAGGTGATAATGGGAAGCTTATATTCCTGTGCTAACTGATGGGAAATAATAGTAGATGATGCTTTTGTACTTCCATAGATATCAACTGGTTCTAATAACATATCTTCATGAATCTTTTCCTTTTTATCTCCATATTCAGAACTACTGCCAAGACAAATAATTTTTTTACAATTGGTATCTTTGGCTGCAAATAAAATATTCATCGTTCCAACAATATTAGTTTCATATGCAAGTAAGTCATTTCTATTACTTGGGTTTGTTCCATAAGCTGCTAAATGAAAAATATAATCTGGTTTAAATTCATGGATAATTCGACATATGTCTGAGCGATTTTGAATATCTGCCTCATATTTTTTTAAATGAGGCAAATATTCCTGTACTCTCCAAGGATTGGAATGTTCCCGAACAATGACAGCGATGGACGCATTTTCTTTCACAAGCTGTTTAATAAGATGGGATCCAATAAAACCATAAGCACCTGTGACTAACACTTTTTTATTTTTTAACTTCATATCACCCACCTCTTATAATGAGGCAATGGAATAAGGATTTTTGGCTATATATCCGCTAGGAAGATTAGCAAAGAATTGGGCGTCATTAGATAAGCTGCTCAATATCTCCCTTACTTTCGTTAAATACGGATGATAAATATACGTTAAAGTGGAGGAAGAAATATCTACTTTTTCTAGCTTCCACAAATCAAATTCATTCTCATTTAAGATCAGCAGACTTCCGAAATGATAAAATATCAATGGGTTATTGTCAATATATACATTATTCTCCCTCATGGTTACTTCTTGTTCTGTATTATTCAAAATAAGATTCCATGGAGCAGCGTTAATTCCTGGGTTTTGATTCACTTTAATATTTTCAAATAATTCAGGGATGCGGTCTAAATACAATTGATCTCCCCATGATTTACGTTTATCGTTATAAACCTCTGAACATTCTTCTAAACACTTCTTCTTCCACCAATTTAGAATTTTTCGGCTATTACGTTCGTTTTTGAAGCCGATAAATCCTGCTTGATATTGTCCATGGAAATGTTCCAGTATATCCGTTCCGCGTTGACGACATAAATAAACAGAAAATCTACCAAAGTCATCAATTACAGAAAGTGGGTTGGAGAAGAAATATAAATCACTGTCACAATAGAAGAGATGGTCAATCTCTGCGTGTGTGGATAGTAAGTGTTCCAGTAACGTCGCTTTTATTGTCCAACAATATTCTTGCAGCGTTCGTTGTTGTTTTATCTCTTTTAATTGTGAAGTTTCAAAGGACTCTACTGGTATTAGCGTGACATTTTTTAAGTTTAGATTGGATAAGACATCATAGGTTTCTGAATCCATTGTACAAATCCACATGTGAAAATTATCTATTTGTCTGCTAAGCGAGTGATACATTGCAAGTCCTTTAACTAAATATTCTTTACTAAATATGGAGGTTAATAATAAATAATTATCGTATTTAATCATTCTTTTTTTCAATTTTGTTGATTGGTATTTTGTCTTCGCTTGAAGAAAGTCTTTTGTTGATAATGTTGCCTTAATAATACCAGGATAACTATTTTGATAGTTTTTGATTAGCTTTTCTAAAAGATCAAGGTATGGAACATAAATATAATTCATAATTTCCTTTTGAATATTTATTTGATGCATACTCCATAAATCATATTTATCACTATCATATATGGTTATACAGGAAAAATGATAAGCAACAAGTGGATCATTATTGATAAAAACTTTATCTCCTTGTAAAGAAACGTTGAAATCATTATTGTAGATAATATTCCAAGGTGCAGCATTTACTCCTAAATTAGAAGATATGCGCACGTTATCATACATTTTCGGCAATTGATCTAAATACTTTTGATCTCCAAAACGTCCATTGCTCTCAACTACTCCGCACCATTCAATGCAGCGATCCTTCCACCATTGAACAGCTGACAATCCAATTGCATCTTTTCTAAATCCAATAATACCTGCTTGGTACTTTCCATATTTTTGTTCTACCCACTCTAGATCTCTTTGTGGAGTCAAAAAGATGGAAGCAGAACCCCACTCATTAAAAATACTTGCTGGATTAGAGAAGAAATAAATATCTCCGTCGCAGTATAATACTTGCTCAATATCATTATTTTTTAAGATATATTCAATTAAGAAAGATTTTAATGTCCAGCAATATTCATTAATCATTCGTTCTTGTTTAACTGCTCTTAATTGATCATTCTCTATTTCTTCTACTCTAATAAGATGCATATTTTTAAGATTTTTTTCATTTAAAAATTTGTGCGTAATAGCATCCATACAACACACCCATAAGTTGAAGTTATCACTATTTTTAGCAAGAGACTCATAAACCGCCATAATCTTAATGCAATATTCTTTGCCGGCAATGACACAGAAATTTTGGTTTGTTGCTGCAATTGGTTCAGAGAGGGATGATTTTTTCTCCTCTGTTCGTGTAATTGCTGTACGTTCTTCCTTCGCTAACGCTTCTTGTTTTGCTTTTTCTTGAGCTAGCTCTTCTTGTTTTGCCTTTTCCTTCGCTAACGCTTCTTGCTTTGCTTTTTCCTTTGCTAGCTCTTCTTGTTTTGCCTTTTCCTTCGCTAACGCTTCTTGCTTTGCTTTTTCCTTCGCTAGCTCTTCTTGCTTTGCTTTTTCCTTCGCTAGCTCTTCTTGCTTTGCTTTTTCCTTCGCTAGCTCTTCTTGCTTTGCTTTTTCCTTCGCTAGCTCTTCTTGTTTTGCCTTTTCCTTCGCTGAAGCTTCTTGCTTTGCTTTTTCCTTTGCTAGCTCTTCTTGCTTTGCTTTTTCCTTCGCTAGCTCTTCTTGCTTTGCTTTTTCCTTTGCTAGCTCTTCTTGTTTTGCTTTTTCCTTTGCTAGCTCTTCTTGTTTTGCCTTTTCCTTCGCTGAAGCTTCTTGCTTTGCTTTTTCCTTCGCTAGCTCTTCTTGCTTTGCTTTTTCCTTCGCTAATGCTTCTTGCTTTGCCTTTTCCTTCGCTAGCGCTTCTTGCTTTGCCTTTTCCTTCGCTGAAGCTTCTTGCTTTGCTTTTTCCTTTGCTAGCTCTTCTTGTTTTGCTTTTTCCTTTGCTAGCTCTTCTTGTTTTGCCTTTTCCTTCGCTAACGCTTCTTGTTTTGCTTTTTCCTTTGCTAATGCTCTTCTTGTTTTGCCTTTTCCTTCGCTAACGCTTCTTGTTTTGCTTTTTCCTTTGCTAATGCTTCTTGTTTTGCTTTTTCCTTTGCTAATGCTTCTTGTTTTGCTTTTTCCTTTGCTAATGCTTCTTGTTTTGCTTTTTCCTTTGCTAATGCTTCTTGTTTTGCTTTTTCCTTTGCTAATGCTTCTTGTTTTGCTTTTTCCTTTGCTAATGCTTCTTGTTTTGCTTTTTCTTGAGCTAGCTCTTCTTGCTTTGCTTTTTCCTTTGCTAATGCTTCTTGTTTTGCTTTTTCTTGAGCTAGCTTTTCTTGCTTTGCTTTTTCCTTCGCTAGTGCGGCTTGCTTTGCTTTTTCTTGGGCTAATGCTGCTTGTTTCGCTTTTTCCTTTATTAATGCTGCTTGTTTCGCTTTTTTCTTCGCCAATGCTGCTTGTTTTGCTTGTTCCTTTACTAATGCCGCTTGTTTCGCTTTCTCCTTTGCTAATGCTGCTTGTTTCGCTTTTTCCTTCGCTAAGGCTTCTTCTATTACTTTTACTTGGGCTAATGCTCCTTGTTTCGTTTTTTCCTTTGCTAATGCTACTTGTTTCGCTTTCTCCTTCACTAATGCTGCTTGTTTCGCTTTTTCCTTCACTAATGCTGCTTGTTTCGCTTTTTCCTTCACTAATGCTGCTTGTTTCGCTTTTTCCTTCACTAATGCTGCTTGTTTCGCTTTTTCCTTCGCTAATACCTCTTCTTGCGCTTTTTCTTGAGATAATGCTTCTTCTTGGGCCTTTTCTTGAGGTAATGCTTCTTCTTGGGCCTTTTCTTGAAATAATGCTTCTTCTTGGACCTTTTCTTGAGATAATGCTTCTTCTTGCGCTAATTTCTCCTTACTTCTTGGAGAACTATTATTCGTTTCACAAATTATACTACTTTTTGCATCCGCATTATTTTCTGATGTAATCTCTTTCTTTGGAGAAGGTAAAGCTAACACCTTATTATTTTTTTTAGCACCATTTACGACGTCAACTAAATTATCAATGTGAAACTTCACCGAAATCTCTTTTGAAAATAGTTGAATATTTAACGTGGCTGACTTTTCTTGTTTCTCATTACTCGACAATGCTTTTAAAAAGTCTGATATGATATTTCTTTTTAGCCATTTCATGGCAATCCTCTCTCTCCCTTATATCTATTGTTCTTTTTTCCAAATCTTTCTTGCGTCTTCCAAATCCTTTGGCGTATCAATAGATATCCATGTTCCTTCATGCAAATAGACAGCAAGTTCTCTCTTTTCAATTAACTTTCTTAATGGCTCTTCCTCTAACACACAATCTGGCTGGGCTGATAGATACTGAAAGAACTCCTTATTACAAACAAAAAATCCCCCATTAATCCAGTCATCTAAAATCGGCTTTTCGGAAAAGCGATTAGCAATTCCATCTTCTATATCAAGTACTCCATATTGATTATTTTTTTTGATGCCTGTAAGTGTAACTGCTTTTCCTTTTTCTTTGTGAAAGGCAATAAGTTTATCTAAATCAATATCAGACAAACCATCCCCGTAGGTTAATAGAAAGATATCATCATCCATATATGGTTCTAACTGTTTAATTCGTGCTCCAGTCATTGTATCTTGACCAGTATCTATACAAGTTATTGTCCATGGCTCTGTTTTTTCTAGAATGGTATATTGATTGTTTGCTAAATCAATTTGTATATTATTGTTTCTCCAGGCTGAATTAACAAAGTAATCTTTTATCTGGTCTCCTTTATAGCCCACTGGCAAAATGAACTCTTGATGACCATATTCACTATAATGCTTCATAATATGCCATATAATCGGCTTCCCATTAACATCAGCTAAGGCTTTTGGTATATTCTCTGTTAAGCCTCTCATTCTCATTCCTTTGCCCCCACATAAAATTACAACTTTCATTCTTTCACCTCTTCTCTTAGTATTTTCATGCCATTATATGTACAGGCTACTAATGATGCATAGGTTGTTTCCTTAGGTTTAGTAAGATATAGGCGCATTTTTGAGTAATTTGGAGGAGAAACTTATAAGACTGTCCCTTTTTTGGAGGATATTATTGTTCTTTACGCTTATTACTGTAGCGAAGACAAAAAAATACTTTTTATAAATTTATATCTAAAGAAAGAGGAGAAATTATAATTTTTTCTGGATAAGGGGGAATTTCAAACACATATAAAAAATCCTACAGTTTTACCTGTAGGCTGTGTTTATCCCTTTTCTGAATAAAAAAGCTATAAGGCAAATTTACCTCATAGCTTTTTTATTATCTTATCCTATTCTAATCTCATTACCTTCTACTATCACTTTTTCATTCTCTTCAAGGTTAGTAAATACCATTGGTGTAATGATGGAAGGAACCTTTGTTTTAATTGCATCAAAATCAATTTCCATTAATTTTTGTCCTTGTTTTACTTTATCTCCATCTTTAACAAAAGAAGTAAACCCTTCCCCTTTTAAACTAACTGTATCTAATCCAACATGAATTAAGATTTCTTTTCCATTGTTATCAGTCATGCTTACTGCATGCTTTGTTGGAAACACATTCATAATTTGTCCGTCTGCTGGAGCAACTAATACGCCATTGGATGGATCAACCGCTATGCCGTCTCCCATCATTTTTTGCGCAAATACTGGATCTGGAACTTCTGTAATGCTTAATAGCTTTCCTTCTAATGGTTGAATATAAGTTTGAGTCGTATTCGTTTTTTCTTCCTTATTTCTCTTAAATAGATTTTTAAACAAGGTAGCACCCTCCAATAAAAGATTCACTTCCTATTTTAACTTAATAACAAAAATTTTCCCATAAATCTAATAAATAATATTTCTAAAAGCCTATATCTGCACGAAATATTATTACTTTATATAATAGACAATAGACTCATATGCTCTTAGCTTTATACTTTCTCTCATGGAATCGGAATCAGGATAATTAGATAGAAGAATAGTACCCGTTAATCCTGTCCAATCAATGTGTTCTGGTAAAGTAAATGTCACTTCATCTTCATAGAAATTATTAACGACTAATAATTTCTCTTTATCTGTACTGCGTAAATAGGCAAATATTTTATCATCTTCAGGAGCAAGTAGTTCATAATCTCCGTCTGTAATGATATTGTATTCTTTCCGCAGCTGGATAAGTTTTTGATAGTGATAGAAAATAGACTCTTTATCCTTTAATGCATTTTCTGCATTTAGCTCTCGATAATTTCGAGCCGTTTCAATCCATGGCGTTCCATCCGTAAATCCAGCATTTTTCTCACCGTTCCACTGAACAGGTGTACGAGAGTTATCACGAGATTTTCTGCGCAAAATTTCAAGAATTTCTTCTTCTGATTTACCGTTTGCTTGTAAAATATTATACATATTCAAAGATTCCACATCTCTATACTGATCAATCGAAGTAAATTTAGGATCTGTCATGCCAAATTCTTCTCCTTGGTAAATATAAGGAGTGCCTTGCATCATGTGGATGGTAGTAGCAAGCATTTTTGCAGATTCCTTATGGAATTCCCCATCATTCCCATAACGGGAAACAATACGTGGCTGATCATGGTTACACCAGAAAAGGGCATTCCATCCTCCCCCTTCATTCATACCAACTTGCCATTTAGATAAAATTTGTTTCAGAGCCTGAAAATCCATTTCGCCAATTTCCCACTTCTCTCCGTCGGGATAATCAACCTTTAGATGGTGGAAATTAAAAGTCATACTTAACTCATTTCGCTCAGGCTTTGTATATTTAACGCAATGCTCTAGTGTTGTAGAAGACATTTCTCCAACTGTCATACTGTCATATTTGGAAAATACTTCTTGATTCATTTCATGGATAAACTCATGCACACGAGGTCCATCTGTATAAAATTTCCTTCCATCTCCAGGCGCTGCGGAACCGTCATCATCTGGGAAATCTTGATTTTTTGAAATCAAATTAATGACATCAAGACGGAAACCATCTACACCTTTTTCAAACCAAAATTGCATCATTTTATACACTTCATTACGAAGCTTCTCATTTTCCCAATTTAAATCAGCTTGCGTTACATCAAAAAGGTGTAAATAATACTGGCCTGTTTTTTCATCATACTGCCATGCATTTCCGCCAAATTTAGATTGCCAATTCGTTGGTTCACTGCCATCTTCTTTTCCATCTTTCCAAATATAAAAATCACGATATGGGTTATCTTTAGAAGATGCTGCTTGTTTAAACCATTCATGTTCCGTTGAAGTATGGTTAACAACGATATCCATAATAACTTTCAGACCTTTTTGATGGGCTTCCTTTAATAGCTGATCAAAATCTTCCATCGTTCCATATTCATGATGAATGGAATAATAATCACTAATATCATAGCCATTATCCTTTTGAGGAGAAGTATAAATAGGTGTTAACCACAATACATCTACCCCTAATTCTTTTAAATAATCTAATCTTTTAATAATCCCTTGAATATCTCCTACTCCGTTTCCTGTTGTATCTTGAAAACTCTTCGGATAAATTTGATACACAACTGCCTTTTGCCACCATTCTTGTTTCATCTATATACACCACCGATGTGAAAATTATATTCTTTTTCCTGTCTGTAAAAAAACAATACAGTTAATATTTACGTTTTTTTACTTCCTATTTAATTACTAGTACTTCCTCAAAAGGCATACGAATCGGTTTGACATTATAGCAAATGTTACTTCGATATGATTCGGCATTTGAACAAGACTAATGATTTTTATTCTCTTTCATCATAACATGTATATACAAGTTGTCAACTGATTAGTAATGCGTTTTCAAAACCTCTTTGTCCTAAACCCAATTAGTTCCTACCCCTAACTTGTCCGTATAAACTTCCTTACATTTTCCGCTCTTTTTTCTGTATTCCATAAAAAGAAGGATTTTTGTCAATTCCTTAAAAACCATTGGTCATTTACTGCTTTTTTTGATAAGATATCCCTATAATTTTTAGAATTTAATTTAATTAATCAATAATATTCTCTTTCTTGTATAGATAAAAAACATTGATATAGATAATGCTAAATAGAAATGTAAAACGGTTGATCATTATCTTTACAGAAAGAACAGAAAAAATTAAGTAGAAGGAAAGGGCTAATTAAGACATAGAAAGCTTAAACTCCATTCTTTTTTTCTGAGAAATTATTAATTTATCACTGGTGGAAAAGCTCATTTACTCCACATATAATGTAGGAACATGTATACTATTAATAGATTTAAACTAGGAGTGAGCATTTTGAAGGATGAATTAGCTTATATTGGGAACAAAATCATAGAAAACAAGGACATCCTTGCTGAAAATACAAATAGGCTGCTTTCACAATTTTTACAACAGCAGACATCTAATTTTTCTCTCCCATATGCTGAAGAAGATATGCATAAATGGAATGCTAAGCTTTTCTTTATCTTAGCTGAAGCGTTAAAAGATAAGAAAGATTCGGAAGGAATTGAGTATTGGTCGGATAAAACTGGGAAAGCCTTTGTAAAGAACCATATTCCCTTACAATCTGCTCTGCGTTCCTTATCGATTTACCGAAATGTAATCTGGGACGTATTCACAGAGGAATTAGAACAGAAATCTTTCGCGCCGATTACCATGTTGGATGTTGGCAAGATTATTGATCCTATACTCGATGAAATTAGTGCTTACATAGGGCATATTTATGAAGAGCATAACACGCAGATTATGAAGCTTGCTTATACCGCTTTAGAAGAGCTGTCTGTTCCAGTTGTTCCAATAGCAAAAGAAACGGCCATCATTCCTCTTATTGGGGAAATTGATACACAGCGGTCTCAATTAATTTTAGAAGTTGCGTTGCAGGAATCTGCCAATTTAAAAATCGAATATCTCATTTTGGATATTTCAGGGGTGCCAATCGTCGATACAATGGTGGCAGACAATTTATTTAAAGTCGTTCATGCCTTAGACCTAATTGGTGTTAAATCCATCGTTTCTGGTATTAGACCAGAAATTGCTCAAACAATTATTTCATTAGGAATCGACTTTAGCAAAATTACCACATGTGCCAATTTACACACGGCATTAGCTAGCATTGGCTTGAAGCGGGTCGTAGAATAAGATAAGGATGTCTTAAATAGTTAGTTAAACTCTTTAAGACATCCTTTATTATTTTTACTCCAATCGTTTCTAATCTAAGACTTTAGCTAACTGTCCAGCGGTTTTTCATATATGTTGGTTGCAAGAATAAACATGTAAATTGTCATCAACACTTCCCGCAAGCAGCCTCTTCCCATTAAATTTGTACTTGGAACATAAAATACATGTGCACACATTTGATTTGCCTCCTTTTGTTTGTTCAATAATTCACATAATTATTTATAAAGAAAGAGCGATTTGCCCTGACTCTTTTATAGATGTAATACGCCTTCTCTAGGTACTACTTGAAAAGCATCTGCTAAGTCTTGTAACTGCTGGTCCGTAATGGTTTGCTTAATCTTTGAAGCATCCCCAATAATCGTATAAATTTGTGCTGCTTTTTCTGCTGTTTCAATCAGCCCGAATGTTTCATCCATTGTGGATCCGGCACCAAATATTCCATGATGTGGCCAAACAACTAAACGATGCTCTCTCATTTTCACTGCTGTTTTTTCTCCAATTTCATCTGTTCCAGGAACCATCCAAGGCAGAATCCCGATTGCATCCGGAAAAACAACAATACATTCGGTACACATTTGCCATAGTGTTTTTGTAAAACTTGCTTCATCTAAATCATGCATAAATGTCATTGCAAGTATATTTGTGGCATGGTTATGCATGATAATCCGATGATTAGGGTCTACTCGTAAACGTGCAATATGGCTCATAAAATGGGAGGGTAACTCACTTGTAGGATTCGACCCATCTGCAAATCCCCATAGTATATGCACTTTTTCTCCACTCTTATCTATTTTTAAAACACCAAGTGTATTTGCAGGATCTTTTTTCACATTTTTAAAATACTTCCCAGAGCCTGTTACAATAAAATACTTCCCTGCCAATTCTGACACTGGAAACTTTAGAGGGATAGACCGAATAATTTTGCCAGTATCCAAATATTGTTCCACTAACTCTTCTTCTAAAAGATAACTGATATTTCCTCCATTCCGTTCATCCCAGCCCATATTCCACATATTAAATGTTGCTTCACACATTTCTTTAATAAATGGAGCATCTAAAATATTTTGCTTTTGCATAATCGCAACCATTTCTCTTCACTCCCTTAATCTGCTAATCTTGATTTTCACATCCTTATTTTACGACTTAAACAAAAATAAGTCAATATATTCAAAAGTAAAAACAGTTTAACTATGCGTATTTACTGCGAAATATTTTTGTTTTCTTTTGTTTTTTTAAAATCACTTTCTCTCCAAATAAAAAAAGATAGCACCAATATATTTTCAAAAATATTGGTGCTATCTTTCTTCATTTTCCGCCCGTAAGCTTGAACAGATTATTTTATGATGGAACGACCTGAAAAGAGATATTTTTTTCTTGAAACCAATTTTCATATTCTTCCGGAATACGTTCATCTGTAATAACATATTGTATTTGATCTAGATTGGCAATATGAGCAAATGTCTTTACTCCGAATTTGCTTGAATCAACAAGAAGAGTAACCTCTGATGTTATATTCATCATCTGCTTCTTTAATAATGCCTGCCATTCATTAGCATCACTTAGACCACTTTGCACATCTACTCCTTTGCATGATAGAAACAACTTACTAACATAATATTGTTCAAGGGAACGTTCAGCCAGTGGTCCTACATAAGATAATGATTTCGACAAAAGCATTCCACCTGTTGATATTACTTTAATTTGTTCCTTCTTACTTAATTCCAAAGCTACTTTAATAGAATTAGTAATCACAGTTAAAGGCATATCAGGTAATTGTGACGCCATATACCAGGCAGTGGTACTACCATCCAAGATGATTTGTTCTCCAGGCTGTATGCGCTTTACCGCTTCTCGGGCTATTGCTCTCTTTTGCTCTGCGTTCGTAACCTCTCTCTCCATGAAAGGAGTATCGCTAGGTTCTTTTTCAATACTCACTGCCCCTCCATGACTTCTCATCAAAAGCTTATCCTGCTCTAATTTTTCTAAATCTCTTCTAATCGTTTCCTCCGTTACCGAAAAAATTTCACTTAATTCTGATACGCGTATACTTAATCTTTCATTCACAAGCTCCACAATTTTTCTACGTCTTTCTGCTACAAGCACTTTCGAAGTTCTCCCTCCATTTTTGTTTTCTTGGGATTAAGTTGATATATGTTTATTACTATAGCATATTTTTCGTTTTAATAAGAAGCCCTTCCATAAAAAAAGGATGAAATAAGATAATCCTTACTCCATCCCTTCCATCAAACTATTGTGCTTTGTTTTTATTATAAATATCAAAGGCTACAGCTGCTAAAAGTACAAGCCCTTTAATTCCTTGCTGCCAGTCAATGCCAAGTCCCATTAGTGACATTCCATTATTCATGATTCCCATTACCAAACCACCAATAATTGCTCCAGGTATGGTTCCAATGCCCCCATATGCAGAAGCTCCACCGATGAAACAAGCTGCAATGGCATCAAGTTCAAAAAGATTACCAGCTTTTGGAGTAGCCGCATTCAAACGTGCAGCGAATAAGAGACCAGACAATGCAGAAAGTACTCCCATATTAACAAACACCATAAATGTCATCTTTTTCGTTTTAATCCCAGAAAGCAAAGCCGCCTTCTCATTTCCTCCAATTGCATAAATATGTCTTCCTGCTTTTGTTTTGTTTGTTACAAATGTATAGATAACAATCAGAATACCTAATACAATTAAAATATTGGGGATGCCCTCATAGGTTGCGAGAACAAAGGTAAAGATATTCAAAATTAAAATCATTCCTACTAACTTCGATACAAACAGCCCAAATGGTTGAACATCAAATTGATGTTTTAATTGATTCCTTCTGTTTTTTAATTGAAGGAAAATGATGATGATAGATAAAACAGCACCAATTAAAATCGTTAATAGATGCAATGATCCTCCACTTATATCAGGAATAAATCCAGAGCTGATTTTCTGAAAGGATTCAGGAAAAGGAGCAATCGATTTCCCTTCTAATACAATCATCGTCAACCCTCTAAATAGGAGCATTCCTGCTAGTGTGACTATAAATGCTGGAATACGGACATACGCAATCCAAAAACCTTGCCATGCTCCGATAACAGCACCTAATACTAAAGAAATGACGATTGCTAAAAATGGAGACATTTCATAATTTACCATCATAATGGCAGAGATGGCGCCAACAAATGCGGCAATCGATCCTACCGATAAATCAATATGTCCCGTGACGATAACAAGTAACATTCCAACTGCCAGAACTAATATATAGCTATTTTGTAAGATTAAGTTTGTAATATTTAAGGGTTTTAGTAATAAACCATCCGTAATAATTTGAAACAATACCATAATGAATACTAAAGCGATAATCATACTATATTGACGGAAATTAACATGAGAAAGTGATTTGTTTTTTTGTGAACCTACTGGATTTGGTTTTATTTGTGGCTGCATTGTTCGCTTACCCCCTTACTTTACTTTTGGTCATATATTTCATTAATTTCTCTTGATTTGCTTCTTCTTTAAGAACTTCTCCTGTTATGCGCCCTTCATTCATTACATAAATACGGTCACACATCCCTAATAGCTCTGGTAATTCAGACGAAATCATCAGAATACTTTTTCCCTCATTGACAAGATCATTAATGATTGTATAAATTTCATATTTAGAACCAACGTCTATTCCTCTAGTAGGTTCATCTAAAATTAAGATATCTGGCTCTGAAAATACCCATTTACTTAATACGATTTTCTGTTGATTACCGCCGCTCAGATTTCCAGCTTTTTGAAAGATGCTTGGTGTTTTTATTCTGAATTTCTGCCGATATTCTTCTGCAACCTTTATCTCTTGATTCTTATCTAACACAGCATGTTTAGAAATACGGTCAAGCGTTGCAAGCGTAATATTCTGTTTAATGTCTTCCATTAAAATTAAACCATTACCTTTTCTATCTTCCGAAACATAGGCTAGTCCATTATTTATTGCTGCAGTTACATCTTTGAATTGCACTTCTTTCCCATTTTTTATTATTTTTCCATTGATATTCTTTCCATATGCTCTTCCAAATAAGCTCATTGCTAATTCGGTACGTCCAGCTCCCATTAATCCAGCAATCCCGACAATCTCTCCCCTTCTAATCGTTAAGGAGACATTATCGATTACTTTCCTATCCATATGCTTTGGATGGTAAACATTCCAGTCTTTTACCTCAAAAACAACCTCTCCAATATGGGGAATTCGCTCTGGATAACGATTGGTAAGATCTCTTCCTACCATTCCTTTGATAATTCTGTTTTCATCCACCTGATCATTCTTTACATCCAATGTCTCAATCGTTTTTCCATCTCTTAAAATGGTGATAGAATCGGCAACCTTTTCAATTTCGTTCAGTTTATGAGATATAATGATGGCAGACATTCCTTGTTTTTTAAGTTCTAATAATAAATTTAGTAAGTTTTCGCTGTCATTCTCATTTAAAGAAGCTGTTGGTTCATCTAAAATAAGCAGCTTAACATCCTTTGATAAAGCTTTTGCGATTTCTACTAATTGTTGTTTACCTACTCCAATATCACTTACCTTTGTATTTGGTGATTCACTTAATCCGACTTTTTTAAGCAATTCCCTTGTACGCAAAATTGTTTTATTCCAATCAATAACGCCTTTGTTAACGATTTCATTTCCTAAAAAGAGGTTTTCTGCTATCGTCAATTCCGACACTAATGCAAGCTCTTGATGGATAATTACGATTCCTAGCTCTTCACTTTGTTTGATGTCTTTAAATGTGCAAACCTCATTATGAAAGAAAATATCTCCAGAATAAGTACCATGTGGATAAACTCCGCTCAATACCTTCATTAAAGTTGATTTACCAGCACCATTTTCCCCACAAAGGGCGTGTATTTCTCCTTGCTTAACCTTTAAATTAACATCATCTAAAGCTTTAACCCCTGGGAACTCCTTCGTAATATTTTGCATTTCAAGAATTATATTTGCCATGTCCTTCACCACCTCTATTTTTTTTACTATTACTGCCCCAGCTGCTCTTTCGTATAATAATTCGTATCGACTAATTCAGCTTCATAATTTTCTATATCCACAGAAACCGGTTTCAAAAGATAAGCAGGAACTACTTTTTTTCCGTTGTTATATGTTTCCGTATCATTTACTTCTGCTTCCTCTCCATTGAGTAAAGCCCTTGCCATTTCCACTGCTTTCTTAGCTAATTCTCGTGTATCTTTGAAAATGGTTTGCGTTTGTCTTCCATTTATAATTGCTTTAATAGAAGCAAGCTCTGCATCTTGTCCTGTTATAATCGGCATCGGTTTATCTTTGCTTCCATAGCCAACACCCCTTAATGACGAGATAACCCCAATACTAATCCCATCATAGGGAGACAAGACGGCATCTATCCGTTCAGAGGAATAATGAGCACTTAATAAATTATCCATTCTGGCTTGAGCTAATGCTCCATCCCAGCGGAGTGTCGCTCCTTGACTAAATTTTGTCTGCTTACTTCTTACGACTAGTTTGCCAGAATCTATATATGGCTGAAGGACTGACATTGCTCCATCGAAGAAAAAGTATGCATTGTTATCATCTGGAGATCCGGCAAAAATCTCTATATTAAATGGCCCTTCAGAATCTTTTAATCCTAACTTCTCCTCAATATATTGACCCTGCAGCTCTCCTACTTTAAAATTATCGAATGTTGCATAATAATCTACATATTCACTGTGCTGTATTAAACGGTCATACGAAATAATTTTTATGCCATCCTTATGTGCTCTCTCTAGAACGCCTGTTAATCCGGATCGGTCATCGATGGGGGCAATGACAAGAATATCTACACCTTTTGTAATCATATTTTCAATTTGTGCTGTTTGATTCTCAATCACATCCTCTGCATATTGTAAATCTGTTTTAAAGCCAAGTTCTTCAAACAGTTTTTTCATATTTTCTCCATCATTTACCCATCTTTCTGATGATTTGGTAGGCATGGAAATACCAATAAACCCTTTTGACTCTCCAGAAGTTTTTTCAACTCCACATGCAGCAGTAATAAATGTTAGTACAATGACAGCAATAAATGTAAACACTTTTTTACACAAACAAACTTCCCCCTTTCTACATTTGTCTTAAGCTTTTATTTTGACTAAACTTACTATAGCATCTGCCTCAAGTATGGTCTTTTCAAATAATTTACTATTTTTATACTTTTTTAACTTAAATTAAAACGCTTTCATTTTAATTAAGAAAATAATATCTATGTTGTCTTCTCTATCCCTCTACTGATCATTAGTTGAATAATTGGCTATACGGACAGTTGATCTCCCACCTATTTTCCCGAGCTGCGTTTAGTCTTATTTCATAAAAAAAGAAGCCCCTTTTTCATGTCCTCTACTCCTTCACTGTATATTATTTGTTTCCTCCATAATATTTCTGCGATATTTATTAGGGGAAACACCCATAATCTTTTTAAATGCTGTACTAAAATAATGCTGCGTTTCATATCCGACTAGCTGAGATATTGTGATAATTGGATAATCTGTTGATTGAAGTAAATATATTGCCTGTTTCATTCGTTTCGTTGTAAGGAGCTGGACGAAACTTACTTTTAATTCCTGCTTCATTAGTCTGCTTAAATAAACAGGAGATACCTGTAAAGTGATCGCAACTTTTTCAAGTGAAAGGGAAGAATCCGCATATTGATGGTCAATAATACTCTTTGCTCTTCTCACAATAGGTGAAATATTCATTTCCTGTTGGATCATTTCTTTACAGATTTTATATAAGGAAAAGAGATGTTTGTAATCCACTTCATTGTTATTTATATAGGTGGCAATAGACATTTTTAGTTCTTTTCTGATAGATTCCTCCAACTGTAAAGCCACCTCATTAGTGATAGTTTGCCAGATAATTAGGACAATCAGTCCTGATTCATCATGAAAATAACCTATTTCCTTGTGTTGTAAGAATAAGAGAATATGATATTTTAACGATTCTTGAATCTCTCCTTTTTCCTTTTCACTTAAAATAGGCTTGTTTTCGAGAAATTCTAAACAAGAAATAACTACTAGTTGTTTAGGTATACTTGTATTTAAATAGTAAAAAGCTAATTGTTCCTTTATTTCCTCATTCGTTAATTTGCCCCCTAACCATTCACGGAAGAAATTATGTTGTAAGGTCGGCAGATTTTTAGTGAATTGTTCGGATGTTCTGTCCAGTAAAGCCCTTTTTTTATTTACTTCTACTAACTCCATTTTAATCTTATTTAACAATCCCATTAGATGATCTGGATCGATAGGTTTTAATAAATAATCGAATACATTTAATCGAACGGCTTCTTGGGCATACTTAAATTCATCATAACCCGTTATAATAATAATTTGGCAGTCTGGCAGCTTTGCTTTTACCTGTTTAATCACCATTAGTCCATTTACAATTGGCATATTTATATCTATAAGGAGGATGTCGACAGAATGCATCAGCGAAAGCTCTATCGCCTCTTCCCCATCCTCCGCTTCCGCTATAACATTCATCTGAAGTGCAGACCAATCAATGGCATTCCGTATCCCTTCCCGAATAATAGGTTCATCATCAGCAATTAACACATTCCATATTTGTTTATCCATCCATTCTCACTCCTTCTTTTCCTCTAGATTCATGGGAAGTTTTATCGCTACTGTTGTTCCTTTATCATGCTCACTATCAATTGCTAGACCATACGCGTCTCCATATGTAAGTTTAATTCTTGCTTGTACATTCATCATGCCATAGCCAAAATTTATCTGTTCCTTCCTTTCCTTTTTTAAGATCACAAGCGTATTTAGTTTTTCTCTTAGTGCATGTAACTCCTCCTCTTCCATGCCTTTTCCATCATCCGTTACTTTTAAAAGTAAGCACGCATTTTCTTGAATAGCAGAGATGTTTATGTTTCCAGGTCCTCTTCTTTCTTTTATTCCGTGATAAATGGCATTCTCCACTATAGGCTGAAGGACCAACTTAAGGATTGTTACTTCTGTCAAATTAGAATCATATATAATTTCATAACTTAATTTCTCCTGATATCTTGCCTTTTGAATCATAAGATAACTTTGAATATGCTTCATTTCGTCTTTTAAGGGAATCATATCATTGCCCTTACTTAAACCAATTCTGAAAAAGGAAGATAATGATGCAACTACCTCTGCAACATCTTTTGCCCCATGCTTTCTTGCCATCCAATTAATAGTATCTAATGTATTGTATAGAAAATGTGGCTTTATATGTGCTTGCAGGCTTCTTAATTCTGCTTCTCTCTTTTGTTTTTCTTGCATTTCTGTTAATGTTATTAAACTATTAATCTTTGTAATCATATGATTAAATGTTTTTCCAAGTCTGCCAATCTCATCTTTTCGTTTCCCCTTATAACGGATTTCCATCTGGCCATCTTCAATTTTTCTCATCATCGTCATTAATTCAATGATCGGATTGGAAATTGAATGAGAAAAATAATAAGACACCGTTATACCGGCAAAACACAGAAAAAATACAAAAAAGAACAAATACAATTGAATTTCTTTTACTTCTGCTACTGATTCATCCGAATGAAATATCCCAACTGTTGTCCAATTGGAAAAAGGGGTTCTTTGATAAATAAACTCCATCTTCTCTCCATCTACTACCTTTTTATAAGCCCCCCAATCGTCTTCTAATAAAATCGTTTCTGGAATCTCGAGTGCTTCACTATTAGAAGTAGAATAAATCTCTTTGCCATTTTCATCTATTACAGTTAAAAATCCCGATAATCCAATATGGACATTATTCATCGCTTCTCCAATGACTCTTAACTTTAAATCGATTAATAAGACACCGGTTATTTCTTGTGTATCTCTATCGACAATTGCCCTCACTACAGTCACCACATCTTCATCCTTGTAATTAATTTGACTGATAATATGACGCTTTTCAGGCTTCCCAATAATTTTAAAGATCCCCTTATTCCGGACTGCCTCTTTATACCATTCCTCCTTTGTCAAATCCACTCTATCCTCTGCATAAAGTTCATTACTAATATATTTTCCTTCCTTATTGATTAATAGGATTCCTGCAATTTCTGGATATAAGGATGTAAACCCTTGCATTTTTTGGCGAATGGAATAACTTTGATCCGTCTCGTTTCCTTCCTTTCGATCTGAGGAAAAAAACGTCTTAATTTGTGCATCCATCGAAATGAGATAACTTACATTTTGTACATTCGTTATGGACGACTCTAATGTCGTATTTACTTGATTGATTAATTGCAAGGTATTTTTTGTTGCCTGTTCTCCTAAAATTTTTTCCACTGTTACACCGACTAATAAGCCTAGACCAATGGCTGGGATAATACTAATTAGTAAAAACAAAGCAATCAATTTATCTCTTAGTGAAAAATCATTAACTTTCCCTAATTTCGCGAACATTTATCTAAACCTTTCTTCCTTACTTTGTATATTCGGCATAATATTCTTTCACATTATCCTTTGTAACAATGGTAATTCCTGTATCCACATAAGGAGGCAGGCCATGAGGGTCGCTAATGATGTCCTTCTGATGCAGTTTAAAGAGAAACTGCATGGACCAATAGCCCATATTCCATGTCCCCTGAGCAATGGTTGCAGATATAGTTCCATTTTCTATGTTATCTAATGTCTTTCTGTCTACATCAAAGCTGATAATCTTTACATCTATCTCCTTGTTATCTTTTGCTGCATCTGCTACTCCGACTCCCCCATTCGCTTCTGTTACAAATATCCCTTTAATATCTGGATATTTTTTTATTATCTCTTTTGCTATTTTTTCCGATTTCAGTTGATCGCCTTCTCCGTTTCGGACTTGCACCACTTCTATATTCGGATAGTTTGATTTAATGGTTTCCACAAACCCTTTTGTTCTTTCTTGATGGTTTAACTGATCTGGCAGCGTAATAACGGCTACTTTTCCCTTTTTATTTATAAGAGATGCCAGCTTACCTGCTGCCTTTACACCCGCTTCATAATTGTTAGTGCCTAAAAAGGCTGATGCTTTGCTTAAGGGTGCATCAGAATCGAACAAAACAACTGGAATCCCCATCTCCACAGCTTTATCAATGGTAGTATTTAGATTATTTGGATTTATGGCAGAAAGAGCAATCCCTGCAGGCTTCTTGGCAATCACTTGCTCTAATATAGTAATTTGCTCATGCAGGTCATATTGTGTTCCCCCTCTATAAGCAACAGACACATTCCATTCATTAGCTGCGTCCTCAAATCCCTTTAATGCCGACTTCCAGTAATCCATCCCTGCCAGAAAGGTTACCATCACATACTCGTCATTAACTGCACCTTGTAAGCGCTCTCTTTTCATACCGTTATTATCATCTAAAGCATTATACAAATGAGAATAATAAAAATAAATACCAAATAATATAAAAACAAACATATATACATACAGTAACCGCTTCAAAAACCACACCTCCAAAGGAAAAAACTGTATGTATCATTATACATGGAAACATTTACAGTGAAAAGAAAAAAACAAGTATCCAACATGCAATTCCATCTTTAAACCATAAAAAAACCACTCTCATGGTGAGAGCGATTCCTTTATATTTTATCTTTTGGAAAGAACTTCTTCCTCATACACTTTCACTTCACTCAGCCAAGATTCACGCACTGGTACATCCATTTGTTCACAATAGTAATCCCATATTGCCCCAAATGGATATGTTTTAAATTCTTCCATTAATGCCAATCTCTCTGTGAAATTTCCTTCCTCTTGTAATTGTTTTAATTTATCATTTGGAAGCAATAATGCATTTAAAAGAGCTTTAATCATATTTCTTGTACCAATTGTCCATGCTGCTACTCGGTTAATGCTTGCATCAAAGAAATCAAGACCTATAATTACTTTATCCAATGCATCATTACGTACTATTTCAACAGCAATTTCTTTCAGTTCATCATCTAAAATAACAACATGGTCACTGTCCCATCTTACTGGCCGCGATACATGTAATGCCAATTTATCGCTAAATAAAAGCATGGAAGAAATTTTATTCGAAACAGTCTCGGTTGGATGATAATGGCCTGTATCCATGAGGCATAATTTATTATTTTTCAAGGCATAGCCTAAGTAAAATTCATGGGAACCTACTACATAAGATTCCGAACCAATTCCAAAAACCTTGCTTTCTACTGCATCTAAGTTATAGCGTTCATCTGTTTCTACAGCATAAATTTTATCTAAGGAATCCTTTAATCTTTTTCTTGGGGTTAAACGGTCGCTTGGAATGTCTTTGTAGCCATCCGGTATCCATATATTCGTTAATGCCGGTGTTCCGAGCTCTTTCCCGAAATATTCAGCAATTTTCCGACTAGCAATACAATGCTGAATCCAAAAATCACGAATTTCTTGATCTGGATGAGCTAACGTTAATCCATCAGCTGCTTTTTCATGGGAAAATAAAGTCGGATTAAAATCCAGCCCTAAACCATTTTCTTTTGCCCATTGCACCCAATTTTCAAAATGCTTTGGCTCTAACTCATCTCTTTCTACGGCTAGCCCATTGGTTTCTGCATAAATAGCATGGAGATTCGCGCGATGTCTACCAGGAATAAGCGAGAGCGCCTTCTCTAAATCGCTTCTTAATTCCTCCGGATTCGTTGCTTTCCCAGGATAATTCCCAGTTACATCAATACCACCAGATAATTCTCTTTGATTTACTTCAAATCCAGCAATGTCATCCCCTTGCCAGCAGTGGATGGAAATCGGAATATTCTTTAGCTTTTCTAATGCTTCTTCTACATTTACTCCCCATTGCTCATATTGTTTTTTTGCTAGATCAAAATTTTCTTTAACCGACATGATTGTATCCTCCTTTTATTTGATTACATCTTCCGCAGCTTTATATGCTTTTATCTCAAATGATTGCTTTATCATTTGTCTAGCCTCTGATAAACTATCTATTTCTCCTAATGCGATGAATTGAGAAACAATATTCCCAATTGCTGTCGCTTCTATCGGTCCAGCATATACATCCTTCTGAGACGCTTCTGCAAGTAGCTGGTTTAGCATTTCATTCTGACAGCCGCCGCCAATAATATTAATACTCGGAAAAGTTTTTTCAAAAATTTCTTCTATCTCATTTATCGCTGTAACATAGCTATCTACTAAACTATCATAAACACATTTCGCTATTTCTCCAGGTGTTGTCGGAACTTGCTGTCCTGTTTCTAGACAATAGTTCTGAATTTCTTCTACCATATTGTCAGGCTTTAGAAAACGATTATCATTTACATTTACAATACTTGAAAAACCTTGTGCCTCTTTTGCTAATTCAACAAACTTGGCAAAAGAGTATTGGTTATTATAATTGCGTCTGACTTCCTGTATCATCCATAGTCCCATAATATTCTTTAAGAAACGATAGCGATAATCAATTCCTCCTTCATTAGTAAAGTTATAATCTAAAGCCTTTGTCACACAAATTGGAAATCTATTTTCCACCCCAATCAATGACCATGTCCCCGAACTGATATAGATTGTATCGTTAAAAGCTGGAACTGAAATTACTGCTGAACCTGTATCATGAGTCGCTGGCAAAATCACTTTCATATCAAAGCCAAACTCTTCCACTAATTCTGGTCTTAAATTCCCAAGAATCGTATTTGGCTTTTTAATTTCTTGGAATATTTCTTTATTGATCTCTAATATATCAAGTATCGTTTTATCCCATTTTTTGGTGAAAGCATTTAATAACTGTGTCGAAGTAGCATTGGTGTATTCATTCACTGCAATACCTGATAATAAATAGTGTAAATAATCAGGTATCATTAAAAAGGTTTTCGCTTGTGCGAATACTTCTGGCTGTGTCTTTTTTAACGAATATAACTGATAAATAGTATTAAATTTTTGGAATTGAATTCCCGTTTCTAAATACAATCTTTCTTTCATTATTTTCTGGAATACTTCTTCCATCATGCCATCCGTTCGATCGTCCCTATAAGCAACAGCATCTGTTAAAAGTTCCCCCTTTTCATCTAGTAATACAAAATCTACTGCCCATGTATCGATACCAATACTTTCAGGAGTAATTCCTATGTCATTACATTTTTTAATTCCTTTTTTTATTTCCGAAAATATCATATCTATATCCCAACAATAATGCTGTCCTTTTTTGATCATCTTATTGTCGAAACGGTGAATTTCTTTCAGTTCTAATTTTTCTAATTGAACAGACCCGAGAATAAGCCTACCACTTGAGGCTCCAATATCTACTGCCAGTGTATATCTAATCATTTACACCTCTCCTTGAAAAGGAATTAGAAAACGTTTTCTTAAGGATATTGTAACGGGTTTCATTTTTAAATAAAATAACGCACTTTTCTTTTTTATTGTCCTTATTTTCCATATCTCGTTCATTGTTTTATAAAAGGAATGAGATTACAAAGAAAGAACTAGCAAATTACTATTTTGCTAGTTTCAATCGAAACGCTTTTGGCGTCATGCCATATTTTTCTTTAAATATCCGATAGAAATAACTTATATTATCATACCCTACTTCTTCTACAATTCTCTTAATCGGAAGATCAGTTGTCTCTAATAGATTCTTTGCTTCGCTCAGTCGCTTTTCCTGCAGCAATTCCTTAAAAGTATAGCCTGTTGCTTTCTTAATATTTTTACTTAATGAAGACGTTGATTGGTGAAGGTGTCCAGCAAGTTCATTCAGTGTCCCTAGCTGATAGTGCTCTTCAATGTAAGTCAAAGCCTCTATGACTACATACTGATCTTGTGTTACTCCTTCATTTTGTTGAATCTTATCAGTATTTTTTATCAGTTCAATCATTAATAATCCCATATAAAGCTTCATCGTCGATTCAGATAAAATGGAATTATTACTTTCTTCTTTTAATAGTTTCCCAATTATATCCTGGATTTCTATGACCTCTGAAACCTTGTAATATAAATACTGACCACTCTCTTTATGTTTAAATAAACTACTAATTAAAAAATCTGTCAGCTTATTTTCTTCATGTAAATATTGAAATATAAATTGAAAAAATGGCGGCTGAATGATGAAATTAACGACGATATCTTCCTTATCACATGCCTCTATTTCATGTTCTATGTGCTGATTTAAAAATAGGAGTTCTCCTCTTTTCAGCACGATTTCATCATTCCCGACTTTCTGCTTCAACTGACCATTTACGACATAATTAATCTCAATATAATTATGCTTATGTTTAGGAAAATCAATAAAACGTGTATGCTTTCTAACCGCTATCATTTTATCATTACGCAAAAACTTTTCACTTTCTATTATAAAATTACTTTGACTGGTATAGATGTCTTTCATTACCCCTTGTTTTTGCTGAACAATGCTTATTTCTTCCTCTGTTAACTTCCTTAATTGTTCCATTACAACATGATCCAAGAAGGTCAGCCTCCTAATTTAACTATCTTTGATTATTATGAGAGGTACAGAATGGTTTAGCAACTATTCCGAGGAAAAGTACATATTTTTTGATAAATAAGGTGGGGAGGAATTAACGCTAGCACACAGAAAGTTCAACTGTAAACCGTGCATACATAAAGCAGCTCTCCCTATAAAAGAAGCTAAGCTGCTTTATCTGTATTGCCATTCTATTTTAAAGGATAGCCCTCTTTCCATTTCTAATCTGCTGTTTTCTTATTGCTCCTGTCTAAATGCTTTAGTCTTGATATTTTTATTTTCCAAAAACTCTTCTATTTTTTTCTGTTCTCTTCCGTTTACTACATTACTTCTTTTATTTAAAGAGGCCATGTTTACTGTAGGAATGACATCTTCATTCAGGTCGTCTGTAAGTTGGTCGAGCACTGTATCTAATTCATTTAGCATCTCATTTAAACTTATAATATATCTACTTATTCTTTCGGATTCTTCTTGATAACCTTGGGGTAATGTATTTTGTGAGATATAGTTTAAAAAGTTTTCATCATTTTCTCTTGTAAGCCTGTTAATTTGCTTTAACTTCTCTAAATCACTTTTCGTTAATTCTTTTTCTTCATCTATTATCTCTTGAAAAGGGGAACTAGCAAGATATAATTCTTCATGGGTGTCTAAGTATGTTTTTATGCTTGATTTCATTTCTTCTTCATCAATGACACTATTTTGTTTGTCAGAATAAAAAATGGTACTAGGAATCTTCACATTATTTGTATCGACTATTTCCTCTTCCGTTTTCATTCCCCCTCCTTTTGAACATGCACTTAATAGAAAAAGAATTAGGATACTATAAAATATTCTTTTCATAAACGCCTACTCCCCTTTGTAAATATAATATTCCCTGGCTTTAGAGGACTAATAGGAGAAACATCACAAATGGTATGTCCACTTAATCAAATTGACCTTCCATTAATTGTTGGTATTAGCTAGAAAAATATTTTAGTCATTCGTTAGTTACTATTTCAAAAGAGATGTCCTCATTTCCCTCGTCTTAATACAAAACAACTTTTAAGCAATTTTTATCCATTAGTTTAATAAACATCCATGAATATTTTAACA
Organism: Niallia sp. FSL K6-0212; assembly: GCF_038007605.1. NCBI lineage: Bacteria > Bacillati > Bacillota > Bacilli > Caryophanales > Bacillaceae > Niallia > Niallia sp. FSL K6-0212. Next base: position 2,599,051 of record NZ_JBBOXL010000001.1, on the reverse strand, counting down.
TATATTACCTTATTTAACATTAAAAAGAAGTGTGATTTTCATGGAAATCACACTTCTTTTATGCTTATCTTTATCTCTTTGAGCCTCTCAAAAGAACAAATTAGGATAATAATCCAACCAATATTATCTAGTAAAGGCTGCTGGAACTCCTCCATCTACTGTCAGCATGCATCCAGTAGTTTTCTCCGCTTTGGAGGAAGAGAAATAACAAATCGCTTCCGCTATATCCTTTGGAAAAATATTTACCAATAAAGTGGTCCGTTTTTTATAATGTTCTTCTAGTTGATCTGGTTCAATTCCATAGTTAGCTGCTCGCTCTTCACGCCACTTAGAGCCCCAAATAGCGGATCCTTGTAATACGGCATCAGGTAAGACAGTATTAACACGTATACCGAATTCTCCTCCCTCTGCTGCAATACATCGTGCAAGATGCGCTTCCATTGCTTTTACCGAACTATAGGCCGTAACATTCTTCCCTGCGTAGACAGAGTTTTTAGAACCAATGAAGACCATACTTCCACCTAGTCCTTGTTCCTTCATTTGTTTGAACGCTTCTCTTGCAACTAGAAAATACCCTGTACCAAGAACATTTAAGTTTAAATTCCATTCTTGTAGAGACGTTTCGTCAAATGGGCTAGAGGTAGCAAGACCAGCATTATTGACGATGATATCCACCCCTCCAAAGGTAAGAGCTGTTTTCTTGTATGCTTCTTTCACCGCATCTTCTTTCGTGACATCCATCTTAACGGCTAATGCTCTCACGGAACCATACTTCTCATTTATTTCTGCTGCAACCTTTTCGGCACCTTCTATATTAAGATCTGCAATAACAACATGTGCCCCTTGCTCTGCAAATAGTCGACATGTTTCACTGCCTATCCCGCCAGCTCCACCTGTAACAAATGCGACTTTACGAGAGAATTCAGCTTCTTTCGGGGCAAGGGATAATTTATACAATTCTAGTGGCCAATACTCTATTTTAAATGATTCATTTTCATTCAACGAGACGAAATTACCTAAGGCTGTAGCTCCCTTCATAACAGAAATTGCACGGCGGTATAAAGCACCGCTTACTTCTGCCATAGCTAGTGTCTTCCCAGTATTAACCATCCCAATGCCAGGTATTAGAATAACACGCGGAGCAGTTTCAGAAATTTGATCTCCAGTCTCTTTGTTTCTATCAAAATACGATGTATATTCTTTTTTAAATTCTGCTACACCTGATTTAATTTTTTCTTTTAAACTAGCAATATCTTTCGTTGTTGGATTCCATTCAATATATAAAGGCTGTCTTTTCGTATGTACAAGATGATCTGGGCATGCTGCACCAATTTGTGATAAGGTTTTGGCATCCTTACTATTTACAAATTGAAGCACATCAGCCCCTCTATCGTAGGTTAACAGCATTTGTTTTTCTCCACTAACCGCACCGCGGATTACTGGCATTACTTGGCTTAAAATTTCTTCTGCCTCTTCTTCATTTAAAGCAGGATATTGTTCTCCGCCAAATACTTGCTCCTCTTCTATTTTATTATGAATATAGTTTTCCGCTTCGTTAATAATCGCAATTGTTTTGTTATAGCTTTCTTCGGCAGTTTCTCCCCAAACAACAAGACCATGTTTCTCCATTAATACTAATTCTGCATTTGGATTATTCTTCACCCCTTCTGCAATCATTTTAGATAAGGTGAATCCAGGACGAATATACGGAACCCAAACGAAACGATTCCCATATATTTCTTCGGCAATTTGTTTTCCATTATCAGCACAGCAAATACTAATAATGGCATCGGGATGTGTATGATCTACATGTTTATACGGTAAAAATGCGTGTAATAAAGTTTCAATAGATGCCCTTGGATGAGAACTATCAATCATACAATGAGATAGATAAGCAACCATTTCCTCATCTGACATTTCTTCTCTTTCCATTAACGGTTTTATATCCTCTAGCTTTAGACCAGTAAAATTATGCGCTTTCATTGTTGCTAAATCTGAACCACTTCCTTTTACCCACATTACTTCTATGTCTCTTCCACGGAAATCCTTTTCGGTTGTTTTCATAGAAGTATTACCGCCACCCCAATTACATACTGCTCGATCTGTCCCAATTAAGTTAGAACGATATACAAGTTCTTCTAATCCCTTATTTAACTGAGAAGCCTTTTCATTATTCCATAAATTCTGTACCATTATATTTCTCCCTTCACAAATTGTTTTTTTATACCCCAAATACATTATATAATATGTTTGTTTATTTTTGAAATAGTTTATTTGTTTTTATTTATTTTTTTAAAGACTATTCCTATCAAAAGAGAAAGAATATGATGTATATCTCTGTTACGCTTACGTTTATTTTTGTTTTTTAGTGAGTAATGAGGTTGTTTTTGCTTTCTTTTGCTTGATGAACACCACCTTCCCCGGATGCTTCTGTTTTTTGCTTTCATTCTTTTGATGATCGCCACTTTTCTCTTTTACCTTCTTCTTTCTGACTTTCATTCCCTTTATGATCACTACTTTTCCGAATGTTTTTGTTTTTTGGGCTTTCATCCTCTTAATGAACGCCACTTTTCTTTTTCCCGCCCTACTTTTTGGCTTTCATTCCCTTTATGAACACTACTTTTCTGAATGTTTTTGTTTTTTGGGCTTTCATCCTTTTAATGAATGCCACTTTTCTTTTTCCCGCTCTACTTTTTGGCTTTCATCCCTTTTATGAACACCACTTCCCTCCGAATGCTGCAATTTATCGCTCTTCATCAAAAAAGAAGCTTAAGACAGGTTCACCCTATCTTAAAGCTTCTTTACTGTTATTTTCCTAGCAGTTCTACAGTTTCTTCTACACCGACTGCATATGCTGCAAATTTCCCATCTTTGATTTTTATCATCGTTGGTGTTCCTGTAATCTCAATTTCTTCCGCGTTTTCTGGTACTTCGTTTCCGAAAGCAGTATTATGTGTTGCAATGATTTGGTTTTCTTCGTTCGCGACAATTCCCCAAGCAGTATTTTTATCATTTTGGAAATTCTCTATGTTTATGCCCTCATTCCATACTTCTTTCCCGTCTTCGATTTTCCCAATTACTTGGTCATACTTTTTATGATGCTCTTCCCAGTCATACCAGCTCGATTCATTTTTTTCATCCTGCATATCTACAACATAAATAGGTGTGTCACCGTTATTGCTAAAAGAAAGAACATCTTTTTCAATTTGTTTACAGTATGTACAAGTGGCTTGCCAGAAATAAACGATATATTCTTCCTCTTGTTGATTAAAAGTAGCTGATGCATTTATTTTCTGTATGTCTTCAATCGCGTCATTATCCTTACTCTTTAGTGTCCATATAGCTGCGATACCAATAATAATAATTAACACAATTACACTAAATATAATAACCGGTCTATTTTTTCTTTTCATTCTCAATCTCCTTTTTCAAACCTATTAACTATATTCTATCTAAAAAGCTCTGTAAATAAAGCATCAATCCTCCACTAAATTCAACATAATTGTGAACATACCTATTTACCAACGACAACTGAAATGGGAGACTTTTTAGCATAAATTCACAATATTCGTCTTATTCATTCCTCCTATGATAAAATCAAACTATCTGATAAAGGAGTTGAATCGCATGAAAGAAAATATAATAAATCGTTTTGTATCGTATGCAGTTGTCGATACCCAATCAAATGAGAATAATTTAGAATGTCCGTCTACACCAGGACAATTAACATTAGCCAATTTATTGGTGGAAGAGCTGAAAGAAATTGGTATGGAAGAAGTAACGATTGATGAAAACGGATATGTGATGGCAACTTTGCCAGCAAATACTGAGAAAAAAGTGCCGACAATCGGCTTCCTTGCACACTTAGATACCGCTACTGATTTTACAGGTAAAAATGTTCGTCCACAAAAAGTGGAAAATTATGATGGGGAGGATATTATCTTAAACGAAGATTTACATATCGTTTTATCTCCGAAAGATTTTCCAGAATTAAAAAATTACGTAGGACACACTTTGTTAACAACGGATGGCACAACCTTACTAGGAGCAGATAACAAAGCAGGTATTGCTGAAATTGTAACAGCTCTTATTTACTTAAAAGAAAACCCAGCAATTAAACATGGTAAAATTAGAGTGGCCTTTACACCAGATGAGGAAATCGGCAGAGGTCCACATAAATTTAATGTAAAAGCCTTTAATGCTGATTTTGCTTACACTGTTGATGGCGGGCCATTAGGCGAATTGCAATATGAAAGCTTCAATGCTGCTGGCGCAAAAATCACAGTGAAGGGAACGAATGTTCATCCTGGTACAGCAAAAGGAAAAATGGTTAATAGTATGAAAATAGCGATGGAATTACAAAACCGCTTACCAGCAAATGAGGCACCTGAATATACGGAGGGCTATGAAGGTTTTTATCATTTACTATCCTTTGAGGGAGACGTGGAAGAAACAAAGCTTGCTTATATTATCCGCGATTTTGATCGTACTTCTTTTGAAGAGAGAAAAAGAATCCTGCAGACAATTGTAGCGGAGTTAAATGAAAAGTATGGTGCCGAAACAGTAAAACTGGAACTAAACGACCAATACTACAATATGCGGGAAAAAATTGAACCCGTAAAAGAAATTGTGGATGTAGCCTATCAAGCAATGGTAAATCTCGGTATTACACCAATTGTTCAACCAATTCGCGGTGGTACAGATGGTTCACAGTTATCTTATATGGGACTGCCAACTCCTAATATTTTTACAGGTGGAGAGAACTTCCATGGTAAATATGAGTTCATTTCTGTCGATAACATGGTAAAAGCGACAAATGTAATCGTAGAAATTGTCCGCCTATTTGAAGAACGTGGATAAAGGAAAGAAGGCTTTTGATGCCTTCTTTTCTAAATTTGCAACCTAATTTTTATAGATTTTTATTTCGTTAACCGAAGTAAATTTTGTACTTTTAACAGTTTAGTATATAATGATTCAGTGCCAAATCCCTATTTTCTATGGATTTAGTGGTGAAAGAAAAGATTAGAGGAGTTTTGCAATGGATACAATGAGTAAGATGCAAGAAGAAGTAACACAAAATACAGAATTACATCACTATATATTAGAAACTTTTGGACTTCAATCGAAGAAAAAAAGAGTTCGTAAAAAACTTTTGAAACAAGTAATCTCACAAGAAAAAGTTCTTAAAAAATTGGTGAGCGAATTTAAGAATACAGACCAAGAACAGCCTGTAGTTGCTAAAAAAGAAGAAATAAGCACTGTTTCCTTTGAGAAACTACCCGTTACTACTCTATTAAAAATCGGGAAAGAATTTTTTAAAGAAGAAGAAAGTGTTCGTTTTTATTATAATAAAAACAAAGAACCTTTCTACAAGAATAAAGAAATGCTTATTACATGTATTTCAACAAATTACGCTGCAGCACCAGCTGATATTCAAAAAGAAATCATAACTAAACTATAATTATTCTCCATGATGAGATTCACTTATGGATAGCCACTTCTATTTATCCTCTTATACAAACGAAGTGGCTACAATTTTTCATTCTCACCTTTCATAAAAACAAGCAAGCGCATCCAATCCGCTTGTTCGATATCTCACAATCTGCTATAATTTTGATGTAATACATAGATTAAGAAAGGGAGGCATACAAATGATTAAGGTTGCACCCTCCATTCTCTCCGCTGATTTTGCTAAGCTAGGGGATGAAGTGAAAGATGTAGAACGAGGTGGCGCTGATTACATTCATGTGGATGTAATGGATGGTCATTTTGTACCAAATATAACTATTGGCCCACTTATTGTGGAAGCAATTCGTCCTGTGACAACTTTGCCGTTAGATGTTCATTTAATGATTGAAAATCCAGATGCTTATATTCCAGCATTCGCGAAGGCTGGTGCTGATATCATCACCGTACATGTAGAGGCCTCTCGCCACTTGCATCGTACTATTCAATTAATAAAAGAACAGGGCGTAAAGGCTGGAGTAGTATTAAATCCAAGTACGCCAGTAGAAATGATTAAGCATATTATCGAAGATATTGACATGGTTCTATTAATGACAGTTAATCCTGGTTTTGGCGGACAGGCTTTTATTCCTAATGTCCTTCCTAAAATTAAAGAAGTACGTCAGTTAGCAGATCTTTTAAATCCAACACTTGATATTGAAGTAGATGGTGGTATTAATACTGAAACTGCTGTATTAGTCAAAGAGGCAGGCGCGAATGTTCTTGTTGCTGGATCATTTATTTATAACAATCCTAACCGTGAGGAAGCAATTAAAGCAATACGTGGATAAATAGTAACAAGGAGTCTATAAATTTAGATTCCTTTTTTTATATTTTAACTAACCCAATTGTATGATATTGGTACAATAGACTTTCTATTAAAGCTGCTTTAGACTCCTCACAATGAATAACGATAATTAACTCCGCTTTACTTGGTTTTATCTTTTCTTTATTTCTCCACCGCTTATACAAGTAATCTACCGGAATGGTAATACAAATTCCCACTATTAAACCAATTAATCCCCAGAGAATTGGACCTAAATAAAGAACAAATCCATAGATGGTACCCAAAAGCATCATAATCATACTCACACTAGCAACAAAGAACATATTAAAACCATCTGCATTGAAAGGATCCATATATTTTTTCTCTACCCCTTTTTTATTAAGAGATGATACAAATATATCTTCCTTGCGAATATGATGCTTTTCTAATTCATGTAGTACCAATTCGACTTTTAAGGAATGATCAAAGACGGAGATAATATTCATGGATTATTGTCCTTTATTTTAAAGTTTCTTTTAAGATAAAAAGAATATTTTTGTTCAAGATAATGGCTCTGCTCTAGTTTAAACAGTTGATTCATTTCAATGGCATGGTAATATGTATCACATGCAGCAAATAGATAAATGGACGGCAGAAACAGAAGCCATTCTACGTTTAAGGTGGAGGAAACTAAACCGTATAATCCTCTGCAAGTGAAATAAATTCCTTCTAATGCTCTTGAGTGGTAGAGTATGATTAAATGACTAACTAATAAAAATAAACCAGTTAAAAAGTTTCTAAGAATTAAATGACCAAGACCTGGAGTAATGATGGACCAAAATACTGGAACCCATTTATTTACTCGCTGCAAATAATTGATTTCCAATGGATGGATAACAAATGGCATTAGTGGATATCTTTCCTCTTTAGCTAACAGCGAAATTTGATTAATATCCGTAGTTATTCTGTATGCATCCCATACATTAAAAATATAAATTCCTACATAGAAAAAAAACCATCTTATATCCAGCGATTCAGCAGCTAATTGAAATTTACCAATACAGGAGTACAAAATAGCTAAATTTAAATGCGCCTGTGTATTAATCAAAAATTCCCATATAAATAAAAGCATTCCTATCAGAAACTTCCCAACCATAATATGACCAGTACCTGGCATGGCAAGAGCCCACCATAGTGGCATCAAAGGATTGTTTACTCTTAAATAATTTGTTCTAATAATAGACATATTCATCTTTTTATATCTATATGATTGCTCATTGAATTGTTGCACCCGTCCTCACCAACTCGTTTTTTTTAGTATGCTTCCTTCTGCTTATTTTTTATGCATATACTTCGTATCTAATTAAAACTCCTTACTTAAAGTTTAAAAATAATTATATTAAAAACATTAATATTTTTCATAATAAAATGATTATTATGAATTCAGACTCTAAAAAGCCACAATTTATTCCAATTTTATGTTCTAACAAAAATTTTTTTGACAAATCTAGTATCTTTTCAGTATTATATTAAAATAATAGAGGAGGTTTCTTTAATGTCAGATTTAAATAAACAGAAAATTGTGGACAGTGTTCCCCAAAAGGGATTTTTTGGTCACCCTAAAGGGTTGTTCACACTTTTCTTTACAGAATTTTGGGAAAGATTTTCCTACTATGGGATGAGAGCCATCCTAGTTTATTATATGTACTATGAAGTATCTAAAGGCGGATTAGGTATTTCCGAGGGTACGGCGATTGCCATTGTATCTATCTACGGTTCACTTGTTTATATGTCTGGGATAATCGGTGGATGGTTTGCAGATAGGATATTTGGGACAAGTAAGGCCGTTTTCTATGGCGGTATTTTCATTATGCTTGGTCATATTGTATTAGCTGTGCCGGGTAGTATTACCATGTTCTTTATTTCCATGATTTTAATTGTAATCGGAACAGGATTATTAAAACCAAATGTATCAAGTATTGTTGGAGAAATGTACAGTCCTGAGGATGCGCGCCGTGACGCTGGTTTTAGTATCTTCTACATGGGAATTAATCTGGGTGGATTCCTATCACCAATTATTGTTGGAGAAATCGGAATGAATTATAGTTTCCATCTTGGTTTCGGACTAGCAGCAATTGGTATGTTATGTGGATTAATAGTATTCATGATGACAAAGAAGAAAAATTTAGGACTTGCTGGTACAATTGTGCCAAATCCATTATCTAAAAACGAAAAGAAAAAAGTATATTCTTCTATCGGTATTAGCATAGTGGTCCTTGCCATCATTCTAGCTATTTTAATTCCATTGAAAATCTTAACTTTCGAATCATTTGTCACAATTGTCGGAATTCTCGGCTTCTTAATTCCAGCTATTTATTTCATTGTTATGTATCGCAGTCCAAAAACTACTCGTGATGAACGATCAAGACTGATTGCCTATATCCCACTCTTTTTAGCTGCCGTTATGTTCTGGGCGATTCAAGAACAAGGATCAACCATTCTTGCCGCCTATGCTGATAAACGAACACAATTAGAGTTTGGCGGATTTAGTCTTTCACCAACTATTTTCCAATCCATCAATCCATTGTTCATTATTATATTTGCACCAGTATTTGCATGGATTTGGGTTAAGCTTGGAAATCGTCAACCTTCTGTATCTAAGAAGTTTTCAATTGCTTTATTGTTTGCCGGTTTATCCTTTATCATTATGATGTTACCAGCCTATTTAGGCGGAGTAAATACATTAGTTAGCCCATTATGGTTAGTATTAAGCTATTTCCTTGTAGTAGTTGGGGAGCTATGTATATCTCCAGTCGGCCTGTCTGCAACAACTAAACTGGCACCAGCTGCTTTCTCTGCACAGACAATGAGCCTTTGGTTCTTATCCAGTGCAGCTGCACAAGCACTAAATGCACAAATCGCTCCATTATTCACAAAAATATCTGAAGTTGCATATTTCGGTATTCTTGGTGGAGTAGCTATTATCTTAAGTATTATCCTTTTCTTGTTATCACCTATGATTCAAAACAAGATGAAAGGAATAAAATAAACAAAAAAAGTGGAGGAAATCCTCCACTTTTTTAATGTAAGGAAAAGTTAAATTTCTCCCTAAGTCATTTAGTTCCTTCTGTTACCGTGCAAATTTCATATGCTTACTAAACTCTTTTTCAGCAGCTTTAAAGCCCGATGCTGTGTCGTTTTCACTTTACTTTCAGACCAGCCTAAATTCAAAGCTGTTTCTCCTATAGACATTTCTTTTAAATATCTACAATAAATTACCTTTTTTTGATCTTCTGTACAACAACAAAGTAAATGATTAATCCAATCAAGCTGTTCTTTCTTCATCGCAACTTCATCAGGAAGTGCCTGTTCATCCTTTATATGGATAGGTATTTCACAATCAAAGGTATAGGAATTTTTTTGTTTTCGAAAATGATCGATGGCAATATTTTTCGCAATCGTATATAGCCAGGTTCGTTCACTACTTTCCCCTTTAAAGAGACACTTTGTTTTTAGCAGTCTTATAAAAACTTCTTGTACTAAATCTTCTGCCTCTTCCTTTTTCACCCCTAAATAGATCAGAAAATGAATTAATTCTTGACTATACCTTTCATAGAGCTCTTCAATCGAACCCATTTCCCCCACCCCTAACAAAACCAGTGAATCAACGGACAGATAACAATCAAAAAACTCCTATTACTAAAATTCCAGAAAGCATTTTTTATTCCATTATTAAATAGTAAGTATGTATTTCTTGCGAGTTCTTCATTTAATTATTATTATCCTAAAGTATTTATCTTTTTTGTTACAAAGCAATTACAAAACTAATTTATTGTAACACCAATGAAATATATTATACATCTTAACGTAATAAAAATTCCAGTTTTTTCTTTAAAAATTGATTAATTTTCTATTCATTTCATTAAATCATTAATTGTAACTAAATTCTTTTATTGTAGTTAGTTTCCAACATCCTAGTTGAGGGGGTTTTTTAGCAATGCTAAATTCAAATACTTATATTTTCTCCATAAAATTGCGGATGGTTATTGTCGATTGAAGTAACGTAGATGTTACTTCTTTTACAATGGATATACCATGGGTAGAATCACCATGAATACATATGGTATCTGCTTGAATAGGTATCTCTTCACCTTGTACAGAGGTAACCTTTTTATTCTTAACCATATCAATTATCTGTTTAGCTGCCTGTTTAGGGCAGTCGATAAGAGCTTGTTTATGTGTACGTGGTGTTAAACTTCCATCTGATTGATAAGTTCGATCTGCAAATACCTCGTTAGCAGTTTTTAAGCCATAGCGCTTCCCCGCTCTAATCAATTCACTGTTCGCTAAACCGAATAGAATATACGCAGGATTTATCTTGTAAATAGCCTTGGCAATTGCATCAGCTAATCGTCCATCTTTTACAGCCATATTATATAACGCCCCATGTGGCTTTACATGCTGCAGGGTTCCGCCCTCTGCTTTCACAAATGCTTCTAATGCTCCTATTTGATAAATGACTATATCATATACTTCATTGGGTGATATATTTATTTCTCTCCTCCCGAAGCCAAGAACATCATTAAAGCCTGGATGGGCACCAATCGCCACTTTATTCTCCAGTGCAAGATTCACCGTTTTTCTCATGGTAGTTGGATCACCTGCATGAAAACCACAAGCAATATTTACACTAGTTACATAGGAGATAATTGTTTCATCATTCCCAATTCGATAAGCACCATAGCTTTCACCTAAATCACAATTTATATCAATAGACATATAAGTACTCCTTTGCAATATTTAATATAACCATATTCAATTTAGTAAATATAAACATCAGCTACTTTCTCCCTGCTAAGCTTTATTACTATTTAGATAATTCAAATTACATAACGATGATTTTATTTTACTTTTGAATAAAGAAGGAAGCAAAAAAGATGGAGCAATTCCTCCATCTCTTCTTATAAATGTTTATTACTCTTTACTTATCTGTCACTAAATTACTTTCAACATCTTTTTCTTCCGTCTCTTGCATAATGGATTCCCCTTCTATATCTATTCTTGGAAGAATCTTATCAAGCCATTTTGGTAAATACCAAGCTGTTTTCCCCATTAAAATCATAATAGCTGGTACGATTGTCATTCTGACGATAAAAGCATCAAAGAGAACTCCAAAGGTAAGGGCAAATCCCATTGACTTAATAATAGGGTCAGGGGCAAGCATGAAGCCAGCAAATACTGCCATCATTATGAACCCAGCTGCAATAACAACTCTTCCGCTATCTTGTAAACCTACTAATACTGCTTTTTTTGCATCACCGGAATGGGAATATTCCTCACGAATTCTACTTACTAAGAAAACTTCATAATCCATCGCTAATCCAAATAAAATTCCAATTACAATGACGGGTAAGAAACATAACACTGGATTCGCAGCATTAAATCCAAATAATTGTAGAAAGTTTCCATCTTGAACTACAAATACCACAAAACCAAGAGTAGCTCCCAACGATAATATAAAACCAAGAACTGCCTTTAGTGGTACTAGAATTGATCGAAAAACAACTACTAGTAATATAAAAGCTAATCCAACTATCAGTATAGAGAAGATTGGCAATGCTTCATTTAACTTATCAGAGATATCAATATTAACAGCCGTTGCTCCTGTTACGAATAGTTCTGTAGAATATTCCTTTTCCATTTCACTAGAATGATTTCGAATAGAATGAACTAAATCCTTCGTTTTGACGTCATTCGGCCCTGTCTCTGGTGTTACATTAATCATAAAGATTTCTCCAGACGGACTAGGTATTGCCGGACTAATGGCTTTCACGTTTTCTAGCTCACTTATTTTGTTTGTAACATCTGTTAATGCTTGTTCAGCATTCTCTGTTTTTTCACTTACTTTAGCAATAACAATTAAAGATGCATGATAACCAGGTCCATATGCTTCCGATAACAAATCGTATGCTCGTCTTTCCGTTGTTTTCTCTGATTTTGTTTCATTATCAGGCAATCCTAATTCCATATGAAAAAATGGAATAGTAACAAAAAGAAGAAAAGCGATGCTTAATATAGAGATGATCATTGGATGTAAAGAAAGCATCTTCCCCCACTTACTTGTTAAGGAACTTTCCTTATTCTCTTTCGAAAATTTTCCTATTAATTTATTTTTCTTAGAAGGATGGAGTTTATCACCATATATTGCTAATAACGCCGGAACCAAAACTGTTGCAATTATAATTGCGATTAACACACAAACTGCGGCTGCTATTCCCATTGCAGTAAGAAAGGGAATCTTCGCTACTGCCAAGCCCAATAAACCAATAATAACAGTCAGTCCTGCAAACACAACTGCACTACCAGCCGTAGCTGTTGCAATTGCTATCGCCTTCTTAACTGAATTGCCTTTTTGCAATTGTTGTCTAAAGCGTGAAATGATAAATAATGCATAATCAATTCCAACAGCAAGTCCAAGCATAGCAGCTAATGATAAAGAAAAGGAGGTAATCTCAAAAAACTTTGTCCCAATCATAATCATCATTAACCCAATGCCTAAACCAATAGCTGCTGTAATAATTGGCAGTCCAGCTACCAAGAATGAGACAAATGTGATGGCTAGTACTAGAAATGCAATTGCAACCCCAATAACTTCAGTAATTCCACCAATTTCCATTTCCGAAAAGGCAACATTACCTGCAATTTCTGTTTCTATCCCTTCTCCACGTGTCTGCTCTATTTTTTCTAAGATATTCTCCTTAGATTCCTCTGATACTTCATCGGCAGGAATCTTAAATGTTACTGTAGCGTAACCAATTTCTTTTGATTCATTAAGATTTCCAAGCTCTGAAGGTGTAGCTACTTCTGTTACTTTCTTGTCTCTTTTAATATCGTTGAGCGTTTCTTTAATTTGTTCATTTACTTCGTCTGTTTCTAAAGTTTTCCCTTTTGGTGCCTTCATGACTAATTGAACTTGGCCATTTTCAGGAGATTCACCAGTCTGAAATTCCTCCTTCAATAATTCACCTGCAGCTTCTGATTTAGTACCTGGAATAGTGATTTCATTCTGAAACGATGGTTTGACACTTAAAGCTATAATCACCATGCTAACTAGGATAATCAGTGAACCACTTAATACTTTTTTTCTATGATTAAAGGCCCATTCGCCTATACTATAAAGAAATTTTGCCATATAAATCCCCTTTCGTCTATTAGTTCCATATGTTCTGCCTTTATACTACAGAAAAAGAAAATAAAAAAAATCGTACATTTGGGCAATTGCCGAATGTACGATTGGGCATAGTTTGGAATTTATAGATGAATATAACCTTTCTCAATAGATATTGCTACAGCTTCTGTCCTAGTATTTACTCCTAATTTATTATAAATATTTGTTAAATGCGCCTTCACTGTTCTTTCTGCAATTCCCATATCAAAAGCAACATCTTTTGTTCGAAATCCTTTTGCTATGGCTTGTAAAATAAAAGTTTCTTTATCAGTAAGGATAGATTGGCTAGATTTCTGATTATTCTTTTGAGTATCCTTAAAATTTAAGATTGTATTCAATATATTAGGCTGCAAAAGGGTTTCCCCTTTCACAGCAGCTTCAATAGTCCTGAATAGATTTTCTCTAGTAGTATCTTTCAGTAAATAACCTTTTGCCCCTAAATTGATTCCTTCTAGAATTAAATTATCTTCATTATATGTAGTTAAAATGATCACAGGAATGGAAATATTTCTTTCGTTTAATTTTTTTATCGTGTCTAATCCACTCAGGATAGGCATATTTAAATCCATTAAGATTACGTCAGGTGATAGTTCTTCTATTAAATGAAGTGCTATTTCTCCATTTTCTGCTTCTCCTATCACACGAAACATATCATTTGTTTCTATCATTAATTTTAATCCTTCTCTTACCACTAAATGATCATCAACAATTAGTACATTATACAGGACGTTTCCTCTCACTTTCCATTTAGATTGGGACTTCTACCAAAATAGTCGTCCCTTTTCCTTTTATACTTTTGACATCCACTTTTCCACCTAATAATCTAACTCTTTCCGTTATACCTAACAAACCATATTTCCCAGTGTGTTTGCCAACCATATTTGCCGCAAAACCAACACCGTTATCTTCTACTTTAATAACCATTTGCTTTTCCACTTTGTTAATATGTATTTTCACTTGTGTCGCTTGGGAATGCTTTATAACATTTGTCAAACATTCACTTACTATATGGACACTGTGTTCCAGTATAAATGTTGATAATGGAGGAAAGCGATCTATTGTGTAAGTAATCTCTGCAGAAGCTGCTTCCTTATACTTTTGAATTTTCCCCAATACGATACTATTAAAATCCCCTTGGCTAGTATTGGAATTATATCGTAAATTATCAATAACAATTCTTGCTTCCTTTAATGTTTCTCGTGCTTGCTGCATAGATTTTAGAACAATTTCCTGTGACTTTTCCTTATTTCCATTGTCTATATAAACTTGGATTGCTTCTAATTGCATAATAAAGCCCGCAATTCCTTGAGCTAATGTATCGTGTAAATCTCTAGCCATTCGCTGTCTCTCATTAGCAAGTGTTAGTTTTTCCACTTCCTTATGAGCAGTTTCTAGCTCTTTTAAATAGTATTCCATCCGCAGTCTCGCATTGACCTGCCTATTATAAATAACCGTATAAAAAACTACAATGGTCAATATGATGAATAAAATAGGGATAAATATCGGTAATTCTTCTGATCCATAACTTAAAACTATCTCTATACAGAACAGGCCATAAAAAATAATAAAAAATATAAAAATCTTTAGTTTGCTTTCAAAAACTGTTATGCTCTGTGCAATAATTATTGGCAGTAAACCAATTAAAATAGCTGGGGATCCTGCTGGTATCCAAAATGCGGATAAGAAGATTAAAAATCCTTGGCTTATTACATAAAGCCAGGGATAAATTCGACTCCATGTTTTTGAATGCCAATAACAAAGACAATGTCCTATCATAGCACAAGTAAAAATAATATTATTTATTATGGACAAATGATCAAACGATTGAAGTAATAGAGCTGCAATATAAACAAGACTAATCCATAATAAAATAGGGATTTTAGTTGAATCTTGTAAAATAATCGTGATATTCTCATATGACTTTTGAAATTTACTCATTTTTAATTCACCTTATCTTTAATATAGACCAAATTATACCTTTAAATTGAAAAATCAACAAATTAGAGTCGCACATAACCATTCATATTTGATTGATGGCCTTTAAAACAAAAACAAAGCATCCTTAGTAAAAAATGATTACGAAAGATACTTTGTTATATGACTTCTATCTAATTACAAAAATTACTCCGTTACTTTTATTTTCTTTAATTGGTCATTTAATTCATTCAATTGATTTTCAGATAGGGCGTTAGGTAAATCTTGATTCACTATTTTTATCGAATAATCCTTCGCACTTTCTTGACCTCGACTTCTAATAAAATAGGAAGATGAGTTTGCAGCAATTCTCGACATTCTGGATTATTTAACAGGGATTCGATTCGAACTTCAATAGAATACTCATTAACATTTCTTGCATTAGTAATAACACTGTCCTTATCTGCTGGAAAATCACCAATTATATTTTTCAACCAAGATACACTTAAAGCAAACCATTTCGAAAAATCATTATAACAGTTTTTCATTTGTTTTTTGAAAATGGATTTCTAACTTCCTTTACAAAACTGCCTTAAAAATAGAAAAGTACTTCTCCTACTCTTCTTCGATGTTCAACTTCTTTTACTCTTTCTTATTAAGATCTCTTCATATCAATAATAAATTTATACCGGTCTCCGCGATAAATAGATTTCACATATTCAAAAGGAGTTCCATTGGCCAAATAACTAAAACGCTCCATCAGCAGCACTGGTGCCCCCTCTTTAATCCCAAGAGATGCACTTTCATTTTTATGGGATAAAGTTGATTCAATTGTTTGGGTAGCGTGACTAATCTTTTGATGTAAAGTTTGCTCCACATATTCATATATAGAACCATGTAAAGTCTCTTCCTGCAGTTCCTTAATCAAGAGCGACGGAAGGTAGGAAGTTTCGAGGGCCATTGGGATATCATCCGCAATACGTAATCGGCTAACCTCATAAACCTGGTCTCCCTCTTCTATCTTCAACTTACTGGCGATGCCTCTTGGACAAGGAATCGTTTTAAAATCAAGAATTTTTGTTTTTGGTGTTAACCCTCTTGAATGCATATCCTCCGAAAAACTTGTTAATCCAGAAAGCTCTTGCTCTACCTTTTGTGCAGCAACAAAAGTCCCTTTCCCTCTTTGTCGAACAAGTACGCCTTCAGCTACTAAGTTATTAATAGCTTGACGAACCGTCATCCTGCTAATACCGTATTTCTCGGAAAACTCTCGTTCAGAGCTAATTGGATCACCAGGTTTTAGCTCTTTAATGATTTCTTTTATCTCCATTTCTAATTGATAATAGATAGGAATATGTGAATCTTTAATGATCAACTATACACACTTCCTTTATTTTCTTTCAAAATGGATAAAGCCTCCTGATCAGCGATGATTGTAACATCCGGATGTTTTTTCAAAATAGAAGCAGGAAGATCCTCTTTTATATCGGAGTGAAATAACTGATTAAGAACAGGGGCCTTCTTCACTCCAGACACAAGCAATATGATTTTCCGACTTTTCATAATAGTGGAAATCCCCATTGAAATAGCATGTGTTGGTACCTCATCCATACTAGTAAAATAGCGAGCATTTGCCTCTCTCGTCGAGTCAGCTAATTGAACCACATCGGTCGTGGAAGAGAATGAAGTACCTGGTTCATTAAAACCAATATGTCCATTTTCGCCAATTCCTAAAACTTGCAGATCCATTCCACCAAAGGAATCAATCAGTTTCTCATAATTTTCACCAGCATCTTTATCATTTACATTTTTGGCAAAAGGCAAATGAGTTTGATTTTCCGGAATATTTATATGATTAAATAAGTGTTCTTTCATATAATAGCTATAACTTTGCGGGTTATCCTCTTCTAAACCAACATATTCATCTAAATTAACGGTAATAACTTTTTCATAGGATGTATGGTTCTCCGTAAAATCCTTTATTAAATACTGATAGGTTCCTACTGGGGTTCCTCCAGTAGCAAGTCCTAGCACACTATTTGGCTTCGTTTGTATTTGCTCTATTATTTTTTGGGCTGCTACTTTACTCATTTCATCATAATTTTGTACTTCAATTAATTTCATGCTGAAAATCCTCCATTCGAATATACAATTTTCCCTTTACATATTGTTAGTGCTACTTGATTATTTTCATCTAATACGACTAAATCTGCATCTTTACCTTTTGCAATACTTCCCTTTTTATCCAAGACACCAATTTGCTTGGCGGGATTATAAGATGCCATCTTTACAACATCCTGTAAAGAGCAGCCTGTAAAGTTCATCATATTATTGATAGCATCCTTCATTTTTAATGTGCTCCCAGCAAGAGCACCATTTTCTAATAACGCTTTGCCATCACGAACAATTACCTTTTGTCCACCTAAGGATGAAATACCATCCTCAAGCCATTTTGCCCGCATGCTATCTGTAATGAGAATGATATGATCAGCCCCCTTTTGTAAAAAAGCAAGTTTAACTATTTCTGGATGAATATGAACACCATCGACAATCATTTCAGCCATTAACTCCGAATGAAGCAAGGCTGCGCCTGCAACTCCTGGATCACGATGATGCAGACCTCTCATTCCATTAAACAGATGAGTAACATGATTGACACCAGCTTGAATGCTTGATAATACTTGCTCATAAACTGCATCTGAGTGTCCTATTGATGGAACGATATTCTCTGCCTTTAAATAGCGAACAAGCTCAAAGTTTTCATCTTCCTCAGGTGCCATCGTCACAAGTTTGATTTGATTATTGGATAATGTCTGCCATTTTTTAAATAACTCTACATTCGGCTTTTTAACAGATTGGACTGGCTGTGCTCCAACTCTCTTTTCGGAGATAAAGGGACCTTCTAAATGAATCCCGATGATTTCTGCTTTTCCTGATTGATCCGCAGTCTCGACATACTGGGCAATAGATGTGAGTGCATTTTCAATACTTTCTACCTCTTGTGTCATGGTGGTGGCTAAAAAGCTTGTTGTTCCTTCTTTTGGCAATGTCTCAGCCATAATTTCTAAGGCTTGCTGTGACGCATCCATTGCGTCAGCATTATTTGCTCCATGGATATGAATATCAATAAACCCTGGTATTAAATTCATGCCCTTTGGAAAATCTAGTATATGTGCATTTTCCCATTCTTTTTCAAGGAAGGAATCCATTAACCCAATCGCATCGATTTTCCCTTCCTTCACTACTACATACCCATTTGAATGAATTTCCGTTTCTGTGTAAATACATACATTTTTTAATATTAATGCCTTTGTTTCTTCCGTCAGCATGATTCTAAAAGCTCCTTTTCTTAAAAATATGCGCGTCTATATATCTAGATGTCTATACCAGTTGGTTTATATCAATGCTTCTTCAATCCATTAAATATTAACCTATCAGATATCCACTATTTTTTTATTTCCCCAAACTAAATAGAGATAACCGGTTTCACATCAAATTATAGTTATTTCCTTTTCTTTCGTCAAGTTCCTATTGTCCTTCTTGCTTTTTCTAAAAATATGAATAAATGATATCGGCTAAAACCGCTTTTAGCTGATATCATTTATTTGAACTTACATTTTCCTAACACTTTCGCGATAAATAATTTCATATCCAGAAACTGTTTTCATGGGAGTATCGTCTCCTTTAATGAGACTTAGCATCTTTCTGGCTGCTAGATTGCCAGCATCTTTATAAAAAAACTTTGCAGTGGTTAAACCTGGATGTATCATCTCAGTCATTTCATACCCGCCAAATCCGGTAATGGAAAGATCACAAGGAATAGAAATCCCCTTTGAATAGATTGCTTTCATTGTTCCCATGGCAATATTATCTGTAGCACATACAATGATGCTAGGGTGAAATCGATCGATTATTTCAGAAACAATCGAAAATGTTTGTGCTTGATCCATCTTCACCTCAAAAAATTGGACATCAATATTTGCTGTTTCCTCGATACTTTTCTTAAACCCTTCTTTTCGATCAATTCCTATTGCAACATTTTTCTCATGGAGACCAAGGAAGGCGATTCTTTGATGACCTTGAGATAGTATATATTTCCCTAAATCATATGCTGCATCATAATCATTATGAATTAAACTTGGAATCTCCTCATGCTGCTGCCCTACAATAAGTACAGGGATTCCTAGTTGTTTGATGATCATTAAATGACGATTCGTAATTTCTGTTGCCAATAAAATTATCCCAGCAACCTTCTGTCTTACTAAAGAATGAATATTTTCTATTTCCCGCTCCAAATCCAGATTTGAATGAGAAATTAACATTTGGTAATTCCTTGCCTTCAACTCTTCATCTATTCCTATTAAAGTTCGTGAAAAAGGGTACGAATCTAATTGAGGCACAATCGTTCCGATAATATTTGTTTTCTTTGCTTTTAAGCTTTGAGCAAATGCATTAGGCGTATAGCCGGTTTCTTTGATAATATGCTGTATTTTTCTTTTCGTGGCTTCGCTGACAGAGCCTTCATTTAAGTATCGAGAAACAGTACTTTTTGCCACGCCCGCAAGTTTAGCGATATCACTAATAGTTGTCACCTATAAACCTCCTTATACATTGCTTTCTTCCGGAAAAATCAGTTACAGAGCAGGCACACTTTGAAACCCGTTAATTAAGAAAGCCTTTTCATTTTTCTTAATGTAAAGCTAGATTCCCTTATTTGTTCTTATCTCTCTATATTATACAGGATAAAAACCAATAACGTCTGAACTATTTTTTCTATTTATGGAAGTATACCTTTTAGCTTGTTGATTCATAATGATTGCTATAAAGAGTTTCTTTTAGTGTTAATTATGAAGGTAGGGAATGCAATAAAAAATATATCATCTCTTCGACAAAAACATAAATATAGGTATGAACTATTTCAGAGTGCGAACTATTTAAAACAACCGATTATTTCCGTTATCACACCCGTATTTAACAATGAAAAAACAATCCAGAAGACGATTGAATCAGTTTTACAGCAATCCATAATGCCCCAGATTGAATACATAATTGTTGATGATGGCTCTAAAGATCAAACTCGTTCTATCTTAAAAAAATTTGTTAACGAGCATCCTAATATTAAACTCGCTCTTCTTGCGAAAAACACAGGCACCCCTGGCTATCCGAGAAATTTAGGCATTGAACTTTCATCGGCCCCTTACTTAACTTTTTTAGATGCAGATGATTGGTTTGAAAAGACTGGCTTGGAAAAACTCTATAGTGTACTAAATGAAACAGATGATGATTATATAGTGGGAAAAACAATTAAAGTCACGTCTAAAAAAAATGCCATAGTAGGCGAACATGAATCATGGAAAGAAAGGAGAAGTATCCCCCCGGCGAGTATCCCACATATTTTTCATCATTTAGGACCTAGAGCAAGATTGATGAAATCTAGCATTATAAAGCAGAACCAAATTCAATTTCCTGAGATGAAGTATGGAGAAGATAAGCAATTTTTCATGGAAGTATTGACTAATTGTAAAAAAATCTCAACAACAGAAGCTGTTATCTACTATTTAAATCGCTTAGATGAAAATGACGAATCCTTGACGAAGCAGACGAATGTATTAAATAAAATGCACTGTAATCGAAAAGTAATCAACTACTTTAAAGAGAAAGAAATGGATTCAGAGTTAAAGCGAATGGTCCTTAATCGCTTGTATGAGTTTGATTGCTTTAATCGGTTTATAAATCGGTATCATACGCTAAGAACGGAAAATATTCAAACGTTTAAAGGAAGATTAGATGCGTTTTTAAAAAGGAAAGCATATATATCCACCATGAAAAAAATGTTACGGACGACTTCTTCGTTGGATTATGAGATCAGTGACCATTTTTACCATCCTTATAATAAGGTTTGTTATCAGTTATTTTCACAAAAACGCTATAAGGATATCGAAACATTATTTCGATGGATGAATCAAGAAAAAATAAAAAAACATGTAGTTAAAGACGATACTGCTTACTGGGTTTCTCCACTAAGCCCGCCTTATAACTTTATTAGAGTCCCTATGTATGCTGAATTAATAAATTGTGAATATACGAATGGTTTCTTCCGTTTCGATATTCGTATTGCAGGTGATCACCCAAAAGAGGTTGAACATCTCCTGTTCCGCGATCGAAACAACATCCATAACCAGTTTATGTTTCCGATTGAACCATATGAAGGGGTTTTAAAGAGAATTATGATACCAGAAGCATTCCTTACCCCTCTAGGAAAATCAGTTTATACTATTTATTTATCTTATAGAGATTATCATAAAGTCCAACTACATATCCCAAACCCTAAGCTACGGTTAAAAAAGCAGCAAACAGATAAGCAGCATTTTTATAAAACCATTCACAATCACTTGGCGCTAAAGGTTCTTTAATATTAGGTGTAAGAGTTGATTTCATAGAGACCACCTGTTTTCCTATAAAACGAGTGGCCTCTGTGAAACCTTTTTCTTCTCCCATTTGTATTCAAGTATCAGCCAGTCTAATCTTTTTCCTTAGCTTTTTTAAAGTGTCTCAATAAATCGATAAAAAGCTTTTGTTCCATTGTCATTTCTTTTAAATACACCTGCATGATGTAAGATTGTTTCAAACACAATTCCTATTTCTGTTTGTAAGATAGTACTTACATTTTCTTTTGTCATCTGTGGATTTTTCTCTTTTACTGTTTTTGCCCACGCTAAGTGTTTTACAATAGCAGGCTCTTGTTGAATGCGCTCTTCAAAATCGACTTTGACGATATTCTCTGCAAGGATGCTCATTTCTTCTTTCAATCTTCCTGGCAAAACCGCTAACCCCATCACTTCAATCAAGCCAATATTCTCTTGTTTAATCGCATGAACTTCCTCATGTGGGTGGAAAATCCCGAATGGGTATTCTTCACTTGTACGATTATTGCGGAGCACTAAATCCATTTCATATTGGCCATTACGCATTCTTGCAATTGGTGTGATGGTATTATGGCGAACACCGTTTGTATATGCAAGAATATCAACACTTTCATCACTATAATCCAGCCATTTTTTTAATATATAATCAGCTGCTTCCACTAATTGTTGTTTGTCTGTTCCATTTAGACGTAAAACAGACATCGGCCATTTAACAATTCCGGCATGGATAGCAGGAAACCGCTCCAACGTAAATCCAGCTTCTATTTCAGCCTTTGCCATCGGAAATTCATGATATCCCCCTTGAAAATGCTCATGGGCAAGAATGGACCCTCCAACTATTGGCAGATCAGCATTAGACCCCATAAAGTAATGAGGATATTGGTGAACAAATTCTAGTAATCTAGTAAATGTTCTTTTCGAAATGGTCATTGGCTCGTGCCTTTCTGAAAAACAAATGGCATGCTCATTATAGTAAACATATGGGGAAAACTGCAGGAACCATTGTTCCCCTTCTAGAGTCACTGGTATAATACGATGATTTTGTCTAGCCGGATGATTAACTCGTCCGGCATAACCGGCATTTTCTTTACATAATAAACATTTAGGATAAAAGCCTTGTTTTACTTTTTTTAGAGCAGCTATTTCTTGCGGATTTTTTTCTGGCTTAGACAAGTTAATCGTAATCTCTAAATCTCCATAACTCGTATGTGCCAGCCACTCTTCATTTTTAGCAATTCGATCCGTGCGAATGTAATCAATCTTTTTAGAAAAGTCATAAAACCAACTAGTTGCACTCTTTGCCCCCTTATCCTTGTAGAGTATGGCGAATCTATTATTTATTTCAGATGGCAATGGAACAAAGCAAGCCATTAATTTAGTATCTAATAAATCTCGATAGGTTATTGTATTTTCTACCAAAAGATTATGTTCTGCAGCCCAATCTAAAATAGTATCTAATAGTTCACGCAACTCTATTTCCGCTGGATCGCTAACCTCAGATGGGACAAAATCATCCAATTCCAAGATTTCGAGTAATTTATTCCGCACTACATCTATATCCCATTTCGTAATTAGGTTTGATTCTATTCCATAATGAAGCAATTGTTCAACATGATGATAAATAGTGGTTGTCATCTAACATTGCTCCTTTCCTCTTAGTACATTCTCATTTATTCTTTATAGCCATTCGGATTTGCTTGGAACCAGCTCCAGGCACTTCCTATCATTGTCTCTAGTGAAGTGTACTGTGGATTCCACCCTAACTCTACTTGCGCTTTCTCTGATGAAGCAACTAATCGCGCCGGGTCACCTGCTCTTCTTGGAGCAATTTCTGCTGGAATAGGTTGCCCTGTTACCTTTCTCGCTGCCTCAATTACTTCTTTGACCGTGAAACCTGTTCCACTCCCTAGATTGTAAATACCGCTTGTTTCTTCTTTCTGCAATTTTTTTAAAGCAAGGATATGGGCATTGGCCAAATCAGTAACATGAATATAATCCCTTATACATGACCCATCATGTGTCTCATAATCATCTCCAAAAATACTAATTACTTCTCTCTTTCCTAACGCTACTTGCAGTATAATGGGAATTAAATGCGTTTCTGGAAAATGATCTTCCCCTAATCTCCCATCTATATGCGCACCTGCTACATTAAAATAACGAAGAGCTACATAATGAATCCCATATGCTGCTTCACACCACTTTAGCATTTTTTCGATGGCTAGTTTGGTTTCTCCATAGGGATTTGTTGGAATTGTGTCATCACTCTCCTGAATCGGAAAATTCTTTGCCTCTCCATAAGTTGCTGCAGTTGACGAGAAAACAATTCTCTTCACACCATTTGCATGCATTACTTTTAATAAAGTCATCGCACCAATTACATTATTATCATAGTATTTCAACGGATTTGTTACACTTTCGCCTACTAAAGAGTCAGCAGCGAAATGGACTACCGCTTCAATCGTATGTTTCTTAAAGACCTCTTCTAAGAAGCTTTCATTCCGCAAATCCCCAATATAAAGGGTTGCTTCAGCTCTTACAGCAGCTTTATGCCCAGTTTGAAGATTATCAACAACAATTACTTCTTCACCTAGGTCTAATAATTCAGAAACCATATGACTTCCGATATAACCGGCACCACCACATACTAATATCGTCATATTTTCTCTCTCCTTTTTTTTAACTGTTCCTATTCAACAATTTCCTTCGCTCCATCTCCAACCTGAACAACATAAAAGTCTGCCTTTAATCCTGTTTGCTCCGCATATTTCGCTCCGACCTTCTCGATAAAAGATTCAATATGTTCATTTTTGACAATGCTGATCGTACAACCTCCAAAGCCTGCACCTGTCATCCGAGATCCAATAACGCCAGCTTGTTCCCAGGCAGCTTCCACTAATGCATCTAATTCCTTTCCGGTCACTTCATAATCATCACGTAAGGAGATATGTGATGCATTCATTAATTGTCCAAATCCTGCAATATCTCCTGCTTGAAGTTTTTTTACAGCTTCTAATGTTCGAGCATTTTCATACACAGCATGCTTTGCTCTCATTCTATCGACATCTTGCTTAATCAAATGAGCATGCGAATCGAATTCCTCTGGCGTTAATTCACCTAATGATCGAATCTCTAATTCTCCCTGCAAGTCTCTTAATGCTCTTTCACACTCTCCTCGTCTCTCATTATATTTAGAATCAGCTAACCCCCTGCGTTTATTTGTATTGGCAATAATTAAGGAAGCAGCATCTAAATCTAGTGGACTATACACATAGTCAAGTGTGTCGCAATCTAGTAATATAGCATGTTTTTCTTTGCCCATTCCGATTGCAAATTGATCCATAATTCCACAGTTCACGCCAATATATTCATTTTCTGCTTTTTGACACATTTTTACTAAACTGACTTGATCAATTGCAAAGGAATACAACACATTTAGCATAATGGCTGTCACTACTTCAATGGATGCAGATGAAGATAAGCCAGCACCATTGGGAATTTCTCCTTCATATAAAACATCGAATCCAGCATCGAGTTGATATCCATATTGCGCAAGTGTTACTATTACTCCCTTTGGATAATTCGCCCAATCATCTGCTTGATTAAAGGATAGATCGTCTAAAGAAACTTTAATAATACCTAAATCCGCAAAATTTGTAGAATAGAATTGAATCACTCGATCTGATCTTTTTCTTACAAGTGCTGTCGTACCAATTGATAAGGCACAAGGAAAAACATGTCCTCCATTATAATCAGTATGTTCACCTATTAAATTCACACGTCCTGGTGCAAAAAAAGTACGTATGCTTGTTTCTGCTTCATTAAAAATATTTGTAAAAGTTGCCAATAGATTTTTTGCCATTTCTATCTCTCCTTTTTATATGAACAATTATGCTTACTCTTAAGTCTAGACTTCCATTAAACCGTTTACAATTTTATTTTATGCTTCAAACCTTTCTCTCTCAATGGTAAAATAAGAAAGGGAAAAGGGTAATAATTTGCTAATAAATTTCAAATTTTTATGCCAAACACTTAATTTCTATCTATTACTCCTATCTTATCCAAGGCAAGTTTCTACCAATGCCAGCTCTACTAAGAAAGGAGCATTCTATTGTCCAAAAAAGATAATAATGTATTTGCTTACAGATTTACGGAAAAAATTACAAAAGAGGTAGCCCAAATTTGGTCAATCGGATGGGAAAATCAAACCTCCCATCTATATAATTGGAAAGGAAAAAAGCGTAAAGAGGATAGTATGTATGTTTTTCAATATACCATATCTGGAATTGGTGCTATTGAACTCGGAGGTAAAAATCATAAATTGACAGCAGGAAAGGCATTTTTAATTGATATTTCAGAGGAATACAGATACTATCTGCCTCCAACTAGTGAGCATTGGGAATTTATTTTTATTACACTATATGGTGAAACGGTAAAAAAATGCTGGCACTCTTTTACGGAAAACGAGCAGCCGATTATTCAATTAGCTTCGGACTCGAGACCCATTCAGCATCTTCTGCATATTTATCAGCTAGCAAAAGATAAACAGATAAATAACCCTTTTCAAGCTTCAAGTCTCGCTTATTCCTTTATAATGGAATTGTATCAATATAAGAAGAATATTGGAGACATTCAGCTTCCTGAAAGTATACTAAATGCGACATTATTTGCTCAAAATCACTATCATAAACCAATCGGACCAGAAGATATGGCAGAAGCTGCTGCACTTTCCCGCTTCCACTTCACTCGTTTATTTAAAAAGGTACTTGGAATTACACCGATTCAGTATTTAACGAATATCCGTATCATGAAGGGAGCAGAGTTATTATATCAAACCAAATATTCCATTGAAGACATTTCAGTCCAGGTAGGTTTTGCAAATGCCAACTATTTTACAAAAGTATTTCGGAAATCTACTGGTATCACTCCTGGAGAATTTCGAAAGAAGAATATTCGACCAAGCGAGGATATTCTTCTTTAATGCTTATTTTTCATCAAACATTTCCAAGCTGAACATTCCTTTTTCATATATAAAGTTCAGCTTTTTCCCTGGTGTAAGCATATTCTCCAAAATATCTTTTGAGGCTTGAAGGGCAATAGACATTCTAATTAGCTGCTCATGATCCTCTTCTTGATATGTACCTGCTTGTTTACTCAACGCTTCCACATGCTGTTGAAAATGGAGTATTTGGTTATAAATAGCCTCATATGTCGTTTCAATCTCATTATTCATTCAAAAAACTCCTTACCCATAAGATAAATTAAGTTTAGCATATTTTTGCTTTATTTTTATGTTCGCCAGGGCAAAAATTTATTACTAATCAAGAGATCAACAATAATTTTATCTTTTGAGGGAGAATATGGGGAAATTAATTTAAAATAATGAATGAAAACACTTTCAAAATCATTTTGTTTCATTTAAAATATAAATAAAGAATTTTTTTTCTATGATAATGTAATTTTATGAAATATTTTTTACACTTTTCTTATTAAAGGAGTTTTTAATATGCAATTATCATCCCTATATTTAGGTGTAGACATTGGTACAACGAGTACAAAATCTGTCTTATTTGCTGAAGCTGGCAAAGTATTAAGCATGCATCATGTCGAATATCCGCTGCATAGCCCTGCACCAGCCATCGCAGAGCAAGATCCAGAGCAAATTTTTCAGGCTGTATTGGAAACAATGAAAACAGCTATTAAAAAAGCGAACGTCGATGCTAGTAAAATAAAATTAGTCTCCTTTAGTTCAGCGATGCACAGTGTTATTGCATTAGACGAAAAGGGAAAACCAATAACACGCTGTATTACTTGGGCCGACAGCCGTGCTTCCTCTTGGGCAAAAAAAATCAAAGAAGAGTACAATGGCTTGGAAATATACCGTAGAACAGGAACGCCAATTCACCCTATGACTCCTTTATCTAAGTTAACTTGGCTAAGAAATGATCAACCAGCTATTTTTACAAAGGCAGCTAAATTTATTGGCATTAAAGAATATATTTTCTATCGCTTATTTAACGAATTTGTAATTGATTATTCAATTGCTTCTGCAACAGGAATGTTTAATCTTGAGCACTTAACTTGGGATCAAGAAGCGTTAAAAGTTGCCGGCGTAACATCTGAGCAGTTGGCAAAGCCAGTTCCGACTACCCATTATTTAACAGGATTGAAGGATAAATATGCAGCGGAACTTGGAATTCCTGCTGAAACTCCATTTGTGGTTGGCGCAAGTGATGGCGTACTATCTAATCTTGGGGTAAATGCTATTGACCCTGGAGTTGTCGCTGTGACAATCGGTACAAGCGGGGCGATTCGTACTGTAACAGATAAACCAGTAACCGATCCTAAAGGAAGAATCTTTTGTTATTGCTTAACAGAAGATCTGTGGGTAGTTGGTGGATCTGTAAATAATGGTGGAATGACATTCCGCTGGGTTCGTGATGAATTAGCTTCCTCGGAAGTGGAAACGGCAAAGAGACTCGGAATTGATCCTTATGAAGTTTTAACAAAGATTGCTACTAGAGTTACACCTGGTGCGGACGGTTTATTATTCCATCCATATCTTGCTGGGGAAAGAGCACCTTTATGGAATGCCAATGCAAGAGGATCCTTCTTTGGACTAGGATTACATCATAAAAAAGAACATATGGTGAGAGCCGTATTAGAGGGAGTTATCTTAAATCTTTATACGGTGATGTTAGCCTTACAAGAAGTGATTGGAGCACCAAAGCAAATTCAAGCAACAGGTGGTTTTGCTCGTTCTGAACTTTGGAGACAAATGATGGCAGACATTTTTGATCAAGAAGTAGTCGTTCCAGAAAGCTTTGAAAGCTCTTGTCTTGGTGCCATCGTTTTAGGTATGTATGCACTTGGAGAAATTGATGATTTTTCGATTATGAAACAATTAGTTGGCAGTACATATTCCCATCAGCCAATCCAAGAAAATGTTGATATCTATCAGGATTTAACCGCTATTTATATCCGTATCTCTCGAGTATTGGAGAAAGAATATGATGCCATAGCATCCTTTCAGAATAAATGGGTTAAATAAGCACCACAAACATCTTGAGAAAATTACTTGCATATAAAGTTTTTCAGTCGTATTCAAACCAAACAATTATACGGTGCTGCCAATATCTCGTATAATTGTTTGGATTTTTTATGCCATTTCAGAAAGAAGGTTTGTGGATCATCCGCAATCTGTAATGTAACAAATTGGGCTTCGCTGCTAAATGAGAGATTTAATCTTTGCACCTTTTATTAGTTAGCCTGCTGCTATTGCTATGACCCAGTTTTTTTATTGGAAAGTTCAACCCAGAAAGGATATAGTCCGAGAACTAATAAGATAAAACCTATCAGAATAAATACAAGGACAAAGGAAGGTCCAAAAAGAAGATTGCTAAGCGGGCGTAAATGTGATTATTAAAATAGTTGCCATAATTGTTATCCTTCTTGTTCGAGAGGTAACATATTGCTTTTCCCCACAATGTGGACAAATCAGTTTATTATCTAATGTAAAGGAGTTTTTTAAAGTTCTCTTATAAGTCCATTTTTGATTACACTTCTGACAAGTTCTCATGTAGTTTCTCCTTCTTTTTCTGTAAGCTTACCATAGCCAAAAAACATTCCGATCCGTTTACATTGATTTTATTAAAAAAATCCTTTAGCATGTTTTAGCTGCTAAAGGATTTTCTTGTCATTCTATTTTGATTCTACACTATGTCCACCAAACTCATTTCGTAAGGACGCAACCACTTTTCCAGAGAAGGTATCTTCCTCTAACGAACGATAACGCATCATTAAAGATAAGGCTGTAACTGGCATAGCAGTTTGTAAATCTAAGGCTGTTTCTAGCGTCCATTTTCCTTCACCAGAGGAATGCATTACTCCTTTAATCCCTTCCAGCTTTGGATCCTTAGAAAAAGCACTTTGTGTTAATTCCATTAACCACGAACGAATGACAGAGCCGTTATTCCAAACCTTTGCTACTCCTTCATTATCAAAATCATACTCGCTTTTCTCCAACAGCTCAAATCCTTCTGCAATGGATTGCATCATGCCATACTCAATTCCATTATGAACCATTTTCAGAAAATGGCCGCTTCCAGATACTCCAGTATACATATAACCATTTTCCACACATAAATCCTTGAACAATCCTTCTACCTCATCAAATATTTCTTTATTGCCGCCAATCATCATACATGCACCATTTCGAGCTCCATCTACTCCGCCGCTTGTGCCAACATCTAAATAGAAAACTCCTAGCTCTTCTAAATCTATTCCTCTTCTTTTGGAATCTTTATAATGGGAATTCCCGCCATCGATAATAATATCCCCCGCTTCGACATACTTCTTTACTTCCCGTAAGACATTTTCCGTTACTTCTCCTGCTGGAACCATTAGCCAAATTACTCTTGGAGCTGGCAAATTTCTTACTAATTTTTCAATTGTATTAACTCCTGTTACATTTTTATTAGAAATTTCTTTTACAGCGCTTTCATTTATATCAAAAGCTGTTACACTATACTTATGGTCCACCATATTTAAAGCCAAGCTATAGCCCATTTTTCCTAAACCTATAAGACCGATGTTCATTCGTTACCTCTCCTTTTGAAAAAATATTTCTTTCTATATACAATTATATAGAAATTTTTTTCGAAAATATACCCCTTTGTAAATATTTTTTGAAAAAAAATATTTTAATAAGAAATTTTTTTTCAAGAGACTAATTGTGTTATACTACAACTATATTAATTTGGAAAGGATAGAAGTCAATGGCGCAAAATTGTCTTGGGAAAATTCGTTCCTATTACGCTAGACTAAGTGAAAAAGAAAAAAAAATCGCTGATTATATTCTTGTTAATCCAGAAAAAATCATTCATTCCACCATTAACGAATTAGCAGAGGATTTAGGAGTAGCAGATGCTACTGTTTTTCGTTTCTGTAAACGAATTGGGTTTAAAGGCTATCAAGCGATGAAAATAGCATTAGCATCAGAAGTAATTGAACCTATTCAGCAAATACATGAAGAAATTAATGAAAATGACAGTGTAAAAACCGTTACTGAAAAAGTATTTAAGTCGAATGTACGTACACTAGAAAATACATTAGAAATATTAAATGGTCATTCGATTCAAAAAGCAGTAGAATTTCTCTTACAGGCAAATCGGGTTGAATTTTATGGTACAGGTGGTTCAGCAGTTATCGCGATGGATGCTTTTCATAAATTTGTTCGAACCGGAATTAAAGCGTTTTCATTTGTCGACTCTCATTTTCAACTGATGTCCTCTTCTCAGCTTTCAGAGAAGGATGTTGCTGTAATCATTTCGCACTCTGGCACTAATAAAGATACTATTAACATAATGAAAACAGCCAAAAACAATGGTGCCAAAACAATCGGCATCACTGGGTATCCTAAATCACCAATCGGCCAGAATACAGATGTAGCACTGTTCACAAGCTCTGAGGAAACAGAATATCGTTCGGAAGCTTTATCATCAAGAATTGGTCAGCTTAGTTTAATAGATGCATTGTATGTTAATGTAATGATTTTAAATAAAAATGTTGCTAATCAGTCATTAGAAAGAATAAGGAATGCCATTTCTGATACACGAATTTAACGGCAGACAAACAATATTCCCTACTTCAGAGTTTCAGCAAACGCAACAAAGGAAGTTAATTATGGTTGTTCTTACCATCACTAACTTCCTTTATATATACGCTATAATAACTCCATATTAATAAAGGGAGTATCATAATCAAGCTTTCCTTTAATTTTTTTCAAGTTCAGCTTTTCTCCCTTTAAGAAAGATTCTAAATCGATGATAACAGGCATTCGATCACTCCCAAGCGCAAACCACGCTTTTCTTTCATTAGGCAGGTATGCTGCGGTGTGCAGTGTTCCAGACCAGGCATTATACTTGGTTGAAAATATCTCTTTATCTCTATCATTCAATATTCGAAAGGCCTCATACACATTTGAATGATTTCCCTGCTGCTTCTCAATATTCTGCTTTCTTTGTATAGATTCATCCATCTGATAGCGGTTTTCTTCTTTTAATATTTCAAAGTGATTCGTACTAATATTAGATTTTCTGGCAATAACCGAACGTGGTGTTGCTTCTACAACAAATGCCTCTCCACTAGGATCTAATAACACATAGCTAAAGGATGTTCGATGTGGTATTTCTTTTAATAAATCAATGGCCTCTTCTACATTTGCACAAGTTTCTAAAATCATTCGACCAATCATATTACAAATAAAACCATCCCCTGAACCAACTCGATTAATAAAGTTATAGCCCATTGCGAGACCTTTTTCATTTATCCCATCTATTCTTCCTGTTATCTGCATAGATGGACCGATTACTGCATATCCAGTATCAGTTGGCTGATAAATCATATAACGACCCTCATAGGAACCTGGATGACTATCATAGTTTCTAATTAAATACTGGGAGTCTGCTAAAATAGAACATCCACTTCTTCCATACTCTACATAATGACCGCCAAATTCTCGTAATGCATCCTCTGTTCTCCACTGAAGAGCGTCTGCTAATCCATTGATTTCTGCTAGCATTCCAGGAATAAATTTGTTTAAGAGCTGGATGGATTCTTTTTCATTTATGGTAAAATAACGTTTCCGCTTAGATGTCCAGTGCTTTATCCGATTAGGGAGAATGGGTGAATCCTTTAATAATTCTCCTTGCATATATCCAAAATCATAATGATTTCCGCGAAACTGGATGAAATCACTATATACTTGTTTCATTAACATTTCCCCTTTAATTGCTTCCCTATGGAGAGTTGAAGTATGCTCTATCTCTGTGAAAGGAAAAGACTTCTAGCAGTTCAACTGAATAGTTGAACTATTCGAGTTTTACAGACGTCCACCTTCCGCGCATTCACCATAAAAGGTGAGAGCTTTACTGTACATGAAGCAAAGGGGAATGACAAATAAATTGCTCGTGTAAATTTTTCTAAATTAAATAATATCACTTTGCTTTCCATAAACTCAGATTACTAAATAGTTGACAATGATTGATTTAATACAAAGTTGGGATAATGTACTCCAACCAAAAATAAACCTGAACAATTACACAGAAGTGCTAATAAATTACGCATAATTGTTCAGGTCTTAATTATTTTAGGAAAGAAGTTAGTGGTAATCACTCGTAGACGGATACACTTCGCTTGCTATGGGGTGAGCGCCAAGCCTCCTCGTCACTCGGTCTCAGACTTTCCTGCAACTCCTATAAGAGTCTTCGTATTAATCTCTTTTGAAAAAAACAACGCAACTAAGGGCTCTTAAAAAATCCCTTGGAACGGATTGGTTCACTACTAAATTAGAGAGTAACTTATCTATATTTAGTTTTTTCTCCTCCTCTTACTAACCGTTTTCAGCTGTCTTATTTCTAACACTCTTCTTCTTCCAATTATTTATTATCTTCTGTAAGTTCTAAAGATATCTTTTTTCTACTCAATTTTGTCGCAATAGGTATAAATATACTATTACCTACAAGAAACATAGTAACTCCTATTCCTATTATTAGCGAATAATAAATCGAAATTTGACCTGAATCTATTAATAGAATAACTGAGGTGAAAATTAGTCCTGCAACTATCCCCAACAATAAGCCTATCAATAGATAGAGATTGATTTGAGTTAATATGACCTTTTTAATTCCCTTTCGATCGATAGAAATTGTCCTTAAGATTGCGAACTCTTTTCTTTTAGAATAAATGTTGTTTCCTAGTGTACTAAATACTCCTACATTACACATATTAGAATCACAACCATAACACCAATAAAAATAGACCATCTTTGCAGGAACATCTTATTCGCTTTTTCAACAGACTGTTGGTATACATTGATCTGGAGTTCAGGATACTGCCGTTTGAGTGTTTCTAATGCTTGAACAGTTTGTTTCTCATTGTCAGAGCTAATGTACATCGCACTGAATTTTGTAAAATCATTTTTAAATTTTTTATTTTTCCAGTCAATATAAGCATCTGCATCAGTTAGATTATTTATTACCGCTCCTATTGTAAGTGTATCTACAAAATCGGTACTCTGCTTTTGATTCGAAAACAGGCCCATGTCAATAGAATCTCCTACTTTTAAACCATTCTCTTTTAAAAATCTTTCTGATACCACTATCAGGTTCTTACTATCGTCCTCCATTTTTGGAATAATTCCTTGTTGTTCCATCTTAATAAAATCCACCAAGGAATAATCAATAGCTTTTGTTCCCTCTTCATCCATTATCTCTGCTGAATTATTCGTACTTCGACTACTAACCTCGATGACACCACTTATTGTCTGAACCTTCTTTTTCAAATCTTCCTGCTCTATATTGGAGTCATACCCTAATCGACTCGTCAACACAATAGAGGTTGGATATTGTTCCTTTAAATAATTCTCTTCATTTTGTTGGATTGTTTTTAACATAACCGAGCCAAATACTGCTATAGTCATCATAGCACTGACCGTCAATATCACAAAAGTATTTTTTCTTACTTGTGGTACTAGATTTTTAATTGCAATATAAGAGACATTTCCAAGCGTCTTTTTAATTACTGGTAAGAACCATGTTAAGATAGTTCCAATATAAATAGGAAATAGGAGATAAATACTAATTAACAAAATTATGGCTCCTAGTAACACACTCGCTACTCCCATCATTGCTTTACCAATACATATTAATAAAAGGGCAATAAATAGAAGGGCAAAGCCAATAATTTTACGAATTTTTTTATAGCCGAAATCACGATTTTCATTTTGTTGGATTATTAAAATTGGCAATAATCTCGAACACTTATAAGCTGGAATTAGCATAAAAACCTGAATGATCATTCCACTTACGAATGCAACGATTAAACTTTCTATGTAGTTAAAACTCACCTTAGGTACATCAAATAAAAATATTGCCTCCAACCACGGCTTCATGTATTGGTGACTAATTAAAGCCAGTAAAAAACCTCCAATTGTTCCTGCTGCCGTAATAATGCTGCTTTGAATTAATATAATTTTAGATAGCTGTTTTGTTGTTGCCCCCATGGAGCGAAGAATCGCAAATTGGTTTTTATATTTATATAAAAATAATTCGAAATTAGAAATAATTAGCAGTGCTGTAATGATTAACATTAAAAAGGTTAAAGAGAAAATAAAAACCTTGAGGGATTGCACATTACTTTTTAAAAATTCATCTTCTTCTGCAATATCAATTCTTAAACCATTATCATATTTCCTTAATTCACTAGCAAGCAATAAAGTATCAGCTTGCTCATTCGCTTTGATTAAAACATAAGTTGCTTCTTTCGCTTCACCTGTCTCTTGTTTGACTAATTTTTGCACTGTTTGTTTAGTAAAAAGAAGTATATCTGGTGTAAGTCCACTTGCATTTAGGTCTTCTATAATTTCCGATACTATAAATTCATTATCCTCAATAGATACTTTTTGACCAATTTCTAGTCGCAATGTTTCAGCTAAGCTCTTATTCATGATAACTGAGTTTTCTTGAAGATTCTGTTTGAAGTGATATCTACTCTTTGCTAAATTATCATTTTCTACACCAACAGAATAAATTTCACCTTGTAATGCATCTACTTTTAAGTGAGTAATAATTACTGGAGATAGCATATCAATATCCTTATTCGATCGGAAGGAATTAATAAGGTCTTGATTTACACTTTTATTTAGCTTGGCTTCATATCCAACCGATAGATCCATCTCACCGTACATTTTCTGAACTTCTTCTCTTAACGAACGTTCTGCATTTGTTGCATAGGAGACCATAACAATTACTAAACAAACCGATAGAATAGTACTAAAGACAGAGGTCCATGTAATGAACTTATTGGTTTTAAAGAAACGCAAAGCTATTCCTCGCAATGTTTTCGTCATACCCTTGTCTCCAATAGTTTTCCGAACTTTTCTAATATATCATCTATCTTCTGATCTCCAGCCGATTTATATTCATTCACAATCTGTCCATCATGAAAAAAAAGAACACGGTCAGCATATGCTGCAACGTGCGGATCATGCGTAACAACTACTATGCTTTGTTTCAAAGTCTCTTTCATATTTACTAAGACCTGAAGTATCTCTTTTGAAGTGTTATAATCTAAATTTCCTGTTAGTTCATCTGCTAACACTATAGGTGGTGCTGTTATTAAGGCTCTTCCAATAGCAACACGTTGCTGTTGTCCACCTGACAATTGAACCGGCCGATGACTCTTCCAATTCGTAAGGCCAATAAACTGTAACATCTCTTTCACTTTTTCATCAATATGAGTCTTCTTATCTCCCTTTAAAACAAGTGGTAAAGCAATATTTTCTTCCACTGTTAAATCCTTCAAAAGGTGGAAAGATTGAAAGATAAATCCAATATTATTCCGACGATAAAAAGTTGCATTAGGTTCTTTGTAAATTTCTTTTTGGCTTTGTCCATATAATTGAATTTCTCCTTGATCAGGTATATCTAGAGCAGCCAATACATTTAACAAAGTACTTTTACCAGATCCACTTGTTCCCATAATAACAATCATTTCACCTTCATATAGTTTAAAAGAAACATTTTTTAATGCTTGTACCTCATAACCTGTACCTTTATAGATTTTTGAAAGATTACTAACAACTAGAACTGGATTAGTTACCAATCTGTTCCACCTCCACCGCTTTATTTTCCTCATTATACCAATTCGACTAAGATATGTACATTTTTAATAGAGTCCTTTTTTACTATTAATTCTTCAAATGTACCTCTCCTCTATAATCTTCCCTTTTATCAATACCTATAATTCTATCAGAATATTTAGTAGGTTCTAATCTAAGTGATATTTTATTAGTATGCTGATGAAAAAATGACTTTATCTAAAATGGACTATTAAAAGTTAGTTATAATTTACACCTTATTACAATCATAGAAGACTCCACCAGTACCTTCTCGATTACTTATACACAAAATTTGGTCTGTTTAAATACGGGCTTAAAGTTTCCTAGAGGCGAATAGAGCTTCTTTACTCCTACATAAAAATAGTAGGTGAACTTTTAAACAATTAAATCTAAAATCAAGACGCCTGCAAATGCAATGAATGCTAATATCGTTTCTAATACTGTCCATGTTTTGAAGGTTTCTTCGACTGTTAGTCCTAAATATTCCTTTACCATCCAGAACCCGGCATCATTTACATGGGAGAACATCAAGGAACCAGCACCAGTTGCAATCACTAATAGTTCCACATTTACGCCAGACATCCCTGCGATGATTGGTGACACTATTCCTGCTGCTGTCGTTAAGGCTACTGTTGCAGAACCAGTTGCTATCCGGATCAATCCTGCAATCATAAAAGCTAATACAAGTGGGGATAATGATAAACTCTCTGACATTGTTCCAATTGTATCGCCTACTCCACTATCAATTAACACTTGTTTGAATGCACCGCCAGCACCGATAATTAGTAAAATGGAACCGACTGGCAAGAAACAATCTTCTGTAAACTTTTTGATACTCTCTTTATCCATTCCTTGACGCATACCAAGGAAATAAAAAGCGAAAAATACAGCAATTAATAACGATAATAACGGACTTCCAACAAAGGCAAGTACATTTCTTACGCCTTCTGAGAAAATCGTCAAGTAAGGGGCAGCGGTTCCAATGATCATTAAAATAACAGGTAATAAGATAGATAGGAAGGATACGCCTGTACTTGGCAATTTCTCTTCTGCTATAGGCTCTGCCGTAATAAGTGTTGAATCTCCTTTAGGAAAAACACGGCTATTGATCCACTTTGCAAATAATGGTCCCCCGATAATCCCTGCAGGTAATGCAATAATCAAGGAGTATAATAAGACCCTGCCTAAATTAGCATCAAAAATACCTATAGCAGCAATTGCTCCAGGATGTGGCGGAACCAGTCCATGTACAATGGATAATCCCGCAATACCAGGTAATGCAATCAATAAAATATTTTTCTTTGTTGCCTTTTGAATGGAAATAACCAACGGCAATAATATTAAAATACCAACCTCAAAAAATACTGGAATTCCAATGATAAACCCCGAGAAAAACATGGCCCAAGGTAATTTCTTTTCTCCAAAAACGTTTACAAAAAAATTTGCAATTCTTAAGCCTGCTCCTGATTCAGAGAGCATTTTTCCTAAAATTGTACCTAATGCCAATATACCAACTAAGTGACCTAATACGCCACCTACCCCTGTCTCATAAGCGCTTACAATCTTATCAAAAGATAGTCCTGAAAAAACTGCTAAAAATAAACTCGCCACTGTTAAACTAATAAAAGCGTGCCACTTAAAAAGGGAAACTCCAACAATAACAATGACAATGGAAAGTAATGCAATAATCAATAAATAGGCATCCATATTATTACCACCTTTTCTCTTAGGTTTGAAAGTGTTTTCATTTGATAATATTATACGAAAAAATTTTTCTTTTATCAATATTATATTAAAGAAAATTTTTTATTCATGCAGTTAAAGAAAAATTTAATTCAATACACAAACTGTAATATATATTGCCATTAATCTTTTTTGAAGAATTTAATTAAATGTAAAACCATTTCCCCTTCTATTACGTCTATATTAATAAAGCATTATCTTTTATTTTCAAGTAAGGAGTTAACAACATGAAACGCTTAAAATGGAGAAATATTTTCATACTTTTTATTTGCCTCACTCTTTTAGTATTTATTTTCAAATTTTTCGATAGTGACAAAAAACAGGCTGCTGAACCCTCAGAAAAACAGCCAGAGGTCAAAATACAATATGATCAAAATTATAAGACAATTGAAATAAACTCATATACTAAAGATGAAAAGCATGGAGGCTACTGGACCAGCTATCCAATCCTTCCAGATGAAGAAATCACTGCTGCATTGAAAAAATATATTACAAGCAAAATTACCGAATATGATAAACGAATTCAGAAATCAAATGTTCCGGTTACGCAGGAAACTTCCTTACATATTTCCTACACGATTACGCATTACAGCAAACAAACAATCTCGATTCTTTTTGAGACGTTTGAATATATTACAGGACCTAAAGGGAATTTGACAACAGAAAGTTTAACATTTGATTTACAGACACATAAACAGCTTTCATTAAAAGACATTTTCCAAGAAAAAAGCAATTATCTATTTCTCCTTTCAAAAATCAGTTATGGCGAATTAATAAAGGATAAAGACCTAGCAACAGACAAAGCGTTAGTAAAACAAGGAACTTCACCAAATGAAAATAACTTTCAACACTTTGCGATTCTAAATGATTCTATCCTTTTTTATTTTCCTTCTAACCAAATTGCTGCAGAAAAACTAGGTGTTCAAGAACTTGCCATCAAAAAAGATATCTTACAAGATAAATTACTAGCAATCTATCAAGAGGAAGAGAAAAATAAAAATTTACTTGCAGAAGCAAAACCGAAAAAATTGGCTACCGAATTACCAGAAGGAGCGAAAATTGATCCATCAAAAAAAGTCATTGCTTTAACATTCGATGATGGTCCAAGTAATAAACCAACAAAAAAAATTCTCAAAGCATTAAAGAAATATAATGGCCATGCTACGTTTTTTGTTCTTGGTGAGCGGGTTCAATATTATCCAAACATCCTTCAGGAAACGATTGAGAACGGGCATGAAATAGGGAATCACTCATGGAATCATCCGCTTCTCACTAAAATGAATAAGAAGAGAGCCTTAAAGGAATTTCAAGATACAGATAATTTAATAAAAAAAGTAACAGGAATGGAACCTACCCTTATTCGCCCGCCCTATGGAGCCATTCAGCCTGAACTAAAAAAAGAACTAGATAAAGAGATTGTGCTTTGGACCATTGATCCAGAAGACTGGAAACATCCATCGAAAAAGAAAATTGTTGATAAAGTTATGAAAGCAGCGAGTGATGAAAGCATTATTCTTATGCATGATATATATGAAAAAAGCGCTGATGCAGCAGTGGAAATCATTGAAAAGCTAACGAAAGAAGGGTATCAACTTGTAACTATTTCTCAATTAAGGGCCGTACAGGAGGAGAGAAATAGTAAATAAAAATGTAATAGATTTTTTGTTTTATAATAAAATCAATCTTTGTAAGCACCAAAATTTTTGGTGCTTTTTTCTTTATAACC
Organism: Niallia sp. FSL K6-0212; assembly: GCF_038007605.1. NCBI lineage: Bacteria > Bacillati > Bacillota > Bacilli > Caryophanales > Bacillaceae > Niallia > Niallia sp. FSL K6-0212. Next base: position 2,559,064 of record NZ_JBBOXL010000001.1, on the reverse strand, counting down.
AGGAAACAACTATCTATTTATCAAACTTCACATAAGATAAATTAAAAATAAAGGAGGCAAACATATGCAGCCAACCATTATCACTGGGCTAGATGGCGTAATTTATCAAAACTTCCCCCAGCCGACATATGGAGCATGGAACCAACAACTTCTTGGAAAGGAAAACTCTTATTACTATCTGATTGGTGGACAAATGTATTATATTGCTCCAAGGCCACAAGGAACTCAAGCTTATTACCCTTACTTAGGTCCAAATGTACCGTTAAATAGAGGACCATGGTATTGATATTTTCCGCATCTACCAGTTGCTTAAAAAATGCTGTTTATTATGTATTTGGTTAGCAGGACTATTCAAATTAATAAAATTTTGAAGTACGTTTACAAAGAAAAAAGCTTCTCTAATGAGAAGCTTTTTTCTACGTTCCTTTATAATGACCTGTACTGGGTTCGAACCAGTGACCCCTTGCCTGTCAAGCAAGTGCTCTCCCACTGAGCTAACAAGTCATGATTATAGATTATTATTACCTGCATCTTTTAAAATTCTGCTTCTGTCCTTATCATACCATGTCCTCTCTCCACATTCTAGGAAAATATAGAAAAAGTGATGGTCTGCCATCACTTTTCCATAATTATTGAATTCCCTCCAGTAACTGGTCTAATTGATTCGTAATCCTTGCTTCTGAATCGATATCTAAAACATAGTTTTGATTGTCTTGCTTCGCAATTTGATTATCTGTTACATAAGCTCCAGTTAATAAATTCGTAGCACCTAGGTTTGCTAATACAGGCTTTAAAGCATAATCCATTACTAATAGATGGGCAATAGTTCCTCCTAGCATCAGCGGAAGAATTGCCTTATTTCGAAGACTCTTTTGTGGCAATAAATCAAGAAAAGTCTTAATAATTCCGGAATAAGACGCCTGAAATACAGGTGATAATACAATGACACCATTACTTTGTTCTACTTTCTGTCTTGCCTCTATTATATCCTTGTTCATAAAATCTGCTGTAATTAAGGCCTCACTTGGTAATTGATGAACTTGAATAATATGAACACCCACATTCTTCTTTCCTAAATAATCTACCGCAAATTGTAAAATACCTGTTAATCGTGAGTCTATTTTATGTCCACCAGCTATGATGGTTACCGTTGTCATGAAAGCCTCTCCTTTATAATAAATTCCCATTATAAAAACGATGTTTTTTATTTATCCATTATTCTAACACGAAAAAGAAGAACCGTGCTGAAATGGTGATTTCTAAATTAAATGCAATATTTATTACTTTCCATATAAATATGTTCACAATTCCGTCATATTCTTTTGTACATATTGTGAATTAAATCACAATCTCACTTTTTTCTTAAGAGTATTTGATATATTTAACTTGTAAATAATAAAAACAAAAAAAGAAGGGATGATTTTTATGTTTATGAGTTTTTTAAGAGAAAATAAAGTCGCAGCTGGGCTTTTAACCATTATACGTTTGGTGCTAGGTTATTCTTGGTTTACTTCTGGATTTGGTAAATTAACTGGCGGAGGATTTGACGCTTCTGGATTTTTAACAAATGCCGTTACTAATCCAGTTACAGGACCAGACGGAACCGCGGTTTATGGATGGTATACAAGTTTTGTCGAAGGATTTGCTTTACCAAATGTTGGACTATTTAATGTGCTCGTACCAATTGGGGAGGTATTAGTTGGTCTTGGGTTAATTTTAGGTTGTTTAACAACGGCAGCAGCATTCTTTGGTGTCATTATGAATTTCTGTTTCTTGCTTGCAGGCACCATCTCTCATAACCCAACAGATATCTTAATGGGCATGATCATTATGTTTGCTGGAGCAAATGCAGGTTACTACGGATTAGATCGATGGGTATTACCATATATCAGAAAAACAATCTTTAAAAAAGAAGATCATAATGCAGAATTTACAAAAAAACCTCGTTTAACATAAATAGAAAGTTGCTAGGAAATTTAAGCGGATGACCTGTAAGAAAAAAACCGAACAATTATACGATTTCCCTTAACATTTACGTATAATTGTTCGGTTTTATATTTAGTGAAAATAATTATCTCACGGCCTCTTCCTCTCTCTTATCATTCATTAATTAAACAAACCCTATCCTCTTTTAGACTTTTTTGACAGTCAATAATCCGTTGATTGCAGCTTCCTTTAAATAATAAACTTAAATCTTTTTGTTCTAGCACAAACCGACCATCTACTAAAACATCTACATACATACTTAGTTGGGTAAATTCATCAGATTGGGCTGCTCTCAATTCTTCCCAAAGAAATCCAGTATAACACCAAATATTTTTATTTAATTGTTTACATTCCTTAGCTAATTGCTTAAGCTCTGTTATTTGTAGCATGGGCTCGCCGCCACTAAAGGTAATATCGTTTAAGGGATTTTGCTTTACTTTCCTCATTATTTCGTCAATCGACATTTCTGTTCCGCCATTTATTTTCCAACTTTCTGGATTATGGCATCCTCTACAATAATGCGTACACCCTGCAAAAAAGATAGTAGTTCGCAAACCTGGACCATCTACTATGCTGTCTTCCACAATCGATAACACTCTCATCGATGTTTGACCCTTTCCCGTTCTTCTGCCCGTTTTGCATTATTCCACCGATTAAGTGATCCAACAAGATAACCAGTTATTCTCCGAATCCTTTCAATCTGGTTCTCATTTTCCTCCCCACAATTTGGGCATTCATTATCGATTATTCCTTTATGTCCACAAGTCATGCATCGATCCACTGGATGATTAATGCTTCCGTAGCCAATCCCTGCCTCTTTCATCGTCCGTACGATTATTTCTATAGCGTCTACATTCTTACTGGCATCGCCGTCCAATTCTACATACGTAATATGACCAGCATTTGTTAACGCATGAAACGGTGCTTCGCGCTGAATTTTTTCATGAATAGAAATGGGAAAATAAACGGGAATATGAAAACTATTCGTAAAGTATTCTCTATCTGTCACCCCTTTAATAATCCCAAATTTCTTTCGAGCAGCTCTTAATGCTTTTCCAGCGAAGGATTCTGCTGGAGTTGCAAGAAGAGAGAAGTTTAGCTGATATTTTTCCAAGGCTTTGTCTGCCTTTTGGCGCATAAACTGAACAATACGTAAACCAATTTCATACGCCTTTTCACTTTCTCCATGATGGACACCAAGCAAGGATACTAGGCATTCCGCTAAACCAACAAACCCAATCGATAATGTACCTTGCTTCAGAAGTTCTTCTAGTGGATCATCCACATTCAGTTCTTCTCCGCCTTGCCAAACACCTTGTCCATATAAAAACTTGAAATTCGCTACTTTTTTCTTTCCTTGATAATAAAATCTTTCAAGGAGTTGATCAATAACCAAGTCGATCGTTTCATCCAGTTTGCGGAAAAATGATTCTACCGTCGTTGACTCTAAAGCCAATAAAGGAAGATTAACACTTGTGAAAGATAAATTCCCTCTTCCTATTGTTTGTTCACTTCCATGGATATTTCCCATCACTCTAGTGCGACACCCCATTGTGGCGACTTCTGATTGAGGAGTGCCATTATAATAAGCTAAATTAAATGGGGCATCTATAAAAACAAAATTGGGAAATAATCGTTTACTTGTCGTCTCCATCGCTAAGCGGAATAAATCATAATTGGGGTCATTCTTTTGATAATTAATTCCGTCTTTTACTTTAAATACGATAATTGGAAAAATGGGCGTTTCTCCTGCCCCAAGTCCTGCTTGGGTTGCCAATAATAAATTCTTTGTCACCATTCTTCCTTCTACTGATTGATCTGTTCCTATATTTACAGAAACAAATGGCGTCTGTCCACCGCCGCGGGAGTGCATGCTGTTGCAATTATGTATAAATGCCTCACAAGCTTGATAGGTTTCTCTTTCTGTCCATTCCCAGGCCTTTTTCTCTAGTTCCTCCTTTTTTTGAATTACCTCCTTTAATCGTTCTTTATTTTTTCTATATGTTTTCTGTATATATGGCGCAAGATCATAGTCTAACATAGGGATGGATTGTCCGCCATGCTGCTGATTTTGATTAGCTTGCAAAATAATTGAAGTAAGAGCCATTGCACTCATAATTGATTTTGGTTCTCTCATATATCCATGACCAGTATTAAAACCGTTTTTTAAGATTTTGGCCAACGGGATTTGACAGCATGTTGTAGTACCAGAAGAATAAAAGTCTAGATCATGAATATGAATATATCCTTCTTCATGTGATTGTTTTACCTTTTCCGATAATAAATGTTCCATTGTATAATATTTAGAAGCTGTCGCAGCAAATTGCATCATATGACTCATCGGCGACATTCCATCTACATTTGCATTTTCTTGGATAAAGTCTTGATTGTTGCTGTTAATTATTTCTACAAATTGATTTAATAGTTGAACTTCATTACTCATTTAATTCACTCCATTCTAAAGGAATCCTTATCCATTATAATAGAACGAATCATCATTTCACTATATATTGTGTTTATTTCACAAAAAATACACAATATATAGAAATACAAACATAGAAAAATTCCTATCGCTCTAGCTTTATACTATTCACAAAGTGCTTTTATTGATAAACTAATTGTAAAATCATCCGTAATAAAGGAAGGATAACTATGACAACAAAAGGGACAATTAAAGAGGAAACTATCTTTAGTAAAGAATTAGGAGAAGAAGTGACTTTATTAATCTATCTCCCACCAGCATTTTCTCCTCTTTATAAATATCATTTACTTATTGCACAAGATGGGAAAGATTATTTTCAATTTGGCCGAATCGGCAGAGTAGCTGATGAATTACATGGCAATCATCAAATTGCGGATACCATTATTGTTGGAATCCCCTATTCCTCTGTTCATGATCGTCGCAGGAAATATCATCCTGATGGCGCACAGAATAAAGCATATATTCGTTTCTTAGCGCATGAACTTGTTCCCTATTTAGATAAACAGTTTCCCACCTTCCAAATGGGAATGGGACGTGGACTCATTGGCGATTCATTAGGGGCAACTGTATCATTCATGACCGCTTTAAAATATCCGCATACTTTTGGAAAAATTATGTTGCAATCCCCTTTAGTAAATGATGGCGTCTTTGATGCTGTTCATAAATTCGATTCTTTTCATTTACTAGAAATAGATCATATTATCGGTATAGGGGAAACAGCTGTAAAAACAACCATCAACACAACAGAGGATTTTCTGACTCCTAACCGAGAATTATCTCATGTTTTGCAAACAACAAATGCTGATTATTCATATGAAGAATTTAATGGGGATCATACATGGAAATATTGGCAGCCTTATATTGCAAAAATGCTCCTGAAAATGTTTCCTTCTTAAAAAAGGGCATTCGATTGACTGTTTTTATTACCTAACGGAGTATCTCGTTAACCATTAGGATTTTTTCTGAAATCTTTGAACTTAAATGACTAATTTTGTTATAATATCTTACATATAGAACATTGAAATCGTAATAATAGATAGTCTATCTTCTATATCTTTGTACACTCTTTTATTTTGAAATGGAGGTTCGTCGAATGAAATACGGTATTGCTATTTTCCCTGGTAAGGATTTGCAGGATTTAGCTAATTCACTTCGAAAAAGATATGACCCGAAATACGCTTTAATTCCCCCACATATCACGTTAATTGGTGATTTTGAAGCTAATAATGAGGAAATTGAAGAAGTAAGTAAAAAACTAGCAACGATTGCAAGTCATTATCATTCTATTCCCATTAAAGTGACAAAGGTCAGTTCTTTTAAACCCGTAAGCAATGTTGTTTATTTAAAGATTGAACCAAGTACAGACTTAGAACATCTTCACCAAGAACTAATCAGTACATTGGGTGTTAGTCCAGAGCATCCATTTGTGCCGCATATTACACTTGGGCAGGATTTATCGAGTGATGAACATTTAGACTTATACAGTAATTTACGCATGCAAAACTATCATTTTGAAGAAACAGCGGATCGTTTCCATTTGCTATATGAATTGGAAAATGGCTCTTGGACAGTCTATGAAACATTCCGTTTAGGAAAGGAATAGTGGAAAGTGGAAGTAGTTATCGTTAAAACAGATAAAGAGTTAAAAGATGCCTTTTATGTTCGTCAAACTGTTTTTGTACAGGAGCAGAATGTACCAATAGAAGAAGAAATAGATGCATATGAAGAGGATAGCGTTCATTTTGTCCTCTATGATGACGACAAAAAACCTATTGGTGCTGGACGTTACCGGACATTTGATGAATACGGAAAGGTAGAAAGAATCTGCATCCTCTCCACTAATCGAAAAGGTGGAGCTGGAAAAGCCGTTATGAATAAAATCGAGGAATATGCCTTAAATAATGGGGCTCCTGCCTTAAAACTGAATGCCCAAACACAGGCAATTCCCTTTTATAGCAAACTAGGATATGAAGTCATCTCGGATGAATTCCTAGATGCTGGTATTCCACATAAAACGATGATTAAGCATTTATAAAATTTTAAGGCTGCCCAATGGTTGAAAGCACAGCTTACCTTTAAAGCTTGTGATTATCCGCCATAGAGCTGCCTTTTTTGTTTCCGCAATTATCGAAAACAGAGGTTTGAGGTTTAATTTTCCTCCATCTGCCTACAATAGATGGAGGAAAGGGTGAGTTGAATTGGAATTCACACATATATTTAGCGAACTAATTATCGGCTATATTTTATTGCTGCTTTTAACAAAAGTATTAGGAAAAACACAAATCACGCAAATTACTACCTTTGACTTTGTTTCTGTTTTAGTACTAGGAGAGCTTGTCGGAAATGCTATGTATGATACAGAGACAGGAATAAAAGAAATAATGTACTCTATTCTTGTTTGGGGAGGATTAATTTACATAACAGAATTCATCACCCAAAAGTTTCGGAAAACCAGACAACTTTTAGAAGGAAAACCATCCATTGTTATCAATAAAGGCAAGATTGATTTTAAGGAATTACAGAAAAATCATTTGGATATTAACCAATTACAACATTTACTTCGTGCAAAAGATGTTTTTTCAATAGCAGAATGTGCTTATGCGATTTTAGAAACAGATGGGACGATAAGTGTACTCAAGAAATCAGCATACAGGAATCCCACAAAGCAAGATATGAATTTATCGTTGGAAATCACAGCTCTTCCAATAAGTGTTATTCTTGATGGCGAAATCATCAAAGAAAATTTACCTCGAATCGGTTGGAATGAAGAGCAATTAATGCAAGAATTGAAAAAACAAAATGTTCAATCTCCAAAAGATATCCTCTATGCCGAATGGCAGGAAGGATCGCCTTTATATGTGCAAAGCTACCAAATGAATTAAAGCAATTTAGATTTGTGCATGAAAATAAGTGCCTTTTCCAGTTAGTTCTGCAATTAACTTCTCATTGGCTACTTGTTCTTCATGCCTTTGTTTCTTCTGGTAAGACGTCTGAGAAGGATACTTTAACTCTAGATTGTTAGAAAAATTAACGATTTTAGCCGCTGGATAAATCTCTTCTTTCTTATAATTCCGTGTTTTGCTTACAATGTCTCTGACCGCGTACTGCTCGGCTTGATAATGAGAAATTGGCAGAATATATCCCATCAGAATCTGTCCCTTCTAGTTTATTATTTTATCCTTTTCCCTTCTTTTCCAAAAAGCAAACCCCTTTTCTACTCTTTAAACAATCATCTGTTTTTGATATGATAGATATTATTTCAAACTTATGTACAGCTACAGATTTATTAATAGATTCGAGGTTTCCTATGTTAACAGCTTTTTATTATGATAGACTTATTTCCTTAAATACCATTGACAGACAAGAATTACAGAAAATTTATGAAGCTGGCAAAAATGGATTTCTCGCATGCTCTGTATGTGGAGAAGCAGTAAAACTTTATTTAGGGTTAAAAAGTACTCCCTATTTTTATCACTATTCAGCTAAACAGCCCTGTATGACAGAAGCATCTGCTGTTGCACAGGAACAAGCTGCTATGACTGAAACCGATTATGAAGAAAGAAATGGGTTCCGGATTCCTAAGAGTAGAAATATTTCCAAAGACCATACAGAAATTACTCCTTTTAAACCGCCTATGTCTATAAAGGCGATTACCCATACATCTGATGTCGCTGCTAGTCAACCAGTTACTTTTCCAAAAGAATCTTATTTAAATACACTGAAACAAAACGGCTATTCTCTTGATATTACACAAAGTGAGGCTGTCGCAATAGATGATGGCCCCATTCTAGTTCTTGCAGGGGCCGGAAGTGGGAAAACCCGAGTGTTAACAATGAGAGCAGCTTATCTCATACAGGAGAAAAAGGTAAATCCGTCAACCATCATGCTCGTTACCTTCACAAATAAAGCCGCAAATGAAATGAAGGAAAGACTCTTGCACTATCCAATGATGAATAAAGGGATTGTGCAAAAAATTGTTTCTGGGACTTTTCATAGCATTCTCTACCAAATTTTAATTTTTCATGAACGGGAGAAATGGCAGCGAAATAAATTATTAAGCAGTAATTGGCAGCGAGAGCTTTTGTTAAAGGAAATTGCCCGTGAAAGGCAAATAGATGAAAAAGACTTCCCTTTCGATGCAGCTCTTCAATTAATCGGTGCATGGAAAAATAGTATGCTTCTTCCCCATGAAATAGAGCCTCTTAATGACTGGGAAAAGAAAGTTGCCCAGCTATATAGTGGATATGAAACAAAAAAAATACAGCGAAATTTATATGACTTTGATGATATGCTTCTGGGCGGCTATCATTTCTTTCTTGAAAATCCAGCTATTTTAGAAACCTATCAAAAGCGTTTTACTCATTTCTTATTAGATGAATTTCAAGACATCAATAAAGTTCAGTACGAATGGATGAAGCTAATGGCAAGGTCAGCTCATTCTATCTATGCAGTAGGAGATGATGATCAATCTATCTATTCTTTTCGTGGTAGTGATCCAAAATACCTTTTAGATTTTGAAAAAGATTATCCAAATGCTAAAACGATTATTCTTGATTATAATTACCGCTCTTCCCAAGAAATTGTATCCATCGCTAAATCTACAATCAGTAAAAATACGAAGAGACGAGCAAAAAAAATGATAACTGGCTATTCTGGCCAAACTCCCATTGCCTTCTATCCTTATGATGAGGAAGAAGAAGCTACGATGATTTTGACCGATATTCAGGAGAAAATAAAGACAGGCTATGAACCGAAGGATTTTGCGATTCTCTTTCGAACTAATACAAATAGCCGTGCCATGTTTGAGCGATTAGCTTCTTCCAGTCTGCCATTTCGTTTAGAACAAGAGGCAGGTTCTTTCTATCAAAGGTTTATTGTGAAAAGTATGATGGCTTATTTAAAGCTCATTCATGATCCAGATGACCAGCAAGCAGTTGCTGATATTCTCCCGAGCCTATTCTTAAAAAAAACGGTATTACAGGATATTAAAGCAATAAGTATATTAGAAGATTGCAGCTTTTTAGATTGCCTAGTTTTTATTAAAACAGGATTCGCTTTTCAAGAAAGCAGATTGAAAAAGATTCCAGAAATAGTAAAACGATTAATTCGTTATTCTCCTCTAGATGCTATTAATTATATTGAAAAGGAATTAGGCTTTCAGGAATTTATAAAAAAACGGGGAAACGAAGGAAATCAATGGGATAAAGGCTCTGATGATATTCGCGATTTAAAGGTTGTTGCACGTAAGTTCCAATCGATTAAAGAATTTGTTCAATATACAGACCATATGACTGCCATGAATGAAGAATTACGAAAGCAATATCGAAACGAAGATAATGTAATCACATTAAGCACGATTCATCGCGCCAAAGGTTTAGAATATAAAACAGTCTACATTGTTGGTACGGTTGATGGTTCCATTCCCCATGACTTTGCATTAGAATCGATCCGCAATAATAACTTCATGCCGATAGAAGAAGAACGTCGCCTTCTCTATGTTGCGATGACAAGGGCCCAACAAGAACTATATTTATCGATTCCTATGTATTTAAGAGGAAAAAAAGCAAAGGCTTCGCGTTTTTTATCACCCTTGACTATGGTTGCTATTAATGCAGCTGAAAAGAATCGACTATTATAATAGAATCAGTAATTCAAGCCTTACTGAGATACATTCTTACAAGAATCATTTAACAGGAAAAAATAGGGTAACTATATCGTCAATTCGAGTAGCTACCCTTTTTCATTTTTACTTCTTGTTAATCATTTTAGATAATGTATTAAAATCAAGCTGTTTGCCATCTTTAATAATTGATTCAACAATCTTATCTTCTGTTTGCTTAGGAACAGATTTTCCAGCAATTTGTGATACTCTGCGAATGACACTTCTTACTGTTTTTTCATCTTTAAAATTAGCATTTTGTAAGGAATTCGCTAGTTCTAAAATATCCTTCATATTAACGCCAGTTTTAGACTCAATGTTTTTAAAGAAATTATTGTTCATACCTGTGTTTCCTCCTTCGATGAGCTACTTTATATTCTATGAAGGAAAGAATAAAAGGTGAAAACTCAAGAAAAAGAAAACAAAAAATGAACAAAGCGCTTAAATAAAATGGAAAGGAGCTCTCTTTGCAAGAGAACTCCTTTTCCCAATGACTAAATGAATTAGCTGTAGAAGCTAGCTCCTACGATAATTAAAAGGATAAATAAAACAACGATTAATGCAAAAGAAGAAATTCCATATCCTCCTCCGCCATAGCCGCCGCCATAGCCATATCCGCCATAACACATTCCTGCATCACCTCGCTTCTCCTTGTACTCCTTAACAGAATATGGGGAATTGAAGTTTATGTGTAGGCAAGCTACTATTAACGAATAGAATGTACGATTGTCACAGAGTTAATCATTTATTTCTCCGTTTAAGCAACACTTTTCCGTGTCTGCTTTTCTTTTATAAGATATACTGCATTATCCTTTAGGTTTAAACAGTAGTGCTCCTATAAAGCCAAATACGATTGCTGCTGATATTCCAGAGCTTGTCACTTCAAACATACCTGTTAGTACACCGATAATGCCATGCTTTTCAGCTTCTTGCATCGCCCCATGTACTAAGGCATTCCCAAAGCTTGAAATTGGTATTGTCGCACCTGCTCCTGCAAAGTCAGCAAACGGCTCGTATAGTCCAAATCCATCTAAAACTGCACCAGCCACAACTAATGTTGTTAATGTATGTGCAGGCGTGAGCTTTGCAACATCAAACATAAGCTGACCAATGACACAAATTATACCACCAATCACAAAGGCCCAAAAAAACATTGGAAGCATAATAGATTCCTCCTTCTTTCTTTTATAAATAAGCATTCTACAGAGAAAAAGCACTGCTTAAATTTCGATTGATACAGCATGCGCGATACAAGGTATTGTTTCCCCTTGTTGAACGGTAAGCGGTGAGAGAAGCGCACCAGTGGCGACACAAAGGATTCTTTTATACATACCTTTCTTCATTCCATTTAATAAATGCCCGTACATTACTGTTGCGGAACAACCTGCACCGCTGCCTCCAGATTGTACAGGCTGGTCATTTGTATATATTAACAAGCCACAATCTTTCATTATCTTTTCATCAATTGTTAACCCTTTTTCCTTTAAAAGGGCTATTACCGTTTCTCTGCCGATTTTTCCTAAATCGCCTGTTACAATTAAATCATAATAAGAAGGATCTAATTGTAAATCTTGGAAGTGAGCAAGGATAGTATCAGCAGCTGCTGGAGCCATTGCCCCACCCATATTAAAAGGATCTGCTAATCCCATATCTACGACTTTCCCTATTGTTGCAGAGGTTGTGTAGGGAAGTCGCTCATCTGACTGATTCTTCGTAATTAAAGCAACACCGGCACCTGTTACGGTCCATTGAGCAGTCGGCGGTTTTTGGCCACCATATTCTGTTGGATAACGAAACTGTTTTTCGACTGCTGCGTTATGACTAGAAGCACCTGTTAATACATTATTAGCTCCTTGATAATTCACCATAAAGGAAGCAAGTGCTAAACCCTCCATAGACGTGGAGCAAGCACCAAATAATCCGAAATAAGGGATTTGCAAATCTCTTGCAGCAAAACTGGAAGGTGTAATTTGGTTGATTAAATCACCTGCTAAAAAGAACTGGATATCTTCTCGCTTGAGTTCTCCTTTTTTCATGGCTGTTTGTGCTGCTTCTTCCAATAAAATGCGATGAGCCTGTTCATACGAGGTTTTTCCCATCCATAAATCATCATGTAATACGTCAAAATCAGCAGCTAATCTTCCATTTGCTTCAAAAGGACCGCCTGATACTCCGGTAGATTTTATTACTGGATGATTTTGAAATACCCAGGACTGTTTTCCCTGAAGCATTAGAATCCCCCCGTCATCATAATAAATAGTGTTTTTATAAGAGCAACTACAAATGCCGAAAAAACACCGAACAATATAACCGAACCAGCTAGCTTAAAAATATTTCCTCCGACTCCTAGCACAAATCCCTCTGTGCGATGTTCAATTGCGGCAGAAATAATGCTATTACCAAATCCTGATACTGGAACTGCGCTCCCAGCACCAGCAAACTGGCCTAACCGGTCATAAACTCCAAATCCAGTCAATAACATCGAAAGAAATATAATGGTAGCAGAAGTTGGATTTCCCGATGTTTGTTCCGTAAAATGAAAGAAATATATATAGAAGTAAGAAATAAATTGACCAATCATACAAATAAATCCACCTACAAAAAATGCTTTAATGCAGTTCTTAAGAACAGGTCGTTTCGTTTCAAATTTTTGCTCGAATTTTTCATATTGCTGCTGCTGTGGTGTCTTGTTTTTTTTCTTACTATCCGCCACCTTTTTCCCTCCTTACGTTAATTCATTATTCAATTGAATAATCTCTTTCAAACGTTTATCTGCTTTTTCTTTACTATAGTCCGGCTTCTGGATATTATCCCATAAGCGGATGGTCTCTAAGAATATCTTAAAATCACTAGAGACAGTGAATCTTTCATCTGGATATTTTGCTTCAAGCTTCTTCGTTAATTCCTTTTCAATACTTTTCATTTTAAACCTGGCCATTTGCTTTACCTTATATGCAACTAATGTATCTTTCTTCCCCTTGATTACTGCAACATCATAAATGGACGAAATGGTATTCGTTTCTTCTTTTATTCCTTCTACTAATTTTTCTTGGTTTCCATCAGTCTCTGTATAAAGAGCAATTGGCGCTGGATTAATCCTTTTAAGCATTGACCATCGGCTATTCGGTGTTTCCTTCGCACAACCAGCTAAGAATACACATATGCTAAAAATCAATAGATAAGATGCATGCCTTCTATTTGTCATATTCTTCCCTTCCTATGTAAAGATGAATTAATGTATCTTTATTTTTTTCGATTTAGGCAATAATTATTAGATGTTTCTACAACAAAAAATATCCAATTTTTACAAACTGGGTTTAAGTCATAAAAAATACCCGCACAAAGTCGGGTATTTTTTGTTATTTTGCTAATTTTTTTCCACAGTTACATCCAGATTTTTTTCTCTTTGCTTTAGTCGGTTGCGCCTTTACTGGCTCAGTCACTTTAGGTACTTTTTTTCCCAGCAACTCCAATCCCTCCAATAATGATGATTTATACATGTATAAAAACATTAATTTTTAATGTTCTTATCACATTGTATGTCAGGAAAAAATGTATGTGTAAACAACTAGCCTAGCATTTGGTAACTATTCAACAAACACTCGTTGTAAAATAGCTTCTAACAAAGACGCTCCTCCAGCTATCGCAAAGACAAGAACAAATGGTTCACAAATAACTGGAAAGAAATAATATAAAATGGTAAGAAAGATTGCAACCCATACTCCGGTACACCAATAACAACTAATTAATTCACCAATAAAGCCGCGAATTTTTCCTGACTTAGGGATAATATAAACTTCTGTTTGCCCGTCTTTATTTTGTTCCTCTATTTCTTCTAAGAATATTTTCCGGAAAAATTCAGTAATCTGATCAAACACAATCAATCTTGTTACACGAAAGCTTGCCAAAATGAGTAAAAAAAACTCCATCCAATGGATTTCCATCTCCATTCTCCTCTCCGATTGTCCAAAATATTCTAAACGAATGGTCATATGCCCAAATTTCAAGAAAAAAGGCGTTTGTCCGTAACCCATAAGGCTCTTCGGCAATATGTTAGTAATGTAAGAAACATAAAGAAAGAAACAAACAAGGAGGAAAACAATTATGGGTTGTGGAAAAAAAGAAGATATTCACGGTACATCCAGCTGCGTTTGCGAAGTGGTTCGTGCCATTAAAGATATCCAGGATAGCGCTGAAGACAATTGCGAATGTGAAACTAACTGTTTCTCAGAGCCTTTAGGATCTCTTGTATCTCCAACAAAACGTAAAAAAGCAGATACACGTGTATTCGTATTAAGTAGTGCAGATGGCTCTCCATTCCATGCATTCTTTACAGGTCATGACTGCAACTGTGTTTCCATCTTTTTCAGAGTTGAAGATATTTTTGATAACTGCTGTGCAGTATTGAGAGTTCTTGCTCCTATTGGTAAAGATGGGGAAACTCTAGATATCGTTGGACACAAAGGAATCGACTTAAGCAAAATTTGTGAATTAGAAGGATTCCAACGCACTTCAAGCTGTATAACTGTTGACTTAAACTGCTTCTGTGCTGTTCAATGTATCGCTGACGTTGACTTAAATGTTTGTGACTAATGAATTACTAACTTTGTAAATGCTATACACTCGGAGGTCGTCTTTAAGACGCCTCCGTTTTTATGGTCACTCCTTTCTCTCCGCCTTATATTTTATGCATAGGAAGAAGCAGGCATGTTATCAGACGAGTTTGATTCTATATGTTCACAAATTTGTTGAATATTGTATCGTGAAGTTTATTACTCCTTAAATCCTCCCTAATTCTTAAGCATTTTTTATGCTTGTACAATATTCAGCTTTTATAACTTCGATAAATAAAAAAAGATTATTCCAAATGGATAAATAGTGACAAATATATCCTAGCGAGTAATATAGTGAATAATGCCGCTATTATATTGATGACACCATAATATCCAATTTGAAATAACCGTCTATTAACCGGGAAAGAATGTTTAAATACCAATCATTTTAATCTCTTCAATCGATGCTATATTTAAAGTAACGATTGTCTGATCCATTAATTTTATATCGACTTTATCTGCATTTAAATCAACAACAAATCCACGAACTTTCTCCTTAGCAGTTACAACCAAACATGGGACTGGAGGTAACTGTTTTGGAAAATGAAGTAAGTACTCTAATTTCTCCACAATTCCCATTTCTTTAAAGCTTTTTAATCGTTTAAAAGCGGGTTTTCTTGGTACTTTTTCCACTTGCTGTTCCTGATAGGTTTGAATTTGTTCTTGCACATTTGTAGTGCCTTGTTTTTCGACTCCTTCTTTCACAGAATCTTTTTTCGCTTTTACTTCTTGGAGCGCCTCTTCCTTCTGCTTTTTTTCCATCAGCTCTTTGTATTGTTTCTGTTTAGAAATATTTGCTGAATAGCTCACTTGCATATTGCCCTTCATCGTTTTTGTGCCTGACTGAGAAAGATAAGGTTTACTATTCTCACTATACATCTTTATCACCTCCTAAAACAGATAACACAAAATTTATAGGATTCATCCTAATGTATGCATGATTCGCCTAATATGTAACTTGAAATAACAAAAAAAGAAAGGTAGTACAAAGAGTAGAATTGGCGCAAAGAAAAAGAACAAAAAAAAGACAGTCAATCAACTGATCGGCTGTCTTGCATGAAATTAACCAACAATATGGAAACCTGAGTCAACATGAATGTTTTCTCCTGTTATCCCTCTTGCTAAATCACTGAATAAGAATAATGCTGTATCGCCTACTTCTTCTGGAGTAGTTGTTCTTCTAAGTGGAGAACGTTCTTCAATTTCTTTAAGAATGGAATTGAAATCACTGATTCCTTTTGCTGATAATGTACGAATTGGACCTGCAGAAATAGAGTTAACTCGAATCCCTTCTTTTCCTAGGTCAGCAGCTAAGTAACGAACACTAGCATCTAATGAAGCTTTAGCAACACCCATTACATTATAATTTCTAATAGCGCGCTCTCCGCCTAAATAAGTAAGTGTAACAATGCTTCCCCCTTCTGTCATTAACCCTTTAGCTTCTTTTGCTACAGCAGTTAACGAATAAGAGCTAATATTATGGGCAAGCAAGAATCCGTCTCTTGTTGTATTCATATAGTCACCTTGCAGCTCTTCTTTATGAGCAAAAGCAATACAATGAGCAATGCCATGAATAGTTCCTACTTCTTTTTTTATTGTTTCAAAACAAGTAGCAATCTCTTGGTCATTAGTAACATCGCATGGTAAAACAATACTATCTGTTGAGTCTAAAGTTGCAACAAGGTCACGAACGCTTTTTTCTAATCTTTCCCCTGCATAAGTAAAAATTAAACGAGCACCTGCTTTATGCAAGGAAGTCGCAATTCCCCATGCAATACTTCTTTTATTCGCAACACCCATAACTACATAGGTTTTGCCTTTTAACGAAAAAGTCATTCTTATTCCTCCTATATACTATTACAAGTTATTAGTACCTAGTACTAATTTTACTACAAAAACGCAAAAAAAGAAAGCACTGTTGTAATAGGCGATTTAATCATTTTCTTCTATTTAAAAAACTCTATCATTTCTTTCAGCAAAAACTATTCATTAGCCCCCTCTTCCCTTTATCTACTTTCATTCCCATTAAAAGGAACCAAACTCTGAAAAAAGCTTTCTCTTCCTTTTATCAAAAGAAAGAGAAAGCTTGGTTTACTTGCTTACTTATAATTAAACTCTAGTTGGCGTTTTAATTCTGTTACATACGAGTGTGATCCTGTAACAAGAAGATGATCATTAAGCTGTAATTCTGTATCTCCATGTGGAATAACAAAATCAGAGCCTCTGAAAATGCGAACGAAAATAACGTCTCCCGTAAATGGGAATGAGCGCAAGGACATCCCTTCAAATTCTTTGTTTCTTAAAGTAATCTCATGTAATGCTGTTTCCGTATTACCAAGTAAGGCAAATATATTTGGTGATTGAATTAATGCCGTTAATAATGCCTTCGTTGAAGTAAGCATAGAGAAAACTTCGATATCTTCTCTGCGCAGCACTTCTTCTTTCTCCATGTTCTCGACACGACAAATAACTCGGTCTACCCCTGCCCTTTTTATCATCAAGCTCATCTCAGCATTTAAGTAAGAATCTCCTGTGGAAACAACAACAATATCAGCTCCATAAATATCTGTTTGTTGCAGTATATCCTCTGAATAATTTTCCAACTCAATGATTTCAAATAGGGAGTCCGCAATTTGAAAATCATGTTTTTCTTGTTTTTTATGATAAAAAGTAACATCATACAATGTGGACTTTAACTCTTGATAAACCTGCATGGTTACCTGATTAACCCCAATAATAGAAACATTTATCACTTTTTCACGTGCAGCCTCTTTAGGGAATAGCTTTTTAAAGACAACTGGCGTAATGATACAAGAAATAATCGCTACCAGAATAAAAGTACCACTCATTTGGGTAGTAATAATATTCAATCGTTCCCCAATTGTCGCTGCTGCAATTACAAGGGATAAGGTTGAAGTTAATAAAAATCCAGATGCAACAATTGTTTTAGTATCATACCATTTTTTTAAATAATAGATTGGCAGCAACTTACTTACTAATAATGCCACTAATAGTAATGGGATAAATAGCAATAGTTTAAGATCAGTAAATAATGACCATATATCCATCTCCACACCAATCATCACAAAGAATATAGGAATTAGAAATCCATAACCAAAGGAATCAAGCTGATGAACCAATTCCTCATTTGGCGATAATAATGACACTAGGACCCCTGCCAAGAAAGCCCCCAAGATATGCTCAGCTCCAACAGATTCGGAAAGTGCAACAAGAAAAATGATTAGTGCAAATACTGCTCTCGTACCAATTTGCACGGTTCCTCGGGAAAGAGTATCCATAAATTTTTTATTTTTTATTCTTCTACCAACAAAGTAAAGAATTAACCCTGCTCCAAAAAGAATTAATAGCAGCCAAGTATTTCCTCCTGATTCATGGATAGAAGCAAAAACAGCAAGCAAAATCATCGTGACTAAGTCTGCAATTACAGCCACTAGCAAAATAATTTGCCCAATAACTGATTTCATTATATTTGCTTCTTTTAAAGTAGGTACTACAACTCCTAAAGAGATAGTTGCAATAATTATTGTCATTAAGAAAGTACTATCAACAAAACCAGCGAATACAAACAAGAAGCTTAATCCAATGGAAAGAACGAGAATTGCTGCAAAAATAATAATTGCCGTTTGAAAGGATTTTGGCTCCAATTCTCCATTAGGCAGAGTCTCTCTTTTTTTCTTACTAGAGAAAGCAGAAAAGTCTATCTCTAACCCACTTAAAAACATTAAAAAGATAAATCCTAATGTTGATAGCGTTTCTAGCCACATATCCTGTTCGACTAGATTAAATCCGCTTTTTCCTATAATTAATCCCATCAAAATTTCGGCAACTACTACCGGAATGACATTCAATTTAAGTCGCTGCAAAATAATGGGGGTTAATAGAGCTACCGTCACCACGATAACTAGTGATGCGAAAGAAGCACCATGTGCCATCACTATCCCTCCTCTTTTTTCTAACTTGTTAAATAACTCATAAACATTGTTGCCATACCAAAATAAATCAAAATACTGATGATATCATTTATTGTCGTAATAAACGGCCCTGAGGCAACGGCTGGATCGATTTTAAATTTATGCATAATAAGAGGAATGATTGCTCCAGCTATTGTAGCAACAATTAGTGTTCCAAGAATCGAAATGCCCACTAGCATTCCTAAAAAGAAATCACCCTTCCATATATACACCACAACCATAACAAGCAACCCACAGATTGTTCCGGTAATAAGCCCTGTCCCCGCTTCTCTTCCTATTAACTTCCAACTGCTTTCTTTGCCAATATTCCCAGTAGCTATCCCACGAACGGCTACAGCTAAGGCTTGTGTTCCGGTATTTCCAGCCATTCCTGCAATAAGCGGAATAAATACAGCAAGGATAGCAACTTGGTCTAATGTTTTTTCAAATCGACCAATTAAGCTTGCAGTAAACATGCCAAGAAATAATAAGATAATTAGCCATGGCAATCTCTTTTTAGCAGCAGAAAAGGGATGCTGGTCAACGAAATCCATGTTTGAAACAGCAGCAAATTTAGAATAATCCTCCGAAGCCTCTTCTTGCATGACGTCTACAATATCATCAATGGTAATAATCCCAAGCAGCCTTTTTTGAAAATCAACCACAGGCAATGCCAAGAAATCATAGTCTTGCATTTTTCTTGCTACTTCCTCTTGGTCTTCACTTACAGAAACAGAATAAATGCGATCATCATAATTTCCTTTATGAGCGTCTGATTATCACTAACAATTAAACTTCGCAACGAGACAACGCCTACTAATTGCTTTTGTTCATTAACAACATATATATAGTAGATTGTTTCCGCATTAGGAGCTTCTCTTTTCAGGATCTCCATAGCAGATGCTACCGTTTGTTCTGCAGATAAACTAATGTAGTCAACTGTCATAATACTCCCGGCTGTAGACTCTTCATAGTGCATAAGTGCTTTAAGACGTGCCGTAGTCGGCTGGTCCATTATTGCCAAATAGCTTTCTACTTGCTCTTTATCCAACACATTTAAAATATCGACAGCATCATCAACGGACATATTCGCTAATGTCTCTGCAACGTAATCGGGTAATAGTTTAGCAAACAACGCTTGATATTCCCAATTATCCATTTGTAAGTTCTCGAACATCTCTGCAATTTCACTTGGAGCTAAATATTCAAAAACTTGAGCTCTTTCTTCGATCTCCATTTCCTTAAAAAATGAAGCTTGATCATATGGATGTAAATCAAGGAAATTTTTTCGGAATTCTTGTAAGTTTTCATTTTGTAAAGAATGGAGAATTACAGCATGCTGTGCTTCATTTGTTAATATTTTCTCTACCATCTAGTTCTTCCTCCTCTCATAAAAAAATAATATGATTTTTATAGTAACAAAAGATAAACGATTTGTCTTTTATTTATACATAAACAAATTACTCTCTTTATAATTCCCCAAATAGAGAAACAATTAACAAAAATGCACATTATAGCAATTGGGTATAGTAAAAGGTAAAGGAGTGATTTTAATGAAGCTTGATATCATTGGAGATATCCATGGATGTTACGAGGAATTTACGCTTTTAACTGAAAAATTAGGCTATAGTTGGGACCAAGGTTATCCTTTGCATCCAGCAGGAAGAAAGCTTGCCTTTGTTGGTGATTTAACAGATCGAGGTCCCGCTTCCTTAGCGGTTATCGAAACGGTTTATTTATTAGTTAAGAAAGAGTTAGCTTATTATGTACCTGGAAACCATTGTGATAAACTATACCGTTTCTTCTTAGGAAGAAAGGTAAAAATTGCCCATGGCTTGGAAACAACTGTTGCCGAATGGGAGCAATTAAATAAAAAGGAACAACAAAGAATAAGAAGGATGTTTAAAGAGTTATACGAAAATGCACCATTATACCATATCTTAGACAATCAAAAAATTGTCATTGCCCATGCAGGTATTCGTGAAGATTATATTGGACAGTACCATAATAAAGTAAAAACCTTTGTGCTTTATGGCGATATCACCGGAGAGGTTCATGGGAACGGTTCTCCTGTAAGAAGAGATTGGGCCAAAAAGTATAAAGGAAAACCGATTGTTGTATATGGACACACCCCTGTGCGCAATGTAAGAGAAATGAATCGAACATACAACATAGATACCGGCGCGGTCTTCGGAGGGAAATTAACGGCACTTCAATATCCAGAACTAACTGTTGAATCTGTGTGTTCCAGTATGCCTCTTATAGATGAAAAATTTCGCACATTCGATACAGAAACAGCAAAGAATCATTAATTCAGTTTAGCAAAATAAGTAAAAAGAGTGAAGGTTCCTTTTAAATGGATTCTTCACTCTTTTTTAATTTCTGTTCGAGCCTTTTCATATCATCAGGGAGATCAACTGTAAAAGTAATCGATTGTTTCGTCACAGGATGCGTAAACTTAAGATAAAAACAATGTAGAGCTTGCCGATTTATCCAATCTCGTTTTCCTCCATATAAATCGTCACCTAAAAGCGGATGTCCCTGATAAGCTAGATGAACACGAATCTGGTGCGTTCTTCCAGTCTCTAAAGACAATTCCACAAGAGATAAATGCTTATCCTGTGCTAATACACGATATTGTGTAATGGCTGATTGGCCATCTTTCCTTACTTCTCTTTTAATAATACTGTCCGAGCATCTGCCAATTGGCTCATTAATGGTAGCAGCTAACGGAGAAATTTGCCCTTCAGCAAAAGCGAGATATTTTCTTTTTACATCACCGCCTTTTTGCTGTTCACTAAGTAAATGGTGAATGTGACGATGTTTCGCAATCAGCACTAATCCAGATGTATCCCGATCTAATCTCGTGACAATATGGGTTGTTGCTTCAATTCCTTGCTTTTGATAGTAGCCTACTAAAGCATTAGCCAAACTACCACTAGGATGCTCTCTTGATGGTATCGTATTCATCCCATATTCTTTTTGTACAATTAATAGATACTCATCCTCAAAGACAATGTTTAACAAGATCTGTTCTGGAATTAAGCCGCTACTAGGCAGCTCCGGTGGAAAAGAAACCACTAATTGATCGCCTTCCTTTAACGTATAGCGAACATTTTCTTCTTTTTCGTTAACAAGAATCTTCCCACCCTTAAACTTTATATCTGTTATAGCTGCCTTAGAGATTTGTTGAGTCTTCAAAAATTCCTTAATGGTCATGCCTTTTTCCTGCTGCATAACCCACTCTAACGTAAAGCTCAAGCTATCGCTCCTGTCTCTTTCTTATTCAGAAATGAAAGAATCATGTACTCGTTTCCAAAACGGAAACGGTCGAAACCTTGCAAACCGTACTTTTTCTTCTGCTACTCGATATTGAATCGAATGTACTTTTTTATGTAATAGATTCAAATGATCAATAGAGATTTGAAAATTAGGTTCATTTACTGGCTTTAATACACATGTATGATGTTTCGGTAAAATTAATGGGGAGCCAACCGTTCGAAAGACTCTATTATTTATGGAAGCCATTTCTGCCAACTGTATTGCTTCAATGGAAGGATGCACAATCGCTCCGCCTAAAGCTTTATTATAAGCAGTACTTCCAGAAGGGGTAGATACACAAAGACCATCCCCTCTAAATCGTTCGAAATGTTTGCCGCTCATTTCTACGTCCATGACAAAGGTTCCTTCCATACTTTTCACCGTTGATTCATTTAATGCTAAATATCTCGTTTCTTTCTCCTCATTTTGATAACGAACTATCACTTCTAAAATTGGATATTCAATAATGTTATATGGCGTTTTTGCTATCGCAATGACGAGTTTTTCTAACTCAGCTGGCGTCCAGTCTGCATAAAAACCTAAATGACCAGTATGCATCCCAACAAAGGCTGTTTTATCTAAACGATTGCTGTATCGATGAAATGCATAAAGAAGTGTCCCATCTCCCCCTACGGAGACAACAATATCCGGCTCTTCTTCATCATATTCCAATTCAAAATCAAGCAAATATTGTTTTATTATTTGGACTAAGTTTTCTGATTTCGAATCACCCTTTGAGGTAACGGCAAATTTCATAAGTTTGGTAGCTCCTCTTCTCAGTTTTTAGAAATGCAGAATATCTTTGAATTTTCTTTTGTGATTTATAACTAAAAACTACTTATTCTTATCATTTTCTTTCTTGCGGTTAAAGAAAGCCTGTGCTTCTTGAATTTCGCCCCGGATTAAAGACATTTCTTTATCTAATCGAAAGGCAGCTTCTGCAGCTCCTTGCAATCTCATTTTAATATCTTCGGGAAATTGGCCTTTATACTTATAATTTAGCGAATGTTCAATCGTCGCCCAAAAATTCATTGCAAGCGTACGAATTTGAATTTCGACTAATAGTTTCTTTTCCCCATTTATGGTTTGTACTGGATAGACAATTACCACGTGGTAAGAACGATAGCCGCTTTCTTTCCTATGTAAGATGTAATCTCTCTCTTCTACAATCTCAAAATCATTTCTTTGTCTTAATAGTTCAACAACTCTTATAATATCGTCAACAAATGGACACATCATCCGAAGTCCCGCGATATCTTGCATTTCTGTTTCTAGTTTATCTAAAGATATGCCCTTTTCATTTGCCTTATCCAATATACTTGCTATTGGTTTTACACGTCCTGTTACAAATTCTATTGGAGAATGATCATCTTCATGATCAAATTGACGTCTCATTCCTTTGAGTTTAACCTTTAGCTCATCTACCGCTTGTTTATATGGCGCCAAAAATTGATCCCACTGTTTCATATATATAACACCTCAATTCCAAGGTTCTTTTCAGACGAGGCATTTCTTTTATAGAAGATTTGTCGATTACTATCTATTTTTTTTCAAAACAGGCAGAGTTACACCATTAAAACATGTATAAATCTGCTTCTATTCAATCTAACAAATCATTATAGAAAAACGGATGAAACTCCTTTTTCCATATCCTCTCCATAATTTCCATTTCCTCGAATATTCTCAATTAAATATTCTAATTCCTCTTTGAAGTTTTCAAGCAATAAATGCCCCTTCTCATCTTTTACAAAAAATGAACTATTTGACTCTAACGCCTGTTTACAATCCTTCCATACGCTTTCCGGAATTTCTAGATAAACATATTCATTTTCCTTTTCAAGTAAATATATAAACGCAAGAGCATCAGAATCAACAAGTATTTGACCACATGCCTTCGCATTTTCTAAATTGACATCCTCTTGCAGTTGAAATACTAGTTCATTTTCCTTTTTAATCGTCTCTTTAATCTGCCATTTTTGTTTCATTATTCACCCTCCAACTATGCATATTTTACCACAACCACAAGAATTATCATAGAAAAGCGGAAGCGCCTTGTCAGCGGTGTACAAACTGGAGGACTAGCGACTGAGATAATGGAAACACGATAAGCGTCAGCGAATCGATGTTGACTTATCGTAGGGAGGTAGTCTGAAGTTTGCTAACCGCTAAGCGCTGCAGCTAGACAGATAGAAAAGCGGAAGCGCTTTGTCAGCGGTGTACAAACTAGAGGACTAGCGACTGAGATAATGGAAACACGATAAGCGTCAGCGAATCGATGTTGACTTATCGTAGGGAGGTAGTCTGAAATTTGCTAACCGCTAGGCGCTGCAGCTAGACAGATAGAAAAGCGGAAGCGCCTTGTCAGCAGTGTACAAACTGGAGGACTAACGACTGAGATAATGGAAACACGAACATAGCTTGTTTCTCTATCTCCTATTATAATAATAGACAAGAAGGTTTAAGAAAGGATCTATATATGTCTAAAAATCAAAACATTGAAATCGAATTTAAAAATATGTTAACAAAAGAAGAATATGAACTGCTCCTAACCCATTTTCAAGTGGGAAAGGAAGATTTATTTGAACAAGAAAATCATTATTTTGATACAAGTGATTTTGCTTTAAAAGCTAATCACTCCGCACTTAGAATTCGTAAAAAAAAGGCAGAATATGAATTAACATTAAAGCAACCTCATCCAGACGGGCTTCTAGAAACAAATAAAACTCTTTCCAAAGCGGAAAGCGATGATATTTTCTCTACTGGGAAAATAAATGATGAGCAAATTTCTAGTTTGTTAAGAAACATGAACATTGATCCTGCATCTATTATATATTTTGGAAGCCTACGAACAATTAGGGCAGAAAAACAAATTGGAAATGGTTTACTAGTTTTGGACCATAGTTTCTATTTAAAAAAAGAAGATTATGAGTTAGAATATGAAGTAAGCAATCGGGAAGAAGGAGAAATTTACTTTCAGGAGCTATTAGCCACCTTAAAAATTCCCGTTCGAAAAACCAAAAACAAAGTACGTAGATTTTATGAAGAAAAATATAAACAGAAGTAATTTAGTATATTAAAAAATACGATTAATTTGCTAGATTATTCTACACCATTGTACCCAGCAATAAAGTTTCTCCCCCACTTTATTGCTTCTATTTTGTTCACTGCAAAAGTGTTGTTACTTAATTGCAAATGTCTTATTTTTCGTAAATGGAGGAAAGCAATGAAAATTGATCAGTTTAAGGTAATGCTTGAACTCCAAGCTTTACAAGGTTTAAATTCACAAAACACCGGTAGTTCATCTACCCTCTTCCAAGATTTTCTGAGTAATATGTTATCATCCGAAACAAAATTAACGGATTCAATTGAAAATAATACACTAGGAGCAGCCTCCATACCATTAGGCTTAGCAAGTACTGGTTCTCTTATGCCATTAAGTTTAACAAAGCTGTCTTCTTCATCGGCAACTACCACTTCTGATTTCGATGAAATGATTAAAGCAGCAGCTGAAAAATATAACTTACCGGAAAAATTAATCAGCTCTGTTATCAAAGTGGAATCCAATTTCAATCCTAATGCAACAAGCTATGCCGGGGCATCTGGATTAATGCAGCTAATGCCGAGCACAGCAACATCATTAGGTGTGCAAAATGTTTTTAACCCATTAGACAATATTATGGGTGGCAGCAAATACTTAAAACAAATGTTAGATAAATATAACGGAAATGTTGAACTTGCTTTAGCAGCCTACAATGCTGGACCTGGTAATGTGGATAAATATGGTGGCATTCCGCCCTTTAAGGAAACACAGAATTATGTAGCTAAAGTAACGCAGCATTATACGGCATAATTTCCCTCTCGACCTGTTTACAAGCTATTTATTTGTACAATGAAATATCGATTGTTACAATATAGTTAAAGTACTGCTATAAAAGAACGCTAAAGGAGTTTTAAATATGGTCGAGAAAATGTCGACACCTTATGAAAAAATTGGTGAAGCCACATTAAATAAACTTGTAGATGCATTCTACAATCGTGTTGGTCAACATCCTGACCTAGCTCCTATCTTCCCAAAAGATTTAACAGAAACTGCTCGTAAGCAAAAACAATTTCTTACACAATTTTTAGGTGGTCCACCTCTTTACTCTAATGAACATGGACATCCAATGCTGAGAGCGAGACATTTACCTTTTCCAATAACAGAAAAGCGCGCCTTGGCATGGTTATCTTGTATGGATGAAGCCATGGAAGAAGTAGACTTAGATAGCGAAATACGAGAAGAGATTTTTTCAAGACTCGTGCTGACAGCAAAACATATGGTTAATTCGGAGGAAATTGAAACTAAAAAAGGTGATAACACGTGATGGAAAAAGACATTTCTATATCCAAGCCGAAAACAGCTGATGACAATTGCCAAGATAGAAAACCACTCGAAATATATATGTTTATCGACCCACTCTGTCCTGAATGCTGGGCGCTTGAGCCTATTATGAAAAAATTGCAGATTGAATATGGACGGTATTTCTCCCTTAAACATGTATTAAGCGGTAGACTATCTTCCTTAAATTGCAGTAAGAAGAGCAAGCATGCGAATATTGCCGAGTTTTGGGAAAAAACCGCTAGCCGTTCAGGAATGTCATGTGATGGTTCTTTATGGTTTGATAACCCTATCGTTTCCCCACACCTACCTTCCATTGCACTTAAAGCAGCAGAATTGCAGGGTCGGAAATCTGGGATGAAATTCTTGCGAAAATTACAAGAACTATTATTTCTAGAGAAAAAGAATATTGCTACCTTTGAAGTTCTTAAGTCCTGTGCTAAAAGTGTAGGAATCGATGTAATAGAATTTATATCAGATATTCATTCAAATAGTGCAGCTAAAGCTTTTCAATGTGATTTAAAAATTACACGGGAAATGGAAGTAAATGAAATACCAACATTAGTCTTCTTTAATGAGAATATTGAAGACGAAGGCATAAAAGTTACTGGTTACTATCCATATGAGGTATATGTACAAATTATCGAGGAAATGCTGCAGATTCAGCCAGAAAAAGCAGCTCCACCTCCACTAGAAAACTTTTTAGAATGCTTTAAACTTGTTGCATCAAAGGAATTATCTGTTGTTTATAATAAATCCATTCAAGAAATTGAAAAAGAAATGAAGAAATTGCAATTACGACAACTAGTAGAACAAATACCAGCTAAATATGGGGTATTTTGGAAATATATCGGTTAAAACTGGGGGATGTGGTAATCTATAAAGATGCCATGTCTATTTTTTTATTATTGAAAAGACGAAAAAAATAAAAAAGGACTTGCTGTCTCAAGGCAAGGCCTTTTTTACTTTTACGAACAAAGGGGATGGGAGAAATTTTTCACGGTCAAACAAAGGGGTATAAGTTTGTTTGTGATTAACTTCACAACTAAATAGTATCATAATTTAATTATATTCTGCAATACAACTGGGATGATGTTCACAAAATCTTCATAAATTCAGACTGATCGCAAACGAAAAAAAGCGTGTAATAGAGTTTTCCTCTAACACACGCTTTACTATTCTTAAGTCAATTAAATTTCGTTTAATAAGCTTTCCATCTCATTCAATTTTTCTTCAAAAACTTGGCATGCCTCTTCGATTGGCGTTTTGCTTGTCATATCCACTCCAGCTTTTTTAAGTACTTCAATTGGATAATCAGAACTTCCAGCCTTTAAGAACTCAATATATCGTTCCACTGCCGGTGTCCCCTCTTCTAATATTTGTTTACTTAATGCTGTTGCAGCACTATAGCCAGTTGCATATTGATATACATAGAAATTATAGTAGAAATGCGGAATTCTTGACCACTCTAAGCCAATTTCCTCATCAATAATAATATCTTCTTCCCCAAAATACTTCTGATTTAAAGCATAGTATTCCTTTGTCAGTAAATCAGCAGTTAATGGCTCATTATTACTTGCTTTTTCATGAATTAATTGTTCAAATTCAGCAAACATCGTTTGACGGAATACCGTACCACGGAAGCCCTCTAAGAAATGATTCAATAAATATAGACGCTTTTGTTTGTCAGTTATTGTTTTTAGCAAGTAATCGTTCAATAAGGATTCATTGCAAGTAGAGGCTACCTCTGCAACAAAGATGGAATAATTACCATAAGGATATGGCTGTGATTTTCTTGTATAATAGCTGTGCACAGAATGCCCGAATTCATGTGCTAACGTAAATAGATTGTTTACATTATCCTGCCAGTTCATTAAAATATATGGATTGGTTCCATAGGATCCAGAAGAATAAGCACCACTTCTTTTCCCTTTATTCTCATGTACATCCACCCAGCGGTTTTCAAAGCCTTCTTTTAAGATAGACGCATATTCCTCACCAAGTGGAGCCAAGCCCTTTATTACTAATTCTTTCGCTTCTTCATAAGGAATTTCCATTTTTACGTCTTTTACTAGTGGTGTATATAAGTCATACATATGCAGTTTTTCTAGGCCAAGGACTTTTTTACGCAATTTCACATAACGATGTAATAATGGTAAATTCTTATTAATCGTTTCCACTAGATTTTCATACACTTGTTCTGGAATATTATTAGCAGCCAGTGCAGCATGTCGTGGCGAATTATAGTTTCTTATTTTCGCATTAAATGTATGACTTTTTACTTCTCCACTCAATGTGGAAGCAAATGTATTTCTAAATTTGCCATAAGTATCATAGACAGCCATAAATGCATCGCGGCGTACACGTTGATCTGCACTTTCCAGAAAGCGAGAATAACGACCATGTGTAACTTCTACTTCTTCTCCGTTTTCATCCTTAATGCTTGGAAACTCCAAATCGGCATTATTCAGCATCCCAAATGTATTGCTAGAAGAATCTAATACCTCTGATGCTTGTGCAAGCAGAGCTTCCTGTTCAGCATTTAACACATGTGGTCTTTGTAAATTGATTTCTTCTAAAGCCTTCTTATACAGCTTCAATTCATTATTTTCTTCTAAATAAGCATTGATAACTTTTTCATCAATGGATAATAATTCCGGAACCATATAAGCTAACGCACTTGCAGCATGTGCATATAAACTTTTAATACGTCCGTCTACGCCTTGATAGAAGCTATTAGTCGTATCTTGATCATAACGCATATGTGCATATGTATATAATTTCCCAAGTCTTGATAAAAGCTCATCTTGATATTGCAAAGCTTCATAAAGAACATCTGCACTTTCGGAAAGCTTCCCTTGATACTCTGTTGCTTTTTGAGATAATTTCTTTACTTCTTCAAATTCTTTATCCCATTCTTCATCACTTGCAAATATATCCTCTAATCTCCAAGTATCTTCTACTGGAACTTCATTACGCAGTGGTAATTTTTTTACTCCTGTTTCTGCTGACATATTCCATCCTCCACTCTTTTTATTTCGGAATTCGAAAATAAACATTATTAAATATTCTCCGATTTCCAAACCAATTCCTTCTTATTCTACCAAATTTTCGATCTATTTCCGATTTTAATGCATGAACAATTTTTCTACATATACATTAGCATATGTATTTTATGTTATTTCATTTATCTTTATTGCTTATTAACCAATTTTTTTAATTGTTTATAGAACATTGCTTCTTCTTGTTCCTGTATTTCATAATTTCTGATTTTCTTCTTATAAAGCATCCGATAAAAATGAGGTTTTACTTCCTCTATAACCTTCAGTTCCACCAGAATGTGTAAATATTGTTTAACCGCTTTTCTCCAGTCTGCCTCGCTTATAAAAGGAAAATCTCTTATTTTAATTTGTCTACTATCGATTCTCTTATGGAAATTCACATAAATCTTTTGAAGGGGGTATATTTTCATCTCTTCTTTAAAGCTATCAAGAAAAATAGTAGCCTGCCAATATAATGGTGCTGTTTCGAGGAGAAACCCTTCCTTTAAAGGGATTCCAATAAATGGAGGTAAGAAATGAGGATGCAGATCATGAACATACAACTCTTTTAAAAATTGATCATTTGTTTGGTAATGTATATCCTTTGTTTTTTGCCGATGAATAATCTCTCGCCAATAAGTAAAATGCCATTTTTTTCTGGGAATTAGAGGCGGCTTTCCCTCTATTTTTACTAAAGGATAGCAAAAAGTAGTCACAAAGAATTGGGAGATGGATATTGGTATTGGGTTTTGAATCAAATAAAATGCCCGGTCATATGGACAATAAGATGGCAGAAGATATTGGTTGTGGTATAAGATGAAAAACTGATAAATAAATGTAGAAAGTTTCAATTTGACTGGATTCCACTTCTTTAAATGACAAAAGCCGATAATCCAAATAGGATGAATATTTACTTTTCGATAACCTTCTGTACGTTTCTTTATTAACTGTGGAGAAATCTTAGCACATTGATATTCAATCACATACTGCTTCTTATGAAAGACAAAACTAATATCTGCCCGCTGCTTTATTTCTGGATAATAAGGCTCTACTTGGGGGTGAAGATTCAATTCAGCTAATTTTTGATATAATTGCAACTTTCCTTGTAAATGATAAGTAGACTCCGCCTCTCCATTACTTGAACAACATGCTTTCCTTTCATGGGCAAAATGTGTTATCTTTTTTTCTCCCATTTTTAAGAGAACACGTCCTTTACATTCTGGACAATATAATGGAGTTTGCCGTAAGCATTTTAAATCATCTTTCTCCTTCCTAGTGAACAAGTTGATTATTTCGCCAGCTTCTGTTATGGCTGTAAACAAAATAAATTTCCTCCTTTTCGATTTATTCTATACTTATTCTTGTTTATTCTTAGAATCCCTTCTTAAACTTTCTTCTTATTTGAATTTTCCTTCTTTTTTATAGAACATGTAACCATACGAAAAAAGAGCTCGTTTTTGCCCATTACCTTCAAATAAGTAATGAATAAATACGTGCTCTTTATATAAAATCAAAACCACTTTATAATAAAGGTGATAATAATCTTGAAGTCGATTCAAGCATTCTATAGCCATAATGTCTCTTATTAAAGGTCTCTTCTTCTAATTCGATTGATTGATTTATATCTTCCAGAAAGTCTTTTACAAGCTTTTCCGTACTTCTTGTTTTATATAAAAATGCGCTAACTTCAAAATTTAAATGAAAGCTTCTCATATCCATATTGCATGTCCCGATGGAGGCAATTTCTCCATCTACAATAATAATTTTACTATGCATAAATCCGCGGTTATATTCAAAGACCCTGACGCCGGATTCTAGTAACTCTGGGAAATAAGAGCGGGAAGCATGGAAAACAATTCTTTTATCCGGTTTACTAGGAACGAGAATACGCACATCTACACCACTTAATGAAGCAATTTTAATAGCAGAAAATATATCTTCATCTGGAATAAAGTAAGGGGTAGCAATCCAAATCGATTCTTTTGCCGTAGTAATCATACTAAAAAAGATACTTTTGATGACGCTCCATTCATTGTCAGGTCCCCCCGCAATCAACTGTACCCCACCATGCGAGTTTTCCTCAGAAATAGGCGTTAAATATTCCTCTGTCAAAAAGCTATGGTTTGTCATATAGAACCAATCTTGCAGAAAAATTAATTGTAAGGATCTAACAGCATTTCCTTTTACCAATAAATGAGTATCCCTCCAGTACCCGATCGAAGGATTTCTTCCCAAATATTCGTCGCCAATATTAAGACCGCCGACAAAACCAATATTGCCATCAATTATGATAATTTTACGATGGTTTCTGAAATTAAATTTACTATTAAAAAAAGGCATTTTAACTGGACCAAAAGCGATAACTTCAATCCCTGCCTCTTTCATCTCTACACAAAATTTTTTTGACAGCTTCCAAGAACCAACTGCATCATATAAAAATCGCACCTGTACCCCAGCTCTTGCTTTTTCAACTAATATATCCTTTATCTCCTGACCAATGGCATCATCTCTTACAATGTAATATTCTAAGTGAATATGATGTTTTGCTTTCTTCAGTTCTTTCAAAATAGCTGAAAATGTTTCCTCTCCATCTGTTAATACCTCTGTTGAGGTACCGAAGGAAATAGGTGTATTTCCAAGTTTCTCAGCTAGGTGAAATAAGTTGCGTTGATGTCCATCGAGTATCTTTCTCTTTTCTTCTCTTCTAGAACCAATTTCTTGTTCAATCTTCAGAAATGCTTCTTTATCTAGAAAATATTTTTTACGGTAAATTCTTTCTTTTCGATAGTTTCTGCCAAAGAATAGATAAAAGACAAACCCGATAATTGGAAAACTCCCCAAGACTATTAACCAGGTTAATGTTTGTGTGGGATGTCGATTTTCAAAGAAAATAACCAAACCGATAAAAACAACTGATAAACTGATCACTAAACTTAATTGTCCGTAAATTCCTCCCTGTATAGAGAAAAATATATTAAACACATAAACAAAAAGAGCTGCTACGATAAAAAATAAGCCTAACCTAGCAGTATGATTCATAATAGACACCGCCATTCTCCCAATTTACTTACATTAAGCTTAGAGTTATCTCTTTATTCCTATATATATACCCATAATTACCATAAATTACTCCACAGATGCTCCATGATCAATTTATTAGGGAAGAAACTATTCTATTTATATTAAAAATTTGTCCTTTCTTAAAGAGGTTTCTTTCTATTAATTCTGAAGGATTATTTTTCTCATAATATGCAAAGAAACTCTACAATGAATGGACACGGCCAAACATTGTAGAGCTTCTTTAATTTTTTTGTATATGATTAGAACTGCTAATAATTTAGTGAAAGTACTTTCTTAATTCCATAAAGACTTCATTCTCAATAATAACTTTACCATATTCTTGGAGAACATGAATGGTCATTTTAGAATCTTCTTGAGCATATTCAAGTAAAATACTTAATGCATTTTCTACTTCCTCTTCTGCAATTTCTTCATCAAGAAATTGGACAAATAAGTAATATTTTCCATTGTAGTTATAAAGTTTTGTATCGATTCCTTCCAGCCCTTGCATCTTGGATAAAGAAATAATATCCTCAAAGTCATTAAAAGTTAAGAGGAACTCGAGACTTTCATCGAACTCTTCTTCTCCCTCTTTAATCGTAAAGTGCTGATCCATTAAATCTTCAAAACGTTCATCAATTGGTAAATCCTTTAGCTTATCCTCTGGAATAGAAATTTCAAATTTCTGTCCGTCTTTCGAAAGCTGTGCTTTTGTAACCAAGATTTCCAACCCTTTTTCTAGAGCTTGAACTTGAATCCATAATGGTCCATCAAATATGAAGTCTTCCTCTTGATGTACTTCATCCATCATTTCCCAAAACAATTCTTCACTGCGTTCCCGATTATACCAAATCTCCTCACGCTTAAATCCACGTTCTTCTATATCAATATACGAAATATAAAACTTTACTGTATGATCATTAATTCTTTCAATTTCCATACGCTAACACTCCCTTCAGACTATGATGGAAGGGACAAGAGACCCCCATACAGATTGTTTTATTTCTTACAAGTAAATTTTCTGAAATAAAATTTTTATTTTTCCTTGTATTGTACCTTGTACTTTATATTTTATGACAAAAGCAGTATAAATGGAATTAAAATATCTTGGGAATGGAAAAAACCATTAAATGCCTATTCAAAAGCATTCACAATTTTCAATTATCTAAATAAATGAAGCCTTATTTAAACTCAGCAATTAGTTCTTTTAATACCATATTCCTGTACCGTTATATTTAGTAGTATTACCTCATAGAAATTATTTCAAACTAAAAAGTCCAGGCAATTACTAACACTTTAACCAGACTATCTAATCAAGTTAGATTGGTTTCTACCTTTAGCAACTAGGAAATGCCTCTGTTTTTTCTTAATTACTATATAAAAAAGAAAAACCTGACTGAACGGTACTAAATTTTCATTTAGTTCCGCCTTATGTCAGATTTTTTTATACTTTGTTCCTAATTAGTTAACTAATCTTTGTGCTTCTCTTAACTGGAAAGTACGAACTTTTCTTGGTAAGAATCTGCGAATTTCATCTTCATTGTATCCTACTTGTAGTCTTTTTTCGTCAATGATTATAGGACGTCTTAATAGACCTGGATTATTTTGAATAATACCAAACAAATCTTGTAATGGCATTGTTTCTAAATTCACATTTAACTTTTGAAAAGTTTTACTTCTTGTTGAAATAATTTCATCTGTTCCATCTTCCGTCATACGAAGAATTTCTTTAATTTCCTCAATAGAAAGCGGTTCAGAAAATATATTTCTTTCTTTATAAGCAATTTCATGTTCCTCTAACCATGCTTTTGCTTTTCTGCAGGATGTACAACTTGGTGAAGTGTATAATGTTACCATTTTACAAATTCACGCTCCCTTTATTTAGACATGTAATTAACTACATTCATTATGATTATAAATAACTTGAGTTATCTTCTTGATAATTCTTAAATTATAATTAATTCAATCAAGTAATTTATATTAATTATTATACACTAATTGTTTGCTTTATGGTATATGTTTTAAAAAATTTATCCACAAGTATCATTAATTTCTGTATATAAGCTGCTACTAATTAAGGTAATTGCTGTGATTCTCCTCCTTTATGTAAGAAAAACTCGTTATGAAAGTACGAATCCTTCAGTTATTTTGTTACTTATCATTATAGACGTTTGAAAACCAAAAAAGTTTCAAAAAATTATCTCATCTGTTAAAATATTTGTTCTAAATATATATTTTCTGATTATATACCCATTATTTCTTTCTATTAAACCCCTATATATTCTCAATTAAGCAGATTTTAATGAAAATATAAAAAGATTTTAATAAAACTCTTCTTTATATATGGCAGCTTATCGTCAGCAGTTATCTTCGTTACAAGGTGACCGCTCATTTTGTAGGAGGGCTGTCACCTTGAGGGTAGCTGTTTTATTACACTTTAATCAAATTTCATCGAATAAATTTTTTCGTTTTTGTTCCATATTTAATTGAACTACTTCATCGACTGGTTCATACGATTCTCCGTAAAATTGGAAATCTTTATAGGTGTGAATTTTATTATACGTTCTTATCAATGCTTGATAAACAACCTCTTCTCCTTCATTATTAGGAGCCCAGTAGAGAATTTCCATTGCATTCACTTCCCTAGTTGCTAACGATAAACGTTTATAACCAATAGAAGTTGCATGCTTAAACCCTTCACGCTGATAAAATTTCAGTCTTTTTTGAGTATCACTATCTTTATAATTTATCGGTTCCACTTCCAAAATAATAGGTTTTCCCTTTTCTTTCAGCTTTTCCACTAATTGATGACCAAGCCCCTGTCCTCTTGCTTTGTCAGAGACAAATAAATAATCGACAAAAACAAAATCCTCTGCTTCCACATACATTAACACATGATACTTTCCTTCATCCTTATGATAATATTCTGGAAAGTCCTTGAGTAATGCTTCCATATGTTCTTGTGATTTCATTTCTTCCACAGGGAAATATTGATTTAACTTATCATACCAATGCATCTAATTTAATCTCCTTTATTCTCTTTATTTTTCGGTGTATAATCGACATTCTTTGTATAATTATTCCCAGCATTCCATAATAAAAACTCATTAACTCCTTGATCATTCAAAGCTTCAATTTGTTTTTGAACCTCTTCTTTTCCATATACTTGATAATTATCTTTGCCCAGCCAGGCAGCTGTAAAATCCTGTAGCCATGGTCTTGAAATAGGTGGATTCTCTAATTGATTTAATTTTTGCTTTTCTACTTTAATATACTCCCTTACAAGTTCATAGGGGAATAAATCTGGCTTTTCAATCCCAAAATAATTTGTCCAGTGACTTGGATAAATCATAGAAGAAATAACATCGACATGTTTGCTTATTTTTGAAAAATTCTGGCCAATTCCAGGAGCTTCTTCTAAGGTTGCTGTATATCCAAATATATCAACAGAAACCTTCACATTATATGGCTCTAATTTTTCTTTTGCATATTGAACAAAGTCCGTAACTGCTTCTACTCGTTTCTCCCCTTCACTCTTATCTAATTTACGATAATCTCCTTTCGTATAGTTTAGTATATCTCCTTTATTTTCAAATCCTTCTGGAAAACGCACATAATCAAACTGTATCTCTTGAAACCCCATTTTTGCTGCCTCGATAGCAATATTAATGTTATAATCCCAGACCTTTTTTTCAAACGGGTTAACAAACGCTTCCCCTCTCCCATTCGTCCAAACCTTCTCTCCTTGGACAAAAGACCATTCGGGCTTTTCCTTAGCCAATACAGAATCTTTAAAGACAACAATTCGCGCAATCGGATAAATTTTCTCCTTTTCAAGCTCCTCTAAAAGCTTTGTCATATTTTTTATCGATTGGCTGCCAATTTCTCTATAAGGTGAATCCGCTTCCGGCATAAAAGTCAAATTACCATGATCTTCTTTATAATCAATAACCATAGCATTCAAATCTGTTGTTTTCACTAATTCCATTAATTGACTCCATTTGTTTCCTTCAATGGAATGACTGTTTACATAAATCCCCCTCACAGCATCCGGGTAAGTAAAATCGAAATTAGTCTTCATTCTAGGTAAAGAAGCTGG
Source organism: Niallia sp. FSL K6-0212 (assembly GCF_038007605.1). NCBI lineage: Bacteria > Bacillati > Bacillota > Bacilli > Caryophanales > Bacillaceae > Niallia > Niallia sp. FSL K6-0212. Next base: position 2,522,454 of record NZ_JBBOXL010000001.1, on the reverse strand, counting down.
TAAATGCTTTACCATAATTTTCACTTGTTTAGTTGGATGTTTAGGAATTATCTTTTCCCCTTTTGCAAATGCGATATTGGGAATCAACAAATATATGCTTAATCCAATGGATAATATTTTCTTTTTCATCGTGAAAACTCCCATCTACATACAGTATCTATTATCTATTGAGACTCTATCCATGATGTATCCCTTTTATTGTAACAAACACAAACAAGCATAATCTAGCAATTTCCAACTGTACGTAGGCATCCATTCTAAAAAGCCGACAATCAAGGATTGTCGGCTTGGAATTTACTTATTCTCATTGTGCTTTATATTTTTTATATTCACTTTCAGAGCAATAAACAAAATGTCCTGGTTTAATTTCTCTCATTTTAAGCTCTTCACCCTCTTGATATTGATGAACTGCTGGATCATAAACCGTTCTTTTTCTTGTTCGCTCTGTTTCTGGATCTGGCAGAGGAATCGCTGATAATAACGACTGTGTATATGGGTGAATCGGATTATTGTATAATTCATCTGCAGGCGCTATTTCCACTAATTTTCCGAAATACATCACACCAATACGATCACTAATATATTTCACCATGGATAAATCATGGGCAATAAATAGATAGGTAAGCCCCTTTTCCTTTTGAAGCCTCTTCATCAAGTTTACAACCTGTGCTTGAATGGAAACATCTAATGCAGAGATTGGTTCATCTGCAATGATAAAGTCTGGATCTACAGCTAATGCACGTGCAATTCCAATTCTTTGTCTTTGTCCGCCTGAGAACTCATGCGGATAACGATTGGCATGCTCTTTATTTAAACCAACTGTATGAAGCAGCTCATATACTTTTTCCATTCTCTCTTTTTTGTTTTTCGCTAAACCGTGAATATCAATGCCTTCTGCAATTATATCAGCAACGGTCATTCGAGGATTTAAAGAAGCATATGGATCTTGGAATATCATTTGCATTTTACGATTAAATCTCTTTAATTCTGCCCTTGATTTTCTTCCATGAACATCTTCTCCATTAAATAAAACTTGACCGCCTGTTGCATCATAGAGGCGGATAATCGTTCTGCCAGTTGTCGATTTTCCACAACCAGATTCGCCTACCAAACCTAATGTCTCTCCTTTGAAAATATCAAAGGTAATATCATCTACTGCTTTGACAACATTAGGAGTATCAACATTGAAATATTGCTTCAGATTTTTTATTTCTAATAACTTTTCTTTCAATTTATTTATCCCCCTTTACTAATACTGGTGTTTCAAAGTTAGAGGGTAACGTTCTTATTCTTTCTTTAACTGAAGCTGGTGGTTCTACTGCTGGCGCATTCGGATGCAGTAACCATGATTTCACAAAATGTGTTTCAGACACTTGATACACTGGCGGCTCTTGTTCAAAATCAATTGCTAATGCGTATGGATTTCTCGCAGCAAATGCATCTCCTATAGGAGGATTCGTTAAATCTGGAGGTGTTCCCGGAATAGCAGCAAGCTCATCTTCATTATCATTGTCTAAACTTGGCATAGATGCAAGAAGCCCCCATGTATAAGGATGTCTTGGATCGTAGAATATTTCATCAACTGTTCCCATTTCAACAATTTGACCAGCATACATTACAGCAACACGATCAGCCACATTTGCGACTACCCCTAAATCATGGGTAATGAAGATAATACTCGTATTCATTTTCTCTTGCAAATCTTTCATTAAATCTAAAATTTGCGCTTGAATCGTAACATCTAAAGCTGTTGTTGGTTCATCTGCAATTAATAGATGTGGGTTAGCAGCTAAAGCAATGGCAATCATCGCACGTTGTCTCATCCCACCAGAAAATTCATGCGGATATTGATCCACCCTTTTCTCTGGTTTAGGAATTCCAACTAAGCTTAACAATTCAACAGCTTTCTTTTTTGCCTTTTCCTTGTTCATTTGCTGATGTTTTATCAGTACTTCCATGATTTGTGTACCAATACGCATAGTCGGATTCAAAGATGTCATAGGATCTTGGAAGATCATACTCATTTCCTTCCCACGGATACTTTCCATCTCTTTATCCGTTTTTTGAACAATATCTTCTCCATTAAATAAAATTTGTCCTCCTTTAATATGGCCAGGAGGCATCGGGATTAATTTCATTAATGTTTGGGACGTAACACTTTTACCTGATCCGGATTCACCAACAATAGCTAATGTTTCCCCTTTGTATAAATCAAAGGATACTCCACGAACTGCCTGCACTTCTCCTCCATACGTATGGAATGAGACTTGTAAATCCTTTACTTCTAATAATTTTTCCATGTATCTCACTCCTTACTTACGTAGTCTTGGATCAAGAGCATCTCGGATTCCATCGCCAATAACATTAAAGGCAAATATTGTTAAACATATAAACAGTGCAGGGAAAAATAATCGCCATGGATAATATTGCAGTGCTCCGATTCCATCATTGGCCATCGTTCCCCAGCTGGCTAATGGAGGAGTTAATCCTAAACCAAGATAGCTTAAAAATGCCTCTGTAAAAATAGCATTAGGTACAGTTAAAGTTAATGTCACAAGAATTGGCCCCATTGCATTTGGGACTAAATGTTTGCTCATAATTCTTGATACACTTGCTCCTAACGTTCTGGAAGCAAGAATATATTCTTGGCTCTTTAAGGATAATACTTGTCCACGGACCATTCTCGCCATATTAATCCAACCAGTTATACTCATTGCCAGAATCATCGTCCATATTCCCTGGCCAAGAACAACCATTAAAAGAATTACTAGTAAAAGGTAAGGAATACCATATAATACATCCGCTATACGCATCATTACTTCATCGGTTTTTCCACCTTTATAACCTGCAATCCCTCCCCAGATTACGCCGATAACTAAATCAATCAAGGCTGCCGCTACCCCAATAAATAACGATATTTTCGCACCATACCAAATTCGAGCAAACATATCTCGGCCAAGGTCATCTGTGCCAAAATAATGTTCAGCACTTGGAGGCTGATTCGTTTTTGTATAATCATTCTCATAATAATTGTACGGAGTTAATAACGGCCCTATTAAAGACATAACAATTAAAAGAATTAAAAGAACAAGTCCAAAAACCGCAAGCTTATTTTTCTTAAAACGAGTAAAAACATCTTTCCAAAACGACAAACTTGCTTTGGATATTTTCTCTGACTCTATGCTGCTATTGCCAACTATTTCAAATTTATCTTTCGAAATTTCTTGCATCTTTACGCTCCTTTCTTCCCGCCCGATAGTTTAATTCGAGGATCTATTAATCCGTACAATAAGTCGACAAGAAGAACAGATACTAACAGGATAATACTATAGAAAACAGTTACTCCCATAATCGCTGTATAATCACGGTTATTTATACTTTTGACAAACTGTGATCCGAGACCTGGAATACCGAAGATTTTCTCAATAACAAAACTACCTGTAACAATTCCCGCCGATAAGGGCCCCATGTATGAAACAACGGGAAGAATCGCATTGCGGATGGCGTGCTTTACAGTAATATTAAAGCCGCTTATTCCTTTTGCTTTTGCCGTTTTAATATAATCATTGCTTAACACTTCTAACATTGAAGATCTAGTTAAACGAGCAATAAATGCTGTTGGTCCAGCTGCTAATGCGATTGCAGGCAGGACACTTTGCATAAATGTTCCCCATCTTGCTACAGGGAATATCCCCAGCTTCATTGCGAAAATATATTGCAGAAAAGCTGCCATAATAAACGAAGGTACTGATATTCCTAATACTGCGACAATCATCGCCAGATAATCTTGCCATTTATTATGTCTTAAAGCAGCAATTACCCCTAATGTAACACCAATGGCTAAAGCGATAAAAATTGCTTCTACGCCCAAGACTAATGATACCGGGAATCCTTCATTGATTAATTGATTCACCGTTTGGCTCTTATATTTAAAAGATGGACCAAAATCCCATTGAACAACTCTTAGCAAATACTCTCCATATTGGACATACCAAGGCTGATCAAGTCCATAATGGGCGTTTAAATTTGCTTCGATTGCAGGCGGCATTTTCTTTTCCGATGTAAATGGGTTACCTGGTGCCATCCTCATGAAGAAAAACGTAGCTGTTATGATTAACCATAAGGATAGCGCCATAAACAGCAAACGTTTTGTTAAGTACTTTATCATGGTTTTACCTCCATTTTTTCTAAACCAATGCCAATTAGCAAGGAAGAGGATGCCCTAGGAAACGAGCTTACTTAGAAAGTATCACTCGTTAAATAAGGCAGCCTCTTTTTTCTCTTTAGCTTTGTACTTTCATAAAAAATTAAAGTTCGAATTTCCTATAGTATGATGAATGAACAAAGCCAACTATTGTATTATTTAAAATGTGCCCATTTTAACTGTGCTTCCCCTAAACCTGAAATGACTACATCTTTTAGATTATCTTTTTGTACCCATGTATTTGTATAGAAATAAACAGGTGCAATTGGAAGTTCGTTCATTAAAATAGTTTCTGCATCTTGTAATAATTGTTTGCGTTTTGCCTCATCTGTTTCTTTTTGTGAAGCATCAAGAAGTTTTTTGTATTCAGGATTTTCCCACCCAGTATCATTATTTCCTCCGTTTGCATCACGGTATAATTCTAGGAAATTAAATGCATCATTATAGTCACCAGACCATGACATACGTCCAACCTGGTAGTCACCAGAATCAATTTTCTCTAGATAAACTTGCCATTCTTCATTATCTAGCTCAACATTAATTCCAAGATTTTTCTTCCACATATCTTGAACCGCTTGTGCAATCTTAGCATGTGCTTCACCGGTATTATATGATAATGTGATTTTTGGTAAGTCTTTTACACTAGCATAGCCTTCCTCTTTTAAACCTTTTTCCAGAGCTGCTTTTGCTACTTTGATATCATTATCTTTAAAATAACCTTTTTCGTTTTCTGAAAACATGGTTGGAGGAACAACTGCCGTTGCTGGAATTTGTCCACCTTGAGTAATTTGCTCAACAATTGCTTTACGATCTATCGCATATGTTAAAGCTTTACGAATATTTTCATTGTTAAATGGCTTTTCTTTTGTATTAAATTTATACCAATAAGTACCTGCTATCGCTTTGATATTTAGGTCACCTTTATCGTTTAAAGCTTTAATAGAATCAGTAGGTAATGCACCAAAAGGTAAGCCAGCCCAATCTAATTCATCGTTATCAAACATGCTTAATTCTGTTGTTGGATCTTCTACCATTGTCATTTCTACTGTTTCTAATTTAACCTTGTCTGCATCCCAATAGTCTTCGTTCTTTTCTAAAAGGATAGACTCACTATGATTCCATTCCGTCATTTTGAAAGGACCATTCGTTACATAATCATCTCCAGCATTTTTATACCAATCTGGATTTGCTTCTGCAACGTTTTTATTAACTGGGAAATAAGTATAGAAAGCTAGCAATTGTAAGAAATATGGCGTTGGGTTTACCAAGGTTACTTCTAACGTTTTTTCATTTACTGTTTTAATAGCAACATCATCAAGACTACCTTTACCATTATTTGCTGCTTCAGCACCTTTAATGGCATATAGTTGATAAGCATACTGTGATTGGTTTTGAGGATCAATTGCCCATTTCCAGGCATATTCAAAGTCTGCTGCTGTTACTGGATCACCGTTTGTCCATTTTGCATCTTCGCGGATTTTGAACGTGTAAGTTAACTGATCATCTGATATATCGACTTTTTCTGCCATAGCTGGCTGCGGAACTCCATCTTTATCAATTCGAGTTAACCCTTCAAAAGTTTGAATTAACACTCCACCAGATGTTGAATCTGTAGCTAATGCTGGATGTAATGTTGGTGGTTCTGAAACAATATTTAAACGAAGATTTTGTGATGATTTATCACTACCACCTTTGTTATTACCACATGCAGCAAGAAAAGCACTGAGTGTAAGCACTAAGCTCATTAGCACAAGCATTCTTTTTCTCATGTAATTACCCCCTTAATAATTTCCTCAAATGGAACTTCGAAAATAGCTTTCCCACTCTAAACCTCAGAATACACAAGCAGTCATTTCCTAAATAGTCAGTCAATTAGAATAAATGACCGTTTCCAATTAAAATAGCAGCACGGTAAAACGCGCAAAATATTATATAGGAATAATTTTTCATTCATTACAAATTATTTATGTATTCTTACATGTTTTTAAATAGTCTGAAATATTACTATCTAATCCATTCGCAATGACAATTATATAGTTGGATTATTCAACACGCAAGAATTTTGTAGAATTTTGTAGAATAAAAACAAATCTGAAATATATAAATCTACAGAATAATTATATTAATATAAATTTATCAGAATTCAAAATTATTCCTTGCATCCATTCTTTTTTCTTAAAATTTGTCAAACTTTAAGAAAACAGCCTTTGCATATCAACTAATCATGCTAAAATGGTTATAATAATGATATTGATAATTAAGTTTCTAGATTCTATCTTTAACAGTACTAACGTATTTGCTTGAAGAAAACTGTTTCTCTTGCAGATAAACATGGCTCTAAAATAAACTATTAAATAGAATAAACCGCTTGATTAGAAACATCTATAAACTAATCAGGGGTCTAGAATACATATTGGAGGAAGTATTTGATGAAAACTATCTTTTCTGGGATTCAACCAAGCGGCACCATTACATTAGGGAATTATATAGGTGCATTAAGTCAATTCGTGGAGCTGCAAGATGAATACAATTGTTTCTTCTGTATTGTGGATCAACATGCCATTACAGTGCCTCAAGATCGCATGGTACTTCGAAACAATATTCGCAGCTTAGCAGCTCTGTACTTAGCTGTAGGAATCGACCCTAATAAAGCGACTTTATTTATTCAATCAGAAGTACCAGCCCATGCCCAAGGAGCTTGGTTGATGCAGTGTATTTCTTATATTGGCGAATTAGAAAGAATGACACAATTCAAAGACAAATCAACTGGTAAAGATGCTGTTTCTGCTGCATTATTAACCTATCCACCATTAATGGCTGCAGACATCCTTCTATATAGTACAGATATTGTTCCAGTTGGAGAAGATCAAAAACAACATCTAGAATTAACTCGTGATCTAGCCGAGCGTTTTAATAAAAAATATAATGATATTCTTACAATTCCTGAAGTACGCATTCCAAAAGTAGGAGCTCGCATTATGTCCTTACAGGATCCTACAAAGAAAATGAGTAAATCTGATACAAATAATAAGGCAACCATCACTTTATTGGACGAGCCAGCACAGATTACGAAGAAGATTAAAAGTGCGGTAACAGACTCTGAAGGTATCGTTAAATTCGATAGAGAGAATAAACCAGGGGTTTCCAACCTTTTATCTATTTATTCTATTCTTTCAGGGGAAAGTATCCAAAGCCTTGAAGAGAAGTACGAAGGAAAAGGATATGGAGATTTCAAGTCTGACTTAGCCAACGTTGTAGTGGATGCATTAAAACCAATTCAGGAAAAATACAATGAGCTAATGAATTCAACGGAATTAGATGACATTTTAGACGAAGGTGCGGCAAAAGCAAATAAAGTGGCAGGGAAAATGATTAAAAAAATGGAAAATGCAATGGGATTAGGACGGAAACGACGTTAAGCTCCTCCCTTATCAAAACGATGGCTAACTCCATCGTTTTTTTATGCTTCAAATCAAGCAGGGTGAAGATTTCAGATGGGGAATTACAGTTTACACGGGGTTATGAGAGGTGTGAGAAAAATTAATATCGAGGTGAATTTATCTTTATAACAGAGCAGCCCTCTCTGTTACCTTATCCTGATAAAAATTCGCAGAAGAGAGTAGGACATAACAAAATAATTAATGAATAATGACGAACAATCTCTAAATTAGTAGGGAAACCAATTCGTTCCATTACGCTACAGACACTCTATGCGCCGGGGAGCAACCTAAGCCTGTAGGGTCTTAGGCTTTGCTCTACTTCCCGCAGGAGTTGAGTGTCCTCCTAACGATCCCCCTTCTAAAAAGGGAATAAAACCCAAACAATCACAGGAAATATACTTGGTATCTCCTCAAATTGTTTGGGTTTAACTTAGTGCTAGGATACTTAAGACTCTGGCTTTTTTATCCTATTCATTTTATTTAATTGGTTACTATTAATTTACTTTCGGGCCATGCTCCATTTCCCAGAGTTTTTCAAAAAAAGGCTGACCTTTTATAATATTCTCACAAAACTGTTCATGCTTTTTAGACCATCCGTATTTTGTACACTCATATAGTTCATTCCACGCATGTTCAAAATCTAAATGCTGAATCTCAAAATAGCGTTCTGGGCTCCATTCTGTGTACCAATAACGAACTTCTGCTACATTTTCAGAAGAATGTAATTGATCTAATGCCATAAACAATAATTGCTTTAATTGTCTTTCTTTTCTCGTTAATCCATTCATCACATGAGGATCAGGTGATAGAATATGGAACTCTTTTTTCTCTTCGGTGTTTTGAAAGTTATAATAAATCGTTTCTTGATTTTCAAGCAATTCATAGGCCAATTGTTCTTGTCTAGGTATCATTCGGCTTTTTCGAATGGGAACAGAGTATCCGATTGTATCTACTACTAAAAGACCAATCCCATCAGAAACAACAAAACAATAATCTAATTGAATTCGTTCATGATTCTTCCGTAGATATGCCTTCTGATAAATCTCTTCTAATAATTGTCGTGGTATTTCTGCCAAGTCATTTTCTATGTAATTGTATAAGCATGAATCTACTTTCAAAAGTGGAACTTGGTCCAATAATTCAACACCATCATCTTTTCTCCATTCATGAAAGTGACATACATTATATCCGTTTTCTTCCCCTTCAAACCAATTTACCCAAACATCATGAAGATACTGCATATTTTATCCCTCACTTCAACAACTGTTTGTCCATAAGTATTGTCAGAGCTTAGTAAATTTATTCCTATTTTCAAAGGATTATTTTTTTTATGTCGATTTTCTCTTTATGTTTCAGTTTCCCTAGTAATAGGCATACATATAGCGGAATATCATTTTTCTCTTTAAATATATTGCTAAAGTTCATCCTAAAAATTGAACAATCATTTTTATAACCTATTAACATAATATGTACAAACTTTCGCTAACATGTCTTTTTCTTTTTTATAAAGAGGAGATCCCCTTTCAATGTTCCCATAAAAAATAGACGAGCTATTCTGCTAAACTCGTCATTCAAATAGTAGTATAGTATTACAAAAAAGCTTCACTATTAATTGTGAAATGATCTTTTTCTAAGATTTTTTGCTTGGAATGTAAAGAATTCACAAGATAAAAACCTGTATTATAGCCAATAAGACGGGGATAGCGTCTATAACCATACAATAAATCATCATGTTTCTCTTCTGTTTTCTTTACATGTAAATGTTCCTTAAGCTCTGTCTCCCAAAATTGCTTTATTTCTTCTTCATCATACAAGTGACACCAATTAGCATTATAGGCTTCTCCGCAGTTTTCTTTCACCGCAAGCTCCGCTAATCCTTCCATTATGATGGAATCTAGTAAGGTATAATCCTCTATAGCTTTTTTTTGGTAATGAATTCGGCATACATGATGATATTCATGAATAAAAAGGGCTTCTAGCTCTTTTTCATTTTCGACATCATCAATAAATAAGAAGAGTTGATCAGGAAACGATACACCAGATTTATTTTCGTCTCCTCTCCAAGAAGACTGAAAAGGAAATACGTATATAGGTATATCTGGCCCCTTCCATTTTTTCTTATACTTAAAAAAAATCCGTTCTACTTTACTCCACGTATCTTGTTCCTTCATCTTCTCAAATGCTTGTCTCGAATGTCTTGATGGCTTATACATCCCAAATCTCATTAAATATCGATATATATTTTGAGGCTTATCTCCATCAAATGCTGATTGAAAATGTTCACATATTGTAGTTGGTTCATAAAAATTATCTTCTAACCATTTATTTGTTTTGATTACCCCCACCGCTATTTCCCCTCTTCATTCTTTTTTTCCTATTCATTTAAACAGTATATGGATTTCGAAATTAGAGGTTCCAGAGCTGGCAGCGTATTGATACTAACCTTGATAGCAGTCAGGCTTTTCAAAACCTCCCTATACTAAAAAGGATAGACAATGAAGAACGCACTCCCAGTTCTCCTTTGTCTATCCTTTTCTTTGTAATCAAAATAAATTTGTATATTTAGCTTTATTTCTGAAAATCTTTCAATATTCTACTTCCACATCCACATCGGATGGAATGCTTTAATTTTTTGATTGGTTGTTTACATTCTAAACAAATAGTTTCTTGTTTTCGTTCATGCTTTTGAACACTGCTCACAGGTTCCATAAAATTGGAGGCTGTGGGAACTGATATGGAATTTAGATATGGATTTCGCAAATGCCTCTACCTCCCTTAACATAGGATACCAAATATCAACTATTTCTCCGCAATCGCTACAGACAATATGATAATGCTCCTCTTTCTTCCATTCATATTTACTTAATCCTTCTCCGAATTGTATTTCTTTTAATAATTGTAATTCCGTAAATAAATGAACATTATTATAAACAGTTGTAATACTAACCGAAGGCATATTCTCATTTAGGACATGGTAAATTTCATCTACTGTCCAATGCTTGTTGTCTTTAGAAAGTATATTAATTAATTCTAGCCGTTGTGGTGTTAAACGTATATTTTTTTCTTTTAAGAGGTTTTTAGCTCTTTCTATACTAAGCATAGAATTCTTCCTTTCTACGTGATATGCTAGTTCACCTTCTAAAGAAAGCGTTTTCTTTATAAATTGATTCATTCCGAATTTTCTATGTTAAATAATAGAATTATAGTTTTAATTATATACACTTTATAATAATAGTCAATATTAATTTAAAATAATTATAAATAAAGGAGGTTTTATTTTAACAATAAAAAACTGCTAAGCCTCGATTAATAAATGAAGCTTAGCAGTTTTTTTATTAAATGCTCTTTCAAACAAAATCCATGAATTATTGATATTTTTTAAACACAATTGTAGCGTTATGACCGCCGAATCCTAGGGAATTACTCATTGCTACATTTACTTCTTGTTTTCTATGTGTATTGATAACATAGTCTAGATCACAATCTGGATCTGCTGTTTCAAAATTTATTGTTGGTGGCACGATGCTATCTTTTATTGCTAATACGCTAAAAATAGCTTCAATTCCCCCTGCTGCACCTAGTAAGTGACCTGTCATTGATTTGGTCGAACTCATTGGTACTTTATAAGCATAGTCTCCAAATACTTCTTTGACTGCCATTGTTTCAAACTTATCGTTATAAGCAGTACTTGTACCATGTGCATTAATATATGAAACATCTTCTGGAGTAAGTCCTGCATCATTGATTGCCATTTTCATTGCTCTTGCTCCACCTTCGCCTCCTGGTGCAGGGGAAGTAATATGATAAGCATCTCCAGTTGAACCATACCCAACTATTTCTGCATAGATTTTAGCACCTCTCGCTAATGCATGCTCTAATTCTTCAAGAACAACGATTCCTGCTCCTTCTCCGATAACAAAGCCATCACGATTTGCATCAAATGGTCTGCTTGCTGTTTTTGGATCTGGATTGAAAGATAACGCAGTATTTGCACAGAAGCCTGCTACTGACATTTTAGTAATCGGCGCTTCTGCCCCCCCAGTAATCATCGCATCAGCATCGCCACGCTGAATTACTTTAAAGGCATCTCCGATTGAGTTTGTACCCGTTGCACAAGCAGTAACCGTACAAGAATTCACGCCTCTTGCTCCTAATGTAATCGATACCTGTCCTGATGCCATATCTGGAATTAACATTGGTACGAAGAAAGGACTTACACGTTTATATCCTCTTTTTTGGAAAGTTTCATATTGATTTTCGAAAGTCTCCATTCCACCAATACCAGACCCAATCCAAACCCCAACACGCGGTGCGTTTTCATCCGTAATTTGCAATTCGGCATCCTTTACAGCCATCAGGGAAGCTGCGACTGCATATTGTGTAAAGCGATCCATTTTTCTAGCATCTTTTTTATCCATAAAATCCTCTGGATTAAAGTCCTTCACTTCTGCAGCAACTTTAGCTGGATATTCATCTGCATTTATTCTAGTTAATGGTCCAATCCCAGAAACTCCAGCAACAATATTTTTCCAGGTAGTTATTGCATCATTACCAAGCGGTGTTACAGCACCAATACCAGTAACAACTACTCTTTTATTTGTACTCATGACTTTTTCTCCTTTTTTGTAATTATCATCAACTTAAAAAGTATATTCTATTTATATAGGAAGTAATTTATTATCTACCCCAGCGCATTGCAATCGCGCCCCAAGTCAGACCTCCACCAAAACCAACCATTACAAGTACATCATCATCTTTGATTTTACCAGCCTCTAATTCTTCCACCAATGAAATCGGTATAGATGCAGCACTTGTATTTCCATATTTATGAACTGTCTTCGATAGTTTTTCTTCCGGTAAATTCAATCTTTGTCTAGATGCTTCCATAATGCGAATATTAGCTTGGTGTGGAATAAGGAAGTCTACGTCTTCTTTAGATAAACCAGCTTTCACCAAAACATTCTCACTGCTTTCTCCCATTTGACGAACAGCAAATTTAAAAACTTCTCTACCATTCATGTAAATATAGTCTTCTTCATCTAAATAAAGATGTTTTCCACCAGAACCATCTGCCCCTAGTTCAAAAGAAAGAATGCCTCTTCCTTCAGAAACTTTCCCTAATACAGCAGCTCCTGCACCGTCACCAAAAAGAACAGCAGTATTGCGATCTTCCCAGTTCGTAATTTTAGAAAGCTTTTCTACCCCAACTACTAGTATATATTTATAAACTCCTGTATCAATAAATTGTTTTGCAGTTATCATCCCATACATAAAACCTGCACATGCAGCACTTAAATCCATCGCTGCTGCTTTTTTAGCTCCTAGTTTTTCTTGAATCATACAGGCAACAGAAGGGAATGATTGATCTGGCGTAACAGTTGCCACCATAATCATATCAATATCTTCTGGGTGAATATCAGCATCATCAATTGCTTTCTGTGCTGCAGCTAATGCAATATCAGATGTATCTGTGTTGTCGTCTGCAATTCTTCGTTCTTCTATCCCAGTTCTTGTTCTAATCCATTCATCATTTGTATCAACCATTTTTTCTAAATCAAAGTTTGTTAAAATTTTCTCTGGAAGTTCACGGCCAATACCAATTATTCCTGTTCCCAAAGCTTTCAGCTCCTTTATAGTCACCGGTTATCCGGTATATGTTTCGTTTATGACTGTTAATTAGTATGAACAGTCTTTTCATAAAATCTTATTAGAATGATTGCTACAATAATGCCAGTCTGGTTGAGTTTAAATCGGTGCCTTCTGTAATTCACAAACAAAGAAGCTTACCATTTTCTTCGTTTCTCCTAACTGTTATTCAAGAAAAAAGAAAACAGTATTCATACAGTATATATTATTATCAATTATTATGACTTGGTACTAATTTTATCAAATTCCTCTACCCTTTTGCAACATATTTTACTTTCTATTACATTGGTCTAAGCATTCCTTGATATTTATCATAGCATATTAAGAGCATCATTCCATGATCGTGAAATAGGAGGAAATATTGTGGAGGATTTTAAAGATGAATTCTATGATGAAAAAGACAAGGAAAAAATAGAAGAGGAAGAAATTGAAATTGATCACTTTTCCATGTTTATGTTTGGTACAAACCGTCAATCCGTTAGAAAAAAGCAACAGATTGAACATTCTCAGCATAACGACAAGGAACCATCCTACAACAGAAGAGAGAAAGGGGATGATTGGATTCTTGGAAGAAGTGGCGGAAATACAAAGCAAGTGGAAGAAAAAGATGAAAATGTAAATATTGATGCGGTAACAAATTTTTTAAATCAAATTGACTTGGAGCTTCTGATTAAAAACGTTGATATGTTTATGACATCGGCAAATGACTTAAAGCCTATTTTTAAGAAAATTACCCCATTTATAAAAAAATGGATGGATTAACTTTGTAACATTTTATGCATGTTGTTAATCTATCCCCTTTTTTTATAAGGTATATTAGCAATTTCAGTAGGACATCCAACTACTTTACACTTGTTTTGGACAAGGCTTACTATTTAATTTCATCTGGCAACTTGCCTGTATTCTTATAACGGTCAAAGTCTTTTTCCAATCGTTCTATAAACTCTTTATCTACATTGGGGCTATATTTCCCTAGAAAAATGGTATCGTCTCTAATCCCACAGGAGCGATTTCCAGACTTTAGTTTGCCTTCATCAAATGCTTGAGCGATTTGCCCATAAAGCTCGGGGATATCTTGAATGGTGCTTGTTAAGACAGCATACTTCCCAATAGTGGACTGATCTGAAATATATCCAATCGCGTATAAACCATTTTCTTTCATTTTTTCAAGGATCCCCACATGAAAACCATCGCCGACTGGATAAACCACGTCTACATTTTGACTGATCTCCTTATCTAACAGGTTCATCGCCTTTTCACGGTTATCCCAATCATTAACGAATTCTTTCAAGACATTTACATCCTTATTGATATAGTGGACGCCTGCTTCAAAGCCAGTGGCTTCCTCTTGCCATTCGTATGCACCAATAACCCCGACCTTATTTGTTCTTGTCATATGTCCAGCAACCATCCCGCCAAAAAAGCCCATCGGATAATTCTCTAGTCTAATATTACTTGTATTCGGTTGTGTTGCAGGTTCTCTTCCATTTAAACTAACAAAATGGATGGAGGGAAATTTATGAGAAAGAATGTTAAAATACTGCACAAAGTTTCCGCCGTGGCCAAAAATTAAATTGACCCCTTTTCCCTGTAATTCCTTCACTGCTCTTTCTGCAACTGTGTAAGAATCAATAGCCTCTTTATAAAACACATCTACCCCAAGTTTCGTATGTATATTTAATAATCCTTTATATCCTTGCGTCCCCCATGCCTGATCATTTACTGTTCCAACTACAAGAAGACCAACTTTTTCTATTTTCCCTTGTTTCTCCAGTGAACTATTAAAGAATAGAAAAAGGAAAAGAACACACGCCATTAGAGGAAGGATAAAAAAAAGCTTTCCCCTAATTATTGATTTACGAATGTTCATCCATGCACTTTTCATTGTATTTACTCCTATAATACTGCTAAATTCTATTAAATAAGTAATGCCTTTTTTGCTTTTCTATGTTATCCTCTATCGTCCCTTTGTTTTCAATGATTACTTCTTGTAAATTTCGAGATATTTGCAAAGTCTTATTTGTTTTTGGTATATCCCATTGTAATTGTTCTAAGCATCTTTGCCAATGGTTTATTTCCTTACTCTTTAATAGAATATCATTATTTTGTCCTTTCGTTGTCATTTTTACTACTTCCCTTACCGCATCTTCAATAAAAATTGCATCCATTGTATACTCGCGTACATTTAACTGAATATCGTTCTTCTCTTTTCCCTCTACAATCTGTTGAAATAAAAAATCACTTGGCTGCCACGGACCATAAAGTGTTGGTAGATGAATTACTTGTATATCATGGTCAACTAAATTATCTTTTAAAAAGGTTGTAAACTCTCTTTCTGACTCTATAGAAGTAATATTCACTAAAAAAATCAACTTTTTACCGCAGCTCTTTTCTTTGTCTCGAAAATTTAAAAACAGACTTTGGACCTTTTCGTATATTGATATTTGTTTTAATGTATAAAGGTCAAAATATATATGTTGTACATTTGAATCTTGGAGAATAAAAGGGAGGTTATCCAAGCTTTTCTCACTAAAATTCGCATTGCGCCCAATTTCCATTTTCTTATCTTCTAAATCTTCTATCGAAAATTCTGGATAGGAGATGCCGATTATTTTCTCTCCTTCTTCTAATAATACGGAGCATATATGAAAGCCCACAAACTGATAAACGCCAAATATTACAGCTTTCTTCATGAAAAAGCCTCCCATTAAAATTACTTAATGTATCATATGCAATAAAAAAGACAATTATTTCATATGCTTAATAAAAGCTTGATTTAGTACCCATTCTTCTATGAAAAATTCAAAAAAGATGGTGCCTAATATAGCCTATGCTACTTGGACACCATCTTTTCTTTCAAAGCGACTTTTCATATTTTTTAAAAAACGTAGCAATTTGTTTCGGAATGGCACTCCTTTTCTCCGGTAATACATAAGAAACAAAAATAGGCAGGTCTTTTTCTTCCCAAATTACAGAAGCTTTTTTTAATCCATTTGATTGGTAATAGGATCTACCGTTATGCAAAATATGAATAATTTTTGTTGGGATGTCTGCCTCATCTAACTGATACTCCTTTTTCTCCTTTACCATTTCGAATAACTCCTGCTTATTCGTATTAAAAGCGATACTTATCTCATTCGTTAACTTTTTTATAAAAAACTTATGCTCTTTCTCTCTATCTAAATGTTCTTTTAAAGATAAAATTGGGTTTAGCAAAACAACAGATCGAATATTGTCTTTCATCTCCATCATTAATTGGATCGCTGTCAGTGCCCCCATTCCTTCAGCAATTATATGAATTCTCTGGTTTAATATTTCTGTTCGAATAATATGTTCATATAATCTTTTCGCCAATTGCAAAGCTTTTTCGCTGCCCCAGTTCTTTCCATATAGATTGGAATAAAATATCGTATATCCATTATCCCGTAACGATTCAATTAAATTCCGCTTTCCTTCATTTTGGTTCCAAAAACTATTACTGTCGGTTACATAATTTCTTTCGTCTCCAATTATTAAGATACCGAAACCATTAGGTCGATGAGGATAATGTATCATGTTCCATTCGGTATCTAACAGGAAGTTCCGGTTCTCCATCTTAAAAACTCCTTTTTAGCATTTTCCTTCTAATAATGTATGTCTCTTTTATTAAAACGTAAGGGAGTTTGCCTATATTTCAAGAAGAAATGCGGAGTCATCTCAGAAAATAATCAGATTTTTTATCTATTTCTGTTAAAGGAATGACATATTAACATAATCGGAAATACTATTTATAATGGAAAAAGTGAAGAATTTAAGAAAGCTCTATCATTCACATTTATTATTTAGCTTCGATGTGGTAAGATGGTTATGATAAGCAAGCTATAAAGAGGTGATTTCGGTTGCGTTACATAATGACAATTTTTTGGACATTTTTACTTGCTCAAATGTTAGTTTATGTTGTTGGTTCAATGAATGGGGTTCCTTTTAATTTTTCAATGGGGCTAATTCTGACAGCTGTCTTTTCCGTACTAGTTTTCATTTTATCAGCAATTATTCCAGATGAACCTGCTCATGAAAAAGGTTCTCATTAAAAATCTGTATATCGTAAGATTGGGTGATTAAATATATGCACTAATAGGGGAATTCTATTCGTGTATTTTGTTTAATCACCTTTTTATTGCAGCCATAAAAAAATGCCTGAATACAAATATTTACTAATTTGTCCAATTGTATTCAGGCTGTTACAAACACTTAATAGTCGAAAATTACAAAGTATGTTTTAAAATTATTTGTTCCTCTTCTTCATCAATTAAAACATGATCACTTTCTTTTACTTTACCAGCAATTATATCTTTTGCCAGCAGTGTTTCAATTGTTTTCTGTAAATATCTACGAAGTGGTCTTGCTCCAAATTTTGGATCAAACCCATTTCTTGCAACAAATTCTTTCGCCTTTTCCGTCATATCAATAGTGATATGCTGATCTGTAAGGCGTGCTTGTAATTGAACAACTAGCTTGGATACTATATCTTTAATATTTCCGAGTGATAAAGGTTTGAATAAAATAACTTCATCAATTCTGTTTAAAAATTCTGGTCTAAAATGTCCATTTAATTGATTCATAACGCCTTCTCTTATTACTTCGGGTATTTCCTCTGCTTCTCCCGTTTCTAATAAAAGATGGGAACCAATATTGGATGTCATGATGATGACTGTATTTTTAAAGTCCACTGTTCGTCCTCTCGAATCTGTAATCCTGCCATCATCAAGAACTTGAAGCAGAATATTGAATACTTCTGGATGAGCTTTCTCTACTTCATCTAATAGGACAACAGAATATGGTTTTCTTCTGATTGCTTCTGTTAATTGTCCCCCTTCTTCATAGCCTATATATCCTGGAGGAGCACCGATTAAACGAGACACAGCATGTTTTTCCATATACTCGGACATATCGATACGAATCATTTGCTCTTCACTATCAAAAAGCGTTGCCGCTAAGGTTTTGGCAAGTTCCGTTTTCCCAACACCAGTAGGTCCCAAAAATAAGAAGGAGCCAATTGGTCTGTTCGGATCTTTTATTCCTGCTCGCGCTCTTAGTACTGCATCACTTACTAACTGCACTGCCTCTGCTTGACCAACCACTCTTTCCTGCAGAATTGCTTCTAAGCGTAATAACTTTTCTCGCTCTTTCTCCACTAGCTTGGATACAGGTATACCAGTCCACCTTGCAACAATATTGGCAATTTCCTCTTCTGTCACTTCTTCTCGAAGGAGACGGTTCTCCTGTCCTTCTTTTGTCTTTTCTTCCATCTCCTTAATTTCTTTTTCTAATTTTGGAATGCTGCCATGTCTTAATTCAGCTGCTTTGTTCAAATCATAATTATTTTCCGCATCCTCCAGCTCTCTCTTTTTTCGTTCAAGCAGTTCTTTTTTCTCATGGATGGATTGTAAAGCATCCTTTTCCTGCTGCCATTTTGCTTTTAAGACATTAGAACGTTCTCTGAGATTAGCTAATTCCTTTGCAATAACCGCAAGTCTCGCTTTACTTTGCTCATCCTCTTCTCCATGCAATGCCGCTTCCTCAATTTCAAGCTGCATAATTTTTCTTGTTAGTTCATCTATTTCAATTGGCATCGAATCGATTTCTGTACGAATCATCGCGCAAGCTTCGTCTATTAAATCGATCGCTTTATCCGGCAAGAAGCGTTCTGTTATATACCTGTCCGATAAAGTTGCAGCTGCAATAATAGAACGATCTTGAATATTTACACCATGATGAATTTCAAATCTTTCTTTTAGTCCTCTTAAAATAGCAATCGTATCTTCCACTGTCGGCTCCGAGACTATAACCTGCTGAAAACGGCGCTCAAGTGCAGGATCTTTTTCAATATATTGACGATGCTCATCTAATGTTGTCGCACCAATACAGTGAAGTTCTCCTCTTGCCAGCATCGGTTTAAGCATATTTCCTGCATCCATTGCACCATCTGTTTTTCCTGCGCCAACAATTGTATGCAATTCATCAATAAATAAGATGATTCTCCCATCACTATTTTTCACTTCTTGTAAAACAGCTTTTAAACGTTCTTCAAATTCGCCTCTAAATTTAGCTCCTGCCACTAGTGCACCCATATCTAAAGAAAAAATAGTTTTATCTTTTAAACCTTCTGGGACATCTTTTCGAACAATCCTTTGTGCTAAGCCTTCTACAATAGCCGTTTTCCCTACCCCAGGTTCTCCAATTAAAACAGGATTATTTTTGGTCTTTCTTGATAGTATACGGATTACATTACGAATTTCATTATCACGGCCAATCACTGGGTCAAGCTTGCCCAACTTTACTTCTTCTACTAAGTCTCGTCCATATTTACTAAGTACTTCATATGTCGCTTCGGGATTTTTGCTTGTCACTCTCTGTGTCCCCCTTATCTCTTTTATTGCTTTCTTTATTTCCGCTAATGAAATGTCTTCTTCTTTCAATGTTCTTCCTACTGTAGAAGATTCTACTTTATAGGATGCCAGTATAAGATGCTCTACAGATAAGTATTCATCTTCCCATTCCCGCATCTCTTCTTCTGCCTTCATTAAAAGCTGCTGCAAACCAGCAGTTATATATACCGTACCTTGTTGAGAACCACTATATGATACTTGTGGCTTTTTCTTTAATTCTTCCGCTAATTTATCGCTCACTCTATTTGGATCTTTTTTTAACTTGTTTAAAATGGCCGTCATTAAATTATCCTGTTGATGAAGAATTGCCATAAATAAATGAATATCATCTATTTCTTGATGACTTTCTTTTTTTGCAAGGGATTGTGCTTCAGTTATGGCCGATTGGACTCTTTCTGTCATCTGCTCTACATTCATTTTACAAGACTCCTTTTTTGACCTTTTTTGACCTTTGATTTTATTATAGTATAATTTATCCATATGTAAAGGGATCTCTCTTGGACAAAGAGTAAATTCAAAACAATGATCTCAAGGAGATAATCATCATGAAGCAGACTCTTTAGAGAAATCCCTTTTTTAAACGATTATACGAGCCTTTTATTGGTATCATCGTATAATATTGGGGTTATCTTATTATGGTTTTCTTTGATATGTCCATAATCGATTATGATTCGATGTTTCTGGAAAGCGGTCTCCAGCTTTCAGTTTTAGCATTTGAGGATTATTTACGTTACTTCCGGTTTCACCAATTTCTATATACAATCCATTATTTGGTGCCTTTTGCCCTGGACGAAACTGTCTATTTTGACCCAAAATAAACTCCTCCTTTATCCATTACCAATTCAAAAGCTAAGTAAACACGAAGCAAATATGTGTTACTTAACTGCTTATTAGTATTACCTTTTTTCAAAGTGAACATTACGGAAAATAATGACTGGCTTTTTATTGGAATAAATACATTTTCATTCGAGCATGCTATAAGTCCATATCTATTTTAAAAAAATAACCTAAAAAGACTGTTAACAAACAATATATCTGTTAACAGTCTTCATACAAATTATTTTAAAATTTCCACCAATAATGCTTTTTGGGCATGTAATCTATTGCCGGCCTGCTGAAAGACGTAGGAATGACTTCCATCGATAATTTCTGATGTTACTTCTTCTTCACGATGGGCTGGTAAACAGTGTAAAAAAATATAATCCGATTTTGCATGGTTCACTAATTCTGCATTAATTTGAAAGCCTTGGAAATCTTTTAAACGCTGCTCATTCTCCGCTTCTTGCCCCATACTGGTCCATACATCTGAATAGATGGCATCGGCATCCCGAACAGCTTCTATAGGATTATGAGTAAGGACAATTTTACTGCCACTTATTTTTGCAAAAGAATAGGCTAGTTCCGCCACTTTTTTATCGACTTCATAATTTGGTGGTGTCGCAATGGAAATATCTGCCCCTACTTTCGAGCAAGCGATAAGTAAAGAATGAGCCACATTATTTCCATCACCAATATACGCAAGCTTTAGACCTTCCAAACTCCCTTTTACTTCCAATAAAGTAAGTAAATCTGCTAATGCTTGACATGGATGATATAAGTCCGTTAATCCATTAATAATAGGAATGGTTGCATGCTCTGCTAATTCTTCGACAATATCGTGAGAAAAAGTACGAATCATAATGGCATCTACATATTGGGATAACACTTTTGCGGTGTCTGAAATAGTCTCCCCTCTGCCAATTTGCAGATCTCGACTATTTAAATATAGAGCATGCCCTCCCAGCTGAAGCATCCCAGCTTCAAAGGAGACTCTTGTTCGCGTTGATGATTTCTCAAAAATCATTCCTAATGTTTTTCCTTTTAGAGGGGCAATTATTTCTCCCTTTAAGTGGGATTCTTTTATTGCCTTCGCCTTATCTAATAATTCAAGGATTGTTTCTTTTGAATAGTCAGCCAATGTTAATAAATCTTTTCCCTTTAAATCTAGATTAGATGTAATCATCATACTGTACTCACTCCTTTTCTTATATTTGTATGCCATTCCTGAATCGAATGAACGGTTATGTCTTTTCCTTTAAAAGAGGAAATAAATGCTTCGAGACTTTCTTTTTGCGTGAAGGTAATAATACGATTTCTCGTTGCTAATTCGCGAGATTGTCGATCTTCTTGTAAGTTTGTTGGATTATAAAAGGCAACCGTACTCTTATCTGCTAGTAACGATTCTACTGATTGGTTATCAGCGATTTCAACTGATAATTGGACTTGGTCTGCTTTATCATAAAGATCTGCTAGATCTTCTGTTGTTTTTAAAACAATTTTCATCTCCTGCTTTGGCAGTTTCTTTAAAGTAGGGTGAAATACTTTTTTCAACGCATCTTCTAGCGTTTCTGCAAGTGCAATTCCTTCTCCTGTAGAACGCATTTCTGGTCCCAATTTAGAATCTAGCCCTTTTAAAGCATAATTGGAATAAACAGGATACTTAATACAAGTAAATTCTATATCATCCGAATATGTTTTTTCTTTTTCGGTCAATGTATATGTCCCAAGCAATATTTTTGTCGCAATTTGTACTAATGGTACACCAGTTACTTTGCTTACAATCGGTACTGTTCGACTAGCGCGAGGATTTACTTCCAATACATATACCTCTTCCTTATTGATGATATACTGGATGTTCATTAGTCCTTTATAGCCTGTATGCTGAACAATCTTTTTAGCGTAAGTGATCATTTTTTCTTTTACGCTTACTGATAAATTTTTAGCAGGCAATATAGATAGACTATCTCCTGAATGTACTCCCGTTTTCTCGATGTGTTCCATAATCGTTGGAACACAAATATCGACTCCATCTGTTGCTAAGTCCAGCTCTGCTTCTGAAGCTTCCATAAACTGATCAACAAGGACAGGGTAAGGTACCTCTGTTTGTAAATAGGATTGTAATTCTGCTTCATTATTTATCCGTTCCATTCCCTTACCGCCAATCACATAAGATGGACGGATAAGAACTGGATAGCCTATCTTCTGGACTGAAGCAATAATCTGCTGCTCATTTTCTGCGATATCTCCTTGGATATGAGGAATATCTTCTTCTTCCAATAGCTTATAAAATAAATCTCTATCTTCTAAAACATCGATTGTGTCACTGTTTGTTCCAAGAATATGGACACCATAGGATTCCAGTTCTTTTGCTACATTAAGAGCAGTTTGACCCCCTAATTGGACAATGACATCTTCTATCCCTTCTGATTCGATAACATTCATAATATCTTCCACGCTTAATGGTTCAAAATATAGACGATCTGCCGTGGCAAAATCTGTACTCACGGTCTCTGGATTATTATTAATAATGATTGTTTCCAGACCTTCATCTTTTAAGGCAAATACGCCATGAACCGAGCAATAGTCGAACTCTATCCCTTGACCAATTCTGATGGGACCACTGCCGATAACAAGTACTTTTCGTTTAGTACTTTTATTTTGCTCATTTTCACCATAATAGCTGGAATAGTAGTAATTAGTTTTTGCTTCAAATTCTGCTGCACAAGTATCAACCATTTTATAAATAGGCATCACTTGTAATTGTTTGCGTTTTTCTCTTACCTCTTTTTCAAAGCAATTCCACGCATTTGCTAAGAAAGCATCACTAAACCCCTTTTCTTTCCATTTCAGTAAACTCTCTTTTGTTACTGTTTGGAGGGAAGTATGGAATATTTCTTTCTCCATCTCAATCAATCTTTTAAATCGATGAAGGAAGAATAAATCGATTTTTGTTAAATCATGTATTTTAGCAAGTGGCTCCTCTTTCCTAATTAGTTCTAAAATAATAAAAAATCTTTCATCCGTTTGTTCCAGCATTTTCTCGTATAACACTTCCACTGGCATATGCTTTAATTCTGGAAGGGTTAAATCATTTCCCTTTATCTCAAGAGAATGGATTGCTTTTAGCAAGGCCCGCTCCATATTGCGGTCTATTCCCATTACTTCTCCTGTCGCCTTCATTTGCGTGCCGAGTTTTCTTGATACAGTAGGAAATTTATCAAATGGCCACTTTGGTATTTTTACTACGACATAATCTAATGCCGGTTCAAAGCTTGCAAATGTATCTCCTGTTACTGGATTTATTAGCTCATTGAGACAATAACCAACTGCCAATTTTGCAGCCATTCTAGCAATCGGATACCCAGTAGCTTTTGATGCAAGGGCGGATGATCTACTCACCCTTGGATTTACTTCAATTAAATAATATTTCTTACTGTTCGGATCTAGTGCAAATTGGATATTGCATCCACCTATAATTCCTAGGGCAGAAATGATTTTAATAGAAGCAGAACGAAGCATTTGATATTCTACATCTGTTAATGTTTGGGACGGAGCAATAACAATACTATCGCCCGTGTGAATTCCGACTGGATCGATGTTTTCCATATTGCAAATGGTAATACATGTATTCATACTATCACGCATTACCTCATATTCTACTTCCTTAAAGCCAGCAATACTTCTTTCCACTAAGCATTGACCAATGGCACTTTCCTTCAAACCGCCAGATACTAGACTAATGAATTCTTCCATATCCCCAGCGATACCACCGCCTGTTCCACCTAAGGTATAGGCAGGACGAACAATGATAGGAAAGCCAATTTCATTTGCAAAGTCTATCGCTTCTTCGACTTTATGCACAATTTTACTTTCTGGTACTGGTTCATTTAATTGATACATTAATTCTCTAAATGCTTCTCTATCTTCTCCCTTTTTGATTGATTCAATAGAGCTTCCCAGCAATTTTACTTGATACTTTTCTAAGATGCCTTGTTCACTCAATTGAAATGCCAGATTTAATCCCGTTTGCCCTCCTAAAGTAGCAAGAATTCCATCAGGCTTTTCTTTTTGAATAATCTTTTCTAAAACATCTACTGTCAATGGTTCAAAATAAATCGAATCAGCAAAAGTTTCATCTGTCATTATCGTTGCCGGATTATTATTTACAAGGATGACTTTATATCCTTCTTCTTTCAAAGCCATGCATGCTTGTGTGCCAGCATAATCAAATTCAGCTGCCTGACCAATTACAATTGGTCCTGAGCCTATTACAAGTATGGTTTTTATCGTCGTGTCTTTAGGCATATGCAAAAACTCTCCCATTATTTGCTTTAACATTTTCTATAAATTCATCAAATATATAACATCCTTCTGAAGGACCTGGATTTGCCTCTGGATGAAACTGTACCGTCTGCAGTGGATAAATGCTGTGAGACAGCCCTTCTACTGATCCATCGTGAAGATTATAAAATCTTGCTTCACAACCTGTAGCAGATAGACTTTCTTCTTTTACTACATAGCTATGATTTTGAGAGGACATAATCACTTTCTTTTTCTTCCGATCCATTACAGGATGATTGGCTCCTCTATGTCCAAATGACAGTTTGGTAGTTTCTGCCCCTAAAGCTAATGCTGCAAGCTGATGTCCTAAACAAATACCAAGAGTTGGGTAATGCTTAATCACTGCTTTAATCGTTGGTAAAATACTGATTAACTCCTTTGGATTCCCAGGTCCATTTGATAAGAGAATGCCGTCAGGCTGCAGTGATTTAATACTAGTAAATGGTGTATTATAGGGAACGACCGTTACTTTACACTCACGCTCTAATAATGCTGTTAACATACTTTCCTTTTTTCCAAAATCAACAAGGACAATATGATATTCACCCTGCCCATACGTTTGAAAGTTCATTTCCGAAACCTTTGCTACTTTAACATCCTCCTTTAAAGCAAATGTTGGTACAGAAACTTCTTTCTCTTCTGTTATAATGGCTGGCATAGAACCAGATTTTCTTATATTTTTTACAATAGAACGGGTATCAACATGTGCTAGCATTGGGATATTCCATTTATTTAAATATTGCTGTAAGGAATATTCAGCTTGATAATGAAATGCGTCACTATTCGATTCATATACAATAACACCTGCTACATGCGGCTTTTTACTTTCAAAATCTTCTTTGTTTATGCCATAGTTTCCAATTAACGGGTACGTAAAAACAATAATTTGGTCTTTATAGGAAGGATCTGTTAGTACTTCCTGATATCCTGTCATTCCAGTGAAAAATACGATTTCTCCCTTTATCTCTTTGGCATCGCTATTTGTAACGAAATCGCCTTTATATTTCACACCATTGCTTAAGTGAAGATAACCTTCCATTTGTTAACACCTCTATAATGAATGTATAGTTACTCTTTATTTCTTATAATTATACATTATCATGCAAAAAAATACACATTAGATTGTTACTTTTGCATGAATATTTAAACTTTTTTGCATTATTTCCATTCCCTTAATAAAATCTTCCGGTGAAGTATTAAGACTTGGCAATAAACGTATAACCTTTTCCCCAGCATTTAAAACGATTAAGCCTTCTTTTCTTAATTCTCCTAATATAGAAGCAACGGGTATATCCAATTCAATTCCAATCATCAATCCTAAACCTCGAATGTCCTTTACATGTTGATTTCCGGCTAATTTTTCTTTTAAAAGGCTAAATACCCATTCACTTTTTTTCTCGACTGCTTCTAAGAAAGCTGGTTCAAAGATTATTTCCATTGTTTTAATAGCTGCTGCCATCGCTAAAGGATTTCCTCCAAATGTGGTACCATGGCTGCCTGGACCAAAGAATTCCTTTAGCTTTCCATCTGCCACAATAGCTCCTGTTGGAATTCCATTTGCCATTCCTTTTGCCACACTAATAATATCTGGTTTAATACCAAAGTGTTGAAAGGCAAATGCTTTTCCTGTTCTGCCCATTCCTGTTTGAATTTCATCAATTAGCAGCAAGACACCCTTTTCTTTGCAAAGTGCTTCAACACCTTGTAAAAATTCTTGAGAAGCTACATATATACCGCCTTCTCCTTGCACTACTTCAAGCATCACGGCAGCTACGTCTTCTGTTAATTGTTCTTTTAATGCATTTAAATCGTTAAATGGAACATACTCAAATGTCTCCAGCATCGGCCCATAGCCTTGCTTTATTTTATCCTGTCCAGTTGCTGACATTGTTGCAAAGGTTCTTCCATGAAAGGATTGCTTAAAAGTAAGAATTTTTGTTTTTCCCGTTGCTTTTCTTGCCAGTTTAATGGCTGCCTCATTTGCCTCTGCCCCACTATTCGCAAAGAAAACAAGATCCAATCCAGATGCATTCGTTAATATTTCTGCTGCCTTTTCCTGCACAGCTAATGGAAAAAGATTGGAAACATGCCAAAATTTATTTAATTGTTGCTCAACAGCAGCTTTTACTTCTGGATGGCAATGTCCTAAATTGCATACCCCTATTCCTGAAGTAAAATCTAAATAAACGCCACCATTCTTACTATACAAATAACTCCC
Source organism: Niallia sp. FSL K6-0212 (assembly GCF_038007605.1). NCBI lineage: Bacteria > Bacillati > Bacillota > Bacilli > Caryophanales > Bacillaceae > Niallia > Niallia sp. FSL K6-0212. Next base: position 2,495,358 of record NZ_JBBOXL010000001.1, on the reverse strand, counting down.
CTGCGCAGATTCTGGCTCTATTTCCCACTTTGAGTAGGTTGGGAATAAATGACTCATTCTACAATCCCTTCTTTCACAACAATTTTTGTTCCGATTAATTCTTCGCCATCAAAAAACTGTTTTTTTCCTGATATAATCATAACACTATTTAATCCACTCTCCAGTGCTGCGATAGCAGAGGTAACCTTCGGAATCATGCCCCCATTGATCTGTCCAGTGTTGATGAAATGAGTGATTTCCTCTTGTGCCATTCTTGCTTGAAGTTCTCCATCTATTAAAATTCCTGCTACATCTGTTACAAAAAGGCATTGTTCGGCATGTAAATACTTCGCAACTGCTGATGCTACATAATCTGCATTAATATTTAATTTTCTTCCGTCTTCTGTAATCCCTAATGGTGTTAGGACGGGAATCAAATTTTCCTCTAAAAGGGAGGAAATCAACCTGATATTAACTTCGGATACCTCCCCGACGAGTCCAAGCTTTTCTTCATCAATAAGAGAAGCTTTTATGCAATTATTATCTGTTCCATTAAGGCCAATCCCATTCAAGTCATGTTCTCTTAATAACTGAACAAGCTTACGGTTTGTTTTGCCTGACAGGACCATCTCGACTATTTCTAACGCCTCTTTCGTCGTTTTACGGAGTCCATTATGAAAGGCAGCTTTCACTTGAAAATAATCAAGCATTTCATTGATATCGGGACCGCCTCCATGGACGAAAACTAGTTGATAGCCTTTATTCTTTAACCTTTTTAAACTAGTAAAAAATTCTGAAGTTAGTTGATCGATTACACTTCCGCCACATTTTATAACAATGGTTTTCACTAGGTATCACCTCAAGTTCTGTAGCTGGCATTTATCTTGACATAATCATAAGATAAATCGCAGCCCCAGGCTTTTCCTTCGCCTTTGCCATTATGCAAATCTACAAATATCTGAATAAAATCTTGGTTTAAATACTCGATTGCCGTTTGTTCTGAAAACGACTGTGGTTCACTTTCCTTAAGCATAAGGATATCGCCAATCGCTATGTCTACTCTTGATGGATTAACGGCTGTTTTTGTTTGACCGATAGCGGTGATAATTCTTCCCCAGTTAGCATCTGATCCATAAATTGCAGTTTTCACTAAATTAGATCCTACTATTTGTTTAGCAATAACGCGTGCTTCTTCGTCATTATTGCTTCCTGAAACCCTTACTTCAATTAGCTTTGTTGCCCCTTCACCATCTTTAGCAATCTGTTTAGCCAGACTCTCACATGTTGTAGATAAAAGCTCCAAAAAGACCGGATAATCAGGATGTTCTTCGGTAAGAGGTTCGTTTTTTGCCATGCCATTTGCCAGTACAAGGACTGTATCATTTGTAGAAGTATCTCCGTCTACTGTAATTTGATTAAAGGTAGTAGGAATCACCTTACTTAACGCAGCTTGAAGAACTTCCGATGGGATGGCTGCATCTGTCGTAATAAATCCAAGCATTGTTGCCATATTAGGATGAATCATACCAGATCCCTTTGCTGTTCCTCCCATCGTAACAGTTACCCCCGCAATAGTTGCAGAAAAGCAGCATTTTTTCATTACTGTATCAGTTGTCAAAATGGCTTCTTGAAATGCTTCTGCATTTTGTGGAGTGGAATGAAAGATTAATTGATTAATTCCTTCTTTTATTTTATCCATTTGCAGATATTCACCAATTACACCTGTTGAAGAAACTGCCACATATTCTTCCTTTATTTGAAGATAAGTTGCCATAATTTTTCTCATTTCGTAGGCATCCTTTAAGCCTTTTTCTCCTGTACAGGCATTTGCACAAGCACTATTTACGACAATTGCTTGAATTCGTTTTTCTTTGGCAATAGATTCCTGCGTTACTTTTAATGGTGCAGCTTGAAAGTGACTTGCTGTGTATACAGCGGCACAATTTGCTGGAACGGCACTTACTATTGCGCCAATATCTTTCTTGTTGTACCGTAGTCCAGCATGAACACCTGCAGCTTTATAGCCAATTGGTGTTACTATACTCCCATCCTTTATTTCTTCTATATGGGATTGAATATTATTCATAATCTGCACGTCGGCTCCTCCTTATGGGTAAAGCGGCAGAAACTGCAAACCAGCTGTTTCCTCATAGCCATTCATAATATTTGCGTTTTGAACGGCCTGACCCGCAGCCCCTTTCATTAAATTATCAATAACCGATACAATCGTTATCCTGCCAGTCCGTTCATCCACATTTATTCCAATATCACAAAAATTAGAGCCTGTAACTTCTTTTATCGAAGGATAGGTATGAAGTGGTCTCACTCGTACAAAAGGACTGTTTGTATAAATTTCTGTATATAAACCATGGATTTGCTCATTTGTGACACTTTTACTTAAAGTAGCATATATAGTTGCCATTATTCCTCTGCTTGCCGGCAAAAGATGGGTAGAAAAAGTAATAGCTTTCGACTCAGAATTCCAATCAGCTAACTGCTGCTCTATTTCTGGAATATGCTGATGTTCATTCACTTTATAAATTCTTAAATTTTCGCTCATCTCAGCATGCATATTAGCCCTTGAAGGACTCCTTCCCGCTCCAGAAATACCAGATTTAGCATCCACTATAATACTATTTGGCAATATCATGTTTTCTTTTACTAGGGGTGCTAATCCTAAGAGCGTAGCAGTCGGATAACATCCCGGATTAGATATTCTCGTACTGGCAGCAATGTTTTCTTTATTCCATTCAGAAAGCCCATAAACAAAGCTATTAATAAGGTCTATGGAAACAGGCTCCTTTTTATACCATTTCTGATAATCGTCTGTATTCCTTAAGCGAAGATCTCCAGATAAATCAACCATTTGAATCTCTTTATCTGCGAATTCTTGAACCAGCTTTCCAGATACACCTGTAGGAGTAGCAAAAAAAACAATATCGCATTCTTTTGCTATTTTTTCTGGATTAATTGGTTCTAGTTTGTTTTCCATTATATTAAATAAATGAGGATATTCATTCCATACTGGGACTTCATCTCTTGTTGTATGTACAGACTTAATTGTGAATGAAGGATGACTATGCAAAATTCTGATTAATTCTGCACCACCATATCCTGTTGTACCGATTATAGATACTTTCATAACTTCCTCCTTTCGACTATAAATGTATATTTAATCATTTTTATTTATATTTATTAATCTAAGATTCTCTTATTATAAAAACTACTGCATATAAAATCAACACTTTTTCATAAAAGTGATAGTTTTCTTATTTTTCTGATAATTAATAAGGTATATGGGGATAATATTTTCCATGATTGGTGAAGAATAATTAAGAAACAAAGCGGATTTGAATTAGACAAAAATATTAACATCAGGAATTGCAAATTTTTTTAGCTTGCATACATGCCATTTTATAAAGCAATTTATCAAAAACAAAGCAGCCAAAATACACTTAGACTCCTATGTAAGCTTTTAGAGACATTCTAGTCTTCGAAAATACTCGAGTGACTACCGAAAGGAAAGTGTATTCAGACTGCTAGCACTAAACAGCAAACTTTATAAAAAACATGCTAATCAAAAATTCATCTCTCATTTTCTTCCTAAAATTACGTCAATAGAAATTCATTTAACAACATCATCATATGAGGGTTTTATCTCGTGGTGTCAGAAATTTTCACAAAATGCTTATCTATAGATCTTCTACCACAATATAGGCAGCTTTTACAGGGCCATGGACACCAACCACTAAATCCATTTCAATATCTGCCGAGTTACTTGGCCCTGTAATATAATTAATACAAGACGGGAGTACTTCTCCGTTTTGTACTTTTTCCCGTAAAACTTTTGCTGCTTGAGTCATTCTTGGCACAATTGTACTTTTTGGAACGATTACAATACTATTTATAGGTAAAAAACTGACTGTTCTGCCACGATCTTTTCCACTATACACAACAACTGTACCTGATTCCGCTAACGTAAGTTCACTTATGGTAATCCCTATATTCGCCTGTTCTGCTTTGGAAATATTTTCTTTTCCTAAAGAGGCATCCCATTCAAATACATCGATATTTTCATCTGGCAGTTTCTCTTTAAATAGTGATTCTAATCCATATTGCTGATAACGTGGATCCTTCCAAGTAACAACCTCTCCTCCGCCAAACTCTTTTATTAAATGATGAAGTGTATGCTTCAATTCCTTTTGTGAAGTAATGACTAAATCTGTATGAATAAGTGTGCATTGGGATTTTAATACTTCAACTAACTCATCCTTTGTCGCATCTTTAAGCACTTCTTCTTGTGGGTAATAATTCCATTTCGGCCTTTCAAGTTTTGTTTTTCTTTGTCTGCCTAATCTCGAGGCAATGGTTTCAAGAAAAGCATCTCTATTGTGAATTGTTCCTGTCATTATTGTCCTTCCCCCTTCTCTCGATTCTTGAACCAATCACGAAATCTCTCTTTATTTGGGGCAGGAAGATCACGAATATCTGTCCATTCTTTTAACATTCCGATCCCTTTTGTAATTTTGTCTCCTTTTACTAATGGTTTCGTCACAGCTGGTGCTATTTTCGAGCCTATATTATACAGCTTTGGCGAAGAAGCACCGATGCCAAATGCTTTGAATATCATTTTTTCAGAAATGGGGGCTTTCCCTTCCTTTTCCACAATTACTTGTCGATGCTTATGGAGCAGCTCATGAAGCGGAATTTTAACTGGGCATGCATCTGTACATGCCGCACAAAGAGTAGAAGCATAGGGAAGCTCTTTATATTCTTCGTATCCGCCTAACAGTGGAGAAAGTACTGCTCCAATTGGTCCAGAGTAAATAGAGCCATAGGAATGTCCACCAACCTGTCTATATACAGGGCAAACATTTACACAGGCTGCACAGCGAATACATTGGAGAACAGATTGAAACTCTCCACCTAAAATATCTGAACGTCCATTATCTACAATCACTAGATGAAAGTCCTCTGGTCCGTCCACATCCCCAGCTTCTTTTGGACCCGTTAATGTTGTTACATAACTTGTAAGCTTTTGGCCAACGGCACTTCTTGTCAACATTCCCACTAATACTTCCATTTCATTAAAAGTAGGAACAATGCGCTCCATTCCCATTACGACAACTTGTGTTTTTGGAAGAGCTGCAACTAAATCGGCATTACCTTCATTTGTTACGAGTGTAATCGAACCTGTTTCTGCTACAGCAAAATTGCAGCCTGTAATTCCCATATCTGCAGTTAAATATTCATTTCGAAGTACTTGTCTTGCATGCCATGCTAATTCTTCTGGTTTTTCTGTATTTGTATAGTTTAATTTTTTTGTGAATACATCCCGGATTTGTTCTTTATTTTTATGCAATGCCGGAACAACAATATGAGATGGAGGATCATGGTCATCTACTTGCAGAATATATTCCCCTAAATCGGTTTCAATTACTTCACACCCTGCCTCTTCTAACTTTTGATTTAACGAAATTTCCTCTGTTACCATGGACTTTGCTTTAACTACTTTTTTCACGTTTTTATCTATTGCCACTTGTTCAATATAGGCACTTGCCTCTGCTGCAGTTTTTGCAAAATAGACATGACCGCCACGTTTTGCCACCTGTTCGCTTAATTCATATAAATAATAATCCAGATTTTCTAAAACATGCTGGCGAATTTCTTCCCCGTGCGAACGCCATTCCTCCCAGTTTCCCATCGCCTCTGTCACATTATTTTTTCTCGTTTGAATCGTTTGCTGTGCTTTGGAGACAGCCCCACGCATAAAGTCATTTTCTAGTTCTGTCGACACTCTATCTTTAAATTTTTGTGAACTTGTTTTCATCGACATAGCTTATCATCCCCTCTGTTATGCTCGACTATTTAAAATTTCTGCTATATGTAATGCTTTAATTGGTTTACCCTTTCGATCAATTCTTCCCCCAATATTCATCAAGCAGCCTGCATCTGCACTAACTACATACTCGGCATTCGTTGATTCTACACAGGCTACTTTTTCGTCCACCATCTGCTCAGATATTTGCCCCATTTTCACAGAAAAAGTTCCTCCAAAACCACAGCAATTTTCCTTTAATGGTAATTCCGTATACTCTACTCCTCTCACATTTTTTAATAGCTTAATAGGAGCCTCTTTAACCCCTAGTAATCTCGTCATATGACAGGATGTATGGTAGGTAACCTTCCCCTTGAAAGTTGCACCTACATCTTCTACTTTTAAGACATCTACAATAAACTGTGTTAGTTCAAAAGTTTTAGCGGCAAGTTCTTTTGCAATCGGCTCCCATACTGGATCCCCTTTAAAAATATGCTGATACTCATGGAACATATAGGCACAAGAACCAGAGGGGCAGACAATATACTCTGCATCTTGGAAGGATTTCATCATTGTTTTCATCACTTCCTTTGTTTCCTTTACATACCCACTATTATAAGATGGCTGCCCACAACATATTTGTGCCGTAGGAAAATCGATTTCACATCCCAGTCTTTCTAACAATTCAACCGTTGCTTTCCCCACATCACTTTGAAACATATCAACTAGACATGTAGCAAATAATGTCACTTTCATCCTAAATATCCCCCTTTTTAAGAATAAATGTACTATCCATTTGATGTTTATATTCCTATGAACAGGTCATCAGATGACTTGTTTACAATAAGACTGACTCACGATAAATAGATAAAAAGAGTTACATACTTCCCCCCCTATTGATTTTGCTTATTTAGACTACTTCCCAAAAATTAGTAGATTTTAGAAAAATGAATTAGTTGGAAGGTTAGAACAACCAGAACACAAGCATACTCAGCTGGGATTAGTGAGACATTTGAGATTATGTATGTCTAAATAAACAGCGGTTTAAACCAAATCCTATATATTTTATGTTCCATCCTCATTACAGTAATTTTAAATAAATATTTCCATGAAGCGTTTTCATTAATATAGACGTTGTCGCTAAAATTTGCAAGAATAAAAAATGCAAATATCAATTTTCCAATAGCGGATCATACCTTCTGTTCTTTTTCAGCAAAATACTTTTGAAGCACTGCTTCTACCTTTTGTAAATGATAAAGCATCGCCTCACTCGCTTTTTCCGCGTTTCTTTCTAAAATAGACTCATAAATAGTAAGATGTTCCTCATAAAGTCGTTCCGTTGTTGTTTGTTTAGAAAACAGCCATAAACGTCTTGTTTCTTTCATTGCTTCCTGCATAATATCCGAAACGTTGAGCAATAAATTTACCAGCAAAGGATTTTGTGAAGCTGCTGCTACGCCTAAATGGAAGTTTAAATCTGACTTTTCACCTAATTCTTCTACTCCATTTGCCTGTTTCATTTCTTCTAGCGCCTGTTTCATTTTTTGCAAATCTTCGTTTGTACGTTTATTCGCTGCTGCAGCTGCAGCACCTACCTCCATAATCCTTCTTACTTCAAGGAGGTGATTTAGATCTTTTTCCTTCATCAAAATTGCTGTAGGAAAAGAAAAAGAAATTTGATCGGCTTCAAACCTTTTCACATAAGTACCTTCCCCTTGCTTCATTTCAATTAAACCTTTAGCTTTTAATGCGGAAAGTGCTTCCCTAACGGCTGAACGGCTTACTTGGAAGTTTTCGGCAAGCTGCTGTACAGATGCCAACTTTTCTCCAGGCTTTAAAGCTCCTGAGCGAATTCCTTCATGCAAGGCTTCTGCAATTTCTTCATAAATTTTTTTTGGGCGGATCTGCTTAAATTCCATCGTTCTACCTCCAACGCGTTCATCCTTTTTATTGTTATTATACTGCTAAAAGTTACATTTTGCATAAAAAAAGACATAATATTGTCAATTTTATGTTGTTTTTTAAAAAATCTCATTTTATAATAGGTTCATCGAGTCATCAGATGACCTAATATTTTACAATTTATTTATGATAACGATTACTTCATCTGATAATTTAGATCAAACATTCATTAGAAAGAAATCGTAAGTAGAAAATTAAGGAGGCTGAAATAATGACGTTTACTCAAGACTTCACCGCTGTTGGCGACAATTTAGCATTATCCGCGATAGTTGCCGTAATTCCAATCTTATATTTTTTTTGGGCACTTGCCATCAAACGCATGAAGGGACATATGGCTGGAATTACAACCCTGCTTCTTGCTTTACTCCTTTCCGTAACCGCTTTCAACATGCCTGTTGGAATGAGTATTATGTCTGCGAGCCAAGGCATTGTTTATGGCTTATTACCTATTGGCTGGATTATTGTCACGTCAGTGCTTTTATATAAATTAACAGTGAAAAGCGGACAATTTTCTATCATACGAAATTTTATTTTGTCAATTACAGAGGATCGTAGACTTCAAGCATTGCTTGTAGCTTTCTCATTTGGGGCATTTTTAGAAGGCGCTGCTGGCTTTGGAGCACCTGTTGCTATTTCTGCTGCTCTTTTAGCTGGATTAGGCTTTAATCCATTATATGCTGCAGGCATCTGTTTATTAGCTAACACGGCACCTGTTGCATTCGGAGCGATAGGTATCCCAATTACTGCTGTTGAGGGACCAACTGGTATTCCGGCTTTTGAAATATCTAAAATGGTTGGTCGACAATTGCCTTTTATTTCCGTATTCATTCCGTTTTATCTTGTAATTATTATGGCGGGTTTTAAACGTGTATGGGAAGTACTTCCCGCTATTTTAGTATCAGGTATATCATTTGCACTTACACAATATTTATCATCTAACTTCCTCGGACCTGAATTGCCTGATATTTTATCTGCGTTAGTTTCCTTATTTGCATTAGTTATTTTACTAAAATTCTGGAAACCAAAAACAATTTTCCGATTTAAAGGTGAAATAGAAACAGCCGCTTCAGCTGAGATAAAAAAAGCTCCAGATCCTACATACTCTCCTGGTCAGATTTTTCATGCATGGTCTCCTTTTTTAGTATTAACTGCTTTCATTTCCCTTTGGGGGATACCTGTTATAAAAAATGCACTAACTGGCCATTATGAAGGGACAAATTTTATTTTAAAAGGTATTAATGGGTTGGGGGAACGATTGACTTTTCTTCCAGAAGTTCCATTACTTAACAATAAAATTATAAATGACACTGGTGAAGCAGTTGCAGCTATTTTCAAATTAGAAGTGTTAGGAGCTGCCGGAACTGCCATTTTATTTTCTTGTATTGTAACAAAATATATTGCCCGCCTTTCTTGGAAAGATGTGTATGCTACAGCAAAGGAAACCCTTCACGAGTTAAAATTTCCAATTTTAACCATTTCGTCTGTAGTCGGTTTTGCCTATGTAACAAATGCCTCTGGTATGTCGACAACACTTGGAATGACCTTAGCTAAGACAGGAGCTTTATTTCCATTCTTTTCTCCCGTATTGGGTTGGCTTGGTGTATTTATTACTGGTTCTGATACATCTGCCAACTTAATGTTTGGAAATCTGCAAAAAGTAACTTCATTGTCTGTTGGTATGGATCCTGTCCTTGCTATTGCAGCTAACTCAAGTGGAGGAGTTACAGGAAAAATGATATCTCCACAATCTATCGCTGTAGCTTGTGCAGCTGTTGGTCTTGCTGGTAAAGAATCCGAGCTACTACGCTTTACCTTAAAACATAGTGTATTCCTACTATTAATAGTATGTCTCATTACTTTCCTGCAACACAATGTACTTTCTTGGATGATCCCTTAAAAAAATTAAAAAGAAGAGCAGTCTTTTAGATGAAAATGCTCTTCTTTTTCCAATCTACAATAATAATTGATTCTGAACCTCTTCCAACAGTATTACCTTTACTATATCCCCACATTTGTATCCAGATTCCCCTCCTGGCAAAATTGTAAGCCCATTGGCAGATGCCAAACTACTAACAATATTTGATTTGTCCATACCGCTAGTCCGAGTTTCTATCTTTCCATTTACAATAGATACCTTACTTCTAATAAGTCGAGTAAAGGAATTGGCATCTGAGAAATTCTCTTTTAATACCGCGTCCACAATAGGTAAGCGCGGGTTTTCTATAAATAAAAGGCTTTTTATGATCGGATTTGTAAATAACTCAAAACCAACATAGCAAGCAGATGGGTTCCCTGAAAGTCCAAATAATAATTTACCATTTAAATTCGCTACCGTAGTGACACTGCCAGGCCTCATTGCAATTTTATTAAAAAGAACTTCTGCTCCAAGCTTACGGTAAATTTCTGGCAATAAATCATAATCGCCAACTGAAACACCACCTGTTGTTATCAACATATCAACCGAATCTATTTTTTGGCGAATAGCTTCAAAACTTATTTCCATGACATCTGGCAACTTGCCGAAATAGCGAGGAACCGCTCCTGCTCGTTCAATTTGTGCTAGTATCATATAGGCATTGCTGTTCCTTATTTTTCCTTCCTCCAGTTCCTCATGCACTTCCAATAATTCCGTTCCAGTTGCAAATAAACCTATAGTTGGTTTTTTGGCAACTGGAACTTGTTCTATACCAAATGTTGCTAAAACCGCCACTACTCCTGGATTGATTTTAGTTCCTTTTTTTAATAAGACTTCCCCCTTTTTTACATCCTCTCCTTGAAAAGAGATATTTTCTCCTTTATGTAACATATGATCTATTTTTATATATGTTTGGCGATTTTTTTTCCGCTCTACCGTCTTCTCAAGCATGACTACTGCATCGGCATCACGTGGTAACATGGCTCCTGTCATAATCCTGATTGCTTGGTACTCACCTATTTTTTTGGTCGAAACTTGCCCAGCACCAATTTCATCAATTATTTCAAACTCAACAGGCATTTCATATGATGCTCCATTTGTATCCTTTGCTCGTAATGCAAATCCATCATAGCTGGAACGATTAAATTTAGGCACATCATGTATTGCTTTTATATCTTCACTTAAATAACGGCCATTGCAATGATAGATTGAAACATATTCCTTTTCTCCTTCTCTCTTGTGTTCCATCACTCTGCTTATTGCCTCTTCTATTAGGATAGGAACTCTATTTTCCACTGTCATCGACTTTCACTCCTTATTTCCATGAACCAAAAAGAATGATGTATATCCTTCCACCATTCCTCCAAATCTCTTCTGTTCATTTTGTCATTTAATCTGCGGCATTCTATCCGCCTATATAAGACATTTCGACTTTTTTTCGCTGTTTTACTGTTTCTTCCGTTCTTTCATCGGAATAACGATCCCTTCTTTGTTCCCAAATGTTTTTTATAAAGCCTTCTAAAGCTGAATCATCTGCTCCTTCTCTAAGAAAATCACGAATATTATGGCCATTCCCATTAAAAAGACAGGTATATAGTTGGCCATTTGCAGAGAGCCGCGCTCTTGTACAGCTAGAGCAAAACGATTCGGAAACGGAGGTAATGAAGCCGACCAGCACATTTGCATCCTTATATTTATACTTTTTAGCTACTTCCCCAAAATAATCAGCCTCTACAGGCTCCAATTCAAAAGCCTCTTGTAATTTCGCATATATTTCTTTTTTGGTAATAACATCTTTCATTTTCCATCCGTTAGTACTGCCAACATCCATATATTCAATAAACCGAAGTTCTAGCTCATTTTCTTTACAGTAGGTTGCCATTGGAATTATTTCAGAATCGTTCATTCCTTTTTTGATTACCATATTGATTTTTATACCTAAGCCAGCATTCTGGGCTGCCTCTATCCCTTTTTTTACGGTAGCAGCTCCTACATTGCGCCCATTCATCTGACCAAACAATTCATCATTTATACTATCTAAACTAATATTTACGCGCTTAAGACCAGCCTCCTTTAAATCATGGGCATATTTAGGAAGAAAGATCCCATTTGTTGTCAATGCAATATCCTCTAGACCTTCCAGTCGAATAAGCCTGTCAACTAGCACTGGCAAATCCTTACGTAACAATGGTTCTCCACCAGTTAAGCGAATCTTCTCGACTCCCAATTCTACAAATATCTTGGCAATTCTTTCTATCTCATCATAAGTTAATAATTCACTTGGAGGAAGAAAGGGATAATCTGGACCAAATATTTCTTTCGGCATGCAGTATTGACACCTTAAATTGCAGCGGTCAATCACACTAATGCGCAAATCTCTCAATGGACGATTTAAAAGATCCTTCATATCATTCTCACTTCCTTTTCCTATACATTCACCAAAATTCCACTTTTATATTTTTATCATACCATTTTTCATAATATACAGTATATTAAAAACAAAGAAAAAAAGAAGGTTTCCCTTCTTCTTCACTCCCTGTTTATCGTACACCTAAGGCAATTTTTGCATATCTGGACATTCTATCTTTTGTCCAAGCTGGAGACCAAACGATATTTACTTCTGTGTCTTTAACTTCTGGAATATCTGTTAAAGCTGCTTTTACTTGATCCACAATAACGCCTGCAAGTGGACATCCCATTGCTGTTAGCGTCATGGTTACAACCAATAATCCATCTTCATTCAGCTCTAAGTCATAAACTAATCCTAAGTTTACAATATCAATTCCAAGCTCTGGATCGATAACAAGCTCTAGTGCACCCATTATACTGTCTTTTAATTCTTCATTCATTCAAAGGCACCCCTTATTTTTATTTATGGTAAAACGTATTTAAATATCTTCTAAAAAAGGAAGCTTTATCTTTATAGTTACACTATAACAAATAATTATGATTTGAAAAAAGGATTTGAATCACGCTTTAATTAATCCTTCTGCTAAATGTTTCTCAAACCATTCCACCGTTTTCAGCATGGCTCTTCTGCTTACTTTATGGCCAGTATTATCTTCAGAAAGATATGTTAGGCGATCTGGCGCATCTTTATATAAAGGTTTTATATGCTCATAAAATTGGTGGGAATAAGCATAAGGTACAACTTCATCTTTTTTGCCATGCCAGAACATAAGAGGACGTTTTTGTAATTTTTCTGGTGCCTTACTTAGGTCCAATTCCTCTAACTGTTTAATTAAATCTTCTATTTCATGATCACTTAGCGGCAGCTCATAGCCCCTTTTCTTCACTTCTGAAATGGTATAATGGGCAAATTTCTCATAATATGGCATTCCCATTAAGCTTACTGCCGTATTAATCCAAGGATACTTTCTTAATGCACCTAATGTAACGATTCCCCCCATACTTGTTCCTACGATCCCAATATATTGATTATCGATTAGCTCTTTGTCGCTGAAATAATCTTTTATCACTTCTATTTCCTCAATCGTTTTCATCACGATATTCCAAAAATGCATGTTTAATTCCATCGCTGATAATCCTTGGTCTCGCTCTCCATGATACAAACAATCAGGCAATACAACACGAAATCCCTTCTCTGCTAAATGATAAGCAAAATGAAGATTGTGTTCCTTTGCACTAGTGAAGCCATGGGTAAATTGAATATATGGTCGTTTTTGATCATAGTGGTCTTTTTTTACAATATGCAGTACAGGTATTTCCTCTATATGTAATTTTTCAACCAAAATCATCGCTCGCCCCTCCTTTTTGGAAAAAATAAATGATTCATGTAAAATAAAGTATAACTTCCTCTTTGATGATTTGTGAAACCAATCGGACTTTAAGGACAGTTATTTCCCTCTAATCAAGCCATAAGCGTAAAGAATAGAAAGGAAATTTATCTCTATCATTGATTTTACATAACTTAACATAAGTGAAAGTAGAATTAACGAATAAAGTGTAATAATATTTTATATGTATAAGTAAGTGTAACATGAAGTGGCTTTTTTATCGAAAATTACGCCCCTTAAAGCTAAAATAAAATTACTATAATTGACACTAAAGGAGACACTATGACAGAAAAACATCTAATTGCCTTAGACCTTGACGGAACGTTATTAAAAGACGATAAAACCATTTCTCCTCTTACCAAAAAAGTTATCCAAAAAGCAATGGAGGATGGTCATGAAGTAATGATTGCAACAGGGAGACCCTTCCGCGCAAGTGAAGCGATCTATCATGAATTAAATTTACATACTCCTATCGTTAACTTTAATGGAGCTTTTATTCATCATCCTAAGGATACCAAATGGGGCTTTTATCATTCTCCCCTTGATATACAAACAGCAAGAGATATTGTCGCTGCATGCAATGATTACTCTTTTCACAATATTATTGCGGAAGTAATGGATGAGGTTTATTATCATTATCATGATGAGAAATTGATTGACATTTTTTCATTAGGAAATCCCAAAGTAACTGTCGGAAATTTATTGGAATTTTTAGAAGCAGCACCTACTTCTATCCTTATTCATGCGGAGGAAGAACATGTTGCAGCCATTCGCAAGCATTTATCTGAGGTTCATGCCGATCTAATTGAACATCGCCGTTGGGCAGATCCCTTTCATGTGATCGAAATTGTTAAGTTAGGAATAAATAAAGCGATTGGCTTACAAAAAGTTTCTGATTACTATCAAATCCCACAAAGAAATATTATCGCATTCGGTGATGAAGACAATGATTTTGAAATGATTGAGTATGCTGGAAAAGGTGTCGCTATGGGAAATGCGATTGAGGAACTAAAGACCCTTGCTAAGGATGTTACTTTATCCAATGAAGAAGACGGAATTGCTGTATATTTAAACGAAGTTTTAAATCTTCGTGTTCTCTAAAGCTGGTTATCATTACCGTCTTTAAAGACTAAAATATCGTCCATACTATAAGCGAAACGGTCACTACTGTTTCCGGGAAAATCAATGCTTCTTTTGTCTTTCCAATTATACTCTAACACTCGGAGGGGATCATTCAATGGGAAAACGAAATAAATCGAAACGCTTCGTACAACAAGGAGTAGATTCTGTATCCAAGCATTCCGAACGTATCCCTTATCATATGACATATGCTGAAGCCGAGAGCTATAAAATGTCAAATGAAAGACAGTCTCATGGAGGATTAGAATAAATGGGAAATAGACTTTTTCAAGAAGCCAGACAAGCAGTTGAGGCAGCTAAATATGGGAATGGGAATGATGGCTTAGTGGATAAAGCAAAGAATGCGATAAGCTCTGCTTACGCAAATACCACAACAGCCGAACAACACCAATTAGCTGCATTACAAAAAGAGCTAGAGCAAATTCAGACACACTAATAAAAAATGCAGTCCAAGAAGGAAGCCTCCATAAGCGCTAGAAAAGCAAATGCTTGGGAGAAGGGCCTTTTATGGGCTGCTTTTTATTACGGAAAGTATAAACCGGAGTACCATTTGTTTTTATTCCCCTTACGAAAATGTTTCTAACACTACGGAATATGGCTCTTTTCCTTCTTCAGAAAAAAATAAAATGATTGTTCCATTCGTCGGTAAATCTTTTTCCTCTAAATGAATTTTCAGCGAGAATTGCTTATTACTAACTTGTAATTTCTGGTTTGCGATGAATTCATTGTGACCATCTTCGACAGAATAAAAAATAGTCCCTGTCGTAATTGCTTTTCCTTTCACAAGATAATTCCCTTTTGTACCACTAACAGTTACATCTTCTATCTTGACTTGCTCTTTCCCTGAGTTTGCTGCTGCTGTTATGGTTAGAAACGGCAGGAAGCTGCTAATTAACATGCATAAGAATACGACAGTCGCTTTTTTCAATATAGTTCCTCCTTTAAGCTTTTCTAAAGAAACCGAGTACGGCTGTTGTTTGCACAACATTTGTAAATGCTTGTGGATCCACTTCTTTAATGATCCGTTCGATATCAAATAACTCATAACGAGTCACGACAATCATTAGCATTTCCTTTGGCTCATTGGAAAATGCTCCTCTTGCTGGCAAAATCGTAATTCCTCTTACTAATTTTTCATGGATTGCTACTTTTAGCTCAGCTGTTTTCTTCGTAATAATCATCACCGTTAATTTTTGATGGGCTGTATGTATCGTATCAATCACTTTGGTTGCTGCATATAGATTCACAAGCGTATATAACGCTTTTTCCCATCCGAACATAGCACCAGCTGTGATAATAATAGCTCCATTTAGAATAAAGAAATACGTACCGACAGGCTTATCCTGCATACGTGAAAGAATCATGGCGATGATGTCCATGCCACCCGTTGAGGCCCCCCACTTTAACGTTAATCCAACCCCCACAGCCGCAATGACACCGCCAAAAACTGCATTTAACAAAATATCATGAGAATAGCTTGTTTCCGGAATGATTTCCATAAACAAAGACATAAAAGCAACACTTAAAAAACTAAAAAAGGTAAATGATTTTCCGACTTTAATCCAACCAACTATTGCGATTGGAACATTAAGGATAAATAGTAAAACCCCTGTAGAAATAGGCGTTATTTTGGATATAAGCTGAGCCACTCCCGCAAAACCACTGGCATATACATCAGCAGGTATCAAGAAAAAATTCATAGCAATCGCATTTAATAGTGCCCCAAAGATAACAACGATTAATTTTTTTGTTAATAACCAATACATAAGTGTCCTCCAATACGATATATAGTAATTTTTACTATTTTTACTTTAACTATTCAATTGTTTTTTCTCTAAAAGTTTTATAAACTACAAATAAGTATGCCTTGTTTTCAAAAAACAAGGCATTTTCAAAGAGATTATCGTTATTTATCATAACCGTACTCCAATAACCATATGTTTTTATAAAAAAAAGAAAGAAGTGGAATGAATATGACTTTTAAAATCCTAGCAGATAGTGCGAGTGATTTACCTCTATCCTATTATGAGAAGAACGAGGTTACACTATTACCGCTAAAGGTTAACTTAGACGGTAAAGAATACGAGGATTTAAAAACGATTGAACCAGCCACTGTTTATAATGCCATACGCAGTGGACAAGTTCCAAAAACATCACAAGTGTCGCCAGCTTTATTTAAAGATGTTTTTACAACATTGGCTCAAAATAAAGAAAAAGGTATTTATATTGCTTTTTCTTCGCAATTATCTGGAACATACCAAACAGCAGTAATGATTTCAGAACAAGTAAAGGAGGAATATCCCGACTTTGCTTTAACCATCATTGATAGCAAATGTGCATCATTAGGTGCTGGTTTAGTTGTTCAAGAAGCAGTGAAACTCCGCGATCAAGGTAAAGACGTAAGTGAAATTATACCACGACTCCAATTCATATGCGAGCATATGGAGCACTTATTTACTGTCGAAGATCTAGAATATTTAGCAAAAGGCGGACGTGTTTCGAAGGCCTCTGCGTTCCTTGGTGGATTACTAAATATAAAACCTTTATTACATGTTGAAGACGGGAAATTGGTTCCTCTTGAAAAAATTCGCGGCAAAAAGAAACTCCTGCGCAGAATGATTGACCTAATAGCAGAACGAGGAGATAAGCTGGATCAACAAGTGTTCGCGATCAGTCACGCAGATGATGAAGCAACAGCTGCGGAAGTAAAAGAAATGATTATGGAAAAATTCCAGCCAAAAGAAGTATTCATTTCCTCTATCGGTGCATCTGTAGGCTCGCACACTGGTGCTGGAACAATCGCTATTTTCTTCTTAAATAAGCTACCTGAATAAGCACGGTAAAAAGTATAAAATTTACTTCTTTCACTCATACTAACAATGTTCTAACTGAACAAAAGCTGACGTTGAAAGGAGTATTTTTTTATGCCACATACTTCTGATAATGATAAAAAGGCAAAAGACAATAATGCATTGCGTCATGAAAAGAACATGATGCGTGAAAAAAACCGCAAAAAAGGCAAACATCAATATAGTAAAAAGACAGACCATCTGTAAGAAGATGGTTGCTAGATGAATACGAAAAAAGAGCTGCCAGATTTTAAGGCAGTTCTTTTTGATTGAGACTCTAGTTCAGTTTTTGTATATCTCTATCTTCTGTAAAGTGATGGAAATTAGTTTTTTGTTCCCTTTTGACTTCTTCTACTGTCGAAACAGGCTCTAAGACGAGCACCTCCTGAATTCCTAGATCTTTTCTAAAGAAAAAGGGCATCCCAAAGCTATAACCACTTTGAAATCCCCTATTTAACCTACATTTTAATTTTTTTGATTATCTTCCTTTAAATATGTCCAGCCTTCTTCTTGGTATACTTTATTTTCTTTCATTAGTCTCCCAAGTGCTCGTTTAAACGAACCTTTGCTTAAATTAAAGCGTTCCTTTATATCCTCTGGCATACTCTTGTCTCCATAAGGCATTGCGCCTTTTCGAGTTATTAAATAATCCAAAATTAGTTGGGAATCTTTATCAAGCGCTTCTTCTTTTCTTGGCAATAACGATACATTTACTGTTCCATCAAGCTTAACATCTATGATGCGCCCATTTACTTTTTCCCCTAATCTTGGTTCCTTGCCTCGCTCAGATTCATGGATAAATCCTTTATAGCCTTCTGCTGTATAAATCCAGCTTCCTACTTTTGCTGTTCGATAAATGTACCCATGAATATTTTTATTAAAATCTTCTCTTGTTGCTTTTGCTGCCATCTCTTCAATAACAGGATCTGTTGCTGGTTTTACATATAAATAGTTATTCTTATTTACCTTTAATGTTATATAAAGCATATCGCCCACTTCTGGCCATACCTCTTCATGTACTGGTAAATCATCTTCTCCTAACAGCATGTCCTTTTTCAACCCAATATCAAAGAAACAGCCAATTCCTTCTTTGCGGTCTGTTACTTTCACCCAGTCGTATTTACCAACCGCAATAGATGGAATAAAGGTACTTGAGCAAGCTCTTCCCTGTGAATCACTGTAAATAAAAACGCGGACTTCATCACCTTCTTCAAATTTCTGATCAGTTTCACTAAAGTGTAAAAGCACATCCTCGTCTTCCTCTTCAATTGTCAAAAAATACCCAAAAGATGCAATCCTAGCCACTGTTAATATTTCTACACGCCCCATATAATCTCTTAACGACATTTAGTTTCCTCCTTAAATTCTTGTCTATTTTCAACTTTACTCTATATTCTGCCATCCTAATTATTCCCTTATTAACGAATACTTCATGCCTAAAGTTGTTACAACTGCTTAATTTTACTATAATACAAGCATAAAAGAAATTGGATTTACTACAGATGCTTTTAATTCGTGTTAAATTCCAATTAATCAGGAGGTAAATATGGCAAAAGAAAGTTCATTTGACATTGTATCCAAGGTAGATTTTTCGGAGGTAACGAATGCTGTCCAGCTTGCAATGAAAGAGATTCAAAATCGCTATGATTTTAAAGGGAGCAAAAGTAATGTGACGCTGGACAAAGAAGAACTGGTTCTTGTTTCAGATGATGAATATAAATTAGAACAGCTAAAAGATGTCCTTATTAGCAAAATGTTTAAACGTGGTATTCCTATTAAAAACTTAGATTATGGCAAAATCGAAGGTGCTTCCGGCGGTACAGTTCGTCAAAGAGCGAAATTAGTGCAGGGAATTGATAGAGATAATGCCAAAATTATTAATACATTAATTAAAAACAGTGGCTTAAAAGTGAAAACTCAACAACAGGATGATCAAATTCGGGTTACTGCTAAAAGCCGTGATGATTTACAAAAAATTATTGCTGCTGTGAAAGATGAATCAAAAATTACGATTGATGTACAGTTTGTCAATTATCGTTAATTAGAAATAACAACGAACACCAAGCTGGTCAACGCCACTTTTCTTTCAGCACAAGATATTTATGGTGTTCATCATGTGTATGAACACCACTTTTCTTTCAAAACAAGGTATTTATGGTGTTCATCATGCGGATGAACACCACTTTTCTTTCAAAAAATGTATTTTTAACGTTCATCATGCGGATGAACACCACTTTTCTTTCAAAACAAGATAATTATGGTGTTCATTAAACAAAGGAACGCCACTTTAATCAAAAACTTTCATCATGCTTACCCCTTCTTTTCCACAACTCCATATCACTCAACCCTATTTTTACCATGTTTATTTAAAAGAATTTGGGAAAAATAAGTAAACATGTACAGAATTAGAAGGAGTGATTGAATTGACTAATAGTAATAAGGAACAATTACAACAAACATTTCCACCACAGCATCAAGATCAGCAGCCAGGCATTCAGACAGAGATGAATCCTATACCTAAAGATGTCGATCCCTCTTATAAAGGCTCTGAAAAATTAAAAGGAAAAACTGCTATCATCACTGGAGGCGATAGTGGAATCGGCCGTTCTGTTGCTATCTATTATGCAAAAGAAGGTGCTGATATCACTATCGTATACTTAGATGAGCATGACGATGCCCAAAAGACGAAAGAATTAGTTGAAGCTGAAGGAGTAAAGTGCTTACTGCTTGCTGGAGATATTGGTGATGAAGGCTTCTGTAAAGAGGTTGTAAAAAAGACCGTTTCAGAATTTGGCAAGGTTAATATTCTCGTAAATAATGCTGCAGAGCAACATCCACAATCAAGCATTCTAGATATCACGTCAGAACAATTAGAAAAAACTTTCCGCACCAATATTTTCTCAATGTTTCACTTAACAAAAGCCACTCTGCCCCACTTACAAAAAGGAGATGCGATTATTAATACAACGTCTATTACTGCGTATAAAGGTAATGAGACATTAATTGATTATTCTGCAACAAAAGGAGCTATTACGGCTTTCACTCGCTCCTTATCAGGCTCTCTTGCGGAACAAGGGATTCGAGTCAACGGGGTAGCACCAGGACCAATTTGGACTCCACTTATCCCATCTACTTTTGATAGTGAGCAAGTTGCTTCATTTGGAGGAAATACTCCTTTTAAACGCGCTGGCCAACCTTGTGAACTCGCCCCAGCGTATGTATATTTAGCCAGCAATGATTCTACCTATGTAACTGGACAGGTTATCCATGTCAACGGCGGTACGATTGTTAACGGCTAAATCTTTTCATATAAATTCACTCAGTTTTTGCGAGCGGTTCTTTCTATGCAGACAATTCTCTTCTCTTCTTTTAAAATCTAGCTAATCTGGCAACACTAGTAGCAAAAGAGATAGCAAGATTACAAAGGGAGTGTGAGAAAAGTGATTGATTTAGCCTCTATTTACCATCGCAGTGGAGATAATTACTGTTATTTACAAAATAAAGACGCTCTCCATATCCGGATCCGGACAAAAAAGGCAAATGTCACTGAAATAGAATTAATCTATGGAGATCAATACGAAATAGTCGACTATCAATGGGTATCCCAGCGGTTATCGATGGAAAAAAGCGGTTCTGATTCTCTATTTGATTATTGGCATTGCACGATAACAAATAAAAAAAGAGTTCGCTATGGCTTTATTCTCCGAGATTCGGAACAGCAAGTAACTTATACAGAAAAAGGATTCTTTCCATTTATTCCAGAAGATGCTGGCTTTTACTTTTGCTTGCCATATCTTCACCTGAAAGACGTTTTTACTCCACCATCTTGGGTATCACAAACGATTTGGTATCAAATTTTTCCAGAGCGTTTCCGCAATGGGGATAGCTCTTTAAATCCAGTGGATACTGCACAATGGGGACAAGAGGAACCTGGCTTATATAATTTCTTCGGCGGAGACCTTCAAGGCATTATGGACGCCCTAGACTATCTTACAGACCTTGGAATTACAGGGATTTATCTTACTCCTATTTTTCACGCTGAAAGCAATCATAAATACGATACGATTAACTATTTAGAAGTAGACCCGCAATTTGGCGATAGGGAGATGCTTAAGAACCTTGTGAAAGAATGTCATAATCGTGGAATTCGAGTGATGCTTGATGCCGTTTTTAATCATTGCGGCTATCATTTCCCGCCCTTTCAAGATGTGCTAAAGAATGAAGAGCGTTCACGCTATAAAGATTGGTTCCATATCCATAAATTTCCTTTGAAAGAGAATGACATGCTGCATTATGAAACATTCGGTTTCTATGAAGCTATGCCTAAATTTAATACAGCCAATCCAGAAGTAAAAGAATATCTACTTCATGTAGCGGAATATTGGATTACAGAATGTGATATTGATGGCTGGCGCTTAGATGTTGCCAATGAGATTGACCATGAATTTTGGCGTTCCTTCCGATCTGTTGTAAAATCATTAAAGCCTGACATTTTTATTCTCGGGGAAATTTGGCATGATTCCTTACCATGGTTAAGAGGAGATCAATTTGATTCGGTGATGAATTATCCATTACTAACAAAAGCATTGCAATTTTTTGCATATGATATGATTTCTCCTCAACAATTTATGGAAGAAATGACTACAACCTTACTGGCCTATCCAGATACAGTCAATAATGTATTGTTTAATATTATCGGCAGTCATGACACGCCGCGAATCCTTCATGAATGCAGTTACCGGAAAGAACGTGTGAAGCTTTTATTTACTTTTCTTTTCACCTACCCTGGCACCCCTTGTATATATTATGGAGATGAAATCGGCTTAGGTGGCGGCAGCGATCCTGGATGTCGAAAATGTATGCTTTGGAATACAGAAGTACATGATACGGAGCTAAAAGAATTTATTAAGCGATTGATTCAAGTACGCAAACAAAGTTCCCTTCTTATCAATAATGGCACTTTTTATTTTTTATCCCAGTCTGATTCCTGTTTAGCCTATTATACAAAAGAAGAAGATGAAATTCTTTTAACCGTTATTAATAAGAGTGACAAGGAAGCACAATTTCTTCTACCTTTTCCATTACGCAGAAAAAAAATCTCTCTTTTATTAACAAAAGAAGAGTATGCTGCTGAATCAGATGATCTTGCCGTAATACTAGGACCATATGAATGTAGTATCCTTCGTTTCAATATGAATTATAAATATATCCATATAAGGTAATCTATCAGGTGAACATCGATTAAGATGATCACCTGATTCTTTTTTCCAAGAAATGAAAAATAATGATTGTTTCCTGCCTTTGAACGTACTATATTTACTATTATATCGAATTGTTACAATTGTCAGGGGGAAACAAAGTGAATCAGCAATCAACACCTAAATCCATTGGGATTCCACTCCTTATATCGATTATCGCTATCTCGTTTTCTGCGATTTTCGTAAAATGGTCGGAAGCACCTGCCACTATTTTAAGTATGTACAGAATGTGGCTTGCCTGTCTTATTATGATTCCTATGGTCTACATCCATCGAAATGATTTCAAAAAACTAACAAAAGGAGATTGGGCATTCTTATTTTTCTCAGGCTCTTTTTTGGCCTTACATTTTGCCCTATGGTTTAGTTCTCTTAAGTTTACTACTGTAGCCAGCTCTACGATTATATTGGCTTTACAGCCTATTGTTTCTCTCCTTGGCGGGTTTATTTTCTTTCGGGAAAGAACTACCTCTACAGCTATTATGACTATGGGGATTGCCATTATTGGGGCGATGATGATTGGCTGGGGAGATATTGGATTAGACAGCAATGCTATTATAGGGGATCTTCTTTCCTTCTTAAGTGTAATTGCTGTAGTCGGCTACTTATTAATCGGCCAAAATATTATCAAAAAAATGACCCACTGGATCTATACCTTTACTGTTTTCTTTTTTGCTGCCTGTTTGTTAACCGTTTATAATCTACTGGCTGGCGAAGCGTTAACTGGCTATTCTGGCAGAGAATGGGGCATCTTTGTTTTGCTTGCAATTGTTCCGACACTTGCACATGTCATTAATAATTGGTTACTTAATTATATTAATGCAACTACTATTTCCATGAGTATTCTCGGTGAGCCAGTCGGAGCTACGCTTTTAGCTGTTTTACTATTAAATGAGCAATTAATCCTCACACAACTTTTAGGTGGATTACTCGTTTTGTTCGGGGTGTTCTTTTTCCTCCTACAAAAGCAACCTAAATCTACCATTACACAAGAAAAACCAATTGGTTAGATGAGCAAGAAAACAGTAAGACTAAAACATAATCAAATATAATTTTTAAAAGGCGAGCTATTCAATATATTTAAGTGTAATAGTTAATAGTGTAAATCTTAGGCTGGAATATTATTCCGGTCTTTTTCATTCCAAACCCTACCAATCAATTCCTTAGAAATTGCAAAAATCTTTTCCTCTTCTGCATATTCCTAGTAAAACAGCAGACACTACTTTAAGCATCTATCAAATTTCCAATTAGAAGATTCCTTTTTCATGTTAAAAGAAAATCTATCTTTAAGTCAGTTATTTGCCACTATTATAGGCTTTAACTTAGGGACAACGCTTGTGGTGGTGCTTGGTATTACAGCAAAAGAGGATGCATGGATTACCATACTTCTATCTACCATAACCGGCTTAATTGTGTCTTCTTTTTTCTACATATAAATGAGCTAGTACCTTCTAAAAATTTGTTTGAAATTATTGAGTTTGGGTTCAATAGATTTATCGCAATCCCTATTACCCTTGTCTATTCCCTTTATTTTTTATCTAGCCGCAAGAACTTTCAATTGGAGA
Organism: Niallia sp. FSL K6-0212; assembly: GCF_038007605.1. Lineage (NCBI taxonomy): Bacteria > Bacillati > Bacillota > Bacilli > Caryophanales > Bacillaceae > Niallia > Niallia sp. FSL K6-0212. Next base: position 2,471,078 of record NZ_JBBOXL010000001.1, on the reverse strand, counting down.
GTTTATTGAGAGAATTGATGCTCTAGCTGTTTTTATTATCATATTAGGAAAAGTTATCAAGGACTCTATCTTTATCTACTCCGGCTTAAAGGGATTAGAATATATTTTTAAACAGTCCTATCGCTTCTATGTTGTACCGATTATTTGTCTTATTTCGATGTTTTCTATTTTTCATTAGTATGGAAAAAAATGACCATGTTCGAGAAGGTGCAGTGGTGGTTCCGTATCTCTTATATATGCCTCAACAATTTGCTTTCCCTTGCTTTTTATTATTTGTTCTATTAATCAAGAAGGTTAAATCACAAAAAAATCCCTAGATAGCGAGTCATTTCTGCCAGCTAGGGATTGTTTAATTATTCACTATTTATTCGACAATATTAATCTGATAGTCTTTAAACCAATGATGGATTTGTACTAAATGGGCAAGTAATTGTGGACCTGTCATCAATTGGCCAAACCATGGTTCTTTAAATGCAGAACCTTCTGTTTCAATAATTTTAGTGAGACGTTCCTTATCAAAGAACTCATATAAAACAGAACTTTTATCCGTTAAAGCGCTTTTCAGCATATTCGTTACTGTTTTTGTGTAAATAGGATTATGTGTTTTAGGATATGGACTTTTTTTGCGATAGAGCACTTCATCTGGGAGGATTCCTTCTAACGCTTTCCGTAATAACCCTTTCTCTCTTCCCATGTAATTCTTCATTTCCCATGGTACATTCCACACATATTCAACTAAGCGATGGTCAGCAAATGGGACACGTACCTCTAGGCTTGCTCCCATACTCATTCTATCTTTCCGCTCTAATAAAGTAGTCATAAACCATAATTGGTTGAGATAAAACAATTCTCGACGCTTAGCATCTTCTTTACTTTCTCCCGCTAACTTTGGTGTTTCTGCAATGGTTTGATTATATTTATCCATCATATAATCTTCTAATTGCAATTTATTACTCCATGAATCTTTCAATAAGTTTTGTCGTTCTTGAATCGATCTCATCCATGGGAAGCCTCCTCTTTGCAAATCAGCCTCTCTTCTAAACCATGGATAGCCTCCAAAAATTTCATCTGCACATTCCCCAGATAAACTAACAACAAAATCCTTCTTTATTTCTCGGCAAAACCATAAAAGGGAAGAATCTACATCCGCCATTCCAGGCACATCTCTGACTGTTACTGCCTCATGTAAAAATTCAGCCAATGTTTCTTGGGTGATAATACAGTTATGGTGAATGGTTCCAAATGTATCTGTCATTTTTTTTATAAAGACACCATCTGAATTTGGCTGAAATTCATTTGCTTTAAAGAACTTATCATTGCCTTCATAATCGATGGAATACGTATGAAGCGGTCCTTTCCCTGTTCTTTCATATTCCATGGAAGCAATTGCTGTAATAGCACTTGAATCGACTCCACCTGAAAGAAACGTGCTTAATGGTACATCTGATACTAATTGTCTTGTCACAGCATCTTTAAAAAGAAATCGCACTTTTTCGACCGTTTCCTCAAAGCTATCCGTATGTTCTTCACTCTTCACATTCCAATAACGCCATACTTTCAGTCCATCCTGGGTAAACTTTAATGCATGCCCTGGCCGAAGCTCTTTAATCCCTTTGAAAATACCGCTTCCTGGTGTATGAGAGGGTCCAAGTGCAAACACCTCAGCTAACCCTTCTCTATCCAGCTCTGCTTTCACATTTGGATGGGCTAGCAATGCTTTCAATTCAGATCCAAAAATAAAACCAGTGCTAATTTCCATGTAAAATAATGGTTTCACTCCTAAACGATCTCTTCCAATAAATAAGGAGTTTCGTTTCTCATCCCAAACAGCAAAGGCAAATATCCCGTTTAAGTACTGCAGACAATCTTCTCCCCACTCAATATAGGAAGTAAGTAAAACTTCTGTATCAGAATGACCTTGAAATGAATATCCTTTTATTAGTAATTCTTTTCTTATGTCTTCGGTATTATACAACTCACCATTGTAGCAAATAGTGTAGTGAAATCCTTGTTTTTCTTTTGTCATTGGTTGAATACCATTTAGCGGATCTACTACCACTAAGCGTTTATGACCGAATCCTGCATGTAATGCAGTCCAAACATTAGTATCATCAGGGCCTCTTTTTGCCAATGTTTCAGCCATAGCCGATAAAATTTCCGATTCGTTTCTTAAATCTTTTTTGTAATCAACCCAACCTGTTATTCCACACATGATTATCATCCTTTCTTTCGTGGAACTTATGATTAGATACCAATCAATCAGTATGAGGTATTCTATGCACCAAATCAAAAATGGTTATTTGTCCATAACAGGTTTATTATTTGTTCCATTCAAAAAAGAGAAATTAATCGTTTTCAATGTTTTAATGAAGGAAAAAGAAGGATTAGTTATAAAATTTTGTTTATCTGTCTAAAAAGAATTTATGGGCGTGTAATCTTTGGGAGGTTTACAATGAACAATCAGCATAGATCAAAACTTATTGAATTTCAAACACGTGCCTTTACGAAAGGTACAGTCGAATATATAAATAATCAATGGATTTTTTTTGATGAAGAAACAGAAGAAGCAGCGATGCTGGATGAATATTTGCATCAAGAAATTGAGATTCGTACTTTCAATCGCTGGCGAAAAGGTATTCTCCTGGAGGATGGCAAAGTAAATGTTTCTGGTACCATTCATTTTCTAGAGCATGAAGACCCTATCCGCATAAGAAAACACCTTGTGTTTGCTTTAGAAGAATTATTAGACGACTTAAGCGACGATAGTTTTTATCAATTTATCACTACTTTAAATTCGATGAAGTTCTCCATATATGATTGTATATACTGTTATAATCATCTTACTTTTTTAAAGGAGGAAAAGCGAAAGAATGGGGTTAATATGATGATTTTTGATAATGAAGAAGGACTTTGTAGTGTTAATCATCATTTCTTTTATAATGAAAAAAGCACAGATCGCTTTGAATTCACTTTAAATACTGGGAAACGAATGATTGTGGAAAAATTAACTTCTTAAAAAGTGATATGGGTAGACTGTCGGCAGAATAAATGACTGCCGACAGTTTTTACTGTCTGATGAGCAAAAAGAAGTCTCCTTATTTCCACCCAAAAACAACTTCTGTTAATTTTTTGCCGCCAATTTCCGCTTCTTCTGTTCCGATTTTTTTCCCGCCAATGGCTTCATAAAACTTACAAGCTGGATTCTCTGATATAGCCAAAATAACCATCGGGAAAAGCCCGAGTTCTTTTAAATATTCCATTACTTTTTTTACTAACAAGCTTCCTATCCCTTGTCCTTGAAAGGCTTCCAAAAGGTAGATGGCGTATAACTCGCCAACATAACCTGGATATTGTCCACTTCTTTCTTTTCCGCCATTAGCGAAACCTATAATTTCTCCAGTTTCATTTTCAGCAACAAAGACACTTCCAGTCGGGATTGCTTTCTTCCATATCTCTTCTCTTTCCTCATAATTAAGCCTTTCTAAAAATAAATCTGGAACTATTCCTTTATAAGTAGTGCGCCAACTATCTACATGTACCTTTGCAATCCTTTTGGCATCCTCATCCTTCGCTTTTCTAATAATCATCTGTGCTCTCCTTTCTTCCTTCTATATGGAGGGATTTCTTCACTTCCCATTTCTCATGCCAAGTTACTTCAACTCCAATTGAACCTGTTTGTATCCACTCTATTGCCTTTAGTACAAGTGGAGAAGCATAATGAATGGATAAATCGTTTTATTAACACCATACACGCCAAACGGTCGATGAAACTTTCTCTCTTCTTCTTTCAATCCTATCCCCCCTATTCATTTGATTGCACTCTTTCTAAATATAATTAACTTGATTTTATCAGAATTCAAAAGCTTACTCCATTCTCTAAAATCAACTGCTATTGTTATAGTCATCATGTTTCCAAAACGAAGGTAGCCGTCTCCCATGTGTCCATTATTTCTTCAAAAAAGCAAAAAAAGCATAAGGAAGTCTATTCTATCCTTACGCTTTAAGCACTCTACTTATATAGCCATACAACCATCTCACATTCTCCTCTATTTCCCCAGGAATAATAAGGAATGAGTGTAAGTTCTTTTTTTTCTATATTCCCCTTGAAATTAAATTGGTATAATGTTTCCTGCCAACTTTTATCGACTAGTTCATGATCTGCTTCTACCATAAGTTGGGTAATTCCATTTAATATACCTGGCTGATAGCATACCTTTGCCCGCCCAAGATTTTTGGGATTGACATGATAGGTTTGTAATTTCTCTTCATTATCTATCGATTCTGCACAGTAAACAAAAGGACCTCTTTGTATAGCTATACGATTAACATCGGCAACTACGTTAGGATTTGCTGTGACAGCCAATACTGGTGTCTCAAAGACAAGTTCCACTATTTCTCCATTCCACTTCCTTTTTAATTCCACATAACCATCAATCAAATTCATTTCGACTGGAATTCCTTCCACATATAGTAACGGATTTTTTAACCACTGGGGAATACGAATTTTTAAAGTAACGAATTGCCCATCCGTTTTGAGGTGATATTTCACTCTATTTTGCTTCGGAAATTCTGTCATTTGCTCTAAAGAGCCTCCGGAAAAGTCTAGCTTACTAGCAACAAATAGATTGCTGTAAATGATTTGTCCTTCTTCATCCCATGTATAAAAGTAACGCTGTATCGAACCGATTGTTCGAGCAAAGTTTGGAGGACAGCAAGCACAACCAAGCCAATTTGGCCGCTGGGACTTCACATGCCCTTGCCCAGGATTATTCTTACTTATAGACGGATATACTTCTAGTGGATTCACATAGAAAAAATGTTTCCCCTCAATAGATGCCCCAGAGAGAACACCATTATATAATGCTCGTTCCATAATCTCTATGTATTCTGCCTTTGGTTCTATTTTAAACATCTCATACGCAAAATAAATAAGAGCGATGGATGCACATGTCTCACAATACATGGTGTCATTCGGCAAATCATATTCACCTGTAAATGCCTCCCCATGTACAGTGGAACCAACACCCGCAGTTATATACATCTTTTTCGAGATAACGTCCCGCCAAATTTCTTTACAAGCCATAAATAGTTGTTCATCGTTTGAATGTTTTGCAATTCTTGCCATCCCAGTTGCCATATACAACATTCGAACAGCATGCCCTACTGCTTTTGTCTGTTTTTTGGGCTGAGTATATGCTTGTAAATACTTTAAATCAATCTTTGGATAATCATTTGTTATTCCGTCTTTATTGTTTTGCTCTACTTGCTTGTCATAGAATAATGGATCTTTTCCCCTCACATCTATAAAGAAGACTGCTAAATCTAAAAATCTCTTCTCCCCAGTAAACTCATACAACTTTGCTAACGCCAGTTCAATTTCTTGGTGACCATCAGCTCCCTGTATTTTTCCTTCTTCATAACCAAAATGCTTTGCGATATTGTCTACTACTTTTAATGCAATCTGCAATAGTTCTCTTTTCCCTGTAGCTTCTGTATAGCCTATAGCCGCTTCCATTAAGTGTCCAGCGCAATATAATTCATGACTATAGTGCAGCTCACGATATTTTCTATTAGGAAATTTCACTTGAAAAAAAGTTTGTAAATAGCCATCTTTTTCTTGTGCCTTGCCAATTAAATCGATGACACTGTCAGCAAGCTCCTCTAATTCCTTATCTGGAGAAATTTGCAAACTGTAAGAAACTGCTTCTAGCCATTTGTACACATCACTATCTTGAAAGAACCATCCGTAATGTTCTCCATCTTTTAATCCAGCTGCTATACGAAAATTTTCGAGAGCATTGCTTTTCTCTGCTGGTAAACTCTCATCCTCCCTTTCCCGCTCAATATTAATATCCATATCGTTATCCATCACTTTATATTGAAAGGGAATTGTCTTGTTCTTAATATTTTTGACATAATAATTCCAAAATGTATCCTTTATATGCACCTTGTTTATGGCAAATTCTCTTAACAATTTAATTCCTCCATTCTTTTCTGGTATCGCTTACAATAGTTTAACTGGTTTCGTTCATGATGTAAGTAGGATAACAAATAGATGTGGTGGACATAAACTAGATGATCATGCTACCATATCTTCAAAAGGAGGAAAAAAGATGCCAGCAACGTATATATATTCCCATCTAAAAGGAGCGGTACCCTTTCATTCAGCTGGTTTATTTGTATCAGATGTTTCATGGTCTCATGCACCAAGAAGAAATCCAAATGAAGAAATTATCCTATGTATTTCCGGTACTCTTTATTTAGAGGTAGATAATACCGCATATGAATTAAAAGAAAATGAATTTCTTTTCATTCCTGCCAACACATCTTTTAAAGGTAATAAACCCTCAGAAAAAGGCCTGTCCTTTTATTGGTTCCACTTTTATCTCCCTCAAGGAAAAGAGACTGTTTCAGATCCCTTCGTACGAAAAAGCTCTACTCCAGAAATATATTTACCTTTGTATTCATCTGAAATGAATCTTTGTAAAACCATCATTTTGTTAAATCAATTAATCGCAAGCATGAAATCATCTCAAACAAATAATGGATTTCTAGATTATTTAGTAACAGCGATTCTGCTAGAACTTAGTGAGGAAGCCCGTAGTGTCTATGAAGATACCGAAGAGAGGGAACCACATAATCGTTTCTTACACTATGTAAAAGAATGGATTCGGATGAACAGCAATCACCCCTTAACAATTGAAGAGATCGCCAATCATTTTGGATATAATAAAGCTTACTTATCACATACTTTTTCTAAAAATACCGGGACAACGATCAGCCAATTTATTCTTCAAGTTAGAATGGAGAAGGCAAAATCATTATTATTGAATACGAATGATACTGTTACAAAAGTTGCTGCCGATTGTGGTTTTAAAGATGAGAAATATTTTATGAGAGTATTTAAGCAAACAGAAAACATGACACCAACTGCTTTCCGTTCTGCTTTAAGGCATATTAAATTAAATAATATTTAAGATAACAATACTATAAACTTAACAAACTTTATCAATAAAAATATTAACATTAATATTAATCACCCCTTACACTAAAAGAAAACATTTACAGAGGTTAATTTACATGTTATTTTTTGTATAAGAAGGAAACTTTATAGTTAATTAAACATACTGAAAGAAGGGGTCTATATGCAATTGGGGATCGATAAATCCTCTTTAGTCGTGTACGAAGCTTTAGCAAGTGAAGTTCGAATGACAATTATTCAGTTACTGTCTAAAAATAAAATGAATATAAAAGAGCTTGCCAAAGAATTGGGCATCAGCAGTGCTATTGTAACAAAGCATGTAAAAAAATTAGAAGATGCAGGTCTAATAAAGACCGAAAAGGTTCCAGGGAAGTCTGGCTTACAGAAAATTTCCATGTTAAAAGTGGACCACATTGAAATCAACTTTCCGAAGAAAATCTATCATTCTTTTGCTTCTTACGAAACTTCTGTTCCAATTGGTCATTATACTGATTATGATTTAAAGCCAACCTGTGGATTAGCTTCAGAAAAGGATTTTATTGGCAGAGTAGATGAACCAAAGCTCTTTATGGATCCAAAAAGAGTGGAAGCAGAAATTTTGTGGTTTACTCAAGGCTTTATCCAATACACCATCCCAAACTTTTTAAAAAAGGAAGAAAAAATCCAGCAATTTGAAATTAGTTTAGAAGTATGTTCAGAATTTCCATTTTCTAATGATAATTGGCCTTCTGATATTACCTTTTCACTAAATGGGCTAGAACTTGGAACCTGGAGAAGCCCTGGCGACTTTGCAGATACACGAGGTAAACTTACTCCTGAATGGTGGCCGCATAATTTAAATCAATACGGACTTCTTAAAACACTGCGAATTACAAACCATGGTACATATATTGATGGAGATCCGATATCCGCCATTACCATTAATGAATTGGATGACAACTGTGATCGCTGGACATTTCGAATTGAAGTGAAAGAAGATGCTGAATATGTTGGAGGTGCCACTATTTTTGGGAAAAAATTCGGGAATCACCCACAGGACATTATTTTCAAAGTCTATTATTTATAAGAGAAGGATTTACTTTAATAAGTTGGGAAACAGTGACTTGTTTCCCTTACCTTCCTCGTTTCTTCCTTTAACGATAAAAAAAGTCCTCTATTATTAATAGAAGACTTTCTTTCAAACCTATTCATTCAGCCATTTATCGGCAGCAAAAACAATTCCTGCCCTTTTTCTCGCTACTGTAAGAATCTCCATCACTTGAAGACTATGTTCTAGTCTTTTTAGCATTTCACTTTTGTTTTTCTCGCGTATTATTTTTTCAAATGCCACGAACTCTTCATACATTCGATGATTATGCTCATTTTTATTTATCTTCTCTTCTACATTACTAGCATTGCTGATAATAAATGAATCTATACTGTTAACAGGTCCATCAACTGTCAAGAAGCCATTATCGCCTTGAATAGTCGCAAATGATGCTCCCCAGCTATCTTTTGAACCTATACATATCGCTTTAAAGCGCTCATACTCTAAAATCAAGACTCCAGAAGTATCAATCCCTCGTGACAAATTGGGATAATACTGCACCTCCATTGGTTTTCCGAATAACCCAACAACGAAATGAATATTATAACTATTAATATCCATCAAGGCGCCACCCGACATCTCTGGATTAAAAGCTGGTAAAATGTTCCCCTCCTTAAAAGCATCATAACGTGAGGAGTACTGAGAATAATTTGCTTCTACCACCTTGATATCTCCTAGCTTAGGCAACAATTCTTTTATTTTTAAAAAATTCCCTCTGTATTGATTAGTAATTGCTTCTATTAAATAAAGATCATTCTTTTGGGCAATCCTTTCTAATTCCTTCAATTCATTCAAATTAGAGGTAAAAGGCTTCTCACAAATTACATGTTTTCTGGCTTCTAAAGCTAGTTTTGTATAGGAATAATGAAGATGATTAGGCAATGCTATGTAAACGACATCTATATCGGTATCTGCAAGCATCTCTTTATAATCCACATAAATTTTGTTTATAGGATATTCCTTTTGTAAGTCTAACAAAAATTCTTTTTTATTGGGTCTTCCAAAAATCGCCATCAAGTCAATTTGTGGTATAGATTTAAGCATAGGTAATAAATCTTGAACAATCTTTCCTGCTCCCACTATTCCAAGTTTCATTTTATTTACATCCCTTCATTCCCTCTTCTAAAATTGCCAATTGTAATAGCGTTTCCTCATCTTTTATTATTTTTTCTTCCCCATAGATGATTGTATTATACATTCCATCATACACTCGCCCATAATCCCCTGCCTCTGACACAACTTTTTCTTCATGGTAATTTCCATTCTCATCTATATAAGTTAGGGTGCCATAATGTTCTGGTTGGTCTACCCCAAAACCCTCTCCATCAGGCATATAGAAAATTTTTAAATGTTCCTCTTGTCTATCTTTCGAATGTTTAATGAAGCTTCCCTTCTTACCGTAAACAACAAAGCTTGGTCTTTCTTTTAGTCGGAAGTAACTTGACTTAATCGAAACCTTTAACTGATTATAATAAAAGTCTAAATCAAAATAGTCATTCATTCGTCCTTGACCTAATAATTGTCGTACATCATAATGAACATGCTGCGGTTTTCCAAAATAAGATATGACCTGGTCGATCGTATGGGTACCATGTCCGTACATAAAGCTGCGATAATTATTATAAACCTGGACTGTTTCTGGCACTTCTGGTCGATAATAGTCATAATTCAATTCTACTTCTAATAAATCTCCTAATTTACCACTCTCTATCACCTTTTTTGTTGTCAGAAAATCTGAATCATAACGGCGGTTTTGATAGCATTGAACAACAAGTCCTTTTTCTTTTGCATACAGAAATATTTCATCGGCTTCTTCTACCGACATCATAAATGGCTTTTCCACTAGCACATGTTTATTATGATCTAAAGCTAACTTAGCAAATGCATAATGAGAGTCATGAGATGTTGTTACTACGATTAATTGAATCTCTTGATCCTTGAGTATCTCATTTAAATCCGTAGTATAATGAATATGTTTATGTTTCTTCCATGTATCATGGGCTGGATTTCTACGATAAATTGTTTTCACCTTAATATGGTCTCTTTGTAAAGTAAAAGGAAGATGATACCTATTTGTACTTTTGCCATTTCCTATGTATCCAATTGTCAGCATAAAAGACACTCCTTTTTTCCTTAATGGGACCATTATAGGATGGAATAACAGAGAATTCCATGTAAAGCTTTAGCCTGAACGGATTTAGGATAAAATGTTCAAGCTTCCATCTGAAATGAAGCTGATTTAATGAACAAAATGTTCAATTTTAAAGGAGTGAGCCGATTTGTTGCTAAAACAAATTGCAAATAGAACGGATTATACAACAGCAGAAAAAAATATTGCAAAATATATTTTGGAAAATGCTAACTTAATAGAGAGAATGACAATCCAAGAGTTAGCACAAAAAACATTTACTTCCCATACTTCTATCATTCGCTTTACACAAAAGTTAGGAATGAAGGGTTTTAAAGATTTTAAAATTATGCTTGTTAAATCTATTGAGCAAAAAAACCATGTTTTATCTGAAATTAATCCCAATATCCCATTTGAAGATGATGCTTCTCTTATGAAAATCAGCCAGGATATGATGTATTTAACTCAACAGGCCATCAAAGAAAGCTATGAGCTCTTAAAGGAAGAATCCCTTTTTAAAATGACTAAGTATCTATACAATGCAAACCGTATCTTTATGTATGCTGTAGGAGATTCGCAAATTCGGGCCGAAAGTTTCCAAAATAAACTTTTGAAGATAAATAAATATGCCATAATCGCAACGGCCCGTAATGAATTTGCCAATAACACTGTTAACATTGATATAAATGACTGCGCCTTTTTTATTACTTATGAAGCTAAATCAAATGAGGACTTCATTGCTGCTCGTATATTAAAAGAAAGAAAGGTGCCGATTTTATTGCTAACCGCCTTTCCTGAAAGTAAATTAGCCAAAATGGCAGATGTTGTTTTAACCATACCAGCTTTAGAAAAGAAAGAAACATACAAAATCGCTACCTTTGCATCACAAGTATCCATTGATTATGTGCTTAATGTCTTATTTTCCAGCTTGTATCAAATAAATTACTCACAGAACAGAGAGCATCAAAGAAAAAGTACGGAATTAATAGATCGCTTTTCTTTTTAGAATATAAGAAAATCCCTTAGTCTAAATATAGTTAAACTAGAGGATTTAAAACAGCACTAGCTGCTAAGTCTTTCTTGCACAGCTGGCATCCACTGGCAAAACAATCTTCTATTTTTCGATGAATTTTCCTTTTTTTGAAAAAAACAAAAAAACTCAGCTAAACCTTTAAGGTATTAACTGAGTTTCTTTTGTAACTTCTACGTTATTGCTTTCTCACCTTTAGATAAAAACGAGATTGGCTGGCATCAAAAAAGCCAGTTTTCTCGATATGCTGATACAAACGATAGAGTTCATTCTGGTACTTTTCTACGCTAAAATCAGGAACTTGCCAAGGAATCGCCTTTAAATAATAAATAAGTGCGCCCAAGTCATAGAAACGCTGGATAGGAAACTCCTCTTGGTACTCTAGAACCTCCCATTCAGTGAGAGAAAACTGGTTAAGAGCAGCTGAAAGTTTCCACTCTTTAAATTCAGGATTGAGCGGAACTCCAAACCAGTCATTTATTTCCTTGCAATCTAAACCTCCAACTTGCTGGGTAAGAAAAATACCCTTTGGCTTTAAGATTCTTTTCACTTCTTTTACAGAGTAAGATTCATGTCTGTTAATGATTAAATCAAAATGATTGTCGGGAAATGGCAATTCATTATCATCAACCACTTCCATCACTCTCACTCCTAATGGCTCAAGCTTCTTTTTGGCAATCGATACGTTCGGCTTGTACCCTTCCGTCGCATAAATGATACTTGGAAAATAGCCTTTCAATAAGGAGAGAAACTCTCCTCCCCCAGTTCCCATATCCAATACAGCTGTGGTTTCCTGCATTGCAGAAATTACTTTGCTCCCGTAAGACCAAGAAATCATGCTGTTTTGGATTCTGCCTGTATCATAAATGCTAGAAAAGTCCCATCCTGAAAATTTCTCGTTTATTTCCTCTAAATACCTATGAAAATTAATATCTGTCACTTTTTATTCCTCCCTATTTTTTATTTTTCAATAAAGAATAGAGGGAGGTCCTCTACAATAATGGTTTTATATTTCATGTTCCAGTGATCTCATACTCTTTCTCCCTTATTAGTTCTTTCAAGCTCTTTGAAACTAAGTACCTGCCACTCCAAGACAGATACTTATCCAACATATTTATGTGTGTATACCCTACATATCTCTAATGGTGTCATTTGTTAACCGAACAAGATTACCACTCGGCTCAAAAATAATAGAAATGAAAAATGTCAAAGGAAGAACAACAACATCTAAATAGCCTTTCACTATTTTTCAGATCAATTGTTCCAGATCCCTCTTCCTAAACTTGGAAATCTATACTCTTAATTATACACTATTTTTTATTTTTTCAAAATATTACACCTTATATTTTCTTATACATGTCTTTTTTCTATAAGCTGAATGCCAATACCTAGCATAATTGTTCCCATCAAACAAAGAATCCCTGCCGGAACCATAATATCATTCCAAGAAGCACTGTCGATAACACCTTTTTTTAATAGTTCCATTCCATAAGTAATAGGAACAACTTTGGATAACAAAATCATTATTTTCGATGTAACAATTTCAATTGGCCAATAGGCTCCGCCAAGCATCGCAAAGCTTACAGATACCAACGGAATAAAGGCATTAAACTGGCTTGGTGTTTTCACAAGACCTGTTAGGAGAATAGTCAATGCCACAATAGCGTATAAATATGGAATGATTAGAACAAACACCAAATGAAAATTCCCATTAAAATCAATATTTAATCCATACCTGAAAAGAAGGAAAATCATTATTATTTGGATATAACCTATCGAAAAACTAAATAATAAATTCCCTAAATATATTTGTGCTTTTGAAGTAGAGGATAAAATAAATCGATCCCATATTCCACCTTGTTTATCTCTTAGAATTTCAATAACTGTAAAGGAAACGGTATAAATACAGAAGAATAAAGTAAACCCAAAGAGCGACTGGAGTGATTGATTATAGCTTGCTTCTTTATCCGTTAATGTTTGTTCTGTTTCTACAGGTATAATTGGTGTCTCTTTATTATGTGCAAGCACCCTTTGAGCTTCTTCTTTATCCGCTGCTCCATTGAACAGCGCTTGTTCCTTAAGCATATTCGCATAATAAGTTTGAAGATAATTTTGAACCATTAATACATTGGACGTATCAGCTACTCGAAAAATAGTATAAGTGTCTGGATTTATCGACACTCCTATATCTGTTTTTCCCTTTGCTAACTGTTCTTTTACTTCTTTTTCTGTATAAATAACAAACGAATAACTTTCACTTTGATTTAAAGCTTCTAGAATATCAGTTGTTTTCTCCGATTGTTCTGTATAAACTGGCACTTCTACTTTTGTGAAAGAAGACATCCCAACTAAATAAGCAAAAACGATACAAATGAAAGAGGTTACAATAAATCCACCTGGCTGTCTAATAAATTTCTTACATTTCCCCCATAGAATTGCATTCATTGGCGAACCCCTCCTCTTGTTTTCAAGGTAATCACACTAATCAACAGCAAAGTAATAGAAAATAGGAGGATTGCTTTAAGATGGCTCCATAAATCTGCCAATGAATAGCCTTGATATGCTTTTAAATAAGCAGTAAGGGCTGCACCTCCAGGAGAATATTCGCCTAATGTTTCCATAAATCCACCAATCGCACTTACATCAAAAAAGCTGCCGCCAATAAACGCAAGAATAGGTACGATTAAGGAAGACATAATACTCTCCACATTTCGTGACTTAGCAGCAAAAGAAATAGAAGTTACTATAGTAGCAAACGCTGCAGCCATTAGATTTACCGTTAAGATAACAACTAATTGGTTTATCATACTAGAAAAGACGACTCCATAAATCATTGCTATTAAGCTGAATAAAATGGTCTGCTGTAAAAAAGATAGAATAAAGGCTACAGTAAAAACACCTGCAAAAAACACAAACTTTGGAACATTTGCCAGTAAGATACGTTCATACAAAAGCTCTTCTTTTTGCTGATAAGCAAAGCCTGCTACCGTTGTAGATATATAGAATACAAACATCACAGACATGCCGACTCCATAATAAGCAAAAGCACTGATTTCCTTTTTCTTTTCGATATTTTTGATTTGTCCATTTACCTTTTCACTAACTAATGTCGAATAATCGATTTGAAGATCTTGGGCTGTCTTTAGATACGTCCACTCTTTTTGATAATTCGTCATAATATCCTCGATAATAGTTGCCTGAAGGGACTCTTGGTTTTTTGTCTTTATTATCCACGATGGAAGTTCGGTTTCTTCCTCTAAAAAATTTGTATAAAATTCAGAAGTAAATCCTTCTGGAATATATACTACACCGTCAAAATCCTTTTCCTTTACTATGGTCCGGTCACTATATTCCGTAACGGAAAGGAATTTCTTTAAATCAGGATTTTCCCCGACTGCTTTCATAAATGTAGCTATCGGCTGCAGAGCCTGAATATGCGCTATTTTTGCTTTTTTCTCTTGATCGCTTAGAGGAGACTGGTTTATTTTTTCTATTATTTCTTGTTGGGCTTGCTGTTCTTGATCCTCTACCACCATAGCTAGCTTCGCTTTTACTTCTATTTCGCTATCATTATCCAAAGCCCCTAACGCGCTGCCAAGTATCGTGATAAGCACAAACGGCATTAACAACAAGACAACCAGCTCTCGCGGTCTTCTCCAAATCAGTAATAATTCTTTTTTTATCATTTGCCAAAGCATCTGGAATCCTCCTAATCTCTTAATTGACGGCCAGTTAAATGCAAGAACACATCTTCTAAAGTAGGCGCCTCAATATTTACAGAGAGTACATTTGTCTTCTGTTCTTCGGCAATCCGCAATATATCTTTTAACAAATTCACTCCTCTTGGTACGATAACCGTAATCACCGATTGTTGAATCGAGATATTCTTAATGCTTTCAAGATGACGGAGTGCTTCTGTAAATTCATGTTTGACGATTTCCACCTTAATGTTAATGGCTGTTTCTGCCGATAAAATATTTTTAATATCCTCCTTCGTTCCAGATGCAATGATTTCACCATGGTCCATAATATAAATCCGATTACAAAGAAACTCTACTTCTTCCATATAATGACTTGTATAAAGGACGGTCATTTGCTTTTCTTCATTTAGTCTTTTCACTGTTTCTAAAATATAATTTCTGGATTGTGGATCAATTCCAACAGTTGGTTCATCCATAATAATTATTTCCGGTTCATGTATTAAAGCGACACCAATATTTAATCTCCGTTTCATTCCGCCTGAAAAGGTTTTGACCAAATCCTTTTCCCGTTCTTTTAAACCAATAATTTCAAGAACTTCATCTACTCTCTTCTGTAAAATTTTTTTAGGAATCCGATGCATTTTACCAAAAAAGAGTAAGTTTTCTCGAGCAGATAAATCCATATAAACAGCGAGTTCTTGTGGTACTACTCCAAGAACTTTCCGTAAAGCCTGCGGTGTTTTTAAAATACTTTCATTATTTAAACGTACGTCTCCCTCTTGAGGAGAAACCAAAGAAGATATCATAGATATTGTTGTAGATTTACCTGCACCATTCGGTCCTAGTAAGCCTACAATTTCTCCACGTTCTAAATATAAATTGACAGAATTCACAACTTGCTTCCCTTTAAATGATTTAGATAAATTTATTATTTCTAACAAGGTCATCATCCTTTCTATATACAGCATAATGAAAAGACTCTTCCATTCATATACCTAAAGGTCATTTTTTTCCAAAAATAAAATGACTATAGTCATATCTTTTTATGCTAATTCAATAGCTGCTGCTTATTTAAGCATACTTTCATTTAAAAAGGGTAAAACAAATAAAAGATAATCATCGGAAAGGAGCTGTACTAATTGGGCATTCTAGTCTTGGTCATCCTTATTGCTTTAAACGCTTTCTTTGCAGCTGCAGAAATTGCGCTCATTTCCTTAAATGACAATAAAATTAAACATATGGCTGACACTGGCCACAAGAAGGCTAAAATAGTGCATAAATTGCTGTCAGAGCCGAGTAAATTTCTGGCGACAATCCAAATTGGGATTACTCTAGCAGGATTTCTAGCCAGCGCTTTTGCTGCGGACAGCTTTTCTGGTCACTTAACAGAGTTATTTTTAAGTATGGGTATTCCTCTCTCCAAAGGATTGCTTGACTCTATCTCCGTCATTATTATTACGCTGCTGTTATCTTATTTCACACTTGTATTTGGTGAATTAGTTCCTAAACGAGTTGCTTTGAAGAAAGCAGAAGGAATTGCGATGTTCGCCGCAAGTCCGCTAACAATGCTTTCTAAAATAACAGCGCCATTTGTCGCTTTCTTAACCTTCTCCACTAACCTTGTTGCACGGCTTTTCGGCGTTCGTCCAGATGATGAAGATGAGGAAGTAACAGAAGAAGATATAAAAATGATGATTGATGTAGGAAATGAAAGAGGAAGTATTGATGAAGATGAGCGAATGATGATACATAATATTTTCGAATTTGATAATAAAGATGTCACAGATATTATGACCCATCGCTCTAATATGGTAGCTATTCCTTCCCATTATACTCTAAATGAGATAGCTGCTCTTGTGAATCGTGAAATGTATACTCGCTATCCTGTATATGAGGGAAATATGGATAATATTATCGGTATCCTACATTCTAAAGATCTATTAGCATATATGGGTAAAGAAGATACCTCCTTTCAACTAAGTAGGATTATTCGCGAACCATACTTTGTACTAGAATCAAAAAGAATTGATGAATTATTTATCCAGATGCAAAAAAATAATGTCCTTTTCGCAATTGTCGTTGATGAATACGGCGGAACAGACGGTATTGTGACAATGGAGGATTTGGTGGAAGAAATCGTCGGCAATATTTTTGATGAATACGATGAACCAAAACCTCCTGAAATTAAGATTATCGGGGAACATACCTATTTATTGCAAGGGACTATCAGTCTAGATGATGTGCAAGAGTTATTGAAAATTACCTTGCCGATTGAAATTTATGATACATTGAGTGGTTTTCTCATCAGCAGGATTGGCTATATTCCTAATGAGAATGAAAAACCAACCATTCTCTATAAAAATTTCGAATTTCAAGTCGAAGAAATTGTGGACCGCAGAATCAGTCAAGTGAAGGTTACAAAAATAATCGAAGAGCAGTCCCCATCAAATACTTCTTTAGAAACATAAGTGTTTTCCAAGGAACAGACTTAAACTTATGTTTTGGCTGGGACATAAGTTTCCCAGCCAAAAATATAAATGGATGTGATTATCCCCACACACTAAAATACACTACTCTTTCCATTAGACTGGATGAAAGCCCCTGTCTTTCGCCTGCTCGATTTCATTTTATTATCCATTTCATGGTGTCACATTTTTGTTCTTAAATCTATCATTTATACCGATTACAGTGTCATTTACATTCCCCTCTTCATATGTTCCGCAGCTATCCTGCTGAACCAACATTTATCCGAGTGAGTAACCAAATCATATTACTTTAAAACTTTTCCTATGAATTTGCGTTTTCCTTTATTATACTGGTAATAGTTTGCATTAAGTTTCTGTTATTATTGGAGGTTTTTTTCATGAAAAAATACGGAAAGGATATCCTAGTGATTATTTTTGGAGCCTTCCTTTTTGCATTGGCTGTCAATTTATTTGTTATTCCTAATGATTTGGGAGAAGGAGGAGTAACCGGTTTAGCCATTATAGCTTATTACTTATTTCAATGGTCTCCAGGTATAGTCAACTTTGCTTTAAACACCATTTTGCTTATAATCGGTTATAAATTTTTAAATAAACAAATGATTATTTATACCATTATTGCTGTTTTTTTCAACTCGTTATTTTTACATCTAACAGAGACATGGTCAATCCATTCTGACGAATTATTTGTTAATGTTATTTTCGGCGGCGTATTTGCCGGAGTTGGAATTGGATTAATTATAAGAGTAGGCGGTACAACAGCTGGCTCGACTATTCTAGCAAGACTAACCAATAAATATCTCGGCTGGAGTATAAGTTACGGCTTATTATTTTTTGATCTTCTTGTTGTTTTTGCCTCCTTCTTCCTAATAAAGGCAGAAGGTGTGATGCTGACAATTATTATGCTCTATGTTGGAACAAAGGTGATGGAATTTGTCATAGAAGGCGTTAATCCGAAGAAGGCAGTGACGATTATTTCCAATTACCCTGCAGAAATTGCGGATCAAGTAAACGAACAATTAAATCGTGGCGTAACAGTTCTATCAGGTCATGGCTACTATACAAAAGAGAACAAGGAAATACTCTATATTATTATTAATAAACAAGAAGTTGTGAAACTAAAGAAAATCGTGAAACAAACAGATGAGGATGCTTTTATTACCATTCATGATGTGAGAGACGTCTTCGGCGAGGGCTTTATTCACCTTTCTAAAGCGTAGTGAGGCATTTTCACCCGAACCATTATACAGAGCTGCTAATAAAGCTCTTATATAATCGTTCGGGTTTTATTTCAAAAAAAAGAAGGTTAGTGGAAAGCAGCCGCAGATGACTCTATTTCGCTTTCCTATTACTTAGCTGGCAATGAAATCAAATATAATCATTCCGCACCGCATAAATAGCTAATTGTGTTCGATCTCTTAATTCTAATTTTGCTAGAATTTGAGTGATATGATTTTTAATCGTTCCAACAGATAATAATAACTCACGGGAAATTTCTTTATTTGTTTTCCCTTGGCCTATTTTTTTGAGAATTTCTATTTCTCGTGTTGTTAACACAACTGTCTGATTCAGTTCTTTCTCAGGCAGGTTCTCTTTTTTTAACAGCTTTGGCATTAATTTTGCGGCAACTTGATCATGTATCGACATGCCGCCCGCCAAACAACTTTTGATACTATTTACTAAAGTAGTATTATCTGTTGTTTTTAGCAGAAAACCATTCGCCCCTTCTTGAAATACCTTTATTGCATAATCTTCATCATTAAAAGTAGTGAGGATAAGTATTTTTATATGTGGAAATTGCTGACGAATTTTTTTCGTCGCTTCCATCCCATCCATAATTGGCATACGAATATCCATTAAAACAATGTCTACAATTGTTTTTTCTAATAAAAACAACACTTCTTTTCCATTTTCCGCTTCAGCAACGACCTTGATGTCTTCTTCTTGTTCAATAATCATCTTTAAACCATTTCTAACAATTGCTTGATCCTCCGCAATTAACACGCGAATCATCTTCATTCCTCCCCAACAGGAATATTTCCTTGCAGGATAAATTCTCCATTCGATTGAAGAATCTCTAATTTTCCATGTCTTTCTTCTATTCTTTTTTTCATATTCTCTAAACCAAAACCAAAATGAAAAGGATGCTTATGTATATAGGGATTTCTGATTTCAAATGTCAAATGCCCAATTGGGGAAACACCTAGTGTAATATGCACAGCTTTCGAACTTCCATACTTCATCGCATTTGTGATACCTTCCTGTACAGATCGATAGAGGACAGCACTTTGTTTATTACTAAGGTTTGCTTGTAGTACCCCTTGCTTGGTTGTAAAATGGACGTGAATATTGTTTTCACTTTCCAATTTTTTTATCAGCGTAATAATAGAAGCAATTCCTCTTGGCTCGTCTACTTGTAAAAGACGTACCGCTTTTCTTGTTTCTTCTAAGCTGTCAGCTGCCATATTTTTCAAAGTTAAATATTGATCCTTTTTCTCCTTAATCCAAAATTGTTCGATTTGCATCATTAATGCAGTCAATTTATGACCAACGGAATCATGCATCTGTCTAGCAATTAGATTTCTCTCCTCCACTCTTGCTGCATGCTCATTATAGTAAGATTGTCTTTTCTGTATCCGATAATCATTTAGTAAAGATTCATATGTATTTCTTATTTGGCGATAATCCCCCTCCAGCTCATTTACATGAATAAGTAAATAGGAAATTAACAGAAGAAAACTTATCCAAACCAAAGCTAAATAGGGAAACATTATAATAACTATTGCAGCATTGATTAAAAGAAACAAGCTAATGACAATACGAAACAAATTAGTTGATATATAAGTACTCATTACTATCATAAAATACAAAAGCATTAGTAATAGATAGCTATATAACTCTCTTCCTACTGTAAAGAGGACTATTTCAAGCATAACAATGATAGTAAGAAACGGTATGCTTTTTCTTTTAAATACAGGCACGAGAAAATAGAATCCTATAATAATAGAAAACAGAAATAAGTGCATAGCAAAATGCCAAGCATCAATGTTATATGCTTGATATAAAGTGCCCAAACATAAAAAAACCAGAACCACTATTTTTATCGAAAAGTCCTTCATTGTTTCTCCCTTTTCTCCTTGATCTTCTTTATAAAAAAGCTTGTAAAAGATACCTCTTCTACAAGCCTCTTGATCGTTTCTATTAAATGCTGTATCCAATCGCTAACACAAGCGCAAAAGAAACTACCAATAAAATCCACAGCGTTTTTGTATTTTCGGATTTTTTCGTGCGAATAAGTACCATTTCAAGCATACCGATAACCCAAATGCCTACAAGCATCTTAATTGTATGCATGAAATCCATCCCTGTTTTGGCAATTAAGCCAATTCCAGAACCAATAATCAGAATATACACTACCCGTAACACCATATGTACGATTTTACTTCCCTTTTCTTTTCCTGCTTTATGTAAACCGAATGACAAGGCAAATAGAATTAGCCCAATAATCCATGTCAGTACATGAGCATCTGTTGAACTCATATAGATCCCCTCCTTTTCTCCATTATTTTACCATAGATTACTTTAATCCCTCTATTTTCGACTTATTATTCCTCAGCTGCTACTTGATTTATTAAGGTACCAATTCCTTCCACCGATATTTCAATGCTATCCCCTGCCTTTAAGAAGCGTGGTGGGTTAAAACCTTTCCCAACTCCTGCAGGTGTTCCTGTGGCAATAATATCTCCAGGCTCTAACGTCATCCCTTTAGACAATACACTTATTACTTCTTCGATTGGAAAAATAAAATGCTTTGTATTGGATTGTTGTCTTATTTCTCCATTTACTTTAGTAGTAATATTTAATTCATTCGGGTTGGGAATACTATCCTTTGTTACAATCCATGGTCCAATTGGCGCCGTCGTGTCTAAACTCTTTCCTATAAAAAATTGTTTATGTTTCTTCTGTAGATCTCTAGCGGTGATATCATTTAAGATGGTATAGCCAAATATATAATCCAATGCCTTCTCTTTCTTAATTCCTTTTCCTTTTTTTCCAATAATAACAGCTAGTTCGCCTTCATAATCAAGCTGCTCTGTTACTTGTTTATGTTCCATAATATTCTCCATATGGCCAATAACCGTGGTGGGAGCTTTCGTAAAAATCATCACATGCTCAGGAATGTCCGCTTTACTTCCCATTTCTATTGCGTGTTCTTCGTAATTTTTGCCAACACAAAAGATATTTTTTCGCGGTCTAGGAATCGGTGCTAGAAACTTCACTTTTTCCATTGGTATATAAAGATTTGTGCTATCATAATGCTCTTCTGCCCAATGCATTAAACTTTCTACCTTGTTCATGAATCCTTCTTGTTCTATACATTTAATAAGATCTTCTGGATACGGTCTTCTTCCCGTATACTTTTCCTCTGCATCATTTAAAGGTAAAACTCTCTTTTCCTCTACTACTCCAATAAAAACTTTATTCTTCCACGCTACCGTTGCAAGCTTCATAGATTAATCCCCCCTATAATATCATTATATATATTAGAACATTTAAGAAAATTATAAACTTTCTCAAAAATTTTTCCAAATAAAATTCCCCCCCTCCATTCTGAGCGTTTCTAAGACAAAAAATCGCTATTTATAGCAGTGAATTAACTCCTATTCCTTTTTCTTGTCATAGTACAATCATTCAAAAGAATATGTTAGTTAAGAATAGTATGAAGCTATCTAGGTGAATGTATCACCTAATCCGTTATTTTCCATAGTATGTATAAGAATATTGTATAAAGGATGTTGTATATGCCAGCAATTGTTGGAGTAGCTCAAGTTATATCCGTTGGGGGTAGCTCTATTTTTAATATTGGCGATGTATACAAAATGATGCCTATCTCTAATGCGAAAACCTTTTCTGGATCAGGCTCTTTTAATACAGGGGATGGATTAAAGATTACCAACTACCGCAGTTCTACCAATACGTATGATAACGATGGATTGGATCAGCCAATTGCTGCGAATGCGTAATTAGACTAAAAGGTGATGTGTCTAATGAATTATTTTATCCAACAATCTATAACCATAAATTCAATTAAAATCGGGGGGATTTCTAACTCTTCTGTATTACAGATAGGCAGTGCTGGAATTATTAAACCTGCCTCATACTTATATAATACGGGAGGATTTACAGAATCAGCTCCTGAACTTCAACCAGAAGAACCTGGAATGGATGTAGCAGATGAAGATACCGTTTTCTCACCTGCTGTTCCCTTGCAATCTCCTCGAAAATAGGAATGATTTGCAATAAGGAAAAAAGGGGGGATAGAAATGTCTTATGATTTTTATCAATACAGTGAAAATATGCGTCATTATTTACAATTGCTTGAAAAAAGAATTAAAGATTTAGAAGCACAGGTTGCCAATCTTACGAATGAGGTTACGGCAATCAGCGAAAAGCCAACTGTCCATATTGATCGTATCGATTACAGCTTTGACCAATTAAAAGTGGAAACGTTAGAAGGAACCTTGAATATTGGACTTAATCCTGAAGACTTAAGCAACATTGAAGAACTTGCCATTAATCCAAATTCACCAACCCAACAGCCTCAGGCCCCTTTCTATCCACCCATTGATCCTAAGCAGATGATGAATCGATCCATGGATATAGAAGAGGTCATGCATCAATTTATTCAATTAGAATTGCCAGAAATCATTCGGCAAAAGCAATTAGAACTTAATATGCCCGAAGAGGAATCCTATGTCACCTTTATTCAAGAGGATATTACAAAGCAATTACCAACAAGGATTCAATATTATTTACAACAAAATACTAACCGTAAGCAAAGCGGCAGCACTTTATCTAATGAAGCAATTATCAACGCTTTAAAGGAAGAAATGGAAAATGGAGTTCATTTATTTTTAAGTCATATACCAGATAACATGAAAGGAAGTGGAAAAGAGTGAATTTTCAAGTATATAATCGAGAGCTTCAAGTAGGTAGAATTGATATTATAGGGGTTGCCAGCTCCTCTATTTGCTTAATAGGAGATACACAAACGATTCAATTAGCCTCCACCTTCGATACACCAGCCGAATCTTTAATTATTGGCCCTTTTGTTCCACTGCATCCAAAAATTTAACTATGTTACAGCGTACATCTGTTGTTGATTTAATCACTATTAATACCGTATCCTTTTCCTCCATTGTAGAAATCGGAGATGCAACTTACCATCAATCTGCCTCTAGGGCATTAGCAGTCCAAAGACAAAAAGAGTTCTTTTATGGTTCGGAAACAGAATATGAAGACTATTCTGTGTTTACAGAACCCATTCCCTTACTTCCTATTATCGAAAATGTAACATGTCATTTTGAAAATAGGAAACCGATCATTAAAGTAAATCATATAAATATTATTGGAATATCTTCTGCCTCCTTATTACAAGTAGGCAATTGCCGTCATCTATATGCAGAAGCAAGAATTAAACATATCCGGCAAATAGAGCAACCACTTGCAGCGGAAACAGAAAATAATTTGATCCAATTAAATGAGCCTAGTCAATTTAATACTACAACCCCTGAAAGCCCTATTTCCATTACTGGCACAAATCTTATAGGAACTCCTTTTTCTAATAACACAGAAACAAGTCTAGAATAATAGAAAGCGGAAGATAAAAATTTTTTCGAGAAGAATATTTTAGTATCAGATTAGAATAGATACCACAAAAGGAGGTTAAAAAATGCCTGCAATTGTAGGACCAGTACAAATTGTTAACGTAGGAGAAGGAATTGTGCAATTTGGGGATTCATTATTTATTTCTCCCAAAGGAAATTCAAAGGCAACCTTAGGCTCTGGTACCTCCAATACGGGAGCATTTATTATAACAAATAATGGATTAAACGCTAGTAACTATATAGATACTAGTTTACTTGATCAACCAGTTGTTGCAAATAACTAGCTGCTAAGCCCTTTCATTCGAGTGTTCATATATTTTTCAAGGAGGAAAGAATTATGCCTGCTATAATAGGTCCGATTCAAATTGTTAACACAGGAGAGGGAATTGTGCAATTTGGAGATTCCCTCTTTATTTCTCCAAAGGACAATGCAAAATCAACAATAGGCTCAGGTACTGGAAATAATGGTGCATTTGTAATTACTAATAATGCAGTCAATTCCAGTAATTATACAGATAGCAGCGGGATTGATCAGCCTATATCCGGTAATAATTAATAAATATTCTCCTCTGTTTTCTACATTAATTTGGCCTCCCACAATTTTTGCGGGGGGCCATTTTTATACGACTATGACACGAGAATTTTTACAACTTTAACACATGTGCACCATCAAAGAAGAATAAGTATTTCTCTTCTATTTTTCGCTTTAAGATTTTTTCCAATGCTTCTGTATAAAGCTCTATTTGCACTTTATAGCGTGATTCTAATATTGGTTTTGCTTCTTCATATCCACTCTTATAACGACCAGATATTGTGTCTGTTTTATAATCAAGCAATACAGTACCTAAGTCATCTTCAAAGAATACATCAATAATTCCTTGAATGAGAACAGGCTCTTCTTCTCCCTGCCAATCTGCATATACTCGGCTTGCTGGATAGGCAATATTAAAAGGAATTTCTCGTACAAGCTTTGGTGCCTGCTGCATTCTTTTTCCTAAAGATGATTGGAAAAAGGATAAAATAGAAGAAATATCAATAACTTCGGCCTGCTCAGTCGTTAATAGTTCTTTTTTGACCATCTCTTCTAATAATTGCTTTAGACCAGCTGCCGTAACTTCTGCCTTTACATCTACATGCTGCATAACCATATGCATAGCTGTTCCGATTTCTGCTGGGCTTAATTTTTTTTCCTGCATGAATTTCGGTCGATTCCAGACCGTTTGCTTCCATTTTTCAGCAAGGTCTGTCCCACTTTGAGCATCCCGCAGTTCTCCTTGGCGCTTCAATTCGGATACAGACTGCTTAGAGCGATGAGAGGTGCTTTCCTTAGAAGAATAGGACCATGCGAAAGTTCTCTTAATGTCTTCTTTATAAGCAGAGAAACGATCCATTCGCTTTCCTTCCGATACTATTTCAAGCCATTCATTTTCTTTATTTTCTTCCTCCACCGATCGGTTTAGAAGCTCCTCTTTTTGAAGAATTTTCACTTCCCAATTAGATGGATGAAAAGAAATTTCCTCTTTTTCCCTCCAACTTTCTAAATGAATCCATTTGTTGTCACGATGTCTCACTAATGCTGGACCGATCCAATCTAAGTATGACTTCGCTTGGGCACGATCAAACTCATTTAAAAGCCAATTGGAATGTTCTGCGATTTGGGACCATTTCTGTTTTGCCTTTTCTATATCCTTCACCGCACCTATTAAAATCAGCTTTTCCTTTGCTCTAGTTAATGCAACATATAAGACGCGCATCTCCTCTGCCAGCAACTCCATCTTTTTCTTTTTAGCAAATGCAATTTGCGGGAGGGACGGATAAGATATTCGCTTTTTTGCATCAATATATTTCGTAGCAAAACCTAAATCCTTATCCAATAAAAAGTTCTTTCTTAAATCCATTGTATTGAAATTACGGCCCAATCCTGCCATAAATACAAATGGGAACTCTAAACCTTTACTGCTGTGAATTGTCATAATTCGAATAACATCTTCTTGTTCGGTTAAAGCTCTTGCAGCACCTAAATCATTGCCGCGGTCCCTCATTCTCTCTACAAAACGAAGGAAGCGGAATAACCCGCGAAACGATGTTTCTTCATATTGCCGAGCCCTGTCATAAAGTGCACGCAAATTCGCCTGACGCTGATTTCCTGCTGGTAATCCCCCCACAAAATCATAAAAGTATGTTTCCCGATAAAGCTTCCAAATTAGTTCAGATAACGCCCCTCTTCTTGCCTCAGCGCGCCAATCTGCAAATTTATCAAAGAATGGTCTTATTTTTGCATACAAAGCTTCTTCTTTCTGATTATTGGATTGAATAAAAGCTTGAATAGCTTCACAAAAAGCTCCTTGTTTCTTGGCAATCCGCAGCTTACTTAATTCCTCTTCCGTTAATCCCACAATAGGAGAGCGAAGAACTGAAGCAAGCGGAATATCTTGATATGGATTATCGATAATCTTTAGTAAAGACATCATGATATCCACTTCTGTGGATTCAAAATAGCCTGTTGTTAAATTCGCATAGGTCGGGATATTATACTGCTTTAATTCTTCCATTATTTGCGGAGCCCATGTCATAGACCGCAATAAGATGACCATATCCTTATAACGAATTGGTCGATATGCTTTTTGTTTTGCGTCATATACCTCTTGGTTTGTTTCGAATAATTCTTTTACCTTTTCAGCAATTACTCTTGCCTCCAATTGTGATTGTTCCAGTTCTGCTGCATCAAGTCCCGTTGACTCTCCGTCCATCTCCATGTCTACACTTGAATCACGCTGATTTACTAATGCAACCTCAATCGGATAAGGAGTTTCTTCTGGATAACTTGCACCTAGCTTTAATTCTGCGCTTTCATCGTATTCGATTTCGCCTACTTTTACACCCATAATTTGCTTGAAGAGAAAGTTGGTTCCTTCTAAAACTTCTTTTCTACTGCGAAAATTTTTCGCTAAATCGATTTTATAACCAGCATCTTCCCGTTCTTGAAACCGAAGATATTTCGCTAAGAATAGATTAGGCTCTGCTAATCGGAAGCGATAAATACTTTGTTTTACATCGCCAACCATAAATAGATTTCCTTCCGATTCACTATCCTTTGTTACTAGCTTTAAAATAGATTCCTGCACTAAATTTACATCCTGATACTCATCGATAAGCACTTCTTTAAACTGATTTCGATAAAACCATGCTGCTTCTGATGGAATAAGCTCCGTATTGGTTTCCTCGGGTTGACTTAAGATAGCTAAACAAAAGTGCTCTAAATCAGCAAAGTCCACTAACCCTTTATCCATTTTTATTTGTTGGAATCTTTGCCCAAAGGCCTCCACTAGATAAACAAGTGTCTCCACATGTGGCTTCATCGCCGCCATATCCTTTAAGAAGCTCTGTGGTTTTCTTGTAAAAAGATCGCTTTGCATTTCTTGCAATATTTTTTTTGCACGATCTCTGATTCTTTGTCCCTCCTCCACTAGCGCTGGATCATATTCGTCTCCTTTGCAAGGTTTTGCCCGTGAAAATTTCAATGACTGCATGGCCTCATATAAAGTTTCCCAAGAATGTGCTTTTGCCTTTTCTAAAATAGACACTAATTCTAAATCGTCCAAGAAGTTGCTCGCTCTCGGGGCGGGACCTCCTGGAAGCTTTGTCAATTCGTAGCCATACTCAAGCAGCTTTCTCACACCGTCTAGCTGCAGCTCCACATCATCGATTAAATGCTTCATAAATGGTAATTCAGTAATATCTGCATCTTCTTTCTTATCATACATGTCGATTAAAGACTGTAAATAAGCAGACGGAAATGGATTAGAGCGGGAAAAATCATATATTTCTTGAATCATTCGCTGCAATGCATCATCACTGCGATCATTTGTAAAAGCATCTACTAAATCAAAAAAAGCGAGATTATTTTCCTTTCCGTATTCCTCTTCAAAAAGATCTTCTAAGCATTCATCTCTTAATAATTGTCCTTCTGTTTCATCCGCAATTCTAAAACCTGGATCCAAATCAATGACATAATAATATTTTCGGATAACTTCTAAACAGAAAGAATGAATGGTAGAAATATGGGCTTTATTTAAAAGGGCCAGCTGTCTTTTTAAATGCTGGGAGGCTGGATTTGCATTGATTTCCTTTTCCAGCACTTCGCCGATCCGGTGCTTCATTTCTGCTGCTGATGCGTTCGTAAAGGTAACAACGAGCAATTCATCCACATTAATTGGCTGATCGGATACGATTTTTCGAATCATTCTTTCTACTAATACGGCTGTTTTACCTGAGCCAGCTGCCGCTGCGACTAAAATATCCTGGCCACTAGACATAATTGCTTTCCACTGATCATCTGTCCAGGTAACATCTGCTGGCTTGTCTGGTATATTAATCTCTTTCACTTGTATTAGCCTCCTCTCTAATTAATTGCAGTACTTCGTCTTTTGAGTAGGCTGGCAATTGTCTATATTGGTTTGTTTCTAATGCTTCATCAAATTGACAGACAGACTTAAACGAGCAGAAAGTACAAGGCTTCTTGTCATTTAATCGATAAGGTTCTATGCCTACTTCCCCACTAATAATCTTATTTCCTGAATCTCTATATTTGTGACGTACAAATTTTTGCATTTTGCTAAAGTCGTCTCTAGTAGCTACCTTCGATGCCTTCGTAAGAGTGCCATCGGTTTTAAAGCCTGCCGGTACAATCGGCGAATTCCCTTTTTCCAATGTTTCATCCATTAACTGAATGACTCGTTCTTCTCCAAGCATTAACCCATTCATTTTAAATTTCTTTAATAGCTCTTCTTCGATTTCATCTAATGTGAGGATTTTTTTACTGGAAATCATCGGATTATGAACATGAAAATATAATACTCCAGCCGGGCTCGCTTCCTTATCCACCAAAATCGTGCTGTTTGTAATAATTAAGTCCAAATAAGTCAGCATCTGTAAGGACAAGCCATAGTAAACTTCATTCATATTTAATTCTTGCCCGCTTGATTTATAGTCAATTACACGTAAATATACTTCATCCCCTACTTCTGCTTTATCAACACGGTCGATTCTGCCAATCAGATTCATATTCGTACCGTTTTTCAGCGGAAAAGAAATCGATGGCAGCTTCCCTTTTGGTCCAAATTCAAGCTCTAAATCAATTGGCGAGAAACCGCTATGTTTGGCATGTTCGCTTAAAATAAGAGAAGCTCTGCTAATGATTTGTTCTAGCTTTCTTTTTATATAATGATGTCTATTAGTACTAAGCAATATCTCATTCTGCAATTTAGGTGCGAGCATTTCTACCGCATCTCTTGCTAAACTTTCACATTGCTCTCTTGTTAAACTAGACCACATTAACTCTTGATGCATAACTGTTTCCGCAATATATTTTAAAGCTGCATGAAATAAGTCACCAATAGCAGGCGCTTCTAAACGATATACCTGCCGTTCACGAAGCTTTAATCCATGGGTAGCAAAATGCGAAAATGGACAAGCATGAAATAACTCCATTCTCGAAACACTTGCTGATATGGTATCTCCATACAATTCACTGCTTGTTTGTTCCGATAATTTCTCGGTTTTATTTTGATAAGTTAAACTAGAAAAAACCTTTTTGGCTGGTTCTCTCCAATTTGGGTGTTCGATATACTCATTGTAAACATCCCACCAGAAATCATAGATAGGATACTCTCTTTTCTTCAAATAAAGCTGGCCAGTAAGGTAAGACAAAGTTGTTTGTAAATGAACCACATAATCAAGCTGGCCTTCTTCTGACAATTCTTTCGGATCAGACATATAATAGACAGTTTCAGCTTTTGGAAATAGATCCTGCATTCTTTTGATATAAGTAGATGGCAAGATAGACTTTCCTTCATCGTTTGCCAGTGGATAGGTTAAATAAAGATAATCCGTTGGCGTTGTAAATGCTTTGTATGCAAGAAACTCCTCGTCTAATAACCTTGTTTTGCTTGTAGGAGCAAGCTTCATCCCTTTTTGTTGTAATGATTCTCTATCTGTGTCTGCAAGTATGCCCTCATCCTGAAATCTCGATGGAAAAACACCCTCATTTAGACCGATAACAAACGCAACCTTTATATCATTTAAACGAGACTGTTCTAAGTCAGCAATCAATACTTGATCCAGTGCTGGAGGAACAAGAGAAAACTTTAATGTATCTAGCCCTGCACTAATCACCGTTGCAAATTGCTTGGTTGAAAATTCCTCTTCCCCTAGTATCTCCACAAATTGATCTAATAGATCTACTATACTGTTCCATGCTTGATCATGCTCTCCAGCTTTTACTAGCTCCCCTTTGCTTTCTAACTCATTCTTCCAATACTCCATCTTCACCGGCACTTCTAGCTCTTCTAAAAATAAATATAGTGCTTCACATTTCGCTCTGCCGTTTTTCCCTCTTTTCAAGCGGTTTTGAAGGCGGATTAGAGGCGCAGTTAAAGAGAGACGCAGCTCATTTAATTCTTGTTCGAATTCCTTTTCTGCGTCCGTCTGCACACCTTGTTCAAATTCCAGCCCCTTAATTCTTCGATACTTCCAGCGTTCTTTTGAAGTCCACTTACTTCCCTTTATTCCATATGCAAGACAATAGTTTTCAAGCCTGTCTACTTTTTCTCTAATATTATTTTTGCGTTCATGAAGTGGAAATAGTAACTCTGTTTTTATCGAACGAAACACAGGCTCATAGCGCCAATTTGTATCGAAAATTTCTAAAGAGGAACGGATCAGCTCCACCAAAGGATGATCATGCATTCGACTTTTCTGATCAATAAATATTGGTATATGATAATCTCTAAAAACAGTTTCTATAATATTTTGATAAGCTGACAAATTACGAGAGAGTAAACTAATCTCTCGATAGCGATAATTTTTATGTCTAACGAGTTTTATGATTTCCCGTGCAACCCCTTCTATTTCTGCACGCGGATTTACGCTTTCAGCAAATTTAATAGTTGTATCTTCAGTAAAAGCTACAGCTGGTCTACTATCAAAATGACTCTCTATATGAACTAACGATGGATGGCTATTTTTTTTGAATTCCGTAAGCTTGATAACCTCGACTTTCACTCCTAACTGCTTAGCCATTGCTTGGATTGTTTGGAAGGATTCTGTTGTCATTCGGAATAAACTTAAGTCATCATTTTGGAAAGTAAAAGGATCTAATGTATTCGTAATCGTCACCTTTTCACATGTATGCATTAACTGCTGAATGATTAAATACTCTTGAGGCGTAAAACTATAAAAACCATCAATGTAAATTTCAGCATTTTGCAAATAAGAGGACTCGCTAATCTTTTCCGCAAGCAAACGGAAATAATCCTCACCATCAATGTAATTTCCAATTATTCTTTCTTCAAATTTTTCATAGATTAATTCAAGGTCACTGATTTTATCCTGTAAAGCTTTGGTTGCTTCTTTTGTTCCTTCTAATTGTGCTTTCGTTGCTAACAGTTCCTCTGGAGTAACAGTATATCTTCTAAATTCCGTGACTAATTGTTCTACCTGATCAATAAATCCGTTCTTATCGGCAACCTTTTTAAATAGAGTTAGGTCATTTTTATTCTCTTCTATAATTTTTCGAATCAACATGCTTACACCCATACTATTGATGTGATAGCGGCTGATTCCGCCTGTTTCTTGCAACACTCTCCATGCAAGGCGGGTAAAACTATATACTTGTGAACGAAACATTCCCTGAACATTCGAGCCAGACAACAAACGTTGATCTGACATAAAGGTCATCTGATCTGGAACGATATAAATAATCGGATTCCCTTCTGGATTTTCAGCAAGTTTCGCTTGGATTTCTTCTATACAGAACGTTGTTTTCCCAGTACCAGATCGACCTGTTAATAAGCGGACAGTCATCCAAAATCCCCCCCCTTTTTTCTATCTCCATTATTTTTTCTCTGTAATTATCATCATAACATAGAAACACATGTTTCTATAGAAAAGTGCTGCTGGATAATTTTTCTCTTTTTCTAAGCGTTAATTTTAACAAAAAAATGCTGGGACATAAGTATCCCAGCTTAAGGTAGACCCAAACAATTATACAAAGATACAGATTCATATAATTGTTTGGCTATTTTATTAATTAAAAAAAGATGCTTACGTCCTACTCTTCCCTAAAAGGAAAATTGTATTTCATTAAATGGCCAATAGCGCAAGCTGACTTTCCCAACTACTTGGTCAATAGAAATAAATCCGAAATGTCGGCTATCCCAGCTCCCTAATCGATTATCCCCTAATACAAATAATTTCCCCTTTGGAACTGTAACTTCTCCAGTAATCTCTTTTAATGTAAAATTCCCTGTCAGCCTTCCTGAAGATACTTGTTTGCGGTAGTCATCTAAGAAAGGCTCCTCATACTTTTTCCCATTTATAAATAGGTGGTCATCTCTATATTCTACTTTATCTCCAGGGATGCCAATTACTCGTTTCACATAATCATCATTTTTATTTGCATGAAAAACAATAATATCAAAGTGATTAAAATCAGTCATTTTATAACCAACTTTATTAACAACTAATTTATTTCCGTCCTGCAGGGTAGGCATCATCGACTCGCCTTCCACTACATAATTGGAGAAGAAAAAAGCACGAATTATAATAAAGATGATAATTCCGATAGCAAATGCCTTTAACCATTCTATGCTTTCTTTCTTTATTGCTGCTTTCAACCTCTATCTCCTCCAAACAATATTTACAAACCATTTTTTAATGGCTTCTCTCTTTCTCATCAATCCCTACATTATTCATTTTCATTTCGATTCTTTTTCCAATAAACCAAAGAATAAAGATAGCAATCACAACAGGTATCGTACGTAATGGCTGAGCAATCATGGATCGTAAATCATAACCAATAAAGCTAATCGTACTAATCATAACAAGCTTACCAGCGATTACTGCCAGAATATATTGGCTTGTACTAATTCTCGATAAACCAGCTACTATATTTACAAGTGCAGATGGTGTAAATGGAAAACATAAAAGCAAGAACAAAGGACCAAATCCATGTCTTTCAATCCAGATCATTGGCTTCTGCACTTTTTTATGATTACTTAAAAATCTCAGCATTCTTTTTTTTCCATATTTCCTAATAATCGAGAATACAAGCAATGCTCCTAAAATTGTTCCAACCCATGAATAGAGAAATCCCAGCCAAAATCCAAATGCGTTCACATTAGCCATAATAAAAACAAACAGCGGCAAAAAAGGTAAAAACGCTTCTATCAGCGGCAGCAGGACCCCTGGCAACGGTCCAAATGAACGATAACTATCAATTAAATCCATTATTCTATCAAGTGTAAACCATTCTTTCATTAAGTTTATATCCATGAGCACAAAACCCCTTGTATAACTTACGCATCTTTTTGTATGTGTATTCTTTCAATAGTGTTGATTTTTTAATTAATCCAATAAAATACAAGGATCATTCCGCTCCTTATATAGCCATTCTCATTTTAACATCGGCAGACCCAAAATTACCCTGCCTTTTCCATTTTAATTCATACATTGCTAATAAACATAAAGAGTATGTTAATAAACACTCCATTTATTGCGCTAGAAATTCTTTTATCGCTGCTTTATTCGCTTCTAAATCGACAGATAATACAGCAGCCCCATTCACTCTCATATCTTGAAAAGTTCCGTCTACTGGAACTCTTAACGATTCTACCTCATGACTTTTTGAAGTCAGTAAATCTTTCCCGATAAATAGCATGTCGCCAGTATCCATGCTCGTATTAATATATGGCATAATAACTCCTGCCAATTTGGGTAATTTTGCAAATGTTTGAACCGCAGAAACTTGATCAGCGATTGCTTGTAATGTTTTTTGTTGTCTTGATACTCTGCCAAAGTCTGATTCTGCATCGTGTCGGAAGCGTACATACCCCAGTAACTGTTTTCCATTTAAATGTTGTAGTCCCGGCTCTAATGTCACACCAATATTTTTAGACATTTGCTTTTCTACATCGATCTCTACACCATTTGGGAATGCTTCATCAATTACTGCTTCAAATCCTTCAAAATTAACAATTGCATAATATTGTAAATCTATATCAAAATTTTGTTTAATGGTTTGTCTTAGTAATTCAGGACCGTCAATCGTATATGCTGTATTGATTCTACCTTGTCCATATCCTGGTATATCTACATACATGTCTCTCATTAACGATATGATTTTATATGTTCCTTTATCTGGATGATATTGGGCAATCATAATTGTATCTGTTCTAGATTGCTTTTCACCTTTACGCTGGTCGCTTCCCAGTAAAAGAATATTCGTGCCCCCATTACTATCTTTTTCCCCATTAAATTCATATTTAACCTCGTCTATTCCTATCTTCCCTAACGATTGCTTTTCGCCTTGCTTAAATTGAAAAATACTATATATAGTTACAGCTAGTATAAATAGAATAAGGAATAGAAAGAAGACTCTTCCTTTTCGTAATCTCCTTCTTTTCTTTCCTTTTCTATACTCCGCTCTCCCCATTTCTTTTAATCCTTTCTATATCAATCTCATTTTTTAATTATTTCATTATTAATTGTAACCTTCGCAAAAAATTTATAGACCTTCTTTTCCATGTAAATTCCTACTGTTATCTAGCCCCTTAATTGCTTTGTCATTATCTTTCTTTTTACTATCATATCAAAAAATGCTCCATTCTACATTTTTTTCTGCTTAAAATTACATTGCAAGGTAACATTGTCCTTTTTCTCTCTTTTTCCATATACGCTCCTCTTAAAATTTCTCTTCCAAAAGAATATTCTTATATCAACAAAAAGAGGGCACCCAACGGCGCCCTCTTAATTTCTTATATATACTCTAAAAACCAATTGTTAATATAGTTTAATCTTTCTATTCGAAGTGCGGGTTTGCCACTCCTGGAAAGTTCATGATTTGATTCTGGAAAACGGACAAATTTTGTTTCTTTCTTTTGTGCCTTTAAGGCAATAAACAACTGTTCTGCCTGTTCAATTGGACAACGATAGTCTTTTTCACCATGTAATATTAGTAAAGGTGTTTGTATATTATTTACATAGGCTAACGGAGAATGCTTCCACAGTGTTTCTATATCATTTAAATCTGCTTTTATTTGCCAATCAGTGAAGTAATACCCTATATCACTAACCCCATAGAAACTAATCCAATTAGAGATCGAGCGCTGTGTAACAGCTGCCTTGAAACGGTCTGTATGTCCAACAATCCAGTTTGTCATAAAGCCGCCATAGCTTCCCCCTGTAACCCCTAGGCGAGAAGCATCAATAAAATCAAATGTTTCTATTGTATAATCAACGGCATCCATAATATCTTCATAATCCTTTCCACCATAATCTCCACGTACAGCATCTACAAATTGCTGTCCATATCCATGGCTTCCTCTCGGATTAATAAATAATACAGCAAAACCATTGGAGGCTAATGTTTGAAATTCATGAAAATAAGAATTAGCATACATTGCATGCGGTCCTCCATGAATCTCTACTACCATCGGATATTTTTCGCCCTCTTTAAAACCTTGTGGCTTCATTAACCACCCATGAAGCTCCCAACCATCCCGAGACACAATTTGAAGCGGCTCTGCTTCAGAGAAAGCATGAGTTTCCGCAAACTCCTTATTTATATTTGTTATTTGCTGAGTTTCGCCAGTCTCTAAATTTAATGTATATAAATCTCCAGGATGTGTAGGTGTGCTAATAGCCACTACCGCTTTTTTTAAACTGCCTCCTGTAGATAAACCATAAACATGCTGGTTATCTATAAGAGATGGATAGATAGCTCCAGAAGTATTTCCAAAATAAACAACTGTATTTCCGTGATCTGTTGCTAAAAAGGTAAAACTTTCATTGTCCTCTCCCCACAGCATACCAGGCGTTACAGTTCCCTGTTGAAAATCACCGATTGCATAATCCCCAACATTCACATCCCATTCTGGAGTTAAGCATTGTAGAGAATCCGTTTCTATCTCATACACCCATAGCTGAGATAAGGTAGCATTTTCATACTCTCTGCCGCTCCCTATTAATCCTAATCTTCTACTATCAGGAGTCCATGTTGCTTTTCCGTAATTTCCATTGCTTTCCGTAATCTTCTTCCAACTGTCTTCTTTTCTATTATAGAGATAAATATCAGAGATAAAACTGAAATCCTTTTCTTTGCTTTCATCTGCACTAATTGCTATGTATTGCCCATCGGGTGACCAGCTTTGCAAATAATAATTATTTTCTCCAGAAGTAAGTTGTGTGATTGTTTTATTCTTAATATTTAAGACAGCAATATGATCATAGCTGCCATCCCAAAAGCCCTTTCCGTCTGATTTATATTTCATATTTGTCACTTCTAGAGCAGAGAGCTTTTCCTCCTTCTGGTCTGTTTTCATCTCTTTATTTTCTACTGTTTCTCCTTTTTTTAAATAGCATTGAAAAGCTATTTCTGTCCCATCAGGTGACCATACTGGATTACTCACTCCGTTCGCTAAAGAAGTAAGCTGCTCCGCTTCTCCACCTTTTTTACTTAATAAAAATAATTGATTTGTTCCAGAACGATTAGAAATAAAGACAACTTCTTCTCCAGTCGGTGACCATCTTGGAGAATGATTTCGATGTTTCCCAAACGTCCATTGCATTGTTTCAAGTGTGTTTAGATCTTTATGATAAATATTGGAATAATATTTATCAGTCTCTTTGCAAATGGAAGTGACTACATACAAACATTCTTCCCCTTTTACTTGAGGATCCACCACAGATTTTAATTCATATAAATCTTCTGCATTTATTCTTTTACTTTCTTTCACTTCCATCTTCCTTCCTTATTAAAATAATTATATATTTCGACAACTGAAATACCTTTCCCTTCTTCAGCTGCCTTTTTTCTTTTCTATATTTTATCAAAGATAGCAATTGAGCCTCGTACATACAGAGGCAAATCTGTAACCCACCCGAAAATTGTCATTATTCACTTGAAAATAGTAAATAAAAAAGGTATGATCATAAACAGAGAACAAATGTTCTGTTTCATATTGAAGGAAAGGGGTAACGAGTATGACAAGAATTCCTGAAATAGAAAGAGATGTTATGGAAAAAGCTATTTATCTTCCTATGCTTTTAACAATACTTAATCGAGATCTGCAGGTCATCAAAATAAGTAATTTAAAATTAAAACAACCTTATATAGATTTACTCGAAAATGCAATGAAAGTAGTACAATCGGAGTTAAGAAAAACGAAGAGTTATATGTATAAGCATACAATGAAGATTCAAGAAGTAAATCGTGATGAAGCATTTACCATGTTTTTATTTATTTATAACGGCTATGAAGAATATCATAACTACTTTAACCCCCGCCTTCGGAATAAAGTTCAAGAATTATTGGAACATTATTTATACAAAAGGTTTACTATTAGCTAACAAAAACAAATAAAAAAAGTTCAATTACTATCCTGCTTTTTTTTATACATCATTTGAGCTTCTGCTAATTTTTTTTGTTTATCCACCAGTAAACTTTTATATGTTAACTTGGGATTAATACTTGCTTCATGATTATAACGCTGTAATGTTTTAAGAGAATTTGTCCGCATTATTTGATTTCTTAGGGTATAGAGCGAAACCCCTATTTCTACACTTTGCAAATTTTGAAACGTTATTCTTACCTTAGAGGCTTCTATTTTTTTGGTATCAAGAATATGATGAAGAGAAATCCATGCACAGTTGTTATTCCTAGGAGAATGAGTGGGAAAAAAATAAACGGAATTAAAATCATCAATTACAATTGGAAGTTTATGATAATAGGTCATTAGTTGGCGAGTCCCCTCCCTTCTCCCTTCATAAGAACTTCCCAGATAACCACATGTTGCTTTCACAATCATTAACGGACTAAGTTTGCATAAGAAAACATTATTATGTTCATATACCTTTGAATAGATATCGCCATTAGCTACAATAGAAGGCAAGACTGCAAGCGTATGATAATTAATATAATACTTATCGACTATTAAAAAATTTTCTTCCAACGATAAATCCTCCTTTTTTAGTAATCTTCCCCTATAATAGCACTTTTTACCTAATGAATCTTAAGACAAAATAATTTTTCAGAATATAGACATACTTTATAATCAAATTTCATAATTTTTAAAAAACAAATTGATAATTATCCATTTCTCCCATATAATATTAAAAAGGCATCAGGAGGGAAAGACAATGAATGATAAGTCCTATACTGAGTTTACAAAGTTAAGTGGCCAGAAAAAAAACACAAATACTTATGTAAAAGACCTCTATATTGAAATGTTGCTTTCTGAAATTCAATTAAATAATGAAAAAGCAAATTTGATGTCCTTGATTGATAAAGCCATTGATGAACATGACAGAGAAACATTCAACGAACTGAGCAGCAAATTTAATTTATTATGTAAGCGCTTCGGAACTTGATAATAATGGATTATTTTAAAGCTAAAGGATGTTCTTAAAGAGTCTAATCACCTACTATGATTAAATTCTTTAAGACATCCTTTATTTTTGGATTATTATTTTTTCTGATTTTGTAATCGAATGCTTTCTTCTTCCAGCTTACTAATTCTCTCCAGCATCGTCGGATGGCTATAGCGGAATATTTTTACCAATAAAGGTGGATTCACTTCACTCAGTCCGGTCTTTGCTAGCTTCTGAAATGTAACAATACCCGCCTCTGGATTTTCTGTTAATTCGACTGCATAATGATCAGCTCTTTTTTCCTCATATCTTGAAATGACATTAGTTAATGGATTTACAGTAAATAGCAGCATCGAAATTAATAAAAGAATTAAAGGGAAGGACTGTATATCCTCTACTTTTACAATTTTAAGTTCTGTCCCCCATCGATTTACAATCCAGTGCAGCAATTTATAAATAAAATACACACCAAATAAAGAGGAAAATAAGGAGATGCCTATTCCTATATAAATATGTTTTTCTACATAATGAGCCATTTCATGTGCCATTACAAATAAAATTTCGTCATTATCTAATTCCTTTAAACTAGTATCCCACAGCACAATTCTTGCATTGCTCCCTATCCCTGTAACATAAGCATTTAACGCCCTCGTTTTATCTGACATATTTACTTCAAAAACATGCTCTGCTGGAATATTAGAAGCACTCGCAAGCTTCAATATCTCTGCCTCTAATTCTTTATCCTTTAAAGGGGTGAAATCATTGTATAGCGGGTCAATGACGACAGGCTGAATAAACGTGAGAAATAAAGTAAAAGGAATGGATAGTACCCAGGCATAAAGCCACCACCTCTTTTGACTCTTGCTCATTAGCCAGTATAAGACGGAAACAATAAGAAACATAATGACATAATTCACCCAAAAATCAATGAATTGATCCTTCATCCAAGAAGGAAAGCTCTGGGTAGAAATATGATAGGTTTTCGATACAGAATAACTAATATAACTAAGTGGAAAGGTAATAATAAAGGCAGTTATATTCAGCCAAAATAAGTAAATAGCCGTTTGTATCGACTTATATTTCGCAGAAGCCTCTCCCCATTTTTTAAATACTTTGGAAAAACCAAATAACAAAACAAATAAGTAAAAAAGCCATTCAAATGGTGTAGAAATAAAAAACAAGAAGTTCCTTACCCGTGAATATTCCCCACTTAATACTAATTCTCTGCTATTTAAAAAGGTACTTGGATCTGCTTGGGATCCTTGATATTCAAAGGGCAAAGCTGGACTAGTATATTGAAATAAATACCAATAAAAAAACAAACCGTATAACACATAGGCAACTACTGCATAAAAGCCAATTTTTCTAGTCATAATCTCCCTCCTGCCTGCCTAGTACAACCTATTATTAATAAGTAGTCCAAAAAGAATTTTTTTAGAACTAAAAGGAGATATTTTCACTATTTATTTTGATGTAAAAAAAGCGTATCCAGCTCTCCGTTGCACTCTTACTTTCAAAAAGGGTATAAAAAAAGCATCCAAAATAAGAAGAAACCTTCTATCATTTAAGATGCTAAAAATTATTCTTCTATATAATCAATAAATCAATTGCAGAAAATCTTCTTTTGTCACATTTCCAAAATAATGCTTTATGGAAATATCGCCTAATGCCTTTTCTAATTCGGAGCGGTCATAGCGGACCCCGATCAGTCGTTTTTCAATATCTTCTACATCGCCAACTCCAAAGAAATCACCATAAATTTTGCAGTTTTTCACAATTCCTTTTACTACATCAAATCTTACATCGATTTGACCAACTGGGAAACGATGTGAATGCTGTAAATTGAATTTAGGAGATTTGCCATAATTCCAATCCCAATTTTGATATCTTTCTTTAGATAATTGATGAATTTTTTCCCAATCTTCTGCTGTTAAGACATATTCTTGAATATTCTCTTCCCCTTCAAAAAGATAGCTTAATAACAGGCTGCGAAATTCTTGAATGGATATTTTTTCTGGAAGAAATTCAGTAATGTTTGCTACTCTGCTTCTTACTGATTTAATCCCTTTGGATTCGATTTTGTCTTTTTTCACTTTTAGCGCTGACACAATATGATCCATTTCTGAATCAAATAATAATGTTCCGTGCGTAAACATTCTTCCTCTTGTAGAAAATTGTGCATTGCCAGAAATTTTTCTACCTTCAGCAAGAAGATCATTACGACCACTTAATTCAGCATTTACTCCCATGCTTTTAAGTGCTTGAACAACAGGCTCGGTGAATTTTCTAAAGTTATGAAAGCTATTCCCGTCATCTTTCGTGATAAAGCTATAGCTTAAATTACCTAAGTCATGATAGACGGCACCGCCGCCAGATAATCTTCTAACAACATGTATGCCATTTGACTCTACATAATCAGTATTAATTTCTTCTATCGTATTCTGGTTTTTCCCAATAATGATAGAAGGTTCATTTATATAAAATAAAAGATACGTTTCATTTATGTCTAAGTTTTTCAAAGCATACTCTTCAATTGCTAGATTAATGCGTGGATCTGTTATCCCTTTATTATCTATAAACAGCATAAAAAGACACCCCTTATAATTTTGTAGAATTATATCCAATTTTCCCGAATTTAATTACCCTTTTATACTATAACGAAAAAACGGGAAATAATCACTTCATTTGTACTTTTTTCATCGAATTGGCAAAGTTTAAGAAATGGAGTGATCTTTTAGACACCATATAAAAAGCTGCAACTATGTATCTTCCCCACACTCTATCAAGGTTTCGCACAATAGAGGTAACTTAAGAAGATATAAAGTTAGCAGCTTTTTCAAATTATTCTACTGTTACTTCTACTTCCTTATTTGTATAATACCGTTTGTATTTAAAAATAAAATAAACAGCTGTACCTGCAAAGAATACAAGTGGGTAAATACCAAGAATCTCTGCATTATGCCACATAAAGTCCATATCACCAGTAGAGATAACTGCTTTTAATCCAGCTACTGAATAAGACATTGGCAATAGATTGTGAATATGTTGTAAAACATTTGGTATTAACTCTAATGGGAAAGTACCCGCACTTGTTGTTAATTGGAAAATCATGATGATGACGATAATAAATCGTCCTGGGTTTCCAAATAAAGTAACCAAAAAT
This sequence comes from Niallia sp. FSL K6-0212, assembly GCF_038007605.1. NCBI lineage: Bacteria > Bacillati > Bacillota > Bacilli > Caryophanales > Bacillaceae > Niallia > Niallia sp. FSL K6-0212. Next base: position 2,429,409 of record NZ_JBBOXL010000001.1, on the reverse strand, counting down.
TGAATAATCGAGAAAAACACTAAACTAGTTAGAATGGTAAATAGGATAAACAATGGTACACTTTCCACTTCCATTCCTAAGATGACTAGCAACACAAAGGAGGCAACTAAAGCCTGTAAGATTCCTACCCCAATCAAAATAATCGTTTTGCTTAAGAACCAACGAATTCCACTTTTTGGCTGTTCTTCTGGTTCTGCAAAAGAGAACACAATTGAGAGCATTAATGCACCAACAAATAGTCCTAGCGAAATGAAATATGGAGCTAAGCCAGTTCCATAGTTTGGCACATCCGATACTTTGTCTTGGTCAACTAAGATTGGTTCAGCTATCATGTCATATGTTTTTTCATCAGAATGGATGGAACTTGCTTCCTCAGCTCCGTCTGATAATTTAGACGAAAGCTCCTTGCTTCCATCTAATAAGGATGATGTTCCATTTACCAATTCTTTTGATCCATCTTTGAGCAAATTGGTTCCATCTGATAAAGCAGTCGATCCTGTTGCAAGTGTATTCATCCCTGATACTAAAGTATTTGCACCAGAAGACAATTTAGTAGAACCATCAACAGCTTTTGCGAATTCAGAAGCATACTTATTCATACCAGCCACAAATTGTTCCTGACCAGCTACCTGCTGTTTTACCCCATTTTCTAGCTGGCTGCTTCCATCACTTAACTGATTAATGCCTGTTTGCAATTGTTTTTGCCCTTTATTTAAGTCTGTTATGCCATTAGACAAGCTTGTTCCGCCGGCTGCAAGCTGGTCTGCTGCTTGACTTAACGCTTTTGTATTGGTGGCAATCGAAGAACTGCCGTCCACCAACCCTTTAAGTGCTGCTACAAGCTGCTGCTTATTTTCTTCTGGCAAACCTTGCAGCATGGGCATTATCGCATTAATTGTTTCCTGTAAGGTTGTTGCACCTTCATGCAACTGATTAGCTCCAGCAGCTAATTGTTCTGATTTATCGCTCCAGTCTGTTAAGCCTTGTGTTAAAGTATTGGAGCCTGTTTGCAGCTTATTTGTCCCTTCTATTAACGAAGGAATATTTGCTTTAACTGTGTTGATTCCATCTTTGGCTTGCGAAACACCATCAAGAATTGCCTGGTCTCCCCCTTGCAGTTTCTGTGCAGCATTATTTAATTCCCCTTGGGCTGATTGCAATTGCGTTAATCCTTGCTTTAAATCATCTGCTCCATTTGCAAGCTCTTTCACTCCATTATTAGCACTATTAACACCATCGGAAAATTGTATAGACTTTTCAGCAAGTGTTTCTAGATTTTTATACACTTCTTCTGTACCCGATTTTACTTTATCTGTTCCATCTTTTAAATCTTTTGCACCATTACTTGCTGTTTTTAAGCCGTCTGACATTTCCGTAATATTTTCAAAAATAGATTCCGCATAGGTTTCTGTCACTTCTTTACTAACACCTTGCTTTATTTTTTCAATTGCGGAATTCCCTATTTGAGAAGAAATAAAGTTATATCCTGGATTAGAAACATATTTTAGATCCAATTTTTGTGGATTATCTTCAAGTAATGTTGTCGCATTATCGGAAAAATCCTTTGGGATTTCTATCAGCATATAATACTTCTGATTTTTTAAATTTTTATAAGCAGTTTCTTTATCGACAAATTTAAAATTAAAGTCTTCGCTGTCCTTTAAATTTTCCACTAAATCTTTTCCAATATCTAATGTTTTTCCATTCATCTCTGTCCCAGTATCTTCATTCACAACGGCAACAGGCAATTTATCTAAGTTTCCATAAGGATCCCAGAAGGCCCATAAATAAATACCAGCATATAATATCGGAACAAACACAATAGCGATAACAGAGATCAGCATCATTTTATTTTTAAAAATAGAGGACAGCTCTGCCTTTAGTAAACTTTGTTTCATATAATTCCCTCCATTTTTAATCAATCATTTATCCTATAAAAAACAATTCTAATAGCTTAGTTAAAAGAAAAACATCCTGGTTATTAACTTTAATAACTAACAGACTATTTTCTCATTTATTAAGCGGGTTTGCTAATCCATGAAATAAATGTAATTCAAAACTAGAAGCTATTTCCTCTGTAGTAAGAGGTGGATGTTGTTTCTCCCACTCAAAAATTAGCGCTAAGTATACTTTAATAATAATAAAGGATGTCAACTCTGGATTCTGGGTTTCAATCTCTCCTTTATCTATCGCTTCTTGTACACGTGTTTTCATATAATTTAAGATCGCATTTTCTAAATGGCTAATTACTTCCTTTACTTCCAGCGTACCAATTTCTCGCTGTTCTTGAAAAAGCTTAACCGTCAGATGATGCTCTTTACGGTATTCAAGCATATTCATCAGTGCACGATGGGCATTTTCCATAAACGTAGAAGAAGGATCAAATGACTCATCTGCTCTTTCCTTCATTTCTTTAATTAAATCATTAACAATTTCAAAAAAGAGCTCCTCTTTATTCTTAAAAAAAGTATAGATCGTTCCTTTTCCTACATTTGCAATTTTAGCGACATGATCCATAGTTGTTGCTTTATAACCAAACATAGAAAATGATTTAGTCGCTGCTTCTAAAATAAGCTTCCTACGATCAACAGCCAAATATTCCACCTCTTTCTTTCCATGCGAATAAAAACAGTTTCTCCAGTTATGTAGAAGAAATTTTCTCTCCAACCATTTATTCGCACTTATTCGCCATTTATGCATTCATTATTGATTCACCACAAAACTGACTAAAATAACATTTCGGTCAGTTAGTACAAAAAAGAATATATCACAGAGTTAAACCCGTTGCAACAAAAGAAACCAAGTGATTTTCGAAAAAATCACTTGGTTCCGTTTACAATATAATAATGTCAACAAAAATAATTTACGGCACTTTACCCTTTAATAGGTACTGCAATTTCTTTTAAAACCACTGTTGCTAGTGCGTCAATAAATTCCGGCTGAGCATTTGGCATTTTTGGTCGATAATAGCTTGCTCCAACTTCTTCCGTCACAACAAAGCACTCGTAATCATTGTCATATAAGACTTCTAGATGTTCCGCTACAAATCCTACTGGCACATATACAAATGCTTTATATCCATATTTCGCATGTAAATCTCTTGTTAAATCCTGGACATCTGGACCAAGCCAAGGATCTGGTGTATTTCCCGCACTTTGCCAGCCTAGATAATAAGTAGATATACCTGCTCCCTTTGCAATTAACTCTGCTGTATCCTTTAATTGGTCTGGATAAGGATCTCCATATTGAAGGATTTTTTCTGGCAAACTATGCGCAGAGACAATTAACGCTGCATTTTCTCGTTCTTCTTGTGACATTTTAGCGTATGTCTCTTTTAATTGATTAATCCAATAACGAATAAATTTGGGCTCCTTATACCAGCTTTCGATACTATGAATGGTTAAGCCCCCTAATTTTTCTGCTTCTTCTTTAGCACGATTATTATATGCCTTAATACTAAAGGTAGAGTAATGAGGGGCTAACACAATACTCACTGCTTCTTCGATTCCATCTTCATGCATCATCTTTACTGCATCTTCTACAAATGGTTCAATATGCTTCAATCCTAAATACATTTTAAATTCAATATCTTCTTGTATCTCATTAAGATGTGCTTCTAAACCCTTTGCTTGTTCCATCGTAATTTTTGCTAATGGAGAAATGCCGCCAATTGCTTCGTAGCGACTTTTTAAATCTGCCAGCATTTCATCTGTCGGCTTTCTACCATGTCTAATATCTGTATAATATCTTTCAATATCTTCTTCCTTATATGGTGTACCATATGCCATAACGAGAAGCCCCATTTTTTTTCGACTCATTTTTCATTACCTCGCTTCTTTCTATTATTTTGTATCTTTTTGATTTTAGCTATCCTTAAAATCCCTTTTATTTGCCTGAGCGCTTACTACTTAGTAAGTCACCGGAATATTCATGAATAAAACCAGTCAATTTTTTCAAAACAGCTGGATCTACATCTGGGAACACACCATGTCCTAAATTAAAGATAAAGCCTTGCTGCTCTATTCCCTGTTCAATGATTTGCTTTGCTTTTTCCTCAATAACACTCCATGGTGCAAGAAGTACTGCGGGATCTAAATTTCCTTGTACAGCTTTGGTTACTCCCATTTTTCTTGCTTCTGATATAGGTAAGCGCCAATCTAGCCCAACTACATCTAAAGAAAGATCATTCCATTCAAGCGCCAAATGACTCGCCCCGACTCCATGCATAATGAAAGGAACATTTTCATTCTCCAGCTCAGAAAAAATCCTATTCATGACCGGCTTTATAAATAATCGATAGTCCTCCACATTTAAAGCACCTACCCACGAATCGAATATTTGAATCGCACTAGCACCTGCATTAATTTGCGCCTTTACGTAGGTAACCACCATATTACCAAGCTTTTCCATTAAAGCATACCAAGCTTCTGGTTTAGCATACATAAACGCTTTTGTCTTATGATAGTTTTTGGATGGTCCACCTTCAATCATGTAACTAGCAAGAGTAAAAGGAGCGCCGGAAAAGCCTATTAACGGAACATTTAATTGTTCGGTTGTAAGCAGTTTAATCGTGTCAAGGACATATTTAATATCTTGCTCAGGATGTAACATACCAAGTCTTGTAATATCCTCCATTGACTGAATAGGATTCTCTATCACAGGTCCGATTCCTGATTTTATTTCCACATCAACCCCAATGGCCGGAAGCGGCGTCATAATATCTTTATATAATACTGCAGCATCTACATCATACTGATCAACCGGCAATTTCGTAACATAAGCACATAGCTCTGGCTGATGCGTTATTTCAAATAAAGAATATTTCTCTTTAATTGCTCGGTATTCAGGCTGCGAGCGGCCTGCCTGTCGCATATACCATACCGGAACATATTCAGTGGGCTGTCCTTTTGCCGCTTTAATAAATGTATCTTTCATCTGTTTATTCATCCTTTTGATGTCCACCTTTCAAAGGTATGTATTTCGTTCTATATAGTGATTAACGTTTTTTATTTATAATAATTATTAAGTTATAATATTTATAAATAATATGCAAGTAAAAAGTTTTTTAAACAAATTTTTTTATGAACAACATTTGTTTCCAAGTTATTACCATCCCAATAAAAAGGAATGCCTGTCCTAGACATCCCATTCTTTTTTTTTACTATATGTAAAAATCTTCTTTCCCAATCATGCATATATTTCAATAATATATCTTTTTTACTATCTTTGCATAGATAACTTATCACTTTGTCACAATTTAGACATTTTTTACCCAAAATTAAAGGAGATTACACCTCTTTTGCTAATTATAGGCAGCGCATACAAAAAGTTAAATCATGAGAACATAAGGGAAAAGCTTTAAATGGAACTAGGCATCTCGAATAACACGGTAGTTAATGTTAATATACAAATGAGAATAGTTTAAGAGGGTTTTATCGTAACTTTCCGCTTTCTATTGTATGCTTAAAATATCCTTATGACTTGGAGGGAGATTAGTGAATATCTATCTTACTAGCGGAACCTATGATTATTTAGGGAAAAAATACGAAAGTAAGTTTTCGAATGAAACATTGTTATTAATGCAGGAAGAAGCCAGCGATCGGGCGATACTACTACACGAAAGTCAAGCTCCTTCTTTCTTCCAAGAACCAAGAAGCTATGACATTTTATTCAGTTATGGAATGTTAGAAAATAAAGGGTTTATTACCATGAATCATATTCCAGTAAGTGAAGAAAATAAACCTGTTTTCGAGCATAAGATGATGAAGTACTTTACATCTATCCCAAACAAAACAATGACAGCTATACGCTTCCTTCGTCCTGCTAAGGGAGACACCTATATCCTCTTTTGTCTATGGGAAGAAAAAGCGAATTATATAAAATGGAAACAGCCCGAAGCAAATGTAGAAGCTCCCATAGGTAAGAGTAATGAAAAAAGCTGGAATAGTTCCCAGCATTCTATCTTTAATGGAAAACCGTATTTTGTACAATTAACGATTCCAAATGAAGAAAAAGCGTAATTAATCTAGTAGCCAGCTGAACTTATGACTATCTTGTTTTAATAATGCCATTCCTATTGGCATACACAGCAGCTTGGGTTCGGTCGGCTACTGCTAATTTCGATAAGATGTTGCTTACATGTGTCTTTACTGTTTTGATTCCAATATATAGTTCTTCACTAATAGCCTGATTAGTCATTCCTTCTCCAATACACATTAATACATCTAATTCTCTTTCTGTTAAATCATCATGTGGCTTTCTTTCTGTTGCTCGCAATTTTTTCACCATCACGTTAGCAACCTTTGGCTCAATCACTGCTTCGCCAGTATAGGCTTTCTTAATTGCTTGCACGACCTCTGTAGCACTTGCTGTTTTTAATAAATAACTAAATGCGCCTGCTTCTATTGCCGGAATGACTTGTGCTTCATCATAGAAGCTTGTAATTATGATTACTTTGCAGCTAGGATACTCTTTTAAAATAGCCTTTGTTGCTTCAATACCATTCCCGTTTTCCATTAATAAATCCATTAACACAATATCCGGCTTCTCCTTTAGTACAAGCTGAACTGCAGTCTGACCACTATTTGCCTCTCCCATAATGTGAATATTGGGTTCTGTCATTAGGTAAGAAATAATTCCTTTTCTCACCATTTCATGATCATCTACTACTACCACTCTAATCATTTTCCCACCCCTTTGTTGGCACTCGAATATCAATATAAGTTCCTTCTCCCATTTTCGAACGAAGTTCCATCACTCCACCAATTTCTTCACAGCGCTCTCTCATTGTCTTTAACCCATATGATGCAATTCTTTCTATCGTCGGATCAAAGCCTTTGCCATTATCACTTATATGTAGAGAAGCATATTCTTCTCGTTCTTCCAAAATGATTCTTACTTTATCTGCATGAGAATGACGAAGCACATTGGATAGGGCCTCTTGAACAATTCGAAAAAGATGTTCCTGTCCAGCCGTAGATAGACCATCTATTTCATCAATGCTTGCAGAAAAATGAAGCATTGTTTTTTCTTTCAGCTCTTGAATAAGCTTGATTATGCCATCACACAACGTATCATTGCTTAATTCAATCGGTCTTAGATGAAGCAGCAATGCTCGCATTTCCCCTTGCGCTTTTCCCGCAATCGAAACAATTTCCTGTAACTGCTGCTTGGCTAAAGCAGGATCCCGGTCAAAAATTTTATATGCAGCAGAAGACATCATATTTAATGCAAATAATTGCTGACTAACAACATCATGCAAATCCCTCGCCAGTCGTTGTCTTTCTTCTATTACTGCGGCATTGTGGGCTGTTTGCCCGAGCGTTGTTTTTTCATTTGCTAATCTCTGCAAAGAATGAATTTGCTCTTGTTGATAATCAGCGAGCTGATTAAGTTCTTCTTTTACATCATAAACATACTCACTTGTTGCAAGCGGCATTTTTGGCGGTATTTTTCCTCTCCTTAAAGATGATATAAACCAAAATATTTCATCTAATTGTTTCTTTATTTTACCGCTCCATTTAAAAGCAAAATAAAAACCCACCACTGTTATCAGAAAAAAAAAGATGGCAGCTAAGGCAAAACTCCCTATCCAAGACGTTGCAAAATTTGGAAGTAAATAGATACTTATAAATAGCAGCAAAGAAATAATCAAACTTGTTAAAATGATATTTCGATAATATCCATAACGACTAATTGTCTGTCTCATGTTTCCCCCTTATACCTTTTGCACTGTAATATCGCCAATATCAAGCAAAATATTTAGCTTTATTTTTTTTATTGCCTCTTCATAATAGGCAGATTTATGCTCCAGACTATTTCCAATTCCCTCCTTAACCGACTGCAGAATTCGTACTTCTCCAATCTTTACTTCGGCTTGAACATAAATGGCTAGATCATCTGGAACAATAATTTTCACATCCCCAATCCTCGCATGGATAAACAGCTCGGTTTCTCCTTCAGGAATAAAAGCTTTGCTAAAATCAATATAGACATCTCCTAACCCATGAGAAATTTCCATCGGTTCGACAGCCCAATTATCTGTATTATACTTAACATCTCCCATGCGAAAGGATTTCTTTGTATAACGTTTTCCGCCACTGTCATATTCAAAAGTGAACTTAGGTTTGATGAGTCCTAGTGCCATTAAAATAATAATTAATGGCCATAATTTCCAAAAATCGATAAATCTAAATTCTAATACTTGAAAACGATCCAAAAGGAGAAGAATAGAGAAAATAAGAATAAATAAGGTAAAAAATAAATTGCTTTTTCGTTTTAATGTTATTTGATAGAGCGAAAGCAGACCATAAACAAGCAGCAAAAACGGATATATTATGACAAATAATTTTTTTATTTCCAAGGAAATGACACCAATATTAACAAGTAATAAGATTACTCCTACAATAAGTAAACTAATAGAAAACATTATTTTGGAGATTGATCTTCTCAAAAACTCCCCTTCTTTCCTAGACATCTATAGATAGAATTTTTGTGAAATTCTAAAAAGCAGTCTTTTTCAACTATAAATCTATTGTACTACCTTTATGTAATTTTTTGCTCCTTCTTTCGATGTTTTTTTCTCCACCTTGAGAAGGAGTCTTTGGCACATTTTTCTTCCGGATTTTTAGAATAAATCCTTCCTCCCATTCCAAAGCAATGAAGTGAAACACACTATATTTTAAGGAGGTACCAATCACCTTTTACATACAGCTACATAATCTGTATTAACCGAATGGTGATAGATGCCTATAGCATCCTCCACTTCAAATCGGGAAAGGAGCTGGATTTATTTGGGTATCGAATTAACAGCACTTCATTGGATATATGTACTATTTATTGTCTTTATCATCGGCTTTATGGTAATGAGAAGAGATACTACCTTTATTTGTATCGTTGGAATCTTTCTATTAGCGATAACAGCGACCGGATCTTTAAGTACCTCGATTAGCAGTATTTTCAATAGTTTCATCTTTGCTATTACAGAATTGTTACCTACTATTGTTGTTATCTCTATTATTGTTGCAATGAGTAAAATTTTGACGAAAACAGGTATTAACGATGTAATGATTTCTCCCTTTTCCAAACTTATTCGTTCACCTGGACTCGCTTATTGGACGATCGGAATAGTAATGATGCTCATTTCTTTCTTTTTCTGGCCATCCCCCGCAGTAGCATTGATCGGAGCTGTTCTCTTACCAGTAGCTTTACGGGTTGGTCTGCCAGGAATTGCTGTTGCCATGGCAATGAATTTATTCGGCCATGGGATTGCATTATCAGGAGATTTTATCATCCAAGCTGCACCGAAACTTACAGCAGATGCTGCTGGCATACCTGTCGAAGACGTCATGCATGCAAGTATCCCCCTTGTCATTGTTATGGGGGTTGTAACAACTATTACTGCATTTTATTTTATTAAGCGCGATATGAAAAGAGGAACACTGACTTTTGCAACTGGTGTCACCTCTATTAATAAATCAGATATTCTTCCCCAAGTAAATAAATTACTACTAAGTAGTACACAAAAGAAACTGTTCGCCATTCTGATTCCCATTCTCTATATTCTTGATGTTGTTGCAATGTTTTTATTAGATTTACAAGGGGGAGATGCTACCGCACTGGTTGGTGGAACATCCATTTTTATTCTTCTTTTAATAACATTAGTAAGCTACAAAAATAAAGGCTTGGAGAAAACAACGACTTATTTGATCGAAGGATTCCAATTTGGTTTTAAAGTATTTGGACCGGTTATTCCAATCGCTGCTTTCTTTTATTTAGGTGACTCTGGTTTTAATACGATTATCGGGGACTTTCTCCCAAAGGAGTCCCACGGAATCGTCAATGATCTCGGTATTGCTCTTGCTTCCACTGTTCCATTAACGAAAGAAATTGGCGCCGTTACACTAACAGCTGTAGGAGTTATTACCGGCTTAGATGGTTCTGGCTTCTCCGGCATTTCATTAGCAGGTTCTATTGCAGGGTTGTTTGCCCATGCAATTGGCAGTGGAATAAGCACATTAACTGCTTTAGGGCAAATTGCTGCCATCTGGGTTGGCGGTGGAACTTTAGTCCCTTGGGCATTAATCCCGGCTGCTGCAATCTGTAATGTCGATCCATTTGAATTAGCAAGGAGAAATCTTCTTCCAGTCTGTATCGGCTTAGTAGTGACTACTATTTTTGCCATGTTCCTCATCTAACTAGCGATAATCAGTTAAAAATTATTTTTACTGGCAAACCCAAATAATCATACGAAGATACTAATGTATGCTTCGTATATTGTTTGGGTTTTAAACCTTTTTAAAAGGAAGTTCCATGAAATTTTCTAAAACTTCTTTATCATCCATTAGCTACTTAGTTTTGTTCCTGCTCCTTTTTGTTTATGAAATCGATCATAAAATGTTTCATAGAAACCTACCCATACAAACAGCCAGATCCCTCCTAATAAATAACCACCAATAACATCTGTTGGATAGTGGGCCTCTAAAGCAATTCTACTTATACCAATTAGCAAAATGAATACAAAAGCAATAACTGCCAAAATCAACTTTCCTGCATTCCCTTTTATTTCTTTCGCTAGAATATGTGCAATAAACAAATAAAGAAGTAATCCTACCATTGCATGCCCGCTAGGAAAACTAAAACTGTCTGTCTCTAATGCTTCAGCAGCTAAGGGTCTAGGTCTTGCCACTAAATCTTTCACCCACTTATTCAGTTCATTTCCTAGTCCAACACAAAAGACAAATGCTGCAATTCCTACAAAATCTTTCTTTTTCCACCAAAGAAAAAGAATAAATAGGAAAGCGATAATTCCAATGCCTATTTTATCTGCAATGGATGATATGCCTTCCCAAAAAGGAATAAAACTAGCTGGAAACAATGTATGTATAAACTGGGTTAGTTCTGTATCAAATGCTAATATTACTTGTCCATTTACAGCTAGGATTAGCAGGATAAACAATAAGAATGACAGGATTATTAATCCCCAAGCCATTTTTGATTTTCTAATATCCATAATTCCTCCTAAATGAATTTCATTTTAACCTTATTTTAACAACATCTCTCTTATAAGGATAGGCATAATCTTTACGATACATAATAGTTTATCCGCTTTTCACCTCTCTTCTTTATTACTACATGCTATAATAAAAATATTCTAAATAGTCAAACGAGGTGGAAGATATGCTACAAATTATATGGGAACAACTAGATAACTATTATAATGAAATGGTTAAAATACGGAGATACCTTCATCAATACCCTGAATTATCATTCAAAGAGGTTAAAACAGCTCAATATATCATCTCTTTCTATGAAAAATTAGGAATTCAAGTTACAGGAAACGTCGGAGGTAATGGAGTAGTCGCAAAAATATCAGGGGGAAAACCTGGAAAAGCAGTTGCGCTCCGTGCTGATTTTGACGCTCTTCCAATCCAAGATGAAAAAGATGTTGCTTATAAGTCAAAGGTTTCAGGTGTCATGCACGCCTGTGGTCATGATGGGCATACTGCAACCTTATTAATACTTGCTAAAGTAATAAATGAGTTTAAAGAAGAATTAGCAGGGAATTTTGTTTTTATTCACCAGCATGCTGAAGAATCAAATCCAGGTGGCGCAAAAGCGATGATTGAAGCAGGCTGCCTGGAAAATGTGGAGGCTATATTTGGCACTCATTTATGGGCGACACTTCCCACAGGGACTATTTCCTATAAAGCAGGACCCATGATGGCAGCAGCAGATGAATTTAAAATTAAAATCCAAGGTCAAGGGGGACATGGAGCACAGCCGCACAAAACGAAGGATTCTCTTGTTACCGCATCTCAACTGGTCCTTAACCTTCAACAAATTGTCAGCAGAAAAGTAAATCCTATCCACCATGCTGTTTTAACAGTAGGCTACCTTGAATCTGGTAATGCTTTTAATGTGATTGCTGACACAGCGATCCTAGGGGGAACAGTCCGGACGTTTGATAAAGAAACGCAATTACTTATAAAGGAAGAGCTGGAGAGAGTAATAAAAGGCACGTGCTATACAGCAAATAGTACATATGAATATGAATACGATGACGGCTATCCAGCAGTCGTTAATCACCCTGAGGAAACTTCCTTTTTAGCACATTGTGCGGAAAAGGTCCCAGGAGTGATTGTTCTAGAGGGAGAACCTGAATTAACTGGCGAGGACTTCTCTTATTATCTGCAGCATGTAAAAGGTACCTTTTTCTTTACAGGAGCAATGCCTGATACAAATGGTCCGACTTATCCGCACCACCATCCTAAATTTGATATTAATGAAAAGGCTATGCTTATTGCCGCAAAAACATTAGGTTCTGCTGCTATTACTTATAATATTTCCTTAAGCGCAGCAAAGGCTAGTACTAACTTAAATTCATAAAATTTATAAAAAAAAAGGAAGAGATTCTAAACACACGAATCTTTCCTTTTTCATTTGTTTTGTTCCTGAAAATAACGCCAGCGATAAACATTCTTAGCTGCTTCTCCCAATTGATCCATTAAATTATAATTAGCGTAGGCACCCACAGCTGCCCCAATCCCCGGCACCAATTGCAGCATTTTTACAAAATCAATAAAATCGCGATATTCCTGCTGTAGATCCTGCCAATTAAGGCTAGCAACTCTATGCTTTTCTTCTTCCCAATTCTCTATTATCTCTAAAACTTCTCTTCGTTTTCCTTCACTTGAAAAAGCTAACTGAAAGATATAGAGCAAATAGATTCTTTCTTCCACTTGAGCCGTATCGTAACCATATGTGGCTGCGGCTTCCATTAAAAAGTTCATTTTAATGGAAAGCAATAAGGGAAAATCAGCCAATCCAAGCAATATCCCACCAGCCCCCGTTCCGGCACCTTCTACAACAGCAACCTTTTGAAATTGACTTATTTTTTTGGTTAACTCTTCATCTTTTCCTTGCAAAGAACGGAAGATAGGTGGATTTTTTTTCTTGATAATATTGCTGCCGGCAAGTGTTGCTTGAATCATCTGTTTAATTGCTTCCGTAAGGGTCTGATGAACTTTATCTGGTATATAAGAATTTATTTTATTTTGCGCTTTTTTTGATACTCTATTTAAAATAGAAGACCGTTTTTGGATTTTCCGTTTCCACTCTTCTACTTCTTTTAACGCTCTTTGTTCATATTCATTCATTTATCTTCCTCCTTGCTTATGCTTACGTTCCATAAAAAAAATAGTTCCTGATTTTTTGAAGTTAATTATTAAAAAAGGAGCTTCCCTTCTAATACACACTAAGGTTTAAGCTCCTCTTCTATTTATCCCTTTTTTACTTTTTTATTTATATAAAACGAAGTAAAGAAGATAATAAAAACAATATTAACTACTAAAGAAATCAAAGCATACATCCAATCTCCTTTTAAAGCAATAATTAGAGACAAAATGATTCCTTGGCAACTTAAAATCACAGCTAAGATTTGTTTAAATGATTTTTCTCTAGCAGAGGCTGCCACTGGATAAATTGTAATCCACAATTTATTATCATAGGCATTCCAAAGCGGCAGCAGCTGCAAGCCTGTTAAGAAAACAAATAATACACTTATGAATACTTGTCCAGGTCCAAAAGATAAGAAAAAGATGAAAATTCCACTTATCAATGTTAGCCGAACCGTTAAGCCGAAATAATCTCCTGCACGGACATAGGTTCTCCAGTATAAATGCGTAAATACCTTTTCTCTCGCAAAAGAAACGCGGCTGAATAATACATCTAGAAAACGTCTTCGTTTTATACGATTTCTTAAACTCGGTACCTCTGTAAACATATTGGCAAAGCGATAAAAAGAGGCTAGTCTTTTTTCATCTTGTTCAATTAAATATTCCCATTTTACGCCTTTATTGCTTGTCGCTTTCTGAAAGTATATAAGCAAGAAAGCCATAATTAGAAGAAGAGCAAGAATAAATAACGGAGACGAGTCAGCAAATAATAAATACAAAATAGCTAAATTAATCAAAAATCGTACAACACTATCTATATGATGATAACGCACATTTACATAGTATTGTATTTGCCAGCGAATCAGCAAATTAGCTCCTTTACTTATCAACAACACAATAAGTAGATACCAAAAGCGACTAAAATCACCACCGTGTACTTTTGCATATAACGGCATCAAGGCAGCAAGAATGATGACAAGCAAGTAGCCTTGAAGGACAAAACTAATCATCATGGATTGGAGAAAATACCTTTTCATTTTGGTTTCTACTGCAATTAAAAAGATCCGGTCAGCATCCTTTAAAAAAGTATAGGTTGGACTATTTGTCATAAAAAGAGTAAGGATAATGCTCATAATAAGCGCAACAGGGAAGTCATTCGAAATCGTTTTTAACCATGCTTGATAATAGAAGGCTCCAGTCCCTAGTAAAAAAACTAAAACGATGACAACATGGCCATTAAGAATATACTTTAAATATTGACTATATTCTTTCGCTGTCTGCCCAGCTCTCTCTCTCCATAACTGCTTCTCATTAAATTCAAACATGTTCTTCTTCCTTTGTAAGATAGATATAAATATCATCCAATGTTGCAGCTGGCATGTTAAAGGCTGTCCTTAATTCTTCCATGGTTCCTTGACTCTTTATTTGGCCTTCATGAATAATAATAATCCGATCACAATATCTTTCGGCTGTAGCAAGAATGTGTGTAGACATTAGAATCCCCGCTCCCCCATCCTTCATTTTCTTTAGTTGATCTAATAACGATTGAATCCCAAGAGGATCTAATCCGACAAATGGTTCATCCACTATATAGAGAGAGGGTTCCACTAGAAAAGCACACATAATCATTACCTTCTGCTTCATTCCTTTCGAAAAATGAGCCGGAAACCACTTTAGTCTTTTTTCCATGCGAAATTCTTTTAATAATATTTCCATCCGCTTTTGATAATCAGACTCTGACAAGCCGTATGCCATGGCAGTAATTCTTAAATGTTCTTCTAATGTTAATTCATCATATAAAATAGGCGTTTCAGGTACAAAGGTAAATTCCTTTCGATATGCCTCTTTATCGCCTTCAAACGTCTTGCCATTAATAAGGATTTCTCCTTTATGCGGCTCCATCAATCCAATGATATGACGAATAGTTGTACTTTTTCCAGCACCATTTAATCCGATTAAGCCAACCATTTCATTCGCATGAATAGAAAAGGAAATATCCTTTAAGACAGGATTCCGTGTATACCCTCCAGTAACATTCTTTATTTCTAACAACGCCATCTATTGTACCTCCAATATGTATTATCTATAGTTTAACAACATTCTTCCTTAAATAAAAATGATTGCACAGAAAAATTTTTATTTTCTTCGTATATAAAATCTTGTTCAGGATATTCTATTTATTGAAGGGGAGCACCAAAGAAATATTGCCGTATAACTCCAATATTAAATGAGGTGTTTGCAAAAGATTCTATACAGATTCTTTAAAAAAGCTTCCATTCGTTTATAAAAGGGGATGTTTGCCTTGCATAAGCAAGTTAGGAACAGAAGATCAGTAACACCAAGCTGCTTCATTACGAAAACAGCCTAATTCATTTCCACTTTGAAATGAGGTGTTTGTCGCAGACAGTCATCCATTCTTTATACGTTTTTGACATATAAAGACATTTTAAGGGGATGGTTCGTTTGAACAATGATCGATTTCTCTAAAGCTTAACACAATTCATTTTTTAAATGAGGTGTTTATCAAAGAGAAGAACCCTAAATAACGTTAAATAGAAGTTCTCTCCTTCATTAGAGGGTGTCCTTAAAAGGTATTCTTATTATGTATATCCATAGTAAAGAGGTTTATTCAAACTTCTCGCTTGGACAATCCATATAAGAGGATCCTTTCCAAGGCACCCTCTTCCTTTTGTTGTTCAATAAAATAGTTCCTGTGTTAAAATATTGATAATACATAATGAAGGAAGGTATTTTTATGAGTGATTGTATTTTTTGCAAAATAATTGCTGGAGAAATTCCGTCTAAAAAAGTTTTTGAAAATGAACATGTAATGGCATTCTTAGATATTAGCCAAGTTACTAAAGGACATACATTGGTGATACCAAAACAACATGTAAAGGATGTCTATGAATTAACTCCTGAAATTGCAAGCAATCTATTTGAAGTTGTGCCAAGTATTGCTTCTGCCATTAAAGAAGCTTATGCACCAATTGGTTTAAATCTCCTTAACAACAATGGTGAAAAAGCCGGACAATCTGTTTTCCATTATCATATGCACCTTATTCCACGTTATGGAAAAGGAGATGGTTTTGGAGCTGTTTGGAAAACAAATTTTGATGGATATTCAAATGAAGAGCTGACAGAGATTGCAGAAAAAATTAATTCTAAAGTAAGATAAGTCCATTAGCTTATTTTCTTGAAAAAACTTTCTAAAAAAATTCATATTTTCTAAAGCTATTTAATAATAGTTTCGTTTTTTATTGGAATACCGCTCCCTTCCTTAAAAACAACTACGAAGATTCTAGTATCTGGAAGGAAATATTTTTCTAATAGCATGAAAAAACAAAGCATCTTTTTGAAAAATTCTCACTTTTTCAAAAAGGTGTTTTTTTCATCTGTACAAATCAGCTAAATTTGTTAGTATAAGGGTAATCTTTTTGTCTTTAACGCTTTACTATTTGAAAAGTTAATTTAGGAGGAAAGAACGTTGAAAAGAGCATATAACTTTAATGCAGGTCCTGCAGCTTTACCAGAATGGGTTTTACACGAGGCAAAGGAGCATTGGTTAAATTTTAATGATACAGGTATGTCTTTAATGGAATTAAGTCACCGCAGCAAAGATTATGAAGCTGTACATAATGAAGCAAAGGAACTACTTACATCTCTGCTTTCTATACCAGATAATTACGAAATTCTTTTTTTACAAGGTGGAGCAAGTCTTCAATTTACAATGATACCAATGAACTTGCTTCCTAAAAGTCAAACAGCTTATTACGCTCTCACTGGAGTATGGTCAGAAAAAGCCATGAAGGAAGCCTCCAAGCTCGGTAATACGGCCATTTCAACTTCAAGTAAAAACGATAATTATACCTATATCCCTGACCATGAACAGATTAACATACCAGATGATGCAGCATATCTCCATATCACAAGCAACAATACCATTTTTGGCACCCAATGGAGCAGCTTTCCAAGCAATTTATCTGTCCCTTTAATTGCGGACATGTCGAGTGATATTTTAAGCACACCAATTGATGTTTCACAATTTGGAGTTATTTATGCTGGCGCCCAAAAAAACCTTGGCCCCTCTGGAGTAACTGTAGTGATCATTCGAAAAGATTTAATCAAAGAAGATCCTGCTTTGCCAACTATGTTAAGTTATCATACACACGCTAAAAATAATTCTTTATTCAATACCCCGCCAACTTTGGGGATATACCTTTTATCCCTTGTTCTAAAATGGGTAGAGAAACAAGGTGGAGTGGAAGGTATTGCTGCCATCAATAACGAAAAAGCAAAACATTTATATGAAGTAATCGATCAAAGCAATGGTTTTTATCGCGGCCATGCAGAAAAAACAAGTCGTTCTAAAATGAATGTTACTTTTACTTTGCAGTCAGAAGATCTTACAAAAGATTTCTTAAGTGAAGCAAAGGAAGCAGGATTTGTTGGTCTAAACGGGCATCGCTCTGTGGGCGGCTGCCGAGCTTCTATTTATAATGCCGTTCCCCTCGAACATGTAATAGCATTAAGTACATTTATGAAGGATTTTCAGCTCAAGTATCAACAATAAAAAGACTTTAGCTCTATAGAATTCCCTTTACAATAGTAATGATGGCTTGAATACGTTATAATGATGAAAAAAAGAGCGAGGTGCAAGCAAATGAGTGCAAAATCATTCTTATCAGGATTTTTAATTGGAGGAATCGCAGCCGGAATCACTACCTTATTAACTACTCCTTACTCGGGTAAAGAAGTAAGAA
This sequence comes from Niallia sp. FSL K6-0212, assembly GCF_038007605.1. Lineage (NCBI taxonomy): Bacteria > Bacillati > Bacillota > Bacilli > Caryophanales > Bacillaceae > Niallia > Niallia sp. FSL K6-0212. Next base: position 2,411,471 of record NZ_JBBOXL010000001.1, on the reverse strand, counting down.
AAGCCTGCAGTGATAATGGAAAAGCTTTTCTTCAACATATTCAAGAATTAAAGTTAGATTTAAATGAGATAAAAGACTCTATTAAAACAGCTACAGTAGAAGGTAAAACGGTATTTAGTACTTTTATTGAAGATCTTAAGCTTTCTTTGGAAACATGGCGGGAAGAAGTAAAACCACATCAAGAAATACTTCAAAAAGAACTAGATGGGCTACAATCCACGATTAATGAGTTAGAAAATGATTTAAAATAATTTAATCGCTTTTACTATACAGAAAAGCTAAGAAAAAAGGAGGAATTCTAACATGAATTTCCTCTTTTTTTCTATTCGCTCATGTCCTTTCTTTTCATGTTATATTTTTTAACACTTTGATGTTAATTCTTATTCGCATATAATTTTTCATCACTCATTTTTTTTGTTTTTTCTTTTTTCACTTTTACATCTCTTTTATTATAATTTAATTTTTTATTCACTTTTTTTGGGACTTTTCCCTCCTCCATTTGTTTCCTCTTTGTCTCTAATTCTTATTTTATCCTTTCATTTTTGAGAGAAAATGTATAGACAACTTCTGAATTTTTATTTCTGATATTACATTTTTATGCAATAAAGCGCTTTCTTAAAAGAAAAATTCTTATTTCTAAAAATTTTGTTAATTTTTATCTTTATTAATTTTTGTTTTATTGGCATAATGTTTATAGATAACAGAAAAGTAGGTGAATTTTGGATGGATGAAAGTCAGATTTCTATGAAGGACGCTTTACTCTTCACACAAAGAATTGGACAACTTAGTAAAGCATTATGGAAGGCGATTGAGAAGGACTGGCAAAATTGGATTAAACCATACGATTTAAACATTAATGAACACCATATACTCTGGATTGCTTATCAGCTAAATGGCGCTTCTATTTCAGATGTAGCAAATTTCGGTGTAATGCATGTCTCAACTGCATTTAATTTTTCGAAGAAATTAGAAGAAAGAGGACTACTAGAATTCTCGAAAAAAGAAAATGATAAGAGAAATACGTATATTTGCCTTACGGACAAAGGGAAAAAAGTGTTTGTTCAAATTATGGAAGAATACAATCCAAGCAACAGTTCAGCTCTATCCGCCTCCTTACCAATCAAGAATTTATATGGAAAGTTTCCGGAGCTTTTAGACATAATGACTATCGTTAAACATATTTATGGGGACAATTTCATTGAAATTTTTGAGAAATCCTTTACTAATCTTGACGATATTTTGGAAGAGGATGAAGGACATTTAAAGCAAAAAGAACCAGTATTTACTAAATAGAGATAATATTAAATTGGGGAATAGGACTCCAGGTTTGGGACAATCTAGACCGGTGGTAAAAAAGATAAGAAGGCAGATTGCTTTCTTATCTTTTTTTCGGAAAATTCAAACAAAAATACATAGAGAATAGGTTTTCTTCTTCTTAGAATTACTAAATATAAAAAATGTCATAAATTTGTATAAAGAGACTATTGATTTTTTACTCTATTCATCGTAAAGTAGCAAGGTGAGTTCGCTTGATTAAAACGCAAGATAAGGCAAAGAAAAGATATTCTTCCAATTATTAGTTATTCAAGCAAGAACGTATCATCACAAGTAACTAAAAATTTCTCCCTATGGAGGGTATTAACATGAACTGTTGGAAGACTGTCCACTTCCATAAAAAATATGGAACTCAGCGCCTATTTATTTTGTCTACTATGACAATGATTGGTTGTTTTCTGTTTCTATATGTACCAATTATAAGCTATTTTGCACATAACAAACTTTCTGACGATTACTTTTTACTATTTATGGCAATGTTTTTACTTATGTATCCATTACACAAGCTGCTTCATTTATTACCTATGCTTCATTTAGGCGATAAAATAAAAAAAACTTGGACTAAGCATTTGCAAATTTTACCAATTCTTCACATTCAAGTTAAAGAACCAATTGGTAAAATGCAGTTTCTCTTTGCTTTAATTATTCCATTTGTTATCATTAGTGGAGTATTATTTCTATCTTGTTTCCTTTTTACAAGTTATGTTCATTATTTTTTAATGCTTTTCGCTTATCATACAGGGATTTGTGTTCCTGACTTTATTCGCATAAAAAATCTATGGCATTCTCCGCGCTCTTGTTATGTAGAAGAAAATGAGGATGGATTTGAGATATTAATAAATAATGTTAGTGAATTATCGTAAAAGAAGTCTATTATTGTTTTGTCGCTCATATAATGATATAAAACTAGATGGAATGTTGATTATTCTTTCTTATCGATAGATTATAAGGAGTCATCTAAGTTCTTTCCAGAACAAAATCTCCAAGTTTATATCAAAAAAGTTTATAATACTATCTTTTTATCCTTTTATTTGATAATGTAAATAACATACAATAAATTCCGCTTATAAGGAGGGAATCAATGATGATCTCCATTTTTATTATTTTAGCTATTTTTATTTTATATAATATTAATAGACTTACAAATGCTTTGTGTTTACAAAAAGAAATTCCTGAAGAAAAGCAGCCAAAAGTTTTTCGTACAATAAATGTTCTTATTACGATTCTTTTGATTTCTTCCTATGTAGATATTCTTTTTTAACAAACTCTATTTTCATTAATTAGAGCTATGTAGAAAAGAAGCAGTGTGTAGTTGGTAAGTAACCAACTATCGTACTGCTTCTTTTTATATTCCTTCAGGTCAACTTATAGCCAAGCTGCTCCGATGATTACTAATAAGATGAATAGTACTACTAATAAAGCAAAGCCTCCACCGTAAACTCCTCCACCAGACATGAAGATTCCTCCTCTCTTTATCGTTCCAGTTGTTTTTTGGCGCATCTAGGCAACCCCCTAGTAAGATTGCCGTTTATACGCTTATAGCTTACAGCCATGCAGCGCCAACGATAACTAATAAGATAAACAATACAACGATTAAAGCAAAACCTCCGCCGTAAACGTTACCCATAGTAACACCTCCTTTAAGGTTGCTACCATTTGTTCATTCATTTCATGGTGTTTCGGTTTTTCTTATTCTTTTATTTAATAGCTTAAGAGTCCTTTTATACATGCCCCATAATGTTTGCTCATATAAATCACACTAAGGCCCTATTGGTCACATCTTAAGAAGCTAGTTCTAAATAAAAGACATTGCTGTTAGGAACATTATTATGAATAGTCCACCCTTCTTACTGTCTTTTTTTCTCTATAAACCGTAACAACCTTCTGAATTTGCTAAGAGCGAATTCTTTAGAGCTCTTTTTCAAGCTCAATTTATCATATGTATTTGCCCTAATTTCGGAACAGGACATATACCCATTTTTTATAGGGATAGAAAGGGCAAGAAGATAGGGTTTAGATTACCCGCAAAAAAAAACAAAGGATCCTATCTACAAAATCCCTCCTAAATGAACCCCTGGTTAGGAACGAATCTTATACATGTCATCCTTTGTGATATTAAATAAGTAACCCTTCAGGCCTTATTCCCACCTATCATCTTCTAATTTCCATAAGATGTCCTTATTAACTTCGACCAAGTCTTACAAGATCAAAGCAACTACTTTCTACACATAATCTGAATTTTTTGGAGATATCCAGCCGCTTTCCCTAAAAGGTGCACCGATCTTCTCTATTTCAATAATTCTAAAATATCTACGTGCCATTTAATTTTCATATACTCTTTCTTCCCTATCTCTACGTTTTTTCTCTTCTTCTAACCTTTTCATGTATACCTCTCCTTCTCGTTCAATTATTTCATTTTCTGCTGCTCTATCCTCTTTCCCGGTTTTAACCGCCATAAAGGCACTAATCGCTATTCCTCCTAATACAAGAACAACCCAAAGTGGAATTCCTAGCATTGAAAATTTCCCCTTTCTAGTAATTTCTATCTTTTATTTCATCCTATGCTAGGAAAACTAGATTATTCCCTTGAACATAATTTATCTAGCTGGAAGTTAACTATATTAAAATCTCCCAACACAAAAAGGAAGAGAACCCATGGGAACTCCTCCTTAGTTTTATTTATGGAAAGTCGGCTTATAGAAAGAACGATTTTCTAACGGAAATACTCTTTCCGTAAATTCACCTGGTTTCACTCTATCTAACACACGATCTAGCATATTCATTTTGGCGTCTAAATTGTCAATATAGTGTAAGATTTCTGCTTCCTTAATTAACGGCGCTTTCGGGCTTCCCCATTCAGGTTTCCCATGATGGGATAATACTAAGTGTTGAAGTATTACTACTTCTTCTCCTCTTATCCCTAATTCATCTGCTGCTTTTCCTATTTCATTAATCATAATAGAAATATGTCCAAGCAAATTCCCTTCCAAAGTATAAGAAGTAGAAATCGGACCAGATAATTCAATTACTTTGCCTAGATCATGAAGAATGATCCCTCCATATAGCAAATCTTTATCCAAGCTCGGATAAAGAGAGGCAATCGCCTTCGCCAAATCAAGCATACTAACAACGTGATAAGCTAATCCAGAAACAAATTCATGATGATTTTTCGTTGCTGCTGGATATTGCAAAAACGCTTCTTGATGCTTCTTTACTAAATGTCTTGTTATTCTTTGTATATTAGGATTCTGCATTTCAAAAATGTAATGTGTAATTTTACTTAACATTTCATCTGTAGTTAAGGGCGCTGTTTCAAGGAAATCAGCCAATCGAATGCCCTCTTCTCCTGCTGCCACCTTAATTTGGCGAATTCTTAATTGCAGTTTTCCACGATAACTTTGAATATCTCCATTCACTTTAACAATCGTTTCCGGGCGATAGCTCTGCTCATCCATTTCTGTAGCATCCCAAAGCTTTGCTTCAATTTCTCCACTTTTATCTTGAAAAATAAGCGTCATAAACGGTTTTCCGTTACTTGCAATAGCCTTTGTTGCATTCTTTATTAATAAATATGATTCAAATTGCTCCCCAACTTCATACTGAAGTACTCCTTTTTTCTCCAACTCACTCTCTCCTTTATCTTTCTCTTTATTTAGTATAGCACGAAGTCCTTCCATCTTTATAAGCTTGTTTCTCTTTCCTCTGCTGGTAATACATGCAAGCTTTCATCGGGAAAATATTTTAGTAGATGACGGTGACAAGTAAAGAAAATCAGCTGATTTTCTTTACATTTCTGCAGTAATTGAATTACTTTTTCTGTACGTTTTTCATCAAAATTAACGAAGCTGTCATCAATAATAAACGGAAAACAAAAGCTTTTATAAAATGTTTGCGCCAAAGCAATGCGAATGGATAAGTAAAGCTGTTCGGTCGTTCCCTGGCTTAATTCCTTCGCTTCATAAAAAAGATGATGCTGACTCTCTACTAAGAACCCAGCTCCTTCTTCCTTTGGAACTATCCGAATATATTTCCCTTCCGTTAGAAAAGCAAGATTTTCCTCTGCCTGTTGCAGCATAGCAGGCAGCTGTTTTTGTTTATATTGTTCAACGGTTTTCGCTAACAGTTGTTTGGCTACAGCAAATTTTGCCCATTCTTTCACATCTTCCTTGAACTCCGACTGAGCTTGTTTAAAGGAATGCAATAAATCTGTATATGTCCCTCCGCCTTCAATTCTAGAAATGGTAAAGTTAATTGCAGCTGCCTCTTCTACGAGTTCCTGTAAGCGAGATGCTAATTTATCCATTTTCGTTTTCTTTTCCTCTAATTGCAGCTCGGGATTTAGAATTTGTTGATACAATGAAATATGTTCTTTTGATATATTAGTCATTTCTAATTGAACATTAATCGCAGCAAGTCTTTCTTTATATTTAGCTCTCTCCGTTTCCAAGATGGCTTTTTCACGAAATGCCTCTTCATCCGCAACACCTGCAAGGGAAAATAAAGCAGTCTTTTCTTCTGCATAGCGATTATACTCTGTTTGATATTTATCCAGATTCTCTGATAGGTCTGTTTGCTTTGTCCGTAATGCTTCTTTTCGATCCGTTTTCTTTTTTTCTTCCTTTAGTGCCGTTTTTAAACGGTAGCACATATTAGCAATGGTATCTTTCTCATCTTCCAAAAACTGTATGAAGAAATTGCTGATCTTGCTAATAATTTCCTCACGCTCTCGATGAATCTCATCCAGTTCTTGATGATAAGAGTTTCTTTCTCTATCCTTTCCTTTCCATTCTTCAATTAATAAAAAGGCATCATATATTTGTTGTGTCGCAAGTTCATATGGAATTTTAAGTTCATCGGCCAATTGTCTTAACAACTTCTGATGGGAAAGAAAATCCCCTTCCCACTTTTCAAATCCCTCTAATACTCTCTCATAACTTTCATTTTGCTGCTCTAATTTAAATTGGAGCTGTGTGAATTTCTCTCTTCTCGTTGTATCCTCTTCAAGCCTCTGAGCTTCATAACGAGAAATGCCTTGTCCTTTTTCAAAGCTTTCGACCAACTGAGCCCGTTCTTCCTTAATAAGCACTAATCTCTTCTCTTTTTTGCTGATTTCGTTTTTAGCCAATTTTCTTCCAGACAGGAAAAATAACACATAAACAACACATACAACGATGCAAATAACGGTTATGAACCATTGCTCAAAAAACAAAGCTCCCGCTCCAGCCAGTAGAAGAAACAGCGTTAAAACACTAGTTATCATTGTATTATGCTTCAAGCGTTTCTCTTCTAACTTCCTCTGATCTTCCAATTGATTTATTTCTCTAGAAAGTAACTCTGCCTTTTCCTTGTTCCAGCTATATTGATTTTCTGTTTTTATACGTTCTTCTAATCTAGCTCTTTCTTCTTTTGGCATGAGCTTCTGCTTATTCTCCTTTACTGCCTCTTCTAAAGATTCTAAAGCTGTTTGCTCATCCTTCAGCCGCTCGTCAAGCTCTTCTTTCTGCTCTTTTAATCTCCGTTGCTTAGAGGCTGCTTGTGCACATTGCTCTTTTATAAAGATGCTTGTATTACTTTCCCTCAATAATATTTCTTCTTCAATCGGTAGATGCAACTTACTCTTTAAACTATCAATATCTTCTTCTATCTTATTAACTTGATTTTCCACTTGCGTCTGCCGATTTTGTAATTGTTCATACACGGGGAACTTTTCTACGGCAAGTAAAATATTATTTTCAGCGATAAGAAGTTCTTCCTGTATAGGAATGCTTGCTATTTCTTGGTCCATTTCTTCCATCCGTGCTTCTATATGCCGGATTTCAGCTTCTACAGAAAGCAATTTCTCCTTCAATGCTTCCCATCTAATTAATCCATTTTGAGGAAACTTGAAGTCCTTGTAAGCAGCTAATTTTTGCTCTAACAATTCCTGCTCGCGGACCATTCCCCTAATTTTTATCCATTCTTCCAATAACCATTTTTCATGCTCTTCTTTTTTTAAATCTGCTTCTGTCAGCTGTCTTTCTTGTTCTATCTTTCTTTTCTTTGCAAGTAATTGTTCATATTGATTATTATCCTTCTCTGCACTTTTTAATTGGCTATGCTTATCTCGTAAAACTTGCAGTTTTTCATTAAGGACAGGCTTCTTCCCGCTAGGCTTATAGCGTATATCTAGTTCTTTCTGAAGCTCATTTTCTACTTTCAATAAGCGGTCAGAGCCAACAGCACCAGTGGAAAACAAAAATCGTCCCAGCTCTTCTCCTCTTAATTGCTGGACATTTTGCAATCCGTGTAAATTAAAAGAGAAGATTGATTGATAGAGAGCTTTATCGATTCCTGCTAATAGTTCATCTAAAAGCTCCTCTTGTCCTCTTCTCCCATCCTCTAAAGTAACTGTCACGTCCCCTGTAGCTTTTCCTTTTACACGTTCGATTGTTGTTAGTCCGAATTCTGGAAAATAGATGTCTAATTTCCCGCCATATTTATGCTGCAGCTTTGGCTCATAGCGTAATTCTGTTTGCTGTTTTGTTGGGAAGCCGAATAAGATGCTATGAATAAAACTCATAATGGTCGATTTTCCTGCCTCATTTTCTCCATAAAACACATGGATGGGGGAGTTAATGGAAAACGTTATATTTTCTAGCTTTCCATATCCGTAAATCGTTATTTTCTTTAATTCCACATTAGCTGCCTCCCCTCTTCACAAGCATTGTCAGCAGTAAATCTTCTGCCTCTTCTGCTAATTCTTGTTTTTCTTCAGCTGTAAGCTCTTCTAAAAAGCGATGGGCCTTTGAATGCTGAAATAAAGGTGCAACTGCTTCATTCACTAGTTCGAAATCCTTTGTTACAGCAAATAATTCTTCATAAAATGCCGATTCCCTTAACAAATTCTCTTTTAACCATTCTATATTTTCCTGTACTTTTATCGAGTTAATCCAGACAAAGAAGTCTGCCTCTATCTCCTCTTGCTGAAGGATCTCCAATAAATCAGAAGCTAGAAAAGAGTCTTGTAAGCGCAGTTGCTCTATCTCTAGTGAAATAATGTAAGAATATTTCCTATCTCCTATTGCATCCATTTCTTTCCGACAGAGCTTGTATAAATCATCAAAGGTATGGACAGAGCTGGCATCTATTTTCACATTCTTCCAAATCACTTCCGATGTTGGGATAAATTCTAAGCTGGCATCCCCATCGCTTAGTTCCACATAGTAGCATCCCTTTACTTCTGTTTCCTTTTTATGTCTTCCTTGTGTGTTTCCTGGATAGACAATCGGGGGAACAGACTCTAACAATTCCCGTTTATGGATATGTCCCAATGCCCAATAATCCATTTTTTTAGCAAGCAAATCACTCACTTGAAAAGGAGCATAGGCACTGTGTTCAGTCGATCCCTCTAAATTGCCATGCAAAATTCCTATATGAAAATGCGCATCATCGCTTCGTTCGTATTCATCAATTCTTCGCTCTTTAATATGTCTTGTTTCGTAACTAAACCCATAGAGATTCGCCGATAAATTATTTTTCACATATTTTTTTACTGTTACCATTGATGGAAAAACATGAACATTAGGAGGCAATTCTATTTGTACCCAGCTTCCATTTAAGTGATCATGATTTCCATGTATCAGATACACTTCTATTTGCTCTTCCTCTAAGCGAAGCATTTCATTTCGAAAGCGAATTTGCGCTTTTATACTTCTATCTTCCCCATCATATATATCTCCGGCAATAATTATAAAGTCTACTTTTTTGCTGATGGCTGCATCAATAACCTTTTTAAATGCAGTAAACGTACTTTCTTTTAGTTTGTTATGTATTGTTGTAGGCAAATTCTTCAATCCAACCATGGGGCTGTCTAAATGTAAATCTGCACAATGTATAAAGGATATTCCCATACTCTCACGTCCTAAAACTATTTGCTTCTATTCTACCATGCTAAAAATACGAATGCACGTTCTTATCCTTATTTGCTGCTTGTTTTTGGATAATAAAAAATGCCCCACTTATTATGAGGCATTTTCCGAATTATTCTTTTTTCGTTAGCTGCAGGGCTTTTTTAATATCTTTATAAGAGTTAGATTTTCCGTACATAAGAACTCCGCCTTTATATACTCTTGCACCAAAAATAGCAAGAATCATAATGGTTGCCACTAAAACAACAATTCCTAAAATAGGTTCCCAAACTGGCAAATTCAGCATTCCTACTCTCATAAACATAAGCATAGGTGTAAAGAATGGGATATAAGAAGTAATTGTTACAAAAGTGGTATCAGGTGCGCTTAATCCGAACATCGCAATCATAAATCCGGCCACAATTAATAATGTCATTGGCGTTATCATTTGCTGCACATCTTCAATTCTACTTACAAGCGAACCTAGCAATGCAGCCAGAGTGGCATATAGGAAATAACCTAAAATAAAGAAGATAGCTGCATAAATAATGGTGCTTACTGGCACCTCGCTAAATCCGAGGAATCCTTCCACCGAACCTAGGCTTTCATTGCGAGTTAATGAAAAATAACCTACAAGCATCAATATCGCCAGCTGTGTTAAGCTTAATAATCCGATTCCAAGAATTTTGGCAAACATATGCTTAATTGGAGATACACTTGAAATTAAGATTTCCATTACTCGGGATGATTTTTCAGTCGCCACTTCTGTCGCTATCATATTGGCATATAGGATAACGGCAAAATATATTAAAAATAAGAGAACATAGACTAACCCTCTAGTCTGGTTTAATTCTTCTTCTGTCTTTGCATCTTTCTCAAGAGCAATTTTTTCAAAAGCAACGGGTTCATTCAATTTCGTAAGCTGCTCATTCGTTAAATTGAGTTGATTCGCTGCTAATTGACTTTTAACCATTTGAATACTGTTGGTAATATTATCAGAAATAGTTGTTTCTGCAATATCCATTGTATAATAAGTCGCTATAGGTAATTTACTTTCATCCATATCCACTATCAGTAAGCCACTATACTTTCCTTCTTCTACTTCTTGTTTAGCTGCTTCTTCACTGTCCTTATAAGCAACTAATTTTAAATCTTCATTTAACGTCTCTGTCGCCTCTTGAATTGCTGGTAATAAAGAATTGCTTTGATCAATTACGGCTACTTCCGTCTTTCCTTCATCACTAGAAAAAGTATCGATAATGGTAGTAATATTTGTTAGTGCAACCACAAATATTAAAGTAATAGCCGTTGTAATTAGAAATGATTTCGTTTTGAACTTACTTAAAAAGGTATGAAATAAGATAACCCAAAAACTATTCAAGAGAAGCACCTACCTTTTCGATAAAAATATCATTTAAAGAAGGCTCTTCTAATGCAAATTTGCGAATAAAGCCTTTTCCAACTATATCATTTAAGATTCGCTCCGCAACTTCTTCTCCTTCAATTTGCAGAGAAACACCTTCTGCTGTTTCTTTTAATTTTAATACGCCTGGATAGCGAATTAAATGTGTCAAATCAAAATCAGCATGTATGGTTACATTCTTCTTCCCAAAGCTCCTCTTAATATCCTTAAGCGAGCCATGAACAACAGGCTTTCCTTTATGCATGATACATAGATGCTGGCATAATTCCTCGACATGCTCCATCCGGTGACTAGAGAAAACAATACTTGTTCCTTTATTTTTCAAATCTACTACAGCACTTTTTAACTGCTCCACATTTACTGGGTCTAACCCACTGAATGGCTCATCTAAAATTAGTAGTTTAGGCTTATGTAAAACAGCACTAATAAATTGAATTTTTTGTTGGTTTCCTTTGGAGAGCTCCTCAACTTTTTTATCCATGTATTCAGGAACCTTAAAGCGGTTTAGCCAATATTCTAGCTCACTTAATGCTGCTTTTTTTTCCATGCCTCTAAGTCTCGCTAGATAGATAAGCTGATCTCGTACTTTTAGTTTTGGATATAGACCTCGCTCTTCCGGCAGATATCCAATATATGGACTTGTTGAGTAATTAATCGGCTTACCATCCCAAGTTATTTGTCCTGCTGTACTTTCTAATATTCCTAAAATCATGCGAAAAGTTGTCGTCTTTCCTGCTCCATTTCCTCCAAGAAAGCCGAACATTTCATTTTCAGGAATCGAAATAGATAAATCATCTACTGCTGTGAACGAACCAAATTTTTTTGTCACGTTTCTTAGCTCTAATGACACAAAATCCCCTCCTCACTCTTTTATACGAATAGAACAGTAAAAGGTTTCAATGAATATTGGCTATTATTTGTAGGAAATACAAAATGCTTAAACATTTAGTGGAATAGAACGGAGTTATGTTGATTTTCATAAAAAAAGCTGCTGTTTACTCCATTGAGTCTCTAGCAGCAGCTTTTTTCTTTAATGTGGTAAAAACACTAATTGATAAAGGAATAATACGGCAAATACGTAAACGAGTGGATGAACCGTCTTTCCCTTTCCTTTTACTAGCTTTAATAATGGATAAGAGATAAATCCAAGAGCAATTCCTGTTGCGATGCTTGATGTAAGCGGCATGCTTAGGATGACTATAAAGGCTGGGAATGCTTCATCAAACTCTGACCATTTCACATCACTTATTGCCCCCATCATCAAGCTTCCTACAATTATTAGGGCTGGAGCTGTAATAGCAGATAAACCAGAAATGCTGCTCACTAAAGGAGCAAAAAAGGCAGAAATAATAAATAAAACCGCAATTGTAACACCAGTTAAACCAGTACGGCCGCCTGCTGCAACACCTGATGTCGATTCAATAAAAGCAGTGGTTGGGCTTGTCCCAAACATTGCGCCAACAGATGTTCCAAGTGAATCAGCAAGAAGTGCCTGCCTTGCTTTTGGAAGCTTATTATTTTTTATTAATCCAGCTTGCTCAGCCACCCCAATCATCGTACCAGTGGTATCAAAAATCGTTACCAATAAAAAGGAGAAAACGACAGCGTACAATCCATGTTGAATAACATCGCCAAATGCTGAAATTGGATTGCTAATGATAAGGCCTTCTGGTAAATGCGGGCTTGCCATAATTCCATTTTCAAAGGATAAGTAACCAGTAAAGTAAGCGATAATGCTTGTTACAATCATCCCAATAAATAACGCACCTTTCATATTCAGACTAAACAGAACAATCGTAATAGCTAAACCAATAAGGGCGATTATAACAGTGGGAGACTGAAGATCTCCTAGTCCAACTAGATTTTCTGGATTGGCAACAATAATTCCCGTTTGTCTCAACCCGATAAATGCTATAAATAAACCAATACCAGCTGTTATTCCATGTTTCAAATTATCTGGAATAGCTTGAATTAACTTTTCTCTAAATGATGTTAATGACAAGATAACAAAAATAATACCGGCAACAAATACTGCAGACAGTGCTACCGTATAATCGACGTTATTATTTCCAACAACCGAAAAAGCAAAGTATGCGTTTAACCCCATACCCGGTGCAATAGCAATAGGATAGTTTGCAAATAAAGCCATCCACAATGTCCCGATAGTAGCTGCTATGATGGTTGCTAGGAATACTTGGTCAAATGGAATTCCTGCTTCTTTTAAAATTCCTGGATTGACTACTACTATGTAAACCATTGTTAAGAAAGTTGTGAATCCTGCCATTAACTCTGTTTTCACAGTTGTATTATTTTCCTTTAACTTAAACATGAAAGAACCTCCAAAAAACGAACATTTAAAAACAACATTATCTATGTTATTCGTTTTTACTGCAAAAAGCAACTATTTTTCTCGATCGAAAAATGGCAATTTAGTGAAATACCTTTATTAGTTTGACACCAGTCTTTCTTTTCCATACGAAAATAATTCACAGAAACAAAAAAAATCTACCAGAACGGAAATAGTTCTAATAGATTTTTAATGATCCTTATTTAGATGCTTCTAATGAAAAATGTTCATTTAACAAAGCAATTTTTTTATCTGTATATTCCACGAAACTTTCATTATATGTTTTAGGATGCTTGGGATTAGAGAATTGGGTAATCTTCCCCGTAACAGGATGAATAAACTTGCTGGACGCTCCACAGCCTACACCAATAACCGTCTGCAGTTCTTCCATCATCATAATATTATAGATACTTTCCTGGTTTTTCTTCGAATAGCCGACATTCTCTAAATTTCCTAGAATATTTTTCTGACGGTATAAATAGTAAGGAACATAATCATGTTTCTCTGTCCATTCTTCCGCCATCTTCATCATTTCCTGAATTTCCTCTCTATCTGCTACCTTGTATCTGGATTTATTACGCGTCATTTCAGACGCACGTTTAAATGACAGGGTATGAACAGTCAGTGATTCAGGCATTAACTCTTCTGTTTTATCAAGAGAATATTGAAATTCCTCCACACCTTCACCTGGAAGTCCAATAATTAAATCCATATTAATATTATTCATGCCATGCTTACGTGCTAAATGATATTTATCAATTGTTTCTTCTACTGTATGATGCCTGCCAATCGCTTTTAAGGTTTGTTGTGTATACGATTGGGGATTAATACTAATTCGATCGATATTGTATTTTTTTAACACTTCCAGTTTATCTGGCGTAATCGTATCCGGTCTGCCTGCTTCAACCGTGATTTCACGAATGTTTTCTACATTTGGAAAAGAATCATGCATACGCTCATAAAGCATGTCCATTTCTTCGGCTGAAATACTTGTTGGTGTCCCTCCACCATAATAGACGGTTGTTATATTAATATTTTTTTCTTTCAGCCAGTCCCCTATCTTTTCCATTTCATAATGAAGACCGCCTAAAAAGGAGGAAACAGAGCCTTGTCGTCCATTAATGGCATACGCTGGGAACGTACAGTAAGCACATTTTGTCGGACAAAACGGAATTCCAATATAGATGCTTACTTCTTTTTTCAAATCATATAAATCAGGAATCACTGCTAGTTGGCGATCAATGATTTTCTGCATGAGCTCGATTTTTTCATCGGACATTAAATATTCCTCACGAAGAGATTGATGCGCCTCTTCTATCGGTGTTTGCTTTTGCATATGACGATGAAGAAGTTTTGTTGGGCGAATGCCCGTTAAAATCCCCCATTTCTGCACCATACCTGTATACTCTTGCAGCATTAATAAATAACTTTTGGAAATGGCTTTTTTCATTTGCTTAAATATTTCTTTATCCGTTAATTGACTAAGATCTGCATGGCCGTTACATATAGTTTCTTCTTTTAATTCCTTGAGCTTGCCTTTTACGATAAATTCATGTCCAATAATTTCTGTTTCGAACTCAACATGAAGGTCTGCCTTTTCTTCTGGTTCCCTATAAAGCACCTTTGTATCTTCAAAAAACAAATTGCCTATGTGCTCTAACGGCCTAATATAACGTTCATCTGTTAACCCTTTTATATATATTTGTTTCATCGTTATTTTTCAACTCACCTTTTATTCTGAAATATTATCATGCTTTATTTAACCAATTATACTGTAGTGTAAAAAAAATAACTAGAAAGGTCAAAAGACTTTCTGTTAGCTATTCAAAAAAAGGGAACAGGAGAAGTCTCCGTATGACTTCTCCTCTATAAAAATATAAATAATAGCTATTTTATAATATTCATCTTGCGCAAAAAATCAATGGGATGCTGTTTACGGAAATGTTCCTTGACCATATAAGCAACCCCTTCTTGATCATTAGATCTCGTTACCCAGTCAGCCGCAATTTTCAACTGATTTGGAGCATTTCCCATTGCCACACCAAGACCTACTGCTTCAATTACCTCTAAATCGTCTAAGCCGTCTCCTATGGCAACCATTTCGCTGCTCTTTATTCCAAGCTTCTCCCCTAAAAGTAACAACCCGCTTCGTTTCGATACACCAGCTGGTAAAATATCTAGACGCAGCTCATTATGTTGAACAATATGGATATTGTCAAACATCTTTTCAAGCACTTCTTTTGCATCCTGGCAGTCTTTTTTCTCTTCAAAATAAACTTCCATTTTGGGCGGACTTACTGGTTCTTCTAATAAAACATCACTTAAAACATCGACAAATTGGTGGGAATAAAAGACTGGATCTCCAGACGACAAGACCGTTTTTGCAAGCATGTTATGATGGAGTTTTGATTTGTTAGCTAGTGAGAATTTTTCATGCACTAAACGAATTTGGCATATGAATCCTTCTAAGAATCGGACAATATCTGATGTAAGGTCTTCTGCGATTCGTTTAACAAAAATAGTATCATCTTCATGATTGGCCACTAATGCTCCTTCGTGTGCCACGATGTAACTATTTAATTTCAACGCTTTTGCCACCTTTTTCGCAGAGGGCAAGCTCCTTGCGGTTACAAGCGTTACATAAATTCCCTTTTGCTGTACATATTCAATCGCCTCTTTCGTCGCTTTCGTTAAGCGCCCATTTGATTGAAGGAGAGTACCATCGATATTTAAAGCTAGTAAGCGATATATCATAAATTTCCCCCATTTCTTCGATGTATTGTCTTTATATATCATTTATGTAGAAAACAAGCATAATAGAACTTTTGAGGGAAGATTAAACAAAAGATGTATGGATTTATTCTAGTAAGATTTTGCAATGTAAGGGTTGGTTGTTAGATAGTAAAATCTAATCCATTCTGGTATCCATCTCTATGGAAAAAATTTCTTTTTACTTTTTTGAATAAAATAGGTCATTTTTTTTAAAATAATAAACGTAACACAAATTAAATTACTCAAGGAGGAAACATTCATCATGGCAAATAACAATTCAAATCAATTATTAGTTCCTGGAGTATCTCAAGCATTGGATCAAATGAAATATGAAATTGCATCAGAGTTTGGAGTAAACCTTGGAGCTGAAACTACTTCACGCGCTAACGGTTCTGTTGGTGGCGAAATCACTAAAAGATTAGTACAAATGGCTGAGCAACAACTTGGCGGCAGCAGATTCTAAGTAATAATTAAATAAATTTGGCTAAATGGAGGACGGCGCCATGCCGTCCTCTTGTTTTATAAAAATAGCAAAAAGAAACGTCATCCCGCTACAAAAAAACCCCTACTAAAAGTAGAGGAGTTTTGCCAGTATTATTGTTGTTGAGCAGGACCATAAAGCTCTTCTAATGGTTTCATGATGATTTGGTTCAATTCACCAATTAATACGCTCATACGTTGTTCTGCTTCCATCAGTTTCGAAATACTTTCGTGTTGTTGAACAAGTGCTACTGTTTTTTGGGCTTGTTCTACTTCTTCTTGTGTAATTTCCTGACCAGACATTTGCTTTTGCTGAAGCTGTAATTGAATATTACGGAAATTATCAAACATTGCTTTCGCAGAAGGATCTCCATTTACCGTATCATACATCTTTTTCAATTCTGTATATTCATCACTTTGACGAATCGCTTTCTCTAAAGCATTAGCAGGATCATGTAAATTTACTGCCATTTAAACAACTCCTTTTCATTAACAATTGACTCCACTATAACAAACTATGCATCATAATACCAGAAATACCTCTATTTCAGAAATTCAAGAAAGCTTCTAAAAACTTATATAAGCTGTTCTTCCCATCTAATCGATAAATCTTTTTCCTATGTCTTTCACAACTCTGCTCATCTTTCATAAGATATATCAGCACCAAAATAGGCGAATATCCGTATTGCCTCTTCATAACTTGAAAACAAATGGGGAATCTGGATGACTCTGAAATTTTTGCAACTAACAAAAAAAGATGATTTTCAAAAAACATTAAAAGGATTATCTATTGCAATCAGTCCCTCTTTATTAAAATTTTTACAAGTGGATCTCCATGATGCCGTTTATGTATGTATAGCTAAAATGCTTATTCCAGTAAATGTACAAACACATTCTCTTGAAAAACAAGATATTGTTTTTAGTACAGATTTAGAAAAAAACTTGCCCATTCCTAAAGAAATCAACACCTATCTTCTGCCCTATTATCACAAGAATCAAATAATCCATTTAGGCCCTGTTATTGGTATATTAACAGAAGTGAACGACGATAAAGAGGATATTTCTTTTCCTGCTATTCAACATCTATGCAAGGAATTGACGGAAGAATTAACGCAAATAGGCGGATTCTTTTATCTGTTCGGATTACAGCATGTTCAAGATGATTTCGTTCACGGTTATTTTTTTGCTAATAACACCTGGTCTAAACAACCATTCCCTTATCCGAATGTTGTTTATAATCGCCTTCATTCGCGAAAGGCAGAGGCAAGTACTTCTTTTTTGAAGCTCAAAAAAATATTAGAAGACAAAGAAATTCCTATTTTTAATAGTAAATTTTTTTCAAAGGATGAAACATATCAACTTCTCGTTAAAGATGCAGCAGCTGCTCTCCATTTACCGGTAACGGAGCCTTTAACTGCTGAAAACTTACACTTTATGCTAAAGCATTTTCCAGTTCTCTATGTGAAACCTGTTCATGGAAGCCAAGGCAGAAATATCATTCATATTGAGTCCATTAACAATAATTCTATTGCTACCATTTCTTCTGGAAAAAAGAAAGGAAAAAGCCAGCTTTTCACGGAAGAAAAAAAACTCTGGAAATGGCTAGAACGCTATAGTAAGAGAAGATCCTATATTTGCCAGCAAGGAATAGACTTTCAAAAATGGCAAGGGCGCGCCCTTGACTTTCGTATTCTTTGCCACAAAAACTACCAAGGGAACTGGACGATAACATCTACCGTTGCTAGGATTGCCCAAAAGAATGCAATTGTTGCCAATCTTGCCCAAGGCGCAGAGATGAAGCCTGCAAAAGCTGTGTTAAATGAATTGCTGCATACAGAAAATGCAGAACAAAAATTAGAGGAATTAAAAATATTAGCAATCAAAATTGCCAATCTCCTCAATAAAAATACAGATGGATACTTAGGTGAACTTGGAATTGACATCGGTATGGATAAACAAGGACACTTATGGATCATTGAGGTAAACTCTAAACCTTCTAAGAAATTAGAGGAACATATTGAAAAAACAAGGCCATCCACAAAAGCTTTACTTGAATATTTTATTACACTTTCCTTTTCCCCTTGTTTAAAGGAGCTATCAGACGATGAATAATTTCGGGATCATGTCATTATCCCTCGACCATGAAAATCATTACATTCACCAAATCGCAAAATATGGAAGGGATTTCGGATTTACTATTTATCATTTTGTCCCTTCTACTTATCATCCCTTTACACATACCGTAAAAGGAAAACAATATATACCAGATTCAGATAGTTGGATAGAAGCAGAATTTCCAGTTCCTTCTATTCTATATGATCGCTGCTTTTATCATGATGATTCACATTCCATTCAATGCAAAAATATTATTCAGTGGCTGAAAAAACAGCCAACAATTACCTTTCTCGGCAATGGATTGCCAAACAAATGGAAACTATACCAAATATTATGCGAGTCAGAACTTTCTGCATATATTCCTGAAACTTTTCTCTTACAATCAGCCAAACAAATAAATTTTCAACACTTAAATCCCGTCATTATTAAACCAATAAATGGTTCTCAAGGAAATGGACTTTATTTTATTAGAAAGCAAAATAATGAAATCTTAGTTAGAACAGATAAAAAAGAAAAAACAATAGAAAAAATATTTTCGGATCGGGTGACTTTTAATAAATGGCTTGACCAGCTTTTAAATAGAAACGCTTATATCATGCAAGCACATCTTCCCCTTGCTAACAAAGAAGACCAGCCATTTGATATTCGTGCTTTTCTGCAAAAAAATCCAAACGAAGAATGGAACATTATCGAAAAAGGAGTCCGCATTGGCGAAAAAGGAAGAATTATTTCTAATTTAAGTGCTGGTGCGTCGATTTTCCCATTTGAAGATTGGTTTCAAACTGCTCACTTTCCATTAAAAGGCTTTCTTAAACAAGAGATGGAGGAAATTCTTACTCTCCTTCCTTCTATTTTAGAAAATTCCTTCTCTGCATTATTTGAGATTGGCGTAGATATTGGCATTTCACCAAATGGGTCGTTATGGATGCTTGATGTAAATTCAAAACCAGGGAGAAAGGTAATCATGACAGCATATCCACATCTATGTGAAAAGCTCTATAAAGCCCCAATCCTTTATGCTGCTAAACTTGCTGATGAAAAAAGGAGGAATCGAGATGAAGAAACTATATCCTATCGAAATAATCTCTAACAGCGAACATACTGTCTACTTACCAACGGACTTTGAAACAAATAAAAATTTGAAAATGATTGCATTTGGAGCCGTCAGCAAAGAAGCCACTATAAAAAAACATAAAAAATCAAAAAATATGATAGGCATTAGTTCCGATCTTTTTAAAGATTTACTACTGCCTTCCAGCAGTTCAAATGTGCACTTATTTTCAGATGACGAAACCATCTATATTGGACCACTCGTAGGCATATTCACTTCAGGCTTTTCAACAATTAAAGTTCGCCCAATCGGAGATCGTTCGATTCTATTTTCTAAACTTCTTTCTGTCCAAAAAACAGTTGGAGTCATTGCTTTCCTATTTGGAGAGCAGCATATTAATTGGGAAACAGGAACGATTCATGGACTATTTTACGAAGATGGCTGGAAATCAGTAGAGGTTCCTTTTCCTAATGTCGTTTATGACCGTATCCCAAATCGCCGAATTGAAAATCTCCACCGAATCCAGACCGTTAAAACCCGATTACAGAAAGAATATTCTATATCCTGGTATAATCCTGGCTTCTTTAACAAGCTCGATATTTATGAACGGCTTCTGCAGGATGACAGTATTTCCGATTATTTGCCTGAAACCCATGCACTCACTAATTTTTCTGTCATTGAAAGAATGCTGAGCAACTTTGGCAATGTTTATATCAAGCCTAAAAATGGAAGCCTTGGTAAGGGAATCTACCAAATACTATTTGATAAAAAGGATGGCTGCTATTATACTCGCTTTAAAGATGAGGAGCAGGGCAATCGCTTGATGAAATTTGATCATTTAGAAGGATTAATGAATCACTTATTTGAAAATCAGAATTTATCTCATTATATCGTTCAACAAGGTATTCACTTAATTCGTTCAGAAAAAAAATCAGTTGATTTCCGTGTGCATACCAATAAAAATAAAGATGGCAAATGGGAAATGACGGCAATGGCCGCAAAAATTGCAGGCACCGGCAGTGTTACCACTCATCTTAATAATGATGGTACGGTTAAAGCAATCGAGGAATTAACCAATACAGATCTTAATTGCGAAGAAATAAGCAATAAACTATCTAAGGCTTCCTTGCAAATAAGTAAGGCCCTGGAAAAACAAATGGAAGGATATATCGGAGAAATCGGCTTTGATTTAGGATTGGACCGAAAAGGACGCGTATGGTTATTCGAAGCCAATGCAAAGCCGGGAAGAAGTATTTTTAAGCATCCTTCTCTTAGAAAATTCGATTTAGAAACACGCAGAAAATCACTCGAATACGCAGTCTTCCTAATGGATCAAAGTATTAAAAGTCTTGAGGATATCTACCAATGAATATTTTTTATGATTCCGAAAAAGAATGTTGGTACACAGCCTCGCGGGACACTTACTTTTTTGGGACATCTAACATGCGCTTAGCTACTTCAAAGCCAGCTGCCAACCATGCAGCTTTCCCAATTGTCCCACACGAAAATAAGGTTGGTCCATTAATCGGAATTATGATTGCAAGAAATAAGCATAATAAATTAATTGGAAATGGAGAGCTCTTTAAACAGCTACAGGAAAAACTTCAACACCATGCAGGAGGAATTATCGTTATCTTTCCTCCTGAAAACTTACAGACAGAAAAACTAACGGGATATATATTTTGTTCCAGCAGAAACAGTTGGATAAAAGCGATTACTCCGTTACCAAACATCGTCTATAATCGTGTTCCTTTTCGAAAAACAGAGAAGCAGGAACCCTTTCAGACAGCCGTATCTTTATTGAAAGAACAAGAAATCCCCTTTTTTAACGCTTCATTTATTAATAAATGGGAGCTTCATCAATTATTTCGTGATTCTCCCTTATTAAAAGAGCATTTGCCTAAAACCATTCTTTTAAAGCAGAAAGAAGACTTTGCTGATTTTCTGCTTACGTATAAAAATATTTATTTAAAACCAGTAGAAGGCTTTAAGGGGAAAAATATTTACCGTATCAGATTAAAACAAAACGATTCTATCCATGTCAGTACAACCGAGGAGACCAAATACTACTCTACTTTAAATCAAGTCTGGGAACAGTATCAGCAAGATTGGCTCCAAAGACAGTACTTGCTCCAAGAAGAAATTGACGGAGCTTTATACAATGGAAATCGCTATGATTTTCGCCTATTAGTTACCTTTGAAGAAAATCACTATGTCCTTACTGGGGTGGGGGTGAGACAATCAACCCAGCAGAATGTTACAACCCATATACCTTCCGGCGGAAAATTACTTTCCTATCAGGAAGTACAACAAAAAGAGCATGACTTATTTTTCCAAAAAATAGTTGATCATTGTGGAATCTTGTTAACTCAAAAATATGGTTTTACCGGAGAATTTTCCATCGACGCCTGTGTTGATAAGAATGGCCGGTATTATCTTTTCGAGATTAATGCCAAACCAATGTTATTTGACGAAAAAGAAATTGAAGAAAAACGATGCCAGCAGCTAATAAAGCTTTTTTATTCATTAACTAATTTCCCCTTTCAGAATAAATCGCAGGAGATGACCCATCCTAAAACTTAGGAGGGATTATCATGAAAAAAGCTAAAAAAGATCTCGCATATGAGGGAAAAGAAAAAGCTTATTTAGATATTGATCGAATCATAAATGAAGGGTTAGCAGGTGGAGCAGTAATAAATAGAGAAAATAACACAAATATGGAGGAAGCAAGAGAACTACCGGAAGAAGAACCCCCTCATCTAATCGAATAAACTGTTTAGGCATCCCCTCCTTTCGCTTATTATTGGCAAAGGGGATGCTTTTTTGCTTTCATTCGATTGATTTTAAGATTTTGTCAGCTAATGTGACGGATTTTCCAGCCAGATTTTTGTTTTATCACCCAAATCTGTGGGCTTTTCAGCCAAACTTTTGGTTTATCAGCCAAAACACCGGACTTTTCAGCCAAACTTTTATTTTATCAACCAAAACACCGGACTTTTCAGCCAAACTCCCCTTTTATCAGTCAAAACACCACTCTTTTCAGCCAAACTTCCTCACCATAAACCATCATCATCACTTGCCCCTTTTCTATAAAACGGTATAGAATAAAATTATGAAAAAATTTCGGAGGGATCCATCTATTGAAGCATAAATTATTAGCCTATTATAAACATAGTTTGGAGCAAGCAGCCCCCCCCTCACCATCACAGCTTTCCGATCACTATTGGTTCAAGGTTGATTTTCAAGATGATTGGATTGGGATTCAAAAACAGGAGATTGATGGCTCTCAGCTAGAATTATTGAAAGCTTGCTATGATTTTTTCCAACCAGATGAAACTCTAGAAAAGGAAGAATATGCTTGGAATCAATATCTATATTTTAACGGAGAACAGCCCTCTTTCAAAAATATGGAGACAGTACGTTTTATCCAGTTTCATATTAAAGGTGATACGGCTTCTATTGAAAGAAAATTAATTGAATCGGCATTTGATGGTTTTATTCATGAAAATAGTCTTATCATTTGGAACGGCTCCAATGAAGGGGCTGTAATAGAGCAAAATGCACAATATTTAGAGGAGGAAGATTTCACCGCTCTTGCACAAGCTTTGCAATCCGATTTCTTTTTTTCCATTTGCTTTTACATGGGAAAAGAGCTGAAACTTAATAGTTCTATTCCGGTTATTTTTGGACAAGAACGAAACTTATTTTCAAAGGGTTTAGCATTTATGCCGAAATCCACCGTTCTTAGCTTAGAAACGATTCTTCCTAACCTGTTAATCAGCAGACTGAAGGAAGACGAACTTGATTTATTTAAAGAATGGTTTTCCATTTTTGAAGAAGACAAAGAATTACTGCTTACCATCAAAACATTTATTGAAAATAATGGACACAGCACTAATACAGCAAAACAATTGTTTATCCATCGCAATACCTTACAATACCGACTTGATAAGTTTACAGAAAAAACAGGTTTGAACCTAAAGAATTATCATTCCTATATCACCACCTATCTTGCCTGCCTATTCTACACTAGCGGGAAGTAGCTCATAAAGCCATTATTGGCTTTTTTTATGGAGAAATTTCTATACAAGTTCTTAGGCATTTTGCTCAAAACTCTGTAAGCGTTTTTCATGCATTTCGCCAATTTGAAAACGGTATCAAAAATGGTAAAGTAGAATTATCAAATTGGTAGGGGGAAAACAAAATGGCAGAACTAGTGTTAAAGAATATTTATAAAATCTATGATGAAAAAGTAGAAGCGGTTAAAGATTTTAATTTACACATTCAGGATAAAGAATTTATCGTATTTGTTGGTCCTTCTGGTTGCGGTAAGTCTACAACTCTACGTATGATTGCTGGTCTTGAAGATATTTCAAAAGGTGATTTCTATATTGATGAGTTACGTGTGAATGATGTTGCACCAAAAGATCGTGATATCGCGATGGTTTTCCAAAACTACGCTCTATACCCACATATGACAGTTTATGATAATATGGCATTTGGTTTAAAGCTTCGTAAATTCCCTAAAGCGGAAATTGAAGAAAGAGTAAATAACGCTGCAAGAATTTTAGGATTAGAAGAATATTTAAAAAGAAAACCAAAAGCATTATCCGGTGGACAACGTCAAAGGGTCGCACTAGGCCGTGCTATTGTTCGTGATGCAAAAGTATTCTTAATGGATGAGCCATTATCAAACTTAGATGCTAAATTACGTGTGCAAATGCGTGCTGAAATTTCAAAGCTTCACCAAAGACTGCAAACTACTACTATTTATGTAACGCATGACCAAACAGAAGCAATGACAATGGCTTCAAGACTTGTTGTTATGAAGGACGGAGTTATCCAACAAGTTGGTGCTCCAAAAGAAGTCTATGAAAAACCTGAAAATGTTTTCGTTGGCGGCTTCATTGGTTCACCAGCAATGAACTTCTTTGAAGGAAAAGTAGTAGACAATAAATTAGTACTCGGCGATAATGCTTTCATTATTCCAGAAGGAAAATTAAAGACATTACGTGAACAAAATTATATCGGTAAAGAAGTTATTTTTGGTATCCGACCAGAAGATATTCACGATGAATTGGTATTCTTAAATAGTTCAGAAAATACAAGTTTTGATGCGAAAGTAGAAGTGTTTGAATTAACAGGTGCAGAAAGTCTTGTATATTCTACTCTTTCTGGAAAGGAATTTGTTGCTCGCTTAGATTCTAGAGCAGACCTTCAAGCTGGTCAATCTGTAAAATTAGCACTTGATATGAATAAAGGTCACTTCTTTGATAAAGAAACAGAACTTCGTATTCGTTAATAAAAAAAGTTAAATTCAAAGCTTACCTTGCTGATGCATGGTAAGCTTTTATTAATGGTTAGCCTCTATTCCTGGATAAACAATACCTCTTCTTGTCCACATTGTGGACAAAGCACAAGATGGGGACATAAATGTGATGATAAATCCTGATAGCCGTTTTCTAGCTTCATTTGATCAATCGGCATATAGGCACTATAGTCATCATAATAATCCATCACTCTGCCCTTGTCTTCTATGCGATAACCACAATTAGAGCAAGTTCTTTCTAAACTTTCCAAGCCATTACAGATAGGACAAATGGAGCCCATTTCAAATCCACCTCTCTTGATTCCGCCCCTAAAATCATCTTTTTTATGCGTTAAATTTATTCTTACCTTTAGTTTCTCTATTGATTTAGAAACTATCCAGCAGGAATAAAAGGAATTAATTTCCTTGATTTTTTCTAGAATAAGATAATGAAATCCAACCATAATAATAGTACAAGCAGCAAACCAAGGTAAGAGCAAACATAAGCATCTATCACTTTCCATGATTATTGGGTTATACCTAGTGGTAGTAAGATATATCTTACAGACTGGTGCAATTCCAGTTAACCCAACCAAAAAAACAACTAGAAGGAGCTGGAACACAATGGCAAACAACAATTCTTCAAATCAACTTTTAGTACCAGGAGTATCTCAAGCTCTAGACCAAATGAAATACGAAATTGCATCTGAATTTGGTGTAAACCTTGGTGCAGAAACAACTTCTCGCGCTAACGGATCTGTTGGTGGAGAAATCACAAAACGCTTAGTACAAATGGCTGAAAAGCAACTAGGTGGATTTCAAGGCTAATTGAAAATTTAATATAATGGCTAGAGCCCTCCTAATTTTAGGGGGGCTTGCTTTATTTAGTGTATAACCACTTTATCGCATGGAGAAATTGTTGAATAAAGTACTCTCTTTTATGATCCGCATTTTCTCCCAGAATAAATTGATATTGTTCCTTTGGCAGTTTTTTAAAAAATACTTCATTTACCAGCAAAACATTTTCAACCATATACCTTTGAATATTCCCCTTGCTCTTTCCCTCGTCCTCACCAACATACAAAAAAACACTATTCTCCTTCTGCATCTCATTTTTTTGTACATAGGAAAGGCTGTGCGGATACCATAGTGACGGGGAAAGGAGCCCAAATTTAGAAAAATAGTCAGCAAAGTCATACATGGCATATAAAGAAATCAGCCCTCCTAAGGAGGCTCCTATCATTCCTGTGTTTTGTCGATCTGCTTTTGTTTGAAACATTGTATCAATATATGGTTTAATCGTTTGCGTAACAAAGGATAAATAGGCTTTTCCTTCCCCCTTAAATGGAGGCAAAGTGGGATTAAGACTAGGTGAATACCAAGGCGTATACTCATTAAGCCTCTCCTTTGGTTCAATTCCTACAAGTATTACTTCCTCTGCTATATCTAAAGAGAATAATTCTTCTAATTCATGTAAGATAGGATGAAAAAGATTTCCTCCATCATGAATGTAGATTACTGGAAAACTACTTGATAATTTATTATAAGAAGGTGGCAGGTAGATACTCAAAGTTCGAGTTTGTATCTGGACCTCCCTTAACGTTCCCCTCATTTTCTTACTTCTGTGACCATCCATTTATCTACCTCTACACTTTAGCTTTTACTAATAAATAAACAAAATAAGGTGCGCCAATTATACTTAAAATTATCCCAGCTGAAATTTCTGCAGGTGCGACAATTGTTCTGCCGATAAAATCTGCTATTAACATGAAGAGGCTGCCAATTAACCCACAAACTATCATAGAATTTCGATGTTTTAATCCAACTAACAGTCTTGCCATATGTGGAGACATTAGTCCAATAAAACCTATGCTCCCTGAAACAGACACACATGCTCCAATCATGCCAACAGCACATAATAATAATAGCCATTTTTCTTTTTCCACTTTTACTCCTAAACCAATCATTACTGTTTCTTGCAATTGAAATAAATCAAGCGAGTACGCCTTTCGAATAATAAATGGAATGATTAGTAAAAACCATGGTAACATTGCAAGAATAAATAACCAATTGGCATTATAAATACTTCCAGTCAGCCATACTGCTGCCATTTCAAAATCCTGTGCTTTCATTTTTAAGGACATATACATGGCCAAAGAACCAAACCCAGAATTTATGGCTATTCCAGTTAAAATGAGTTTTTGCGAGTTCAGTCTTTCTCTATCTTTTGCTAATAAAAAAATTACAAATGCAGCAATAAATCCTCCAACTAAGCCAATAAGCGGCATACTTAACACAATCCATAAGCTATCCTTATTAAGATTAAGCACTCCTTGAAAGAAAAACATATAGGCAACAATCGCAGCTCCGGCTCCACTGTTAATTCCTAATATTCCAGGATCCGCAAGACCATTTTTCGTTATACTCTGCAGGATAGAACCTGCAATCCCCAATCCGAAGCCAACAAAAATGGCCAAAATAATTCTAGGCAGACGGAACTCAAATATAACTAGATCCGTATTAGCATCAGGATGATAACGAAAAATACTCCTTCCTATATCTTGAAAAGAAAGAATATATTCTCCTTTGGATAAACTAATGATCATGATGATGAGACATAAAGCAATTAATACATAGATCGATACATAGGTTCTTTTTCTTTCATTATCCACGTTGAGTATTCCCTCCTCCCTTTGTCTTTATTAAATACAAGAAGAAAGGAACACCTAAGAAGGCTGTTACGATTCCAATTGGCGATTCAAAAGGGTAATTAATGAAGCGACTGAGAGTATCACATATAACGAGAAATATGGCCCCTATAATTCCAGAGCATGGAATTATTTTTCGATAGTCAACTCCAACTATCATTCTTGTAATATGGGGAATAATTAAACCGACGAAACCTATTTTTCCCGCCAGCGAAACAGAGATCCCCGTCATCACTACAACTGCTGTCATCGTTAAAAGTTGAATAATGAATGTTTTCTGACCAAGGGATGTAGCAATTTCTTTTCCTAACGATAAAATAGCAATCGATTTGGAAAGCGATAATGCCAAAACAATTCCAATAATGGCTATAGGAAAGCAAATAAGCAATAGATCATTATTAAGCTGGTGCAAGCGGGCATTATACCAGAAGCTCATATTTTGGGATACTTGAAAATAGGAGGCAATGGCAGAAGATAAACTGCTTAAAAAAGATCCAAAAACGGTGCCTATAATAGCAAGTCTTAAAGGAGAAAAACCATTCTTCACAACGGAAGCTAAACCTAAAACTAAGAAAACACCTAAGGCAGATCCGAGAAAAGAAAAAGCAACCATTTGAAAGGAGTTCAATCCTGGAAAAAATACAAAAGCAAGTGTTATCATAAATGCTGCACCATCCGAAACTCCCATGATGGACGGCGATGCTAAATAATTCCTTGTCATTCCCTGCATCATAGCTCCGGACATTGCCAAAAGGCCGCCTATTAATAATGTTCCTGCTGCTCTAGGAAATCTAGCTGTCCGGATAATGGTATGTTCCACATTTTCTGCATCAAAATTAAAAAAGGCATCAAAGACTTCCTTTAATGAAATATTCATTGTCCCTAACGAAATAGATAAAAGAATAACTGCAACACATAAAAAAGGCGCACTATATATAATCGCATATGCTCTTACTGTCTCTTTATCCAAATTTGACATCACCTGATCGAATGAACCTCCTTTCAAAAAAAGACCCCCACCAAGATGGAGAAATGAGGTGGGGATAATTCCGTTTCCTTGTTCGCTCTCTTATTTAAATAAACCAGCAAAAGCTTTAAGAAAAGTTGTTTTACTCCATGCAGTTCCCCCAGCTGCCAATGGATCGACTACATTTTCATACACTTGATTATTTTTAACAGCATCAAGGCTCTTCCAAATAGAATTATTCTCTAAATCAGCTAATGCTGTTGGACTATCGGTGTTTTCTGTTTCCTCAAACTGAATAAATAAGTAATCTGGATTCATTTCCGCTAATTTCTCTAATGAAATCATTTCCTGTGCTTTTGCTTTTTTTACTTCTTCAGGAACATCAAGGCCAAGGTCTCCATATAGAACGGGGTTAAAATATACCGTTTCAGGATAAATATATAAGCTGCCTCCTCTTAATCTCAGCATAACAACTTTTTTCTCAGCCAGCTTATCTTGAATGCCTTCTTTTGTCTCTGTAACGTTTTTTTCATAATCCGCAATGATTGTTTCTGCCTTTTCTGTTTTATTTGTCAATTGCCCTAGTAATATTAAATTATCTTTCCAGTTTGTTGAAATGTGAGAAACAGGAATCATTGGTGCAACTTTATTTAGGTTGTCCGCCACCTCTGGTTGAAATTTACTTGTGCCCAGAATAACATCTGGTTTTAGCTGCAAGAGCTTTTCTACACTTGGCTGCATTTTTTCGCCAATTTGCTCTGCTTCCGACATCGAGTCGCCTAGATAAGCAGGGAATTTTCCAGCTGTTGCAATGGCACCTGCTGGTTTAATCCCCAGCATCGCTGCATCTTCCATCGCTTCTTGGCTTGCTGTTACAATTGTCTCCACTTTTGCAGGAATTTCGTATTTTTCCCCTAAATAGGTAACCTCTTGAGTCGTACTTTGTCCGTCCCCTTTACTATCTTTTATCGATGAAGATGTATTTTTTTCTCCCGTTTGACTACAAGCTGTTAATAATAAAAAAGCCGCTAGGAAAATAAAAAATAAATTCTTTTTCATATACTCTCTTTCCTTTCTCTATATAACCCTAATTGAGATTGATAACCTTTATCAATTAGAATTATACTGAAAAAAGCTCTGATTATAACATGGATAATTTCCGCTAATATGCTTGTACTTTTTCCTTTTCTATCATCAGCTCTCGGAGATTATCAAGAACTCTTAAATGGGAACTTGCAGAATACTCATTCCATGGATCTGAATGGATAAAAGCAACTTTCCTATTTTTAACTGCTGCTATACAATTCCATTCTATTGAGCATTTCAATTTGTCCCAAGCGTCAATTGTCTCCATATCCTGGCGAATATTAACAAATAAATAAGTTGGATTTAAGCTTACTAAGTCAGAAAGTGTAATGGCTTCGCTTAATTGAATATCTTCTTCAGGCTGTGCTGACGTAAATCCTAAATCTTTATACACAAGCTCAATAGCTGTTCTAGAACGATTGAGGACTATTGTATTTTTAAATAGGCTTACTACTAACACAGCTTCGTTCTGCAATGATTCCTTCAATAACTTTCTTGTTTCCTTTACTTTATCTTCATATATTTTTAAAAAGTTTTCTGCGTCTGTTTCGCAATTAATATAGGTCGCTATTTCTAACAATTGGTTTTTCCAACTGCTATTTTTGAATGAATAATAATAGACTGGTGCAATTTTTTCGAGTTCCTGCTTCTCTTCAGCTGATATGTCATCCTTCGCGATTATTTTATCTAGTTTCACTGCAGACAGTTTTTGTATGTTGTTTTCCCATTCTGAATGAATCTTGTAGGTATTTAAATGGATAAGAATATCATCTCGAAAATTCTGATAATAATAATTGGTCCATTTAGGATGCAGTGGAGCTGCATAGGGAATTATCTGAAGTGCAAGTAAATGACCGGTAGTCGAAAAATCATAAGATGCAATCTTCACCTCTCGCTTCTTCCTATAAATCGTTGGCGGTATTCCAACGATTTTTTTGAACACTCTACTTAAATAAAATTCATCCGCATAACCAACGCTTGCTGCAATTACTCGCAAGCTATTCGATGTTTTGATTAGTAATTCTTTTGCCCCGCGTATACGGATTTCTGTTAAAAAATCCTGCACACCTATTCCATACTCTTTTTTAAAAAGCTGGGAGTAGTATTTAGGGCTTAGCCCCGCTCTTTTTGCTAATAAAGCGGTAGAAATCGCATCAGCATAATGCTTCTCCATATATCTTTTGGTCTCTTCTATCGCAATCATTGTATCTTTTGGAATTTTTTGCTGTTGATTGGTCACAAAATAATGAAAAATCATCGAACGTTTTGCCTTTTTTAGAAAATGATTATTTATTGATTCATCTTGTTCTAATTTGAACAGGTCCTCCATTATAGGTTGAATTGTGTCAGCTGACTGAAAAACAAATGATTTCAAGATACTTTTCTCATTCTTTAGCACTACTTTTGTATATGTATCCCTATTTATCGCTTTCGTTTGATACAATTGAAATGGCAGCAAATAATAGTCTGCACTGCAAGTTTTTTTAAATTGAAGTTGATAGGTGCTATCCGCTGGAATAAATAAAAGATCCCCTTTACTGAAGAGAAACTTATCGATATCAATCGATAGCATCCCTTCTCCCCTATTAATATAAATAAATAGATAACTAGTCGATAAAACTCGCTCTATCTTCTTGTCATATAATCGTTCTATACGGCCATAGTCTAATTCCATACTCTCCCAGTTATGAATCATCTCATTTTCCTCTCTTGTTATTTTCTTTATTTATATGTACAATATATTCACCTAATTAATATTGATAATCATTATCACTTATTTTACCAAATTATTGCATAGAAAGAAATAGGTGGCGATATTCTTGATGAAATGGAAAGAAAGCTTTTATATTCCCAATACAGAAATTTGGACATATTCTATTGATGAGACAAAAAAATATAAACTCTTTGTCTATATCCCAAATATCCCCGTTCCTGAAGATGGATTTCCTGTCCTCTATCTTTTGGACGGCAACGCTAATTTTGGTAGTTATGTAGAAGCGGTACGCTTGCAGACTAGAACACGAGAAAAAACCGGATTACATCCTGCTGTTATCATTGGTATAGGCTATGAAACTACTGAACCTTATAGTGAGGAAAGATATTTCGACTTTACTTTTCATGCAGACCAGACACAGCTTCCTAAAAATCCAACTGGCACACAATGGCCTCCTCTTGGCGGCGGCAGACAATTTCTTTCCTTTATCGAACAGAAATTAAAGCCATTAGTAGCGCAAAACATTCCAATAAACACAAAAAAGCAAATGATTGCTGGTCATTCACTCGGAGGTCTTTTTGTTCTTTATACACTCTTCACCGTCCCTTCTTCGTTTCAATATTATCTGGCAAGCAGCCCATCCATCCATTGGAACGAAGAGCAGCTATTAAAAGAGCTAGACTTCTTTCCCAAAAGGCTAAACAATCTAGACACAAATAAATTGCTGCTTACCGTTGGAGAAAAAGAGAAATCACATTTTACACAAATGCATCAAAAGGCAATTACTCTCTCTGAGAAATTGCAGTATTATCATTCTCCTTCCTTCCAGCATATTTTTCATGAATTTAAAGAAGAAAATCATCTTACTGTATTACTGCCATTAATCAATAAAACGATACGTTTTATAAATGATAAATGAATTTTACTAAAAAAGGTTTTAAAGCAATCAGGTGGGCTAATCCCTTTTTTGGAGGTTAAATCGGATAGAAGAGATGGAGGCGTTGTTATTATCAAAATAAAAATGAACTTAAATGCGGAAGAAGTGAATGCGCAGAAGGGACAGACTTTATGCCTATTAAAACAAACAAAATGTCTATTAATGGAGCAAATAAAATATACATTTTGTTTAGACTGTGGGGAATTCGATTCAATCCTTCTTGATAATACAACAATGTTTAAAAAGAAATAGAAATATCAAAAACGTTGAATACTAAGTGAAGGGAGTCTTCCCTTCACTAAAAAACTGGCACTATCATTTGGAAAATAATAGACTAAGTTAAGGTAGACTGCAAAAAAACACCTGAGGCTTGCCATATAAAACTAATTCGGCAAATCTCGGGTGTTCCTATTTCTCCATAAAGATAAACTTTCCTAGCTTACTAAACTTTCCCCTTGCTGCAACTGATACATCTGATAATATTTGCCCTTTCTTGCCATTAATTCATCATGGTTGCCTTTTTCTACTATCTCTCCATGATCAAGGACAAGTATTTGATCCGCATTGCGAATCGTTGATAAACGATGGGCTATAATAAAAGTCGTTCTGCCTTCTTTTAGGACTTCCATTGCATGTTGAATTATTTGTTCTGTTTCTGTATCAATACTGCTTGTTGCTTCGTCTAGAATTAGGATTGCTGGATCAAAGGCCAGAGCTCTTGCAAAGGAAATCAGCTGTCTTTGTCCGCTAGATAAAGTACTTCCCTTTTCTATCACTGGCTCATCATATCCCTTTTCTAAATGCTTTAACACTCTATCTGCGCCAACATCCTTCAATGCTTTCTCCACAGTTTCTCGTGAAATAGAAGGATCATTTAAGGTGACATTGGACGCGATGGTTCCTGTAAATAGAAAAGGATCTTGGAGAACAATTCCCATATATTTACGAAGATCTTGCTTTGAAAAAGACATAATATCTTTTCCATCTATCTTAATCTTTCCTGATTGAATATCATAAAAACGGAATAAAAGGTTCATAATCGAGCTTTTTCCTGATCCCGTATGACCAACTAAAGCGACTGTTTCACCTTGCTTTGCTTCAAAAGAAATATTTTTTAACACATAGTCGTTATCTTTATAGGCAAAGTTAACTTGATCAAAAGTGACATTTCCTTTATATCTTTCTAACGTAACATCTTTCACATCTATTCCATCTTCATCCAATAATTCAAATACTCGTTCCCCTGCAACAAGTGCTTGTTCTAAATTGGCCAATTGATTGACAATACCTTGTACTGGCTGGAATAATCGGTTTATATAATCAACAAAGGCATAGAGCATTCCAAGAGAAAGTGCTGTAGCTGCTGATAAAGACTGACCAGCAACATACCAGATGAAAACAACAAATACGATGTTTCTTAACACGTTCACTAAGTTATGGGAAGTAAGACTGTTTAATCGAAGCATCTTATTTTGATAGCGAAAATGCTCGTTATTTAAATTCTCAAATTCTTTTCTCGTTTGTTTTTCTTTGCTAAACGCCTGAATGATATGCATCCCTTGAATAGATTCATTAACCATTCCATTAATATCACTAATTTTCGCTCGAATAACATGATTGTATCGGGAAGCAAATTTGCGATATCCGATCATCCATATATATAAAATCGGCAGTAAAATTAAACATATTGCAGCAAGTGGTGGATTTAAGATAAATAAGGCAATATAGATTCCAATAATATTAATTCCACTAGAGAAGAAGTTGGATAGGACTGTTACATATAGTTCCCTAATTGCTTCTGTATCGTTTGTTACTCTAGCAACTACTTTACCTGCAGGAAGATTATCGAAATATTTGATAGGCAACCGCTGAATTTGGGCAAATACATCTTCGCGCATTTTCTGAATAATTCGGTTGGCTGACTTTTGTAATAAATAGTGCTGGCCATATTGGAAAATGGCAGAAATAATGACTAATCCAAAATAAAAAGATAACAGCTTTAAAATAGGCGTAATCTCGGGTTTATAGAAATCAAATACTTCCGCATTTGATAACAGCGTGGCAGGATATGTTTCTGCGTCTGTCCCTTTTCTTATAGTCAATGTTCCGTCATGAAACTCGCGACTTCCATCAAATGAAATCTTCCCTTCCACAAAAAGAAATTGTCTTCCCACTTGGAGGATTCTTACTTCTGCAAGCTTTTCTTCATCGGAATCAAGATACGCTGCTTTTTTGTAGAAATTGCCCTTATATTTTACTGCCTCTTTTGTTGGTTCTGTTTGATACCATTGTGATTCAATCCCCGTTATATGATCATCAATTACCTTTTTAGCAACAAATGGACCAGCCAGATCGGCGATAACAGCAATTGTCAGCATGATTAACGCAGCAATAATAATACCTTTGAATTTTAATGCATATTGAAATAATCGTTTACCAGTAGTCATGCTTTCACCTCCGCTTCATCTGCCTCCACTTTTGTCTGTTGCGTTATATATTGTTCCTTATACCAGCCATTTTGTTTCATTAACTCCTCATGTGTTCCATGTTCTGCAATATGGCCATCTTCCATCACAATAATATGATCGGCATGCTGAACAGCAGTCATTCGATGAGTTGAAATAATCGTTGTTTTTGCTTGTCGTTCTTTCTTTATATTCGTGATAATTTTTTGTTCTGTTTTTGCATCTACCGCTGATAAAGAATCATCTAGAATGAGAATTTCTGGTTTACGGATAAGTGCTCTCGCAATCGATATCCGCTGCTTTTGTCCCCCAGACAAAGCTACTCCTTTTTCCCCTACAAGTGTTTCTAACCCCTCTGGAAGCATTTCGATATCCTGGTCAAAAGAGGCAAGACGAATTGCTTCTTCTAATTCTCCTTCAGCAGCACCTTCTTTTCCAAATAAGATATTTTCTCTCACTGTTTTTGAAAAAAGGACATGATCTTGGGGAACATAGCCAATCCAGCCTCTTAATGTATGCAAATCAATGGAATCAATGCTATTCCCATTAATCACCAGCTTCCCTTCCCCTTTCGGATATTCTCGAAGCAGCTGTTTAATTATCGTTGTCTTTCCACTACCTGTTTTCCCAACAATCCCAACTGTTTCTCCTCTTCTAATGGTCAAATAGATGTCACGAAGATTCTCTTGTTTAGACGATGGATATTGAAATTGCACATCTTTGAACTGAATAATTTCAGGAACTTCTTCTGTCTTTCCATTCTCCGGATTACTTACATCCGCCTTGTAACTCAATGTTTCCTGGACCCGATCTAAAGAAGCGTTGCCTCGCTGCATAATATTCATTAATTCACCAACAGCGAACATTGGCCAAACAATCATTCCTAAATAAACATTAAATGTAACAAGCTGCCCAATTGTCAACTGCTGTTGAAACACTAAGTAAGCACCATATCCAAGTCCAATTAGATAGCTTAAACCAACAAGAATTCGAACAGTTGGATCAAATAAAGAATCTATTTTAGCCACATGTAAATTCTTCTTATAGACATCTTCTGTGAAATGATGGAATTGTTTTTGTTCTTCTTTTTCCAAAACATAAGCACGGATTACTCGGACTCCTGAAATAGACTGAAGAACACTATCATTCATATCACCAAATGCATCCTGTGCTTCCATAAAGCGTTTATGGATTCTCTCCCCATATATTTGCATGATAATGGCCATAATAGGCAGTGGAAGAATTGCTGCCAATGTTAATTTCCAGCTTACGGTAATCACCATTGTAATTAAAATCGTCAGCATAAAAATCGTAGAATCAACCAATGTCAAAATTCCAAATCCTGCTGTAACGGAAACAGCCTTTAAATCATTGGTTGCTCTGGCCATTAGATCGCCTGTTTTATTTTTTTCAAAAAAAGTTGGCGTCATCTTAAATAGATGATTCATAAATTTACTTCTTAACTTCAATTCTAAAATATTGGCTCCACCAAATAGCTTATACATCCAAAAATAAGTGATAATATACGTACTTATGGTGATCCCTGCCACCCCAAGTATATAGACCAATGTCTTATTGCTCGTTAATGATCCAATCGTTAGTTCATCAATAAACATGCCGAGGATTCTGGGCGGTAACACTTCTATAAACCCTACAAAAATTAAAAGAATAATAGCTATTGTATAACTCTTCCAATGTTCTTTAAAAAACCATTTTAATTTAAAAAATATCGAAAACATTCACTCATCCCCTGTCTCTCTTCATCTGCAACTAGCCACTTTCTAAATCCTTTAATGCCTTTCTTGCTTCTTTGATCATAACAATCATTACCTTCTCCTCCTTTATTTTTTGAAAACAAATGTTGATCACCCAATTAAGAATTTTTCCACAAAAAAAGAGACAGACCGCAACCATGCGATCTATCTCTTTTATGACAGAAAACTACACAGGCTACCTATATGGCAACCATCTACATCCGCACTAAAATGATCGAAAAGAAAGCAGAAGGTTACCGACATATGAAGTTATAAATACATCATGTCTATTTAGTCTTCTCATCGGTAACTCCTCCTTTCTCTACATTTATTTTCCAATATAATTGAGATTAACATGTAGATTTTATAATGTCAATTGCCATTATTCCGAAAATTAAAGATTTTTAATAATTTAATTGAACTTCTTCTTTTCCAGCTATTGCGTCTTTTGCCTCCTTTTCTTTTGCTAATTTAGGTAATACTAGGCTGTAATAAAAACCGACTAAAAGAAAGCAAGCACCGACAAACCAGTATATTATTTCAATAGAAAACCATTTAGGATAACCAATAGAGATAAGTCCTAATGTAATAGACTGTGACAGCATCATTAACGGGGTTATCCACCCTTGAACTCTTCCCATCATCTTCGGCTCAATAATCGTCGGCATCCAGCCTCCTATTGCAATATTAATCAGCGGAAACCCCAGTGCTAAGAAGAAACAGATGGTTAAGAAGACTAAAATATTCGGTGAATAAGATGCCAAAATAGTCATTATGGCAATATAAAATGCGCCAGTGATAATCAACTTATACAATTTAACCGTCTGTGCAAGAAGAGAGGAAAGGAAACTTCCAATCATAACCCCTGCTCCAAAGACAATTCCAAAATAAATCGATACTTGTTCGTAATTATCAGGTGCTAGTTTATATTTCAAAATAAAGACCTGCATGACGCTAAATCCACCATTGACCACTCCAAAGGCAATAAATCCATATATTAATGCCATCAATAACTTATTGGTCAATATATATTTTAAGCCAATCATAAAGTCACTCCATATAAAGCGAATATTTAATTCCTTTAAAGTATGACTGCCATTAGGCTTTCGAACAGTTTCATCCAGCTTCATTGATTTAATAAGCAATCCGCTAATAGTTAAGGTTGCTACATCCACTAAGATTGCGCCATAAATGCCTAGTGTCCAATAAACAAATATTCCAATCGCATTACCAAATAACATAAAGATACTATTCACTAATTGATTTAATCCTGCTGCGGTTGTAAAATCATCTTTTTTTAATACGCCTTGCAGAATACCTTGTTCCGCTGGGAAAAAGAATTTTTGAACGGCACTTCTTAAAAACAACATCATAAAAATAAGTGGCATCCAGCCAATAAGAACTGCCCCCAACACAAATAGTGACAATACAGCTGCAATCATCTCACAATAATAGGCAATCTTTTGGCGGTCCATCCGATCTGCTACAACTCCGACTAAAAAAAACACGGCTAAAGTTGGCAAAGAAAACATTAATTCAGTCACTGTTGCATAAGCAGGCTGCTCAGAAAAACGATCGAGAATATAAAACATAAAAGCCGTTAAACCAATAACACTGCCCATTTGGGAAGTGACATTGGCAATAAAGAGTCTAGTAAAGCTCGTATTTTTGAATATTTCTGCAAATTTCTTCATCTATTATCCCTCATCCTTTAGTTGATGAGTTCATTTTAGCTTTCTTCCTTTGGAATAAGAACATTCATCCGATGGTTTCTTCGTCGGTCTACAGACGGAAAGAAATTCCATTATAAAGGCTGATGCTCCTCCATTTCAGTAAGGAAGTGAGGGTTCTCTTCCGATGAAAAATAGAGATTGCTCTGTTGTTACTTATTAACTATATCAGCAGGATGGGAGGCTCTATGCTCTCACTGTTCTCTTCTTTCTTTGTTCTGCTTTCTTTCGGTACAGTGACCCGTCCTCTTTTCCCTTTTCCCTTTTCCCTTGACTTCTCTTCCTCTCGGGCTCAAAGAACGCTTCTGTCCCCTTAGCAAGTAGCAAGCAAAACTTGCACGGACATATACCTTTTCTCCAAAACAAATAGGCTGTCCCTAAATTAATCTTGAATTGGTCAGTCATTCAAGATTAATTTAAAAACAGCCTATATCTTATTTCACGGTGCTTATTCGCCTAAAAGTTCATTAAAACGATCCTTTGATTCTTTTTCGTCAAAGCTAGAAAAAATCCGGAAATGATCTTCGTCAATAATACGAAAATGCTGACTAATGATATTCTGCTGCAGAATAAATCCGTTCTTTTTTTCTACTTCTCTCCACCATACTTTTCCGCCCAATGTTTTCTCTTTTCGGTAATCCATTCCATCACGAGCAACGGTCTCCAACACCTCTAAAGGTTCATTACCAAATAAGAAGCGCACTGTTTCAGTTTCTCTAAAGAGTGCGCAAACTGCTACTACAGTAGACCAGCCAGCATATAGCCTACCTTTCTCAATTTGCACTAACGTCTTTTTTGACAAGCCAATAACCTCTGCCATCTTATCTTGGGTATATCCCGCTTCTGTGCGTATTAATCTCATCTTTTCTGATACACTCTCAATAATTTCTTCTCTAGTCAAAGTTTCTTCATTCCCTTATTAGTTATGTGTAATTTTACACCATATTTACTATATTATAAGCTTCCTTTAGACAAATTTCAATTTAAAACTATTTGTTATTTAAAATTTATTTTTATTCTCCAACTTTATTTGACTAAATATTTGCTTTACTTCCTAAAAAAGGAACTAGTAATGGCAGAAGCGAAATAAAAATAAAAAAAGCCTATGTTCTCCATGAAAACAAGGCTTTCCTATTTATTATTTTGCTAGATTGTATTGTGTTAGCGAATCCTTTAATTCCTCGTTACTGCTCTTCATTATTTCTGCTGTTTTTGCCACATTTCCAATAGCAGAAGTTTGTTCATCTGTACTAGAAGCAATTTGTTCCACTGCCGCTGCAACTGACTCTGATACTTCTGATACTTTTGCAATAGAGCTAGAAATATGATTATTTTGCTCTACAACTCGGTTTAGCTCTACTGTCATTTCTTTCACTGCCTCAATACTATTTACTACAGCCCTAGCAATTGCTGTAAATTCTTTTTCTGTATCCTTTACGGCAGTATCTAATTCAGCGGTTTGATTAGTTGTTTCATAAATGGACATAACCGTGCTTTCCATTTCTTTCTCGATATTTTGAATCATATCTTGAATCTGTTTAGTAGCCGAATTTGTCTCTTCTGCTAAATTACGAACTTCATTGGCAACAACTGAGAATCCTTTTCCATGCTCACCGGCTCTAGCAGCTTCAATGCTTGCATTTAAAGCAAGCAGGTTTGTTTGTTCTGCTATTCTATTAATTGTAGAAGTAATTTTAGAGATATCTAAGACTTTTTGATATAAGCCACTAATTCCAATACTTACTTCATTCGTTGATTTGCTAGCATTTTCATTACAAATTTTTAAAGTATTAATAGTCTTTTGTCCATTATGTGATGCTTCTTGAGCATTTTCAGTTGCTTTCTTAATGATTTGATTTTTCCCTTCCATATTATCGATGGAATTGGTTAAGCTATCTATCTCTCTTTTCACTTCTTCTAATTCGGAAGCCTGGCTAACAGCTCCCTCAGCAATTTCAGCCATTGCTCTACCAATTTCTTCGGCACTAGCCAATGTTTCTTCAGCAATTACAGATACATCACTAGCTTGACTTATTCCAGTTTCATTTACATTTTTCAAGCTTGAAACAAGGAAGGCAAACTTTTCTTGCAATTCGCTAATAGAACGATTCAGCTGGCCAATTTCATCTTTCGATTTATCATTGAATTCAACAGATAAATCACCATGTGCCAACCTATGTACCTTGTCATTAAGACGGGATATGGCTTTTAATTTCCCCTTCATTAGCACATTAAAAACCAGTGCGCTTAATATAGTAAGAATAATTACTGAAGCTACTATGATTAAATAATCGCTATAAGTGAAGGATAACAAGCCTTGCAAATTTTCGTTTTTAGCAATAAAAAACCCGCTAAAAGCACTAATACAAGTAGTAATAAGGAGAAGCACATTAAACCCAATAAGCGATTTCCCTTTAAAATTATCTTTCTTTTTCATTCGTAACATCCTCTCTTCCGCCGTCCATAATAAGGAGCCATCTCCTAGCAACACCTTTAAATATCCTTAAAACGCTTTCACATATAATAACTTTGTTCTCTCTCTATGTCTTTAATATCGGTAATTTTTACCCATTTTTTAGCCTTTATTTGTAATTCTTTTATAAATTTTTTTACAGAAATAAAAATAGGAGAAATGCCTAATTTTTTTTTCATTCACGTAAGAATCGGAAAGTTTACGAGCCAAATTTTTTTCTAAGCATAAAATACAACGATATCTCCTTCTTAGAAAATTAGAAAGGATGACTGATGTTGTTTAATATATTTGTAGATCAACAGATTAAATTACGTTTATTAGAGCGGACGGACTCTCATGAACTATTTCAATTAGTGAATAAAAATAGGAAGTATTTAAGAAAATGGCTTCCATGGGTGGATCAAATAACTTCTCCTTATCAATATCAAACAATCATTCCCTTATGGAATCAACTTTTCACAGAGCAAACAGAACTAAATGCAGGTATTTTTTTTAATAGCAGATTAGTAGGAATGGTTACATTACAACAAATTGATTGGGCAAGCCGCAAAGCTAGCATCGGCTATTTTTTAGCTGAAGATGCACAAGGGCATGGCATTATGACAAAATGTGTTGTTGCTATCTTAAATTATGCGTTTTACTATTTAAAGCTAAACAGAATCGAAATACAATGTGGGGTAAAAAATAGCAAAAGCCAAGCAATTCCTGAGAAACTTTCCTTTAAAAAAGAAGGAATTATCAGAGATGGCGAATTTCTTTATGACCATTTCCATGACCTATATTCCTATAGCATGCTGGCCAGAGAATGGGCAGCCAAATATTAGATTTCTATTCCACATGTACACGAGAAGAAAGAATTTTTTATCTGCAGGACGTATTTCTCATCTTACTGGAGGTTTATGCACTTAACTACTTTACGGGCAAATTTCGCTAACACACATTTTCTATTTTAGCCGTTTTATTGCCCGTTAAGAGTGGAATAATAACAAAGAATCGCTTGAATCCTCTTCCTCTCTTTATCTTCCACGATTTTATTTTATGTAAGAAAAGGTATAATATAAGAAAATAGAAGTTTTAGGATACAAAAAAGATTGGAAACTAATACTGCCTTGAGAACAAAAGAATGGTGATGAACGAAATAATGATTGGAATGCAACTACTATTAATTGTCATACTGACTGCTTTTTCTGCTTTTTTTGTAGCAACAGAATTTTCTATTGTTCGTGTGCGACCTGCAAGGATTGAGCAACTTGCAGAGGAAGGCCACAAAAATGCGCGTACTGTAAAAAAAATCATTGAAAATATTGATGCTTATCTTTCGGCTTGCCAATTAGGAATTACTATTACGTCTTTAGGATTAGGATGGTTGGGACAACCTACTATTTTAAAATTGATTCAGCCTTTAATGAATGAGTTGGCTGTACCAGCTGCTTTATCACAAGGTTTAGCCTTTGTTTTATCTTTTTCTATTATTACATATATTAATGTAGTGATTGGAGAGCTCTTTCCGAAGTCTGTTGCTATTATCCTTACAGAGAAGGTCTCTTTATTAGTGAGTAAACCATTAATCTGGTTTTATAACATTATGTATCCTTTTATATGGATTCTCAACAAATCATCTAGACAAGTAGCGAAGTTATGGGGAATTACCAATCCTACAACCAATAGTGACGCCTTGTCAGAAGAAGAACTGCAGATTGTACTAAAGGAAAGTTATAATAATGGGGAAATTAGTTTATCTGAATACAACTATGTTAATCGTATTTTTGCTTTTGATAACCGGCTAGCAAATGAAATTATGATTCCAAGAACAGAAATGGTTACTTTATCAGACCATTTATCCATTGATGAAGCAATAAATATTATTCAAAAAGAACGCTATACGAGGTATCCACTTACCAAAAATGATGATAAAGACAGCATTATTGGCTTTATCCATATTAAACAATTACTAACGGACTGGTTAAAAAATGAAGGTTATGAAAATAAATCATTATTGGAG
Source organism: Niallia sp. FSL K6-0212 (assembly GCF_038007605.1). NCBI lineage: Bacteria > Bacillati > Bacillota > Bacilli > Caryophanales > Bacillaceae > Niallia > Niallia sp. FSL K6-0212. Next base: position 2,368,918 of record NZ_JBBOXL010000001.1, on the reverse strand, counting down.
TATGCACAGCCGATTATTCATATAATCGAAACAACTCCAATTCAAGCTGTTTTCTTAAAGATGCAGAAGGAAAGAACGTCTATTGCCATTCTTCATGATGAATTCGGTGGAACAGCTGGTCTAATTTCCGCGGAAGATATCTTAGAAGAAATCGTTGGCGAGATTAGAGATGAATTTGACGAAGAGGAAACGCCTCTTATTCAAAAAATTAATGATCATCACTATATTCTTGATTCCAAGCTTCCCCTGACAGAGGTAAACGAGGTTTTATCGCTATCAATCGATCGAGAAGATATTCATACACTTGGTGGATGGATTTTATATCAAAATCCGAATTTAAAAAAAGGGGAAACAATCGAATATAATGGCTACTTATTCAAGATTGATAAAATGATTCGACAGCATATTTTTAGCTTTGATGTTCAAAAAATACCTGCACCCTTAGCAGAAGATAAATAAATTTTGTACGATGAGCCGTTTTATGTGTAAGAACGGTTCATCGTACTATTTTTGTTCCCTCTTCTTTCATATCTTGGATATAAGACAATTAACATGAAATTTCTCTTTTCTCATATATTTATTTTATAGACAGAAAATTAAAAAAGTAATCGTTATCAAGTTTGACTGGATAGTTTGGCTTACCGTATAATAATTAGTAAAACTAAACAATTGCGAGGTGGTATAATGGGATTGTTTATCTAAATAAAGAAACTTCATACAGCTTCTTTCATACAAACGTTTATTATACTAGCTTCCGCATCGAACCTGCTTTATAAATGTAATTTTTTTATAAAATATAAATCACTGGTGCATCCTCATGGCTGGAAAAACTGTGATTATGTGTAGAAAATAAAGAACTTTATTACTAGATTGTACTCGATAGAGATTTCGCTCATTTCAATCTGAATTAATCAGGAGGTGACTCCTTACTCGGTAAACGAGATAAGGAAATTTATTTGGACATATTTAACTTGGTTATAATAGCCATTTTAATTGCTTTGACTGCTTTTTTTGTAGCTTCAGAGTTTGCTATTATTAGAGTTCGTAGTTCAAGGATTAATCAGCTTATAGAGGAAGGTCATAAAAATGCCCTTTCCGCCAAAAAGGTTACTAGCAATCTCGATGAATACTTATCTGCCTGCCAATTAGGGATAACTGTTACAGCGCTCGGTATTGGTTGGATTGGCGAAGAAACAGTTCAGCACGTTTTAGCACCATTACTACAAATTATCCATGTTCCTGATACAGCAATAACCGTCTTATCCTTCTCTTTAGCATTCGCCTTCATTACTTTTTTACATGTAGTAGTTGGTGAACTTGCTCCCAAAACATTCGCCATTCATAAGGCAGAACAAATTACTTTATGGGCAGCAAAACCATTAATCCTATTTTATAAACTGCTTTATCCCTTTATATGGACTTTGAATGGCTCTTCTAGAATTATTACAAGAATGTTTGGAATAAAGGCTGCTTCTGAGCATGAGTTAGCACATACAGAAGAAGAACTTCGTATTATTGTTTCTGAAAGTTATAAAAATGGTGAAATCAACCAATCGGAGTTTAAATATGTAAATAATATTTTTGATTTTGATGATCGAATAGCTAAAGAAATTATGGTACCACGAACAGAAATTGCTTCTCTTGAACAATCAAGTACATTAGAGGAGTTGCTTAACCTTATCCAAAAAGAGCAATTTACTCGATATCCAATTACAGATGGGGATAAAGATCATATTATCGGCATGATTAATGTAAAAGAAATCATGACAGAGTTACTTAAATCAAGAGATCTAACGACTAAAACATTAAAGCCATATATAAGGCCTGTCATCCGTGTAATTGAAACCTATCCTATTCAAGATCTATTGTTAAAAATGCAAAAAGATCGTATTCATATGGCCATCTTAATGGATGAATATGGTGGAACATCTGGATTAGTTACAGTGGAAGATATTATTGAGGAAATTGTTGGCGATATATGGGATGAATTTGATCAGGAAGAGGTCCCTACTGTACGCACTATAAAGGAAAATCATTATATCTTGGATGCTAAGGTGTTAATAAATGAAGTAAACGCTTTACTGCAAATAGACATAAACGATGAAGTCATCGATACATTAGGCGGCTGGATTCTCACTTCTAATTACGAAGCGTCAGAAGGAGACACAGTTATGTTCAAATCTTACGCTTTTAAAATTGTGGAAATGGAAGACCATCATATTAAATACGTCGAAGTAAAAAAATTATCCGATGTCCCGGTACAGCAAACAAAGCATATTACGGTGCAGCAATCCATTCCCTCTCCTTCATCTGAGGCTGAGATTGTGTCCTAAAACATTTAATACCAACTTTAAATAGAGGGTGGGACATAAGTATTTCAATCAAATATACCCCCGAACAATTATACGTACACACTAAAAAATACTCGTATAATTGTTCGGGGGTTAATTAAATTTAAGAACGAAGGTTTGTGGTGATCACCGCAGCCTGAATACACTTCGCTTTCGATAGGGTGCTCGTTAAGGCTATGTTCTCCTTCTAAGAGATTTCATTCAATGGCCGTAGCTGATTGAAGCAGAATGGAAATAAATTTTCTCTTCTTTAGTCATTCACCATTGACTCATCAAATTTATAACCTACACCCCAAATAGTATGAATAAAAGGTTGTTCCTTTGTGCCAATCTTATTTCTTAACCGTTTGATATGGACATCTACCGTTCTCTCATCCCCATAGAACTGATAGCCCCACACTCGATCTAATAGCTGTTCCCTTGTGAAAACTTGTTTTGGATTACTGATTAAATAATAAAGTAGATCAAATTCTTTCGGTGTTAGATTAGTCATTACTTTATTATTGTAGATGACTTCTCTTGTTTCCTTACTTATTTTAAAATGCTCTGTTGTAAGAAACTTATCATCACCCTGGTTCATTGTTTCTTTTTGATATCTTCTCGTTACCGCTTTAATTCTAGCCATCAACGTCAACGGACTAAATGGTTTTGTTACATAATCATCTGCCCCCATCTCCAGGCCGAGCACTTGATCTGATTCGCTGTCTTTTGCGGTAAGCATAATAATCGGAACGGAACTAACTTCTCTAATCTTACGGCAAATCGTAACGCCTTCCATTCCTGGCAGCATCCAATCAATAATGATAATATCCCAGTCTTGATTTTCTAGGAAAAAGTCTAACGCTTCTTTTCCATTGTGAATAAATTTTCCTTCATAGCCTTCTTTTAAGAAAAACATTTCTAGCATGGAGCAAACACTCTCATTATCTTCGATTACAAGTATTTTCATCCTAACACTTCCTATTTTCTAGCATTCCTTCTTTGCTACTTATTATAGCAGATGTGATGAGCAAGTTTCATTTCCTGCTAGCTTAAAGGAAGAAATAGTTGAATGACCAACCCAAACGATTCAGCCGATATTTCTGCATAAAAAGGTTTTTAATTGTAGTAAACTAACAAAATGAACTATCCTAGTTAATAACACCACCTATAAAGGAGTTATTGATATGATTCATTCTCTCGCTATAAATAAAAAGAAGCAGCTACTCACTGATCTTTCCGTTGAAGATCTAGTTGCAGGTGATTATGAATGGTTTTGGGTTGACTTTGATCAGCCAATCGATGAGGAAATTGAAAAATTACATCATCCTTTTAATTTTCACCCCTTATCTATTGAAGATTGTCTTCATAATTTACAAAGGCCTAAAATTGATTATTTTGAAACCTATACCTTTTTTGTCACTCATTGTTTAAACCCTAAAACAGTGAAGAAGGACGAGCTTAATATTTTTTTGGGCAAAAACTTTATCGTTACTTTCCATCATCATGCCTCTGTGGAAGTCAATGCCGTAAAAGAAATGTTACTAAAAGAGGAAACTGCAGCATGGACACAATACACGGTTCTTTATCAGCTACTCGATCACCTCGTAGATAATTATTTTCCTATTGTCTATCAAATTGAGGATTCTCTCGCAGAAATCGATGAAAATCCTACTAATAAAACGATGGAAGCATTGCTGGATGAATTATTTTCTACTAGGCATCAGCTGCTTTCCTTGCGACATACAGTCGTCCCAATGAAAGATTTATTACATCAAATGATTAATACGGAAAAACTGGCTGCTCTCTTAATGAAAAGAGAATATTATTCTGATATCTATGACCATTTATTAAAAATCAGTGAACTAATTGAATCCAATCGTGAATTAACAACAGACATAAGGGATAGTTATCTATCCTATAATTCTCATCATTCCAATCGAATTATGCAAATCCTTACGGTTATTACAACTATTTTTATGCCACTAAGTTTCTTAGCAGGCTTATACGGAATGAATTTTTTAAATATGCCGGAGCTGCACTGGAAATATGGCTACTTCCTTCTATTATTTGTTATGGTGAGCATAGGAGTGGGCATGTTTATATTGTTCAAAAGAAAAGGATGGTTTAAATAAAAATATGTTATTAAATGCAGAGCATTGATTAACTATATTTCAAAACTATTATGATAAAATAGAATTATCACTATTTTCACCATACAGGATTATTACATAGAATTTGGGGGGATTAACGATGGAGTCATCAAATTTTCAAACAGAGGCTATCTTAGAAAAACCACAGCATAGGATTATGCCGAAAAGAGTTTTAGCAAAGAGGATATTTTTCATTATTATCGGCAGTATTTTAATGGGAATAGGAATCGAGGAATTTCTTGTTCCTAATAAAATATTAGATGGAGGAATTGTCGGAATTTCTATCATTCTCTCCCATTTATCTGGCGCGAAATTAGGCTATTTTATCTTTTTACTCAATATTCCCTTCTTCTACATCGGCTACAAGCAAATTGGCAAGACTTTTACTCTTTCCACTATGCTAGGCATCACAGTCCTTTCTCTTACTACGATATTATTACATGATGTACCTGTATTTACATCGGATTTACTTCTCGCAACGGTATTTGGCGGTATTATCCTCGGCATTGGCGTGGGAATTGTCCTCCGTTTCGGCGGCTCCCTTGATGGAACAGAGGTATTAGCTCTCCTTTTCAGTAAAAAAAGCCCCTTTTCTGTTGGCGAAATCATTATGTTTTTTAACGTCTTCATCTTTATTAGTGCTGGATTTGTTTTCTCATGGAATCGGGCTATGTATTCATTAATTGCCTATTTTATCGCTTTTAAAGTCATTGATATTGTTATAGCTGGTCTAGATGAATCAAAATCGGTCTGGATTATTAGCGATCATTCAGAAATCATCGGAGAAACGATATTGGCAAGGCTTGGGCGTGGCGTTACATATCTAAAGGGCGAAGGTGCCTATACTGGTGACACGAAAAAAGTAATTTTTTGTGTCATTAACCGTCTCGAAGAAGCAAAACTTAAAACAATTATCGAAGAGTTGGACCCTGCTGCCTTTCTTGCCGTTGCCAACATCTCGGAAGTTCGCGGAGGCAGGTTCAAGAAAAAAGATATTCATTAATATTACTCTTTGTTATTGCCTAAAAAGCTAAGCATTTTTTAGGCACCCTCTTTCTACGCAATCTTCCTTCGATGGGAACTTTGGAACCTTCCAAATAACTCCATACTTAGTCAGGAAAATAGAAAATCAAAACCATTCCTAGGTTTATTTCTCGTCTTTTTTGTGAAAAATTTCATTTGATAGGAGGTTATGATTTGCGGAAAAACATAACATTATCGATTTTAATCGGATCAAGCATTGTTTGTTTACTTTGGCTAATTGGCTTAAGCTGGGTATTAATCGACTATAACAATCAGCCTGAAAGCAGCGCTAAAATAGCTAGTGAAGAGAAAATAAAAGAAATGGAGAAAGATGGCATACGTCTTTTAGCTCTAGGTGATTCCCTTACCCGTGGAACCGGTGATGATACGGGTAAGGGTTATGTTGGTTATCTTTCTGATGCCTTAGAAGAAAAAACAGAGGAAGAAATCACCATTACCAACTATGGGATCAAAGGATTAACGACTGATAAATTGGCCGAACAAGTAAAAGAAGACGAAGTACAAAGACAAATAACTCATGCTGACCTTCTCTTTATAACCATTGGCGGGAACGATCTTTTTCAAGGGGGAGAATCTTTATCTGAACTCAATGAAGATTCTATAAGTAAATTAATGAAAGCTTATTCCGAGCAATTGCAGGCGGTACTTTCATCAATTCGATCCATTAATAAAGACGCCACCATCTATTTAATGGGCTTATATAATCCTTTTAATGATTTAGACAATAGTGCTTTAACTTCCCAAGTAGTCCGCACTTGGAATAATGCGACTGCTGAAATATGTGCTAATTATCCGCAAACTATTTTTGTTCCAACCTATGATATTTTCCAGCAGAATGTTCAGCAATATTTATATTCTGACCATTTCCATCCAAATAAAAAGGGCTATCAGCTTATGGCTGAACGGGTAGCATCCCTTATTTCCTGGGAGGTAAATGACAATGAGTGACATTACGTTATCAGTTTCGCATTTAACGAAAAAAATCGGAAAGCGGGCTATTATTAAAGGCATTAGCTTTGAATTAAAAAGCGGAGAAGTATTCGGTTTTCTCGGACCAAATGGTGCTGGGAAAACAACAACCATCCGGATGCTTGTTGGATTAATCAAACCTACCTCTGGTCAAATATCCATTTGCGGCTATGATGTCAAAAAGGATTTTTCCAAAGCAATGGAGCGTTTAGGCTGTATTGTAGAAAATCCAGAGCTTTATCCTTATTTGACCGGATGGGAAAACTTAAAATACTTCGCACGAATGCTGACAAATGCAGATGATAAGCGAATAACAGAAGTTGTAGAGTTAGTAGGATTAACGGAGCGTATTCATGACAAAGTAAAAACTTATTCCCTAGGAATGCGCCAGCGTCTTGGAATTGGACAGGCATTATTAAGCAGGCCGAAAGTTTTGATACTAGATGAACCAACCAATGGATTAGACCCTTCTGGGATAAGAGAAATGAGGCAGTTCATTCGTTTTCTGGCAAAAGAAGAAGGTCTAAGTGTATTAGTCTCCAGCCATTTATTAAGTGAGATTCAGCTCTTATGTGATCGTGTATCCATTATTTTAGACGGTAAAATCATCCATACTGAATCAGTACGTACTTTACTGACGCAAAAGGAAAAATTAATTTGGCGATTTACCCCGTTAGAAAAGGGAATAGAAATCTTGAATAAACTTGCTCCATCTGTCACAGTCCAGGAAGAAAGGGTGATTACCCCCTATATAGAAGAAGAAGTTTCTAAGTGGAGTCGTTCATTGATGGAAGCCAATGTCGCTATAAAAGAAATGAATCGGCAAATCCCTTCGCTTGAGCATCTATTCTTAGAGCTAACAGGAGGTGATTCTGTCGGTGAATAAACTCATCTATAATGAAATGCTAAAGCTCGTGAAAAGTAAACGCTTATTGGTTGTGACGATTATCATCGGAATAATGATCATGATGTTTACCTATGCACAGCATCGTGAAATGGAAAATGTCAAAAAAAGAATTGGCGATACAGACTGGCGCGTCACCCTGCAGCAATCAATTGTCGATATGCAAAACAGAATCGGTTCAAGCGGGATTTCCGAAGAATTCCGCTCCCAGTTAAAAGTTCGCATCGACCAAAGTCAGTATTATCTCGACCATAACATCAACCCGCAAGATCCAGGTGCTCCCACCTTTTTGCGCGTGTTTCTCGATAATTCCATCCAGCTGCTGCTACCGTTAATGGTAATGATTATTTCAGCTGATATGGTTTCTTCGGAAAAAAGTTTAGGGACCATTAAGCTGTTGCTGACAAGACCGGTACGGCGTTGGAAAATCCTTTTAAGCAAATATATTACGCTTATTCTCTCGGTTTCCTTTATCTTACTTATGTTCGGGCTATTTTCTTATCTCATTTCCGGATTATTCTTTGGATATACAGGGTGGACCGCACCAATGCTAACTGGGTTTACCGTGGAGGCTGGTGAATTAAATACTGCCAATGTTCATTTAGTCCCGCAATGGCAATACATTCTCATGATTTTTGGACTCGGCTGGTTTGTGTCTGTTGTCGTAGGGACACTTTCCTTTATGTTCTCTGTCCTTATTAAAAGTACAGCTGCAGGAATGGGCGCTATGCTCGCATTCTTGATTTCTGGTACTATCATTAGTTCGATCGCTTCTTCATGGGAATCAGCCAAATACTTTTTCATGGTAAACTTGCGTCTAACAGATTATCTCCAAGGGAATATACCGCCAATAGAAGGCATGTCCCTGCCATTTTCCCTAATGGTACTATCTATTTGGGGACTTGCCGGGATTATTATCTCCTTCCTTGTCTTTACGAGAAGGGATGTTTACTAAAGTTTAATGTTGTTATACGCATAAAAACGGAACTTCCCATTTTGGGAGACGTTCCGTTTTTGCTTATATACTTTCAGCTTGTTTGACTAACGCCCACGTTAGTTTAAGTCCAATACTTCACGGTCGAAGAAGAGGAATCGGAATATTTAATACAAAAAGAGTGTGAGGTAATATACACTCTTTTCCTGGTTTTAACAATTTTCCTGTCATATTTATTCTTTTATTCATACAAATTTAATCTAAATCATAAAAAATTCTTTTTTTGGTTGAAAGCACAAAGAAATTATTCTATAATTATGACAGCTACTTTGCTATGCAAGGTAGCTGTCATTAGAATAACTAACTTGCAATGCAATTTAGTAGAGGAGGTTATAGAGTTTGTCCATTAGAACTCAATTGTTAAAAGGAATCCTAGATGGCTGCATATTGGGCATTATAGAAGAACAGCCAGTCTATGGATATGAATTATCAAAAAAGTTACTAAAAGCTGGATTGCCTAAGATAAGTAAAGGAACCATATATCCAGTACTACTCAGATTACAGAAAAACGGATTTATTCGCAGTGAGACAATGACAGCTGCATCAGGGCATAACAGAAAGTACTATTATTTAACAGACAATGGTAAAAATGAATTTGAAAGCATCGCAAAAGAGTGGAGAGTAGTTGCAGTTTCGTTTAGTAATTTATTATTAAAAAGAAAAAGTAGTGTGATCCATAATGATACAAATTAATGAAATAACTTATTAAAGAGCTGATTATGAACAATCATTTTTTTAGAGCACAGTAAAAGGCGGGAAAATATTGTTACTCAATTGGATCAAATGGAAATTAAAAATCAGATGGGAAAATCAAATAAACCATATTCTCTTTTTTAAAAATAAACAGGTGAACAATAAATGGATTTGGATTGTTATATGGAGTTTCATTAACTTTTTTACCCTTTTAGGAGGAAGTTACTTCCTTTTTAAATCAACTATCCTAAATGAACGATTAATTATAAATGAGCAACCATCCAGTATCATTTCAACTCTAGCTATGCGCTTCCTCTTTACCCTAAGGGAAGATTATCATCTGCTATGGTCAATACTATTCTTTATCATATTCATACATGCTATTGTTGCCGGTATTGCGTCTTCTAAATGGCAGCTGCAGTCTATTGATAGAGATTGGTTAATTATTAATCTAAAGATTAGTGCGCAAAAATCAAATATTTATATTTATTTGGAAACTTTAATATGGGATTCGCGAAATTTCCTAATAACCTATGTGCCGATTATGCTATCAATTGGGCATTTGTTAAGTCTAAAACCAATAAAGATAATCCTCATATCTTTAATTGCATTTTTGTGTTTCCTGCTACTTGGAATAATGAGCTCCATTTTTCATAACCGATATATAAACTTACAAAAAAAGAGAGTAAATTCTTTATTTCGAATTGTTACAAGTATTCTTATAAGATCATTTCTATTAGTTACAGCATTAGAGTTGAGCAAATCATTAATGCCTTGGATTAAAGACTTTCCATTAACATCAAATAATATAGAGATTGAAGAATATTATGAATGGATGCAACTTGGCATCACATCTCTAGGACAGTTATTTGGACCGCTAGAATATGTGATTTCTTTTCACATTTTGCCAAATAGCATTTTAGCAAATTACGCAATTGGAGACCTAGAGTTTCATGATTTACTCATTTTTTGTTTATTAATTCTTATTGCAGGCGGACTATCAGTTTTTTTAGCCTTTGATAACTCTAAACCTTCTAATAAAAATTACTCACTTTCTTTTTATGAAAAGTGGATTATCTCTTTAAGTGGAATGATAAAAACAAAACCATATATTACATTTTTAATTAAAAGCGATTTACGCACAGACTATTTTTTTAATAGATTTCCGATAATTTTTGGACCTTTCTCTTTCTGGATTCAGGTTGGGATATACACTAGTTTCATCCAAATATTTGAGCCAGCAGATAAGATGTATCATCTTATTTTATCCTTTTATTTCTACTTTTTTGTATATTTTTATGTGTCTACAATGTTCTCGAATTTAAACGGAATGTACTCTTTAGATAGTATTGGAAATCGTATCATATTACATCTGATCTCCAAAAATAATGTTTGGTCTATATTTCTATACAAGATTCGACTATTTTTAATCACTACACTGCCGTTATTTATTGTGTGTGACATTGTTTTTATGATTATTAATCGAATTCCCAGCAAGATTGCGATCATTATCGTTATCAATCATATGCTATTTTATTTGCTATTAAGCACTGTTTTATTTTTACCATCAGTTATATGTCCGCATTATAACTTTTTGAATCTTGAACAACTTGAAGATTATCCAGATCAAAAAACTATACGGAACTCTATAAAGTACTTAACAGTTGGTGTATTTATTCCGTGTTTAATGTTACCAGCAGCGTTGTTAATGTCAGATTACATAAGTATCTCTCAATATCTAATAGTAAATGTTTTTGGAACTATAGCCTTATTTTTTATACTTTTAGGATCTATTATTGCGCTTATAAAATCTAAATTAATAAACTATAAGAGTTTAGATGATTTTTCTTTATAGGAGGGGATAAATTGGAAAATATTTTAGAGGTTAAAAACGTAAATAAAATAATTGAAGGAAAAGAGATATTAAAGAATCTTAGTTTTTCATTACCAAAGAATAAAATTGTTGCATTTTTAGGACCGAATGGGGCAGGAAAAACGACCACACTTAAAATAGGGGCAGGTCTTTTAAAACAAGATTCAGGAGAAATACTAATTCTAGCAAATAAAGATTCACTCCATAAGACATCTCATCCAGTTATGTTTATACCTGATTACCCTTTATTATATGAAGAATTAACAGGCTTTGAATATATAGAAATGATGATTAGTCTTTTTGAAATCAAACTGAAAAATCCTTATGAAGACCTTGCTCTATATGATATGGATAATGAATTACCAAAAAAAATAAAGAATTTTTCTTTAGGAAACAAAAAAAAGATTGCCTTATTTACTACTCTTTTAAGTAAACCATCCTTATTATTGCTAGATGAATTTATATCAGGTATTGACCCATTAAATATGAAGATAATTAAGACTATACTAAGAGATTATGCTAATAGAGGAAATGCAGTACTTTTATCTACACATCAATTAGAAGTGGCTCAGCATTTTTGTGACACTCTTATCTTGATTAAAAATGGTGAAATCCTAGAGGAAAACATGTCAATTACCTCGGTAACCGACAAATATTCTACATTAGAAGATTATTTTTTATCCACATTAAGACTAACGGAGGAAGATTATGAATAAGAAGCTGTACATTATAGGAGCGTTAGTATTTTCTATATTTGCTGTTATTCCACTAGTTTTTTCATTGTATATGGGACATATTAAAGATGCTACTATTATCACTTGTATTCTTATTGCAGTGTTGGCATTTTTAACTGTTGAATATAAAAATTTAAAGAATAAGAAGGGAAAATAGCCCAGTAGAATAGATTAGTTTTAAGTTATCTATTTATCCTAAATTCCAATTAAATCAATCATATACCAGCATTTCCCTCACCACGGACTCCAAATAGTGGTCGAGTGGAATGCTGTAAATTTATTTTGTATTCTTAAGATATTAGTATTAAGCTATTCATTTCCAGCTATTACAACTTCTATTTCGCAATTCCTCAGCCTCTTTCCTCCACTTGGTTTTGGGATTTCTACTCTTCTTACTGGTTGGGGCTTGTATTTTCCTTCTTTTATGAGATTAATTAAGTCTGTTCCTTTTTCTATTAAGTAAAGGCGAGTAGCTTCAATATCTTTCGCATCGACTCCTGCTGCTCATTTATTTCTATTAACCTTCTTAAAAGCTTGGTTCAGATTTTCCTCGTCCATAATTTGTTCAATAATTGTCCGTTGTGATTTCATATTGTTCCCATGTTCTCAAGGTTACACGAGGTGAACTCCACACTTTATGGATGAATCCTGTTTTCCGAACATTCTTCCTGTCATAAAGTCATAAGTTGGCTGTGTCTTTGTTTCCCCGTAAATCGCTCTAACGTGGTCGCTCCTTTCATTCCGTCCTTCCCAATCCTGAGGATTGGTACTATGACATCTGCTGACTTCTCTTAGTTCAGTTACTTATCGCTAAGCAAGTTCTTAAATTAAGGTATCTAAGAGATCTCCCAGGGTAAGTTCATACACTTTCCCCTCATCCATCTGCACATTTATTCCTGCACCATCTGGGGATATTTAGGACTTCGTTTTGTTTAGCAAACTCGTCCTGGAACAGAAACCTCGAATGTGATTCGTGTACCTCAGACCGAGGGTTTGCCTAGAGCTTCCTTTAGATTCCAAGTCACATGGACACCCTTGCTTTCGGCTAATGGTTCGCATATCCCAACGCCCATAACGGACTTTCACCGTCTAGTTGATGAACATGCCTGGCACACTAAAAACGGAACTTCCCATTTTGGGAGAAGTTCCGTTTTTGCTTTTATACTATCAGCTTGTTTGACTAACCTGCCCCGTTTGTTCCACAAGATAAATCAACTATTATGGCAAAAGGCTGCAATAATGCAGCCTTCAGCTTGTTGACAAAAGGAATTTAGGAAATGTAAATGGAATTATTATGCATTGATTGGAGTGAAAGGGGTGAGACTCCCTCGAGGAAAGTTGATATACCAACGTTTACAGCGTTATTTTTTTAGTCCAATATTTTTTTAGGAAAACTCTTTGAATCATATTTTAACTAACTATTCCATTAATTATAATATTTGGTAAGTAAGTGGACGCGACGCTAGAGCCAATAGGGATTTATTGACAAATATACACTATTAGATGCATCCGGTATCTCTACTCTTCTTATGAGGACGTACCCTCCCATGTCTCTTAGCGTCGCGCGCTTACATTCCTTCGTTTGGTCTCATCATAAGGCAGAGGCTGGTATCATGCTCCTGTATGGACTCTAAGTCGTAAGTCTCTCTAAAAGCCAGCTTTCCTGTCATCTTTTTGAATATAACCGTCTTATAGATTTTTATTTGGGTTGGAGGATAGAGAGATCTTGTCTCATTCGCTCCTTATCAAACAGTACTTCTTGCTGACAAAGTCCATGAAAAATTTTTAACATTTTATTACATAGAACGACTAATGCTTCTTTCTTCTTCAAAGGGTTTTCTTTTCTAGAGATATAATACTGATATAAATCATAAAAGGTTTCATTATTTCTAATCAAAGGCAAGACAGCACGATAGAGAAGGGCTCGCAGCTTTCTTCTCCCTCTTTTGGAGATTCGCTTTTGTCCAATCATCTTTCCAGAAGAGTTCTCTCGTAAGGTTAATCCCGCTAATTTAATAAGTTGGCGTGGATGTTTATAATGCTTGAGAGAACCCACTTCTGCTAGTAAATCTATAACGGTAGTTTCCCCAATGCCAGGGATTGATAATAAATAATGATATTCCGCTTGTTGCTCTGCTAGTGTCTTTAAACTTTCATTTACCTGTTCTAATTGCTTTGTCAGAAGTTCGTATTGAGTAATTAAAGAGTAAATTTCTATACGAGCCATATTGGAGCCTTCTGTTAATCCAATAGATTGTACCGCCACTCTCTTTAGTTGTGCTATTTTAGGTCTTGCTGGATACTTTAGTTTTTCCTTTTCCAAGTATAAAAGGACTAACTCCTCGATTTCTTTTTCCATTAAGTCTACTGGTAAAGGGGTATGTTTTAATATGGCACATGCATTCAGCCCTAAATCTTTAAATGCTACTTTAAATTCAGGAAAGTAACGATCCGTCCAGCGAATGATACGATTTTTCACTTTCGAAATGTCCTTTTTCAGATTCCACCGAATAGAGGAACCTTCTCTAAGCTCTGCTTCTATTCCTTCTATTTGACGAGGATCACTAAAGTATCCATTGGTTATTAGTTTAGCAATGACTCTCGCATCCTTCTTATCATTCTTCGTTTGTAAGTTATCATCCAACTCCTTGGAACGATTCACATGTAGAGGATTGACCATGACAAAACGAATATCATTTTGGGTAAGAAAAGCAGCTAAATTCATCCAATAGTGCCCAGTAGGCTCGAATCCAATCAATAAATCATCCTTTTGATGAATGGCCTTTAGATTTTGAAGCTTGAGATAAAATTGATGAAAACCATGATGAGACTGGTGGATAGAAAAAGAGGTACTTAACTCAACCCCTCGATCGTCCACCGCACATGCATAGTGTGTATTTTTAGCAATGTCAATTCCAATGATTAAAGTGGAAGTAGACACTTGATTTAAACGGTGATTACGGGTATTATTCATAATAGATTCTCCTTCTGACGCTGTGTTGATTGGTCTCAATATAAGCATCATAAAGGAGGATCTTTTTTTGTGCAATACCACAGAAACTAATCCCACAGGAATGCTCCTGTGGGATCTGCGAGACAGTCTGAGACCCTGCAGGCCTTTAGGCCGAAGCGGCTCAGCGCGAGCCCCACGGAAAGCGAACCCCTGCAACGGAAATCAACTCTTATTTAAAAGAATGTATATTTATAAACTAAGACAAACTCCTAATTACCGAATTAGGAGTTTGTCGACAGTCTGAAGGCTGCAATAATGCAGCCTTTTAAATTATTTTGTTAGAAAATCTGTTACCACATCACGGAATATATCTGCCGCCTCATAATGAGGAGTGTGACCGCAATTTTCTATAAAATAAATTTCACCTTGTTGTATATCATTTATATAAGTTTCAATTTGAATTGGGCAAGTAACAACATCATACTGACCTAAAATTAAAAGACAAGGCAACCTGATATCTTTTAATAATGGTAAGGCTGATTCAAATATCTTCCCCTCATCTCTAAGTCGGTTAAAATGAATTTCGGATTTATCATAGAATATATCCCACTGTTCATCGGAATACATACTAGTATCAGTTGGATTATTAAAGTTATGAGTATATATATGCATCCTTTTTTCTTCTAGAAATTCACTAAGTTCCATATAGCCTTCTACAAGTTCTTTTGTAGTACAGGAGGAGTCATTAGAAAGTTTTAGACACCTATATCGACTTTCAGACATCTTATATTTTTTAAATAAACTGGCTGTTTTTTCGAGAAGTGCCTTAGCCGTATATTTAAAGTCAAATGTTGGTCCTTCAAAGATTACTTTATCTATGGAGTTGGGATACCGAAAAGCATATAGCACAGCTAGATAACCACCAAAAGAATGCCCTATTATAGACCATTTCTTAATTCCCAGGCAACGGCGAAGTTCCTCACAATCTTCGACTAAATTATCAAGACCAAAGGGTTCATTCTCGCTAATACCTTCAGACCTACAAACGCCTCTTTGATCAAATGCAATCAATCGAAAGTTCTGACCCAATCTATTTGTTTGATGATAAGTAAAGTCGAAACAACTTTCTCCAGGGCCTCCGTGTAAATATAGTATTGCTTTATCAGAGTTTGTATCGTTGACTTCCACGTACAGCTTTTTTCCATTAATCTCAATGAATTGCCCATTCTTCATTAATATCTCCTCCTCATCTTTTAATGAATAGAAACTCAAATTCATATATAGGAGGAGGTCTTGCGAATAGACAAAAAATTAAGGGTTAATGAAATGGTTTGATACAGTATCTCATATAATAGTTCCTCCAAATAAAGTTTTTTATTATATTCGATGTGATTTGAAAAAATCCTTCTTCCGCTAACCTGCCCCGTTTCTTCCATAGGCTAGTTTCAAGGAATGCTTCCATAGTTCCTGAAGATGCAAAGCATTACTATAACTCCATTTTATTTAACTCGAAACTTAATCTTTAAAAATTTCGGGAATACTTAAGTGGGATGAGTTCACTAATTGCAGTTTTAATTAACTCGCCATTTATTTCTAGAAGGACAAAACATTCTGGTGCATAGTCAGAAATCAGCTCCCTACACATACCACAAGGACTTACTACCTTTATACGTCTATCTACTTCATCAGAATAGGGATGTCTGACTGCAACGATTGTATCAAAATCCTTTTGTCCATTTGATATAGCACTACCGATTGCAATAGCTTCCGCACAAACCGTCACTCGTCCAATATACGCTTCAATGTGTACTGCCGAAATAATCTCCCCTGTTTTCGTACGAATGGCAGCTCCCACATGATGTTTATCGTCTTCATAAAGCATTGTTATCTTCTGTGTTGCTACTTCTACTAATTCTATATCTTCTTTAGTTGTGTTAAATATTTTCATATGGACTCCTCTTACATTAGTTGAATTTATGCATTTAGTTATCTTCATTTATTATTCAGAATTTTAATGTCCTTGTTACAATGTCTTGTTGCACTATCCTGCACCTGATTGTGACATACAACATTTATTCTTGCAATATGGCTCTGATAAAAAAATAAAGAACTGCAATTTTCCCTGCAGTTCTTTCAGAAATATTTCTTATATAATTCTCGTCTTAATTGTCCACTTAGATAAGCGTAAATCCTTGTTGTTTCACTTTTCTCATGCCCCATCAAGTTTTGAATAACTTCTAATGGTGCTCCATTATTAATTAAGGTGGTTGCATAACTATGCCTTAATTGGTGCGGATGTATACACTTACTAATTTTTGCTCTTAACGAAATCTGTTTAATGACATATCTCATTTGTGCAACACCCATTCGGTGTGGGGCACGGAGAGTAACAAATAAAGCCTACTCATTATCTTTTCTTTCCTCTAGATATCTCTTTAGCCAAATGCTACTTCTTGTATTAAAATATACTTCTCTTTCCTTCTTCCCTTTTCCATATACAACAACCGACTGTTCAGAAAAGTTAATAGCACTTTTATCCAAGTTCATGATTTCACCTATTCTACACCCAGTCGAATACATAAACTCAAATAAGGCTTTTTCAAAAGTAGTTATACAGGCTTCCCGTAATAACTCTATTTCCTCTTCCGTTAAGAATTTTGGAATCTTACTCTCTAATTTCGGTTCTTTAATGGCTTGTGCTGGATTAAAAGTTATATATTTTTCTTCTTGTGCCCATTTAAATAAAGACTTAATAAAACGGATTCGATGGCATAAACTAGATGCTTTCAATTTACTAGCTACTTCCCCTAAATACCATTTTATTGATTCTCTTGTAATATCTTCTAGCAGAATATCTCCTAAATTATTTATTAATAGGATGGATTGTACCTTATATGCTTTTAATGTCTGTGATGAATAACCTTGAATTTGTTTATCGGCTTTATATAAATGCCAAGCTTCAGATAATATCATCTACGAATCTTCCTAACTTTTTAGGAACATTATTAACTAGTAATATATAAAATATACTTCTTTTAAGATTTTCTATGTAAGAAATGCCCCCGTTAACCCATAACGCATTAACTTTTAAACTCCATAAAGTGACTTGAATTTGGATAAAGATTTCCCCTTGTAAATCCGATAGAAGAATAAAATCTATCAGCTTGTTCGGTATCTGTATAAAGAACCAAAATTTTATAATGTCTTTTCGCTTCTTCTATTATCCTTTTTACCAAAAGACTTCCTATACCATTTCGCCTATATTCTTTATAGACATAAAACCTTCTCAGTCTACCGATATTTTGAGCACCTGAAAATGGGTCTTTATTTAACCCACCAATAGCAACAAGTAAACCTTCTTCATTAAAAACCCCAAATAAGCCTTCACCAAGATGGTTGAAAGTATTATTGCCATTTTGATATTCATTTAATAATCTTTCTACAAAACAAAACCCATCTTCTTTGCTTTGTTTTACTAAGCTAACCAAATCAAAATTCAACAGATTGTTAATGTACTTTACCTCAAACTTCTCCATACTCATCCTCCCTCTAGTTTATATAGTTCCTGCCCCGTTAGTGCCCGAATAGATAAAAAAGCATTCCTCCATCTTGGATTAATGCCCCCGTTAGTGAAAGAACCATTGATGTTTTTAAGGTTCTTGAAATCCGTATATAGCGACGAAAGAAAGAATTCCAAAGCAAATAATCATCAATGAATTTATTAAAACTAAAGTTTTTCGTGTCGTTCCTTTTGCACTGAAAAAAGCACTTATGACACCAAAAACATTTATAAGGATAGGTGTAAACAAACTTATTCCAAATAAATAATCAAAAAAGCCAATTTCCCAACCTTGCGAGAGATGCATAAGCATAATAAGTGTAAATAAGAAACAACTAACCGATAGAACTGCAAATAATTTTTTCATATAATCTAATCCCCTTATTTTATGACTGCCCCATTACTTAATATTTTCATCAAAAGGGGCATTAACCCCTCTTGGATTAACGCACCCGATAATTGAATATAAATTAAGACAACTAAACGTTCTTCTTTTTAAAGAAGTTAGAAATAAGGAGTAGAATTATCCCTATTATGATTGATGGTAAGGAAAAAGGATAGAAATCTTCTGGAATATCTTCTCTCAACACACCTATACTTTCGTTAAACATGAATCCAAGCATAAAAAATAGAAATCCTAACCAAGCAATTACCTTGCCCAATATAGTATATTTTTTCGTCATAATGTTTAATCACCATCCATTTCATTTCAACTAAATTACCAGTTTACTCCACTAACCTGCCCCTTTAATACAATAACTTCTACGAAAAATAGCGTTAATCCTTCTTGAATTAACGCTCCCGATAGTTTAAGTACAATATTTCACAAACTTTTTTAAAGTCCCCCATTGCTGAATATTTGAAAAGCCCTCTTAGTTATGATATCTCCCTTGACAAACCAAAAAATTATTAATTTTCCATGCAATAATACATAATTGATAAAAAAATACCAGATACTTGTTATAGAATATAAAATTAATCTTAAAAAGGAATTGATTATATGGATAATAAAAAGGCTGCAAAGTTAACTGCGGGTGAGTTAGCACACTGTTGGGAACAGTTCATGAATAATAGTATGTCAAATGTTGTTTTGGAGTATCTTACCCTAACATCAGAACTAGAAGAAGTTAAATCTCTTTGTAGTGAGGCGGTTTCTATTTCTAAATCTGCTGTACAATTTTTTGAATCTGTTCTACGAAGTGAAAACTATCCAATCCCTAAAGGCTTTAACATTAAAGATGATTTAAACCCAAATGCCCCTAAGATGTATACGGATGTTTTTATACTATTTTATTTAAATAATATGTCTAAAATTGGAATGTCCTTAACAAGTATGGCACTATCCGATTCAGTAAGGGAGGATATCCGCAATTTTTTCCATGAACAATTAAAAAACGTTTCAAATTTATTTGAACGTACAACAACTATTCTATTAGAAAAGGGAGTATTTGTAAGACCTCCTTCAATTACCTCCACTCATGAAACAAACCCAATTGCAGATAAAGGATTTTTGGGTAACTTCTTTAATGATAATCGAGAATTAACGGCAAGAGAAGCAAATGAGCTACACAAAAATGTTTTTATGAATTATATTGGTAAAAACTTATTAATTGGATTTATACAATCTACATCTAATCAGCAATTAATGAGTTTATTGCAACATGGAAAAGAATTATCTTTAAATATTATAGACAAATTAGGTGATATTTTAGTTCAAAATGATTTGCCTATTTCAATGACTTGGGATACGAATGTTTTGGATGGTAAAACATCTCCTTTTTCAGATAAATTAATATCTTATCTATTAGACCAACTTAATCGTGATGGTATCGCCAGTTATGGATATAGTGCAGCAGTAAGTATCCGAAAAGATTTAAAAACTACATATGCAAAGATAATTGCAGATGTGTATCAATATGAAGAAAATATAAAAACCTTTATGATAAAAAATGAGTGGATGGAGAAACCTCCTGTTGCACTAAATAGAGATAAGCTTGCTCAAGACTAAAAAAAAAATAAAGCTACCAAAGTACGGTAGCTTTTTTGTTTTTCAAAGGAGTATTCCAAATCTCCTTTAAGAAATGGTGAGTGTACTAGATATATGAAAGCCATTATTCCACTAACCTGCCACGTTTCTACAATAAGGATTTCAACAGAAGCGGGCATTAATCCATCAACATCATCTTTCTATTGACTTTAAATCAATTTAAATAAATCTCTTTAGATATTCCCCAAATATTTTGTTCATAACTTTTGGTGTGTTTTCTAAATATACATTAATTTGTTCAATGTTTGATTCGAATTTATTACAGTTTCTTTCATCTGTTGGGAAATCAGATATTCCTTTAATGATAATGCATTCAACATCATTCTTCTTACAAATATAAGCAATAGCACCCGCTTCTGTATCTGCTATTGTTATTTTGTTTTCTTTTAGTTCTAAATAGTCCTTCCACATAACTACTGCTTTATCAGCGGTGGCAATTGTTCCAGTATAAAAATCATTTCCGTATTTCGATAGATCAATATCGACTATGAAGGATTGTTTAATAAGAGGTTCAATTTCTTTTACTGTACAATCATATTGAACGGCTTTATCAGGTATAAAAATATCCAAATTACTGAATTTATCATCTATTCCTGCACACGTTCCAGCAACGATTACTTTAGTTAAGTTAAATTTAGAAATCATATACTGATTTCCACCGACACCATTTACTTTTCTTACACCTGTGCTATAAAAAACAAGTTCAGTATCATTTATTGTTGTTGTAAAATACTCGCCATAAGGATAACCGAAACATTCGTTATCTTCTATGCTAAAGTATTCTAATGTCGCTTCATATTCCCACTTTGTTGCAATGCTTATTCCTATCATTGACTTATCACCCTACAAATTTAAATTGTCACTATTGAATTCATATAAACGGTCTGAATCTTCTTTACTATGTTTATGTTCATCGTTAATTCGTTATTAATATGTAAATATCCTTCTTCCGCTAACCTGCCCCTATAGCGACAAAAGAAGCATCTTATTTATTATAGGAATGTAGCACGATCTTTCTAAAGAATTTTTCATTAGGTTTTATTGATAAATGTTAAAAACACCACTAGAGCAAAAATAATAAACTTAGGGAAACACTATTTAGGGCTTGCTACTCAAGATTTATTCTAAGAATGGTTTAATTAATTTTTGAATTTCATCGTCATCCAACCTCTCGTACATTTCTTCTAAGAACTCTCCAACCGGTAATAACTCCACTGGAAAATCCTTATATAGCTCTTTAGAAACATGCTTTAAAACTTTATAGTACTCTTCAGCTAGTTGATATAAATCATTCTCTTTGGTATCCCTTTCTGGTAGTAACCTATTAAATATATATAACCTTTCAATAGTCATCTCATAGTTATTTAGCAGGGCAGTTATTGGGTTTGGAATTGAAAGTGTTTTTATTTCAGTCATGTATATCCTCCTTCGCATATATCTACATAATTTCTAAAAAGCGAAATTTTCATTATAAATCTGATTTACTAGCCATATGGATTACATCATCTTCTGTTAAATTTAGTAAGTTCATTCAAATATTCACCAAAAAATATGTAAATCCTTCTTTCACTAAACTGCCCCGTTAGCCCCATAACAAAAAAGGAACGCCGCAGCGAATCCTCTTGTGCTCAGCACTCGTTAGTTGAACAATCAGCTGACCACCTTATTTTCAAATATTAACTTTATAATTTAGTGTAAGTTCATCACCTGGTAATCCCCTAATTCCCCAATTATGTTTAGGGGTTTCATATATGGTGATTTCCACATCCTGAGAGGTTATGTTTAACTCGTTTTTAATTCGTTTGAACAGTAAATTAATCAACTTCTTCTTACTTTCTACTGTCCTACCTTCAAATATACTTATTTCAATTATGGTATAATTCTCTGTTCTTCCGTCCGCAAATAAAAAATCATCTTTATCCATAGGAAAGAAGCGATGAAACCTCTTTTCTGATGGATACTGAAATGCATCCATAACACAAGAATGTATTACCTCAGATAATTGTTTTTTAATTGGGTTTAAACTTTCTTTAAGACCAAACACTCTAATTTGTGCCATTCTCGATTCATCCTTCCTTATCTACTCTAAACTCATCTGACTTAATTAAAAGATATTCAATAAACTTTATAAAAATCCTTCTTTAACTATCCTGACCCTTTAATACCTTAATAGATAAAAGTTCATTCATCCATCTTGAATCAATGCAACAGTTAGCTAAAGAACTAGTGTATTATCTTATCTCTTTAAAGTCCCTATCCAAACATCACCCTTGTCGAGACTATATTGCAGGAAACTCCCATCTTCATCTTTAATTCTTACGGCATCATATGCTTTTCCCTTAATTCTTGATACTTCTTTTTCGGTTAAAGCACCTTCTTCTAACCATTCATTTAAGTCATTTTCATCGTAATAATCACTCTCTATATGCAAATCCCATTCAAATTGTTCTAACTTGTCTCTCAAAGAGTGAAATTTATCAAATGGAAACTCCTTATTTTCTTGCCTTCTTTTGAAGGTTTTATCATAAAAATCAAGACAATTTCTATATGCGACAACAATTTGTGAATTAATAAAATGAGGGTCATAAAGCCAGAGTTTCAAATAAAAGTCTTCCTCTTCTTTTTTCATTTTTTGATGCCACTCTAGGTAAACTTCGATCATTGCATCAAGTAAAAGGCTTTTATACCAATTAGGAGGGTTTCTCCGTTCTAATTTATAAAAAGGATGAATCCATAATTTTTCGTATTGTCTTTGATAATTCCTTAAGTAGTCCATATCTAAATTGATTGCATTTTGCTTCCATCTTTCGATTTTTCTTTTATGTCTTTTCCAACCTCGTATTTTCTTCTTTTTTGAAAAATAAAACACTTGTACACTTCCTTTATTGATTTATATAACTCAATGATACCTTATCTTCTTGTTTAACTAACCTCCCTCAATAAAAAATGCGATACCCCTGTCCTATATTAAGACAGGGGTCATAAAGTTGTTGTTAAATTGTTTAGAAAAAACACATTATTGGATAATATATCCTATCATAAAGTTACTCCTGCATTATCTGAATAAGGTTGCCGCATGTATCGTCGAAGACAGCTATTGTTACTTCGCCCATTTTTGTCGGCTCCATTGTAAACTTTACGCCGTTTTCCAGTAATCGTTCGTACTCTTTACGAATATCTGCCACGCCAAACATTGTTACCGGGATGCCTTCGGTAAACAGTTTCTTTTGATACTCTTTAGCTGCTGGATGGTTATTAGGTTCGAGCAAAAGCTCGGTACCTTCTTTGTCTTCGGGAGAAACAAGCGTTATCCACCTATATTCTCCTGCTGGAACGTCATGCTTTTTTACAAAGCCCAAGGTTTCTGAATAAAACTTCAGTGCCTTGTCTTGATCTTGTACGAATATACTGGTAACAATGATTTTCATATTTCTTTGCCTCCTTTGATATTGAAATGTATGTTGCTCTAGTCTCATTAACTATTTGTTTATATTATACTATTAAGAGCGAATAATAAAGTCAGCTCAATTTTCGGGAGAAGCAATGGTTCTCTCTACAATAAACCTGACCCTATAGTTACATAAAAAATATTCATTCGGCAGTTAGTGTACACTTGTAGATTCCTTCTTTTGCTCCGCTTCTTACATTAGATATTAATAAATGTAATATAGCAGCCAATCACCTGCAGACATTTGACGCAAAAGTGATTGCTGCCATACCGTGACACAGCTTTGCACTCCCGCCTTCTATGGCTACATTTTTATGAGAAGCGGATTCAACACCAATCCAATATCTGCTATTCTGACTTGTTAGATCCGCCATGCCCCAATCCCCTACTCCTCAAATGCTAAACTCGTTTTCAACCGATCTAGTTGTAAGAAATGATGTCTGTAATGCATTACAATCAACAAAAACCACTCCTGTGCGTTTAATGCACCAAATCCCGGATGAAGCATCTTATTACTTACGACCGATTGATGTAAAATTGACTCCATATTCCTCATCCGTTCTACAACCCTATGAAGCCCATCTACCAGATACTCCATGCTCTCGGGTGGTTGCGGAGTATAATTCGGCGAAGCAGGGACCTTAATACGAACGGCAGGAAATTGTTCTAATTTAAACACTGCCTTCCCCTGCTCCGTTTTTTCCATCGCTGGATTCAATGTCGATTCGCTGCCATCTAAACATTGCTCGGCATTATGCAGATGAATAAACGCTGATTGAATTAAATGTACATACATCTGTCCAATGGACCAATCTTCCTCGTTCAACTTTCTATTTAATTTCTCCATATTGAGTTTTTTTAGTTCTGCCAAATATTTTTCGACTGTAAATTCAAATGACTTCAAAACTTCCTTTGTACTACTCATCCTTCTAGCAACTCCTCATTATTTTGATATATTCATAGTATAAAAAAACACTACTGACAAGTGTATGTCAGTAGTGTTCTAAAATTTTTCTCGCTACTTCTCGAACCTTGTGACGCAAAGATTTCGGTTCAATCACCTCGATATCTCCGCCAAAGCCAAGTAAAAAATGCAATATTTCCTCCGGATATCGAACACGAAATTGAAAGATAACCTCCTTCTCCCGCTCCTCAATGGTATCAATATAAAAATTAACTGCCTCTATAATCTTGTCGGCAATTTCTGTGGTTGCCCTGATTAAGATTTTTTCATCTCGATTGTCAGGTGGCCGATAGCTGCTTAGATCAAAATTATTTGGCAAAAGAAATCGTTCCTCCAACACAGAAAGTTCGGTCATCCGTGACAAGCGAAAATGACGTATATCTTGTCTCAAATCACAGTGTGCGATTAATATCCAATTTCCATGAACTAGTGTTAATCCATATGGAGAAACCTTACGCTTATTTTTCCGCTTCCCATCCGTTCCTGGCATATTTTTGATATACACAAAACTGATTTTGCATTGTTTCAATATTGCGTCACGAACTTGATTAAGATAAGTTCTTACCCTATCTTCAGTTGATGGTTCACCTACATGAAGCAGTCGCATGGTTTCCCGAACAAGTGTTGATTGGTTGCGGACTGATTCCGATAAAGTAGCCTCGATTTTTCTTTTAGCAGTCTTAGCATAAATACCGTAATCAGTATCCAACCTTTGTTCAATAAAATCAGCTCCCATGAGCAGAGATACTGCCTCTTCTGCTGTAAAACTAACCGGGGGCAGAAAATATCCTTCCATTAAGGAATAACCCAGACCAGGAGCGCCTAAAATCGGAACCCCAGCCTCACTTAGTGCTTGAATGTCCCTATATATCGTACGGACACTTGTCTCAAATTGAGAAGCTAAGTCTTCTGCCCTCAGCGTTTTGCTTCGCTGTAATTCAAGCGTGATTGCAAGCTGCCGCTCAGTTTTATTCATTTTTTCTGTCCTCCACAGTTTATCTTTCAAAATATATTAATGATCCGTCATAGTTGAATAGCAGCATGCAGATCTCTAAGAGAGGATCATCTTCGCAATGTATACGCGCTAAATGCTTCGATTTGTTGCCTCGTAACGATTCTAAAATTCGCTATCCAACTAAAAATTCCCCATAGCAACTCTCGGGTTTCCATCCATGTTCACCAATTCTTAATCTAACAAATATTCTTCAGCAGAATTAATCATCTCTTACCTCAATTTGCAGATTTATTTCTTATAATATCATAAAAAATTTTGTACTAAATGCCCCCGTTAGTCCAATAAAGAAAAATGATACAGCTTACATTAACACAAAAGCGTTGTTGAACTGAGATCAACAACGCTCCTCGTTTTAATATCCCCCTAATTCTTTTCTATTTGGGGCATGTGGTGGTTCCTCCATC
The DNA here is from genome assembly GCF_038007605.1 of Niallia sp. FSL K6-0212. Lineage (NCBI taxonomy): Bacteria > Bacillati > Bacillota > Bacilli > Caryophanales > Bacillaceae > Niallia > Niallia sp. FSL K6-0212. The sequence continues at coordinate 2,342,834 of NZ_JBBOXL010000001.1, read as the reverse complement.
CATCCCCTGTCCATTAAAATATCAGCCCCATCCTTTCCAAACTTCAAAATTTCAGGAATCAATTTCAAATATTCAGTAGACAGGTCAATTCGTGATGTGATAGATAATGCATGCCCAATATAGGTCAACCCTTGTGTATTAAGCGTGTTTACAAGGTTCATAATTAACTTTTCCGAAAATGGAGATATAGTAGAAGTTGAAACTTCGGTATTAATCATGATAGTGCCAATTAAATCATCTTTAATTAAGGCATCATTCAGAAAGCGTATTTGTTTTTTAGCTAACTCTTTTCCTTTAATTAAATAATTTTTTATCTCTTTATCTTTTACAACTTGAATAAAACCTGTGAGTAAGATTAAACCAAAATAGTTCCTTTCAATGTTAAAAAACATTTCAGAAATTTCAAGTACATTTAGTGGCCGTTTTGGTTCAATAAATTTAGACAGTAGGCCTTCTTTAGTAACAAACTCGACTGAATCAGGATATGGAATCATTGTTGGTCTATCATATATTCCTTTAGATAGCATCAGATCAACTGATTTATTATAAAGGTCTAATGAAGAAGTCAAACAATTAGAGAAAAAAGTTCTAATATCTTCTCTTGCAACATTAGAAAGCTGAATACTATAGTTCATTAAACCTATCCGACTCATACCATAGATATAGCTTACTGAAAATAAATCAAAAAACAAAGGTGGTGCTGTGAGGTCAAGATCATCATCTGAAAATCCCTTTGGAATAGGGAAGCCTTCACTTTTAAATATGCTTTCTATTTCTTCTATATGTTTATTAGATATATCTAAAGTTAGTTGAATTAGAGGGTTAACATCTGTGTAGTTCGAATGATGTAAGAAATGCTTTGTAAGACAGATAGACAAGCTATCAGATATATAAGTTCCCCATAAACCTGCAATTTCAGTTGATGATAAGCCTACTGAATGTTTTGGCTCCATTGAAAATCTCCTTTTCAATAAAATTTTTTCTAATTTAAGTATGCTCAGTTCAAAGCTATATATACCGTGAGATCGAGTTGCCATAACATCATTCCTGTTCTGCCAACTATACACTTCTTTCAAATAGTAAGCATTAATCATGTAAATGAGCTGAATAATAACATTATATCTACTGATTTAAAGATCGTTTCTTTCTGCCGCATGTAAAAGATAACAACCCTCACAGTTAACAAAAGTTTATGGAAATCCATCCCTTTAAAAATATGGTTTCGGCCCTCTGCCTAACTGTCTATGCTTAAAGATAACTTTACTCCTCCAAGCCCCTCTATATGGATACCACGAACAATTGCATAATTTGTTCAACATTTTCTTGAGTACTCCGTCTTTATATAGTGAACTGACTTTCAGAATTAATAAACTGGAATAAAGAGACTCTAAAATAAGCGATGGAAACTAGGTGCCTAGAATGGAAAGAACCAACTCAATCTCGAGTTGGATTATATAATAATGCAGATAGCGCAAAAACTGTTCAAATGATAATCGATACAATAAAAAAAGAGAGAAAATGGTCGGGAAATACATGTGAAAAGAGGTTTTTTATTAACTCGCTAGAAGCTCTGGAATCCCGGTATAGCCACGAGCTTTCAAAACCATAAAAAGATGCTTTCCTTCATTCAGGAAAGCATCTTTTAGCACAATAATAAAAGTGTTTTTAATCAAAGATTTTTAATTAAGCCTCTGTTAAAGCTTAATGTTGATATTAATAGAAATAACGGAAGTTCCATAAAAATGGAACTTCTATTTTATTGTCTTATTGAACTAACGCACCCAATCGTTGAATAACCTAACTACCATCTTTCTCTAATTTCTTTTATGACAACTTCTGGATTATCCCAATGTAACATATGAGAAATATTAGGTACTAAATTTACAGTTGCTCCTGTTTTTTGTGCAAAGATGCCTGAAGTTATATCCCTATACGTATCTTGTGACTTAGGAAGGGTTGCACGGAGTAATAAGATATTTAAGTTATTAGGGAGTTTTTCATAGATATCCTCCGCTTCATCTTTGTACATACCTTTAATAATGTTACCAGCCGTTTTTCCCCTTGCGTGCCAATAATACTTTCCATCCTTAACAAGAGCTAAATCCTTTGCCGCAGTCATTAATAGTGGAGTTCTTCTGGAGTCACCAAAGACAGCCACATCCAAAAACTTTTCCCAAGTCCCTACATACTCTTCAAAATCCTTTTCGTAATACTCAATTTCTTCTTCTATTGAAGTAGAATTTCTTCTTTTAGTCTGGTAGCCACCGTCAATTAGAATTGTCCCCAGCACTTTCTTAGGATAATTAAGTATATAGAATAAAGAAACAAAACTTCCCCAAGAATGAGATAAAAAATAAAACTTTTCAATTTTTAAGATTCCGATAATATTTTCCAACCATTTTGCTAATGCGGGCATTTCATACCTTTCTACACGATTAAACCCATCTGTTTTACCGTGACCAGGAGCATCTATACTAAAAATTCTATAATCATTCTTTATTTCTTCTGCGATTTCAATAAAACTTAGGCTTGTACTTCCTAATCCGTGTAAGCAAAAAATTACAGGTTTATTTTCACTACCCCATTCTGTTATGTGTACATTGATTTCCCCGTCATTAATTATGTACCTTTTCAATTTTTATTTTTCCTCTCATATCTTTATTTTCTTCTTCAATAAAACTGCTCCATAGTTGAATAAAGAAAAGCCCTTTATACAGTAAACTTAGATAATCTAAGTTTATCATATGTTTCTGCATTTGGAATTTAATTCCCTTTTACTATTATATCGTTCTTAGTGACTTCATTTTGCTGATGATGATTGCTCTCTAACAATTGAAACCACCAAGATAGTTGTTCAGATACGTGGTCGCCACGCCGTTAAAAAGCTGTATCCAACCTTTCACCTTTCAGTCTTCGGTGGTAGTTGTGGACGTTCTGGATGTGATATAGACCCTTGGTGTAGGTATTAATTACACTGTATCTACTTTACAAGGCAACTCTTTAGAAGTTGATTTGTCACTATTAATAAAAAAGGGAATAAAAAACAGTGGGTAAATCATTAAATACAAATTTACTGCCCACCAGCTTATATCAAACTCTAAACTAAATCCCCAAAATGCAATAGCCTGCAAACCCGAACAAAAGGTCAGCACTAATGAAATTAAGGCATACGGCTTCCATTTTGCACTTGTTTTCTTATATAAGTATAAGCTATAGAGCCCTGTTGCTGAGATGAAAATATCTAAAGGAAAAAACGACCAGTTCCAAGCAATAATAATGGGATTATCATAATCCTTAAAGGCCCATTCTATAGGAATAAGACTGAAATATGTAATAATCCAATATATGATAAAGCCTATATCGGTGACGAGAAAAAAAGGCTTTAAATATTTCATTAACAAAATCCTTTCTTATTTAAATATTTCTTTACTGCTGAAATAAGACCAAATGTAGTCACAGTTACAATAAACAATTATAAGAGTTCATTCCTACAGGTAATAGAAGTAAAATAGGATAAAATTTGAATAACTAGTATAACTACTCGCTCATCTGAGACTTGTGATCAGATGCTTCACTATGATCGACAGTAAAGTTAAGAGTTACAACGCCGATAATAATAAGAAAAATCGCAGTTATTTTCACAAGACTTAAACTCTCATTAAAATAATATACTCCAATAATTGAAATAATTAGGATTCCTATACCTGACCAGATTGCATAAGCCACAGAGATTTCGATCGTCTTTAATGCCAACGTTAAAAATACTAAACTGTTTAGATAGAAGAATATTAATAAAATACTTGGTAATAACTTTGTTAAGCCTTCAGATAATTTCATACTTGTTGTACCAGCAACCTCAAATACTATTGCCAAACATAAATATAGCCAAGAAATATTAATCACCTTCCTTATATTTCGAAATGCCATTCAACAATATATCCATAACTGCTTCTAATTTTTCTTTAATTGTTAATGAGCTTTGCGAAACATAAATTTGATTTATAGCACCTAGATACAACTCAATAAAGATATCTAGATTAATATCTCGAAGGTTTCCTTGTTTTATCCCTTGCTTCATCAAAGTAAGAACAGTTGACCATTCTTCTCTTAGGAAAATATCTAATTTCTCCCATTGTTGAAAATGGTGCTTTTTTAAATCGGACAATAAGCGAATATCCATAATCCCGAACTCTTCAGGAGTACTACAAAGGATAAGTTTAATCTTATCTAACACATTTGTATTCTCATCCATAACAATCTCTTGTTCATTTTGCTTTATACTATGAATAAGTTTTTCGATAATCTCGTCAACAATCTGATCTTTTGAAGAAAAGTATTGATAAATTGTTCGTTTGCTTGTTCCTAAATTAGCAGCTAACTCACTCACTGTAAAACTAAATCCTTTTACTTGAATCAATCTAATTGTTTCATCAATAATTCTATTATGCAAAAACAGACCTCCTACCAATACGAATGAAACTCATTCGGTTTTATTGGTACCAGTATAGTATAATATCTAAAATTGCACAATAGTTTTATAAAATGTAATAATGACAAATACTCGAACTCTATTTCCGGAATGAGAGGCGCTGCATTATTTAGTCAAATAAATAAACAAGAACTTCTACTTATGAATGATTCTGAGCCAGCGTCTTCATAGAACAATTTCAATCGTACAATCCACCTTCAGTTAAAACCTATCTTAATAGCTAATCAAATTTGATCATTAAAAGAAACCATCAAATATTAGATGGTCCCTTGTTCATATTTGCAATTATTATCCCTTGAATATATAAAGAACAGTTATTTATCATGTACGGATTTCTTTATTTGTTAATAAAGAAATACCTTAAAAAATACTAATTATCTCATCATATTAAGTGAATGATTATCTTTAAACGCACCTCTCCCTTTATTTAACTCTTGAAAGGCTTTCTATTAAGTAGTTTAAAAGTAATTGTTTGGAAGAAGTCATGTTATCATACCTCAAATTTCTCATAATACCTATCTTAATATCTGAATTGTTAATCTCTACATCTAATTTTTTACAGTTGTCGGGAATAGGCATGGAAGAGACAATTACGCCTATTGCTCCATCTATTGATATAATAAACTGTGGGATTATCGATAATTGGCTAATTGTATAGCAAAAGGGCTTTTTAGAAATAGTTAGTAATTCTTTTTCTAACTTTAACTGATAAATGCAGTTCTTTCCTCCTGTAACAATTGGATAATCGCACAGCTCTTCTAAGCTGTACATTCTACTTTTATTAGCGAAAGGGTGTATATTGGAGACTATAAATGCTAGCTTCTCTTCATATAAAGATTCAAATGTATATGGAAACTGTCCAGCAATTTCTGCACATATGGCAAAGTCTATTTCATTTTTCTCCAGAGCTGCTGCTAAAGAATTTGTATTTCCTACAACAAAGTTGCAAACGATTTTAGGCTTTTCCCTACTAAATCGAGCTAGAATACTTGGTACTATATTCGTTATTGAGTCAATAATCCCTATATTAATAGTTCCAACTTCTTCTTTTTGTATTGCCTTTGCCTGCTCCGTAACAAACTTCCAATGGTTGATAAGATCATCAACTTCTTCCGCAAATATTTTCCCAGCAGGTGTTAACTCAGCCTCCCATCCTCTATAAAAAAGGCTAATTCCCAATTCCTTTTCTAATCTTTGAATTTGATTCGTAATTGTTGATTGTGCATAATGCAGTGATTCTGCAGCTTTTGAAAATGTCCCTTGTCTTAGTATCGTTTGAAAAGTAATTAGTTCTTTTAAATCCATTATCTTCCCTCTTTATCGAAATTATCGAATTATGTTATTCAATTAATTCAATTATATAGATCAAGAGTTATAAACTACAATGATATTAATAAGATAGAGGAGGATATAATATGCCATTTATTAAAATTAGTTATCTTGAAGAGCAATATAATAAGAAGGAATTACAATTTATTAGTACACAAATAATGAATTCTCTAATCAAAGAATTTAATGTCCCATATGATTATTTTTTTCAAGTATTTGATTCACACAAAAAAGAACAGTTCCATTTCAATTCCCACTATTTAATCAATGCCAAAAGAACTAAAAAACTTTTGTATATTCAAATTACATGCGGAATAGGCAGAACTATTGAGCAAAAGAGGAATCTATACCATACACTAACTGATAATCTTAGTGAAAAAAATATTGTAACTAAAGAAAATGTTTTTATCATTCTTAATGAGACTCCATTGGAAAATTGGTCATTTGGTATGGGAGAAGCACAGATGGTTACTAATTGGAACGCTGCTACTACCATAATAAAAGAAAATCATTTATCTAAGAAAGAAATAAAATCAAATATTAGAAATACGCTAGGAGATTTAGCTCCTGCATTTGTAGACTATACTGAAAGTGTGCTTTTCGGTGATTTATGGAAGAGAAAAAACTTATCGATGCGAGATAGAAGTCTAATTACGCTTTCTTCCTTAATTACAGCAGGTAACATAGAACAATTACCATTTCACATCAATTTAGCGATGGAAAATAAAATCAAAGAAGATGAAATAATCGAGTTAATTACGCACCTTGCCTTCTATACTGGTTGGCCTAAGTCAACTTCTGCACTGGATGCAGCAAAAAAAGTATTTTCATCATAATCTGTATTGGCTAAAAGTGTGTTGAGCATAGTTCAACACACTTTTATTGTAAACATTCTATTTATAAAAAAAAGCCATACTTATTTTATCTATTTTGCTAGATTGATTATTTGTAAGATTCTCCATTGGAAATTATAATCCTGCTACCAATTAGCTCTTATCAATAACGTAACTTAATAGTTTTTTTTATAGCTAAAGTTCCCCATTCTTTTCCTATGTATCCAAAGATATTTTCATTTTGTATAACATAATCGAAGATGCATGATTAGCAGTTAATCTCCCCTATAAACATTCGTTAGCTTAATAGTTTTTGAACCTTATCAGCAATATAATCTCTTAATGAGACAAGTTCGTCTTTCTCAAAAGTATTAGTACCATTTCCATTATTATAAGAATCGACGACTTTACGAATGATGGTCCTTACATCCTTAGGGAAAGTTTTAAGCCCCCAATTACCAGCTTCTTGCTTCGAGGAAACGACTCCTTCTTTAAGATACCAAAATACTCTTATTAAATTTAACGAACAATAAATGGGGTCTTTTTCGATATTTTCCAAACAATCGTAATAGTCACCTAGTATGGACGATATATAATCTGCGCTTGGAACTAAAGGAAATACTTCCTTTATAGGTTTACCTTCTACACAGATGCCTCTTTGATAAGTAATCGTTAAATGAGCTGCTAAATCGGCATCTGAATGAATGTCACTATTTAGATACTGATAGGTACCATTTAACAAATCTCTTTCGAAGCGTTCTCTCCAAAACTCACTATAATGGAAGTCAAATGCAGATGGATGCTGCCAATGCCGTAATTGATCCGTATTTAGAAAACTTATTTCAATGGGATATGGAGAATTGGAATAACCTAATAAGAACCGCGCTAATTTTCTTTTATCTTCTACTTCTAATGATTGATGCGTAATAACCAAAGCATCCACATCGCTGCTTTTAGGATTAAATCCTCCCATAGCCAAAGAACCATGTATATAAAAACCAATGTAATTGTCTTTTATAATTTCCTTCATACTTTTATTTAGATGAAAGACAAAATCCTTCACTTCTGAAGAACATGTTTTCCAAACATCCCCCATCTTTCTCCCCCCTGTTCTTACTCCGTTACCAATATGCTTATTTGTTAAAAATAGTAATTTTAGTTAATATTAATACTAACTATCGCCAATGTAAACATTTACAACTATCATATTGCTGTTCTGTGGGGAAATAAGAATATTGTACAAAAAAAGGATAGATAGAGCGAATTCCTTCCACTCTTCTATCCTTTTTCTTTCAATGCATATACTGTATGATATTTTATCATCCTTCCCTACTTAAAGCTTCACACGATAAAAGCAAAGTATAAAATAAATAACAAGCAAAGTACATACATAATTGGATGAACTTCTTTATAACGCTTTTGTGATACTAAACATATTGGATAAAAAACAAATCCTAATCCAATCCCGATTGCCACACTAGAAGTAAGAGGCATCATAATAATTGTTAAAAAGGATGGAATGACAATTTCTAACTTCGTCCAGTCTATTCTCCTAATTTCCATGGCCATTAATGCCCCTACCACAATTAATGCAGCAGCTGTAACTTCCACTGAAATAACGGCAACAAGTGGTGAAAAGAACAATGCGATTACAAAACAAGCTGCAATGACGACAGACGTAAAGCCTGTTCTTCCTCCGACAGCAATACCTGCCGAAGATTCAACACTCGTTGCAGGTGTCGATGTGCCTAAAATAGCCCCAATGGCACCGGCAGCAGAATCGGCAAGCAGCCCTTTACCGATATTAGGAATCTTATTATCCTTCATCATTCCAGCTTGACTAGTTAAGGCAATTAATGCACCTGCAGTATCAAAGAAGGCAACAATTAAAAAGGTAAAGATAACTGTCAGTATTTCTGGCGTAAAAATCTCATCTAAATGAGAAAATACAACACCAAATGTTGGTTTAAGGCTTGGTATATCTCCAACAACCGAAGAAGGAACTTCTATTAATCCAAAAATCATTCCCACAATCGTAGTAATGACCATGCCATAAAAAATCCCGCCGTTAATGCCGCGTACTAACATAACAATTGTAATGACAAGACCTATAATTGCCAGCAGGGTCATAGGGGACGTTAAATCACCAATCGAGACAAATGTATCTGGATTGCCAATAATAATTCCGCCATTTTTCAACCCAATAAACGTAATGAAAAATCCAATTCCAGCAGCGATTGCATGCTTTAAACTCGCTGGAATGATATTAATGATCTTCTCGCGGATTTTCATTAAACTTAATAACATAAAAATGATTCCTGCAACAAAAACACCCGTTAAAGCGACCTGCCATTCTATTCCCATTCCAATACATACAGAAAAAGTGAAGAACGAATTCAGGCCCATACTAGGTGCAATTGCGATTGGAAAGTTAGCAAGTAAACCTATAAGTAATGTTCCGATAATCGCCGTGAGCGCAGTTGCTGTGAATACAGCACCGCTATCCATTCCGGATTGGCTTAAGATAATTGGATTTACAACTAATATATATGCTATCGATAGGAAAGTTGTTATTCCTGCAAGTGTTTCCTGCGCATAAGAAGTGTTCCGTTCTGCAAATTTAAAAAAGTCTCTCATGTTGTAGTCTCCTATTTGCTAAATTATAGATCGATAGGGAGTGATTCTAAGATTAGTTTTACCACTAATTCATTTTATTTTCCCATTAGATAATAAAAAAAACTTTGACCCTTATTTGGTCAAAGCTTTTCTACAAAACGGAATAAAAATGTTATAAAATTCCCATTCCTTGTAGACAAGCTATTTATTGGTAGCTGGTAGAAACTTTCAAGCCATATTCTTGAATTTATACAAGGTCTATCTATTCTTTTTAAAAACAATAGGAGAATGATAACAAGATTAATTTATTATGTCAATAGTATAAATTGGAATAGAATTGTCTAGTAACAAATGCAAAATACTGAGAATTGAAAGCAAACCAACTCGGAAAAAGCCATAAAAAAGACCATTTCGGTCTTTTTTATGGCTTTGCTTCTTCTACTACTAAGGAGATGAATTTATAATTTTTGATACTATGATTCACTGTAATGATAACTGTTTTTTCCTTTCCACCCTCTTTTACAAGAAATTGAAAGGAATCTTGTTCTTCTTGCGGAGATATTTTTTTGCGCCCTAAATATTTATAATCAGTTACAGACTCTTCTGGATAATCTGCCTTTACTACAGCCATTGCAACAGTCCCAAATTTCTTATAATCTAACTCTTGGACAGCTAAATGATGGGATGGAAACATAAATGCCATAACTAATACTGATATGGTAACAATAAGAACGGATAAAGATTTAGTCTTCATATTTACCTCCAATGTTTTTTCTTATTATGAATCTCCCAGCATTTTTTTATGTATCGCATCTATTTTTTTGGCTTCCTCAATCAGCGTTCTGGGAATGGTTTTATTTCTGGCCCATTCTTTAGAAAAGTTTGTCAAGGAAGGGTGGCGCTCATCTACCAATGGACATATTTCAATTGTATATGCGGGTAAATGATAGGTCGTAATAAACCAATCTGTAAATCCACCCCCTACGGCGTCTTTAGGTGGAACCCCAAGCTTGTACCCAGTTTCTTTTGCGAGAACTTCTGCAATCATCCGATCTCTGTCCTCATTCACTCCATTATTATATTGCCAAAAAATCTCCTGACCAGAAGAATGGTAAGCAACCGCAATCGTTGGTTTTATTTTTTCTGTTAACTCGACAATGGCTTGTACCTCTTTTGCTTCAAATGGAGCTTTCCCTTTATAATTTTTATAAAAAGGTTCTTTTTTGGAATCCTTTATATACTCCCATCCAGCAGGATATTGTCGATTTAGATCCACTCCTAGCCCATTACTTTTCCAACGCGTAAAATCATTTAGGCCGCCATTCATCTTCTTTATTTTTCTTTTCGAGAAAAACGGAAATTTGTTGATTTTCCCCTGTTGAATGGTGACTCCATCTGGATTGATCATTGGTACAATCCAAATCGAATAGGAACCAAGAAAATTGTCTCCATTCTTTATTGTCCCTGCAATATCCTCTGCCATTTTCATCGTTAATAAAGAAGTAATCCATTCCCTTCCATGATGTGCACCTGACAAAAGGATACTTTTCTTTCCTGTCCCTATTTGAATCGCATAAATTTTTCGACCAAATTCTGATTTTCCAATCGCATGGACTTGGAGCTGTTTCTTATATTTACTTTTTAAAATCCAAACATCATCTTGAAAGTTTTCGTATGTATACACTTCACTCGTATCAACAACTGATTTCGCATAGGACTCCTTTGTATTTACACAAAGAAAGACTGAGATTGCAGTTAGAATAATAATAAGTCGCCTTTTCATAATAACCCCTTTTTTCTTTATATTGTGGATATATAGGAGTCCTTATTCATATTACGTTGAATTTATTCTCACATGAAACCACAAGAATTATACAGGTAAAAACAGAAAACCCTTTTAAATCAATATAGCCAACTTTTAGTGGGTAACATTCTTACCTTTATCCATATAATATAATCATCTCCTTCCCACATAAGGAGGCATAAAGATGAACAAAACAGATTATGATCGAGCCCTATACTATACTCATCGATCAGAGTGGGATAATCTTCTCATATTGATGGTAAGAACCCATGATAACTTTCTCTCAAAAAAAATTGAACAATTTCTGCATGCCTACAACTTTGAACATGATTATTCAGTCATAGAAAAACATTTATATTCCTTATTACGCTACATCGATCACGCCAACGATTTAGCCGAAGAAGAATGGATTCACACAACTACCATGTAATAGATAGAATCCCACCAAAAAACCACGACACTTCAGTCGTGGTTTGAGTTTGTCGACAAAAAGATATTGGCGAAGTAAGAATTACATTTTTATGTGTTGATTGGAGTGGAGGGGGTGAGACTCCCTCGAGGAAAGTTGATATACCAACGTTTACAGCGTTATTTTTTTAGTCCAATATTTTTTTAGGAAAACTCTTTGAATCATATTTTAACTAACTATTCCATTAATTATAATATTTGGTAAGTAAGTGGACGCGACGCTAGAGCCAATAGGGATTTATTGACAAATATACACTATTAGATGCATCCGGTATCTCTACTCTTCTTATGAGGACGTACCCTCCCATGTCTCTTAGCGTCGCGCGCTTACATTCCTTCGTTTGGTCTCATCATAAGGCAGAGGCTGGTATCATGCTCCTGTATGGACTCTAAGTCGTAAGTCTCTCTAAAAGCCAGCTTTCCTGTCATCTTTTTGAATATAACCGTCTTATAGATTTTTATTTGGGTTGGAGGATAGAGAGATCTTGTCTCATTCGCTCCTTATCAAACAGTACTTCTTGCTGACAAAGTCCATGAAAAATTTTTAACATTTTATTACATAGAACGACTAATGCTTCTTTCTTCTTCAAAGGGTTTTCTTTTCTAGAGATATAATACTGATATAAATCATAAAAGGTTTCATTATTTCTAATCAAAGGCAAGACAGCACGATAGAGAAGGGCTCGCAGCTTTCTTCTCCCTCTTTTGGAGATTCGCTTTTGTCCAATCATCTTTCCAGAAGAGTTCTCTCGTAAGGTTAATCCCGCTAATTTAATAAGTTGGCGTGGATGTTTATAATGCTTGAGAGAACCCACTTCTGCTAGTAAATCTATAACGGTAGTTTCCCCAATGCCAGGGATTGATAATAAATAATGATATTCCGCTTGTTGCTCTGCTAGTGTCTTTAAACTTTCATTTACCTGTTCTAATTGCTTTGTCAGAAGTTCGTATTGAGTAATTAAAGAGTAAATTTCTATACGAGCCATATTGGAGCCTTCTGTTAATCCAATAGATTGTACCGCCACTCTCTTTAGTTGTGCTATTTTAGGTCTTGCTGGATACTTTAGTTTTTCCTTTTCCAAGTATAAAAGGACTAACTCCTCGATTTCTTTTTCCATTAAGTCTACTGGTAAAGGGGTATGTTTTAATATGGCACATGCATTCAGCCCTAAATCTTTAAATGCTACTTTAAATTCAGGAAAGTAACGATCCGTCCAGCGAATGATACGATTTTTCACTTTCGAAATGTCCTTTTTCAGATTCCACCGAATAGAGGAACCTTCTCTAAGCTCTGCTTCTATTCCTTCTATTTGACGAGGATCACTAAAGTATCCATTGGTTATTAGTTTAGCAATGACTCTCGCATCCTTCTTATCATTCTTCGTTTGTAAGTTATCATCCAACTCCTTGGAACGATTCACATGTAGAGGATTGACCATGACAAAACGAATATCATTTTGGGTAAGAAAAGCAGCTAAATTCATCCAATAGTGCCCAGTAGGCTCGAATCCAATCAATAAATCATCCTTTTGATGAATGGCCTTTAGATTTTGAAGCTTGAGATAAAATTGATGAAAACCATGATGAGACTGGTGGATAGAAAAAGAGGTACTTAACTCAACCCCTCGATCGTCCACCGCACATGCATAGTGTGTATTTTTAGCAATGTCAATTCCAATGATTAAAGTGGAAGTAGACACTTGATTTAAACGGTGATTACGGGTATTATTCATAATAGATTCTCCTTCTGACGCTGTGTTGATTGGTCTCAATATAAGCATCATAAAGGAGGATCTTTTTTTGTGCAATACCACAGAAACTAATCCCACAGGAATGCTCCTGTGGGATTAGCGAGACAGTCTGAGACCCTGCAGGCTGTAAGCAGACCGCGGCTATGCGCGAGCCCCACGGAAAGCGAACCCCCGAAGCGGAAAGCAACATCCTAATAATTCAAAGAGATTAGTTTTACCTGTTCATTTCATATTACATCTATAATTGATTACTTCTTATATTCAATTCGGTATACGTCAAAGCGTCTATCTTTTAATTGGCGGACTGTTCCTCTTTGTCGTTGTCTTCTTAGTATTTCTAAATCTACATCTCCGATCATAACCATTTCTATATTTGGGTTTGTTTCCCCAACAATCCCATCTCGGGCAAATTCAAAATCAGATGGCGCAAAGATAGCCGATTGGGCATATTGAATATCCATATTTTCTGTTTGTGGTAAATTACCGACAGTCCCAGCAATCACCGTATAAACTTGGTTTTCTACAGCTCGAGCTTGCGCACAATACCGGACACGTAAATAACCTTGGCGATCTTCTGTACAAAACGGGGTAAAAATAATTTTCGCCCCCATATCGGTTGCAATCCGGGCTAGCTCTGGAAATTCAATATCATAGCAAATTTGAATCGCAATTTTCCCACAATCTGTATCAAAAACCCTGACGGCATCTCCTCGTCTTATCCCCCACCATTTCCGCTCATTAGGCGTTATATGTAATTTATATTGTTTCTCAATCGTGCCATCACGTCTAAAAAGATAGGCAATATTATAAATTTCTTCATCATCTTCTTTCACAAAATGAGAACCACCGATAATATTAATGTTATAGCGAATTGCTAAATTAGTGAAAAGCTCAATATACTGCTCTGTATATTCTGTTACCTTTCTAATAGCCGTACTTGGAACACGTTCATCCATAAACGACATTAATTGCGATGTAAGCAATTCAGGAAATACAACAAAATCTGATTCCCCATTGGATGCTACATCTGTATAATACTCTACCTGATTGGCAAAATCCTCAAAACTCTTTATCTGTCTCATCTTATATTGAACAACGCAAATCCGCACAGGATAACTGCTTTTGAAAAAACGTTTAGATTTTGGCATGTATTCTACATTGTTCCATTCCATAATCGTTGCATAGCTTTTCGATTGGGCATCATCTGGTAAGTAATTTGGATTAATCCGCATTAACGTAAAACCATTTAATAATTGAAAGGACAGTACTGGATCATATATTTTATGATGCAGTACTTCTTGAACATATTCTCTTGCTGTCATTTGGTCTTCATATTTATAATAATTCGGAATTCTACCGCCAATGATAATACTTTGTAAATTCAACTGACGCACTAACTCTTTTCTCGCTTCATAAAGACGGTGTCCTATTTTCATTCTTCGGTATTCTGGATCTACCATTACCTCAATTCCATAAAGATTATAGCCATGGGGATTATGATTTGTGATATATCCGCCATCTGTCACTTCATCCCATGTATGGCGGGCATCATATTCGTCAAAATTTATAATCAAGCTAGAGCATGATCCAATAATTTCCCCATCATATTCTGCAACAAATTGTCCTTCTTGAAAAATCTCAATATGGCTTCTTAATTGATCCTTTGTCCACGGATCCATGCCTGGAAAGCACTCCGCTTGAAGCTTCATGATTTTATCAATATCCTGAAATTCTGTGTTTCGGATAATGAGTTTTTTCTCAAATTTCGATAAATCCAATTTTGGCATACTATTTTACTCCCTTATGTATGATCTTCTTAATCCATACTCTACATTTTATTTACTATTTTTACATTTCCCCATTTTTTTCAGATATAATCTCTCTCCTTTTGGAATTCTAGTTTGTTTACATCAATTCCGATTACCTTTATACTTTTTTTATAGTGAAAATATTTCTATCAATTTTAGGAATCAATAAACACAATAAAGGAGAATCTTATGGAGGAAAAAACAAAGCAAAAGGATTCACGGGAGAACATTTTATATTTGGCATGGATTGCAGCTGTCCTCAGCATGTTTGGCAGTCTCTACTTTTCCGAAATTAGAGAATTTGTTCCATGTACTTTGTGTTGGTATCAGCGTATTTTAATGTACCCGTTTGTGATTATTTTAGGAATTGCGGTAATTCGAAAAGATTACAAAATCAGCTTTTATACCATGATTCTTTCTGGGATTGGCGCATGTGTTTCCATTTATCACTATTCCATCCAAAAGTTAGCTAGCATCTTTGAATCGTCATCAGCCTGCGGACCAGTTTCTTGCACAGGTGAGTACATAAATTGGTTAGGTTTTATCACGATCCCCTTTATGGCGCTAATTGGATTTATCATTATCTTTACTTGCAGCCTTATTATTTGGAAAAAAACAAAGGAGATGAATGAATGAAAAAAGTCCTGTTTTTCCTTGTCTTTATTATTATTTTATTTGCTGGGGTAGCTTTTTTATCTCATATGAAAAAAGAAAAAGCTGTGGAAGGCAATATCTATAAGAAAGCAGATCTGGAGCCAGCTACAGTTGAATTATTAGAGAATCCTAATTACCAAAATATCATCCTTCCTGATGAACTCGAGGAAAAATTAAAAAACGAGGAAGATGTGACCGTCTATTTCTTTAGTTCGGAATGTCAATATTGTTTAAAAACTACTCCTGAATTAATGCCACTTGCAAAAGAATTAAATGTATCGATTGATCAATATAATTTATTGGAATTTGAGCAAGGCTGGGATAAATACAATATCGAGTCAACTCCTACTATTGTCCAATACAAAAATGGAAAAGAAGTAAGCAGAATTAATGGCTACAAAGAACCTGCAGTCTTTAAACAGTGGCTCGAAGAATACAGTGTGAAAAAATAAGGGTGCTAAAAAATTTTGTATAAAAAAGGCCATCGTCTTTCTATTGACTGCGATGGCCTTTTTCCTTTCCTAAAGAATAAGCAATAGGAAGTTAGAAAAAATTAAAGTAAGTATGAATTATTTGCCTCTGCATACATACTAAAATTCACTTGATTGCAGGAATCCCCGTTACTGCTTGATCTAAAATTATCTAAATGGAAGGGAAAGAATATATCCAATTCCTCGAGAATGTGGACATTTTTTGCAAAAACTTGTTTATATTTGTGCTTATTCTCTGGATCCTCCAATATGTTCACAAGGGTTTGAAGACTGGCAATTACTTGATAAGATGTTTTTAATGTGCTTAATAACTGCGCTTTTTCTGGAGTAATAGCTAAAACCTTTAATCGTTCGAATTGATTAATTTCCTCATCTGAAAAGTAAAAAGGAAATACCTTCGAATAAAAGGTCTGAATCAACTCATTAATTCTTTCCTCTTGTGTTGGTGTTGATGCAAATACGACTTTCATGAAATGAAACACCCTCTTTATTTCTTATAAATTTACACAACCTAACTGTTACCCATAGTCTAACATATCCCCAAAAACCATTTCTGTGGTAATTAAAACCATGATATGATAACTAAGTTATATTTAAGACACTTTTATCATTCATTCGTATAAAAAACAAAGGAGATTTTATGTATGATATATGAAAGAAAAGGAGACTGGCTACTGCTTAAAATCCCTGTGCAATGGGAAGGATTATCAATCGAGGAGTTCTTTTCACAGGTTTTACTTGCTTCAAAAAAGCAAATTCATCTATTTAAAATGGAGAAAAAAGTTCAATTAAATAACCAAAATGTTCCATGGAATTCCATGCTTAAGCAGGAAGATATTTTAAAAATTAATCTCTTTCAGCAGCAGCCTAACAACATTATCCCAATTTATATGGATCTTTCTATTCTTTATGAAGATGATTTCCTTTTAGTCGTAAACAAACCTGATTCCATCGATACCCATCCTCATTCTCCCGAAGATACTTCTTCCTTATTAAATGGTGTGGCCTATCATCTATTATTAAGTGGAGAAGAAAGACAATTAAAGCATATTCACAGATTGGATCGGGATACTACCGGGTGTATTCTTTTTGCCAAACACGATTTAGTCGCTAACATGCTTGATTATCTATTAAGAGAAAGAAAAATTAAAAGAACGTATATCGCTCTTATTGAGGGTTTTTTAGCACAGAAAAAAGGAACGATTAATAAGCCGATTGGGAAAGATCGACATCATAGCAGCCGTAGAAGAATTTCAGAGACAGGACAGCAGGCAATCACCCATTTTAAACGAATCAAGCGGCTGCCCTTCGATGATTTAACGCTTATCTCTTGTACTTTAGACACTGGCAGAACACATCAGATTAGAGTCCATTTAAGCTCCATAAATCATCCTCTTGCTGGAGACAAACTTTATGGCGGAAAACCTATGTTCCATCGACAAGCACTTCATGCGGCGAAAATCCAATTCACCCATCCTATCTCTCAGGAACAAATTACAGTCTTTGCTCCACCATTAGACACCCCGCCGATTTTCCCTGATGAAGATTGGGAATCGTTATTAAGTTGAAGGATATGTTTTCAACAAAAAAAAGGAAATGGCTTAAAAAAGCTCATTTCCTTTTTTCTCTATCTTTATGTTGTTTTACGCATTCCACGCATAATCAAGCTTAGAATAAATACTAGCACGACAGCGCCGATAATGCTCGGAATAATGGCGAAATCAGCAATGGATGGACCCCAATCTCCTAAAATTAATGATCCTAACCAAGCTCCAACAAAACCGGCAATAATATTACCAATAACTCCGCCAGGAATATCCTTACCAGTAATTAATCCTGCTAACCATCCTATAATAC
Organism: Niallia sp. FSL K6-0212; assembly: GCF_038007605.1. Taxonomy (NCBI): domain Bacteria; kingdom Bacillati; phylum Bacillota; class Bacilli; order Caryophanales; family Bacillaceae; genus Niallia; species Niallia sp. FSL K6-0212. The sequence continues at coordinate 2,324,734 of NZ_JBBOXL010000001.1, read as the reverse complement.
CACCTATTATTAATGACCATAAAAATCCCATATTTAACACTCCTTTTCTTATAGTGTTGATAGTTTTCAATGAGATAGTGAAAAACATGCTGCAGCTATGATTTTCCCGTACGGTTTATTTTCACTATCTGCTTGTACTTATATTTACCACCCTTTGAGTCTTTTAAACATATCTATTACATTCATTGTTTTAAAAAGATTCATTCAAGTGCTTCCTAACAAAAAATCTGCGCCTAATTAATTAGGCGCAGACCTTTTGTTTGTTCCGTTTTATAGTCCTTAAATTTATTAAAATAATAATTTATCTGGATTACTGCCAAGTCTTTCATTCATATTTAAGCGATCGATTTGATCCATTTCCACTAAGCTTAGTTGAAAATCAAATATCTCTGCATTTTCTTTGATTCTTTCTGGATGAACAGACTTTGGAATAATAATATTTCCATGTTGCAGATGCCAGCGTAAAATAACTTGAACAGGGGTTTTCTCATGCTTTTTCGCAATATAATTAAGTGTCGGTTCATTTACTAACCGACCTTTGGCAATCGGCGACCATGCTTCCACTTTGATATCTTTTTTCTTGCAATATTCTCTTACGCTCTCTTGGGAAAGCCTTGGATGTAATTCAATCTGGTTAACAGTTGGCTTCTCATTTGCATTTGCAAGTAAATGTTCTAAATGATGTTCATGAAAATTACTTACACCAATAGCTCTAACTAATCCTTCTTCATATAATTTCTCAAGTGCTTTCCATGTTTCCACATATTTATCTTTTCCTGGCCAATGAATTAAATATAAATCTAGGTAGTCTAAGTCTAATTTTTTCAAACTCGTTTCAAATGCTCTTAAAGTGGAATCATATCCTTGATCATCATTCCATACTTTAGTAGTAACAAATAACTCATCTCTTTGGATAGCGCTTTCTTTTATCGCTCTGCCTACTCCTTCTTCATTCTTATAAATGGCAGCAGTATCAATAGAACGATAACCAAGATCCAAAGCAGTTTTTACTGTTTGGAATACGGTGTCTCCCTCTTCTACTTTAAAGACACCAATCCCTAATTGTGGTATTTCTACTCCATTATGTAGCGTCACTTTCTGTTCGATGCTATTGACCAAACAAAACACCTCCAAAAATCAGAATTATCCATATAATAACACTTATTTGAATACTTCTCTATAAATATGAATTATTCCTTTTAAAAAATTGCCTGCTTCCTAATATATTTTTACTTTAAAATATATAGAACGATTTTCTCCCACCACTTCCATGGCACAATATGCTTGAAAAAGATTGTACCTTTTGTTCCTTTTCCAACTACATAACGTAATCTTGGATGTTTTTTCTTTGCAATAGAAACTACCTTTTCAGCTACCAACCTTGGATCTCCATTTTTTTTGCTGCTATTATGTAAATATGTATCGAGCTGTTTCATATACGAATAATAAGGTGAAGAAGACAAGGTAGATTTTTCAGCAATTTGCTTCCCTGTTGTCCAAATATTTGTTTGAAAAGAACCAGGCTCTACTAGAACGACTGGAATAGAAAATGGAGCTAACTCCAATCTTAAGGCCTCACTCCATCCTTCTAGTGCAAATTTAGAGGAAACATATGGGGATAAGCCTGGAAATCCAATTTCGCCACTTATGCTGCTTATATTAATAATCATTCCTCTCCGCTGCTTTCTCATAAACGGAAGAACACATTGCGTTACACGAATCGCTCCAAAAAAATTCGTATCCAGCTGACGTTGATATTCTTCGATTGATATCTCCTCTGAAAAACCGGCTCCTGCATAGCCGGCATTATTTATCAGTAAGTCAATCTGGCCTATTCTCTGTACATATAAACTTAAGTTTTCTACTGATTGCTCAGAAGTAATATCTAAAGAAACTATGTCTATATTAGAGATTATCCCCATTTTTGTTGCTTCTTCTACCAACTGCCTACTTTTATTCCTATCTCTCATCGATGCTATAACTGTATAGTTCGCTTTTGCAAATTCTATTGTCATCCATTTCCCAAATCCACTATTTGCTCCTGTTATGAGGACTACTTTTTTCTCCACTTTTTCCCCTTTTCCTGCCACATATTCTCATCTTCACATGGACATTATATTGACTGTTGTTCTTATTAACGCTTCTTTTCTATATTAAAACTTTTTGATTCACAGAGTGGATTGGACTTAATCTTCCCCTCCTAATAAGGAATCTCCTTTCTTCTCGATAATCGTATTATTAGTTCCTGTAATGTCCATTGTAATATATAGAACTTGTTTATGGGATTTCTGTTCTCTTCCTATAAGCCATATCTTTCTCGAATAATAATAATTTCATCCATTAACAGTGGCTCTCCTTCTTATTTGGACATTTTGCTATTACTTTATTATATATAGAATTGGACACAATATTAGGATAGAGCTATGAAAAAGCACTCAATTTCCTGGAGAAAATTATTAAATTAATGAAAATATTGTAAAAAAGTAATGTAGTTTTCTTAAAAGTTTGTAAACCAAATATTAAGTTTTTGTAAATTTCTTTTCAAAATACTATGCTATTCGACAACTTTCCTATAAAATATGTAAGGCTTAGTCATAATTTGTTATATATTAATGGAGGTAACCATAATGGTTTTTAAAAAACAAGATAAGTTTGCTGTTATGTTAAAAAATATCGCTTCAAATTTAAAAGAAGGAGCAGACTTTTTTGCTGACTATAAGCTAACAAATGTTAGCGATTTAAAAACTTTTTCTGAAACAATGAAGGAAATTGAAACAAAAGGTGATACATATGTTCATGAAGTTATCACAGAATTAAATAAAGCCTTTATTACGCCGATTGAAAGAGAAGACATTCTAGCTCTTACAATGAGTATGGATGATGTTTTAGATGGTCTTGAGAGTACTTCTGCACTTTTCGAAATGTACAATATCATTAGTGCAGATGAATATATGCTGCGTTTTGTGGAAGAAATCAAAAACTGTGCAGTAGAAATTGATAAAGCAGTAGATTTACTTACAACTAAAAAATTACCTAAAATTAGAGAATATGCAATTAGAATTAAAGATCACGAATCAAAATGTGATGGCATTTTACGACAATCGATTAAAAACCTTTTCTCTGTAGAAAAAGATCCGATTCGTATTATCCAATATAAAGAAGTGTATGAAAATCTTGAGGATATCGCTGATTACTGTCAAAGTGTTGCCAACACACTTGAAAGTATCATTATGAAGAACGCATAAGGAGTCTTTTTCCAATGAATACATTATTAATACTTACAATTTTAATCGTTGTCTTTGCCTTAGCATTTGATTTTATTAATGGCTTTCATGATACAGCCAATTCCATTGCTACTGCAGTATCAACAAAAGCACTAAAACCAAAGCACGCCATTATTATGGCAGCATGTATGAACTTTATTGGTGCGATGACCTTTACTGGTGTGGCAAAGACAATTACAAAAGGAATCGTAGATCCTTTTCAATTAACAAATGGTTCTCTCGTTATCCTTGCAGCATTGATTTCTGCTATCATCTGGAATTTAGTTACTTGGTATTTTGGAATACCGAGTAGTTCTTCCCATGCAATTATTGGATCAATCGCTGGAGCAGCAATTGCTTCTTCTGGTTTCTCCTCCCTTAATTATACTGGGTTTATTAAAATCATTGAGGCATTGATTCTTTCGCCTATCATCGCCTTTATTGTTGGTTTTACTATTTACTCCATTTTTAAATTCTTTTTTAGGGATTTAAATTTAACAAAAACAAATAGACGTTTTCGCTATTTCCAAATATTCACAGCAGCATTGCAGTCTTATACACATGGTACAAATGATGCTCAAAAAGCCATGGGGATTATTACGATGGCTTTATTAGCTAATAATTATGTTTCAACTGGTGAGGTGCCATTTTGGGTACAATTTGCCTGTGCTACTGCAATGGGACTAGGGACTTCTGTAGGTGGCTGGAGAATTATCAAAACCGTTGGTGGAAATATTATGAAAATTCGACCAGTAAATGGGGTAGCAGCTGATTTATCAGGAGCAATGATCATTTTCGGATCGACCTTAATTCACCTTCCAGTTAGTACAACCCATGTTATCTCTTCTTCTATTCTCGGTGTTGGTTCTGCGCATCGCTTAAAAGGAGTTAAATGGGGAACAGCACAACGAATGATTATTACATGGGTTATTACATTGCCAATTTCAGCAAGTATCGCTGCAATTTGTTACTATATCCTGCATTTCTTTTTTTAAGTAAAAAATTATCATATACGGCTTAATAAATGGCCATAAGAAACATCTTCACCTAATTGGGTAAAGATGTTTTTCTTATTTAAAGGGACCCTTTAAAAGTTAAAAAGTGCTGGAAGAGAACTGATATCTAAGAAAAGAAAGCCACTTTTAGTTACTTTAAATAGTTCGTAGCTTTTTGTGTGTATTTTATGATGAGCTTGTGCACATTCTTTGATTGAACACCATTTTTTCTTGCAGCCGAGCTCTTTCTGGCTTTCATTCCCTCTATGAACACCACTTTTTCCTGCAGCCGAGCAGTTTTTGGCTTTCATTCCCTCTATGAACACCACTTTTTCTTACAGCCGAGCTCTTTCTGGCTTTCATTCCCTCTATGAACACCACTTTTTCTTACAGCCGAGCTCTTTCTGGCTTTCATTCCCTTTATGAACACCACTTTTTCTTGCAGCCGAGCAGTTTTTGGCTTTCATTCCCTCTATGAACACCACTTTTTCTTACAGCCGAGCTCTTTCTGGCTTTCATTCTCTTTATGAACACCTTTTTTTCTTACAGCCGAGCTCTTTCTGGCTTTCATTCTCTTTATGAACACCTTTTTTTCTTGCAGCCGAGCAGTTTCTGGCTTTCATTCCCTTTATGAACACCACTTTTTCTTGCAACAAATAAATGCTCGCAATCTTCTGTTATTTTATTTCGCTAAATCACCAGTTTATAGAATTTAATAGCAAAAGTAGTACTCTTACCTATCTTACTTCTAACATCCATATCCCAATTGCTCGATCAATTTTCATCCTGCTTGTCCGATTAAGTTCTTCTATGTTCGCGTTTTTAAACATATGTATAAGATGAGTGGACAAGGAATAGATAGGATGATGTTTAGTGATAGAAAAAATAGCGGCGATAATTGTAGGGAGCTTATTAATAGGCATTGGGGTAAATGGATTTTTAGTCCCACATCATCTGTTAGATGGGGGTATAATTGGAATCGGCCTTATTCTTCACTATCACTACGAGATTCCCACAGGTCTGTCTATGATTCTTTTAAGCATTCCATTATATATTGTGGTGTGGTTTTATAATAGGAAATACTTTATTTATGGCATAATTGGCTTCCTTGCTTCCTCCATCTCTATTGATTTCCTATCTTTTTTACGTGATTTATTTTCACTGAAGCTTGTATTAAGTGCGATTTTGGGTGGAGTGATTATCGGCATAGGGATTGGCGTAATGCTTCGATTTGAGACCAGCACTGGAGGGACTGATCTCCTTGCCCAAGTCCTATCAAAGATCCTTTCTATTCAGGTAGGTTTCATCATTTTTCTAATAGATGGGATCGTTTTAGCCAGCGGCTACAAAATAGTTGGGCCGACAACTTTTTTAGCTTCTTTCTTAACTATTTTCTGTGTGGCTGTGTTTACAACTTTATTATCTAAAAACTCCCCTATAAAGTAAGGAGAGGTAGCTATTACCTCTCCTTCCACTTGCCTTTAAAGCGACTCTTTCACTCTTTATCTTGTTCTGGTACTAATACTTGGCCCACTTTCCCCATCTTTAATAAGGTTTGCATAATGGTTTTAGAAAGTTGGCTAGTTTGATATGGTTTTACGAGATAATCCAGCGCTCCTAATGATAATCCCTTTTCTTTCTCATCTAATGCAGATGATACGATAACCGGAATATTTCTGAGTTTTTCTGATTTTTTGATATGATTCAAGATGTTCCAACCATCAAAATTTTCATCTTCAAGCATGATATCAAGCACCAATGCATCTGGCGGATTCTTTTCTAGCATTCGAATTGCCTCTTGACCATTTTTATAATACACAACTTGGAAGCCGTTATCTTGCAATTCATGAACGATTAATTCCCCCAAGCTAATATCATCTTCTATGACCATGATCGAGTAAGTTTGCTTATTTTCTTTAGATGCTTCATCTGAAGTCTCCATTTTATGGACAAGGGGAAAAATAAGTATAAACGTACTTCCCTTCCCATAATCTGATTCTACTACCACTTGGCCATCATGGGCATTCATAATTTCTTGAACAATAGAAAGTCCAAGGCCAGTACCACCAATCTTTCTTCGGTCCGTATTATCGACTCGATAAAACTTCGTAAATAATTTATTGATCTCTGCTTCTGGGATTCCTAAGCCTTCATCTTTAAAAGATACTCGCAGCTGATTATTCTCTTTATAGACATTAATCTCTATTGTCCCTCCATCAGGGGAATACTTAATAGCATTACTTAAAAGATTCGTCAGCACTTGTTCAATCTTCGCTTTATCACCAATAATCATGGTTTCCTCTATCAATTGGTTTATTTCGATTCGATGGGAACTAGTATTAATAGATAGCTTTTCCTTGACTCTCTCTACTATTGGCATTAGATCAATGTATTTCTTCTCATAGGTTTGCTTTCCTGCTTCCATTCGTTGAATGTCTAAGAAATCATTTATTAAGGAAGTGAGCCTCTTCGCTTCACCATATATCGTTTGTAAGTATTTCCTCTGCTTATCCACTTTTAACTCTCGATTAATCATTAATTCTGTAAATCCAAGGATGCTTGCTAACGGTGTTCGCAGTTCATGACTTACTGTGCTTACGAACTCAGACTTCATTCTATCCACTTCATATTCTTTTGTTATATCCCTATAAACAAGGATTGTTCCGAACTTAGTGTTTCCTCTAAAAAGTTCCTCCGCATAAATATTAACTACTCGTCCATCTTTCATGAAAGCACTAAAAGAATCCGTCTGTTTTTCCTTAATGGATGCTTCTATATACTGGAGCAATCCTTCCTCATCCATAAAATGAGCTGTTAATGGATGCTTCCATTCGTCCCATCCACAGCCAGGATAAAATATTGCTTCCTTCGTGTCCCCAATCATTTCTTCAAGCTTTTCATTCACAAATATTATTTCACCTATTCCACATACTACCTGGATACCCTCTTGAATGGTATTTAAGATATCGTAGTTTAATACACGATCATTTTCTGTTTGCTCAAATAATTCAATTTTATCTAAAGAAATACTTATTTGTTTTGCCAACGCAATAAATTCTTCCTTATCAAACACCGAGTAAGGATCGCTAAAACGACTCAGCATCATCACTGCTGTTATTTCATCATCCGAATTATAGACAGGAATATACAAATCATGTGTAAATCCTTTTTCAAGGTGATAGCCTTTTTCGGCCAATACCATTTCTCTTGAAATAATAAATGGGTCTTTCTCTTTTTTTAGTCGATCGAGCATTCCTTGCCATACATAATTTTTAAATTGCTCTGCTCCTTCTTCGACAATTCCGTAGGATGCATATGCTTGATCCTTTAATAGTAAGATAATTCCTCTGTCTGCCTGTAGAATTGCTGCTAGATGGGTAATAATACTCTCTAATACTTCATTTTTATCTAATGAATTCGAAATGCTATTAATTAATTCATTTCTTCGCCTTAATGATTCCCTATTTGCTCTAACTGTCTCTAAGACCTCTTCTAATTCTATTTGTTGTGCATGCAGTTCATCCTGCTGTGCAAGTAATTCCTCATTTTGCGCCAATAAGTTTTGTTCTTTATCTTGAACACTTTGATACATTTGATAAAAAGCAGCAGAGAGTTTCCCTATCTCATCAGCTCGCTTGGTGTCTATCTTTATCTGTGCATCATTTCCTTTCGCAATTTCATTTGCCGCAACTGATAAATCGGCTAACGGTTTGCCAATTTTTTTTAATCCAGCCCGCCCTATAAAATAAATAACCATCATAATGAAAATAATATAGACAAGAAAGCTGATTTGAAAAATGATAATATTTTTATCTAGTTCATTTACCAAACTATTCAGTTCATTCGTCATCGATTGTAAATAGTTATGTAACGAACCCTTTATATGACTAATTCGATCTGCTCCCCCATCATCTGAGAGTTTCACCACTTTGTCGATTTCTCCTTCATCAAAGTAGTTTAATGCTTTGGGGAGGATATCCTGAAAATAATAAGAATGAAAATTTGCTATCTCTTCTACTAACACTGCATCTTCATCTGTTGTAGCAACAGCTTTTAGCTGTTGAATCAATTCATTTGTCTTGGCATCCATTTTTAAAGCGGATGAACGCATATCGGGATTATTAAACGCGAAGTATCCTCTTGCTTCTGATAAAGCATTTTCTAGCATATCTTGTAATTCTCTAGTGATTGATATTTTTTCAAGGATCACTTCCCTTTCTTCTGCATAGCGATCATTCAATTGCTTTTGACTGAGTGCAAGGAAGGCACAGCCCATAAGGAAAAGCAAACTAAAAAAAAACAGTAAAGCTACAAACTGTCTTGATATGCTTTTACCAAAATAATCTTTAATTTTCATTCAATATTTCTCCTACTTTGTCTAATAAAGCAAGCGGGCTAAATGGCTTTGCCATAAAATAATCTGCTCCTGCTCCCATAATTTCATGTTGCTCACTCGCTTGGCTTTTGGCAGAGAGCATCATAATTTTAAGATGCTCTCTCTCTTTATCTGCTCTTACTTTTTCAATGACTTCTAAGCCGGTCATAATTGGCATCATATAATCAAGGATTAGTAAATCATATTGGTTCTCTTGAATTAACTGAAATGCTTCTTCTCCATCTTGTGCTTCATCCACGATGTATTCATCTTCCAATGTATCAACTATTAACATTCTTAATACTTCTTCATCTTCTGCTAATAAAATTCTTTTCACCATTTAATCCCCCAAATTTATTTCTGAAAAGGCATCCTTTAAGAGGTAATACGATGCCCTTAGCCGTTCATGGTAAGCTGGCATCTCCCATTCCTCCCACGTGTACCATTTAGCATCAGCAGCTAGGATTTCATTATATCTATTAAGCTTAGGGAAGGAAGAGATTATTTCCTCCTCTTTTTCCATTACCGCTGCTATTTGGATTCCCTTAGCCTGTACACTTTCCTCTAATCCCTTTTGCCATAAATCAGCCATTATCTCTTTCTGGCTCGGATCTTTCATATTCAACAAGGCCCAAGGTATCCGGACTTCAATCGTTTTTTTATCTTTGCTCACGCTTATATCGGTTAAGCTATTAAATTCTTTACTAGCAGGATTTCCATTGCCAAATAGAAGATGTCCAGTTACATAAGATTGAAATGGAATTTTAGTATCTGGGAGCTCTAATTCCTTATTTAAGGTCAGTCGAATAGGATGAAATACTCCATTATCCTTTTTCTTTGCATAAGCTTCTTCTTTGATCATATGCAAAATGGATCCATAATGATAATGGAAGGAATCATAATAACTATCAACTAATATTTGCGAATTGTGTTCATTCGCTATTTTAACAAGAAAGTCAACGCCAAACGTTGATTTAATTGTTTTGTTTTTAAGTGCAATTGTTTTTTGGCCTTGCTTCTCAATGGTATTAAACAATAGATAGGTTGTATCTGTTTGTAAGTCTATTGGCTGGTGATAATCAATTCTCAAGTTGACCTGCTGTTCATCACTTGTTACATATATAGATTCTATTCCTTTTTGTTCCCTTCTATCTTCATACAAAGGAGAAATGCCGAGTTTTTCCCAGTCCTTTTTCTTTCCATCTATATAAATGGGCGACTCATATTTTCCAGGATCAAAGCTGAGTAAGCCAAAATGCTGTTCATTTGTTTGTAGATTGGACCAATATGGTCTTCTATCAGGATTATCATAATCCATCGTATTCCATGTTCGCTTGAACCATTCATCCTGCCAAGCAAATAGTAGCCCACCTGCATAATTTTCATCGACAATCATTTGAAACATTTCTTTATCGAAATTTCCTTGTTCTTGTTCGGAAAGAAACCCTTGTGTCATTCCATTTACATTCTCATGCGTTTTTCCTCTCGATGCGGGTACACCAAATTCAGCAATTAGAACTGGCATATCATGTGCTTCTCTTAACTCCTGTAAATAAGCTCCATAATTACTCTGCTTCCCTTGTTTATTTATATAGCCTTTATATGCAGGCTCATAGTTTAAGAAATCTGGATAATACGGATAGACATGATAGGAAGCAAGGAATCCCGCATGAAAATTCTCTGTCGTCTTTATATGATTGGGATTTACGATGGCCATATCTTCTTTTGGATCCGGCTCATAACGATGTTTAAGCAAGTCCGTTGTTACCCAATTGGTAAAGCTCATTGTATGCTGCCAGTCATATTTATCAACCTCATATTTCACTGTTTCATCCATCTTCTGTGCAAGCCAACTTTCAAAAGGAGAAGCATCTTTTGTTTCAAAGTAAGTGCCATCATATGAAGCTATGCTTTTATGTTTCTCATTTGTATTCTGTACTACCTCTGGATCCCATTCGATTCCGATCATAATGCCCAATACATATTTTGATATATCATATGTATACTCGCCGGAAGCATGGCCAGGGGCAGCAGCTATAGATGCATTCCCATGAATGATATCTATCATATTCTTCAATTCTCGATTAAAATCATTATCCACTTCATTCGCGTAAGCATCCTGTTTTTCTAGGAGAGTCTCTTCATTAATCCATGCACCATGAAAAAGATATAAAGGTTCCTCTGCCAACTGATTATACTCATACAATGCTTGATAGAAAGCGGGCGGATGCAAGGTATACACTCTAATCGCATTTGCATGCATAGCGCCAATATCTTTAAACCAGCGTAAATATTCATCCTTCGTTATGGCCGTTTCTCCTGGAAAAGTTCCTGGCTTTGCTATCCCCATATTAACTCCTTTAACAAGGAGATTTGTCCACTTATTGTCTTTCAACACCTGAATATACGTATCATCTGTTTTCGTGTTTATCTTCAAATGATTCACAGTTGTTGTTTCCACATTAGTACTTGCATGATCAGCGGAATGTAAACCATTCTTTAGAATCCCTTTCATAATAGGTACATAACTGTTCCAATAAAAGGAATGGCGATAAGTTATAGATCTTTTCCACGTATCAAACCCGACTGTTTTATAAAGTGCTGGTACCTCTGCTTCATCTGCATAGTCACCTGCAAAATAATAAGACGTGTATTGTTTATTCTTGTATTGAATGACTGCTGGAAACTGACTAGGTAAGCCATATTCGGTTAAGACTGCTTTCCCTTTTTCATTTACTGGAAGTGTATACGTAGCAAGAATATCGGTCTCATCCTTTGCAGCAACTATATCAAACCAATAACCATAATTCGATTTAATAGGCTGATTGAACAAATCCTTCCCTTTATCAGTAGTCGAAAATTGAAGGGCTCCGCTAACAAGCTCTTGATCTGACAATACAATTAGATGATCATCGCTATTAATCAAGATTAACCCTGATCTTTTAAATGACCACTTATGATCATAGATTTGTTCATATCTTTCTTTGACCCATATAGGAACTTCATTGCTTTCCAGGTCAGAAAAATATCTTCCTATCCATCCACTCCATGAAAGATGGAGAAGATTTGTTATTTTTTCGCGGGCTTGATCACTAGTTGGAGCTGCAAAGGTATTAAATTCAGCAATTAATGTTTTATTGGTGTTTTGAAACAAAGCTGACTCTACCCTTTCAACATCTTCTAACGCTAATCCGCCTTCCATCTGCTTCGAAACTTTCTCAACGCTATTCATTCTGGAAGCTTCTTCCTTATCTATTCCATATTGATCTGTCATATAGATCACATCATAGGAGGATAAATCTTTTGGCAGATGAGTTAATTGCTTGTGTTTTTCTTTCAAAGGATTAACTCCTACATAATCACGTTCTTTGCTATAAGGAGCTTGATTGCTTTTTACATATTTCTGATTATTCAACACCCATATTAATCCCGCATGTTCCTGATAGGAAGAATCCGGCACTGTTTTATCCATAATTAAGACATTTAATTCCTTTGAATGCTTTAACTGCCAAAGCCAAAAAGGACTTGTTAAAAGTCCTACACCAAAGAGAATAAGTAAAAAGAAAATAATCGATTTATTCCATTTCATTCGGATACTCCTTTACGGCTCATTTCTCCCCAACTTTTATCGCTTCTTATTAATTGCCAAATGCCTTCACATCGCCAAAAAACAGTTAACGGGCGGTACCAAAAAGATTCTGTCAGCGAATAGAAGAACAAAGAAATGATGTGGGAAACTTTCGGATATTTGCGCAAACTCCATTCTTCTAATAACACTGCTGCCATTGAAAAAATAGAGCCATAAATACAGGACAGTAATAAAATTAAGATGGCAAATTCTAAATATACTCCACCAAAAAACAAGGCAATAATCGTATAAACATATCCTAAAAATTCGACAATAGGGCCCAAAAATTCAATTAGCCAGAAGTATGGAAAAGATATTAGTCCGATATTTCCATATTTCGGGTTAAAGGTTAGCTTTCTATGATTCCATAGACTTTCATATAATCCCCGATGCCACCTTCTTCGCTGTCTTCTTAAAAACGTTATTTCTTCCGGAACTTCTGTCCAGCAAACTGGGTCTGGAACATAAACGATTTTCTTTTTTTCCTTTGTCTCTTTTAATAATCGATGGATTCGCACTACGAGCTCCATATCTTCGCCGACTGTATTCGTTTGATAGCCCCCAGCCTTTAGGACCCATTTTTTTGAAAAAACACCAAAAGCCCCAGAAATAATTAATAATAAATTATGTCTGCTTAATCCAATTCTCCCCATCAAAAAAGCTCTCAAATATTCGATTATTTGCATAATAACCAAGGGATTGCGAGACAATCCTATCTCGAGAACTTGTCCGTTTTTTATCTTACATCCATTAGCAATACGAATACTTCCACTTGAGGCTATCACTTCTTCATCACTATCCATAATAGGCTTCATTACCTTTAAAAAGGCATCTCTTTCTAAGACCGAATCACCATCTAATGAACAAATATAAGGAAAATGAGAAAAGTTCAGTCCTGCATTTAAAGCATCTGCTTTTCCGCCATTTTCTTTATCGATTAAATATAATTTAGGGAGCAGCTTCGATTGATAAATCCCTTTAATAGGCTTTGTCGTAAGTTGTTTCCTGACAACCTTTTCTATATGAACCATCTCATATTGTTCTATCATTTTCTGCAGCGTATGGTCCTTTGATCCATCATTGACAACAATGATTTCAAATTGAGGATAATTAATGCTCAACAAGGACCGTACACTTGGAATGATTCCAGCTTCTTCATTATAAGCTGGAACAATGATAGATACTGGTTTCGTATACCATTCATTTGAAACATCATCAAATGTATCTTCTCTATTTAATTTATATTCCTTTCGTAGCTGAAGCATGGAAATGAAAAGAATAACAGAATAAAACAATATAATAATTATCATATAAACAGCAATAAACGTGGCAAAGATTTGTACAGCAATTGACCACCATTGATAAACCATGCTAATAAACTCCTTTATTTAACCATTCTCTGGCCATATCCTTGGCAAACTTATCCTCTGATTGGTTAACGACTTCAAATAAAACTTCTCTGCCTTTTTTAAAGCTTATGATGGATTCAGCTGCTTGAGATCGCACCCACCAAGAAGAATCATGAAGAAGCTTTACTAACAAAGGAATATATTTATCGAGGCTACTACTCGTTCCTAATAGTTTGGCAACCATCATTCTCTCCTGCCAAACTTCAGAATCTGCCAAGAAAACGTAATCTTCTATATTTCTCACATAGCCAATTGAAGCTATTGCCTTCAAAGCTCTTAATCTGATCTCTTCCTCATACTTCGCGAAAACACTCTCTATAAATTGGACGTACTCTACCTTCTTTTTCATGCTTATTACGTCTAAGATTGCTAATTGTAACGCTTCTCGACAATAATAAAAAGGCTGAATAAACTTCCTAAAACTCTCAGGCTTTAATCGCAGCAGTATACTTCGGTAATTCTTTTCCGTAAGTTCTTCATCCTTATTTATGAGGCTCCAAATGTTTTCAGATTGAAAGGCAGCTAAAATCCGATAAATCTGGATTTTCTCTTCTTTATGACAATTTCTTTTAGATAATCGACTAATCACCTGGTGTTCGATTTCCTTCATATGAAAATCTTCTATTTTATATAGGACATTCATCCGTTTACTCCAATATCTAGACTTTATTTCTTTCCTATATTTATCTATCAAGTAAAACTCAGCAAGTTCAAGCAGCCGTTCTTCCTCCTGTTCTCCCTCTATTCTCTCAGAAAAATCAGTGAGAACCTGTTCTATTGCCTGCTTGTCTATTCTTGTTTGCTTTATATCCTTCAATCTTTCCTTCCCCTCCCGAAGATAGGAAAAGATTGGTCCAATCAGCTGTTTTTTTCGCTCATTAATTTGGTTATCTTGTCTATTCTCTATTATTTTCCTAATGACTAAATAAGTTAATAAGCATAATAGCGTAGCAAATAGGATAATACTAATTATTTGTAATACTCTTATCTCTTGTTCCAAATTAAATCATCCTCATAATTAACCTTGTTATTCTTGCCTGTAACTCTTTAATACTGAATGGTTTTGTAACATAATCATCTGCACCTAACCGTAATGCTTCAGCAATATCATGTTCACTTTTTCTGCCAGTCAACATTAAAATATGAGCATTATGCTGATAAGACGTCTTTTTAACAATTTGCAGGAGCTCGAGTCCATCCATTACAGGCATCATTCCATCCAAGATAAGAAAATGCATCCCATTCTCTTGTAATCGCTTGGATTCTAAAAATTGCATCCCATCTTCATATTCTGCGACATTTATGGTAAGGTTATTTATTTCGATGGAATCCAATATATTTTTTAAAATAGAACGAATGAAGGAATCATCATCAACAATCGAAATATTTAATAATTTTTTATTTGATGCTTCCTTCCTTTTATTAGCGCTTCGAATACAAGCACGTCCATCTTCCTTGGCTAAATAAAGCGCCTCATCTGCCTTCTCAATTGCTTTATTTAATGGTATGTCATTTGAAGTGACTTCAAATACACCAGCAGAAAAGCTCAAAGAAAATTTGCCACCATTTTCTTCGAATTCTATTCCTGAAAAACGCTTAAGCATCCTGTTTAATACATCGATAACTTCAGATTCTCCCGCTCGTTGAAAAAGAATGACAAACTCTTCGCCACCAAAACGAAAAAGTGTATCTGTGGTTCGTATATTTGTTTTCAAGAATTGGGCAAAAGCTTTTAATACCTTATCGCCTACAACGTGACCATATGTATCATTGACTCGTTTAAAATAATCAATATCTACAATAGCAATGGTACCAGAAGTTTTGGTCCGAGCTGTATCACTAATAAAACGAGTATAAGAATCCTTTAAAAACTTGCGATTATATACTTCTGTTAATTCATCAACTAATACAGACTGGTCAAAGGTTTTCTTTCGCTCGATATGTCTCTCAATTCGAATCAGAAATTCTTCTATATCAAGCGGCTTTTCCATATAATCATCTGCGCCCTTCTTATATGCAGCTATTCTCTTTTCTCTTGAATTATCAATACTACATATAACCTTTGGAACAAATGAGTGCTTCGTATGCATCTGAATATCATCTAGGATGTCTAAACCAGTTTTAAATGGCAGGTTCATATCAATAATGATACAATCTGGCTGCATACTGTAAAATTGCTCAATCGCATTCTCCGCATTAGAATTTGCTATTACCATCCAGCCTTTACGTTCCATCATCTCCTTTAAGAAAATCAATAAAGAAACATCGTCGTCAATAAGCTGAATAAGCGGTACTTCAATATCTCTAAAATCAGGAGTTTTATTAATATCTTCGTGAAAATGTTCATATTCTTCACAAATATCAAGTAACTCACTTAAAAAATTCTTTAGCTCGGATTGTGCCCAGTCTTCTTCTCTTTCTTCCACCTTTGTCATTAATCCCGAAACTAAATGAAATAACAAATCCAAATCTAATGTACCAGAAGTGCCTTTAATCGCATGCAATAACCTATAGACTTCCTCATTTTTAATGGTCTCTGCTGCTTGTTTATTTAACAATTCATTTAACTGCTGTGTCATCCTTGTAATAAATATTGCCTTA
The DNA here is from genome assembly GCF_038007605.1 of Niallia sp. FSL K6-0212. NCBI lineage: Bacteria > Bacillati > Bacillota > Bacilli > Caryophanales > Bacillaceae > Niallia > Niallia sp. FSL K6-0212. The sequence goes on along the minus strand of NZ_JBBOXL010000001.1, from coordinate 2,308,463 downwards.
TATTTATTCAACACTATAAATCCTCCCGACTACTTTAACCAAATCATTAAGACTGTTTTGATATTTTTCCCGACATATAAAAATTAATCATAAACATTTCATCCTAAATATTAGGAAAACCAAAAGACTGCGCACAAAAAAACAGACCAAAAAACTGGTCTGATTACTACAATAAATATAACATTTCGATAGATGTGTATAATTAAATTACATTTTTCTTCATTATTAATTTTTTCTTTTATATTATATAAAAAGAAAACAAAATATAATAGAGAAACATTTCCTAATTTCTACTTTTATTACTTGTTAATTTTCCTTCTTCATTCTGCGATTTTTACGATCACAGCTTTCCATTGCTGCCAAAATTGTCCCTCTAAATTGATTTTGTTCCAATGCAGTAATTGCTTCAATTGTCGCTCCACCAGGTGTGCATACTTCATCTTTCAATATTCCTGGATGCTTACCTGTTTCTAAGACCATTTTTGCTGCTCCTAAAACAGATTGAGCAGCTAACTTGTAAGCTTTCTCTCTCGGTATTCCACTGCGAACGCCACCATCTGCCAATGCTTCAATAAACATATAGACATAGGCTGGGGAAGAACCGCTAATCGCAGGAATATAATCCATTAAGCTTTCTTCCACGACTTCCACTTGCCCAAATGCTGTAAACATTTCTATTATAAAAGCAATTTCCGGCTCTGTAACTCTTTCATTTGCACAAAATACAGTCATCCCTTCTCCTACAAGAGAAGGAGTATTTGGCATGGAGCGGATAACCTTTGCATTTTTTGATAACTGTGATTCTATGTATGCCATCTCAATTCCAGCTGCGATTGTAACAATGATTGTTTCATTCTTCACATAGGAGAGAATTTCTTGTAAGACCTCTCCATATAAATGTGGCTTTACTGCAACAATAAGTACATCTGCAAAGCTTGCTACTTTTTTATTATCTAATGTCGTTTCTATTTGAAAGGTTTCCCTTACCATTTGCGCGCTTTCCGCGGATTTCGTACTAGCCAAAATATCCTCTCTACTCAAAAAAGAAGACTGCAGCATTCCATTTACCATTGCTTGAGCCATTTTTCCACAGCCAATGAAACCAACTTTTCTTTTTTCCACTCTGATCTTCCTCTCATGTTTGTCCTTTTACTCTTACATAGTATGAGAAGAAAATCAACAAATCTATCTAAGCTGTTTAGTGTTTAGAATATTAGCACATCATTTTCGGACCATTTTTTCTTTGATAATACTGCTTAATTTGATCAATTCTGATTGCTTCTTCCATACATAAATTCCCTTTATCTGAATGAAAAGACAATAAACTAATACCATATTCGATTAAGGAAACAAGAATAATCTCCATTTCCATTCCATCCAGTCTCAAAATACTGTCATTACTGGTTGTGACTTTTTCCTTTACCATTTCTAAAATGAATAGAATTCCTCTGGATGCATTTCGTATACTAAAATCCAATGCTTCTTTTATTAATAAAAGATTTTCCTCGGTTACGTATATTTGCTCCTTCACTTTAAGCCTCCTAATTCACTTGAAATTCTATCCTTATCTCGAACATCCTTTAACCTCTATATAATCTGGAAGAAAAATCTCATCTGGTGTTTTGGAAAAAATACTAGATATCTGTACTGCTTGCTCATAAGATAATCCTCGTTTGCCATTTTCTATTTGCCAATAATAAGACTTTGTAATTCCTAACTTATCAGCCATCATCTGATAGGTATAGCCATATTGCTTTCTTATGATACGCAGCTTATTCCGATGCATTTTTTACACCTCATCTTCCCCATTCTCATTTTTTTCCTTATTAAAATTATACGGTAAACAAGTGGTTTACTTCAATATATAATTCCGAATTTGTTAACAAAAATTCATTATTTACTGTTAGCTAAACGTTAACTTATAATAGAAGTAACGAAATTAGGAGCTGGTTTAGATGAATTTTCCAGAAAGATTGAGACAATTGCGGAAATCTGCCAACATTTCTCAACAAACGCTTGGGAATGCAATGAATGTAACAAAAGTATCTATCTCAGGATACGAAACAGGTAATCGCAAACCTGATACAGACACCTTACAAAAATTAGCAGATTATTTTGATGTAAGCACTGATTACCTCCTAGGACGATCAGAAGCAAAGGAAACTAGAGCTAGCTATCATAGTAAAGTATCGGATAATAGTATGACGAGCGAAGAAGCAGAGCTGCTAACTCAATTGCAGAAATACCCGACCCTATATAACCATCTTATTAACAACCCTGAAAAGACAGTTTCACAGTTATATAGGCTCTGGCGTTTCTTGGAGGACGAAAAGCAAAATAAATAAGAGCTTCTTAACTTAACAAATTTCTTATAAGAGCGTATAATATACATAATTCTTATAAGAAAGGTTGGTTTTGATGACTAATCTGCTCAAAACAATTCCAGTACCATTAGTCCGAACAAATCAATGGACTATTTTTCTATCTGTATTACTTAGCTTAGTTTTTCAGCAATACTGGATCATGCTAATTCCACTTCTCGCAGGGCTCTGTGGATTATTATTCCAATGGAATCCTATTATGAAAACAGCGAGTATATTTCTTAAAAAACCCATGAGAGAATATCATCAAGAGGATTGGGAGCAGCAGCAATTTAACCAAATAATTGCTGTAATATGCTTGGCAATAGGTTCCCTTTCCTTTTTCTTAGATTGGAATGTTCTTGGCTATATCTTTTCTATTATGGTCGGACTTTCTTCGATTATTGCCATACTTGGTTTTTGTATTGGCTGCTTTATCCGGTTTCAATGGAAAAAATATCAGTATAATCGGAGCTTATAACACGAAAGGGATTCAATCAAAATCGATTGAATCCCCGTTTTTTATAAGCTTCTTTCTTTTATCTGCTTTCCGATCATTTGTTTAAATGCTTCTAAAGAAACTCCTTTTGACTGCTCTTCTCCATATTTTCTCACATTTACAGCATTTTGTTCTTTTTCTTTATCCCCTAATACAAGCAAATAGGGAATCTTTTGCATTTGTCCTGCACGGATTTTATATCCTAATTTTTCATTGCTGTCGTCTATCTTTACTCTTACTCCTGCTTCTTTTAAAACTGATTGAACTTCTAGACAATAATTTAGATGAACATTGGATACCGGAATAATTTCCACCTGTATTGGAGCAAGCCAAACAGGAAAGGCGCCTGCAAAATGTTCAATTAGTATGCCAAAGAATCGATCAAGCGACCCATAGATAGCACGGTGAATAACAACTGGACAGACTTTTTCATTGTTTTCGTTAATATAAGCTAAGTTAAAGAGCTTCGGCATTTGAAAGTCAAGCTGAATTGTTGCACATTGATGGCTTCTTTTTAAAGCATCCTTTATATGAAAATCAATTTTCGGACCATAAAATGCACCATCGCCTTCATTAAGAATATAATCTATTTCTAGCTGTTCTAAAACATTTCTTAATGCTCCCTCTGCTAATTCCCAAATGTCATCCCCATCGAGCGAATCATCCGGTCTAGTAGAGAGCTCTACAGTGTATGCAAATCCAAAAGTACGGTAAACTTTATCGACCAATTGAAAAATGCTTTTAATCTCTGCTTCTATTTGGTCTTCTCTTACAAATAAATGGGCATCATCCTGGCAAAACGTACGAACACGTAACATTCCGTTTAGTGCACCACTATATTCATGACGATGTACCTGCCCAAATTCTGATAAGCGAATCGGCAAATCGCGATAGGAATAGAGACTATTTTTGAAGATAAGCATATGTCCTGGACAATTCATTGGCTTTAACGCAAATTTTTGTTCATCCACTTCGGAAAAGTACATGTTTTCATGATAATGATCCCAGTGGCCAGACTGCTTCCACATTCGCTCATTCATCATCAAAGGAGTTCTTACTTCTTCGTAATCCGCCCCGCCTTGAAGCTCTCTTGAAAATTGTTCTAATTCATTGCGGATGATTTGTCCTTTTGGTAAATAAAACGGCATGCCAGGTGCTTCTTCTGAGAACATAAACAGCTCCAATTGCTTTCCTAGCTTCCGATGATCTCGTTTTGCTGCTTCTTCAATCATTTCTAAGTACTCTGCTAATTGCTGTTGACTGGAAAAGGCAACACCGTACACACGCTGCAATACTTCCCTATCACTATCCCCTCGCCAGTAAGCACCAGATACACGCATTAATTTAAAAGCTTTAATAAAACCAGTCGAAGGGAGATGAGTTCCACGACATAAATCAATAAACTCTCCTTGCTGATAAAGGGAAATCGATTCATTGCTTGGTATAGTCTCTAAGAGCTCCAATTTAAATATCTCTTCTTTCTCTTCAAAAAGCTGTTGCGCTTCCTCGAACGATACTTCTTTGCGAGTAAAAGGAAGGTTTTCCTTGATAATTTTCTTCATCTCTTTTTCAATGGCTTGCAAATCATGGGAAGTTAAACTGTGAGCGAGTTTCATATCATAATAAAAACCATCCTCTACCACTGGTCCAATTGCTAACTGTACATTGGGATACAATCGTTTTATCGCTTGTGCCATGACGTGGGCACTGGAATGGCGCATAATGGATACACCTTCTTCCGAATCTATTGTAATGATAGCTAAATGTACATCCTCTTCTATTTGATGGCTCATATCTACAAACCATTCGTCATTGATCTTTGCTCCAACTGCTTTCTTCTTTAAGCTAACACTAATAGACTCCGCAATTTCTGCGACTGTGCTTCCTTTTGGATATTCCTTCTTACTCCCATCTGCTAATACTACCTTAATCATTTTGTTCACTCCTTATCATTTTTTGGTACAAAAAAAACACTCGTCCCTATTGAAAGGGACGAGTGTTTTCACCCGTGGTTCCACCCAAATTCCCATAAAAAAACACAGTGATTTTCTTATGGCTTGGTGCAGTAACGCTGCATACACGATATTGACTACTTCTCGTTCACCAATATAGCTCAAAGGTGGTAAATTATTTTCCTTTGCTAGGAAGCTCACACCTATCCTTCCCTCTCTGATAACAGTAAAAATAATTCATGTCCTTTTCATCGCATATTATGAAATTGTAAAAACAAAAAACGCACTCATCCCTAATGAAAGGGACGAGTGCGTTTACCCGTGGTTCCACCCAAATTCCCATGAAAAATACACAGTGTTGTTCATGGCTTGGTACAATAACGTTTGCATCTACGGTATTGGATACTATCAATTCCCCAATACGGCTCAAAGGTGGTAAGATACTTATTCTGCGTTAGGAAGTTTTCAGCAATTCTTCCCTCTCTGGAAACCGAAATAGTAGCTCATGTCCTTATCAAAGCTTTTTATAATCAATTTTTTTTAATATTCTATTACAAAGTAAAAAATTATGCAACCTTATTTTTTATTTTATTTATCTCTTTATGCTTTCTTCTTTCAATTACAAGACTTTTTGAAGCGAGAAAAATCGCTATATGACAAATGTCATATAGCAAGCATGACATGTATGTCTGCCAATTTAATTGATACATAATTATACTATAGATATCCATTAAGAGAAGGGAAATTAAAAATGAATATAAAAAACTTAAAACAATTAAGAACTGCTGTAGCGCCATTTGAGAAATCCACTGTAAGAATTAGTGTCTGGCAGCTTGCCAACACCATTTTACCCTTTGTTTTACTTTGGTTTGCTGCATTTAAAAGCTTAAGTATTTCTTATCTGTTAACCCTTGTGTTCGCCATAGCCGCCGCAGGATTTTTAGTAAGGATTTTTATCATTTTTCACGATTGCTGCCACTTTTCTTTCTTTAAAAACCGTAAAGCTAATAAGGTTTTAGGAACAATTACTGGAATCTTAACCTTATTCCCCTATAGCAAATGGCAGCATAGCCATTCTATTCATCACGCAACAAGCAGCAACCTGGATAAACGAGGAGTCGGCGATTTATGGATGATGACGATAGAAGAGTACGAGAATGCCTCTTTAATGGTAAAAATCCAATATCGTTTATACCGTAATCCGTTCATCATGTTTATACTAGGACCAATTTATGAATTTCTTTTAGCCAACCGCTTCAACCGTAAAGGAGCTAGATTGAAGGAAAGACTAAATACTTATATAACGAATATGGCGATTGTATTATTGGCTGTGCTTCTTGGCAGTACGCTTGGCTGGTCATCTTTCTTGCTTGTACAGCTGCCGATTTTTCTTATATCCGGCTCTGTTGGCGTATGGTTATTTTATGTACAGCATACTTTTGAAGACACGTACTTTGAAGAAGATAAAAATTGGGATTATGTAAAGGCTGCTGTAGAAGGAAGCTCCTTCTATCACCTTCCCAAATGGATGCAGTGGCTGACTGGCAATATTGGCTATCACCATGTCCATCATTTAAGTCCGAGGGTTCCTAATTACAACTTAGAACTAGTCCATAAACAGACAGAGCCCCTGCAAAATGTTCCAACAATAACACTTGCAAGCAGTCTTCGCTCTTTAAAGTTTCGTTTATGGGACGAAAAGGACAAAAAATTTATCAGCTTCTATGAATGGAAGAAGCAAAAGAAATCCCTTTCCATATCTGCAAGATCAGAAATGCAATAAATAAAAGCTTCTATCAGTCAGGTCCACTATCTTTAAAGCAAAAAGATTCCGTTTGCTTTAAGCAACTATCTGAGCAGCAATTAGGCCATTAATTGCTGCTCCATTATGTTAAAATGAATAAATAACAGTCAATAAAACGAGGTTAGAAACTGATGATGAAAAGATTAGAGGTTTTAAAAAAAAGCACGGGGATCTCTCCTTATATTTGGACATTGCTGACCATTCTGCCATTTTATTTCATATTCCATGCCTCTTCTGCAGTTGATGTAATATCAGGCATCATCCTTACCATTTTATTTTTTATTTTTTATAGAATTGCTTATCTGTCAAAAGGCTGGACAATCTATTTATGGCCGTCCTTATTAATCGGAATCTCCACCTTTGCTATTTATACATACAGCTATGTGTATTTTTCCTTTTTTCTTTCCTATTTTATTGGCAATATTAAAAAGCGGATTCCTTTTTTTATCCTTTATTTTATCCACTTGGCAGTTACTACATTTGCCATTTACTTCAAAATTATAATAGGCGATGCCTTGCTGATAAAGCAGCTGCCTTTTGTACTGATCATCTGGTTTGGCGTAATTTTATTGCCATTGAATATCCAGAACCGCAAAGAGAAAGATCAGCTGCAGGAACAACTAGAAGATGCGAATAAGCGTATTTCACATTTAGTGAAACTCGAAGAAAGACAGCGAATTGCCAGAGATCTTCATGATACTCTCGGCCAAAAGCTATCTCTTATTGGTTTAAAAAGTGATTTAGCAAGAAAACTTATCTATAAGGACCCAGAACAAGCCCGCATAGAATTGAAAGATATTCAGCATACTTCTCGATCTGCGCTGAACGAAGTCCGAAAAATGGTCTCTGAAATGCGCGGCATACGATTAAAAGACGAACTCCTTCTTGTCCAAAAAATATTAGGTGCGGCAGAGATAAGCCTGACATGCAATATAGCTTCCAATCTAAGAATTTCATCGATTGCAGAAAACATTATCAGCATGTGTCTAAAAGAGGCGGTTACCAATGTGGTTCGACATAGTAATGCCACCGCTTGCTCTATAAGCATCAGCCAGAACAAAAAAGAAACAATCATGGAAATTAAAGATAATGGAAGCACTCCTTTTCAAGAAGAAAATATGCACAAAGGAAACGGACTAGCGGGCATGAGAGAAAGATTAGATTTTATCAATGGTACTTTAGAAATTAGTGCCGAGGAGGGAACCATCGTAAAAATTGCGGTTCCACGTGATGGAAAAATAATAGAAAAGGAGGAATTAATATGATCCGCATTGTCATTGCCGAAGACCAGCGCCTGCTTTTAGGTGCTTTAGGTTCATTGCTTGATTTAGAAGACGATATCACGGTTGTGGGCAAAGCAAACAATGGAGAAGAAGCCATTCAGCTAGTCAAGGAAAAGAATCCAGATATTTGTATAATGGATATTGAAATGCCTGCAAAAACAGGCTTAGAAGCAGCGGAAGAACTTATGAGCCACCCTTGCAAAGTCATTATCTTAACTACTTTTGCAAGATCTGGTTATTTCCAGCGCGCATTGAAGGCTGGCGTATCTGCCTATTTGCTCAAGGACAGTCCTAGCGACGATTTAGCCAATAGCATCCGCAGTGTAATGGAAGGAAGAAGAATTTACGCACCAGAATTGGTTGATGATGTTTACAAAGAAGAAAATCCTCTTACTGAACGGGAAAAAGAAGTTCTGATGCTTGTTGCGAACGGCAAAAACACAAAAGAAATAGCCCAAGAGCTCTCCATTAAAACAGGCACTGTGCGAAACTATATCAGCATGATCCTCGATAAACTCGAAGTAAAAAACCGCATAGAAGCCATCACTAGATTTAAGGAAAAAGGATGGTTTAAATAGAAAAAGGACTGGATTCCCAGTCCTTTTCTATTTAAAGTAGATTTCTAACCATAGCCAATTTACTGAGCAAAAAACTCAGGCAGTTGACCTTCACGTTTATCGAGCATAATCTGTTCCGGCTTGATGCCCTGTTCACGCAGTACTTCAATGTTCTGTATCAAGAAGTCATCACTGCCAACAACATAGAATAGACCATCCTTGTCTGCAGCTAAATTTTTCACTTCTTCATAATAATCATTACGGTTATCAACAAACTGGGCTTCAAACTTTTTGTCAGGTACAGATGTAAAAATATCTGTAAATAAAAAGGCTTTTGATGAATCAATATTCAAAGAATGAATGCGAGTGACGTTGTCAGCGCGGTCGAAATAATCCAGTACAATCGGTCGAAAAGTTGCCAGTCCAACCCCTGATGACAGTAGATAAACATTTTTGTTTTCTCTTTTAAGCGGTAAGTTTGAATGTGTTTTAAAGATAGCGACTTCATTTCCGACTTCAAGATTTCTTAAAATCGATTTAAATTCTGAGCACTGCTCTCTGATACGCGTTGTAATTGCGATTACATTTTCGTGTGGTAAAGAAGAGATAGACATATGGCGAATCAAACTGCGGTTTGGTTTGTCTCCGGCATTGAAACCTCTCAAAGCGAAATGGGTGTGGGAACCTTCTTCCCATGTAAAGTCTTGCGGACGGTCAAGCAAGTAAGTTTTAACCTCTGGGTTTTCCTCAATAATCTTATTTATTTTCGTCCAGTATATTTGCATGCTATATTCTCCTCTACGGTAACAATATTGTACTATCTACTATACAACAAATGATAATTATTCTCAATTAAAAAGATTACTTTTATAAAGAAAAGCAAAAATCCTTACCCGCCTATCATAAATAGGAACAGGTAAGGATTGGTAAGATTAGAACATAATTATTTTTTCACAGCATGTATATAGTGAATGGTTTCAAATGCTTGCAGGTTATCATCCCGATTAGAAAAAAACTGCTGTTGAATTTTTTGTGGTGATAGATGTTCATAGATTAATAATTCCTCATTAGCAAGTAAATCTTCTAATTCTGCAAGAGAAGCAGCAAACTTCATTGGTTCTCCGGCAGCTTGTGCCATCTGGACCATATTTTGCACACGATTAAAAATACCAGGTTCTGTAAACAAACCCTCATCGGCAAAATCAAAAATAATCGAACTTCCTTTTGAAAGGTCTTTAAAGAAGCCATGCAGCAACTGCTGAAGCACATCTTTTGTTAAATAATAAGATACCCCAAGTAAACTAAACACTGTTTTCTTAGATAGGTCCAATCCTGCCGCAGCTAGTTTTTCTAACGAAAGCTCTTTCGTGAAATCCATTGCTACAAACTTTAAATGAGCAGGAATTTCATAGCCCGCTTGCTCTAACCGTTCTATCTTAAATTTCTGTGTAGATGGGTGGTCAACTTCATATACAGTAACATTTGGTAATGTATCGTAACGCCAAGCAAAAGTATCTAAACCTGCACCCATAATGACATATTGTTCAGCCCCAAGCTGACATTCGTTCCGAACTACATTTTCTGCGTAGGCCGCTCTAGCAAGTGGTGTTGGTGATAGTTGAATTTGTGTAACCCACTTTAATATTGCGTCCTGATCACCTTTTAATTTTTCAGCCATTTCAGAACTAAAAAAAGTAATGCCATTAGACATATTTACTGCAATGGCTTGATATTCTTCTGGTGATAAGAAATCTTGCGCTATATAATCATTGAATATAATCGGGCAGTCCTCTTTCACATGATATGCTCGACTAAATGCTGAAATTAAAGAAGTTAAACTTGATTCATTATTCTTCATCGCTAACACCCCAAAAAAAAGATTCCCCCCTGGCCAGGAGAATCTTATTATATCAGCAATGTTTATTATTGTGAATTATAGCACAAATTGATTTTTTTGTCAAATATTTCAACTTATCTCATAACTATTTTCCAGGAAATACCTTTAAAACAAAAGACGTAAATAAAAGTGCGAATCTCATATACTACATGGATTTAGACACTTCTTTTAGTACTGACCTTCTCATTCCCAAACGTAGACAAGGGCTTTTCCAAACAATAGAGTTTTGTTTAGCATTTTTTATACGCCGTTTTATTCCTAACTCTCAAAACTATCCCATTAGCTTCCCAGCTTTTTCTCCCCAATAATTACAACATCTGCTTCAAAATTATGCATTCCAATAACGGTTATATTATCTTTAAAGGAAACATCCGCTTCCGCAAATCTTCTTTGCTCTAAATCTATTATGGTGAATTCATAGTTTTCTAATAGCTTATTTAATTTCAAGGTAGTGTTAACTGGCATATAAATAGCTATCTTATTTAACCCTGCAGTACTCGCAACCCTAATTTCTTCTGTATTTTTTAACACAATATCCAATGGCTGCAGATCATGGAGACTAAATAATTTAAATAAACTTTTTGCAAAAGCATAATCCCACGCACCTTCAAATTTCACTGCGTCTCTCCAATCAAAAGGCTTATCAAATGCCTCACCAACTAAGCCAAATCCTTTCCCTTTCTTGTGCCAGCTCCATATACCATGGGCTCCGTATGTAATCCCTGCTTCTGCTCCTGATAATAAACTTTGCCACGCTGCTTTTCTCACATCAAATCTAGTAAATCTTCCGTATAAATTTCTGCTATAACCCATTTGCTCGTAACATGGTTCTGAATTAATAGAAGGTCTTTTTACCGGCTTATTACTAAACTCTTCTGCGAGCTGGTAAGACATACTTTGAAACTGAATATTATGACCAGATTGAAACATATAAAAATCCAAATTATCACTATATAGTAGCTCATCAGGTATTTCCATTAGCCTCCCTCTAACATGTAAAGTAGTTAAACATTGAGGACTTAACTTTTTAATGGTATTTAAGGCTAAAGAATAATAGGTAATAGTAAGTTCAGTTGGAAAATCAGTATCCCCACTTACTAAATAAATAGGATTATACTTAGAAAATTTTCCATCGACGTATGTTACATAATCCTCAACTACATCTAAAGGCATATTATTCACACTACTAATTTCTGACCCCCAAGTTTCTGGTACATAGTTGCACCATAATAAAACCAATGCAGGAACAAATCCTTTCTCAACTGCCATTTGCACCATTTTTTCTGCTCGTTCAAAGTATGCTTCATTTCTCTTGGAAAAATCGAATGATCCATCCTCTTTATATTCAAATGGCTTCATATTTAACTCAGTTTCACTCGCATCCCACTGTTGAAGAATATTAATTTGAAGTACATTAAATCCTTGAGTCTTTCTAAGCTCAAGATAATCATTCCACTCTTCTAAAGCTGCATTAGTAAAGGCACTCCAAACCGTATCTGCCAGGTAAAAAAACTTTTCTCCATTGGTTGTTTCCAAGCATTTTTTATTCTCCGCAACTCTTAATTTAATCAATTGATTCCCCTCCAAATTAAATAGTAAAGAGAAAATAGTTTCATTACTATTTTCTCTCTCGACTCTGTTAAATCGCAATTCTATTACCCTACTAAATCCATTTTATATGATTATAGATTACTGTCACTGGTTACTGCAGACTTCTCTTTCGCTGGTTTAGTACTCACTTTTTTGGAATAGCCAAATAAGAAAGTAAGTACAAAAGCAGTTACTAGAGCTGCAAGCAACGAAACAGCAAAGCCATAAAATTCAGAACTGATTCCGTCCGGATCAATAAACATCGGTATCCCAAAAACTCCCCCTGATGCAAATCCCCCATACATCTTCGCACTAAAGAAGCCGGCAATTGCACCACCAACGCCACCGCCGATACACGCCATAATAAACGGCTTCTTCAGTGGTAAGTTAACTCCATAGATGGCAGGCTCTGTAATTCCTAAAAATCCTGAGATGGTGGCAGTGGTTGATAACGATTTCATTTTTGTTTCTTTTGTTCTTAAGGAAACAGCTAAAGCCGCTCCAGTTTGAGCAAATACAGTACAATACAGTAATGCATTTATAGGATCAAATCCTAATGTAGTGATATTATTGATAAATATTGCGATAAAGGCCCAATGCAGTCCAAACATTACTGCAATTTGCCAAATTCCCGCTAATAGTAATCCCGCAATAACAGGGCTTAATGAGTATACAGCCATCGCTCCCTTAGCTAATAATTCACTTGCATATACAGAAACTGGTCCAATTATAATAAAAGATAATGGAACAATTATGACAGTAATAAATAAAGGAACAAAAATCAATTGCAATGATTTAGGAATTACTTTCAGCAGCACTTTTTCTAATTTAGCTGTTAAAAACGAAGCTAGTATGATCGGAATAACCGATTGCGTATAATTCATAAGGATAACGGGAATCTGAAGAAAACTTAATGCTTCCCCCGCATTATAGATTTCAATCATTGTCGGATAAACAAGAGCCGCACCAATAGTTGCTGTAATATAAGAATTCGTTTTAAACACCTTACCAGCTGAAAATCCTAACAGGATAGGCATAAAATAGAAGAATGCATCAGATGCGGCGAATAAGATCTTATATACTCCCATTTCTTCATCTATCCATCCAACCACCGTCAGCGCTACCAAAAATCCTTTTAGAATCCCAGCAGCTGCCATCGCTCCCATTACAGGCATAAATATACCAGAAATAAGGGACACAAATTTGCTAAACAAACCTTTTTTTTCATCCGATTCTTCCGCAGCCTCTACATTTTGAGAAGTTCCTCCCCCAATTAAATTGACCACTTCTGCATATACAATAGGAACTTGATCACCAATCACTACCTGGTATTGCCCTCCGCTAATAACCACGGTCATAACACCATCCATATCTTTGATGACTTCAGTATTTGCAAGTGATTGATCCTTCAGATTAAATCTTAACCGTGTTACACAGTGTATAACACTATTGATATTTTCTTTCCCGCCCACCTCTTGAACAATCTTCTTAGCAAGTGCTCCATAATTCATTTTTTGGCCTCCAATCAACATTATCCTAACTAGTTAATTAAATAACATGCATTTAAAAATTGGGGATACAACAAGAACCTCAAATAGATTGTAAGAGCATTCACCTCCCTTACATAAATTAAAAGCGCATTCATTTACAATCTTCTTAGATTAAGAGAGTGTGCACTGCTTTCATCCATTCCGCATAATACCGCTCGCTCGTTTCTCTATCCATTTTTGGGCTATAAATACGTTTTTCATTATTTAACTGAGATATTTCTTCAACTGATTTCCACATATTCATTCCAAGACCACCAAGATAAACAGAACCTAGTGCTGACAGCTCAGAAACATGTGAAACAATGACTTTGACTCCTAATAAGTCAGAAAGAAACTGCATTAGAAATTCGTTAGCTGTTGCACCGCCATCCACCCTTAACTCTTTTACCACTACGTTTGTTTCCTTATATATTAATTGAATAATATCTTTTACTTGGTAAACGATACTTTCTAACCCTGCTCTTACTAGATGTGACTTGTTTGTGTTTCTGCTCATCCCAGTAATTCCTGCCTTTGTATTGGGACTCCAATACGGTGCACCTAGTCCTACAAAAGCAGGAACTAAGTATACTCCTTCATTATTATCTAGTGTTTCTGCCAATATCTCGGCTTCTTCAAAAGTTGTGAAAAGAGTAAGATCCTCTTTCATCCAGCGGATAATATCACCTGTTGTATTAATAATCCCCTCTAAAGCATAGTGAACATTGCCATTGAATCCCCAAGCTATTGAAGTAACTAACCCTTCTTTTGCTTGAACATATTCATTTGTATACACCATTACAGAAGTACCTGTGCCAAAAGTAGCTTTTGCCATCCCCTTATTAAAACACCGCTGCGCAAATAAAGCTGCTTGTGAATCGCCTATTACTCCCGCTATCGGCACCTTATGTATTAATAGTTCACTGTCCTCGACCATTCCAAATATACGATCAGAAAAATTTACTTCAGGGAGCATTTCCTTTGGTATTTCAAAAATCCTCAGTAATTCATCATCCCAACATAAAGAGTGAATATTAAATAAAAGTGTTCTACTTGCATTCGTTACATCTGTGGCGTGAACCCTTCCATTTGTCAATTTCCAAATTAACCAGCTATCAATTGTCCCAAGTAGAATCTCTCCCTTTTCTGCTCTTTTTTTGAGACCTGGGACATTTTCTAAGATCCATTTTGCTTTCGTTGCCGAGAAATATGGATCTATCTTAAGTCCTGTCTTCGCATGAACCTTTTCTTCACAGCCCTTTGCTTTCAAAGAAGAGCACATAGACGTCGTTCTTCTGCACTGCCACACAATCGCGTTATATACCGGCTCACTCGTATATTTATCCCAAATAACAAGAGTCTCACGCTGATTCGTTATTGTAAGGGTCTTCATTTTTCTCATTAAAGATTGATTTGAATCAACAATACTATTTATTACTTTCTTCACATTATCATATATCTCAATCGGGTCATGTTCCACCCAACCCGACTGAGGATATAGCTGCTTATGACTTGTCGTTTCTTTTGCAATGATAGAACCCTTTTCATCAACAAGTAATGCTTTTGTGCCAGAAGTACTTTGATCTATTGCTAGGATGTAACTATCGCTCATCGCTGTCTCCTCCTATTGACCAAGTAATTTTCTAGCGATACTTGAAATATTCTCAGGACTAATTCCATAATGTTGAAATACTTCTTTCGTGGTTCCAGCTACTGCTGGTTCATCTGGAATTCCTATTATTTTCACGGGAACAGGACATTTATTGGAAGTCACTTCTGAAACCGCAGAACCAAGCCCGCCATATATGCTGTGTTCCTCGATTGTAATGATGTATCCCGTTTCTTTAGCTGCCTTGATAATCGCTTCTTCATCTAGTGGTTTTATCGTATGCATATTTAGGACCCTGCAGCTAATCCCTGCTTCCTTTAGCAAAAAGGCAGTATCAAGCGCAACACGTACCGTCTCCCCAGAAGCAATAATCGTTAAATCACCGCCCTCATGCATCGTAACAGATTTGCCAATTTGAAAGTCGTACTCATCACTTTGATAAGAGTCTTCTACTGGATTTCTACCAATTCTCATATAAACAGGTGTATCATAATCCACTAATGCTTCAATCATTTTTTTCGTTTCATGACGATCAGCCGGCATCATAACATGTAAGCCTGGTATCGCTCTTGTCACCGCTAAATCTTGGACAGAGTGGTGAGACATTCCAAGCGCTCCATAGCTGATACCACCGCTGATTCCAATTAGTTTCACATTTGTTCTTGAGTAAGCGATGTCCACTTTAACCTGCTCTATACTACGCATACTGAGAAAACAAGCTGGAGAAGCAACAAATGGTATTTTTCCAGAAGCAGCCAATCCCGCTGAAATCCCTACCAAGTTTTGTTCAGCAATTCCTACTTCCACTAACTGTTCTGGTAATGCATCTGCAAAAGGAACCATCGAAGCCGAACCTCTAGAATCACTTGTTAAAACGAGAATGTCCTTATTGTCCATTGCTAAATCTAATAAAGTATCGCTTACCACTGTCCGGTTTGCAATTTTATTGCCAGTATTTTTTTTTAGTATGACGTTATTCATGCTAATACCTCCAAACGCTTAGAAAGTTCCTTCATTGCCAGTTCATATTCTTCTTGAGATGGAACATGATGATGCCAGCCAGCCTCATTTTCAGCGAAAGAAATTCCTTTTCCCTTAATTGTATTTGCGAGTATAATAGTAGGCTTCCCTTCTGTCTTCGGGATTGAATGAAAGACTTGCACTAATTCAGCTATATCATTGCCATCCACTTCGATAACGTCCCAGCCAAAGCTCTCCCACTTTTTATCAAGAGGTTCATTGCTCATTACATCATCTGTACTGCCCGTAATCTGCAATCGATTTCGATCCACTATTCCTACTAAATTATCAAGCTTATATTGCGATGCTGCCATAGCGGCTTCCCACACAGAGCCTTCCGCGAGCTCTCCATCACCCATTAATGTAAAAACTCGATAATCCTTATGATCCATTTTGGCCGCTAATGCCATTCCTACGGATATGGATAAACCATGTCCTAATGCACCGGTATTCATTTCTACGCCAGGAACTTTATTGTTTGGATGCCCGATAAGTCTTGTATTGAATTTAGAAAATGTCTTTAATTCTTCTTTTGGAAAGTAGCCTTTATCCGCTAAAACAGCCCAATAGGATTCAACAGCATGACCTTTACTCTGAATATACCGATCTCGTTCTTCCCAGTTTGGATTAACTGGATCATTCTTCATTACCTCATAGAAAAGAACGGTTAAGATATCTGTATTGGATAAGGATGAACCGGTGTGGCCAGTGCCAGCCTCATAAACCATATCAATCACTGTCATTCTAATTTCTGCGGCTTTTCGTTCTAATTTTTTTATATCTATCATAATTATCTCCTCCATTGCATCAATAATTTATGTCACTGCCTCGCAGCCATGCGCGAATTTCCTCTTCAGTTGGATCAACTGGGTCGGGAGTCAATCCAGGAATATACTGACATGCTTCATAGATTATTGGTATTACATTGGCATGAATGCCTGTAGAATGGTGAATATATGGTCCCTTCACTAATTTTTCTTCCCAAAGCGGCCAATCATTTACTTCAACCCACACGTAGGAGCCTCTTGAATACGGTCCTTCTATCCCTCTTGCCTTTCCTAAAAAGATGGAATATTCCCCATTATCACCATCAAAACGAGCAATGGTCATTTCGCCCCCTTTTATTTCTCCTTCATGTGTACCAGGTGAATGATCATCAAATAAAAAGTGTTTATTCAATTGCGGTTTTTCTTCCACACTTAAAGAAACCGGGAAATTACCACAATGGAATAACAGTTCTCCATTTGGATTTTCGGGATGCCTAATCGTAATGTCCGCAAAAAAGGTTGGCAATGTATTTAGTGTTGCTGCTTGCACCATGATTGAAGTAATTGCGCCATGAATATCGGTTTCACAAGTAACAGGTATTTGCTCATCTGTCAAAATCGCATTTGCAAGGCAGGGCATAATTCCAATAATGTCTTGCAAAGTGGACCAGCATTGAATAGCAATAGCAGAACTGCCTGTTTCTTCCGCGTATTGCTTCATACCAACTTTTAGTGCAGCAATCCGACGAACATCTTCTTCCTTAACCGTACTCCAATCAAGTGTTTTTTTAATATAAGCTACTGCTTGCTCAAGTTCAGCGCCGCCCTCTTTTTCAATCTTAAGTGTTTTCTGTTTAATTTGATCTAAGGTAATCGGATATATTTGAATTCCGAATTTCTCTAACAATTCTCCTTCATTACAAATGACCGACCAAAAATCAGAAGGTCTTGTGGAGATTTGAAGGATTCGAAGTTTCCTAAAATGCTTAACAACATTTGCAGCCCCTATAAAGTTTTTAAAACCCCTCGCAAAAACTTCAGAGTCAACACTACTGTTTGTTATGTAAGTAAATTGGACCTTAAACCTGCGCAATACTTTTCCTGTCGCAAAAATTCCACATTGCGTATCCCGCAGTCTCATTCCATTTTCCAAAGGAGCTTCATCTCTAGGTCCCCAGATTAATACAGGCTTATCGATAGCCTTAGCAATTTTAGCAACAAGATCTTCGGTACCGAAATTACAATGGGGAAAGAATAATGCATCAACATCTTCCCTTTTAAATCGTTGAATGATTGCCTGCTCATCTGCACGATTATATAGTAATCCTTCTTCATTGATTCCTTCTAAATCCACAATCTCCATATCCAAGCCGAAACTTCTTATCTTCTCTTTTATTAGTTCTTTATATTTGTAAGCATCCTCTTTACTAAACACGAATCTCCGTGTTGGCGCAAAACCTAATTTAAACTTTTCCATGATATTCCCCCAATTGACATTCACTACTAAACTTTCTAAACTATCCTAAACTTTTCTAAACCGTTATAAACTATACAATTACATAATAAGTTTTGATTTATTTCTCGGTATTAGATTAACACCTAAACTAAATTAAAGTCAATAATTTTATATAAACTTTATTTGTTTTTTACCATATTGTAAACGTTATTTTTAGTTAAGTTTAGTTAAATCGTGTAAAAAACCCTAATAAAATAAGCATTATAGTAATCATTTAGTAGTTTGCTAGTTTGACACAACTAAACTTTTTAACTAAACTAATATATATACTCATTGGAAAATTTTTATTTACTTATATAGGGTGGAGGATTTAAATGAAGATAGATGATATTGCACAAATAGCGGAGGTATCCAAATCAGCTGTTTCTTTGGCGTTAAATGGAAAACCCGGTGTTAGTCAAGAAACGAGAGAAAAAATATTAAAAATCGCAAAGGAAAATGGCTATAACCCAAGAACTTTTTCAAAAGGGAAAAATACTTCTCCAACTAAAATATTTCGTTTTGTAGCATGTACCCATACCGGTATCGTTACCGAACAATATCAGTCGCAGTCTTTTTTTATGGAATTAATCAATAATATTGACCAGTCTATCTCATCAAAAGGATATTCCTTAATCATCTCCTCTATAAATATAGATTCGCTCGAGCAAGAAATAACGAATCTTGAAATGCAGCAACAGTCTTCTGGTATATTGCTGTTAGGGACCAACCTGACTGAAGAACAGATTAAAACCGTTTCTAAGCTGCAGCCAAATTTAGTTGTTTTAGATACTTGTTTTGAAACTTTGGATATTAACTTCATTGTGATGAATAATATCATTGGCGCTTACCAAGCGGGGGAATATTTGATTGAGTTAGGTCATAAGGTAATTGGATATGCAGAATCGGTTTCACGCATGTATAATTTTGATGCGAGGAGAAAAGGATTTCAAAAAATAATGAGTGAAAATGGATTAACCATTAAACCTGAACATATTTTCAAAATGTCTCCAACCGATCTTTCTGTGCAAGAGGATTTCAAACAAAATATAATGGAGTTAAAGGATAACCTACCATCCGCTATATTTTGTGAATGTGATTACATGGCGATTAGTATCATTAAATCACTCCATGAATTAAATATCCATGTACCGGAAGACATATCCATCATTGGATTTGATAATATTGTTGAATCTCAAATTGTCAGCCCAGAACTCACAACTATTCATGTCAAGAAAGACAAGATTGCATCACTAGCTGTTGAGAAGCTTATCCGAGAAATAGATGAAAACGAAGAAGATAAAATGAAAATATTTATAGATACAGAATTAGTGAAACGGAAATCTTGTGTAAAAGTTTCAAATCAAAAAACGATACTAACCTAATAACTAAAAGCAGAATCTAATTAGACTCTGCTTTTAGTATATTTACGACTATCAAACTCCAGAATACGAAGAAAATCCTCCATCAATCGGCAGTGTCATGCCTGTTATAAAGCTTGAATTTTGTAACAGCCATACAACGACATTATCACATAGAATTGACAGCCCAATGTATCAAACCTGTCATTATAAGCAAAAACACCATAAAGAAGGTGAAGTACAGCATAAGTCTCTTTATAATGTTTATTTCTATTATTTGCTTATACGTTACAAACCCTAGCACAATCGATATCAGCCATACAATCATTCCTTGAACGGAAAATAAATACGGTGAATTTGCTATCCATAATCCGGTAACAAGGAAATAAAAAAGCATCAAAAATAAAGCTAATCCCTTCATAATTCTCCCCCATTTTAATTACCTAATAATTAATCCTATTTCTATTATATAGTAATCCTATGTACATAGAAATACTATATAGTTAACAATAAAGCTTCTATTAAATATAGGCAAATAACATGGAAAAAAACATAAATAAATAATAGTGATATAATCAAGGACATAATCAGTTCATACTAATAAAAGAGGATAAAGAAAGGAACTAAACTTTATGACAACGAGAAAAGAAATTTTTTCTTATGCAAAAGAAAAGTATGGTACAAATCCAGAGTATCCTTGGAAAAAATTCCAAAACTATGCTGTGTTAAGACATGTTAATCAGGGCAAATGGTATGGTTTAATGATGAATGTTCCTAAAAACAAATTAGGATTATCAGGAGAAGAAGTAGTAGATGTCTTAAATGTAAAATGTGAACCAGAATTAAAAAATCTACTTCAGAAAGAAGAGGGAATCTTAACAGCATACCATATGAATAAGGAACACTGGATTTCTATCATACTTGATAGCCCATACCCTAAAGCTGACATCTATAATTTACTAGATACTAGTTATCATTTAACAAAATAAAATATGTTTATGTTTATTATAACCTTAAAAAGTTACAAAGAGATAATTTGCATTATAATGAATTCGTCCATAATCTACAGTTCTCTCTAGTTTATAACATCTACATTTGTAATATCATAATAAAGGACCCTGCTTTAAAAAAAGGAAGAGTCCTTTATAAAACCCTAAATCTAGCTATTCAATATGGCAGGAGATAAAACCATTTAAGCTGATTATGAAATTAATCTGTGTATATGAACAGCAATATGAACTATTTCCTTAATGTTGAATGTGCCATTCCTAGCTTGAGATACAAACTAGCAATCTGTCAAAAAGCATATTATCTATATCCTTCACTTAGCCAACACTTTACATTCCATGAAAAAATTAGATCATTTTAACAGTCTCATTTTATAAAGAACCACTCTTATAAAAAAGCAATCTCCCTCATTGCTATAAGTATCCCTCCATCTAATAACTACTTACCAAATCCTTTTTTTTCTTAGTAATTATTTTAGTTTCGGAAACGAAAAGGCCAGTTAGAGTAAGCAGGATGCCAAGAGCTGCCATCCAAGTTAGAGGCTCCTTTAAGACTATCATCGCCGTGATAACAGTAATTATGGGAACAAGATAGATATATACACTTGCTTTAATTGCCCCTAATTTTTTAATGGCTAAATTCCAAGAAACAAAACAAAGTGCCGATGCGCCTAACCCCAGAAAAATGATGTTAAATAAGTAGATCGGCTGGGCAAAACGTTCGATTCCTAGTTTAAAGTCAAACAAATATAAAACAGGGATCATAAATAAAATACCGTATAAAAAAATCCGCCTTGTGGCTTGAATCGTATTATATCCATAACTACTAATTTTCTTCGTAATAACAGAATAGATAGCCCATATAAGAGTTGCTGCGACAGCTAGTAGATCACCTAATGGATTTACTTTAAAATTAGCAGTGCCATTAAAACTAATGAGAAAAATTCCTATTAAAGCTAGAATAAAACCAATGAAGAAATTTAATCGCAAGGGTTCACTTTTCAAATAATAATAAGTGAGAATAGCAGTGAAAAATGGCACCATCGCACTTATTACTCCTACATTAGAAGCAGTAGTAAAGGTCAAAGCAATATTTTCTAAGAGGTAATAAAGTGTTACCCCACATAACCCCGCAAGTAAAAATAAATAATGATGCTTTCTATTTTTCATTTTTAATCGATATGGATAAATGATGCTCAAGGCTACAATTCCAATAACAAAACGAAAAAATAATACCTCAATGGGAGTAAAATCAGTTAATAATATTTTTGTAGATATGTATGTTGTCCCCCAAATCAATATCGTGATCATTGCTGAAATATGTCCAAACTTCATCTTGTTCGCCACTCTTTCCTTCTAGTTGAAACGATTTAATTTACACTATCTATATATATATTTCGGTATTGTCCAGGCGTTAATCCAATAAAGTCCATAAAATAATGGCTGAAATGGCTTTGATCCACAAAACCAGTCTGAGCAGCTACATCGGTTGGTTTCATCCCTTGTTCTAATAGCTTCTTTGCTTTGTTGATACGCACTGTCTGTAAATACCGATAAGGTGTAATTCCGCGAATTCGCGCAAATGAACGTAATAAGGTGTATTTATTCATATTGCATACCGCCACCAAATCATCAAGAGAAATCGGATCAACATAGTGCCTTTCAATAAATTCACAAACTTTTGATATTTCCTTGGCCATCTTATCCAATTTAATGTTTTTCTCTATGGCACTATATTCTTCAATCAATTGTTCCATTAAGAAATAAAAAGTTTCTTCTTTCTCCAGATCTCCTAACTCAGCCATGATCATTTGATGCAGCCGCTTTAATAATTCTGCATGTTCACTACGGAAGGCGACTGGACCTTTAAAGGAAGGCAGATAGTCTTTACCAGTGATTTCTTCAACTACTTTTCGCATTACTTCTGGCGTAATATTTAAACAACGATAATCTAAGGGCTCATCATCCATTTGTTCACAAGCATGATTATCAAATGGATTAAAAAAGATAAGATCTCCACTATTAATAACATAATCTTTATTTCTGCATGTCAATTTTCTTTGACCACTCTCGATAAAGCCAATAACATAATATTCATGAAAGTGATTGGGGAATTTTTGCATAATCCCGTGAAAACGATAGGCCTCAATTTGCAAATCTTCATCATAACAAATTTTTCTTTCTTCCCTTCTCATCTGATACCGCTCCCCCTTGTCTTCTGTTTAAATAGCTTAGCATATTTTTATTAGTTGTTCTTGTAGGATATTGACTAAAAAAGCTTTAAGCAAATAAAAAAAGCGTCAAACCATTTATCCTGGTAATAGACGCTCCTATCAAAAAAGTTACCTCACTTTTTCCATAGCTTAGTTCAAACTCATCATCAAAATTTTGTTCCTCTAATCAAAGAATCATTTTCCGCAAAGATGCTCTTCTTCTTTTATGGTTAGCCTAAAGAGACTAGCTTTATTACATTTCGAAGAAGTTATCTCTTTCTACTTTGCACACTCTTAGCGCAAAGCTCTGGTACCACTCTTTTTTTCCTAATTTCTGCGCAGCAAGATGGACGGAATTTTCCTTCCAATTCTTTATTGCCTCTAAGGAATCCCAATAGGAAACAGTAATGCCCAGTCCCTCATCACGTGCACTTTCTACACCTAAGAAACCTTCCTGCTGTGAAGCTAACTCTACCATTTTATCCGCCATTTTTCCGTAGCCTTTGTCACCTTCCGTTCGCTGGGAAGAAAAGATAACCGCATAGTAAGGTAGTTTAGGAGTTTTAGCAATCCCATTCATTTTTAGTTCCTCCAATACGTCTTATTTTCCAATCACTTTTAATAGATGATTATAGCATCGTTTTACCTTTAGTCTGGTAAATTGCTATTTAACAATTGATTATATTCACTCCAAAACTCATCATACATATTTTTATCAAAGTCATCAGCAATTCGTTTCTCTTTTGAAGAACGAAAGAAATCCCTTGCCTCTATTGTAAATTGACAAACTTGAAATGTATATTCGTTTCTACTAAGCTTAACATTTAAATCGGGATAGTAGATGCTGCCTGATTGATTGTCGGTACTAGTAAACTTAACAAAATCTGAAAGAAATACGTCATCCCCACAATGTTTTACTGTCCAATGAATGGAAATAGGACAACTCGTCATCAATATTAAACCACATCCATGGAGAATTAACCCTTCATCATCCTCGGGAGCACAAAGATAATCATTATCTAATGTTCGTAACAAAGCTAATGCCGATTCACTAATCCCCCATTCTTCATCTATTCCGGATTGAGTAATAACGGTGTCATTAACCTTTAAATATATTTCTCCATGAGAGCATAGATCCTCTTCTGAATCAGTTGATCCTAGCCAGTATTGTTTCTTGATATTGATTTTAAACAGTTGCATTGTTTAACCCCTTATAATCCATTTCTAATTTTATTCAAACTTTTAATTGCTTTTATTACTACGTCTGGACGATCAAGATAAATAGAATGACTAGAATTCTCAGCAAAAATTAATTCACTATCTTTACTAAGTCTAGCCTGTTTCATAATAAGCTCTTCCCACTTATCTTCTAATTTTCTCATCTCCCACTCGGGCAGTCCCTCCGCAATTCCCAATTGAATGTTATATTCTTTATCTCGTCCAATAACTATTAGAGGCAAATTGGGAAAAACCCCCAACCTCTTTATTCGTTCTCCATCCTTCTTCCAATTACACATTTCCAGGTACATCGTTTTATATAAGGCAGGACTTGTCTGAAAGTCAAGGACATGCTCTTGGAGATGAAGTGGTAGATTTTTTTGTTTATCCGTAAGAGTAGGTTTTACTATTTCTTTTAGTTCAGCTGGTTTCATTAGCGAGTAAGAATGGCATTTCTCTAACCAGACCTCATCCGTACCAGTCTCATCTAGCACTTGTAACTCTAATTCATCTAATTCTTTTAAGTCAACAGAAGTGGAATCAATCAATACGATTCCGGCAATTTTTTCTGGAAAAACCTTGGCATAATGCTGTGCACATAAACCACCATAAGAATGTCCAACTAAAATAACGGGCTCAAAAATATTTAATCCGATCAACAATTGACTTAATTCATCTATAACTGCGTTCGTATTACGTATCTCTTCACTTAATGGACTAAGCCCGAGTCCTGGTCTATGAAACATAATGACTCTGTTTGATTTCGCTAATGATTTTGTTACTTGATACCACTCATAAAACGAACAACCCATTCCTGTAAGTATAACAATAGGAATTCCTTTACTGCCTATATGTAAAAGTTCTATTTTCTTCTCTTTTACCATTATAAATTGGTTAATCTTATTCACCCCTGCTTTGGAATAATAGTTCTATCTCTTCCTTTTCCAATAACTTACTTATTCTATATAGTCTTGTATATTCCTTCTTCTGTTCCATGCCCTGATAGTTTGATAAAACATCCTTGTTTTTTAGTAAGATAAAGCAATTAATTCTATTTAAGTGAATGATGATAAATAAAAACAGACAACATTAGTTGTCTGCAAAAAATAGAAATTATGTTACCTGCCTTTATGTTTATTTTTAGCCTTTTGAACCATGCAATTTCTAATATACGTCTTTTTTTCTTCTCTTAGCTGTTTATTTTTAGCTGATTTTACTTTCTTCCGTTGTTCATATTCAGCCTTGATGGCTTCTTGTGCTTTAGAAGAAACAGAGCATTGCTTTAATTCTTTTGAGACTTTTCTTTGAATTCTTTTAGGATTAATTTTCTTTTGTGATTTCTGACAAATATGTATCCCTATTTGTTGATTAGATTCAATTACCCTTAATAATTTTCTGTTCACAAAATCTAATACTTCCTGATCTTTTGGTTCTTTACCGAAAATATATCGGCAGGCTTTAAGTTTATTTTCAGACACAATTTCTATAAGCCCTATATAAAATTGACCATCATAATAAATGGTTAGTTTCATTATAGGTCCCTCCTCCAGTTATACTAGAACGATGGACATCCCGAGGAGGGGAAGGCTACTGACATTAAATTTTTTAATGCATTCGGACTACCAACCGAATTGTGTTTTTTCATTCCAAAATATATTATACAATAATTTACTTTTTATGTAGAGGTAATAGTAAAAGATAGTTTTACTCTGTAACTGATCTTACTGAATTATTCTCCTACGTTTATGATAAAAGAATTTCTTTATTTAATACAGGAAAGCCGCTTAGTGCCATAAGCGTATTAAAAAAACTCGTTTAGCAATTTATCTGTTGTAAGTATTGTGGCAAATTCTTCGTGCAATGTAGCTAGAGATATATTATGGATAGCAGCTGCATCATAATATGTACCATCTTGGTCCTTCATACCAAAAGCAGCTGTTACAAGTAAATCCCCATTAACCTTTTTTAGGGACTATTTGTAATCTCTGCACAGTGAAATTATACCTGTGCTAGCCCGCCATCTACGAACAATTCAACACCCGTCAAGTAACTGCTTTCGTCTGAAGCAAGGAAAGATACAGCGTTTGCTACTTCTTCAGGTGTCCCAACTTTTCCAGCTGGAACAGTATTTTTGCTATTTTCCATTACTTCTTCAAGTGCATCACCAAAAAGCTCATCGTATGCAGGTGTAAGAATAGCTCCTGGACTAACCACATTTACACGGATTTCAGTACCTTTTAGGTCAAGAATCCAGTTGCGAACTAGTGCTCTTAATGCTGCTTTAGATGCTCCATATACACTAAACGCTGGGTTGCCAATTGATCCAGCAGTAGAGCCTGTTACAATAATTGAACCTACTTTGTCCGGGAATAGTGATAACGCTTTTTGAACAGTAAAGATGGTTCCTTTAACGTTAATGTCGAACGTTCTATCAACCTGCTCTTCAGTAATTTCACCTAATGGAAGGAAGTTGCCGATGCCTGCATTAGCAAAAAGAATGTCCAACTTACCTTTTTCCTGCTTTATAATGTCATATAGTTTGTCTAAGTCTTCAAGCTTAGAAATATCACCTTGAACACCGGTTACGTTCTTGCCAATTTGGTTAACAGCTTTATCAAGTTCGTTTTGTCTACGTCCCGTGATATAAACATATGCACCTTCGTTTACAAATTTTTGCGCTGTAGCAAGACCAATCCCACTAGTTCCACCCGTTACAAGCGCTATTTTACCTTCAAATTTACCCATACTTAACACTCCTTTAGAATTAATTTTATTTTATGTCTAGTACCTTAAGTACTTGAAGAACAACTTACAAGATATAGTATCCTTCAGTAAGCACATTATCGGAAGTACCCACTTTTTTGTGATATAGTAACTAAAAAGTAATAAATGTGGAATGGAGAGCTTTAGACATGAAAAAATTTAGTTGTGGGTTTGAAGTGACAAAGGAAGTTATTGGCGGAAAATGGAAAGGCCTTGTATTATACTTTTTAATGAATGGACCAAAGAGAACGAGTGAATTAAAGCGCATTATCCCAAATATAACTCAGAAAATGCTTATTCAAACACTTAGAGAGCTTGAAGCCAGTGGACTTGTGAGCAGAAAGATGTATAATCAAGTACCACCAAAGGTTGAATATTCATCCACTGAACTTGGAGAATCTCTTAAACCTATCTTGCAGGAGCTCTGTCAATGGGGAAGCCATTATGCGGAGCAAGAGTATGCAGAAGGTGAATATGAAATTGTACAACCAGAACAAGTTTCATATCAAGATAATATAATTTCATAGAGATCTAAAGGGATTAGTCATCTTAATCAATACCTTCAGAATAAGGTTTAGGAATACTTGAACGTACTATCAAGATATAATTACATAATGTAATACCGCATTACCTAAAAACACGGAGCTACTTTAGATTAGATGATTCTTATTATTATTTTAACTTTATAGTTTGGTGTATCTGATATATTTTCTAAAATTACAAAAAGAGAAAAACAATATATTAAAAACTATTTCAGATGATACTATTAAAAATTAGTCGAGATAAACTCGGCTATTTTCATTGCTTAAATTTTCTCTTGTTATTCAATTATCCTGCCCTGATAGCGATATTAGAAATACCTTTTTTTAACAAAAAGAAGCGTTAATCCTTCTTAACCTAAATTATGGTTTAAGACAGTAAAAGTCTAATTCTATTATATTCACACGAATATTCACTTTATTTTTGACTGCGTATTTTTCTTGGATATTACCTTTTTATAGACATTCAAATTTTTCTTCTCTGTAATATTTATTAGAATACTGCAGCCCTATAACATTTTCCTATTATAAGTAAAAAAAAGCTATATTATTAGGGTAGGAGTTTACTAATATTTTCGAGTGTATTTACATGTATATTTTTTCTTCTTGCTTCATCAAGAATTAATTTGGCGCTGCGTCCAGTTATAGTATTATTTCCTTCCATTAAAGATCGTGCTGTACTTCCACTTTTAAAGATAAACTTGGACATTATAATCCCTATAATTTTTGGTGATATCGTTGAAAAGTAAAGTATTTAAAGCATCATAACTCATTCCTCGCTCCTTCATTATAGGCTTTAGCTGTCTAAGATTGATGGAAATGTTTCCTAAAGCATCGATAGAATCCATCAATCCTATAAAACTCCCTTCTTTTAAAACTTCTATTTCAACTGCTACATTTAAGAGGAAGTGGTTCAATAAGAACTTTTTAAAGTTAGTCTGCCTTTTAACGCTGAATTCTGCTTGCTCAAATAATGTGTATACTTGCTGTACTCGTTCTTTCGAAGCCATCCCTATATCACCTATTATTATAATAGAAGAAAACGCACCATTAATTGTGTTTATCCCTACTGTTCCCCCGCCAGCAACAGGAAACCCGAATATAAGTTGAGATTGTGGTAATATTTCTGTCTGCTTGATTGGATCCCAAAAATTATTAAAAAACAGTACAGTGGCCTTATTCACCTTATTATTCAATGTTTTTACAACAGAACTAATTTGTTCAATATTGACGCTCACAAAAATCAAGTCATAGTTATGGTTTTGGGGAATTTCATATATTAAGTTAGTTTCCCACGATACATTAATCTTTTTAGACTTCCGTTTCCTCCAATCGTCTAGCTGCAAATTCAGCATTCGCGTATACTTATCTATTGATTCTGATCTAATATAAAAATCAATATTATTTCCATTTTCTTTAAAGATCCAAGCATATTGAGTAGAAATCACCCCACGCCCAATAACTAAGATATTCATTAAATCCCCCTCCAGTTCGTTCATTGAACAGTTGTTGATTTAATAGTATCATTTGTATTACAGGAAACAATCATCAAAAGGCAAGATATGTTGATTAATGAACATGATACTAAAATTGTTGAGGTGTGGAGATGGAAAGAAGAAAAAGGAGAACGCAAAAGCTGATAATAGACACTTTTTTCTTATTACTTAATGAGAAACCGTTTGATAAAATCACAGTAAATCAAATTACAATATTAGCTGATATTAACAGAGGCACTTTTTACCTTCATTATCAGGATAAATATGAATTACTGGAAAAAACCATTAAAACCTATATAAATCAAATGGACCAATACTGTCTTCATAATCAAGAAATGACTATTAACTCACTTACTTTAGCTTTTAATTACTTAAAGGAAAATTACAATTTTATTGAACCCTTATTGAGGAATGAAGGGTATCAACTATTCCAACACGAACTCAAGTCATCTATATCTTCCTTTATTGAAACTTCAGACTTATTTGATCTCCGCGTTGTTAGTATTTTGAAAAGAAGGGCTATCATATCAACTATTCTAGGAACTATTGAATGGTGGTTAGCTGAAGATGAATTGAACACAGCTCCATCAGAAATTGCTGCTGAATTAAAAGATATAATCTTTTCCATCATTACATAAATTTATTATATAATCTTGGTTTAAATATGGGCTGCTTCTCTTGGGGAGTATCGATAGTAAGAACACGAAATACCATTTCCTTTTCTAAAGAGATATTGTTGATTTTTTCGTGATTAACAGCTTTAAACTTTTTGAAAGACTTTTAACCTAACAAAATTCTGTGTTAGTAAGTGCGTAATCATAGTTACTGTCGTGTTTAGTAGGGGATTTATACTTGTGCTATCCGGTAAAGGCTATTAATAGCTTTTCGCCGCAAATTTAATTATCTTGTAAAACTTGAAGCTTTCTCCCCTACTTTTCCTTAACACTAGAACCGTTATTTACATTTTTCGCCTGAACTCCTCCAGCTTGTTTTAAACAATTGCCTGATTTTATTATTTTATAACGTTTAAGTTCAACTTCTTTATTACACACATTGCAATAGCTTTTCGGTCAAAAGAAACCCTCTATAGTAGGGCGTTGTACCAAATATCTCCATTAAATATACGGTTATTATCTACCAAAACAACTCTTAAGTTTCCAGAAGAACTTAAACGTAATTTTTGTTGATAATACCTTAAAAGTTGCTGCTCCGTACGATTATCGCTTTTATAGTGTAAAATGACTAAACTTTTATTTTCTTTCTCTACCAAGCTTCTGAACATTCCATTTATATGGCCATCATCTCCGTTAAAACCATAACCAATCACACATACTATGTCTGATTCAACAAAATGATCATAAAGATCAACATACTTTCTTGACATACTGACAGAAGTCAAAGGTTTAACACCACTTTGAGTAAACATAAATGGTACAAGAATTATTCCTTGTCTCTCCTCGGAAGAAGGTTCTGTTAAAATTTCATTTTTGTATGGATCATAGTATTCATTTACACTTCCATTTAAATGATACACAGGTGTTTCTGCGATTTCCGTCCCTGCTAATACCTGTTGTACAAAATTGTTATAATTGGTAGTTCCCACAGCTTTAATATGAAAATAATTTCTTAAATTTATTAAGTCGTGATAATATCCGGGACCATCTGAAATTCTTGTTTCATCAACATGGACTTTATTAGTAATATATCTTTGAACAGTATGAAGGAATATAGCAATTCGACTAAATTTAGCCCATTGCGCTTTAGGATTATACAGATATCTAAAATGACTATCTATTAAAGCTTGGTAATCCATTGCTTGACAATAAATTTCTTCTAATATGCTTCTACCAAGTTCTCTAAACACTGTAAGTCCGTCTGTATCTTCCTTTAAATCAATCGAGGTTTCTTCAATTACAATTTCCATTCCAGTTTGTCCAACACCTTGATAATTCAAAGAAAAAACCCCCGATAAATCATCAAATACGTTTAATTCATCAGGTGCTGCAGTAAACAATTCTTCGTTTAGCTGCGAAACAAGACTTTGACCAATTGCTCCAACCAATAATTCCAAAAAAGCCCTTACAATTCTTTTCAAATAACGATCTGTTGGATATTTTTCTAATAATCTTAAGTATGCTGAAAAATAGTCAGATTCAAACAGCAATACACTGGAAGCAAGCTTCTCATTTAACCGAATTGCTTGATTATATCTCATATCACCAATTTGTTCGCCTGTTTCGTTTGTAAACTTATCACGTATTATTGTTTCATTAAACTTCCATTTATTTAACAACTCGGAAACGTTTTCATCAAAATGATCCAGATAATCCAAAATGTTGCTTCTTCTATTTTCTAAACTAGAGGCAATAAGGCCTTCAAACTCTCCTTTTCCAAAAACATTTAATCTCTTACTCGCATAATTATCTGGAAGCCATTGAGTAGCAATCTGTGACCTAGAGTCTAGGCTTTGAATCTGGCTTCTAAATGTTGCTTTATCTTCTTCATTTGAAACTCTAAATATTTCTAATGCAAATTTCCCTCCTGACGGCAAACCATAACCTATTTCTGCACCTGCTCCGAAAAATACTGATAATGTTGGTAAACTCAATCATTTTCACCTCATCCATCTATTTTTCTATTATTTTACTTCAATATTCAAAAGCTTACAAAAATAAATATTTTTAGTAAAACAAGCCTATGTTTTTTCGAAATTTATATCTTCTATGGTATACCTATTTAATGGCACTCACACATTCTCCCACAGTACTTAATTTCTTATATACGTAGTTTTATGAGAAACTGAGCATCCATCCCTAATGAACTACGCTCCATATTTCTTGGAGCCTAATAACCTTTTTCCTATATTCCTACTTCTTAGGAAAAACCATGAACAAATAAAAAAACATCATTAATACCAAAGCATATAAACGCACAACGAATGCCATCTTAGCTAGCTCAAAGTCCCTTTAAAATAAAGGGGTGATTATGTATATTTAGTAATCAGCAGCCCTCGGTCTTTTTGCCATTCTGCATAAAACACTTCCTTATACTTTTTAATTTTTTCTTGCTTTAATTGTCTATGTAACCACTCTTCTGTTAACCCAGCCAATTGAAGATTTTGAGATTGTAATTTCCCATCCATAATAATTGCAAAGGATATCTCTACTTGTTTAGGAGGTATGGCTAAATCCTGCGCTGTTGGAACACTAAATGCATGTTTTGGTGCAACACTTATTTTCCCGTCTCTTTCCAAAATTACATATTCTGCTTCATAGATAGAAAAATATCCCTGCTGTCTCATAAGCTGCTGTAATTGGTTTAGATCCATATTATTTTTTTTTAGCTGCTTATAAATAATCTCTCCTTTTTCAATTAAGATCGTGGGATTACCTTCAAAAAAACTCCGGAATTTTAGAGATTTTTGCGTTAAAAACTCTACTAGATAAATTAGTAACCCCCATATAACAATGCTAAATACTATCTCCAAAATTCCTGTTCTTCTTTCAAAAATTGCGTCCCCTACTAGGTTTCCCATTACCATGGCCGTGATAAAATCAAAAGGAGTTATTTGTGAAAATTGAATCTTCCCAAGTAATTTAAGGACTATTAATAAAGTTAAGAAACCAATAATCAATTCAACTGTTATGTCTTTGTACATTAGTATTTCCCCCTAATTAAGCCGTAATTTTCAAATCGTCATTTTCCATCTCTCACACTTTTGCACAATCCTAATTCTACATCGTACATATTATGTTATATCCGATTAGTACGAATATCATACAACGGCTTTAAAATGCAAAATTAGGAGCGTGTTCGGAAAAGAAAGTGTGGTAAATAAATGTACTTAAACAATCCTGCCCGTTCGTACAACAACAATAGGCTGCCAAAGCAGCCAAACGATCTTATACTAATGCCCCCATTACTTTAAGGACCATACTTCACATCATCTTTTTGTGTTCTCACCAGATCTTTATATGTTTTATACTTTGCACGTTTCATTTAAAGACGAACAGAGCCATAATGATTTCGCCCCTCAAAAAGAAAAGCAATGATACTCTCATAATAAGGTATAAATTTTTTCAGTTCGATTAGCTCCAAGATTTCCTCTTTAGAAGCCCATTTGGCTGCTTGTACCTCTTCAATCTGTAATGTCAATTCATTCAAATCAAAGTCATATTCAATTAAATAAAAATCATCAAAGCCACGTTCAAAGTTAATAGTAAATTGTGGACGAATCTTTTCAAAGTTATAATGAATCCCCAACTCCTCGAATAGCTCTCTTGAAGCAGCCTGCTGACTTGTTTCGCCTGCAACCGCACTACCACCACAAGTGATATCCCAAAGGTTCGGCCATCCTTGCTTAAAGGATTGACGCTGCTGAATGAGCATTTCACCTTTTGAATTAAATATACATATGTGTACTACTAAATGAAACTCTTCTGGTTTCATTTCATCTCCACGAGTTATTTGTTTCTCTATTTTATAACGATGTTTATCAAATAAATCCCACTTTTCCATTGCAAAACTCCTTATGTATATTATTGTAATAAGGTTCCCAGTATACTATATAATCAGATTATCATCATGAATTTCACAATAGATATTTAAAGAATCGGATAAAAGTTGAGTAACTTTTCCATAACGACGATTAGTAATATTTTTTACTTAGAGTTGAAAGTCCGCAAAAAAAAACTGTCCATCTCCTTATTGAGCTAAAGCACCCGTTCGTATTATAAGGTCATCCAGAGAAACTATTCTTACCCACATATCATTTTATATCAAATAGAGCACCTCCCCAAAAAAAGGCACTCTACACACACGAATCATTGAACTCCTTGTTATTCTTTTCCGCTATATTCTAAAATATTTAAACTCTCAGATGCCTCTGGTGCTTCAAAAAATTTAGTAACATGAATAAACACCGCTTCCGTGTCAAAAGCTGATCTTTCTGGTTGTTCATTACGCCTTTGTGCGATTTGACGTAAGCATTGCTCGTTATTTAGATTAAGGAAAATTAGTTGATGGTTTGCATTGACCTCTGACGCCATATCCAAAAACCACTTTCGCAGTTTTTGAGTGTTAGCTGGAAAATCCATCACTACATCTGTACCAACACTTAATATGTTTTGGACATGCTTTTTCACCAATGGCTTGAGCTGCGCTGAGAATTTTAGATAGTCCTCAAATGATGCAATTTGATTGGGATAAAGAGATGAAAGCCATTCATCCTCAGACAACAGTACCGCATGTTTGTCTATCGCCAATTGCTTTGATTTAGTTGATTTTCCAGCTCCCATTTTTCCACAGAAAAAGTATAGTGTCCCCAATTTTTTCATTTTTTTCAACCCTCTCAATTATTTTAGTTTAAACTTTTTACTTCATGAGTTCCCCATAGTTATTATCCTCTTATTAATATTTAAACGTTAAGATTTATATCCAGTATACTTATTCTACCGATTTCGTTTATTTTCCTTTTTTAGCAAACCCACTCTTTAATTCAATAAAAAGAGATGTCGTAGCACCTTCCGTTCCTAAATATAAGTCTAGTTAAAATATAAGCCTCACATTTAATTTTCATTATAAAAAGATTGACACATAACTGATAATAACACTATACTGTTAACAACAGTAATATATTGATAAAAAG
Organism: Niallia sp. FSL K6-0212; assembly: GCF_038007605.1. Classification (NCBI taxonomy): domain Bacteria; kingdom Bacillati; phylum Bacillota; class Bacilli; order Caryophanales; family Bacillaceae; genus Niallia; species Niallia sp. FSL K6-0212. The sequence continues at coordinate 2,273,857 of NZ_JBBOXL010000001.1, read as the reverse complement.
TACATTACATTAAAATTAGGGGGTTCTATCTATTATGAAACATACAGGAAGACATACTGGTGCATTTCTTTTGCTGTTTTTATTGGAGGGAGATAACTATGGGGGAAAACTGTTGCAAAAATGTAAGGAAGAGCTTCCCATCAATCCAATTGATAGCGCCATACTATATCGCACACTAAAAAAATTAGAGGAAGAAGGTGCCATTGAATCTTATCTAGATGTTTCTGATCAAGATAAACCGGTAAGGATGTATAAAATCACTACACTTGGAAAAAGAAAATTAGAAGAATTTCAAATTGATATTCAAGAAAAAATTAAAAATTTATCATTTTTCCTGGAAAAATACAAAAAATGGAATTGTGAAAATAATGGTTAATGGAATTGTTTTATATACGATAGCTGCTATCTATCTGATCCTGTCTTTTATAAAAGACAAATATAAAACAAAGGCAGCCTTATTAAGCTCATGGAAAATGTTTCGCAATGTTTTACCGGATTTATTAGCCATTATGCTCTTCGTTGGACTGGCACTATCTTTATTAACACCGTCCCTTATTTCTTCCATTATTGGGGAAAATTCCGGTTTACTTGGTATCCTTTATTCAACAATCATTGGATCAATTGCTATAGTCCCTAGCTTTATCGTTTTTCCTCTTGGACATACATTAGTTCAAAATGGCGCTGCTCTTCCACAAGTTGCTGTATTAATGTCGACATTAATGTCTGTAGGACTGGCAAGTTTATTTATGGAACAAAAAACTTTTGGTCAAAGTTTTGCTTATGCCCGAAATATTTCTGCCATAGTAATGTCCCTTCTATTTGCATTAATTATTTGGGTGGTGATGACATGAAAAAGTTAAAAAGATATCGGTTCTTTCTCATTTTATTATTAGGCCTTCTGCTTATAGCATTTATGAATCAAACGATTGCTGCAAAAACAGTTCAGTTAACTGGTAAAAATATTTTGGATATGTTAATTCTACTCCCTCCAGTATTTATATTAGTGGGATTATTGGACCAATGGGTAAAGAAAGAAACACTCATTAGATATATGGGGGAAAAATCAGGTATAATTGGTGTCCTCTTCACCTTATTATTAGCAACAGTAGCTGCTGGACCTCTTTATATAGCCTTTCCAATCGCAGTACTTTTATTGAGAAAAGGAGCTAGCGTCCGTTATATAGTGTTTTTTTTAGGGGCTTGGTCAACAGTGAAATTGCCAGTTCTAGTGTATGAATTTACTTCATTTGGCCCTAAATTCACACTTATTCATATTTGTTTCGGGCTCGTGTTTTATTATTTAACAGGAATTCTTTTTGAAAAAATGTATAGCCAACAAAAGTTGCTAAAGTATGATACAACTATCGGAAAATAGATTTAAAGCATTTAGTATTTTAAACCCTACAATTCCAAATTCTTTAGTAGCTGTAGTCATTAAATTGATAACATTCTGTTAGGAACCCCGACTTTTTCACGATAAAATATTATGGAAAGTATTCAGCGAGAATACCATTCGCCAATAAATAATATCTAGTCAGGATTTGATCGTTTAGTATATTGATGTGCGCTCGATTACACCAATAGATTTTATAACTCGAAAAACAGCAAGTATGGATTTGTTGGTAAAAATAGATGCCCTGTTGTTAACTGAATATTTCAACAGATAATTAGTACAACAAATAGGACTGCCCACGGTGCAAAATCTTTTCTGTAGAATGTATCTCCAAACTATATAAGCAATCTGCTGCAAAAAATTACGGGATAGAGCACACAGAAGCATATTCACAATAAAATAATTGAGAAAGCAATAGATTGCTTGGTAACATCAACATTATCGGTTTGTAAAATCGCATACCAAATTAGATTTTAACATACCTAGTCTGTTAGTCTTTTTAAAAGCAATGCCAATAAAACTCCAACGAATTATAGAAACTCATTTAAGTGGGCATTTAATTTAACGTCACATACACTTCACCCAAAATGCCTGTAAGCCTCTTGATCAATCTCCCGGTGGAAGGCAATTATATGTAGTCACTGGGTATCTTGAAAATCGATTTGCAAAGCATGCCCTTGTTTTCATTATGCTGAATCATTATCAGATAAAAACATAAACATTATTCTTTTTTATACTTAAACTAGAATAATAAGTGTATAACTTTGCCTCAAAGTAAGTTAAGTTTTTAATATATTATAATAGTTTACAATAAGAATATAAATCTTTTTTATGATTAAGCATAATTCAGATGGAAGGCGTATTGATAAAGCAACCTATTTCACTTGAGGATGCGGATGATATTGTTTGAAAACCATTCTAATGAAGAAACTACACATTACAGTTATGACCAACATGCAGATCTAAATCAAACTTAAAACTTAAGGCACCTAGAGATTGGTATGACCCAAAAAGACTTTCTCTCACCTCAAGGATCGGTACCTGTTCGATATTCTATCCAATTCATAGGCAATATTGAAGGTTTACAAGATATTAAAGATTATATGAGGTGTATTAATGGCAAATATCGAGGATTTTTTACAATTAGATATCCGTGTTGGCACTGTGATTAAGGCAGAGCCATTTCCAGAAACACGAAAACCCGCAATAAAATTAGAAATTGATTTTGGTAATATTGGTGTTAGACAGTCTTCAGCTCAAATAACACGCAGATACAAGGCAGAACAACTTATTGGTAGTCAAGTGGTAGCGATAGTAAATTTTCCTCCAAGGCGAATTGCAGGTTTTAAATCTGAGGTATTAGTAATTGGTGGTATACAAGGGAGAGATGACGTAGTGCTTTTAAAACCAGACCAACCTGTTAAAAATGGTACCCCAATCGCTTAAGAATAAATATACTGCCCTTTCTGGTATTGAAGGAAGAGCCTGTCAAATTTGATTAATAAATGGGTAATCAGGCTTTTTCTACATAACAGATTACAAAGGAACATTCATTTTATTGAATAATTGTAAGAAGAAAACTGTTTAGATAAGAATACTTGAATATATCAAAAGGGGGGTACCTATGGTATGTATTAAAGACAACTTTTGGTAGAGTCGAAATACCGAAGCAGGGTATTTATTACAGGAACGCTGCCACCATATTGCTAAGTGAATGATTAGATAGCTCATTAATTTTAATTATTTAAGCCATTTTTCATTTTAGAATATGGCTAATTTCTTAATTTTGTGGAGTTTTACACTTATACTAACCTGCCCCGTTCGTACCATAGCCAAAAAAGGGAATTAATCCTTCATGGATTAATTCCCAATAGTTCAATGAGGTTCCAAATTTATTATAAATTCTTTTTAAATAAAACCCTATCTTGATTTGGTCCGTCATAGTCCTTATACACGGGAACTCCATCTACGACTGCATCTCCTTGTTCAATATCAAAACCCATATTAGTATGAAAGGAAATTGAAACTTTATTAATAGGTGAAGTTACACAACGGATTATACTAGCACCTTTTTGTTTAACCACATAAAAAAATTTGTTATAGAGTGTTTTTCCTACACTGTGTTTTCTATATTTTGGATGTACTCCAACGAAATGAATATACGCCTCTTCAGAATTTGATTGTGATAAAAACCCAATTAGAAACCCTACTATTTTTCCATCTTTTTCAGCAATAAAACTTGTATCTGTAAAATGATCAAAAAAGAGCTTTGGTAACTTATCAGCCATTTGTCTTCCACCCCACCATTGATTTAGTAATGGCGAGATTTCATAGTAATCTAAACTGTTTACTGAACGAATCTCCATTTTTAATCCCCCTACCTTGTATGTTATATTTACCCACTCCTATACTAATTACCAATTTTAGCACATCTTTTATTCACTTCTGTTCAACTAACCTCCCCTTTAGCGACACAAGAATATCGCTAATCTGTAATTAAAATATTGCATAAACTCCAGTTAATTCAATAGACGAAAATAGCAACTACAGGATGTATGGAATTATAAATCTGCATACCATTTTGTAGGTTTATCAAATTTTCCACAGCCATTTTCCACTTTAGCACATAGAATAGGCCACTCTTTTCTTTAAAGAAAGCCTCGGTTATTGATTATGTATAATTATTTTGTAGTTGAACTTATTTATATACACCTTTTCTTTTGAAAACCCAATCTTCTAAGGCATCTTCGTGTTGTTTAGTGAATAATTTCGGTATTTTATTTATTGGAAAGTACTTCAAATCCAATGTCTCAATACCATCTGCAGTAAGTTCCCCATCAATTGGCTTACATTGAAAAAAGTGAGTAATAGTCTGAGCTTTATCTCCGTTCGGAAACTCACAAAAATATTTAGAGTAGACACCAATAAGATGTTCAACCTTAACATTTAATCCTGTCTCCTCAAGAATTTCTCGTTTTGTTGTTTCTTCAAGAGATTCTCCTAGTTCCATAGCACCGCCTGGAAAACCCCACTCATTTCCATCTCCCCTTTTTTGTAAAAGAATCTCATTTCGTTCGTTATAAACAATACCTCCAGCAAAATTAAGAAATATTAAATCTTGTCCCACTTTTCCACGAATATAGCGAATGTAGTCACTGGATGTAGTCATAAATTTCCTCCTATATAAAAAATACAAGTTAATTATATACCAAATAGAAGAAAATGGTATTTCAAGTTATATTTTTCCGTCTTCCACTAACCTTTTATTTAAGGATGATTTTTAACTTCCATTTCTAATAAGATTTAATATTAAATTCATTAGGATTTTTTATAATAAGGCAAATAGGAACTGATATGTAAAACAAATTATTTAAAGTCTTCTTTAGATATTGCTATTGAAGGGTAATGCCCAATTTGGGTTAAATCCACATCAAAAGGGACACTGTAAACCATATAGTAGTTGTCATCGTTGACTACAGAAATTATTTCCTCGATAAAACTTCTAGCTTTGTTAGAATCTGTAGTTGCATAAACTACAGCGACAACACCAGCCCCCTCTTCCATCCATCCTTTTAAAATAAGTTTCAATGGATTACTGTCTTTCAATGCAGTCTCTATCATATTCATATATTCGTTCATTTGAATCCTTCCACCTTTCTAAATAATAATTAGAACACTCCTTATCCCCATCAAATTTATATTACCATAGCAATACCTGAGTTTTAATGCATTAACTCTATACTGTTAATTCCTTCTCATACTAACCTCCTTTAGTGCAATAAGAAAATGCGATACCTCCATATTACAAAGTGTTGCTATAGTAACATAAGAGCCGCTCTACACCGAGAAATTTTTTTACCTAAACTTGTTATTTTAAATCCATTTTTTCGGTAAAATCTTACTGCTTCGTTGTCTGTTATAAGGAACCTATGTTAATGTTTATCAGACTATAAATTGTATAAAATATAAAGTTAGATGGTTCAACCTGCCCGTTAGCCCTAAAATAAAAAGACTTCCTTTTTATTTTGAAAAGCAGCCAATAATTGCAGAAAAGACTATTAGGGCTGACCCCTCACAAGGCCATCCTAATCGTCTTTTTCCTAAATTGTATTTTTACCAATTAATATATCCAAATCAACAGTTATTTGAGCCGAATCCATATATGTTTGAATTAGTTTCGACGGGAAAAATTGACCCAGGAGATGTCGTGAGTCATGTACTTCCACTTAGTGAAGCAAAACATGGATATGAAATTTTTGACGCGAAACTGGATAATTGTATTAAGGTCTTGTTGAAACCTTAAGGAAGGAGATAAAAAAATGAACTATGCTTTACATGAAGTTCTTGAAGTCCATGAGATATCTACATTTAAGACCACTTGTTTGACTAAATCAAAAACGATGAGAGCGTTAGTTACAGATCCGCAATTAAAAGATATTATGCAGTTAGACATTGATATGTCTACGAGACAATTACAAGAATATGCTTCAATCCTTTCGAACGCTAAGCAGTAATTAGGAGATGAATATACATGAATCCAATCATTGAAAATTTAACTGGCATGAACGCACTATCCGACCAAGTAGTTACAATGGATTTATTAATTTCAGCTAAAAGTGGAGTTAGAAATTATGCCATGGCAGTTACAGAGGCAGGTACACCAGAAATTAAAGAAATGCTCACTCGCCATTTAGTGGAAGCTCTTGATATCCATGAACAGATATCCGCTTATATGGTAGAAAAAGGATGGTATCATGCTTGGGATACAAACGAACAAATTAGTTTAGATTTAAATAATATCCAAACAGCATTGAATTTACCGACATTATAAAAAATTCTTAGGTACAGTTTATAATTTACCAAATAAACTGTTCCTAAAAATATTTTAAGTTTTTTACGCCGGAAGTAAGTTAATACTTCTGGCTTACTTATGTTTGTTTTACACTATATTAATGAAAATAATTAATTAACTATTTTATTATGAAAAGGTCGGAGCAGGATTTTCATCAACTTTGAGACGAAGTAAACTATAAGGTTTCTGTCGTAAGTCTTTTCCATAATGAAATCTAGGCTGCCGATGTAATTGGTTCACAATGACATACAAATATTGATCCGGACCAATTGAAAAAGTATCCGGCCACAGAATTCTAGGATCATGGGCAATAGTTTCCATTATGCCATTTGGCAATATTTTACGGATACTGTTGTTTTCATAATCCCCCGCATAAACATTTCCCTTTGCATCAGTGATCATTCCATCAGATGCACCTTTTTCTCCCCAATACTCCAGATGATAACGTAAAGCCATGTCTGGTATATTTCTGTCTCTCAAGGCTTCTGTTGAAATCGAAAACAAATGACGACTGGTTAATGGCGCAAAAAATAACCTCTTTCCATCGGGAGATATCGCAAGACTATCAGATGCCAATCTAAACGGAGAAGTTGAACCATCTTTGTTTCTATTCATCAAAATTTCGCCTTCTACTTTCGGTAAAAAGTAAGGATCAGGCGAAGTTGATTTTGCACCATTTAACCGTCTAAACGCGTTCCCACTTAATAAATCTACAACAATAATAGCTCCTGGTCCTCTTGAAGAAGAATCCGTTATATAGGCATAACCTGCTTTTCCAACACGAAAATCAAAACGGACATCATTCAGATATGTTGTAGGCAAGACAACATCTTCTGTAAAATTATATACTTTTCTTATTGTATTGGTTTCTAAATCAACAGCGACTAATTTTGCTTCACCTTTAATAGGTTCAGAAAAATTTGGTGCCGCTGTATCTAATACCCAAAGCGTTCCTCTACCATCCGCGACTACACTTTGGACACTGATAAAAGACACTTTGTTATTCGCAGGGTTAAACAAATTAGTTTCATAACTAGGATAAGGCTGCAATTTCCCCCCAACAATTTCAGCTACAGTAAATTTAACAAGGTCTCCCCACTTCGGAAAGCAAATGAAAACACGACCGGTTTCTGATACACTAACACCTGTAGGCATAGCTCCATAAAATGAATATACTAGTTCTAACTTACCGAAATATTTTTCCATAGGTAATAGTGGTTCCATTATATCCTCCTCATCAAAATAAAACTGGATACCATTTATATATGATTAAATTTCTTTCTAGTGCATGGTTCTTACAGTGTATTTAACCAAACGAGAAAAACAAATTAAAACAAACTAATTAAAAACTGAATTGGAGGAACGAACGTATTAAATCACATTTCTCTTAGGAAACTCTTACTAGTTTTTTATCTGGAACTTTACCTAATATGTAATCTTTACCTTTTATAGTATCCAAGCCATAAACAAAGCTGACTCAATACCTAATTCCATTTACTTTTGGTATTAAAAACGTACCAAAAGAAATCAAAAGTAACCGCAAGCCTTTTCGAATACTGATTTAACATTAATTGTATCACCGACTATTAAATTCCAGCAGCTACTTGGTTCAAAACAACCAACAAATCATAAAATTTTATTAATTTTACCCATTCTTTCATTTGTATAAAGCTCTTTCCATGTTTCCCCCCCAAAGTACTGCTACACTTACTCAAAAAATGAAATAATTACCTTCTTTAATTATTAATAAACATAATATATTTGGTTATTCTAACTATATAACTGGCAAACATTAGGGAGGAATTTTATTGGATCGTTTACGTGAATTTGACAAGATTCTATACGGTAGAAAAGAGAATACCGATTCTTTAATTAATTATTGGACAGACTACTCTAACCCTTCTACATGGCAGTTTTGGGTTTTAGTTGTCATTCTTTTAATCCCATTGGTTATTCTCTATATCAAAATGGACCGAAGTAAAGTATTTCTAATTGGTTTTTATGGATATAACATTCATGTTTTTTTTACATTCATCGATATCTTCGGTATAAATAGAGGGTATTGGCATTACCCTTATCAAATTATCCCTGCACTGCCAAGCATCTCATTGGACACCTCCATGGTCCCTGTGGCTTTCATGCTCATTTATCAATGGACATTAAATAATCATAAAAATTATTACCTATACTCTATAATAACTGCTGCCTTATTTGCATTTATTTTAAAGCCTATTTTAGTAAGTATTGGTCTTTTTAGAATGTATGGTGAAATTAATTATTTCCATTTATTTTTGGGTTACGTATTAGTACTTCTGATAGCAAAATTTATAACTTGGTTATTTCATATATTACATAAACCTAATTACTCAACTCCCAATAGAGAATAGGAAAAATACTTATTAAATATGGGTTCTTTTCCTATATTTTTGATTCCAAACATTTAATAAGTATATATTATTAATTATGGTTTTATATGAAAGAAATGCCCGCGTTTGTTTAAGTCGATTATTTCATAAACTTTTTTTATTACCTCGCTTTAAGCTCTCCAGAACCATAAATAAGGAAAGGTGAATTTGAGTACTTCAAATTCACCTTTCTCATTATTATATTCCAGCCTTAGACTCATTGCATTTCTATATAAATTCATTTAGCTTGTTTGAATTAATTCAAAGCTTTCTTTTAAAGGTAAATCTTCACTACTAGAACCGATATAAACATCAAATTGGCCTGGCTCGCTAGCAAAGCTTAAATCACTTCGATAAATTTTCAATTGCTCTTCTGTAATTGTAAATGAGATTGTTTTCACTTCGCCTTTTCTAATAAATACCTTTTTGAAGTCTTTTAGTACCTTTACTGGTCTAGCAGTACTGCCAAACTGGTCTCTTATGTAAAGCTGCACAATCTCATAACCGTCATAATCCCCAGTATTTTCAACCTCAACTGTTATAATTAATTCATCATGGCTATTTTGCCTTATTAACTTTTTATTAAGTGAGACAGAGTTATACTGATAAGTTGTATAAGATAATCCATAGCCAAAAGAGAATAATGGTTTATTAGATTCATCAATATATCGTGAAGCAAAGCGATAAAAAGCATTTTCTGGCAGATCTGGTCTCCCTGTGTTTAACTCATTATAATAGATTGGTATTTGTCCAACACTCCTTGGGAAAGACATCGACAGCTTTCCTGATGGATTACTTATCCCATAGAGAATATTCGCTAAGGCCTTACCTCCCATAATACCAGGAAACCAAGCCTGTATAAGAGCATCTGAGTGTTTTTCTACATCAGTTAAAATTAAAGGACGCCCACTATAAATGATAGTAATTATTTGTTTATTTAATTTTTTTATAGCTTCGAATAATTTTTGTTGAGGTTTAGGTAATGTAATCTCTGTACGTGATCCACCTTCACCACTCTGAAAAATACTTTCACCTAATGCTAGTATTACAATTTCAGAGTCCTTTGCTAAGTTAACAGCTTCTTCTATTAATTCATCATTACTTATTCTTTCATTTGGAATTTTATCTTCAAATTTTCCAAGTAAGTGTGCAGTTTCCTTCTCTATTAAATGTGATCCTCTGCAAAAGGGATTCTTATTATTCCCTACAATCTCGTTTATCCCATCTTTCAGTGTAATAGTGTCATTTATATCGCCTTTTATAGCCCACATACCAAGTGTTGATTTTTCATCGTGATATGGTCCAATAATTGCAGCCTTTTTGCCCTTTTCTAATGGCAAGACACCATTATTCTTTAATAAAACAATCGATTCCTCACTTAACATTAAAGCAGTCTTTTTATGCTCAGAACATAAGATACTAGAGTTTTCTGCTGATCTTTCTTTTAATCCTCTATATGGATCTTCGAATAAGCCCAGATCATTTTTCAAGGATAAAATCCTATAAACTGCTTTATTTAGTAAATCCATCATTTGCTCATTGTTATTAACAATTGCACCTAATTCATTAGCAAAAACCGATGTTTTCATATCAATATCTACTGTTGCTTTTAATGCTAGCTGCGCTGCTTCTTTTGGTCCATTAGCATATCCATGAGTAATTAATTCCTCAACAGCTGCATAATCTGAAATAAGTACTCCCGCGAATTTAAATTCATCTCTTAATATCATTTTATTTAACCACTCGTTACCGGTTGAAGGTACGCCATTTAAAGTATTGAATGCCGTCATAACAAGCTTAACTTTTGCTTTTACTGCCGATAAGTAACTCGGTAAATATACCTCCCGCAATGTATGCTCAGACATATCTACTGCATTGTACTCACGCCCTGCTATAGGAGCTCCATATGCTGCAAAGTGTTTAACACATCCAGCAATTTTATCTTTCGGTATTTTTTGCTCGGAATTACCTTGAAGTCCTTTTATTACTCTTTCTGCAAATAATTCCGCCATAAGCGTATCTTCTCCAGGAGATTCCATAACACGGCCCCATCTTGGATCTCTTACAATATCAACCATAGGAGAAAATGTAACGTGTAATCCTTCTTCATAGGATTCCTTAGCACTAATGGAAGCTGCTTCTTCTATTAAATCAAAGTTCCAACTACAAGTTTGTGCCAATGGAATGGGAAAGATAGTTCTAAATCCATATATAATATCTGCCATAAAAAGCAAAGGGATTTTATGGCCTGAGTTTTCTAAATATTTCTCTTGAATTTTAATTATTTCATGAGCATTAGTAATATTTAAGATTGATCCTGTATGATAAATATTATAATTTTCATTTAATCCTAATTTTTTTATTGGACCAGTTATCGTTTCTTCCGTTTCATTAGTAAAAAAATCTCCAGTTAATTGCACAAGTTGACCGATTTTTTCCTCAACGGACAGAGAATCGATTAAAGCCATAACTTCATTTTTTTGCATCGATACTCCCTCCTTATTATTTTGTTTTTGGGTGATCTTTATATCCAAAAAGATAGGTAAGAATAAATGCCACACCAAACCCGATTAGGGATACTAATAAATATCCAAAAATTTGACTATTCAGAAATAGCAAAGTCCCTGGAATAGCTGTGATAGACATTCCTGTGGCTGATAAGTGCATTAACCCAGCTACAAATCCACCAGCAGCACCCCCTATTAATCCCATAATAAAAGGCTTCCCGTATCTTAATGTAACACCAAAAATAGCTGGCTCAGTAATTCCTAGTAATGCAGACATAGTGGAGGGATATGCAATAGCCTTAGTTTTCACATTTTTTGATTTAACCGCGACTGCAAATGCTGCTCCTGCTTGAGCACAGATCGAAGCAGTACTTATCGGGTTAACCAAATTTTTTCCTGTATCAGCAAGCATTTGGATTTCAATTAAATTAAGAGGATGGTGCAATCCTGTTATAACGATTATTTGATTAATCCCACCATAAATTAAACCACCAATACCAAATGGTAATTCTAAAACATATGTTACTGCATGTAATAATAATAATTCTACTTCATGAAAAACAGGGCCAATTAAGAAAAACGCTAAAACTATCATGATTAATAAAGTGAAGAACGGAGATAAAATTAAATCAAGAGCACTCGGCACTCTTTTTCTAATAAATCCTTCCACCTTTGCTCCCAAAGCCCCAACAATAAATGCAGGAAGAACAGAACCTTGATAGCCTGCAACTTTTATAATTCCGAAAAATTTTAAAGGCTCTGCTACATTTTGTGCAACATCCCATGATGTGGGCAGACTTGGATGTACAAGCATTAGCCCTAACAGAATTCCTAATAATTGCGAACCTCCAAATACTTTGAAAGCAGACCAACAAACTAATACAGGAAGAAATGCAAAAGCAGTATCTGTTAATATTTGAGTAAACTTAATAAAATTATCTGAAATATGGTCTGGCGTTAAACCAAATACTGCGAGGATATCAGGTTGTAAAATCAATCCTCTTACACCCATAAATAACCCAGTAGCTACCAATGCCGGTATAATTGGCACGAATACATCTCCGAACAAACGTATCATTCTTAAAAAGATATTATCATCTTTATCTGAAGCAATCTCTTTCAATTCAGACTTTGTTGTTCCCGATACGCCTTCTTGCAACATCGCATCATAAACATGATTTACTGTACCCGTTCCAAAAATAATTTGATATTGACCAGAAGTAAAGAAGAAACCTTTAGCAAAATCAATATTTTCAATCAATTCATCATCAATTATATCCCTATCTTTTACAATTAATCTTAGCCTAGTAGCACAATGAGCCATCGAAATAATGTTGTCAGTCCCACCAATACCACGTATTACTTCTTGAGCAATATTTTTATAATTTTTATTACTCATTTCTCCCCCTCATTTCTGTTTATTAATTATCAAAAACACGTGTAATTTAGCTAACCACACAAACAAGGATAACAGGAATACGTTTACATTACGTTGCATTTTCTTACTAATTAAGGGTCATTTTTTGACCTTTTATAGTATTTGGGATTAATATTCATGGTTGATCGAAAATAGTTTCTAAATGATTTTACATTTGAAAAACCTGATTCATAGGCAATTTGTGTAATGGTTTTATCTGTTGTATTCATAAGCTCAATTGCTTTTTCTAAACAAAGATTTCTTTTAAAATCTATGAAAGTCTGTCCAGTTATTGTATGAAATAATCGAGAGAGATACGCTTCAGAATATCCACAGGCATTGGCAATTTCTTTTAAGCTAGGATTATCTTTATAGTTATTTTTGAGATGCCTTATTACAATTTCAAGCTGCTTCAATTTTAATTGTTTGCGATTATTATCTTCACATTTCCCATTAGCTCCAGAGGAAAAATTTGTTACCAACAAATATTTTAGATGAAGTATTTTACTCTGTTCCAATAAGTAGTCATATTCGTTCGTCGATACATGGTATTCTATAATTTCAGTTATTATTTTCCTAGTATAGTCTATTACTTGCGCATCATATTTGTTTTCGCAAGTGCTTAAATGAATCGATTTATTTTCTTCTTCAAGAAAATTTCCAGGAAACTGAATGATGCATACATTATTATGAGTTATACTTTGGGTAGAATGTGGGGTATTAGAATTGATTAATAGCAAATCTCCCTTTCCCAGGGTAACAATTTTTCCTTCATACCAGACTTTTAGCTTTCCTTCTACACAATAAATTAGTTCAGGACTATCATGCCAATGCATAGGGATAATTCTTTCTGTATCTTTGGCTTTGAATGAGAAAAATTTTATTGTTTTTTTCTGATTTATTTCAATATATTCATATAGTTCACCCATCAGTAATTTATCCTTTCGCCCCTATTAAATATTTTCCATACATTATAGCAGATTAATAAAATGATGGAATTTAAAATAGTTAGTGCATTAATAAAATTTATTCATAGTTTTTTTATTTAAAATGGAATAAAATATATTTTTTGTTCGTATAGCTCATACCGTTTTTTATAAAAAAATATGTCATTTATAACCTTTATCCTTCTATTCCATAGTACAATTCATTACGAACCATATGGTAATTTTAACTAACCACTTTTCTAAATTATTAACTCCTCCACTAATGTATTCCCTTACAAACTAAATTCATTTCTCTCGCATAATGAATAGCCACTCTTTTATAATAAAACAAAAGGAGGAGTAGCAAATGGATTATGTTAAATTAGGATCTACTGGTTTAGAAGTCTCTCGTCTTTGTCTTGGTTGTATGAGTTATGGAGAACCCGATCGTGGCGGACATGCATGGACATTAACAGAAAATGATAGTCGTCCCTTTATCAAAAAAGCATTGGAGCTTGGCATTAACTTTTTTGATACTGCTAACGTCTACTCTGATGGATCAAGTGAAGAGATAGTAGGACGGGCATTGCGTGATATTGCCAATCGTGATGAAGTTGTTCTTGCTACAAAGGTACATGGAAGAATGCGTCCAGGTGCTAATGGAGCTGGTCTTTCCCGCAAAGCAATTATGAGTGAAATTGATAATAGTTTAAAAAGGCTTGGCACCGACTATGTTGACCTCTACCAAATACATAGATGGGATTATGAAACACCTATTGAAGAAACAATGGAAGCATTACATGATGTTGTCAAAGCTGGCAAAGCCCGCTACATTGGTGCATCCTCCATGTTTGCATGGCAATTTTTAAAAGCAAATCATGTAGCAGAGAAAAATGGCTGGACTCGTTTTGTTTCCATGCAAAATTACTTAAATCTGCTCTACCGAGAAGAAGAACGAGAAATGCTGCCCCTCTGTAAAGAAGAAGGTATTGGAGTTATCCCTTGGAGCCCGATGGCACGCGGCCGCTTAACTAGAGATTGGGAAGACACAAGTACGCGTAAAGAAACGGATGCCTTTGCAAGAACATTATACTCCCAAACAGAAGTAGCAGACCGTCAAGTAGTCGAGCGAGTGAAAGCAATAGCAGAAAAACGCGGTGTGCCTCGTGCCCAAGTTGCCCTTGCATGGGTTTTACAAAAAGAGCCTGTTACTGCTCCAATTATTGGTGCAACGAAACTGCATCATCTAGAAGATGCGGTTGCTGCACTTTCTTTACAATTGTCACACGAAGAAATCGCTAGCTTAGAAGAACCATATGTCCCACATCCAGTTCTAGGGTTCAAATAATTTTTTTAACCGGGCGTAACCATTAATGTTCGTCCGGTTATTTTAAAAAAGGGAAAAAAATTAGTTTTCTCCCATTAAAGCGAAAGATAAGCTAATTTTCCCCTCTTGATAAAGTTCCCAATCTTTTTTATCTATACTGTAGATAAGCAAGGTTACTGTCGTAAATATTGCTTTAAACTGAGCGAGTTTCAACGTAGTATCATCTACTTCACCATAGTTAGTAAAAAATTGTTTTCTCCCTTCAGAAGGGCACAGACTGTAGGCAATCGATAAATCCACGGCAGGATGACCAATATGCGTATCTCCCCAATCAATAATTCCCGTTAGTTCCTTTTTTTCATTAATAAGCATATTGCGAATATGGAGATCACCATGTGTAAGGACATGAACAGTTGGGACTGCTATATGGGTTAATTTTTTCGCATAGTCTTCTACTAAATGGAATAAAGGTATATCTTCATGCATACGCAGCTTCTTAATCGAATCGATTAAGCGGGATTTTCTTTTATCAATATGAAGTCGATCAAATTCATCGTATGGAACAAGCTTGAATTGCTCGGTGGAGAAAGAATGCAATTTTTTCAAGAAGCGTGCTAATGGCTTTGCCATCTGAATTCTTTCCTTATTCGTTAAACCTTCTGGAGTATTTCCTGGTAAATGCTCATATCCTATAAAAATTCGCGGAAAGACCCTGCTCGCTGACCCTATATAAACCGGCTTAGGTATGGGGATAGGCAGCTGATCTGCAATAATCCGCAATAGCTCCCATTCACTTGTTAAAAGTTTCACCGCTATTTCTCTTCTTGGGAAGCGAAAAGTATAACAATCGTTAACGAGAAGGATTGTATTATCAAACCCTTCCCCTATTTCTCTAATAGAATACACACTGATTGGAAACTGTTCCTCCACTAATTGAGAAGCTTGCTCCTTTGTTATGGTGTATTCGGGCTCCCATATATTTGGCATTAGACTCCCTCCTTTCTAATCATTTTAATGATAAACAAAAATAAAGCCAACCAAAGAATAAAATCTATTCTTTGATCGGCTTCGTCATAGAAGGATTAGAGGACTAAATGGTCCGCAACCACCATTGCAATAATTGGTAAAAAGTAAAGGGTAATCGAGTAATGGGTTAGTGGTCATTGGTTTAGCCAGCACCATGTAAACGTACCTTTGTACACAAAAAGAGAAATCCTTCTATCCTTGAATAGGAGTCTCACCTATTCAAGGCAAAAATGGATAAGTAAGTTTGAGTTCCTTTCGCGCCTTTTCAAGATAGGAGCAGCAATTTTGCTGCCTGCCCGTTAAGCATGCTATAAAAATTAAAAATATTTTTCCCCATCAAATTCTAGCTCAATTTGATAGTTTTTGCTGTTAATTAAATTGGATAAACGGTTTGCTTTTCGTTCGCATTCTAAGCTTTTTAAACGATAATCCTCTGGTTCAAAGGTGGCTACCTTCATTAGTTGGACTGTTTCACTATAAGAATAGACGTATTCTTCCTTTTCCGCTGCCGCAAACTCTTTATATTTTCGGGCTTTTGCGCGGAGCTGTGTCGCCAGTTCAATTGCTTCCACAATGGTGATATTTGTATTTTCAAAGCTTATTTCGTTTTCGATATTGGCACTATACATTAATTTATCAAGCAATCGATAATCAGTGCGTACTTCTTCTAGCTCTTGCTCAACATCAAGGATTGTTCGTGTTTGCTTCGGAATAGGCTTGCCTGCTTCTACTTGTACAAATGCAACTCTATCCATTTCCTCTTCTAGTTCATGAATTCGCTTAGAAAGGACACTTTTTAATTTAACTGCTTCTGCTTGTGAAATTTTATTCATCTTTACCTCCAATAGGAAATGTTAGTGTGACTGGGGAATTATCTTGAGGCTATTAATTGGAAATTACTAGAATCCTATTTTACTATTAAACAAGTATTTTTTTCAACTATTAACCTATAAGAACAAAAAAAAAGGATTCCTTAAAAAAGGTCATCCACTGTTTTTTTCTTATTCTTTTATGATTACTTCCGGTTCCTCTTTTTTCGTCTTTATGATAAACATTGAAATGGCTTGAACAATCGCAATACAGCCCAGCATGATTCGAGTATAAAAATGATCTACAAGAATAGCGCTGATAGCTAAGCAGCTATAGCACGTGATAATGATTTTGATTTTCTGCTTTTTCGTCAATGCGCCTTTACGAAATCCTTTCACATAGTCACGATAGAACGTTGTAGAACGAAACCATTTATTAATACGCTCAGAACCCCGTGTATAGAAAAAGGATGTTAATAATAAAAAAGGTGTAGTTGGCAGCAAAGGTAAAAAGGCTCCAATTATTCCTAAAACCAAAAAAACTGTCCCTAGAAAAATATAGATCCATCGATAAACAGGCTTCATCTTTTGCTCCCTTCCTACCCTTTTTAAGCAACATTCCATTTCATAAACGGCCAAATTCCTAACGTCTTTTTCTTTTCACCCCTCTAACAACATCTCTTAAACCAAACAGAAGCATAATTACACCAGAGGATAAAAACTCCACACGGAAGATATCCGTATCAAGTACTCCTGCTGCATAAAGAACAATTCCAATGACATTAATTAACAGAATGATATTTACGATTTTTGTCATTTGCTTTCCTTTCTTAGGATTAACTTCTATCCTAATCACGTACAGTATGTAATTACTATTATTGAATGAAACAATCTACGTTACACTATTCTACTTCGCCATTTTACAATAAAAAGAAGGAAATAACTATGTTTTCTTTTAAAATGGGATAGAAAGATTTAGTCTGTCTCCAATATTTTCCCCTTGTTTGTAAGTACATAAACTTTAGAGAAAGCAAATTAGCTCATTTTGTCAAAAAGTTCTTTTTCCTTAACATTTCGATAACGAATCTTGTTATTAATGACTTAAGAATTATGCTTAGAAAAGAATAGTACCATTTCCACCACTTATTCCATTCAATTAATTTTGTCTTATTTTCAGCCCATAATTCAATAATAAAAAAGGGAAGTGTAAAAAAAATCAATTTATAGAAAATAGCAAAGGGTTTATCTCTCTTCGTTAATTGATTATAGAAAACAGTAAATGTCGGATAAATTAAGAAATCAAATAATATATGTATATTAAATATCGTCGGCAGAAAGCGAACTGGATATCTAATTACTTTATGAGATGTTAAAAGCATATCAAGCAAACCATTGGTAATAGCATTATACACAAACACAATAATCCAATCTCTAATTGGGGGTTTTCTATATAAAATCGGCAGCAGGATCAATAAATTTCCGATAAGTAATCCATTTAAAAATCGTTTCTCCATTTTATATTTCTCCATTAAATACCACCTCAGCATTAATATGTGCTTCCTTGAGCGGTTTATTCGATACTTTTGAATTATGTATTAGTTACAAAGGTAAATGGAATACTAAACCGTAAAGGTGGTCGATGTAATGGATTTCCCAACAATACAAACAAACTTCTGGGATGCTGTCATCGCAGTCCCTGTAGTGATGATTATGACACAATTACTGAAAATGATGATAAAGATACCGAAAAAATATGTTCCGACCATCGCCCTAGCTTTGGGATTATTGATCTCTGTCTTTATTAGTCATAGACATAGTCTTGTTGCTGGTTTGTTTATGGGCTGGTTTTACGGCTATTCAGCCATTGGTTCCTATGCTTCTATGAAAACAACGATTTTAACTTTTCTTGAAAAGAGGAAGAAAAAGGAAGGCAAATGATAAGATACTCAATCGCAACCATATTTAATCGTATACAGTTTATTTGAGGAAGCATGGAAAGTTTCTCTGCCATTCGAATAATTTACTTCTTAGCTATATTTTCACAAATGTAGTGACACTTCTTTTAGAAGCAATGGTTCGGCTTGAAAGATCTTCCCGCCATCTTTTAGGATCCAATTGATATGCACCATATTGATCCTTATACGTTTTCTTCCAAAGATTAATGGTTCTTGCTTCTTCTGGAAAATTTTCAGAGAGCGTTATACCATTTCTTCCTTCTTCATAAATATAGTGTTCCACAACATCCCCTAATTGCATGAAGTCATCAAGAAAGATTATTAATTCTCTATCATCTTCCCCCCATTCATAGATGTATGGTAATGTAAAAGGTAATACCTCTTTATAAGCCTCACCACTTAGAAAAGAGTAATTATTGTCCCCTTCATGAAATTCAGGAATAGCTCGCATTGTAGCAATAAAATAATGACTCGTCATTTTTCCACTTCTTTCTCAAGAATTAATTTAATATCGAGTAAAATCTAATCTTTTTTAATATTTGCTAGTATTGTATTATATCAATTACCAAACGGTAAACTATCTACTTAGGAATAGGGGATGAAAATGAATAGATTTTCTCTTGCTACTATATTAACAATTTTTATTCTGATTTTATTTATGATGGATATGATTACCGATAGACTTTTTGTCATAGCCTTTATCCCTTTGAGTATTTGGATGCTATTTATCGGTGTCTCTGCATTAAAAAAAACATTAAAAAGTAGAAAACACTGTTGAAGAAGATACAAACAAGCTTAAATAAGAAAACGCAAAAATATTCCTTTTTACTCTTTCTTACTAGTCATGCTGTACAAAGAGAGTAGTTTCTCTAAGTTTTAATTTTTGTAAAAGTAAAGACTTGTATCCATCATTAAATTTTGTATCATTTAGGCTTGTTAAACCTACTTAAATACCACTTTGTCAAAAGTATCTAATATTTCACCCTGTATATAAGGGTCAAACGAGAGTGTGCTCTTAAGAAAATAAGTTGTTAAAACACGGACATCCTATTTCATCACACTTGTCCGATCAAAAAAAACACAACCCATTTAATGAGTTGTGCTTCTATTCTTTATGCGTACATCTGTCCCTCTTCCTCTTTCCGGAAGAAACTTGCCATAGCATTAAACACATCGGCTTTTTGTCTTAGTAAGTAGTAGCGGAATCTTTCATCTTGAATATTTTTGTAGGCAGACATGAGCGTACTGTGGCGATTGTATTGGTTCACTTCCCCATAGCCAAACATATTGGATACTTCCATCAGCTCTTCTACTAGCTTGACACATCGAGCATTATCAGACGTTAAATTGTCTCCGTCTGAAAAATGGAAGGGATAAATATTAAATCTGCCTGGGTCATACTTATCATTAATCAATTCCAATGCTTTTCGGTAAACAGAGGAACAAATCGTACCACCGCTTTCTCCTTTAGAAAAGAAATCTTCTTCCGACACAACTTTTGCCTCCGTGTGATGGGCAATAAATTCTATTTCTACTGTTTCATATTTGGTGCGAAGAAATCTCGTCATCCAGAAGAAAAAGCTTCTTGCCATATACTTTTCCCACAAGCCCATCGAGCCGCTCGTATCCATCATCGCAAGGACAACTGCTTTGGACTCTGGTTTTTGCACTTCGTTCCACGTCTTGAATTTTAAATCCTCGGGATAAATGGGATGAAATGCTGGTTTCCCAGACATGGCATTGCGCTTAAATGCTGAGATCATTGTTTTTTTCTTATCAATATTACCCATTAAGCCTACTTTTCTAATATCATTAAATTCAATATTTTCCACAACAATTTGATCTTGTTCTTTTCGTTTTAAATTCGGCAATTCTAATTGCTTAAATAGAGCTTCTTCTAATTCCATTAAAGAGACCTCTGCCTCAAAATAATCTTCTCCTGCTTGATCTCCTGCTCCTTGCCCTTTTCCTGGGCCTTTTTGATTTCCAGAACCATCGCGTGCGACCACATCGCCAACTTGACTGTCTCCATTCCCTTGCCCAATATGTTTGTTTTTATCGTAATTATATCGAATCTTGTATTCATCTAATGAACGAATAGGAATTTTCACTACTTCTCGCCCATTTGACATGACGATGTTTTCTTCTGTAATTAAATCAGGGAGGTTATTTTTAATGGCCTCCTGCACCTTTTCCTGATGTCGCTGTTGATCATCGTGGCCTTTGCGATGGAGGGACCAATTTTCTTGGGATATTACAAACTGATGTTTATTTTGCTTTTCGGTCATTTTACCCCTCCTAAAAAATTTTTTCTACGTTTTGTGCACATATAAAGTCCTCTGCGCATACACTAATTTGGGTATCACTCTATCTAAATAAAGTGATTACTCTATCATATGCAGTTGCCTTAAATAATTTACTAATAATTTCGATAATTTTACTTTTTTTAGAAATAGCTTTAGACATGCTCCATCTATTCACTTATTCTATCTTTAAGCCAAAAGAGGAACAGACGCCTTTTAGCCTGTTCCTCCTTGACCAATTTAATTAACGATTTAATAAGCTTCCTACATAACGCAGCAACTCGTTTGCTGATGTGGAATTATAGCCATGTTCATCGATAAGACGTGCAACCACTTCATTTACTTTCTTCAATTGCTGTTCATCTGGTGTCTTAGTAGATGTAGTAATTTTTACAACATCTTTCAGATCTGCGAATAACTTCTTCTGGATGGCTTCCCGTAAGCGATCATGAGAGTTATAATCAAATCGTTTTCCTTTTCTTGCATAGGCAGAAATGCGAATCAGGATTTCTTCACGGAAAGATTTCTTTGCATTTTCGGAGATACCAATTTGCTCTTCAATCGAACGCATTAGTTTTTCATCTGGATTGATCGGCTCACCAGTTAATGGGTCACGAAGCTTATTTTTATTGCAATAGGCTTCTACATTATCTAAATAGTTATCCATTAACGTTTTAGCTGACTCTTCATACGAATAAACAAATGCCTTTTGTACTTCTTTCTTCGCAATTTCATCATATTCCTTCCGTGCTAAGGAAATGCAATTTAAATACTTTTCTTTTAATTCATTCGTAATAGAAGAATGCTGATCCAAGCCTTCTTTTATGGATAAAAGCACATCTAATGCATTGATGCTTGTAACATCCTTGCGAATAATGGTAGAAGAAATCCGGTTAATCACATAACGCGGGTCAATGCCACTCATTCCTTCATCCCCATATTCATTTTGCAGTTCCTTTAAATCAGCCGAACTAAAGCCTTCTACACTTTCGCCATCATATAGACGCATTTTTTTCACTAGATCAATATCACCTTTTTTAGGCTCCTTTAATCTAGTTAAAATAGTAAAGATAGCGGCTATCTTTAAAGTGTGTGGGGCAATATGAACATCGGCAACATCACTTTCGCGAATCATTTTCTCATAGATTCTTTCCTCTTCTGATGCTTTTAAATTATATGGAACTGGCATGACAATAATCCGGGAATGCAGTGCTTCATTCTTTTTATTGGAAATAAAGGAGCGATATTCCGTTTCATTTGTATGGGCGACAATCAACTCATCAGCAGAAATGAGAGCAAACCTTCCCGCTTTAAAGTTTCCTTCTTGTGTTAAGGATAATAAATGCCATAAGAATTTCTCATCGCATTTTAACATCTCCTGGAACTCCATCATCCCTCGGTTTGCCTTATTCAGCTCGCCATCGAAACGATAGGCTCTTGGATCTGATTCAGATCCATATTCAGCAATTGTCGAGAAATCAATACTTCCCGTTAAGTCAGCAATATCTTGGGATTTCGGATCAGATGGACTAAAGGTTCCTATTCCAGTTCGCTTATCTTCTGAGAAAAATACTCTTTCGACGATTACATCTTCGATTTTTCCATTATATTCTTCCTGAAGTCTCATCATATTAAGTGGTGATAAGTTTCCTTCAATGCGGATTCCATATTCATCATAAAAATCTTTTCTTAGACTATGTGGGATCATATGAAGTGGATCTTCATGCATTGGGCAGCCTTTAATCGCATATACCGCTCCACGATCCGTGTACGTATAGGCTTCTAAGCCTCTTTTTAACATGGTTACCAATGTAGATTTTCCACCACTGACTGGACCCATTAATAATAAAATACGTTTCCTTACATCTAAACGCTTAGCAGCTGGATGGAAATATTCCTCTACTAATCTTTCTAACGGCTCTTCTAAACCAAAGAGCTGATCAGAGAAAAATTTATATTGTTTTTTTCCATTTACTTCATCAATACCTGCATCTTTAATCATGTTATAAACCCTTGAATGCGCGGATTGACCAACCCATGGCTTTTCCTTCAATATTTCTAGGTATTCTTCAAATGTCCCTTCCCACTTCAACAACTCTTCTTCTTGTCTATGCATCTCGATTTTCTTTAATATACTCATATGGACCTCCCCTGTCACTTTATCAGAGACGATTAATATAATCTATGCACCAGCGAATACGAACATGCTTAAAAGAGGGAATAGTTTTTTTAGTGAAGCGAACTAATTGGAGGAAAAACCTTTTCTTTGTAGGAAAAATGCTGTCTTATAATCACTAATTTCTTATTTTACTAATAAAAAACAGCATCGGTATACTTCCGACACTGTTTTTTTGTTTATTTCAAATCAAATTTTTTCTGCTGCACAAACTCCTTCATATACATACGCGATTTATGCTCAAAATGAGCAGCCATTTGCGCAGTCCACGTATCCGATCTTGCTCCATTTGTTCTTTCCTGATAATAAGCTGTGATTTCTTCATTATATTCCTGTAGTCCTTTTTTATATTGTGCATCATCCTGCTCATATTGATCTTCATGATAAATATGATGAAAAGGAGCTCTAGGCTTTTTCTCTGTTTGTTGGTCTGGATAACCTACAACTAAAGCAAATAATGGCAGTACATGATCAGGCGTTTTCAATAGCTGACTTACTTCCACTAAATTATTGCGAATACCACCTATATAACAAATACCAAGTCCTAATGATTCTGCAGCAATGGCCATATTTTGCGAAGCAAGCGCAGCATCAATAAGGCTTACCATAAACTTTTCCGTGCTTTCAATGGAGTCCTGAGCGGCTTCCTTCTTTCCTTCCATTTCAGCAGCAACTGTATGACGATATAAATCAGCACAGAAAATAAATAAATGACCATTATTCTCTACGTATTGCTGATTTCCAGCTAAGGATGCTAGTTTTTTCTTTTTCTCCTTATCCTTTACCCCAATAATACTATATGCTTGTACAAAGCTAGAGGTAGAAGCACTTTGCGCAGCTTCAACAAGGAGACGAATTTGCTCTTGTGTTAACTCCTCATCTGTAAATTTTCTAACAGAATGATGATTGAGTATGGTATCGATTGTTTGATTCATGAGATCTTCTCCTTTGTTTTTTCTTATTGTCTCCCAAAATTACTAATAGTAACTATATCCTATATAATATACCAATAATCTTTCTGACCAAAAGAATTAGCCTGCTTGCTAAACTAGATGCCTTTTCTCACTGTAATTCCAAAAAAATAAACAAGTATACGTAGAATCTTCGTATACTTGTTTCGATTTATCCAGTTTTCTGGTTTCATTTTATTTTAAATGAGCGAAGTTTTGCTGCCTTAAAGCCTCATAAATAAGGACAGCTGCTGTATTCGAAAGATTGTAGGAAAGAATATTGTCCGTCATTGGAATTCGTAACGTTTTATTTACATTATTCTGAATGACTTCTTCAGGGAGACCTGTTGTTTCACTTCCGAAAATAAAATAATGCTCTTTATTTAGCGTACTGTAATCGAAGGAGTCATAGGGAGATTCCCCTGCCTTCGTCACATAGTAAAAAGCTCCACCTTCATTTTTATCGTAAAATTCCTCTAAAGAGTCATAATAATAAATCTTAACAAACTCCCAATAATCTAAGCCGGCTCTCTTTAACGCTTTATCCTCCATAGAAAATCCAAATGGACGAATTAAATGAAGCACCGTGTCTGTTCCCGCACATGTTCTGGCAATATTGCCTGTATTGGAAGGGATTTGTGGTTGGTATAAAACAATATGTATTGCCAAGTTTGTCACCTCTAAACTGTTACTTTCCGTTCCATTATACACTTTGTGAAAAGGAAATGCGAAAGAGATATGTCTCCTTTTTATCCATCGATAATCGTAAAAAATTTGTATTTAATATTCGGTGTATAAGCTGTCGAATCTTCATATTTCCAGTAACGCATGCGACTATTATACGTATGCGCATTTACTAATGGCTCGCCATTCGCATCTTTCCCTGTAACAATCGTTGTATGATTATATTTCCCATCGCCTTCAAAATCATAGCAAATGACATCTCCAAGTTTTAACTCCATGGCACTATCCACCCGCTTTGCCCGCAATCCAGCAGTAGAGGTTTCTAAGTATCTTGGGAACGCATTCGCTACGGCCCAGCTATAACTCCAATTGTTATTTTGCATCCACCAGCCTTTATTTCGATTAGGATAGCCTCTCATTGGTGCCCCGCCTTCATGCACACACTGAGATATATAATTGGTGCAATCTACTTCAAATTGATGGTATTTCGGATTATAGCTATTCCACCATTTTTCTGCATATTGAACAGCCTTTAAACGATCATACTTATAGCGGCTCTCTCTTTCTATTGTTTCTCCCCATTCTTCCGCTAATGGCACCTCTCGATAGTCTTCTGGATAAGCTGGCAGAATCTCTGTATCTTCAATTATTACCCCCTTGAAAACAACAGCTTTTCGATTTTCGACCTCTTCTTCAATCAAAAAAAGCTCGCCCTGCTTGATAAAATATTGAAAATGAACAGAATACACTAATTCTTCTGTCTCATCCGCCTTTTTTTCCATATCTTCAATTTTCCCTTTCGCCTTCACATGAACAATTTCAGCCTTTCTTTTATGCATACTATTTCTTTTTCTCTCTAATTTTTCATCCACTACTGCTTCTCTATCCTTTGTAACACATTGCTGAATCCTTTTCTCGATTAACTCCATTAATTGTTGTCTCATTCCATCTACTCCCTTCATTAATAACTATGTTAAAGCAGAGTAGAAGTGTACAAAAAAAGAAGGCATTGCTAGCCTTCTTTTTTCATCTCGTATTAATTTGTTAAAATGATAAAGAGTATTTTCTAATGAACGCCTGTTTTCTGCTTGCTCTGTGGATTTTTACGTTCATCTGACTAATGAACACCACTTTTCCTCTTGCTCCACTAGATTTCGGCTTTCATCCAACTGATGAACACCACTTTTCCTCTTGCTCCACGGGATTTCGGCTTTCATCCAACTGATGAACACCACTTTTTCTCTTGCTCCACGAGATTTCGGCTTTCATCCGACTGATGAACACCACTTTTCCTCTTGCTCCACGGGATTTCGGCTTTCATCCAACTGATGAACGCCTCTTTTTCTCTTCCTCCACGGGATTTCGGCTTTCATCCAACTGATGAACACCACTTTTTCTCTTGCTCCACGAGATTTCGGCTTTCATCCAACTGATGAACGCCTCTTTTCCTCTTGCTCCACGAGATTTCGGCTTTCATCCAACTGATGAACGCCTCTTTTCCTCTTGCTCCGAAAAATTTCAGCGTTCATTCCTATTAATTATTTTGCCAACCGCTGTAATGCATCATCCATTTCTTTTAATACTTCGTGATCGGCTTCTTGTTGTCTTGCTAATTCTAGGGCTGTCTTTGATTCATCGCCGCCAATTTTCCCAAGTGCCCAAGCGGCTGTTCCTCTTATTACTGGTCTTGGATCTTTTTTCATGACTGTAATTAAATCACTGATTGCTCCTTCTTCTTTAAAATGAGCAAGTGCAATAATCGCATTACGCTGGATCGGCTTCTTCCCACGCCATGAACCAGAAATATGACCATATTTTTCTTTAAATTCTTTATTACTGATAAAAAGAAGTGGTTGAAGCAATGGTTTTGCTATTTCAGGGTCTGGTTCCATTTCTGGATGATTATGAAAATCAATGCCCTTATTTTTCGGACAAACCGTTTGACATGTATCACAGCCATAAATTCGATTTCCAAGCTTTTCTCTAAATTCTTCCGCTAAAAAGCCCTTTGTCTGTGTTTGAAACGCTATACATCTTTGTGCATTTAATTGGCCACCTTGAACAAGAGCACCTGTTGGACATACATCAATGCATTTATTACAAGTTCCACATTGATCCTCCATCGGTGTATCAGGCTCGATTGGAAGATTGGTAATCATCTCCCCTAAGTAAACATACGAACCAAATTCAGGAGTAATGATTGCACAGTTTTTTCCAGACCAACCAATTCCCGCTCGCTGGGCAACTGCTCGGTCTACCAATTCTCCGGTATCGACCATTGACTTACACAAAGCATCTGGAATTCGTTCTTTTATATAATCTTCAAGCTTCTGCAAGCGATCTTTTAAGACAACATGATAATCTGTTCCCCAGGAAGCACGACAAAAAATCCCTCTGCGCTCCCCTTTTTTGCTGACTACTCTTTCCTTCATTTTAGAAGGATAAGCTAATGCAATCGAAATAATGGACTTTGGCTGATGTAATAGAAGGGAGGGATTTACCCGCTTATCAATATCCTTTTCTTCAAAACCAGATTGATAGTTTAACTCCTGTTGGGTTATTAGTCGTACTTTCATTTCTTCAAAGGTGCTCGCACTTGTAAAGCCTATTTTATCGATTCCGATCGTTTTACTATATGCAATGATATCTTTCTTGAATTCACGGTAATCCATAGGACCCCCTCCTTCCTTTTCATTGGTTTTTTATAAAGATTACGCTAAAATATAGAATAACATAGACAACTATTATATTGGAGGTGTATATATTGGATATTTCAATCGCAAAAGAGATTAAAGAACGGATACCCAATTTTAAGATTGGCTACATTTATTACCAAGGTATGCAAGTAATGGACACGCCGCAAATGATTAAAGGGCGGATGCGACTTTTTCAAGAGTCTATTTTTTTTGATTTAGAAGATAGTAATGTAACGGATATCCCTTCTATAAAAGAATGGCGGGAAATCTTTAAAAAGACAGGCAAAGATCCAAATCGTTATCGCCATTCAGCCGAAAGCCTGCTGAGACGCATCAAAAAACAGAATTACTTAGAACCAATTAATAGTAGTATTGATATTAATAACTTCTTTTCCCTTCAATACGGTATTCCGATCGGTATTTATGATTGTGCCAATCTTCAAGGAAAAATAAACATACGTATCGGAAAAGAAGGCGAACAATACGCTGGCCTTAATGGAAGAATAAATTCCATTGAAAATTTGATTGTATCAGAAGATGAACTTGGTCCATTTGGCAGCCCCTTTGTCGATTCAGACAGAGCCCCTGTCCAATCATCTACGAAAAATGCCATTCAGATTATTTATCTCCCACCCTCTATTGCAAATGAAAAAGCCAAACAAATGGTAGAATCTCTACTAAAAATGTTTGTACAAGTTCATGGAGGAGAGGCCTCATTTTCTATTGTGGAATAATATGGTTGGAAGAAGAGCTTTTTATAGAACGCTTCTTCCAACTATTTTTTTCGTAAAATATAAAAAACGCAATGCTTCGTTCTTAATGAAACGAAACACTGCGTTGTGAGCTATGTATGGAGCGGGTGATGGGAATCGAACCCACGACATCAGCTTGGAAGGCTGAGGTTTTACCATTAAACTACACCCGCATTTATTAAGTTTTCTTTACTGTTTTTTAACATGTCCTTAACATGTTTTTTATTATATAATCATCATGTAAAAAAAGCAACCTCTTTTCGACAAATTTTTTAATTTTTCTTCAGCCTCTTTTTCTTACATGATTCTACTGCTTAAAGTTTTCATTGGTTAAGGGAATCTACTTATTTATTCAAACCTTCAAGCTAGGCTCCTAGATCGTCTCTGTCTCGGGGCCTTCCAATTCGTTTCTATGATATGTCATAGGTAGATTCCCTCGCCAAATCTTCTACATCAACATTCTATTCAATATCGAGATAATTATTAATACTTTTTTATTTCTTTACAATTCTTTTACTTTTAGTTGGCAGGGTTGAAAAAAGACCAGTTTACTTTTTATAAGTAAATCCGGCCTTTTAATTTACAACATCTCATTTAGGAAAAATGGATTTTCCCTCTTTCCACGCAAAGCCTGCAATTCCTACTAACAGTGCTCCCATAATGAGTACATAAGTCGTTACAGCCCCAGCTACCCCAAAAGACTGAGATAAATAGCCAAGACCAATAACTGGCAGGCTCACACCAAGATAAGTAATGACAAAGAAAGTAGATACAATATTCCCTTTCGTTTTACTTGGAGCTACTTCATTAACTAGTGCTAGACTTCCTGCATAAGCTGGTCCATTTCCCCCGCCAATCAATACAGCAGAAATCAACAATAAGGTCAGTGATTTCGTATCAATCGTAATAACTAGAAGGATAAGACCCAATGCAAGGAACACATATCCAATTGTCATTAATTTCATTAGTGATAATTGTTTTAATAAAATTTGATTAAAAGCAGCGGCGATTAATCCAAGTGCTACAACTACGCCTGATATCGTTAAACTACTTACAGTTGTAAAGCTAGACAGATTAGATGGAATTAACGACATAAACATACTAATAATCGACCATGCCACAAAAGAAGTAAAAGATGCTAGTAAGAATGGTTTCATTATCTCTTTTGGAACAAATGGCTTCTTCAATTGAACAGGCTTTAAACCTGGTCTAATATTTTCATTTAAGAAAAATAGGAAGATAAAGCAGGGAATGATAAATAATAAATGTACATAATAAGATAATCTCAATGGAATTGGAGCAAAATCACCAAGTAATCCGGAGAGAATGGGGCCGAACGCATTCCCAAGGGTAACAGCAAGAGCACATATTAACGCAGTCTTTTTTGTATTTTTATTCTCATCAAGCTCCGTTAAAGCAGCTACTGCTACCCCATTTAAAATTCCAACAGATAATCCTTGGAATAAGCGACCAATAAGCAGCATTCCCAGACCATTCGCTATGGTGAAGCAAAATGTTCCTATAAGGGAAAAGAAAATTCCCGGGATAAGTACTTTCTTTTTTCCAATCTGATCGGATAATTGCCCCGCAATCACAATTGCTGGAATAACCGTAAAAGCATAAATAGCAAATACAAGGGTAATCATTCCCGGTGTAAGTCCCCATTCTACACGGTAAAGAGAATAAAGGGAGGCAGGAATATTCGTACCGAATAATGTTAAGAACAAGCTGCAGGCAACTAGCCAGTAAGATACTTTCTTGCTTAGTGTTTTTTGCTCTCTTAGGGTCTGAATAGTATTTGTACGTTGAAGCAGTCGTTGCTGAAAAGCAGATTGATGAATGGCATCTGCATCTACCTCTACAACATCCATTAATCCCTGTAATCCTAGGATAAGGTTTTGTACTTGCTTCTCCTCTGCCGAACTAGAAATTTGTATTCTCGTCTTTGCTTCTCGTTTATATTTTTTCGTTTTGATATCTTCAATATTAACATGATGCGTTCCAAATAAACTGGATATACGAGCCAGAACCCCCGGCTGATCGTTTACAAGCATTGAAATGCGATATGCTGAAGTCATGAGCTCTTCACTCCCTTGTTAGTTTCCATCTTCTATTTTATGATTGAATAAATATAAAGTCTATACATTTGTAAGAAAATATAACATGAATTCTTCGACAAATTATTCCAAGCTGATATTACGCGTTTTATTCTATTTTCCGATACATGAATCATCTTATATTAACAGTATTTTCAGAAAAATCTTGCATATTTTATGTATATTTTTAATTTAGTATTTCGGGAACTATAATAAGATCGTTAACTTTTGGTAGAAATGTGAACAAATTTCGAATATACATTATTATTGTGATTTTTTTCACATAATTTCATTGACCTCTTATGAAATCAACATGATAATAATAGAGTAAGAAACATTACTACAGTGTTAATCAAAGATAACCTTTTTTCAGGAGGATTAGGAATATGGAAGGCGCATCTCTTTATGAAGTAGAAAAATTAGCCTTAAAAAAATTAAAAATTTATAAACGCAGTAAGTTTCGCTTTTTTATGCGTGCCGTTGTCGCCAGCATGTTTATTGGATTTGGAGTAATTGTTGCATTTAAGACAGGGAATTTCTTCTATGCAGTAGAATCTCCTTTTGCCTATCCTATGGCAGCATTAGTCTTCGGCGCAGCTATTATTCTTATCGCCTATGGTGGCGGAGATTTATTTACAGGAAACACCTTTTACTATACTTATGCTGCATTAAGAAAAAAAATCAAGTGGACCGATGTCTTTAAAGTTTGGGGAACTAGCTATGCAGGAAATATAGTCGGAGCAATTTTCTTTGCTGTTTTCATTTTATTAACCGGGCTGTTTAAGTCACCTAGTGTCAATGACTTTTTACTTCACGCTGCAGAAACTAAATTGCAGGCACCCATAAGTGAACTTTTCTTTCGAGGAATTTTATGTAACTGGCTTGTTTGTTTAGCATTCTTTATCCCTATGGCTTTAAAAGAAGATATTGCTAAAATAACGGTAATGATTTTATTCGTTTTCTGTTTTTTCATCTCAGGCTATGAACACAGCATTGCCAATATGGCAACATTCTCTATTTCTTATGTTTTAGATCAAAATCCAGCTGTCACTATCCCAGCCATTATTCGCAACTTAGTGCCCGTAACAATAGGGAATTTAATTGGCGGGGTTGGTTTTATGGGGGTTATGTATTATTACGTTAATAAGCCTTTTATGGAAGACATCGAAAAATAAACATTTTTATTAAAAAGAGCCGATTCTCCATGAGTATCAGAGTGCGGAATCGGTTTTTTAATATTTTTGGACCAATTCCTTTTTTTATTTGCTGTAAGGAAATATATTAAAGGCTAATTTTGCGGATATCAGCCAAACTCCATTCTTTATCAGCCAAAATTCACCCTTTTTCAGCCAAACCACAAACACCACAAAAACAAAAGAAAGCGGTGATTGAACACCGCTTTCCACACAAAACAATTAACTAATGCGACAAAATCAATCCATCCTCCTCTGCCTTTTCCGGTTTGTCTGCTACTATTTCGATTAAAACTTTATGGGGCAGACATATAATTGTTTGACCAGGTATGCCTTTCCATCCCATTTTGACGCCAATTTGGTCTGGACTATTATCTTCTTTAATTCTGATTTGTTCATTTTCCACTTCGATTAAATTATATTGTTTTCCTTTTCCTTTTATCATAAATTGTTCATTTTCTGTATGACCTGTTAGTTCTACTTCACGAATGACTTTCCCGTCCTGTGTAATGACTGCCATGACTTTATTCCCTTCTTCTTCCTTCCCTTGGTGCATCGCAAATACGACCATTGGGACAAATGAAATGATTAAGAGGAGAACAACCATAATAATATCAAAAGGCTTAATCATCTTGGAGTATTTTCTCATCGAAAACGTCCCTCTCTGTGTTAGCTGGTTTACACTTTTATTATAAAGGGTTAGATAGTAGAAACATATGGATAGCGTCAAATAGTCGATAAATTGCCATATGTTCGGAAGGGGTTGATAAAGAAGTGAAAAGCCATCGATCATCTTCCTTCGATGGCTTTTTCGAACAATTAAGGTTTAAGGACAACTTTAATTACTTCATCCTGGTGATCATTAAACATTTGATAAGCATTGCTCGCATCATCTAATGCAATGCGATGTGTAATAATTTCCGTTGGATCAATTTTTCCTGTAGTAATCCAATCAAATAACATGGGCATATAGTGTATTACTGGTGCTTGTCCTGTTTTAACTGTAATATTTCGTTCAAAAATATTTCCTAATGGGAACATATTATATTTAGATCCATAAACACCTGTTAAATGCATGGTACCAAACTTACGAACAGCATTCATACCAATTTCGATAGCACTGATTGTTCCGCCCTGAATCTTCAACTTTTGACCAATTGCTTCCATAGGTGTTTTCTTTCCGTCCATGCCTACACAATCGATTACTACATCGGCTCCACCAGAAGTCAGTTCCTTTATATAGTTGCCTGTATCTCCATGATTATCAAAATTAACAATTTCCACTTGGTTCATTTTTTGAGCGTGGTTTAAGCGATATGGAATATTATCAACTGCTATAACGCGCTTTGCCCCCTTCATCCAAGCAAATTTTTGAGTCATTAATCCAACAGGTCCACAACCTAAAACGACGACCGTATCGCCCTCTTTTACGCCTGAATTTTCGACACTCCAATATGCCGTTGGAAGGACGTCAGACATAAATAACAAGGCTTCATCCTCTAATTCACAGGACTCCGGGATAACAAAAGGAACAAAATTCCCGTATGGAACTCGTAACAATTCTGCTTGTCCCCCTTGATAATCTCCATACCGTTCTGTAAAGCCAAAATATGCTCCCGTATCTGCAATGTCCTTATTGGAATTAGCATTATCACATTGGCTTTCCATATCATGCTCGCAATAGTAACAATGTCCGCAAGCAATGTTAAATGGTAGTACAACACGATCTCCTTTTTTTACTCTTGTTACTTCAGGCCCTACTTCTTCCACAATTCCCATAGGTTCATGTCCTATGACATAGTCTTTTTCAGCCGGCAATGCCCCCTGATAAATATGTAAATCAGATCCACAAATAGCCGTGGAGGTAATGCGAACGACGATATCATCCTTTTTTTTAAGCTTCGCATTTTCCACTTCCTTTACTTGTACATCTTTCGTTCCTTGAAATGTAACAGCCTTCATCAGCAAACTCCTCCTGTTTTAGTTGATTGTTTATCTATACCATTTCAAGAAGAAGCTACAAACATCCAAATATTTCCGTTATTTACTGCAGGAATAGATTCGAAGTGCGGTTAATTTTAGGCGTAACTGCCGATAAAAGACTAGATTTGACGGTGACGGTTAGGGTAAAATTGGAAAAATATACTAATTCACTTGATATAGCTACACACCCCAAAGATTTCAAATTTTGAAAGGAATGCTGGAAAGTGATGAACCCTTTTTAACGAGTCTTTAAAAGGATGTAAGCCTTAGACAGAAAAACAAAGAAATGTGGGGGAAGAGACAGACTAGTAACCTTAAAATTGCTGTTGTGGTAGTTCAGAACCGTAGTTGCAGGTTATAATCAAGGCCGAGTGCGAGCGGAAGAAATAGATGCGGTTATAGGGAATGATAGTGAACCAGCTTCTTTGCTATGCGCTGATACTACAACCTATAAGAAATTCGCTCTGATAAAGACATTGAAACACGAGCCTATTAATCTTAGGAAAGAAGGATATGTTAAAAAAGGTATCCACCACCTTAGGTATAAAAAAGCCATTCTATAAAATGAAACGGCATATTTCCTAATTAGTTTTTTAATATGTGTTGGACTTTAATTTTATGCCAAATAGCCTTCCAATTCTTTTTTATAATTCGCTCCTCGTAAATTGCAGCAAGTTCTTTTATTTCAATAAAATAGGGAGTCGGTTTCAGTTCTAAATTAATGACATCATCAGTTCCACAAGGAGAAGTAAGAACCAGTTTATTATCCTTGTCTATCTTTACTCCGAGAGCAGTTGCAGTTTCTGGAAACTTTGAAATAGCATCTTCCGAAGAAGAATAAGGAGGAAGATTATTAATGACGTGCATTCTTGCTTCATTTTTAACAGACCAAGGTATATTAGGCATTATACTTTTCAACTTATTCTCTAATTTCTTTTCAAAATTCTCATCAATTTTTGCGTTATCAAAATAAATAACATCTACGTCTGGAGTCTCAGTTCTTTCCTTAAACCCGTGCAATGTGTCCCAGATTTTTGAACGTACAAATCCAGCACATATCCACCAATCAGGCAAATTCAATGAACTCGCAACCTTTATAATCTCCATCATTTTTTCATCGCTTTGGATTAGCTTTATTATATCTTCTCTATTCTTTAACATCTTAAAGTTATCCCCCTTTTTCACAATCGAACATACATTCTTATTCTAACACAACAAAGCGGGAAGGGATAATATTCCATAAGTTTTTTAAACACATTTAACCCTTAATATCTAAAAAAGCAACAATGTTTACGAAAAGACCATACAAAGGCGTGACCAAAAAAAGTGTCAAAAACTCGAATAGAGAGTTTTTGACACTTTTCATTCTCCTTATTCTAAAACCTGCCTGACCGAAAAATCGAGTAAATAAGCCAAGCAACCATCAACATGGCGATTGAAAAGCCAATTTCAATGATTGGAAATTTCCAGAGAACGGTTTGTACTCCGCTAAGTGCAACGCCAATAATGAGACCGACCATCACGATACTCAATGCCAGCAGCACAATACTAAACGCGATTTGATTACTGAATCGATCAATTTTTTTGATTAATAAATCTAACTGTGGGGAGGTAAATTCCACCTGCACTTTTCCCTTACGAAGAATTCCCATTAACTGTTTGGCGGTAATCGGAATATCTTTTAATGAAGCAAAGTATTCTGGTATTTCCTCTACTATATTTTTCACTATTTTCCACGGCTTGAGCTTATCAAGAAATAGCTTTCTTCCAAATGGCTCCGCCACATCAAATACACTAAAAGTAGGATCAAGTGCTACAACAACTCCCTCCATCGTCATAAGCGCCTTTCCTAAAAGGGTTAATTCGGAAGGAATTCTTATGTTATGACGGAAGGCAATGATAAATAAATCATTAATTGCTTCACCCACACTTACGTCTTTCAGCGGAATATTATAATATTTATCGCGTAACTCTTCCACATCAGCTGTTAATTTTTTTATATCAACATTTTCGGGAATCATGCCTAAATCAGAAATCGCGCGAATGATTCCTTTCGTGCTTTTATTACGAAGAGCCACAACGAAGGAAGCAAAACTCTTTTTCGTATAAGAAGAAAGCTGGCCTACCATCCCAAAATCTAATAAAACGATGCGCCCATCCTGTAGGGCAAGTACATTTCCCGGATGAGGATCGGCATGAAAATGACCAACCTCTAGAATTTGATAGAAAATCGTATAGGCTAATCTTTCTGCAAGCAGTTCGCGATCAATTCCAGCTTCATCTAATCGCTTATGGTCAGATAGCTTTATTCCCTCTATATAATCCATCGTCAATACCTTTTTTGTGGAATAATCCCAGTAAACTGACGGGATGACAACATATCCTATCGATTTATTCTGCTCTAGAAAACGCTCCATATTTCTGGCTTCGATTCCATAGTCTAATTCAATCAGCAGACCTTTTGCAAGTTCATCAACAATTTCGCGAAGGCCATACTGCTTTGCCCAACCCCATGTATTCTCCGCGATTCGGGCCAAATCGGCGATAATTTCTAAGTCTGTTTCGATGATAGCATGAATATTAGGACGTTGTATTTTGACAGCAACCTGCGTCCCGTCTTTAAGGATTGCTTTATGCACTTGCCCAATGGATGCTGCCGCCAATGGAGTTTCAGAAAAATGTTTGAACAGATGATCGACAGAATCACCTAATTCTTCTTCTAAAATCTGAACGGCTTCTCCATATGTAAAGGGAGGTACTTGGTCTTGCAGTTCTTTTAATTCATTAATTATTTCTGGCGGAATTATGTCAGGACGGGTACTGGCAATCTGCCCAAGTTTAATAAAAGTAGTTCCAAGTTCTTCGAGTATTAAGCGGATACGTCTTCCAGTGCTTTTAGGAGGATGTTCTTTATGAAAGAAAAACTTCTCCTCCAATCCGATCTTATTGGAAAAAAAGCCTATTCCGTTACGAGCGAGAATAGACGTTATTTTGCGATATCTTTTCATCTGTCTAATACGTTTACTTACACCCATTTACAAACCTACTTTATTCGTCGAGATTTTTTCTTTCTAATGCCTCTATTCTTTTTTCTAATTTCTTTACATCCTCTAAAGTAGCCAGCTTTAATTCTCCATAAGCAGCATTTACCTTTTCTTTTGCTACTGCTTCAAGCTGACCTTTCATTTCCTCTCCCTTTTGAATCAAATGATTGATTAAATCTTTTGATTCATTTTTGCTTA
Organism: Niallia sp. FSL K6-0212; assembly: GCF_038007605.1. Lineage (NCBI taxonomy): Bacteria > Bacillati > Bacillota > Bacilli > Caryophanales > Bacillaceae > Niallia > Niallia sp. FSL K6-0212. The sequence continues at coordinate 2,237,165 of NZ_JBBOXL010000001.1, read as the reverse complement.
CCTCTCCTTTTTTCACTAATTCTTCAACTGTTTTTTCTACTTGTTCTTTACCTGCAATCGCTAAACCTAAACCTAAGGAAAGTGCTTTTTCAATTGTTGTTCTCATCCTCAAAAAACCTCCTTATATTTTTCTAGCATGCTTCATTTTCCCAGTGACTACTTTTCTATTTGTCATTAAAGTAATGCAAATATGACTCAAAGTCAAATCATTCGAGTGTAATTTCTTTCTTTGTACCAACATACTTATGATATGCTTAATAATGTAAATAATGGTGACTTTTTCATAAGGAGGTGTCAAAATTATGGAGAATAAAAGAAGTCTGTATATCGAACTAGTCTGGGGTTCCATCGGCATGCTGATTATCTCTCTGGTTATTGCCAATGCCCTCTTGTCCTCCGAGCACTCCTTTTCTGTACCTACTCTTATTCTAGGGTTTGCTCTCATAAACGGTTATATCTTTTTCCTAGAAAAAAGAGCGGGACTCAGCCAAAAAGTAATCTGGACACGATCATTGATTCTTGTTTGCTTTATTATTATTTACATCGTTAACAACTCTTCATAAAATGATCTTAAAATTAACTTCTTAGAACTTCTCACTCCCATTTTTCTTTATTTCGCTGTATGATAGGAAAGTCGCATTATTTCTTGACTATTTTGTCATGGAATAGGCACATTTTACTTAACTACTATATACTGTGGATTTCTTTCAAAAGATAAATAAATCTTTTACAGTCATTATTTAGCTAGTTAACGAGAAATAAAGAACGGAGTAATATAGATGAGTACATCCATACATTTCATTTCCCAATTCGGCTACATTGCCATTTTTGTGCTTTTTGCATTAAGCGGTTTAGGCATTCCTGTTCCCGATGAAGCATTGCTAACCTTTGTAGGCTATCTTTCTTCCATTTCCATAATGAATTTTCTAGCTGCAGATATCATTTGCTTTATTGGTGCCCTTAGTGCCATGGTTATCAATTACACATTAGGCAAGAAAATTGGCAAACCCTTTCTGCTTACCCACGGAAAATGGATCAAGCTCACCCCTAGCAAATTAGAACGCGTGGAAAATTGGTTTGATAAATATGGCCCTTGGACAATAGTCATTGCTAATTTCATCCCAGGTGTCAGAAGATTAACGTCTTACTTTTCAGGCATTTCTGGTATGAATCTATCAAAATATATGTTATTTGCCGCAATCGGTTCTTTTCTTTGGTGTTTACTTTTTAATATTATTGGTTACTACATGGGAGTGCTTCCACTTTAAATGGGAACACTCCTTTTTTTAAGGGGAAATTCCAGCTCAAATACTGTATCTTCTAGCTTGCTAATAGTTTATTTCAGCCTAAATAATCAAGACTATGATGAAAGTAGTGGCGGAAATCCAGCTCGGCTACACAAACTGGAGTAAAGTGAAAAGGGACTTTATCCTTAGAATGAACGCAATTTTTACTGGAGTAAGGCGAAATCTAGCTTTCATCCATCGAATGAACACCATATTTCTATAGAGTACGAATAATAAGAACTTTCACCGCCTGCTAGTGAACATGCCCGCACACTAATGAAAACAGCTACCAGTTAGGTAACTGTTTTCTGTTTTCTAATACAAGAGACTAAAGTTAGCTCATTCTGATTCAAATGAGTTCTGATTATCCTGCCAAAAGAAGTTAAATATTGCGGTTTTTTTCTCCCCATTCACATAACTGTTCTAAAATAGGCAGGATCGATTCTGCTTTATGTGTTAGACTGTATTCCACTTTAGGAGGAATTTGAGGATATTCCTTTCGTATAATCATCCCATCTGCTTCTAAATCTTTAAGCTGCGAACTTAATGTTTTAAAGGTAATTGTTCCTATTCTTCTTTTCATATCATTAAAGCGAACAGGTTGACTTTCTGAAAGGAGATACAGAATTAGCATTTTCCATTTACCTCCAACAACTGACAGTGTATATCCAAAAGGTGTCTCTTGGATATTACCCTTTTCTTTATAATCAGCCATACTCATATTGACACTTTCCTTTCTGATAGTAGCTATCTAAATAGTGCGTACTATTTTTTTCTTTATATTCATTTTATACTTTCCTTAATTCGAGATAAAGGAGAGAAAAAAAATGACTACTATTAAAACCTACAATCACAACCTATGGGACCACGGTATTACCCAAGGATATAGTGTCAACGGTACTATCTACATTTCAGGTCAATTTTCGCACGATAAGGATGGTATGTTCGTTGGCAAGGATAATATTGAGGCACAAACTCGCCAAACATTAGAAAACCTTGATCGAGTTTTGAATGAATTTGGTATTACGAAGTCCAACCTCGCTTATGTGGAAATCTTTCTAACAAATCCGCAGGAGCACACTGAGCCAGTCATCAGTCTGTTCAAAGAATACCTGGAAAAACACAGACCAGCCGGCAGCCTCATCGGTGTAACTTACCTGGCGTTTCCGGAGCAGTTGATTGAAGTCAAGGCTGTCGCACACTCTGATTAAGTAAGTTACAATTTCAAAATAAATAATGTACCTTGTAATGATATTGATTGAAATATCATTACAAGGGCATAGTTATTTTAAATTTCCTATTACTAATGTCACTTACCTTCCACTTTAGTTGTGATAAAATCAAAATCTGTTTGATTTAAGAAATATCCTTAAAAGAATGACATTCGTTTTTATACTTTTCTTTTTAACCATGTTCCTTCTGCTAACTTTTCATCGATAAAATCCAAAACGGTCTGTAATTGGGCCATCTGATTTTTTACTTTTTCCTTTTGCTGAAGCATACCTGCTATCATTTCAGGGGTCATCTTACTTGTTTCCGCAATACCAAGATATAATTTCACTTCTTCTAAACTAAGATTTGCCTTTTTCATACAAGTGATCATTTGAAGCCTATCCATATCAGCTTGCGTAAAGACTCGATGCTTATTCGGCAGCCGTTTAATGTTTGGAAGCAAACCAATTTTTTCATAATATCTGATTGTATCAATACTTAGTCTAGTAAGAGTACTTACCTGTTTAATGGTATACATTCGTTCGTCCTCCTTCTTATAAAGTCATTATAAGATATGGAGTTAACTCCAGGTCAAGGAGAATTCTTTTTATTGACATGGAGTTAACTCCATATTCTATACTTCCTTCATCACCAATAGGAGGTAATAAAATGATTATAGCAGAAAGAAAAACAGCTCTTGTTACGGGGGCGAACAGCGGAATAGGTCTTGAGCTGACTAAGAAATTAATCGAGAATGGGTGGGCAGTTGCAGCTTTAATTCGCTCTGAATTTCCAAAAGAAGAGCAAATGCTGCAGCAAAAAATCCGTGCAGGAGAAATCCGAGTTTATCATGCTGATATAGCTGATTTTAGGCAATTAAAGTCTGCTTTGAAGTTAATAAAAGAGAAAGAAACAAAGCTTGATGCTCTCTTCAATAATGCAGGAGGCAGTTTCTCGAAGCTCGTCTTTTCCCCACAAGGACGTGAACTGCATTACGAAATTCAGACTGTGGTTCCCTTTATCATTACGATGGAACTACTTGATCTTTTAAAAAAAGGAAAACCTGTTATTGTTATACAAACTAGTTCAGATGCATTTAAATTTAAAAAATCTTTCGTACCAGAGGAATTGGCAAACCCGCCTAAATTTCAGAAATTGATTGGTCCCTATGCATCGACGAAGTTGGCAATTACTTTGTGGACACATGCTTTTGCACAAGAATTAAAGCGAGAGGGTGTGACAATTATCAGTATAGATCCAGGCAATAACAATACAATGCGCAAAGGGAGAAATGGCGAGCTGCCACTAATTATACAACCATTCATCCATTTATTTGGTCCACATCCTAGTGTGGGGGCAGGTCGGTTGTTTGCTGGATTAGAAAAATCTCCGCATGAAGCTGGGCTATATTTTAGAAAAGGAAAGCCAGTGGAATTCAAATTTAAACAGCACGCAGCCCAAGTTTTACTGCAAGTGCAATATGTATATGAAAAGGAATATTTATCACTTTGAAAAAAAGGAGGCTGCCAAAACTCTCTTGACAGCCTTTTTTCCGGCAACTGCTTTAGGCAAAATTTCCATTTTGCAGAAGAACTTTATGTAATTTTTCTTGACACTTTTTTTGATAAGAATGCTTATAGAGTTTACTACTATTGAATTTCCCAATACATTGTCGGACATCCTTATCGTGAATAATTAGCCCTCTACACTCTTCATCATTAAGGTAATTTCGGAACCATTGATGTTTTTTTAGATGTTTTACATTTCTGCATACCTCTTCTTCATCAACCTTTAGAAAAGGTATATAAACTGCAAGATTTAATAAGTCGAGTAAAATTCCCAATGCTTTACCTCCCTAATAATTAATAATTAGTTAATAAATGGTACGCTTATATGGAATAAAAAGTTTCACCTTATGCAATTTTTAGCTGTCCTAATTCTCAACCGATATTTGGCCAATACGTATTCTGTGCTCCGGTAATTCTGCACAAACTATGCTAATTTTGACCCACACCACGGACAAAATTCAATTTCAATACTTGAAGTACCTCCATCATGTATAATCAATCCGTAGTCATGATCCTTTTCATCGAATAAAATTAATTTATCTGGACAGTCATAGGGATTTTCATGAATATCACACTTGAATGTTGCATGATACCCCATCTCCCCACAGCAATCCATATTCCTCTTTCTCATCTCCTTGTAAACCATTAAACACCTGTACTAAATGCTATCAGGCAAATGATGTTTGTACATTTCTAATGCATCATTATGGCCCTTTAGCACATTTATTGTTTTGGGATTTGGATGAACATAAATAACGGGATAGTCCTTTTCATCCATTTTTTCGTTAATTGTAAAAGCTAACTTTTCTTCCTCTAAGGAAAATTGTGCATCAATGCCAGCTTTGTTTCCACGAGCATCTAATCGTATCCATTTATTTAGAGATTTTAAATAAACGGCATTTAAAGCATGTAGACAATATCCTTTTTCTGGAGAGTCAAACAACATCAATCGCTGATAACAGAAGCCTGTTGGAATATGCTGAGAACGTAATAAAGCTGCTAATAAATTTGCTTTTGCATAACAAATTCCTTCTTTGTACTTCAAAACATCGGATGCCTTACAAGTCACACGTTTCCCTTGAATATCCCAGGAGTGACCTATTTCATCACGGACGAATTCAAAGGCTGCTTTGGTTTTTTCAATTTCTGTTTGAGTTGAATTAAATAGGTCCTCTCTTTTCTCTTTAATGATTGGATTAGAATAATCCACTTCCTTTTGTTCAGATAAGTAATCTGTTAATTGGCCGGACTCACAAATCAATTTCATTAACTCCATCTCCTTTAATCTATGTATAAAAATTTACATATACGTATTATTATACACTTGATTTAAAACAGAGTTAAAGATGTACTATAAAATCGCAACATTATTATGCCAATTGGAGAAAAAGAAAAGACCAAATCACAAATGATCTGGTCAGCTAAGAAGTATTAGTTGGAATATTTTCTCCCCAATAGGAACAGCTTATTCCAATGTTTCCATTCTTTTATGAAAATAAATCTGAAGATAAATAACGTTCTCCTGTATCAGGTGCGATACATAACACTTTAGCAGTTGATGGCAGTTCACTTGCTATTTGCACAGCAAAATGTGCGCTAGATGCACCCGATGCCCCTACAAAGATTCCTTCTTCCGCTGCAAGACGTCTTGCCATGACTTCTGCATCATGATCTTTTATTAATAAGACTTCATCAAAAATGTCTCTGTTCAAGATTTTCGGTATAAATCCTGGGCCTGTTCCTGGAATTTTATGAGGGCCTGGTTTACCTCCTGATAATACTGGAGAACCAAATGGCTCTACTACATATATTTTTATGTCTGTAATCATTTTCTTTAATTCTTCTCCAACACCAGTAACTGTTCCACCTGTGCCAGCTGTCAAAACAAGTGCATCTAGCTTTCCTTCAAACGCTTCAAAAATTTCAACAGCAGTAGTACCTCGATGGGCATCAGCATTTGCTGCATTTTCAAATTGCATGGGAATAAAGCTGTCAGCAATATCTATAGCTAAACGATTGGCTTCATCAATTGCCCCTTGCATTCGTCTGTTACCTGGGGTTAAATATACCTCTGCTCCATATGCCTTTAATATTTGGACACGTTCTTTTGTTGCATTATCTGGCATTGTAATGATACAACGGTATCCCTTTACGGCAGCAACCATGGCAATTCCTATCCCTGTATTACCTGAGGTCGGTTCAATAATGGTGCTTCTTCCCGGGATAAGCTTTCCCTCTTTTTCGGCACGCTCAATCATATTTAAAGCCGCACGATCTTTCACACTTCCCCCTGGATTAAAAGATTCTAATTTGATAAAAACCTCTGCTCCAGTAGTATTAGGTATTTTATTCAATCGTACAGTCGGTGTATTGCCAATTAATTCAAGTACAGAATGGTAAAGCTTCATTTTTCTTTATTCCTCCTATAATTTCCGAGCATATTTTTCAATTATATTACTCATCTCCTCTACCTTGGATGTCACTTTATCTGCATAGGTAAAGTCTCCATAGCAATAGGGATATCTAAAATTTAATTTGTCATTATTACATGTATAAATGTCTGGTGACCGTTCGACCATATATTCTGAGTATGTTTTGGCTGATTCTTCACTATGTTCGACTTGATTATTGCTGACAATGAAATCAATATAACCAGGTCCCATATTATAGCTTTGGATGATTGCTTCTATATCTACTCCTTGCTTTTGCCCATACTTGTACACTTCTGCAAAATGAAATACTCCTTGCTTAATGCTCTCGGATGGATCTTCAATTGCATTTCTTTTCAGCCCTGCTGATTCAGAGGACTGCATGGGATCATTTCCTTTTCCGCGACTTTCTTGATCCATGATAGCAAGTAAAACAGGTGCCAGCTCTTCTGCATTTAATTCATTTTTTTCCAGTTGAGTGGCGATTTCTGGTAAATATTTCAACAATCTTTGTTCTTTATTTTGCTTAATTGTAGTAGAAGCAAATAAATAGCCAAAATATATAACTAATATTAAGACAATAATTGTATTTGTTGTAGTTTTCCTTCTTCTTTTCATCCCTATCCCTCGTTGACGCTTAAATATCAATTAAGCGTTTCGTTTTTGAACGTTGCATTTCCCGATACATTTATCCATTATACAAGAAACAGTGTCGAATTTCATTCCTCGTAAGAGAACTTTTAAATTCTCCCAGCTTTTAAAAGAAAAAAAGACTTAGCTGCGCAAACATACTATGCGCTCACTAAGCCTAACAGTTGAATCAAACTCTTTCAATAGAAGGTTTTCCAGCTTCGATTAATGCTTTGTCTTTTCCTAAGAAAATCGACAGGATCATAATAAAAATTCCTGTTCCTAATAATAACCATTCGACTTTAATAAAATCGGCAAGCGGTCCAAATATTAACATGCCAATTGGCATCATAGAGGTAGAAATCATCCCCATGACACCGAAAACTCTTCCTAAAAATCCTTCTTCTATTTTTTCCTGCAATAAGACGGTGGTTGGTGTATTAAAAATGGGCATTGCCACTCCGAATAGCGCCATAAATATTAAATAGATCCAAAAGAATGGAATCATCCCGAGTGCAAAAGTGCAAACTCCCATAATAATGCTTGCTAGGGTCATTGTTTTCACTTTATTCTCAAATCCACCCCATGCGGCAATGACTCCTCCGCCTACCATCATTCCAATGGAAAAAGCTATTTCAATGGCCGTTAGCCGCCAGACATCATCTCCAAAGCTGCGAGTAACCTGCAAAGGAGTTAAGAATGCTGCTGGTGCCATCAGCACAAAAAAGATGGAAAAATAAATAAAGAATTTTTTCAAAAAGGCATGATTATGGACATACTTCAGTCCTTCTTTAAAATCACTAAAATAACTTGTCGATTGTTCTAGCGATGCCTTTTGATGTGCAGGAATCTTTAAAAAGGCAAGCAAGGTAAAAATAGCAATAGCTGCCGTTATAACATCAATGAAAAAAATCGCTTCGATGGATGCCATCGTCAATAAAGCAGCACTAACCATCGGAGATATAAACATTATTACTGCCTGAATACTTCCATTAACACCATTCACTTTTGTCAGCTTATCTTTTGGCACTATTTGTGGCAAAATCGCCCCAACAGATGGCGTTTGAACACCTGTTCCAAACGCTCGAACTGCTGCCATCACAAAGAGCAGCCAAATGGAATCATATCCCATTAAAAAGAGCAGCGCCAATATTAATGTCGCAAATGCAATTAATCCATCAGATATCATAATCAAGAGTTTCCGGTTATAGCGATCGGCCCATACTCCAGCCACTGGCGACAAAAGAAACGTGGGAAGAAATCCACAAAGGATATATAATGTCATCATTAAACCGGATTCAGTGGTTAACGTTATATGCCACATAATAGCATATTGCACAAGTGATGATCCAAACAAAGATATCGTCTGGCTGCTAAGAAATAATACAATATTCCGATACCAATTTTCTTTATTATTAACTGTACTCATTTATAAACCTCACATTCTAATTTTTTGTCATGTGAATAAGTCTATCTATTAGAGCAGAAAAAAGAGCGAAGACTTGGTATCTCCCCTCTTTATTAACCATTATTAGGTTTCCAATAAACAGACAGACCAATCCCACTTCTTCTCAAAAGAAGACTATCCAAACGTATTTAGTTAACGATGAAATGTGGGAATCTTAGTCTCATTGATGCTGTCACAAGGAAAACCTCCGCTTCATTTATATTCCAATTAATCATAGCATATGCATCGCCTTTGCTACAATTTGCTTACAAAATAAATTTTTTTATTTCTTTATTTATGATTGCTGATTAAATTAGCCAATCATCTCTGCTTTTTGAGAAAAGATTTTCTTTTATCAGCCAAATTCGGTTTCTTTTCAGCTGAATTTTTCTTTTATCAGCCAAACTTGGGCGGGAATCAGCCAAACTCTCATTTTATCAGCCAAACTTGGGTGGGAATCAGCCAAACTTCCTTTTTATCAGCCAAACCTGTCCTCTTTTCAGCCAAACTTTTCTTTTTCTTATCAAAAGAATTTTCCTTCTTAATAACAGAAAAGCTAGTACTCTTCAGCCGAAAAGTACTAGCTTTTTTAGATTTCAACTAGAAATGATTATTTTGACAGATTCATTTTCATGCTGCTCTAATAACTCTCTAATATCGATATCATCGATAAAAAAATCATCTACATATTTCGTTCCTCTGTAGTAATGCTGCTTGCCTTCAAAGTAAAAAATATCAGCTGTTCCTTCATATGTATAAGTTTTCCCCTTTGCACAAACAATAGTAAGAATGATTTCTTTCCCATTGTAGCCTCTATAATACTGCGATACAGGGATATTATTAATAACTAATACATCTGAACCGATATCTCGTTGAATGACAACGATTCCTTCTAATTCCTTCATTTCTTCTTCCTCAATTATAAATACTAATTAGACTAAAATATATAAAAAATATCTCACAAACATTTTCACTTATTAAAAATCGTATTGGGCTTCCTTTTTCGCTCGTATTTCCGTATATGTCTCTGTTAATACTATTGTATCTTCCACTAATCGCTCAATGCGGAATAACACATCATCATCTATAATTTCTTTGCGCTGAAAATCTTTTTCCTCAATAAATACATATGTTTGAACAATCTGCGCTTTCATATAAGCCAAAATCGGTTTTAACTGCTGTTCTGCAATTAAATAATGTTTAGAAGAACCTGCCGTTACAATTATACTAACTACTTTATCGCGAAACGCATTTTGCGGCAATAAATCAAAAATGTTTTTCAACGTAGCAGGTATAGATGCTTGGAAAACTGGTGTGCCTATAATAATCGCATCTGCTTCCATCAATGTCTTGGTGACAAGCCCTGTGTCCCCTTCATATTCTAAATAGTTTCTCCCATCACTAAATTGGATATCATAATCCGCCAAATCGAGTAACGTTATCTCAATATCGGGATAATTATCCGCAATAGCTTTCATTGTGTAATCCATCGCTGTTCTCGTTTTAGATCCGACCTTTGATCCGGATAATCCAACAATTTTCATAATCTTATGCCTCCGATTTTTTTGTGTATTTTCTAATAGCCGGCAAAATTTCCGTCCCAATGATCTCCACATTTTTCATAACATTTTTAAATGGCATACCACCAAAATCAATTTGGGCAATATAGCGTTGATGATTAAACATTTCATGTTGATAAAGAATTTTTTCTATGATTTGCTGTGGACTTCCGATATTCATAATGTTATGCGGATCTACCCCTTGAGCAAAATGCTGTTTTGGGAAGCCAGCACCATTTGTTTTTTTCATACCTTCATTAATATGTGGGTACATATCTTTTAAAGCTTGCTGAGATGATTCTGCTGCATAGAAGAAGCCTGCTGTAGCCACTGGTAATTCAGCTGGATCAAATCCGCTGTTCCGAGCTGCTTCACGATAAGCATCTACTGTTCGTTTGAATACAGATGCTGGACCGCCTAAATGTGCCATAAACATTGGAGCTCCTGCCATTCCAGCTCTGATTGCACTTGCTGGTGTCCCTCCAACAGCACGCCAAATCGGAATAAAACTATTTTTAGGCCGTGGTAACACTCTGGCATTTCTTAACGGGGCACGGAATTCTCCATTCCAGTTCACTACTTCCTCTTCATTAATTTTCATTAATAACTCAAATTTCTCTTCAAACAATTCTTCATAATTACGAAGATCGTAACCTAACAATTCAAATAAACCGACTCTTGAAGCACGCCCAGCAATAATTTCAGCACGGCCTTTAGAAATTAAATCAATTGTTGCAAAATCCTCATATACCCGGACCGGATCTGATGTACTTATAATAGTAGAAGAGCTAGCGATTTTAATATTTTTCGTAGCTTGTGCAATAGCTGATAACACAACTGAATGCGCTTGTGTAACAAAATATTCTTGATGACTCTCTCCAACACTAAAGAAATCAAGTCCTGCTTGATCTGCTAATTTTGCGTATTCGATAATCTCATGTACACGTTCTTCTGCAGAAATTCGTTCCCCTGTTAGTGGGTTTGGTAAATGATCCCCTAATGTATAGATTCCAAACTCTAATCCTTTGCTTGGATCTAATCCGTATTTTTTCAATTTCTTCACCTTTCTTCTATTCAGCATTATTTAAACTATTCTTTAATTCCTCAGGCGATCTCTCCCAATAATCATTGTTAAAATCAACAAGGAACTTTTTTAACGACTGCTTGGAATCGTAATCCATATTGTCTAACGCAAATCTTCGTTTGATAGCTTTATCAAGGCTATTTACATGCTCTGGCATCGCCTTGTAGCCAAAACGTTTTCTACTTCCTTCTTTCATTTTCTTTGCTACCAAGATTTCGCAAGCACCAGCACCAGAATAATAAGCACCCTCTTCGTTTCTGTCCAACGCAATCCAAATAACCCAATATTTATGCGGATCCAAATCTAGTACTTCTTCTTTTGTCACATTCTTAAAAAATACTTTTTGTTCCACTTTACTCCTGCCATGCATAGCACCTATATCAATAAATACTTCCTGGCTTTCTCGATCAATAATGATTGGCGTTACATTCTCTAAGGAGATAGATCCTACACCATAGCCGCCATCACCTTTTGTCGGATCATTTCGCAAAATATTAAATTGTGCATTTTTTTTGGATGAACCTTCCTTTTTATTGTCCATATTTGAGTTTGCTCCTCCTTTTTATACAAGTCCCTTATGCTTTTTTCTTATTTAGACCAACTAGATAAGGTATTTTCGGAAAACTAACTTACCGCTTCAAAATGACTTGTCTTGATTGCTATATTAAGGGGAATGGCGTTTTATGGCAATTATTCTGTTTGTTGTTACTATAAATAAGGATTTTTGTATGCTCATTTAATTTATAGCTTGCCATCTTTAGAGTGTGGCTATGTATGAAGTTTGGATGGAATACAGTGGTCGGTGAATTTTTGAATTCAGGTGTTTATGAACACCAATTTTCCCTCTTGCTGACGAACTTTTGGCTTTCATCCTCTCCATGAACACCACTTTTCCCTCTTGCTGACGGTTTTTCGGCTTTCATCCTCTCCATGAACACCACTTTTTCCTCTTCCTGACGAACTTTTGGCTTTCATCCTCTTCATGAATACCACTTTTTCCTCTGGATGACGGTTTTTCGGCTTTCATCCTCTTCATGAACACCATTTTTCCCTCTTCCTGACGAACTTTTGGCTTTCATCCTCTCCATGAACACCACTTTTTCCTCTTCCTGACGAACTTTTGGCTTTCAGCCTCTCCCTGAACACCACTTTTCCCTCTTGATGACAGCTTTTTGGCTTTCATCCTCTTCATCAACACCATTTTTCCTCTTGATGACCAGGTTCTTGCTTTCATCCTCTCCATGTCAGCAGGCCCATTATTCTCTTTATATAGAAAGAAGTAAGTTTCTTCCCAAACAGAAGTGCATTTCTTTTTTATCTAAAGAGGACAGTTCTAATGCATCCAATTGGATACATAAGAACCGTCCTCCCTCTGTTTCCTTATGCTGGGTTTACTTCTAATTCTACTTTGATTTTGATATCTTTTCCTACTAGTACGCCGCCTGATTCTAATACCGCGTTCCAAGTAAGTCCAAAGTCTTCACGGTTAATTTTTGCTTCTCCTTCGAAACCGTAAACTTCTACGCCCCATGGGTTTGTGCCTTTTCCACCGTATTCTACGTCAAATGTTACTGGCTTTGTAACACCCTTAATAGTTAAATCACCTGTTACTTTATAGTCATCACCATCTTTTGTAATCGATGTTGATTTAAAATCAATTGTTGGGTATTTTTCTGTGTCGAAGAAATCTGCTGATTTCAAGTGATTATCGCGATCTTCACTATGTGTGTTAATGCTTGCTACGTCAAATTTAAATGCAATGCTAGCTGTTGTTAAATCTGCTAAATCTGCAGCTTCTACGTCTGCTGAGTAAGAATCGAATTGTCCCTTCACTTTTGAAACCATCATATGCTTTACTTCAAATCCTACACTAGAATGTGATTGATCTACTGTCCATTTTGCCATTTTAAAATTCCTCCATTTTCCTCTTATTATTTACTTTGAATTCAAGATATTTATTAAAAAAATTAGTTTCCCTCAATCTTATTGAATATTAAGGCAAACTTATTAGAGATATTCCTATCAAAAATACTTTGAAATAAATTATCTCTAATTAAAGATAATTTTACACACATCTATTTGTTTTGTCTACACTTTTGTGAAATTTTTTTCGGAATTTTTGAAAGAGGAGTTAAATTAAACTAATTCCAAAATATAGACATAATTTCATTAAATATAATTCAATCATCTATTTTAAAAATTCTCCTCAAAAAAAAACCCTTCCGCAACTGCGAAAGGGTCTTTTCAACTATTAATTTTATTAAATCTTTGAATATTTAACTTTTCTAAATACCAGGAATCCAATTCCGGCAGCTAATAATATTGCCCCAGCTACAATCATTGTATACATGTTTGTAGCTGTATTTGGAAGAGCATTTCCATCTGCATTGTTGTTTGTTCCTGGTGTTGCACCTTTATCTCCTGGAGTTTCTCCGTTATCTCCCGGGGTTTCTCCATTATCCCCTGGCGTTTCTCCGTTATCTCCCGGGGTTTCTCCATTATCCCCTGGCGTTTCTTCGTTGTCTCCTGGCGTTTCTTCATTATCTCCAGGAGTTTCTTCGTTGTCTCTTGGCGTTTCTTCATTATCTCCAGGAGTTTCTTCGTTATCTCCTGGCGTTTCTTCATTATCTCCAGGAGTTTCTTCGTTATCTCCTGGGATTTCTTCTTCGTCTCCTGGGGTTTCTGGCTCAGCTCCACGTAAATCGACAATTCGGCCTTCAAGAACAGGATTTACCTCTCCACGTAAATCGTCTACCATATAAGAGCATAATTGTTCCCAGTCAACTTCCCCAATGTCCTGTACCCGACCTTCTGCATAAGCATTAGCAAATACTGGATACCCATCACCGCCTTTAGCAGTAAAGTTATTTGTCGTCACAAGGTATCTTTGGTCTGGTTGAATTTCTTGAAATTCCCCATTTATATTTACATACATAGAAACAACTCTGGAACCTGAATCTTTAGTGCTATCATAACTATACTTCATACCAGCTATATGAAGGAAACCTCCATTTTCCGCTGGAGCTTGACTAACACTCTGCTCAAGAATTTGCTTGATTTCTGCACCAGTTAATTCTAACACCACTGGATCGTTTCCGAATGGAAGAACTGCAATGATTTCTCCGATAGTAATTGGACCTTCATTAATTGCTGCTCGAATTCCACCGCCATTTTGAAAGGCAATTACTGTTTTTGGATATTTCTCTTTTGCTTTTGCTAACATGGCATCTGTAACAAGATTACCTAACTCTGTTTCATTAGCACGTACACTTACCGTACTTCCTTCACCTAGACGAGGGTTTGCTAATGCCTTTAGTGCAATTGCTCCTGATTCCTGAGTAGAAAGCTGTGTTATTTTATCTTTATATGGAGCTAATATAGCAGCAGCTTCTGGATCTGCTTCTTTTTGTGAAGCATTTATTAGCTGTCCTTCATGCCCAGAAACAACACCATTCTCATCAAACTCAACCGCTAGTTTTCCCAAATATTGTGCATATTGGTATGCTTGAACGATAAGAGTTGGATCTTTCTCCACACCATTCTCATCTGTTTTAATAACGGTTGGCTCATCTAATTGAGTATGTGAATGTCCACCAACAATTACATCAATTCCATCTACATACTTGGCTAATTGTAAGTCATTTCCGAAATCAGGGTTACTATCATAGCCAATATGAGTCACCGCAATAATTTTGTTAATCCCCATATCTTCAAAAGTCTTAACTGCATTTTCTGCCTTTTTAATATAATCTAAAAATTTTACATTTACCGGACTAGAGATGTTTGCTGTATCTTCTGTTGTCAACCCGAAAATACCAACCTTTTCTCCGTTAATTTCTTTCACTATACCATTGAAAATTTTTCCGTCTTCTGGTGATGCAGAGAATTCATTCTTTTGCAGATCTTTCATAAAATCATCGCCAGAAAAATCAACATTAGCTGCAAGGAATGGAAACTTTGCACCCTTAACAAACTCTGCCAATGATTTATGACCATTCTCATTAGAACCTAAATCAAATTCGTGATTACCAAAGATCATCCCATCCAAATTCATCATGTTTAATAGAGCTAGGTCTGCTTTTCCACGATATTCATTGAAATAGAGTGTGCCGGAAAAAACATCTCCTGCATTAAATACTAATGCATTAGGATCTTCTGCCCGCACTTCTTTAATAGCAGTGATCATATTTGGCAGTAAATCGGCACGAGCATGCGTATCATTCATGTGCATAATCGTTAACTTAAAATGATTATTACTCTCTTCCGCGTATGTACTAGCTGGTGAAATAACAGATACTAATAGTGCTAATGTTGTTATGATGCTAAAAAGAAATGCAAAATGCCTCTTCCTGTTCATTTAAGCAATTACCCCCTAATTAGTTTCGTTGACTTAAAGCAAATAAAAATCAACTTTTCTCCCTTATTGTAGAAATTCTCTATTAACCTATGATGAAACGGTTGTAAATCTCTGTTAATCTAGCTTATCTACTTATTCATAAATTAAATACTTTCTTGAGATAGGTTCTCAACTTACATCCCGTCATTAAATGCCTATAACAGGACAATTGCACCTCCCAACCTTTTTCTATATTACTAGTACCTGTTAAAATCTCATCTTCCATATTCAGGAAAAAAGTAAATTTCCTCTTCGCGATTAATGAAACGGTAGAAGCTTTTATCAGGAATCCTATCTTTACAACTAGTATAGAAAAGATTGTTTGTATTTTCTACATTTTTTTCATTTTTTTAAGAAAACAGACGAAAAAAATACCCAAAAAGGCGAACATTCAATATATTAAATACTTTTCCTGCCAACTTTAGGACTTAAAAAAGATATCCTCTTATATACTAAAATATTCGCACCTTCCCGAAATAAGTGAGACTTGGACATAAAGGAGAAAGACTTGCTCAAATTTCGATAGATTATTATCTTCTATTTAGATGTTTTTTTGAAAAGTTAAGTTTTTTTAATCGAGTAGGAGGGAGTGATTAACTCCCGACCTCTCACACCACCGTACGTACGGTTCCGTATACGGCGGTTCAATTAAGATAAATGACGCAAGAATTTATAACGAGTTTGTAGACTTTTAAACCCTTGATTATTCCAATAGGAGATATCGAGGGTTTTATCTAATATAGGACTGTTCGAGACGCGCCAATAGCCCTTCCGGCTATTTCCCCATTCATAAGCCTTCCCTTTTGGGACACCTAGATGTATAAGGTTGCGAATCCTTGTCTTTGGTTTCTTCCAGTCTTTCCATTGGCACATGCGAAGTCTTCTTCGTATCCAACCATCTAATTTTATAAACAGTGATTTAGTATCCGCTAATGCAAAATATCCACACCAACCCATTAGATATTGGTTTAATTTCTCCATCCGACATCTCATAGAATAGGGCATCTTTCTGGAAGTGATTTCTCGTATTTTCATCTTCATTCGTTTTAAGCTTTCTTTTGCAATACGAATCTTTGGTTCTTTAGAAGACGTGAAGCTAAACCCTAGAAACTTCCGTTTCCATGGTCGATCTACTGCTGACTTCTTCTCATTCACTTTTAATCGAAGTTTCTTTTCGATGAATCGTTGAATGCTTGCCCTTGTTCGTTCTCCTGCCCGCTTCGATTTTACGTAAACATTACAGTCATCCGCGTAACGAACGAATTTATGCCCGCGACTTTCTAGCTCTTTATCTAGTTCATCCAGAACTATGTTAGAGAGTAATGGACTTAATGGTCCGCCTTGTGGCGTTCCTTTTTCTGTACTTGAAATAACTCCATC
This sequence comes from Niallia sp. FSL K6-0212, assembly GCF_038007605.1. Classification (NCBI taxonomy): domain Bacteria; kingdom Bacillati; phylum Bacillota; class Bacilli; order Caryophanales; family Bacillaceae; genus Niallia; species Niallia sp. FSL K6-0212. Next base: position 2,220,174 of record NZ_JBBOXL010000001.1, on the reverse strand, counting down.
CATCATAACGCCCGCCTGTAAATATTTGCGGATTAACTTTATTAGTGGTTTGTCATTGATTCTTTTCGCAAGTGTACTCATGAGTCTATCATGGTTGACCTTATCAAAGAACTTCTCTAAATCCATGTCTACAACCCATCTATATCCTTCTTTTATATAACCCTTTGCTTCCCTTACCGCATCATGGGCGCTTCGGTTTGGTCGAAAGCCATAGCTATGTTCGGAGAACATCGGGTCATATATCTTCGATAATACTTGGGCAATGGCTTGTTGAATCAAACGATCTTTCACGGTTGGAATACCTAGTAGCCGAACACCTCCATCAGATTTCGGGATTTCGACTCTTCGGACAGGCATTGGCTCATAAGTACCCTTGAAAATAGCCTCTCTGATAGAATGCCAGTTTTCGACTATGTGCTGTCGTAGGATTTGTACGGGCATCCTATCTACTCCATGACTTCCTTTATTCTGTTCTACTCGTTTTAATGCTTGAAGCATATTTTCCCGTGACAGGATTTGATTTAAAAGCATCGTTATTCTTCCTTCCGTGAATAGCTTATCTTCTTATGCCAGTGGTCACTCCACCCTCCAAGAGATCCCCCACGGAATTCACCGTTTCCTTCCTCAAGTGAGGTACTATGTTTTCTGTGTTCCTCATGACCTACTGAAAGCCAAGGGCTATTCTCTCTTAATTGTTCCGTCCTTCCAAATCGTTCTAGACCGATTTGTACTATGACATCGGCTGACTTCTGATGGTTCAGCTACTTATCGCTAAGTAGGTTAGGAAGAGTACTTCACGTATCCATCAGACCTCCCCGGGTAAGAGTGCGATCTTTCCTTCCATCTATCTGCTTCATTTACTTTGTATCACCTTCGGCAGAAAGGACTTTGTTTTGTTTGGCAAACTCATCCAATGATACCTAGCCTTCTATGAAGTTCGTGTCCCTCAGACCGGAAGTTTGCCGCCCGCTTCCTTCAGATTCCGCGTCACCACGGACACCCTTGCGTTAAGCTAACTGCTACTTCTGCCTTCGCAGTTCGGGACTTTCACCCTAAAGATTGCACCCATGCCGGGCACACCAAAAAAAACAGGCATCATCTAAATGATACCTGCTTTTTCTCTTAACAAAATGTATCTTTTGACTTTGGTACAGAAAGTCCAAATAATGGACGAAGATACAAGGCAACAAATGTCCCAGCTAATGCTAATATTCCCCACACATAACCGTGAACACTGAATGATGCAATCCCGCCAAAGTAAGCACCTACGTTACATCCAAATGCTAGACGTGAGCCATAGCCCATTAGTAAGCCGCCAATGATGGAAGCAAGCACATTTCCAAGCGTCACTTTTGAAAATTTAAAGAGACCGCCAGCTGCTGATGCCAAAAAGGCCCCAAGGATAACACCGAAGTTTAGAATCGTTGTAGAATCTGCAAAAATAGAAGCTTCTAAAGCTTGAGCATTTGCCCCTTGCCAGAATCCCCAGCTTGCTACATCCATACCAAAAAATTGTGCCACTTTTGAACCCCATAAAGCAAAGGCAGAGGTGATTCCCCATGGTGTACCGCGTGTCATTAAGGTTAAAGCATTAAGTACAGCTAACACGATCGCTGCTGCGAATAATGGCCATGAACCGCGGAAAATACGTTTCCAGCCAGTTGTTGTTGGAAGAGGAGCCATTTTTGGCGCTTTTCTTTTTCTTTCCACAACTAATGTAATCCATGCAATTACACCAAATAGAATAATGGATACAATCCAAGCTCCACCATAGCCAAGACCAGTTGATGTCGCTAATGAAATTGGTGCAAAAGATGGTAAGTCTTCTGTCCAAAACGACAGATGAGCTGCACCAATTGTGGATCCGATAATGAAGAATAGTAATGTTACAAATGCAACAGAACGTCCGCCGCCTACTGCATACAAGGTACCAGAAGCACATCCGCCCCCTAGCTGCATGCCAATCCCAAACATAAAGGCACCAACGACAAGACTAACACCAACCGGTGATACATAGCCAGTAGCTCCTGTTCCAAAAAAGGAAACGCCGTATGCTAAAATTGGAGCAAATAGCGTTACCGCCACTGCTAACATCAGCATATGAGCGCGTAACGCCTGCCCATTTCCTACTGAAGCAAGTCTGCGAAATGCGGATGTAAAACCAAAACGAGCATGAAATAATGTATATCCTAGTAAGAGACCTAAAACTAATAATATCGGCTGCATACTTTTTTGTGTCATTAATAAATAGACTAGTAGAATCGCTGCTACAATGAGTCCACCAATAATTAAAGGCATCTGTGGAGCCTTTAATCCTTTTGGTTGTTCTTTTTGACTCTTTATCTTTTGAGCCGATTGAACATTTACTGAAGTTGTCACTCCAAAACACCCTTTCCCTATTAATATAGTCGGAATTACTTTTATCATCTTAATGGTATATTCAATTTATGTCAATATAAAATTACCTTTTAAAAAGCTATATTAAACTTTGTTAATTAAAAAAATAACATTCCGACTGTAAATACACCCTAATTTTTAGAAATAGACGTTTATTTTTGTTTTACTACTCTCTTTGAATAAGATGTTCTTTTCCCCTATAGAGGGATTCACTCCGTAGGATTTGCGCTAAATCTCTGCCTGTTTTTCTCGCCATCCCACAGAGTCCTCTCGCTTTCACTTCTATAAAAAAAATACTTTGTCTTTTAAATATAATCAAATATCTTTTGATAGCCAAAGGGTAATATGGACACAATGCTTACACTTATTCCAATGGAAAAACTTGAAAAAATAACAAACTTTCGCAGTGATATTTCATCACTCTTAAAAGCGACAACTAATGCCTTTATTATATAAAAAACGGTAATAAATATAATGGCAGCTGAAAAAAAGCTTATTAAAAACACTTCCATTACTTTCCTTCATTTCCATATAATTGGCATATCAATTTGATTTATTTCACATAATGCTTTTTGAAGTCAGGATAGATGGAAAATTTTCTCCGCAAATCAATAAGGTTCTTCCCAAATGAGTTTTCTAATATATCACGATGTTTCTCCAATATTTCCATTAAGTATAAATCATGGATCATTACTTCTGTAATCGGCATTACAAGTCCAACATGCATGGTCCAAGCTGCACGGCTTTCTTTTCCCAAGGAAATAATCCCAGCTAATACCTCTTGATCATCTCCACTAAAGACTAGCCATCTACCACCGTATTCCTCCGTAATTTCTTGACTCATATCATGGCGATATATATTAGCAAAATCTGATACTATTTCTCCATATGCAATAATCGTGATTGTTACGCCTCGATTTGCAGCCTGCTCTAATTCCATTTCTAGTTCCTTGAAATCCTCTGCCCATATTTCCATCAGTATCCTTTGTTCAGCAGAAGCAATACATTCTTTTACTTTAACCAATATCTCCTTACTTCCAGTGATGTTCCAGATGTTTTCGCGATCACTTGTTGTATTCTCAAATTTTTCCAATAACATTTCCGCCTGTTCAAAATTCTCTTCTGCTTTTAAGCGGCGATTTCGTATCAATTCTTTCGCTGGTACGGGAATGTATTGTGGTGTATTGCCATAGCTGACAAAAATGTCGCCACGATTGACAAGACTTTCCAGTACTTCGTAAATTTTGGAACGCGGCACTCCTGAATTTTTGGCAACGGCGTAGCCCGTTAAGGGAGATTCCGCTAATAAAGCTAGATAAGCCTTTCCCTCATATTCCGTAAAATTTAAATTTCTTAATGTCTCCAAAGTATTGTCTTTCATAGTCCCTCCGAATAGTTGCTACTTTAGTAACTATTATTTTACCAAAAGCTATTGCTTTATCACAAATCATTCTGCTACTATTTTAAGTAGTTACTTTTGTAGCTACTATTTTGAAAAGTGGTGTTGATGATGGAAAAAGGTATTCATATTTATTATTTAGCATGTATTAGTGCTGTGATATTGTGGAGTGGTTCTTTTATTACAACCAAATTAGCTTACGAAACCTTTGCGCCGATTCAGCTTGGAGCTGGAAGAACACTTATAGCAGCCCTTATTATCTGGATCATTCGCAAAATAACAAATTCAACAGAAAAAATCAGAAACAAGGATCGTAAACGACTTTTTTTAAGTGGTTTATTGGGAATTACCCTTTATTTCACCTTAGAGAATATAGGCGTTCAAATGACTTCTGCTTCTAATGCCGCCTTAATTGTTGCGTCCTTTCCTGCCATTACTGCACTGCTTGAATTTTTCCTTTATCGCTCCAAGCCTTCCTTACAAAAGATTTTAGGAATCTTTCTGGCTATTACAGGTGTTGCTATTTTGACACAAATTAAAGTAGATGGAAGCAATCAATCCTTTTGGGGGAATCTTATTCTTCTAGGGGCTGGAATAGTTTGGGCATGCTACAACTTTGTTACAAAAGATATAACGAGGAAATATTCAGCAATGACCATAACATCCTATCAAATGACTGTAGGAACTTTATGCTTTATACCGTTTTTACTTTGGGAAGATGAAGCGTGGAAAATGCCAAATGTGATCAGCATAACCTCTTTGCTCTTTTTAAGCATTGGCTGCTCCGTTGCTGCCTTTATTTTATATAATTATGGATTAAAAAAACTGTCTGCAAGTGCTTCCGTTTCCTTAATGAATCTTGTTCCTGTACTTGGGATAGTCTTCTCCGTTTTTCTTCTAAAGGAAATCGTTACATTGACCCAGGTTATTGGCGGAGCAATTGTCATTATCGGTGTTATTTTAAGCTCCATTCAAAAAGAGGAATTACCTCAACCGCTGCCATCGGAAGCTTCTGTGGAATAACAGCATGCAAAAAAACCAGAAGCTATCTACTTCTGGTTTTCCTATGTTTACAAATTATTGATTTCCTTTTTTAACCCACTCTGCAACGGTAACAGTACGTTTCGCTTGGTGTTTAACTGCACCTTGAACGTCTTCGATCATTTTTCCATCTTGTCCTACTGTTACACTTGTTCCATAAGGGTTTCCACCTGCACCGAAAAGAACTGGATCTGTATATCCTGGTGCAGCAATAATAGCGCCCCAATGCATCATAGAAGTGTATAAGGATAATAATGTTGCTTCTTGTCCACCATGTGGATTTTGCGCAGAAGTCATGGCACTAACTACTTTGTTTACTGTTTTTCCGTTTGCCCATAGACCGCCTTGTAAATCAATGAATTGCTTCATTTGAGAAGGCATTGTACCAAAACGTGTTGGAACACTAAAAATAATCGCATCTGCCCATTCAATATCTTCCGATGATGCAACTGGTACATCTTTTGTTGCATCCACTGTTGCTTTCCAAGCTTCATTGCTGTCAATAACAGATTGTGGCGCTAATTCTTGTACTTTTACCACTTTCACTTCTGCGCCAGCTTCTTTTGCTCCTTCTGCTGCCCATTGTGCTAGTTGATAGTTTGTTCCACCCATACTATAAAAAATTACTGCTACTTTAACATTTGACATATTTTCCATCTCCTTTGATTTTCCAAATAATTTGTTTAAAAATCCCATAAGTACACCTGCTTTATTTTTTTATTGATCTCTTATAAGAATCACCTCCACTGAAATAGTCTTTTCAATGTTAGCTGTTCTTCTTATTCCCCAATTGTAGAAATTTATGATTGATTTTTCTCTTTTTAATGATTAGTTATTCATTAAGGCCGAATACCATTTAGAAGCTGCTTTTACTTCCTCTGCTGTTAGCTGATGGCCTCTGTTTTCCCAATGCATTTCGACATTCGCATTCGCATTAGCAAGCATTGATTGTAGTTCATTTGATTCTTCTTTTGAACAAATTGGATCATTCGTTCCTGCGGTAATAAATACTCCTTTTCCTGTTAAGTCAGGGAGCGTGATTCCTCTTCTTGGAACCATTGGATGATGTAGAATAGCTGCTTTTAATGCATCCTGATAGTGAAATAATAAGCTTGCAGCAATATTGGCACCATTAGAGTAGCCAATTGCCACGATATTGTCTCTATCAAATTCATATTTTTGGGCTGCTTCATCTAGAAATTCATTTAATTCCTTTGTACGAAAAATTAAATCTTCTTCATCAAATACACCTTCTGCTAAACGCTTAAAGAAACGCGGCATGCCGTTCTCTAAAATATTCCCACGGACACTTAGCACTGAAGCTTCATCATCAATCATCCCCGCTAGTGGCAATAAATCTAACTCTGTTCCGCCTGTTCCGTGTAACATCAATAACGTGGGTTTTTTCGGATCTTTTCCCTTATTGAAAATATGTTTCATCCCTTCTCCTCCTCTAAGATTCTAACCTCTACTTTAGGCAAAGCAGCTGTTAACTCATCACGCTTTTCTTCTAACCACTCAGGAAGCATAAGCTTCTCTCCCAGCTGTTCTGTTGGCTCATCCACCGCAAATCCAGGTCCATCAGTAGCTATTTCAAATAGAATGCCGCCTTCTTCATGAAAATATAAGGCTTTAAAATAGTTTCGATCTTTCACTTCCGTTGGATAATACCCTTTTTCTTGAAGCAGCGTTCTCCATTGCTGAAGCTCTGTCTCATCTTTTGCCCGCCAAGCAATATGGTGGACAGTTCCTGCTCCCATGAGACCACGAACAGACGGGGTCAATTTGATATCTATCACATTTCCTATCTGTGCATCTGCAAAGAAACGGAGATACCCTGCATCTTCTCCTACACATTTAAGACCCAATATATGTTCTAATACCTCTGCTGTTTTGTTCGGTTGTGCTGAAAGTAATGTTGCTCCGCCAAAACCTTTAATAGCAGCAGCGGGATGGATCGAACCTAGCTGCCAATTACTTGTTGGTCCTTCGTTTCGTTCCACTAATTCGATTTGCAGACCATCTGGATCGACAAATTGCAAATATTTTTCGTTAAATCTCGCAGCACTTTCCACTTCTACACCATAGGAAAGAAGACGATTTTTCCAAAATGCACTGCTACCTTGTGGAATAACATAACTCGTTACACCAACTTGCCCTTGGCCAATTCTACCTTTCAGCTGTTTTTCCCATGGAAAGAAGGTAATAATTGTTCCCGGTTCCCCTGTTTCATTCCCAAAATAGAGATGATATACTTCTGGGCGATCAAAATTAATTGTCTTTTTTACCAATCGTAGACCAAGGACACCTGCATAAAAATCAATATTTCTTTGTGCATCATTTACCATTGCTGAAATATGATGAATTCCTGCTGTTTTTTGCATCTTATCCTCTCCATTTCATGGAACTATTGTGGTCTTACTTTTGTAAACATGTCACCAATTTTTGCATAGTCATTTCCCGCTAATCTGCTGACAGCTGCTAACCCTCTTGGATCAATTCTGCCATTTTCATACAGGGTAGAATCAATGTGATAATGAACCACTCTTCCAATTAGAAAATCACATCCAGGAAGTGCCTCGGTACCTCCCAATTCTAATGAATGTTCCAATACACATTCCATACGAATCTTAGCTTCCTTTATCCCCGGTACAGAGATGGCGCTGCTATCTATCGGTGTTAATCCTGCTAATTCAATCTCACTTTCACTTGGCGCAAGACTTGCTGCCGTTTGATTGATTTTATCAACATTTTGTTCATCTACAATATGAATGACAAATTCCCTTTTGTTTAAAATGTTCCTTGCCGTATCCTTTGGTTTCCCATTGGAACGCTGAATGGATAACGATATCATTGGCGGATTAGATGATACAATATTAAAGTAGCTGAAAGGAGCCCCATTTAAGACACCCTCTTCCGACAAGCTAGTAACAAAGGCAATAGGTCTAGGAATTATGCTTCCAATTAGAAATTTATAATTCTCTCTTTCTGAAATGGTTTTCGGATCAATGGAATGCATCAAATCATCCTTTACAAATTAGTCGAGATTTCTAACATCAATTGGTATTAATCTGCTATTAAGCTGTTCTCTATATTGTTCATATTGACTTGGCAGCATTAATGTCTCTCCTAGTGTTTCTTTAGATTCATCAATGGCAAATCCTGGAGGATCTGTCGCAATTTCAAAGAGGATTTCACCATGCTCTCTAAAATAGATGGCATTAAAATAATTTCGATCCTTAACAGCTGTTACATGGTATCCATTTTGCGAGACATGTTTTTGCCAGTCTAATTGGTCAAGATCATCCACTGCTCTAAAAGCAATATGATGAACAGTCCCTACACCCATCTCTCCACTTCTGCCTGTAGTTAATTTTAAATCGATGACATTTCCAATATCGCTAAAGGAACGGAAACGTACATATTCTCCTTCTTCGCCAACTTTTTTAAAACCCATCACTTTTTCTAAAAGTTCTGCTGTTTGTGCAGGTTGTTTCGATAAAAGCGTTGCACCGCCAAATCCTTTAATAGCATTTTTAGGTGTCACCTCACCAAACTGCCAGCTATTATTTTTCCCTTCTGCTCTTTCTACTATTTCTAGCAGTAAGCCATGAGGATCAGAAAAAGCTAAGTATTCCTCTCCAAAACGCTCTGTTTTTGTGAAAGAAATATTAAATTTTGCTAACCTTTTTTCCCAAAATGAAAGAGCTCCTTTAGGCACCACATAAGACGTTACGCCGACTTGCCCGTCTCCAATAACTCCTTGACGCGCTCCCGCCCATGGAAAGAAAGTAATAATCGTTCCTGGATTGCCGCCTTCATCTCCAAAATATAAATGATATGTCCCTGGATCATCAAAATTGACAGTCTGTTTCACTAAACGCAATCCTAATACACCTGCATAAAAGTCAACATTCTCTTGCGGGTGGCCTACGATTGCCGTAATATGGTGAATTCCACTTGTGCTCTTCGTCATTCCCGTTCACTCCTATTCCAATTTTCTAGCAAGCTTTATTTAATTACTATTTGTTATAAGCAGAAAAATCATTTATAGAAATTCTCTATTTTGCTCATTACTACGAATTAAAATATTATTAATTCGAGATATAACCTCAAAAAAAATCACATCTCTTGTGCATGAAGCCCTAATTTTTTGAGCTGTTCAATCAGTATTTCTTTTTCTTTATTGTCTAACCCGCCACATATCTCGTTCATAGCTGCTCTATGCTTTGGAAAGACTTTGTCCATAAGCTCGGTTCCCTCTTCTGTTATTACCACATAGGTTATGCGGCGGTCTTTTGGACAAGGTTTTCTTCTGATTAATTTTTTATTCTCTAATTTATCTACAACATAGGTAATGCTGCTGCTTGCAATCAAAACTTTTTCACCAATCTTTTGAATTGGCTGATCCCCTTTGCTATAAATCAATTCCAGCACAGAAAATTCTGTAGGGTTTAACCCGAGACATTTTATATCTTCTTCTACTCGTTTCTTTATCGATTGCAATGCTCTCGACAACACAACGAATACCTTTAGTGATAAATCTTCTTCATATTTACTTACTTCCTTATTATCCATGATAATCTTCCTTTCAATTATCTTGAATTCGAGATAATTATATAATACTTTATTTGTACATGTCAACTACTTTTCATAAAGTGATATACCAAGCGTGTATTAAAGTGGTGTAATCTACATTTGCTTATATAGTCTTACGAATTTCCATTATGCCCATTTCAAATAGCTTTATAAAAAGCTTTTTGAATAAGTAAATCTATTGCTTGTCTCTGTACTTTGATTGCATGTTTCCCATAAAAGATCAAAAGGAGAAAAATACACGAAAAAGAACCTTAACACTATGTTATAGTTCAGACCGTCGACAAACTCCTAATTCAGTAATTAGGAGTTTGTCTTAGTTTATAAATATGCATCTTTTAAATAAGAGTTGATTTCCGCTGCAGGGGTTCGCTTTCCGCGGGGCTCGCGCTGAGCCGCTTCGGCCTAAGGCCTGCAGGGTCTCAGACTGTCTCGCAGATCCCACAGGAGCATTCCTGTGGGATTAGTTTCTGTGGTATTGCACAAAAAAAGATCCTCCTTTATGATGCTTATATTGAGACCAATCAACACAGCGTCAGAAGGAGAATCTATTATGAATAATACCCGTAATCACCGTTTAAATCAAGTGTCTACTTCCACTTTAATCATTGGAATTGACATTGCTAAAAATACACACTATGCATGTGCGGTGGACGATCGAGGGGTTGAGTTAAGTACCTCTTTTTCTATCCACCAGTCTCATCATGGTTTTCATCAATTTTATCTCAAGCTTCAAAATCTAAAGGCCATTCATCAAAAGGATGATTTATTGATTGGATTCGAGCCTACTGGGCACTATTGGATGAATTTAGCTGCTTTTCTTACCCAAAATGATATTCGTTTTGTCATGGTCAATCCTCTACATGTGAATCGTTCCAAGGAGTTGGATGATAACTTACAAACGAAGAATGATAAGAAGGATGCGAGAGTCATTGCTAAACTAATAACCAATGGATACTTTAGTGATCCTCGTCAAATAGAAGGAATAGAAGCAGAGCTTAGAGAAGGTTCCTCTATTCGGTGGAATCTGAAAAAGGACATTTCGAAAGTGAAAAATCGTATCATTCGCTGGACGGATCGTTACTTTCCTGAATTTAAAGTAGCATTTAAAGATTTAGGGCTGAATGCATGTGCCATATTAAAACATACCCCTTTACCAGTAGACTTAATGGAAAAAGAAATCGAGGAGTTAGTCCTTTTATACTTGGAAAAGGAAAAACTAAAGTATCCAGCAAGACCTAAAATAGCACAACTAAAGAGAGTGGCGGTACAATCTATTGGATTAACAGAAGGCTCCAATATGGCTCGTATAGAAATTTACTCTTTAATTACTCAATACGAACTTCTGACAAAGCAATTAGAACAGGTAAATGAAAGTTTAAAGACACTAGCAGAGCAACAAGCGGAATATCATTATTTATTATCAATCCCTGGCATTGGGGAAACTACCGTTATAGATTTACTAGCAGAAGTGGGTTCTCTCAAGCATTATAAACATCCACGCCAACTTATTAAATTAGCGGGATTAACCTTACGAGAGAACTCTTCTGGAAAGATGATTGGACAAAAGCGAATCTCCAAAAGAGGGAGAAGAAAGCTGCGAGCCCTTCTCTATCGTGCTGTCTTGCCTTTGATTAGAAATAATGAAACCTTTTATGATTTATATCAGTATTATATCTCTAGAAAAGAAAACCCTTTGAAGAAGAAAGAAGCATTAGTCGTTCTATGTAATAAAATGTTAAAAATTTTTCATGGACTTTGTCAGCAAGAAGTACTGTTTGATAAGGAGCGAATGAGACAAGATCTCTCTATCCTCCAACCCAAATAAAAATCTATAAGACGGTTATATTCAAAAAGATGACAGGAAAGCTGGCTTTTAGAGAGACTTACGACTTAGAGTCCATACAGGAGCATGATACCAGCCTCTGCCTTATGATGAGACCAAACGAAGGAATGTAAGCGCGCGACGCTAAGAGACATGGGAGGGTACGTCCTCATAAGAAGAGTAGAGATACCGGATGCATCTAATAGTGTATATTTGTCAATAAATCCCTATTGGCTCTAGCGTCGCGTCCACTTACTTACCAAATATTATAATTAATGGAATAGTTAGTTAAAATATGATTCAAAGAGTTTTCCTAAAAAAATATTGGACTAAAAAAATAACGCTGTAAACGTTGGTATATCAACTTTCCTCGAGGGAGTCTCACCCCTTCCACTCCAATCAATGCATAATAATTCCATTTGCATTTCCTAAATTCCTTTTGTCAACAAGCTGCACTTTGTTTTTAGTTCTTTTCTGTTTACTAATTGCATGTTTTATTGGTTGAGCTTATAACAGAAAAATGATGTAAAGCATCCTTTTTCCAGATAAAGATGCTTTATTGGATTAGAGTCGAAATAGTTAAATGCTTTTCTCTTACTCTATTACATATCTATTTTAAACCAACTAAAATAAAACACTGATCATCATTATTAAATTTCTCCTCTCCTTCATTTTGAAGAGATTGCAAGACTTTTTCTTTTAACCCTATCAATGGTTCAGATGAATGCTCCATTAACAAGGAACCTAGCCGATGGAAGCCAAGAGGTTCTGAAACGCCATCGGTGTATAAAAGAATTCTGCTGCCTATATCATAATGAAATGTTTCTATTTCATACTGTATCCCCTCAAATGTCCCTAGTGGAGGTGCGGTTGCTCGAAGTTCTGACTGACTCCCTGCAGAATTCTGAAAGATAGCTGGTGGATGTCCACAATTCGTATACTCTATCGTTTTTTTATCGGTATCAATTACAAGATAAATAGCCGTACAATAATGCCAGGATTCCTGATTGTGATGAAATAAAGTATGTAAATGATCATCTAATTCTTTTATCACTTCGTTAGTAGCAGTTCCTTTTGGAATCAACCTTTGGAATAAAGATTGCAAAGACATAGTTATTAGTGCTGATGAAATACCGTGTCCCATTACATCTAATAGAATAATTCCATATCGATGATTATTTATTTTATAACAGCCATAAATATCCCCTGATAATTCCTTCGATGCAGAATAATAGGATTCCATTTCGATGTGATCGGCAGATATTATTTCAGGCAGTGATCTTTCTTGTATTTTCTTTGCTAGATTCAATTCTCTATGTGTATCTTTTTTAAATTGTTCATTCTGCTTATTCACTTCTAAAAGTTTCTTCTGATTTTCTTCCAAATTATGAAGGGCTTTCTCCAATTTTACATTAACAATGCTTATTTCCTTTAATGCATCCTCCGTAATTTTTTTGGACATAATTAACTGGTTTTCGTATTCATTTCTTCTCTGTATAGGGATAATTACACAAGTTATAATTTGACTATTCTTATCTTGGCTGAGTGATGCGTTAATCAGAACGGGTATTTCTTCTCCATTCCTATTAGTAAAAGAGAGATACATTTCTTCTACTTGATGCTGAACAGTTACCAAGGGAAAGAAATAAAGTTGCATAAATACCTGTGAAGGCTTAGGAAGAATGATATTGATGTGATGTCCAATTAATTGATCTAAACGATAACCAAGTAATTGAACTAATGTATCATTAATAGATAATAGAATGCCCTCTTTCGAAAGCGTAATAAAACCACAAGGAGCTTTGTTTAATTGCTCATTCATAAGGCGGGATCAACAACTTTACTAGGAACTTCTCCCAAATATTCTCGAATTAATTGAATCGTCTCTTCTGGATGACTCATATGCGGGCAGTGTCCAGTTGCTTTCATGTATGTCAGCCTACTTTTCGGAACATGTTGACTCAAATACTCACCTACTATAGTTGGAGCAATTATATCTTCAGAGCATTGCATAATCAGAGAGGGCACGGTAACTTTTGGCAATTCTTCCCGGCTATCCGCAAAGAAACAAGCCTCTGCAAATTTACGAGCAATTACGGGATCAGTAGAACAAAAGCGATTTTCCAACTCCTTTGCAACATCTGGCCGACTAGGATTATTGGTAACGGTTGAAGCAAAAATAGTTGCCCAGCCAATATAATTTTTATCCATCATATCAATTAAGCCTATTAGATCTTCTTTTTCAAAACCTCCAAAATAATCAGGAAGATCATTAAGATAACAAGGAGAAGGACCGACCATAATAAGATGGGAAAAATATTCCGGATGTTGCAGGGATGCTAATAAACCAATCATTCCTGAAACGGAATGACCAACAAATATTGCATTTTTAAGATTTAAGGCTGAACAAACATCTAACAAATCTTGAACATAACCGGAAAGATCGCTGTATTTATCCGAATCAAATGCCTTTATATCTGATTTTCCCATCCCAACATAATCAAATAAAACAATTTGCTTATCACTTTCAAACGACTCTGATACAGATTTCCACACCGTTTGATCACATCCAAAACCTGGTGCGAAAATCATCGCTTGATCTCCATTTCCTAGAACATTGACATTATTTCGGTTCAGGATACTAGGGTTCATAACAACGCTCCTTTCTTATCCTATCAATTAATTATAAAAAATTTTCAAGCCCTACTCTTTCTAATAAACCATTCATTCAACATTTTTATCCAAACATTACCAACCGATTCCCCATACAATAAAACGGATAAACAGTTAATGGACTCCAAAAAGTCACTTTGGTATTATAAATAACGTCCTTTAAATTAATTATATTCTTTATTTTATCACTGATTCAAAATAAAGAAAGTATACCCACTTAGTTCTAAAAGTTGGTAAAAGAACGAGAAGGAAAAACCGCCTTTTGTTCAAAGCCGATACCCATCTCTAGAATTAGTCATCTAACATAACACTATTGGGGAAGTCACAAACAATTATATATTGAGCTTGAGGGAGCATTTCTGAAGATTCTTTTTGAATGAAGGAAAACAACGAAAGATAACCGTTAGTATGATAGCTGGAACACTTATAAAATAAGGAAGAGAAAAAAAGTTTCTGCTGGAGCTAGAGTATTCCCCTTCATGCTGAGGAGAGCAGGAGAGCTTAAGTTCAAGAAAATAATATTATAATTAAAAGAAAAACAGGTGAATCTTACTCGCCTGTTTTTCTTCTTATATTCTCACGGTTAAGAACGTTTTTGTTTCTTTCTAGAAGAATCTGCCTTTGTTTTTCCTGTTTCCTTTGAAGTTGTTCCTTGACCTTCTGGCTGGCTAGAACCTAAACCAATTGTGGATGGATCTGCTTTTCTGTTTGTCATTCTATTCACCTCCACAGATTAGTTTTCCATGAATAAATGAAGTTATGTGAATCGTTGTAAAGAATGAAAAATATTCATTGTAACTTTAAATGCTGTTCTTCGTATTACTTTATATAAGGATAAAGCAAACAACCGCAGTATAGAAAGAAAACTTCTATCAGTGATAACCACTGATGGATCGACCTTCAAGGATACATCCCATCCCTAACTGACAGATTTTCCAGAGTTTGAGCTGGGCCAAGTAATAAGAGAAAGGAGGAACGACTGTCATGAACAATCAGACAAACACTAATTCAATTATATCGTTAACATTTGGTATTTTATCGGTATTAATTCCCTTCATTGGTCTTATCTTAGGAATTATCAGCATTATTTTTTCAAGAAAAGCAGTAAATGAAATCAATAAAACGGACGAAAATGGGAGAGGCTTTGCGACAGCAGGCTTAATATGGGGCATAGCGGGAATAATCCTCCAACTGTTAGTACTGTTAGGGATTATTGCGTTTTTTTCACTGGCCACTTTTGGATAAACTATATGTTTTTGTGAGGCTCCCCCTTTATGGAGAGCCTTTTTTGCATATACGAATCATATCTATGTTGCGTCGGACAGTACCTATGACATTTTACTAACAACTTTTTAAAAGCGTTTCTGCCATTTCCATTATTTAAAAATATATTTCTAGAAGATAAGATTAATTCTAGTTCCTTCCCCTAACTTGCTTTCTACAAATATCTTTCCGCCATGTGCTTCGACAATCTGCTTAGCAATAGCTAATCCTAAGCCACTTCCTTTATGTGCTTCTCCTGTATTTGTTCCACGATAGTAGCGAGAAAATAAATCCTCTAGTTCTCCTTCTTCAATGCCATTGCCGTTATCCTCTATCCATACTTTAATCGTTTCTTTTTCTTTACCAATAAACACTTGAATATAGGTATCGGGCGGATTATGAACGATGGCATTATAAATTAAATTCATTAACGCACGTTGTATCAAGGTTTTATCACAGCTAAATAAAACTTGCTCGGTTTCCGTTGAAAAATCAAGATTCGTTTCCTCGTATAAAGGATGATTCAAAATTTGAATAATGGACTCCCTTACGATCTCCACCAAATTTGCTTCTGACTTTTTCAAGAGAAAGACATTGCCTTTTAATTTATAGGTTAGGTTCAAATCATCGATTAAATGCTCAATATAGGCTGATTTATTTAAGATAATATCCACATATCGATTCTTTTCTTTAGCATCTAACTCGTAGTCTTGCAGCAGTTCCGAATAACCTTTAATGGAGGAAAGTGGTGTTTTTATATCATGAGTAATATTCGTAATCCATTCTTCTCTCATCTTTTCTAATTTTCTGCGCTCTGCTTCATTAGATTGAAGTGTATCCGATAATTCATTTAAATTCTCAAATACTGTTTTATAAACACCCTTCACCTGATCTCTTCTCCAAAAGTCCCCTCTCGCAAGCTTTTGAATCCCCTCAATAAGCTGAACAATCGGCTTTGCCAGCCTTCTACTAAAAAAGTAGCCAAATATTAAAGCAATTAACGTTACAACAATTACAATGGAAACAATCACGAGCAAAACATCTCGCAGTAGTGTTTCTGTCCGATAATTGATATAAGCCTTTCCAATAACTTTCTCTGGATACCCCATAATATAGCTCAAATGACGATTTCCTTTTTCTAGCATCCCAACATATATAGTGGAGTTTTCTAGTGCTCCCGTAAATTTATGATAGCGGATTATTTCAGCAGGCGTATAATGGGTAGGCACTTTTTCCGGTTTAAACTTACTGTATATCTCCGTTCCGTTTTCATCTAAAACTTGAATCCAAATTTGTCCCTCTTCGAGATCATCCAGCTTGTTCTTTGCAATAGAAACTTGATCATTTTCATATCGAATATTGTCTGCAAAATCCAGTGTATAATAAGTCGGGTTCTGATAGGGGAATATACGTTCCTTTCCCAAATAGCTACTATAGAAGAAAAATACATTAAACAAAAGAAAAACAAAAATGGAAAGCAATAAACTTAATATCATAAAAAAGAGAAACTGCGTTGTAATCTTCCACTTCATCCTTCATTTCCTCTAACTTGCAGCTTATAGCCTAGTCCTTTAACTGTTTTTATCCATTTTGGATTACTCGGATCCTCTTCAATTTTTTCGCGAAGGCGGCGAATATGGACCATAATAGTATTATCTAAACCAATGAAATCTTCTCCCCACACAGCTTCACAGATTTTATTTTTACTAAAAATCTGATTCGGATGTTTGGCCAAATAAACTAATAATTGCAGCTCTTTTGCTTTTAGTGGTATGGAGTTCTCCCCTTTTTTCACTTCTCCAGTATTCGGCGAAATGATGATATCCCCAAACGTAATCTGTTCATCTATATTTTGACTTTGAATCATATATTGACTTCTTCGGAGTTGAGCCTTAATCCGAAACACTAATTCTTTTGTGCTGAAAGGCTTTGTTACATAATCATCGCCACCTATTCCAAGTCCGAGCAGCTTATCAATTTCCTCTGATTTTGCCGATAAAAAAATAATTGGCGCAAAGGTTATCTTACGCATCTTTTGACATACCTCATAGCCTTCCATATCAGGAAGCATAATATCGAGGATAATAATGTCTGGATTAAACGTTTCACTCAGCCTAATTCCCTTTTCACCGGTCGCTGCTTTTTCGATTCGCTTAAAGCCTTCCTTTCGCAATACGGTTTCTAATAAATTTAAAATATCGACTTCATCATCAACTAATAGTATTTTCTTTTCTGTTAATCCTGTTAATGACATATTATATCCCTTTCTTTTCCACTTCTATATTGCTATAGTACATCTTTTGCCCGAAATCGTAAAAGGCCAATAATAATTGCAAAAAGAAAGATACTTATCGATATAACAAGCATGCTTGTATTTTTTCCACCTACTTCAAATACATCAGTCATCGAAGCAACAATAGGATAATCCCACGGATAAAAAATCCAATACTTCTCTGAATTAGCAACAAACATAGAAGGAAAAGCAAGCCCTGCTCCAATCGCTATAGGTACAGCAAAATGAGTGAAACGATAGCTTAAATAAAAAACAATCCCGATTATCGCGAATGATGAAAGCAATAATAAAGCAAATCTTTTTGCTAACCATAACAATGGAACTGCTTCTAATCCCAGAAAATTAGCTGCTAAAATAATTCCCACAAACAGTAAAACTAAGCTATAGAAAATAATTCCGCCCCCAATAACAAGCTTTGCTAAATATACTTTCACTCTGTCTACTGGTAATGTCAGATAGTACTTCCAACTATTATTACTATGCTCCATTCTTGACATCATCACGAGAACAAGGGTGATAATAAGCGGGAAAATAATCCAGCTGTAAACAGTAGCAGTTCCTTGAAATAAAAAGTCTTTAAAAACATTCCCCTCCCCTTCTGCATGGCCAGATTTGGCAGAATCCCAGCCTTGATAAAGAGCAAGAAAAGTAAAAATCGTAGTTGCTAATAAAATTTTTGACCGCTTTAATTTATATAATTCTACTTTTAATAATGTAAACATTGTTTTCCCCTCCTACAGAACATCTTTTCTTTTAAATTGCCATATTCCAAAACATAAAAATAACAACGTAAAAACGAGAGAATAAGGCAAAAACTCTGCTAATTCCTTATTGACCAGTCCATCTGTAACGTAAGGATACGTATAGGGAAAGAACTTTCCTGCTTCTGGATATTGAAACTTGACAATACCGGATACAATGACTCCAGCAAATCCAATCGCAATAGGAATGATCGTATTCTTAAAATAAGAGCTTAACCAATTATGCAAACTAGCAACAGCTAATATCATCACGATCTGTTTCCCCGCATAAACAAGATAATTGCTCCATTCCACCGCTTCAGGAAAATCCATCATATATCCTACTAAAATAAGGCCGAGCACATTTAGGATTATAAGAGCTATACAGCACAAAAGGCCTGCTAAAAACTTAGAAAAATATACAGTTTCTCGTTTGATAGGTAAGCTAAGAATTTGCTTCCAATTATTTTGGCTTTCTTCCACTTGAAAGATTAAGGAGTAAATGATGCCGATAAACATCGGTAAAAACATGCCCCACCCAAGAACACTATGATTTTCTAACAAAAGAATATCCCATGAATTATAACCAGGACTTGCTGTATCGCGTAAATAGTCATAGCGCTCATTAATATCTAAGAACATCGCCAATGTCGTTCCAGTAGGAATAACTAGTAAAAATAACCACAACCAGCCTTTTTTCTGCTTGTAGCTCTCTAACAAAATCAAGGTTGCAAGTTTCATAACACTGACTCCTTCCCTGTAATAGATAGAAATATTTCCTCTAAGGAGTTCTTTTTCATCATTAATTGATGTACATCATACCCATTCATAATCAGCTCTCGATTTACTTTCGCTGCCTGGTAGTTTGGTTCAAGGTATAAATAGTTCGTATCAGCTTCGAAAGATATCCCAGCATTTTTTAAATAAGCTTCTACCTCTGCCCTCGGCTCCGCCTCTAGTTGAATGACCTCCTTTTGTTTCTCTCTTAAATCATTCATTGAACCTTGAAATAGTAATCTTCCTTTGTTAATAATCCCAACATGGGTTGCCATTAGTTCTATTTCGCTTAAAATATGGCTGGATATCAAAATCGTAATGCCATAATCCTTTGGCAAACTTTTAATTAGTTCCCGAATTTCGATAATGCCAGAGGGGTCCAATCCATTTGTCGGTTCATCAAGAATCAGTAATTCTGGTTTTCCTAACAGAGCTTGAGCTATTCCTAACCGTTGTTTCATGCCCAAAGAAAACTTTTTTACTGCTTTGTTACGAACTTCTGTTAATTTTACAATTTCTAAAACACGCTCTATTTCCTTTTTTTCTGCACCTAAAATTTTTCGCGTTACTTCTAAATTTTCATAAGCAGTTAAATGACCATAATAGGAAGGTGTTTCTACCATGGAGCCAATGCGGCTTAGAATAGCGATGCGGTCATCCTTAATCGACTTATTAAATACCTTCACCTCTCCTTTTGTTTCTTTAATAAGTCCGAGCAGCATTCGAATCGTCGTCGACTTTCCAGCACCATTTGGTCCGAGAAATCCATAAATCCCTCCCTTTGGAACTAATAGGTTTACCTGATCAACGGCTAAAAACTTTCCAAATTTCTTCGTTAAATTGCTTGTTTCAATAATATAATCTGACATAACTTTCTCCTCCATTTCTTTTCTTCCATTTATTCTAGCCGCTCCATCTTAACTGTTCGTTTTCCATACCTTAACTGAACCTTAAAAAACTATAATTTTTCACCTGCACATAAATAGAACAAAAAATACAGTCTTTAAATTAAAGTTATTTTTTCATATAGTTATCACACGGGAATGCAACAGAAAAGGAGTAGTATAGATGAAAATAGAAGAACCAAAGATACCTGCGAACCTACCATCAAGAAATTTTCACGATATATTGTACGAGGAAGAATTAGAGTTAGAAGGATGCGAAGTGCATCACTCCATGTTTGAAGAAGAAGCATTAAATAAAGTACGGTTATCGAAAATGGTGCTGAAGAATTGTAAGTTTATGCATACTGATTTTTCCGGCATGGAATTAACAGACGTTATTTTTGAAAACTGTGATTTCTCTAATGCGAAGCTCAATAGTTCTTCCATTCACAAATGCCAATTTACTAACTGCAAATTATTGGGGGTAGATTTTACAGACTCACGTTTAAGAAATGTGCAGTTTACTGATTCCTTATTGAGGCTAGCCGCTTTTGGAAGCTCCAAACTAGAGAAAGTTAGATTCCAAGACTCACCTGTTGAATCTGCTGATTTTTATGACTGTCTCTTTAAAAAGATTGAATTTAAGAAATGTACGATGGATGGAGCAAATTTTGAAAGAACTTCCCTTAACGGTGTTGATATTAGTACATCTACCTTCCAATCATTGCTTGTATCTCCAACAGATTTAAAAGGGTGTAAAGTTTCTACCTATCAAGCCATCCAATTTTCCGCTTTATTGGGCTTGGAAATTGTTGATTGATTGCATAAAAAAGCTCTGGCTAGCTAAAATATGACGATTTGCTAGAGCTTTTTCTGTTTATCCCCAAACCTTCACATAATTCTTTCCTTTTTCACCATACTGATAGTCCTAATACACCTTTCTCTGATTTTCTTTCCTTTAAAAATCGAGATTGATTACTACTTCGCTCATCTTGATTTTCAAAGTCAGCATCCACCATTCGCACTCATTTAAGGGTTTGTTTGATTGCATTTCTCCCATCATTTTCTCCAAATTCTCTGGAAGTTCGATGGGATCTTCTACTAGCTTTTCTTCTTCCCTTTCAAAAGGTTCTAAGGGCTTTATTCCAGAAAGCAATGTGATTTATTTAAAGGACACCCAATTTGTCTATTTATCGCCAAAAAAGTTTTCTTTATGATATATGTGGTAATTTAGTAGAGGACACTAAATTAACGCCTGTTGCATACTCAACATAGATGAAAGTTTTTCATAGAATATTGCTTTATGTAGACAGCCACTACAGTCAAGATTGCGCATTGAAAGTCGCAGCAAAGCATCTGCAATATGATTATGATTATCTTTCCAAACTGTTTGTTCATATAACAAATATAACCTTTACCGAATACTTGACCCAGTATCAAATATCACAGGCGTGTTATCAGTTAAAAAATAGGCAGCTGCCGATTGGCAAAATTGCCATAACTGTGGGTTACAATAATTTGCGATCCTTTCATCGCCATTTTAAAAAGATTACTCGCATTTCGCCTAGAAAATAGCGAGAACTCTCGTAAGATGTATAGAAAGCCGATATTATGTCCATTTTATAGATACAATGCTTAAAGGTGGGATTTCCATGGAAAACGCCTCCAAGAGATTGCAAATATTGATAGGCGACACGTTACAAATACTTGATCATATGAAAGTAGATGCTGACAAAGATCCTTTGCTTCAGCAAGTAAAGAATGATTTACAAGAACAGAAGAACAAAATGGATAACTTTCCAAAATTAGACGAAGAAATCATCAACACAGCCATTTCGATGACACAAAGTCTTGATAGATTAAACAATATGGTTCAACAATTGGAAGCTAGCTTAATGGAGGACTATCAAGCATCAACAGGGGGCATTGATGAATATCAGCATATGTCTATTAATGAGCAAAGAGAACAGCCTGAAAGCTATCATGATAAAATTGATTACTTGAGTGCTGTAAAAATCCGCGAAAATATAAATCGAATGAATGAAGTACTACTCAGCATAAGATCTTAATAATATTTAAGTAAAGGGGAGGGGAGATTCCATGCCTTTCGTTATAACTTCACCATGTATGCATGAACAAGCAGGAGATTGTGTAGATGTTTGTCCTGTTGATTGTATCGCAAAGGGAGAAGATCAATTTTATATTGATCCTGATATTTGTATTGACTGTGGTGCATGTGAAGCAGTATGTCCAGTTTCCGCCATTTATCACGAAGAAGAGGTACCACCAGAAGAACAGCCTTATATCCAGAAGGCTATCGATTTTTACAAATCATATGAAGGATAACGAAAAACAAATCAACTTTATTTTTGTTGATTTGTTTTTTATTCTTTTCTTCGTGTTAGGAAAAGTATTGATTGATGCCTTATGCTATCCTTTCCAAAGTATTAAAAACCTTGCCAGAAATCTTCTGACAAGGTTCTTCATTACATCTTAATTTGAGGTCAAGCACCTATCTAACGAGATTAAAGAGATTAAGCTCCCTCTTTCTCCACGTTAGCATCTATATCTTCTTTTAATTTATTTACTTTATCTTCAATTTCAGCTGGAATATACTTCGTTTTATTCAAATATGTTTTACTTAATGTATAATCAGGAACTGCCTTAAAGGCATTTGCTAAAAAGTAAAAATTCACTTGGGCATCACTGCCAAGACCGATTGTTTCATCAATGATTGTTTGATATTCGCCTTTTTCCAATAAAGCAATAAATTTCTTATCTTCATCTGTTAATTCTTTTGCTTTTGTTTCTTGTTTTGCATTCGTTTGTTCTTTTACTGGTTGCTCTTTTTTCTCTTCCGCTGAATTCCCGCATCCTGCAAGCAAGAATAGGAACGCGGCCATAAATAGAGAAAGATATTTCATTTGAACCTCTCCTTATACCCATATAATATAATTACTATTCCATAAACCATAAGTATTATGTAGCCTATATAAACACTTGGGCAAAAACAATGTTGCCCACAGTTCTTAGACTGTTGTGTATTATTAGAAAAATTAGAATATTATTCGATATTTATCCATAATAGCTTCTAAAATCTCCTAATGAAGATGCTTGACTGGAACATTTTAACACATGATTTTCATTATATCAATATATTAAGATTTGTTTATTAATTCTAAAAAATCTATCATTTTTGATAATCATATCGCTCTTCCTTTTCTAAAATAGTCTAAAAAAACAGTGCTGAATCCCAAAAGGGACAGCACTGTTTATCTAGGCATAAATTATAACTCTTCGCCATTTGTCGCAATAACATTTTTGTACCAATCGAATGATTTTTTCTTTGTTCTCTTTAATGTTCCATTGCCATAATCGTCTTGGTCTACATAGATAAAGCCATATCGTTTAGACATTTCAGAGGTGCTGGCAGAAATAAGATCAATACAGCCCCAGCTTGTGTAGCCAATGAGATCTACCCCCTCTTTAATTGCTTCTTTCATCTGCTCAATATGTGCCCGCATATATTCAATACGGTAATCATCATTAATAGAACCATCTTCTTCTACTTTATCATGCGCACCTAATCCATTTTCAACGATAAATAAAGGTACTTGATAACGATCATACATTTTCTTTAGCGTAATACGCAATCCTTTCGGGTCGATTTGCCAGCCCCAATCAGATGATTCTAAGTATGGATTTTTCACTCCAGAGAAGAAGTTACCTTTTTCTTTTTTCTTATCTGGTGCTCCACTTGCCACCATAGACATATAATAGCTAAAAGATAGGAAATCAACAGTATGTTGTAAAAGCAGCTCTTCATCCCCTGGAAGCATTTCAATCTGAATATTATTTTCCTCAAAGTAGTTCAGCATAAAGCTTGGATAGTATCCGCGCACTTGAACATCTGTGAAAAATAAATTCTTCTGATCCTCTTCTAATGCTGCTAATACATCATCTGGATTACATGTTTCCGGATATACTTCCATACGTGCCAGCATACAGCCAATCTGTGCTTCAGGAATAATCTCATGACATGCCTTCACTGCTCTAGAGCTTGCCACAAATTGATGATGTAAAGCTTGATAAATAGCTTGTTCTTTATTCTCTACCTCATCAATTAAAATACCACTACCAATGTAAGGGGATAGCGTTGAGATATTAATTTCATTAAACGTTAACCAGTACTTCACCTTGTCCTTATAGCGATTAAAGACAGTTTCAGCATAATGAACAAAGAAATCTACTAATTGTCTATCTACCCAGCCATTATATTTTTGAACAAGGTTTAGTGGGATTTCATAATGGGACAGCGTCACTAATGGCTCAATTCCATATTTAGCCAACTCATCAAATACTCGATCATAAAAAGCTAAGCCCTCTTCATTTGGCACCAAGTCATCCCCGTTCGGGAAAATACGCGGCCAAGAAATAGACAGACGGAATGTTTTGAAGCCCATCTCTGCAAAAAGAGCAATATCTTCTTTATAGCGATGATAAAAATCAATCCCGCAACGTTTCGGAAAATTGTCCCCGCCTTTGCCAGCTAATAGTGCTTCTAATTCTGCTTTGCTTTTCACATCCATCTCGATATCATCGCCACGTTCTTCCTTTGGAACGAATGTGACCATATCAAAGATCGATAATCCTTTTCCGCCTTCATTATACGCACCTTCTAATTGATTGGCAGCTGTAGCTCCCCCCCATAAAAAACCTTCAGGAAATCCGTTTTTCTTCATTATATATTTCCTCCCTTTTCTAATCTCTACCTATAATGATACGCTTACAAAAAAGAAAAAACTGGTCTCTTTCAGACCAGTTAAAAAGAAGGATATCGTTTTTGATAGTGATAGATAAGAATATCAAACAAACGTAATAAGGTATAACTACTCACAGCACTATTATCAATTTTTCCACATTGTATTATCTCATCAAATATTTGTTGGTGCTTCTCAGGATCTGAAAAAGTAATTAGTAATTTCTTCCCATTTGCCGCCTTAATTTTTTCTTTGATTGCTAACGCTTCTGTCAGGATGTTTCCTTCAATGGAAATCGTAATAATCATATCTTCTTCTGTCAAATGAGATACTGTTTCCAATTGTTTAAAAAAATTCGTATTGCATTCACATAGCTTTCCAAGCAGAAATAATTGCTTTTGAAGCTCCATCGCTTGAATCTGATGTTTTTCAAATCCTAGTATGACAATTCTTTTAGACTCATGAATCTTTTTTATGATACGGTCTAGTTGTTCCTTAGAAATCCCTTCCATCATCTCGATATTTTCCTTTAGTTTTAATTCAAATGTTTCTGTAGTTAAGCTCTTTTCCCTTTCCTCATACATTCCCCCTTGATAAGCTACACTGCTGCGGAGATTCGAAAAGTTGCGGAAACCAATGCGCTTACAGAAACGATTAATCGTAGATGGGGCTACATTACATACTTCTGCAGCCATTTCTAAAGAATAGCCTTCTATATGATGAATATTTTCCAGGAAACTATTGGCGATGGAATAGTTAATATCCTTTTCTAAAGAATTATTTATATATGCTAAAAGTGTATAAATTAATTGTTCCAAAATTTCCACCTCATGATGATCGTATCATATTATTTTGGTAATGGTTAAGAATCTACTCCTTTATATCTACTTTTTTAATGAACTAAATCAGCCTGCTTGACTCAAACCGTAGTTAAAGTCGTATACTAATCCTGTCGACACGGATTGAAGGTCTCCGTATGAATTATTGTTATATCAGTGAAACATCAGCTAAATTTAATATTCCTGAATCAACGATTAGGTATTATGAAAAAACAAGGATTACTTCCATTGCTAGAACGCGATGAAGCTGAAAGGCGATTATTTTTAGAAAACAAGATGGCACTATTTGAAACCGTTATTTGTTAAAAAAAATACGCATACGTCGATAAAAAGAATTAAACAATATATTGATTGGATTATCGAAGGAGACAGCACCATCCAGCAAAGCCTTGCCATGATAGAAAATCTCAAACATGATGTAATCACTGAAAGATCGTTAATAAAGGAGTCCCTAAAAGGAATGGAAGAGAAAATTTCTCGGTACTTGAAAAGATTGAGGAAAGAAAATAGGAAGTAATTAAATAGAATATAAAATAAGTGGAAAAGAGGAATCCCAATGAAACTCTCTGATAATACCATTCTCATTACAGGCGGAAATGCCGGAATCGGCTTAGCTTTTGCAGAAAGATTTATGGACGCAGGAAATACGGTGATTGCATGTGGCCGCAGGGAAGATGCACTTCAACAGGCAAATGAAAAATATCCTAACTTGATTACATATGTGAGTGATCTCTCTGTGGAAGCTGACCGCATCGCATTATTTGAATGGGTAACAGCGAATTATCCAAAGGTGAACGTATTAGTAAACAATGCAGGCATACAACAACGGTTTAATGTATTAAAAGCGGATGCAAAGAATGATTGGAGCTATTTCAACAAAGAAATTACCATTAATATGGAAGCTGCTATTCATATGTCTATGCTATTTGCACCTTATTTTTCAAAAAAAGAAAATGCGGCCATTATTAATGTAACATCAGGTTTAGCTTTTACGCCGATGGTTATTGCACCCATTTATTCAGCAACCAAAGCAGCGATGCATTCATTCACTGTCAGCTTAAGACATCAGCTTTCCGAGACATCTATAGAAGTAATTGAAGTTGCCCCTCCAGCTGTAAATACCGATTTAGGCGGAGCTGGGTTACATACAGCAGGAGAGCCTTTAAACGAGTTTGCCGATGGAATATTTCAAGGGTTAAAAGAAGGTAAGGTAGAAATAGGCTATGGCAGTTCGGTAGATCGCTTGCGGATGTCTCGTGATGAAGTGGATCAGCATGTGGAGAATATGTATGAGGCGATGAAGAAGACGATTGAGTAAGAATGAATTGGACAAAAAGCTCACCATATCTTGGTGAGTTTTTTGTCTATCTAGTTAAATCCTCTATTCCGATCAACCAATGTTTACTTGAGTAACTTTATTTTCTCTTCTTATTGTGTTTCATCTTTTATAGTTTTTCTACAACAAGAGACTTTTCTTTTTTAATATAAAACGGATATTTTATGTTTTTGTAAATCCTCTAGTTCTATTTTTGATAAGGGTTTGTCTACAATCATATAATCAATATCAGAGCAATTTAAGCTTTGATGTAAGTATTTCTGATTCAATTTATCATGTGTTACCATCAGAACAACTTCTTTTGCCCCTTTTCTGAATGATTGCTTTATTAATGCTTCTCCTTCTGTTGTTTCTGTTGCACCTACAGAAAAATCAAAGCCACGACAAGAAACAAATGCTAGATCAACATTATAAGTTAGGGCATCATGATATGCCTTAGACCCATTAACTGTAAACCGCTTAGGAACAATCGAACCTCCTAGAATATTCACTTTTGCTGATGTGTACTCTGATAATAAACTAGCTGTAATAACTCCATTTGTAATCACTTGTAAGCCTTCAAACTTGTTTAATTGATGAACCAAATGTAATGCTGTACTGCTTGAATCAATAAATAGATTCATATCATTTTGAATCAATTCCTTTGCCAATTTTGCCATTCTTTCTTTCTCTTTATCATCATTAAACTTATCAACTTTCATTAAATAAGGAATATCAATCTTTCGGCGGTCAATAATCACGGCGCCGCCACGAGTTCTACGAATTAATCCTTGATTTTCCAATTCTATTAAATCACGCTTTATCGTTGCCTCACTATAATTTAATAACTCAACCAAATCAGTAGTCTTCATAAAATTTTCTACTTTTAAATGATTAACAATTTTATCTTGTCTTTCCTTTTGTATGGATGTTGTCATTCATATCCCTCCTTTCAATAAAGCTATGTTTTACTATTAATCTAGTTAAAATGCATGAAAGGCATGGACATAATCGTCCACACCAATTAATAACATTTAATACAAATCAGCCTTATTTACAGTGTTCAAGATATTTAATTTATGACGTACAACTTCCTTTACCTTCTCATTCGGCCGAATATACACTTGATTTGGTTCATACATGCCTGGATTATCTGCTAAAACTTGATGAACCTCATGAAAAAACACGCTCTTTAAATCAGAAGATAAATTTACCTTCCCTACTCCATATTTAATTGATTCAATGACTTCAGAATCGGGGTTGCCTGAACCACCGTGTAACACAAACGGAATATCTATTCGTTCATTTAATTCTTTTAGTAATGGAATGTTGAGTTTTGGAATAACGTCTTTTGGATAAAGTCCATGGGCGGTTCCAATTGCAACAGCTAAAGTATCAATACCTGTTCGTTTAACAAAATCAACCGCTTGATCTGGTTCAGTATAGATAATTTTATTTGAGCCACCTTCATAGGATCCATTATTTCCAATCGTTCCTAACTCTGCTTCAACTGAAACATTCACCTTATGCGCCAATTCTACCACAGCTCTTGTTATCTTCACATTTTCTTCGTAATCAGATAATGAGGCATCAATCATTACGGACGTATAACCATTTTTGATAGCTCGCATCACATCATCTATATTTCCTCCATGATCCATATGGATTACAACAGGAACTTTACTATATAATGCATATTCTCGAACAGCAGCAATAAACCGGTCTCCTAAATAAGCGATCTCATCTGGATGAATTTCAATAATTACTGGCGCATTCTGGTCTTCTACTTCTTCCATAATAGATTTCAACATATCAAAACTACAAATATTAAACGCTGGTACCGCAAACTGATTTTCCTTTGCCACTTTTAGTAAATCTCTCATTGTATATAACATATTATGCAATCCCTTCTTTGTTTTCCAATTCTCTAGATATGTTTTGTTCCTTTTTAATTGGTGTTTTTTTTAGTAATCCTACTGTCACAGCTGTAACAACTGTACCTGCTACTAATGCAAGAAGATACATTGGTAGATTGTTAATGACGTTTGGAATAAACATAACCCATACTCCACCATGTGGTGCCATTGACGTCACTCCTGAAGCCATTGAAATAGAGGCAGCAACAGCCGATCCAGCCATTAGACTAGGAATCACCCTGATGGGATCAGCGACTGCAAAGGGAATAGCTCCTTCGGTAATATAAGAAGCACCTAAAATCCAACAGGACTTTCCAGAAGTTCTTTCTTCCTCATTAAACTTTTGTTTAAATAATATAGTAGCAAGTGCTAATCCAAGTGGAGGTGTCATTCCTGCTATCATACATGCAGCAATTGGAGCATTTACACCTGCAGACATTAATCCAATAGAAAAAGTAGAAATTGATTTATTAATTGGGCCTCCCATATCTGCGGCCATCATTAATCCTATTAATAATCCAAACACAAGTCCTGAAGTTTCTCCTAATCCGTTTAAAAAGCTAGTTAATGTATTTAATAACCAAGAAATAGGCGTATCAATTAAAAACACCATAGATAGACCGACAACAGTAATTGCTACTAGTGGTACAACAATGAGCTGATAGATAGCCTGAAACGATTTTTTCACATGGATTTTATTTGCTATTTTATCCGTAATATATCCCGCTAATATTCCACCAATCATTCCACCTAAAAAACCCGAACCTCCAGCTGAAGCTAATGTACCGGCTACTAATCCTGGTGCAAATCCTGCTCTTCCTGCAAATGAAACTGCGATTCCTGCTGCTAAGGCTGGAACCATGAGTGCAAAAGCAGTATCGCCACCTATTTTGGACAAAGCAGCAGCCATTACATTGTATTGGTCACTGTTAGGATTCGATGCTTCTATACCAAAAGCAAAGCTTATTGCTATTAGAATTCCCCCAGCAATTACAAAGGGGAGCATATAGTTAACACCATTCATGAAATGGTTATACACACTCTTCTTATTCTGGAAATTCTGTGAGGTATTCTGGTTACTTTCTTGTTGATGAATATAAGTTCCCTTTCCATTAATAGCTTCTTCAATAACAAGATGAGGTTCCTTAATAGCTCTTGCTGTAGAAACTTTTTTCACTTTTTTTCCAACAAATCGATCCAATTCTACTATCTTATCTATAGCAAGTATTACTACATCTGCCTCTTCTATATCAGCGGCCGAAAGCACATTCTCTGTCTTTACACCTTGTGTCTCGAATTTCGTTGCATAACCTTTTTCTAATGCTGTTCTTTGCAGTTTTTCTGCAGCCATATAGGTATGGGCAATTCCAGTTGGACAAGATGTGATGCCAACAATTTTCATAATGAGCTCCCTCCTTTATTCATTAATAAGCTTTGTATATCACTTGCATTGCTTGCTTGTTTTAATTCTAATTTAAAGTCATCATTCATTAGTTGCCTTGCTAAATAGCTAAGTATATCTAAATGAATATCACTTGCTTTTTCAGGCACCGCTAACAGAAAAACACAATCAACATGTGAACCATCTAGCGCAACATAATCTACTATTTTTCCTGTATGAGCGAAAACGATCACAGGATTTTTTACTGTTTTACTTTTTGCATGTGGTATGCCAAATCCATCTTCAATTCCAGTTGGAGACTCCTTCTCTCTTTTTTCTAAGTCTTTTATAAAACGTTTCTTACTTGATATATAACCACTTTTTTCAAGAATAGTAGCTAGACGGGAAAACAAATCCTTTTTCAATTGAATCGTCGAATCAAACAAAATACAATTCGTATCTATCATGGATGAGATATCCATTGTCCCTCCTCCTTCGCTATAGGTAAGCGCTTACCTTTCAGAAATGATTCTATCACCATGCACCAATTAGTTCAATGAAATGAACGAAAGTTGACATTATGGCTTTTTTATATAGAAAATAGTCATTTAAATGATTTTTTTCGTTCATTTTTTCTTCAAGATGATCATCTACTCAACTACATTTTTTTAAATTAACGAATCTAAATAAACAATAAAATCGTGCCTTGCTAATGGTGTGATGAAACTTATTTAAAACGGAAAACAGCAATCAAGAAATTCCGATACAATTGTCACAGCCTCATCTCATTCACTGCACAAAAAACAGGCACCCTCTCTATTTGAAGGTGCCTGTTTGCAGAAAACATACTAATTATGCGTAATATGTTTAGGTGTATTCATCTTTACCGATGATTTACGAACCAATATATAATAAGACAAGAATGCTAGTAAGCTTGATGCGAAAATGATAACTCCCATCGGTACAGCGGTATGTTCTCCGCCGATTCCTACTAGTGGTGCTGTTAAAGAGCCTAGTAAGAACGGTAATAGACCTAATAGCGCAGATGCACTTCCAGCCATATGCCCTTTTGTTTCCATCGCCAATGAAAAAGACGAGGTTCCAATAATACTAATGGAGGTAACGAAAAGGAAAATAGGAATTGCTACTGCCACTAATGGTGCATGCACTAAAATAGCAATTACTAATAAAATCGATGCAGACATGGAAAGAGCTAAACCACTCTTCAAGAATGTTTTCTCTGAAAATCTCGATAAGCGGCCAACAATTTGTGTTCCAATAATTAAACCAATTCCATTTAAGCCAAACAATAAACTAAATACTTGTGGGGAAACGCCATAAATATTTTGATAGACAAAGGAAATACCAGATACGTAGGCAAAGATCCCTGCCGTTGTGAAACCTTGTGTAAAGGCATAGCCGGCAAATTCACGGTCTTTCAGTAAAGAACCGAAATTCGAGACTACTTTTTTAATATTGCTTGGTACACGCTTTTCCACTGGTAATGTTTCTTCCAATTTAAAAGCAACGACTAAAGTCAAAATAATTCCAACACAGGTTAATACAAGAAAAACTACTTTCCAACTCGCGAAAGAAAGAATAGCTCCGCCTATAATTGGTGCTACAATTGGACCAAGGTTTCCGATTAACATTAATGTTGCGAAAAACTTCGTCAGCTCTCTTCCACTATAAAGATCGCGAACGACTGCTCTTGAAATAACAAGGCCTCCTGCTGCTGCAAAGCCTTGGATAAAGCGAGCACCTATCAGCATATAAATATTTGGTGCGATTGCACATATTAACGAAGATAGTAAATATAAGCCAAGAAATGTAAGCAACGGTTTGCGACGTCCTTGAACATCACTCATTGGTCCAATAATTAACTGCCCGAAAGCAAGCCCTAACAAGCATGTTGTCAAACTAACTTGAACTAAGGATGCATTCGTATGAAACTCCTCAACGATTGTTGGAAATGCCGGCAGATATGTGTCTATTGTAAATGGACCTAATAGGGAAAGAGATCCCAATAGAAAAGCAATTTGTAATCGTTTCGTTTTGGTTAATGAATTCAACTTTTCATCGCCTTTCCATATGAAATATTTATTATTTATTTGAATAATGACCTGAAAAAAATGCTTCTTTCAAAGAAGGAAGCATACTTTCATATTGTATTATGAAACGTGGAATATTTCACTAATAAAGCTCACTTTTTTAAAATAAGTATTTTTTATAATAAAGTACTGTCATTTATTCATATGAAGGATAGTGTATTTTATATCAAAAAATTATCTTCTAGCCCAATTTTTCAAATTGCTGTTTTCCGGTTTAAATGTAGATTATTTGCAGCTAATATAGATAACCATCTCATTTGCCTTTTCCATTCTTGTTGAGCTTGTAATATTGATATAGGTTGAAATTTAATAGCATCACCAGGCTTTTTCTGAGCTACCAGGGGAATATCTGTGCCTATGACCATACCGATTTTTGTATAACCACCAGACATTTGGCAATCTGCCATCAAAATAATGGGCTTACCATTTGCCGGGACTTGGATTGTTCCTGGTGCTGCAAATTCACTAAGTATATCTGCAGACTTCTTATGTACTAGCGGATCTCCATTAAGACGGTATCCCATTCGATCTGATTGATTAGTCACTTGATAAAATCCTTTTACAAATATCTCCTTCGACTCTTCTTCAAATTCCCTATCATGCGGCCCCCACACAAATCTAACCACTTCATTTGAAAAATTCGGAATATAACAGCCTGGGATTCTCCGATTTTTCACCTCATTCATCCACTTAGGATGGAACGGTCCTATTGGAATATAATCATTACTTTGAAGAGCTCTTCCTTCTATTCCTCCATATCTTCCGCGAATAAAAGTTGCTTTACTTCCCATTACTGCTGGAACATCTATCCCGCCAAGGATAGCAAGATAGCTGCGACAGCCATTTTTCCCTTTTCCAAACTTCAAAATAGCTCCATCTTCGATATGGATAGCTCTCCACATAGGGATTGCTTTTCCATTTAATGCTGGCGATAAATCTGCTCCAGTAACCGCTATAATCCCTTCTCCTTTGAAAAGTATTTCTGGTCCTAATAATGTTATTTCTAAAGCAGCATAGTCAGGTGGATTGCCGACGATAATATTAGCCAGCTTCAAGGAAAGAGGATCCATCGCACCAGAAACTGAAACACCAAATGACTGATAAGATGGTCTCCCTAAATCTTGGATGGTTGTTAATAAGCCTGGTTTTAAACACTTTATATATTCCATAATTGATTCCACTCTTTTTGTACTTGACTGTTCCAATTTTGGGCGACTTCAGCTGAAATAGGCTCATATTTAACATAATCTCCTGCTTTGATAAGGTTAGGAGGATTCTTTGTCCCATCAAAAATATCCATTGGTGTCCATCCGACTAAGTGCCAACCTCCTGGAGATTCGACTGTGTAAATAGAAGTCATTTTGTCAGCGATAGCAACCGCACCTTTGGGCACTTTTACTCTTGGATTTGATTTTCTAGGAACAGCCATTCGTTTATCTAGATTTCCCATATATGGCAAGCCTGCAATAAATCCAATCATATAGACATAATAGGCATTTGAAGTTATTATTTCGATGATTTCCTCTTCACTTAAAGCCAACTTCTTTGCTAACTCAGGTAAATCAAGACCATACTGTTCATCAAAAACGACTGGAATATGAACCATCCGTGATTCTTGCTCTCGTCCGCTAACTTCTGTAAAATCAATATCGCTAAGCTTATCTTTTAATTGCTCAAAATTTATTAGCAGCGGATCATATAATATCGAGAAATTGCACATACCCTTAACAATATCTTTAACACCGCGAATGTTTAAAGACTTGATCACTTCAGCCACATGCTGCACCATCTGGTTGTTTTCAATTGATAAAATTCCCTCAAACTGGACGATTAAAATTTGTTCTCCCATTGGCAGAAATTCTATCTTTCTTTTGGTTTTCGGGGGTATTAGTTTCAATGAACTCACCTCTTGTCACTAAGCTTATACTCTACATGGATCTCTCCTCATTTTCTATTAACTTTATATGGGATATGATAAACTTCTATTTATTGTTTGTAAATAACAACTGTGTTAATTTTTAAAATATTCAAATAAAAATGCAAGAAGATTGCTGATTTAGGTTCCCTTTCCCCGTTTACTCGTCATATGAGTATGATGAATGGAAAATCATCTATTTTACTTATGACTCTCCATCCTGCTCCCTCCCTTCTAAAAAAAGAATGCGTACAAGAAATTCTTGCACGCATTGTAAACTATCATTATTATTCGTTGGTTAAGTCTTCCCCGTTGGAAGCTATTACTTTTTTATACCAATGAAACGATTTTTTCTTTGCTCTATTTAAAGTGCCATTTCCTTCATTATCGCGGTCCACGTAGATAAAACCATAGCGTTTTTTCATTTCGCCAGTTCCTGCTGATACCAAATCAATGCATCCCCAGCTTGTGTAGCCAAGCAGATCGACACCATCTTCGTCGACTGCTGCCTTCATCGCTTGAATATGTGCAGCAAGATACTCAATGCGATAATCGTCTTCTACATACCCAGATTCATCTGGTGTATCGACTGCACCAAGACCATTTTCTACAATAAATAAAGGTTTTTGGTAACGATCATATAAATCATTCATCGTGATGCGTAAGCCTAATGGGTCAATCTGCCATCCCCATTCGCTGGATTGAAGATAGGGGTTTTTAACAGTAGGGAACAGATTGCCCGCTGTCTTTTCCACATCAGAGTCTTCAGCTGCCGCAACACGAGAAGCATAATAAGAGAAGGAGATAAAATCAACCGTGTGATTTTTCAAAACCTCTAAATCTTCTGCAGTCATTTCTACCTCAATGCCTTTTCTCTCTAATTCTTTGAGTGCATAAGCAGGGTAGACACCTTTTGATTGAACATCAATGAAAAAGTAATTGCCTCTATCCTTTTGCTTTCCTTCCCAAACATCTTCTGGTCGGCAGCTATAAGGATAGTAACTTGCAGCTGCCAGCATACATCCTATCTTATTCTCCGGATCAATTTCATGGGCGATTTTTGTTGCTTCCGCACTAGCTACCAATTCATGATGGGCAGCTTGGTATTTTATTTGCTCCTCATTTTCTCCTTCTTCAAAGCATAGTCCTGCGCCAAGAAACGGAGCATGCAGAATCATATTAATTTCATTAAAAGTAAGCCAGTATTTAACAAGCCCTTTATAGCGAGTAAATAATACAGTGCATAAACGTTTATAAAAATCAATCAGCTTTCGATTTCTCCATCCGCCATACTCCTCAATTAAATGCATCGGGCAATCAAAGTGAGTAATTGTCACTAACGGTTCGATTCCATATTTATGACATTCATTAAATAGATCTTCATAAAACTGTAGTCCCTCTTCATTCGGCTCCGTTTCATCCCCTTTTGGAAAAATGCGGCTCCACGCAATCGACAATCGATAGGTTTTAAAGCCCATTTCCCCGAACAAAGCAATATCTTCTTTATAACGATGATACATATCAATTGCTTCTTTCGCAGGATAAAAATAACCTTCCTCAAAAGAATACATCTTCTTTTTACCCGTAATAATACTTCTGCGATCAGGACCAGTTGGAATAACGTCCACATTTGCTAGACCTCTGCCACCTTCATTAAATCCGCCTTCACATTGATTCGCTGCGGTCGCACCGCCCCATAAAAAATCTTTTCTAAATCCCATTGTTTGTTCCTCCTATTTCATTACTTTTATTACTTCTTCACCAAAGTGAATGGGACCTTCATTTGCAATTAGAATATCTCCTACTTCTGCTGAATTTGTAATAACAACAGGTGTAATTACCTTATATCCTTTTGCTTTGATTGCCTCTAAATCAAATTGAATCAATTTGTCTCCTATTTGAATTTCTTGTCCTTTCTCAACAAAATATTCATATCCTTCTCCATTCAATTGAACCGTATCGATCCCTACATGAATCAATAGCTCCACTCCGTCTTCACTAGTAATACCAATAGCATGTTTTGATTCAAAAGTCGCACTAACTATTCCATTCACAGGGGAAAGCACAGTCCCTTCGGCTGGTTCAATGGCTACACCTTGTCCTAATATTTCCTCAGAAAACATGCCATCATCTACATATTTTAAGCTGTGTAAATTTCCTTGCAGCGGAGATACGATTGTTGCACCACCGATACTCAAATTAGGTGTTTCCTTTGTTGTTGATTCGTCAGCTTCCTCTTTTTCTTCTGCAACAGGGTCTTTGTATAAAATTAATGTCGCAATAAATGTTACAACAATACTAATAGCTGCCCCAATACATGCATAATAGAAGAAACTTAGTGTATTATCTCCAATATAACTAGGTAATGTTAATAGACCAGGTGAACCGCCAGAAAAGTTACGGACTCTACAAATACCCATGAATAGACCGCCTGCTGCTCCACCAATCATAGCGGCATATAAAGGTGTCTTAAAGCGTAAGTTTACTCCATATAAAGCTGGTTCTGTAATACCAAACAAACCAGTTAGACCAGCAGAATAAGCTAATTGTTTAATTGTACTATCTTTTGACTTAACACCAACCCCAATAGCCGCAGCCCCTTGACTCACGTTCGATGCAAGCATACCTGGATAAATCACGGTATCATAACCAGTTGTCATACGATTGTTAATTCCAATTGGCACCAGACCATAGTGCGTACCAGTTGCCACAAGTAATGGACTAAATGTACCAACCAATAATGGCACGATCCATGGACTTACAGATTCTAATGCGGTGATTCCGTTTGAGATAGCATCACTGATTAAATAACCGATTGGTCCTAATACTACTAAACTTGCTGTTCCTACTATAAAAATGGTAATCATTGGTTTACTAAAGAACTTAATTGCTTTCGGTGAAACTTTATCTGCAAGTGGTTCAATATAAGACATAAACCAAACGGAAAGAATAATCGGGATAACAGAAGAAGAATAAGTAACGGCCGAAATAGGAAGTCCCATTAGTTTAATGGCTTCTCCGCCTTCTTTCGCGATATTTACCATTGCCACAAAGTTAGGATGCAGCAAGATTCCCCCTACCATCATCGCCAAAAATGGGTTGGCTTTGAACTTTTGAGCAGATGAGACAGCTAGTAAGATAGGTAAAAAATAGAAAGCTGCATCTGCCATGAAATTAATAATCTGATAACTTTGGCTTTCTGTTGTTAAAACTTTAAACACTACTAATATAGAAAGTACTGCTTTTAGCATCCCTGCCGCTGTAATCGCTGGGAGAATCGGGGTGAAGATTCCTGTTATCGTATCGATGACCTTTGCAAAAGCAGAACGCTTATCTTCTCCCTCACTCTTAGCTTCATCATTAGCAATATTAGTTTGTGTAATAATTTCTTTATAGACATTTCCAACATCACTTCCAATAATGACTTGGTATTGTCCACCTTTATTAACTACTCCCATTATTCCTGGCGTACTTTTCAATGTTTTTTCGTCTGGTTTCTGATCGTCCTTTAAATTAAATCGTAACCGTGTAGCACAGTGAGTTAAACTTTTAACATTTTCCTCACCACCAACTTTATCGATAATCACTTTAGCCAAATCTTGATAATTCATTTGGTTTGCCCTCCATTATTTTTATAAGCTAAAAAATATTTGTTGTAGTTGTAGTTTAAAAGGAATAAAAAAATACCTAAATGAAACCTCACAAACAGTTAGAGGTTCATTTAGGTATAGCCTGCATTATCAGTAACAATCCTAATCACTAGTTATTCTTTTTATATGAATCGTCAGGTAGATTAACTCATCTTCTTCTAATTCTCTTCCAAATTCTTTCTTAATGTACTCTCTAATTTTCAGAGCACAAGCATACTCATCTGTATACTTTTCCTTCAGCATGAAAATAAAACTAGACGTTCCGGCATCATCCAATTTAACCCCACTAAACATTCGTTGAAAGAAAAATTTCAAGTGGGTGATAAATCGTTCATAATTTAAGGAATACTCGTCTAAATCAATTTTGAAGTGATACTTTACAATATTAAGGATATTCTGGATAACCTTTGCCATTTCTGATACTTTGCTTACTTGACCCATATCAAGCTCCGCATTCACAATATGCAAGGCGATAAATCCAGCCTCATCTTCCGGCAAGTCAACACCGAGTCTGTTTTTTACAATCGATAACGCTTCTTTCCCAATTAAGAATTCATGATTATAAAATCTTTTAATCTCCCAAAGAAGAGCATTCTTAATTTCCATGCCATTCTCATAGCGCTCAATTGCATAACTGATATGATCGGTTAATGTTAAGAAGATATTTTCGCTTAATTTTTTTCCAAGCGATACTTTAGCAAAGCTGATGATTTCATTTGCCACTTGAATATGTTCCATCGGAATAGAAGAAAGCATCTGGGTTAATTTATTGACGCTCCACTCTTTTGAACTGAGATACATATTCTCAATCTTCGATTCATCAATAGCATCACCTGCTTTTTTCTTAAAGCCAAGCCCTTTACCCATAATGACAACTTCTTGATTATCATCATTCCTAGACAATACGATATTATTATTAATTACTTTCCATACGTTCATAAGATAGTCCCTATTCTTTTATTTTCTTTCACTACAACAAAAAATAGGTATAGCCCACAATAAAGCGGTAACAATCCTTTAAAATCAGTCTATCATAGGTAATTTCTACTGTCAATTTGATATTTTTTAAAATCTTGAGACAAGCTGCCTTTGTTTATTCCTAAAATAAAACGGAAAAACTATGTAAGCATAAAAATTTATCCAAAGTATTTGTTGCTATATAATGACACTAATACTTTAAAAAGGAGAAAATAATAGATGAATAACAATGAGCTTTTATCTTCTTTTACACTACCTAATGGTGTAACCCTTAAAAATCGAGTCGTTATGGCTCCCATGACTAATTTCTCTTCTAATCAAGATGGAACAGTCACAGCAGAAGAAGTTGATTATTATGCACATCGATCAGCTGGAGTTAGCATGGTTATTACTGCTTGTACAAATGTTACGCGTAATGGTCAAGGATTTCCTGGGGAATTTGCTGCCTATAGTGACGAATTTATTCCTAGCTTAACAAAATTAGCTTCTAGTATTAAAGAACAAGGCGCAAAAGCAGTTCTGCAAATTTTCCACGGTGGACGAATGTGCCCTCCTGACTTAGTAAATGGAGATGTCGTGAGTGCTAGTAATATACCTGCTGAAGGAGAAGGAAATGCTATTCCAAGAGAATTATCAGAAGCTGAAGTCGAAGCTATTATCGATGCTTTCGGAGAAACAACTCGCCGTGCTATTGAAGCTGGTTATGATGGAGTAGAGATTCATGGAGCAAATGGATATCTTATTCAACAATTTTTCTCTCCTCATTCTAACCGCCGTGAAGATCGCTTTGGTGGAAGCCTTGAAAAACGAATGACTTTTCCTTTAGCCATTATTGATAAGGTTAAAAGTATAGTCGAAAAACATGCTGCCTCTCCTTTTATTGTTGGTTATCGTTTTTCTCCTGAGGAGCCTGAAACACCTGGTATTACCATGGACGATACCCTTGCTCTAGTGGATAAACTTGCCGATAAAGGACTGGATTACTTACATGTATCTCTTCAGGATTTCCATTCAACACCAAGAAGAGGAGTAGAGGATATATCCAAAACTCGTATTGCCTATTTACTCGAAACCATCCATAATCGTGTACCGTTAATTGGCGTTGGCTCTATTTATACTGCAGAGGATGCTCAAAAAGCATTACAAACAGGAGTATCTTTGCTGGCATTAGGTAGAGGCCTTATTATCGAACCACATTGGGTACAAAAGCTAGCGGAAGGAAAAGAAGATACAATTGCTACAACACTGAATAAAGAAAAACAAAAAGAACTCGTCATTCCAGATCCACTCTGGAATGCTATTATCAATGCACCCGGCTGGTTCCCTGGTGTATAAAAAAGAATGCAGCTTTATCAAAAGCACCTGCTAAGCAGGTGCTTTTGATGTCTATTTTTTGGAAATCACAGTAAACATTTCAACCATTCTATGAGAAATAAAATTTTAGGGACTTCTCCCCTAAAATGACAGGAATATTTATTCAGTTAAGGTGGGGATATTATTTTCAAATTGATAGATTTTCAAAATGTTTTTTCTCCACAGCCTCCAAATTCCGTCTCTAATCATTCCATAGAAAAATCTTGGATTTTACTAACATTGTTGAAAGATTATAAAGTTACGCAAAATACTTATTACCCACTATCAAAATAATCCCCGGTATACCTACTATTATTCTGCCAAGCATAAAATCAAAATAACTAAAAGCTGCAAATAAGAAGAGTAGAATCCCAATTGTGATGGGGAAATTAAATTTCCATTCCGTGCGATCCTTCCATTTAAGCCTGTAATAAAAACAGAAAAAGCTGCCAACAAGGAAATAAGCTTCGATTATAGTCACTCCTAAGGCCTGAAGCCAACCACCATCCTCTTTTTTTAGCTATTTATATCAAAGATAAACAACTTCTTTTTATCCCTATATGGAATATACTACCACATCATAAATGATAATAATTAGATAAATCTTCAAAAATCCACAGTCCTTTTCTTTATATAAAAACAACTCCCTTTTCAGGGAGCTGCCTAATATATCCATTAAAGAATAATTCTCTTCACTTGTTTTACATAAAAATAGCGAACGATTAAGAAATAAAGAATCTGTATGAAAGCAAAGCTTCCTAATACCAATGCTGCCTCTCTTGTAATATTAAAATCAAACATATTGGATAGGGCAATAAGTGCGACAGAACCATGAATTAAAGCAACTATAATCGGTGAGAAAAATAAAAGAGCTATTTGTCTGGTAACGACTCTTTTCAACTCCGTCTCCATTAATCCAATTTTGGCAATCGATTGGAATTTGCGCTTTTCTTCCTCTAAATCAGTAAATAATCGGAAATAAAGGAAGCTTCCTGCAGAAACGAAGAATACAATCCCAATAAACAAGCCAATAAACAGAATAGGTCCAAACGCTTTATTAATTTGGTATATGGCATAATCGACAGAAAAAGCTTTATAGGATAATTCCTCATCCAATTGTTCCCCAACTGCAAGGACTTTGTCTTCTTGTCCTTCTTTCGCTTGCCATACAACACTTAGCTTGCTTTTTATTGGTTCATCCAGCTGATCATAAATTTTATCATTTACTACATAATAAGCCGTTATTTCTGTTAAAACAGACGCATCTATTACTCGAGAAGGCGTTAATTCTCGGCCGCCTTTTAAAGGAATGGCCGTTTCCAATAGCTTTTTGCTAGGTTTCTGTCCGCCTTCCTTTAAGACAGCATCACTTTGTTCTACAACAATGGCTTCATCTTCCTTTGGATGAATTTTCGTCTCTCCAATTAGCTCGGCAAAACGATTGTAATCAGATGCTCGCGCAATTAACACGTTCTTCTTTTCCCCAGCTAGTTTGTAATAATTCAATTGAGTCTCTTCACTGCTCACATCAAGCTTTTCATTTTCTATTAACGTATTCATTTTACTCTTATCTTTGGCAATTACTTCTTCACTGTCCTCTTCCAATGGAGAATAAGTAAAAGTATAGCGATTTATTTCTTTTATTCCTTTTGTTATATAGGATTGGAAACCATATAGTGTTCCAATGGCGCTAAAAGCCACTGTTGATATAATCGCCACCAAGAAAAAGGTTCTTGCATTATCTTTCATGCGAAAAGATAAATCGGAAAACAAGAGCATATTTGTTTTTTTCCAAAAAATAGACTTATTCCCTTTTATCTTGCGGATAAAATACACACTCAGTTGAGTAAATAAGAGATAGGTTCCGAGTGTTACTAAGAGAACAACTGGAACCAGCGCGTAAACAACCAATATTCCCTCTACAGAAATTGCAATAACATATCCTACAAGTAAGAGCAATCCTGCTAAAATCGATAGAAATAATGAAGCTTTCGGTTCTCCTTTTGACTTTTTATCCCCTTTGATTAAGTCAATCAACTTATTAGTACGAAGAATAAAGGAAACAAAGATAGAAATAAAGAAAAAGAGAATCAGAAAACTAATAAAAGTCACCACAATTGCCAATGTAGGGAAATAAAAATGGAGTGATTCTGTAATAATTAATACATTCTCAGCAATCAAAAGAATTACCTTCGCAAATACTAAGCCTGCGAGAATCCCACTCACTGTGGCAAAAAAGCCGATTAGAATATTTTCTAGAAAAACCAAAAGACGAATCTGCCGGTTAGATGCCCCAAGCATCATTAATAAGCCAAATTCCTTCTTTCTTGATTGTAAGAAAGAGCTCATAGAATATAAAACAAAAAAGAAAGAAAAGATATAAATAATTCCGCCAGCAACACCCATACCAAATAGTGCATTACTATTCATGTCGGGACCAGAAAAGGCTGGATGGAAAGCAAAGATAGCAAAGGTGAAGAATACCATCACTGTAAACATGCTGCTGAGAAAATAAGCGATATACAGCCGTTTATTACGAAGTACGTTATTAAACGCGAACTGACGAAAAGTCATTGCCGTCGCCTCCCATCAACGAAAGCATATCGATTATTTTTTGGAAGAATGCTTGTCTACTATCTCCTCGATGTATTTCAGAATGTAGCTTTCCATCGCGAATAAAGACTACTCTATCAGAATAACTAGCCGCTTGGGGATCATGTGTTACCATTAATAAACTTGTCTGTTTCCTTTCATTAATCGAGACAAGCATATTCATCACATCTTTTGCTGCTTTTGAATCTAGATTTCCTGTGGGCTCATCTGCTAATAATAGCTTTGGTTCATGAATCATTGCTCTGGCAATAGCAACCCGCTGCGCCTGCCCACCTGAGATTTCATATGTGCGTTTATTCAGAATTGCTGTAATCCCCAATTCCTTAGCAATTTCTTCTGCTTTCCTCTTCATTTCCTTAACAGGAGAGCCATCCAATGTTAAGGGTAAAACGATATTTTCTTCCACTGTTAAAGTATGCAATAAATTAAAGTCCTGAAAGATAAAGCCTAATTCATTTCTGCGAAACTTAGCTAGTTCGTTTTTCTTTAGCTTATGAGGCATTTTCCCTTCTATTTCCACAGCACCTGTAGTTGGACCATCATTCGTAGAAATGATATTAAGCAGCGTTGTTTTTCCACTTCCAGACGGCCCCATAATCACCACAAATTCACCTTTGTCAATTTCAAAATTAATATCAGTAAGGGCACGGTAAGCTATCTTTCCTTCGTAAACCTTACTTACGTTTGTAAGTTTAAGCATAATCCTTCTCCTCTCTAACAATTCTAGTAAAAGTATAGCCTGTAAAGGATATGGCATACTATCGATTATGCTTTCAGCAATCTTACATTGATGTAAGGTTTTGTGTATCAGAAAAAATAATCCTTATCGTTGTACCTATTCCGACCTTTGACTCCAATTCCAGACGATGCTCTAATCTCTCTGCCACTTCTTTTA
This sequence comes from Niallia sp. FSL K6-0212, assembly GCF_038007605.1. Classification (NCBI taxonomy): domain Bacteria; kingdom Bacillati; phylum Bacillota; class Bacilli; order Caryophanales; family Bacillaceae; genus Niallia; species Niallia sp. FSL K6-0212. The sequence goes on along the minus strand of NZ_JBBOXL010000001.1, from coordinate 2,176,560 downwards.
CTAAATAAAGCCCCATACCGGTAGATTCTCGATATTTGCGACCATTTTCTCCTGTATAGAATTTATTAAAAATACGCTTCTGATCTACAATTGGTATACCAACACCAAAATCTTGCACCTCCAGAACAGCTTCTCCTGATTGTTCATATAAAGAAATAATGAGATGATTTGCTTTCCCTGCCGAATATTTCACAGCATTATGAACAAGTTGTGTCAGGAGAAAGAATAGCCACTTTTCATCTGTCTCTACAGTAATGCCTTGCTTTTCTTCTTTAAATTGCGGATACACTTCATTGCGAATATAAAAACGCTTATTTTCTTGATTCACCTCATGTATTAACTTAGAAAGAACGACAGGCTTAATTTGAAAATCTTCTGCAATGGTGCGAAGTCTCGCCATATAAAGAACGGTATTCAGTCCGTTTCGCATCCGGTCTGTCTCTTCCCGGATACTCGATGATTCTGGCTCATCAAGCGTTTGTGCTGTCAGCTCAATAATCGAGAGAGGTGTCTTCATTTGATGGACCCAGCGATCCATAAAGAGGAGATGCTCATCTTGCCTGTCCTCTGCTTTTTGAATTTCTTCTTGATATAAACGATACTGTACCATTAGCAACTGATTGAGAGCCTCCGAAATTGGTTTTGCTTCCGTCGTATCTAAAGAACCATCTAATGTTCCGATTGAATGTTCAAGCCTTTGATAAAATTTTCTTCTACTCACATATTGATATAGTAAAAATACTGTTAAAAATACGATTGATAAGAAAATAGCATATAGACAGACTCTAATTCCTCGGTAACCATCCAGCCAAAATATAAACGGAATCAAAAGACATTGGATGAGCTGTATGATAATAAATAAAAAATGCTCGCGAATAAATAGCTTCATGCTTGTTCCTCTTTCCAAGTCGGCCGCAAGCGATATCCCGCTCCCCTTACTGTTTCTACTGCCTCCTCAATCCCTAGCTCTTGAAATTTTTTCCGAACACGCGTGATATTCACATTCAATGTATTCTCGTCGACATATGCTTCATCATCCCAAAGCTTTGCTAATAAATCTTGCCGGCCAGCAACACGTGGGTAGCGATCAAGTAAGCTTTCGATAATGTCTGTTTCTTTTTTCGTTAATTGCGTTACTTTGTCTTTAAATCGTAATTCAAACCGTTCTGGATATAAGCTCAAATCCCCTTCACGAAGCACTCTTTCCTCATGTTTTAAGGAATATTCCCCATATGCTCGGCGGAGCTGGCTTCTAATTTTCGCCATCACAATATCAGGATGAAATGGCTTTGTAATAAAATCATCCCCACCATTTTCAATTGCCATTACTTGATCCATTTCGCCCGTTCTTGCTGAAATGAAAATGACCGGGCAAAGGGATTCTTTGCGAATTTGCCGGCACCAATAGTAACCATCGAAGCTTGGAAGGTTAATGTCTAATAGAACAAGGTCTGGTTTTTCCCTTCTAAATGTCTCCATTATAGTTTCAAAATCAATTGCGGTGATAACTTCATATTGATATTTCTTTATGTAGGCACTGAGATGTTCTGCGATTTTTACATCGTCTTCGATAATCATGATTTTTTGCATTGTTAGTTTCTCCTAGGACTTGATGATTTAGTTTAAGTTTAATTTAAGAGGAGATTCTGTTCAAGATTAGGTTTTGTAGAAGGGAAGGGAGAAAACAAAAAAAGAAGCAAAAGGACTTCTGCCTCCCTGCCTCAAAGCTGATACACTGAAATCCTCCTGCACCATCGACAATCGCTGCTTCATATTGTTTCTGCACCTATGTCCTCCGTTATTCTTTTTAATCTGTCTTCCTCGACAAAGGTTTTCGAGCTTTTTCCTCCGATTTCCTGATTCATTATTTGAACATTCTTTGTGAAATAATCTTGAAGGAACTCTCCCAAGCCTCCTTGATAGTTGTTATCTTCCAATTTCTGGATAGTTGAATCCGTCGCAAGAAAAATTCTAATTTATTTAGCCTCATAAAATGTCTCCCTTCCTTCGATGGTATCATCGCCTTTCCTATCTCTTCATTTTTCTATAATACAATGGAACATACCCAGTCACTTCCTTAAATACCCTGCCAAAATGGGTAACACTTCCAAAGCCAACTTTTTTGGATATTAAGTTTACTTTCATTGAAGAACTCTCCAATAGCTTCTTCGCCTCTTTAATCCGCACACTGTTCAAGTACTCTACAAAGGTAAACCCTGTTGCCTCTTTAAAAAAACGACTTAAGTAGTATGGACTAATATAGAATTTCTCTGCCACTGATTGAAGCGAAAGTTTATTCATATAATGGCTGTTGAGATAACGTACAACCTCCGAGATTCTCTCATGCATCGGGCTCGGCGATTCTAATGGCTGCGTGTTATTCTGTTTAATATGCCGGCAGCAAATAATAAGCATCTGTAGGACCAATGTTTGGATATATATTTCATAGCCTGGTCTTTGCTCTTGAATCTCTTCAATAACCTTTTGCGAAAGACTATCTATGGCAAGTAACTCATTCAGCGGGCACCTAACAATAAGGTAATCATTCTCAAACAAGGGTTGATAAATATCTAGATAAGAAGGACTTATTTGCGCAAGATGTTTTTCATGAATATTAACTATAAACCGCTCATGTTTTGGCTTTTCTGTATTTGTTGTCCGATGGAGGATATTAGGAGAAATAATAACAATATCTCCTTGGTGAATTACTATAGTACGATCCTTAATAAAAAATTCCCGTTTGCCAGAGATTAAATAGTAGATTTCCAATGTACTATGGAAATGATTAGCTGGCATATGATGGCTTAATGCTTTTCGCTGGGACACTATGAATGTTTCCTCCGCATTATGAAATAAAATATCTCTCAGTTTATTCCCCTCCCTTCCCCATTGCTCCTCTTTATTATACGTATCCAAAATTGCAAGATATAAGAAGTTTATAGATTTTCTCGCAAAAATAGTACATAATTCTGTGCTACCCTAGTCTTATATTTAGGAAGGAGGAATATCAGGTTGACATTCTCTGAATCTAGCACTTATGTGAAGGCAAATGAAACTTTAACCCCTATCCAATGGGCGGAGAAGGCTTGCGAAACAATAATGACTAAATTTGAAGCTGAACAACTTCCACCAGAACGATTTCATTATCATCAAGGAGTCTTTTTATCTGGGATGGAGAAATGCTGGAAAGAAACGAAAAAGGATAAGTATTTTACTTATATTAAGAAATGGGTCGACAGCCATGTTCGCGAAGATGGAAGCGTCACCAAATTAAAAACAGATGAACTCGATGATATGCAGCCAGGTGTGCTTCTTTTCAATCTTTATGAACAAACAGGCGATGAACGATACAAAAAAGCACTTTATCATATTGTTCCCTTATTAAAGACCTTAAAGTGCAATCCCTCTGGAGGATTCTGGCATAAAGAACACTATCCAAATCAAATGTGGCTGGACGGTTTGTATATGGGAGGTCCTATTGCCGTCCAATTTGCAAAAGCCTTCGGAGAAACAGAATATGCAGACATGATCACACACCAAGCACTATTACTGGAGAAACATACGAAGGATCCAGATACTGGCTTATTATATCATGGCTGGGATGAAACCAAAGCTGCCGAATGGGCAGATCCCATTACTGGAGCCGCTCCAGAATTTTGGGGCAGAGCAATTGGCTGGGTCCCTGCAGCTCTCTTGGAAATATTGGAATACCTCCCTGAAGACCATAAAGATAAAAAAGCATTAACAAGTATGCTTCAAGACCTGTTAATTGCTTTAACCAAATACCAAGATTCGAACAGCGGTTTATGGTATCAGGTAATTGATAAAGGACATTTATCCGACAACTGGCTGGAAAACTCTTGCTCTTCCCTGTTTGTTCATGCCATCGCTAAAGCAGTCCGTTTAGGCTATCTAGAAGACAAGTATTTGCCATTTGCTCAGAAAGGCTATCAAGGTGTGATTGATACATTAAAATATGATACGAATGGAAATCTAATCATTGGTAATATCTGCATTGGTACAGGAATCGGGGACTATCAACACTATATTGCCCGTCCTACTAGCGAGAACGATTTACATGGCGCAGGTGCTTTTATTCTCATGTGTGTCGAAATGAACCATGCTTTAGGTCAGCAAGCGACAAGATAAAAATGGAGGGGCAATTTTTCCGCTTAAAAAAGCAATCCTTATCGATTGCCCCTTCTATTTAATGATAATTCCCCCCTCCTATTTCTCCCGGAATTTTTTGTCTGTTTTTTCTCTGAATCAATTAAAATCCTCCCTTGGTGGAAGACCAAACATCCGAGGATAATCTCGACTAAATTGCGATTGACTTTCATAGCTACCCTAAACGCGTTTTAGCAATTTCGGACAAATTAGCTATTAATAAGCGCCTCCCTATGCAATTTTTTAATATTGCGACCTTTGCCATGAGGGATACATAATGGCGTCCCAAAGAGAGGATCTTCAGTCACTTCACATTCTAGGTTAAAAACGTCTTTAACCATCTTCGCTGTAATTACTTCTTCCGGTTTTCCCTGTATATAAACAGATCTATCCTTAATTGCAATCAGATTATTGGCATAGCGGCAGGCTAGATTTAAGTCATGAAGAACCATTACAATCGTACGGTTTTCTTTTTCATTTAATTCGAATAATAAGTCCAGAACCTCGATTTGGTGGGTCATATCCAGGTAGGTTGTCGGTTCATCCAGCAAGATAATATTGGTATTTTGTGCAAGGGTCATTGCAACCCAGGCACGTTGTCTTTGTCCTCCAGATAACGAATCAACCAGACGATCGCTCAGTGCAGACATACCAGTCGCCTCAAGAGCGTTATGAACGATTTGTTCATCTTCCTCCGACCATTGTCTGTACCATTTTTGATATGGATAACGGCCTTGTTTTACTAATTGCAAAACCGTTAACCCTTCTGGAGCAACAGGGCCTTGCGGAAGAATTGCTAATTGCTTGGCGATTTCTTTGGTGGAGAGCTCAGAAATTTTTTGTGCTTCAATTAAAATGGATCCAGATTGTGGTTTTAATAAACGAGCTAATGAACGTAACAGTGTTGATTTTCCACAGCCATTACTGCCAATAAACACAGTAATTTCTCCTTTAGGAATCTTCATATATAAATCATCTATAATGACTGTATCTCCATAAGATAATGTCAAGGAATTTGTCTCTAAAAGAACCATTGTTTAACTTCTCCTTCCTATACTTTTCGCTGCTTATATAAAAGAAAAATGAAATAGGGCGCTCCAATAGAAGCAGTAAATATTCCCGCAGGAACTTCAATCGGAAGGAATAGAGTTCGACCGATTGTATCTGCTATGAGGACTAGAATTGCGCCAATTAAAGCAGATAAAGGCAATAGCGCACCAAAAGAAGAACCAACTAATTTTCTAGCTATATGAGGTGCCATCAGTCCAACAAAGCCAATTCCACCTGCAAACGCTACAGCTGTGCCAATTAAAGCTGTACTAATCAGCAATAAAAAAAGGCGCTGCTGCTGTACTTTAGAACCTAAGCCAATTACTATTTCTTCTCCGAAATCTTGAATGTTTAAAGTCCTTACCATAATAAATGATAGTATCAATAATAGAAGAATAATAGGTGCAGCAATCTGAATCTTTTTCCAATCGGCAGTACTGACAGAACCAGTAAGCCAAATATTTGCTTGACTAGCCTGATAAATAGGCCCTAAGATCATGAACAAGTTGGTCAATGCCTTTGTTAACGACCATAAACCAATTCCAACTAGGACGAGACGTACAGGTGAAACACCTTTTTTCCATGCAAGTACATATAGTAGAAACGCTACAAAGGATGCCCCGATAAAAGCTGCTAAAGGCATCCACTTAATGCTTATCGTTAATGAGTGATTCATGTCACTAAATAAAGCCAAAAATAGGACAATAGCTACTGAGGCACCACCTGTAATTCCAATAATATCAGGAGAAGCCAAAGGGTTTCGTACAACAGCTTGTATTATAGCCCCAGCAACTGCCAAACTCATCCCCACTAATATAGCTAAGAGAATTCGCGGCATTCGGAACGACTGGACAATTAAAGTGTCAAAATCCGAACCATGCCCAGATAAAATAGTTATGATCTGCCAAGGAGAAATGTAATCTTCCCCGATACCTGCACTTATGAAAAAAGCTACTAGCAGAATGATAAGGAATATAGATGTAAGGAATAATGCTCTACGATCCATTAAAAAGGAAATCTTGTCATTGGCCGTTCTAAACGATAAATATTTCTTCATGAAGACTTTCCTCCATTTCGTGCTATGTATATAAAGAAAGGGGTGCCAATGATGGCAGTCATTATTCCAACAGGTACTTCTTGGGGCATAAGGATTAATCGAGCACCAATATCGGCCAACAATAACAAGATTCCTCCTGTAATGCCGCAAAAGGGTAGTATCCAGCGGTAGTCATTACCGACCAGCCATTTTACTATATGAGGAACAACTATACCAATAAAGCCAATGGGACCAGCTACTGCAACCGCCGAGCCCGAAAGCAGGATAACCGAGATGCCAATCAGCAATTTGACGGTACCTGTACGCTGGCCAAGCCCTCTTGCTACATCTTCTCCCATGCTATAAACATTCATTTTATTAGAAATTAAAAAAGCTAGCAAAGTTCCGATAATCATATAGGGTAGAACAGAAAATAAAATCTCCAAGCTTCTTCCTTGGACGGAACCAGCCATCCAAAATAAAACTTCTTCTAAGGCAGATTCATTCATAACTAAAAATCCATGAGCAAACGATGAAAACATGGCTGCCATGGCTGCGCCGGCTAGTGTTAATTTTATTGGTGTCAGTCCTTCATTACCTAAAGATCCTAGAAAATAAACAATTAATCCAGCGGCGGCTGCACCTAAAAAGGCAAGCCAAGCAAATGCTTGTAATGAATTAATAGAAAAAAAGAAAAGTCCTATAATGACAAAAAAACTGGCTCCTGAATTAATGCCCAGTATATCCGGAGAAGCCAAGGGATTTTTAGTCAGTGCCTGTAATAAAGCCCCTGTAATCGCTAAACTGCTGCCAACGATAGTTCCAATTAATGCTCTAGGAAGGCGAACTTCTTTAATAATAATATGCTCATTCGAACCATTGAACTGCTGAAAAGCTTGTATGGCTGTCTTAAAGCTCGTATCGGCGTAACCTAGTACAATACTAAAAATGAAAATAGTACATAATAATAGTAAACCAATAATAAGCCCAATGATTCTCCTTCTGTTATTCAATAGTAACATGTAGTTTTCCCTCTCTAATAGTTTCTATTTTTAGTTTAGGAGAAGTCATAGGGACTGTCAATGACTATGAGAATCATTTTCAATTAATGATTGACATATTTTTCATTATAAAATATTATCTAATTGTTATTGAAAATCATTATCAAATAAAAAGGGGAGGCAAATATGCTTACATATTTTCAACAAAAACGATTTACTCCAATGCTGGTATCATTATTGGTAATTATATTTGTTGTGCTGGCAGGATGCGGAAATAACGAAAAAGAAGTATCAGGAAATAAAGAAACCTCCAGCGATACAAACACATCGGATAATAAACCTTATACAATTGAACATGCAATGGGAAAAACGGAAATTAAAGGGACACCAAAGCGTGTTGTCGTATTGACGAATGAAGGAACAGAAGCACTTCTGGCTTTAGGGATTAAACCAGTTGGGGCCGTACAATCATGGCTGGGAAATCCATGGTACGATCACATCAAAAAAGATATGGATGGTGTGGAAGTAGTTGGAGTAGAACACGAAGTAAATTTAGAAAAAATCGCTTCATTAAAACCAGATCTAATTATTGGAACAAAGATACGCCAAGAAGCTATCTATGACAAACTACGTGCTATCGCTCCAACTGTTTTTTCCGAAACTTTAAGAGGTGATTGGAAGGATAACTTTGAATTATATGCAAAAGCACTGAACAAAGAAGAAGAAGGAAAAAAAGTGCTTAGCGCATTTGCAGACCATGTTGCAGAAGTAAAAGCAAAATTAGGGGATAAAGTAAATCAAGAAGTTTCTGTGGTCCGATTTATGGCTGGAACTTCCCGGATATATTATACGGACTCTTTTTCAGGTGTAATTTTGGATGAATTAGGATTCAAACGTGCGGAACAGCAAAAATCGCTTTTCACTGCAGATAATCAGCTTGGTAATCTTGCTATTGAAGTAGGAAAAGAGGCTATCCCGAAAATGGATGCAGATATCCTTTTCTACTTTACCTATGCTCCACAAGATGACCAAAAAGCCTTAGATACGGCAAAAGAATGGACAAGCGACTCCCTATGGAAGAACCTAGATGTCGTCAAAAAAGGAAATGCTTATGAAGTAAGCGATGCAGTATGGAATACAGCAGGCGGTGTTATCGCAGCCAATCAAATGCTAGATGAACTGGAAGAGATCATGATAAATAAATAACTACCCTGAAGAAAGACGCGATAAGTCAACCCCAATAAAGCCCGACAATTATACGGAGATACTAACGAGATATCGTATAATTGATTGGGCTTTATTAATTTAAACGAAAGCTTGTGGTAATCCCCCTCAGCCTTGCTAAACAGATGAAAAATCTAAAAAACGCATCTTCCTTTATTCGATTATTAACGAGAAAATCTATTTTTCTCTGACTCTTCAAATGCCGATATTAGACACTTTCTAAACAGATCTTAAATAAATATTTCTAAAAGGCATTGAAGCAACAGAAGCTTTCCTTAAATAGAAGGGAAAGCTTTTCATATTTTTAACAGGACAGCTTGCAAATATATGTAAGTTAATATATACAAAAGAGAATAGATGTTCCATTAAGTTATTCAACATGATATAATTCAACTTCTAATATTAGGAAATTCAGGATAATAAAGCTAAGGGAAAAATGACAAAAAAGATTGTAACAATAATTATATGGGGGAAACAGATTGTGAATGAATTTTATAAAGCATTATCCTTTGTAAAAGAAAATTTTTATGAACCAAATCATTTTATTATAAAATCTATCCAAGAAGAAGCTCAAAATTCTGAGTATGGGGCAGGAAGATTTCAGTTGAATGCAAAATCTGTTAGATTTAGAGTGGCAAAGACTACCCCCAATAAGATAGGTCAGTTTGTTGCCTTCTGGGAAAAAGATGATGCTAATAAAAACCAAGCCTTTTCATGTGACAAAGCAACCGATTTATTGGTAATCAATACATTTTCTAGTAGAAATAGATTAGGACAATTTGTGTTTCCAAAGGAAGTACTCCTGAAACATAATATTCTTAAAACAGCTACTACTAAAGGAAAAATGGCCATGAGAGTTTACCCTCTATGGGATAAACCCACTAATAAACAAGCTATTAAGACGCAAAAGTGGCAATTAGAGTATTTTTTCGAAATTAATAATCCCAATATTCCCCACTCGGATTTGCTGAAATTATATTGCTAAAGGGTAGTATTTTAGGATAAAAAAGGACAAAACTATATTAGAATGCAGACTAACATATAATCCAAACCAATTACCTATATTATTTTTGAATAAATGACCATAGTACTAGGAATAGTGATTACCATGATACAAAAAAGGATAATCAGCACCTGCGTTGCATCTAATGTCAAGAATCCTAAAGAGCCTGTTGCTAGAAATAAAACTAATAACGATAAAAAAAGTACAAAGTAGTTTATTGTCATTGCCTTCCCCACTATTTCTTTTGCTCGCTCATCTTTAGGGAAGATATGTGGTGATAAATAAGCTAGAAGCAATTGATTGATACCGAGTGCTAGAATCATTATTGCATTAGGAAATTCGCCTGCTATAATATCCTGATAGTTCAGATAGCCCCCCATTGAGACTCCTATTAACCCGGAGAAAATGTAGATGATTTGATTTTCTTTAGCACTTTTTTTACTTGCCATTCTTAATCCTCCTCATAGATAAAAATATCCTCAATGCTGCAATTGAAAACTCGTGAAACCTTGAATGCCAAATTAATCGAGGGATTGTAACGACCTTTTTCTAATGAAATAATCGTTTGTCTTGATACATCTAATAATTCAGCTAATTCATCTTGCGTATAATTGTACTTAGTACGCAAGATTTTAATATTATTTTTCATATAATCACCGCCATATGTAAAGTAAACTTTACGTAAAGTTTACTTTACATAAAATTTGATGATACGTCAAGTCCGCTTTACTTTTTTAATAGGCCTTTTCTTTCGATACTCGATAATTGAAGGATAATTATCTTACTATTAAAACAAGACATTCTTTTTTATATTATAAAGTAGTAGAATATGAGTAATATTACTTCAACTATCGAGTGTTTTAAGTGAACAAAAAATAAAAAAACGCCTCTACCTTGAGACGTTTTACTATTTACATTTTTCTCCATATTAACAAGCGTCTATTTAACTTGACTCAACTTCTATTACTTAACACTTAACTGTAATGCTTTCAGATTTTCGCGCATTGCATCTAGATAACCTAAGTCCTTTTCTTTCAGTTCCTTAGATAAAACCTCTAAATCATACAAAACAACTGTCTTTGTCCCTGTTTCATTAGCAACTGTTTTTGCAATTGCCGAGTTTGCTCCATGTTGATAATAGATTACTGGAACATTATGTTCCTTAACAAGCGTTCCGATCTCTGCCATACGAGAGGGGCTTGGTTCTACTTCTGTAGATAAGCCGCCAATGGCAATTTGTTCTAGATGATAGCGCTTTGCAAGGTATCCGAATGCCTGGTGCTGTACGACAAAAGCACGGTTCTTGGCATCTTTTAAAGTAGTTTCATATTCTTTATCCAATGCTTGAAGTTCTTTAATGAAAGCTTCTGAATTTTTTTCATAGATGACTTTTCCATCTGGATCAGCCTTAATCAATGCATCACGAATAATCTTCACTTGCTCTTGGGCTAACACTGGATCTAACCAAATATGTGGATCGTGATTGTTATGATCATTAATAAAAACAGTTACAGGCTCGGATTCGGCAAATGTATGATGCTCCTCGTCAAATAGTGCGGCTTTCACTTCAAAGCTTTCCCCAGTCGTTTTGTATTCAAAATGGTCACTTCCTTGACTAGATACAACTTCCCAGTCTTCCTCTTCACTGCTTCGTGTATACCAATGCCAGTGATCGTAATCTGTCTTTTCTTTAAGCTCGGCAACAAGTGATACAACATCCCCTGTATGATAATGATCCGCTAATCCAACAATTTCAATCTTTTGAGCATTTGCATCACCTTTATGATCGTGATCTTTGTCAGCTTCATGACCATGGTCATGGCCTTCTTCTCCATCAGCATGCTCATGACTAGCTTCCTCCCCATGATCGTGGCCATGATTATTAACAACTATTTCTACCGGAGCTGACACGGCAAATTCATTATGATTATCATCATATAATACTGCTCGAACCTCGAAGCTTTCGTCTGCTGCTTCATATTTAAACTTAGGGCCGCCTTGATTCGGAACAGTTACCCATTCCTTGTCCGCACTTTCTCTTGTATACCAATGCCAGTGATCATAATCTACTTTTTCCGCTAACTTTGCCGTTAATTCAATCATGTCACCAGTGTGATAGTGGTCCGCTTTCCCTTGAATCGTTATTTTTTCATCACTTTCATGTTTTGCTTCTCCATCGGTATCTCCATGGCCGTGTTCATGACGATGACCTGATTCATTCGTCCCCTCTACATCTATTCCATCCGCCGTGCGTGCTATTACAAGATTATCGTTATCTATCGATTTTAATAAGCTGTTTACCCAGTACTCCATTTCTTCGCTACTATAAACGAAAACATCTGCTTTATTAACCTTTGCTACGTCTTTAGCACTTGGTTCATAGTGATGGGCATCTTGCCCATCTGAGACCATTAACGACACATTTGCCCGATTTCCTGCCACTTGCTGAGTAAATTCATACATTGGGTAAAAGGATGTCACAACTGAAATTTTATCATCCGAACTACTTTCTCCCTTTTGACACCCTAAAAGAACTACACTCATTATTACACCTAGAAAAATAGCTAGTAACCAATTCCTTTTCATCTTATTCTTCCTTTCATTTGCCTAAACAAAGCGTAATGATTACGATTTAAAAACTAGTATTTTCTCATTCTATTTAAATCAAATAAACATCGTTACTTTTAATAAATATTAATGTGCTAACATGTCCCGGACTAACCCATCAGCATCTAATTCAGATGGATAATACGTTGGCCAATTCGTCACTTCTTCTAACAGTTTCTCTCGGTCGTCTCCCCAATATAGATGGTAATGGGCGGAATCAACTGGAAAAATATTATGGTCACTAAATTGGATATATCGAGGCATCTCCTTGGATCCATCTACTAATTTAAAAATAAAGCGTACACCTCTATTTCCTTTTTCATAGGTGAGTATTTCATAACCATCTGATTTATACTCTCCTGAATATTCTTTATCCTTTTCGAAAAAGGTCACAACATTATCCTTAATGGTAATGCGATCTACATCTGTTTTATAGCCTACTGTATAGTACTCCTTATATTCTTCTTTTGTCATATCGCCATTTTCCGCTTTATGTGCAAACACTTCATCTAAATCTCCAGAAAGAAGATACGGATAAACAGACTGCCAATCTCCCTCCCAATCAGATAGTTCGCGATCCTTTACTTGGTTATCATCAAAATACCCTTGATATATTTTTTTACTTGCTTCATCATGTCCATGATGATCATCAATGACAATTTGAGCTGGCACTGATTGGGCAACTGCCTTATCATCACTATCGAATAAGCCTGCTTTTATTTCTAAACCATTAACTGCTGCTTCACCTGTAAATGTTGCTGTTTCTTGACCAGAAACAACTTTCCATTCGTCATTGGTACTTTCTCGACTATACCAATGCCAAGAATCAGCATCTGTTTCTTTATCTAATACCGCTGTTAACTCAATCTTATCTCCAGTATGATAGTGATCAGCAATTCCTTCCACTTTTATACTTTCCGGAGCTTCATGCACAAGCTGTACTGCATCTTTTTCCTCTTTATTCGCTTTCTCTTCTTTAGTTCCTTGACACGCGGCTAAGAACACACTTAATAATAATAAGCACGAAACGCTAAATAGCAGTTTTTTCATTTTTCCCCTCTTCTCTATGTATTTTTATAAATCGTAACCATTACGTTTTATAACCTACCATTTACACCACTTTTATGTCAAGGGTTTTTGGGTATTTATCTATTTAATTAGAGGGACAAGGGGACAAACCCCTTGTCCCTCCTACAGTAAAAAAGAAGCAAAAGAAATATCCCCTGCTTCCCTACTTAATCCGATCTGTTCCCTTCAATTCCCCAACAGTAGCTGCACCAATTCCGAACATTGTCATCTGTAATTCCAGTTCTCGCGTCTCAAACAATTCGATTAGATCTTCAGGTGATTCAGTAGCTTCTTTTAAAATGGAACGAGCAAAACCAACCATATCTGATCCTAGTGCGATTGCCTTAGCGGCATCCATTCCATTTTTGATTCCCCCGCTGGCGATAATCGGTTGATTAATTGCTTCTTTAACGGAAACAATACATTCAGCCGTTGGGATTCCCCAGCTGCTGAATGCTTCGGCTGCTATTTTCTTGATTTTCTCTTTGGAGCGTAGTTTTTCTACTTGACTCCACGATGTACCGCCTGCACCTGCGACATCAATAAAGGAGATGCCAACATCAGTCAGTTTTTTCGCGGTGGTGCCATCGATTCCAAAACCAACTTCTTTTGCGCCAACAGGAATATCTAGCTGTGTGCATACTTGCTCGATTTTTCCAAGCAGATCTTTAAAATTGCGATCACCTTCTTGCTGCACAATTTCTTGGATACTATTCAAATGGAGCACAAGCATATCTGCATCTGTCATCTCGATAATTTGTTTGCACTGGTCGATTCCAAAACCATAATTAAACTGCACCGCTCCTAAATTGGCGATGATGGGTATCGATGGTGCATATTTTCGGATTTGAAAGGATTCCCGATATTTTTCATTTTCAATCAGTGCTCTTGTGGAACCTAATGCAAAGGCCCATCCTCGTTCTTCTGCCGCAATTGCGAGGTTTCGGTTAATCGTCTCCGCCATCGCAGCCCCGCCAGTCATTGAACTGACTAAAAAAGGAGTCTTCAGCTTTTTACCTAGAAACTCTGTGTTTAATGTAATGTCATCAAAGTTAATTTCCGGCAAGGCATTATGTAAAAAGCGATACGTTTCAAGGCCAGTCGTAATATTATCTCCTGTGACTTTTTCATTTAAAACCAACTCAATATGCTGGGCTTTTCTTTTGTCAATTGAATCAGTCATTCTCTAAACTCCAGTCTCATTATATTTGGCTGCAGGGAGGATATCTAAAGGTACGACACCAGCCTCCTGCCATTCTTTATGTAATTGTTCCAGCTTGTTCATGCTTGTAAAAGCAATTCCACAATCGCCGCCGCCAGCACCAGATGATTTTCCAGCTCCAAAACGATCAGCAATCTGAATTAGCTTTTCTAATTCCGTCGTTTCAATTGCCCCGCCAGTTTCTCGACTTAGCTCTAATAAAGCAGAACGGTTAGCGGATAAACTCGCCATCACCATCGTTATATCGTTTTGTTTAAAGCCTTCCACCATCGCGGAAACAGCATCGCGACTTTTCTGAAGGAATCCTTGATAGATATGGGAATCTTGCTGCTTTAATGGTTCAATCTTTTTTATTAAAGAAGCCGTTTTCGCAGCACTGCCTGTCCAGCCGACAGCAAGCACTAATTCTTCGGGCGCCTCTAGTTTTTCTATCTGGAGATAGGGCCAATTCTCTTCCACCAATTCAGAAACAGGACCTTGGTCTGCGAGCTTTCCTTTTAACCAGCTTGCTTTAAATGCTGCATAGTGAAGCCAGCCGCCATATGTCGATGCTGCTACATCTGCACAGGATCCACTGCCTTGTGTCTGATAATGAGCGATTGCAGCGAGCTTATAAATATGTTTTTTCGTAACAATTAGTTGATCTTGATACAGTGCTAAAATGGAGGATACGACCGCAACTACTACTGCTGCACTAGATCCTAGGCCATATTTCCGACCTGTGGAAACATCATCTAATTCGCTAGTAACACTAAGTGAAAAAGGCTTCGTATGAACAGACTTTTCTCGTAAATACTGATGAACCACAGCCAATGTGTTTTCGATAAATTCCAATTTTGCATTAGTATCTTCCAAAACAACTTGGCCATGCTCGAATCGACAAGCAACATGGGGAAGACCTATTTGCGGCAAGGACAGCATCTGTTTTTCACTAAATGTCACTTTCGCTGTAATAAATCGGTCAACTGCTACAACGATTGCTGGATAGCCTGGTTCTAGCACTGCATATTCCCCAGCAATAAACAGCTTGCCCGGAACTTTTATTTCATGCATCTGGACTCACTCCTTTTAAAAGTCCTCATTTATACCACGCTGAACTGGACGTAACTCCAAGAGCTGGTATGGATAAATTGTCCGTAAAGACTCGATAAATGCCACTTTCCTCCGTGAAGGAGATAAGTTTTCTTTAACGATCCTTTTTCCTTCTTATTTTACCATTATCCCACCCATTCAGATAAATATTGAATTCCAGGTCCTGGATGACATACAACTACATCACGAACAGAAGCTACCGCTGCCAGTTTTTCTTTGATTATATGTTCTTGCTCTGGTTTACAGAGGACTTTTACATTCGGTCCGGCATCAATGGTGAAATAAGCCTCTAGCCCTTGTTGACGCAATTCCATCACCTGTTGCATAACATCGAGCGTTGCACTTTGCCAATATAAAAACGGCGGCTTTGCGCCTAACGTTGTAGCATGCATTTTCATCGCATTTGCTTCGGCAATTTCACCTAGCTTTGTAAAATCACGTGCATTTATCGCTTCTTTCATCTGCTGTAAATCCTCAGCTACTGTCGCTAACCAGCCCGCATAGAAAGGAGAGGTTTCCACTGTCCGCTGCATGCCGTCTCGGCTGGATACCGATTTAGGACCAGCTTCCACTACAACAGAAAGGACACTAATATCCCACGCTTTTTCGTCTAAAATTTGCGTTGCAAACGAATCCGTTCCGTCTGTCTTCTCGCCTTTCTGCCATTCCACAAATCCTCCAAAAATAGAGCGTGAGGCAGAGCCAGAGCCTTGACGGGCTAAAGCAGAGAGTTCTGTCCCTGTTAAATCTAGCTGTAATGCTTTACTTGCTGCGGCAGCTAACGCTGCATATCCCGAAGCAGAGGAAGCAAAGCCAGCAGCTGTCGGCACATAGTTCACCGATGTTACCTTTGCAAAAACTTTTGTGCCTGCAATGTTCCGGACATGATCAAGAAAGGCTGTTATTTTCCCCATTTCCTGATCGGAAACTTGGCTTCCATCTAATATCAAGCTATCCTTTTCAAACTGGTCAGAAAACTGAACCTTGGTTTCTGTGTAAAAATGATCTAATGTAATCGACAAACTACTATTTGTCGGTAAAAACAATTGGGTATTCCGCTTTCCCCAATATTTGATTAATGCAATATTCGTGTGAGCTCGAGCGATCGCTTCCATTAACCACACTCCTCCATTATTACTAGCATTCCGCTATTGTGTATTGCCATGTTTGGGCAGCACCAGCTTCCAGTAAGGCATCAGCCACTTTTTTTCCGATTTGCTCACTTTCTACTAATGCTAAAATACAGCCGCCGCGGCCGCCGCCTGTTAATTTTGCACCGACTGCTCCTGCAGATCGAGCTGTGTCTACTAAAGCATCTAATCCTGAATCACTGACACCTAACAAACCTAAATGCTGGTGTGCTTGATTTAATTTATCGCCAACCTGTTGAAAATCTCCTGCAGCCAGTGCTACTCGCGTCTCTTGTGTTAATATGCCAAGTAGTGTGATAGATTGCTCTATTTGCTCAGGCTTGATTTCATACTTATCTCGGATTGATTTAACTGCTGCAAAGGTATCGCCAATCCTGCCACTATCTGCTATAACCAGATGAAATGGCGCGCCAATTTGCACATGTTCAACCTCTTGCTGTTTTTGAAACCAAATCGGAGTGGCGCTGGAAGCTGTCATCATATCAATCCCACTTGGCGTTCCATGCGCAAATTTTTCCGCCCGCTCCACCAAGATCATTAATTGACTGTTACTTAGCTTTTGATTGAAAAAGGCAAAAAGACCGCGAACAAGCGCGATCGCAATTGCCGCACTTGAACCTAGTCCTCGTCCAATCGGAATCGTGGAGGAAATCTTAATTTCTAAACCGCAAGACTGCTGCTCCAAAACCTTTAATGTTTGGATAATACAATCACCAATTCCCTCCATTTTTTCAGGAATTTGCTCTATTGGTCCTTGATAAAAAGGGCTTTCGATTTGTAACGAGCTTCCCCCGATATTCTTAACGGTTACTTTTACTTCTATTTGTTTAAACGGAAAAGCAATGGCCGGCTGTCCATAAACAACCGAGTGCTCCCCAATTAAAATTAACTTACTATGTGCTCGGCCTACCGCAATTTTTTGTGGAGTTTCAAGCATCGATATCCCCACTTTCATCGAAATATATATATCTGTCAGGAATTTTTAAAACCAACTAATGATCCACGGTGCTGAATAAAGAATCATAAACTGAACGCCATAATTGACGCCCCAGCGGTGCAGCATACCAGCAAATAAACCGATAACAAGTACACCGATGATATTTATCCAACCAGCGTCCATAAAAGCTAATAATAACACAAGTCCAAAAAATAGTCCTAGAATTGCTTCATGGGGAACCCAGCGAAACACAAAGGCACAGATTTGGTTGGCATACTTCACTGAAACAAAATAGGTGATTACAAGAGCAATCGTGGCCCCGATTAATGTTGCCCACACAAAGTCTGCATTAGATAAGAGGTGATGCAAATTATGCTCTGGTGTAAACACTGGCGGTGCGTTAAAGAGAGCATTTGCTGGGCCAATCGCCATCGGAGACAACGGGATACCGAGCGCAATCAAAGGAATCAATGTTCCAGAAATATAGGTAGCATTTGTCAATCCTTCCATTGAAGCGATTGCTACTGACGCTTTTTTCACAGGATCCTTGATGCGACTTGAAAATACTTCTCCAAGAAAAATCGTCATGCCGACAGGGCTCATAATAAAGGTAATAGAGCCAATAAAGCTGGCAAGCATACTTGTTCCCGTTTCCTGTTTGGTCAATATTTTAAAAGGATTTGGAAAACCTTTAGAGGTATTCGTTTCCGCAAAACGAATCGTTTTCTTTGGATATCTTGGCATACTAGCTCGTTTTTCTTTATGTAATAGTTCAAACAATGTCAAAATAACAGGGCCAATGGTAATTCCTAAGAAAAAGGATATGAAGACATTCGTTCCTTCAGGCACAACCCCGATTCCCCAATAAAGATAGCGTAAGCCTTCTATTAAGAGGGCAAATGGCAGAATCACTAGAAGTGATAACAGCTTATTTTTCGTCATTAATGCCAGTAAAACAGCTCCAATGAAAAAGAGGGGATTTGCGTATTCTTTGATAACATCCGCAAATGGAATTAAGATTTGCGCCATCAATAGGCTCACTGGAACCGCTACAAGCGTCCCAATTACAGAACCAGATGCCATTTTGCGGATACTGATATCTGGCATGCCATGTTTTTTTAACACGAGGGCATGCTCTACCATCGGGGTCGCCATCACTCCCCCTGGAATTCCAGCAAGTGCGACTGGAATGGAATCTGTTACTTTATTGGCAACAATTGCAGACATAAAAAAGGTTAAAACCACAATAGGCTCTACCCCCGCAAGGACAATTGCCAGCGTTACCGGTGCTAAAACAGCCGTTTCGTCTGTCCCCGGTGCTACACCAATTATGGTATATAATACAGCTGCTAAAACGGCTGCAGCAATCATCTCAATAATTAATACGATATCCATTACTTTTCTCCCGTTCTTTCGAAATTTCTTTTTGGTTTAATGATATAACTACAGATAATAAAACCGATAATGGCACCGCCGAGTCCGAAAAACAATGGCTTTGGTGCCTCATTTGGCGCAATAAAATAAGCACCCATAGTCGTTATACTACAAATTATTAGTGCGATCACTAAATCTTTTATATTGATGAGATCCTCCCAGACCTCAATATTATCGTTTTCATCTTGATTATGTTTATTTTCCATGCAATCAAACTCCTTGTATTTAATGAGCGTAAATGAGCATACTGTTAGGTTCCGCTTCCCCACGAAGATTATACACTAAATCCCAACTGTTGAAAATGATTCTCAATTGAATTCCGAAAATTAAATATGTATTCATGGTTGTTATACCACAAATAGTAAATGCTATAACCATTATTTATTCAGACTCCAATTTCTCTATATTTTTATATGAAAGAAACCTCTTTTTCAAAAACAAAAACGATGAACCACATTTAATCATTAATGTGAATTCATCGTTCTTAAGGTTAATTAATCGCAAGCAGCCATTATCCCTTCCCTAGGTTAGTTACCCTAACTGACGTTTAAATGCTCTATTAGCGAAAAAATAAGCCATAGCCATGATACCGACACACCAGCCAAGAGCTATCCAGATATCATTTCTAACGGTGCCTTCATACAAAAGAGCACGAATGGCATTTACAATGGAGGTAACAGGCTGATTCTCTGCGAACATACGGATAAGCTTAGGCATGGTTTCGGTAGGGACAAAGGCTGAACTGATAAACGGCAGGAAAATCAGCGGGTATGAATAAGCTGTAGCTCCTTCCATAGTTCCTGCTCTTAAGCCAGGAATGACTGCTAGCCATGTTAGTGCAAGTGTAAATAGTCCAAGTATTCCAGCTATCACAACCCAATCTATAATAGCCGCATTGGAACGAAATCCCATCAAAAGCGCAGCGAGGATAACGACCGCGACAGTAAGCATATTGGAAATAATTGAAGTCAATACGTGCGCCCATAATATCGAAGAACGTTTAATAGGCATTGTAACAAAGCGTGCCATCAGCCCGCTTTTCACATCCGTAAACAACCGCAGCGAAGTGTAAGCCACACCGGATGCGATTGCCATCAGCAGAATGCCTGGCAGTAAATAATTGACGTAGTTATCCGTACCAGTTTCTATTGCACCACCAAATACATAGACAAACAGCAGCATCATCATAATCGGCGTAAGCGCCACTGTGATTATCGTGTCTGGGCTGCGCATAATATTGCGCATTAACCGTCCTAGTAATACCCATGTTTTACTTTTCATTTATATTTCTCTCCTTTTCCAATTATTGCGAGGAAAATTTCCTCCAACGTCGGCTGTTTCTCGATATACTCCACTTTTCTTGATGGAAACATCTCTTGAAGTTCAGTCAGAGTACCAGTAGTGATAATCTTTCCGCCATGCAAGATGGCAATACGGTCTGCCAGCTGTTCCGCTTCCTCCAAATACTGAGTCGTTAACAAGATGGTCGTACCACCGCCCGCAAGCTCCTTGACTGTATCCCAAACTTCCATCCGCGCCTCAGGATCAAGACCTGTCGTTGGTTCGTCAAGAAAAATGACAGACGGCTTTCCGATTAAACTCATGGCAATGTCAAGTCTACGCTTCATCCCGCCCGAATATTGGTCTGCCCGCCGGTTGGCTGTGTCGGTCAGGCTAAACCTAGCAAGAAGATGGTCAGCAGCTTGGACTGGATTAGAAACTCCCCGCAGCTTTGCAACCATGATTAGATTTTCACGACCAGTAAGCATGCCGTCTAATGCTGCAAACTGCCCTGTCAGGCTGATGCTTTGACGAACATTATCTGGTTGACGCTGGATGTCAAAACCACCTATACTTCCTTTTCCATCATCAGGTTTCATCAACGTGGAGAGAATGTTGACTATCGTCGTTTTGCCCGCTCCATTTGAACCTAGCAATGCAAAAATTTCGCCACGCCTCACCTCAAAATCTATCCCCTTTAATACTTCTTTGTCGTTAAAGGATTTCTTTAAACCCTTTACAGAAATTACTGTTTTGCTCATGCTTTTCCCTCCTTATAGAAGTGCTCTCCTAAAACTATCTTGTCTACATACATCTACTTAGTCTAACTGATATTCTGTAATACTTACTACCAAAGCAAAAAAATAACTGAATCGTTAATAATTCACCTTGGCAACAACCATTCAGTCGATACTAGCTTTTTCGTTTACTCTTGCTTAAACGTTTCATGTTGCATTTATTCATGATACTGCGGATGGAGCTAATTCAACCAAATTTTTGGGATTTACATCATTGGACCTAAACTTCAATAGGCAGTTGCGGTTATCCGCGACCAATAGTATCATTTAATT
Organism: Niallia sp. FSL K6-0212; assembly: GCF_038007605.1. NCBI lineage: Bacteria > Bacillati > Bacillota > Bacilli > Caryophanales > Bacillaceae > Niallia > Niallia sp. FSL K6-0212. The sequence goes on along the minus strand of NZ_JBBOXL010000001.1, from coordinate 2,155,217 downwards.
TTTTACGATACTTATCATTCCAAGTTTGTTCACCCTTCACTAGCTCATCGCAAAAAGCTGCCACATCCTCACCCGTAAGGTCAGTAACTTTCTTTCCTTCAGCTGCTCCTGCCTCGAAGAGATCGAGAATACCGTTAAAAATGCGACTGCTGCCCTCCCAGTCAGTGGGACCACCACCAGCATTCCATATATATTTTTGGATCGCTTTATAAGCGCTGTTATATTCACCTGGAAGTGCTTTTGCACGTGTCTCCATCGCCTTCCATTCCCGTTTTTCTTCCAGACTACCAATTATTTTTTCAAATATACTCATATTACAACATCTCCTTTGTTTTTTTTGTTTTAAGTTCATTAATTTTGCTTGATACAAACTCCCATTTTTCCCAAAACATTTTAAGCTGCTCTTGGCCATCTGCATTCAGCCTGTAAAATTTTCTTGGCGGCCCCATAGTGGACGGCTTCTTCTCGATATCAACTAAATTGTTTTTCTCCAGCCGCATGGTAATCGTATAAACAGTCCCTTCCACTACATCCGTGAAACCAAGCTCTCGCAGCTGCTGCGTGATTTCATATCCGTAAGTTTCCCCACGGCTTATAATCTCAAGCACGCACCCCTCAAGCACTCCTTTCAACATCTCTGTAATATTTTCCACATTTCCACCTCACTTACAGTTATTTTATATTTCAATACTATGCATCATCAGTACATTGTGTTACAGATATCAAGTATTACTTATTACTGGTATATAATAATACATATTAGATTTGTTTGTCAAGACGCAAAGAGATTTCTTTATGATGGTATGTCATATGAAAAGAAAAGGCTAAGATTATTTTGAAAATCTCAGCTCTGAAGGATAAAAATTCAATATAATAGTTTCTTTAATTCTTTATCATCTGTAATCAAGTTTCTATACTCTTTCCCATTTATACTTAAACAGCTTGCTTCAATAAAGAAGTTGTCTTTATTATTGACTTGGAAATAGAAATTTGTTGTAGATGAAAGTGTTTCCATTTCTTTTAATGCACTATTTAGGCTTTCAATCATAATTTTTTCCAAATCCTTGAGGAAAATAGCTTAATTCTGTTAATAATAAATGAGACTCATCAAAATTAGTTATTCAGTCTATACGTATCATGATTCTGGTTCTTGATAAATATAATAAGACATGACTTGTTTAAACGTCATATTAATTTTAATTAACCAATACAAAGTATGATCTTATTCGTCAATTTAGTAACTCTATTAACTCATCTGCATCTTTACTTTTGATGATTTTTTGCACAATCGACTTATTTTCGATAATAGAAATTAACTTTTTAAACATGCCATCCAATTCACTATGTGTTCCTTCTTTAATATTTAATAGGCAGACAAATTGAACCATTTGCTGCTCATTCCATTGGATTGGATTTTTCAATGTGCACACTGTCCAAAAGGTCTCTTGCGTTACGGGAACCAAGGGATGGGGAACAGCCACGAGATTCCCATAGCTAGTCGGGGCTATTGCCTCTCTTTCTAAAACAAGATTCATATAGTCTGCTGGTACAAGATTTAATTGGTATAACTCCTTACTTAGAAATTCTATGATGCTTTCTTTATCTGGCAAGTCTAATTGAAGATAAATTCTAGATGCATCCAAATAATTCCCAACTTTATAAGAAGCAGCTTTTAGATGGTCATGAATAGATCGTATATCCTTGTCCTCTAAGAAAGTATTCACCACTTGGACTGGTATACCAAAATCTTCCCTTATCGGAATGGTGCTAATAATTAACTCAATATCCGTCAGGTCATATGAGGATAAATTATAATAATTAATGGTATCTATTATTTCCAGTTCTTGTTCAAATCTATTTTGCAAGCGATAGTACAGTAACTTAGCACTCCCAACACCTGATGCACAAACGATGATTGCTTTTTTCCTTTTCTTCTTCTCTAATTCTAATCGTTCGAGCGCAACACCTATATGAAGAGAGATATAAGCAATTTCATCTTCTACCACTTCCATCCCTAAGTACTCTTCTATACACTTGCTGGCTATGATAGCTCCCTCAAAGGCAGCAGGGTATTTCCTCTTTATATCGTTTAGTAAAGGATTTCGTATACTCATTTTATTACGCAATCGATTCATGGCAGGGCGGATATGCAAGGTTAAAGCTTGGATAAACTCACGATCTTGGCGAAAGTCCCAATTCAATTCAGTGCGTAGTCTTTCTATCATCTCATTTATGATCGTCCCCGCCTCATCAAACTTACTAAATTCGACTAGCTCTCTTTTATGCAAGAGCTTCGTTCCAAGTAAATGAACAATAATATAATTTATTTCTGTATTAGGAAACGTTAGACCAGTAAACTCTTCTACTTTACTAATAATCTCATCCGCTACTATCTTTTCAAATGGATACTCTTCCACTAGAACATCTGTTAACTCTTCTATTACAAAGCCTTCCTGAATTCTTCTGCATGCAATCGCTATATGTGTAGCTAGGTTTTCCAAAGAGATATCAGATATATCAATCTTATATTTAATCACCTTTTGTATGATAACCTCTTTAATCTTTTTTAAAAGACTCTGATCAATAAGCTGCAGAGAGTCTTCTTTAACAAATGTCTCTTGATTACGACTTAATAAGAAATTGGATAAACATAACCGTTTCATATATTCATCACCATGCACTTTAGAGCCATAATGTGGCCGGTTTATTAATTTCAAGTTATATTTATCTAGAATCTCTTTCACTATTTTTAAATCATTATTCAAGGTAGACATCGATATAAACAGCTCATCTGTAAAGTTTTCTAGTTTAATAAAATCCTTTTCTAGAAATAAACGCTTTAAAATATAGAGGACTCTCGTATTTTTATCGGCAAAATCATCCACTAGCTTTTTTTTATCATTAAAATGTTCCTGAATAGTATTGGAAAATAAGGCAGGATTAACGATATTCAGTACATAGCCTTTTCCTCTAATGGAATCTATTATGGTCCCGCATGACTCTGTCGTGTCCTGCATCAATTTTATTTCTTTTCGAATAGTCCGATCACTGACACCCAATTCTTTAGCCATCCAGTCTGATGTTACAGGCTCCTTTGATTCTGATAAAAGAAATAAGATATCTTTCTGCCGGCTTGATAGTAAAGCCAATTTCAATCAGCTCCCTTCATTGTCCATTCATTGGACCATTTTTACTCAACTTACTAAATTATACATTTAAGCTCAGTACATAGGAAAAAATGGAGTTTAAAGCAAACTCCATTTAGACTATGAAAGCAAATCCTGACCTACTAGCTAGATTAATAGGTACAACAGAAGGCATGCCTTCGAAAAAGATCAAAGTTCTTCCCCATTTGTTTCAATAACGTGTTTATACCAATCAAATGATTTCTTCTTACTTCTTGCTAAGGAACCTTTTCCTTCATTATCTTTATCTACATAAATAAAGCCGTAACGTTTTTCCATTTCACCTGTTCCCGCGCTAACTAAATCAATACAGCCCCATGGTGTATAGCCGATTAAGTCAACACCATCTAATTCGACTGCCTTTTTCATTTCAGCAATATGATCACGGAAATATTGAATTCGGTACTCATCATTAATTGATCCATCTTCTTCCACCGTATCCCTTGCTCCTAGACCATTCTCCACAATAAATAAGGGAATATTATATCTTTCATATAGAGCATTTAATGAATAGCGAAGTCCTACGGGATCTATTTGCCAGCCCCAATCGCTCGCTTCTACATAAGGATTGCGAACAACGTGGCCGAATTCGCCATCAGATTCACTGCCTTCTACTTCACGACTACTCACTACTTTAGACATGTAATAACTAAAACCAATATAATCTACGGTACCTTCTTTGAGAATCTCTTCATCCTCTTCCGTGATATCCATTTCAAATCCATTGCGTTCCCAATATTTCTTCGTATAGTTAGGAATCTCTCCTCTAACATGTACATCGCCAAAGAACCAGCGATTATGCATTGCTTCCGCTGCATACATAACATCATCGGGATGACAGGAATATGGATAAACAGGTACAATGGCAAGCATACAGCCAATTTTAAAATCAGGGTTGATTTCCCGGCCAATCTTCACTACTTTTGCACTTGCAATTAGTTCATAAAGAGAGGCTTGATACATCGTCTGCTCTCGATTTTCCCCTTCCTCATATTTAATTCCTGAATTAGTGAAGCTCGCGAAATCCATGCTTGTATCTGCTTGATTATTGATTTCATTAAATGTCATCCAATACTTTACTTTCTCTTTGTAGCGTTTTAATACCGTTTCCGCATATTTAACGAAGAAATCGATACACTTTCTATTTCTAAATCCACCATATTCTTTTACAAGGTGATAAGGTAATTCAAAGTGAGAGAGCGTAATAACTGGCTCAATATTATGTTTTAATAACTCATCAAATAAATCATCATAGAATTGCAGCCCATCTTCATTTGGTTCTGCCTCGTCTCCATTTGGAAAAATTCTTGTCCAAGCAATAGATGTACGGAAACATTTAAATCCCATTTCTGCAAATAGTTTAATATCTTCCTTGTAGCGCGAATAAAAGTCAATTGCTTCATGGTTTGGATAATTGTATCCTTCTAGCACACCATCTGTAATCTGACGAGCGACACCATGTCTTGCTGCTGTCATTACATCCGCAACACTTACACCTTTTCCGCCTTTATTCCAGCCACCTTCAAGCTGATGAGCCGCAACTGCTCCACCCCATAAGAAATTCTCTGACAATGCTGTTTTTGACATAATGAGTTTCCTCCATTTAAGATATTAAGTTATTAATAAAAAAAAGAAAGCGGTCTATCGTTTCTTGGAGAACCGCCTTCTTCCTGTTAAATGCTTAGAGCTATGATGGACAACTACTTTCGTGTAAGCATCCGTTTCTCCAAATTTAATTATTAGATTATAATACTGATTCTCCGCCTTTTTCTTGTATCACTAACTTGTTATCATACATTTTAATAAATGGGAACCAAACCAGAAATGCTACAGCACCGCAAATTATCGCTACAATAACAGCCATGTAGTCTCCCGCTGTACCAATAAATGCTCCTATACCAATTGGAGAAGGCCAAGGTACTTGTGCAATAATCGCATCAACAAATTTCAGCTTGATCGCCCAATACCCAATCGAAGCCGAAGCCATTGGTGCTAAGAAGAATGGGATTGCCAAATATGGATTATAAACAATTGGCAGTCCGAACAATAATGGTTCATTAATATTGAAAATACCAGGAGCAAGCGATGCTTTCCCTAATATCTTTAGTTGTTGGGACTTAGCTAAAAAGGCAACGAAGAACACTAATCCAATAGTTGCTCCAGATCCTCCCATAATGACAAATGAGTTTGAGAATTCTCCAGCAAACGGAATATTACTTCCCTCTAAGTTTGACTGCATATTAGATAGAACAATAGGCGTTAAGAATGCGCCGATAATATTGGCGCCATGAATTCCTACAATCCAAAGGGCATGGATTAAGAAATAAATCACCATGATTCCTAACCAGCTGTTTGTTAAATTCACAACGAAGCTAAATGGAACAGCTACTACTTTAAAAATATCTGTACCTAATGCTACTAGAATACCGTTAATAACTAAGATCACAATAGCCACTAAAAAGGCTGGAATTAATGCTGTAAAGGATCTAGATACCCCCTCCGGTACTGCTTCAGGCATTTTAATCACCCAATTTTGTTTAACACACAATCTATATAACTGTACGGCGATAATCCCGAGAATAATTGCTGCAAAAATACCTGTAGTACCTAACCGACTCACACCATCCCCAACCATCTGCCAGCCATTTACAATGGTTGTTTCATCATCTATTTGATGAATGAGCGAGATTTTCCCACCGTCTATTACTAGCATAGGAATGGTCATAAAGAAGGCAAACATAGATAGTAAAGCACCATTTAACGGGTTTAAATTTAAGTTATCTTCTTCAGCAATAATTTTCGTATACTCATATCCGATGACAAGGTTAAAATAGAGTGCTAATATTCCCATTGTTGATTTATTCGCTAACATATACAAATCACTAATCTTAAAGAAAGTACTATTGAAAAATCCTTCTAAAAAAGTAAGTGTCTGCGGCAATACATTCAATACTAGGAACATAGAACCAACGATAGTAAAGGGAATGGAAGCCATCCCTGCTGCCATTACTGCCCGCACAAAGCGGAAGGAGGCAACTTTCCCCATTGGACCCATGAGATATTTTTCAAAAAGAGCAAATACTTTATTTTCTCCTGACATATAAACTCCTCTTTTCCATGGTTAATTAATAACTTTCTCATATAGTTTAATGCGGCTATAGTGTTTATCTTCATTTAGACAAATCTTGTGCAAACGTTTTAGCATGAAAGCAGCTAATAATATACCCGAAATTAAAATAGTTAGAATGAACATTCTTGATTCATCTTGATTAATTAGGAACGGATAAAGCAAAGCAAAAGGAGAAGAAAAACAAGCAGGCACTATACAAATTACATTTGCAGCGAGCAATGCCGTAAAACTGTATTTTGTAAATTTGGGATGATGGCTAGGACTGCTGTAAATCTTCACTTGCTCCACAATACTAGCTACCATAAAGACCAATAATACGAAAGGAATAAAAAACAGCTTTGAATCACTTAGCACCAACGAAATAAACCAATATAAATTGGTAAAAAAGAATAGGGCAGTTACATAACGAACAAGTAAATACCGATTAAAATACATCGTTTTTATACTTTGTTTCTTTCTTTGCTTTTCTAGCAAGGCTCTTTGTTCATCATTCATATTAATCCCCCCTTCTCTTGTTCTTCGCTACTTGCTTCTTCTTTTATTATCAAACCACTAATAGATACCGCTTTCATTTTTTGTGGTGAAAATTAGATCGAACGGACTCCATCGTAGAAAGGGAAAAACTAAAGTAGCTTCCTTCTCTTTCTATCCATTAGCACCTTAGTTCGGAAGTTCTTGTAAAATTACGTTTGCTAATTTTTCAATCCCCATCGGAATTGGAACATATGCTTGTGGTGGTATGTTAACAACCGGCTTTCCTACACGATCCCCTGTTTCTTTCAGCTTATTGAAATACATCTTTGTTTGCGGGCTTACTAAATATAGATCAAATTCACCCTTCTCAATCATCTTACCGCCTTCATTTGCAGATATAGCATCTAATACAATATCCTGACCTTTTGATTTAAAAAACTCCGTTGTTTTTTTGGCCATTAGTGATGATGACATACCAGCTGCACAAATAATTAGGGCTTTTTTCATTTTATATTCCTCCAATAATTAATAAGATTTTTTGATTAAAATCAAACAAATTCCCAGCTTAGTTAGGTAGTTTCTTATGAAGTTCTATGAATTCCTTTGCCATATCGACAACAGTCATAGCATTCATTAAATGATCTTGCGCATGGATAAGCAATAACCGAATTTCAAATTTTTCTCCACGAGCTTCCCCTTGAATCAAATCTGTTTGAAAGCGATGAGCTACGCGCATTGCTTCATTTGCTTCATCCAGTTTTTGCTCTGCTAAAGAAAAGTCGCCACTTTTAGCATCATTTATTGCTTCCATTGCTAAACCTCGAGCATTTCCTCCATTTAAAATAATTTGAAAACTAATTTCCTCTAAGTTCATGCTAATCCACCCTTACGTAAAAAAATATGTGCACCAATTCTCCTATTAGCAGTAAAGATAAAGCTAACAGTACATTCGACTTAAGTCTCTATCGATTGCTAGCTTAAAAGATTAAGAGACTAATCTGGATGACTAAAAATGGTTTGTTAGCGATTTCATCCTTTGTTATCAACTGCTTAACTTCATACTATACCTAATTTAATTTAAAGTTAATTTAAACTCTTTCCTTTGCGCAACGGAAACCATTACCATAAAAACGGGTGTCAGGCACCACAAAAAGACAACTGTCTTTTTACGGTGCCTGACACCCACTTCTATATATTTTGACAGCAATTCTTTGTATATAAATTTTTAAGAAAAGCAGTCCTAATGGTCCAACAATAATAGTAGAAATGTTTTGAAAATAATAGTGCCACAAGATGGATATCAGATAGCAAAGAACATAGGCAACTATGGAGAAATAAGTCTCTGCCTTTGATACTAAATTACTTTTTAGAAACTCCCTTCTTAATTGATTAAGATACTTTATTGAACACAATAAGATGATTCCTATTGCACAAATATAGATAACCATATTCTCTGCTATAAAAACGACTATACAGAAACCGTAAGAGATCCGGTCTAACTTAGTAGCCGCATTTGAAATTGGTGTATTTTCTATTATTTTCCCCATTTTGTAGAATAATTTTACTTCTGAAATAACATCAATATTATAATGCTCAACTATCCTCTTCATTTGAAGATTCAGTACGTGCGATATAATAAAAAGAACGCCAATAATAATTATCATAAAAATTTGCTCCTGATTTTCTGAGTAATACACATGTCCCAGTGTAAGGAAACCAATAATTCCATTGATCATCATTACTATATTTGCATATATATACTTTTTAATAGCTTTAATCTCTTTATTAAAAGAAAGTACAATATAGCAAGTCAGGATTAGTATAAATACACTAAGAGTTACTAAAAATAAGATCATTTTAAATATATTAGCATCCATAGAATTATATGGAATTGCCAACATAAATGCGAATAGACTTATATAAAATACTAAATGAAGCCTCAAAAGTATTTTCATATATACATAACCTTCTTTAATTAAATTATATGATTCCTTGTGACGTTTATTGTACAATATAGGATGAACGTCTTATCCAAGCTTTACTTTAAAAAACCCCTTTTAGTTGGTATATGCTTCTCTGGATTTATTTGTGATTGAAGAAGTTATTTTGGCCTTTGAATAATCTTATGGGGAACTTTTTTACGGTGGAAAGTTAAATATTTAAATTCACCATTAATTTAGTAAATTATAACATTAAATAAATATAGGAAAGAGCATTGAGTTAGGCTTTAATGCTCTTATTACTATTTATATATCTAATCCTAGCCAAGTTCTAAAAAGCCCTGCTTCCTCTCCATCCGCAACTATTCCACTGCCAGGACTTGTTGTAAAAGGTAGCCATTGCCAGTCCTCACACCCTACAAACCCTATTCTTGACCAATTATTGAGGAATTCAATAAAGTTATTTGCCAATATATAACCGTGCCCTTCACCATTATCGTGACTAAGATATACGATTGGGGCATCTTCCGTGTTACTCATATCAAATGCTAAATAATCCCCATTCCCTACTTCACTAAAGGCTAATTTATTATGCCAAACTACATCATATTCATCTTCGGGATCAGAAAAAACATTTTCAATCCATCCCATACGATCTTCTTCACACTGAGAAAGAAGTTCTAAGCTCCAGTGAGGAGTACCAGAGAATATTTCTCTGAATTCTTTTGGTTGCTCCATATTGTCAGGTAAAAACCACCGCAAACTGAAATTACTTGAGAACTCATTAAGAACCTTCTTGAAACTTTCAGGTAACTTTCTCCCAAGTTGTTCCTCTGTTTTGATTATTTGTTCAAGCGAAGCTGGCTCATCAATAATAACTTCTTGAACCTCTCCACCAATTTCTTTAATCTTAGATGTAATAGCCTCAATTCTATATCTAATTAATTCGTAATCCATTTAATCATCTCACCCTTATCTTAAATATAATATATCAATCATTTTGAATTTTTAGTTATTTTCTAATACTCACGCTAATTTGGTTCTGCCCATCCGGGTCTTATTATATTTCTCTTCAAAAGGAGAAAACGTAAAAATAATTGGGGAATAACGAAAATTCAACAAAGATGGCTAACAAAAAGTCCCAATGTAACAATGCGCTCGTGCGTAAAGATAATATTTATGTATAAATTTATCTCCATCAAAATATCTACCTTCTCTTAATTTGACCTATGTCTTCGGAAATCATGACTTAAAGCGCATTGACAACAAAGTCAATCCAATTAATTTTCCACCAACCTTTCATACACCGTACGTGGCCAAAATACCATTAGTATTCTTAGCTTCGATGGATAAGAATTTCAATCAATTGGTATTTTTAATTCTGAATCATCAATAATCAAGTTTTTATACTCTTCATCATTAATAATTAATGCGTTAGCTTCAATAAAGAAATAGTCTTTATCATTAACTTGAAAGTAAAAATTTGTAGTGGAAGATAGTGTTTCTATTGCTTTTAATTCACTATGAAGGCTTTCAATCATTATTTTACCAAAGCCTTGAGGAAAATAGCTTGATTCTGTTAATAATAAATGGGACTCTTCATCAAACTCATTTAATCTAAAAGTATCATAAGCTGGTTCCTGAAATACATAATAAGACAACACTTGTTTAAACGTAATATTAATCAAATTGCGATTTCTATCACCCATTAATTTAAGGGTAATAGTTTCTTTCAGGTAATTAATATTCAAGTCAATAATAGCCAGAGACTCTATTTCCGAAAAAAAATGTTGTAATTTTCTTTCTGTATTCATTTTATCTTGCACCTATGTTCCCTCTCTTCTTTATAAAATGGTGTCAGGCACCATCAAAAGACAATTGTCTTTTGACGGTGCCTGACACCCACTTCACACTTTACAATTGCTCTATCAATCTTTCTATATCCGCCTTCAATACTTCCTTTTTATCGTTATGAAGCAGCTTGATCATATCTTGGAGAAATTTAATCGCTTGATCGTTTTTTCCTTTCTCTAGGTGTTTTTGGGATTGCTTTAATTTATTGCTTAAGCTCTTATAAAGACTATCCTTTAATTCACCTGATTCCTTGTACATATCCAGTAATGTTTGAATGGACGTATGATCTGCTTGATACGGTCTAACTAAGAAATGATCAAACTTGGTATTATTATAATTGGACCTTACCCCTACTTTCCCTTGCGTAAAGGCAGTACGGCTATTGTCCGTAAAATTAATCTTTGGTGTCGCCATATCATCCACATATACTTTAATTGTTGTCCCAATCACTTCAATTTTCATATGATGCCAAGCAGCTTGTGGGTCTGTGATCGAGGCACCATCAAGATACTCCCAATTATAATTTTGCTTTCCAAGATGGACGCCGTCTTCATTTATATAGGCCACATATCCTTGCATAAAATCAGCATTATTTTGGCTATACTCAATTCCGTTTGCTGGATTATTTACTCGGAAAATGACTCCTCCGTCTCCGGATCCTTCAGCCACTTTAACATCTGCTTCGATAATGTAATCCTTCCACTCTTTTTCACCGATAACTGATTTTGCAAAGGTTTCGCTACTTGCATTGTACTCGCCTATTATTTGTGGCTCTGGTACTTCGATTTCCTCTAGGAATTCAAAATAATAGAAGTCAAATTCGCCTTTTACTATTTCTACTTTAATCGTATGCTGTCCTGCTGGTAAGGAAACATTTTTCTTAATAACGCTTTGCCAATTATTCCAATCGCCAGTGCTAGGGACATCAATAACACCTGTCAAATCAATCGAATCATCAAGCCATAATCGGATTTGACTATCTTTAAATGTTGTAGCTACGTTTATGGCTAAATCATAGCTGCCTTCTTCTGCGATATCGACATTATACTTCAGCCATTCTCCTGTTTGATTCCAGCCAACATTGTAGCCACCTTCCGGATTCACACGGATATCGACTGCATCCTGGCGATACTCTCCCCCAATATTTTCAATGGTGTTGTCGTGATAGGCAACCCCTTCACCACCAGTAATATAATCTGCCGCCATTATTCTGCCTGGCAGCTTTTTATACTGATCAAATTGGTGGAACATAAATTTCGAAAGCTCAAAGCCACCTTCTACAGCAACTACTTTTAACGTATGCTGCCCTGCTGGCAAGGTTATATCCTCTAGTGATACAGTCTTCCAACTGTCCACGCTGCCCGTTTTCGGCAGATTAATTTCTCCCGTTAAATCTAGCTTATCATCTAACAGAAGCTTTACTTTCGATCCATCCTTTACAGAGGAAACAAATAAATCAAGACCATAACTTCCTTCTTCTAAAATATTCACATCATATGTTAACCATTCATCCGTCTCAATCGAGGTAACTGCATAATCCCCTGAGGTAGTTTTTCGAATGTCCACATCGTCATTACGGTACTGTCCCCCACTATTTCCTTCCGACTTATCATAATAAGCTACATTTTGCCCACCGTTGTTATAGTCTTCCGCTTCAATGAGCCCAGGTAGCGGCCGATGAACATCAAATGAAGACAATTCCATTTTCGTAAAGTCAAATTCCCCTTCTACGAATTCTAGTTTCAAAGTATGATTTCCCTTAGGCAACGTAATTCCATTTTTAATGACAGCCTGCCAATTGTTCCAGCCGCCAGTAGCAGGAACATCAAATACGCCGGTTAAATCTATTTTATCATCTAACCATAGACGCGCCTTTGCACTTGTAAAAGTTGTTGCAGCATAAAGCTTAAGATTGTATGTGCCAGCTTCTTGAACATTTACATTGTATTTCAGCCATTCACCAGTCTGATTCCACCCAACAGCATAGCCGCCGCCTTCTGGATTGGTTCGGATATCTACTGAATCTCTTCTAAATACTCCACCAATATTTTCTGGTGTCGTATCATGATAGGCAACTCCTTCCCCACCAGTATTGTAATAGGCTGCATTTATTACCCCAGGAACCTGTTTATACTCATCGAAATCAATATTTTGCTCTTCAAAAGGACCAACTTTCCATGTCCCCTCGACTTCATCCCATCCTTCAGCATCCCCATCATTAAAATCGTCATATAATACATCAACTGCTTTATAGCCTTGTACTTTAAAGCTTGAAAAATCAAACGAACCCTTTACCACTTCAATCGTTAGCGTATGCTTTCCTTTTGGTAGTTTCAGCTTTTCGATCGAGAACATTCTCCAATCCGTTGATTGCGGAATACTTACATCCCCCGTTATATCCGACTTTCCATCTAACAAGATCCTTATCTTGGCATCTTTGGAGGATTCGCCAACTCGTAAATCCAGATTATATAAGCCTTCTTCGGCAATATTCACATTATATTTCAGCCATTCGCCTTTTTCATTTGATTCAATATAATAACTGCCGTCAGAATCGTCAGCAATATCTACATAATCTTGGCGGTAGGCATTAACTGCTTCTTTCCTTGTTTTATCATGATAGCCGATACCTTCACCTCCAGCATTATAATGAACAGCCTCAATTGTCCCCGGTAAAGGCTTGTACGCATCAAAGACATTGCTGCCGTCAACTTTATTTCTAAAAGCTGTATAGGCAAATGCTCCATGTACATCTGATGTGGCATAGCCGATGCTGCCAGCCCCAATGTTTCGAACTTCTCGTGTTTGCTTTTGCATGCCATCAACATAGATTCTAAATGTATCTCCCGACCTTTCTACTCTCAATTGATGTAGCTTTGTGTAATCATAGCCTTCTGGCAGATCTGCATACTCCCAGCCTTGTTCCTCACCATCCACAACAAAATTAGTTTCCAATCGATTATGCTTCGAGCTTAGGACAGCTGTTCCGTAGTTCTTTTCATCCTTATAGGAGAAAACTACACCAAGTCGCGGATTTTCACTCTCCCCTTTTTCTACCATTTTCAGATTGAATTCTGCCGTATATTCCTTATCTGTAGATGTCTTACTCACTTGTCGTGACCATTTTGCATCACCCAATTTCTTCTGTTCCAGCCAATTAGAAGTATCTTTCGTGATACTCCATTTCCCTCCATTTACATTTTTCCAATCTGCTCCAAGTTCGGTTCGATTAAAACGATCACTAAAATCCGGTAAAGCAGGATCAGACTGTTCAGAAGTTGTCGGCCCTAACACGAGCATTTTCTCGCCATTCCATGCAATGCGGTCGAAGTTTATGTTACGCCCTGGGTTCGCATGACTATGATAGACGATATAGTCGGAATCAAGGTCTGGTCCTCGCACAACTGTGTTATGACCTAAACCTACATTTTCCCCTTCTGTGTTTAGTAAAAGTGGGTTCTGTTCTTTATTCGTTGTAAAACCAACATTAGGAGAATCACTTACTCCATAGTCAATACGGTATGCTTTATTCCAAATATGGTTCCCTGTATAAGTCATATAGTATTTGCCATGTCTTTTCAGTACGGTTGCCCCTTCTGTCCAGCCATTCATTTTTGCGCCTGTATCCGTTGCCTTGCCAAATTCTGTCGGCGTTGGCATAGAGCGTGCATCTATTCTATTTGATCCTGTACTATAAAAATACCATTTGCCGTCATCATCAATAAAAACATGTCCATCAATCCCCATCCCAAGGTTATCGGTTTGTTTTTTAAAAGGACCAAGAGGGCTTGAACTTTTATAGACATAATGCCCATTTCCACCTGGAGATGTATACATATAGAAATCGCCATTCCAGTAAACAACTTCCGGGGCATAAGCAGCCTTCGTAGTAGGTTCTTCTGTAACAAGACCAGCATATGTCCAATTCATTAAATCTTCGGATGTCCACGCCTTCACACCGCTTTTATCATCTACGGTACTAACATAGAGATAATAAATACCATTATGCTTTAGGATATATGGATCCCCTTCTCCATAATACTCCCCGCTATCCCATGTCCAAGATTCTGGTAAATCCATCGGGTTACTGTAGGCCAATGCTGCATACGGTAAAGAAAGCCATAAACTCATACACAGTAAGACTTTTACTAACTTCTTCAGGATAATCCCCTCCCCATATTTGTTGAAATACCATCTATATAAAAAGGGCATACCTGATCAGTTATAAGTTGATTTTGTACACCCTGAATACCTATATTCTAGTAAAATACTGTTCTCTTAAATTTTGTTGGATAATGTAATCTACTATTACCATCTCATTGTTTAGAAATCATATAGGAAGAGAGGAAAACAATCATCTAAAAATTATCTACTTAATGTTGTTCTTTTAAAATAAAAACGCTTACAAACATCTTATATTATCCACATTCGTAAAAATATACTAAATTTAGTATATAATATATCTTTTACACTTTTTTTGATGGAAAAGTCCTACTTATTAGAAGAAAAAGGAAAGAACTGCAAGTGGAAAAAAGGTGAGGAGGATATTTTCCCAACAAAAAAACTACCATAGTCAGGTAGCATTCTTACTTTCTATTTTCTTCGGCAATCACTACATTTACTGGGATAAATATTCGTTTTGGTTCGTATTCTCCAGCCATTTGCTGCATTAATAACTTCACCGCATCCTTGCTGCACTGCTGGATATCCTGCTGAACAAAGGTAATCCCTTCTATTCCAGGAAAATCAAAAGTAACCAACTCTATTTGACGCAAGGACTCTTTTTGAACTTCTAAAATAGCACGATGCGCATACTGTGCCAATTCCGCATTCATCGTAAATAGGCAAGCTAGCTTCGGGTTTTCTAATAAAAATTGTTTAATTATTGCAGGCGTTTCCTGAACGGAGATTTTATCAAATGGCAGTGTTAGCCAAAGGTTTTTATCAATTGTAATTTCTTTTCTAAAAAAAGCTTGTTCAAATCCTTTTGCTCTTTCTTCCGTAACCGTGTTTGTTATTAAGGGAGAGATAAGTCCAATCTGTTCATATCCTTTATCCAACAAATAAGAAATAGCCGCAAACGCCCCTTGAGTATTTTCGGAACTGACACTATAGGTAGAAATATTTTTCATATATCGATCAATCAATACGAGGGGAAACTTGTCTAGTGACAGTCGAAGAACCGCTTCATTATACATTTCCTTTTCTGCCGGAAAAATAATAATTCCTTCCACACCAATCACACGAAAAGTCTCAATAGCTTCCGCTTCTTTTAGTTGTGATTCTCTAGAAATCTTAATGACTAAATTATACCCTTGCTCCGTCACATATTGTTCAAGGAAATTGACAAAATCCTGCTCCACCTTTGTCTTCATCGTTGGGATAATTAATCCAATCAACCCACTTGAAGTTTGGTTTCGTGCCATTGAACCTGTAAAACTACTTTCAATAACAAACGTCCCTTTCCCCTTAATCCGCTCCACAATTCCTTGATCCGCTAAGCCAGCCAACGCATTCTTGGTAGTAATCTGGCTTACATGAAATTCATCCATCAAATCCTTCTCAGAAGGAACCCTGTCTCCTACTCTCCATTTCCCGTCCTTTATCCGCTCTATTATCTTATTTTGAATCTGCTGATATAATGGTTCGTTTTTGATTGTACTCATCCTCCAGCCGTTTTATTGTATATATAATGGAAAATATATATCTACTATACTAAGTTTGGTGTGAAAGATGAAGGGGGAGGTTGGAAAGATGGTTACTTTTAGAACTATAAACCTTTAAAGAAAAAAAGGCACTACAAGCATCATTATTCTATATTTTATAAATAATATCATTACTTTACTTTAATAAAAATTCATTTAAATGGATCTATATTTAGGCGATAAAAACAATAAATTTACTAACAAATACGTTCTGGTGATGAATTCATCATGATATGGCTATGTTTGCAAAAAAATAGTCATAATTCTTTTCTATATTTTTCCCCTTATTTTTTGCTGTCCTTATGCCTCTTGATTCACATCGTTTATATACTAAAAACAGTAACATTCATACCCTTCTCTTTAAACGTATCAATTTGAACCCTCCATTTACAAATAAAATGCTGAATAATGTCGAAATAAAATTTACAAACACATTAAAAAATGTAATATAATTTACAAAAAAAGGAAATTAGGAGGAATTTCTATGAAAATATTAAAAAGGTCTGCCATATTTTTATCAGTTTTTAGCATATTGTTTCTGGGTATATTTCAAAATGTACCTCAAGTTTCGGCTGACTCTTTAGTAAAAAATACCAAGGTAACAGAAGAATTAGAGCTATATTTAGATGAAAACAATATTGAATTTAAGGATCAAGATAATACTCTTACCTTTTCTAGCATTCATGATAATATTGAATATATACTAACCTATTACAAAGAAGATGGTACATATCAAGCAAATGCTTATGATGTAGTTTCGGGGAGCGAATTAAATATTCAAGAATTAGAGACAAAACAAGAGCAAAATGGACAAGTTGTTATTAAACCAAGTACTCCTGAATCTGGTGGTATAACTACTATGGCTCTTCCTATTGTTTTAGTTCCAGTAGCAGCATGGGTTTTTGAACACCTCGTAGCTATGGCTATTGCAGCAACAATCGTAACAGTGGTTGCTGTATCTAAAGATAAAGTAAAAGCCGAATTAGAAACTAGATTGAAAAAAAAGAACCCAACTATTATATATAGAGGTGGCTCTTCGACAGCTTATAACTTAACGCCTAGAAAAACCGATACAGGTGGACTTTCATATTATCTCAAAATGCCTTCTGGAAAATTCACTGCCACTACAAAAGAAGCAGTGAATAATACTAAAGTATTAAAAGCAGTAGTTGATGGTAGCAACCATGTTTCAGTAAAACCAAAAAATTCAGCAGATATGGCTGGGTGGATAAAGTCGAAAGATAATGCTAATGAGAAACCACATAAATTCACTCGTATATTACAAGCTATTTCTGTTTCATCAAAAAATTGAGGGGTAATATATTATGTCTAAAAGTTATGAAATAGAGGATGAAGAAATTTTATATTACGTATATAACTTAAATTGGCTATTGCCAAAAGAAAATCAAGAAGTAGCTATTGATTTTCTCGCTAACTTACCCCCAGACAAAACCGATATGATTTTACCTAAATACGGGAAAGAGTGCTGGGAAAATGGTGTACATGTTATAAAAAAAATTGGCTATCCTAAAAATAAGAAAGCATTGCCAAAATTAGCCAGACTGTTACAGGACAGAAATTGGCCAGGTTCTTTAGAAGCAATTGAAATTTTCCGTGAACTTGGAAAAGAAATTGCTATCCCTTATATAGAAAATGAGTGTATTTCAGCAACTAAACAACAGGATTTAGACTGGTTAGAGCATTTATTTTTTGCTTGTAACAGCTTAAATTATAACGAAAATGATTTTGAGCACAAAGATGTTTATAGATTTATGAAAAAAAGTGCTGAATCACTTTACTAAAATTAAGCTATTTAAAGATACTACTAGTATAAAAGTACCAAAAGGGACTTAAGAATGTTCTTCTATCAACTTTCTTGAGTCTCTTTTTTTCTTCCAAAAGTTATGAGAGTAGGATTAATAGTCTCCCAGACGCTTTATAACTTTAACTACAAAATTTAAATCATCGTTCTATTCAATAAACCCATGTTTCTTGCTCCGAATATACTTTGCGATTGTTTATTCATTTCATTCAATCATACTCACGTAATATCCTTTCTCCTAAAACGTTCGGTTTCCATGATTATATTCTAAATTCGCATGTCATTATGGATCATCAATGAACTTTTGCCTTTTAAATATCCTATAAAATACGATACAGACATTTTGGTGTGTATATGATAATGGATTGCATGTGCTTCCATCATTTCTACATCTTTCATATCACATAGTTTTCTGACAATAGCACCTATATCTTTTCTAAATTTCCCATACACTACTTTCTTTCTGTATATTGGGAATAAATACGATACTTACTGTTCCACCTTGTATATAATAAACTATTGTCGCTCGACATGAGCAGAACTCCTCTCGTTATTTGAAGTTTTTTCTAGTATAATTCTACAAGTCATTTGCATACAGGCATATCCTGTGGTTTAAAAAGATTGATGAAAAATATCCAAAAAGCCATAGCCCTTTGGATACCCACTACCTATTCTTTAATAACTTTCCTTCTCCTCAGCAATTTTGATATTTCCATATGCCTCTTCACTATATACGCTTTCTCTCATCAAACGAGTTCTAAAGTATTCTTCTAATTTCTTGTCAGTACAAAAGATATAGCAGCCCTTTTGTCCTCTAGTCATTAATGTGCGATACGTGTTACGAATAATTTTATCTGCTATTTCTCGAGCCTCTTCAGGAGATTCTTTAAGCATTTTCTTAATCCCCTTCAGTGATTGATCTGTTTTTGCTCTTTTTGTATAATCCGTTATAACTTCTCCATTTTCATATCGCAAATCATCACCAATTATAACTCCAACATAATCAAATTCTAATCCCTGACACGTATGTATACATCCTGCTTCATGCACAGAATTTTCATCAATAGCCCATGTTGTAGAGCTATCCAAGTTCCAGCTGATTCCGAAATTATGCTCTTCAATTTTAATATCATGGAAGTTGGAATTCATCCGATTATCCTTAGGCCATTCCCAACAATATCCGGAAACAATTCTAGATTTGTTATTGATTTTATTACTCTTCTCAATTTCTGCTTTCATTTCATTTGGACTAGAGAACACTTTGAAATCATAGTCTAATCCCATATCATTCGCATTTGCTGTTTCACGTATTTGCAATACATCATCTAGCCAGGCAATATATCCATCTGAGCCATCACATCTAAACTGTGAAGATAATACACCTGTTGTAACTTCTGCACCGTATTCTTTAGCAAATTGCATTATCATCTCAACACTTCCGATATCCTTCAGCGTTACTCGCTGATTTTCATCAATAAAAAATATAGACATTCTAGCAGTATGGATGATTTCCTTTACCTGGTTCTCCCCTAGATTTTGAAACATCCCAGATTTCTCATTTAATCTATGAGCTTCATCAACAATCAATACATCCAATTCATCTTTTTCCGATTCTGTATAGCTTCCAGAACCTTTGAATAAATTATCAATTCTTGTTTTTCTAAAGTCACCCTTCAACTTAGTAGAGTAAACATTGCGGGGGGCTGAATTTTTTGTGACATATTGACAAGTCATTGTTTTATTCGTCAATGCCACTAACAAGTTGACAGCCAATACGGATTTCCCAGTGCCTGGTCCGCCTTCAATTATCATAACTTGCTTTGTATCCGTCTTTATGGCCTTTTTTGCTAATTGAAGTGCGGTTTCATAAAACACCTTTTGTTCATCAATCATCACAAACTCTGGGTTACCATTTAGCATATTCGATAATGAATCCTGAAGTGATTTGGAAGGTCGAATTCTCCCTTGTTCCATTTGATATAGAATTTCTTTCTGATCTCCAAATTTTATATATTTCTTTATAAAATTTCGGAGCTTTTCCACTTCCCCTTTGGCATAAACAGGGGCAAGGTTAAGATAATAATCATAATGTTCATCTGTTAATGGATCATTATCACGAATTCGATAATTATGTAAATATGCACATGGCTTTAATTGAATGAATTGCTCTTGTACATTTTCATTGTAATCTTCAATTAGTGCAGCATAGGACCACGCTTGGTAAGAAGGATGAGTTACTTCATGCAAACCACGGTTTAAGGCCGTTTTAACAATAGCCTCTTTCCCCTCAACCTTTTGTACTTCTGACCATTGCTTCAATTCGACAATAACCACAGAATCTTTCTCACCATCATGTCCAGATAAAAGAAAATCCACTCTTTTGGATGTATAGGGAATCTTATATTCAATTGCAATCCCTGCATCATTCGGGATTAATGGATCATTTAAAACACGATACATATGTAACATCGAATTATCCCAAGAACGAATTTCCGACTCACTTGTATGTCCTAGTTTCAATTCAAATTGAGTGAGTATATGGGAAACAAGAACATCTTTATCAACATGTTCAAGAAATTCTTGTTTATTAGCTTCATAGACGATCATTTATGGACCTCCGAAAACAGTTCTATATTAATGAGAATATTTTACCATAGAAATTTGAATTCTTTTAGATTAGAGAAAAAACAACAGAATAAATAATTTGTCTACAACACAATTCCTAAACTCCATTATTACTTGACGTGTGAATAGATTCACACATCAAGTAATAATGGAGGATTCTATGCCAAAAATTTTTCGTTTAAATGAAGCAAGGCATCTAATAGCGCTATGCATCTTTTTGAGGATAATCTTTACGAAGATATTACTATGAAGATGGTTTTAGATAGTTTGTCTATGCACCCCGGAACATTTTATCGGTAAGAACTCAGAGGCAAACGGGATGCTATGGAGATGCGAAATCTTGTTACAGACTATACTAAGAACTTTTTTGACCATTACATACTGCAGAAAGATGCGAATCTAGAAAATTTGGCATACGACGGCGTGGACTTAATCAAAAAGACCAGCAATAAGTGACATAACCGATAAGCTGAGTTAAGCGCTTATCAAATAGCTAGCTGTACAGACACAAAGCCGATAGCACTATTACATAGTTATCGGCTCTTGTCTATTTATTTATTCTAAAGGAAAATGAGTTTTAAGAATGTCCAATATAAATTACAAATTGACAATACTGCCCGTAAGTTTAATGAATTAACAAGCAAATAACGATCAAAAGTACGTCTAATAGGCAATAAGAACACGTTCTTATCCATTCGGGTAATCAGTACAAATTCTTGTTCTTGGCTTTGGTAATCCTTTCATCAATTAATTCAGCCCTAAACAGCGAAGTGATGATTTCCGTGGCAATTTCACCAAGTAAAAATATAGGTTTTTGAAAATTTCAGCGAACATGCTTATAGTTTATAGTCTCTGTATACCTTGAAATTGCTTATTTGCCCATGCAGCATAAGAAGGGTGTGTCTGAAGTAATTCTTCATGTTTTCCAACTCCTGTAACATGTCCATACTCAAATACAATAATTTGATCCGCATGTACAACTGTCGATAATCTATGTGCAATTACAATGGTTGTACGATCTTGCATCAAATAATGCAGTGCCTTTTGGACCTCATGTTCTGAGTCACTGTCCAAGCTAGCGGTTGCTTCATCTAACAGCAAAATATCCGGTTGTCGCAACAAAGCACGAGCAATAGCTATACGCTGGCGTTGTCCGCCTGATAGCTGAATTCCTCTTTCTCCTACCTCTGTTTCATACTTTCTTGGTAAAGCGTCAATGAAATCATGGGCATATGCAAGTCGGGCTACATTCATCATCTCCAACTCACTCACTTCGTCTTCTCGCCCATAGATAATATTTTCTCGGATTGTACCTGATATAAGAGAGCTTTCTTGAGACACATAACCAATTTTTTTGCGCCAATCATGGAGTGAAAAAGAGTCGATTGGCGTATCACCCCAATATATGTTTCCAGTTTCCGGATCATAAAATCTCTCAATAAGCGAAAAAATGGTTGTTTTTCCGCTTCCGCTAGGACCAACAAAAGCAGTTACTTTACGATCTGGTATCGTAAAAGAAGCATTTAGCAAGATTTGCTTATCTCTTTCATAACCAAAGCAAACCTCGCGAAACTCTAAGATATTATGCTTGTCCGGCATCACATCCTTTTTGTTGTCAGCTTCGAGGGGCTGTTCCAAGATAAGCCTTAGCCTCTCTGTCGATCCCATTACTTTTTTTAAATTCGAAAAAAATGCTCCAAACTGTTCAACAGGCATCATAATTTGAAACAAAAGTAAGATATATGCTACAAGTTTCCCTGCAGTAAGAGCTCCCGAAGAAACACGCACTCCGCCATAACCGATAATTACAACTAGTAGCACAATCATAATTAATGTCATCAATGGCATCAATACTGCATTAACCCGAGCTTCTTTCATTTCCGATTGAAATAAATCATCCATGTTAGCTTCACCGTTTTTTAGTTCTTTTCTCTCCGAGTTAGAAGCCTTAACCAGTCTCATTTCCCCAATGATTTGGGACAGCGTCGAGGATAGTGCTGCCAAATGTTCCTGTAAACGCACGGAATTTGCATACATCTTATTCCCCATCGGCATCATTACGGCTAAACTAATAGGTAATACCAACATAATGATTAACGTCATTTGCCAATCTAAATAAAATAACATGGCCACTGCACCAATAACTGTAATCAAGTTGGAAATAAAGTTGATGAAGTGATCGGTAATGAGTGATTTAATCTCATTTGTATCGTTTGCGATGCGACTCATAAGATCCGCAGAGCGGTAGCGATCAAAGAAACTCATCTGTAAATGAAGCATCTTTTCCCAAAGCTTTTTACGCAATTGATTGACCATTCTATTTCCAACATAAGCTAACAGATAGTATGAGAATCCACTTGATACGGCTTGCAAAATAAAGATAAAGACAAGCTGTATAATCGTAGTGGCATTTATTAATTCCAAACGAAATTGGTCAATTATTTTTCCAGTAGCTATCGGAACAATCAACCCCACAAATGAACTGATAATGCTTAAAATAAGGGCTATGCTTAGAACCAGCTTGGGAACTTCTGTAGAAAATAAAAGCTTCGCTAAATAGCGTAGACCGGTTTTATTTAAAGAGTTGTCACGCTCGCGAATATTTGTAAATTTCTCTTGATTGCTCATAATTACTCCTTACTATATTTTTTTAAATTTTATACTGGATACCATTAAATAGGAAAAAGCAAATAATGAAATCACCGATATAAGTGTTAAATTATTCGTGCTTGGTGCAATTACCGAGTAAATGGACAGAATAAAACCTGCCACGGTTATTGGAATTCCACGAAAGATACCCTCAAACTCTTTGATATTAAATTGTGCTAATCTATATGAACCGCTGACGACGTATAACAATAGAGCAACTATACCTACAAGTCTCAGCTTGCCAAGATCATCAAAGTTAAATTTAAAATAAACAAGTAAAGCTGGAGCAATCCCAAAGGAAACCAAATCGGACAAGGAATCCAATTCTTTACCGAATTCACTGCAAACATCTAATCGTCTAGCGATTCTTCCATCGTATCGATCTATAAATGCTGCAATAATAATATATATGGCACTTGCGAAGTAATTTTGATTAATAACCTCGACAATTGAAAGTACCCCAAATGACAAATTTACAAAGGTAAGCAGATTGGGAATATTCTTTATAAACATAGGTTCTCCTCACTAATAATGAATTTTATTATGACTCCCATTTATTGATATTTGGTAATCTGGTTAAATCGTTTTCGCACTGTAATCTACCCTTTCCTGTTTGCTTATGATATATAAGATTATGGGGGATTTCTTAAGATGGGGGGTTCATAATTCTTAAGAATTCTTAAGTCGCTTAGTATTTACATTTTATGGGTAGCTAATTTAACAACTTGTTAGTACAACTGAATGATAAATGGAAAAGGAGCATTGATATGAAAGAAATAATAAAAGCAGACCATCAACCAGTCTGCTTTTATTGATTATATAATTCTTAATGCCAGGATGCTGATAAACCATGACCTCGAACGCTCCATTTGCAATCTTAACCAGATCGCCGTCCTGTTGCTTCACCACGGTTCTGTCCCTTATGGATTTATTTTCTCAATTGTTTTTCTTCTGCACCTTTATCATCATGGATCTATATATCTACTTTGAAGCTATATACACTACATTTATCAACAAGTATAGAACAAATAAGAATAAGACTACCAAGAACACACCATTATTCTTTATAACAATCTCCTGATAATTCATTGAATATATCAACACATAGAGATAAAACATACAGAACATAAACACAGCTTCAATAAAAAAATAGTTTAACTCCTTATGTTAGAGATTAATTTATTTAGATACAAATTCAAACAGCGGAGAGTGAAGCCCCATTCCCTCCTTGACTCGGAAACAACTGATTTTGGTTCCAGTGACAAGTTGGATGCCCCAAAATCATTCAAAAGTCTGTGCTGTTTTATTTAAAATGACAGGTAACGTTACCTGTAGCAAAAAAGTATCTTTTCGTACCGATACGTTCAACGTCCCGTTGTGCTTCTGTATTATTTTCTGGCAACTAACGAGCCCAATTTTGTTGCTATCTTCCTTTTCGGCTTCACGTAAAATTTTATTCTCGAACCTAAGATCGACCCATTGTTGTTTCAAGGAAACCTGAATATGAATGGGATGCGTCGGATCGGCATACTTTCGAATATTTGAAAATATATTATCGAATACACGGCGTATCGCGACCAAATTGATTTCCAGTAAAAATTGCTCATCATATGGATCTGCTTGAACTTGAATATCTAAATTATCCATAACCACCAGTTGCTCATCAATGAGTTGATCGATAAGCGCTCTGCCCTCATATAATTCAAATTCCACTTCCTCTTCTTCAGCGGCAGAGGACACCGTAAAATATTCGAATAGTTTGTCCGATAGCGCTTTGATTTGATAGGCCTTTTCCCGGCTATTATGGATATATTGCAGCAAATCCTCATGAGTCTTATACTTGTTAAGCTCGATGATATCCATATACCCCAGCAAAATTGTAAGTGGAGTGCGTAAATCGTGGGAAATTGCCGTGATCAATTCGCGATTGGCCATCCTCATCCTCTCCTCACTGCCGAGTCGCTCGGCAAATGATTTCCTCATCTCATCAATACTTTGGGCCAAAGAGGATAATTCATCCTTTCCAGAAATAGTAATTGAATAATCTAAATTTCCACCTTCAAGTATTTTGATCTCTTGTTCAAGTACTCCAATATAAGATGTTTTCTTATTAATTATCAGTAAGAAGGAGATAATGAATATAATGGCTGCTATGAAAATACCGATAAACAAAATGAGATTATAGTATTGATACTCATAAAGGCCTACCAAGTAGATCTGGGCATCTTGATCTGCAAAATGGACGGTAGTAGGTATTTCCGAAGGCGTAAATCGAGTTAGTAGCTCTTCGTTTATAGCAGGATCAACCTCTTTATTTGATGAGAAAATTAATTTCTCTTTTGCAAAAATATACAGATTCAAATATCGCTCATTATTTATCCATTCAGACAATTGCTCTCGATCACGTGTGGACACTTTTTTGCTATTCACAAACTCTTCGAATCGTTCAAGCGCGTCTTGCTGCCTATTTTCCATAAAAGCGGATTTGCTTAAATAACTATTTAACACTTTCTCGCCAACGACTTGTAAAACGCCGAAAACACTTAAAGAAATAGCTGAGGAAATTAAAACTGCCAGAACGAGCTTAATTTTAAGTTTTTTCCCCATTAGTAATCTATTCAATTTTGTACCCCTTTCCCCAAACAGTCTTTACATATTTAGGGTTCTGCGGGTCATCTTCCAGTTTACTTCTCAAATTACGAATATGGACCATAACTGTGTTATTACAGGTATAAAAGTAGGGTTGCCCCCAAACACTTTCATATATGTTTTCTGCCGAAAACACCTTACGTCGTTTCTTAGCTAACAGCAGCAAAATCTGGTATTCAATTTCAGTCAAAGTAATTTCCTTCTCTCCAACAAACACAGTCTTTGCATCCTGGTGAATCGTAAGATCCTTAATGATAATATGCTCCGTTTCCTCAGTCTTCTCCTTGCCACGATAGACATAATATCTCCGCAGTAAAGCCTTCACTCTCGAAACAAGTTCTGTATAAGAAAAAGGTTTGGACAAAAAGTCATCACTGCCTGAAGAGAAGGCCAATTGTTTGTCCGAATCCTGCGTTTTCGCAGTAAGGAATAAGATCGGTGCGCTTGTTTTTTCACGAATCTCCAAACACGCCTTCAGCCCTGATTTATTGGGCATCATCATATCTAAAATAATAAGATCTGTCTCTTCATTTACTTTATTAATCGCATCTTGACCATCTATCGCTTCAATCACTTCATAATTCTCACTTTCTAACAAAATCCTTACAATTTCTCGGATTTCACTGTTATCATCAGCAATTAAGATTTGCTTGTTCATCTGATCACCTCGTCTAATATCAGTATAATAGTCGTTTTGTGCAACTACCAGTAAATACAGTCGACTTAAGAATTCTTCAGAAATTATGTATGTAACTCTTAATTTATCCATTCTATACTACAAACAGGTAGAAGTAATTACATAAAGGAGTTTTAAGCTATGCCACAACTTTCGAAAAAAACAATCGTAACAATACTATTAGGTCTAACTCTCATATTGTCTATTGGTTTGATCTATTATTCTCCTACCATTATTAAGATTATGTCGTCCATGAACAATTTTAGGGCGTTTATTCATTCAACAGGTAATTGGGGACCGGTCATGTTTATTTTATTTCAGATTCTTCAAATCGTGGTTGCGCCTATTCCAGGAGAAGTCGTACAGGTTGCAGGCGGTTATATTTACGGTGTTACATTAGGATCCTTATATACTACAATCGGCTTAATAATAGGCTCAGCGATTGCTTTTTATTTCACTCGGTTTATCGGGCGCGATTATATTTCAAAGCTACTACAAAAGAAAAAATATAAGTGGATGTCGTTAATACAGGATGAGAAAAAGTTTTCTATCTTTTTATTTATCTTTTTCGTGATTCCAGGTTTGCCGAAAGACCTGCTTGTATTTGTGGCCGCTCTTACATCCATGAGTTCATTAAGATTCTTCACCATACTTATAGTTGGTCGTCTGCCGTGGATTATTGCATCTGCCGCTTTGGGGTCCACCATTCATATGCAGCAATATAGCATAGCCATTATCATATCGGTTATCGCTGTTATTGGTTTTATTCTCGGATATATCTATAAAGATAAAATGATGGATCGATTCTCCAATGTGAAGAAAACAAAAGGGACAAGTCATTCCGCCAAATCCAAGGTAAACCTCAGCATTAGCAAAAAGGAAAGTTTGTGTACAAAAAAAGGAGAATAAATCTTATATAAGAAACAATTATTCTACAAAGAGCCATTTTTGGTGGAGCGTAAAATCGATGGAATCCCAAAACGTTCGCAATATTTCAAAAGAGCAGCAACAATCGGTACTAATTGAAAGTTAAAGAAGGGGGTTCAATACATATTATCACAATTAAATTTGAAAATAATTGCAGGAAAGTTTTTAATTTCTGTTTTAGCATTTGGCATTATACAACCTTTAGATGTCTTTGTCATTATGGAAAGATTAGGTCTTGCAAAAGAGAAGGCACATTGGTTCGCTGCGGCTGAAAGGATTGGAATGGATTGGAATGCTCATTGGCGGAGGGATTGCTGTTGTTTTAACTGCATTCTTAGAACGTCATACCAAAATCATGATGACCGTTTGTCTGTTAAATTTTTGCTATGATAACACTGTTAGAAGTACTATCAGTTAGGTCGATTTAAGAATTTTATCTGGCATAGCTGCGGCGTTTTTCCAAGTTGTTTTTAGTACATTGATGATTAAACAAGTTGCCTCTGAATATATTGGACGAACGAACAGCGTAATTATGCCATTGATGATGGCAGGTTTGTTATTTGGCTCCTTTATCTCTGGATTTATTGTTTTTCAACTTGGATTATTTGGTGCCTAATTCAACGCAGCCATTCTAACTGCATTGTGTGCCATTTTAACAATTAAAATGAACAATCATCGTGCAACAGCAGAATATATGGAGTAAAGGCTGCAATCTGAATAAAGTCTATAAAATAAGCCGAATAAAGAATCTTAACTAGACAAAATTCCTTGGGGAATATCGTCTACAATCGTTATAAAATCATTCGCAATAAAACATCTTTTGAAACAGCATATGAATACCGGCTAATTCAAAATTAGTAGATTTATAACTTTGAAAAAGAAAAGATAATTTTTAAAGACTATTAAAACGAGGCCTGTTGCTGCTCATAATGTGTGATATATATAATAATGCTAATCAGGGAAAGCCTTTCATTGTAGATACCTAATTATGCTTATTCAAGTGATTTCTAGGCCAACTTGTTTAGGGCTTTATTGTACATTGATATAAAAAATAATCTCCCAATAGTTGCAAGTACAGAAAAACCTTTTGAAACTATATTTATATGGAGGAAAAATATAATGCAACAATTTTTAGTAAAACTAACTGTACCCATTCCTTCTGATTCATACTACTTTCAAAAGTTGAATTAGAGGAATTAAAGCCATCACAATCAGTAGGGTCTATGGTCCATGAAGGTACAGAAATGTATAAATGCGCAATGATAAATATACCTAGATTGTATAATTACAACTAATAATTCTACATAAGTTCACATTTTTTTATTTAGCGGCAGGCTTCTTTTAAACTGTTATTGATAACATTTCATACTTATTATACCTTTATTGATATTACCGTTAAAAAGCTCTACAAAGTGGCAGATCACTCGATTTTGAATAACAGCTTGTGAAAAGATATCGTATCTTATCGTTTTCTATCGTATACTCTATAAACAAAGAAAGCTCACAAACGTTGATTTAACAACATTTGTGAGCTTTCTTTAGTGGTAATCCAGACATAAATTAATCTAATGATATCGGTGTCGGGATATTTTTTGATTTTTACTATCTATTTGGATAGTTAAACTAGTAAAAAATCTGTTTTCACTTCATTTAAAGTGAGCAAGATTTTTTAACTAAGTCACACTTTTTTATTTTATGGGACATAGTTGGGGCAAAGCTAAAAAAGAAAATAGCAGTTCCTTCTTTGCACTACTGAAAATAATTGTATACAAGGGCTACACTAATACCCAGTTTTAAAATTGATTATTCATATATAAATAGAGAAAAATGATATATGGTTAGAATAAAACAAATAAGAAAGGAATGCTGTCATTAAACAAAAAGATGAAGTTTATATTTTAGGGGATTTTGTAGTCCGTGGGACTGGAAAACAAGCAAACGAAATATTAGAGCCATTGAATGGGAAGAAATATTTAATTAAAGGCAATTATGAATACTATCTTGACGATCCAGAGTTTGAAAGCTCATATTTCGAATGGATAAAAGATTATTTTTCATTCAAGTACAACAACAAAACATTTGTATTGTTCCACTATTTTAGAGTGGGATTCGTTTTATAATAATTCTATACATCTCTACGGGCATGTACATCATAACAAGAAAGAATATTTTCGGAATATATTAGGTCCTAGTGTGATAAACGTTGGCGTCGATGTGAATAATTTTTCTCCAATCAGTTTAGAACAAGTATTAACCATGGTAAATTCAAGAGAAAAATAATATATGTTAAGAGATAAAATTATTTTGAATTAATGTGCATTGTTAGAAAATTGTTAGCAATTAAACAATTAAATAGCTTAGAACCCTTATAAAACAAGGATTCTAAGCTTATTTTTTCTTACTCCCACTCAATAGTGGCTGATGGCTTAAAAGTTACGTCGTAAACAATATCGTATATGTTGTCTACTTCGTTGCTACATCAATGTTTCTCACAAATGCCAAATATCGAATTTACTATTCCAATCATGTAAATCATCAGACCAATTGCACGGATGTTTTTGAAGGAAAGAGTAAAAAATCTGTATTCGTCAATTACAATTTATAGAATGTGTTTTCACAAACTTCTCAATATCAAAAAATAATTCGAAATTAGCTTTTATTTTTTCATCATCCCAATCCCACCACTTAATTTTAAGTAATTCATTAATGATATGGGAATCAAATCTATATCTGATTACTTTAGCTGGAACACCGCCAACAATTGCATATGGGGGAACATCTTTAGTGACAACCGCTCCTGCAGCTACTATTGCTCCATTATGAATAGTTACTCCTGGCAATACAACTGCATTTGTAGCAATCCATACATCATTTTCTATAACTATTGGCTTATTATATCTATCTAATAGTTCTTGATCATATTGATCTAACATTTTCCACATTGGATTCCACAGCATATTTGAGGTTGTAACAAGATCTATGGGATGATTACCTAAGGTTCCTATATTTGCATCTGCATTAATCGAACAAAAATTCCCCACGCTCTTTAAATAATGTTTACTTTCAACGGTTTTATCATTAATTCCATATGTAAACTTCCCTACAATATCTTTGAAATCTGCTTTTGGACGAAAAGGTAAATATATATGAAGTGACTCTAAGGAAGTATATTTTGATATTACTTGTAATATTTCTTCATACGATTCACTTGCAATAATTAACCTCTTCACTTTCGTAAAATCAACATTGACAAGGCTCACTACTTCTTTCCCCAGAATGCTCTCTCTTTCCATACGGTCAATAAAGTAAGGTACCTTTACAATAAAATAACCTATTCTTGCTACTAATTCGCTAGCAGCACTTCCAGTACCATAGATAAAAAAATCATCATTGATTCTCATCATATCTGATGTAAGACGCTTTATTTCTCGTTGATTCATTATTTCACCTCTTGCAATTATTCAATTAAGCATAGACTGCCTTTATAAAGTCTTTATTCAATCATAATAAATATACATATCTCGAACTTTTTTCTAAATATACCACATCTAATTATTTTGTGCTAATTCGCTTTTTATTCATGTCTAAAATCATTTACCAGCTCTCTTATAAAAATTTTACACGACTCCAGGGTTCAGCATTGAGCTTTTTCTTACAACAAAGAAATGGTTTTACACAGTAATTATGTCTGATCAAAAACGAGGTCTTAATATTCAAGGTTATATGAGATTAATAGCTATGTAAAAAGGGAGCGAAATTATGAATCTATAGATAGAAACGAAAACAGACCTATTATTGAAGCGATAAAATATTATCTATCGCTTGATACTCTTCAAGAAGAGTATGCTCGAAAAGGAATAAGAAATGCATTGATCCATATTAAAAAATTGAACAAAAAGAAAATTAGAAAAGAGGAATGTAAACATGGCAATCAACCAGTAGTCGATATTACAGAAACGCTCGGAAATAGTTAACTTTTAGTGGATATCAAGCAGCTTATGAAAGAATTGAAAAAGATGGAAAATTCGAAAGAGATTCTAATATTTCTCATGATAACTATTCGGTTGTGTGTCTTGAGCGCAAATTTGAAAAGATATCCATCAAAGTTGTTAAACTATCAGCATTACTGAATTTTTCTTTGGAAGAAAAGATAGACCGTCCTTTTGTCTGTGAATATCATTATTTTCTTAATCATCCTAAACGATTAAATGTGGTTTCTACAGGTCGTGTAGAAGTAAACGAGAGCATAAATATTATTTACATCGCTGACCCAAAAACTCAGATTTGGGAAATTTATCTCATTACTTTAGTGATGAACGAGTGCCAACAACCCGAATAACATTGCTCGAGTCGTCCAGATTGGCGGTAACTGAAATGAAGGAATGTTATGATTACATGAATGAGAATTTCAAGTACGGTAGTAAATTCTTAGACCATGGCTATAAACCCGTTTGGGTCGTATTTGACGAAATGGAGCTTTCCAAGCTAGTAGAACAGACAAGCAGTCTAACAGGGTTGTTAGTGAGGTTATGGACGGAATAAAGCAAATAATTTTATTGGGTCGTCAATCAGGAGTTTTTATTTTAATTGCTACTCAACAAATGAGGTCTGAAACTCTTTCTACGGATCTACCGCGGTAATCTCGCCCTTAGAATTATCCTCGGCTCAAATAGTAGTGAGGCTTATCGTATGGTCTTGGGTTTCTGCAACCCTAGAGAAAATTCCCCAATTGAGGTGAAAGGTTCAGGATTGTTATATATGCAAGGCAGTGGAAAAGAAGCAGCTGAATACTGGGAATCTCCGTTTATTGACATGAAAAATTTTGATTTTATCGAGGAACTGAAAAAATATGCAAACATTACGAATTACTAAATAAGAGGACGAATTTATTATCAAGCATGTAAATCCTATGGTCATGGCACAAAACGCTTCTTTATCACTGAGAATGGCTTAAAAGAGGAGTTAGAAGCTTATGCTCCTGTCATTGATAAAATAGAAGCACAAGAACTATAGATAAGTACAGAAAAGTTGGCAAGCAAGTAGAAAAATGGTTTGGTAATAAAGTCGCTTCTACAATGAAGTACAGTGAGTATCAAGAAATTCTAAATGATTATAGAAAACAAGTTGGTGCGGAGTCTCTCAGTCCGCTTTAACAGAGCTATACGGAATTCTTTTAGCTAGAAAAGATTCCATTTTAATAAAGGATTTTACACTAAGTGTTAAATAAATTCACAGAAACAAGTGAAACAGAAAATGAGAAGTTTATTGAATCTCTATCAGACTATCAATCACTACTCTCTTTTTTAAAGAAAAAAATGAATTACCCTACAGCATAATTCCTTACTTCCTGTATGTACAATTAAAAACTGGTTTTAGAGTGGGAGAAGTGATGGCATCAACATGGGAAGAGATAGGTTTCAAAAATGGCATGATTAAGACATATCGAAGAATAGACTCTGCTCGTCATGTATTTGCTCCACCAAAAAACTCTACTTCAGTTAGAGA
The DNA here is from genome assembly GCF_038007605.1 of Niallia sp. FSL K6-0212. Classification (NCBI taxonomy): domain Bacteria; kingdom Bacillati; phylum Bacillota; class Bacilli; order Caryophanales; family Bacillaceae; genus Niallia; species Niallia sp. FSL K6-0212. The sequence continues at coordinate 2,122,076 of NZ_JBBOXL010000001.1, read as the reverse complement.
AGTTCCGGTAAGTTCTGATGTATTGGAAGTGCTCGACTCTTTAAAAGCAAAACAAAAAAGCTTGAAAATTCATGATATATCTGACGGATTCATATTTTTTGATGAAAGAAATGGTTTGCCAACCAATAACGGAATAAATAAGGCACTAAAAAGCTATCTCAATGAATTAAAGATAAAACCAATTATTACAGCAACAGGCTGTAGGCATACCTATTGTATTGTCATGCTCGCAAAAGGAATTGATATTTTTGTAGTCGCTAAATACATGGGGTATAAAGACACAAAAAGAGTAATTAATACGTATCGTCATGTTTTAAAGGAATTAGAGGAGAAAGAAAAAGAAAAAATCTGAAGTGTTCTAGATGAATTTAATTAAAATGGGACAAATTGGGGACAATCAAAAGCAAAACAGCTTAACCACAAGGGTCAAGCTGTTTAAAAAGATACCGGTGGTCGGGGTCGAACCGACACTCCAGAAGGAACACGATTTTGAGTCGTGCGCGTCTGCCAATTCCGCCACACCGGCGCGTTTATAATTTGTTTGGGTAATGCCGAGGACCGGAATCGAACCGGTACGGTAGTCACCTACCGCAGGATTTTAAGTCCTGTGCGTCTGCCAGTTCCGCCACCCCGGCATGATATGTAACAAATTTAAATTATAAACGATTATGGAGGCGGCAACCGGATTCGAACCGGTGGTAAAGGTTTTGCAGACCTCTGCCTTACCACTTGGCTATGCCGCCATAAATATATTGGAGCGGAAGACGGGATTCGAACCCGCGACCCCCACCTTGGCAAGGTGGTGTTCTACCACTGAACTACTTCCGCGAATGGCTGGGCTAGCTGGATTCGAACCAACGAGTGACGGAGTCAAAGTCCGTTGCCTTACCGCTTGGCTATAGCCCAATACTATATATATGCAATAAAATAAAAAAAGTGTCAAAAATAAATGGGGCGAATAATGGGAATCGAACCCACGAGTGTCGGAGCCACAATCCGATGCGTTAACCACTTCGCCATATCCGCCATAATATTCATTTGAAATTGGCAGGGGTAGTAGGAATCGAACCCACACCAAAGGTTTTGGAGACCTTCGTTCTACCTTTAAACTATACCCCTAGATGAATGGTGGAGGGGGACGGATTCGAACCGCCGAACCCGAAGGAGCGGATTTACAGTCCGCCGCGTTTAGCCACTTCGCTACCCCTCCGACATAAAAGGTGGCTCAGGACGGAATCGAACCGCCGACACAAGGATTTTCAGTCCTTTGCTCTACCGACTGAGCTACTGAGCCATAACTTAATGCTATTTATTTTTAAAAATGGCGGTCCGGACGGGACTCGAACCCGCGACCTCCTGCGTGACAGGCAGGCATTCTAACCAACTGAACTACCGGACCAGATTGCGGGGACAGGATTTGAACCTGCGACCTTCGGGTTATGAGCCCGACGAGCTACCAGACTGCTCCACCCCGCGATAATATTAATGGTGGAGGATGACGGGATCGAACCGCCGACCCTCTGCTTGTAAGGCAGATGCTCTCCCAGCTGAGCTAATCCTCCATAAAATATAATGGTATGTATTGGTGACCCATACGGGATTCGAACCCGTGTTACCGCCGTGAAAGGGCGGTGTCTTAACCGCTTGACCAATGGGCCATATTTGAAAAGTTATAATGGCGGAGAGCAAGGGATTTGAACCCTTGAGACAGGGTTACCCGCCTACACGATTTCCAATCGTGCTCCTTCGGCCACTCGGACAGCTCTCCAATATGGCTCCGCAGGTAGGACTCGAACCTACGACCGTTCGGTTAACAGCCGAATGCTCTACCACTGAGCTACTGCGGAATAATGGTATGCCTGGCGACGTCCTACTCTCACAGGGGGAGAACCCCCAACTACCATCGGCGCTGAGAAGCTTAACTTCCGTGTTCGGTATGGGAACGGGTGTGACCTTCTCGCTATCGTCACCAGACTTTTCTCAAGACATATTTTATTATACATGTTTTTGAGATTTTTTCAAGTATAATTTTAGAAAATTATTCCCTGAAAACTAGATTATGGTAAGAAAAAAGAAACAAGTAATCATTTTAGTTAAGTCCTCGATCTATTAGTATCAGTCAGCTCCACATGTCGCCATGCTTCCACCTCTGACCTATCAACCTGATCATCTTTCAGGGATCTTACTAGCTTGCGCTATGGGAAATCTCATCTTGAGGGGGGCTTCATGCTTAGATGCTTTCAGCACTTATCCCTTCCGCACATAGCTACCCAGCGATGCCTTTGGCAAGACAACTGGTACACCAGCGGTGCGTCCATCCCGGTCCTCTCGTACTAAGGACAGCTCCTCTCAAATTTCCTACGCCCACGACGGATAGGGACCGAACTGTCTCACGACGTTCTGAACCCAGCTCGCGTACCGCTTTAATGGGCGAACAGCCCAACCCTTGGGACCGACTACAGCCCCAGGATGCGATGAGCCGACATCGAGGTGCCAAACCTCCCCGTCGATGTGGACTCTTGGGGGAGATAAGCCTGTTATCCCCGGGGTAGCTTTTATCCGTTGAGCGATGGCCCTTCCATGCGGAACCACCGGATCACTAAGCCCGACTTTCGTCCCTGCTCGACTTGTAGGTCTCGCAGTCAAGCTCCCTTGTGCCTTTACACTCTACGAATGATTTCCAACCATTCTGAGGGAACCTTTGGGCGCCTCCGTTACTTTTTAGGAGGCGACCGCCCCAGTCAAACTGCCCACCTGACACTGTCTCCCACCCCGATCAGGGGTGCGGGTTAGAATGTCAATACAGCCAGGGTAGTATCCCACCAATGCCTCCACCGAAGCTGGCGCTCCGGCTTCCAAGGCTCCTACCTATCCTGTACAAGCTGTACCAAAATTCAATATCAGGCTGCAGTAAAGCTCCACGGGGTCTTTCCGTCCTGTCGCGGGTAACCTGCATCTTCACAGGTACTATAATTTCACCGAGTCTCTCGTTGAGACAGTGCCCAGATCGTTACACCTTTCGTGCGGGTCGGAACTTACCCGACAAGGAATTTCGCTACCTTAGGACCGTTATAGTTACGGCCGCCGTTTACTGGGGCTTCAATTCAGAGCTTCGTCTTACGACTAACCCCTCCTCTTAACCTTCCAGCACCGGGCAGGTGTCAGCCCCTATACTTCGCCTTGCGGCTTCGCAGAGACCTGTGTTTTTGCTAAACAGTCGCCTGGGCCTATTCACTGCGGCTCTCGCAGGCTTGCACCCGCAAGAGCACCCCTTCTCCCGAAGTTACGGGGTCATTTTGCCGAGTTCCTTAACGAGAGTTCTCTCGCTCACCTTAGGATTCTCTCCTCGCCTACCTGTGTCGGTTTGCGGTACGGGCACCCTAAATCTCGCTAGAGGCTTTTCTTGGCAGTGTGGAATCAGGAACTTCGGTACTATATTTCCCTCGCCGTCACAGCTCCGCTTATGTGGTAATGGGATTTGCCTCATTACCAGCCTAACTGCTTGGACGTGCTAATCCAACAGCACGCTTACCCTATCCTCCTGCGTCCCCCCATTGCTCAAACGATTTAAAGGTGGTACAGGAATATCAACCTGTTGTCCATCGCCTACGCTTTTCAGCCTCGGCTTAGGTCCCGACTAACCCTGAGCGGACGAGCCTTCCTCAGGAAACCTTAGGCATTCGGTGGATGAGATTCTCACTCATCTTTCGCTACTCATACCGGCATTCTCACTTCTAAGCGCTCCACCAGTCCTTACGGTCTAGCTTCAACGCCCTTAGAACGCTCTCCTACCACTGACATCATAGATGTCAATCCACAGCTTCGGTGATACGTTTAGCCCCGGTACATTTTCGGCGCAGAGTCACTCGACCAGTGAGCTATTACGCACTCTTTAAATGGTGGCTGCTTCTAAGCCAACATCCTGGTTGTCTAAGCAACTCCACATCCTTTTCCACTTAACGTATACTTTGGGACCTTAGCTGGTGGTCTGGGCTGTTTCCCTCTTGACCACGGATCTTATCACTCGTAGTCTGACTCCCAAGAATAAGTATTTGGCATTCGGAGTTTGTCTGAATTCGGTAACCCGATGGGGGCCCCTAGTCCAAACAGTGCTCTACCTCCAATACTCTAAATCTTGAGGCTAGCCCTAAAGCTATTTCGGAGAGAACCAGCTATCTCCAAGTTCGATTGGAATTTCTCCGCTACCCACACCTCATCCCCGCACTTTTCAACGTGCGTGGGTTCGGGCCTCCATCCAGTGTTACCTGGACTTCACCCTGGACATGGGTAGATCACCTGGTTTCGGGTCTACAACCACATACTATTTCGCCCTATTCAGACTCGCTTTCGCTGCGGCTCCGTCTCTTCAACTTAACCTCGCATGTAATCGTAACTCGCCGGTTCATTCTACAAAAGGCACGCTATCACCCATAAATGGGCTCTAACTACTTGTAGGCACACGGTTTCAGGATCTATTTCACTCCCCTTCCGGGGTGCTTTTCACCTTTCCCTCACGGTACTGGTTCACTATCGGTCACTAGGGAGTATTTAGCCTTGGGAGATGGTCCTCCCTGCTTCCGACGGGATTTCTCGTGTCCCGCCGTACTCAGGATACACTCAAGAGGGAACGAAGTTTCGACTACAGGGTTTTTACCTTCTACGACTGACCTTTCCAGATCGATTCGTCTACCCCGTTCCTTTGTAACTCCATATAGAGTGTCCTACAACCCCAAGAGGCAAGCCTCTTGGTTTGGGCTAATCCCGTTTCGCTCGCCGCTACTCAGGGAATCGCGTTTGCTTTCTCTTCCTCCGGGTACTTAGATGTTTCAGTTCCCCGGGTCTGCCTTCAGTACCCTATGTATTCAGGTAAAGATTCTATCCCATTACGGATAGAGGGTTTCCCCATTCGGAAATCTCTGGATCAAAGCTTACTTACAGCTCCCCAAAGCATATCGGTGTTAATCCCGTCCTTCATCGGCTCCTAGTGCCAAGGCATCCACCGTGCGCCCTTTCTAACTTAACTTAGTTTCGACCAAAGATAAGCGGCGTATCTCTTCGTCAGCTTCTTCACTCTGCTCCTCACGTACTTTCGTACGCTCCGGTGCTCGTTCGGTCGCTTCCTTGACCTACTTGCTTCTCTTTGCTCTCCAATCTTTGAATGAGTATTCGTTTAATACGATTACTTTCCAAAGAAGTAATTCTCTAAAATAGAGAATCTAAGATGGCGATTACTCGGTTTCTTTCTTGGTTCTTACTTTTCATAATCTAGTTTTCAAGGAACAATCAGGCTTATTCAGCCTATCATTTTGAGGAATTGCTCCCTCAAAACTGAACAACCAATCGTCAACAATCTTTGATGGAATGTAAATTCCATTTTCCTTAGAAAGGAGGTGATCCAGCCGCACCTTCCGATACGGCTACCTTGTTACGACTTCACCCCAATCATCTATCCCACCTTAGGCGGCTGGCTCCAAAAGGTTACCCCACCGACTTCGGGTGTTACAAACTCTCGTGGTGTGACGGGCGGTGTGTACAAGGCCCGGGAACGTATTCACCGCGGCATGCTGATCCGCGATTACTAGCGATTCCAGCTTCATGTAGGCGAGTTGCAGCCTACAATCCGAACTGAGAATGGTTTTATGGGATTTGCTCGACCTCGCGGTTTTGCTGCCCTTTGTACCATCCATTGTAGCACGTGTGTAGCCCAGGTCATAAGGGGCATGATGATTTGACGTCATCCCCACCTTCCTCCGGTTTGTCACCGGCAGTCACCTTAGAGTGCCCAACTGAATGCTGGCAACTAAGATCAAGGGTTGCGCTCGTTGCGGGACTTAACCCAACATCTCACGACACGAGCTGACGACAACCATGCACCACCTGTCACTCTGTCCCCCGAAGGGGAACGTCCTATCTCTAGGAGTGTCAGAGGATGTCAAGACCTGGTAAGGTTCTTCGCGTTGCTTCGAATTAAACCACATGCTCCACCGCTTGTGCGGGCCCCCGTCAATTCCTTTGAGTTTCAGCCTTGCGGCCGTACTCCCCAGGCGGAGTGCTTAATGCGTTTGCTGCAGCACTAAAGGGCGGAAACCCTCTAACACTTAGCACTCATCGTTTACGGCGTGGACTACCAGGGTATCTAATCCTGTTTGCTCCCCACGCTTTCGCGCCTCAGCGTCAGTTACAGACCAAAGAGTCGCCTTCGCCACTGGTGTTCCTCCACATCTCTACGCATTTCACCGCTACACGTGGAATTCCACTCTTCTCTTCTGCACTCAAGTCCCCCAGTTTCCAATGACCCTCCACGGTTGAGCCGTGGGCTTTCACATCAGACTTAAAGGACCGCCTGCGCGCGCTTTACGCCCAATAATTCCGGACAACGCTTGCCACCTACGTATTACCGCGGCTGCTGGCACGTAGTTAGCCGTGGCTTTCTGGTTAGGTACCGTCAAGGTACAAGCAGTTACTCTTGTACTTGTTCTTCCCTAACAACAGAGTTTTACGATCCGAAAACCTTCATCACTCACGCGGCGTTGCTCCGTCAGACTTTCGTCCATTGCGGAAGATTCCCTACTGCTGCCTCCCGTAGGAGTCTGGGCCGTGTCTCAGTCCCAGTGTGGCCGATCACCCTCTCAGGTCGGCTACGCATCGTCGCCTTGGTGAGCCGTTACCTCACCAACTAGCTAATGCGCCGCGGGCCCATCTGTAAGTGACAGCGTAAACCGTCTTTCAGCTTTTCCTCATGAGAGGAAAAGGATTATCCGGTATTAGCTCCGGTTTCCCGAAGTTATCCCAGTCTTACAGGCAGGTTGCCCACGTGTTACTCACCCGTCCGCCGCTAACTTTAAAAGCAAGCTTTTAAAGTCCGCTCGACTTGCATGTATTAGGCACGCCGCCAGCGTTCGTCCTGAGCCAGGATCAAACTCTCCAATAAAGAGTTGATTAGCTCATTGCTAAACTCTAGCTTTTTGTTACTTGTTGTCATTCTATAACGTTAGTTATAAAACGATTATTGTTGACGTTTGTGTGTTCAGTTTTCAAAGAGCAATTTAGTTAGTCACTTAGGAAGCGACTTTCCTAATATAACATCTATCAACCTTTATTGTCAATAGTGTTTTTTAGAAATTCTATTCCGTCGTTTACTTCAACAGTTCGTGTTGTTTCAGCGACGGATATTAATATAACATTATTCTACGATAATGGTCAACACTTTTTCTAAAACTTTTTTATTTTTTTTCTAAAACACGATAGCATCGATGATAAACACCTGGGCTTTTCGTAGAAATGTTGACTACTTCTATTAAATGCTTATCGATTAAGTATTCGATCAACATTCCTAAATCAACTGCGTAGATAAGCAGCTCTTCTTTTTCTAACAGTTCGTTAAATGTCCAAGCGTCTTTTTCTTTTAATATATCGAGTATATAGCTTGTGCTTGTTCTCATTCTTGAATGAATTAAAAATTCACTTGCTAAGAATAATAGCTCGAGTCTCTTTTCAATAGGCTCATCACTATTTACTAATTCTACATATAGTTTATAGATTTCTGGCTCCATTTGTTTTACTTGGCTCCATACCGTTACTTCTGGGTGAAATCCATTTTCGATCACTGCTAATCGAGCTAAATGGTGTAAGGAATGAACAATATCATTATAGGCGTCCAGATAATGTTTATTTTCAAAGAACGCTTTCCCATCCATATATCGTTTAATAAGCTTGGCGAATTCTAGCGCCATTTTTTGTTTTCTTTCGTTAACGGGAAATTCTTTTAACTCATTTTTGAGTCGATAAATAAATTCATTGCGATCAAAAACAACTCTCCCATTGTATATCCATTCAAAAATTCTTTTGTTATTCCCTAATAAAATCCAGCTTCTTAATTGTTTTTCTGTAACAATATGTAGAGCCGCTTTCTTATCTGCATATGTATAGTGCTTGATAAAAACAGGCTGTTCTGCTTCTTTCACAATAATTAGCATGACTGTATCAAAAGTATCGGTCACGGTCATTTCGTTTTGTTTCTTATCAATGATTAATACGCCCAATGTATTTGTCTGGCTAGCTCTTTCTTGATATATAGGACGAAGAATATCTTCCATCGTTATTCCTCCATCTCCATGAATAAATTTTATTCGTTTCGTATTATTTCGACATTTTCTCTTAAAATCCTGCCCTATTTCCAGGGCATACATGAAATCTTACTATAACTTGTTTAAAAATAGAATTACTTTTTGCTATCATTTCTGCCATATAATATTTCAGTCTCGTTTCAACGATTAAACAGAAAAAAGAGGATATCTTTTTAAGATTTCCCTTCGCAACGTTTATACGAAAGTAACTCTTAAAAAGACAGCCTCTTCTATTCTCTACATTAGTGCGCTTCTTTTTGAGCACAATCAGGACAAGTACCGTAAATTTCCAGACGGTGGTGGCTGATTTTGAATCCTGAAACATGGCTGGCAAATTGCTCTACCTCATCAAGTCCTGGATAATGGAAATCAACTATTTTGCCACACTCTTTACAGATAATATGATAATGGTGAGAAGTTATAAAATCAAACCGGCTGGAGGAATCTCCGTATGTCAGTTCCTTTACTAAATTCACTTCACGAAAAACTCTTAAATTATTATAAACAGTGGCTACACTCATATTTGGAAATTTGCCTTCAAGTGCTTTATAAATTTCATCGGCAGTCGGATGTGACATTGAGCTTATTAAATATTCAAGTATCGCATGACGCTGCGGGGTAATGCGCACTCCTGTTTCTTTCAGCTTATCAAGAGCTTCTTGCAACTCATTATGTTCCACGGACATGCACCCCATTTCTAAAAGATATTCTTATTTTATAATGTTTATAAATAGTGTACTAATAATAGGAGGGTTTTGTCAACACAGTTACTGTAAGAGCGCGGTTTTCTAGATGTATGAACAATCTGAATAGACAATAATGATTATTTAACAATAGATACTATTACATAATAGTCGATGCTAAGATGTTATTGATAATACACTTACATTATATGCATGAGACCTTACTTTTTTCACCAGAAGTTTTATCCATTTCCCCTTTTCTCCATAAAAAAAGACCAACGAACGCTTTCGTTGGCCACCGACATATATATGAGGAGGTATATGCTCACTATACAATATGCTCTTCGGCTTTTAATGAATGGACAAAAGTCCCTACCTTAAAAATTAGGCTTCGATTTTTTCTAAAGCTTGTTTGATTTCTTCTACATGACCAGCGACTTTTACTTTGCGCCATTCCTTCACAAGCTTCCCTTCTTTATCGATCAAGAAGGTTGATCTTTCAATTCCCATATACTCTTTTCCGAAATTCCTTTTTAGTTTCCAGACATCAAAGCTTTCCGCTACTTCATGATTTTCATCTGATAATAATGGAAATGGCAGCTCGTGCTTTTCAATAAATTTCTGATGTCTTGAAATCGGATCAGGGCTGACTCCTAGTACTACTGCGTTGTATCCTTGGAAATCTTCATGATTATCGCGAAAATCACATGCTTCTGTTGTACATCCTGGTGTCATATCTTTGGGATAAAAATATAAGACAACATTCCTCCCTCGATAATCGGATAATTTTATTTTCTCTCCATCATTTGCTTCTAATTCAAAATCTGGCACTACTTCTCCAATATGAACAGACATTGTATCCCGCCTTTGCTTTTTTATTCAAGCCTACCTAAAATGCTTCCATGAATCAAGAAAAGCAGTTTGCTAGTTGTTCAGATCAAATACTGCTCGTGCTACAAAAGCAGCAGGAATCGTGTATCCGATCAATGCTTCAATAAGGACAACCATTCGTCCCATACCAATTGGCATTAAATCACCAAACCCTACGGAAAATAAGGTCACCCCGCTAAAATAAATACTCGTATGGAGTGTATGAAAGAAATCATAGTTTAAAGAAGGCGCCTGTCCATCATTATAAACCGGGATGCCATTCATCTGGAATAATGTATAGATTAGACCAAAGCCAATCATAATGGTGATATAGACAAAGATTAAGTACATAAAATTCTCGAATGAGACCCATTTTTCTTTTCTGCGGTAAGGAACAAATAGTGTTTTTAAGCTCATTGCAATAAAAAATAGAATGAGTGCTAATAAGACATAAAACATTTCCTTACCTCCTTACTTCCTTGCATAAATGTGATTCCTCTATCATTAATATCTATGCTTGTCTTGTTTATTTATTCGTTTATCCATTTCTCCTATTGAAAACGTAGGAAAGGTACTCTTAGGTTAAAAAGCTGTTTCCCTTTAACTTCTTTTAAAAAGTGCTAAAATGGGGGAAGGTATTTTTTATAGAATGATACGATTTATAGGAGGTTTATATGTTACATACAAATTCAGAACGATTGCATGAAGAAGCTTTAGAGATTATTGTTGGAGGAGTCAATAGTCCTTCGCGCTCTTATAAGGCGGTTGGCGGCGGATCACCGATTGTAATGGAAAGAGGACAAGGTGCTTACTTCTTTGATGTAGACGGAAATCAATATATCGATTATTTAGCTGCATACGGTCCGATTGTTACAGGACATGCTCATCCACATATTACAAAGGCAGTAACACGCGCTGCAGAAACTGGCCTATTATTCGGAACGCCAACTCCGCATGAAGTGAAATTCGCGAAAATGCTGCAGGAAGCAATTCCTTCCATGGAAAAAATCCGTTTTATGAATTCTGGAACAGAAGCAGTAATGACTACCATTCGTGTTGCTCGCGCGTATACTGGCAGAAATAAAGTCATCAAATTCGCTGGATGCTATCATGGTCACTCTGATCCAATGCTTGTTGCAGCTGGTTCAGGTCCTTCTACACTTGGCACACCAGATTCTGCCGGTGTTCCTGCAGTAATTGCTGCAGACGTTATCACGGTTCCTTTCAATGATTTAGATGCCTATAAAGATGCATTGGATAAATGGGGCGATCAAGTGGCCGCTGTTCTTGTCGAGCCAATCGTTGGGAACTTCGGAATTGTTGAACCAGTGGAAGGATTTTTACAGGGAATTAATGATTTAACACACGCAGCAGGCGCACTTGTTATTTATGATGAGGTAATTACTGCTTTCCGCTTTACTTACGGTGGAGCACAGGATTTATTAGGTGTTTACCCTGACCTGACTGCCTTAGGAAAAGTAATCGGCGGCGGTCTTCCAATCGGCGCTTATGGCGGAAGAAAAGAAATCATGGATCAAGTGGCACCAGTTGGACCAGCATACCAAGCAGGAACTCATGCTGGAAACCCAGCCTCCATCCAAGCCGGAATCGCTTGTCTAGAAGTATTAAAGCAAGAAGGCGTATACGATCATCTCGATAAATTAGGCGCATTATTAGAAAATGGCATTTTAGAAGCAGCTGCCAAATACAATGTTCCAATTACTATTAACCGCCTAAAAGGAGCACTTACTGTCTTCTTTACTACCGAGAAGGTCTACAACTACAAACAAGCAGAAAGCACTGACAGTGAAATGTTTGGCCGCTTCTTCAAGCTATTAGTAGAACAAGGAATCATGCTGGCACCATCCAAATACGAAGCATGGTTCATCACTATCGCGCATACAGAAGAAGATATCGAAGCAACCCTGCACGCGGTTGACCAAGCGTTCGCTGCATTAAAAGAAGAATATAAGTTTTAAGTTTAGAAAAAGGTTCAGAGGAATTCTGGACCTTTTTTATTTTCACAAAAGTGATCTACTATCTCTTCCTCTTTTAAATCAAATAGATATAAGCTCTCTCTAAAATTCCATAACAGATGATTAAAGCGGAATGAACGACGAGAAGACTCCCCGCCTGCCCCAAATCTGTCCCCCATTAGAACGTTTTACACCCTCTACTATTATGTAAAACCATTTCAATTTTAACAACAATATGTCCATTTTTTTAAAATCCTTCGAAAAAAGAAAAAATCAGTCATCAGTCTATTGAAGTTCACATCTAATCAATGTATAGTACATTATTGTGTTTACTTTTCGTGTTTTTCGCAAAAAGTAAGGGGTATAAGAAAATAGTTAGAAAGATTAAATGAAAGGAACACTTATTTATGACATTAGGAGCGCGCGTTCTGAAAACAGGAATCGCCATCGTGTTAGCTTTATTTCTAGCGCAACTTTTAAATGCACCAACTCCTGTTTTCGCAGGAATTTCTGCCATTTTTGCTATACAGCCAACTGTCTATCGTTCTTATTTATCGATCATTGAACAAGTACAAGGCAATATCATTGGTGCTATTATCGCAGTCATCTTTGTATTAAGCTTTGGTAACAACGTTTTTATTATTGGACTTGCCGCCATCATTGTTATTACAATCAACTTAAAATTACACTTAGAAAAGACAATTACTTTATCTGTAGTTACCTTGATTGCCATTATGGAATCACCTACAGATGATTTCATTACCTTTGCGATTATTCGCTTCTCGACGGTAATGCTCGGAATTCTTTCTGCTTCGACTGTCAATCTGATTTTTATACCACCTAAGTATGAAAATAAATTGTACAATCAACTTTCCGATTTAAGTGAGGAAATAACAAAATGGATCCGCCTAAACATTAGACATGCATCGGAACATAGTCTGTTAAAGAATGATATCGATAAAATGTCGGAACGTTTAATGCGCATTGATCAGTTATATATCCTGTACAAAGAAGAGCGGAATTATTTTAAAAGAACGACTTTATTAAAAACGAGAAAATTAGTCATTTACCGGCAAATGATTGCCACATTAAAGAAATCTTTTCAAACCTTGAAAAAGATTCATCGATATGAAAATGAGTTATTAAGTTTGCCGGAGGATTTTCAAAATATTATTCAACAGCAGCTTGACTGCCTTATTCACCATCATGAACATGTCATGCTTAAATTTATTGGAAAAGTAAAGCCAAATGTTGTTTTTGAAGAAGGCAGCATTTCTCTTGACCGAAATATGCTTTTCCAAGAGTTAATGCTTTACTATAAAGAGACAGAACCATCCGTACTTGAAAATGAAGAAGAATTAAAGCAATATCATATGATGCAAATTGTTTCTGCCATTATTGAATATGACGAGAATGTAGAGCATCTAGATACATTAATCACTTCCATTCAAGTTCATCATCAGCATGAAGCTGATGTAACGATTGAAGAGTAAAATAAAAAAGGATCCAGATACTTGCTTCTGGATCCTTTTTTATCTCTAATTTCCTAATTGCTGAATTTGAAATAGATCGTGATAATGACCTTGCAATTTCATTAGTTCCTCATGTGTACCATCTTCCATAATTTTTCCATGTTCAATCAAAATGATGCGATCGGCATGAGTAATCGTAGATAAACGATGGGCTACAATTAGGGTCGTTCTGTCTTTGGCCAGTTCTTCTAGTGATTCTTGAATGGACTGTTCACTTTCCAAGTCTAAGGCAGAAGTAGCCTCGTCCAAAATTAAGATTGGCGGGTTTTTCAAGAATACACGTGCAATTGCTACTCTTTGCTTCTGACCGCCGCTTAATTTCACGCCTCTTTCGCCCACTTTTGTTTCATACCCTTCTGGAAGCTGAGTGATAAAGTCATGAGCATTGGCAGCTTTAGCAGCTGCAATTACTTCCTCTTCAGTCGCATTAGGCTTTCCTATCATAATATTTTCCCTAATCGATTCACTGAAGAGAATATTTTCTTGCAGAACCATTCCAATTTGATCACGCAAGGAACGTGCTTGCACATCTCTGATATCTATTCCGTCTAAGAGAATTCTTCCTCCTGTTACATCAAAGAATCTTGGAATAAGACTTATCAAGGAAGACTTACCGCCACCACTCATACCAACAAACGCTACTGTCTCTCCTTGTTTAATATGTAAGGAAATATTATCTAATACTTTCGGATCGTTTGTATCGTAAGCAAAGTCCACTTCTTCAAAAGTAATATCTCCTTTTACATTTGTACAAGGAACTGCATTTGGTTTATCTTGAATATCGTATTTTTCATCAATTAAATCAAACACCCTGTCCATTGATGCGATAGACTGTGTTAAGGTCGTAGAGGAATTCACTAATCTTCTCAATGGATTATATAATCTTTCAATATACGCAAAAAATGCCATCATCGCTCCAAGTGATATATCGCCATTCAATACTTGGTAGCCTGAATAGGCAATTACAATCAATGGCGAAATATCGGTAATCGTATTGACGACAGCGAACGCTTTCGCATTCCATTTCGTATGATTGACCGCTTTTTCTAAGAAGGTATTATTATACTTTTGGAAATGCTTTTGTTCATGATTTTCTGTCGCAAAGCTTTTAATAACCGAAATTCCTTGGACTCTTTCATGGAGAAAGCTTTGTACGCCTGCTAAAGCTTGGGATCTTTCTCTTGTTAATTTGCGTAAATTCCCAAAAAAGTAGCTAACGGAAAGCGCGTAAAACGGCAGTAAAATAATAGAGACAAATGTTAGCTTTACGTCCATCGTGAACATGATTCCGATTGTAATCAAAATCGTTACGGCATCTAACCATAAATTCATTAGGCCGGTTAAAATAAAGTTTTTCGTTTGTTCCACATCATTTATGACACGGGAAATAACTTCCCCTGCACGGGTATTGGAATAATATTTCAGGCTCAATTTTTGCAGATGCATAAAAAGCTGATCTCTAATATCATACAGAATTTTATTAGAAGTCCATTGAGCGAAATATTGACGATAGTATTCAATCGGTGGTCTCACCACGATAAAGACAATGGTCATAATAATCATGATTGTCCACAGATTGCTCATTTTAGTGGCCTGATCTAAGGCTGGATTATTGATAATATCATCAATTACATATTTTAATAACAATGGTATTAATAGCGGAATGGCAAATTTCACAATGCCGATAATGATCGTCCCAATGATTTGCCATCGGTATGGCTTTACAAAGGTCATATACCTTTTAATACTGTCCACATATACTCCCCTCTCTATGTTGCATTTGTTCTTTTTCCTTTTTTTGTGTTTGGAAAACTTCATTTTAGCTCATTCTGTTAAAAACACTGTGAAAGATAGCGCGTAAACTGGTGAGCATGGCTGATCTGCTCTGTGCTCTTTTGAAACGGGCACAAAGGGATGGGTCTCTTTTACCTTTTTCCTCTCTTTCTTCTCGGTTCGCGCATTTTCTTTTCGCTTCGGACACAGAGAGCCCCTCTCTATTTTCTTCAACTCACTTTCAAAACCAAATCGGGCACAGAATCGATCCCCTCTAAACATCACTCATTCCCCAAACCAAAACGGCCCACGAGCCATCAATCTTCAAACTCTTAATCGTTTTAATAACAATGAACCATTTTATCACTATTCGCAGCGAATGCATAAGAAAAAAGCCTGCTGAAATTCAACATGCTTTTTTCAGTCATCCATATTAACTTCTGTACGTTAAGTATCTTTCATACCACAAATCAACAAAATCTGGTGCAAAGGGACCTTTTCTTTGTCTTATCCAATGTATTAATTGCGTTACTTGCGTCTTCAAAATACGATCAATGACCTCTGGATATTTCATTTCTTGGCGGTGACGTTCATACTCATCTTCATCTAGTAAATTGAATGTCATATCCGGAAAGATTTTGATGTCCAAATCATAATCAATATACTTAAGTGCCTCTCCATCGTAAATAAACGGTGAGCTTAGGTTGCAATAATAATGAATGCCATCTTCTCTAAGCATGCCAATGACATTAAACCATTGTTGGGAATGAAAATAACAGATTGCCGGTTCACGTGTTACCCACGTTCTTCCATCTGATTCCGTAACAATTGTACGATCATTGCCACCTATAATTAAGTTCTGCGTCCCTTTAAGTATTGTTGTTTCGTCCCAGATTCGATGGATGTGCCCATTATGCTTATAACTGTGAATTTGTATTGGTTCACCCTCGATAGGTACGCCCATTTTTATTTCTCCCCTACTTTCTATTTACGGACGCTTTGTAACCTGTTACATACTAAAAGCGATTCATTATTTCCTTTAAGGCAACAAAGTACGATTCCTCTTTTTTCTTATTATAACGGTTCTCTAGTAAATTTAAAACAAAAGAACCATTGAAATTACACAATGGTTTTAAATATTCCATATTTTTATGAACTAGATGATAGTTTTAGTTCATTTTCTTGGTAGACTTTAATAACTTTTTCTGTTTGTAATTCAAAGATTTTTTGTATTTTCTTTAGCTCTTCCTTCATATTGCTGATTTCTATTTGCACTTCTTTTAGTTCCGTTTCTTTTTGGAGAATTAGTAGTTGTGCTTCTATCTCTTCACACCTTTCTAATTCTCCTTGTAAATATAGCAGTTTTTCCATAATTCGCATTTGCTCTCCAACTAAACCATTAAATACATCCATGAAAAAACACATCCTACTCTTCATTTTTAGGTACTGTATTGATTTATATGTTTCAACTTATAAAAAGGGAACGGCCCTTTTTCTATTAACTCTACCTTTTACTATTTCTTCGTATGTATGTTAATTCCTTTGACTACTTCTGTAGACAAAGAAGAAGTTTTGTCGAACATAAAAAGTTTCGATAACAAAAGCAAAGGGCACTCTCCCGTAAGTGAAGTGCCCTTTGTTTGCATTATTTGCTTGTGTTTTGAGATTTTCTAGATTCAGCTTGTTGATTTTGCTTTCTTACTTCTGAAGCGTTTGTTTCGCTTGCAAATTCAGTACCAAATTGTTGACCTTGGCCTGCTTGAGCGTTTTGTTGTTTTACTTCTTGAATGTTAGTTCCACTTTGTGTAGCACCAGCTTTTTTAGCCATGAATATCACCTCCACGCCTATTAATTTGTCCCAGACACTTCGTTTCTATCCAAAGTTTTTTATTACCAATAAAATCCATATCGATAGAAAAAAAAGGAGTTCTCCTTTATAGGAAATCTCCTTTTTTCCACAAACCAAACCGCCCGGCCCGCTTATACTAGCAACGAAATACCGCCATCCACAATAATCGTTTGTCCTCTTATCATGCTTGCATCATCGCTTACTAAGAACATGACGGTATTGACGAGATCTTCCATTTCGACCATTCTGCCAGCCGGTGTTTTTTCCGCTGCCGCTTGAAGCAATTCTTCTCTATTTGGAAAATGTGTTAATGCCTCGGTATCAACTGCTCCACCGGAAACAGCATTTACTACAATATTTTTCGGTGCTAATTCTACCGCTAAATATCTAGTTAAGGCCTCTACAGCAGCTTTACTCACTCCAACTGTTGTATAGTTTTCTAAATAGCGAATCGCTCCCAGCGAGCTGATGCTAACGATTTTTCCGCCTTTATCCATTAGCTTCGCTGCTTCTTGCGCACAGAATAATAAGGCTTTACTATTAATATTCATTGTCCAATTCCAGTGAGATTCTTCTAACTCCATAATTGGTCGTAATACCCCAGATGCTGCGTTGTTAATAAATACATCTAAGCGCCCAAACTCTGCTTTTACTTCTGCAAACATCGCCTTTATTTTGTCTACATCTCCAACATTCGCTTTTACTAGAAGCACTTTTCTGCCAAGCGCCGTAATCTCGTCAGCAGTTTCTTGTGCTGCTTTTTTGCTTCTTGCATAGTTGATAACAATATCATAGCCTTCTTTGGCTAAGCGAATGGCTGTTGCCTTTCCGATTCCTCTACTGCTTCCTGTAATTAATGCTACTTTGTTTGTCATTCTTATTAATTCCTTTCCCATCCATTTACTTCTCATTTTACCTCTATTCATGCATACTTCGCAATCAACATCCACACAATAGAGGAGAATACGGGAAAAGTAAAGGAAGGTATAACACATGTATGTTGGCAGAGATATGACCGAATTAGCCCTTATCGCTAAATCAGATTGGAAAGATAATGAACTTGCCTACTTTCATCACTCCCTGCAGCAAATGACGCCTTATCTCAATAGCGAAGGTGTCAGTATTCACCGCAGCATCATAGAGGAAATGGAAAACAGAGGCGGGTTAAAAAGAAACGAAGCTGATTATACACATGGGACAGAAGTAAGCTATGAGTAATAGGGGATGACCACAAATGGTCACCCTTTCTTCACTTGCTCTGGTAAAAATTTCAGCATCTTCTGATGAGATACTGGGAATGGGAATGGTGCAATTTCATCCGCATTTACTCTTCTGATATCTTCCTTTTCCTCTTTTAATGCTATTAACTTTCCGCTATATACATTGATGTTCCAGATTAAATGTGAAAAAACATGTTCAATCCTAGTAATCATTTCGCCAACTTCTACTTTAGCCTGATAGTCTTCTAACAGTTTCTCCTCAAGCTGTGCTTTCTCGCTCTTTAACACTTGAACAATTTCCATATTAGGAAATTCCCATAAATTTGCCAGCAATCCTGTATTTGGCCGTTTATGGATCAATGTTCGTCCCTCTTCATCTGTTAAAACGACTGCCGCAAGCTGGATTGACTTTTGTTTCTTCGTTTTTGTCTTTACAGGAAGCTCTGTAACAGTCCCATCCTCAAAGGCATGACAATGCTCTCTTACTGGACAAAGCAGGCACGAAGGAGAAGTTGGTGTACAAATTAAGGCACCGAGCTCCATAAGCGCTTGATTGAAAAAGGACGGATTCTCATGCGAGATCAGCACACGTACTGCTTCTTCAAATGTCTTTCTTGTTTTGGGTTTTGCAATATCTTCCCAAATCGAGAGAATCCTCGATAAAACTCTCATTACATTTCCATCAACAGCAGGTTCTGGAACTCCATATGCTATACTTAAAATTGCACCGGCTGTATAAGGTCCTACTCCTTTTAAGGACGCAATTTCTTTCGGAGTATCTGGCACTTTGCCCCCGTACTTTTCATGCACTTCCTTAACAGCAGCATGTAAATTACGCGCTCTTGAATAATAACCTAATCCTTCCCAGGCCTTCAGTACTTTTTCTTCTTCTGCCTCTGACAACGCCTCAATGGTTGGAAATTGAGAAATGAATCGATTAAAATAAGGGATAACCGTATCTACCTTTGTTTGCTGAAGCATGATTTCAGATACCCAT
This sequence comes from Niallia sp. FSL K6-0212, assembly GCF_038007605.1. NCBI lineage: Bacteria > Bacillati > Bacillota > Bacilli > Caryophanales > Bacillaceae > Niallia > Niallia sp. FSL K6-0212. Next base: position 2,103,050 of record NZ_JBBOXL010000001.1, on the reverse strand, counting down.
ACTTTGTAGGGATCTTGATCTTGTCTCCATGGCAGTTCCCTTTGTTCCTCTGTAAACCAATTTAATAAATCTTCTCTAAACCGCTCGACATCTACTTGATTTTTGATTATTTCTTGCCTATCTGTCACGATTAACCTCCAGATGTTAATTATTAATTTTTTTTGGGAATAACAATATATAGATTTCTTTTACTACTATTGGACATGGTGTACATCATAGGATGGAATGGGATAGAATGAAAGTAGCACAAAATGATTCACGTTCTTACCAATAGCCAAGTTTGATAACAATAATAAGTATAAATATGTAAATTTGCCTCATTTTAAATAGAAGAGCTATTTTTTGATAAAATTACGCGTTTGTCCGATTGTTTGCCAACTTTATTTATTATTTAATAACATTATCCGTATTTTTCATTATGCGAATATGTTAACTGTTTGTAGTGTATCTTTTGTTAAGAAAAAAGAAAAGGATATTTTTATTGTAATTATGGTGTTTTCATCCAAATAATTCGGAGAGAAAATCAGGGAGGTTTGGTATTTTGGATACAGGAACACATATTGTTATGGGGATTGCGCTTGGCGGGTTAGCCACGTTAGACCCAGTTGTTGCTTCTGATCCTGCAACAACAACTGGTGTAATAATCGCCACTATCATCGGCTCACAAATACCAGATATCGATACAGTATTAAAATTAAGAAATAATGCTGTTTATATACGCAACCATCGTGGAGTGACACACTCCATCCCAGCAGTACTTTTGTGGCCCCTACTTATACTTGCTGTCATGTACCCGCTTTTCCCAGAAGCAAATTTGTTTCATTTATGGCTTTGGACGTTTATAGCTGTTTTCCTGCATGTATTTGTCGATATATTTAATGCCTATGGAACACAGGCTCTACGTCCTTTTACAAATAAATGGGTCGCATTGGGGATTATTAATACATTTGATCCCATCATTTTCTCCATGCATATTGTAGCAATCTTATTTTGGGTATTTGGATCAGATCCTGGATATACCTTTTTAACTTTATATATCGTACTGATTGGCTATTACCTTCTGCGGGTATTTACACAACGGCAGGTAAAAATAAATGTGAAAAAAAGAATTCCAGATGCAAAGGAAATCATTTTATCGCCAACCATGAGATATAACCATTGGCGTATCGCTGTGATGACCGACGACTCCTTCTATGTCGGCAGGTCCCATCAGCACGAAATTGAAATCTATGATAAGTTCCATCGTATTCCTGTTCCAGATACACCAGTCCTAACCGCAGCTCAAAAAGATAAGAACCTATCTGCTTTCCTATCCTTCTCTCCTGTATTTAGGTGGGAAGTTATCGAGCTGGATGACCAATACCAAGTCCGCTTCATTGATTTACGCTACCGAAGCAACGGGCACTATCCATTTGTCGCCGTTGTTCATCTCGATCTAAACTTGAATATCATCACTTCCTACACAGGCTGGATCTTTAGTGAAGATAAGCTGAAAAAGAAACTCGATATCTTAACCAATTAGCATGAAAAATGGTCGACTTTTAAAGTCGACCTCTTTTTAATGCAATTTCTTTTTATCATCTGCAAGGAATTCTTTATATTTTGGGTTTTCAGCTACAAATTCATGAAGCTTTCCCCCGTAGTTCTCAATCCACTGACTAACAACTCGTTCCGTTACTTCTTCTCCCTGATATTTACGACCCGCTTTAGCATAGGTTGCCTCAAAATCCTCCCATAATAATTCCACCCATGTTTGTGCTTGGCCAACTGAAATAAACGAATTAAGCTCCAATAGCCGCTCCACTAATTTCTTCTGTGCTTCATGCATTATTTCATTCCTTCTTTCTTTTTTGTTTTTACTAATAGATTGCTGGTAATTAACAAATACTATCCATTGTAATAAACAAAGTTGAAGTTTATTACCTTTGACTTAGTTGATTCTTTGGAGGTATGACGATGGGAAATGTAGATAATACAAATGATGTTAAGCTTGAGGGAGAACCGAGAGCAAAAACAGAATACGCTTCGAAAAGAGCCAATGGCACAATCAATACACATCCTCAAGAGAGAATGCATGCTTCCTCACATCGCAAACCAAAAAAATAAGCAGATTTTTATTCTGCAGGAAAGAGGGAGAGACCACTTTTGGTCCCTCCACTCTTTTCCTTATGCTTTCTTCTTTAATAATGCGATTGGAATCCCCTCTTCTTGGCTTCCATCTACTTGTCGCTTTCCCCACGCAAAAACGCCATTCATATAATCGATTTGAAAAAGAACTCCTGGATCGCCTTCTATTTCATATATTTCATTAGCTTTATAATCTTTAGGATTTAATAAATACGATTTGGCAAGAACTGCTTTTCTTTCTAAAACAGCATATTCATTAACCATACCAAGCTGCTCTGCTTTTTTTGCTTGATCATTTAAAGTGGATATTTCCATACGGAGCTCGTGTTCTGTCATCATGCTATATCTTTTTGTCAGCATTTATATTCCCCTCCACTACCAACTAGTTTAATAAAAATCCTCAGAATCGGCAAAAAATCAGCTTTCATTTCTACTGAAGTTTGTTGTTAACACTACGCCGATAACTAATTAGTCTTCATTTTCTATTTCGTCTAAATACTGTTCGATAAGATCCATAGAGAATCCTTTACGGTATAAGAACTGCTTCATTTTTTGCTTGAATTCATATCCAGTGAACTTGGCAAATTTTCTTCTTGCCTTCTCCCCATGGATACGAACGGTTTCTAATTCATCTGTATCCATTTCCACAATCTCCGGCATCCTTTTTACTTGTTGGATAATATCAGAGGTATATCCCTTTCTAACAAGAGTCTGCTCTAATTTCTGGATGATAATCTTCTTAGAATCCTTTTTCTTGCCAGCCAAAAATTTTGCAACAATTTTCTTCGCTGCTTGCATTTGATCCTCATAGGAAAGCTCCTCCATTGAACGTTCGATTAATTCCCGCTGGATCCCTTTTTCCCTTAATTCTCGTTTAATCGTTTCTGCTCCTTTGGTTGTCGTATTCCGTTGAGTGCGAACATAGGAAAAAGCGTAATCCTCATCATCGATGAATTTCATTTCCTTTAACTTTGTCATTACCTCTGCAACCAATGCATCATTTTCCATTTTAGCGGAGAGATGCTTCCTTACTTCCATTTCCGTTCTTTTTACCTTAGACAAATACCGAACGGCCATATGATATCCTTTTCTTATTTCGTCTGTATATTGGATTTCATTTAATAAGAGCGAATCCAGCTCCATCCCTTTTCGCAGCTTATATTTAATTAGAACTGTTTCATCTACGCTAAATGCATACACATCTTTTCCCTGCTTCAGGGTAAAAATATTATAACGGTCATTCAATTCCTTCTGTCTTGTTATTTTGCTTATAATCATTCCAATCACCACGTTATCTATTTTTCGCCTTCTCTAAATCATCCCATGCGAACTTTATCTATTTCAAATGTAGCACATAAAAGGTGGAAAGGCATACTTTTGCCTCTCAACTAATTTACCTTCGCATTTTGAATCTAATTTATATAACTAGGGAAGAATAAAGAACATAGTAGAAAAAATGGAAAGGATTGTTGTGATATGGAAGGGAAGAAAAAGCAAAAACCAAAGCACACACTATCTAGTATGCAAGCCGTAACCTATCAACATGAATTTAAAATGGCTGATCGAGCAGCTAATAGAAAAGATACTAAATAAACGTTTAGAGGAAGAGATGGCTTACATCATTCTCTTCCTCCCCCTTTTTAAAACCCTTACATTTTTGTGGATAACCAAAACCTAATTCTGTTGATAATGTGGATAACCCTGTGGAATACTTTAATTTCCGCCATTTACCTTGTTAGTAATTAAGTTGATAACCTCTCCATTTTTCCACAATCACTATTGTGATTATTTTCTGAAAAAACCATCAACAAGCTTCCATCTCTTGTGGCTAATTTGTTTAACTTTTTCACTAGAAATAATGCTGAAAGAGTATTTTATTTCCCCATCTACCATTCTAAAAACGAAGAACCACTTAATCACTGCAGAAATTAAGTGGTCCATCATGATTTATTCCGCTTTTATGGCCCGTTTTCGTATAACCAAGGATATACTTAAGCCCGCTACCAACAGGAATAATCCTCCGATTATCCAATTATATTCGTTTGTTGCAGTGTTCGGTAATGTTTTCCCTGTGTTGTCAGTCTTCGGATTTTCTGCACTTGGCTTATCTGTTCCCGGTTCTTCTGCTCCTGGCTCTTCTGCTCCCGGTTCTTCTGCTCCTGGCTCTTCTGCTCCCGGTTCTTCTGCTCCCGGTTCTTCTGCTCCTGGCTCTTCTGCTCCCGGCTCTTCTGCTCCCGGCTCTTCTGCTCCTGGCTCTTCTGCTCCTGGATTTTCAAAAAGTGATTGCATTTCGGTTTCTGTAAGAACAATTCCATCATATACGCGTACTTCATCCATTAAACCTTTAAAGGGCATGTCCCAATAGTTTACACCTAAACTAAATTGGGCATTAACGGTTGTAAAGACATCTGGAAAATTCCCATCAGAAAATTTTTCCTCTCCATTAATGTAAACCTTTGCTTCTCCTTCATTTACCGTAAATCCGAAATGTGTCCATTCATTTTTTGGGATTATAGAGTCAGATACCGCATCATACCATTGGTCACTATTATGGGACCATACCTTTGTCACATTCTGTGCATTCGGCACAAGACTAATCCAATTATTCTCTGTTCTCGCACCGAAGAAAGTCGTTGTAAATTCCGTGATTTCTTCCGGTTTCATCCAAAGTGATATGGAATACTTATTACTTGCAATTAAACCATCTGCCAATTTAAGTCCAGATTCTCCGTTAAATTTAGCAGCATTCCCTGCAATACCCTTTGCAAACGTAACTTCCCCGCCTGTATTGTGAATGCGATCACCTGTTACTATTGCATCGGCTTGATTACCAGATCGATCTGCAAACCCATCATTAAAGTCATAATAGGCAGTTAATCTCCCTTCCTCTTCTGCTAATACATGAACCATTACAGACAATGTTTCTTTCGCATCCCCTAAAGTAATAGTTGCTGTTAATTTTACATCAGCATTTTCAGAACCAAATGGCGGTCTTGTTACAATCCCATCATTGGAAATGATTTCTGGCTGTGAAGATTCCCAGACAATGGCTGTACCTTGCGCTGCTTGAGTTGGCAAGGAGATATCCTTGATTGCCTCGGTCGGAATGGCCTTAATTAGTTCCGCTTTCACACTTGCAACCACTTCTTGGTTTGATTTACTATCCACACGACTTCCCCAAATTACGACTCCCTCACCAGACATAGCACTAAAGGTCATCACCCATTTCGCGGCTGCAGGATCATATTGACGAATAAATACGCCATCATATATTTGTCCTTCTATCTCAACTTCGACTCTGTAATCATCGTATAGCTTCCATGTCCCACTTACAGCACCGGAAACTGTCTTATCTGCATTTAATTTAATCCATTGCGATTCTGTTAATTTCCCCGTAATCTCTTTGCCGTGATTGATATACTTATAATCACCAACAATATCTTTCTCAGACACAGTCTCTATTGTTTCACCCGCATATTGAAATGGAGTTGGCACTGGCCATTTCTCCTTGTTTTTAAAGGTTTGATGGACACGCACTTGATGCAGTTCTCCTTGCTGAGGGAATCGAGCATGTGTCACAATAAACTCTTTACCAAGTTCTTCGTCTATCAAATAAGAATTATGTCCTGGTGACATATATCCTGTTCCTATCCCACTGCCCTCTTCTCCAAGATCTCTTTTAAACAAGAAATTCCCCATCATTTTATTCCCAATTTCTTTATGATCATCATTGCTCGGGAAATTCCCTGTCCCTAAATTAAAGCTTTCTGGAAAAACAGCAGCATTACCAGCGGCGTCTTCATACGGGCCATCAATCTTTTTTGATCTAAACTGCCTCATTTGATAACCACCGTCAGAAGCTAATCCACCGTACGTAATGTAAAGATAGTAATACCCTGTTTCCTTATCGTAAACAGCATATGTTCCTTCCCCAGATCTTCCATATCCCCCAGCAATCTTCGTACCGAAATATCGATCAACTATTCTGCCATCCGAGGTTTTTCCATCCTTTCCAGGATAAATGGGTACACCAGTTTTCTTATCTAGCGGCAAAATAAACGTTCCACCTGACCAGGAACCATATGTCATCCATAAATCTCCATTCTCATCATAGAGAATATTTGCATCAATCGCATTCGTATAAAGGGCGTTATTATAATTTCCCTCACTTGTAAACCAATCTGGATTTACATTATCTAAAGTACCGTCTGCAATCAAATCTGCGATATTCGTATTTTCCCAATGTTTATTAATCACACTCTTATTATCAGTCGTTTCAAAATTGGTAAAACCAGAATATATAATAGTATCCCTATAATCATAAGGCCCCTCTATATTCTTCGATACAGCAATGCCTATCGCTGAACGAATATAGGTAGAAGATACACTATAATACAACATATAAGCTCCCTTTGAACCATCATCCCAAGCATAATCTTTATTCCAAAAAATATCAGGAGCCCATACAGAATAACCCCCAGTGCTATCTGCATCATTTTCCCCTGCCCATTTAAAAGACTCTGCAAGATTTTCAGACAAATTCCCATAGATTGGATTATTTTCTGGCGTTTGATATTCACTTGTCACCAGAGAAGTCCAATTCATTAAGTCCGTTGATTTGGCTGCTGCTATATGTGATCCAAAAACATAATAAGAGCCATTATTCCCTTTAATGATGGACGGGTCGTGAACGGAAACATGCTGAAATTCGATTGAATCAGTTTGAGAGCCTTCTGCCTTTACCTGTTTCTCCTTTTCATAAGGCCATGGAAATAGTACGATTATGACCAACAAAAAAAATAACCCTTTTTTTATAACACACTTCACCGTTTCATTCTCCCCTTCACTGCTTTCGTTTGTAAACGCATACATTTCTATCCATAATAAATCCCATCTTATCTACATTTTTTGATAGGAAGTCTTGTGATGTACAGAACCAAAGTGAACGTTCAGATTTTTTATGTAAAATGGGGTACAATATGGATGCCTTTCGATGATACTAATATTTAATCAATTAATTAAGATTAACTTTTACATTAACTATATTTCCACCCCTTTCTTAACTTCTATCTTACCCTACTCCCCATTAGCTTACTATATTCCCAATCCTTAAACAATAAAAAAACCATATTTCATGGTAATATTCATATAATTATCAAAACTAATCTACTTACTATCCTATGTTTATGTCCCTTAATAAATACTATTTTAGATTACAAAAATAAACAATAAATGTTTTTTATCTTTATTTAATTAATATATTCATTAATTATATATTCGTTTGATTTTATGTAGATAACACCCTCACCGGTAGCAGTACTATATTTCCTCTGCCATTTGGAAAAACAAGGTTGTTTTATTCCTATCATCCCATGAAAGATTCAAAAAACGCATCCATTCTTACAAGCGCTCCCTTTCAAACAGCTGAAAATTCCCTCTTGTTTCAAGTTAGCAATTTCGGGAAAATAGAACTAACTAATACTTTTATTTAAATAGACAGACTCTAATTTGTACGTTTTGATTAGGCTCGTGCTATAATTAATAAATAGTATTAATTTTGTAAAAATGTTAAAGGAGATCTGTTTATGACAAAATTCACTGGCTACATTGGCACATATACAAAAAAGACTAGTAAAGGTATTTATTCATTTGTATTAGACACAGAAGCGAAAAAAATCACAGATGTTTCTCTAGTGGCTGAAATTGAAAACCCTACCTATTTAACGGTTACAAACGATAATCAGCATTTATTCGCTGTCGGTAAAGAAGGCTCTTTAGGTGGTGTTTCTGCTTACTCTATTCATTCAGATGGCAGTCTTGCCCTTATTAACAGCGAATATTCGGAAGGAGCATCTCCTTGCCATGTAAGTGTAAATGCAGACAAAACGCTTGTTCTTTCTGCAAACTATCATAAAGGAACTGCCGAATCCTATCCGGTACATACAGATGGCTCATTAAACAGTGCTGCATCTATCATCGAGCATACAGGGACAGGCCCAAATCCAGCTCGCCAAGAAAAACCTCATATGCATTTTGCTGGATTCAGTCCTAATGATCAATATGCTGTTTCTGTTGATTTAGGAACAGACCGAGTAGATACGTACAAGCTTGTTGATGGAAAGCTAGAAGAAGTTAGCAGTTTATCCGTTAAACCTGGAAGTGGTCCAAGACATATCGCCTTCCATCCTAATGGCAAATTTGCTTATGTCATGACAGAATTAAGCAATGAAGTCATTGCATTATCTTTTAACGCTGAAACTGGAGCATTTGAGGAATTACAATACATTTCTACACTACCGATTGATTTTACGGAAAATAGCCAAGGAAGTGCTATCCATCTTTCTTCAGACGGAAACTATGTTTATGCAGGAAATCGCGGCCATAATTCAATTGCGATTTTCCAAGTAAATGGGGAAACTGGTCAATTAACCTTTATTGACAGAACTTCAACAGAAGGAAACTGGCCAAGAGATTTCGTTCTAGATCCAACAGAACAATTTTTGCTTGCATCCAATGAACAATCGGATACCCTTACTTTATTTGAAAGAGATACAGTTACTGGAAAACTAACTTTATTGCAATCAGAGATAGAAGCACCAGAACCAGTATGTGTAAAATTCTTAAATAATTAATTCAATCATAAAAAAGGAGAATGGTCTCGTAAAAAGCCTTCTCCTTTTTCTCTGTCCTTAAGCTAAGTAAGCTTCCTGCACTTGTTTATTGGTAATCAACTCTGCTCCTGTTCCTTCTAATACAATTTCTCCTGTTTGAATGACATACCCTCTACTGGCAATTTGCAATGCTTGGAAGGCATTCTGTTCTACTAATAAAATTGTCATTCCTTGGTTATTGAGCTCTTTAATAATTTCAAAGATTTGTTCGACAATAATTGGCGCAAGGCCCATGGATGGTTCATCCAACATTAGGACTTCTGGCTGCATCATAAGCGCTCGCCCTATTGCCAGCATTTGCTGCTCGCCACCACTCATTGTTCCTCCTTTTTGCTCGACTCGTTCTTTCAATCTCGGAAAATACTCAAATACTTTTTGCATTCTTGCTTCCGTTAATTGTTTATCCTTTACAGCAAAAGCGCCAATTAATAGATTTTCTCGTACAGATAGCTTAGGAAAAATCCGCCTTCCTTCTGGCACTTGGGAAATCCCTAAAACGGCTGTCTTATGTGCTGCTATATTAGCAATATCTTTTCCATTAAAAAGAATACTGCCTTTTTTGATTGGAACCTGGCCGCTAATAGATTTAAGGGTTGTCGATTTGCCAGCACCATTACTTCCAATGAGGGTAACGATCTCTCCTTTATCAACATGTAAACTAATTCCTTTTAATGCCTGAATTCCTCCATACCAAGCTTCTATATCCGTTAATTCAAGTATCTTTTCCATGCTGATTCCCCCTTTAAGCAAGTGATACTGCTCCTTTTCCTAAATAGGCTTCAATTACTTTCGGATTGGAACGTATCTCTTCCGGACCACCTTCTGCAATTTTTTCTCCATGATCCAATACAATGATATGGTTTGAAATTTCCATCACCAGCTTCATATCATGTTCAATTAAAATAATGGTCAAATCATATTTCTTACACATATCTTGAATTAAACCGGTTAATAGACTTGTTTCCTTCGGGTTCATACCAGCAGCAGGCTCATCTAATAATAAAACGCTAGGCTTTGTAGCTAGAGCCCGAGCAATTTCTAATCTCCGTTGTGCTCCATATGATAAATTTGCCGCTGCTTCATTTAATAGATCAGCAAGCCCAACATATTCTAATAGGCGATATGCCTCTTTCATTGCTTTCTCTTCTTCCTGTTTAGCCTTTGGCAATTGAAGCAATGTCCCAACCAAGCTGCCTTTGATATGGTTATGCATTCCGACCATGACATTTTCCAATACGGTAATATCACTGAAAAGGCGGATATTCTGAAAGGTTCTGGAAATTCCTTGTTTCGCTACGACATGCGGCTTAAGCCCGGCAATTGTTTTTCCGTCAAGGAGAATTTCCCCAGATGTCGGTTTATACACCCCTGTTATCATATTGAAAAAAGTCGTTTTTCCCGCTCCATTCGGTCCTATTACCGCTGTGATAGAATTCCTCTCGACAGACATATCAATATTGGAATTCGCAACAAGTCCACCAAACTTTTTCGTCAATCCTTTCACTTCGAGTATATTCACTTGTGCCCCTCCTTAAGCAATATAGTAGACTCCTGCTTTTCTGTTATGCTCTCTTTTAATTTCTTGACATTAACCTTTTTATTTTTTGCCGGTATTAATCCTTGTGGACGATATAAGGTCATAATAATTAAAAGGGCACCGAAGATAAATCTTTGCATTTTTGCTGGAGATAAGGCATCAGGAATAGTGGTTACTTGGCTTAGCCACCCCGTTAATTCGGTTAGCACCTGTAAGTTTAATATCGTTACAACTGCCGCTCCCAGAATAACACCTGGCACACTTCCCATTCCTCCAAGGATGACCATAACAAGAATGGTCGTAGATTCTAAGTAAGTGAAACTTGTTGGATCCACAAACATTTGCTTTGCGGCAAACACAACTCCCATCATTCCGGAAAACGATGCCCCAATAGCAAATGCCGTCAACTTTGTTTTTACAAGGGGAATTCCCATCGCTTGTGCAGCAATCTCATTTTCTCTGACCGCCTTCCAAGAACGGCCTAATTTTGTATGTTCCATTCTAGTCACAGCATAAATTACAATAATAAACATAACTAGCACAATATAATAGAATTGGTTCGGCTGTGACAAAGTAATACCAAATAGTTCAGGCTGTTGAATACTTGGCAGCCCCATCGCTCCATTCGTGATATTTACTGGCTTATCTAAGTTATTAAACACAATCCGGATTATTTCCCCAAAACCTAATGTAACAATAGCCAAATAATCTCCTTTTACTCTTAATACTGGAATCCCTAATAAAACCCCAAATAGAGCCGCTACAAATAAACCAATGATAATAAAAAACCAAAAGCTATTTCCGGACAATGGATATGTTCCAAAGGGCATGAAGTTATTCGCTTGTGCTGTCGCAAACACGCCATATGTGTAGGCGCCAACAGCAAAGAAAGCAACAAATCCTAAATCAAGCAACCCTGCAAGACCAACAACGATATTCAGCCCTAAAGCCATACAAACATAAATCCCTACCATAGTTGCTACTTCCATATATGCTTGATAGGATGGTCCTTGACTAGCTGAAACCGGGAGAACAATCACTAAGATAAGTAAAGCAATTCCCCACTTCATTTTATTTCCGAGATTCATATAATATAGGAGTAATAGCGATAACAATAATAGTAAAAAAGCAATCACTGATTTTTGCGAGAAAGCCAATGCAGCAGTAGTCACCAATACATACGCAAAGAAAAGAATAATTTGGGCAACTTTATTTGTTTGGATGGTTTTAATCATGTTAGCCATCTTTTCCACCTACACTTTCTCTGCTACGGCTTTGCCAAATAAGCCTTCTGGTTTAAAAATAAGGACGATAATCAATATGGCAAATGCAACAACATCTTTATATTCTGCTCCCATAATCCCGCCTGTGATAACCGACAGATTCGCTGCTGTGAACATTTCAATCAGTCCAATTAACATACCGCCGAGCATTGCTCCGCGTATATTGCCAATTCCGCCTAAAACTGCGGCAGTAAAAGCTTTAAGTCCTAGTATAAATCCAATGTACGGATCGATTGTTCCATATTGAACAGCAAATAATACACCAGTGGCGCCGCCTAAAGCAGATCCTACGAAGAAAGTAACTGAGATAACCTTGTTCACATTAATAGACATTAAAGATGCTGTGTCTCTATCTTGCGCCACGGCTCTCATCGCCATGCCCCACTTTGTTTTGTTAACAAAAAAATCTAATCCTACCATCAAAATAACGGCTACTATAATAACAACTAAAAACGAGCTTTTAAAACTTGCAGCATGAGAACCGAAAACAGATCCGATATTTATTTTGTCAGAAAATAGATTAGGCGAAGTAATTATGTAATTCCCTTTGAATAATTCTGTGATGAAACGAACGATATCCTGTAGTAAAAAGGAGATACCAATGGCTGAGATAAGAGCAATTAGCTTTGGTGCTTTTCGGAGTGGACGATAAGCCACTCTTTCAATTCCCATTCCTAAAAAACCTGTGATGAGACTAGTAATTAGGAGCATGACAATTAAGGAAAGTACAGCAGGCAGCATCGAAGTCCATCCTAGACTTGTTAAAGTAATTAAGATGGCCGTGCCAATGAATGCTCCTGACATAAATATTTCCCCATGAGCAAAATTTATCAATTCTAATATTCCATAAACCATTGTGTACCCCAATGCAATAACGGCATACACTGCTCCTAATGTTAATCCATCAATTAAAACTTGCGGTAATGTTTGTAAAATTTCAGTTAGCATTCTCTTCCCCACACTTTTGATTTAATGGTTTTAGTAGATAGAGTTTAACGGCATAAGATGAAAGATTTCCCGCTACGGTTACTCAACAGATTCTTTCTATTGACGAAATCACCATATATGCTGATTTCTATCTACTAAATAGCTAAGATTAATTTCCGGCATTTAGTTCTTTGCAAATAAAAAGGACGGTTGATATCCATGTCCTTTTTATTTACTCGTTTATTGGCTAATTTCTCCATCTAATGTAGCTGGATATTTGGCTTCATCAAATTTATAAATAAAGATTTTTGCGAATTTATTATCTCCTTTCTCATCAAATCCAACTTCTGTCACTACCCCTTTGTAATCTTGTGTAGCACGCACAGCTTTGGTAACCTCTTCACGAGTTGGTAATTTGTTATCATTCTCTTTAATTGCTTTTTCAATGCCTGCTAATAAAACTGCTGCAGAGTCGTATGCATAGGCAGAATAGGACTCTATGTTTTTGCTGAATGCTGCTTTATAATCTTCAGCAAATTTCGTTCCTTCTTCTGATTGGGTTGTATCACCGGCAACGGAAGTAATGAAGGTATTTTTCACAGCATCTCCTGCGATTTCAACAAAAGTAGATGAGTCTAAACCGTCTCCACCCATGAATGGGATATCTAATCCTTTTTCACGTGCTTGCTTTACCAAAATTCCCCCTTCTGCATAAAGGCCACCGTAATAGATTAGATCAGGTTTTTTAGAGGCTACTTGGTTTAAAACACCGTTAAAGTCTTTTTCACCAACGGTAATTCCCTCATAACCAACAACTTCAGCTCCTAAATCTTCCGCTGCTTCTTTAAAGGCATCTGCTAGACCTGAACCATAAGCTGTTTTATCTTGAACAACAAAAATTTTCTTTGCCCCTAAAGTTTCCACAGCATATTGTGCCCCAGCAGGACCTTGGAAATCATCGCGAGCAACAACACGGCTCACTGTTTTTAAACCGCGATCCGTATAGTCAGTGGCTGTACTTGCCGGAGATACACTTACAAGATTATTTTTTTCATAAACTTCAGATGCTGGAATGGAAACACCTGAGTTTAAGTGACCGACTACCCCTAATACAGATTTATCCGCAACCACTAAGTTAGCATTCGCAACCCCTTTCTTCGGATCTCCCTGATCATCCTGTGCATCTAATTTAAGTTCGAATCCTAATTCAGCAAACTTATCCTTTTGTTGATCAATAGCCAGCTGCGCTCCTAATTTAATTGCTTCCCCTAATGTAGCGCTGCCTCCAGATAGTGGTGATTGTGTAACAATTTTAATTACTTTTTTGTCTCCTGAATCCCCTGAATCCGAGTTTGCGTTTGAAGCACAACCACTCATAAATCCTAAAGCTAATGTTGCAGTCATCGCGAAAGAAAGTACTTTTTTGGATAACATAATATGCCCCCTATCATTGTCTTTTTATCTATGAAACTACAGGATATTTTCCCAATTGCTCCTGTTCCATGTTTGGATTATAATCTTCTTCTAGACAAGTGTCTTTTATATTGTCAGAAAATTTAACAGTATATTTTCTAAAAAGTTAATATATTCTGACGCTTTTCTTCGTACTTCGAAATGATTAGGAATGATTGGTTGTTCAGCATATTGGACATTTGTTGGGGGGAAATTTAATTTAGTTTGAGGATTGGATGAAAGAAAAGATAGCAATTGATTGGGCATTACTTTCTAATATGGGGAGGTTGAGTGGAGCTCATTCGCTTTGTGGGTGTGGTGGAAACGGGGTAGTTTCGTTGTCAAATTGTCTATTTTATCGTTGTTTTAGTGATTTTTTAGTGATTTTTTAGCATTTTTTCTGAGATTAATAGAATTCTACACTCAAATTGAATGTAGAGGGTCTGAGTTTGGCTGATATCAGCCAAACTTTTCGACTTATCAGCCAAACTCTACGGCTTATCAGCCAAACTTTACTACTTATCAGCCAAACTTACCATTTATCAGCCAAACTCTACTACTTATCAGCCAAACTTACCATTTATCAGCCAAACTTACCATTTATCAGCTAAACTTACCATTTATCAGCCAAACTCTACTACTTATCAGCCAAACTCTACTACTTATCAGCCAAACTCTACTACTTATCAGCCAAACCCTACTACTTATCAGCCAAACTCTACTACTTATCAGCCAAACTCTACTACTTATCAGCCAAACTCTACTACTTATCAGCCATACTCTACTACTTATCAGCCAAACTCTACTACTTATCAGCCAAACTTGCCATTTATCAGCCAAACTTGCCATTTATCAGCCAAACTTACCATTTATCAGCCATACTCTACTACTTATCAGCCAAACTTTACTACTTATCAGCCAAACTTACCATTTATCAGCCAAACTTACGATTTATCAGCCAAACTCTATTACTTATCAGCCAAACTTACCATTTATCAGCCAAACTCACATCGTTATCAGCCAAAATAGGGTCAACTTATCCCCAAGGCATATCTGTACTAATAACACTTGCAAATGCTTTACTATGCTCTCTTCTATCTTTACGGATTTTTACGCGTTGTTCTGCTGTGTTATAAAGCATAGTTTCTTCCTCGGACTGGGGGATTACTTTAGGAACCCGTCTTGGCTTGCCGTTCTCATCTAATGCAACAAAGGTTAAAAAAGACGTAGCAGCAAGCTTTCTTTCCCCTGTTTTTAAATTTTCTGCTATTACCTTCACAAAAACTTCCATCGATGATTTTCCTGTATGTGTAACATAGGATTCTAGACATACGGAATCTGTCGGGCGAATAGGAAACAGGAAATCAACGGAGTCCGTTGAGGCTGTGACTACATCGCTTCTTGAATGTCTCGATGCAGAAATAGAGGCCACGTCATCTATATAACTCATCAGTTTCCCACCAAATAAGGAATTATGATTATTTGTATCAATTGGGAATATTCGGCTTGTTTTTACTACTAATGATTCCTTGCAATATTTTTCTTCTTGAACTGTCATTCCGAACAGCCCCCTTTTTTTAAGTAAGTATTGGAAATTGTAATAGAAATATTGTAGATCTACCATCTGAATTTTGTAAAGATAAATGTCCTCCCTGTGCTTTTGCGAGGAGAAGACTATATGGCAATCCTAAGCCGAGCCCACGCTCGATATCTTTCTTATTTTTCCCTCGATAAAATCGTTCAAAAATATAAGCCTGTTCTTCTTCTGGTATGCCATAGCCATTATCTTCTACTAAAATTTTGATGTTCTGATTATCATGGGTTAAACGGATTGTTATTTTTCCACCCTGCTTCCCCTTGATTGCATGTATGCTATTATTTAATAAATTTACGATAATTTGTTGAAAACGAACACTATCAAGCATGGTAAAAATCGGCTTTTCTGGATTTATAAAGGTAAGTTTCGCAAAGGACAAAGAGTCCGTATGGACAATTTCCCATTGATAAATAATTTCTTTTAAAGTCGCCTGTACATTCAGCTTTTCCTTATTCACTTTAATTGAACCAGCACTAAAGCTATTAAAATCTAGTAAATCCTCTACCATGCTTTGCAGTCTGCCAGCTTCCTTTAAACTCATCGATAAAAATTGGCTTTTCTTCTTTTCTGGAATGACATTGTCATTGACAGCTTGAATTAAAGCACTGATAGAGGTGATCGGTGTTTTTAATTCATGGGTAACTCCTGCGAGCAATTGTGTCCGTAAACTTTCCAATGCATAGAGTCGCTTAGTCATTTCGTTAAAAGACAGCATCAATTGGTGTAACTCTTTTTCCTGCACTTCTTCATTTAATGTAATATGATAGTTACCATTCATTAATTGTTGAGCAGCGTTGGCAACCTCTTCAACCGGCTTTGCCATCTTTTTAGATAAAGAATAAATAACGAACCAGCCTAGCAGCGCCAAACTAAGAAGCAACAATCCCAGTAATTGATATTCTTCCTTATTTAAATGCTGCAGCTGATTATGCGGCTGAATAATATAGACTGAACCTGTTGGCGTCCCATCCTTAATAATAGGTGCTATGACAACGGATGCTTTTTGATTATTCCAGAGTGTGACCTTTTTAATCGTTAATTCACTGACTAAGGGCAAAGACTCAATTAGCTGCTGTTTTTCGCGAGAGTCTGGTGGGAAGTTCTGATTCATAGAGCGTATATTACCGGCAGCATCTTTTAGAAAAACATCTAGTGGCTGCCCTTCATTGATAAACTTCTGTCTATCCTGCAAAAATGGCAGACGAATATCCTTCAATCTGCCTTCTCCCATTTCATTAGCATGCTCCGCTATTTCCTGGGCAACTAATTTTGTTAATTCTAAGCGATTTTCCAAAGCATTATGGCGAATCCACAAAATTGAAATAATCCCGATAATCAAAAGACCTCCACATAATGTCAGCAAATATCTTTTTGTCCAATAATATAGAAGAGGCGTTTTTTCTTTATTGTTTTTCCTGAATATAAAATTGATAGCCCAATCCGCGTAATGTTTTAATTTCGCCATCTTTTGGATCCCACCCATTTAATAATTTCCTTATTCTTTTAATCGCTAGATCAACCGCCCGATCACTTCCATCATAGTCATTTCCCCATACATGATCCAGAAGCTGATCCCTTGTAAATGTTTGATTTGGATTGCTTGCTAAAAAGAGAAAGACAGAAAGATCTCGCGGAGTGAAGGGAACCTCAATTCCATTAAGAAAAACTTGATGGGAGACATAATTTATTTTTAAATCGCCATAGTATTTCACTCGCTCATCTTCTTGATAATGGGAGGATCTTCTTAGTACCGCTTGGACACGGGCGATGACTTCCTCCCCTACAAACGGCTTGGTAATATAATCATCCGCTCCATTTTCAAACCCTTTTAGTTTTTGCTCTGTATCTGATAAAGCTGTAAGCATAATAACAGGACATGCCGATTTCTTACGAATAAACGAAAGAACGCTCCAGCCATCTACATATGGCATCATAATATCTAATAGAATAAGGGCAGGAGTTTCTTCCTCTAGCTTCTGTAAAGCCTCTTCTCCATTATAAGCATAATCTACATCATAGCCTGCATTTTCTAAATATGCTCCTAAAACCATAGAAATTGCTAGTTCATCTTCCACAATTAGAATCTTTTTCATCATCTTTTCCTTATGCTTTATTTTTTACTAATGAAATCCATTATACCGATAATTATCAGGAGAAAAAATAGATCAGCCTTCTATCCAGCTGATCTACTCCTCTTATTGATATCTTAATGCTTCAAGGGGACTTAAGTTAGATGCTTTGTTCGCTGGAAAAATCCCAAAGATAATGCCAATTAATACAGAGAAACTAACGGAACCACCGACGATCCACCACGTAATCTGGGAAGTCATCTCTAATGTGCTCGACAATATGTCTGCACTAGCGATTCCAATAGCGGCTCCTAAAATTCCGCCTAATGCACTAAGTACAATGGCTTCAATTAAAAATTGGAGCATGATATCTTTTTTCCGAGCACCTATCGCTTTTCTAATCCCAATTTCCCTTGTTCTTTCTGTAACCGAAACAAGCATGATATTCATAATTCCGATTCCACCAACGATTAAGGAAATGCTGGCTATGCCGGCTAATAACAATGTCATCGTATTGGAAACAGAATCGAGAGCCTCCGATACAGATGATTGATTTCGCACAGAATAAGAAGTTTCCTCACCATCAAACTGATTGTATAATTCTTGCTTCATTTTTGCCATTCCCATTTCAACTGAATCCTCATCCGTCATAAGCACTGTTGCTGAAGTTACATAGGTTTGACCGATAAAGCGTTGTGCTGTTGTAAATGGAATGAGAACAGAATCATCTACAGATCCAGTTAACTCTTCCCCTTTTTCAGCAAGTACTCCGATTACTTTAAATGTTGTTCCATCAATTTGAACGGTTTTATCGACTGGATTTGTAAATCCAAATAACTCGGATGCTACATTATCCCCCAGCACCACTACTTTATTGCGATTATCCAAGTCAATGTCCATGACATTTCTTCCGGACTGTAAAGTAATATCCTGTACCTCTTCATAAGAAGTAGTAACACCTGTAACAGTAACTCCAGAGCTTGATGTCGTTCCATTTTTAAGCGTACTGGATGTTGTCACTGTTGGTGAAACAGCCTTTACTTCGTCATATTCCGCAAATGCCATTAATTCATCATAATCAATAACCTCTTCCTCACTAGAGTTTCCCGATAAATTCACAGAAACTGTTGTCGTTCCTAAGCTGGCAATGTCATCGGAAACAGAATTGGAGGCTCCCATTCCTAATGAGGTTAAAGCAATAACCGCTGCCACACCAATGATAATACCCAGCATGGTAAGCACTGCTCTTAATTTATTCATTGCTATATTTTTAAAAGCTATCTTGATTGCTTGTCCTAATTTCAAGAGACAACTACCTCCTTTGTCTCTGCTAGGCGACCATCTTGAATGCGAATAACTCGCTTAGCCTGTTTAGCGATTTGTAAATCATGGGTGATTAAAATTATGGTATGTCCTTGTCTATTTAGGTCTTTCATTAAATTCATTACCTCGACTCCTGTCTTACTGTCTAACGCTCCAGTCGGCTCATCAGCAAGCAGGATTGGCGGATTCCCCGCAAGAGCTCGGGCAATGGCCACGCGCTGTTGCTGTCCACCAGATAATTCTGTTGGTTTATGTCCCGCTCTTTCCAGTAATCCTACTTTTTTCAATGCCTGCATGGCAATTTCTTTTCTTTCCTTACTTCCGATTCCTCGATAAACCAAGGGCAGCTCCACATTTTCAAAGGCAGACTGTTTTGTTAGCAGGTTAAAGGATTGAAAAATAAAGCCAATCTTATGATTTCTCACTTCTGCTAACTGTTTGCTTTTTAACGAAAAAACATTTTGACCGTCCAAATAATATTCACCAGAATCAGGGGTATCCAAGCAACCGATCATATTCATTAACGTTGATTTACCTGAACCAGACGGCCCAATGATAGCAATAAAATCCCCTTTATTGACAGTAAAGCTTACATTATCCAATGCCGTAACGGTCTCTCCTCCAAGTGTATATTCCTTTTTGACATTCTTTATTTCGACAATTGCATGCTGTTCTATCATTCATTTCTACCTCCAAACCCACCGGCAGGCATTCCTCCGCCTTGGCCTCCTCCAGGCATTTGCCCTCTACCTTCGCCATTTGGCATTTGGCCTCCACCTGGGAACATTCCTTGTGCTTCACTATCACTTGATGACTCAAATGTTGGCAGTACTACCGTTGTGCCTTCCTCTAAACCACTTTTAATCTCCGCAACTTCAGTATTTTGTAATCCTACTTCCACCGTTTGTTTTGTTGAGGCAGTTTCCTTTGTGTCATCCTCATTCGTGTTTGTGCCATTTGCTACTAGAACATAATATTCATCATTTTCCTTTTGTACAGCTTCTACAGGAACCGTCACGACATCTTCCGCTTTATCCGTTGTGATAGTAGCTTCTGCTGTCATCCCAACCAGCAATCCACTTGGCTTAGTTATTTTCACCGCAACCGCATATTTTGCGACACTAGTACTGTCACTGTTTGCTTCTTTTGCTACACTCGTAACTTTTCCAGTAAACTCTTTATCTTCCAGTGCACTCACTTTTACATTAACAGCTTGTCCAGCCTTTACTTTCGAAATATCTAATTCATCTACGTTTACTACCATTTCTAGATTGTCATAATCTGTAACGGTAACGATTTCTGTTCCCATTGATACATTGCCATCTTCCTCTACATTTAGGGCTGTGATTTCACCAGAAAAAGTTGCAACAATTGGGTCGAGTGTATCATTCTCGAACGTTACTAGCTCATCGCCTTTTTCCACCTTATCCCCTGCTTCGACTAATACCTCGTCTACCGTTGCATTCCCTTCAGCAGTGAAAGTCTCTTTATTGATAGCTGCAATGCTTCCAGTACCACTGACCTCTATTTCAACATCACCAGCTTCTGCTGTTGCTGTCTGCGTTCTAGCCTGTGCTCTTACTTCGGTTTGATTATCATTGCTAAAATAATAATAAGAGCCAATCCCCGTCCCTATTACCAAAACTGTTACTCCACTAATAATCCACTTCTTTATACTTTTCTTCATTTTTTGCTTCAACCTCTTTCTATTCTATTTTAATGAATTTACTTGATTCATTGTCTTGCTGTTTACAAGTAATAGAATAAAAGAGTTATGTGTCAGGAAGAAGTCAGGGAGAAATTTTTTTATAGATTTTACAATTTTGTTTTTGGGGGGCAGGGGATTCGGCTCTGTTGCTTTTCTGCTTGTTTGTGGGAATAGAGGCGGATTCTCTGTTCCTATTAGTCTCTTGCATATAAATATTTTTTCTTCAGCCCCTCTGCTTCATATCTTAGTTGAAAGAAATATTGTACAATGTCTTTTTCCTCATGTATCGAATCTTTTATTTTTTGCAGTGTTCTTTTTCCGACTCTTCTATCTATTAAGGAAAGAATTTTAATTACCATATTATCTGACTTTAAAGCTAGTTCTATTGGCAATCGGAGAAATTCCTCAACAGCATCGAAGAAATCATATTGAGCAAAAATCCCTTCCGCCATAACTAGTTCCGCTGCTTGTCTTTGAATATCTCTATTTTGCTCATAGTTATCAACATCATATCTAATATTTTGGGTATTTCTAATTTCATCTTCTTTTTTAACAACTGCCTTTTCTGCTATGATACTGCACATGTTTAAAACCTCTTTATTATCGACAATTATAAAAGCTCTTCCTGTTTGATCATGAGTTCGACGGTAATTTGTTAAATAAAAATCAACTCTATTTTTTAGACAATGGCAAATATAACTTTCTAATTTCTTCTTTACTTTACTCCACTGTTTGTTATGCAATCTTTATCCCACCTTTGGTCATTAAAAAAGAGCATATCGCATCTTATCTCCAAAATTAAAATTGCTACATTTAGCGGGCTACCATCCGCTATTCTTACGTACCATTTATATAACTATATCAGTCTAATAAAAGGTAACTTAATCTTAATTATACAATAACTTACAATTTCTTCTTTACTTCTTCTTTAACACCTGACCTTATCTCATCACGGGATAAAATTCCATTGACGAACATAGACCTCCTATTATATGATAACTTATTGTGTGAAAGTTATTGGATAACGTGGTTCGAGACCATCCCACGTAAAAAAACTAAGGGAGAGAAAAAATGAAAACAAAAACACTTGCGATGAACGGTTTAGTGGCTGCATTGTATGTCGCTGTTACGATTGCGATTGCGCCGATTGCTTTTGGCAGCATTCAATATCGTGTTTCGGAATTATTTAATCATCTTGTTGTATTTAACAAAAAATATATTTATGGAATTGTAGTAGGAGTATTTTTAGCAAACTTATTCCTTTCAACTATTAAGTTATATGATTTAACTTTCGGAGTTGCTCATTCTATTATTTGCTTGTTAATCACAATTGGTATAAGCAAGTTTGTTAAAAGTCATCTTCTACGAATGATTATTAATACTCTTGTATTTACCTTTAATATGTTTATTATTGCCTATCAATTGCATCTTGCACTTGGGTTCCCTTTCTTAATCACTTGGGGAACAACAGCTATTGGTGAATTTGTTGTCATGGCAATCGGTATACCTATTATGCATTTCTTAAATAAACGTATTTCCTTTGGGAAGTTAATGGATTAAAAAATGGTATTAAAAAAAGGCTGAATTCTTTCAGCCTTTTTTTAATACCTACTGTCAACCGTATCTAACACTTGTTTTAAATTACCTTCTCTTTCCGTAATCTCTTGTTCTGCTTGATTACGTTTCTGTTTTCCTTCTTCTTGGATATGTAGTGTCTCTTCTAATGAGCTCATCAGTTTATGCTGTGTTTCTTTTAGCGAATCGATTTCGACCATTGCGGGACGGTTTTCCTGGGCAATTTGTGCCATCTCTTTTACGTTGGCATCCATTCTGCTTGTATTCAGTTTTGCTTGTGTTTCAATCGCATGACGCTGCCTTAAAAGCGTTAAAGCAATGGAAACTTGGTTTCTCCATAATGGGATTGATGTCATGATCGACGACTGGATTTTATCAATAACTGTACGGTTCGTATGTTGAATCAAACGGATTTGTGGAGCTGTTTGTATGGTAATTTCTCTACTGACTTTTAAATCATAAATACGTTTTTCTAGTAATTCCGCAAAATGAATTAAATCATTTACCTCTTGCAGTTTCATTCGATCACCGGACTCTTCTGCAAGTTTTTTTTGCTCCGGAATAAGCTTTTTCGTCATTTCTTCGTATTTCATTTCCGCTGCAGCAATATATACATTTAAATCTTCAAAATAAGTTTTATTATGTTCATAAAGCTGTTCTAATAAATGAATATCTGCAGTCAATACGTTTTTACTGCGTTCGAGACGCACACTCATCCGATCTATTTGGGCACTTGCCTTTTGATAATTTGATAGAACTTCATGGACACTTTTGGAAGGCTTGCTAAATAATCGACGGAAAAAGCCCTTCTTTTCTACTCGTAATTCATCAGGATTGATTTCATTTAATTTTTCCATTAAATCACTAACGATATCCCCGACTTCCCCAACATCTTTGCGCTGCACATGCTCAATCATTGTATGGGAAAAAGAAAGTAATTTTTTCTGCGCTGCTGCCCCGTAAGCAATCATCGTACGGTGATTGGTTGGATCTAGTTTATTGGCTAGTTCATATGCTCGTTTTTGATTTTCTGGAGATAAAACATCAATAAGGCGAACAGTTTCAGCTGTTTCGCCTTTTTGCATGAACAAATTATTGCTTTCTCCTAAAGGATCGGAGAAATAATCATCTGTAATGTTTTTCATTTGTCGTTCATCTGTCATTTAGTCCGCCTGCTTTCATCTAACAAATCAGTGTCCTTCTCCTTATTAGAAATATGCTTTACTACATCTAATTCAAAATGCAGATCATCAATATCATCTGATAGGATGCCATGAAGATCGTCTTCCAGCGTTCTAGAAAGCTGCTCTAATGTTCTTCTTGTATCATTTAAAGTTGCCTGCAGTGCTCTGTTTTTCTTCGGCTGGGCAGATAAAAGTGCATACTTTTCTGCGATTTCCACTAATGAATCTAAATGCGAATAATAGAATTTCTCTGCTTTATAGAAACGGCGTGGCTCTTCCTTCGTTAATCGGTAGATTTTCTTTGTTACTCTCATTAAATCGATTCTTTGCTTAAAAGAAGGAAAGTGACGGATAGCAAAAACATGTCGATTTAATCGACTAATTTTCTCATTCGCTTCCTTTAGCTGTGTTTGAATAAATTTATATTCTTTTCTTGATAAACCTTGCCTTACCATTAATTGATGTTTAATTACTCCATCTGTGATGAAATAAGAAACTCCCGTTGCCGCAGCTCCATATAGAACAGATAGGATAAAATATTGGTCAAATGCCACATAACTGATTAGCCATGTTAAAGCACCTACAGGAAAAGAAATGCCTGTTCGTACTAAAAACATTAAAAATGAGTTCACTATAATCGACTCCTGCCTTCGTATTCCTTTATTTTTTATACGTTTCATTTCAGCTTTTGTTTCAAAAATCGATGATTTATTTACTTCTATTTTAACGTAACCAAGTTCTTTCTTGCTATAGACCTTAAATGGAATCTTTTCTACGACTAAAGACGTATTTTGTTATGTGTCCTTACATTATGTGTATGTGGAAAAGCATAAAAAAATGATTTGATGCTTTTATTCTATCAAATCTAGGCTCATGTTTCATGTTTTCTCTTTTATTGGATAGATGTGGAAACAACTATTTTACAGCAAAAAACCCGTAAATGGAATTTACCATTTACGGGGTCCTTTTCTTGCTATCTTATCCAAGGCGATTTGCAAGTCTAGGCTGCGGCTGTTTTGGTTCTTTTGGCTGCAGCTTCATATGTGGCGGCTTTATGATTAAAGTAATGATAAAGGAAACGACACATAAAACAGATATGACTGTAAAGGTCGCATGGAATCCTCCGAGTACTGCTGCAATCATCGATCCAGCCAAAGCTCCAAATCCAAAGCCTTGATAGATTACACCATAGTTTTTACTTTGATTTTTCAGTCCAAAGAAATCAGCGATAATAGCCGGATATACGGTG
Organism: Niallia sp. FSL K6-0212; assembly: GCF_038007605.1. Lineage (NCBI taxonomy): Bacteria > Bacillati > Bacillota > Bacilli > Caryophanales > Bacillaceae > Niallia > Niallia sp. FSL K6-0212. Next base: position 2,078,348 of record NZ_JBBOXL010000001.1, on the reverse strand, counting down.
ATAACGCCTCCGAAACAAAATGCAATTGCGGCTACACAAGTAAAGAATAATGGATAGCTTAATGGAACTACATTTAATACAGTGACCGCTGCCGCTGTTACGACTAATGTTCCAGATACTACTTTTATACGACCTACTTTGTCAGACAATGCTCCAAGAATAATACGACCGATTGTATTGAATATCGCTACTAAAGCAACGGCATTGGCAGCTGTCGCCACATCTAGATTCGCTAGACTGACACCAATATCTTTTACAATACCGATTAAGTATAATCCACTCATACATGCGGTAAAGAAAATAACAAAGAGTAAATATGCTTGCTTTGTTTTTAGCATTTCTTTCACTGTATAATTCTTTTGCTCTGGTGCTAAAGAAGTTGTAGTTGTTTCTACTTCCTGTGCTTCTTTTAAAAGGAATGATCCGCCGACAACCATTGCTAAAGCAATAATTCCCCAAATTAAGAAGGCTGTTGAAACACCATAAGCTGCGATTAAGCTTGTATTAATATATTTAAAAACTAAGCTGCCGGTTCCATATGCTCCTACAGAGATACCAGAAATTAATCCTTTTTTCTCAGGGAACCATTTAATTAAATTAGATAAAGACGTGATGTACGCAGTTCCGTCTGCAAAACCTACAAAAACACCTGCTACAAGATAAAGCATCCATAAAGAAGATACTTGTGAAGTAACCATTAATCCTCCACCTAGCATGATTCCAGCACAGGCAATTAAGCGGCGGAGTCCCCATTTATCTTGAATTTTCCCGGCAAAAAGGGTTGCGAAGGCAAGCGCAAAACTAGTAATGGAAAAAGTGATAGCCGTTGCGCTCAAATCCCATCCAAATTTATCAACAAGAGGTTGATTGAACAAGCTCCATGTGTATATTGTTCCTAATCCCATTTGCACAATAATGGTACCAATAACTATCAGCAAGCGATTGCCATTTCGTTCTTTCATTCCGATCTCCTCTTTCTACTCGGTTTATAAACAGTATTTTTTACTATAAAAGGTTGTTTATGCTTTCTTTTGATAGTTAAATTATACCGCCTGAAACATTTTTGAAACCGGTATCAGAATGAAATGCCCTTTATTCGGAATGAATGGTATTTATAGATGCATAATTTGTCGAAATGCTTTGGCTTTGCTTCTGCTAACAGGAATTTCCGCCTTAATATCCTTTAATCTCACCAGATACGTATGGTTAAACCATGGGACAATTTCATGGATTTTTGAAAGATTCACGGTGTAGGAGCGATGACAGCGGAAAAAGGTATCCTGCGGCAATTTATCATGAAAATCAGAGATACTCATTGGCATCATATATTCATCTGTCTTCGTATAAACTAATGTTACTTTTTCGCTCGCTTCTGCATAATAAATATCATTGACATCTGTCACAATGATATTTTCATTTTTACGCAAGTTTATCCGACGATTTATTTCTGTCGTAATTTCTTCTTCTCCACCGCTTGCTTTTTGGAAAGCTGCTTCTAATTTTGCCAGCATTGCGGCAATCCGCTTTTCTTCATACGGCTTAAGAATATAATCAAATGCCTCTAATTCAAATGCTTGTGCTGCATGCTCTTTATAAGCAGTTGTAAAAATGATATAAGGCTTTTTCGCAAATTTACTAATATTGCTTGCCAAAAGCATCCCATCTAAAGAAGGTATATTAATATCCAGGAAAATGGCATCCACTTCTTCTGCTTGCAAAAATTTAAGCACATCTAAGCCATCTTCAAAAGTGGCGACAATATCAATTTTGCTATGGGTTTGTATTAAATATTCTAACTCTTCTTTTGCTGGAATTTCATCCTCTACTATTATTGCCTTCATGCTATCTCCTTCGTTATGTCAAAATAAACTTCCGTACCTGGCTCTAATCTACGAATGTTTAAACCGGTTCCATACATTAATTTTACTCGTTGATGGACATTTGTTAAACCGATTTGTTTGGAGGATACCTCTTCTTTCGCTAAACGATCAATTACCTCCTGAGCAATCCCTTCTCCAGTATCTCGCACACTAACCCTTACTGTCTCTCCTAAATCTTTGACTGATATCGTTACAACTCCAGGACCTTTTCGCTTTAAAATTCCATGTACAACCGCATTTTCGACCAATGGCTGGATGAGAAGACTCGGAAGTTTAATATGTATATCATCTATCTCATAGTTCACTTGCAGGCGGTTCCCGAAACGAGCCTTTTCAATTTGAATATAGTCTCTTACTTGCTTAAGTGCGAGCTGGATATCAATAAGTTCTTCTCCAACCTCTAAGTTATAGCGCATATACCCCGATAAATTAATAATTAATTCTCGTGCTTTTTCAGGATCGCGACGGGTTGTGGATGCAATTGCGTTTAGCGCATTAAATAAGAAATGGGGATTAATTTTTGTTTGTAGTGCTTTCAGTTCGGCCTTATTTGCTTCCTCTTTCATTTGCTCCACTCGCGATACTTCCATAAGGGTTGAGATAATTTGCGCCAATCCAATTGCCATTGTTTGCAATGTATTGGTAATTGTATAAGCTTTTCGGTAGTAAATTTTTAGAGTACCGGTTACAATCCCTCTTTCCTCTAACGGAATAATTAATAAACAATGAATTTGCGGAGTATGATGATCGGCAATATTATTCCGAATCGTAATCTTGCCACTTCGAATGGTCTCTTTCGTTAAATCACTGATAATCTCTTGGCCGATCTTATATTTTTCCTCCCCAAACCCTACATATGCAAGAACATCTTTAGTATCCGTAATAGCTACTGCGTCTGCTTGAATATCTTCTTTTATAATGGTACAAATAGTTCGCAAAGAATTCCCATTAATAGAACGAAAATAAGGCAAGGTCTTATTCGCAATATTAAGGGCCAGCTGTGCCTGCTGTGCCGCGATTCTTTCCTTTTCTCCTTCTACGCTGGCAATCATCAAGACAATTAGCCCAATGCTCCCTTGTCCTAAAATCATCGGTAAAGCAATAATCGAAACAATATCTATTCCTAAGTCGAAAGGATCTGCCATAAATAATATCAAAATCATTGTTAGCATTTCACATAGCATTCCAGCAACTATTCCATAAATCCAGCGACTACTCTTTTTCACACGAAGGTGAATATAACCAGATACAATCCCTGCTAAAATACTTGTAATTAAACAAGGAATAGAGGTTACGCCACCAATGTCAATTAAATAACGATGTACGCCGGAAACAATTCCGGTCACAATTCCAACCCATGGGCCAAACAAGATACCACCTGACATAATGGCAATTGTGCGGATGTTGACAATCGAACCTTCTACTTGAATTCCCGAATAGGTTCCAAATAGAGCGAAGGCACAAAATATTAGTGTAATTAACGTCAGCTCTGTTGGCGAGTGATGATCCTTTTGCAAGGTCTCTTTAAACTTCGGTACTCTTGTCATAAAAAATAAAGTAATGAGTAAAAGGGCAGCTCGTTCAAATAATTGAATGAGCATTTGCAATTCTAGGGAAGAGTTCATTTTTCTTCCTCCTTGTGTTCAGCAGTCTTTGGTGTATTTTAATACTAGTAATGTATCATTAATTTAAGAAAAAGAATCCTCGAGATTACTGATTTCTCCACTTTCGACATCGACGCAGTAGTTACAGTCCAACTTCCCGCATAGCACCCATTTCTTATCAGCGGGATCAAACACATAATAAGGGGTTAAGGTGAAATATGGCTTCAGCTTTTTGTAAGCTTCGTCTTTAGTAATTTTTATCTCCTTCCCTTTCTTAATTACTTCCTTTTCCTTTGCATCGAGAATTTCATCCCAAAGTTCTTTTTTATCCATATAATTCACTATCTTTCCCTCTTGATCATGAAAAGTAAGGATTCTTCCTGCAAATATACTTTTAGGGACACTTTCCTCAATCCGTGCAAGCAAATTAAAATTTTCTCTATATAAATATTTAAGCATCCATTTACCTGAATCATTCGGATACTTCATGCGCAAAAAATCGGTTACTTCTTGGATACATTTTTCTGTGTCTTCATCCGTGATTGGCAGCGAATCTGGATGTGGAATCTTTAAATATGCATCTTCCACACTTACTTCATTCGCCCAATCTAAGGGCTTCCTATCAAAATCATCCTCTTTTCCTTCCTGCCATTTTATCTCTTTGTTGATGTTTTTTCGAAAACCAAACTTCTCCTCCATAAATGGAAGGCTTCCTTTCCGATCATTTCTTATATACGTTTCTTCCACTCCATATACGATTAACTTGCCGTCCTCATTAGGAAATTCAGCTAAAACTACTTGATCTCTCGCTATATCCTCGATATCTGCTAGCGATAAAGTATATTTTTCTTCTAACTCTTTCTTATTCATTAACACACTTATATGTTTCGAATAAAATGTTAGCTCTCCGTCTTCGTTAAACTCTACAGTTATTGAAGAGGATGGAGATAATCGAATACCATTCCACTGTTCCTCAAAGTAATACTCTCTTTCGTCTCTTTGCTTGCAAATAAAATCCTTCTCTATATTTAAGCCTGTGAATTCGGCAAGCCATTTTTTTACCTCTTTTACATCTTTATGTGGAAATACTACCCCATTTTTCGCATAGGTTACTCCTTGGACAAAAATAACAGATTCGAATTCCTCCGTATGTATATTTATATCAATCGAAGCAGTCCCTTCCGGATTCTCCTCCTCATCTGTCCAATCGGCGTATTTATTCGGAAACCATTCCATATTTAAGAAATACACTGTCTCGCCATCCAATGTAAGCTGTCTAAATAAATGATGTCTGCCTAAATAATAATCTTCTAACCCCCATTGTCTCCTTGTTAAATTAATTAATTTTTCCATTCTTGTATCCATTCTTAACTCCTCCTTTATATCACTTTCTAATCTATCACATCCCATATATCATCTTCCAGCAATATCCATCCAGCCTTTTTGGCTATTGCAGTATCACCTGCCAATCCATGAATATAGCCCCTTAGGTGAACATCTTCTTCTTCCTTTAACCCTTGGGCATCCTATGTTCGCTAAATCACATCTTTTCATTTCTTCGCTATTCAGTAAATATTCCACTTCTCTTCACACTCTCTAAAAATTTCTTCTATGATACCAACAGCTTGATATTTTTTGTTACGTACTCCTTCTATTTATTCTTTTGACTTTTTCCTGCTCGAAAAAAAGTATCCTCATTTGAAGGATACTTTTCGGAACACTTTATTGTCTTTTTTTCGTCTTTTTATTATTTAATTTCTCCGCTGCTGTTAATGGTTCATTGGCAAATTCATGATCATATTGACGAGCTGTATCATTTTGTACTGCTTGCTTCGCATTTTTATTTTTATTTTTTGTCATGATTATCACCTCCACCCATTATTCTCTCTTGCTCCTTTTTGAAATATGTAAGAACTTAGGTGTATTTTATAATAAAACAGAGACCCCCATTTGGCATTGGAAGTCTCTTAAAATTTATTTCCCATGTGTAACTATTTTAACTTTTTGTTTCATGGTTGGACTAAATATATTCCCTTTTTTATAAGCAATCCCTGTAGCTACGATCAGCAGAATACCTGTTACAATAAACACAGACTGAGCAGGGAGAACTCCTCCAAGGAAACCACCAATCATCGGTCCAAACATTCCTCCTAATTGATTGGCTGTTTGATTTAAACTAAAGGCTCTGCCACGGAAATCCTCTGCTGTTGATTTCACAACTAACCCATTTAATGCTGGGAATACTGCACAGAAGAAGAGTCCAAAAATGAAACGAGTAATTGAAAAGCCCCAAATATTACTGAAAATGATTTGGGCAAAAGTACCAAGCCCGCCGCCCAGTAATCCGATAAATAAGACGCGGTTAAATCCAACCTTATCCGCCCACTTACCCCAATATGGTGCCATTATGACACTAGCAATACCAGGGAGTGAAAAGATTATACCTGCTAATAAGGAGGCTTTGTCCATGGAACCTCCGACCTCTAATATATAGAGAGGCAATATTGGCTCAATCGTCATGATCGAGCATGAGGTAACAATTGTTAACAAGAGTACAAGCATCAACGGTTTATTGGAAAAAGCAATCCGCAAGTCATTTCTGACAGATCCTTTTTCTTTACTTGGCGAAAAATTATCCTCTTTTACCCAGAAAATAATTAAAAACGTTGCAATAAAAACAAGGAGCCCAGCACTCGCAAAGGAAAGTCGGTTTCCAACTAATTGGGAGATTACGCCTCCAATCAACGGACCCATAATCCCACCCGATGCGGATGCCGTAGAAATCATTGATAATGCATAACCAGTTTTATCTGAAGGAGTATTCGTCCCAATTAAAGCTATCGCCCCAGGAATAAATCCAGACAACAATCCTTGCAGAATACGAAGTACTAATAGCTGATAGGGATTGGTAACAAATGCAGCTAACGTATAAACAACAAATAGCACAAACCCCGCGCGAATAATCATCGGTTTTCTTCCATATTTATCGGCAAGCCTTCCCCAAAACGGTGAAGCAAACGCACCGGCAAAAAACGCTGCACTAAATAGTACTCCAGCCCAAATCTCTGTGTTTTCATGAACATTTAATTCAATAAGAAAAATTGGTAAAAAGGGAATTACCATGTTAAAGGATGCAGAGGTAAAGAAAACCCCTATCCATAAAACAAGCAAATTCCGCTTCCAAATTTCCATTTAGTATCGCTCTCCTAAAACATCAGCAATCAACAACTAAGCCAATGAGATTTATTTCCTCCATCATAGCATACAACCATTTATTTTTATACCCGAAATTTCCATTTCCCGAATAATTTGAACTGCCCCCTGTCAAGTAGACAGTGGAAATAATAAAAAAGATCTAAGCGGCTTTAACTCTATATTCCATAGGGCTAAGGCCGTTTAATCGTTTTTGATATCTATTGTTATTATAAAATTGGATATAGTCATCTATCGCAAGAGAAAGTTCCTCAAAGGTCTTATATTTGTGTAAATAATACTTTTCGCATTTCAGTGTCCCCCAAAAAGACTCCATTGGACCATTATCAATACACTTTCCAACTCGTGACATACTGTGTGTTATCTCTGCCTCGTCTACTTTAAGCTTAAAACCTTTTGAAGTATACTGATACCCTCGATCACTATGGATAATTGGATGTTCTTCCTCCAATAAAAGTACGGTTGCTTGATCAAGCGTTTGGAATACAAGTTCATTATTATTCGAATGTCCTAAAACATAGCTAACAATGGATCCATCATAAAGATCCCGAATGGCACTTAAATATGCCTTCTTTGATGAACCATACTTAAATTCTGTCACATCCGTCACCCACTTTTCATTTGGTTTTGTTGCGGTAAATTCCCGATTTAAGATATTCTCTGCCACTTGTTGGGGAACGGAGCGTTTATAACGTTTTTTCTTGATACGAATGATCGAGCGTAAGCCAACCACTTTCATTAGTCGATAAATTCTTTTATGATTCAATCTTTCTTTAAACTGTCTATTCATGTGAAGGGTCATTTGGCGATAACCGAAGATGCCCTCCACTTTTTCATGGAGAATTTTCATCTCTTTCATGATTTTCTCATTCAATAGCTCTTGAGAAGAAGGAACGCGATGAAGCCACTTATAATAGGCGGATCGTGCAATTCCCGCTATTTCACTCAGTAATTGAATGCTTATATTCTCTTCCTGATGGATCTCTTGAATAGCGATATACTTATCCTCCGATTGGATTTGACTTATTTTTGCCTCCTTTCGATCTCCTCTAACTTTTTTAAAAATAAGTTTTCTGCACGTAATCGCTCATTTTCTCTTTCTAACTTCTTCATTTGAAGAGTTATTTTCTCCTCTTGAGTTAGCTCGGATTCCTCTTTCGTAGAACCACGCCTATCTTTCAATGCATCTACTCCGCCATCTTCATACTTCTTAACCCATTGATAGATTTGTTGATAAGAAACCTGATGAGTATTAGCTGCTTCTTGATAGTCTTTTTTGTTCCCTAAACAATCTAGCACAATTTGTATTCGTTCTTCCCAAGTCGTTTTTCTTCCCTTAGTCATAGAGCTCGTCCTTCCTTGTGACGTATCTTTTATTTCACTATGACTATTATACTTCTTAATCCACCTTCTAAGGACAGATGGATCTGATATTTCATACATTCTCGTAATTTCACGAATCGAGTAATTTCCAGAGGCATAATCTTGAATAGCGGATAACTTTAGTTCTTTAGAATACTTTTTCCAGGAAGAAGTCTCTTTTAGTCCTTCTAAACCGAATGTATCAAATTTATATTTCCATTCCAAAACGGTAGAAAAGTGCACCTTATAAATCGATGAAACTTGGAGTGACGAATTTACTTCCCCTAAAGCTTTCACTATTTGATATTTCTCTTCTACAGAATAAGATTTTCTAGGCATAAAAATACTCCCCTACAAGTAACCAGATTTTTATTTTTTAATCTGTCTACCTATAGGGGAGCATATCAATTTAGGCTGCGGGCGATTACCACAAACCTTCTTTCTTAAAATAAATAAAAAACCCAAACAATTATACGAATTTTTTTAGTGTGTACGTATAATTGTTCGGGATTAAATTTAATTGGAATACTTATGTCCCAACCTTTTTAATGCTTAATTGATTTTAAATTCTTTTACTAATCCATTTAACTCTACTGCTAAGTTAGATAATTCATGTGAGCTATCTGAGAGCTCTTGCATAGAGCTGCTTGTTTGTTGAACGGAAGCGGATGTTTGTTCAATCCCTGCAGCTGCTTCTTCGGAAATTGCAGCGATATCTTCAATCGAACGATTCATCTCTTTACTTGTTTCTAAGATAGATGCTAGATTTTCGGAAACAACTTCAATGCTATTTACCATATCATTAACAGCATCTTTAATACCTTCGAATGTTTCCCCAGTCATCTTAATCTGTTCCGCCCCCTTCATTACTTCTTCATAACCACCTTGCAAGGATTCTGTTACCACACTTGATTCTTTTTGAATGCTTCCGACAATATCGGTAATATCTGTGACGGAGAAAGCAACTTGCTCTGCCAGCTTCCTCACTTCATCTGCAACTACCGCAAATCCTTTTCCATGCTCTCCAGCACGTGCTGCTTCAATAGCTGCATTTAAAGCAAGTAAGTTTGTTTGATCTGCAATCCCCTTAATAACAGAAACTAACTTAGAAATTTCGTGCGATTGGGTATCCAAGCCACGCACTTTATCCACAGCTTCCTTCATAATTTGATTAATTACATTCATTTGTTCAATAGAAGATCCCATTAAGCGACTGCCATCATTTGTCATGCCTAATACCTTATTTGATGATTGATAAATTAGTTCCCCTTGATTATAGGCATCACCGATTGTGCCAGAAAAAGATTCCATTGATGATGCTAAATCAGTAGCTGTATTTGCTTGACTTTCTGCTCCTGACGATAGCTCTTGCATGGTCGTTGCAACTTGCTGACTTCCAGCAGTTACTTCATTAGTAGATTGGGATAGGTTCTCACTCTGCTTGTTTACTGTAATCGATACTTCTGATATTTTTTGAATGACCATTCGTAAATTATTGCTCATTTTATTCATGGACTGAGCTAATTGGCCAATTTCATCTTTACCTTTGTAGTTAACCTCTTCTACCGTTAAATCTCCTTGTGCAATCGTATCACTAACCTCTACTACTTTCTTTAAGTTACGTGTAATTCTGCTGCTGATAATAATAATTAGCACCGTACCAATTAGCAATGCTGTAATCATAGAGATAATTAAAGTCTTGGTTGCAACACTTCCACTAGCGATTGCGTCTACCGCTGCCTCTGTCCGACTAACTTGTACCTGTTCTTGCATTTTATTTAAAGCAGTAATTGTTCTATTGCGAATAGTTGTATTGGTTAAACTTAAGGAATTAACCGCCGATCGATCGTTTGCTTCAATCGCAGGAATAATCTGCTCTAAGAATAAGTCATTCATTTGTTTATTGCGATCTACCACTTCATCGAATAACGCTTTTTCATCTTTATTTCGAAGATCTTTTTTTATTTGTTCCTCATATTCATTAAATTTAGTATTAATCACCTGAAATTCATCCACATATGTAGGGTTTTGATAGTCCAGATAATTTAAAATACTAAGACTTTTCTCTCGGGTAAGTGATCCCATTTCCGTAATAATAAGTGCTTTTTCATCTGTTTTATTTAATTGCTCAATACTATTATTAATATGGATTAAACGCGTCGTTACTAATACTGTAGTAATGGTTAAAAGAGCAAAAACAAATAATAATGTTATTCCATATTTCCAGCCAATTGTAATATTATTAAATTTAGTGAACCGGCTATTAACTCCTCTTAAAGTTCTATTCCCTGATATCTTTCTGATATTTAGTTTGCTAAAAATAGATTTCTGCGATTTTTTTTCTTTCTTTAAACTGGTTATTTTTTGTTTTTTAAATTTCATTTTCGCCATCACAAGTTCTCCCCTTTGATGATTTCAAACCTCCACTACTAAAGAGATTTTTCTCTTCTATTCCAAAATAGCAATTTTTGTTTTTTTGTTTATTCCTCCTTCTCATTAAATATCGATCTTTCTGCTTATCTGCCTCTATTTTTATTGTGGCTATGTATGATTGTAATTAGTAAAATAGAATCAGACCCTTTATAAAGCAAGGTACTTTATTACTTTGTATGTATAATACTAATGTAATTTACAGAATAATTCAATTTTATTTACAAATAATTTATCGGACTTTTTACCCTTTTGTTTATATTTAAATAATTTTTTATTATATTATTTCCCTTTATTTTCAACTCTTTAATTAGTGATTCTGTCCAAAATAAAAACAGTGATAGCTTTATCTCATAAAGCTATCACTGTTTTACATTTTTTATAAATAGAGAACCATTAACTCTTCGTCATAATATTTTCCGTTTATTTTTATCGCCTTTCGATCGATTCCATACGTTTCAAATCCAAATGCTCGATATACTTTTTTTGCAGCTGTATTTTCTGCAACAACTGCTAAGTATACTTGTTCTATTCCCTGTAAATCACGTGATTTTTCTATTGTGGCTTTGAGCAATTGCTTCGCCACACCTTTCCCTCTACGTTTAGGGGTCACATAGACAGCGTAAATATTCGCACGATGGCTCATTTTTATCTTGGTTTCTCTCATTAATGTTACAACGCCTACTAAATCCTTTTCCACAAATGCCCCATATACATAAGACGATGGATCACTTAGCCTGCTTTGTGTTCGACTTAGCGGATAATCCTTTTCTTCCTCATAGCTAGAACCAAATGCTTCGGGATTAATTTGCAATGCTTCTAATCTGAGGGCGAAATAAGCCTCTGCATCATCGGGGCGTAATTGCCTGATTTCCATTTGGATCTCTCCCTATCTGATTTGATTAAAGCTGGATTTTGAAATCGGATAAGTTTCTAATTTGCTAGCATTCGCTTTTTTCTCACCTCGAAGTTTTGGAAGTTTATATGTTACTCCCACTTTAACCTGCTGCATTTCTTTTACTCCTTGAATAATTAGTTGCATCGCAAAAATCGATAACATAAAAGCAACTAAAATATAGAAATACCAAAAGCGTCCTGAGGATATTGTACTTCTTCCTACTTGTCCAATTAATCCAGACCACTCATAGGTACTAGACATTGGCGGATCAGGAAACAATGGATCAAAAGATACTTTAGTACCGCCAAAGAAGTAATTAAAAAGACCTAGATGCATAAATATTAGCAACACTTGAATAAACTGCTGCCCAAATAGAATCGTCAAACGAGCGCTTATATGTGGTAAAACATGTCTTGTAAAAAGCTTAAGCTTATTTCCGCCTAATACTTTTGCACTGATTATAAATTCATTTTCCAAGACATGGTTCATTTCTTTTCCGATAAGAACTGTAGTTAGCGGGAGCACCAGTATTGTTAATATCAGTGTTTCTAATAAAATACGCTCTGTAAAAGTGTTTGTGTATCCTTCTATAGTTGGTACAAGTATAGGCCTTAATAGTATATAAGCAACAAGACTCAACGGCATAAAGTGTATAGAATCAGATAATTTTGCGAAAATACTTTGCAAGCCCTTAGTAAAATAGAAGGAATAAAATATAGCCAATATTAATCCTCCTATCACGCGTAAAAAAGCAATCAAGAGAGCAAAAAACAATGTATACTTTGCACCCACCACAAGTTGATCAAATAAGCTGTATCCTAATTTATCCGATCCAAAAAAGAAAGGTTCAGTTGGTGCATGCGGCATAGCAGAAATTAGCGTAGATCCATCATCCGCATAATACAATCTGATTTGGTCAATATGATTATCTGTTATAAGAGAATACGCTACACTATAGCCGATTACACCAATAAAAAATAAACTACCTAAAGCAAACTTCCAATTTTTCATGTATGAACCAAATACTTGAAGAAACTTTATAAAGGGCCTACCCACGGAAAATGTATGCCATTTTATAAGGCTTATTGAATCCCTAATATTTTTAAAATAAATTTTCACTGATGCAACCAGATTATTTATTCTCCAATGATACTTCCAAGCGTTTTTCTTCACATCTTTCACTGTTTCTTTTTCTTCCCTTACAACCTCCTCCATTAATTGAAAGAATACAAAGAAAGGAGTAAAGATTAATAAGAGCGAAACAGCGATGGTGATAGGAGTAAAATTCTCTACAAGAAAATAGGTAATTCCATGAACATTAAACAAACGTTCCATTATAAATTGACTAGAAAGCATCCCCCAGATAATAATCTTTAAATGGTGATAGGAAATCGGAATAATATTACGCAGTATATGCTTAAGTAAAATGGCAATATTGGCAATCCCTTTGCTTCTGGCAAAAGTAACGTAGACCTTTAAATATTCTTCTTCCATCATTAAAAGCAATATTTTAAATAGCGAAACAGCAGGTATAATAGCTAACGTAATAATTGGGGCTAAGTAGGCTTCATTGGAGTAGCTTGCCACCGCAAATATCTCTACACCCGTTTTCATATAGATAACAACTACTATTGTTTGCAAAAGTGTAGCAATAATAATATCTGGAATTGATTCTATTAAATCCAGAAATCTTTTTAATGGCTGTAACAGAAACTTCGGCAGAAAAAAGAATGATAAGGATAAAATAAAAGCAACGAAGCATCCGAGGAGAATAGCGCAAAGCAAAATTTCCATCGAATAAATAAAAGCTGGCCAGAGTACATCTAATATTGGTTTTTGATCTACACCATTTAATGTGTATACCCAGCCTTCTTTTTGAAAAAATTCCTTCGACAAAAAGGAGAATAGAGTGGAGAAATATCCCTCTCCCTCAGGAAAATCTCTCATTTGAAAGTATTTTGGAAAAACACTTAATGCTAGTATCGCAATAGTTCCTAGTAAATAATAGATAATAATTTTCGCGAATTTTCTCATTGATCCCCTTTTCTCCTATCTAAATATTTATACTATTCAAATTATATGGATATATTAATCAATTATCAACCTATTTTTTCCAAACCATAGGATAAAAAAATGGGGCTTCTAATTTAATTAATAGAAGTGAAGTCTATATATTTATTTGGATAACCGAGGGAATTTCAATCCTATCTTTGCTCTTTTCAGCCAAACAGATCTTCTACTTCTTCTCATCAACCAGCCTTTTCTGCAAGAAATATTGTTTAACACCTTCCGAAAAGTTATCTAATGTCCCAAATACTTCATAGCCATGCTTCTCATAAAAGGCCGGAGCTTGAAAGCTGAACGTATCAAGGTAAATAAATGTACATCCTTTTTCTAATGCAGCTTGTTCCATTTTTGCCAGCAGTTCGCTTCCATATCCTTTTTTTCTGACACTCGTGTCCACCCATAAGAAATCAATATGCATATGCTGCCAAAACATATGACCAGTAATACCTGCCTTGATTATGCCCTCATCATCTTTTACAACAAAACTAATATTTTCATAGGGGCTTTTTAATTTTTCTGGTAGTTGCTCCATATTATAAGCAACCAGTTTTCTTCGAATATAATCACTATCTTCCTGAACCCATTGCTGGATAATTTCCATTATGTCATCCTCTTCTCTTCTTTATTTTTTCAGCAAATAAACTAAACATTTCCCTGACAGCCTCTTTCGGAACTTCTTGATAAGCATCCCCTAAGCTGATTTCAAAGGATGAGTTTTTCTCGTCAATCTCCTTCACATAGCCGCTTATTCCAATTCCTGCTATCTCATGAACAACAGTTAAAATTTGTTCTACTTCTTCTTTTCCCAACTCAAAATGAACGTGGAACATATTAGACACTGGTACAACCGGAAGAGTGCGAACTCCTTCGCACCCATTAAATAGTGCGGCCAGCTCTTTAGCAGATTCATAGTATTCAGCCATTTTCGAAGCGCGTTTTTCATAATAATAGTCAGCAGACAAAATATACGGATACAAACTGATTAAATCACCGCCATATCTTCGCTTCCAAACCTTGGATTGACTAGTAAAATCAGCATTCCCCGCAAGTATGGCCCCAGCAATTCCCCCAATTCCTTTATAAAAAGACAGATAGACACTATCAAACAATGCACATACTTCTGCAGCAGTTTTTTGATAGTAAGGGAGCACCTCTAATAATCTTGCACCATCAAGATGGAGTTTAATGCCTTGTTCTTTACAATAGAATGAAATTTGTTCTAATGTTTCAAAGCTTGGTAGTTGTCCCCCAATTTCTCGCTGCGGCAATTCTAACAGCACACAGGCAACTCCGCGCTCCATCTCTTTAATATCATCTAACCCTATTACTCTAGTCTCATCGGCCAAAAGAATCGTTTCTATTTTATGAAGCTTCTTTAATCCATCTTGTTCATGTATTTCTAAATGACTTAATGGGTGATAAGCGACTTTTCCTAAGTCTTTTTCATCACACCATATACGGAGTGCGATTTGCTGTGCCATTGTCCCACTGGGAAAAAATACAGCCGTTTCTTTTCCTAATAGATCAGCCATTTTTTGCTGAAAGTCTTCTATTATTTTTCCTTGTCCGTAAATATCACTTTCTGCATTTTCATCTATTTCTTGTAACGCTTCTTTTAATACTTGGACATTTCTTTTGCCATGATTGCCTAGTTTATAGGTTGTTTTGTTATAGGATTCCCTTATTATATTTGTCATTCTTTCCCCTACTCCCACTCAGAATATTTCGACTATAGAATAACTATAGCACTTTTATATTCTGCGATGTATTTTTTATCCGTTTATTCTTTTGTTTCCCTACAAAAAGCGAACGAGCCCACTTCTATTTCATAAATGAGTATTTCGACATTTCTCTGTTCCCTTTTCTCCTCCTCCAACCACAAAAAGAACAGTAATCTCTCTCATAAGAAATTACTGTTCCTTGCCTTTAATTATAGCAACTGTGCATTTGTATGATTGACGGTTGCTTCTCCTATATCTGTTTCCCGCTTGAATAAACGCGTGTATACTCCATTATTATTCTGTAACAGTTCTGTATGGGTGCCTTCTTCGACAATTACTCCATTATCTAATACGATAATACGATCTGCGGCTAATACGGTTGATAACCGGTGAGAAATAATGAATATCGTTTGTTTCTTCGTTGTTTTCAAAACCGCTTCATTAATTTTCGCCTCTGTAATTGGATCTAGTGCCGAACTTGCTTCATCCAAAACAAGAATCGGCGCATCCTTTAGAATGGCCCTTGCTAAGGACAGACGCTGTTTTTGACCGCCAGAGAGAAGGCTTCCTCTTTCGCCAACTTTTGTATTTAGTCCATCTGGAAGGGAGTCTACTAATTCACCTAAACCGCTCGCACGGAGAACCTCATCCAATTCTTCCTCTGTTGCCTCTTTTTTGCCGATTCGTAAATTATCTGCTAATGTCCCACTTCGCATTAATACATCTTGGGTGACAATGGCCATTTGGGAGCGAAGCCAATCTGTATCCCATTCTTTAATTTCTCGACCATCTACTTCAATCGATCCTTCTGTCGTATCATATAATCGAAACAGCAAGTCAATAATCGTTGATTTCCCTGAACCACTTGGTCCAACTAACGCTATTTTTTCTCCTGCCTTAATGGTAAATGAAACACCCTTTAAGACATTCTCCTCTTTATCAGGGTAAACAAAGGAAACATCTTTCAAACGAACGTCACCCTTTGCTCTTGTTCCCTTCAACCCTTGCTTCGTTTCTGCTTCCGATACTGGTTGTGACAGCAAAATATCCGAGCGATCCAACGCTGGTCCTGTTCTTCTGACCGAAAGCCAATTCCGAAGAAGTCGCTGCATTTCATTTGCTGCAATAGTTACTAAGCCACCTGCCGTAAGCATTTGACCACTTGTTAAATCGTTATTCCAAATAAGTAATGTACTAATAAAATATA
Source organism: Niallia sp. FSL K6-0212 (assembly GCF_038007605.1). Lineage (NCBI taxonomy): Bacteria > Bacillati > Bacillota > Bacilli > Caryophanales > Bacillaceae > Niallia > Niallia sp. FSL K6-0212. The sequence goes on along the minus strand of NZ_JBBOXL010000001.1, from coordinate 2,061,966 downwards.
CTAGACCTAATGCAAAACCATTATAACTTGCAATCACTACAACCGATTGCATTCTTGCTTTTAATTCTTTTAGAGAATGTTTCACAAAAGAATCCCTAATGGAAATAACACTTTCCACTTCACTATCGGAAACACCCATTACTCGGGAAAGATGAATACCTGTTACAGATTCTCTTAATCTCTCTAAATATCTAGAGGCTTCTGCCCGAGCGTCCGCTGATGCTGCTCTCGTTCTTGCGCCAACATAGTTCGATGCCCAATAAAAAAGGATTCCAAGCACAACACTTGTGATCATTAAATACGGGTGAATGAAAAGTAGAACGATACTATAAATCACTACCCCTTGTGCACTCGCCATAAAAGTTGACCCTTCCCATGCTAAAAAATTATGAAGGGTATCTGGATCATCCGAAGTTCGTGCTAGCAATTCTCCAGATGAATTGTTTTGATAAAACGAAAAAGGCAGTACTTGCAGATGTCCAAATAATCGTAGTTTTTGCCTATTTGTAACAGACTTTGCTGTAATATGGCAAAAATACTCATCAATTATCATCATTCCTAAATCTAATACAGCAGATAATACCAATAACCACATTAATCCCCATAACCATGTATGATTCTCACTTGGCAGGATGGTATCAATGAGCCAGCTCAATGCTAAAGTTGGTATTAATGCAGAAAAAACTTGGCTAATCGCAATAACGATAGAATCGCCAATTACCCATTTCTTATAAGGCATTAAAAATCGAATAACACGTTTGCCGTCGCCCATTTGCTTTTGGTTGGAGATTTTCTGCTTACTCATCCAATCATCTCCTTTTCTAGCTCGCTATATTGTGCTCGATATAATTGGTAATACTGCCCTTTTAACGCTAGCAGCTCTTCATGAGTTCCTTGTTCGGCAACCATTCCTTGATCAAGCAAAAGGATAGTATCTGCCTTTCTAACGGTTATCAAGCGATGGGCAATCGTAATGGTTGTTCTCCCTGGAATTAACTGTTCCAGCGATTCTTGAACCTTCTCTTCTGTTTCCCCATCTAGGGATGACGTCGCTTCGTCAAAAATCAATACTGGCGGCTGGCGCAATATCGCTCGTGCAAGGGCAACCCTCTGTCTTTGACCTCCAGATAGTTTTAAACCGCGTTCTCCGACAATCGTTTCATATTTATCCTCTAAAGAATCAATCAGCTCTTTTAACCCTGCCGCTTCCACAGCCTGTTCCAGCTCTTCCATCGTTGCATCTGGTTTACCATATAAAAGATTGTTGCGAAGCGTACTATTTAATAGAAAGGTTTCTTGTGAGACCACACCTACCTGTCTGCGAAAACTATTGCGATTATAAGCAAAGAGATCTTTTCCATCGATGGTGACAGAACCTTTCTCCGGTTCATATAATCCCAGCAGTATTTGAATAAGTGTACTCTTTCCGCCCCCACTCGTTCCAACAATACCGATATGCTTTCCTTTCTCTACCGATACCGACACACCTTTTAATACTTGCTTCTCACTTCCTGGATAGGAGAACCAAATATTATGTAAATCAATTTCCCCTTGGACTGAACCAAAATTCGGAAGATTTTGTTCATGCTCTTCTGGCAGATCAAAATATTCGTAGATTCGTTGTAAAGCAGGAATCGCCTGCTGAATCGTTAAAGCATTTTCCGCTAAGGAACGAACTGGCTGAAACATAATCGGAATAAAATTCAAGCAGGAAATAAGTGTTCCAACCGTAATATTCCCTTGCCAAATTGCCAATCCGCCAATAAGCATCACCACACCAGGTGTAGCAATATTAAATAAATTTCCAAGACGCCAATTGACTTTTCCGATTAAAGCTGCCCGGATAGAATAATTTTTCCAATTTGTTAGTTTCTGCTCTTGAGTTGCTATTTCGTCTTTTTGTGTTTGATAGGTTCTTACTAGTCGAACACTCTCAATGCTTTCCTGGAGATGCTGATACATATCTGCACTCATGTCTCTTTGTACGGCACTCATCTTCCGCATGGTCTTCCCTAATTTAAAGGATGGAAAAATATAAATAGCAAATACTGCGAACATCACAATCGCTGCTGGCCAATATATTGCAAACACGGTGATAAAAGCCGCTACCGCACTAATCACTTGCTGAAGAATCCGAGGTACCACGGTATTGTTCAAATTCTGAATAGATTCTACATCATGGGTCAGGCGATATAACATGTCTCCACGAGGTGTATTCGAGAAAAAGGACATCGGTGTTCGATGAAGCCTTTTAAAGGCACGAATCTGCATATCTGTAATAACATCAAAGCCAATCTTCACCTGTACAAATTCTTGTAAGGATTCAAATAGCGCTTTTCCTAAAAATGCTGCTAATATTCCGAAAACAATCCATAATATAAAGGCTATCGGTTTATCACCGATTACTTCGTCTACCAATTTCCCGACAAGGATTGGAGGTAGAATCGTAAACGCACCGCCAACTAATGAGAAAAATAAGGCAATCAGTAACTTGCGCCAATATGGTTTAAAATGCTGTAAAGTAGTTCTTAATAAGTTCATTCTTTCTCCTCCCCACAAAGAGTTATTGTATTACAAATAATGAAAATATTCACCATAATTTCTAAAAATTTTTCGGATTATGAAATTTCTTTCTTTTTAAAATAAAAAAGCTACCTTAATAGTAGCTTTTTTCAGCTTATGGTTTTGGATTGATTGTCCAGGCTAAGCCAAACATCATAATGAAGAAAACGAAAATAAAAACACTAAGAGAAATACCTATAATCGCAAACGCCCTTGACCTATTTCTTGTAAATAAACCAATTATCCCTAAAAGCAAACTAATGAATGGGATTTTTGTAAAGACTAATTCAGGAAAAATATCCACCTCAAAAATAAGCCCTAAGTTTATTCCTGTTAATGCAACTAAGCTTAATAAAAATGAAACAAGTCCAGTCCATGTATTTTTTGTTGATCTTATTCTTTGTTTTTTCAATACCAATTCCATAACCTCACTTCCCCTAGCTTCATTCCTTTAACCATATCGTTGTCCTGCAGCTTAACAAGCGATTCTTTTGGCCCTGTTACAACAGCTCCATAAATGTGAATACCATTTTTCTGCAGATAGGCGATTCTCTCAGGCAAAGCCAGGGGTCTTTCCGCAATCGTTTCTGCCGTTTCTTGATTTTTGCTTAGAAACGTAAGTATTTCCATGAATTGCTTACTGTTTATTTCATCGCTATTAAAAGGAGACCAATTATCAGGATCTTCTTGTGCCGGATATCCAATAGGGGAAATATAATCGCCATCTGCACTTAAATTTTTCTCTTCTAAACCTGTATCAACTGCGAACCAAATTAAATCTATATCCTTTGGAAATTCACTAAAAAGCTCTTTTTCTGTATATAATTGGTCAAATGAAACAAAAGCCTCTGCAACAGTTCCATCCGGCAATCCTTTTAATACCGTTTCGTCTTGTTTAACTGTATAAGGAATGGCTCTATGGGGGTGAAATAATACTTCCTTATCCTCATCGCGGTATTCAGTAAATGGTTTTTCTGTAATAAAACTTGTATCTGGAAAAGAAGGCGTACTAAAGGTGAAGTGAGCCTTTGAATCTCCAATTCGAACATCCTTTTTTCCTACCCTTTTATATAGATCATAGGATAAATCCATATTGAAGAAGCCTATCTTGCTGTCAATCTCCATTTCTTCTAAGCTTACATTCGGTTTGGTAATATAAATCGTTTTGTCCATGATATCAATTAAATCATTCGCCTTATTTCCTATTCCGTAGTAAAGATAGCTCCCTAGCGTTGCAGCCGGGATGATAAGGAGGAGAATGGTAAGACTATATAAAATGTTGGTAAGTCTTGCCTCCACTTTCCCTCTTCTTACAATCAATTGCTGATCCTTATCTGTAAATGGGGTCTCTGCTTCAAATTCATCTATTGCCTCTTGGATTTTATTTAGATAATCTTTCTCTTCTTCTTCTTTAAATCCATCTTTTTTCATAAGTTACCTGCCTTTCTTTCCCATGCTATTTTCCTCTGCCTTTTGAACCATCCTGTTCAATTTTTTTCTTCCGCGGAAGACATGGCTCTTCACCGTATTTTCTTTTAGATTTAGCACTGCAGCTGCTTCTTTATAAGGAAACTGATGGAAATCACACAAAATAATCGCATTTGCTTCTTTCTCTGAAAGCTGGGATATATAGTATAAGAGCTGGTTAAAGCTTTCTTTATGCACGATTTTACTTTCTGGTGTGGAATTGTTTATTTCCTCCTGAAAGGATTCCTTTAGAACAATTCGTTTTCTTTTTCGGGTGTAATCGATAAATGCATGATAAGCTACTTTGAATAACCATGGTTTGATTTCCAGAATGTCATAAGTATCTAATTGTTTATATGCTCGGTAGAAGGCATCTTGTACCAAGTCCTCTGCAGTATGATGGTCCTTTGAAAGGGAATATAGATAACGATATAATTCATTTACATACATGCGATATGCATCATCTAGCTCCAAACTTTTTCCCCCTTTCACCTAGACCACGTTTCATCCATACATAAAGTTGCACTTTTTGTAAAAAAATTCATTTTACGTTTATCCCAGTGTACCGAACCGTAAAATATAGGCGCAACCTTATGAGAAGAAGGCAAAAAAATCCCCTCCGCAAGCAGAGGGGATTTCGAGGTAGTTATCGAGCACTAGCACTCACCTAAACTATTCTTTTTAATAGCTTGCCTTACTTCCAATCAAAAACAAAATCATCATCTGATATAGGTTCTACTTTTGTCGCTTTGACATAACCATTTCCTTTTACAGAAAAGAAGTCATGGTTCTTTGTATCTGTCTTCATGCCATTTTCAACAATCGGGTTGATTGGTTCGGAAGGATAGACAGGTTCATAGCCAAGATTCATACAAGCTTTATTGGCATTGTAACGGATAAATTTATTTACTTCCTCGACTAATCCGATTTGCTGATATAAATCCTGTGTATATTCCAATTCATTCTCATATAGAGAATCTAGTAATGCTAATCTTTCGCGAGTAGCTTGTTCTTGTTCCTCTGGTGTCAATTGTGCATATAATTCTTGAGCGAGAAGCCCAACATAGACCCCATGAATGCTCTCATCCCGAATGATTAAGTTAATAATCTCACCTGAAGCAGTTAGCTTTCCTTGTCCAGCTAAAAATAGAGGATAAAAGAAGCCGGAATAGAAAAGGAATGATTCCAAATAAACGGAAGCAACCATTGCCATATATAGATCATATTTGTTTATTTTCGGGCTAAACAGCTTCTGGTAATATTCAGAGATACGTTTTCCCTTTGCTTGTAGCTGTGGGTGATTATGCACCCAATTAAATACTTCGTCAATTTCTTCCTCAGACGCTAATGTAGTAAAAATAGTGGAATACGATTTAGCATGGATTTGCTCCATCATCCCCATAAAAGAAAGAACGCCCTTACGCTGCAATCCTTCAATGTGCATGCCAATTAGCGGCATTCCCTCGCCACCTTGCTCTGTATCCAGCAGCGTAAGACCACCAAGTACTTTTTTGTAAGTATCTTGCTCCTCTTTCGACAATTCCACCCAAGTATTTTTATCAGAAGAAAGGCTGATTTCTTCTGGCAGCCAAAACTGTCTAGTATTCTGTGTATAGAACATTTGTGTGAAATCATCTTCATGCTGATTCCAGTTAACAGCATACTTTGTCATTTTATTACCCCCAGTAATTCCAGAAAACAGGAGGAGTTTCCTCCTCCTACTTCTTCATTCTTCTCTTAAACGGCACATGCAATGCACTCATCAATAGCTAGATTGCGAGTTCTTGTATAGTAAAGTGATTTTAATCCAATTTCATTTGCATAAATATAATAACGAGCTAATTCTTTCGTAGAAACATCTGAGTTTACGTAAAGAATCGTTGATATCCCTTGGTCAACATGCTCTTGAGCTGCAGCGATTAAGTCCATTACCTTGAATTGGTTCATATCAAACGCTGATTTATAATACCAGAAGTTCGTTTCATCCATATATGGCATCGGATAATAAGTCGTAGAGTTAGCATAAGTGCGAGACTCAATTTGGTTAACAACCGGCATTACCGATGCTGTCGCATTTTGGATATACCCTATTGACTGGGTTGGTGCAACAGCCAAGCGATACGCATTATACATCCCATGTTTTTGCACTTGTGCAGCTAATTCTGCCCAGTCTTCACAAGTTGGAATATAAATACCTGCAAATAGTTCTTTTACTTTGTCTGTTTTCGGAGCAAAGCTTACTTGTTTATATTTTTCAAAATAAGTTCCTTTAGCATACTCCGATTTTTCGAACTCTTTAAATGTTTCTTCTCTTTCTTTAGCTATTAACATGCTCTTCTCAATAGAATAGAAGTTCATCATCATAAAGAAAGTAGCAGTAAAATCTTTTGCTTCTTCTGACTCATAGCTAATCTTGTTTTTCGCTAAATAGCCATGAAGGTTCATCGCCCCTAAACCGACTGCATGAAGTTCTTCATTAGCTTTTTTAACAGATGGAGCATTTTGAATGTCTGAAATATTTGATACAGTAGTTAATGCTTCAATACCAACATGAACAGAATCTCTGAATACTTCGCCTGGCTTCATCACATTTGGGATGTTTAAAGAGCCTAAGTTACAGTTAATATCACGGCGAATAATATCTTCTTGTCCATAATCCGTAATTTCTGATGTCTCTTGAAGCTGGAAAATCTCTGTACATAAATTACTCATTTTAATTTGTCCAATATCTTTAAGAGCATGTCCTTTATTGGCATTTGATTTATTCATAAAATATGGATAACCAGACTCCAATTGGATTTGTGCGATTTTTGTCAGCATTTCACGTGCAGACATAATGACACGTTTTTTCACGTTCGGATTAGCTACAAGCTCCTCATACATTTCATCCATTCTCATGTCATCCATATGAATGCCATATTCCTTGTACACACTGAATGGTGCGAATACGTATAGGTCTTTGTTTTCTTTCGCTAATTGGAAGAATTTATTTTCCACAATTAAGCCGATTGAAAGTGTTTGGATCCGCGACTTCTCGTCGGCATTGATTTTCTTTGTATCTAAGTATTCCACAATGTCCCAATGGAAAATATTTAAGTAGACAGCACCTGCGCCTTTTCGCTGCCCCAATTGGTTTGCATAAGAAAAAGTATCTTCTAAAAGCTTCATGACAGGCACTACACCTGAAGCAGCATTATCAATTCCTTTTATTTGCTCATTGCGGGCACGAAGCTTCGAAAGGTTAAGGGCTACGCCTCCTCCTATTTTCGATAGCTGTCCAGATGTATTAATATTATGGAAAATCGAATTTAAAGAGTCGTCCATTTCTAATAAGAAGCAAGAAACCATCTCACCACGGCGACTTCTACCTGCATTCAAGAAAGTAGGTGTAGCAGGCTGGTAACGCTGTTCAATCATTGCGATTGCATTTTTCTTTGCTTTTTCGAAATCACCTTGTCCCAAGAATAAAGCAACAATAATAATTCGGTCCTCATATGTTTCAAGGTATTGCTTCTTGTCATTTGTTTTTAAGGCATAATCTTTATAAAATTTGGATATGGCCATATAGGATTGAAACTCAAATTCATATGCATATACAAGCTTTGTAATTTCCTCAATTTCCGAAATCTTGTATTGTTCTAAAACCTGTGGATAATAGAAGTCCTCTTCCACCATATATTTAAATCTTTGTTCAATAGAGTCAAAACGAATCAATTTTGGATTGATTTCAGATTCTAGAAATTCAGCAACAGCTTCTTTATCTTTTTCGAGGCGGAAAAACCCCTTTTCATTAAGCTGTGTCACTTCGTTGTTTAGTTCTATATGTCTCATAGCTAATACTTTGCACCCTTTCTCTAACTATCTCTACATCTTCAGGCATACCACTCATTTCAAATTTATGTAAGATTGGTACTCCGTACATGGTTGATATTTTATTAGCACTTAAAGCAAAATTCTGGCCCCAGTTTTTATTTCCACTGGCAACTACAGCATGAAGGTTTGGATGATTTATTTTAAGGAAGTCTAAAGTTGTTTGAGGAACTTGTCCCATCCCGGTTGTGTAAGTTAATAGTATATATGGTTCATGAACTTTTAACCCAGCGCTTATCTCGATTCCTTTATTTGCTGGAAGTCCTAATTTATTAAAAAATCTTCGTACATTTCCCGTCTTACTGTCATAAACAATAAGCACTAATTCTCCCTCCTTGCAAAGACTTGAATAAAAAAAAGAAAAAAAGCTATATTTTAAGCAATACGCTCCATTTCTTACAAAGTCTACTAAATATAGATAGATGTCGATATTCCGTTTCAATATATTGTGTCTAAGACTATATAATCCTTTTTTGAGGTAAGAGTCAATAACGTACTTTTATATTTTTTTGTCAACAATTATCGCTTAAATTTGATAGATTTTTATATTTCCTTGTCGAATAATTTTGAATGAATTTAACTAACATTTGATACAGACTGTTTTCATTCGACTTTTCATTTAAAAAGAAGGCTCTTACTTTTTTATCACCCTAAAAAATATTTGTCTTTAGATAAACGCTAAAAAATTTTTATTACTCTTTTGCATAAGTTCATCTTATAAAAAAATTTTATTTTTCCATTTAAATTCAAAAGTTTATTATAAGGTTGCAGCCAATTTTTTTCCATACATTTTTTGCTTTTTTCTTTCCCTTCTCTTAAAAAGATTACACCTTTTTCTCTAAAAAATATTTGTTTGTACTTTTATTCATAAAGAAAGAAGGCAGCAATGTGCTGCCTCCCTTTATCTCACTCGATATTTCATTCTTATTAGTCCTACCACTTTTTATCAGGACAGCTTTTTTTGTCTATGCTAGCACGGAAGCGAACAAAACATCCGCATTTTCCACATGTATGCTGATTTAGGTGTTCGCATTTGGCACATATGCTCAATCGCAGCTCTCTTATTTCCTCTCGCGCTAAATCTACTTCGAAAGAAAGCTGTTCTTGAACAAGTGTATCAACATCTAATTGACTAACTTGTTCCTTTAGCTCGCAGCCTACACAAGCCATCTTAGTTTTCCTTTGTTATGATGCTTGCAACACTCATAGGCGGTAAAGTAACCTTTAATGTTCCTTTCTCTACTATATAGCTAGTAAACTCTTTTTTTGCTACAGCCTCTGGTTCTTCAAATGTATTATGGGCATTCATTGTATCTGCCGTAATATATTCTGCTTCCACTATTTCAAACTCCCCTTTTTCTCTGGAAAGGGTAATTTCTCTCGTTTCCGTTAAATCATAGTTACATAGAGAAACGGTTAATTTTCCATCCTTCTTAGAAGCTGTATATGTTACATGATTACTTTCATCCCCATAAGAATCAACTAACTCTGCATCCTGATGATGTTTATACAAATCAAAAACATGATAAGTAGGGGTTTTGATCATTTTCTCCCCTTCTGTTAATAGCATTGCCTGCAAAACGTTCACCATCTGCGCAATATTCGCCATATGAACTCGGTCTGCATGCTTATGGAAAATATTTAATGTAATTGCAGCAAGCATAGCATCACGAATAGTATTTTGCTGATATAAGAAGCCAGGGTTTGTTCCAGGTTCTACGTTATACCAAGCTCCCCACTCGTCTACAATTAAACCAACACGTTTTTCAGGATCATATTTATCCATTATTGTACTGTGTTTTGTAATCAATTCGTCCATGTACTGAGCATGCTCTAATACAGAATACCACTGTTCTTCTGGAAAATTTACAGCATCGCCTTTATCCTGCCATACTCTGGTTGGAATGGAGTAATGGTGCAGGCTGATTCCATCCATAAATCTTGCTGCATTTTTCATTAATACTTCTGTCCAATTATAGTCATCTACATTTGCCCCACAGGCAATTTTGTAGATATTATGCTCTCCATATTTCCGAACATAGGTCTGATATCTCCGGTAAAGGTCCGCATAATATTCTGGACGCATATTTCCGCCACAGCCCCAAGATTCATTACCTACACCAAAAAATGCTACTTTCCAAGCTTCCTCCTGGCCATTTTGCCGGCGGAGGTTTGCCATTGGAGATTCGCCATTCATGGTCATATACTCCACCCATTCTTGCATTTCTTGGACTGTACCGCTTCCTACATTCCCATTAATATACGCTTCACAATCTAATTGGCGGATCAATTCAAAAAATTCATGTGTACCAAAGTGATTATTTTCGGTTACTCCGCCCCAATGTGTATTCACTATTGTACTTCTATTCTCTATTGGTCCAATCCCGTCTTTCCAATGATATTCATCAGCAAAACAACCACCTGGCCAACGAACTACAGGAATTTGAATCTCTTTTAATGCATTTACCACATCTTTACGAATTCCATTTTCATTTGGAATATCAGAGTCGGTACCAACCCAAACACCTTCATAAATGCACCGTCCTAGATGTTCTGCAAATTGTCCATAAATATATTTACTTATTGTTGGTCCTTGCTTATCAACTAATAAATTCACTTGCATGTTGTGATTCCTCCATTTTCAATTTTTGGAAAAACAATAACAGGATACTAAGTTGTTCACAATACTATGTACGATATCCTCCTTTCTACTATTGCTAGTTACATAGTTAAAAAGATAAACTCATGACTAAAATATAATACAACAAGAAAGCGTTGTCAATAACTAGTTAGTATACTATTATGATAAAAATATTAATATCGATTAACCTGTTGGTTATATAAAATATTTGATTTTGCTATTCATTTATTCTTGTAGTAATATAATAGTAATAAAGGGGGTACCAAAGATGCAATTAGATATATCGGAAAATTCTATCCCTGTGTACGAGGTTCTATCCAGCCCTACACGAATAAACATTATTAAATTATTATCCAAGAAAAAAATGAATATTGGCGAACTCGCAAAGGAATTGAATATAAGCAGTGCAATAGTCAGTAGACATATTACAAAAATGAGTGATGCAGGTTTAGTAAAAACTGAAACGATCCCTGGCAAATCTGGTCTGCAAAAAATTGCTATCCTAAAAGTAGATCGAATCGAAATACAATTTCCTCAAAAGATTTACTCTGCTTTTGAAACCTATAAACAAGAAATTCCTGTAGGTCACTATTTTAATTTTAAAGTTTACCCTACCTGCGGCCTGGCGACTATCGCTAAAGCTATCGGCGAATACGATGATCCTAAATACTTTATGGATCCAGAAAAAAACCAAGCAGCTATCCTGTGGTTCACAAAAGGATTTATTGAATATCGTATTCCTTCCATTCTGAAAGAAAAAGATAAACTAGAGATGATTGATATTGTCTTGGAAGCTTCTTCTGAATTTCCTTATTCGAATAATGTCTGGCCTTCTGATATTACGTTTTCTTTAAACGGTAAAGAACTGTGTACATGGACCAGTCCAGGAGACTTCTCTGATACAAGAGGCCGTTTTACCCCCGGCTGGTGGCCAAATGATACCAACCAATACGGTATCTTACTTACTATCCGCATCACTAAGCATGGCGTTTATGCTGATGGCAAAAAATTATCCGATACTACCATTGATCAGTTTCGCGAAGAACAAAGTGGGATGTGGGATTTAAAAGTAGAAGTAAAAGAAGATGCAGAAAATCTTGGCGGCGTTACTTTATTTGGAAAAGGGTTTGGAAATTACGATCAAGATATAAATTTCATTACTTATTATAGTAATCCCGTGTAGTCAATCTGATAAAAGTCGTACAAATTAATAGAATAAAACTTTATGTCTAAAGAAAAGGTGTTGGAAGAAAAGCACCTTTTCTTTTTGTTTTAAATCTTCTTTTAATGAACACCATTTTTTTGTTTAGTCCTGGGATTGTGGCTTCATTTGCTTGATGAACACCACTTTTCCCTCGGTCTTCCTGGATTGTGGCTTTCATCCCCTTGATGAACATCATTTTTTCCTCGGCCTTCTTGGATTGTGGTGTTCATTTGCTTGGTGAACACCTCTTTTCCCTCTTCCTTCCTGGATTGTGGTTTTCATCCGCTTGATGAACACCATTTTTTCCTCGGCCTTCTTGGATTGTGGTGTTCATTTGCTTGGTGAACACCATTTTTTTCTCGGTCTTCTTGGATTGTGGCTTTCATCTGCTTGATGAACACCATTTTTTCCTCGGCCTTCTTGGATTGTGGTGTTCATTTGCTGGTGAACACCATTTTTTTCTCGGTCTTCCTGAATTGTGGCTTTCATTTGCTTGATGAACACCATTTTTTCCTCGGTCTTCTTGGATTGTGGTGTTCATTTGCTTGGTGAACACCTCTTTTCCCTCTTCCTTCCTGGATTGTGGTTTTCATCCGCTTGATGAACACCATTTTTTCCTCGGCCTTCTTGGATTGTGGTGTTCATTTGCTTGGTGAACACCATTTTTTTCTCGGTCTTCCTGGATTGTGGCTTTCATCCCCTTGATGAACACCACTTTTTCCTCTTCCTTCCTGGATTGTGGTTTTCATCCGCTTGATGAACACCATTTTTTCCTCGGTCTCCCAGGATTGTGGTTTTCATCCCCTCCATGAACACCTCTTTTCCCTTCTCTCTCACAAATTGTGACTTTCACCCCCTCCAGCAGCGTCATCTCGCCCGCCCCTTCATCTATCAGGTAAAATACCATCCACCTTCCTCCCAAATAAAAAAGCTACATCGACTTATTCGATGTAGCCAAACTCCAAGTAATTTTTATTTCAATATAAGTACATCAAATTGCTTTAATTCCACAGCTTCCTTCACCACTTCTCCAGTTAGTAGATTAACTTTGCCAACCAGATCTTTCGGTAATAGCTGCTTGTTTACCTGTTGGTTAATGACAAAATAAAACGAAGCTTCGTCTGTATCTCTTTTGGTAATTTCCAAGCCCTCTCCGTGCGAACAAATCGGCTTTGCCTCTGTTCCTTCTATCACTTGGTTCAATAAATGAGTAAGACCGTCCTCTTCTACCTGTGTACCAACATACCATACAGTCCCTTTTCCATAAGTGTTTTTTGTAATAGCTGGTGTATTTCCGTAAAAATCTTCTTTATAAAAAGCAACGGTCTCTGCTCCTTCTAGATGAATAATGTCACATAGCAGCTGACAGACATAGACATTACCATCCACAAATTCAACCCCGTTCTTTTGTTCTGGGGCTAATGCGTCAATTTCCTCGACCCAGATTCCTGCTATTTCTCTTAATGGCCCTGGGTAACCGCCAAGATAGACATTATCTGATTCGTTAACTATTCCGCTCATAAAAGTAGTAACCAAATGTCCGCCATTTTCCACAAATGCGGTGATTCGCTCTGCCAGCCCAGCTTTCATCATATAAAGAACTGGGGCAACGACCACGTCATACTTAGAAAGGTCACTATCAACCGATATCATATCAACTGAAATATTCTTTGTATAAAAGTATTGATAGTATTGATGAATTTGATCAACATATTTTAAATCTTTATTTGGTCCACTCGTATACTCAAGTGCCCAATAGTTTTCCCAGTCAAAAATGATACCAACCTTACTATGAATGGTAGAGCCTAAAAATTCATCCCCTAATTTCTGTAATTCATTCCCAAGTTCCCTTACCTCGCGAAACACTCTTGTATTTTCATGGCCGACATGCTCAATAACAGCACCATGAAATTTCTCGCATGCTCCGACGGAACGACGCAGCTGGAAAAATTGAATCGTATCTGCTCCATGTGCTAACGTCTGGTAACTTTGTGCCCGCATTTTTCCAGGTCGCTTTAAGGAATTATAAGGCTGCCAGTTTTGCTGGCTAGGGGTTTGTTCCATTAACATGAACGGCTGCCCATCTTTAAGCCCGCGCATTAAATCATGACACATCGCTGTGTAGCTCAATGGTGTATTATAGCTTGGATAATTATCCCATGAAACGAGATCCATTTCTTTTGCCCATTTAAAGTAATCTAAATTTTTATAAGTGCCCATTAAATTTGTGGTGATGGGCGTATCGGCATCATATTTTCGTATAGCATCCCGTTCCATCTTGTAATTTTCCAGCATACTATCGGAATTAAAGCGGCGGTAATCGATAGATATTCCAGCAAATGCGGTTTTATCACTGCCAATTCCTTCACTTAGTGCATTCGGAAGAACGATTTCATCCCACGCATAGATGGTATGACCCCAAAATTCCAAATTCCATGCTTGGTTCAATGCTTCAATCGTTTGATATCGTTTTTTCAGCCACACTCGAAATGCCTTTTCACAGTTTTCACAGTAACACTCGCCGCCATATTCATTGTTAATATGCCAACAAGTAACATATGGATTATCTCCGTATCTTTCTGCTAATTTCCCCGCTAGTTTACTTGCATACTTTTGGTAAACGAGACTATTTGGGCAGGCATTATGTCTCTGTCCAAATTTATGGTGTCTGCCCTCATAATCTGTTCGAGCTACTTCAGGATATTTTTTTACCATCCATGCTGGTAACGAAGCTGTCGACGTAGCCAGGATGATGTCATATTTATCCTTGCTCAGCATTTCAACTATGTCATCTAGCTCCTCAAAGTAGTATTCATCTTCAGAAGGTTGAATTTTTGCCCATGAAAAAACATTAATCGTCGCTGAATTAATACCCGCCTTTTTAAATATCCGCATATCCTCTTCCCAAATATCTTTTGGCCATTGATTCGGATTATAATCTCCTCCATATAAAATACGGTTAAAGACTTTTTTCGCCATCTTCATCCCTCCACCTTTTTTTATACATTCATTATAGATAGGCAAATAAAGAAAAAGTATAATAAGAGTAACTAGTTTATATAAAAATATGAAACTAATGTAAGGGGATACATAAATGGAAGTACATTTTAATTTATTAGATGGTTCTAACCCCTTTTCCATCGAAAGCATCGGCTATCAGTGGGAGCAAGAAATGATTATGCGAGCGGATGGCTATCCGTATTACCATTGGTTACAAACGGAAAAGGGGTTAGGGGAGGTCACTATTGAAAATGAAAAAATCCGCTTAAGACCTTCAGAAGGAATTCTGATTGCACCATTTGTTTCACATTACTATGAGGCTATTTCCGCCACTGGCTGGCAAACAAATTTTTTAACGATTAACGGTAGTTTTTCGCCAAATATAGCAGATATCCTTGGAGCTGCTCCCTACTATCTTGCCAACGATTGCCCAGATTTTTCTTACAGTGATTGGACGAGAAGAATGTTGTCCCGTATAAAAAACGAAAACCAAAATAGCCAGCAGCAGCAGCTTTCCATTGATGTGTATACCTTCTTATTAAATATACGAGACCATGGCTTACATAGAACCGTCCATACCAATGATTTATATCAGCAATATATTTGGCCAAGTATCCAATGGATTGAAACAAACTATGTAGAGAAATGTGATATTGCCGATATCGCAAAGAGACTCTATATCTCCCCACAATATTTGAATAAGCTTTTTCGACGCTTTGTCGGTGTTTCTGTCTATCAATATGTCCTTGCATACAGAATAAAAAAGGCAAAAGAAATCTTAGTTACCAATAGAGATATAAAAATCAAGGACATTACGTTCTTAACTGGCTTCAATGACACCAGTCATTTTGTTGCCACCTTTAAAAAGGAAACGGGGTTTACACCGAAAGAATTTCGTTCGTTTTATTAAAGAAGCTCCTCCCTATCATAGGGAGGAGCTGTACATTGTCAAAAGAACTTCTTTTTCCAAAAGACTAGAGCGGTTATTCCTGATAATAGGAAGGAAATCATAATTGCAATGGTGAAAGAATAGGACATATCCTGAAATGGAATATGCACATTCATTCCGTAAAAGCTCGCAACCATTGTTGGTAAGGATAAAATAATCGTGAAGGATGTGAGAAACTTCATGACCATATTAACATTATTGGAAATAACCGAAGCAAAGGCATCCATCATCCCACTTAAAATCGACATATGGGTTTCAGCCATCTCAATTGCTTGCTGATTCTCTATGATAACATCCTCTAGCAATTCTTGATCATCTTCATACATTTTCAAATAATTACTTTTGAGCATTTTTTGCATAACAATATTATTCGATTTTAAAGAAGTCGTAAAGTACACTAAACTTTTTTCGATGTTAAGCAAAGAGAAAAGCTCTTTATTTTTCATGGACTGCTGTAGTTCTTTTTCAATGCTATCTGTCTTCTTGCTGATTTGCTTTAAATATTTTAAATAAGCTGTCGCCATACTATACAGTATTTGCAAGGAAAAACGAGTTTTTTTGTACGTAAAAAAGCTCTTCATTCTCCCTTCAGAAAATTGTTGAAAAATAGGATTATCCTTTAAGCAGACAGTAATAAAGCAATTCTTGGAAATAATCATTCCTAATGGAATGGTGTCATAAATTTGTGTCTTTTTTTCATCAAACGAAACGAGCGGAAGATTGACAATGATCAATATATTCTCCCCATCTTTTTCAATTCTTGAACGCTCTTCTTCATCCAATGGATCTTTCATAAACGCTAATGGAATATCTAAACCTGTTGCAATTTCTGTTATCTCATGCTCTGTTGGTGCTATTAAATTGATCCAGCAGCCATTGACTATTTTATCTGTTTCCTGCAACATTCCATCTTCATTTGAAATATAAATTTTTCTCATGCTTTTACCTCCTCTTGTTGTAGAGGAAGTCAACATTCTCTGCCAAATAAAGTTGAATCTTTATCAGTATTCAAACTTCTAAAGGAAGGGCTATATATGACTTCCTCTTTCATGGCCGTGGGTTCTGGTTCAGGTTCCATACACTTTCGAGTACTCATAAAAATTCAACTCCTTGCTTGTAATCTTTAAACCTCTTACATACTACTTTATAATTTATTGATTGTAAACCGATAAAGATTAAATTTCTCTCGTTCTCCTTATAGCTTACATAAATAGACACTATCTCTGCAATATTGCTGAGAATACAGGTAGTATTTCTTCCCCTTCCCCTATTACAGCAATATTGCATTTTTGTTTATCAAAGTAAGAATCCATTATTTTGGCGTATTATTCTCCCTGCAGCAACTCTTCCACAGAAGGACTATTTAATTTATTTCTTAATACATATAGTATTGCTGCGGCTACTATGAATGTAATACTATCTGCTAAAAACAGGGACCAAACGACACCATGAAAACCAAAAGTGAAATTAGCAAAAAACAAAATAGGAATTAACACCAATCCTTGCACAAAGGCCATAACAAAGGCAGCAGTTCCCTGACCAGTCGCCTGAAACATCCCAATAATTAAAAACGTAAATCCAGATAAAAACATAGATAAGAACGTTACTTTTAAGATATAGCTTCCTACAGTAATTAATGCGATATCATTAGTAAATAAACCGATAAGGTTGCTGGATGCAAAAAAGATGATTAATCCGAAAAGAACGGCCATTCCTAGTATAAGCTTACTCGTAAACGACACAACTTTTTTCATCCGCTTTCTATCTGCTGTAAAGGAATAAGCTATTAACGGCACTACACCCTCACAAACTCCCATGATGAAAAACTCTGGAAACTGTTGTAATCTTGAGGAAATTCCATAAGCAGCAACAGCTTTATCTCCATATATCATCATAAAGTGATTAAAGAAGAGGGCTGTAACTCCCATAAAAACATTCATCAAAAATACCGGAACCCCAATCGTTAAAATATGCTTAAGGATAGTTTTTTCGAATGAAAAATCCCGAAAAGATAAGGTAAGGAATTTGCTCTTTTTTCCCATATAATAACTAAAATAAATACAAGCCATAATATTTGAGAGAATGGTTGCTGCTGCGACCCCCATAATTCCTAGCTTTAAAACAAAAATAAACAATAAATCCAGCACAATATTTATGGCTACACTAAGTATCATTCCAATCATGGAAACATTTGCCGCACCTTCTGATCGAACTAATTGTTCCATAGTAAAAAATAAAATAATAAACGGTGAACCAATAATTAACATCATTACGTATTGTTTTGTAAAATCAAAGGAATGGAGGCTACTACCCAATAATGAAACAATCGAATCTATAAATGGAAGTGTAGCTATAATGATTAATAAACCTAATAAAATAGAACTGTAAATAGAAAACGAAGATACTTGTTTTACTCTATAATAATTTTTTTCACCAAGAAGCCTTGATATATAGGTACCTCCTCCCATTCCTATTAAATTTCCAAAAGCCATGATTAGAGCAAAGACTGGAAGTGCTAGTGTAATAGCTGTAAGCATCGCAGTGTCCTGTAAAAAGCCAATAAAATAAGCATTTAAAATCGAATAAACTACTGTCATTGACATACCAAGCATCATTGGGATAGCAAAATGGGCAACCGCTTTAGCAATTGGTGCTTTTTCAAAATAATAAAGATTTTCTTTTTCCATATTCCCACTACTTTCTTTTTTATTTAGTTAGAAATCTAACTATTTATTTGTAATAAACAGACCTCATTCGTTGAACCGTACTTAATCTAAATGTATTGAAAAGGAAAAACAATTTAGTTTTTTATTTACTTAGAACTCTAACTATATACGGTGATATCCCCTGTAAGATATCACTTTGCTAAAGTTGTTTGTCTACATTTACATTCATTCGTTCTAAAAAATGAAATAGCTGTTTTTTCTCTTCTTCACTAAAACCCTCTACCAGCATATTCTCAGCATTTGCAAAAAAAGCTTCAAAATCACCTACGATTTTTTTCCCTTTCTCTGAAAGAGACAATAACTTTCTACGCTCATCCTTTGGATCAATTGTACGTTTTATAAAATCTTTTTTTTCCAAATTATGAATGATACTACTGATGGAGGAACCCTTTCGATTAAACCTTGATTCTAAATCCTTATGCGTAATCCCCTGTTCCTCATGCGCATCAATGAAACCCATAGTACGAGCCTGTTCTAATGTAATCCCATGCGCTTCCAACCTTTTATCACCACTTAGCTTAATTTTATGATTAATGGTGCGAATAAGATATTGAAAATTTACTTCAAACTCCCTCTCCTTCATGTTCATTCCTTCCTTTTCAATTACTTAGAATACTAACTAATTTACCTCACCTTCTATATAATGTCAATAAAATGCTTTTTGTGTTTGTAAAATAACAACCTATAAACCCAAAAACAAAACGGTTTCCCTCTATGGAAAACCGTTTTGCGTCTCTTTTATACTAATTTATGGCCACAATTGGAGCAGAAATTGCCTTCCCCTGTTTTCGTTCCACAATTCGGACAAAAATTGGGCCGTTTTTTCTCTTGATTCTGGGATGCTGCTTCTGGTGTTGGTTGTTGAGCCGGCGCTTGCTGCTGATTTTGCCCCTGGCTTTGATTTTGCTTATTCATTTTATCCATCATTTGATTAGCCATATTCATTCCCATCATCATGCCAGCCATATCAGACGCTGCACCCCCGCCTGACATTTTCCCATTAGCCATGCCATCAATCATCGAGATTTGCTGGTACTTATCTATATTGCCAACCATTCCGTGTGAGGCATTTTTATTAATCATTTCCTGTACTTCTTTCGGATAGCTGAAGCTCATAATCTGGAAGCCTGTTATCGCAAGCCCGCTTTCCATCATCTGGCTATTTAAATCTTCTTGAATGCCTTTGGCAATTTCAAAGGAGTTTGCTTGGAGATTGAACATATCCTTACCTGCTGTGACTATCCACTTCATTAATAATTGATCCAGCACAGAGATAATGCGAATTTTTACATCTTCTACTAAATATTGATTTTTAATCCCAGCAATTTTATCGATCAGCGCGATATAGTCCTTTACTTTAAATTGAAAGGTTCCGTTTGCTCTTATTGGCATTCCACCAGGAAGCCCAGCAGCTGGTATATTTATTGCATTTTTCGTGCCCCATTTAACTGTAAATTCCTTAGTATTGACGAATAGTACTTCAACTCGCATTCCACTATTGAATCCGAACTTAAAGCCTTTTAAAGTGGACAGAAATGGAACAATTTGCGATTCAATATCATACTCACCCTCCTCTTGAAAAGCTCCTTCTATATTGCCATTATTTAAGAAGATAGCATCCTGTCCTGGGCGAATAATTAATTTACTTCCCTTTTTAATTTCACGATTTTTCCATTTATAAAAAATCATATCTTCACGAAATTCTTCCCATTCCACTACATTGGCAAATTGATTACGAAAAAATGACATCCTTTTTTAACCCCTTTCAATAAGTAAATATTTGTTTAGAATTTTCCTCTGCTTCCACTATGGGAGTGACCACCGCCAGTGATCCCGCCACCGCCACCTGAGTTGTTTTGTGGCTTTCTTTGTTTTGTTACTGTTTTTCGAATAAAGCGATCATGTCTATTTATAATCTTCGAGTTATCCATATACGTATTGCCATTCACGGTTACTTTTCCTCCAGATTGGAAAACCATTATACTCACGATGATCCCTGCAATCACGAGCGAGGCAATTAGCTGAAAGCCCCAATGGAAGAAAAATGCTGGCATTCCACTTGCATTATTTTCCTCGTTATATTCATTTCGAGCCTCATCTATGCCGCTATAATCATAATCATCTTCTAAATTAGCCGGGTCATCCACTAAATAATAAGCCGATTCATGCATAAAAGTGGAGAAAGCTTCAAAATATTCACCATCTGATAAAGCTGGTGTTATCTCTTCACGGATATAATCAATTGTCGCGTTATCCAATGCATCTTCCGCTCTTTTAAAACCTGCTAAATAGATATCTCTTTCTTCCATATCAATGGCTAAGATGGCTGTATTTCCATGAGGCTGGTCATAGCCTGGTGCTTCTTCATCATAATAATCGTCTACATATTGTTCGATATCTTTTCCATCTGTACCATCTAGCGTAAGAATCAATAAGGCAGTTTCGGTTTCTTCGCCTAATTCCTCTGCTAAGCTTTCCAGTTCTGTTTTTTCAGAATCTGTTAAAAGCTGGGCATCATCAAAGATATATTCCGTTTGATTTTCTGAAGCTGCACTTACAGCACTGCCTGAAAACAGAGTAAATATTGCCAAGGCAATAAATAGTAAACTACTATAGTTCCTTAAAATTTTTCTCAAAAGAAACCACCACCCATTAAGAAGGAGATACCTTTTAATGCAAGGAATGTGCCGCAAGCAATTCCGCTAAACCATAGCGCTACCTTGCCTTTACTAATCGGCGGTTTCCCGACTACTTTTCCTGTATGCCCATTCATCGCAAAAATATGCTCTTGGCTTTCGTAATCGTAACTGACCATCCATACAGGTAGCAAGACATAATCACTCCGGACCGCTTTTGTATCAATATTTCTATCCCGATAATTTATCGTATGATACCCTATAAAAGTAGAGTGTACAAAGGAATCAATGTAATCACTCACTTTATCTTTGGCTCGCGGCAATAATTCCGCATCCGTATAATTATATTTTTCAGAAATAAAGCCAGCTAGATAAGGTGTTTTAAAATCTTTTAACTGCTCATATGGAAAAGGTTCCAATTTATCCATTAATTCATCTTTCATTTTTTCAGAAGCATCAACTGGAATTTTCGTATAATCTAAATTTATCTTTCGATATGCTTCATAATACTTCGTTTCCGTATAGATATAATCACCGCTTGTATACGTCCGGACCTTTGTGCAAAGGGCAGTTACATCAACATCACTGTTTAAATCATAAAGCCAGAATGGTACATACATACCAGTAATACTTTTTATCCTGTCTGCATTCATAAATCCCTTTGGAGTCAATAGTCCCTTTCTGCACCATTTTTGAAAAGCCGCCATAGCTTCTTCTTTACTGATTGTAAAAGGGATCACTTTCTTAGGAGCAAGCGCTCCTGCCAAGCGGTCAGCAATAACAACGCCTGCACCGCAAAAGCTACAATTTGTTGCCGTTGTGTCTGCTTCTGTTAGTAATACTGCCCCGCAGTTGTCACAATGGTATTCCTTCACCTCATTCTCTTCAAAAGAAGCGGTCATTAAATTTTCTGGATAGCTCTCAATATTCTCTTCATTTCCACAGCTAGGGCAAGATAAACTGCCTGTATCTGCATTAAAGCTCATATCTCCCCCACAATTTGGGCATTTATAATGAAGGATCAAGTAAATCACCTCAATTTTTATCTCTTCTTATACTAATCATACCTTATTTATCCACTCGCTGCTCTGCTGCCGTGAAAAATTTCCGTTATATACATATACTGATTGAACGTTTAAAAAGTTTCATTTTCACACTTTGTTTATAGATGACAGAGATGTAAACATTTACTCGAAAATAATAAAAAAAGTTCCTCGTTTCTAAAAAGAAACAAGGAACCTTCGATTGTTATCTATGCCCTATTAAAATCATCATGTTCCGCAATACGTTTTATAAGCAGGGTTAATCTTCACTGGAGCTATGCCGTACTCCATTTGTGCTTGTGTATATGCATACGGGTTAGATAGCATTTGTAATAATTCCTCCATTACACTTAAATCTCCGCCTTCTGCAGCATCAAGTGCTGCTTCGACACGATGATTGCGAGGGATTACGACCGGATTATGTTTTTTCATTCGTTCACGAGCAGCCACTTCTCCCCCTTCTTGTCCTGCAATTCTTTCCTTCCAAGCTTTATGCCATTCGCTAAATGCTTGATTTTTATTTAGTTCTATTCGTTCTACTTCCCCTATCGTTAAAGCACGGAAAGTATCTGTATAGTCCGCCCGATTATTTTGCATAATGCCAAGGAGCTTCTCTATTAGCTTAGCATCTTTTTCTTCTTCCGCTGCCACTAATCCTAATTTTCCTCTCATTCCATCAAGCCAATGCTGCTGATATAAAGGATTAAATTGATCTAATTGTGCTTGCGCAAGTTCCACTGCTTTTTCCGTATCATCATGGAATAATGGCAACAGGCTTTCTGCAAACCTAGCCAGATTCCATCCCGCTATTTTCGGCTGATTTCCATAGGCATACCGACCTTGAACATCAATCGAGCTAAAAACAGTATCTAAATGGAAGCTATCCATAAACGCACATGGTCCATAGTCAATCGTCTCGCCACTAATCGTCATATTATCTGTGTTCATAACACCATGGATAAAACCAACTAATTGCCATTTAGCAATTAATGCAGCCTGCCGCTTCATTACTTCTCTAAACATTTCAACATACGGATTCCCATCTTTCTTAATTGTTGGGAAATGCCGTTCCATAGCATAATCCGCAAGTGCTTTAAGATCCTGCTTTGACTCAAGAGCAGCTGCATATTGAAATGTTCCTACGCGAAGATGGCTTGCTGCCACTCTTGTTAAAATCGCTCCTGGCAAACTCGTTTCCCGGACAATCTTCTCACCTGTATCAACAACCGCTAAGCTTCTAGTAGTCGGAATCCCTAGTCCATGCATCGCTTCACTAATGATATACTCCCTTAGCATCGGCTTAAGCGCTGCTCTTCCGTCGCCACCGCGCGAATAGGGAGTTCGGCCAGAGCCTTTTAATTGGATATCGAATCGTTCGCCTGATGGGGTAATCTGCTCTCCAATTAACATCGCCCTTCCATCGCCTAGCATGGTCGGGTGGCCAAATTGATGGCCTGCATATGCTTGCGCAAGAGGAAAGCCTCCTTCTGGAACCTCATTCCCGCTTAATACTTGTATTATCTCAGGGCGCTGCAATTGCTCCCCATTTAATCCAAGTGTCTTAGCCAAATCCTCATTAAGCTTCACTAAACTTGGGGAACTGACTGGATTTACTGTCATCTTAGAATAAAATGTTTCGGGAAGACGAGCATAACTATTATCAAAATTCCAGCCAACATCTGTTTTTGTCTCTTTATTACTCATATTAGCTCCCTTCCATTCCTTTTTGATATTTCTATTATACCCTTTTCACCGTGAAGAACATGCAATAACACTTTGCAAAAAACAATTCTATATAAAGAAAACAGCTTCCTTTAGTTGAAAGCTGTCTTCCCTGTGCTGCAAAACAAGTTATTCTGCCAATACTTTATTTTGATTTTTCTTTTTCTTCTGAACTTTATTTTGATACATATGATTATCTGCTTCTGTAAATAAGGCTGTCATTCTTCCAAGAGAGCTTTGACCAAATGCGTAGCCAATCGACATTCTCACCATGTTTTCTTCTACGCATTTTCCCTTATCGCTTAATCCCATCGTCATCCTCTTATATAACTCTTCTATTTCTTCTTGCTGCATTCCTTGAATTAACAAGACAAATTCATCCCCGCCGATTCTCGAGACCGTAATATAAGGAGAAGAAAAAGTATTTAATAATTTTCCAGCTGCTTTAATTAAATCATCGCCTTGTTTATGACCGTACTTATCATTAACTTGTTTTAGTTCATCTAAATCACATAGGATAATGGCAATTACTTCATCTATTTTCGTATCAAATTCTTCCATCTTTTGTTCAAAGTAAAAGCGATTATATACTTCTGTCAATGCATCATGGATCAGCTGATGCTCTAAATTCTCTCGTAGTCTTACTTTCTCGTCGATATTACGAATGATTCCATGAATCGCTACAAGCTCTCCATGCTCATAAATAGGCGTCGCATATTCCTCAAACCATTTATAAGAACCGTCTGAACATCTCATTCGTTGAACCAATGGCTGACTATAATCAATTGCACCATGAAGTTTTTTGTACATAATGTGATAATCATCGGGATAAATCATTTCTAAAGGGGCATACGGATTCCGATAAAATTCCTTGACCATGCCATCTCCTAATACAGCATCGGCGGAAGGACTAATATACGAATGTCTCATTTGCGGTTTCACTTCATATCGATAAACGATGTCCTTTGAGCTTTCCACTAGTCGAAACATAATGTCTTCTTTTTCTACTTTCGCTTTCCACTTATTATATTTACGCTTATCATTTTTTTTCCAAAAGAAAATACCTATCATTACTCCGCAGCAAAAATATAATATCCCCATTTTTCTCCTCACCTTACCATTAGTGAGACTATCATCGACATATTACAGCTATCCAAATAATAGAAAAAAGCTAATCTTCGACCGATTAGCCCTTCTTTATCAAGATAAATCGGTAACTGGCTGACTTAATCTCCACGATCTTAGTCCCTATAGCTTTGCGTCTTCACCTTTCGATGAATTTGCCTTTATCATTTTATTATATTTAAATAATGAAATACTCTATTTCCTTTTTTTAGTTTCTATTACAAATTTTATAGGAAAATAGACAGATACACAAGAGAAAGAAAGGACTTTTCTCACAATTTTTACCAAACTTCTGAAAAATGAAAAAGAAATCGATTAAATAAAAAAAATTCACAAAATCTCCATTTTTCTTTCATAATTTTTTGCTCTTTTTTGTTATCTTTATACATAAGCAGTCAAACTTGAAAGGGAGAATGCGATTAATATGAAAAAAACTAAACTTATCATTCCGATATTTATTACCATACTATTTGCTGTAACGATTCTTTTAATTATTACCCAAAATAACCGCTATGAAAAAATGGACGATAGCGATCTCAAACAACTTGTTCAAGATTTTAGTTCCGGGAAGAAGTCAACAGCTGCCGCTTCCATTACCTCTGATACATTAACAGTGAATACTCTCGACAACGAAGAGCATCTCTATCGCTTGCCCAAGGAGGAATTTTTTGTTTCTGTTGCTCCTTACTTAGTAGATACTCACCCTTGTGCTATCCATAATTTAACAGGGTGCCGCGGGGAATTGGCAAATAAGGAATTCGCGGTACTTATTGAAGATGACGTGGGGAATGTTTATGTAGATGAACTTATAACTTCTCAGCAAAACGGGTTTATCGATTTATGGCTTCCACGCAATAAAGATTTAAAATTAACCATCTCCTATAATGGCAAAACAGCCAAATCGGATCTCGCTACTTTTAAGGATGATAATACATGTATTACTGCTCTTCCTTTGATATAAGGATAGAAGGTATCTTAATGACTACATTTAGATACCTTCTGTCAAAAGAGTTATTTATATTCATAATAGTCCTGAGAATGATAGCTTCGAAATCCACAAGACTCATAAAGTTTAAGCGCTCGAGCATTTTTTGCTTCTACTTCTAAAAAGATAGAAAGGCCTTTTTCCTTTTCCATTTTTACCACTTTGGATAATGCCCTTCTGCCAATTCCTTTTCCGCGAAGCTCTGGAACAACAACGAACCCGTAAATCCATGCTTCTCCATCGGTTTCAGAAACTCTGATTTTCCCCGCTGTTTTTCCATCTACCTCAATAATCATGCGTTTATCACCAGCCTGCTCCGTTATGGTGTTAACGTAATCTCGAGCATCCTCCTCAGCTATACCAAAGCCTAAAACATCAAGCTCTATTTCTATTTCTTTATCCTGATCATAATCATATGGTCTTAAAGAAATCGCAGCATCCTCTATTAAATCTTCCTTATGCCATTTCATTTGATGTTCCGAAAAGGCATAGGAACATGGTAGCTTCTCTAGAAATACTTTTGCACTCTGCGATGCAGCAGGAGCATTCAATAATATACTCGTAGCTTCTCTCTGTCTTGCTGTTTCTAAGCCTTCTTCCAGCAAAGCTGTAAAAATCCCGTTCCGGCGAAAATGTGGATGAACCATACCACACAACTCAACTTTTTTGCCAAAATAGTAGCTCCCTAAAAAGCCAACTAGTTTGCCGTCTACATAATAAAAAAAGTCCTCTTTCTTTTCTCCATTTCGATTTTCGAGCATATCAAAGTTAAGCTTTAACTCAAAACCTTCTTCTTTCTCACAAATATCCTTAAGCTCTCTAATTTCAGCAATTTGTTCTTTTGACAGCATATTGATTTCTCCTCTATTTTAGGATGTCACTGCATTTTTATCTGTATTTCCTGAAAAATTTCTTATTAATGAAAGGGAATGATTTTCCTGAGATTGTTTTCCAAATTACCACATTCTCTATTTCCCTGCCATTCGCCCTCTATGACAACATACTGACAATTGCCGCTGTTTAAATAGTTGTAAATAATATAAGCTTCGTCTATTTCTGCTTTATCTAAAGTGCCAATAAACAGATTCTTTCTTGAAAGATATGTGCAAATCTGCCTCTTCACCACTTGCATATCAAAATGATTTGCTTCATATATTTGCCGGTATAAAATTTGATTTCGTCTAATCAGAAATAGCTTTATCCGGCCATTATCTAAGTACTCGACTGCTAGAAAAAGACGATTATCTACCATAATATTTATTACTGTTTCTGTTTGCAGAATCGTCTTTATTTTGGCAATGGTATCTCTTATTTCCGCTGCTTTCTCAAACTCAAAATTACTAGAAGCTTCATTCATTTCAGCGGACATCTCTTCTAGTATTCTAGTATCCTGTTTTTTAAATAAAGAGATAAGACGATGGATAATTTGTTGATACGTTTCTTCAGCTATTGGATTGAAGCAAATCCCTATACACTTTCCGATTGTATAATTGAGACAGGGACTAGTACTGTTTGTCGTATTGGAACAATCTATTTTATAAAATGATTTGATTCCTTTTATCGCATTTTCTACTGTTCTTTTACTAGTGAAAGGACCAAAATAATAATGAATATCTTCCTTCTCCAATTCATTTACAATCTCCATACGGTAGCTGCCCTTCTGGTATCGGAATATGATGTAGTTGTATGCCTTTGTCGCTTTCATCATCCGATTGTACATGGGCTGGATCTCTTTTATTAACTTACATTCCAGCATTAATGCCTCAAACTCCGTGTCTGTGACAATAAAGTCAAAATCCTTTATATGCTTCACTAATTTTTCTATTTTACCAATCCGATTTTTCGAATGCTGAAAATAAGAAGAAACTCTATTTTTTAATCTTTTGGATTTGCCAACGTAAATGATTTGTCCAGAGGAATCCTTCATCAAATATACCCCTGGAGATGCGGGCAGATTTTTTATCTTTTCTTTAAGCTCCAAGTCTATTCCTCCACTGAACCATTTAAAAAGTAGTCATTTTAATTCCATAGTTCTTTGTATCAATCTCTACTTCTCCCCCAATGGGAAAAGTAAAGAATGGTTGGATATGACCAAAATCCACATCATATAATACAGGGATTTGCTGCAAAAGAGGATGTTTATCTAAAATAAACAAAAGCTGCTCTTCTGTCATTTTCGAAGCTCGCTGAAATCTCCCAATTACTAATGCTTTAATTATTCCTGCTGTCTGCAACAAAGAGGTTAAATCTCTTGCGAATGTTTCTGGAATGGTTAATTCATCATCTTCTACAAATAGAATGCCATCTTTAAGATTAGGCATATATTCTGTTCCCTGCAGTAAATTTAAGGTACATAGATTACCACCAAACAATTGCCCTTTTGCACTTCCCTCTTGGTATACCCTCCAGCCTCCAGGTTCATATTGGCGATTTTCTTGATCCAAATACCACGCATCATCTGTCCACACATCAGAAGGCTCTATGATAAACGCACTAGTTTCCATCAAGCATTTCCGGAAATATTCTGTTTGGTATTCCTGTAGCTTTTCCATTTGGAAGCTAGAAAAGTGTGGACCAGAATAGGTAATAAAATCAGCCTTGGTTGTAATCGCAGTTGCTAAAGCGGTTATATCACTATACCCACAAAGCATCTTAGGGTTAGCTTTTATTAAATCAAAATCTAAATAAGGCAACAGCTCATTGCTGTTAAATCCGCCAATGACCGTTAATATTCCTTTTACATTTTGATCCCGAAAAGCATCATGAATATCCTCCACCCGATGCTCAATCGTGGAGGAGAATTGTAAGTCAGATTCAAAAATATGCTTCCCAAACGTCACAACAAAGCCAAGATTCTCTAATCTTTTCTTTGCTTGCTCTATTCCCTCTTCTGATAAAATTGCTGCACTTCGACTAGGGGCAATTACTCTAATTTCATCGCCCTTTTGTAGCTTAGCAGGTATTCTCATGTCTGTTCCTCCTCTTTCTTCTTATTAAAGCATAAATAATCTTATATTTCTGTAACTTTCAAGTTGGATCAAACGTATATTTTAAACAAGAAAATTACTTCTTGTTTAAAAAGGAGGAATATCTATGTTTGTGTTTTTTTTCATCATCGGTATCATCTCGATCTTCATCGCGGTGACAATGATCGGAGCGTGGCCAGATGGCAGGCAGCACAGAAACCACCATTTCACAGAAACAAAAGAAGATCGCGCATTAAACATAAAAATATCCATGATAGCCTTTCTAATTGGTGTAGTCTCATTAGCAATAGCTGGAATAATTAATTATTTTACAAATTAAAAGGGGAATAACCCCCTATAGCTCCTTCATTTGCTTCGTTAATTCCAGAAACTTTCTATCTAATTCCGCATATTCCTTATCCTTTGGTGTCATAAAGCTTAATTTTCCTAACACTTCTTGTCTTTCTGTCTCCAGTTTTAGCCGTAATTCTTCTTTATTATCTCTATCCCGTTTTGGAGACTCTGTCCATTGCCTTTGAACCGTTCCATTACCTATGATTAGCTTACTTGACGTTGTTTGCTCTAGGAAATAACGGTCATGGGAAACAATAATAAGTGTTCCATTATACTGGGATAGCGTTTTTTCTAATTGCTCTCGGGAAGGTAAATCAAGATGGTTGGTTGGTTCATCGAGTATGAGCACATCTTTTTCTTCTAAAATATAAGCCATTAATTTGCATTTTACCCGTTCTCCCATGCTCATACTTTTTATTGGTTCCTTCCATTGAGACGCCATAAACCCTAAATGTTTCATCAGTGTTTGTACTTTTCCTCTTTCTTTAAATGTTTCTTTAAAGAATAGCTGTTCTGGTGTTTCCTCTAAAGGAAGATCGAATACTTCCTGTGTTAGATAGCCGATAGTGGCTGTCGGTGAAATCCAGACTTCTCCATTGGCCTTTTCTTTTCCTAAAATAATGTTTAATAAGGTTGTTTTCCCACTTCCATTAGATCCCATAATCGCAACCTTTTCCCCATGCTGAATCGTTATATTCACCTTTTCAAACAACATTTTAGAGTCAAATGCTTTGGATAAATCTTTAATTTCCAAAAAGCGTTTCCCCTTCTTTTTATTCGCTTCAATCGAAAAAGCTACCGTATACTCTTCGTCTAAACGTTCCACTTTATTTTTTTCCAGCTCTTTTTCTAAACGTTTTTGCTTTGATTTGACTTGAGCATCCATTCGTTTGGCCTTTGTGCGATAATATTCTTTTGGGAATTCTTGTTTTGTTGATTGGGCATGTGCTTTCTGAGACCAAGAGGTGAGCTCCTTCATTTGTCCTTCCACTTGTTTAATCTTCTTCTGCTGTTTATCATACTCCCGCTGCTGGGTTAATCTCTTTTGCTCGCGTGCCTCCATATAGCTTGTATAATTCCCTTTATGTTCGATAAGCTGTTTATTTTCAAGCGACCAGATTTTCGTCGTAACTTTATCCAAGAAATAGCGGTCATGAGAAACGATAATAATGGTTCCTTTATATGCTGTTATTAGTTCATGAAGCAGTGCCATACTTTGTTCATCTAAGTGGTTGGTTGGTTCATCTAATAGCAATAAATCAGCATCATGGGCAAAGCCTTTACCAAGACGTGCTTTTAATTTTTCCCCGCCACTCATTACTCGGAAGTCCTTTGTCGGCACCTGCCATTTCTCTAATAGCTTCGATTCCAAAAAAGTTTCTTTCTCTAAGTCATAATTTTCGGTCTCCTGTTCAACCATTTTAACCGATAAGTCTTCCTTTACCCACTTAATATGTCCATCTGTAGGGACAATTTCTTTATTTATTAACTGCAGTAAAGTCGATTTGCCTGCACCATTTTTGCCAATAATCCCAATAACTTCTCCTTGCTGTACACTTGCATTTATATTTGTAAAAATAGTTGTATCGAGCACTTCATATCCGATATTGATTAACTTTAAGAGTTCTTTCATATTATCAATCCCTTTCAGAAGGGAGAAAAAAATCCTCCCAAATTTTCTCTGGAAGGATTAGCCGTACCTAATTATTTGCTCATTCACACCATACATAACCGATATACAAAAAGCGTGCATATCGACCAATCATTGTGCACATACCATTAGAGATATGCTTGAAAAAGCGATTTATGGAAATGGGCAGACTAATCCTATTTTTTGTTCCATTTGAAATGTATTTCATTCAAATTTTGGAAAAATAAGATTAGTTCTTCATCGTTCACCCATCATCCCTTTCGTTATAAGTAACTGTAGTATAACATACTTGCCCTTAAGGAATCCAGCGTCTTAAAAATAATTGGTAAATTTTCTCTTAATATTCCTATCTGTACAAGATCAAAATTGTTTAGTATTATTTTAATTATGTTTTGTTAGGTAATCTAACATGTTATACCAGAACTTTATAACCTTAAGAAAAACGAAAAGGAGTTGCACGAATGAAAGAAAAGAAAAGGATGTCTAAATTAGTTTTATTCTTCGTAGTTATCTTAACTATGCTGAATATTATTTCTCCTATATCAAAAGCAGAAGCAAAGGAGAAAGTATATCAGATTGCAACAGATATTACATTTGCACCATTTGAATTTCAGGATGTAAATGGCGACTTCGTCGGAATCGATATGGATTTAATGGCTGCTATTGCGAAAGATCAAGGTTTCAAATATGAAATGAAGCCACTTGGATTTAACGCAGCTGTTCAAGCACTTGAATCAAAACAAGTGGATGCTGTTATTGCCGGGATGAGCATAACAGAAGAACGACAAATGAAATTTGATTTCTCGGAACCCTATTTTGATTCTGGTATCATTATGGCCGTCGACAGCGATAATGATAAAGTCTCCTCCTATAAAGACTTGAAAGGTCAAAAGGTTGCTGTTAAAACAGGAACAGAGGGTGCAAGCTTTGCAGAAAGCATCAAAGACAAATATGGTTTTTCCATCGTAACATTCGATGATTCTGCTAATATGTACGAGGAAGTAAGAACTGGAAATTCCGTGGCTGTATTTGATGATTATCCAGTATTAGCATATGGAATCAAGCAAGGAAATGGCTTAAAAAGTGTAACAGATAAAGAAGCAGGAGCCTCTTATGGATTCGCTGTTTCCAAAGGACAAAATACAGAGCTTCTTGAAATGTTCAACACTGGATTAGCCAATCTAAAGGCATCTGGAGAATATCAAGAAATATTAGATAAATACTTAGAAACTGGATCAGATGAAGAAGCTAAGAGTGGCTTTTTTGGTTTATTAAAAGAGAGCTTCCCAAGCTTATTATCTGGTTTAAAAATGACACTTATCTTAACAGTCGTTTCTCTATTAATTGCAACTGTACTAGGAATTATCTTTGGACTATTACGTATTGCAAAAAGTAAAGTTTTACGAACAATTGCTGGTATATACATTGATATTTTCCGAGGAACACCATTAATTGTCCAAGCATTCTTTATTTACTTCGGAATTCCAGCAGCTCTTGACTTCCGAATTACAGCAGTTGCTGCCGGTCTTATTACATTAAGTTTAAACGCTGGTGCTTATATGGCTGAAATTGTTCGCGGAGGAATTCAATCCGTTGATAAAGGGCAGATGGAGGCTGCGCGCAGTTTAGGACTTCCTTATGGAAAAGCAATGAGAAAGGTAGTGCTTCCACAGGCTATCCAATTAATGATTCCAGCATTTATTAACCAATTTGTTATTACACTAAAAGATACGTCTATTCTTTCCATTATCGGTATTAACGAATTGACACAAAGCGGAAAAATTATTATTGCAAGAAACTTAGAATCATTCCAAATGTGGCTAATCGTCGGAATTATGTACTTTATCGTCATTATGATTCTAACAAAAGTATCAAATCGATTAGAAAGAAGGATTAAAAATGGCCAAGCTTAATGTGACGAATCTGAAAAAATCATATGGTAATCTTGAAGTTTTAAAATCGATTGATTTACAGGTAACAGAGGGCGAAGTTGTTTGTTTAATCGGTCCTTCTGGCTCCGGAAAAAGTACCCTTCTTCGCTGTTTAAATATGTTAGAAGAAGTTACAAGTGGCGAAGTTGTTGTAAATGACTTTAAATTAACGGATAAAAAAAATGATATTAACAAAATCAGAGAAAATATCGGAATGGTGTTTCAGCATTTCAATCTTTTCCCACATCTAACGGTTTTGGAAAATATCACCCTTGCTCCAGTTGATTTGAAAAAAGCAACGCCACAGCAAGCAAAGGAAAAAGCCTTACAACTATTAGACCGTGTCGGCTTAAAGGATAAAGCTAATGAAAATCCTTCTAAATTGTCTGGCGGTCAAAAGCAAAGGGTTGCCATTGCACGCGCCCTTGCGATGAACCCTGATATTATGCTGTTCGATGAGCCAACAAGTGCACTTGATCCTGAAATGGTCGGAGAAGTATTAAACGTTATTAAGCAATTAGCTCAAGAAGGAATGACGATGGTAATTGTTACACATGAGATGGGCTTCGCTAGAGAAGTAGCAGACCGCGTAATCTTCATGGATAATGGCTATATCGTGGAAGAGGGCACACCACAAGAGATTTTTGGAAACCCACAAAATGAGCGTACAAAAGATTTCTTGAATAAAGTATTGTAAAGCTAATGGGGACAATTATTTGTCCCCATTTTTATTCCTTAAAATGCTTTTTCCCCCACTCTCCCATTAAATCAAGAATAGGAATAAAGCTAACTCCCTTTTCTGTTAAGGAATATTCCACTTTGGGAGGCACTTCTTTATAAACTTCTCTGTGCACCATTTGATCTGCTTCTAATTCTCTTAACTGCCTTGTTAAAATCCCTTTTGATATGCCAGGCAATAGTCTTTGCAATTCATTAAACCGTTTTGTCCCCTGACTTAAATGCCATAAGATAATAATCTTCCATCTTCCCGCCGTTAAATTTTGTGTATAAGTTACAGGACAAAAACCCTCCTCATCGATTGAGACAGATTCATTTTGAACAAAAAAACGTGCCATTTTCTCTCTCCTTCCAATGGTACTATTTATGTGACTATGTTATAAAAAAATAACTACTTTCATTTTTTTTACTATGAATATACTATATACCTATATTGGATATCCAACAACACATCTTGTTAAAGTCGTTGGGTTATAATGAAAGAAAAACATTAATTGGAGGGAATTTCAAATGAAACTATTAGTAACAGGCGCTACTGGTAAACTTGGATCTAAAATCGTAAATGTTTTATTAGCAAAAGTACCTGCTGATCAGCTTGCTGTCAGTGTACGCAATCCAGAAAAAGCAGAGGATTTACGCGCAAAAGGCGTAGATGTTCGCCATGGAGATTTCGATCAGCCAGAAACTTTGGCAGCAGCCTTCAAAGGAATCGATCGCCTATTAATTATTTCAGCAGATGGAGATACAGAAACTAGAATTCGCCAACACAATAATGCTGTCGATGCTGCTAAAAACGCTGGTGTTTCCTTTATCGCATATACAAGTATTGTGAATGCACAGGAAAGCACTAACTTCCTTGCTGAAGTTCATAAAGCAACAGAGATTGCTATTCAAAAAACAGGTATCCCTTATTCCTTCTTACGTAATAACTGGTACCTAGAAAATGAGCTTTCTACTATTCAAGGAGTTCAAAGTGGAGCACCGTGGGTTACCTCTGCTGGCAGCGGAAAGGTCGGCTGGGCTCTACAGCAGGACTATGCAGAAGCTGCAGCAGAAGTGCTAGCCGGTGAAGGACACGAAAATACGATTTATGAACTTTCTGGCAAACCTTTATCACAAGAAGAGATCGCTGCTGCTGTTAGCCAGGTGATTGGAAAAGAAGTACCTGTCCAACATGTAGATGACAGTAAATATGCAGAAATAATGACACAAGCTGGCATACCAGATTTTGTTGTTCCTATGCTTGTAGCAATTCAAAAGGATATTCGCGAAGGTACTTTAGACATTGAAAGCAATGATTTTGAAAAATTGCTGGGCCGTTCGGAAACACCTGTAGTGGATGGAGTTAGAAAGCTTATTTCTAATTCTTAATAAACAGGAAAGGGGACACAAAAATCGACTGTGTCCCTTCTTTCATTTCATCAAATGCTTAATCTTCTCCTCCGTCCCTGTTCCATCAACAGGCGTATAAATACTACATCTTAAATCATTTGCGCCATGAACTTGTAAGGAGGTTAAATTATAAATCATTTTTCCTGCCTTGGAATGGCGAAATTCAATTAATACCTCAGGAGCAGAACTTACTTCACTTTCATTCCACATCCTATTAAAGTCTGGATAGTTCTTTTTCATGTCTTCGATAAATTCTTGATACCACTCATCGGCCATATATTGTCCTAAATAAGTGCGAAAGATGGAAATAAATCCTTTTACAAAGTCCTCCCAATTAACTGCCAATGCTCTTAGTTCTTTTCTGGAAAAAAGCAATTCGATGAGATTTCTTTTTTCCGATGGGATTTTTTCAAAGTCTAGGAATACTTGCTTGGCGGCTTCATTCCAGCCGACGATAAAAGAACGGCGATCCGTTATAATAGTTGGACAGTAGCGAAGTTCCTTTAAAATTCTTTCTAAGGCTGGAGTCATCATGTCTTCTTCCGCCTCTTTAGGAAAAAAAGAATTTCCCTCCTCAAACGCTAATCCATATACATATTTTCGCTCATCCGAATTTAATTGCAGCGCATCTGCTACTGCTTCGAGAACAGAGATAGACACTTTAATATCTCTACCTTGCTCTAGCCAGGTATACCAGGTAGTGCTTACTCCAGCTAATTGTGCCACTTCCTCACGGCGGAGTCCTGCTGTTCTTCTTCTCGTTCCAGCTGGGAGTCCAACCATTTGCGGCTGTATCTTAGAGCGCTTTGTTTTCAAAAATTCCGAGAGTGCTTCTAGCCTTATATCTCTATTCATATCCATTCTCCTTTTTAAGCTAGTACTATTTATACTAGTATAAACTACAACTTGTAATAGGATAAGAAAAGGATACAATAAAGAAAAAAGGAATGGGGGAAAAATCGTGAAAAGAGTTGTTGTCACTGGAATGGGAATTATTTCACCGTTAGGAAATAACGTGGATGAATATTGGCAGAACCTCTTAAAGGGTGAATCGGGAATCCTTTCTATCGACCATTTAGATGTATCTAATTCCAAAACAAGAATAGCTGGAGTAGTAACTGACTTTCATCCAGATGAAAGATGGGGAGCAAAAGAAGCAAAAAAATTGGACCGATTTAGCCAGTTTGCGTTAGCTGCTGCAGAAGAAGCCTTAACAAATTCACAGTTAGACTTAGATTCAATAGATAAAGAGCGAATGGGTGTTTATGTAGGATCAGGAATCGGCGGTTTGACCACCCTTATCGATAATGTAAATACATTGAATCAAAGAGGTCCTAATCGAGTCAGTCCTAACTTAGTACCGATGATGATTTCCAATGCAGCTGCAGCGCAAATTAGTATTAAATTCGGAGCTCAAGGTCCTTCCCTCTCTCCGGTAACAGCTTGTTCCATTGGAAATACATCGATTGGGGAAGCCTTTCATACGATTCGAAATGGTGATGCAGATGTGATGGTTGCGGGCGGAGCGGAGGCTGCAATTACGAATCTTTCCTTAGCAAGCTTCGGGAATGCCAGAGCATTATCGACAAGAAATGACGAACCTGCTTCAGCAAGTAGACCTTTTGATAAAAATCGAGATGGATTCGTGATGAGTGAAGGGGCAGCTATTTTAGTAGTGGAAGACTTGGAACATGCTATAAAGCGTAATGCTCCCATTTTAGCTGAAATCATTGGATATGGTGCAAGCTCAGATGCCCATCATATGGTGGCTACCCATCCAGAAGGAAGAGGAGCATATCTTGCTATGAAGCGGGCATTAACTAAAGCAAATATTTCTCCTTCTGATGTAGATGTGATTAGCGCCCATGCAACCAGTACGCCTGTCGGCGATCTCTCGGAAACATTAGCGATTAAGAAATTATTTGAAGAAGACGCCTATAAAATCCCTGTGACAGCTAATAAGTCCATGCTTGGTCATATGCTTGGTGCTGCTGGTGGAGCGGAAGCAATTGCTTTAGTACAGAGCTTGAGAGAAGGGATTATCCCGCCAACTACTAATTTGGAAACTCCAGACCCAGACTGTGATTTAGACTATGTTCCAGAAGGAGCAAGAAAAGCCGGAATATCCATTGGTCTCTCTAATTCCTTTGGCTTTGGCGGTCATAACTCAGCAATTTTGTTAAAGAAATATTAATAGAAAAGACTAGGAAAAAGGAATGAATCCATTTCCTAGTCTTTCTTAATAGATTAAGCAGCCAGCTTGTTTTTATCGGTGCTTTCTTTATCCAAAAAGGCAAAGTAAGGAATCAATAGTCCCACTAAAGATACAGTAGTAATTATTGCTCCAATTAAAACGTATAAAGGCCGGATCCCCCATAATTCACTTAATGCTCCGCCTGCTATTACGCCTAGCGGCATCAGCGCTCGAATGATAAAGGATCGGACCGAAATAATTTTGCCCATTAAATGATTGGGAACGGTTTGCTGACAAATCGTAATATTATGTATGCTGAAAAATGCCATGGTGATGCCAGCAACGATTTCCGTTACGATGGCTGAAATGAGCGAACTTGTTATTCCTAAATTAATGTATGTCACTCCTCCTATTAATAGTGCCCCTAGCATCAAGCGTCTCCGTGATTGGATTTTGATTTTGCCAACAAGTAAGGTTCCAAACATATATCCTAAAGGAAAACCCGCCATAAAATAACCGTACATGGCATTATTTCCATTTAGCACTGTTTTAATATAGGGAATATTAATCACCATTGTGACCCCTACCCCAAATTGAACAAATGCTAAAAAAATCCCTAACCACACAATCGTTTTTTGTTGAAAAAAGTAGCGAACCCCCTCCATAAATTCCACTGCCCATGTTTTTCTTTCCACTTTCGCTTCTCTTACTTCCATAATCCCCAGCAAAAGACATCCACTAAGCATCAGCGCCGTACAAATAAACAATAAAGTACTGCCAATTCCGATATATTCAATGACAATCCCTGCCACAACTGGCGCTGCGAACGTCATTAATCTGGCCATCCCTTCTACATAGGCATTAGCACTACTTAATTGCTCTTTCGAAACAAGATTAGGCAGTATGGCTTGATTAGCAAGAGAATAAATCGGAGTTATTAATCCAATGATGACTTGAACAATATAAACATGCCACGGTACTAATGTGTCTGTTACAAACCCAATGAGAGGAAAAAGAAATATCATGCCTCTACTCCAGAGAGCAAAAATCATCATCCATTTTCTACTCCAACGATCAAGGTATGGCCCAATAAAAAGCTGAAGGATGAGAGAAGGCAGAAAATATAATAGCCACATACTGCCTAATGCCCAAGATGAACCAGTAATTTCATAGATTAATAACGAGTTGCAAAAGGTCCCAAAGGCTCCCGCTAACTCCGATATCCCATTTCCAATCCACATAAACGTGAATGATTTATTGCGAAAAATATTCAAATGAACACCACTTTCTTTGGTTTGGTGAGTTGATTGGTGATTTGGCTTCTCATCTTGGATGCTTTGGCTGATATTTTCCCAGTTTGACTGATTCTCTCCCCGCTTTGGCTGATATTTTCCCAGTTTGGCTGATTTCCCCCTCCCTTTGGCTGATATTTTCCCAGTTTGGCTGATTTCCCCTCGCTTTGGCTGATATTTTCCCAGTTTGGCTGATTCTCTCCTCCCTTTGGCTGATATTTTCCCAGTTTGGCTGATTCTCTCCTCCCTTTGGCTGATATTTCTCTAGTTTGGCTGATTCTCTTCCCGCTTTGGCTGATATTTCTCTAGTTTGGCTGATTTCCCCCTCCCTTTGGCTGATATTTTCCCAGTTTGGCTGATTCCCTCCTCCCTTTGGCTGATATTTTCCCAGTTTGGCTGATTTCCTCCTCCCTTTGGCTGATATTTCTCTAGTTTGGCTAATTTCCTCCCCGCTTTGGCTGATATTTTCCCAGTTTGGCTGATTTCCTCCCCGCTTTGGCTGATATTTCTCTAGTTTGGCTGATATTTTCCTAGTTTGGCTAATTTCCTCCCCGCTTTGGCTGATATTTTCCCAGTTTGGCTGATTCCCCCCTCCCTTTGGCTGATATTTTCCTAGTTTGGCTGATTTCCCCCTCGCTTTGACTGATATTTCTCTAGTTTGGCTGATTTCCTCCTCCCTTTGGCTGATATTTTCCCAGTTTGGCTGATTCTCTTCCCGCTTTGGCTGATATTTTCCCAGTTTGGCTGATTTCCCCCTCCCTTTGGCTGATATTTTCCTAGTTTGGCTGATTCCCTCCTCCCTTTGGCTGATATACCCTCCAGTTTGGCTGATATACCACCTCCTTTAGCTAACTCCTCTCCCTACTCTAGATAAGATATCCCTCCTTTCACTCTTTAATTCTTTAATCTCCTTCAAATCGTTTATTGTTGAATGTATTGCTCTAATTCTTTTGCTAAAGAGGTAATTGCACTCCTTTTTAATACATATTTTCCATCTTCTATTCCTACTAGCTGTGCTGATCTCAATATTTTTAAATGATGGTGAATCGTGGATTTTCCCATTTCTAATTTTTCTGTTATGTCTTGGAGCGTTCGACTTTGTTCAAATAATAGTTTTACCATTCTTAGTCGAACTTCATCGCCCAATGCCTTGTGCTTTAAAACTAGAAAGTTACTCGGCATATATTTATCGCTCGGCGAAATACTTTCATTGGAAACCGGGTAGTAATAGACTTTTGTCCCTTCTATATCTGCTGTAATATTCCACGGACGATAGATGTATTGAGGAATGAGTAATACTTTATGAACACTCGGCTCGGGTGTATATCGTATTCCTCCTGTAGCCCATTCTACAAATTCTTCTGGATTCATTTTCTGTCTCATTTTTTCCTTTATGGAGACATCTGTTTGTAAAATGGATGTAAGTTTTTCTCTATCTGGTTCTATAACTGCTTCATACCATCCACTCATCACGGTGATGAGATGCTGCTTTAATTGCTGAGAATCAACTTGGCAGATAAAAGAAATATAGGTTGGGAAAAAAGGGTTATCTTTTGTAGCTTCTTTTAACTGTTCTATCGCTTCTCTGCTTCTAGCGGCTGCTTGCTCTCTGATAGGTTGATGGCTTTCACTTATAAACGGAATACATTGATAGATTAATTCTCTCTCCGTTAGTTTATTTATATATTCAGTAAATACGTCCAGACTCGCAAAATCCTGTTGATGAAGTAATTGCAGTAATGCTTTCCATGTATTATTCGCTTCTACGTAGTCTAGTTGCGCTTGTAAATTCTGAGAAAGGTTTGTTCGGACATTTTTCCAATAACTCATCGGCTGATCTAATGAATCTAGTAAACGTTCATTGGTAATCGCAGCGATCCCCAATGCACATTCCCATAATAAAGAATAATTCATTTCAACTTGATATGTTTCTTGTTTCCGACCTGTTGTACTAAATACTTTCATTAGCAAAACACCTCCATCTATTTTCTTTTATTCTAAATCATTCGAATTATACATTCAATATTTTTAGAATATCTCATTCAAAAAACTCGACCTATTGGTTAAGGTCGAGTTTTCGATAAATGACATTTACTCTTTTTCTAAATGGCTTTGAATACGAAATAAAGATTTATTTTTATATATAATCATACTGACCAATGCAAGGAGAACACCTGAGAAAACGAAGACTATCCTTACCCCTAATAAGTCTGCCAGTAACCCCATCAATAAGGAGCCTATCCCGAAAATCCCTGTACCAATTGCTCCAAGAGAAGTGTACACGGTTGATAGCTGTTCTTTGGGGACGCTGGTTTGAATAACAGTTTGCTGCGGTATACTTTTTATTTGTGTAACAATACCAACACCGAATGATATACCTAATGCAAGGATAGGAATGCTGTTTAAACTAAATAAAATCGTTAGTAGAAAGCTTATAAAAGAGCCTGCTGCTAAAAACGCTCCTAATTTTCTTTCCACAAAAGAAGAATAGTTCATGCAATAGAGACTTCCCAAAATTAATCCTAAAAAGAATGTTCCATTCATAAAGCCCCACCACTGTTGGTCCACCTTTAAAGCATCCTGAATAAACACGTATAAAACAGCTGCAATCCATACCGTTCCAGCGAGACTTTCTAAAGATTCCACGAAAGCCATTTTTCTTAACACAGGCGTATGAAACAGTGTTTTCCAGCCCGCTTTTATTTGTTCTAGTTTCCCCGCTGACTCTATTGTTTTCCCATCTACGTTTTCTAAAAGGCATAATAAACAACTTGAGACAAAAAATAAACAGCAAACAAACCAAATAAGATTCTGTGGACTTAAAAAAAGAAGAAACAAGCTTCCTACAAACCACATTCCGGCCTGAATCAGCTGTGTCACTGTTTCTACCATCCCATTTGCTTTCATTAATTTTTCCGGTCTAACATAATATGGAATTAAAGTTCTTGTAATTGGATTGGCACAGCCATCAAGAAATGCGATAAGACCTATAATCATAAAGATGATAAAGTAATTCGCTTCTGTTATTCCTGGTAAGATAAACCCTAGTAGTAAGAGCAATCCGGTCTTTCCCATTTGGGATCCAGCTAATAACCGATTCAATCGAATTTTTCTCACGAAAAGTGGTGTTAAAATACTTGATATAAACATACTAGTTGTAATCGTAAACGGCACAAATGATGCCGCTGTTGCTGATTCCTTTACGGTATAGATCAAATTAATAATACTCACCATATAGAGGACATCCCCTATATTGGCAAAAGACTGCCCATTCAATAATAATGTAAAGTTCTTATTTAATTTCATGCTTTATCCCCCGCTAATTAAAAAATAATTAAGTTATTCATTAATAACGGAGATTATTAAATTGGACAGTTCATTCTGATACATACTCCTTCTAAGTAGATAAGCCAGGGGGATAAGGCATATTCTAAGATTTTGTTACACTCATCTTATCATAAAGGAGTAACTTCTTGCTTCTGTTTTTAAAGGAAATAAGCTTTTTGATTAAACAAACGTTTGATTCTACTAATAAGCCACCGTTTCTTCTTATCAAATCGTCCATTTAATTAATAATCCAGCATGTGCTAGACCACCGCCGAATCCATATAATAATACATGATCCCCTTGCTTTAATTTCCCTTCTTTCACTCCGATATCCAATGACAATGGGATCGTACCAGAAGAGGTATTTCCGTAGTTAACTAAACTATATAAAGTTTGTTCGATTGGAAAATTACTTTTCTCGCAAATGGATTCTAGCATTCTTAAATTCGCACTATGGGGGACAAACCAATCTATCTCATTTAAAGTCCTATTTCCTCTTTCAGCAACAATTTTCATCCCATTAGTAACTGTTTTAACAGCCCATTTATAGACTTCTCTCCCATTTTGAACAATACAGCCATTTCCCTGTAAGTCAACACCATTCATTTGAGTAGCTAGACTGGTGCAATATAAATGCTGCCCCCCTTCTCCTTCTGATCCGATATGAGAAGAAAGAAAGCTTGGTTCTGTTTCATCATACTCTACCAGTACAGCTCCTGCTCCATCTCCAAAAAGAATACATGTTGTTCGATCCGTAAAGTCTGTAATTTTGGATAATGTTTCCGCCCCTACAACCAAAACTTTTTTATTTAGTCCAGATGTAACCAATCCATTGGCTACATATAATCCATAAGTAAATCCTGCACAGGCTGCATTTAAATCCATTGCTCCTGTATTCTTTATTCCTAGCTTAGCCTGCAGGCTGGAAGCCACACTCGGTGTTTTATATTCAGGAGTCATCGTACAAACAATGATTAAATCAACATCATCAACTGTTTTATCGTATCGTTCCATTAAATCAAGGACTGCTTTATAGCTAAGATTGCTTGTAAATTCCTGCTCATCCGCAATTCTTCTTTCCTTAATACCTGTTCGCTTTACAATCCACTCATCATTTGTTTCCACCATTTTTTCTAAATCATTATTTGTTAAAATACGTTCGGGAACGTATGAACCAATCGCTGTAATACGCGCTTTGGAAATTGACATTCACATCACCTCATTATTCATTTACTTTTATTTTAACACCAATTACTATTACCTGGTACTAATTTTATGCAATTTTATTCTCTACTTTAAAAATATTCGCTCATCTCTCTTTAGAATATGTTTTTTTCGTTGTATTTGCTTTACCTATTTTCACCACAAAAAATCCTCACCTTTTTACAAGGTAAGGATTCTTCCATTCCGATTAAACTAACCTATTATTCATTTACTTCTTGCTTGATATATCAATCCAAACGGCAATAATTAAAATAAGCCCTTTTACTATATACTGCCAGAAGGTTTGGATATTCATCATACTCATCCCATTATCGATACTAGCCATAATTAAAGCACCAATTAGCGCTCCAACAATTTTTCCTTTTCCTCCTATTAGACTAGTTCCACCGATAACACATGCAGCAATCGCATCAAGCTCATACATATTCCCCGCACTTACGGTTGCTGCATTTAATCTACTTGTTAACAGAACACCCGCCACACCAGCAAGTCCTCCCATCGTAATAAACACCCACAGCGTATTCCATTTTATATTAATCCCTGACAATGCCGCTGCCTCTTGGTTTCCCCCAATTGCATAGACATATCGGCCGAAAGGCGTTTTATTTGAAATAAAGATAAAAATTGCAGCAATTGCTAAAACGATTAAGATTGGAATTGGAATACCTAAATACCGATTCAACATATAGGTTGCTAGCAGGATAAAAAAGGAATAGGCTACAGTCTTACCATAGTCTATCTTAGCAGCAGGGATCATTAAGCCCATATTTTTTCGTTTTGTACGATGTTTGGTCGTCCAAAGGAATAACAAAGCGATACTAACTAATGCAAGAATATATCCAGGAATGTATGGAAAATAACTAGTTCCAATTTTTTTAAAACTATCACTCATTGGTGCGACTGTTTGTCCCTTACTTATACCAATGAGTATACCTCGGAAGATAA
Source organism: Niallia sp. FSL K6-0212 (assembly GCF_038007605.1). Classification (NCBI taxonomy): domain Bacteria; kingdom Bacillati; phylum Bacillota; class Bacilli; order Caryophanales; family Bacillaceae; genus Niallia; species Niallia sp. FSL K6-0212. Next base: position 2,018,022 of record NZ_JBBOXL010000001.1, on the reverse strand, counting down.
GCATTCCTCCTAGTGTAACAATAAAGGCAGGAACAGCTCGGTAAGCAACCCACCATCCTTGCCATAATCCTAAAAGCACTCCCACGACTACTGCACAAAGGACTACTAAAAGAGTATTCCAATCATACCAGACTTGCAAAATTGCCGCGATTCCTCCTGTTAATCCTACTAATGCTCCAACTGATAGATCAATATGACCTGCAACAATTATTAGCGTCATCCCAATAGCAAGGACGGAAATAACGGACATTTGCGTAAATAAGTTAGAGATATTTCGGGAAGAAAGAAATTCACCTCCAGTGAAAAAACCAAATATTAATGCAATCAATAGTAGAGCGATAATAAGTGTGTAAGATTGCATATCCACTTTAAAGCTTATTTCTCTTTTCTTGCTCTCTTCAACTGTTTGATGTTGAATATTCATTTTTCTTCCCTCCTGTGGCGCATGTCATAATTTTTTCTTGGGTAGCTTCTTCACGTAAAAATTCGCCAGAAATTTCACCCTCAGCCATAACTAGCACTCTATCTGACATTCCTAATACTTCAGGCAGTTCAGATGAAATAATAACAATTCCGACCCCCTGTTGGACAAGTTCATTAATAATCTTATAGATTTCATATTTCGCTCCAACGTCAATTCCTCTTGTCGGTTCATCAAGAACTAATATTTTCGGGTTATTTAACAGCCACTTACTTAGAACTACTTTTTGTTGGTTTCCACCACTTAGTTGTCCAACTCTTGCTTCTAAGCTCGGTGCTTTCAACTTCATTTTTTCCGTTATATCTGTTGCACTTTTCACTTCTAATGCCTGATCAATAACATTTAGCTTAACAACTTTATTTAACGCCGCTAACGTCGTATTTTTTGTTATATCCATTCCTAACACAAGACCGTAGCGCTTACGGTCCTCTGAAACATACGCTAATCCTTCTTTAATTGCATCAGCAGGTTTTTGGATATTTGTTTCTTTTCCATCTATGATGACCTTTCCTTCTTTTTTTCCTTTGAATCCACCGAAGAGACTAATAAATAATTCTGATCGTCCAGCTCCCATTAATCCTGAAAATCCTAAGATTTCTCCCTTTTTAAGTAAAAAGGAAACTTGATTAATGATTTTATTTCCTTGCTCATCATAGGCAGTATAGTCTTTCACTTCTAAAATATTTTCTTTACTAATAGCATGCTCCTCATATGGGAACAGTTCTGTTAATTCTCTTCCAACCATCTTTGTGACTATTTTATCCTCTGATAATTCCTCAATGGAATTAGTGCTTATCGTCTGGCCATCTCTTAATATGGTGACCGAATCAGCAAGTGACATAACTTCTCCTAATTTATGAGAAATATAGATGCAGGTAACTCCTTGTGAACGTAGATCTTGCAATAAATGGATTAAGATTTCTACATCACTTTCTGTTAAAGCAGCAGTTGGTTCATCCAAAATGAGTATGCTTGTTTTTTTCGTTAAAGCTTTTGCTATTTCTACCAGTTGCTGTTTCCCGACTGTTAAATCGGCAACTTTTGTTTGCGGATCAATATTTAACCCAATATGATCGAGCCACTTTTGGGCCTCTACATAAATTTCATTCCAATTGATTATTCTTTTTCTCATTAACTCATGACCAAGAAAAAGATTCTCGGCTACTGACATTTCCCCTACAAGCGCAAGCTCTTGATAGATAATACCAATTCCTGCCTCCTGCGATTCTTTAATAGATTTAAATTGTACTGTTTGACCATTAATGATGATTTCTCCTTCGTAAGTTCCATGTGGATAAACGCCACTTAAGATTTTCATTAATGTTGATTTCCCCGCACCATTTTCTCCGCAAAGGGCATGAATCTCCCCCCTCTTTACGGAAAAAGTAACATTATCTAAAGCCTTAACACCCGGAAATTCTTTCACAATCCCTTTCATTTGAAGCGCATATGTGTCCATTATTCATTCACCACCTATTAGTCAGGGAAAGCATTAGCTGCTCTCCCCTTAATTAAATATTTTGAGACTTACGGACGTTCTGGTCGTTCATTTTCTGGAACATTTTTATAGATATCATCATATGAATGGAATCCATCTTTAACTACAGTGTCAACAATGTTCTCTTTACCTACTTTAATTGGATCCAATTTTATAAATGGCACATCTATCTTTCCATTATTAACAGTTGAATCAGATGACACTTTTTCTCCTTTTCCTAGTTGAACAGCTACTTCAGCGCTCTTTGTTGCAATTGCCTTAATTGGTTTATAAACGGTCATTGTTTGAACACCTTCTGCAATACGCTGCACTCCTGCTAAGTCTGCATCTTGGCCAGAGATAACTACTTTTCCAGCTAAATCCTGTGCTTCTAGTGCTTGAATTGCTCCCCCGGCAGTACTATCATTAGATGCCACTACTGCATCAATATCATTCTTATTGGCAGTTAAAGCGTTCTCCATAATTTTCAATGCTTCATTTGCATCCCAATCTTTTGCCCATTGATCACCGACAATTTCAATATTACCTTTATCAACTAGCGGCTGAATAATATTCATCTGTCCTTCTCTAAACATCTTGGCATTATTATCAGTTGGTGATCCTCCCATTAAGAAATACTTTCCTGAGGGTACTTTTTCAACAAGATACTCTGCTTGCATTTCCCCAACCCGTACATTATCGAATGAAACGTAGGCGTCAATATCCGTTCCATTAATTAATCGGTCATATGCTAACACAGGAATCCCTTCGGCCTTAGCTTGATCTACTACCGTTGACAGGGCATCTGAATTGATAGCAATAATAACTAGTGCATCGATACCTTGTGAAAGCATATTTTGTATTTGCGATAATTGTTTTGCCTCATCACCATTTGCTGATTGTACTAACACATTTGCTCCTAGCTCTTCTGCTTTTTCAACAAAAAAATCACGATCATGTTGCCAACGCTCTAAGGTTAAATCAGAGACAGAAAGACCAATTGTGACCTTATTTTTTTCTGTTCCTCCTCCGTCCTTATTTCCTTTCTCATTTGCTGGTGTACCATTTGCATCCTGTCCACATGCAGCCATGATGAACATTAGAGATAGAATAAGTACAAACGAAAGTAAACCCTTACATTTTTTCATGAAAATATCCCCCTAATTTTAAGATAATCGATAAGATTGGATTGATTGCTTTGGTCTATTAATAGACATAAGTTGATTACCGAATATAAAGCCGACTTTCCGTATTCTAAAACATATAGTTGAGTAGAAATGACTTCGTCTCTTCCCTCCTCTAAATCATTTATAAAACGCTTTCACAAAAAGGATATATTTTTTTATAACTATTGGAAATAGAATATTTTTGATAATCCTTTAATATTTTTTGAATTTCCTATTTTCTTCTTCATAAAAAAAACTTCCATCAGTTGAAGTATTACTGCTATATTAAAAGTTTGAATAAAAAAAACACTCATCATGGATGAATGTTTTTTGCATAGTGTTTCACTACAATTCTTTTGCTGTTAACCTTCCCCCCATTTTACTCATCCCGATACTGAGTAGGATTAACCCCTGTTACTTTTTTAAATACGGAGCTAAAGTAATACGCATCTCTATACCCTATTTGTGCGGCAATTTCTTTAATACGTAAATCTGTATTCTTGAGCAGTTCTTTCCCCTTTCGGATACGTATATTTGTTAAATATTCACTGAAATGTTGGGAAGTGATTTCTCGAAATAATATGCTTAAATAGCTAGGACTTATATTAAATTCACGGGATAGGCTCGTTAGGGAAATATTCTCGGCAAAGTTTTCATTCATGTACTCCTTCATTTCCATAATAAGCCTTTCTGTTCGATTACCACGTTTTGATTCGATGAAGGAATGAATAGCCGAATAAAAGGAATATAAGCAATCCTCTATTTCTTTATAAGTAAAATTATTCTCTTGATTAAAGATGGGTAGTCCCGTTTCTCCGAATATTTCGTTCACATCGTACCCTTGTTCATTTATTGTCTTACAGGACATAAATACGATATTATTAATGGCTGTTGCCACTGCTTCATATGGAATACTTTCATTCTTAAGTTCTGCAAGCAATTCCGCTACGTCCTTTTTTACTTCTTCAAAGTCACCAGATTTTAAATCCTGATAAATTTTATGATTTACTATTTTATGTAATTGCTTGCTGTAATAAGTATGGTTGCTGATAATATTATGATAGAAATACACATCACCAGAACCGTGAATTCGACTTAATGCAGCTGCAGAACAAGCTTCTTCATAGGATAAATATAAATCAAGTAATTGATTATACCTATCGCCTATACCAATTGTTAAAGAGATGCCTCTTTCCTGATATTCTTTCTGAATAAACTTGCTTAGTTGATGTCTAATGCGCTCGATATCTTCGAATACAATTAACACAATTTGATCCATTTTATAATTTAAGATATATCCCTTTTCTATCTGACCACGTTCAGAAAACTGCCCCCATTTCTTTTCTAGCAGATGAGAAAGTCGCTTATAGATGGATACATTAAATAAATACTTTTCATTTTCCTCCATTTCACTTCGAGCTGTTTGGAGTTGTTCAATATTTAGGACGGCTACAAAAAAGGGGGTATCCTTAAGATGTTCCATTTCCACATATTTCAAATCAGTCTCTAGATCTCCCACAAAACTATTGGTCAAGAGATTCTGGATTAGTTTTTCTCGTAAAGAATGCTTATTTTCTTGCAATTGCCTTTTCATTTTTTCTACATTTTCTTGTTCTCCCTTATCCCGAATCAAATCCTTCTTTACATTTAATACGAGTTTTAATAGATTCTTAGATTGAAAAGGCTTTAGCATATAATCACAAACCTTTAAAGTAATCGACTTTCTTGCAAAGTCAAAGTCTGCATGACCTGAAATAATGATTACTTTTATTTCTGGATAAAACTCTTTCACATGTTTTGTTAATTGAATGCCATCCATTTCTGGCATTTTGATGTCGGTAATCAGAATATCAATACGGTTTTCAGCTAAAATTGTTACTGCTTCTGAACCATTTTCCGCTTCAAATACTTGTTGGAAACCATGACTTAACCAATTCGTATTATTGATTATTTTGTGACGAATCATATCTTCATCTTCTACAACCAATAAATTAAACATAGGATTCCTCCTCATATTTTTACAATAGGTAAAATGATTGTTACAGATGTTCCCGCATCTGGTTTACTTTTAAAATAAATTCCATACTCCATTCCATAGGTTAATTTTATTCGCTCATTCACATTTCGAATGCCAAAATATTCATTTTCATCCTCTATTTTCTCTATTCCTGTTAGAACATTATTAATGTGATTTACCTTTTCAACTGACATTCCCACCCCATTATCCCTGACTTCTAGAACCACTACTCCCTCCTTTTCTTTTCCTTTAATTTCAATTAGCCCCTTCGCTTTCATCCGTCTTACTCCATGATAAATCGCATTCTCTACCAATGGCTGCAAAATAAGCTTGACCGTTTCATAATTTAATATCTCTTCGTCTACTTCTACTTTCGTATCAAATTTATTAAAAAAGCGAAACTTTTGAATCGTAAAATAGTTACGAATATGTTCGATTTCCGCACCAATAAGAATGACATCCTTTCCATGACTTAACGATGTTCGAAAAAACATGCCAAGTGCTTCTATTAAATCAAGCGCTTCTTCAATCCGCTCTTGCTCTAACAATCCAATAATCGAGTCTAATGTATTATAAACAAAATGAGGTTTTATTAATTCTTGTAGTGCTTTCATCTCTATTTTGCGGATTTTCACTTGATCATCCATCGTTTTTTGAACAAGCCATTGAATTCGATTCATTAATTCATTAAAACTATTTGCTAGTTGCCCCATTTCATCGTTCGTTTTGACTTGTGCTCGAATGGCTAAATTATTATCTGCAAACCGTTTAATTGTTCTGCGCAAATCACGAATTGGATTTGTTAAAATATTCGTTAAATAAACACTTATTAGCACAACGAGCAGAAGACTGCCCACAGCAATTATAAGGGTTATCTGCCGGATTTTATTTATGTCTTCATTAAGTTCATCTGCATAAGTGACCCCAATAATATTCCAACCTGTAATCTCAGATTGTTTAAAGTTAACAAGATAATGCTTTCCCTTTACAGCTTCTTCAAATGATCCTTTATCTGAATTTAACAATCTATCATTGTTCATTAGTTCCTTTATAAACATAGGATGACTAGTATCTTCCGGGAAAAACTCTTCCTCCCCTGTTCTATCTGTAAAATAGACATACCCTTTCTCTCCTAATTTGATATCGTTTACAATTCGATTCAATAGATTTACATCAATATCAATAATTAAATAAGCTGGTTCACTTAAACTAGGAGATAAAATTTTCTTTCCAATAGAAAAAACATTACGATTAAACATATCCATATAAGGTGACTTTACTGCAAATTGCTCTTCATCTATTTTTCGCATATTCGTAAAAAAAGGGTCATTCATATCGCTCCAATATACACCTTGAGCGCTTATTGTCTCTCCTGTATGAGAAATGATTCTTATATCCACCAAATCGGATTTCATATTCCTAATTAGTTCTATCGTTTCCCATAAACGAACAGTATATTTCTGTATCCCATCTATATCTCCTGCTTCATTCAGCCTTAAGTACTGAATTGTGTAATAATCATCATAGATTTCTAGAATATTCTCGATATCTAAAATGTATGTTTCTATATTTTTATCCACACGTTCAATTACTTCATTGGTATAAACATTGATACTATTTTGGAGATCATTAATGTAATATTGATAGGAAAGATAACCAAGAATTAATAACGGGATAAGACTAAGTGCCAAGAAGCAGACAATCATTTTTGTTCGGATACTATAACGATCGATCCATTTCAGCCATTTCCTCATTTATTTTATCTCCCACGGCTTTTTTCTTTTTAACAAATCTTCATAATTATCTACATTGCCATATTCCAATCCCGTATATATCATAGTTTCTTTTACTTCGTCCCCATTAATTAATTTATACATATTCTCAACACTAAGACGTCCCATCCCTTTAAAATCTTGTCCAACTAGCGCATCTGCTAATCCTTTATCGGCAGCAAATACTATTGGATAAAATGTATCAACAATCACAGCTATACCGCCATTTTCTTTCCACCTTTTATATGAAATCATCCCTTCAGGAGGAGAAAATAACGGCCATGCTCCAGCACTAAAAAACAAGTCAAAATGAGGATTCTTTTTCACATAATTCTCTAGAAGCTCTGAAGCGCGATTTATGTCATCATAGGATTCTACCATATCAACAAACTCTAAATCTAATTCTTCCGTTGCATCTTTAAATCCTTCGATTCTCTCTTGCATATTGACACTTTCCTTCACCCCAGTCATAATCAAAACTCTGAGATGACGCTGATGCAAATTTTTTTCTTTTACTATTTTCACCAAAGATTTTCCACTTTCTTGTCCAAGTTCATAATTATTCGTTCCAACATAAAATGCCCGATTGCTTGCCGGTGCATCTGAATCAAAAGTAGCCACCTTTATCCCTTGTGATACTGCTTTATTGATAAGCGGAGTCATTTTCTTTGTATCCAAGACACTGATAACAATGCCATCTACCTTTCTTTCGATTAAACTCTCCACTATTTTTTCTTGCTCCTGACTATCTACTACCATCGGGGCTAACCATTCCATTTTCACCCCTAACTGAGAGCTTACTCGTTCTGCTTCTTCCTTTGCTTCTATGAAAACTGGATTATCAAGAGACTTTGTAACAAAAGAAATTATCTTTTCCTTATCTTGATTAGACAATGGCTCTTTATAGATCGCTTGTTCATGGGAGTTACTTTTGATACGAATGCTAGTTGCCTGTTTATTTTCACATGCACTAACGAATATAAGCAGAATTACTAACAAGATATAGCCTTTGTTTTTCATACTTTCTTCCCCTAACCTACTCATTGATTGGTCTAGCTCATATAAAATTAAAGAAAGGTTACTCCATATGCAACCTAAATGAAACCGCTACCAAAATTATAGTTAGTAAATAAAAAAGAAGACACAAATTTAGTTAGATGAAAATGAATTGATTTTAAGAAATTTGATACAGATGACGAAATACATAATTGTTAACAATATTTTCTATTTATTATGAGGTTTTTGTCAATATTAAAGTCACCAATTCTTCTGAATTGGTGACTTTAATATTAGGATAAGAACTCAATCGATAAGAGATAAAGGTCTATTTTTTTTCGAATTGCTTTTCCCTTAGGAATTAAAATCATAAATCTTCCCTTTAATCAAATACCCAGTGCTTTCCGCCATATTGGTTATATGGTCAGCTGTTCTTTCCAAATAACGGTTGATAAATAATAATTGAACTAGCTGATTGGTTTCTTCGGGATGTTCACTTAAATAGGCTGTCAATTTTTTATAGGTTTCTAAATAATAATCATCCACTTTATCTTCTAACTTACTTACTTCCTTTGCAAGCACAATATCTTCCTCTATAAAGGATTTTACTGCTTTTTGCAGCATTTCAATTGATAGTTCCTTCATTTTCTCTAAATGGGTTAAATCCAGAAGCGAAGTTGCTTTTCCTATCTTAATAGTTGCTTTAGCGATGTTTACGGCAAAATCAGCTACACGCTCAATTTCGGAGGAAATTTTGATAACACCAATTACAACACGTAAATCTCTTGCAACTGGCTGTTCCTTCGCCATTAGCCAAATCGCAAAATGATTAATTTCAGATTCTAAATTATCAATGTCATTATCCTCTTCCATTACATTTAAAGCAATTTCAACATCTTGCGCCTTTAAAGCATCAAAAGCTTCTTCTAACTGAGTAATGGACATTTCGCCCATTTCACTGATTTTTTCTTTTAACTCTCCTAGCTTCTTCTCAAAGTTTTCTCGAATGACCATTAGTTCCTCCTATTATCCAAATCGACCTGTTACATAATCTTCTGTGCGCTGATCTCTTGGTGTAGAAAAAATCTTATTCGTTTCATCATATTCTACAACTTCACCATTTAAGAAAAAGGCTGTTTTGTCGGAAATCCTTGCTGCTTGCTGCATATTGTGTGTAACAATAACAATTGTATAATCTTTTTTCATTTTTGTAATCAGCTCTTCTACCTTCAATGTAGAAATTGGATCTAAAGCAGAAGTAGGCTCATCCATTAAAATAACATCTGGCTTCATAGCAATGGCACGAGCTATACATACACGCTGCTGTTGTCCACCCGATAAGCCAAGTGCAGATGTCTTTAACCGATCTTTTACTTCGTCCCAAATCGCTGCCCCACGCAAACTCTCTTCGACAATTTTATTTAATTCTTTTTTATTTTTAATACCTTGCATTCTTGGACCATAAGCCACATTGTCATAAATACTCATCGGGAACAAATTCGGCTTTTGAAAAACCATCCCGACTCTTGTACGAAGCTTAATAACATCATTGGAAGAATAGATATTTTCACCATCAATAATAATATCCCCTGCAATTTTTACACCATCAATTAAATCATTCATGCGATTCAATGTTCTTAGGAAAGTTGACTTCCCACAGCCAGAAGGTCCGATTAAAGCTGTTACTTTCTTTTCTTCAATATCCAGAGTTACTCCAAACAAAGCCTGTTTTTCACCGTAAAATAAATTTAGGTCACTTACACTAATTTTCGATGCACCAGCTGTATCTTCTTGACCAACCTTTAAGAATGCTTTCCCTGTTTTCTTTTGACTTTTTTCCGTTACTGTTGTAGTCATAAACATACCCCTTTAAAAATTAGTAGTCTGCTTTGTTTAACTTTTTCGATATAAATGTTGCGATAAGGTTTATAGCAAGAATAATGACGATTAACACAATACCAACTGCTGCGGCTAATTCAATATCTCCAGACTCTTGTGTTACTAAAAAAGAATGAACCGTTAGCGTACGAGCGGAGGACAGCAGGCCCTCTGGCATGGCAGCAACTGTTCCTGCCGTTAAGAAAATAGCTGCTGACTCTCCAACTATTCTTCCGATGGATAAAATAATTCCTGATAAAATCCCTGGCATCGCACTTGGTAAAATAACTTTATATAATGTTTGCAATCTTGTTGTGCCAAGGGCTAATGACCCTTCACGATAAGTAGGCGGAACTGTCTTTAAAGATTCCTCAGTTGTTCGGATAATAACTGGCAGTACGATAATCGTTAATGTCAAAGATGCCGCTAAAATAGACATTCCTAATTTCAAGGTGGTTACAAAGAATACTGCCCCAAACAAACCATAAATAATCGAGGGAATACCTGTTAAACTTTCTGTTGCAAAGCGAATTATTTTTACCAATCGGCCTTGTTTCGCATACTCTTGTAAATAAACGGCTGCTAATATTCCTATTGGTGTGGCAATCAGCAAGGAAATGACAATCGTGTAAATCGTTGTAACAATCATCGGCCAAATTCCACCGCCGCCACTTGGAGAATAGTCGCCAAAAATAAAATCGAAGCTGATTAAGTGCGCTCCTTTATAAAAGATATATCCAACAATCATAACAAGGACAGCAACAGACAAGAAAGCAGAAAGCCAAAGAAGTCCGCGTAACAAGTTATCTTTCATTTGTCTCATCTTATTTGCCACCCTTCGCACTAATTTTCGCTAAAACAAAATTCAAAATTAATATAAACGAGAACAATACAATCCCAGTTGCAAATAACATTTCTTGATGCGTCCCCGCTGCATAGCCCATTTCCAATGCAATGTTTGTTGTCAGTGGGCGTATACTATCTGTTAAGCTTGCTGGCACAATCAAACTGTTACCAGCAACGAGAATAACCGCCATTGTCTCACCGATCGCTCGACCTAAGCCCAATACAATGGCTGTCATAATACCTGACTTCGCTGCGGGGACAACAACCTTAAAGATCGTTCCAATTTCTGATACACCAAGCGCAAGGGATCCTTCCCGGTATGTTCTTGGCACAGCGCGAATCGCTGTCTCCGCGACTGTTACAATCGTTGGCAGCATCATAATTGCTAATACTAAAATAACCGCTAATAAACTTTGTCCCTTTACTAACCCTAATGTATTTTGTAAAAAAGGTACGATAATTGCTAGGCCAAAAACACCATATAAAACTGATGGAATACCAGCTAAAAGCTGAATGGCTGGTGAAACAATTTTAGCTATTGGCTTTGATGCTATTTCCGCCAAGAAGATGGCTGTGAATAATCCGATGGGAACTCCAATAATAAGTGCTCCTATGGTTGCATACAGAGATGCGACAATCATGGGCCATATCCCGAATTTTCCTTCACTAGGCACCCAGTCGACTCCAAAAAGAAAATCAAAAAAACTAAATCCTTCTGCAATAAAAGGGTGGGCCCCTTTATAGAAAACAAACCCAATAATTAATACTAAGCTGATTACGGAAAGAAGGGCACAAAACAAGAAAACCCTTGCCGAAACCTTCTCAAACATATATTTCCTCTTATTTGCTTTGCCCCTTGCTGAGGCTTGCTTTTCGGTTGTTTGAATAGACACTCTATTTTCCTCCAAGATTACTTCTAAAGATTTTGGTATTACTTAATAGGAATTGCTCCTGCCTCTGCTGCAATTTTTTGCCCTTCATCACTTAGAATAAAATCGATGAACTTCTGCCCATTTGCAGTTAAACTCCCATCTTTATAGACAAACAAAAATGGCCGTGCTAACTTATATTTTTGCTCTAATACATTTTCAGCAGTAGCAGCAACGCCATCAATGTCGATAGTCGAGATAGCATCGTCAATATATTCAAAAGAAATGAAGCCAACAGCATGTTTATTATTTGCAACTGTTGTTTTAATATTTCCATTTCCACTGGCAATGATAGAGTTTCTAATTAATTCACCTGAGCTATAGCCTACAATTTCTTGGAATGCATCACGTGAACCAGAGCCATCCTCACGGGAAACAACCACAATCTCCATATCATCGCCGCCAAGCTGACTCCAGTTTGTCACTTTCCCTGTGAATATTTGCTTTACTTGTTCTAATGACAATTCTTTCACTTTATTGCTAGGATGTGTTACAACTACTATTCCATCATAAGCAATAACTACTTCTTTTAATTTTCCTTTTTCTTCATCTTTTAAATCTCGTGAAGACATTCCAATTTCAGAAACCCCACTCATCGCATTTGTAATTCCTGCGGAAGATCCAATTTGATTTATTTCAATTTTAGTTTGATCGTGTTCATGATATTTTGCTGCTAATTTCTCAGCAAGTGGTCCAACGGAAGTAGATCCTGAAATCGATATTGGATTACTGTCATTTGTTGATAGTTCGGTTTCTTCATTACTTGAACATGCTGATAATAAAAGGAGTATAGACAGTAACGAGAGTACTATTTTTAGTTTTTTTATAATGACCATGATTTACCTCCAAAAAGAATAGCAACTATTTATGTCATTTCTTGTCTAATAGTATGATAAATCTCCAGTGTAAATATTCTATTGACTGAATGTAAAGGTTTTGTAAATAACGTTAAAAGCAATCTATCTAATGTTATTTTTTGTAAATATTCAAAAAAAAAGATAACAGTTATCCTGTTATCTTTTTCACTAAGTACCTATATTTAAACTGGTATTACTTACTATCGCTTCCCAATACTCAAATGGTGGTACTACACATAGAATAATTAAAGTAGATTATCCTAATAAAGCTTACTTTTGAAGCAATACTGCCGCTCGCTTTATACTTTCTTTTACATAACTAGGTGCTTGTGGATGACCTAATACCTCTTCAGTTGTCAGCCATTCTATATTTTCTACTTCATCAGGACTTTTAGCAAATGCTTCTCCTTGCTCATGCTCGCATAGAAATACTATATCAATTACATGCTTCCCACTATCAGTTACGAATGAGGTACTATGTACATATTCCATTTTATCTGCAACAGTCACACCTACTTCTTCTAAAATTTCTCGTTTTACCGTTCTTTCAAGAATATCTATGGAATTCCCTTCCAAATCTACTTTTCCGCCTACAAGGGAGAGCATCCCCCCAGCGTGTTCCTCTTTTCTACTTCTTTTCACAATCAACCACTTACCCGCTCTTCTAACAGCTCCTTCTACATTGACAATAAACATTTCGTGAACTCCCCCTTAATCTACTTTGTTTTCTTTACATTTCTCTTTATCTTATTTAATTTACCCATTGGACTGACTCTTTCTATATCTTTTAGAGGATTCTCAATCTAAGCGATTTGCCTGAAATTTGGATCCTTCAGCTCTTTGCGAAAAAGACATTAAGAATGTAGCTCTGTTTCTTTTGTCCTCCTTCTTGCCAGAAAGGGCTTTGAGATTACTACTCCATCCTGCGCTAGGTCTGCTTTCCCAAAAATAGAATTAAAATCAATGTTCCCTATTGAATAATACCTGCTTTTTTCAAATACTGTTCGGCAACTTCACGCGGACTTTCCCCTTCTACATTTACTTGATAATTCATTTCTCTCATATCGTCATCGCTTATTTTTCCCGCTAACTGGTTTAGTGCTTCTACCATTTCAGGATGCTCTTTTGCCGTTTCTTCTTTCATTAGAGGAGCCCCTTGGTATGGCGGGAATAAATTTTGATCATCTTCTAGCACCTTTAATTGGTATTGCTGCAACTCACTATCTGTGGAGTATGCATCGACTAAGTTAATTTCACCTGATTCAACTGCTACATAACGTAATTTAGGCTCCATTGTTACAAGATTAGGAAGGGTAAGTTCATAAAGATGCTGAATCCCTTGATACCCATCTTCTCGATCTGAAAATTCCAATGTAAAACCTGCCTGTATTTGCTCTTCTATCCCTTTCAGATCAGAAATTGATTCTAGTTGGAATTGGTCTGCAAGACTCTTGGAAGCTGCTAATGCATAGGTGTTATTATACTGCATCGGCTCTAACATTATCATTTGATATTTTTTTAACATACCATCCCTTGCTTGTCGATATACTTCCTCCCGATTTGTACTAGTAGCTGTTTCCTTTAGAAATTCGGAAATGGCTGTCCCTGTAAATTCTGGATAAAGATCAATGCTTCCTGTTTGCAATGCTTGAAACACGAAAGAGGTTTTTCCTAACCCCGGCTTCAGTTCTACTTGTAGATCTGTTTTTTCTTCAATAAGTATTTTATACATATTAATGAGAACTTCTGGCTCAGACCCTAATTTGCCCCCAATAACAATCTCTTCCTCCTTCTGCCCTATTAATGGCATGAGAATTATTAAAAGCGATAAAAGTGCAATCACTCCAACAGAAATAAAGGCTTTTTTATAGGATAGCTGCTCAAATTTTTTCAATAAGTAGTCAAACAGAAGAGCAAGCAATGCTGCTGGAATCGCCCCTAGAAGAATTAGATTTGTGTTATTGCGATCAATACCTAATAGAATAATATCGCCAAGACCTCCAGCTCCAATTAAAGCAGCAAGAGTGGCTGTTCCTACAATTAACACCATGGCTGTCCGAATCCCTGCCATAATAACTGGCATCGCAAGAGGAATTTCTACCTTGAATAATCTTCTTCTTGTATTCATCCCCATCGCTCGAGCCGCTTCAATTAAGGACGGATCTACTTCTTTAATTCCTGTATATGTATTTCTTAAAATTGGCAGCAAAGCATATGCAACTAAAGCAATGATTGCCGGCACTCTGCCAATTCCGAATAATGGAATCAAAATACCTAATAATGCCAAAGAAGGGATTGTTTGAATAACAGATGTGATTCCTACTATCCCTTCGGCCACCTTCCTATGTCTAGTAATATAAATTCCTAGTGGAATAGCAATGATGGCTGCAAAAAAGAGCGCAATAAAGGATATTTGAATATGCTCAAACAATGCGCTCGCTAATTCGGACTTTCTGTCTTGAAATACTTGTGTCAGCTCCTTCATTCCTTACACCCCTTTCTGAAGTAGACTAGAAGATACATATTTCATTATTGACCTGCGATTAACCAATCCAATAGGCGTTCCATCTCGTTCGATTATTACTTGTTCATACTCCACTAGCAAATCTACTATCTCTTGCATAGTAGCAGTAATTGGTGCACTCACTTGATTTTTTTGCATATCCTCTTCTTCCATAATTGGCTCTAATAAGTTCTCCAGTTGAAAATCATTGCTCCAGCTATCATGTTTATTTCCAACAAAGTTCTTCACAAAATCATTAGCAGGATTCGTAATAAGTTCTTGAGGGGTGCCAATCTGAACGACCCTCCCTTTTTTCATAATGCAAATTCTATCTGCTAGTTTTAAAGCTTCTTGCATATCATGTGTAACAAATACAGTCGTTTTTTTTAGATTTTTCTTTAAGTCCAACATATCATCTTGTAACTTTTCACGGCTAAGCGGATCCAAGGCACTAAAGGGTTCATCCATTAATAGAATCTCTGGATCTGCCGCAAGAGCACGAATAACCCCAACTCTTTGCTGTTCTCCTCCTGATAGCTCACTAGGCTTTCGATTGGCGTATGTTTGGTGATCGAGACCAACCATTTCTAAAAGCTCGTCGGTTCGTTGTTTAATTCTGTCTCTTTCCCACTGTTTTAATTCAGGAACTATTGCGATATTCTCTTCAATTGTCATATGGGGAAACAAAGCAATTTGTTGGAGCACATAGCCAATATTCCACCGTAATTCATGAATATCATACTCGCTTATTTTTTTCCCCTTTATATAAATGGTGCCATCTGAAAGAGGAATTAAACGATTAATCATCTTTAATGTCGTTGTTTTCCCACAACCACTTGGTCCGATAATAACAAAAAATTCCCCTTGCTTAATTTCTAATTCAACCGAATCAACTGCTGCTGTTCCATCAGTGTATCTTTTTGATACATTTTCAAATTTTATCATTGCATTTAGTTCTCCTTATTTAAATTGTAGGACTACTCATACCCCGCCTCTTTCACTAACAGATAGAAGCTTATTCTATAACCATATCTACCCATATTTAGGACTAATAATAACACGAAGTAGTCCATCCAAAAAAAGAATAGCTTGGCTAGAATCTCATTGGTTGATCTACTTATCCTCATTTATATTAAAATTCATATTTTAGAGAACAGCTTTTACGTTTATAATAAACAAAGATAAATACTATTAGGAGGACAACGAAATGGACAAGCAAGGGCAAGAAAAGTTTTTAGCTTTTATCTTACAGCGAGTACAAGAGGGTAAAGAAGAAGAAGCAAAGGCTATACTAATGGATAACTTCCGAAAACAAGACGAGGGTACTTTTTCCCAAAATGATATAGAACAGTTTCTGCCTAAAATGATCAGTCTAATAAAACCAGAAAGATTAGAGGAAATCCAAGCAGTAGTAAAGCAATTTTCTGGAAGCTTCGGCAGCAAATAAAAGGATTATTTTCTGTTTGAAAAAACAACTTGGAAACTTTATTCCAAGTTGTTTTTATTATATCCAGCTCGTTTTTATCCCATTTAAAACATTTTTGAATATGTTAGTTATTGTAAAGGAATGGGCGGTTGATATGGAATGAATGGTCATTTTAAAGAAATATTCGGATCAGCTATCAATACGATTGGTACTATCCAAGCAGCTATCGGAATTACCCCCTCTTTCCACTTGTCTAGAGAAACAAATTATCAGCTTCGTTTATTTGGCAATATATTACAAGGAACAGGCAGCGCATTACAAGCTGACGGACAAGGGACTATTTCATTAGAAAAACTAGGAGATGAAATTCAGGCAATTGGAAATTCAACGGTTATAACCGGCTTGCTTCTTTATAAATGGAGCAACACCCCAACAGAGCAGAAACTAATTATTACAGGCAATTTGCTTCAAGCATTAGGCAGCTTTGTCGGGCTTACAGATGAATTTTTTGATCATACAGCAAATGGAAGAATC
This sequence comes from Niallia sp. FSL K6-0212, assembly GCF_038007605.1. NCBI lineage: Bacteria > Bacillati > Bacillota > Bacilli > Caryophanales > Bacillaceae > Niallia > Niallia sp. FSL K6-0212. Next base: position 2,001,140 of record NZ_JBBOXL010000001.1, on the reverse strand, counting down.
GAAAATATAATTGGTGGTTTGCTTCAGGGGATTGGAAATTCTTTGCAGGCACTAAGGGGAACAGAACAATTACATGGAATAAGTAACCTTAACCAACAAAATATCGGTGTATTAGGCAGCTGGATTCAAGCCATCGGATCAGCTATTTCCCTTATTGGCCAAGTTAAAGAAGAATTAGAAGAGATTGCCCTGAATATTAATGAATAAAATAATAGAGGAAGAAAAATTCTTCCTCTAATCCTTTTTCTTTTTTGGCCAAATAAAATTTGAAATCGCAATAATCAGGTCAATGCCTAATACTACTGTCCATAATTTTAGTACACCGTCTAGTGCTTCTGTGCGAGCAGTATCCTTGATGAAAAAAATTAAGCCTAGTAATATCCCTGCCCCAATAGCATAAGCTAACAAATGTTTCCCCCAACTTTTCAAGTAATGCTTAGCATATGCCATCCCAAACAATGAAATAGGTTTAGCTCCTTGTTTTGCAACGTAATACCGGAATCTCTCATCCGCCCATTTAATCATGTCTTTTCCAAATGCAATCGAAACGCCAATATAAACAGCAGCTATGGCATGTGCAGTGGTTGCGGTAGCTCCTCGATACATATCCAAACTTGTTGTAATCAATAAAAGCAAATCAATTACTGGTGTTAGCGCTAAAAAGAAAAAGCCTAATTTCTCTCTTTTAAAAACATATCTAATTAGTAATCCTAAAATAATCACAATCCAAAAGCCTATTTCACTAGCAACAATCATCCAGGCAACAAAATTCAAAAATTCTCCTCCTAATATATTTTATTAAGTCAAAAAGGATTACGAATAATTAAAGTAAAAAGTTCCCTTCACCAATTTTTTCAGGAAGATAGTCGGATAAAAAAGAAAGTTTCTGAGGGCCTTATTGCTGGAGGTAATGATTTAAATAAATGAACAGAGAAGTGGCGTCCAATAGTCGATATAGATCTATTTAACGCCACTTTTCCTATTTTTAAATTATTAACTTATTCGTAGTATTGGTTTAATCGCTTCTCCGTTTTTAGAAGCTTCGAAAGCCTCATTAATTTGATTAAAGTCATAGAATTTAACTAACTTATCAAATGGGAATTGACCGTTTTTGTAGTATTCTACTAGCTGTGGGATAAAAACATTTGGTACAGAGTCCCCTTCAATGACACCCATCATTGTTTTTCCTTCTGCCATTATATCATTATGGACATCAATATTCATTTCAGGTGTAACTCCTACTACTGCTGCCACACCTAATGGACGCAGTGCTTGTAAGCATTGACGAACTACTGGAGGAAAGCCAGTTGTATCGACTGCATATTTTGTTCCGCCCTTTGTTAATTCCTTAATTTCTTTAACAACATCTACTTTTGTTCCGTTGAATGTATGTGTTGCACCAAGTTCTTTGGCAAGCTCTAACCGTGAATCATGAATATCAACAGCAATGATTGTTTTACAGCCAACTATTTTAGCAGCCATAATAGCACTTAAGCCAACGGCACCTGCACCATATATAGCAATAGTAGCTCCAAATTCAGGCTTGATTTTATTTAAAACAGTACCTGCTCCTGTTTGGATTCCACAACCTAAAGGTCCTAAAAGTGCTAAATCTACCTCTTTATCCACTTTAACAATGTTACGCTCATGAGCAATTGCAAATGTACCAAAGGAAGATTGACCAAAGAAAGTGGAAAGTGGTTTCCCATCTTTAGATAAGCGATGAGTATGATCATCATGAGCACCGCCAAAGTTCAAGTCATTAAATGTTTCACAAACAGTTGGATGACCTGTTAAACAATTTTCACAATGTCCACAATGTGCAAAGGATAATACAACATGATCCCCTTTTGCTAGACGTGTAACGCCTGAACCAACTTCTTCAATAATCCCTGCTCCTTCATGTCCAAGTACTGCAGGTAGTGGAGCAATTGCTGCATCACGAGCAACTGCATCTGTATGACATACACCAGTTGCAACAATTTTCACTAATACTTCATTTGCTTTTGGGGCAGCTAATTCTACTTCTTCTAAAAGAAAATCTTCACCTTGCCCTGGGGTAACGGCTGCTTTAATCTTCATATGACCTACTCCTTATATATGTTTAATTTAAATGTGACAGATTTGTGAATTCGTTTTTATCGTAATCCTTTCCGAAAATGGATACAATAGAAGCAAAGGAATATGTATATTTATTATGATTCATAAGAGGGGTTCGTATGCAATTATTACAGTTACACTACTTTCTCACTGTTGCCAAGACTGAGCATATGTCTCAAGCAGCACTTCAATTAGATATTTCACAATCATCACTAAGCAAAACAATCGCTAGATTAGAAGAGGATTTAGGTGTTCCTTTATTCAATAGAAATGGGAAGAATATTCGGTTGAATAATTATGGGAAGTTTTATGCGAAAGAAGTAGAACACGCTCTAAGAATCTTAGAAGATGCCCATGAAACAATTCAAGAAATGGCTGAAATAGAGGAAGATCAAGTATCGGTTAGTGTCATGAGTTCCACCATTCTTCCTTCTATATTCAAACGTTTCTATGAAAGAAGACCAAATGTACGGATTCAACAATCGATATTACCTGATTTTATTGCAAAGGAACGGTTAATGCGGGGAGAAATTGAATTATGTGTTTCCAATACACCCATAACAGGGCCGGATATAGAATGGCTGCCTGTCTTAAAAGAACGGTTGGATTTAATCGTTCCAAAAAATCATCGACTAGCACACTTAGATGAAATTGATTTACAAGATGTAAAAAATGAACGATTTATTGGCTATAAATCAGGATTAGAATCTATAAGTATGTTTGAACAATGTTGTATACAAGCTGGCTTCACACCTAATATTGTATTTGAAGGAACGGAACTATCGATAGTTTTGCAGCTTGTTGACGAAGGACAAGGTATTTCCTTTTACCCTCAATATTCTTTTTTAGGCAAACAACTAACTAATAGTAAAATCATTCGTCTAAAGAATCCCCATTGTTATCAAATGGTTGGTTTCGCTTGGTTAAAAAATAGACATTATTCTTATGTAGCAAGACAGTTTCGGCAGCATATGATTGAATCGTTTAAGGAAATTAATAAAAAGAACTGAGACATAGGCAAAAGTGAGGTACGATTTTTTAGGATATCAGCCAAAGTTGAGGGCTTATCAGCCAAATTCGAGATTTATCAGCCAAACTTCAGCTCTTTTCAGCCAAATTCGAGATTTATCAGCCAAACTTCTGCTCTTTTCAGCCAAACTTGGGATTTATCAGCCAAACTCCTGCTCTTTTCAGCCAAACTTGGGAATTTATCAGCCAAACCACATAACTTATCAGCCAAAGTATAAGAAATTAATTATTGCTTTTATGTTATCAATCTCCGTCATTCAAAAAAGACTGGATTAATGCTCCAGTCAAATTCTGTTTTCTCTCCATATAACTAGACTGTCATTTTCCAATTAGATAAAGCTAGCCACTTCTCTTTCTCCTTGTAGTCAGGCATTAACTTCCCAACAAGTCTCCAAAAAGAGCGATCATGATTAAGATGAACCATGTGACACATTTCATGAACAACAACATAATCAATTACCTCAAGTGGAGCCATCGCTAACCTCCAATTGAAGGTTAATTGAAAATTAGAATCACAGGTGCCCCAATTGGTTTTGCTATCCGTAATCCTTATGGATCGAGGCTTTGTTTTAAAGTTACTTTGATAGAAGGAGACCCTCTCCTCCACTAAAGACTTACTTCGCTGATAATAATACCTTTTTAATAATTTTTTTATTTGTTTCTTATCATACTCTTTTATATAGATACACAGCTTGTCCACTTCGAATTTCACCTGTTCTTGAACAACCGTTATATCTTGGATAATGTCAATAGGATAGCTATTACCTAAATAAAGAAATCTCTCCTTATTCTCATATACCTTTTCCTGCGGGCCTGCCATTCTTGTCTGCATTTCTTTTATTCTGGTTTGAATTTGGTTCCAATTTTGCTCCAGTACTTGATGGACATAATCGTCTGATGTCTTTTTGGGAGCCAAGATTTCAATGTTTCCATATCCATCTAATGTTATTCCAATGGAAGTACGATTTTTATACTTTATTTCATAACGAATTGTTTCACCTAAGTAGGTATGCAGCATATCGTCACCTACCTTTACTTATCCTCTATATTTAATAGCTAATCCCTTTAAGAAGTTTCTAGCGAAATTATCTAAACACACCTTATAGTTTTTATGGCCTTCTTTCCTTAAAAAAGCTCCTAATTCCCCTTTAGACACATTTAATCCTGCTTTTTTAAATATATCAATCATATCCTCTGTCGTTAATGACAGCGCAATTTTAACTTTCTTTAATAAAATGTTATTAACACTCGTATTGTTTTTTATCGATGATTCAGGTGCGCTGGATTGTCCTGGTTTTGGCTCCTGCTTTCCTCTCTTATAAATAATAAAGCCATTTAGAAAGGAATCTAACATACTATTCGTCAATTTGATTTGATCATCATTTTCTGCCTCTTCATCTGCCTTCTTCAGTATTCTTACTACTTCAGGCACAGATACCTCTTTTCCCCCAAGCTTAAAAATTTCAGCCATTTCACTATTTTTTATTTCTAACGCGTATCTTAAACGAATTAAAATATCATTATTCTCCATGATTTTCCCTCCAATTTTCAAAACAACTATATACTTTTCATCTACCTTCAGTAGAGTTCTAGTGTTAATCATAAATAATTATCCTCAAAAAGTATAGTACCTCTAGATCGCAAAGGATCTTCCACTAATAAATTCAATATATATCCATATAAAAAAGGAATGAATACTGCTTCCTTTTTCCTTAAAACAATCAACCTTTCTAACAAAAATAACCCAACTTCTTGGGCTAAATGAATTTTAATTTAATTAGGGAGATTATCTGACTTAGATATCCACGTATAATACAGTAATAAAATATCCAAAAGAACCGATCAACGATTACAGAAATCCATAAATTCCAACCTTCATAATGAATCCCATTTCTATTCGTTTTACTATACCATTATATGTTTTGGTCTTGCTAAACTCGTTTACTCTTTATGTTTTAGTTTCCATCTATTAAACTGAATCTTTTCATATAAAAATTGAAAGGCATATAAGATTAAAGCTAAAACCGTAAACACATACATTATCTGCATTTTGGATAATCGCACCAACGATGCTATCCCAAATTTAGTTAAGTAAGGTACAATAACATAGGTAAATATAGAATCAATAACCATGTTGATCCCCATATAAGTAAAGAACTTTCCGTATGTCCATTTTAATATCCAAATGGTACCCACAAAAAGGATCCTAACATAAACGGAATGTCTCCAGGTATTCTTGGATGGATTTTTTCATACCACCACCACCATTTACGTCTTTTAGCAACGATATTTGTCAATCTCACCATCAACGCAATAAACGTGCTTGCAGCTATATATCGTTTAAGTGTATTTTTACCTAATAAAGGTACCGTCACCCAAGGTACGATCATCGACAAAATCAACAGCGTCTTGGAATATTTCATTATTTTCATCGTGCCCACCCTTTATCATTAATTAAGATTACTATTCCCAAAAAGTCGGATTTTATCTTAATTAAACTTTAAGATAGAATAGAAAATCACTCTAATAAAGATAATGAGCTGGTTATTAAATTGCCCGCTGGTTAGTTAGGACTCCTATAAAATTCCTATTGCTTTATATTTATTGCACGGTTTTTCTTTATTCTGTAATTAGTTCATATGCAGATATTTTCTTAATCCTAAGCGAAATAATCATAGAAACAATATAAGCTAAAACCATGATACAAGCACAAGTGATTACCATACTAAGCAAATATTACTCAATCCTGGCTTAATGGTTATTATTCAACTTAGTGCATTTTTTGATCGAAAAGCAGAGCGATTAAGAGATCCTCATGTAGCGATTGCCTTTGATAAAGAAAGCTATAATACGATCTATGAGGAATCTTCAGCAAACTATCCAGGCGTAAAAGAACAGAGATAGAAGAGATTATCAACATGAACCTTACTAATTATCATTTTGGCAATCGGGAATTATAGATTAACCACTTCTCCTTAAAACTATCTCTTGTAAACTGCTTTTTTCCCATCTTTTTTTCTTACTATTCCGACTTTTTACTCATTTCTACTATTATTAAAGATTATTAAATAAATTTATGCTATTATATCCTCGTACCAACATTGAAATCGTTTGCATAGTTAAAACTTAATACTTATTAAAAAATGAGGAGGTGAACTTTAATACTTGGTGCAAACGTTTTTACAAATATAGGAGGGATCAAATGATTTTTTTCAAAAAACTAAGTTACTTATTCTTAATTTTCCTTACTATCTTTTCTGGATTAACGTTTCAAGGTTCAAATGAACAACATCAAGTTAAAGCAGAGACTATTAATTTAGAAGAAAACGACTTTTCCTGGGATAATGCAACAGTCTATTTTGCTATGACAGACCGTTTTGCTGATGGGAACACCGCTAATAATAATTCCTATGGAAGACCGCAAACAGATGCAAACGGAAGTAACATCGGTACTTTTCACGGCGGTGATTTGAAAGGGCTTACAAATAAGTTGGACGAAGGTTACTTTACAGATTTAGGAATCAACGCAATATGGATTACTGCTCCCTATGAACAGATCCACGGCTGGGTTGGCGGGGGTAATAGCGGTGATTTCGCTCATTATTCTTACCACGGATATTATGCATTAGATTACACCATGGTAGACCAAAACATGGGAACTGTAAATGAAATGAGAGAGTTTGTTAATAAGGCTCATGAAAGAGGCATTCGAGTAATTATGGATGTTGTAATGAACCATGCTGGATATAATACTATTAAAGATATGCATGAATACAATTTTGGTAATCCAGGGGTACCTGAAACTTGGACACCAGGTTCTGGACAATCCTGGCATGATGTTCATAATTATATCAATTATGACGATGCGAATGCATGGAAAAATTGGTGGGGAGATTGGGTAAAAGCAGGGATTGGCGGCTATACTCAATGTGGGAATGATGATAAAAATATGTGTCTTTCTGGACTTCCTGATTTCCGTACAGATGTTACGCAAGACTTAGGTCTACCTGACTTATTAAAAAATAAATGGAATAAGGAGCAAAATGGATCATACGATTCTTGGATTGTTCCAGCTGCAAAAGATTTACGTAAAAATTTGGGAGTTGCCCCTGCTGATTACATCACTAAATGGTTATCCTCATGGGTAGAAGAGTTCGGAATTGACGGATTTAGAGTTGATACAGCCAAACATGTAGAAATCCACCGGTGGAAACAACTAAAAGAAGAAGCCAATGATGCACTTTGGAAATGGCGGGCCAATAATCCAGATGCCCCTGGTGCGCAATGGGATGATGATTTTTGGATGACAGGTGAAGTTTGGGGACACGGAGTAGGAAAAAGTGAGTATTTTTACAATGGTTTTGACTCTATTATTAATTTTACCTTCCAAGGAGAAGGTGCAAATGGTCCAGCATACAATCTAGCATCAATGGAAGATACGTTTTCACATTATGCAAGCAAAATCAATACCGATCCAGATTTCAATGTACTGAGCTATCTATCTCAACATGATACATCGCTTTATCCTAGAGATCGATTAATTGATGGTGGAACTTATTTAATGTTATTACCTGGTGGTATTCAAATATTTTATGGAGATGAAACAGCCCGACCATTCGGTCCAACAGGGTCGGATCCTAATCAGGGAACAAGATCCTCCATGAATTGGGATTCAATTAACGAACAAGTTCTCACTCATTGGCAAAAAATGGGGCAGTTTAGAAATAGGCACCAGGCAATTGGTGCAGGTGAGCATAAGCAAATTGGAAATAGCCCTTATACATTTAGCCGTACCCTCAGCAGCAATGAATTAGACGATCGAGTTGTTGTTGCAGTAGGAGCTAGTGGCAAAACAACGATTGACGTTTCATCTGTATTTAATGATGGAGATAAGCTGAAAGATTTCTATACAGGCAATACAGCTACTGTTCACAATGGAAAGGTTACGTTTACACCACATAAGAACGGTGTTTTATTAATAGAACGCGAAGGAGAGGCTCTTCCATCCATTTCCGTAACTCCTAATAGTAGTGAATTTGATACAGAAGAGTTGGAAATATCCTTTAGTTTAAAAAATACAGCCGAAGGCTACTACACAGTAGATGGATCTGATCCTAGTGAAAATGGTACTGCATTTGTTGATGAAGATAAATTATCGATCGGAAAATCTCTAGAAATAGGCGAAACACTTGTCCTAAAACTCTATGCCGAAAATGACTCAGGTCCTGTTGCAAAAGAGTATACTTATAAAAAAATCGCTCCATTGCCGAAAGTCTCTGCTAATCCGCCTGGTGGTACATTCTATGACGACACAGTTGATGTAACCTTGGATTATCAAAATGTTGAAGGAGCATTTTATAAAATTAACGAGGGAGAGCCAGTTGCATATACAAAAGGGAAAACCATCTCATTGGGTGCAGATACCGCGGTTGGGGATGAAATTATTCTTACCTTAACGGCCAAAAATCAATATGGAGAAGCAGAGAAAACCTATACTTTCACAAAAATTGATGGCTTAACTATTTACTTTAAGAAACCAGATAACTGGAGTACACCTCATCTTTATTATTATGATACGGAACCAAAAGTTGATGAACCTTCTTGGAATAACGCACCAAAGATGGAGCATTATAAAGATGATTGGTATGTATATACCGTTAAAGGAACCGAGAGTATGAATGTAATTTTTAAGGATGCTAATAATCAGTGGCCTGGTCCTAATCAGCCTGGATTCATAAGAAGCACAAGCGGATGGTTTGATGGAGAATGGCATGATAGTGATCCAACTACTCCAGTTGTCCCTTCAGCTCCAAAAAATTTAAAAGCAACGGAAGTGAATGCTAGTTCCGTAACACTAAATTGGGAAGCTTCATCAGCTAACGTGTCTCATTATGCTGTATACCGAGATGCAGAAAAAATTGGAGAAACATCTACTACCTCCTATAAGGATACTGGTGTCAGTCCACAGACAGAATACGAATATTATGTAATAGCCATCAATGATATAGGGAAATCAAAAAGCAGCAATATTATTTCTGTTACAACAACAGAGGTTCGCACAAATGAAGTAACGATTTATTATAAAGGTGTTGAGAATCCTTACATCCATTATCAAGTTGGCGATGGAGATTGGACACATCTACCTGGTAAGAAAATGGAGCAATCTAGTATTCCAGCTTACTATGTAACAACCATTCCCTTAGGAGAGGCCGATAAAATAAATGCAGCCTTTAACAATGGTAAAGGAAAGTGGGATAATAACAACGGGAAAAATTACGCTTTTACAAATGGCACCTTTACTGTGGACAATGGACAGCTTTTAGAAGGGGAACCTCCGTCCACTAATAAAGTAACCATTTATTATTATACTGGATGGAATGAACCTCGGATTCACTATTCACCATATGACGGGCATTGGAGTACATTACCTGGAACACAAATGTCCAAAAGCGATTATCCAGGCTACTTTGTGATTACATTGGATATTGGTACAGCAGACGGTCTTGAAGCTGCTTTTAATAATGGAAATAATTCATGGGACAACAATCAAGGTAATAACTATCACTTTAAATCAGGGGAGTACATTCTTAAAAATGGTCAAGTAACAAGGGGACACCCATAAAGAAGTACTATATAACACAATAATGAACTCTATAGATCCAATGACTAAAAAAAAAGGCTAGCATCTATAGAGTCTTTATTCAAATTATAGAAATCAGGAAAAACTTCCAAGAACCGCACTTATTGTTAAATTTTAGTTTCTGATTTTCTATTAAAAAGTAAGAAGTAAAAAGATGATCCCCTATTCACGGAGATCATCTTCTTTATCAAAGTTATCTTATTTTTAAATACCTTAACGAAAATGTTTAAAAAAACGCTATTTCTTTATTTTCTAATATTAGGGGATTCTGAGTTCTTCCCCTTCTACCTAGTTTTGCTAAGGAAGATAAAAATCACTCGATTAATACCAATTAATTTGTTCTCGAATTTCTTCTCTTCCCAAAATACAAACCAATACCAACTATAAGTAATATAAACCCTACAACTAAAATATTAAAGTTGTTTGTCGCTGTATCTGGAAGCTCATTAGCTTGAGTTGGAATATTAGAAGACTGCGGCTGTCCTTCAAATACGCCATACGTACTGAAGTGATCCGTATAAACAGACACCTTGCCGTTCTTATATTCTCCACCAATCAATTCCCATTTATTTGCTTTTTCATTCCAATAATAAACTTTTACAGTTTTAGGGTTTTTAACTTGTTTTGGATCAACTTTGAATGTGAGTTTCACTTTATCATCAAATTCATGGTGCGTTTTTCCATTCGCTTCTATTGTAAAGTCATAAGCAATAAGAGAACCTTTTACTTTCATTTTCTTCACGTTAATATTTACGTTTTCAGCTAACGGAAGAATGGAGGCAGGGATTTGTACATCTACATTTCCATTACTTATTACAATCGATGCTCCCGCACTCTGTAAAGCTTGGATTTGCTCTTTTGTTAATGTAAATGTTGCATTGATTTTGTTATCGACTTTGATAACAACTACAGCATTATCCGCAATATTTGCAAGAGCTGAGTCATTAATCTTATACTTGTTACCATGCTTTATTACTTTCGGTTTAATTTCTTTTATTTTATTTGAGTTACCAGGTTTTTCTCCTGGCTTATTGCCTGGTTTTTCTCCTGGCCCTTGTCCTGGTTCTTCTCCTGGCCCTTGTCCTGGTTCTTCTCCTGGCCCTTGTCCTGGCTCTTGTCCTGGCTCTTCACCCGGCTCTTGTCCTGGCTCTTCACCCGGCTCTTGTCCTGGCTCTTCACCCGGCTCTTGTCCTGGTTCTTCACCCGGCCCTTGTCCTGGCTCTTCACCCGGCTCTTGTCCTGGCTCTTCACCCGGCCCTTGTCCTGGTTCTTCACCCGGCTCTTGACTCACATCAATAATTCTTCCTTCTACTTCAGTAGGTATTCCTTCACTTCCAATACTTATTAAATGGTCACGGAAGTTTTCCCAATCAGATAGCCCTAGGTCTGTAACGCGGCCTTCTGCATAAGCTTTAGCAAAAATGTCATAGCCGTCTCCGCCTTTAGCAGTAAACGCGTTTGTAGCAATTGTGTACATCGTATCATCTTGAACTTCTACATATTTACCAGCTTCATTTAAATAGGAAACAGATACAATTCGCTCTCCAGGTTGTTTTGTTTCATCATATACTACTTTTCCACCCGCTACATGTAAGAAACCACCATTTTCTGCTGGATACTGACCTAGAGAAATTTCAAACGCTTCTTTTAGCTCAGCACCTGTTACATCCATGGTTGCTAATGTGTTGTTAAATGGAAGAACAGTGATTATTTCACCAACTGTGATTGGTCCTTTATCAATTGCTGCACGGATTCCCCCGCCATTTTGCAGGGCCATAATAATATTTTTACCAGTGAACGTTCTTGACTTCTCAAGCATTCCATCTGTAATCAAGTTTCCTAAAATCGTTTCATTCTTGCGGACACTTGGTTTTGTATCATCGCCATTCGTACGTGGACTTTCTAATGCAATTGGTGATGACACGCCGATTTCCGTTTTAGCCACTTGATTAATTTTCTCTTTAAATGGCTCCAATACTTTAACAGCTTCTTTATCCTCTTCTTGAGCACCGATAGCTACTAAGTGACCGTCATAAGTCTTCACTACATCATTTTCATCAAAAGTTACATTTAAAACGCCAAGATTACTGTTGGAGTTACCAGTTTGAACAATTAACGTAGGTGTTTCATCCTCGTCTACTATTACTGGTTTCTCCAATGTTGTATGGCTATGACCTCCGACAATCACGTCAATACCTTCTACTTTTTCCGCAAGAATTAAATCATTATCAATTGCTGCATTATCGTCATATCCAATATGGGTCAAGGCAACAATTCGATTTACCCCAGCTTCTTCAAAAGCTTCTACTGCCTTTTCTGCTTCTTTCAAATAGTTTTCAAAAGCAATCGATCCTGGGCTAGAAATGTCAGCCGTTTCCGCTGTCGTTAATCCGAAAATCCCAACCTTCTCTCCATTTACTTCTTTGACAATGCCATTATATATCTTTCCGTTTTCACTGTTTGACTCAATCGATTTGTTCTGAAGTCCAGTAAATTTCCCATCTTTTGAAAAGTCAACGTTCGCACTGACAAATGGGAAGTTTGCTCCCTTAATAAAGTCAGCTAGCGCCTGATGGCCTTCTACAGAAGAACCTAAATCAAATTCATGGTTTCCAAAGGTCATTGCATCAATGCCAAGCAAGTTCAGCATCGCTAAATCAGCTTTTCCTTGGAATTCATTAAAGTATAAGGTCCCTGTAAATTGGTCTCCTGCATGAAGGAGAAGGGCATCTGGATTTGCTGCTCTTATTTCTTTTACAGCAGTAACTGTCTTCGGTATGTTATCCAAAGCAGAGTGGATATCATTAGTATGCATAATAGTTAAATCAGGTACTTCTGGTAAATTAGATAAATCAAGTTGAATCATTACTGGATCATGGTCAGATGCTTGTCCAGTTGCTTCCGTAAAGTTTGCGTTAATATGAATCATATCAGCCGTTGTTACATTTGCTAATCTATTTGTTACTAAAATATGGTCTAGTACTTGGTTGTTACCTTGGAAGAAGTAGGAGAAACGATCTTCAGCTGGAACCTTTTCCACCATATTTGTTAAAATCTCACCCTTTAAAGCCTTAAGAGCCGGTGTAAATTCAAAATCATTCATGTCTCCAGTTACAACCACATTTAAGTTAGGGTTTTTAGCAAGCCCTTCTTTAATAAAGTTGTTTACTTCTTGTGCAAGCTTGATACGCTCTGCTTCAGAAGACAGTACAGGCGGCTGGTTAGCTCCCCATAAAGATTGATCTCCACCTTTAGAATTTAAATGGTTTCCGATTACTACAACACGCTGACCTTTAAATTCGAATTCTGCAGCAAGTGGTTTACGTGTGTTACTAAATGCTTGTGGATTAATAACACCTGGGTTTAATGTAAGGTTCCCTGTTTCCGTCCAACCATTTGCTTCCGTTGCTTTTCCTTTCGTTCCTTCAACCAATGTTACACGTTCAGGGTTGTAAAGATGACCAACACGAATATTGCCACCAGGAGCTCCACCGTTTGTGTTATTTACAGGAGCCACGTCTATCCATTTATATACTGGACCACCTGCAGCAACAATTGCATTGATTAAACGTTGATAACTTTCTGATGCATCAGAATTTCCTGAATCAGTTTCTCCATCATTATCCTGAACCTCTACTAACGTAATAATATCAGGAGATTTCATGTTTTCTACAAATGACTTGGCAATTTTAGCTACTTTGGCATCTGGAGTGTTTGCTTTATTGTTAGAGAAATTCTCAATATTGTATGAAGCCACAGTTAATTTATCTTCTGCCGGGACAATATGAGTAACTTCTTGTGTTAAATTGGATTTTGTTAAAGTAGGTAATTCGTTTTTATTAACAGATAATTGATAACCATTACTTGAATAGGTTACGACACCGACAACGTCACCATTAAACTTATCACCTGGCTGGAAATCACTTCCCACATTATCTAAAAAGATTTTTTCTGGATTATAATCGTCTTCAGCAATATTTAATCCACCTTGATTATTTAATGTATTATTCGTCGTGCTTTCCACAATAATAGGTACATCATTCGAATATGGAGGTCCTACTACTAGTGCATCTGGGAATGATACACGCATATATTCAAGAGATTCCCAAAAGTCGATCCCATCTTCATCTGGATCAAAAGATGTCATTTCATCATTATCAATTACTTTGTTTGGAGGAAAAATATCTTTCCCAATAATAAGTGGAGCCGGTAGTTCAGCCGTTCCATCTTTAGTAATGGATGTTGCGGTAATTTGTGTTTTAGACAGATTAGCTCCTCCACCATATTCTGTAACAGTTCCATTAACGGAAACTTTGTCTCCAACAGAAACCCCATGAGAGGACTTGTATACTTCAATTGCTTCAGATGTTTCGATATCTGTATCTGCTCCATCCACATCCTGCATAACAAAACTGCTTGAACCAAATACATGGGTTACAACACCAGTTATGTTCGTAACAGAAGAACCATTATATTCAGAAATATGCCCTTTTCCTTGTATATCATGGATACGGAGATTTTCCGTATTTAGAATTTTAAAAGTAAAGCTAAATACATCACTTACTGTACCATTTGTTACAGCAATTGCTTTAATCGTAGTTTCACCTGTTTTTAAAGCGATTGGCTGTGTGTATTTTACACTTGTTTCAGTTGGTGTAGAACCATCTGTTGTGTAGTAAATAGCAGCATCTTCTAGACCAGAATTCAACTCAACCTTTGTACCAGCTGGAACTACCCCTGGTGTTTGTGTGGAATAAACGGCTGGCTTGTTCACTAAATCATAGCTATTAAGACCAGTAGTTTTTAGATGATACCCCGTTTCATCAATTGATCCGATTCCGGTAAGATGAACTTTATCTCCTTCTTTGTATTGCTTGATTAAGTCATCATAAGTGGAACCTGTACGATTATCGTGAATAACACGTACCTTTTCTCCACTTTCAAATACAGCTTGGAATGTAGCAGTGCCATAGCTATCCTTTGTCATTTCAGAAATTGTAACGTTTTGTAACGTAAGCAATTCACCTTGTGTGGAATCAGTTACTTCCGTAACAGACTGTGCTGCTGGCAGATCATTGTTTGAAGACACGATATCAAGGCTTTCTGGTTCGATTTCCAGTTCATTTTTATATGTCTTCAATACGCCCGTTATTTTTACTTTCTCTCCTGGCTTAACAGATTTAGGACTAGCATATACATACATTCCAGCAGTGGAATCTTGCATATAAAAAGTTTCGCTTCCCCAAAGTCCTGAATTTGTTGTCACAATTCCTTCTATCGTAACTGTTTTGTCAGCGCCAAGTTCACGCGCATCTGCGATCGAAATAGCAGGTTCCGGTTCTGCAGGCTCTTCAGGAGCAGCTGTACCAAAAGTATGTATGCCAAGATTATCAAAGTAATTAATTCCTTTGTTCGTCCATTCTACATTTCGATCAAAACTGTCTTTAACATTTTTGTCACCTGATAAAACATCACTATTTCTAATTAACGTAACGTCTTTAGCAAAATCAGCATTCGAGCCAACCTGGCCAATGGAATCAATAATAGATTCTCCTTTTAATAGAACAAGAGGATCGTTACCATTAAAATTAATCACCGTCGAATTTTCTAGATTTCCTTTTGCCTTTATTTTTTCATCGGCTTGACCATGATAAATAACATATGTCTCGCCATTTTTTAATGTGCCGTTCAGGGAGAGCTTATGCGAAATTTCCTCGGCACCATTTGTATGAATTCCAAGGCTGTACTGACTTAAATCAAGATCAGAGCCAGTTCCGTTATATAACTCAATCGCCTTATTAAAGCTGCTTCCTTCAATATATTCCGAGATAATCAAATCTGTAGCTACAACCGTTTCAGCCTTTACATTTAGATTAGCTACTGGTGAGAATAAACTAAAAAGTATAGCAATTATCGTAATAACACTAAGATTCCTCTTATTTCTTCTTTTCATGTTTTTTCTCCTCATATTTTTTAGATTAGCTTCATGATTCGGACGTCTCGAAAGGAGACTATCTTGTTTGAAATACAAGCTTCTTAAGATGAACTACTAAGGTCCTTGTCCTGTTAGAAAATTATCCTAATAGAATAGTTGTTTTCCATATGCAGTTTCCCACCCATAACTTTTCCATAATCCACTGTACCAGTGCAAAATTAGCTAGTTTCTTTGTCACATCCTTTTTCAGACAATATAGTTGTAGCTCATAAAATGTCATAGGCCTAAACACCTATACAATTAATCGACGGATAATAAGTTATATTTTTACTATTAAAATATAACAAACCTATCCGTGAATCATTGTATAATGATATAAATCGCTTAACAAGACTCATTTACAAAAATATAAAGAATTTACAAAAAAAATAGAATTTTAATGCTATTTGTCGTCATATGGATAGGTTTTTTAAATTAAGAAAGCGTTTCTTGTAACATAAATTCAAAATAAACCCTTTAAAAAGACAAACTTCTTCTTTCTATGTTTCTTGAAACTAGATAAAAAACTAGTAACAAACTCCTATCAACCAGCATTGCTCCATTTCTTAAAAAAATTTATATTTACTTCCTACTAAAAAAAGCTGAATTCTAAAAATTCAGCCCTAAATTGTATCGAATTTTGATATTTAGAAAAATTCACTAAACACTACTTTGTATAATATAAAAAGTGTGATATATTGTAATCTTTAGAGATTACATTCAGTTTGTCGACAAAAAGATATTGGAGAAGTAGAATTGTATTTTCATGCGTTGCTTGGAATATAGTGGGGTGAGGATTCTGTGGATTAGCGAGACATCTTGATGCCCTGCAGGATAAAGGCGTTACGTGGATCACGCGAGCCCCATGGAAAGCGAACCCCGGAGCAAAAAGTAAGAACCTGATTCAAAGAGATTAATAAATATACTCTATTCCATCTTCTATTTCCAAATACAGAAGTTTGTTTACAGTCTGATTGTAATCTTCATAGATTACAATCTATCAAGTAGAAATGGAGGTTAAATATGCCCTTTTTATCATTCCTTTTGTTTGTATTAGTTAGCAGCTTTACTCCAGGTCCAAATAATTTTATGGCAATGTCGTTTGCTAATAAATATGGATTTAAAAAAACTATTAAGTTCAGTCTGGGGGTTTCAGCCGGCTTTTTTGTTTTAGCCTTGATGTGTAGTATTTTTAATCTTTTGCTTATAAGTATCCTGCCTATTATAAAGATACCTTTAACTATTTTAGGGGTCGGCTATATTCTGTACTTAGCTTATAAAACACTTACCAGTAAAGGTATCAATAATAACGAAAAAAATGACGAGACGAACAAAAATCTTTTTTTAATAGGTGTTTTAATACAATTTATTAATCCAAAAGGGATCTTGTATGGGATTACAGTTGTATCAACCTTTATATTACCTTACTACACTTCTTACTTTAGTTATTTTATCTTTTCATTATTTTTAGGGATTATCGGATTTCTCAGCTCATTATGTTGGAGTATATTTGGCTCCATCTTTCAGAAGTCATTATCAAAGTATCAGAAGCCATTTAATATCATAATGGCCTTGTTATTAATATATAGTGCCATTTCCATTGTTTTACATTAAAATGCATACATACGACAAGGAGGAGGGTGGTGAATCCCCCTCCAATTTTCCAAATAATAAAGTGGAATGACCACTTTTTATTGCTGAACGCTTCCTTCTCTAAAAACAATCGAAAAAATTCATCTATTACCCTTCACTTTAATATCATTATCTTTTTGGAAATTTCCACTGCAGCGACCTTCCTCTTCCCGAATTTCTCTGTTCCCTCCTTATCACTCACCAGAAGGAACGGTAATCGGTGTTGATGTACATAATGGGATTCCAAAATTAGGAGAACCATCGGCATTCCAATTGAATTTTTGAATCCGGGTACTTCGTCGCTGGCTTCCTCCTTCTGATTCGGAGATAGCATGATAAACAATCCAATCTTCTGTACCATCAGGGGATTGTGTAAAACTGTTATGGCCAGGAGCGAAAACCTTATTTTCGATACTTTTCTTAAACACAGGCTCTGTAGATTTAAACCAAATCTGGGGATTCATGACATCCTCATTCTCTGAGATTGTTAACATCCCTAAACTATAATCATCTGACCAAGTGGTACTTGCAGAATAGATTAGAAACAACTTATTATTTCTCTTTAACATTACCGGTCCCTCATTAATCGCCATTCCCCCTTGCTTCTCCCAATCATACTCAGGTTTTGACAATAATATATTCGGACCAGTAATTGTCCACGGATTTTCCATCTCGGCTATATAGAGAGCTGATCCATACTCAGGAAAGTTCCCATATCCAGCATAAACAAAATAAAGTCGACCTTTATGTTCAAAAATCGTTCCATCTAAACCAGGGTACTCTGTATTTACATACCCCCTCTCTACCCAATCCCCGTTAAACGGATCTTCCGCGGAATTCTCTAACACAAAAATCTTCCTTGATTGATCATCACCTATTCCGTCATTCGCTGTGAAATATATATACCATATCCCATTTATCCGATGAATTTCTGGAGCCCAAATATTAGCACAATTGATTCCTTCACTCGGAGCAGTCCAAATCGTTTTACAACTCCCTTTTGCTATTCCACTTAATGTAGGTGACTTCCATAAATCAAGTCTTGTCCTTTTCGTTACCATAAAATAGTAAGTATTATTATCTTTATACACCCAAGGATCTGCCCCTGGTTCTAGAATTGGGTTATAAAAAGTTAATTTGCTCATCGTTTCCTCCTCTAACCTTTTTTTATGATGAAACCGGCCGAAAAGTAAGGGTTTTCATTTTTTCTTCCTATTAACAGCTATAATCAGAGAAGGAGCAAACTCTGCTTCTCCGTTATATCCCCCCTTTATATAGAATCCCGTTTCACCGAAAATATATAATCTTTATCCTATTAATCTCCTAAATGAATATTTCTAATTTCATTAATCCTCGAATTCCATACCATCTCCCTGCTCTCTCTTTACTTATCTAATCTATTTATTCTCTACCATTTCTTTCTTTTCCTTTAAAATTACCAAAGAGTATGAATAGGCTGCACTTTTTTAAGTTAAGCAGATTACAGATTATCTGTTTACGCTCTATCTTTTCGCCTTTCAATGGAATGTACCCTCTAAATTTCTTTTTAGTAATCAACCAATTATTTCATTTTTTATTCAACTATTCCCATATGGGAAAACCTTCTATCATATTGTATAATAGATTTTTATCCTATTATAAAAAGCAAAAAAATAATTCAATATCCAATTAATGAAGAAATCGTAAACTTTCCTTACCTTCCAAATTGAATGGCATTTTAGACAATATAAATTTCAAGTTAGAAAATCCAGTCTAAATCAAGTATGATATCCACATGTGATAGTAGAAAAGGGGTTAAAAGAATGAGCGTATTAAACGTAAAGAATTTAAGTCACGGTTTCGGTGATCGTGCAATATTTAATGATGTGTCTTTTCGGCTTTTAAAAGGAGAACACGTTGGACTAGTTGGCGCAAATGGTGAAGGTAAATCCACTTTCATGAATATTGTTACTGGGAAGCTGCAGCCTGATGAAGGAAAAATTGAGTGGTCACGAAAAGTCCGTGTTGGTTATTTAGATCAGCATGCTGTCCTTCAAAAAGGAACGACGATGCGTGAAGCACTAAGCACTGCTTTTCAATATCTTTTTGATGCAGAAACAGAGATTAATGAACTTTATGCAAAAATGGGCGATGAAGGCGCTGATATTGATGCATTACTTGCAGAAGTGGGGGAACTGCAAGAAACGCTAGATAGTAACGATTTCTATCAAATTAATGCAAAAGTCGAGGAAGTTGCTCGTGGTCTTGGTTTAGACGATGTCGGACTAGATCGTGATGTAGCTGATCTTAGCGGTGGGCAGCGTACGAAAGTGCTGCTGGCTAAGCTATTACTAGAAAAGCCTGAAATTCTATTACTAGATGAGCCTACAAACTACTTGGATGAACAGCATATCGAATGGCTGAAGCGCTATTTACAAGAATATGAGAATGCGTTTATCTTGATTTCCCATGATATTCCCTTCTTAAACAGTGTTGTTAACTTGATTTACCACATGGAAAACCAAGAATTGAATCGCTACGCAGGCGATTATGATAACTTCTTAAAAATATATGAAATGAAAAAGCAGCAGCTAGAGTCTGCTTACAAGCGTCAACAACAAGAAATCGCTAATTTGAAAGATTTCGTTGCTCGTAACAAAGCAAGTGTTGCGACTCGTAATATGGCCATGTCTCGTCAAAAGAAGCTCGACAAAATGGACATTATTGAATTAGGGAAAGAAAAACCAAAACCAGAGTTTAAATTCAAAGAAGCTCGCGCAGCCAGTCGCTGGATTTTCGAGACGGAGGATCTTGTTATCGGTTATAACGAACCACTTTCTCGCCCGCTTAATCTGAAAATGGAACGGGGACAAAAGATTGCCTTCGTTGGGGCAAACGGTATTGGTAAGTCTACACTTTTAAAAAGTATTCTCGGCTTGATTAATCCTCTTTCGGGTAAAGTAGAGCGCGGTGATTATCAACACATCGGTTACTTCGAGCAAGAAGTGAAAGAATCCAACTACAACACTTGTATTGAAGAAATTTGGAGCGAATTCCCAAGTATGAATCAGGCGGAAGTTCGTGCTGCTCTTGCAAAGTGTGGATTAACAACGAAGCATATTGA
Source organism: Niallia sp. FSL K6-0212 (assembly GCF_038007605.1). Taxonomy (NCBI): domain Bacteria; kingdom Bacillati; phylum Bacillota; class Bacilli; order Caryophanales; family Bacillaceae; genus Niallia; species Niallia sp. FSL K6-0212. Next base: position 1,980,662 of record NZ_JBBOXL010000001.1, on the reverse strand, counting down.
AAGTAAAATTGAAGTCCTTTCTGGTGGGGAAAAAGCCAAGGTTCGCTTGTGCAAAATTTTAAACACAGAAACGAATTTATTAATACTAGATGAACCTACCAATCACTTAGATGTAGATGCAAAAGAAGAATTGAAGCGTGCTTTAAAGGAATATCGCGGAAGCATCTTAATGGTATCCCACGAACCAGATTTCTATCGTGAAATTGCGACTGATATTTGGAATTGTGAAGATTGGACAACGAAAGTGTTTTAAATAATGATTGAGGGGTACCCAATGAATTAAATCCAATTGGGTACCCCATATTCTTTTTGTCTTACAGGTTTCCTTTCCTTGTCACTTTCAGATTACTCCGATAAAAGACAAATAATATAAGAATGAGAAGCAAAAGACAAATGCCAATTAAAATGCTTATCAATAAAGCCATCGAAAGCTCTGTAGAATTTTCCTCTCCTATCCTGTCCACTCTGTAGTGAACATTCTCTTCATCATCTGTAAATAACTGAAGTTTTTCTGCTTTCCTAGTAATGCTACTGCCTGTTTCCATCTTTTGTGTAAAAAGCTGCCCTTTCCATTCGTCATGGTCATTTACTTTGCTTCCATCAAAAGAAATAGCACGTTTTTCTGCCGTTAAAGCATCTGTCTTAGATGATTGACTCGATTCTTTTAGAAAATCTGTATTCTTTAGATTACGACTGCTTTCGTATTCATTGGGCTGTAATCTATCAATCAGGGAATCCGCCCTTGCCGTTTGCTCGGTCAGCCAACTGAAGATAGCCATGAATACAAATAAGATTAGACTAAGAAAGATTTTTTTACTAAACCGATTCATTTCTCGAATCATCCTCTATTTCCTTGCTTTTCCATCTTTCTATAAGAATTTGTACTCCTATCAGCAGCAGTAGCCCAATCAATAGAATGATCGCTGCCGGAGCAAATAACGATTGCGTTCCATATTGAATAGACATATAAACTTTGGACATCGGATCATCATAACTGAAATTCGGTGTTGTTAAAGCTAATAGTGGTGTTACATATAAAATAATTAATCCGACTGTAAGGAATAAACCAAGAAGTTTTTGTGCTGCAAAACTGACTGCAATTATACTAGAACTCACTAATAATAAAAGGATAGTAAATACAGTCCATTGCATCGTACTGGCTTGAGAGAGTTCATAGATATTTAATCCGTATAAACTAATCACAAAGCCGACAATCAAATTAAGTAAAAGAAAGACTGTTCCACGGAACCACAATGGAATACGTTTAAAGTAATAGGTTGTATACCCAATTAGCAAGCTGCTAATTAAGACAATAAACATAATAACCACAGGCGGAATATTTTTTTCCTGTTTCACTTCACTTGCACCAGCTGTTAATTGAAGTGGACTAGATAAGAAATTATAAACGTCGCCTTTAGAGCGTCCTTCAATAAATGCATTTTGCAGAACACTAAAGACATCATCCTTTATTTTTCTTGTTGAATCTACATTTACAGCCCATTTATTATTTAAGGCATCTGCATCTGTCTGTACAAACGAAACTTCATCATGCAGTTCATTCGTATGGTCAATAACAGTCTGCTGGTGCTTTCCTGCTTCTTTTATGGAAGAATGAATAGCATTTACTTGCTCGATGATTTGTGAATGTACCGCTACCAGTTGAGTTCCCTTTGCCGATCCTGGTTCATGCGCCGCAGTTTGTTCCCCTTGCTGTATTTGCTGAAGTAATGCTTCCCCTTCTGTTTTAATCTCGGATAAATTCTGGGCTAATTCTGTATGATGTGTGTCTAGGCTTTCTTTTGATTTAGCCAAGAATACAACAAATTGGTCTTGAAGTGCTGTTAAGCCATCTCCAATTGTCGGCATTTCTGTTTCCACATTTGTCCAAGCAGTTGTTTCCGCATCTGTTAATTGAAAAATCCTTGTAAGCTCTGTAAGAAATTGTTCATTTTTCATTACTTCGCTCTTTGCGTTGTTCTCAGAAAGCATGTTGTTCAACGTCGTTTCATATTGATCTAGATAAGCATAGTAATAAAGCAAATCCATAATATCTCCAGTAAGAAATTCCTTATGGAACCAAGTTTCAAGGCTATGTTTTCTATCCCCAGACAGTGCTGGTGATGCTAAAATTGCCTCTTCTTTCTCTTCTATTCTAGTTATAATAGAATTCATATTATTCGTAAGAAGTGTCAGCTGTTCCCGCAGCTCATCATTTACTTCTATGAGAGATTCTATATATTCTTTCAACAATCTATTCTCTTCGGTAAGAGAATTTTTATTTTCTGTAAGCTCTTTGATCGTATTTGCCAACGTTTCATTGTCTGTAAGAAGTGCAGCAATTTTTTCTTTCAATTGCTGAATAATTTGGTTATTACCCTCGTTACTCGTTTTAAGTGATTGCTTCACATCCTCTAATTTTTTTTGAATGTCCTTTAATTGTATTTCGAACTGACTCTTACTTTCATCCGGAATTTGTTCATCTGCCTGTAAATACTCATGAAGCTTTTTCAATAATTCTTCCATTTGTGCTAACTGCTCTTCTGCAGATGAATTTTTCGTTTCCCTGTTTGCTCCATTAGCAGTATTTGAATCTTCCTTTGCATGCGTACTTTCTAATATAAATTGTTCTCCTGTTTGGTCGTCGCTATCCTTATCATCATCAGATGTCGGCAAATTAGGGTATTCTGGATTTTCTGGCGGTGCTTCTGGTAACAAGCTGCCTTCCCCTTCCGCCAATTTTTCTTTGGTTTTCACTATCTTTTCTTGAAAAGAATTCAAAGATTTTGTATCAATTAATTGCTTGTAATAATCTAGCATTCTGCTCTGGTAGTCATAAATTGCTTCCCTTTGTTTATCCAAAGCAAATATTCTATTTTCTTTCAGTAATGTTAATAACCGTTTACTGTTATCTAGTTTTTCATAAACGGAATTAGCGTTACTCATTAATTGTTGATTATTCTCCGACAAAAAAAGTGACTGTTCAGCAAAATAAGGAGATGAAGCTTCTGTCGCTGACTTTATTGTAGAAAGAGCAGTAGTCTGCAAGTTTGTCAATTTTTGTTTTTGTTGTTGCTGATACTCTTCATATGCCTTGATATAGTCAACTAAACTGCTTAAATCCTCAGAAAATGACTTCATAGATTGATTCTGACTATCACTTTGCGTGCCGATTTGCTCAATAGATGACTTCATGGACTTTAATACGCCCTCTTGTTCTAAAATCTCATCAGCAAGATTCTTGGAACTTGGTTTATAGAAAGCTAGCATAGTCTGCTGAAAGTCTATTTCCTTTTGCAAAATTTCTTCAAATTCAGAGCGTACCATTTCCATATCGTTCGCTACATAATTCCAATATAAGGAACTGATACGTTCATTTGCCCGTTTGGTAGCCCTTTCTATCTCCAAATTTACTTTTTCAGTATTTACCGCATTTAACTGACTTTGAACATTATATTTAAATGTCACTTTACTAGGATTTTCTTCTTCATATGCCATCACTTGTTCAGAGAAATTAGATGGAATATAGATGACAGCATCATATTTCTTATTCCTTAATCCATTCTCTCCAGCGCTTCTAGAAACAACAGTCCACTGAAAAGATGACTCGTTGGAGAGAATAGAAGATACATCTCCCCCTAAAAGTTTATGTTCTCCAGCAATATCAACACCAGCATCTTCATTTACAACTGCAATTGTTTTGGTTGTATTTGGCTTCTCCAGAAATGGATGATCTCCAATCAGCTGAAAAAATAACACTGGAACACCAATTATGACAACCAGTGCAATAACCATCTTCCACAATTTCACTTTTCCCATCAAGAATATACCTTCCTCTCCATAAGCACTAAAGGAATTTGAATTTTTCTCTCAAGCCCATTTTTTACATAATATCCATAGCCAGGCTGGATTTCTGGTTCCTTACGCTCATATGACAAAGTGTACAAGGATTGTTCCGATTTCTTCATTAGTAACAATGCCTGCCTAATTTGCTTTATTTCTAAAGTTAACGGATCATAGCCTTTTGTTAATTCATTAGTACTGCCTGAAACTACAATCTGAAACCCTAAGTGACTATAATTTTTCATTAGTCTCACAATCATCTCCTGCATTCTATTGTCTATTTCCTGAAGTAATCTTCCATATCCATCTATAACAAACAACAAAGGAGTAAAGAATGGAAGTGCCTTTCCTTCTAAAATCGCCTTATCATATTGACGATTTCTTTCTAAGAGCAGGGCTTCAGTAGATTCTAGCCATTTAGCAACGGTACCTCGATCTGTTAGATATTGAACCTGGTCACCTTCTGCTAAATAAGCTAACCCGCGATTGATAGAATCCCATATCCCAATTCCTTCCATTCCTTGTTGGATGGCATGGTTCATAAGTAGCTTAATGACATTTGTCTTTCCTTTTTGTGCTTGACCTAAAATCATGAAATGATTCATAGCATGAAAATCAACAAATACAGGCTGGACAGATTCTTCGTCTAAACCAATAGGTATGAGGCCTACTGAATTTTCGTCCTTTATATATTCTTTAAAGCTAATGTTAGTTAACTCTTTTGGAAGCATTGGAACCCTTTGAGGAGTTCGGCAGGATTCATATTTCTCCCGTAGATTTTGAATGGATGCCTTGAGTTCCGTTAGCTGGTCGAAATCATTATCACCAATGCAAGACAGTAAAATCTGCGTAAAATATATTCCTTCTTTTTTTATAATAGCCCTGCCTGGAATAGGCTCTGGTTCATAAGGAATTCTTCCCAAAATAGAATAAGCTTCTGTATGGTCCATTAAGTAATGCACTATTTTCGTCTTTAAATTATTCATCAAGGACGGTCTAATGGAACTTACACGAGTAGCGCCAAAGAACATATATATTCCTAATGATTGACCATCCCGAGCAAATTGATTTATCTGTGCCTCTAAATCAGCCATTTCCTCTTTGACAATATCGTAATTATCAATCACGATAAACCACACTGGAAGCGTCTCATCACTGAGCTGATTATACATAGAGATAGAACTTACTTCTGTTTGCTGAAAAAGCTGTTTTCTTATATTTATCTCATTCTGCAAAATAGCCATAAACTTATTGATTTTTTGCTGTTCATCCATTAAGAATAATTCACCGACATGAGGAAGTTGCTTAAGTGGCATCAATCCGCCATTGCCAAAATCCATTAAATAAAAATGGACCTCTTCCGGAGAATAATTTTCGGCAATTCCCATAAGAAGAGTAATCAAGCTCTGCGTTTTTCCATAGCCAGATGTGCCAAAGACCCCAACATTTCCATCTTCTAGCAAAGTATAGGGATAGATCGATTGACTTTGCGCTTCAGGATCATCTATCATAGCCAGATTAATTTTTCGGCAGTTCTCATCAGGCTGATAATCTGGACGATATATTCTTGGAGATAATGGTGGAAGCCATGGGCTTGATAGTTTTGTTAGCTGAAGCTCCTTTTGCAGCTCTTCTATTTTTCCCACGATAACATCAATCTCACTGTTCACTTGCACTTTCGTTTTTTCCTGTATGGATAGCTCAGATAAAGGAATTAACCCCAGATCCGATACAATCGCAATTTCATCTTCCATTTGTGAAGAATCTTCTTGATAATTAGCACCGCTCCATGCAGATTGGAATAATTCATACACTTCATTATTGCCGACTTGCAGATAGCCCCTGCCAGTAACAGTAAGAGAGGCTGCATCACTGTTCTTCAAAATCTCCCTGCTGTCTTCTGCATTCTGGACCTTAAGAGCAATTCGGAAACGAGCATTACTCCAGATTTGAGAATCAATTACTCCACCTGGCTTCTGTGTTGCCAATATTAGATGAACCCCTAAACTTCTCCCTATTCGAGCAGCACTTACCAATTCTTTAATGAAATCAGGCTCCTCGCTCTTTAATTCAGCAAATTCATCAGAAATAAGAAATAAATGCGGCAGCGGCTCTTCAATTTCTCCCCTTTTATACATGCTTGTATAGTCATTAATGTGATTCACTTCATATTTATCGAACAAACGCTGTCTTCGTTTAAGTTCACTTTTAATAGAAGCAAGAGCACGATTACTAAAGTTTCTGCTGCCTTCAATATTAGTAATAGTACCTAACAAATGCGGCATATTTCGAAATGGCTGTGCCATCCCTCCACCTTTATAGTCAATGAGCAAAAAAGCTACTTCATGTGGATGATAATGAACTGCAAGTGATAAAATATACGTTTGCAATAGTTCACTTTTCCCCGACCCAGTCGTACCTGCCAGCAATCCGTGTGGTCCATGAGCTTTTTCATGGAGATTTAAATAGACAATATCAAATTTACCTTTCAGTCCGATTGGAGCGGCCAATGTTTTAGCAGACTCATTTGTCAGCCAATTTTCTTTAATTGGTATTTCATCAACATCTCTTACCTTAAGCATCTCCATAAACGAAACAGTTTCTGGTATGGAATTAGTAATCCCCACCTGATGATTAAGTGTTTTTAGCATACGGGCATACTCTTCATTACCATTTAAAGCATGATTATCTAAATTAAAAGGAATCTGCACTGCGGCTTTATTTTGGATTAATATATCGCCCTGTCTTCCGTTCACATATCGAATCAATGTATGAATATTATTTGAGAAGCTTTCTTTTGCTTCACCTGCAAAGATAGCAGATATGCCCAGATGACTGTGAGAGCCTTCTAAATATTCCAGAATTACATGTTCAGCTAGGAGTTCCTGATTCGTAACAATAAAGACAAAATGGGGAGCAAAACGAGTTTTTTCATCTGTTTCTTCCACATCTCTTTCCCTGATCAATTCATAAATAGATGACAATAGCTGATCCCTTGTTTGTTCATTATAAATAAACCCTTTAGCAAAAGATTGAGGAATTTGAAAATGAGGCAGCCATTTCATCCATTCCCAGTACTTATATTCATCCTCATGAAAAATAAAAAGGAATCGTACATCATGATAACTATGAAAAAATGCAAGCTGCCCAATGATTTGGTGCAATTCTCCCTTTAATACGGACATCTTACCAATAAGACCAATGGATCCTTTCGATAAATCCGCAGTAATTGGAAGATTTTTCACATGCTGATAGGACTTCTGCAGATGCTTTGACCTTTCAAGCAATTCATCCATCTCCCGATTGGATAAATCAGCAGAGTTTACACTTATTTGGTAACTTGCAGGAACATCCCCTGTCCCCAGTCGAAATTGTAAAAAATCTTTACTATCTATGCTTCGCTCCCAGATTCGGTCAGAGATCTGTTCTGTCAAATATTTCATTCTTTCAAAAGATGGAAAATGAAACTCCAGTACTTGTCGCTGCTTTGAAGCTAAGGATTCAAGCTCACTTCTTTTTTCTTCCAGATAATTAGAATAGACTCTTTTTCTTCTTTCTTCTTGCTCTTTTCTTGTTGTCTTTTCTTTAAAATACTGAACCGTGGAAGTAATAATAGTCATCGAGAACATCACGATAGAAATAAGAATAAAAATTCCTCTTGGTATTAATAAAGCAACAAGTCCCATCACGATCAGCATCACTAAAGGTGGAAGAATGATTAGCCATAGACTTCTTTTAGAGTGGATCGATTCTTGACCAGGAAAGGATAACTGCACTTTCTCCTTAGGCAATTCATACAGCATTCTAGGTGTCCTCCGATAATTCGGATAGCGTTTCATCATCTCCGATTGAGGAAGGTAAATCTCTTTTAGAGAGGACTCAAATTCATAGAAGCTTTCTATTTGAATCACATCCTGATCCATCAATGTAACATATATGCCATTCCAGAAGAGTATATCGCCAACCTCTAGCTTTTGTTTGTCTAAAACTAAATGGCCATTTAGATAAACAGTAGAATCCCTAGAAATAATTTCCATATGATTATGATTTTTTATTAAAGAAAGCCCTTTTTCGCCATGTTGCATATGCGCTTTTTTTATGTAAATAGATTTTTTGTCGAAATGCCATACTTCATCCTGTGAAACTGGTGCTACCATACATACTACTTCAGACTGATTTCCAATATAGTAAGTTTTTTCGAGCTTCTTCCTGCTTGTCATAAACAGCGTAAGGCACTGCCTTTCCTGGCTTAGTTGATAAAACTTCTCTGTTTCCATCACAGTTTCAGTCGAATCTATCGTATATGTCGCCATGTCATCTTCTCCCACTCTTACAAGTATGGAAGAAGGGAAAGATGGAAGAGTAATGTTGTCTCCAAATTCTGGACCAATGGTAATGCTGCTATTTTTTGTTAATTTAATAGAATAATAGGTTTGTTCATGGAAAAGAAACAGCGTATACATAACATCACCTCGCAATTGTTCCAATTATTATTTTGATGCTTTCTTCTTTATTTAGGATTCTGGCCTTGATCTTTTGTTGTCTGATTATTTTTCAGAAGAGTATCCTCTTGTGAAGATTCTTCTTTCATATCTTGCTCATATTTATTTAGCTCATTTTCAATTTCATCGATTTGTTGCTGACGCTCTTTACTGGTGAGCGAATCATCTCTCTGAACTTGAGCCTGATACTCTAGCAAAGCATACATGATAAGACTGCGATCTTCTAGAAAGCGAGCATTCTCCAAGGCAGCTTCGGCGTCCCCTCTTCCAATATTAATCCAGTATTCATAATAATTAGAATCAGATTGAAGAGTAACTGTATTTTTTACAATATCCCTTTGTTTATCGGATAAGTCCGCACCAGATATATAGGCTGTTGCTAATTCATATTGCGCAACAGTCGGCAAACTATCAATATCATATGATTCAAGGCTATTGATTACATCACTGTAAGCATCCGCTAAAAAGTGTTGATGGGCGTCTAATATATGGTTATGTTTTGGCTGGAGAAAAAACAGGGTATAGATAGAGTAAATAATTGCTGGTACTAATAAAATGCTAGTTGCCCAAATGGCATATCTCATCCGTTTCCACTTATTTTTCGGAAGTTCGACCAACTGTTCATATTCCTCTTTTTCCTGTAAAAAAGCTTGATCAAGAACAGCTTGCAGATCATCATAATTATTTGCTTTCATAATCTCAGCTGCTGCTTCACTTAATTTCAATGTTTCATAATAGGCAATATATTGTTCAAAAGAATATTGATTATCAATCAATGCTGCTGTCATTGCTTTCAGCTGCAGCCATTCTTCCTCCCTATTGTCTTCATATGGAGGAATACTTTCTTTCACTCCATAATGGAGGAAATAAGGCGCCAAACCTTGATCGACAGCAATATTTTCTGGACATATAAATAAATGAAGACGGGATAAGGAGTGATTGCGGACATTTTCAAGCAATTGATGAGCAATTATGTATTGTTCCTTTTTTTTCAAAGAGAAGATTCCTTGATTATAAATAAAAGACTTAGGCAATTGAACCTCTATCTGTAATAAATCCTCCTGTTTATTAAGCTTTCTTTTAACTTGGCTATCTATTTCTTCTAAAAACGCTGCTTCTAGCAAATGATTCAGCTTAATTTTCTCAATTTGAAAATTAAATATAATTCGCTGGTCTTCCTTCTGGATAACAGCATCCAGCTTTTTTTCCATATATGATACATGTTCATTTGACATACTTGCTGTCTCCTTTATAATATTTGAATCTTGTCGCCTGTCATTACTCCGATATCTGCTAACCGCTTTTCTCCAGAAAAAACTCTCTTTTTATTCATTACCTTTATCCAATATCCGTTTCTTGGTGTATCTAGCCTGTTAGTTGTCTTCCAGGCAATATCCACTAACTTCTTCACTGTATGATAATTAGAGAGTCGAAGTTCTAAATATTCTCCATTATATTTGGAAAGATCTACCGTTACCTCAATGTACATGTCATCACCTCTTAAAAGAAAAGAGCGCCTCCATTTGTAGAAAAGCGCTCTTAAATAAACCATATTCTATCTTCCAATCTTATCCTCGAATCTGATTTGCAATTTGAGCGTCTGCATCTTCCAATGCTTTTGCTGTACTGTTTAATTGAGAAGAAATTTCTTCAAGCAACTGCTGCATGTCTACAAATGATGGTCTTAACGATTGATATTGTTCGCTAAACGCTCTGCTTGACTGACCTTCCCACATGCTTTCTAATTCTTGAATCATGTTGTCTAAGCGAGAAATTTGATCTCCCACTTGACTTCCTTCACTAGAATAGCGATTGGCCATACCTACTAATTCTTCTGGTGTAACGCGAATGATTCCTGACATATTATCTCTCCTTTTATTTTATATATATAACACACAATGAATGACATTATGCAGTTACCACAATTAAATAATCTTTTAAACTTAATTAAATTTATAAACTAACTATTTATAATCTATTAATGGCATGAAAATTAATTTGGCTGGTAGTCAATTTCATATTTACTTGCCAAATTCTTCATATCTTCATGATAGCTATTGATTAGTTCAATGTATTCTTGTCCTTTTTTATTTGATTCTTCAATAAGTCCTTTATCCTTCTTTTCTAGTGCCTCTTTCTCTAGTATTAAAGCTTCATAGTACGTGCTAGTCGCTTCTTTGATTTTTGATTTCATCGGCTCTAGCTCTTCAGCAGACACTTGAAGTTCCTTCGCTTCGTTAACAGCTTTTTCATAAGTAGGAATTACCTTACTTGTCAGCACCTCATATAATTCCTCATCGGAATTGTAATTATCACCAGAAACGGTCGCTAATTGCTGATTCGCTTCTGTTTCATATGTTACTATTTTTTGGATGTCATTATTAATAAAGTCCACAATTTCCCCTTGTGTGTCTTTATAAGAAAGTTCTTCTTTATTAACATTTCCCTTTGTCTCTTGCCTTTCTGAAGTAGATGAATCATTGCTACAGCCAACAAGCATCAATACTACAGTAATTATGCTGTAAAATAATTTAGTCAAGATGCGATACCTCTCTATTCTATGATTCTATCAATCTAGGATCATCTTTTATGAAAGCATTACGGCGTTTTAGATACTTCTTCTTTTGCACCAATTTAATAATGGTCATCATCAACAGACCGACAATAATTCCTGATAATGCATAAAGCTTTACGACAAAAAGCAAAATGATATAGACAAAGAAACTGACTAAAAATAGCGAGTAGATTACTAGGAGCAGAGCATTAAAGGCCTGTAGCTGAGCTATTCTGCCTTTTTCCTTTGCATTTGTTCCTGAATCTTTCTTCAAATTAGCTAAATAATGAAATTCAGACCATATAATGTGATATGGTTCCCAAAAAAAGCTAACTATCTTTTTCATCACTTTTCATCCCTTAGATGCAAGGAATTTAACTTTTCTCTCATTAATTTTTCTCCCTCTGATTCAAACCCTTTAAAGATGACTTGTTTGATTTGCTCATGATTGAAAAAAACATTGGTTTCATCAGAAATATGTCCTTGTGGATAAGGACATGCCACATATTGCCAAATTTTGTTTTTTTCTGCTTGCTGCTGCATTCTCCCATAAATCATCAAAGGCTGTGAAAATATGTCAAGCAATACAATTGTTCCAATTGGTAATAATTCAGTTCCTTTATCAATGATTAATGAGTTGACCTCTTGTGACATAGTACTTTCTCCTTTTACTAATAAATTTCTTTATTCCTCTTTTTCAAAACTTATGCCCAGCTTTACTCCTAATAGCAAGCGAAGGTCGAGAACAATTTCTTTACCTACTTTTGCCTCTCCACCTACTCCAAAAGCAGAAGCTCCTACAGTTCCTTTAATCGTATAGTCTGTAAAAGGGATTGGCACTATGCCAGAGACTTCTCCTTCCGCAACGGCAGCTTTTGCTCCAAGACCAACGGAACTGCCATCAACCCCGGCAAAGGCATTGGCTTTTAAAATTTCCCCTTTTGCTTCTAATCCAGTGCTTCCTACAAAGTCAACCTCTTTATCTATCTGAGATTTTACTTGTGCTGTATAAACTGCTCCGCCTGCTTTAGCAATCGGCAGAATACTGCTCCCCCCAATACTTGCCTGGCCTTCTGCAAATAGAATATCTTGGCTGAAGCTACTATCCAGAATAGTTGTATCGTGTTCTATGCCAACATGAATGCCACTGAAAGAACTAGCGCCGCCAAGCTGGCCACTTCCATTTTTCAAGTCATCGAAACCAGACCAGTCATTTTCTATCTTTCCAAGTCCGCCTTCTGCAGAAAGATCCCCTTTTGTTACTTTGTCTCCGACTAGAAATCCGTCCTCATTAATTACCTTCTCTACTTCCTGCTTCTCTGATGGAGTATAATTTAATCCCAGCCAGCTATATGGATATTGTCCATATGCATCTAATAGAAAGATGGATTGGGAGGAATCGGTACAATAAGGAGGTTTACTTTCAAATCCGCTGTTAGATGGCTTTATACTAGAAACCAATAAAAAATGGCTAGTGCTTGTTAAAAGGTTATATGGACTGAAATGACGAATCAGTTCAGGATTAAAGTTAACTTTTGTGTTTAGCTCTGATAAATAACTTTGCATGATTGCTAATTCACTTTTTATTTCATTAAAGGAATCAGCATTTTGCCGATCTATGGTTTCAAGCTGATCAATGGTTTCCTCTATTTTGTCTTTAGCAGTTCTAATCTCGCTATTAAACATGGACTCATCTAGACTAGCTAAAGAAATAATATCGGCGATCTTTTCCATTACGCTATTTCCATCTGCGATGACATCATTTGTATAGTTTTGCACGGACGTTAAGCGCTCTGAAAGCTCTCCCTGTAAAAACTCCTGCCGAATAACTCCATCTTCATTTGGCTCAAAAGAATGTATTGCCTCTCTGCATTGAGATATTTTTTCTTGATAATCTTGAATAACTTGTTTTAGTTTCACTAGAAAAGGCTTATGACTAGATTCATAAAAGAATTTAATCGATTCAGCACCTTTTCCTTGAAAGGAACCATCCAAACCTACTAGTTCCATCACAGATTGCTCTAAAGAATGAATCTGCTCTACCTTTTCATTAAAGGATTTTATTGTTTGGCTTAAATACTCTTCTAGACTTGCAACCTCTAATACTTTCATCTTAGTACCTCTGAAGAAATAGCGTCTCTCAGTGCTTCATCTGTTTCCCTCATCAATGTTACAGAACTTCTTACTGTGCTGGCATTTTTCAGCAAAAGGGTTTTATATTCATTTATTATTTTTACAAATGATGCATTCACTTCTTCTAGTTCCGTTAATAAATCTAACTTATTATTCTTAGCATTATTTTCTGGCAGATTTGCTTGAAATGCAGTTATGTTAGTATCCATTTTTTTTAAAACACTTTCTATCCCACTATAATCAAACTTTATTTCTCCCATATTTTCACCACAACTTTACTACTAGAATTTAGAAAAAATAAATAAAATTATCTGCAGGAAATGCTCTTATTTAAGAAGAATAATTTCATCTAATTCTTTTCCTGTCTTCTTCTCATTTCCTTTTCTCTTTCTTCTTCGAGTTCATGGATAGTATGTCTTATGCTGCTCATTTCACTTTGCAGACTGTTAATCTTTTCGCTGATTTCCGAAAGCCTATTAGGTAACTGTTTTATTTCAATATCTTGATATTGTTGAAAAGCTCCCTTTGTTCTTATATTTTCAAATTCTACAGCTAATGTCCCATGCCAAGTTGAAGCTGATAAATCTGGCTTGACAACATTATCACTATAACTTGTCATTTCATGTTTAATAGCCTGCAGATCAGATTTCCCATTCTTTAGTCTGCGAAGCTGGTCTTCCTTCTCTTGCAACAACCCATAATAATAGAATATAGACAAGTAAGATCACCCTTTCTGGTGCTATTCGTCTTAATAACTATGTATTTTTTTTACGTGATGACGCCTCTTAAACCCCCTTCTTTTTTCAATCTTTTTCATTGTAGCATACCTAAAATATGGAATAATGATAAAAATTATCTAATTATTCCATATTCACCTTAGGTAAATAGCATCAAATTGACTTGGAATCTCTGTATAGGTAAGTATCTAATAGCCTAATTGCTTGCTGATAGCTCAATCTGTAAATAAATTCCGTTTTTTTCTCCAATACCCTGTCTTTTTAGTTTTAAACACATTTTAAACCAAAAAGTAAAAAATAGGTCAATTGGTATAGTTATCCTTCCTATTAATCAAAAAAGCAGGAACCAATCCATGTCGGTTACTTTGAGCAAGAAGTGAAAGAGTCCAACTATAACACTTTTTCCGAAGAGATCTAGAGCGAATTTCCAAGTATGAATCAAGCGGAAATCCGTGCTGCTCTAGCAAAACGTGGATTAACAACAAAGCATATTGAACAAATCGAAGTCCTTTCTAGTGGAGAAAAAAGCCAAGGTCAGCTTGTGCAAAATTTTAAACCTAGAAACGAATTTATTAATACTAAACGAAGCTGCCAGTCAATTATATGTAGATGCACAAAAAGAAGAATTGATGCGTGCTTTAAAGGAATATCACGGAAGCATCTTAATGGTATCCCACAAACCTGATTTCTATCATAAAATCGCGACTGATATTTGGAATTGTGAGGATGGACAACGCAAGTATTTTAAATAATGATTGAGGGGTACAAAACTGATCTTTTGTCCCCCTTATTTAATAAGGTATATCTTTTGTGGCGTGTTTCGGTTACTAAAAAACTATATTTATCCCAAACTTGTCAATAAAACCATCATTCCATTCGTAATACCATGAATCAGTACAGATGGCCATATCGAATTCGTTCGCTCATATGCTAGTGCAAAAATGATACCGCTGAAAAAGTTAACTGGCATTGCGTTATATGTAGGGATATGGACAATAGTAAAAATAGCTGAACTAATTAGAATCGCTCCGAATATTCCCATGCGAGTGCGTAACCAGCGATATATAAATCCTCGGTAAAAAATTTCCTCATATATTGGTGAAATCACTGCCGCTGACACAAAGGCAATAAAAACTGTAAAGAAATCTACGTTTTGCTTTAGTGATTCGGTCTTTCCATTCTCCCACAAAATTCCTATAAAACTAGTAAGTACAACAATGATTACAGCTCCAATAAGTAAAATAACAGAAAATACAGCAATTATCTTCCAATCTTTCTTTGAAAACCTCTTTATTCCTACTTCATTCCAAGAAAGTGCTTTTGGACGGAGAGCAATAAAATAAACACCTATTAGTAAAACGATTGCTATTGTTAACCCCATAAGTGTACCTGCATATAAATCATTATTAAAAAATTGTGCATACATCGATGAAACAATAAACTTTAAACAGCCAAGGACAAAAATAAACTCAAGTATCATTAATAAAATAAATTCTTTACTCCCCCATAGATCCTGTTCTTTCCAATTAGTCTGATTGTTCTTCATCCTCATCCCTCTTCCTATATATGATATAATGCAACTATATTAGATTACGTTACGTAACCTGCAAGTTTTTTAAGGAGGGATACCATGAAACGATGGTCTATTGGAGAAGTAAGTAGACAGCGAAATTTATCCAAACGAACACTTCGCTATTACGATCAAATCAATCTTCTTACACCTAGTTTTAAAGATGAGCACGGAAGACGATTCTACTCAGAAGAGGATTTATTTAAATTAGAGAAAATTATTATTCTAAAGTCCCTTTCACTGTCATTAGAGGATATTCACCATTTATTAGATAAGCTCTCTTATAAACAAATACTCACCTCACACTTCAATTACTTACAAGAACAGCTTTCAAAACTTCAAACAAGCATAGCTAACACTACTTCATTAATCAATATGATAGATTTAAAAAAAGAGCTATCTTGGGAACACATCACCGAACTTGTTCAACTTTCACAAAGCAAACCTAAAAAGTGGATTGAATATTTTCAAGATGACGAAAAAGTATTTTTAGAACAAACGATTCCGAGCCTTAGTCATAATGATGAAATAACTCATCAATATATTCTGTTATTAAAACAAATTGAATATTATATAAACCAAGGTATACAAGCAGAATCAGTACAGGGAATTCAAATTGCTAGTAAGTTAATAGAGCTATCAGAAGTGACGTTTCATGGGAACGATGATTTAATCGATAAATTTTGGGAAATAAGAAAACTACCTAGTGAGGAAACTGGACTATTTCCGATTTCCAAAGATGTATTGGAGTTCGTGGAACGATGTATTGATTATACAACATCTAAACAACTGGGAAATTAAATTGAGCAAACAAAGTAACCAAACTAATAAAATAATAATACGATTAGTAATCGACTCTGCTTTTATGAGCAGCGTTTTTTATTTTAAGTTGTAAAACTACACGATGTTGTTATTTAAAGTTCTTCAATAAACATATGATTAAACTTAAAACACGAATAGGACATGAATCCGTCTGTATTTGCCGTAACATTAGCAACTATAAAATAAAATACCTATATTCTAATTTATTTGGAATATCTTTCACTTCCTAATACCGGCATCTCCATTAGCTATGTTTCCATGGAAAAAGACGTAAAAAAAAAACGCACCGAACATTTCAATATAATCGAATATTTTTAAGGATTTAACAAATGATAGAACTTATCAGAAAACATCTAGTCCTAAAGGGAGTTTCGAAAATGGTGTTAAAAGAAAAAATTTCTTTAAACCAATTATTCCACATTGTTATTGGATTTAATTTGGGGAGTTCTCTTATTATCGGGATTGGGATAAATGCAAAACAGGATGCCTGGATTGCTGTTTTATGCTCTTCCATTATTGGCATTTTCATCGCATTATTTTATTACCATTTCCAAGAAATATTGCCCAATAAACATTTTTCCGAAATGCTTGAATACATATTAAATCGTCCCATTTCTATTTTTATTACATATATCTATACACTCTATTTTTTTTATTTAGCAGCTAGGGTTATTCGTGATTTTGGAGAATTGGTTACAACCTTTATTCTCCCTAACACTCCGATAGAAGTCTGCAGCTTAAGCTTTGTGATTATCCTTACATACATCATATATTTAGGGGTGGAAGTCCTTGGAAGAGTAACAGAAGTATTTACACCATACGCTATTCTTTTTATTATCCTTGTGACCATTCTATTATTTGGTAATCATGACATAAAATTAGAGCGAGTTACACCTATTTTAGCTACAGGGGTTAAGCCCTTGTTAAATACCATTTTCCCATATGAGCTCATCAGACCATATGCTCAATTATTTGCCTTAACATTTTTATTTTCTCATTTACCTAAACAACAATATGCAAGACACACACTAATTTATTCTGTCCTTTCATCAGGATTCTGGTTAACAGTAGGTACATTCATTGTCACAACTTCCTTAGGACCATCTATTGCATCTCGCAGTACTTTTCCTCTTGTAAGTGCAACCAGATTAATTAGCATAGGTGATTTCTTACAAAGGGTAGATGCATTCGCCATATTTATTATTGCATTAGGTGTAGTAATTAAAATTTGTATTTTTTCCTTTGCTGCCTTAAAGGGGCTGGAATATATCTTTAAGCTCCCTTATCGCGTATTAGTCATTCCAATGATGTGTATTTTAACCATCTGTTCATCTTTTATTAGCATAAACTTTTCTGACCATATTACTGAATCAAAAACCGTAGTTCCTTATTTTTTAAGCTTACCTTTATTTTTTCTTCTTCCGAGCTTATTTATGGTATTAGCCTTAATAAAAAAGAAAAAGGATGCTTAGACAAGTATCCTTTTTTGAAAAGTTATATTGGCAGGGGATGTGGTCAATGTGTACATACCTTGCATAAAAAGGCTGTTATATCAACGATAATTGTGCCACACATTCGACGTGCGCCGTTTTGGGTTTGAGTTTCATAGCCCAAAGCAAACGTACGTTCTAATGTTCATTCTCAGTATTTGACTCAAACTTTAGAAAATATGTTTCGTTCTATTTCAAATTTAAAAAGTTAAAATGTGGTCAAGTGGGCAGAATTCTTTCATGGTTATAATGGATGTTTCAACTCTTCGCAACTTCAACCATACATTCTTACATGCCTTTTAGTTAGGAATGAATTATCATATTGTTTCTTAACTGAAAGTTTCAGATTACAAATATCAGAAATAATATAGTTGTTTAATTTACAATAAAGAGTAATATAGTTGTTTTTAAATTTTTCTTTCATTAAAAGGTTAGTTGAATAGAGAAAAGCAAAAACACCCCCTAAATCACAATTAGATTCAGGGGATATTTCTATACCAAGTGAAATACTTCTCTTAGTAGATTTTTTACTTAATTCCTAGTTAATTTTGATCTAATCGAGTCTTTATGAGGATTTTTCCCAATTCAATCTTTTATTTAAACTATACAATTAAAGAGATTCTGATGCTGCTATTGTTTATATTGTTCCATTTAAAGTAGGCTGAGATCAAATGATATCTTTTTCGACCATTGTCAATACAATCTGGACTGAATTCCAAGCAGCCCCTTTTAATAAATTATCTGATACAATCCATAGGTGGAAACCATATGGATTGTCAGGATCTTTTCGAACCCTTCCAACAAACGTTTCTGTTTTTCCGGCTGCATAAATAGGCATTGGATATAGTTGATTACTTGGAGAATCCTGCAAAATAACGCCTGGTGCCGAAGATAATACATTTCTTATTTCATCAACAGTTGCTACTCGTTCCAATTCAATATAAACAGATTCAGAGTGCCCACTTTCAACTGGCACTCTGACACAAGTGGCAGCCATTTTTAGGTTAGAATCTTCAAATATCTTCTTGGTTTCTTGAATTATCTTTATCTCTTCAAAGGTGTAATCATTTTCAGTAAATACATCTACTTGCGGTATTACATTAAAAGCAATTGGATAATGTTTTTTATCTTTTTTTGCAGGCATTATAGAAGCGGTAGCCTCTTCGCCCGCAAGTAATTTCATTGATTGATCTTTTAACTCATTGATTGCATGTATTCCAGTTCCTGATACAGCTTGATATGTTGAGACAATAATTCTCTCTAAACCAAATAATCTTCTAATCGGCTGAAGTGCTGTTACCATTTGTAAAGCAGAACAATTTGGTACTGCAATAATACCCTTGTGTTTAATAAGAGTATGTGCATTCACTTCTGGAACAACAAGTGGAACTTCAGTTGACATACGATATTCGCTAGTATTATCAATCACAACTGCGCCACTATCGACCGCGGATCTTACCAATTGTCTTGAAACTTCTCCGCCTGCACTAAAAAATGCAATATCAACATCCTTAAAGCTTGTTTCCTTCGCTTCCTTAATTATGATTTCTCGACCTTTAAAAGAAATTTTCTTACCAGCAGATCGCTTCGATGAAAGAAGTGTGACTTCATTTATATCAAATTGAGTTATATTCTCCAGCAAGTTAATAATTTTCTGGCCAACTGCACCAGTAGCACCTACAACAGCGATATGGTAGCTCTTTTTCCTCATATTATTTCTCCTCCGATAATCAATTTTAGAAGTGGAATAGATTTTTTTCTTTATTCCTACTCTTACTATAATGGAAGAGTTATTATTTGATAAATTGAAATATATGATATAATCATTCATAAATTATGATACTAAAAAGAGGTTTAACTATGGAAATGAGACATGTTAAGACTTTCTGTGCTGTCGTTAAATATGGTGGATTCTCAAAAGCAGCGCGCGAATTAGACTATGCACAATCCACTGTAACAACGCATATTAAGGCTTTGGAGAACGACTTACAATCTCCCCTTTTCGATCGGTTAGGAAAAAAAATACTTTTAACAAAAGCTGGGCATTATTTTCATCCTTATGCGTTAGAGTTACTTGCGATTTATGAAAAAGCACAAGAAATCCCACAAGACAGCAATCATCCTGAAGGTACGCTTACTATTACTGCGAATGAATCTCTAGCTGTCTACCGTTTACCAAATATCCTAAAAAAATATAAACAAATAAATCCTAAAGTGAATATTATACTTGACACGGGAACAAATGAACAAGCAATTAAGAAGCTGAGAGATGGAGAAACAGATATAATTTTTTTGATTGGACAATCAATGGAATACGATGAGTTCATTACGACTACTTTGTTTGATGAGACCTTAGGTTGGGTTTTACCGGCTGACTTAGCTTTATGTGATAATCCATTAAAGATATTAAAAGATTATCAATTTATCTATACAGAGAGAAATTGTGGGTACAGAACCATGGTGGATAACTACATACGTATGAGTGGACAGATGCCTGACAAAACATTTGAAAGTTCAAGTATTGAAGTTATTAAACAATCAGTTTTGTGCGGGTTGGGCCTTGCTATTCTTCCTTATATTGTTGTGAAAGAAAATTGTAACAATAACGAATTAATCTTTAAGCCAATTGAATCATCACAACTTATTAAAAGTAATGTGATTTATCATAAATCCAGGTGGATATCTCCAGTGCTACAATCTTTTCTTAGTATATTAAAAAAGAAGAGCAATATACTGTATGATTAAATCCTAGAACTGGATGACATAGAAAAATCATAAAAAGTAATGAAAATGGCCTTTCGCAAAAGTTACGAGGACCATAATTTAATTTTCTCAACACAAACCGGAAAACCAATTTTCCCTCGAGCATTAACAGCAGAGTTTAATAAAGCAATTAAAACTGCCAATGTCCAAAAAATCCATTTTCATGATTTGAAGCATATTCATGCTACCATGTGCCTAGAAGCAGGTATGCCTTTAAAAGAAGTATAAGTTCGTCTTGGCCATAGCAGTATAAAAACAACTGGCGATGTTAATGCTCATGTCACCGAATCAGTGAAAGAAAAATCAGTCGATCTCTTTGAAAAATTTATCTCTAAATAATTTTATTTGCAAGGTATGTGGTCAATGTATACATACCTTGCATGAAAAGCTTGTTATATCAACGATAATTGAGCTACACATTCGACGTGTGCCGTATGCGGAAACATATCCACCGGCTGTAAATACTCCACCTTATAATCTTTAGACATATAATCAATATCTTTTGCTAAGGTAGAGGGATTACATGACACGTAGACAAACTTTTTCGGCTTTACTTTTTTGATTGCGTCTAATAGCTTACGATCACAGCCTGTTCTCGGCGGGTCAACGACAACTACATCTGGGCGCCAGCCTTCTTCTACCCATTTTGGCAGCCAGTGTTCTGCTGTGCCTGTTACATAGGTTGCGTTTTCGATACCGTGTCTATCTGCATTTTTTTGTGCATCTGTAATCGCAGCTTCGATTGTATCCATGCCGCGGACTTCACTTGCGCCATCTGCTAGCCATAAGCCAATAGTTCCGACACCACAATAAGCATCCGCTATTTTTTCTTGTCCTGTTAACGCTGCTGCTTTTTTTACTTCATCGTACAGCTTTACTGTTTGAACAGGGTTCAATTGGAAAAAGGCACGGGCTGACAATTCGAAGTTTAAATCACCTAGTGTTTCTTGAATGACTTCTTCCCCACTTATATGGATGGTTTTTTCGCCAAAAATAAGAGACGTTTTGTTACCATTGATGTTTTGCACTAAAGATTTTACTTCTGGTAATCTTTTTTGAATTTCAGCCATTACTAATTTTTTTCTTGGCATTTCTTTTTGTGTCGTGATCAGTACCACTTGCACTTCTCCAGATTCAAAGCCAGCACGTGTTACAATTGTGCGGACGATCCCTTTTTGTTTCCGTTCATCATAGATTGGCACTTGGAATTCTTCTAAGATTTTGCGAACTTCTTCTGATACTTTATTCGTTAATGGATGCTGTACCATACAATTCTGAATGGGGATTAAGCGATGGGAATCAAGTCCATATAGCCCTGCAATCACCGCACCATTTTTTTGCTGTCCCACTTGAAATTGACTTTTATTACGATAGTTCCATGGATCTTCCATGCCGATTGTTGGGCGAATATCCAATTTATCGATTTTTAGCTTTGTATGTCTTTCTAATGATTGAATAACAATATCTCTTTTTTCCTGCAATTGCTGATCATAGGCTAAATGCTGAAGCTGACATCCTCCACATTGTTCATAAAAAGGACATGGTGCCTGTACGCGAAAAGGCGAAGACTTTCTTATCTTTTTTACCTTTCCTTCTGAAAACTTGGGCTGAACCTTTGTTGCTTCCACTACCACTTCTTCTCCGGGAAGAGCACCTGGCACAAAGACAACCTGCCTTTTAAAATAACCGACTCCTTCTCCATTTATCCCTAAACGTTTTATTGTCAATGGGAAGGTTTGTCCTACCTTCAGCTTCGCTATCGTATTTTGCTGTTTATCTTTCATCTATAATTACTCCTATTATCTTCTATTAAAAAGGTACTACTATCTTTCCTCATTCTGTCTTCTTCCTATACTAAAGCTTCTTTGGAAAAATATCCAGTTTCTCTTATTCCCAGAAGCTGAAAAAGATTTCCAGCTGATAAAAACTATATTTCCTCAGGTAAATGGCTTAATGACAAGTGAAGCAGCAATTGCTAAAATTATTGTACTAGTTACTTTTTTAATGAAATCTCCTGGGGCAGCTATAAAATTATTACTGTCAAACATCCCTTAAGGTATTGACATGTAGTAAATTCTAAGATATTCTAAACAATGCAAGTAATCACTTGCATTCATTCTTGAAAGTTGGATGGGATATGAAAAAAATAAATAGTACATCAGAACGAATCATTCAAGCGTTTATTGAGCTATTTCGTGATTACGGGTATAAAGGAACAACGACCCGCGCCATTGCTGAAAAAGCAGGTGTGAATGAAGTAACAATTTTCCGCCATTTTGGAAATAAAAAGGGGATTATGGAAGCAGCTATTCAATCAGTATCCTATCACCCTATGTTAGAAAAAGTTATTAATGAACAAATGGTTTGGGATCTTGAACAAGATTTGTGGGTGATCGCAGAGGGCTACCATACGTATATGGAAAAAATCAAAGATTTAGTTATGATTGGTTTGAGCGAGGCACAATTGTTTCCAGAACTTAATGAAACGATTGTTAACATTCCAAAGCAATTAAAAGATATGATGGTATTATACTTTAATGAGATGAATAAAAGAGGGAAGCTAGTAGATACAGATATTGATTTTCAAGCGATGAATTTTATCTGGCTGAATTTCGGCTACTTTCTTTCAAAATCTCGCTTTGGTGACAGTGTCATTTCAAGTTCCAAAAAGGATTTTATAAAACACAGTGTTTATCTTTTTGCTAGGGGATTAACACCCTAGCAATTTTTTTACTATAAATGCAAGCATGTACTTGCTTTAAAAAAAGGGGAATTTAAATGAAAACATTAAAACAATTTTTTAAACATCCTGAAACTATTATTGGTATTTCCACTGCAGTTGCATTCCTATTAATTTTCTTCTGTGTATGGATGACAGCATATGATGGCGTTAATAATCGAATCGACAAGCTGAAAATTGGCTTAGTTAATGAGGACCAACAAATAGGTTCCATGATTGAAAAAGAAGTGGTGAAAAATGTACCATTTGAAGTAAAAATGTACCAATCGATTGATTCCGCAAAAAAAGATATGAATCAATCAAAACTAGATATGGTGATGCAAATCCCTGCAATCTTTTCTAGTCGACTGCAAGAAAATGAGATACCGGAAATTAACTATTTCATTAACCAAGCAAACGCTACTTTGGCAAAACAAATAATGGATGGAGCAGCAAAGAATATTACTCAATCCATTAATGAAAATATTTATAATTATAAACAACAACTTATTCTGTCAAACTTACAGGAACAATTAGGAAAAAACGTACCCTCGAATGAGCTCGCTCAAGAATTTTCAAAGGGTATTTCTCAAGCCTTGGAATCTTTAAACATCCAATCTGTTCAAACAACTGTTGAAAAGACGAATAATGTTGATGGATTTGCTCCTACTATGGTGCCGCTGATGATGGTACTTGCTTCATATGTAGGCTCTATGATTATGAGCCTTAATATGAATATTGTTTCATCAAAAATAAAAAGCAATTATAATAAATGGTCGATATTCTTAGTAAGACAAATCATTAATATAGGTGCATCTATTCTTTTATCTAGCATCACATTATTATTGTTTGCTATATTTAATATTGAATTACACACATCCATAATAGAGTCAGGAATATTTCAAATTTTTGTCTATTTCTCTTTCTTAAGCTTGACACAGATGTTTGTTATTTTATTTGGACCAGGTGGCATGTTATTTAACATCCTTGCCCTTTCATTGCAGCTTGTTACTTCAGGAGTAATTATTCCAAAAACGATGTTATCTAGCTTCTATCAAACGATTGGTTCCTATTTACCGGCAACATATGCTTCAAATGGTTATTATTCATTGATTTTTGGAGGAAAGAGTTTAACAACTGAAATGATGGCTCTGCTAATCGTATCAACTGTAACCCTTTTTGTAGCATTGGTTAGAATTGCTTTACTTAAAAAAAGCATTTCTACAAATAGTGCAATGAGTCAATAAGACTGTTCCACAAACGAAGTATTTAAAATAACCTTCTCATTAAAAAAGGACCATAAAATATACCCATTTTCACACCAAAACTTGTTTTTTACTATCTACACTAAGTTAATACAAAAAATACTTTGGCTACGTGTGATTCTTTTGAATTTCAAGAAGTTAACATTGGGAATGAGACTGCTTTGCTTTTTGCAGGAATGTTAGTTGGCTGCTCTGACCAAACGGAAGATACCGAAACAGAAACACCAGCAGAGAACGAAAAAGAAGAATAAAAAAGTGAATATAGAAACAACAAAAAGGCTGATTAACATGTTCAGCCTTTTTTCTTATATACATTTTCTAAAAAAGCAGATTATTCCTCTTCTGAACTTGCTTTGTTTTTCAGAGCAAAATAATCTTTTAACATCACCTGATTTTCTGCTATATCTGCTAGTGTATACTGGTCTAATACTTTAAAAAACTGTTCCAATGCATTATTTAGAACATGCTTTAATGAACATACTGGCGTGATGACACAGGCATTATTATCATCAAAACATTCTACCAAATAGAAGTTTTCCTCTGTTTGGCGGATAACTGCTCCAATATTAATATCTGCTGGATCCATTGCTAAGCGAAAACCACCGCTTCTTCCTCTGATTGTTTCTATATAGCCTAATTTCCCGAGATTGAAAATAATCTTCATTAAATGGTTTTTCGATATATTATAAACTTCCGATATTTCTTTGATATTTGTTAGTTTTGGCTGTTCTTGTGTTGCCAAATAGATTAATACTCTTAGAGAGTAGTCAGAATAATTGGTTAACCGCATAACTCTATCTCCTTTTGTTATTTTTACGGTTCTGATAGTGAAATTGTGAACATTTTGTTAAACATGTTAAAAACAGTGAAAAAGATGTATTTAAAATATTGCTTTTATCGAGACAGAATCCTATCATTAAAGATGTATTTAAAATATTACTTTAAAAGAAGGTTATAAAAATGCTATCACAAAAAACAATTGACATCATTAAATCTACTGTACCAGTATTACAAGTCCATGGTACACAAATAACTACTGTTTTCTACAAAAATATGTTTGCTGCCCACCCTGAACTGCTGAATATTTTCAATCATGCTAATCAAGCACGAGGACGCCAGCAAACCGCTCTTGCTAATACCGTATTAGCAGCAGCACAAAATATTGATCAGCTTGAGACTATTATACCAGTTGTAAAACAAATCGCCCACAAACACCGCAGTTTAATGGTGAAAGCCGAGCACTATCCAATCGTCGGGGAATTTCTTTTAAAAGCGATTAAAGAAGTCCTAGGAGATGCTGCAACAGATGAAATTATCCAAGCATGGGCTGATGCTTATGGTGTAATTGCACAAGTATTTATTGATATCGAAAAAGAAATGTATGAAGAAAGTGCTTCTCAAAATGGCGGTTGGTCTGACTATAAAGAATTTAAAGTGATAAAGAAAGTAAATGAAAGTGATGTTATTACGTCCTTTTATTTAGCTCCAGCTGACGGAAGTTCGTTACCAGCCTATGAAGCAGGTCAATATATTACCGTCCGCTTATCCATTCCTGGGGAAAAATTCTTATTTAACCGTCAGTACAGCCTATCATGTGCCAGCAATAAAGAATATTTCCGTATTTCCGTTAAAAAGGAAGCGTCAGTAGAAAATCCGGACGGCAAAGTTTCTAATTATCTTCATAGCGATATTAATATTGATGATCTAGTAGAAGTTACCGTTCCAGCAGGTAACTTTACCCTTTTAAAAGAAGAAAAACCAATTGTTTTTATCAGTGGAGGTGTTGGTATCACCCCATTTATGAGCATGGTAGGAACTATTGCAAAAGAGCAGCCCAATCGCGAGGTACACTTTATTCATTCTGCAAGAAGTGGTTCCATCCAAGCATTCAAAGAGGAATTAATCCAACTGAAAGAAAAAATTACGAATCTCACTCTTTCTTATATATACGAAAATCCTACCGAAGAAGATAAGCTAAACCCATTCTTCCAAAAGGCTGGCTATATTGATGCAGACTGGCTAAAAGAGAATGCCATTACGACAGATGGACATTACTATGTCTGCGGCCCAGTTCCATTTTTACAAGCAATGGTAACAGGATTGAAGAAAAATGGGATTGATGATAGTCATATTCATTATGAATTCTTTGGTCCTTCTATGAAGTTATAAGAAAGAAAAAAGCCATTTGTCCGCTGACAACTGGCTTTTTTCTATTAATGGATATCCCGTTTCTTAAAGTTACCGCCTTTTACTTCTGATACATCATAAATAGCGACAAATGCTGTCGGATCTAATTCATGGATAATCTCTTTCATTTTTCTTTCTTCCATCCGGCTGACTACACATGTAATTTCTTTAAATGGCTCATTTGAGTATCCGCCTTCTGCAAGTGTATATGTTGCACTCCGACCTAGGCGGTCACGAATGGTTTCAACCATTACTTCTGGTTCATCTGTAATAATTTTAAACGTTTTGGATCCACTTAAACCTTCTTCTACAATGTGGATTACTTTAGAGGCAATGAAGTATGCAATCGCAGATAAAATAGCTCCTTGAAGACCAAATACCGTAGATACGAAAATAAATACAAACAAGTTTAAAAATAAGATTAAATCACTTGTTCCAAATGGTAATTTTCTTGAAAGCAATACAGCTAACATATCAATTCCATCTAATGCTCCACCATTACGCAAGGCTAAACCCATTCCAAAACCGATAATAATCCCGCCAACAACTGTTATTAGAAGCGTATCTCCTTCAATGATGGTCGGGACATGGTGCATTAAGCTTGTACTAATAGCTAAAGAAAGTATACCGATAACCGAATATATAGCAAAACTTTTTCCTATCTGTTTATATCCTAAAAATATAAAGGGAATATTTAGTATTCCAATCAAAATTCCAAGGGGGAATCCCATTAACTGAGAACCAACGATACTTAAACCAGTAACCCCTCCATCAGATACTGCATTAGGAATAAGCACTGCTTCCAGCCCATATCCAGTGATAATTCCTCCAATAATAACTAATAATGCTCTTGAAGCCATAATAAGCTTCTTTGGTTTTTTCTGTGTCTTTTTCTCCATTTACTTTCCTCGTTTCAAACTATTTAAATAATCAACTTATTTATATTTTACCATAGTTAATTGTTAACAACTAAAGATAAGGCTAAAGAGCTACTCAATACTTCTCCATAGGTATAGGGATGCATAGCTTAAATACGGATGCCATTCCGGGAGCAACGCCTCCATTTCTTCTTTTGTCGGCTTTTGATCCAATTGTAAAAGCTTTTTCAGCGCATTTTGAATCCCTATATCTGCAATAGGAAAAAGATTATTCCTTCCTAATCCAAATAATAATAGATTCTGAATAGTCCATTGGCCTATTCCTCGATAGCGGATTAATTCTTTCATAATTTCGTCATCAGACTTTTTTTCTAAACTTGCGATATCTAAATTACCTTTTATTATTTCATTGGAAAGATCGATAATATACTCAGCTTTTCTTGTACTAAATTGCAGTTCACGCAATTCTTGGACAGTAAGCTTTGCTACTGTTTCTGGTGCTGGGTAAAACCAGACACCATCTTTTTGAAAACCATATGTAGTCACAAAACGCTGGGTTAAGGTGAAGGCAAACTTTAGGTTTAGCTGTTGATGGATTATACACTTTACTAAACTGTTGTAAGGATGAAAATCTAATACAATCGGTGTTCCATAATGCTCCTCAAAGAGCGGCTTTAATTTGGTTGATTGAAAATGTTCATGAATGGCGAGCAATGATTCATCCCACCGGAAAATTCTGCGGATTTCTTTATAAATGAGGTCATGCAATGAGGAATCTATTTCCTCCCACTCTAAGCGAAATGTTGGTTTTTCCGTTATTCCAGTTGCTTGTATCTTCACCACGATTGGTTTGTTATCGATACGAAGTGGTACTTTTACCCATCTTGCTTCTTTATCTAGTACATGTAGTGGATCTAAGGCTAATCTGCTTAAGACGAGATCAAAATTATAAGGTCCTTCAATTTTAACGGTATGCAAAGTGATCACCTGTTTTTTTCTTGTATTATAGCATGAAAAAGCCCAATAAAGAGAAGGAATTCTCTCATTGGGCATACTACAATTCTTATTGCATGATTCCTTCATCCATTTCTTTCTTCAATGTTAAATCGTCTAAGCTTTTAAAGGTATAGCCTCTTTGTTTCAAATCTTTAATTGCTTGTTCTAATGCTTCTGCGTTATCTTTTGAAACAGTATGAAGTAATAAAATACAGCCCGGATGAACTTGTTTCATTATATTGTCATAGCTATACTTCCAACCCTTTTGCTGGTCTGTCTTCCAATCTACAAAGGCTAATGACCAGAACACTTGTGTATATCCTAACTCTTGAGCAAGCTTTAATGTTCTCTCACTAAAAACACCACGCGGGGGACGTAAGTAACTCATTCCCTTTTTCCCTGTTAGTGCTTCTGTTTCTTTCAGAACGGAATCAAGCTCCTGCTTTAATTTTTCATCACTAACTTGTGTAAAATCTGGATGATGGTAGGAATGGTTTCCAATAATATGACCTTCCGCAGCCATTCTTTTAACAAGATCTGGAGCACTTTTTAAATAATGACCAGTAATGAAAAACGTTGCAGGTACCTTTTCTTTTTTGAGAACATCAAGAATTTTTCCTGTATATCCATTTTCATAGCCATTATCAAAGGTTAGATAAAGTACCTTATCTTCACTGGTATCTTTATAATAAGCACCATACTTTTCCAGTAAAGTATCTAACTCTTGCCCTGCTTCTGCCGGTTGTTCATTTGCTCCCTTTTTAAATCCCCAGCTTAGCGGTTTATTGGATACACTCGCTCCTACAGGAAGGGCAAATAAACAAAAAGCAGAAAAGCAAATAAACGTTTTGATTGCTAATTTCAATGTAATTCCTCCTTTGCCGTTCATTCCTTTTGTTATTTTCTGTACACTGGAGGAATTCATTCTTGGTAATAACAAGCAAAGAAAAAAACGGCTAAGCTTTTAGCCGTTCTCACCACATTTATTTGTATACACGATCTTTAAATTGCGCTAATTTTTCTAAAGAAGACATTTCAATATCTTGATGAAGAGAATTACCATGAGCATCCATTGTCACCACGGCTTTAAATCCCTCTACCTTTAAATGCCACATCGCTTCAGGAATTCCAAACTGCATAAGGTCTACACCTTCTACCGATTTAATGCAATCAGCGTAATATTGGGCCGCTCCGCCAATGGCATTTAAGTAGACACCGCCATGCTCTTCCAATGCTTTTAATGTTTTAGCACCCATACCACCTTTTCCAATCACTGCACGGATACCAAATTTTTTCATGATATCCCCTTGGTAAGGCTCTTCCCGAATACTTGTTGTTGGTCCAGCAGCCTTCACATGCCAATTTCCATCTTCATCTTTGAGCATAACTGGTCCACAATGATAAATAATTTGTCCATTTAAATCAATAGGAGCATCATTTGTACTTAAATATTTATGGATCGCATCTCGCCCTGTGTACATCATTCCATTAATTTGGACAACATCTCCGACTTTTAATTGACGGATTTCCTCTTCACTAATTGGTGCTTGAAGGATAATGACTTCCTCTGCTGCCGCTACTTCATTTTCTTCCGTATCTGCTTTGAAATCGATTTTATCTCCTTCTTGATATTGCCACTCCTTAATTTCCCCTGTATCAGGATTTACGGAGATAGCCAAACGGCGGAATGCCCAGCAATTGTAAGCAACGGATACAAAGAAGCTTGCGGGAATACGGTTCATTACGCCAATTTTACAGCCTAACAGTGTTGTTTCCCCGCCGAATCCCATTGTACCAATTCCTAGTTTATTCGCATTCTCCATGATGTACGCTTCTAGCGCCGCTAATTCTGGAATATCATTTGTATCATCGACAGAGCGGAATAGCTGCTCTTTCGCTAAATCATATCCTGCAGAACGGTCTCCACCGATACCGACTCCAATGAAACCAGCACTACAGCCTTGCCCTTGTGCTTGATATACAGAATGAAGAATACATTTACGAATTCCGTCTAAATCACGACCAGCACGGCCAAGACCTTCTAATTCACATGGAAGGCTGTATTGGATATTTTTATTTTCGCAGCCTCCGCCTTTTAAAATTAAACGAATATCGATATAATCCTTTTCCCACTGTTCAAACTTTATGACAGGTGTCCCTGCCCCTAAATTATTCCCGCTATTTTCCCCTGTAAGTGAATCAACGGAGTTTGGTCTGAGCTTCCCATTTTTCGTTGCAAGCTCCATCGCTTCATAAATAGCTGCTTTTATATCCAGCTGATTGACAGCAATAGGTGTTTTAATTTTAAATGTTGGCAGCCCTGTATCTTGGCAAATAGGTGAGACTTCCTTATCTGCCATCCCAATATTTTGCGTAATGGTCGCTAAACTCATCGCCGAACGAGTCCCAGCATTTTCTGATGCAGTAGCTTTTGCAATTGCACGGCGCACATCTTTTGGAAGATTGGTCGATGTTTCTACAATTAAATCGTAAATACTCTTCTTCAGATTTTCAAAATACATGCTTCTCCCCCTCATTTGAAAAGCGCAAGGCATACCTTGCACATTTTTTGTTACATACAAATACTCCCTATAAAAAATTATACTCTTCTCTTCGGCGATAGAGAAGTGATTTGCAATCGTTTACAGAAAATTACTATAAATTTTGGTTTTCTTTATAGAAAAGAAGAGATATCCTTCATCTGGAGGAGATCTCTTCTTAACAATCATCATTTCTAAACCTCAGCCACTTTAAAGACGCCTTGTATTAAGATAATGCATTTTCTACTTCATCTATTAATTGCTGTGCATCGATTTCGACTGGGAATTGAAATTCTTTATCATTAATAAAGACAGTTGGTACCATCTTCACTTGGCGCTCGATGGCCTCTGCTGTAATTTTCAAACTAATATCAATTGTTGCCGGCTCTTCTTGTAAGCCATATGTTTCTGTTAACATCTGCTTAATAAAATCACTATCCTTCTCACTCCATTGGCTTTGCTTCGCAAATAAATCCTTCATGATTTCATAGATGCGCTCTGGCTCATTATAATCAAAAAATAAGTTTGCCAATGTGCCATATAATAGCATTTCACGTGGTTTATCATAATGCTTAATCACATATTGTACTTTCCCATTCTCTATATATGGTTTTAAACTTTGATCAGCTGCAGCAAAGAAAGTAGCACAGTAGGGGCATGCTAAATTTAAAAACACCTCTACTTTTACTGGAGCATCTTTGCTTCCGTAACTTAAAAATGCATTTTTAATTGTGGACATGATCTTTCCTCCTTATTTTATGTTAGTGGGAATAATAGAATCATCCATTGTTACCGCGTCTTTAATACTAATGTCCTTTTTTAGTAGCTCAGCTGCATAAAAAGTATCTGCAAGCTTTTGTTGACTGTTAATAATATCTTCATTTATTTTTTCAACACCAAAGGTTCTTCTTTCATTTGCCTTTTGTAATGGTGCCTCCTCTAATCCAAGCTCAGAAGCTAAGATTTTAGCGACTTCGTCTTTATTTTCATTTGCCCATTGATCTGCCTTTTGTAACTCTTCTAAAATTATTTTTGTAACTTCAGGTTTTTCCTTTAATAATTTTTCTGTTGCAAAATAGAATGTCCGATTTTCTGTCAGGTCTTTCCCATTGATTACTGTTCGAGTATTAACCTTATTTTCGACAATTGCTAAATAAGGATCCCAAGTGCCATATACATCAAACTCACCTTTAGTAAATGCAGCTAATCCTTCCGCAGCGTCTTTATAGAATTTTATTGTTACATCATCTAATGCAATGCCTGCTTTTTCCAATGCAACTAGCAATAAATAGTGCTGATTCCCACCTTGGGTAACCCCAATGGTTTTTCCTTTTAAATCTTCGACTGTTTGGATAGATGAGTCCTCTTTGACTATAAGAGCTACACCTTCTGGATAAGGAGATTCTGAGGCTACATAATGTAACGGATGCCCACCAGCTTGCATAAATACGGCATTCCCATCAGAGGCATGTCCGAAATCAATATTATCTGTATTTAAAGCCTCTAATAACACAGTTCCTGTTGGAAACACCTTCCACTCTACTTGGTAGCCAGCATCACTTAAGGCTTTATCTAAATTCCCATGCTCCTTTAGAATATTTAAGGTATTCCCTTTTTGATAGCCAATAGTAATGACTTCTTTATCCTTATCCACCGATGAATTAGAATCCGTTGAAGCCTTATCTCCACATGCAGCTAAAACAATAGCTGTGAATGCTGCAACAATAAATAGTGAAAATTTCTTCATCTTTATCCCCCTAAAATCTGATTAAGTATTTTTGTTTCATAATAAGTAAATTTATCATTGCGTTCACGAGGTCTTGGCAACTCAATAATTTCATCTAAT
This sequence comes from Niallia sp. FSL K6-0212, assembly GCF_038007605.1. Taxonomy (NCBI): domain Bacteria; kingdom Bacillati; phylum Bacillota; class Bacilli; order Caryophanales; family Bacillaceae; genus Niallia; species Niallia sp. FSL K6-0212. Next base: position 1,947,820 of record NZ_JBBOXL010000001.1, on the reverse strand, counting down.
TGAATGATCCCTTTATCGATAACAATAACCCGATCTGCTAACCTGACTGCTTCTGTTACATCATGGGTTACTAGAAGAGAAGTAAATCTTCGCTGCTGCCATATTTCCTCTATTAAATTTTGCATTTCCAATCGTGTGAGAGCATCAAGTGCTCCAAGTGGTTCATCAAATAGAAGAATATCAGGATTACTCGCTAAAGCACGGGCAAGGGCAATTCTCTGCTTTTGACCACCTGATAATTGATCTGGCCAATCCTTTTTCTTTTCCATTAATCCCACCCGTTCCAGTGAGTTTATCGCGTCATTTTCTTTATCTGCACCTAGTTCAATATTTTGTATAATATTTTTCCAAGGAAGCAGGCGATCATCTTGAAACATAATGCGAATCTTAGGTTCTCGCTCCCCTTCACCAGAAAAAAGCAAACTCCCTTTTGAAGGCTGTTCTAACTTTGCAATAACGCGAAGCAATGTACTTTTGCCACATCCACTACGCCCAACAATTGCCGTAAAGCTTTCCTGTTCAAGTGATAGATTAATGTTGCTTAGTACTTCATTTGTACCGAAACTTTTTGCTACCTCTTTTAATTCTATTTTGAACATATCATCACCTCATTCCATCTTAATCTCGTCGATAAGCGGGATTCCATTTTAAAAATCTTTGTTCGAGCAGTTTTGCGAGAAAATCGGATAATTTACCTAAGATGGCATACAAAACAATTGTTAATACAACAATATCCATTTGCATAAATTCTCGACCATTTGTTGCCAAAAAACCGATTCCAGCATCTGCACCAATCGTTTCCGCAACAATTAAGGAAGTCCACATGACTCCAAGAGCATATCGCACTCCGACTAAAATAGATGGCAAGGCACCTGGTAAGATAATATTTCTAAAAAGCATCCATTTATTTAAACCATAAACAGATCCCATTTCTACTAATTTCCGATCAACATTCTTAATTCCATTAAATGTGTTGATATAGATTGGGAACATAACCCCTATTCCCACTAAGAAAATCTTGGCACTCTCTCCAATCCCAAACCAAAGTATAACAAGAGGAATTAAGGCTAAGTGTGGAATTGTTCGTATCATTTGAATAGATGTATCAATGACTCTTTCAAAAAATAAAATGGTTCCATTAAATAAACCTAAAATAAATCCTAATATTCCCCCAATGACGAAACCGATAAATGCCCGCTGTGTGCTTATCCACACATGTTCTTGTAAATCACCTGTCCCCCATAAGCTAATTCCTGCTTTTATGACCTCTACTGGTGTTGGCAAAATAGAAGAAGTAATGATCTGAAACTGTCCTAAAATTTGCCACAGTACAATAAGGAAAATAGGAAGGATCCATGGTACATATGGATTGTCATACCACCTTTTGCTTTTTTTCATTTTTTCACCTTCCATACAATGTAAAATTAATCGTAACGTTCTTTATTATAGTAATTCCAATCGGATTTGTAAACATTAAAATTTTTAATTATCAGTAAAATCAGCCTATAAAAAAACACCCATCTGCTGAGTGTTTTTAAACAATCTATTTTTTATTGATGGGAAGCTTTATCCCCTCGAAAAAGTTTAAGAAGTGGTTTATAAATCTCTATGTTTAAACTCATTACATTTTGATTCAATTTCATCTATCATTTCAATTAAGCGATCAATATCCTCTAGTTCAGCTTCTTCTGGATCAATGGCATCTAGCACATCCATAAACATATTTAATCTTGTCTTTAGAAAAGTAACTTGCTCATTTTTATCTGTAATTGAACTACCCAATGTATTCTCTCCTTTCAAAACTACTTCTTAATCGTAACGAATTTTTCTTCTTTCGGCAACCTTCCTCTTTTTAGCTTGGCACAGGTATTATTTTTTTACACATTCATAGAGGAAAAAGAAAGAAACATCTAGTCAAGATGCTCCTTTCTTTTTATTTATTGACACTTTCCTTTCCTAACCCTGTAGCTATATAATCGATAATTCTATCCATCACTTGAGGAAAAAGCTCTGTTCCTATTTCATCTTTATGCAATCTTATCATCATAATCGCTTGGATAACTCCTACCGTTAATTCTGGATTCTCTTTAGGTAAAACTCCACGATCCATGAGAATTTTGATAGCATTGATTCCTCTTTGAGTATGTATCCGCGAGAATTCTTCCATCTGTTCCGGAAGTTTTCTTGTAAGTCTTTCATGTTCATCACTCTGAAACACACGTTGAAGAAAGGGATTTTCCTCCACAAATGTGAAGGATGTATGAAAAAATGAAGTAAGCAAGTCCTTCGGAGAAAGATCTTCACGAAATAACTCAGCAAGAACTGTCTCACGTACTTCTTCTTCATTTTTTAGAATTTCGAAATAAAGCTCCTCTTTAGATTGAAAGAATTTATAGAATGAGCCCTTAGCAATCCCGCATGCCTGTACAATATCATCAATAGTTGTTTTAGCCAGTCCATACTGTATAAAAATTTCTCTTCCTTTTTCCATAAGGGCATGATGGATATGCTCTTTTTCCTGTTTTGTAAATTTAGGCATGATAAATCTCCTTTTAATATTTTTATGACTTTTTATAGACATTTAGTCACATAATGTTTATACTTATCTTAATCTCTTTGTAAATAAAAGTAAATAAGTAATAGTATATTTTTGAATTTATATGACTATAAGACCTTTTTTGTTCGCATAAAGAGATGACGATGGAGGGGAAATTCATTGTTAGATCTATTTCCTCTCCTTTCACTATTGAATATAAAGATGGAGAGATGAAAATGAAGACCTTAGAAAAAGCATTTGAATTTGAAAAATTATATAATTTTCGTGATATTGGCGGCATGACAACCAGTGACGGGCGCAAAATGAAAGCTGGTGTATTATTTCGTTCAGAAGAGTTATCTAAGTTATCCAACAAAGATTTGGAAACCTTCGATAAATTGAATATAAAAGCCATTTGTGATTTAAGAACACCTAATGAGCAAAAATCAAAGGTAAGTCGTATCCCGACTGGAAAAAGAATTCAATTATTAAATGTATCCATCCATGATAAAAGCCGAGAATTCACCCGTCTTGAATTCTTTAAATTTCTAGTTAGCAAGTCAAATACCATTGATTTTGAAAAGATCATGAAAGAAATGTATGAACATATGGCATTTGGCTGTCATAAGGAAATTCGCGAAATTCTTATCTTTCTTTCAAACCAGCAAAATATTCCTGCCCTGATTCATTGCACAGGAGGAAAAGACCGAACTGGCTTTGTCTCAGCAATTATTCAATTACTTGTGGGTGTCCCATATGAAGCGGTTATAAACGAATATCTAGTATCAAATCAGTTAATAGCTGCTCGTATGAAGAAAGTCGAAACTTTTATTAGATGGATGAGTTTGTTTCAAGTATCGCCAGAACGATTAAAACCCATGTTAGAAGTTCAGCGTGATTATTTAGAAGACGTATATAGAAAAATCATCGAAGAGTACGGAAACATAGAAACTTATCTTCTGGTGGCTTGTAATATTCCTCAAAGCAATTTAGACAAGCTCAAACAATTATTAATTGAATAGAAAGTTATGAGTTATGATCTTAAATATAGAAGTTTTACATGTGAAGATGGATTTAGAGAAAATTACTTTCTACCCAGCAAGTTTATTAAAAAAAAGACAACCGCTACATAAAAAGAGCATCTTCTAAGACTTAAGATGCTCCTTTTCTCTACATTATTGTAGGGCTGCCCCCTTTTCCTTTACTTCCATCTCTTCTCTAACAGCAGGAAGCTGGGTTCCTTCTTTCATTTCTGACGATTCAATAATTTGGTCTTTCGTAGTAGCTATCTTATTCGTAATTTGGTTATATTGTCTCTTTGTTTGAAAGTAGAGTTGTCTGAAATCCTCCGTAATTTCTTTTAAGTCCTTGGAACGCTCACGCACAGTGGATTGAATTTGCTTGTACAATCTCTGAGTATCATTCGTAATAGCTTTCATGGCATCAGAAGAACGATGGAATCTTTCCTTCCAATCCTTTTTAAATTCATCTGGGTTATCTTTATAACTCTGAACAATGCGAGTGCTTCCATCTTTTAAATTCTCGAATTTCTGCATCGTTCTTTTTCTTGTAGCTGGATCAATTAGAGAAACTGTGACACCAATGACACTTCCAATTACTAAGCCTGTTACAATTTTATTTCCTTGATTTGCTGCATTAGACATATCATTCATCTCCCTTCTTCTCGTTAAAGATTCTTTTCCCGCCTACGTAATATTTAAACAAAAACGTTTGACATATAGGATTTTTCCTTTAATAATGACAAGGGGCCTTTTATCCCTAACAATGGAAAAAAGCATTCTATACCTTTTTTACACATAGATATAGTTTAACTATTTATTTTATAAAGGAGCTTATAATGATTACTGAAAAAAACATAATTTCTCCAAGCATTGATCCTTGGGAAGCTTATATGGATATGGAGCAGCATGGAAAATTAACCTTATCTAACATTGAATTTACTACAACAACCTTATGTAATATGCGCTGCGAGCATTGTGCTGTTGGTTATACTCTTCAACCAAAAGACCCGAATGCTTTACCGATTGATTTATTACTAAAAAAACTGGATGAAATTCCGCATCTACGCTCACTAAGTATTACTGGCGGAGAGCCAATGATGAGCCGAAAATCTGTAGAAAATTATGTGGTCCCTCTTTTTAAATATGCACATAGCCGCGGAGTAAAAACACAGTTAAATTCAAATTTAACACTAGGTCTGGACCGTTACGAACCCGTAATTCCTTATTTAGATGTGCTGCATATTTCTCATAACTGGGGAACAGAAGAGGAATTTGCAGAACGAGGTTTTGCAATGATGACAAGAAAACCAACTTACGAACAAAGAGGGAAGCTATTTAACAACATTATTACAAATAGTAGAGCTTTAGTAGAAGCTGGGGTAGTTGTCTCTGCCGAAACCATGCTAAATAAGCGTACACTCCCATATTTAGAGCATATCCACCGGCAAATTGTTGAAGAGATGAAATGTCAAAGACACGAGATTCACCCTATGTACCCTTCAGATTTCGCTTCTGCTTTAGAAACATTATCACTAGATGAAATTCGTGACAGCATCAATCACCTTCTCGATATTCGCGATGAAAATGTGTGGATGCTATTTGGTACCCTTCCATTTTATCCGTGTAATACGAAAGAAGAAGATCTACAGTTATTAAATCGCCTTTATTCTAGCAAAAATGTTACAGTTCGAAACGATCCTGATGGTCGTTCTCGTTTAAACGTTAATATTTTTACTGGAGATGTAATTGTTACTGATTTCGGTGACACTCCAGCACTTGGCAATATTCAAACAGATCATTTAGAAGATATCTTCCAAAAATGGCTATCCACTGATTTAGCTCGTTCGCTAAATTGTCATTGTCCTGCTGTTAAATGCCTTGGACCAAATGTCCTTGTAAAAAACAGTTACTATCAAGATGTGGATTTTACAACAAGAAAAGCAGTAATTAGTCGATAATAAAAAGTAGTGTCCATTGATAGTTGATGGACACTTTTTATTGTGCGTTGTGGGCGTTTTTGCAAGATGATTTTGTACTATTGGTATATGTTTACGGTAAGGAGAAATGCTGTTTTTCTTTTTGGCTTATGAACACCATTTTTCTCTCTTCCCTCCGCTTTTTGGCTTTCATATCTGTTATGAACACCACTTTTCCGCTTAGCTCCCCTTCTTTTGGTTTTCGTTTCTCTTATGAACACCATTTTTCCACTTAGCTTCCCTTCTTTTGGATTTCATTTCTCTTATGAACACCATTTTTTTCCAATTATTCCCTCCTTATTTAACTTTTCATCCTCCATAAAAAAGCCACTTTCTCCGATCCACTCTCTATTCCTGTTCGCTCCCCAACACCTTCTCCTAACAAAAAAAAAGACTGACATCCATAGTCAGCCTTTTATCCATCCATTTATTTCGGTTTTTCGCTTGCGCTAAATTCAAAGGAAATATGATCTTGGACGGGAATCCATGCACCAATTCCTTGAGAAGTTACATTTTTAACTATAATGGATTTTTTGCTACCTTTAAGCATCATGTATACTTCACCATATGTCACTTTTCCTTTTTCATTAACTGCAGGTGCATAACCGTATAAATATCCAAGTCTTTTAGCTGGGATATTGTATACTTGGTCCTTTTTCGTTCCTGTTCCAACCACTGTTTCAAAAGCAAGAGATAATCCTGAATTTTGAGCTGCTTTTACAAGCATCATTTTCTTCACTTGTTCTGCATTGGGAATTTTTGCAGTTAAGCCGCCCCTAATTTTTTTCTGTGATTCTTGCACATAATGGATCTGGTAGGATGATTTCCCACCACGATTATCATAGAAATTGGTATTTATTTTCTGATACTCCCAATTTGGCGCCGTTTCTGTTGACTCATAGTTAAGCGGCCATTGTCCTAAATAGACAATTGCTTTATAGCCAAGAGCAAATGGCGTACTATTAACCGTAGACTCATTCAACATACGAATCAAATCTGGATTATCGATTTTCACTTTAGAAGAATTAATAAGCTGCTGTGTTAACTCACTAGGTTGTAGCTTAGGCACATCCTGTGTTGGGTTTGGATACGTATTTTCCTTCGTTATATTCATAACTGCATTAGGTATGGTAATAATTTTGGATTTCGGTGGACTTTCTTCTTTTTCTTTCTCTTTTGCTTTTTCCGCATATGTGAACATTGGAAGCATTAAGAAAAAAGATAAAAGCACAATTATTATTTTCTTGTACATAGCAATTTGAACTCCCTTCAAATAATCATCCATCACTATGATTATTTTTTTCGGAGTTCATCAAGATTATCCATTATAAAATAATTTTTTTCTTTCCTTCTATTTAATTACAAATTTTCCCGTCAGCTTAGAACAGTATGGATGGAAAAATTGAATAGCTGGACCAAGTCCAAAAGCAATGATTAAGGTACCAAGCCCAATAGGTCCTTTTACTAAAAAAGCGAACAATAAAGCAAGTATTTCTCCAATTAGCTTAGCCATCATAAGATTGACTCCATATCTCTCCTGAATGGTAACCATAAAATCATCAATGGGATTTAAAGGAAATTCTGACTGTAAGTAGAGAGCAATCCCTAGACCAACAATAATTAACCCAGCAATAAGTAAAAGTAATTGACTCATAAACATAAAATAATGAAGACGATTAACAAGATGCGCCATCCAAAAATCAACAAAAAAGCCAAGAATAAACACGGTTGCAAGAGATAATAAATTTGGTCTTTTTCGTAAAAGAAAAGCATTAACAAATATAAGGAGGATACCTACAATAACAATCCAGCTTCCGATTGTTAATCCTACCAAATGAGACAGGCCTACATTAAGAGCATCCCAAGGACCAGCTCCTAAATTAGCCTTAATAGTCAACGTTGCCCCAAACGCTAATATAAAAAGCCCGCCAACGTACAAAAGCCATCGATAAAACAATGACGACATAGATTAAACCCCTTTCTCCACCCATCCTCTTACTTTCATTCATATGCATACGAAACTTAAAACTTGTCCTTTATCCTTAAAAATAAATAATCAGAATATTTACATTTATTAAATATTATTGTATAATAAGATCATCAAATAAAAGGAGGGCAGCTATTTAGATCGCTTGGATTTTAGTAAAGGAGGAAAATATAAACCTTTGAATATTCATCAATCAGAATGTAATCCACATTACAAAAGGAAAAGAGGTTGGTGATCCGATGGAAGCGACATGATAGATTCCCTAAACAACATATTTAAATCAACAAATACTTAAAATTTATTATCGAAAAATAAAGAGGTGAATAAGAAAAAGAGGCCTAGCCGTTGTAAAGAAAACGGCTAGGCCTTGTTTTTCTAAATTATATAGTCTTAAAGCAAATAAAACCCAATTCCCATAATCGCATAAGCTGCCAGTAAGGTTGCTCCCTCAAACCAGTTTGTCTCTCCATCATTTGAAATACTTACCATTAGCAATACAGCTGTTACCATACTAATAAGTTCTGGCAGCGTAAAGACTAATGATAATCCACTTGGGAAAAACAAGGAAATTAATACTAATAACGGTGCAACAAACATCGCAATTTGCAACGTTGAACCAATCGCAATTTCAACCGCTATGTCCATTTTGTTCTTGTATGCCATTACGACAGCAGAAGCATGTTCTGCAGCATTTCCTACAATCGCCACAATAATGATCCCGATAAATAACTCAGACCAGCCAAAGGATTCTGCAACTACCTCGAAAGTATGTACTAGGTTTTCTGACACATAAGCAACTGCTAGTGTTGCAATCGCCAAAATAGCAATACTTTTTTTCACAGACCATTCTGGATTTTCCTCATGAGCATGACCGTGGTCTCCACTCTTTTCCACTTGATAAACCCCGCGATGAGTTACTAATTTAAATAAAAGTGCTGCTAAATACAATACAATTAAAATAATAGCGATCCCAATACTTAATGAAAATGTTTTTCCTTCACCCATATTCATCGTGAAAACTTCAGGAATAACAAACGCAACGATAACGGCGAAAATCAGCAGTCCTGAGTTATGACGAGCATCAAAAACATTAAATTGCTGTCTCTTATACTTTAACCCGCCGATAAAAAAGGACAACCCAGCTACAAGCAATAGATTCCCCAGCACAGATCCAGTTAAGGATGCTAATACTACTTCTGTTAACCCCTCACGTAAAGCAAATATAGCAATTATTAATTCTACAGCATTCCCAAAAGTAGCATTTAATAATCCACCAATTCGAGGGCCAGCGACAATAGCTAAGCTTTCTGTTGCTCTCCCCATAAAACTCGATAACGCAATGATGGTAAGACAGTAAATAACAAACATAAGAATGCTTGACCAATGTAACAAGGAACCTATTATCGATAATGGAACCCCAATAAATGCTGCAATCATAAATATTTTATTAACCATTTTTTCGCTTCCTTTCACTATCACCTTCATTTATTTTTCCCATCCGGCTGGAGGCTAAACTTATTATACAGCTACTTTCCCTAAATATAACCAATTTTCAAGAAATTTTACTGCTTTAGGAAAAGAAAAATAATATTCTTACTTCTCTAAAAAAATCTATTGCAATACTGTTCAATCCCCTATAACATCATTTAGGGAGACTAAATATAAACCCAATGTAAGGAAAAAATAAGGAGTATATTATGAACAGTAAAAAATTTGCCGTATTAATTAGCATTGTCAGTATTTCTGGATTTAGTCAGGGAATGCTGCTTCCATTAATAGCAGTTATTTTTGAAAGTGATGGTCTTTCTTCCAGTTTAAATGGCTTAAATGCAGTGGGACTGTATATAGGGATTCTGCTAATCTCTCCTTTTATGGAACATCCATTGCGTAAATATGGGTATAAACCCGTTATCGTTTTTGGCGGGTTGGTTGTTATTGTTGCACTAGCGCTTTTTCCAGTGTGGAAATCCTTTTGGTTCTGGTTCCTTCTTCGTTTATTTATTGGTATTGGAGATCACTCTCTCCATTTTGCAACCCAAACATGGATTACTACAGCTTCACCAAAGGAGAAACGCGGACGCAATATTTCACTATACGGTGTATTCTTTGGGATTGGATTTGCAGTGGGACCATTGTTAACACCATTAGTAAAAATAAATGAGTCACTGCCATTTATTCTTTCATCTATTATGTGCTTTATCGCATGGATCTTTATTCTCTGGATTAAAAATGATTTTCCAGAGCAAACAGTAGAAACCAATTCATTTCTCGATACAATGAAACGCTTTTCTAGTGCTATGAAGTATGCATGGATTGCTTTTCTTCCACCGCTTGCCTATGGATTCTTAGAATCAAGCTTAAACTCTAGTTTTCCTGTGTATGGATTAAGAATTGAATTAAGTGTCGTCCAGATTTCTCTCTTGCTTACCGCCTTTTCGATCGGAGCCATTGTCTTTCAGCTTCCTTTAGGAATGATTAGTGATAAATTTGGCAGAAGACAGACACTTATAACGATTTTAATTATCGGTACTGCCTGCTTTTCTTTCGCAAGCCTATTAGAAGCTTATTTAATCGGCCTTATCATCTGTCTCTTCCTCGCAGGAATGGCAGTTGGCTCTACCTTCTCTTTAGGCATTAGCTATATGACCGATTTAGTTCCATCTAATCTTCTGCCGACTGGAAATCTTCTTTGTGGAATGGCCTTTAGCGTTGGAAGTCTCATTGGTCCATATTTGGGAGGATTGTTTATTCAATATTTCCAGCATATAAGCTACTTTGTAGTGATTGCTGCTATCTTATTTATTGTTGGTTTGATTATTTTCCTTTTCGGGAAAAAAGAAATGAAAAATCAATATTTAGCAGAAGCAAAATGATACCTGGTTCATACAATATGTGGTAAGATTACCTTATAAAACTAAATATCAAAAAATTATTTTTATTCGGGTATTTATGCTGTCACCTTTCTAGGTGGCAGCTTTCGTGTTTTTTAAGGGTATTGAACTTGATTCTCGCTCTCAATAAGAATGGTTAACAAAGGAGGAAAAACGAATGTCTACAGAAACAGAATTAAAAACCTATATCGAAACAAAGCTAGAAGCAGAGCCTACTCTATTTGCCAAGCTATCTCCTCATCTCGAACTAATTGCTGCAGGGATAAGCGGAATTTTCATTGTAAGCGGCTGGATTTTACACCACTTTCATTATTCTTCTATGTCTATCCTAGCCTACTTACTTGCTTTTGTGATTGGCGGCTATGCAAAGGCGAAAGAGGGAATTAGCGAAACGATTGAAAATAAAGAATTAAATGTCGAAATGCTCATGATTTTTGCAGCAATTGGTTCTGCTATTATTGGATATTGGGCAGAAGGAGCGATATTAATATTTATCTTTGCTGTAAGTGGAGCATTAGAGACTTATACTATGAATAAGAGCAATAAAGAAATATCTGCTCTTATGAAATTGCAGCCAGAAGAAGCTGTCCGAATCCTGCCTGATGGCCAAGAGCAAGTGGTTCCAGTATCATCTCTTTCTGTCTCCGATATCATTTTAATTAAACCAGGTGAAAGAGTACCTGTGGATGGAAAGATTATTAAGGGAACTACAGCAATTGATGAAGCAGCTATCACCGGTGAGTCTATTCCATTATCTAAGGGAATTAATGATGAAGTATTTGCTGGAACCGTAAATATAAGCGGGTCGATTACCGTCACCCTGACCAAACATGCAGACGAAACTCTTTTCCAAAAAATTATTACATTGATTCAATCAGCACAAAGTGAGAAATCCCCTTCGCAAGCCTTTATCGAAAAGTTCGAAGGTGCCTATGTCAAAATTGTATTAACTATTGTTGTCCTATTAATGTTCCTTCCCCATTTCCTTTTAGGGTGGTCATGGAATGAAACTTTTTATCGAGCAATGATTTTTTTAGTCGTGGCCTCTCCTTGCGCCTTAGTTGCAAGCATTATGCCAGCCACATTATCAGCGATTTCTAATGGAGCAAGAGCTGGCATCCTTTTTAAAGGTGGCGTTCACCTAGAAAATCTTGCGCATGTAAAAGCAATTGCTTTTGACAAAACAGGAACATTAACAAAAGGAAAACCGGTTGTAACAGATGTCCTGGTTGATCAACATTTTTCAGAGAAAGAAATTATTCAAATAACAGCTAGCATTGAAAGCCATTCAAATCACCCACTTGCAAAAGCAATTGTCCAATACGCTAAGCTGAAATATCAAGAAACATTCCCACAGCCAGAAAGCATTCAAGATAATTCAGGCTGGGGTGTTACAGCCCTTTTGAATAATGCCGAATGGCGGATTGGAAAAGCTGCTTTTGTAGGCGAAAAGGAAGCAAAGGCTTTCCAACAAGGAAAATATGATCAGTTATCAAAAGAAGGAAAAACAACTGTATTTATAAAAAAAGATGCCGATGTGATTGCGTTAATTGCATTAAAGGATATTGTAAGAGAAGAATCGAAAGAAGCTATTAACCGTTTAAAGGAAAATGGTATTTATACGGTTATGGTAACAGGAGATAATGAAAAAACAGCAAAAGCCATCGCCCAAGAAAGCTATGTAGAGGACTATATTGCTGAATGCTTACCAGAAAAGAAAGTAACCTCTATTAAAGAGTTAAAAGAGCGATATGAAATCGTGGCTATGGTTGGAGATGGAATTAATGATGCACCAGCTCTCGCCACAGCAAATGTCGGCATTGCCATGGGCGAAGGTACAGATGTTGCTTTAGAAACAGCGGATGTTGTTTTAATGAAAAATGATTTACCTAAAATTGCTGATGCCATTCAACTATCTAAACGGATGAATCGCATTATTAAACAAAATATTATCTTTTCTATTTCGGTCATTATGCTCTTAATTATTTCCAACTTCCTGCAAATCGTTGCCCTTCCTTTTGGTGTTATTGGACATGAAGGCAGCACCATCTTGGTTATTTTAAATAGCTTGCGGTTATTAAAAGGATAAGCAACTCGGCGGAGGAATGTGGATACATGTTGGCTGATATTTTCTAGTTTTGGCTGATTCCTTCCTCCGGTTGGCTGATATTTTCTGGTTTTGGCTGATTCCTTCCTCCGGTTGGCTGATATTTTCTGGTTTTGGCTGATTTCTCCTTCCGGTTGGCTGATATTTTCTAATTTTGGCTGATTTCTCTTTCCGGTTGGCTGATATTTTTACTTTTCAGCTAATTCTCTTGCTCGATTGGCCAGATATATTCAATTATCCACTATTTCCTAGCCCAATTAGTGATTTTTTTTATAAGAGAACCATTTAATTGGCTAAGCTGTATATGAGTCATCATTAATTCCCCCACACTGTTTTCGTCACTGCTAACATTGTTACCAAAAGGAATTAATGGACCAAACACAAATTAGCTAATTTTCCCAATTAATATTACTATCCTTTATTACGCCAAGCAAAAGGCCTTCAAGGTGTAATCCTTGAAGGCCTTTTGGTTAATGGTAGCCGTTTGATCCGTTGGCAGAACCAGATGTTTTATGCTTAGGCTTGCTTTTCCCTTTTTGTTTTGTCCCGCCATCTTTTTTTGTATGTTTTGTCATTTTAAATTCTCCCTTATTAAAATGTTTCCCCTCTAATAGTTTGTTCTTTTTACATTCTTTTATAGAGGTAAATAACGGATACACTTAACAAGGTTCTTTCTTTCTTTCCGTGAAATAAGCATTAATCTCGCCGCCAATAATAATAATAATACCTGTTATATAGAACCATATCATTAGAACTATAATCGTTCCGATACTTCCATATGTTGCCGAATAATTACTAAAGTTCCCTACATAATAAGAGAAGGCTAAAGAAGCGACTACCCAGCCAATTGCAGCGAAAATGGCTCCTGGAATAGCGGAAATACATTTTAGTTTTTTATTCGGTGCAATCCAATAAAGAGCAAGAAACACAATAAATAGAATGATGGGGGATGCAAGAAATCTTAAAGTATTCCATAAGGATAAAAATTCATCCGTTAAATTAAATTGTGAAAATAAAAACATCCCTATTTGTTCTCCAAAAACCGGCAATAGCAAAGCAACTACTACTACAGCAATCATTCCAAGTGTCAGTAAAATAGACATACCTCTTGCTACTATAAAAGATCTTGTTTCTTCCACATCATACGCTTTATTTAGCGCCTTTACGATAGCATTTAAACCGTTTGAAGCAGACCATATTGTCGCAATGATACCAAATGATAATAAACTAACATTTCTGCTGAGTACCTGATCAATATTAGATTCAATCGTATTCATAATGTCGCCAGGAGCAAATCCTTCCACTAATCCTAATAAGTCTTCCTTCGTAATAGGAAGATACGGAAGAAGAGTCATCACAAAAATAAGTAATGGGAAAATTGACAAAAGGAAATAATAGGATAATTGGGCTGCCAGATCAAATACATTATCTTGTTGAATTTTCTTGATAAGAACCTTTATAAATGGAATTACGCCTCCCATACAAAATCACCGTCCTAACAGTTCTTTTATGTATGTCTATTGCCCTTTATCGTGTAAATAAAAACCTGTTCACTAATTAGAAAAGACATTAGCCCTTTCTAGCATATGTTCTCATAGTATGTAATGGGAGGCAGCCTAAAGCATCTCCCCTCTTCTAATGTAAAAAATTCCAAATAAAGAGATGGGTACATAGGCTGCTATCCCTGTCAAAACCATTCTTACTGGCTATTCTGGCTTAGGTAAATATTGTATGCTGGAAACAAGCGTTTTTTCCTGATTTCTCGTATTCCCGCTTGAGAAAGCTTCCTTTGTATCTCGGATAATACCAGCAACGACTGGTGTTATTCCTTTCAGTTCTTCTAACTGTTTTTTAACAAATGCAGCATCGTCCGAAATTTTCAGGGCTGAATTCTTTATTTTTTCGGAAGTTAGATTCAAGCTAGATGTCATTTGATCCAAATCTGTTACAGTATCTTTCGCATGCTGTAAAGTTGTTACCGCATGTTGTCTTGTATGTCTGTCCAATAAGCTAATAGCTGTTCCAATAAGACTGCCGATAAAAAGACCTTTTGTCATACTTATTTTCATCATCCCTGCCACCTCTCCAAATTATTTGGCTATTACAGCCCCAATTTTGTAAAACAAGCTTGAAGGATGGCTATTATTGCTTATAAGGAATATTTTTGCTTAATCTCTCGTAACAGACCTTCACAGCCATCCTTCACTAAGGCAAACACCTCTTCAAAATTGCCGGTATAATATGGGTCTGGTACTTCTTTTCCCGCAGCGTGGTCTGTATAATCCATTAACAAACGGACTTTTGTGCCGTCTAACATTTCATTAAGCTTTTTAATATTTGCTATATTACTGTTATCCATTGCAATTAGATAATCAAATTCTTCTAAATCCTTATCCGCCAATTGACGGGCAAAAATACCTGCATCCTTGATTTTATTCACTTTAAGAATATCTCTTGTTCCCTGGTGAGGCGGATTACCAGTATGCCATCCGCCGGTTCCAGCCGAATCACAAATAATACTTTCTTGCAATCCTTCCTTTTCGACTAAGTCACGGAATACTGCCTCCGCCATAGGAGAACGGCAAATATTTCCTAAGCAAATAAATAAAACACGTATTTTCATTTTTATTTTCCTCCATTTTTCTATTTACATACTTTTTTTACTTACCAGTTCGCAAAAAGCACTTTATTTAATGATACATCTCTATATTGACATTTCTATGTTTGCATGAAAAGATGAATAGAACAACTTTATTGTCCAGGAAAGGGGAAAGGTATGAATTTAGATAATAAAACAACAGAAAATGTGAATTTCATGATTGAAAAAATAAAAGAAAAATTAAAAGTATTGAACATAGGTGCCATTAAATCCACCCATTTTGATGAAGATCTATATGATGACATTAAAGAAATTTATGAGCATGTGATGAAACGAGACTCCTTTAGTCCAAATGAAATGCAGGCACTCGCTGAAGAGCTTGGAAACTTGCGAAAACAATAACTTGATTTAGAAAAAATAATCAGTGGGTGAGTGCCCACTGATTTCTTTTAATGCCATAGGACAACGAATACCATTAAACATCTTGATCGGTAAGTATAACAGGACCCTCTTTTGTGATAGCAATGGTATGCTCATATTGTGCTGAGTGCCTTCCATCTATCGTTCTTGCCGTCCATCCATTATTATCCATTTTCATTTTATAATCACCAACATTAACCATCGGCTCAATTGTAAATACCATTCCTTCTTTGATACGAGGCCCTTTGCCTGCTAAACCAAAATGAGGTACTTCTGGTTTTTCATGTATTACTTTGCCAATACCATGACCGATAAAATCTCTCACAACAGAAAAACCTTGTTCTTCTACATATTGTTGAATAGCGAATCCAATATCCCCGATTCGATTGCCAACCTTCGCCTGTTCAATACCTATATAGAGGGCTTTTTTTGTAACATCCATCAGTTTTTGCAATTCAGCTGATACTTCTCCAACTGCATATGTCCAGGCAGAGTCAGCCAAAGCACCATTATAATTAACAACCATGTCAATGGTTACGATATCTCCTTTTTTTAGAGGCTCATTTCTTGGAAAACCGTGACAAATTTCATCATTTATACTGGCACAAGTTGCATATGGATAATCACGATATCCTTTTTGTTCAGGAGTGGCTCCCATTTCTGCTAAATAAGCTTCCACCTTTTGATCAATTTCCAATGTTGTAATCCCTGGTTTTATCATCTTGGCAATCATTTTATGGCAACCAACTAGAATCTCACCAGCCTTCTTCATTTGTTCTATTTCTCGTTTTGATTTTAATACAATCATGTCCAAGCCTTCTTCCTATCTAAAATTACCGCTAAGAATGAACACAAATAGAATTTTTTCTACTCCTCTTTTTATATTAGCGGTTCATTAAGTATGTTATCTTAACATTATGAGTTGATTGCAGCCAAAAAAACAATTTATCTCTTCTTAAGATTAACACAAAAAAAGAGCCTATACCTACTCCAACTCATGATAAAAAGATTATATTCCCCTTACCATAAATCTGTGTAGGTACAGACTCTTTCCATTATTTATATTTCTTTATTTATTTAAAAGCTTTAATGATTCACGATTAAAGGCAGGGATATCTTCTGGCGTTCTGCTTGTTACCAATTGGTCCCCACATACCACAACCTCTTCATCCTTAAAAGTAACACCTGCGTATTCCATGTCCACTTTGATTGATTTATAGCCAGTGGCATTTCTACCTTCTAGCGCTTTAGCAGTAATGAGCAGCTGCGGTCCATGACAAATTGCAAAAACAGGTTTTTTTGCATCCATAAACGCTTTTGTAAAGGCCACAACTCGATCATCGACACGGAGCTGGTCAGGAGAAAATCCACCTGGAATGAATAATGCATCGAATTCATCAGGGGAAACCTCATCTATTCCTTTATCAATTGTCACAGAGGCTTCTTTTTGTTTTCCTTCCACTGTTTTACCATCTTCTAGTTCAATTGTTACAACTTCATGCCCAGCTTCTTTATAAGCCTTAGCCGGTTCTGTGTACTCAGAGTCCTCAAACATATCAGTAATTAAAGTAGCAATTTTTTTACTCATATATAGCATCTCCTTTTTCTATTTTCTATAAGTAACGTTCCCCATAGAATGAAAATAAAACATGCTAGGACCATTTTTTCACGCCTCGTTTCTTCTTGCAAAATCAACAAATCGGAATTTATCTGGTCGATGTCGCGACTCTGTAAATTGAAATAAAGTAGCATTTTCAAAATATATGTAGTTTTTAACTACTACGATCGAATGAAATCCTTCTAAATCTAATAGGTTATAGTCTTCTTCTGTAGGCTCTTCTACTGTAAATTCTTTTTTCGCAAAGCTAATTTTTAAATTTAACTGTTTCTCAATATAATCAAAAATAGAGTTTTTACATATTTCCTCTGTTAATCCCGGAACATATTTTACGACAATATAATCCTTATCTAAAATGATACGTTCTTGATTAATTTCTCTTACACGAAAAACTTCCCAGATAGAATCGTCCTTGTTTAACTGCATTTCCTTTTGCAAAAAAGAAGATGGTTGTTTATTCGTAAAGCTTTCAATAATTGTGACAGAGGAATGTCCCATTTTATCCGCTAATTCCTTAAAGCTAACTAGCCCGGAGATTGGAAATTGCAGTTTTTCTAAATCAAGCACTAAAGAACCTTTACCTCTGAGCTTTTGAATATATCCTTTTTGCGATAAAATATTTAAAGCCTTACGAATTGTTTCTCTAGATGTGTTATACTGCTCAGCTAATTCATTTTCAGATGGCAAAATAGTATCGGGTGGATACTTTCCATTTCTTATCGCAGCTTCTAATTCCTCGAATATCATATAATATTTATTCAACATGAAATTCACCAACATTTTCAAATTATTCGTTACCATTCTACTCTTTTTCAGACAAATTGTCTAAAAAGGATTGAAAAATGAATAAAAAAATGTTTCAGTGTATGTAGAAAAGGGTAAACACTATAAGATATATTTCAATATTGTGAACATACTTTTAGAAAAATCTTTTACACATCAATGGTTTATAAGCATAATGGATAGAACAATTCGTTCTTTATATGGAACTTTTTATCTATAAATGCTATCATAAATATACATACCGTAAAGAGTGAAAGTGAGTGAGCGTATGATTGGGGATCGTGTAAAACAGCTACGTTTAGAGAAGAGAATGTCCTTATCAGAATTAGCTGAACAAGCCGGAGTTGCAAAATCTTATTTAAGTTCCTTGGAAAGAAATTTACAATCCAATCCATCGATTCAGTTTTTAGAAAAAATAGCAGCTGTTTTCAATATACCAGTCGATCATTTAATCAATGATCAACAGAATAAGGATGAAATAGATTCTGAATGGTTAAAAATTGTAAAAGAGGCAATGGATTCCGGGGTATCAAAAAAAGAATTCCGTGAATTTTTGGAATTTAACAGATGGAGACTGGAACAAAAAAAATAGTACGTTTTCCACTTATATGGCTAAAATAAGTTATTAGATTTTTTCCATTTCAAAAGAGGTTATCTACATTGAATACTTTTCCATTATTGTCAAGTATTCAATGTAGAGATATCTATTTTGTCCATTTTTTAGACAATCATTTTCTATATACAAATGTTTATTTCGGATTTTCCTGAATTAAGTAATCCTTCTCACTTCGCAAAAATTCTCTTACTTCTTGCAAATTCATTCCAATATTTTTGGCTTCATTAATTAATTGAATCCATTCTGAATCCAATTCTTCGGTAAAAAGTTGACTATTAATCACTTAATTCTTCCCTCCCAAAAATACATTTGTATTTTGGCAGTCCGGCCATCATTGTTTTAAGACATTAGATCCGTGACTTTGCGTCCCAAACTTTCGTATTGGTTTGCCTTTTACATTTACCTTTTCTCGTATTTTTTACTGTTTTCTCATTATATCGCTTTTCCTCATGAAATGATGCAGTAATTTGTCATAAAATTAGGATAAATTACTAAAATATTTCTCCTTGTTTCTACAAAAAATGTTGATTACAGCGAATCTTATCGAATTAATCATACTTATGCATTATTTACAGATTTCTCTTAAGTCAGGAGCACTACTTATCTTGTCTTCTATCATAATATTGTGTTTGATAGCTTTTTAGCACTTTTTTAAAAGAATAATTAATATGAATTTGTTCAAATGTAATCGCATCAAAAAAAGGATATTCCGTTAAGTCATTTTGGCATATAGGACAAATCCACCTGCCTCGTTCACTACTACTATACGATGGTCTATTGCATATATCACAGTTTTTTCTATACATTTTCCACCCTCTTCCTTTTTCTTTTTGGTTTCTTATGCTGAAATAATTGTTACTGATTTAGTTCATTTATATCTCTTTAGTTAAATTATAATGTTATAAAACACAATAATGTTCTTAGTAAAGAACTTTTCCATAAGTATAGTGCAAAACTATCATTTTTGAAAATTCCAAAATCAACCGTTTTTTCTTTTTAACGAACGATTATCATTCTTTTCCTCACAATAACTCCTTTTATCTAGCTTTTTCATATTTTATATTCACTATATCGTTCGTTATAATGAAATTACATTTCTTATGTGATAAGGAGAATATTGTTATGTTGGTTGGAGAAAAAATAAAGACATTAAGAATAAAAAAGGGCTTTTCTATTAATGAACTTTCCGACAAATCCGGTGTTTCCAAATCTTATTTAAGCTATATTGAAAGAGGAATTCAAAAGAACCCCTCTCTTCAAGTATTAACGAAACTTGCCCACACTCTTGAGACAAATGTAGAGGAACTACTAGACAATAATTATACAGTGATAGATGGAATCGATGAGGACTGGATGAGTTTAGTAGAGGAGGCAATAGAAGAAGGAATTACAAAAGAAGATTTTGCTGGCATTCTTGAATATGTTAAATTTAAAAAAAGACAAGAGAACTAGAAAAAAGGAAGCCTTCTCTATTAATGGCAATAGCGAATGGCCTCCCCCCATTGGAGTTTATGTGTACTCTTCTTGTTTCGTTTTTCTAATAAACATTCTTTCATCAAAAAGACTATTCAAAGAGAATGCTACTACCGATTTGGAAGCGATATTCTTACTTCGAATAGTCTTATTTCTTATTTATTTAACTCTACTGCTATTTTTGAGCCCACCTCTGCATTGTTTTTGACTAATGCAATATTAGCAACTAGGCTTGTTCCTTCTGTTAACTCTTTGACACGACTTAATAAGAATGGAGTTACTTTTTTACCTGTAATATGATTTTCTTTTGCTTCTTGGAGTGCCTTTTCAATAATTTCTGTAATGTATTTTTCATCGAGAGCATCTTTTTCTGGAATTGGATTAGCGATCACTACCCCGCCATCTAGTCCTAATGCCCATTTTGTTTGGATCATATCTGCTGCTTCTTTTGGATCTTCTACTGAGAAATTCACTTCAAATGGACTCGTTCTTGTATAAAAAGCAGGAAGAGACTTTGTTCCATATCCTACAACTGGAACACCATATGTTTCAAGATATTCTAGCGTTAATCCAATATCTAATATTGATTTGGCTCCCGCGCAAACAACCGCTACGCTTGTTTTAGCAAGTTCTTGTAAATCCGCAGAAATATCCATTGTATGCTCTGCTTCTCTATGAACGCCGCCAATTCCGCCAGTTACAAACACTTTAATTCCTGCAAGTTCTGCGCAAATCATGGTAGCAGCTACAGTTGTTGCCCCATTCTTTTTACCAGCGATCAAATATGGTAAATCACGTCTGCTTGCTTTCTCAATATTATCGCTTTTAGCTAAAAATTCAATTTCATCTTCTGATAAACCAATTTTTATTTTCCCTTCTATTATTGCAATGGTTGCAGGAACTGCGCCATTTTTACGAATAATATCTTCTACCTCTTTAGCAGTTTCCACATTTTGAGGATAAGGCATTCCATGGGAAATAATAGTCGATTCTAAGGCTACAATCGGTAGATTATTTTTCTTTGCTTCTAATACTTCTTTTGAGAATTCTAGCCATTCTGTTTTCATGTTATATGCTCCTTTTTGCAAAGTATTTTCCAAATAGTTCTTGTAATTTTTTATTATTTAATAACGGATTTACTGTTTGATTCGATTGAAGGGTTATGTTTGAGCAAGTAATACCGATTTTACAAGCATCTTCCGTGTTTAGGCCTTTAATATGAGAATACATTATACCTGAAACAAGGGAATCACCAGCACCTGTTACATCGACTACTTCTGCTTCTGGAGGTAGGATCACACCAGCTTCCCCCAATTTAGTAAAATAGATAAGGCCTTTATCTCCCCGTGTAATAACTACTTTTTCAACACCTTTTTCGAGAATTATTTCAGCTGCTTTAAAGAAGTCTCCTTCTTCTTTTATTTTTATTCCTGCTAGTACCTCTGCCTCATCTCTGTTTGCAATCAACCAAGTAACTCCATGCAGATCTTCTGGCAGCTTTCGTACTTTTGGTGCCGATACAGGCGTAATACACAATGCCATTTGTTCTTGCCTGCATCTGATGATAATATGCTCCAATACTTCTGCTGAAAAATTAGTGTCAAGAATAACTAATTCTGATGTTGCAATATACCCCCACTTTTTATCGATTATATCTTTATCAATGCTGTCATATATAGACATATCTGCTAAAGCAACGGCAAGTTCACCATCAGATTTCAATAAGGCTGTATAAGTCCCTGTGCGATAAAGATTAGACAAAAGAGATGGAGTGATATCTGCATAGTTTTTGGTATTCTCTAATAGCCATTCCCCTTCATGATCATCTCCCACAATAGTAAATAAAGAAGTTTCGAGTCCCAATCGTCCTAAATTCTCTGCAATATTTCTTGCGACCCCGCCAGGTGACTGACTTGTAGATGCTGGATTAGAGGTTCCGTACTGAATGGTCTCCTCTGCTTGAACTTTACGATCAACATTGGCTCCTCCAATACAAATAACTTCTTTCTTTTTTGGTAATACATAAGCTCTACCTAGTAGTTTCCCTTCTTTTGTTAAAGAAGAAATATAGCCTGCTACCGCAGAACGGGATAAGCCCATTTTCTCAGCTATTTCATTTTGAGTAACAAAGGGATTTTCTTTAATCAGCTGAAGAATAAAAATCTCTTTATCATTCACTTCCATCTCCCCCTCAAATAAAGTGAAACTGCCATTGGTTAGAAGTAGAAATGAGTTATCTCTATTTCTAACAAAACATTTGTCTTTATTATAAACTTTTGTTTGATGAACAACAAGACTTTATTCATTTTTACGAAAACTTTATTTATTTGTTGATTTAGTCTTCTTTTTTAATAAGATTTCTATATCAAAAAAAGAAGACTATCCATTGTTAGTCTTCTTTTGCAACTCTTGGTTCAATTAAAATATCTACTCTTCTATTTTTTGCTCTTCCTGCAGAACTATCATTACTAGCAATAGGCTGAAACTCGCCGTAACCTTTCGCACTAAATGATTTAGGATCTAATTTCTTGTTATCAAGAAGTAATTTCATGAAATTCAGTGCTCTTGTCACACTTAGTTCCCAGTTGGACTCATAACTTGAATTACTGATTGGAACATTGTCTGTATGTCCACTTATAATAATGCTTCGCGGTGGATCCATCACAAGTAAATTGGCAATTTCAGAAACAACTTTTCTGTCCTTATTTCGAACTTCAGCACTTCCAGAAGCAAAGAGTACATTATCTCTAATTGAAACATGCAAACCTTCATCCGTCAGTTCCGTATCCAGCTTATTCCCTAATTTATTCTTAGCAATATAGGCATTTACCTTCTGTTGAATCTCTAATAATTCTTGTTTATCTTGCTGTTCTTGTAATTCTTTTAGCTCTTTTTCACTAAGATTTTTTTTATCCTTTTTGTCTTCCTTTTTCTCTTGGTCAGCCAAATCAACATCTGTAGTTTCACTATTCATTGACGGTGCAGGACTAGGATATTCGAAAATACCTGTCCCTCCTTGTAATTCTCTATTAAAAGCTTCTGCTATTTCAGAGAATTTTTTTGCGTCAACAGAACTCATGCCATATAAAACGATAAATAAAGCCAACAATAAAGTAAGGATATCGGCATAAGGAACAAGCCAAGATTCGTCTACATGCTCCTCATGATGTACTTTCTTTTTTTTCTTTTTACTCATTCGTATTCACACTACTTTCGCTTTCTTCCAGAAATTGTCTTCTTTCTGAAACAGGTAAATACGATGCAAGCTTTTGTTCAATTACCCTAGGCGCTTCTCCTTCTAGAATAGAAAGAACCCCTTCTATCATCAAATATTTTTGACTTGCTTCCACGTGTGATTTTCTCTTCAGTTTATTTGCAAATGGATGCCATAAAACGTATCCCGTAAATATCCCCATTAAAGTAGCAACAAACGCAGCACTAATAGCATGTCCAAGTGCTTCAGCATCAGACATATTTCCTAATGCAGCAATCAGCCCAATTACTGCTCCTAGTACTCCCAATGTAGGAGCATAAGTACCTGCTTGCGTAAAAATTAGTGCTCCTGAACGATGTCTCTCTTCCATTGCTTCTATTTCTTCTGTTAATACATCTCTAATATACTCTGCACTTTGTCCATCTACAGACAAAGATAAGCCATTTCTTAAAAATGGATCTTCAATTTCATCTGTTTTTGCTTCTAATGCAAGAAGTCCTTCTTTTCTAGCTAATTGTGCCCACTCTGAAAACAAGCGGATTAACTCTTTCGTATCCTGCACTTTCTGCTCCTTAAACAAGATGCCGAATAACTTTGGAACTCGTTTAATTTCTGAAGCAGGAAAGGCAATAACTACTGCTGCCACTGTACCTACTAAAATAATTAGAATAGCCGCTGGATTCAATAATACTGCAGGGCTGACACCTTTAAATACCATTCCAACTCCAACAGCAATAATAGCAAGTATAATTCCTATCAAGGAAGTTTTATCCATCATTTTCACCTATCTTATTCCAAAATTTCGATTCTCTGTCTTACCTTTTTTTTCGACATTTCTCTTCAAATTTTTAGTTTTATTTCATGTAAATTTCGTAAACTTCATGAATCATGACGATAGTCCTGCTTTTTAATAAAAAAAAGGTGATATTTTCATCACCTTTTTTTTGAAATATAAGTGAAGAAACCTATATTTGAATTAAAACCGTAACTACTATCATCATTTTGGAAAAAATTTATTCTCAACCTTTTTCTGATATCCAGAAAAAGGTTGAGAATGACTTCCTGCTGTACGTTCTTTCATCATTTTACGGAAGCGCAATAATTTTTCATTATATTTTCTTTGTAAAACTAATTTTTCTTCTTCTGTCTCACAGGAACGAATTAAATCTTCCATGGACAGTAATTCTTGTCTAATCTTATCTTCTTCTAATGAATATCCAGCATTCTTGAGAACACGATAAGCCATTCGCAATTCTTCTGGTACAGATGCTAAGCTATCCTTTGGGAGCGGTTTTCCGAACCCGGGAAGATGGTTAAACTCCCCGTCTTTATATGCTTTTTTTATTTTATCTTCTGAAACAAGAAACGAAAAATCCATTCATCCATCCCCTCCTGTTTTCAATAAATCTATTTCCATTATACAATTTCCACTTCTCGTCGGTATAGGATGAGCGATTTTTATAAAAAATAGAAAAGAAAGGGGTGTTATTATTGGCACGTGGAGAACATTTCAATCATAAGAAGAAACACCATCCAGGTCCGCTTCCAAAGGATACAAGAAAACATACACATACAGAGGATGCTCCTGGCGATGAAGAATTTATCGTAACACAGGAAGCTTTTAAAAACCGAATCGAAGAAGAAGAATAAATCCAAGCAATAGACGGCGTTCTCGACCATTCGAAAAGGGCGCCGTCCTCCTTTTCCCCCAAAAAGTGGTCCCCTTTATTTTCTTATACGTTCGAAATAGGTCATCATATGCTTCGCCTTTATATTCAGCAAAAGCTCACTATTTCCCACTCCCCTTCTTCTCTCATGTTATACTAGAAGGTATCGTATGACTAATAAAACGATGATTATCAAAAAGAATACGGTTGGCTTTCTTACTTGAAAATGAATAACAGAATCTACTTCTTTTATTCAAGACAGCTAAAATTTCTATTGGAAGGTGTTTAAATGAAATCTCTTGTGTTATGTGAAAAGCCAAGTGTTGCTAGAGAAATTGCAAGAGTGCTTGGTTGCAATAAATCCACTAAAAATTATTTAGAATCAGATAAATATATAGTGACTTGGGCTTTAGGCCATTTAATTGAATTAAAAATGCCTGAGCATTATGATCCTAAATTTAAAAATTGGAATTTAGATGATTTACCAATTATTCCACAAAAAATGGAATTAAAAGTGATGAAGCAAACCAGTCATCAATATAAAGCCATTGAACAACTAGCAAAAAGAAAAGATATTAAAGATTGCATTATCGCCACAGATGCAGGGCGTGAAGGAGAATTAGTTGCTCGTTGGATTTTAGAAAAGATTCGATTTAACAAACCAACTAAACGTTTATGGATATCTTCACAAACAGACCGAGCAATAAAGGATGGCTTTAAACAACTAAAGCCTGGAAAAGACTATGATCGCTTATATCAATCCGCTGTGTGTAGAGCACAAGCAGATTGGCTAATCGGATTAAATGTTTCAAGAGCCTTAACAACAAAATTCAATGATCCATTGTCAGCAGGGCGTGTTCAAACTCCCACTTTATCAATGGTTCTAGAGAGAGAAAAAGAAATTCAATCCTTTGTTCCAAAAGAATATTGGACCATCACTGCACAAATAGATTCTCTACAAGCAAAATATGAAAAGAATCAAGAGAGAAGAATCTTTTCAAAAGAAACGGCAGAAAAAATTGTCGCCAATACTAAAGGAAAACCAGCAGTTGTTGAAACACTAACCGTAAAAGAAAAAACAGAACAACAGCCATTGCCTTATGATTTAACAGAGCTCCAGCGAGACGCAAACCGTCGATTCGGCTTCTCTGCCAAAAAGACGTTAAATGTCCTGCAGAAGCTATACGAGCAACATAAACTTGTCACCTATCCAAGAACGGATTCACGATATTTAACGACAGATATGAAGAATACGATGATTGATCGCATCGAAAGTATTTCTGGAGCATTTAAAGAAGAAGTTCAACCTGTTTTACGTAACAAGGGGAAGGTCGAAGCCAATAATGTGTTTAATAATAATAAGGTATCTGACCACCATGCCATTATCCCCACTGAGCAGCCTGTATTTTTAAACCGATTAGATAATGAAGAAGTAAAAATTTATGATTTAATCGTAAAAAGATTTTTGACACTATTTTACCCAAAATATAAGTACGAAATTATTTCTACAACATTAAACATTAATGGAGCTTCATTTGTCGCTCAAGAAACAAATATATTAGAGTTAGGTTTTAAAGCATTAGACTCTCGCAAAACAGATTCTTCTAAAAGTCTACAGCTTCAAAAGGGGCAACAATTAAAAGTCCAATCTGTAAATTTGGAGCAAAAATTTACGGAAGCCCCATCTCGTTTTACAGAAGCTGATATTCTGGGGAAAATGGAAAAATTCGGACTGGGTACTCCAGCTACACGTGCTGAAATTATTGAAAGATTGCTTTCATCTGAGGTATTAGAAAGGCAAAATGGGAAATTACATTCTACCTCCAAAGGAAAACAGCTCATCAATCTCGTTAATGATGATTTGACTACTCCCGATTTAACGGCAAAATGGGAGCAAGAGTTAGAGGATATCGCTAAAGGAAAGGCAAATCCTCATCAATTTATGGAACAAATTAAAGAGCAGACAAAACGATTTGTCCGGGAAATAAAACAAAGTGAGAAATCGTATAAGATGCACAATCTCACTGGCTCCAAATGTCCTGAATGTGGATCTTTCCTAAAGGAAAAAAATACAAAAAACGGAAAAATTCTTGTATGCTCCAGTATGGATTGTTCTTTTAGTAAAAGAAAAGATCCTAAACTTTCGAACAAGCGTTGTCCACAATGCCATAAAAAAATGGAAATCCATAATGGAGTGGCCGGTACCTATTTCCAATGCAGAAACTGCAATGTTGTGGAAAAAGCTACAGACCGTAAAAAGACCATTAACAAAAGAGAAGAACGGAAACTTGTTCAGAAATACAGTAAAGACGAAAGCTTTGGAAATAGTCTAGGAGATTTATTAAAAGCCGCGATGAAAAAAGACGATTAAAAGCTATAAGGCTGTTATATTCGCATTCCAGCTATTAATTACTCCAATATCATCCGGATAATTTCGGATGATATTTTTTATGTAATTTGCTACTATTACAAGCCGTTCACACTACTCTTTGCTTCCATGAATAAGTTTCCCTCTTTTTCTTCATCGATTATTAAACTTTTCTAATAAAGTTTTCGCACTTAGCTCTCTAGTGGAAGCAACCTGCCAATCCGCTTTTGCAAAAACATCTCCTTGTCCTATCCCGACAGAAAACATAGGCGTTTGTAAAATACCACTCAAGCCTGCTTGTCCATCCTCTATAGCAGCACACTCATGATAATCGATCCCTAAGCAATCTGCTGCTGTTAAAAATATTTCTGGATCTGGTTTTCCCCTTTTCAGAGAATGTGGGTCTACTATGCAGTCGAACCAGTCTCTTATTCCAAAACGCTCCAATAAAAAAGGTGCATTGGAGCTAGAGGATGCAATCCCAAATTTAATCCCCATTTCCCTAAGTTCTTTCAAAAATTCATACATTCCTGGCAGCATATTTTCTACTGTGAATTCTGCAATTAAAGCTTTATAATAATCACTCTTGCGATTTCCTAATATTTCCTTTTCCTTATCCGTAAATACTTTATCTGTTTGTGCAACTAAGTCGTCAATTAGCACCTTTCGAGGAACACCTTGATATCTTAAGTTATCTTCTCTAGTAAAGGAGACCCCAATCTCCAACGCCATTTTTTTTGTTGCTTCGTAATATAAAGGAACAGTATCTGCTATAACACCATCAAAATCAAAGATAACTGCTTGTAACCGATTAGTCATAAAAACCTCCTATAAATAAAAAAACAATTATATCTATTCTATCAAAAATGCATATTATTTGTTTCCCTCGCGCTAAGATCAATTATTATCCTAATGTTATGATCAATCAGTTTATTTCTCTTTCTAAAAAAGCTACAATAGAAGCAGCATCCATTCCATATTGGGATTCATGTTATACATAGAGCTAACCGCTTATAGAAAAGGAGAATAAAAATGAGTACATTTCAAGAAAATCTACAAAAATATGCAGAACTCGCAGTAAAAGTCGGTGTAAATATCCAAAATGGACAAACGCTTGTTATTAATACATCCATTGAATCAGCAGAGTTTGTTCGTCTTGTCGTAAAAGAAGCTTACCAAATTGGCGCAAGTAATGTTGTAGTCAATTGGAGTGATGATTTCGTTACTCGTACTAAATACGAATTGGCACCAGATGAAGCATTTAAAGAATATCCTGAATTTAGAGCAAAAGAGACGATTGCACTTGCAGAAGAAGGGGCAGCCTTCATGTCAGTAGTATCTTCTAGTCCAGACCTTTTAAAAGGGATTGATTCTGAACGAATTAGTAACTTCCAAAAAGCTTCTGGTACAGCTTTAAGCCAATTCCGAAAATATGTACAGTCCGACAAAGTAAGCTGGACCGTAATTGCTGTTCCATCCAAAGCTTGGGCAAATCTTGTTTTCCCAGATGCCCCTGAAAACAGCAGAGTTGAGTTACTATGGGATGCTATATTTAAGGCTATTCGAGTAGATCAAGCAGATCCAATCCAAGCATGGAAAGAACATGATAAAAAACTTCATACAAAAGTGGATTACTTAAATGAAAAAGCATACAAACAGCTTCATTATACAGCTCCAGGTACAGATTTAACGATTGAACTTCCAGAAGGACATCTATGGTGCGGTGCAGGATCCATCAATGAAAAAGGTTTTGAATTCATGGCAAATATGCCGACTGAAGAAGTCTTCACTGTTCCACATAAAAAAGGAGTAAATGGAACTGTATCAAGCACAAAGCCTTTAAGCTATGGCGGAAACATTATTAATAATTTCTCCGTAACCTTTAAAGATGGTCGAATTATCGATGTGAAGGCAGAAGAAGGGGAAGAAATTCTTCGTCAATTAGTTGAAACAGATGAAGGTTCTCATTATCTTGGAGAAGTAGCTTTAGTACCACATCGTTCACCTATTTCTCAATCAAATATTCTTTACTACAATACTTTATTTGATGAAAATGCTTCAAATCACTTAGCAATCGGAAGTGCATATGCATTCTGTATTGAAGGGGGAAAAAAGATGTCAAGTGAAGAACTAGCTGAAAAAGGTCTAAACGATAGTATTACACATGTCGACTTTATGATAGGTTCAGACAAAATGAATATTGACGGTATTACCACAGACGGAAAAGTAGAAGCAGTATTCCGCAATGGAGACTGGGCATTTTAATTTTTAGTAACCAAGTTCAATAAGGATGTTCCATGGAATGTTTATGTTATGAAACATTTCACGGAACATCCTTTATTTTACTGTTTTGTTAATCTTCCTATTTTACCAATCTAATCGATTTAATTCGTTGAGATAAGTCCAATTGGATGATTAGTTTATAGTTTCCTGCTGTATAAGTAGCTATAGACCCATCCTCTTTCGTAACAAAATCATCTGGCTTCCCGATTGTATCTTGAATCGATTGTACTGATTCTTTTAAACGAATACCTGGAATAGAAATAGAAGTAACAAGATCGGTTTTCTTATCATAGTAATAAGTAACCTCAGGAAAATCCAATTGACTATATTTCTGATTATAATCCTTGATTGTATAATTCGAATTAATTTTCTTTATCTCTTTTATATTTGTTCCGATTGGATATTGGGCGCCTATCAACATTCCTTGTTCCGCTAAATTTTTTAAACTAGAAGTAACAGATAAGTTTTTATATGGATAGTAAAATTCCGTATCATCCAGCCATTTATTTATAATATCCTTATTTTCAATAGAAGTTCCATCTACTTTAACTAATTTCCCGCTTTTCTGTTCAAGCATCCATGTATCAAATTCCATTTGGTCGGTATCTTTTTTCCTTAAGGTCTGTATATAATTTTGTTGAATGTTTTTGATATTTTTACTAAAGATACGCATTCCATAATCAGTCAGGGTAACTAATTTTCCATCATGAATGGTATAGAAATAGGCCATTACCTCATTTGCTTCTTCTCCTTGGTAAACAGCCGCAATATTTTGCTGGTTAACAAGAAATGTCGCTATATTTTTTTGCGACAAATTGAAGGTCATAGGATTGGGTAATTCTAGATCTTGTTTCACTGCTTCCTTTCCGTATTCTTTCGTCCATAAGTAAAAGGCAAAATCTCCAGTCACAATCGTATCATCTTTTTCCCCTAGATCCGTAGCTTCTACTTGCTGATATTTCCTTTCTCCTTCTCCTATAATATATAATTCATACTCTTTCTCTTTCACGTTCATATCTATTTCAAAATAAGCATTATCTTTCGTCCATTGTAAATCTTTCTTAATCACCATATGTTTTTGATCCAGCTCATTTTTATGTTTCTCTGTTAGATAGGAATTAACCATAGAAGTGATTAAAATCCCTGCAATTATAATGACTACGACCAATAACAGCCAGATATATTTATTTCTTTTCATTATCTTTCTCCTATTTTCCAAACATATCTATACTCCTTTAGGAGGAGTTAGATATTCACTTTATGGATAGTCATGTTCTAGTTGTTTAAAATCAAGCATAACTACCATAAGTTATATTATTGAAAGCTCACTAAAGATACTAATTTTTTTATAGAGCTTCATATATACTTATTAATAGTACCAAATTGCTCCCCAATCTACAAATCTAGCTTTTTCCAGCTCCTACTCCCCCCTTCTCCGAGACCTTTCACACACATCATATAGACTATCCGCTCTCCCATTACCCATATCCAAGGACCTAACTTGCGTCAATAT
Source organism: Niallia sp. FSL K6-0212 (assembly GCF_038007605.1). Classification (NCBI taxonomy): domain Bacteria; kingdom Bacillati; phylum Bacillota; class Bacilli; order Caryophanales; family Bacillaceae; genus Niallia; species Niallia sp. FSL K6-0212. The sequence continues at coordinate 1,916,747 of NZ_JBBOXL010000001.1, read as the reverse complement.
AAATAAATATGAGATGATTAATAAGAAAGCTTGCTATATATTAAAATAAAGAAAGCTCCAATCTGTGCGGATTTTCTTCACCCTTGCTGATATAAGCACCTTACTCGGTCTTTTCGGATGCTTTTTTCCTTGTTGAGTTCACCGCCCGTTAAAAAGGAGATAAAAGATTTTTAAAATTAGGAGGGACGAAATGAAACAACTACATCTTATAATCAAAGGAAGGGTTCAGGGCGTAGGTTTTCGATACTTTGTCCAAATGATTGCTATGGAAAATCAGGTAACCGGCTGGGTTCGCAATAAAGCAGATGGAACAGTGGAATGTATGGCTGTAGCTTCTTCTGAAACGCTGCGAGCTTTTATGGAAAAAGTAAAAAAGGGAAATCGCTTTGCCAGAGTGGACCATATAGAAATAAAGGAAAGTGAGCCAGAAGAACTATTTTCGAGCTTTAAGGTGATTTATTAAATAATTCATAGGACATATTCGATTTCTGCCATGTCCTATTTTTACTAAATTGTGTTTTCATTAACTTGATAATAATAATTTTTCATGTCAGAATAATAATATTTTAAAAAACAAAATAAGATGTACATATATTAGGAGGATCGCATGTGGAAAGACTTTAAAGCATTCGCAATAAAAGGTAACGTAATAGATTTAGCAGTAGGGGTGATTATTGGTACGGCATTCAGCAAAATTGTCAGTTCACTAGTAGATGATTTGATCATGCCGCTGTTCGCCCACTTTGTTGTCGGCGTAGATTTCTCAACATGGTCTTATTCAAGTATAAATTATGGAAACTTTATACAAAGAATTGTTGACTTTTTCATTATTTCTTTCTCTATCTTTTTAGTAATCCGCTTCTTAAACCGCTTTAAGAAAAAGGAAGAGGTACAAGAAGAAGCAGTAACCGTTGATACTAAAGAAGAGCTATTAAAAGAAATCCGTGATTTACTGAAAGCAGATGTTGTTCGCGATAAAAATGGCTTAAATTGAAACTTTTTTGCGCGTTGTTCGTATTACTATATAAATTAAACACAATACAGGAGTGAAGAAAAATGTATGCATATAGCCCAAGTAACGAATATATGCCCTCTGTTTTAAGAACTTTTGCTCTTTCTCTAGGAATAGCATTCATTGGAACAATGATTGGTAATTTTGTTCCATCCTATTTATTTTTACCGTTGTCAATTTTAGAAGTTGTTCTTTTATTAATCGCCATCTTCGCAAGAAGAGGAAAATCATTATCTTATGGTTTCTTATTTACCTTTACGTTTATTTCGGGGATTACCACCTTTCCAATCGTCTCTTATTATGTATCCACAGTTGGCGGAAATGTTGTCATTAATGCATTGGGTACTACGACAATTGTGTTTGCTGGGGTTGCTATATATGCAACAAAAACGAAGCGCGACTTCTCTTTCTTAAGAGGAATGTTACTCGCTTCCCTAATCGCTTTAATTGCTATCGGTATTTTCAATATCTTTTGGCCATTAGCAACAGGTGGCATGCTCGCATATTCCTTCATTGGTGTCCTAATATTTAGCGGCTATGTGTTGTATGATTTTAATCGAATGAAACATTATGGTATAACAGCAGATCAAGTTCCTTTAATGGCTTTAAATTTATATCTCGATTTCCTAAATTTATTTATAAGTATCTTACGTATTTTCGGAATTCTGTCCGAAAGAGATTAAAAAGGTTTGAGTAAAGAGGTCAAAAACCTCCTTGCTCAAACCTTTTTTAGATGTATGCCTATAAATAATCCGCTATTTGTCTTCTAATTAATCGAATCATTTCTTCTGGATTATCTTTTATTACAAAAGAGTACACTCCACGATTTGTATGTAAATATAGCATTTTATATTGATTACTCGAGGGCTTAAAGGAAATGTCATGGATGGTGTGTAAATGAAATGTCTGCTCGTCGCTAGTAACTCTATCACTCCATAAAACTAGACTTTTTTCTTCTTCGATTATTTCCATATTCAAGTCAATCTTTCTTGTAACAACAAAATAGGAAAGAGAAAATATTTTCACTTTTACCTCCTAGCACCTGTCCCATAGTATAGAATAATTATGGATAACGAAATTAAACACTATCCCCCCTGCAAAATCAGACAGTGTTATTAGACAATATTTTGGAGAATGTCATCATTTCCTGGAAAATAATTTGGTATTTCGACAGCATGTAAAATCGATTTTTATCAATAATGAAAATATTCTCTTTTTCCCAGACTTTCTTTCGACAAACTTATTAGCTTTAGTATGATTTTATGCATTACTAGGATAAGCAAGAGAATGACATGGCATTCCCTTGCCCATCATCAAAAACTTCTATATTTCTTTGCAAGTTCTTCTGTTTCTTTCTTCCGTTTTTTTCGTGCTTCCGCTCGTTCCTTCGCTGATTCGTAAAGGCTCTTTTCCTCTTCTGTTTCTGGGATAACTTTGGGAACTTTTGTCGGCTTTCCATTTTCATCGATGGCAACCATCGTTAGAAAGCTAAGTGCGCATAAATGGCGCTCTCCAGAAATTAGATCCTCTGCCGTTACTTTTACAAATACCTCCATGGAGGAAGTTCCAGTATAGGTAACAAAAGCTTCTAGACACACAGCATTTCCCTCATGAATAGGATACAAAAAATCAACTGAATCAGTCGAAGCAGTAACAATCCCTCGTCTTGCATGACGCATCGCTGAGATAGCAGCTGTATCATCAATATAGGCCATTAATTTGCCACCAAATAAAGTTCCATAAGTATTGGTATCTGTTGGAAAAACAATACTTGTTTTCACTACTAGTGACTCACTACAAAATTTTGACTCTTCCATAGCTCCTCCTTGCATATTCATGGGAGTTTTCTTCCTTTTTATCATATCTACCATCTTATTATATGCTAATTTAGGAGGAAGAGTCTAATATTGCTTGGATTAGGGTTATCGAAAAAAAGAATTTTTCTTCCGGGCTTTTAACAGATCCCCCATCCACCCTCGTGATTTAAGATAGAAATATACAACAACCGTTGAGCCAATAATCACTGCTAAAGAAAAAACGTAGCCGAATTTCCATTTTAGTTCTGGCATAATCTCAAAGTTCATTCCCCATAATGCTCCCCAAGCCATAATTGGTGTACATATTGTAGTGAATACCGTCAGGGTTTTCATAATTTCGTTTCCTCTATGCTGGGATACTACCTCTTCAAAATTAACGAGATTATTTAATTCTTTTTGGTATTCTTCCACCAAAATTAATCCTCTTTCGATTCTCTTAGTAACACGAGCATATACTTTTCCTTTGGTAATTTCCTCGCCAAAAGCTTCCTCTAATGAGTATCTGATTTCAAGAAAAGGGATCATAACATTCTTCCAAACAAGAAGTTCATGTCTAGACTGATACACTTTATCTAATGTTTTTATACTATTTCTTTGTTTAACATCCCAAATCAATTGTTCTAACTGTTGTTCATAAGCATCTATATGATACAAAATATCTGTCATTACTTTTCCTAGAATAACCATAAATCCTTCAATCGGTGTTTGTGCATGCTTTATCTCTTTTATTAGATTGTTTCTATCAATATGTAAACTATTATCCTTATAATCATAAGTAATTAATGTATCCCTTGATAAGAAAAAATGGAAAATTTCATAGTCTTCTTTTTTATCTATTTCTCTATGGTATATAAGCGAACCACTTAATATTTCTTGGTCTTCTTCTGACGTATCAATATGAAGATAGTTACTTCGATTTCCTTTTATATCGCGAAACCATGAATTTATTAATGGACCCTTTTCTAAGGACACTTCCTGTATATCCGCTTCTTCCAATAGCTGAAACCACTCCCAGTTCTCTAAACGATATCTTTTCACTTGAATCCCCCCTTAATCGCTTTTCAATTATTATTCCCTGAATGACGTTTGTAAAACTTATAATAGGGTAAATAAAAAATAGAATGGAACGAGAAGGAATAAATTAGGAGGGATTCTCTCATGTTTGGAAAAAATTCAATGCGTACTTTTGCAATTGTCGGGGCTGGATTAGGAAGCTTTTTCCTGTTCACATCAAAAGGGAAAGACATGTTTCATCGCTTTAAAAGCAAATTCAATTCTACGCAACAAGAGGACTTACTTTCTAAAGCAGGAAATCCCGCTCCAGATGATATTGGTGACAACAATATGGTAAATGAAGGCGCGATGTATTCCGTAAATTACTATAATAAACAAAGAAATAGTAATTAGTTTCGTAGTTTCGATGTAATTTTGCGAATGAATAAGGAATTTCCATTACTTGGACTGTTCCTATCATTTAGTGATAATTAGTTAAAAGCAATCAGACATTTATGTACAGAATAGGAAAACTTGAATCAGTAGGAAGAAGCAACTGATTCAAGTTTTCTCTCATAAATAAACAATCTTTTTATTCATAACTTTTGGCTTCAATTGATCCTTCGCACGTTTCATTCTTGTTTTGACCGTTGATAATGGCGTTTTTGTATGGTTGCTTATCTCTACCAATGTTTGATTATGGTAATAAAAAAGCAGTAAAGGTTCTTTATACATATTTGGTAATTCTTCCAATGTATCAATCATCTCTTCTTTTTCACATTTGCTCATTAATGTTTCCTCAGGTTCCAATGCCACAGAAGTATCTCTTGCATATGTATAAACAGACTCTTCCCAAAACTTCTTTGATGTTTTCTCTTTTCTCCAGTAGTCTCTACACTTATTTAGAGCAATTTTATAGAGCCAGCTTTTCACTTTATGGTGAACTTCAAAGCTGCCAAATGAGGTATAAGCGGAAATTAATACTTCTTGATACAAATCTTCCGCTAGTTCTTTATGCTTAACAAGCGATAATATATAGATATAAATTGATTTTCCGTATTCCTTCACGACATGTTCAAATAATTCTTCTTGATTTCCCACAGTATATGTTTTATTTATTAGGGATTCCATGTTCTTTCTTTTCCCCTTCCCAGTTTTACGATTCTACTTAATAAACGCTAGCTCCTCTGCGAATCCCTACACTTTTTTTTAAATTTTTTATTGGAATTTATTCACTGGTGTCAGCCACATTGAAACTCCTATTTTTTTGCATATTGTTAAATAATGCATGGAAGCTAATATAACAGCTCCTAAATTCATTCCAATTGCAATTCCGCTCATTTGAAGCTGGCTTAAAGATCCTAAATAATAAATCGCTGCATAAGAGAATGATGTTGCCCACACACTATGAAAAACCGCATCTTTCAACAAGCCCAAACCAATTAAATATGCTTGCATGGGAATGGTGAAGTAATGAAGTAAAAAATAGGGCCATAAAAGCTGCACAATTATAGCTGCCTGAGTAGAGTGAAAAAAGGTCATCGTAAGTGTTTCCGCGTAAAAATAAAAAATCCCAACAGATATGGTTCCATAAATTGCTGTTATGATCATCACTTGCTGCAATAATCTTTGTAGTTTTGGATAGTCTTTTTGTACATACGCTTTCGAAACAGTTGGTATCAGCATTGTCATAAAGCTATGGGATATAAAAGCTGGAAAAAAACCTATCGTCATTGCTATCCCTGCAAGCATTCCATACTGTTCTGTCGCATTTGCTGCTGTTATTCCTGATGCAACAAGTGCCCCTTTGATGAGAAAAGGCTGAATGGCATGTGTTAGAGCATGAAATATTCGAAGACCTGTTGTCGGAATAGACACAGATAATAAATCCTTCCAAATGACTTTCCCATTCATGCTTTCATTTTTCCCCTTTTTAATCCGCTGATATTGCACGAAAAACATATGCAATAAGTACAATAATACAACTGTATCACTCCCTACAATGGTAAAAAAGGCAATCAATACAGAAGTATTTAAATCAAAGGAAAACCATTGAAACAAAAAGACTAATAAACCTAATTGAATAATTTTTTTCAAAAAATTAGAAGCCGCAATTTTCCCCATTTGCTGTTTTCCCATAAAATAACCTCTCGCAATAGAAGTAAAGGAAATAATCGGCAATAGAAGAATAACTAGCCACTTCAAGAGTGGATGGTAGGAATAAAAAATAGGGATAAAAGGTATGATGATAGATGCGATGATGGTTAGAAAAATAGTAAAAATAATGGTCCACTTTAATACTTGCTGCAGCATCGATAAATGATATTTGGAATCTTTTTCAGCAATAAATTTCGAAATGGATGTTGGCAATTCAAAGGTAGCAAGCAGTACAATAAGAAAGATAGTAGGTAATATGGTCATAAATAAACCTAGTCCATGCTCTCCAAGTTCCCTTGCCATTACCATATTAATAATGAATTCGATACATTCGCCAAAAAACGCGGTAACAATTAATAAAAAGGTCCCTTTATAAAATGAACTCATGAATCTCTCCCTCAATCTATCTTCCACAAGCATGTAAGTAAAAGATGTGTGTTTATTTTCTCTTCTTTATCATCATATGAGACAAGTTCAAAAAATATTTTCCTAGATTGTCTTTTTCTTAATTGAAGAGAGAGAAATGTCTTAATTAAACGTTTGATTAAGGGACCTATTCACTTGCATATAAGGTTTTTTATTTTTTGTTTATTCTACAAGTGAGTGCTTAAAAGCGTAAATGACAGCCTGAGTGCGATCCTGTACTTGCAGTTTACTTAATATATTACTTACATGTGTTTTCACTGTTTTTAATGCAATAAATAATTCGTCTGCAATTTCCTGATTACTTTTCCCCTCCGCCATCAACAAGAGAATCTCCATTTCTCGGGTAGTTAGCTCTTCGTGCAGAGGCGTAGTTTTCTTTTCTCGCATTTTTGTCATCATTTTATCAGTAACTTCAGGCTCTAGGACAATTTGGCCTTGATATGTTTCGCGCACAGCTCTTGCAATTTCACTCGCCTTGGATGTTTTGAGCATATAGCTTGTTGCACCCGCCTGCAAAGCAGGATATACCTTCTCATCATCAAGAAAACTGGTGACAATAATTATCTTTGCCTCCTGCCATGCTTCTATTATTTGCCTCGTTGCCTCAATTCCATCCATTTCATCCATTACTAAATCCATCAAAATCACATCTGGCTTTAATTGAAGAGCAAGCTCAACAGCTTTACTGCCATTTTCCGCCTCTGCAACAACTTCAATATCTGTCTGTGCAGATAAATAAGAAGAGACTCCAATCCGCACCATTTCATGATCATCCACTAGCAATACTCTAATCATTTAAATCCTCCTTTCTTCCCAAAATTGGCACTTTCACTTCTAATCTTGTTCCTTTATTTTCCAAACTTATTAATTTTAATACTCCGCCAATTTCAGCTGCTCTTTCGTGCATATTTTGAAGTCCATAAGATCCTGCTTTCCTCTTATCCACATTAAAGCCGACACCATCATCGATTATTCGCAATATAACAAATGCCTCCCTCTGAATAAGCTGTACTTCTAAGGAACTTGCCTTTGCATGTCTTAATGTATTGGATACCGATTCTTGAAGAATTCGAAAAAGATGATCTTCAATTCCTTTATCCAAATCGATATCTTCTAGTTTCATTTCCATTTCCAAAGATACCTTTTGCTGTAGTTCATGTAATAATTCTATAATTCCCGCTTTTAACGTTTTTCCTTTTAAAGCGATTGGTCGTAAATGAAGCAATAAAGCTCTCATCTCTAATTGAGACTGCTGAATCGTTTCCTCTACTAGCTGTAATTGCCGTGATTCATGATCATTCGTTTTCGGTCTTGTTTCATTAATTGCTGATAACAGCATCGATGCTGCAAATAATTGTTGGCTCACAGAATCGTGCAATTCTCTGGCCAAACGATTTCGCTCTGCAATAATGACAGTTTGAACCTTCACCTCTTGATCTTCCGCTTTCTCATTTACGAGTTTTTGAGATAGCTTCATTTGTTCCACTAATTGATTCTGCAGCTGAATGATTCTATAGCTTAAAGATTGGAGCTCCTCTGTGGAACCAATTGGCTGAACTGGATAATACTCCATTTTATCCATTGTATGTAAGGTTTCTTCTATGGAACGGATTTGTTTTTTCCAGGAAAATCCTGATAAATAACCAATTAAAACACCTAATGTAATATCTACACTGATTAAAAATAAAATAAATGGAACATCCATTACCTCTTTTTCCCACAAAGCACTCCAGGTTGCCGGCGGAAAGACGATTAGATAGCTTATGGAAAAGAATACAAGTAAAAGAAGGGATGCACATACTCCCCACAAAATTTGTCTCGTTATAATACTCATATTCTTTTCACCTCTAAGCTACCAGTAATTAATGAGGTGAAAATTTTCACTCTAGTCTCAGCCTGATCATATCCAGCTGTCCGAATGCTTATATTTTGATTCCATATATTTTCTTCAGCTTCACCAAATATTTGATAGGAACCAAATAAACTGGAATGGTGAATACTAACATCCATATCATAAGGGATATATACCTTCACATCTCCTACAATATTTCGAATCATAATAACTGTTTCTCCTTCTGGTAACACCGTGTAACTAAGATCCACAGTAGTATTCGTTATGCCACCCTGAATATTGATATCATCCCATTCATATACGTGATCTGGTGTGGTATTACGGCTAAAGAGAGAATTCGTAAATAAGGGCTTTTTCTTTATTTTTATTTCGTCTGTCTGTATGGCCGTTTCCTTATCCTTTATGATTGGTTTTATAATATCCTCATTATTCTTTTTTTGAAATAATTGAAAAAGGTAATAGGCAAGGAGTGTAAACAAGATAATTTTCACTGTAACCATATTTAGTATGCTAATGATTAAAAGCAGGCTCCCTATCCAAAAAAGAATCTTTCCAGCTCCGCCTTGCCGTGATTTCTTTGATATATAAATCATGCCAATTGAAACAAGAAGGGAAAAGATTAGTCCGGGATTAAAGACGAAGATTTCTAATAACAAAAAACCTCCAACTACATAAAACCAATTTGCATAGTTATCTTTTAATTGTTTAAACATTGGCTATTCTCTCCCTTCTTTATTTTATTTGGATGAAGATCTTAAATAATTGAAGGCTGGCTTTACCACACCAGCCTCTTTTAGAATACCATTTTTTTATAAGGAAATGGAGTCATCTTCTTTTTTTAGCATATCTTTCTCTAATGCTGCTAACTTTTCGTCCATTGTTTGTTTATAATATTCTGTATTTATTTTTTCTTCTAACGTTTCTATATATTGTTCCATTTCGCTAAAGCGTGTTGGATTTGTTGGACTCGCCTGTTTTTCTTCTAATACTTTATTCATTGTATGGTGTGCTTTTGTTATATTTTCTTTTGCCATCAGTTCCATCTGGCGTATTTTCATATCCTTCAATTTATGTTTCATATCCATATATTTCGTTTCTATTTCATGCAATTGCTGCTCTGTATTTTTTAACGATTCGGTTAAGCGTAATACTCTTTCTTCATAATGAGTCTGCTCCTGCTTAGCATAAGCAAAAAGCTCTTCTTCTCCTGCTTTGCCAGCCACCTCAGCCTGTCTTTGTCTTTTCTCCGCCATTTGTTCAGCCTGTTGTAATTCCTTCATGAACTCTTCTTTTAATTTATATTGTCTTTCGACCATTTTTTTTACTTTATCTGTCTCTTTCTCACATTCTCTTACATATTGATTTAAAAGCGCGATTGGATTTTTTTCTTCCTTCTTATCTAATAAATGATTAATGTCTGCCATTACCGTATTTTTTATTCTTTCTAATAGATTTGTCATATTAACCTCTCCTTATTTATTTAATTCTGACCACTGTTTTTCAAAATTTGCAAAAGGGTCATCCGCTGTTTTATTTGTAATAATGGTCTGCTTGTTGTTCCACTTTTTGTAAACAAGATACAATACATACGCGGCTGCTAATCCGATGATCGCTGGCAGGTTACTTGCTGTTATAATAAGCATAATCACTCCTGCTATCCCCCACCCCAGCTTACCTGATGTGCTTGTTGCTTTCGTGTATTGCTTAAAGGCAAAATAAAGAATTACTGCACTAATAACTAAACCGAGTATTGGACCTATCTGTGATAAAAGGATGATAGAGGCAGCTGCCCCAATAAGAAATAAACCAAATTTTTTCATTTTGCGTTTCGCTCCTTTCTTATCTACTATGTTACCTTCTTCCTGTTTTTTTCATAACATGCCTTAGCTTGATTTTGCTCTACAACTTTAGTCTTAGAAAATACTAATCCTAATAAGCAAAGAAAAAACTGTTCATAATGGAACAGTTTTTCTCCTTTAGTAATTATTTTTCTGTACCTGTCAAAAAGCTCTTGGAGCGAATTCCTGATCTTCTCAGAACAAAATCTACATCTACTTTAATATCTGCTTTTGAAAATTCTTGATCCCACTTGTCTTTTATTTTCATAAATGAATCATAGTCTTGTCGTCTCATTGCTTCTCCAAATCCGTAAATATCTGATTCATATTGGCTTTGAACATGTGAAATGCTATTGGATATTTCTTGGGATAAAACTTTATTCACTAGTTTTTCATATTTTTCAATGGTACCTAGCTTATCTACACTTTTATAGCATTGTGTTCCCTCCAGATATCCTTCTGCTTTTATCCCAACATGAATAGCAGGCTTATTATTCTTCCATTTAGAAGTTATTTCTGTTTGTGATTCTGTTACACGCACAGAACTATAGTCTCCCTGTTTGCATTTAATGGACAAAGAAGTAGTTTTTAATTTATTTCTAATCCACAAATAATTTCTCGAATCTTCCATGCTCAGAAAACCGACCAATTTGCCCTTTTTAAATATCGCCAGAGAATCAACGACTACTATTGCATCAGGAGTCACCTTCATGATATTTTCCATACTCTTTCCTTTTTCTACATCTCCTTTTACGCGGACAGTAGCTAACACTGGTTCTTTCCCTTCTAGGTTCAATTCGGAGATAAACTCAATAATACTCATTCCTGGGTCTCCTCCCCAATCCTCTAATAAATGATCCAATTGCGGGGATAACTTTAAAGAGGAAGCCTTTCTATAATGGGCAACTATTTTTAAAATATCTTCTGCCTTTCCATCTTTTGCAATAATAATATTAAAGTCATCCCGTATTTCCCTATTCCTTTCCAAGAAGTCAATAAAATCAAGCATTCCCGACCTAGCTATTTCCTCGCTGATTACCAGTATCTTCATATGAGAGAAAACCAGGAACTGTGCATAGTACTCATTTAAGAGATGCGTAATTTCAGAAATAGTGTTTCCCTCAATGCCTTCTACTATTGTCGGAGCATTTCCAGAAGCAGTTTGGGTATTTAATTCTACTGCATTTAAGGCCTCTACTGTCAATTTATATTTTGCATTTTCGCCTTTATCAATGGCCATTCCTGCCACTAATTTAATTTCTGATAATTCTTTTCGATCCCAACAACCAGTTAATAGAAACAAACAGTTTAATATACATAGAAAGACACAAATTTTCTTCACTTTTTCTTCCCACTTTCCGGTTTAGGCGGAGACGGGGACCCTTGTGGCTTTTGCTTATTCTTTACATTTGGACTTAAATAGGAAGAACGCTTATTAATGGACCATAGTGGAAAACGAACAAATACATCTTTTTGATCTTCGACAATAAATGGAGCAACAGGTGCTAAATAAGGAACCCCAAAGGAACGAAGAGAACTTAAGTGTGCAACCATAAATACAAGTATTAAAAGAACCCCATATAACCCTAAAATAGAGGCAACAATGATAAGAACGAATCGAATAAGTCTAGATGCGTTCGCGAAGCTATAATTAGGAAAAACGAAATTAGCAATCGCAGTAATCGCGACAATAATAACCATAATATTGGAAATGATTCCCGCTTCAGCGGCTGCCTGTCCAATAACTAATGCTCCTACAATCGAAACCGTCTGACCAACGGCCCGCGGCATTCTTACCCCTGCCTCTCTTAAAATTTCAAAAGTAATTTCCATGATAAACACTTCCACTACAGCTGGAAAAGGTACATCCTCCCGCTGTGCAATAACACTCAGTAATAAAGTAGTTGGCAGCAGTTCTGGGTGAAAGGTCAAAACTCCTACATAAGCGGAAGGCATAATTAAACCAATCATAAAAGATAGGTAGCGAATTAAACGAACAAAACTACCCATAAAATAGTTTTGATAGTTATCTTCCGGAGAAGTGAAAAAATCAGTCAGTACAGCCGGAACGATTAATACAAATGGCGATCCATCAATGATGATGACAATTTTTGCATCCATTAAATAGGTAGCTACTGCATCTGGACGCTCTGTATTCATCGCTAACGGAAAAACAGTCAAACTTTTATCTACAATTAATTCTTCAACATTCGCTGACTCGAAGACAGCAGAAATATTAATTTTATTTAATCGAGACCTTACTTCTGCTACTATTTTTTCATTTGCAATGGAATACATATACCCCATGTATACATTTGTACGTGTTTCGTTTCCTATCATAAATTTTTCAAAACGCAATTGATGGTTTCTTATTCTTTTTCTTATTAAATTGATATTTGTAGAGGCATCTTCTACAAAAGAGTCCTTTGGTCCCCGTACGACTGTCTGTGTAGTAGGCTCGGCTACTGACCTGCCTTCACTATTTAAATAATTTAAACTAAGCGCCTGCCCAACACCTCTAAAAACAATAACAATACGTCCTTCCAGGAGAGAAGAAACAATTTCATTAACCTTTTTTAATAATTTATATCCTGAAACACCAAAGCTCTTTTTACTTAAGCTCTGTAGGTCTTCAATTGTATCAACAACAATATCTTTATCTGCTGAATTCTCTAACGTATTCCCTAACATCTCTTTTAACATTTCTGTATTTACTACAGTTTCTAAATAATAAATACATCCCTCACTTTTTCCTACTCGAATCACATCTGACTGCAAATCAGCTGTATTTCCAAAGGTTAAACCTATCACTTCTCTCAATGCTTCAAAGGTAAGTTCTTCTATCCCTATTTCTTTCGCTTCGGTCGGAACGACTTTAGAGGGTATTTCTTTTTTGCTATTTATAGACATCAATTTTTTAAAATAATTCATATTTTTAACCCCCTTTTTTCATCCCTTTGTTCTTTCCATTTTTTTATTAACAACACAAATGTAATCAAAATAGGTACCATAAGTTCCAGTGGAACATGAACAAGAAATAAGTCTACATTTAACCCTTCCACAATATGATCCGAAAAATCCGTAGAAATGAAGATGCTAAACATCGTTGTGATACAGGCAACAGGCATAGCAAAATATCGGTAAGGTATCCGAAAAACATACTCCATTCCTTTTAAGCCGCCATATAGAAACACAGAACTTTTGATTAATATTCCCAGCATCATAATAAACACAACGAGCACGTCAATCCTTTCCAAAAACTCCCCTATACTAACAAGTCTTGCCGCTATTAATAGTGGGAAATTTGCTCGCATTGCTGTATTTTCCCCTAAGGTGGCTATAATGATAAAAACGGAAGATAGTAAGATGATACTTGCAACAATAACACTAATTAAGGCAACCTTCTTCGTTGCCTTAAACTCTCCAATATGAGCGAAAATAACCGTAAATGCTATTAACTCTCCAAAGGGGAAGGCAATGATAGATGGAATAGCCGCTTTCATTATTGGCTTTATCCCATTACTTAAAACTGGCTGTACATTGGTGAGGTTTATTTTGTCTCCAGCGTATAAAAAAATAAACAGCAGGATGATAAATAAAAACATATAGGGACTAAATATTTCAGCTGTTCTTCCTAATACTTCAATCCCTAAATATAAGATATAGCCAATTACTAACATAAGCGCTAATATCGTAAATTCTATAGGTGTCACAGGCAGAATGGCAGAAGTGATCAATTCCCCAAAGTCTCTAATTACTCTTGCAGAAACATAGATAAAATAACTTAAGTACACGAGAGCTAAAGTGATAGCAACTTTTCTAGAAAAACAATATTCCATCATCTCATATAAGTTTTTCCCTGGAAGCAATGACATTAAATAAAGATAAAAACTTATTATAATTACGCCGACAATCATTCCAATTAAAACAACTATCCATGCATCTCTTTTGGCTTCCATTCCTATGCCAATTACGATAGAACTTCCAAGAAGGAAATTGATAATCATCGTAAATATTTGGGTTAAAGATAGTTTTTCTGTCAACATAATCACTCAGCACCTTATCGGTTTTAATTTAATGTAATCAAAATTTCGCTCATCGCTATTTCCTAAAACACATTCTGTCCTCCACTTTTTGCTTTTTTCTTGGAGTTAGATTTATTCCAATGTTTTATTAACATGATAAATACCATTAATGCCGGCAGGCCAAATTGTAATGGAAGATGTAACAGAAAAGGATTAGACTGCAATCCCTCCTCCATATGATCGGTATAATTTCGCGCAATTAATGTTGTGAATACTCCTACAATACAAATCATCGGAATCGAAAAATACCGAAATGATTGACCAAAAATGTACTCGATTGCCTTTAATCCTCCATATATATAAATACAGCTTTTTACAAGTGTTCCGAGCATCATACAGAAAACTACAATAGCATCGATCCGTTGTAGAAAATTCCCAATAGAAACAAGTCGAGCTGCACTTAATAAGGGGAAATTGGAACGTAATCCGAGCTCGTATCCTAAAGACAAAATAATCATCAATGATGTAACCAGCAATAATAAACTTGAAATCAGAACACTATAAATAATAATCTTTTTGCTATATTTAGCATTTGAAACATTGCTCAATATAAAGGTTAAAACGAGTAATTGTCCATACGGCCGTACAATTTCATAGGGAAACACAGCAGTCCATAAGGGCTTAAAGCCGTCAGCTAATACTGGTTTTATATTAGAGAAATCAAGGTTTTTACCAACATATAAGAAAATAAATAAAAGCATGATGAAGATAAATGCATAAGGAGTGAATATCTCTGCGGTTCTCGCAAGAACCTCCACACCCATATACAATATATATCCCATTACGAACACTAGCATAATGGTGGAAATCTCAATCGGTGTTAAGGGAAGTACTGTACTTGCTATCAACTCTCCAAAGTCGCGGATAATTCGACAGCTATAATAAAAAAAATAAGCTGCATAAACGAGACTAAGCCCCTTTGCAATCGGCCGATTAAAGCAATATTCGAACATCTCAAATAAATTTTTCCCAGGAGTTAAAGAAAACATATAGATATAAAATAGGGTGATAATAATTCCTAATCCTAAAGCAATTAGAAGCACAATCCATGCATCCTCTTTTGCTTTTAATCCAAGGCCTATTACAATCGTACTTCCAATTTGGAAATTAAAAACAACTGCCGCCAATTGAGTTAATGAAATGCTTTCTTTTAACATGCCTGTAACACACTTCCTTTTAGAAAAGCGCAAGCGCCTCATCTTTTGCTTTATTAGTATTCCGGGCCAGCCCTGGCAGAAACTTCTATACTCTGTTGTGCAACTGGTATCTAAATGGAGTAATTATCCTTGAGTTTTCTGCCTTCTTTGTTTTTTATTTTTCCATAGTCGAATATCCACTACGACCGACCAGACAAAGCCTAATATCGCAGTAAATACAATGGTAATAGCTCCTGCACCAACTTCGGCGTCGTATATTCTTTTTATACATTTCATAAATCCATCATGAAATACAAAAATATCCAGAACAATTGTTAAAACACTCATAGATGTAAATATTAGTAGATAAGCAAAAGTTACCATTTAACCCTTCCTTTTAGTGCTTTGTTTATTTATGGTATTATCTTGTGAAATTTCTCCATTTTTATGCTTATATTTTCATTTATGAATGTTAATTCAAATAAAAAAGCCGGCATCAACCTGCTATTACGGTTGATGCCAGCTTTTAAAAAGATTATTTATTGTTTTTTTGTCTCACTTTGTAATCCACCATTTCTCCATGGTAAAAGGTTTTTCTCGATAACTGAAGATTTAGCCTCTTAGCTGTTTGCTTCAGTTCTCTTTCTTCTCTTTCTGTCACTAAACTAATAACTACTCCCGCTGCACCAAATCTGCCCGTCCTTCCAGACCGATGGATATACTGAGTCTGATCTGTAGCTAAGTCATAATGAACAACATGTGTAATATTTTGAATATCAAGCCCTCTTGCGGCTACATCTGTTGCTAGAAGCATGTTTCTCTTGCCATCTCGAAAATCAGTTAATGACTTTTGACGCTCCATTTTATTTAGATCAGAATGCAAAATACTTGTCTGAATTTTTTTAAATGCTAACTTCTCATAGATAACACTTAAATTTCCAATATCCTTTACAAACACAAGAATCTTCGCATTCTTTAAACGAGAGATCGGTTCTAATAGCTTTACTTTATCTCGATATTCCGCTTGGAAATAAATATGCTCTACTTCAGCTGCTTCGATCACCTTATCTTTTTTGATGCGAATAATTTCTGCATCTTGAACAAGTTCAGCTGCAATATTTTCTGTTTGCTTTGGTAATGTTGCAGAAAATAAAACGACTTGTCTTTCTTTTAAAGTGGCTTTGATAATTTGACGAACAGATTCTAGATGCTCTGGTACTAACAATTGATCTGCTTCATCTAAAATTACTGTTTTTACTGCATGCATTTTTAATTTTTTTTGTTTAATCAATTCTAATGCTCTTCCAGGTGTACAAATGACAAGATGAGGATGCTTTTTCAGTTTTTCTAATTGTCTTTTAACATTTGCTCCTCCAATAAAAGAGGCCGCCCGAACACCGCTGCCCTCTCCCCATTTTTGTACTTCTCCTAAAATTTGCATAACAAGTTCTTGAGAGGAAGCAAGACAGATTGCCTGAATATTCTTCGATTCTGTATCCAAGTTATTTAAGACTGGTAGTAGATATGCCAATGTTTTTCCTGTTCCTGTTGGGGATTCAGCAATTACATCTTTTCCCTCTAATATTAGCGGGATAGATTGTGCTTGAATAGAAGTTGCTTGTTTAAACTGTGCCTTTTCCCAATTTTCCTGTATAAACGGTTTAAATGTACTCCAAAATAGCTGTTCTTTCATTTCGTTCTCCTTTTTCATCAAAATCAGACAAATAGCATCTAACCTTAAAATATATCTTCTTATTATAAATTATTTACGAAAAAATAGATATGAAACCTTATTCAATAGGGGGGAGATTATATTTTTCGCTGAATATAAATTATAAATGCTGGATTTCGAGGATTTCTTTGTTTCTACAAAGAAAGGAGCTTCGTTTCTTGCGAAGCTCCTTTTCAAACTATATGAATAGCTGATTCTTCCCTACTTTATGAACGATATCGACGCCATCTTTGATTCGCTTCATTTTTACATCTAGTTCATGGGCTGCATCTGCTGCTTCCTTTAATTCATTAAGTAAATGTGCAGGAACATCTTTGTCGAATTTATAATAGATTTTATGTTCTAAGCTTGCCCAAAAGTCCATCGCAATCGTTCTTATTTGAATTTCAACAAATACTTCTTGCATTCCTGTACTTAAGAAAACAGGAATACTGATAATTAAATGTAAGCTTTTATAGCCATTTGGTTTTGGATTTTTAATATAATCTTTTACCTGCAGTACTTTAATATCAGCTTGTTTTTCAATAATATTATAAATTTCGTAAATATCCGAAATAAAGGAACAAGTAATTCGAACTCCTGCAATATCATGTATATATTTTTTGGCATTTTCCATTGTTATAGCATGCCCTTTTCGATGCAGCTTTTGCATAATACCCTTTGGATCTTTAATTCGTGATTTAATGTGCTCGATTGGATTATGATTATGGATAAATTGAAATTCCTCATTTAATATTTTTAGTTTCGTATTTATTTCATCTAAAGCAAAGTTATAAATAATTAAGCTATTTTTCCATTCATTAAGCTCATTTGATAATTCATGTAAATTGAAGTTATTATCTTCCATGTATGTCTTGAGTTGTTTTACGCTTTCCATAAACTAGTATGTCTCCTTTGGATTCCTATAAACCTTTTCTGCGTCTACTCCGATACTCTTCAAAAATTCAATAATTTGGTCAATTGTTTTCACTTTCAACATCCACCTTTGTATATAACGAGCTATTTTCGGATGGTTGACATGCACCGAATCTATCTTTATTGTAAACAATAATGACCGGTCAGTCAAATATCATTTCATACAAATATTTTTTATTTATAAAATAAGAAACAGCACTTCCCTTATTCCTTCAATATCAGCTCTAAGGAGAGAAGTGCTGTTCTTTATATATCTACTATCTACACTGACCAACCGGTGCAGCCCCATTTTATTTTTATAATCTAATCAACTGTCTCTGAGAATTGGTTTTGATGTAGTTCATAATAAAAGCCTTTTTTCTTCAATAATTCTTCGTGAGACCCCTTTTCGGCTATCATCCCTTTATCCAATACTAGAATCAGATCCGCATGTTTAATGGTGTTTAATCGGTGAGCAACAACAAAGCTCGTTTTCCCTTTCATCAACCGTTTTAAAGCATCTTGAATTTTCACCTCTGTGATTGTATCAATGCTACTTGTTGCTTCATCCAGAATAAGAATAGATGGATCTGCTAAAATTGCTCGAGAAATGGATAATAGCTGCTTTTGTCCTTGACTAATTCCGTTTCCATTAGCAGAAAGAATCGTATCATATCCTTCCGGAAGATGTTCAATAAAGCCATGAGCATTGGCCTGCTTTGCTGCATACTCCACTTCCTCATCCGTAGCATTTAACCTGCCATACCGAATGTTTTCCCGGATGGTCCCTTCGAATAGATAGCTATCCTGAAGAACAAATCCCATATGCGAACGAAGACTCTCTCTTTTTATTTTTGTAATCTCCTGTCCATCCACTAATATATTTCCTGCGGTTGCATCATAAAATCTCGTGATAAGCTGGATAATAGTCGTTTTTCCAGCTCCAGTGGGTCCAACCAAAGCAATTGTTTCACCTGGGTTTGCCTTAAAATCAATATCTTTTAAAATTTCTTTATTTACCTCATAAGAAAAAGAAACATGCTTAAACTGAACTTCTCCTTTCATTTCTTCCATCACGGCTGCTTTCTTCTCATCTACTTCTTCTCTTTCTTCATCTAATACGTCAAATACTCTCTCTGCACCCGCAATGGCAGATAACAGTGTATTAAATTGATTCGATAAATCATTTAAGGGTCTAGTGAACTGTCGGGAATATTCAACAAAGATGACAATAACCCCAATAGATACAGTACCTGATTTGAGGGCTAATAGCCCGCCAACCCCTACAATTACTGCATAGCTAGCATTGTTTAACATATTCATCAACTTTGGAATAAAGCCTGAATAGACTTGTGCCCAATACGCAGAATTCTTAAGCTTATCACTTTTTTCTTTCATATCATGAATCACTTTTTCTTCTAAAGAAAAAGTTTTTACAATTTTTTGTCCTGAAATAGATTCCTCAATAAATCCATTTAACTCCCCTAAATTCTTTTGCTGTTCCTTAAACAATATACTTGTTCTACTCGTAATCCACTTCATTCCGATAAACATAACTGGCACAATAGTTAAAGTCAGGACGGTTAATAACGGGCTGAGCAATAACATAACGACTACTGTCCCAACTAATGTGATAATACTAGAGAAGATTTGGATAACAGAGCTATTTAAAGTAGAACTGACATTTTCAATATCATTTGTAACACGACTCATCAATTCTCCATGCTGCTTTTTGTCAAAATAACTTATCGGCAGCTCATGAAATTGGTGGAATAAATCCGCTCTTAAGCGAAAAACAGTTGTTTGTGAAATTCCAACCATCCAATAACTTTGCAAAAATAATGCAACAGAATGAAAAAAGTAAATACCACCAAGGGCTATTAGCATTCCTGTAAAACCATCTAAATTTCTATTGACAATAAAACGATCAATAGAAATTCCTAAAACATATGGTCCCAATAATCCTAATGCACAGCTCATTGCCACCATCACTAAAACAAGAAATAATAATCCCTTTTTTTGTGCAAGATAGCTCCATAATCGGTATAAGGTCTTCCCCATATTTTTTGGTTTTTTCCCTTTTTTAACAACTGTGGGATCTGGCTTTAATTTAGGTTTAGGATAGCGAAATGGATCGGTTAGTTCCCTTTGCATTCTCCCACTCTCCTTCCCCTAGTTGTGATTCTACTATTTTTTGATAAAGGTTGTTTGTCTTCCATAACTCATCATGGGAAGCAAAACTTACAATCTTTCCATCTTCAATCAACATTATTCTATCTGCCTTCATCGCAGTAGATACTTTCTGCGTAATGAGCAGAAGGGTACATTGATAATCTGCAACTGCATCCAGCAGCTTTTTTTCTGTTTTTAAATCTAATGCACTTGTACTATCATCTAGCAGGAGAATACTTGGCTTTCTGACGAGTGCTCTTGCAATGGAAAGGCGTTGCTTTTGTCCTCCGGATAAATTAACTCCCTTTTGTCCAATTCTCGTATCATATGTATGAGGCATTAACATAATGGTATCGTGAATTTGGGCATCTTTTGCAGCTTGCACTACTTCATCAAAGGTCGCATCAGGATTTCCCCATCTAATATTTTCTTGAATGGTACCCGTAAAGAGCATCGATTCCTGTGGTACATATCCAATTTGCTTTCTTAGCGTATTTAATGAATATGAATCCACTCGTTTATCGTCGATCAAAACGCTTCCTTCTGTTGGTTCATAAAGACGTGGAATTAATTGGAAGAGTGTTGTTTTTCCTGAACCTGTTGCTCCTAATATAGCAATTGTTTCTTTAGGGTGGATGGTAAAGTGCAGATTCTCTATCGTATTCCTTCTATTAGATGGATAACGAAAGGATACATGCTGGAACTTAATTTTTCCTTTCAGTTTTGAGTCCATACTTTCATCTGGATTATCCTTATCCTGTTCTTTCTTATCAATAATCTCTTGGATTCGATCAGCTGAAGCTTTTGAACGAGAAATAACCATTACTAACATACTTACTACAGAAATCGATGTAGTGATTCTTAATGTATAATTGATAACGGCAACTACTTCACCAATCTGTGCCTCACCTGTGTTTATTTGTCCGGATCCAATCCAAAGTATGGCAATAATACATAGATTCATAGCGAATAATAAGAGCGGCACAGTAGTTTCCATAATTCGGAGCGCCTTTTGGGTAAGATTTTTTAAATCCTCGCTTGTATGCATAAAACGATTTCTTTCAAACTGCTTACGGATATATGCTCGGATAAGCCTCACTGCTGTTAAATTCTCCAGCATCACACTGTTTACCTGATCGAGTTTCTTTTGAACAGATTGAAACAGACTTCTTCCTATTTTAATAACCCAAATAAACATAACCACAATAAGCGGAATCGTAATCGCCAATATAAACGCTAGTTTCACATTAACTAAGAAGGACATAATGATTCCACCAACGATTAAAAGCGGTGCCCTTAATAGAAATCGCAATCCCATAAATATCGTGTTTTGTAATTGTGTAATATCATTCGTTAATCTAGTGATCAAAGACGAACTTGCAAAAACATTACTGCTTGAAAACGTAAAATACTGAATGATTTGATATAACTCATTCCGAAGACTATAGCCAAAATTCTGACAAACATGGGAAGAATAGAATGTATTAATTATTCCAGCAGCAAAGGCTACAAGCGAAAATAATATCAACAATCCTCCCCAAATTAACACTACTTTTGTATCTTGATGAGCCAAGCCATCATCAATTATCTTTGCCATAATCAATGGCTGAACCAGTTCTACCGCAAGTTCGGTTAACATTAGTATAAGTGCTATTGTAATACTTAGTTTATATACTCGAAGTCGACCAAATATTTTTGACATTATTCCCTCCAGCCTTTACTCTAATTGAATTTACTACTTAATATCCAATCATCGATGAAATTTATTTAGATTTGCTAAACATTATTTTTATCATACCTCTTTTTAGTAAGTTAGAAAACATCATTCAGAATAAAATTAATTCAGTATATTTTATTACATGTACAAATGCCACCTTCTTTCTTAAAATAAAAAAACCGAACAATTATACAAAAATTCTAGATTAGAATCTCTGTATAATTGTTCAGGTTTAAATTTGTTGGAAATACTTATGTTCGAGCCGCTTTTATCGCTTTTAGTTTACACCAGCTAACGACCATTTATATAATTCATTATGGAAACCAAATACCTTTGGTGATCCCACAGCTACATCTTTAGAAACTGCTCCAAAGTCATAGTCAGAATACAATGTAAAGATCGGCAGTTCATCACTCCAAATTGCTTGAAGCTCATTATAAATCTCTTTACGCTTTTCTGTATCTGGTTCTTGTTTCCCCTTTGCTAATAGTTCATCTACCTTTGGATTGTTATAATTTGTATAGTTACTTGATCCCGCAGAACCATAGATTGTTGTTAAATCTGGATCAATAGTATTAGTGAAGCCAATTAGCATTAAATCGTAGTCGCCTGCTCTCGCTTTTGACATAATCGTTGGGAAATCATACGTAGTTGTATTTAGTTTTAATCCAACCGCTTTTAAATTTTCGGCAATAATATTGGCTGATTGTTCCCGCACTTTGTTTCCAATCGGAACAACAAATTCTATTGTCTTATTGAAATCCCAGCCTGCTTCTTCTAATAACTGCTTCGATTTCTCTGGATCATACGTGTATGTTTCTAATTCTTTATCAAGATAAGGGCTGATGGATGTATACGGACCGTCTACAATTTCTCCTTCTCCCTTTAGTAATTGATCGACAATTTTTTGACGATCAATAGCATAAGCGATTGCTTGTCTTACTTTCTTATCTGTGATGGTTTCCATATTAAAACTCATATTCTGATATCCATATGTTTTATCTGTTGTGGTTGTTACATTGTCAAATCCTTTTACTGTCTCAAAGTCTTGCACTGCAATTTTTCCAATCCCTCCTGCAGCATTCATTTGAATTTCGCCTGTCTGCAATTGAGCTACAAGGTTTGCTGCTGGCATGATTTTCACAAATAGTTTATCCAGTTCTACATCCCCTAAATAATAGTCATCATTCCTAGCATATTCTACATATTGATCTTTTGCATATTTAACAAACTTAAAAGGACCATTCGTTACGGTCGGCTTCATCATAAAAGGATCCTTTTGGAGATTTTCCGGAGCAATATTCTTTAACTTATGTTCTGGAAGTATCATAAATTTAGAACCTAATTGTTCTTTCACCATATTTGGATCGACTGGGGCCTTTGTCTTAAATTGAATTGTTTTCTCATCAACAATGGTTATAGATGGTATTTCTGTTTCTCCTTCTGGAAGCTTGCCATCGTCTGTTAATCCATCTAATACAGTTAAATAGGCTCCAACAGCTGTTTCCGTCTTTGGATTAGCAACTAAATTTAACGTAAAAGCAACATCCGCAGACGTAACAGGTGTTCCATCTGTCCAATTTGCATCCTTATTAATTTTGATTGTAAATGTCTGATTATCCTCTGTTTCAAAGGACTCAGCTAGCTTTGGTGTAAACTCCAAAGGACCAGTCATCTCTAAAAAAGTATCAAACATAAATTTTTCTAACCATGATGCTGCAATATCAGAAGAATTAATGGGATTAAAACTAACTGGAGCATTTACAAGCCCCAAATACATCGTATTTTCTTTTGCACCACCACCAGTTGAAGCTGGATTATTTACACCCGAGCACGCTGAAAGTAATACTAAAATGACAATGGAAAATAGACTAAATATCGTTTTAAATTTCTTCATTGAATGTTCCCCCATCTATTGTTCTAGAATAGTAATAAATGCATCTCCTCATCATTTATGGCTCTTGGGATCCATTGCATCTCGCAAACCGTCCCCCATAAAATTTATGGATAATACAGCAAGTAATATCATGACTCCAGGCGGAATCCATAACCAAGGCTGTGTTGCCAATACAGTAATGGATTGAGCTTCATTAAGCATATTCCCCCAGCTTGCTGTAGGAGGCTGAACCCCCATCCCTAAAAAGCTCAAGGATGCTTCCATAATAATGGCAGACGCAATGCCAAATGTAGCATTAACAAGAATCGGCGCAATGCAATTCGGAAGAATATGTTGAAAAACAATTTTTGGCGTGGAATACCCTAAAGCGACACCTGCTTTAACATAATCCATTTCTTTAATTGTTAATACACACCCTCTTACTAATCTTGCAATCGATGGCCATCCGAGCAAACCTAATACTAAAATAACGTTAAATAGACTTGGCCCCATTATACTTACTAGAACCAAAATTACCATTAAATACGGAAATGACATGAACACATCTGTAATACGCATGATAACCATGTCCACCCATTTTCCAAAATACCCCGCAATCGCTCCTAGTATAGTACCAATAGCAACATAAATCGCCACTGCTCCGACTCCTACTGATAAAGAGACTCTAGCAGCATATAATAGTCGGCTAAACAAGTCCCTTCCCACTTCATCTGTACCAAGAATATTATTAGCAGAAGGAGCAGACGCAAATTCGCCATCAACAGAATATGGATTATGCGGTGCAATTACTGGAGCAAAGATTGCAATCAGAACCATTAATGAAAAAATAATGAGACCAACAACGGCCAACTTATGTTTAAAAAAACGTTTTGTTATTAGTTTTAGATAGCTTTCTTCATTCCCCAATTGATTTTGAACAGGAATCACCACATTAACTTGTAATTCCGTATCCACTTTCACATTAGGAATACTCATATGCACTCCTCCTTAGTTATACTTAATTCGCGGATCTACTACGGCATATAAAATGTCAGCAAGTAAATTCGAAAATAGGACAGCAAGTGCTGCAATAAAATTTATCGCCATTAACGTAGGATAGTCACGAGAGGAAATCGACTGGATTGTTAGTTGTCCTAAGCCTGGCCATTGAAAAATTTGCTCCGTTACTACTGCGCCGCCTATTAAAATTGGTATTTCCATTCCGATAATTGTAATAATAGGAATTAACGCATTCTTTAATCCATGCTTATTGGTAACGATAAACTCTTTTAATCCTTTCGCTCTTGCTGTCCGCAAATAATCTTGCCCCATTACTTCCAACATGCTGCTTCTGACATAGCGAACCGTACTGCCTGCAATCCCGGTTCCTAATATAGCGGCTGGCATAATGAGGTGAAACAATGTATCCATAAATCCTCCACTGCTTCCCAATGTAAACATGCCACCTGTCGGTAAGATATTTAAAACAAGTGCAAATACGTAAATACTTCCTAATCCTAAGAAAAAGTTAGGAATGGATACACCTAAAAATGAAAAAGTAGTAGTTAAATAATCAATCCAAGAATACTGCTTTGTTGCACTCAAAATTCCTATTGGAATGGCAATAATATAAGCAATAACTAAGGCAGTGCTCATAAGGAGCAACGTGGGGCCAACACGATTTAGCACTAAATCTAATACAGGTTCATATGTTGTATAGGAAAATCCAAAATCTCCTTGCAAAAGATTTCCAAGCCATCTAAAGTATTGAATATAAATAGGATCATTAAGACCTAATGCTTCTTTCTTTGCATCAATATCCGCCTGAGTAGTATCTGGATTAATATACATATCTACCGGGTTACCAGGAGCCAAGTTAATAATAATAAAGTTAAATACCGTTACCCCCAGCAACACTGGAATAGCAATCAATAATCTCCTGATAATATATTGGAACAAATGAATCTCCCTCCTTTAACGTAGTGGAAAATGACAGGCAACTGAATGATTTGCTCCATCTAATAGCGGCTCCTTCTCCTTACACATAGCTTGTGCCATAGGACATCTAGTATGGAACCTGCACCCATTTGGTGGATTTGCCGGACTTGGAACATCTCCTTCTACCACAATCCGCTCTCTATTTCGAAGATGAGGATTAGGAATCGGATAGGCACTTAGCAACACTTGTGTATAAGGATGCTTTGGATTCTTAAAAATCTCTTCAGTCTTTCCAATTTCCACAATTTTGCCTAAATACATAACGGCAATTCGATCACTAATATACTTAACTGCTCCTAGACCATGTGCAATAAATAAATAGGTTAAATTAAATTCCTTTTGTAAATCCTTTAATAAATTTAGTACTTGCGCTTGAATAGAAACATCCAATGCTGATACCGGTTCATCGCAAACAATCAATTTTGGGTTTAGCATAAGGGCTCTAGCAATCCCTACCCTTTGTCTTTGACCGCCAGAAAATTCATGAGGATATCTGCTTTTATGAAATTTAGTTAATCCTACTATTTCAAGCATTCGATCTACCTTTTTACTTGCTTCTTCTTTTGTCGCAAGTCTGTGGGCAATTAAAGGCTCTGCCAATAAATCACCGATTCGCTTTCGCGGATTGAGAGAAGAATAGGGATCTTGAAAGATGATTTGCATATCTGTGCGAATTTTTCTTAATTCCTTATTTTGAATGGCGGCCATATCTCTTCCTTCAAATAAGACTTTCCCATCTGTCGGAGGATCTAGCTTCACAATAGCTCTGCCAGTAGTGGATTTCCCACATCCAGATTCACCAACAAGGGAAATTGTTTCCCCAGAATAAATGGAAAAATCAAGACCATCTACAGCTTTTACATGGCCAACTGTTTTCGATAATATCCCTTTCTTAATTGGATAATATTTCTTTAAATTTTGGATTTCTACTAATGGCTGCATTTGTTCTTTGAATATTCCGTCTTTTTCAGACAAGATTTCTACACTCATATCTTAACCTCCCTTTCCTCTTCCAGCATGTTGCCTTGTTGCTGAGTCTCATACAACCAACAACGAACCTTGTGATCCGCTTGATTGTCTATGCTAATATGGGGAGGCTTTTCGGCAATGCACTTTTCAGTGACGTAAGGGCAGCGAGTATGAAATCTACAGCCTTTTGGCATTTGCTGTAATGTCGGAACAGAGCCTGGAATAGAATATAATTTTTCTTGGGAATCATACTCTAAATGTGGAATAGATTCGATTAAGCCTTTGGTGTAAGGATGCTTTGGCTCATCAAAAAGAGTAAAGACATCTGCCTCTTCTACCACCTGCCCGGCATACATGACAATAACCTTATCAGCCATTTCCGCAATAACTCCTAAATCATGGGTAATCATCATAATCGCTGTCTCTGATTCGTTTTTTAAACTTTTCATTAATTCAAGAATCTGTGCTTGAATGGTTACATCTAATGCTGTTGTTGGTTCATCTGCGATTAGAAGCTTCGGTTTACAAGATAGAGCCATCGCTATCATTACCCTTTGCCGCATACCTCCAGAAAGAGCGTGTGGATATTCATCAATAATTACCTCTGCTCTTGGAATTCCTACTTTCTTTAGCATTTCTACCGCATAGCTCTTTGCTTTTTTGGCATTTAAGCCCATATGTAGACGAATTAGTTCCACCATTTGATTTCCAATTGTAAAAACCGGATTTAAAGAAGTCATTGGTTCTTGAAAGATCATCGAAATTTCATTTCCTCTAACTTTTCGCATCTCCGCTTCCGTTAGTGTCGTTAATTCTTTCCCCTTCAGATTTATCGTTCCCTTTTTGATATAACCATGTTTTCCTAACAGTCTCATAATCGATAGGGAAGTAACACTCTTACCACAGCCTGACTCTCCTACAATACCAATAGTCTCTCCTGGCTTAAGCTGAAAAGTAACCTCCTCTACCGAAATAACCTCCCCCTTATCCGTTCGAAAAGCTGTTTGCAATTTCTCCACCTCTAAAATATTCCGCACCATACTTCCCCTCCTTCACGTAAAGCGTAAGCGCCTTGCTCATCAGCGTACAAACTGGAGAATCATCGACTAAGATAAAGGAAACACAGTGAACGCTAGTGAACTGATGTTGACTTATCGTAGGGAGATGATTGGAAGTTTGCTAGCTGATAGGCGCTGGAGCTAGATCGTTCTCTGACTTAGAACGTTTTTCCCTGTTATTTCGTAAAGCGTAAGCGCCTGTTTATCAGCGTAAAAACTGGTCGACTAACTACGCAACGTCCTGTTGCAACGTCGACACTAGTACATCCCTGTACGTCGAAGATCATCGACTAAGATAAAGGAAACACAGTAATCGTAGTAAACTGATGTTGACTACGAAAAGAGGTGATCAGAAGTTTGCTAGCTGATAGGCGCTTATCGCTTGTTAGAATACTAGACTTTAGATTGTAGAGCTGTTCACCAAAGCCTCTTTCCTTTCTGTATTCGTGTAGTAATCTACTAGACTTAAAAATATCTTAGCTGTATGGAGCATGGCCCTTTCATCAAAAGTAAACTTTGGATGATGATGAGGATAAATTGCCTCTATATCTTCGTTTCTAGCCCCTACTGAAAAGAAACATCCAGGTCGATTTTGTAGATAATAAGAGAAATCTTCTCCACCCATTCCTGGTTTTTCTATTATGACAGGCTTGCTTTCTGGCAAGGCATTTATCAAACATTTTTCGAGTATATTTGTTTCATCCACTGTATTTACAGTAGAGGGATAGCCTTTTGTATAATTAAATTCAAAAGTTGCATGGAATGCTTTACATACCCCTTTAATTAGCTGCTCCATTTCTTCTATAATCAATGATCGTACATCTTCATCAAATGTACGAACGGTTCCAGTTAAATCAGCTGTATCTGAAATGACATTTCCCGCATTTCCTGCATGAAATGATCCAATGGAAATAACTGCGGGCTTCTGTGGGTTTACTCTTCTGCTAACAATATGTTTAAGTTGATTGGCAATTTGGACGCCAACTGCAACAGCATCAATTGTTTGATGGGGAGATGCCCCATGTCCACCTTTCCCTTGAATTTTTAATTCAAATGCGTCACTTGCAGCGGATACTGGTCCAATTCTATAAAGGACACTCCCTAGTTCACTGCCAGAGGCTAAATGAGCACCATAGACAACATCTACACCATCTAAACAGCCATCTTCAATCATGGCAATGGCTCCCCCTGGCGGTGATTCCTCCGCATGCTGGTGTAATAGCACTACATTCCCAGCCAATTCTTCCGCATTATCCTGAAGAACCTTTGCTACTGCCAGCAATGTAGCTGTATGCCCATCATGTCCACATGCATGCATCACACCTGGAACTTTCGATTTAAAAGCTACATTCTTTTCATCCTGAATCGGTAAGGCATCAAAGTCTGCTCGTAAGGCAATCGTTTTTCCAGGCTTAGCACCGTAAATCTTACCTACAATCCCATTTCCACCAACATTTCGTCTTACTTCAATTCCGAAGCTTTCCAACAGATCACCAATCATCTTACTTGTATTAATTTCTTGAAAAGATAGCTCTGGATTTTCGTGTAAATATCGTCTCCACTCTACCATTTGCTCATACATAGCTTCAATTTCTTCATACCATTTCTCTAGCATCTCAATCGCTCCCATCCCATTACATTAATTTTCGAAAAGATCTTTCTTATAGAACTGGTTCAGCAAGGTTTTCTTTTACTTGGATCGATACATAATTATCGACAATACTCAAAAATGCTTTTCCAGCATAAATCATTGCTCTTTCGTCAAAATCAAACATTGGATGATGATGAGGATAAGCTTTTCCCTCTGAGACTTTTGCTCCTGTATGAAAAAACATACCCGGCTTTTCAAGCAAATAATAAGAAAAATCCTCTGCCCCCATGATTGGTACGGAACGAACTAACATATTCTTATCTAATGAATTTTCTATAACCTTTTCAAAAACTTCTACTTCTTCCTCATGATTATATACAGCTGGGTATCCCTTTATATAATTAATCTCAGCAGTAGCCTGCATGCTCTCACAAATCTCATTCACCATTAATTTGATCTCTTCTTCCATAAATAAACGCAGATCTTTATCTAGTGTTCGGACGGTTCCTGTCATCACAGCAGTATCAGCAATGACATTTTGCGCCTTTCCTCCATGAAAGGATCCTACAGATAGTACAACGGGATTTAATGGATCTACACGTCTGCTCGCAATATATTGTAGCTGGCTGACTAGCGCCGTTCCGACCGCAATCGCATCCACTGTTTCATGAGGAGCGGAACCATGTCCACCCTTTCCTTTAATGGTAATTTCAAATGCATCTGCTGCTGCTTGCGAGTATCCGGGTTTATAATAATATTTTCCGAGTTCATTTAATGAGGAAAGATGTGCCCCATAAACGACATCTACATCTTTTAAACAATCGTCTTCAATCATTGCTTTTGCTCCACCAGGTGATAATTCTTCAGCATGCTGATGAAGCAGTACAATATTCCCGGCAATACTATCCCTATTATCTTGAAGTACTTTCGCCACCGCTAAAAGAGTAGCTGTATGTCCATCATGCCCACATGCATGCATAACTCCTGGCACCTTCGATTTATACGGTACATCCTTTCCATCCTGGATTGGCAATGCATCAAAGTCTGCTCGCAGCGCAATCGTTTTGCCAGGTTTGGCTCCATATATTTTCCCAACTACTCCTCTACCACCAACATTTCTCCTTACTTCAATACCGAATCCTTCTAAAATTTCAGCAATCATTCTTGGTGTTTCCACCTCTTGGAAAGATAGTTCTGGGTACTGATGAAAATGTCTTCTCCACTCAACCATTTGATCAAACATCTCGGCTAATTCACTATGCCATTTTTTTAACATACTACCCCTCCTAATAAATTTGCTTATGAATAAGGAATACTTCTTGAGAAGTTAGAAAAAATGCAGCTTAACTATATCCCTTAATTTTGATTTCTTTTATATTAACGGTAATTTCAAGCAATGTATAATAAGTTTTTTTAATCATCAAAATATTCAGAATAAATTAACAACCTCTTATTTTTCCTATCATCCCTATTTATTAGGGTTGTTATCGTTTACATTATTTATTTTCTCCTACTAAATTAATTCCTTTCTCCTAAGGGGGTTCTACCACATGCCCATCAAGTAAAAAATGCTTGTTCCCCAAAACGAGAAAAATATTACTTTTCTCTAAAACTAATAAAATTTTATCCAAGTTCGATGAACTAGGGTGACACCTCATTTAGAGATGATTTAAGAATGTATATATACCTTTATTCAGCATAATAAAAGATCAATTATCAAAATATTGTGTTATATTTTTATTATCTCTTATTGAAAGCGAGTGAGTTATTATGACAGTCCGTTCTTTCCAACTATCAATTAAATACAGGGTACGGAGGGGTTAATATTAGAAGTTTCTTTAATTAAAAATTTTCCGTATACAAAAATGGAGGAAAATACTATATGTTTAGTTATTATAGTGCACTTTGTACTGAGCTCTACGATTTCACAAAGCCTGTGGGGTACTCTTTAAATGGGGATATTGAATATTACCAAGAACGGTTAAAAAATTGTCAGGGACGTATTCTAGAAGCTGCAGTTGGCTCAGGACGTTTTATTATTCCACTTCTTGAAGCGGGATATATAATTGATGGAATTGATTATTCTCCTGAAATGTGGAACTCTTGTCGTAAACGTTGTGAAGAAAGAGGATTAAGCCCTAATTTATATGAAGATAAATTACAGGGATTTTCATTGCCATTTAATTATAAGGCAATTATTATTCCTACAGGTTCCTTTTGTTTAATAGAAAAACGAGAAGACTCTCTAAACGCATTGAAGTGCTTTTATAAACATCTTGTTCCAGGAGGACGCTTGATTGTTGATCTTCTATTACCTCATGATTGGAAAACAGGAGAGATTTCTACTTCAACTTTTTCCCTACCTAACGGGGATGGGATTACGCTGGAAAACAAATCGATTGAAATGGATTGGCTAAATCAATTTACTATTTCCTACTTGAAATATGAGAAATGGCGTAAAGGAAAGTTGATTCAAACCGAGTTACAACGTTTTGCGCTGCGTTGGTATGGAATCGAAGAATTTAAGCTTATTTTGGAAAATATCGGTTTCTCTGATATTACGTGCTCCGCTGATTATGTTTACGAGAAGCAACCATCAAATGCAAGTCAAATCATTACTTTTGAAGCTGTAAGAAAACAATAACGGTAAGATTAACCTTATAAAAACATGTGATAGCACACCTATACAAAAAGACAAGTAAATCTCCTTCAATAGAAGTTTCACTTGTCTTCTTGCCACTTTATAAGATCTTACTTAAGAAAGAAATGGTACGTTCCTCTTGCGGATGTGTAAATAACTCTACTGGTGTATTTTCTTCGACTACATATCCACCGTCCATGAAAATCACACGATCTCCAACTTCTCTTGCAAATCCCATTTCATGCGTTACTACAATCATCGTCATTCCTTCCTTGGCAAGTTCCTTCATCACTTCCAATACCTCTCCTACCATCTCTGGATCTAACGCAGACGTCGGCTCATCAAATAACATAATACTTGGTTCCATTGCTAGTGCTCTCGCGATGGCGACACGCTGTTTTTGTCCACCAGAGAGTGAATCAGGATATACATTTGCTTTATCCTCTAAGCCCACTTTTTTCAATAATTCTAATGCCTTTATCCGAGCATTTTCTTTTGAGACCTTCTTTACTTTCATAGGTGAAAGCATAATATTTTGAAGAACTGACTTATGTGGGAATAAATTAAACTGTTGAAACACCATCCCTACATCCTTACGTACTTCATTAATATTTGTGGACTTATCCGTAATATTCTTCCCATTAATATGAATCGTTCCGTCCGATATACTTTCTAGTAAATTGATGCAACGCAAAAAAGTTGATTTTCCCGATCCGGAAGGACCAATAATTACGACGACCTCCTGCTGGTTAATAGTCATACTAATATCCTTTAATACTTCATTATCTCCGAAGGACTTTTTTAATTTTTCTACAACAATCATTCTGTTTTCAACCTTCTTTCCAAACGAGTTAAGAAGAAGCTTAATGTTAAGGTTAAAACAAGATAAATAACAGCTACTGTTAAATATGGCTCCCAAACTCGGTTATACTGTCCCATCATCAGCCTTGCATAGTACATTAACTCTGGAGCAGCAATAACAGCTGCTAAAGAAGAATCTTTAATTAATACAATAAATTCATTGCCTAACGGGGGAATCATTCGTTTAAAGGACTGAGGAAGTACTATGTATCGCATTGCCTGTACATGCGTCATCCCTAAGGATCTGCCTGCTTCCATCTGACCACGGTCAATGGATTCAATTCCAGCTCTAAAAATCTCCGCAATATAAGCAGCTGCGTTAAGTGATAATGCAACAATTGCTGCTATCATGGCATTGGTTGTATTTAAAAATAATGGGATAAATCCAAAATGAATGATTAGGATTTGTACAAAAAGAGGGGTGCCGCGGAAAATAGCAATATAGCAACGGAAAGGAAAAGCAATCCATTGATTCTTTGCTATTTTGCCAAGGCCGATTAATAAACCTAAAACCGTTCCAAATACTATTGCATACAAGGATAATTGAATGGTCACTAATATCCCCTTTTTAAATAAGTCAGCATACTCTAAAATAATCGTAAAATTAAAATCCATTACCTCTTCTCCTCCAAAGACCACAAAATGACTGACATTCAGCAGCACAGGCATTCAGAAGGAACATTCCCTCACTAAGAACAATCTAGAAGAAGTATTGTGCTCCCTCCTTGTCAAAGCGGGTAATGCCCCTCCTGAGTACCTTCCTCATTTGCGACTCTTCTATTGTTGTGCTTTTAAATTTTCAATGTCTGGATCTTGCCCAAACCATTCTTTATATATCTCTGCATATTTACCATTATCAAAAATAGCATTAAGACCTTTGCTTAAATCAGCTTCCATCTCACTATCTTTCGGGAACATGAATCCATAATATTCTGATTCAAATCCTTCTTTATCCTCAATCACGATAAAGTTCTCTTGCGGATTATTTTTAGCATATGCTTCTAATACTGCATTATCTGCCACAACAGCATCAGCACCCTGATTCTTCATTTCCAAAATAGCTAAATTATTATTTTCAAACTTTTTTACTTTTTCATTGCCATTTCCTAGGAGCGCATCGACTGCATCTGCACCTGTTGTTCCTGATTGAACAGCAACAGTCTTATCTGTTAGATCAGCAGCTTTCTTAATATCAGTACCTTCTGGTGCCAAAATTTTATTCGTACTTTCAAAATATGGAACAGAGAAATCATAGGATTTAAGTCGGTCATCGTTTATTGTAATGGCTGATAAACCAACATCCGCTGTGCCATTTTCTAATTCTGCAAAGAGTGGGTCCCATCCAACGTTGACAATTTCAAAGTCATAGCCAGCTTCCTCTGCTGCCGCTGTGAAAATATCGACATCGAAGCCAATAATCTTGTCTTTATCCATATACTCAAATGGTGCATAAGCCGCATCTGTAACGACTCTTAATTTCTTTTTGCCACCTCCATCACTATTTGCTTTTTCTGAACCTGTCCCACATGCTGCTAAAACAAGAACAATCGATATAAATAAAGCAAATAAAATGCCGTTTTTCCTCATTATAAATCCCCCTCTTTTGATTAATTGAAAACTGTATATTAAAATAATATAGAATTTTCAATTAATTTAAAATAAAAATTTTTCCATTTGCTTTATTACTAATAATGCATTCATTATAACTTTTTGTTTATTTATATACAAGAAAACTATTTGAATTTTCGTAAAATTTCATAGATAAAACAAGAAGTCCCTCTTTCTGGTTTAAAGAAGGAACTCCTTTTTCTCTTTCTATACAAAAAACTCTTCATACAAAGCTTTTACAGCTTTTTTGACAACTGTTTCTTTTACTCCGAACATCATGCTTACTTCAGAAGAACCTTGGTTAATCATTTCAATATTCACTCCCGCTTTCGCGAGTGCTGTGGATGCACGGGCATTTGTACCGATATTACGTCGCATCCCTTCCCCTACAAGCATGATAAGCGCTAAATCGTGTTCTACTTTTATTTCTTCTACTTGTAGTTCCTCGGATATTCTGGTCAAAATCTCCTGTTCGCTTTTTCTTGTCAATTGATCTTGGCGTAAAACAATTGTTAAATCATCAATTCCAGACGGCATATGTTCATACGAAATATGATAATCCTCTAATATTGATAGAACTTTTCTGGCAAATCCTACTTCACGATTCATTAAATATTTACTAATATAGATGGAACAAAATCCCTTATCATTAGCAATACCAATTACAGGACCATTGATATTATTTCTTGAGGAGACTATTCTAGTTCCTGATGCGGATGGATTATTTGTATTTCTCACTTGAACAGGAATACCTGCACGATACGCCGGAATTAAAGCTTCAGCATGAAATACAGAGAAGCCGGCATATGATAATTCACGCATTTCCCGATAAGTAAGTTCCTTAATTTCTTTCGGCTGCGTTACAATGGAAGGATTTACAGAGTAAACAGCATCCACATCTGTAAAGTTTTCATACAACTCCGCTTTCACGCCATTGGCGAGAATCGCTCCCGTAATATCTGATCCACTTCTTGAAAATGTCACTACATCTCCCGCTTCGCTGTAACCAAAAAAACCTGGAAATACAATTATTCGCTTCTCTTCTCTTAAGGAATATAACCGATCATAAGATTCAGAAAGCACTTGAGCATTTCCGGGATCATCACTAACAATCAAGCCCGCTTCCTTTGGACTAATATAAATGGCATCTAATCCTCTAGTTTTAAAGAAATGTGCAACTAATTTAGCATTATTATCCTCTCCGCTGGCCTTCATTGCTTCCATAAAAGCATCTTTATTAGAGTATTTATTTATTAAATCCAATAAGTCGTTTTTAATGTTTGTTATAATATCACTCGATAAGTCCAATTCTTTAGCAATACTAGCATATCTGTCTAATACTTCCTCTAAATAAGGAGAATAATCACTTCCATTTACTACTGCTTGCGCACATTGGATTAATAAATCTGTTACCTTCGTATCTGAATCATATCTTTTTCCAGGTGCAGACACGACGACAATCCTTCTCTCCTTATCTGCCTTTACTATTTGTAATACCTTTTCCAATTGCTTCCCTGTAGCTAGAGAACTACCCCCAAATTTGACAACCTTCATTTCGCCAACTCCCACTGATTGTTAAATAGTAACAATTTTCTAAATTGTTCACTATGGCTATTATCACTATTTCATGATAAATAATCAAGTCATTTCCACTCTAAAAATACATTTGTTTTTATAGAGTGAACAATAATATTTTTTCACTTGGCTTCTTCTCTATGAATATTAAAATAAAACTGGTAATTAATGTTATTTTTCATTTTGAGATAATCGCTATTAACGCTTTAATAAAGACTTTTATCCAACAATGGAGAGCTTCTTTAAGTTGTTTATTGGAAATAATAATCCAAAATACTTTCATTTATGTAAATTTTACGTTAAACTAATATTTAGTTAAACGAAATTTATTGTGCATTTACCAACAATCTCCTCATTCCTCCTTTCGTACTCCATCCGTTTTAGATGGAGGAAACCTTAATAAAATCTCTACTATATTAGAAAGAAGTGTTTTACAAAATGGAAACCCAAAAATATTCAAAACGAAACTTAGGAATCATGTGGTTCGCTAACTTTTTTATAAGTGCCTGCATGACTATGGTTCTCCCATTTTTATCGCTTTATATTGAATCATTTGGTCAATATTCACCTGAATTTGTGCAGCATTGGTCGGGGCTTTGTTTCTCTGTGACCTTTGTAGCAGCTTTCTTGTTTTCACCGATATGGGGAAAAATTGGCGATAAATTTGGGAGAAAAACGATTCTTATCATTTTAGCAATCGGCTTAGGCATTTCCATCTTTCTGATGAGTTTTGCCAATTCTGTATGGGAAGTCTTTATTCTTCGTTTTTTCACGGGATTTTTCACAGGATTTATCCCAATGTCACAAGCATTTATCTCCACTCAAACTCCCAAAAAAACTGCTGGTAAGGTATTAGGAACCTTACAGACAGGAAGTATTACTGGCGCATTGATTGGTCCGTTACTTGGAGGAGTATTAGCAGATAGTTTCGGCTATGCGGCAACTTTCCGATTTACTTCTCTTGCTATCTTTATATCTGCAATTCTAGTATTTACAACAAAAGAGTTTGTCCTGCCTGCTCAAAAGGGCACGAAAAGCAGCTATACAAGCAGAGAGGTATTAGCCTATATTCTAAAAAACCCTGTATTCATTACCGTTCTGCTTATCTCAGCCTTTATACAAATTGCCCATTTCAGCATCCAGCCTATTCTGTCTTTATATGTCAGTAAATTGCATGGTCCAGAGAATATTGCGTTTTTCGCTGGTCTAGCTTTCTCAGCTGCAGGTTTAGGAAATTTACTAATGGCACGGAAATGGGGAGAAATGGGAGATCGATCTGGTCACCTTAAAGTACTTGTTATTCTCTTGTTTATTGCCGGAATTATCTATTTCCCGGGAGGATTTGTTAATCAATACTGGCAATTGCTGATTATCCGCTTTATTCTCGGTGTAGCAATCGGAGGCATGGTTCCTGTACGTATTGCTTATATTCGACAAGAAGTACCTATTGCTATGCAAGGAGAAGTAATGGGATATGAAACAAGTCTTCGTTTTCTCGGTAATATAATCGGTCCTGCACTTGGTGGACTAATTGCAGGTAACTTTGGGTTCTCTATGGTATTCTTTTCAACTAGTATTCTCTTATTAGCAAGCGGTATTTTCCTATTTTTAATGATGCACCGCCATCCTAAACTAGCTAAACATTCGATTTCTTAACGATTTAACGGCTGTGTAAATACTAACGATTTTTCCATTTTATGATGTATAATAAAATGGAAAAATACTTGTCATCATAAGGAGGATAACTATGGCTAAATCAAAGGCAAGAAAGAAACGCGACAAAGTGCTGCGTGAACATGGTTTTGATACAACGATGCGCAGAGGATCTTGGGGCAGCATTGTACCAATCACGAAAATAACAAAAACAAAGAAAGAACGCATGACACGAAATGAAAAGAAATATAAACAAAACCATTCTTCTAGATATGATGAGAATGGTTTTTATTTTTTGCCAATGATTTTTGGATTTAATATTCTTCTTTGACATATTTCCTGCAAATTTCAATAAAATTCTCCACCATTGCGGAGCGCTTTTCGTTTTTTCTCGTACATATTGCTATTTTATTTGTCACCCTAATATCCTTTACAAATACTCTTGCTAACTTCTTATTCTTTACATAATCTCTTATCACTATTGACGATACAAAATTAACACCATACCCCGTTAAAACAGAATGAATGGCTTCATTTATGCCATTAAATTGTAGAGCAATTTTGGGTGGAGGAACTTGATATATTTGACATAAAGAGAATAATCTTTCCCTCGTAGAACTCCCCTTTTCCCTCATTATAAAAGGTTCTTTCACAATCTCGGATAAAGTGACCTGCTTATTTGCCAATCGATGATTTGCTGATACAACAAACCATATTTCATCTTCAACTATTTCCTCAGCCAATATATTGTCATGAAAATGCTCCATCCATCCTCCCGCATACATTGCAATGTCTGCCTTGTAATGAATTAATTGATCAAATGCTGCATGCGAATTACTAGTAGTCAAATTAAATTCAATCTCTTCATTCTCAGCTTTAAAAACTGCAGCACAAGCAGGAATGACAAAATTTGCTGGCAAATAAGTTGCCGCAACAGAAAGCCTGCCTTTTCTGGACAAATAATAATCTTCTACAAAATCATCCAATTTCTGTTCATAAGAAAATAATATTTCTGCTTGTTCTGCCAATAATGATCCAAACTCTGTAAGTTTAAATTTCCTTCCATCTTTTATAAACAATGGAATACCTATTTCTTTCTCAAACTGCTTTATTTGACTAGAAACAGCTGGTTGACTAATTCTTAATAATTCTGCCGCCTTTGTAAAACTCCTATCTCTTGCAACATGATAAAACAATCTTAATCCGTGAATATTCATCCTACCCCAACCTTACATAATTATTTCTTATATAACTATAAAATATATATATTTTATTAATACGTTATGGAAGCATATACTAAAATTATAAAGAACAAGGAGATGATTAAGGTGACAGAAAATCAAGTTTGGAATGCAGTTGATCACTATTTAATTAATAGGTTACAACCACACAACACCAAAATGAAAAAATTACTTCAGAATAATAGAGATAATAATCTTCCAGAGATTGACGTAAGTCCTACTCAAGGTAAAATGCTTTGGATGCTTGCTAAAATGATGGGGGCGCACAGAATACTTGAAATAGGTACACTAGGAGGATATAGTACCACTTGGCTAGCAATGGCTCTTCCTGAAGATGGTAAAGTAATAACATTAGAAAATAATAATAATCATATTAAGGTAGCTAAAGAAAACTTTCAACTATCCGGTCTCGAGAAAAAAATCACCATTATGGAAGACAACGCTCTTACTTCTTTATCAGAGCTCCTAAAAAATAATATGGATGAATTCGATTTTATATTTATTGACGCTGACAAACCTAATAATCCCCTATACATTGATTACGCCATTAAATTAGCAAGAAAGGGAGCCGTGATTGTTGCTGACAATATTGTTCGTAACGGAGATATAGTAGCTGAAAACAGTCAAGATGAAAAAGTACTAGGAATCCGACGCTTTATCGATATCCTTTCCAAAGACTCCCGAGTAGAGTCAGTTGGAATACAAACTGTTGGGTTAAAAGGCTATGATGGTTTCATCCTTAGCTATGTAAAATAAAGTGAAACTTCTATCAGTGATGGTTTTCCTCCTCCCCCACTAATGGTTAGTTGAACCAATCAGACCTTTACAGGCAGTTAGTTGACTCCTACCTATCTTCCTCTTGAGGAGGGAGTCTTCCTGTCCGTTAAGAGTGGAATAATCAGGAATATCCCTCCCTATTATCCCCATACAATAAGACATTGCCTAAACCTTTACGTCCTTATATAATATATGCAATTACTAATTTGCGATAAAGGGGATTGACCGTGGAAAGTATTAAAGTAGCAGAACAAGAACAACACACACTCTCCTATTTAGATGGAGTGAAAGACTGTATTCCAACCTTACTTGGTTATATCAGCATTGGCCTCGCAATGGGAGTAGTCGGTGTATCATCCGGCTTATCTATCCTGCATGTTTTCCTGCTTGCTACATTTGTTTATGCAGGGGCTTCCCAGTTTATTATTTGTGCAATGATTGCAGCTGCAAGTCCCATCAGCGCAATTATACTTACAACATTTATTGTAAATTTGCGTCACTTATTGTTAAGTTCCGCTCTAGCACCTAAATTCACCCAATATTCTATACAGAAAAACATTGGTATTGGCAGTCTTGTAACAGATGAATCATTTGGAGTAGCGATTACCAAGATTGCTAGAAAAGAGCCAGTTAATGATCGATGGATGAACGGACTAAATCTGACTGCCTACCTTGTTTGGATTGCAGCTTGTACTGTCGGAGGATATATCGGAGGGTGGTTTCCCGATCCTGAACAATTCGGATTAGATTATGCCTTGCCAGCTATGTTTATTGCATTGCTGATTATCCAGCTGCAAACAATTGAACCTACTAAACTAAAACACTATTTATTGTTAATCACATTGATGATTATCTGCATGCTTTTCTTCTCTACTTTTTTATCAAGTAGCTTAAGTGTCATTATATCAACAATCATTGTTGCTACAATTGGGGTGGTGACAGATAAATGATGAGCAATATGAGCTTTTTTCTTTTATTAATCGGCTGTACTATCGTAACCTTTATTCCAAGAGTAATTCCATTTTTAGTGGCGCGCAATTTCACGATTTCAGCACCTGTCGAAAAGTGGCTTTCCTACCTTCCAGTATGCATTTTTACTGGCTTAATTGTAGAAAGTCTTATAGGAACCACCGAAAGCAATAGTATTAGCATTAACTGGGAAGCGCTTCTTGCGACGATTCCTACGATAATTGTTGCTTTTCTTAGTAAAAGTTTATTAACTACTGTATTATTCGGAGTTGTGTGTATGGCTGTTGTGAGATTGGTATTGTAGCTATTATGTAAAAAGCTTCTTTTAGTTTATAAAAGAGGCTTTTTATTATGATGAATGCTTTTTTCTTCTGGCTCCTTCCTTATCAGCTTTCATCATTTTATGAACATCACTTTTTCGGTTTTCCTCCGCCTTATAAACAATATTCACCACTTAATAAAATGGATAACTTTAACAAAAATATCCATAACCTTACAAGAAACCATGGAAATCCATAAAAATTAACAAATTTATTGTACTTTCGTTTCCTTTCTATGAAGTTTATAATAAAATATTGGTTATATTATTGATATAATCATACTAAGATCGTTTGGATATTTTCGATAGAGACGAATGGCTAAGCTAAATATTTTATTCTAAAAGTATTCATACATATTAGAAAGGTGGCTATAATCTTGGAGATGGGCTCTAATTTTATAAAAAACATCATGAAAGAAGATTTAGAAACTGGGAAGCATGATACGGTTATCACGCGTTTTCCGCCAGAACCAAATGGATATCTGCATATTGGTCATGCAAAGTCAATTTTTATTAACTTTGGACTAGCAGATGAATTTGGAGGTAAGACAAACTTACGCTTCGACGATACAAACCCTTTAAAAGAGGACATTGAATATGTAAACTCTATTAAGGAAGATGTAGAATGGCTCGGATATGAATGGGAAAATTTATTATTTGCATCTGACTATTTCGAGGAAATGTACAACCGTGCAGTCTTATTAATAAAAAAAGGGCTCGCTTATGTTGATGATTTATCAGCCGATGAAATTCGCGAATATCGCGGAACGTTAACAGAGCCAGGAAAAGAAAGTCCTTATCGTAATCGCACAGTGGAAGAAAATCTTCAATTATTTGAGGCAATGCGCAATGGCGAATTCGGTAATGGCGAGAAGGTTCTTCGTGCAAAAATTGATATGGCTTCGCCTAATATTAACTTAAGGGATCCTGTTATTTATCGTATTGCCCATGCTACTCACCACAATACAGGCGATAAATGGTGTATTTATCCAATGTACGCATTCGCTCATCCAATAGAGGATGCAATTGAGGGCGTAACACACTCACTTTGTACAACAGAATTCGAAGATCAACGTCCTCTATATGATTGGGTTGTTCGCGAATGTGAGATGGAAAGCACGCCACAACAAATCGAATTTGGCCGTTTAAATATTACGAATACCGTAATGAGCAAACGTAAATTAAAGCTTCTTGTGGACGAAAACTATGTGGATGGCTGGGATGATCCACGCATGCCTACCATTTCTGGCTTAAGAAGAAAAGGAGTTACCCCTGAAGCAATCCGTAATTTCTGTATGGAATTAGGAATTTCAAAAGGCTCTGGTGCAGTGGACTCTGCCATGCTTGATCACTTTGTACGGGAAGATTTAAAATTAAAAGCACCTCGTACGATGGGTGTTCTAAATCCGTTAAAAGTAGTTATTACTAACTATCCGGAAGGTCAAGTAGAAATGCTAGAAGCGGAAAACAATCCAGAAAATCCGGAGATGGGCACTAGACAAATTCCATTCTCTCGTGAAATTTATATTGAACAAGAAGACTTTATGGAGAATCCTCCAAAAAAATATTTCCGCTTGTTCCCTGGTAATGAAGTGCGTTTGAAGCATGCTTACTTTATTAAGTGCGAAGAAGTAATTAAAGATGAAGAAGGCAATGTAATCGAGCTTCATTGTACGTATGATAAAGAAACAAAAAGTGGAAGTGGGTTTACTGGTAGAAAAGTAAAAGGAACATTGCATTGGGTAGAAGCATCTCAAGCTATCCCTGCGGAGTTTCGTTTATTTGAACCGCTAATTACCGATGAAGATGAGGAAATGGAAGAAGGAAAAACGTTCTTAGATTATGTAAATCCAAATTCTCTCGAAGTCATTCAAGGCTTTATTGAGCCAAATATGAAGGATGTTAAGCCACAAGATAAATTCCAATTTTTCCGCCACGGATATTTCAATGTGGATCCTAAATATACCACTTCAGAAAAGCCGGTATTTAATCGCATCGTTTCCTTGAAAAGCTCCTTTAAACTTTAAGCAATAGAATAAAGGGAGGAGAATAATCGATAAGTCGACTATTCTCCTCCCTTTTTATATGGCTTACGTCCATGTTGTTGCTGGCTTGGTAGTATTGGCAAGCCAGTCATACTGCAAGAGGCGTAGTTCGAATAACTTCAATGGGTCATGGAACAATTCTGGATTATTCTTTAATCGGTCTAATAAATTCTTATATTCTACGATATCTTTTGATTTTTCCTCAGCAAATTGCTCTAATGTCCTTTTTGGACGGACAAAGAACATTTTAATATCATTTTCCAATCCCTTTTCATAGAAATCAAAATGCTGCAATACTGCTGTCGAAACAGATGCTGCCACATCAGAAAAATCCTCTGTTTCCAGATACTTTTGATATCTTGATTGAAGCATTTTGTTATTTTGCTGAATTGCACCAAGCAGCTTCCCAGCACTCTTCAAAAATACTTGGGATGCATTAAAACGATTGAAAATATTTAATGGTTCGATGCGAAGTCCGCTTGATAACCGGCGTGCATCTCTTTTCCAATCTTCTATAATCACAAAATCACAAGATAGCTCTATTGGATGCTCCTTGTAAATTCCATTGAAGCCTTTGCTTAGCTCATTAAGGAATAGTTGGCCATCCTCTAATTGTTTATGAGCTGCTTGAATCCATTCTTCAATACTTCGATGAATTTTCGGCGATAATGTTTCATTTAAGTACTCATTTACTCGTTTATTCATCTCTTTATTTAGAGAGATATGCATTTTACTATAATCACTATCTTCTTTTATAATATCCTTACATCCTTTTAAAATAGCTGGAATTTCCTTTTTAATTGCTTCTTGCGTTTCTATTTTGATTTCATCAAACTGCTTTGTTATTAACTCACTTTTAGAGGCTTCCATATCAATTAGTTGATTTTTAGCTCCAGTCAGCTTGCTGACCATTTCCTCATAAAGCTGGAGTGATGCTTTTAAACTATCTTCCATATCCAATCGTTTATCCAATAGATTAGTAATTAAATCTTGAATGATAGAAATACAGCTTTGCAATCGTTCTTCATTCATCTTTCTAGCTGCAAAATGGTGGTAATAATAACGGCTAATTTCATCTAGCTGAGCTTCTCTCTCCTCTTGCTTGGAATAAATAAAGATTTTGCTATCTGGAAAATAATGCTGAATTGCAGACATCGCCTTTTGTAAACGCTTGGATGCTACTTTTTCATTATCTAAATCATCGATATAAATTAAAAATTGCAGTGTTAAAAATGGCGATTTTTCCTTCCATTGCTTTAATTGTTCATATTCCGTATAAGAAAAAACAGATCGCTCATTAATAACAAATAAGAGACTGTCAGCAAGCATAGCATAATCTGCGTAAGATGCATCTTCTACAAAAGGAGCAGTAGTAACCGTCCATCTATTTTGGTTTAAATAATGAGAAGGAGTATCTAACTGGAACACTCTCGGACTCTCCTGTTGAACAAGCAATTCTTCATAAAAATTCGTGAGTGTATCAATTAATTTTAAGCCAGAATTGGTTACTTCGTTTATTTCTAGATAGTCATTATCCTTTATCGTTAAAATCGCATTTATATCTTCTGCTAAAACAGTCTCTCCTACTAGCTCATTAATATAGGCATTTACACCGCTGCCAGCAGATCCTACCATTAATAACTGATAATGATTCGATGGAAGAAAATCGTGTACCTTTTGGGCAAACTTCTTATCTAATGGAATATCATGCTTATCTGCCCACTCGATAATAGATTCAAATAAGTTCATAAATTGCTGGAATGATATATTTGTTTCTGTTGTTTCATTAATAACCATCTCTGCTTTTGATACAACAGATTGATCCATCGAATGTTTAAACATTTCATTCCAAGCTAAAACTGCCGATGCTGCCGATACAGTCTGTTGTCCAATTGAAGATAAGAAGTAATTGGATAAAAGAGCCGGAACAATTTCTTCCACTTCCTTAATCGAATAACTGCCATC
The DNA here is from genome assembly GCF_038007605.1 of Niallia sp. FSL K6-0212. NCBI lineage: Bacteria > Bacillati > Bacillota > Bacilli > Caryophanales > Bacillaceae > Niallia > Niallia sp. FSL K6-0212. The sequence continues at coordinate 1,871,770 of NZ_JBBOXL010000001.1, read as the reverse complement.
AATTAAAAGAGCGTACGCACCTTCCAAAATATGCGCCAATCCTTCTTCTCCTTCGCAAGGAACAGGTTCATAAATGCTATTAAATACCGTTACCCATGTTAGATAATAGGCTGTGTCTTCATAGTTTTTCCATAATGATATAGATAATCTCTCAAAAGTAGCAAAGTCTAACTCTTGAAGATTTTTTAAGCTTTCTATAAAGTATGCAGGCTCAAACTGCTGAATCACTCCTAAGTTGCTATAATGAATTAATGCTTCATACCATTTTAATCCATCTGTTCTTTTTCCTTCCTTAACAGCAAGCTCTACTGCCTTTTCCCAATTTTGCTGTTCTTCATAATATGATTTTGCGATAGTTGGTATATTCGCATAGTCTGGATTAGTAAGAACTAGATTATTAATAATCCCCAATGCCATTTCATGATTCCCTTTTTGGAAATATAAAGAAAATAGTTGCAAAGATATTTCTGTTTGTAAAAGCTCTGAATCTGTCACAACAGATTTATAAAAACTTTCCGCTGTTGAATATTCCTCTAATTCCAAGTATGCATCTGCTAGATTCTTCTTTGCCCATGGCTCTAATTCATTACTAATATTCTCCCATTTAAAAATTGCCGCTTCATAGTCATGGTACTGAAAATATAATTCACCTTGTGCGAAACGGATGGAGGTTAGATCTGGAACATTCTTTCTTTGTTCCGCTATATATAATTGGCCTAAAACTTCAATTGGCGACTCGTCTCTATCCTGTAAGTATCCTTCATAATACGTTTTTTCAATTAGTTTTTTTTCTAATGTCATAACTTCCCCCTGCTATTCATTTAGAGTGGTTTTTTATCATTCTAAATAATATATTTATGCTCATCCGTCATCATTATGTCTTATGTAGGCTATCCTTCATTGTAGCAAATCAGATTATTTCATGGATTTCGAAACCGATTCAATCTCTTTACAATATAATAACAGGCTAAGTAATCGTTCTGAATGGTTGGGTATTTCTTCGTGATATAAGCGAAAGCGCAGTATATTCCCTCTTTAAATCTAGGTACTATTATATTTAAGATTACTGATTCTTCTCCTCATCCTCTAGTGTCCATCGTACCTTTCTTCCCTGTTTTTTATTTATCCTCTCCGTCTTTTTACCTAGTTCACTTTCTCCTTTAACAGAGTGGGGATTATTCCAGGATAATAGCAATAGACCCTTAGATTTTAAAGGAACATACTCTTTGGAAAATAACCGCTATTCATCCTTCCTATTCTTTCCATCTATCCTGAGTAGAAGCTACAACTCCCCAATCAAATAAGAAATTATTCCCTGGAAACTAACTTATGGAAATGAAAGGGGGTTTTTCAAAACATCATGGAGGTTGTCGTTGATTATGAGAATTACACGAATAAATCATACTTAACGAGAAAAAAAGAGTCCGAGCGTCCCTCTGCTAATGTTGATGATTTTTTTATATTGTTCCAAATGGAATGGGCAAGAGCTATGCAGAACGAAAAAGACAGTATTAGTATGCCAATACGATGGTATGGCAGGTGAGTAATCTCTTAGAAGTTTAAGGAATAAGCAAAAATTGCTTAAGAAAAAGGAAGAATAGATCGTGGAAAAATGTTCGAATTAGCACAAAATCAACACTAAAAAACAGTAAGTAGATAAACATTTAATCTACTTACTGTAATCCCGAAACTACAAACTACACCGCAGCTGTAGAAATAAACTCTTTATATCTTTTATTCATCTCACTCATTCTTTCATGGGAACCTTCACATACAATTTCTCCATCTTCAATGAATAATACATTGTCACCTGGTTTTACTTCTTCTAGGTTATGAGTTACTTTAATCACTGTCTTATCTTTAGTAAGTTTGTTTATTGATTCCAATACTAAATTTCTAGATTCTATATCTAAGTTTGAGGTAGGTTCGTCCAATAAAATTATATCCGGGTTCTTCAAAAATAGCCTAGCTATATTTAATCTTTGTTTTTCTCCCCCTGATAATTTGTCGCCACTCTCCCCTATATTTGTATTAAGTTTGTCCTTCTGTCTATCAACAAACTCTTGTAAATTCGCATACCTTAAAGCCTCTCTTATTTTTGATTCATCAATTTGGTCTTCATCAAGACCATATAGCAAATTATCTAAAATGGTACCGCTAATTAAGGAGGAACCTTGGCTTACTATCCCAATGTTTTTTCGAAGTTCATATGTGTTCAAATGACTGATATTGATATTGTCTATTGTTATGGAACCACTTTCTGGATGATAAAACTTCTCCAATAGGTTAATTAAAGTTGTTTTCCCAGATCCTGAAGGACCAACAATCGTTAGAGACTCCCCTCGTTTAATAGTAAAGCTGATATCACTAAGCATAGGTTTATCTTTGTACCCAAAAGTAATTTGATTAAAGGATAATTCATGTAGAAATTTATACTCTGTATTACCAGTGTATTCAACTTCGTTATTATTCATTATATTATTTAAACTTTTAATTGCACCATTAGCTTTATGGTACTCTCCAATAAATCCACTAATGGAACTCATTGGGGTCATCATTTGAAAGGCATAGATTACAAACGCAATTAATGTACTTATAGTTAATGTTCCTACTGAGATTCTATATGCCCCATATCCTACCACTATTAATAAGCCTAGAATAAGTAAAAAATTCACTAAAGGAGCTACTATAGCAAAAATTTTACTTTCATATAAGTTAGCATTGTATAGTCTATCAATACACTTAAACATTAATGATTTTTCCTGTTTTTCAGCTGTTGAAGCCTTCACCATCTTTATATTTTTAAAAGTCTCTTGCGTTTTTGAAATAAAAACAGAAGTTTCTTTTTGTTGTCTATCCCCAGTATTCTCCATTCTCCTCATCAGAGGAAATATAATCCCAAATATAAATGGAGCAATTATTAGTACCACAACCGTTAGTTTCCAATCGAGGATAATTGTTAATGCTAATCCACCAAGTATCATTATAATTCCCGTAACTAATTTAGGGATGTGATATGTGATTAAATCTTTAACAATTTCTGTATCATTTACGATTCTACTTGATAATTCTCCGCTGTGGTAATCATCAAAAAAATCAACTTTAAAATAAATAACCTTATTGTAGATATTTTTTTGTAAATCGCGAATTACCATGTTACCAAATTTAGATATTATGTACTGATTAACGGCTTCAATTATAGATTTTATTACTAAGAATAAAACTAAACCTCCAACCATCCAAAGGCTTATCTCATTCATTGAAAATTCATCAACAATATCCTTTACCAAAAGTGGGAAAAATAAAGTTGCTGCTGTAAATAAAATAGATGCAATTATAATTGTGACCAAAAGTAATTTCTTCTTTGTATCATTAATTGCTAATAGGAGCATTTTATACGCATTCAATTAAGATTCACCTCATTAATTAAGACAATAAAGCTTGATTGACCAAACTTTATTGTCTTTTACAGAAATCATTTACTAGTCTTAACAGAAGAACCAGCTTGCGTTGCTGCTTCCTTTACATTGAATACTTGCTAGGGACTTTGCTTTTAGTTGTACATCTTTTGATATAACTTCTTTTTGTAAAGATAACACCTTGTTCATTTCTCATTCCTTCTTTCTTAATAGTTTTTTTAAGAATTAACAGAAGAACCAGCTTGCGTGACTACTTCCTTTACATTGAATGCTTTTAGAGGATTTTGCTTTTAGTTGTACATCTTTTGATACCGCTTCTTTTTGTAAAGATAATACCTTGTTCATTTCTCATTCCTTCTTTCTTAATAGTATTTTTAAGAATTAACAGAAGAACCAGCTTGCATGACTACTTCCTTTACATTGAACGCTTTTAGAGGATTTTGCTTTTAGTTGTACATCTTTTGATATAGCTTCTTTTTGTAAAGATAATACTTTGTTCATTTCTCATTCCTTCTTTCTTAATAGTATTTTGTAGAATTAGCAGAAGAACCAGCTTGCGTTGCTGCTTCCTTTACATTGAATACTTGCAAGTGATTTCGCTTTTAATTGAACTTCTTTTGATACAGCTTCTTTTTGTAATGACAATACTTTGTTCATTTTTCATCCCTTCTTTCTTAATAGTTTTTTTAAGAATTAACAGAAGAACCAGCTTGCGTGACTACTTCCTTTGCATTGAATGCTTTTAGAGGATTTTGCTTTTAGTTGTACATCTTTTGATACCGCTTCTTTTTGTAAAGATAATACCTTGTTCATTTCTCATTCCTTCTTTCTTAATAGTATTTTGTAGAATTAACAGAAGAACCAGCTTGCGTTGCTACTTCCTTTACATTGAATACTCGCAAGTGATTTTGCTTTTAGTTGTACGTCTTTTGATACAGCTTGTTTTTGCAAAGATAACACTTTGTTCATTTCCCATTCCTTCTTTCTTAATAGTATTTTTTAAGAATTAACAAAAGAACCAGCTAGTATTACTTGATGGAGAACAGCCTAAACTCACAGATGACTTTAATACATCTCCATTTTTCCGTTCTTTCTTACCTATTTTTTGTAAACCAAGAACGTTTTTCATTTTTATCACCTCCTATAATAAATAATTTTGCTCATCATCTTTGAATCCTTTTATTTACATAAAATGATATATTTTACATCACGAGAGTCAATTAATTACCAGAGAAGGATAGTTCTACCTTCCTTTGCGAATTTTCCCCTATTAAGATCGAAGAATTAAATACCTTTTCTAAGTTGAGTATTGGTAACCAGGAGTAGTTTCTATTCTCTAAAATATCGTTTATTACTAACAGTAGGCCAGCAGAACCAGACATAATATCGCCAGAAAGTCTAAAGCATGAATCCCCAGGAACAAATATACAGTCATCATTCTCTAATAAATGTAGATTAAGGGTAAATAAAGCTGAGCTGACTAAACTGTTTTTATTGGTATATAGCTCTAGGAGATTTGCAATAGCTAAAATACCAGTGGTTCCCTGAAATAATCCAGCGTTATAAAAACATTTACTTTTCGAAATTTTGCAAATTCCATCAATTTCCTTATCCCATTTCTTTATGTCTGCATTCAGCTCTAATTCAATTATAGGAATAGCCAGTCCACTTCCTCCACCAGCGAGATATGGTAAAATCCTAAAATCATCATCTATATGATACAAGCCATCGTCATCAAATACCCCTAATTTCAAGTCCTTTTCTAATGCCTTTTCTGATAATTCCAGCCACTTTTGATCCTTTGTTTTTTTATATAATGCAGTAAAATACAGGGAAACTCCTGACCAACTTGTCATGACTCCCTTATCAACCACGTCGTAATCAAAAGTAATGATAGGTGCATTAGAATTTAATTTATCTATTAATATCTCTCCAATAGAGAGACAAATATCTAGATATCTAGGATTATCATATTCGTAGCTAAGTCCTAAGTATGCCAACCCAATCCCACTTAAACCTGCTGCAAGAGAAATATCTTCCATGTTTTTAATATCAATGTCTGAATCAAATAGGGCTTTTGCCTTTTCTTGATAACCTAATTCCCATAAAACTGCAGCAATTCCCATTTTTCCAGTAAATAAGCCATTTTCTAAATGAAGTAATTGATTGATTTCTTGTTTTTCAATCCAATCTTTTACTGTTTGATTTATTCCACCGGTTCTATGTAAAGCCATTGCCGTACCAAAGCCGCCGGTCAATACATTTATTATTCCTGCTTCCATTTCATATTGACGAATATCTCCCGGTAAAAGTCTATCTTCCATTTTAACGTCTTTTAATATGGAATTCCGTAATTTTAATTTTAAGATAGATAAATCAAAATCTTGTTTTAACTGGCCATTTGTACTCAATAACTCGTCCATAGGACGTGATTGATAGAAGTCACACAGCGATTTAACTTTGTCAATTATTTTAGTCGCTTTTTCTCCAAATACAACCTGCACCCATTTACTATGAATGGTATCCAAATTCCAGGAAATATCTTGAACACTTCCAATTGGTACAAATAACTGTTTTGCTATCCTTAGTAATGCAAACCAATCACTTTGTTCTTTATTCATTTCTTGATGGCCTATATAACCAGGAGTCATTAATCCAGAAAGAGAATCATTTGTTGTGCTTGCTGTTTCAAAATCTATTAATCTTACTTTCTCTTCGGGAGTGACTATAACATTTGCAGGCTGTAAATCGCCCATTCCTACATTATGCTCATGAATTTCATGTATAGCCTCAATAAGTTGATTAATAATATTTATACATGCTTCAGTGTAAGACTCATTTTTTAGGGTAGAGCTGAAAGGGTAGTTCTTAACTAGCCACTCAGACAGTGAATCGCCTTCGATATACTCTTCTTCGATGAAATAATGCTCCCACGCACGAAAGGAACTTATTTTTTTAACTGGGAATGTTGTTTTTTCTAATTTATCAAGTATCTCACTTTCGTTTACAATCCTAGAAAATGCATCACGACCTTGTGCATCTACCGCGGCATGAGGCCTTCCCTCTTTTAGAATGACCTTTGTATTGTTTTTTAATTTATTCTCACAGATATATACGCCACCGCCATTACTAAAATGTAGAGCCTCTTTAATATCATAATTTTCAAGGGGTGAATAAGTATCATTTTGATCCATCGCTTTGTCCATGGCTATAATTTCTGGAGGCTCTTCTACAAAGTCAGGCAGATAATAATAAGGAACCCTTTTATCTTCAATAAGTTCACCCTGTAAATTTTCTATAGCATCGACTTTTACTCCATCTATAAATGTAAATCTTGGAGCGAAGGCACCGTATCTAAAATAGACGTTAGAATCATACCATCTTTTATCATTTAGTATATACGGGCCAGGTTTTAAATGAGATAAGCTATTCTCTAGTAAACTTAATAACTCGATAAATTGATTAGTATTTACAGGATATATTGTAATAAACTTTCCTGAAGAACCTCTATCGCCATATTTGGAATCTTTCATTAGTAGCTCTGTAATACTTTTTACGTACTTAAATGATATATTTCTTTCTATCATTAACTTAGATACAATATCTAAAGTTGTTTGCGCCTCTTTCATGTTCGTACTAATATGAATCTTCCAGCCCTGATTAGGTAGTTTAATGTTTCTTTCCAAAACATTTATCCAATGTTCTCCATCAATTACTATGTAGTTATCTGGTGGGCAGTCTAAATGGAGCAATCTTTGATTGTTTTCACTAGCAACATTATAATAATAGCCTTCATTTATGTACTTTATATATCTATTATCCATTAGTTCACCTCATTATAAGCACAAATTAACCAAGTTAATTTGTGCTTAATTTTTTGAATTTCTTATCTAGGAACTACACAGAAAAAAAGGCTTAAACCACTATGTGTTTTGCAGTTAACGCTGACATTTGAACCAATTGGCGGCTCATCGTTCTTTTTATATCTTAAACTTTGCAGAGATAAAACATCCGTTCTAGACATAGTCACACCTCCTTTCTAGTTTTATAATTTATAGGTTTTAATACTTTCTAAGTTGTTCCCTTTTTTATTGGCATGTAGATATAAATTTTCTATGTGTTCCCCCCAATAAGGGCCCCACACTATATCTTTAACACTATTAAAAGATAAACTTGTATTTGAAAATTGGAAGTAATCACGATCTTTTTCTAACAGCCAAGGGCTGCCTGAGCTACCTACTCCCGCTTTTCCTTTTACTCCTAACAAGGATGAATTGTGTATATAGTCCTCAAATGTTATGTTTTCTATTATTTCGATTTTATTTTTCCGGAGAAATTTTTTCTGTATGTAAGGTATTAATGCATGCTGTTTTTTCGAGGTGTTATTAAATATAGGTTTAATTATATTGTCTGTTTCTAAAGGCGGTTCTTTTAAAGTGAGAAAAGCAGTATCATAATCTACTATTCCATTTTGAACCCACTCCTTACTGACGTAGATTTCCTCCACTTCATATTCGTGGTTATCATAAGTTATAAAGGTTATCTCATTCGCATTTGTTTGCTTATACCAATCAAAAACACAATGTGCAGCAGTACAAACTAATGGATATTTCAATCCCATAATTAGTGAAGCATTACTTATAAATTTGTTTTTATTTTGTTTTATTTTCAATATTCCTGTGTTCATTATTTGATTTTCATTCATAGATACTTTAAACATTATTCTTCATTCCTTTGACTGGTATAAAAAAACAATACTACCAAAATATAAGAGATTCAATATTTTATTTTCATAGTAATGTTTTAAGGATAATATCATTCTATATATAATAGTAAATAAGAAATAACTAGACTGAGTCCCAGCAGCACACATTCTAGAACATCTAAAAAACCCGGCTATTACACGCATTTCCCTTTAGAATTACCGTATAAATATCGAGGTTAATCTTAAGCTGGAATACTTCTCATACAAAAAAGGATGTACCTGAAAATAAATTCGGTACATCTTTTTTATATCTATAAAATTATTCTGTTTTTCCTTGTGAATTCTTCCCAAATGCTTTAGTATCAATATTCTCCCTCTCGAGAAACTCTTCTATTTTTTTCTGTTCTCTTCCATTCACTACATCACTTTTTTTATTTATTAAATCAAAGTTTACTGTCGGAATAACTTCTTTCTCTATGTCGTCTGTAAGTTGATTAAGCATTGTATCTATTTCGTAAATAATCTCATTTACACCTGTAATATATCTGCTAATTCTTTCAGACTCCTCTAGATACCCTTCAGGTAATGTATTTTGTGAAATATAATTAGAGAAATTTTCATCATTTTCTTTTGTTAGTCTGTAAATTTGGTCTAATTTCTCCAATTCACTTTTAGTCAATTCCTTTTCTTCATCGATCATTTCTTCAAATGGATAGCTAGCAAGCTGTAATGCTTCATAAGTGTCTAGGTACGTTTTTATACTTGATTTCATTTCCTTTTCATCAATTACACTGTTTTGTTTGTCAGAAGAAAAAATAATACTAGGGATTTCTACATTCTTTGTATCGGGTATTTGGTTTTCAGAGGTGCCAATATTTTCTTCATTTGAACACGCGCTTAATATAAAGAGAAATAGGATACTAAAAAAAATTTTTTTCATAATCCATTTTTCCCCCTTGCTATTGATGCGTTCCATTTTAGATATTTAATAAATAATTTAATAAATGACTTCCCTATATAATACCCTAGGATGGCTAAAATGGCTCCTATAATAACTCCTTTTATAGACTCGAGAATTTCCCCAAGTCCAATGGTAGAACCATCTACAAATCCCATTACGATTAAAATTATGGGAGATAGGATCATTATAGGCACACCAATGACATAAGCCAATATAAATGGCGTTAATAATAACATAAAGAATAAACTCACTATAATAATAATGCAATTCATTAAACTTAAACCCATTATGGACATCATTGCTGTAAGCATACTTCTTATACTTTTCTTTTCTTCGACCTTATTAATCGCATAAACAGCGTTTAATTCCTTAGCGATTTCTTCAGGATTACCTAATTCTTTAGAAATTTCCTCTTCACTTTTATTTTCACTTAATCCCTCCGTAAAATGCATGCTATACTCTTCTAATATATCTTTCTTTTCTTTTTCAGACATAAACTTCAAACTATTTTTGAGTAGTTTCAAAAAATTATTTTTGTTCAAGTTTATCATTCTCCTCGACAAAACGATTTATTGTTAGGAAAAACTCATTCCATTCCATCTTTAAGGATTCAAGTTTAGCTATACCTTCCTTTGTAATTCTGTAGTATTTCCTAAATGGTCCTTCTTTTGATTCTTCATGATATGTCGTGACATACTTTTCTTTAACTAATCTTCTTAAAATCGGATAAACAGTACCTTCCGATATAACAATCTTATTCGAGATCTTCTTTATTAGTGAATAACCGTATTCATCCTCTTTGTTTATTATTATTAAGACTATTAATTCTAGTACACCTTTTTTAAACTGTGCATTCATAATTTATCACCAGCGTTTATAATTTATTTAATACTATCTGTGTATTAAAAGGTACTAAACTTAACACTGTATCCTAATATCAGAATATTAAGAATTAATTATCAGTAATTAATTCCTGGGAATCATATGGATTATAACAGTACTAATATATTTACATAAGGTCATCAAGTATCCGAGAACATTATTTACTATTTGTGTAAAAAAATTGATTTATTTTAAATTTGATGTTACATTGTTATTTAGAGAATAGGAAAATAAATCCAATCCATATAACCTTTTTTCAGAGGTTATTTGTTCCTTACTTTTTTAATTTTCTTTATTCCGTAATAAATAGAAATGTATTTTAGTATTTAAACCACCACCCTTTTATCCTATATTTTCCATTATAAAATGAAACAGGTTTATAAATACCTCGAAAATTATAAAAGGGATAAAAAGCTGCATATTAGGACATTTAGAGTACATAAAAGGGTAATATGTAAAATGGGAAACGCTTAATTGTTTGAATTATCATAAAAAATAGGCTCGAATACTTTCGCTATTTGATTTCTAATTTTTCCAACTTTTATATACTTAATTATAGGAGTGTAAGAAGACATTGATTTTTATTGATTTTATTGGAGCTCTGTTTGAAACAATCCCAATGCTTTTAATAACCCTACAATTATTAAATAAATTTCATTTTAGTAAAATACAAATACTTTATTTATTTTCTATAAGTCTAGGAACAGCCATATTTTTAACACTATCACTAAGTTATCCCTTTATTAAATTGCCTTTAGCTGTAGTAATTCTGGCTATTCTTATATCCAAGCTATATAAAGTGAAATTCACTTTTTCAATATTATCCCTATTATTAAGTATGACTCTTCTACTGATTGTACAATTGATAAATATTATTATTTTTGATCTACTTTTTGCAGGCTCTTCAACATTTAATCAAATACGATTTATCTCTGGATTAGTTAACGGTTCATTATTAACTCTACTATTATTATTTCTAAGAGCATTTAGGAGGAGTCTTATACCTAACCAGGACATTTCTCATGCTAAGACCCCAAAGTTTTGGTGGATTTTCCCCCTATTTGTTGTGTTATTCATGTTAATTGTAATTAAAGTCATTCAAGATGACGGTATATCGATTACCTCTGCTTATTTAATAATTATCTCGAGTATTGCATTTATTTACCTTACAAGGTACTTAGTTTATCTAAACACTATTAAAGCAGAAAAAAAATTATTAACTGAGCAAGAGAAAAGTGCTAAATTTTATCTAAGAAGTATACGAGCACAAAGGCATGACTTTATCTTTCAACTTAACACTATCAATTCTCTAGTCCATCTAAATAGAATAAATGATTTAAAAGCTTATCTGAGTGAACTCACGGAAGAGTTTCAGACAACTTCTGAAACTCTACCTTTACATTACATGTCAATAGCCGGTTTACTTATTCAATACAAACAGATTTTAAAAAAAGACGGTATTAATTTTAATATTTTTATCTCCGATACATTTGAACTCATTCCTATGCCAGTTTATGAATTTAACAATGTTATCGGAAACTTAATTTCTAATGCATATGAATTTATAAAATCAAACGAAACAGCTTCTAGAGAAATAGTCATTAAATTTTACAAAAATCAGTATTTAATAGTCGAAGTGTTAAATGAAGTGAATCCAGAGCTGCTAGATTTGGAAAACATATTTCAAGATGGTTATAGTACAAAAACTACTTATGAAAATGGATTAGGACTAAGCAATATTATGATGACTTTAGAGAGATATAACGGATACATATATCCAGAACTTAATAATCGAACTTTAAGTATGTTTGTCCTCATACCACCTAAAGAAAGGAAATAATTTATGGTTAATCCTAATATAATTAGTAATGAAGTAACTAATTTTGTTATTAAACATGCCCCAGAATACAGAGATAATAAAGAGTATATACGATACGGACTAGAGTGGATAATCTCATTAACTATTCAAATTTCAGTTATTCTAATACTATCGGTTTTATTTGGAGTTTTTATTGAAGCCACCGTATCTCTTTTTACAGGAGCTTTTCTTAGAACTTTTGGGGGAGGAGCACACTTTAAAAGTTATTTAAAATGTGTGGTCTACAGTACTATTTTAATCCTTATACTTTCGATAGCAACCAAGCATTTTCTAGCTCTTAATATGATCGCTGTCCTTATAATTTATTTAATTTCTATGTTTATTTATAATAAAAAAGCTCCTGTCTTACATAAAACTAGAGCTTTATTTAATGACAATAAGAAAATGTTATTCAAACATATTTCATTATTTTTTATTACAACACTGTTCATCCTCACGATATTATTACCTATAGGTAAATCAAGTATTATCTCAAGTATTTGGCTATCTGTTCTCTTCCAATCGATTTCACTTACAGAATGGCATCATGACATGACCGATTGGTTAGATAAAAAAACTACAAGAAAGGTGGATTATTTATGAACTTATTTACGAAAGTACTAGCAAAAATTATAGGTAAGGTTGGTTTTATGGCCTCAAAGGGTACTCTAGCATCGTATTGGTTTACATACGAACCTGAACTTCCTAGTAAAGACAAAAAGAATGATTCTGAATAAAAATGTCTAAATTAAGTATCATAGCTATAGACGATGACCCGATACAATTAGAACTATATAAAGATATTTTTAAAGAATCACCATATAATTTAGTATATACCTCTACAAATGGTGATTCTCTTCCAATTTTTTTAAATGAGAATAAAGTAGATATTGCATTATTAGATATAGAAATTGCATCTCAATCTGGATTTAAACTAGCAGAACATATCAATCAGTATTACAAAAATATAAAAATTGTTTTCATCAGTAATCACAAATCCTTTGCATTGGATGCATATAATTTTTATCCCTTAGATTATATAGTAAAGCCTGTTGATGTATTTAGATTATTCCAAACACTAACGCGAGTTAATTATGTAAATAAAGACGACCTTCGGGTAGGGGTTAAGACATCAACTGGGTACTTATTAATTAAAAAGGATGAGATTAACTTTATTGGTAAAACCATTCGAAAAACCACAATACATCTTACAACCGGAGAACTTATTGAAAGTAATGAGAAACTTGAAGTTCTTGAAGCAAAATTAGCAAAGCACGGATTTTATCGTATCCATAAATCCTATTTAGTCAACCTAGAAAGAGTTAAAAAAATTCAAAAAGATGAATTTATGAATTCATATAATCTGGTTCTAATTGATTCTGAAGAAACTTTACCAGTGAGCAAACATCGGATAAAAGGTCTTAAAGATTTAATATTCAGTGAGTTCAGTTTCTAGCTTTATTGATATTGATAACAGCCTTTTTTGGCATCAAACTTTACAAAACAACCTACAAAACCTGAACAAGTATCCAGATGTAAAAAAGGATAATTGTTCAGGTTCTTCTTATACTTGAATTTTATGGCCAAAATTTTTTTCATCTAAAGGAAGGAAAATGCTTTGCTACTTCTTTTTATTATCTTTTTCGATTTTCTCTACTGACGAATGCCCCATCCAGTCTTCTTGCTTCATTTTCTTTTTTCGTCTTCTTTGTGAAACAACGATAACAAGAATAATGAGAACGATTAAAAGTAGAGGAACTCCGAAAGCTCCATAAAGAATATTAAAAAAACCACTGAAAAATTCTGACATCGTGAACCTCCTTATAAATGCCGTTTTACCGACTATACGTGCTTTTCATTTCTTATATATAACTTTCCCATTTCAGGCTTTTCTAAACGCTAGAATTTTACAGGAATCTCCCTGTCTCCTTTCTTATAAAAATAAAGAAAAATCTCCCTACTATGTAAGGAGATTTCTAATAACCCATAAATTTATTTCTTCTCTGGTAGCTTTTCTAAATACTCAATTGCCTCTTTTAACGTACTAACAGGAACTATCTTAATATCGGTATATCCCTCTTCTTTTACTTGTTCTTTAATTTCCTTTTCATTCGTATCATATTCTGTTATATCGCGTGGATAGAAGAATATATCCACATCTTCTTTATGTGCCGCAACGATTTTATGCTTGATTCCACCAATTTGCCCCACATTTCCTTCGGCATCCATCGTTCCGGTACCGGCTATTTTGTAGCCTCTTGTTAAATCTTCTTTGACAATTTGATTATAGACTTCTAATGAAAACATAAATCCGGCGGAAGGCCCTCCAATATTTTCACTATTAATTTTTACATCAATAGAAGGGTGGATCGTCATATTATCTTCTGGAGCAATCCCAATACCAACCTGCCCTGTCTTTTTGTCTAATTCAATTACTTCTACATCAGCTTCTTTCTTTTTCTTGCCATGTAAAAATTCAAGGTGGACTATATCTCCTGCTTGCTTTTCTTTTAAATAAGCAATTAACTTCTCGCTTTTAGTAAATGCCTTTCCATCCACTTTTTTAATAATATCTCCGACTTGAATAATTGATTTTGCCTTAGAGTTATCTAATACTTGAGCAACGAAAATACCGTTATAAGTAAACTCTACCTTTTTCCCTGCTGCATGCAGACTAGCGATAATCGCATTTTGCTTTGATGTATCCATCATATGAAGCAGCAGCTTATTGTACTCATCATCACTTAAATTCCCCTTAACCTCTTCTTCCTTTCGGATTTCCGTATGTGGTGCGACCAATCCGTATAGATAGATATAGGGGTTATTTGCTTTAATCGAATAAACTGTTGTTAGATTCAGACTTCCCTTTTCAGACTTCGTACCATTCTCTACGGTCACTTTTGATGCAAGTGCTTCAATTGAGCCTGGTTGATTTAAATAATAAGGGGTCGGGATAAATAAGAGAATAATGAGTACCCCAAAAAGTATGATTAACCACTTTTTTGAAAAGATGCTTTTTCTTGATTTATTCATATCTACATACTCCTTAGGATATTAATTTTACTGATATAAACTATATTTACATATATCATATTAAAAAAAAATGAATTTCAGATAGTTTTTCCATTAAAAAGACTATTTTTCTGTATCAAGGATTTCTCGCAATAATCGGACGCCTTTTTCAATCTGGTCGAGGGATAATCCACCATAACCCATTACAATTCTACTCTTATGCTTTCCTTTAACTAAACTATACTGTTCAATCGGATATACCTTTACTCCATTTTCCTCGATTTTATGTATGAAGGTGGAATGAAAATCTGTATCTGGAATTTCGACAACTAAATGCATTCCTGCCGATTTACCAATGATGGTAGCATATTCAAAATTTTGCTGAATAGCTAAGACTAACCGTTCCCGTTTTTCTTTATATATTTTTTTCATTTTGCGAACATGCCGATCTAGATAGCCTTCCCTGATAAAACGGGCTAATACTAATTGTTCCAGAGAGGAAGTATGTCTGTCTGAAAACCACTTAAGCTGTTCAAAATCACTTATTAATTCCTCTGGTAAAATTACATATCCTATCCGTAAGCCTGGTGAAAGAATTTTGCTAAAAGTTCCTACATATATAACGTGGTTAGGTGCTATTCCTTGGATAGACGGTACAGGAGCCCCCTCATAGGTAAATTCACTGTCATAATCATCTTCTACAATATAGCAATCCATCTTTTTCGCATACTCGATTAATTGCAGCCTTCTTTGAATAGAAAGAATACCCCCTAAAGGAAATTGATGGGAAGGAATAACAAAGACAAAACTGGGGGATTGTTTTGGTAATCCACTTGGATCAATCCCATTCTCATCTACAGGAACAGGAATGATTTGTCCATTGCTAAAAGTAAAAATATTTCTCATTTCATCTGTCACAGGATCCTCAACTGCTATCGTTTTATTTCCTCTCCCAAGCATTTCTGTGATTAGCTTCAATCCTTGAGTAGCACCCGATGTAATAAAAATTTGCTCTGCCCTGCATTGCACCCCTCTAACTCTTTTTAAATAGTCAACAAGGGCATTCTTTAATTCTTTCATTCCAGAGGCCTCTCCATATCCAAAGACTGCTTCCGAAGAATGCAAACAAATTTCCTTTGTTAATTGTGCCCATTTCTTCCTTGGAAAATAATCGATTGCTGGATTCCCTGCTTTAAAATCAATATACCTCTTTTTATTCGCATCGATTTTTTTAGGAGTTTCTTTTCTTCTTGTATTTTCTGTAAACGAAAGAGAAGTCCCTCTTGCTACAAAAGTCCCTGACTTTGGTCTTACTTCTAAATAGCCTTCTGCAATTAAACGCTCGTACGCCTCCAGCACAATATTTCGCGAAACTCCAATAGAGCTTGCTAATTCTCTTGAGGAAGCTAGTCTATCTCCCTCTTTTAATTGCTTTTCCAATATTCCATTACGAACTTGATCATAAATTTGCTGTGTTAAAGAAATAGAACTGGATCGGTCAATCGTAATAAAGATCATGCAGAATCCTCCTAAAAAACAAACTGGTACTATAAAAGTATATAATTACTGGCTCTATTCTATACCAGTATACCATGTTATGATGTGAAAAAATGGACATAAAGGAGTATCTAATGAAAACAATTGGACTAATTGGCGGGTTAAGCTGGGAATCAACAGCTGATTATTATCGCTATATAAATACATTCGTAAAAGAACAAATGGGTGGATTACATTCTGCTAAATCGCTTCTATATTCCTTTGACTTTGAAGAAATTGTTGCTCTGCAAAAAGCTGGACATTGGGATGAGGCCACTGTATTAATGATAAATGCCGCTAAAACACTGGAAGCGGGCGGTGCTGATATCGTAATTATCTGTACCAATACTATGCATAAAATGGCAAAAGAAGTACAAGCAGCTATCACTATTCCATTACTTCATATCGCAGATGTTACTGGATATGAAATAAAAAAAGCTACCTTAAAAAAAGTCGGCTTATTAGGAACGATGTTTACAATGGAGCAGTCCTTTTATAAAGAAGCACTTTTACAACAAGAGATTGAAACAATTATTCCTGACAAAGAGGATAGAGAAGCAGTTCATCAAATTATATTCGATGAATTATGCAAAGGGATAATCCTTCCAGAATCAAAGGCTATCTATTTGCGTATTATAGACAAACTTCAAGCACAAGGCGCTGAAGGGATAATTTTAGGATGTACAGAGATTCCCTTACTTATAAAACAAGAAGACAGTTCTATTCCGCTATTTGATACAACATTTTTACATGCTCAAGCAGCCGTTTCCTATGCACTCGATAAAAATTTTGCATTAAAGTAAAAACCTCTTTTTCCTTTTCCATAGGCAAACGACCTCTATCATTACTATCGAACTAGGGTACATTTATCCTAGTTTTTTTTACTTTTTTTCTAAACTACTGTAAAACAAGCTTAACTTTTTTCCATGATAATAAAGCGAGCCTAAATAATGGAGGGGAAAAATTTGAACTTAAAATCATGGAAAAAAAAGGTGCTGCCAATCGCTGTAATCTCTTCTCTAACAGTTGCTGGATTAGCAACTGTATTAACAGGAACAGATGCAGAAGCAAAAAAAAATGGAAACAATAACGGAAAACCGAAAAATGTTATCTTTCTGATAGGAGATGGAATGGGTGTTTCTTACACTTCCGCATATCGCTATTTAAAAGATAATCCGAAAACCAAAACGGCAGAAAGCACATATTTTGATCCTTATTTAGTAGGACAGCAAATGACATATCCAGAAGATCCCGAACAAAATGTCACAGACTCTGCATCAGCCGCAACCGCAATGTCTGCTGGTATTAAAACATACAATAATGCTATTGCTGTAGACAATGATCATTCGGAAGTGAAAACCGTCTTAGAAGCTGCAAAAGAAAAAGGCAAATCCACAGGTCTTGTTGCCACTTCTGAAATTACCCATGCAACCCCAGCATCTTTTGGATCACATGATATTAATCGTAAAAACATGAATGCCATTGCAGATGATTATTTTGATGAGATGATAAATGGTAAGCATAAAGTGGATATTCTTCTAGGTGGTGGGACAGACCTTTTCGTTCGCCAGGATAGAGACTTAACGAAGGAATTTAAGAAGGCTGGCTACAATTATGTAACGAATCGTAAAGATTTACTGAAGAATAAAGATACACAATTGCTTGGTCTATTTGCGGAAGCAGGAATGCCGAAAATGATAGATAGAGATAAAGATACACCTTCGTTAGAGGAAATGACAAAAACTGCTATCAATAGTTTAAACAAAAATAAGAAAGGATTTTTCCTTATGGTGGAAGGTAGTCAAATTGACTGGGCGGGCCATGATAACGACATTGTCGCTGCAATGAGTGAGATGGAGGATTTTGAAAAGGCATATAAAGCAGCAATTGATTTTGCTAAAAAGGATAAAAATACTTTAGTTGTTGCTACAGCAGACCATTCAACTGGCGGATTCTCTATTGCAGCTAATGGGGATTATAATTGGTATGGCGAGCCAATCAAAGCAGCAAAGAAAACACCTGATTTTATGGCAGAATTAATTGTAAATGGCGCGAATGTAAAATCTACCTTAAAAGATAATATTCAGTTATCCCTAACTTCAGAGGAAATTCAGACCGTTCAAAAGGCTGCTGATACAAAGGACCTCACTACTATCGACAATGCTATTGAAGATATCTTCAATAAACGAACCAATACAGGCTGGACAACTGGAGGACACACAGGTGAAGACGTTCCTGTCTATGCCTACGGACCTTCTAGCAACCTTTTTACAGGACAAAAGGACAATACAGATCATGCAAAAATTATCTTCAACCTACTAAACGCAAAAATAAAAATAACGGATAAATAGAATGGCGGAGGGTACCTGTTTAGGAGCGTCGGGGCTGGTGCGACATTTCCTGAGATATAGGAAACACGGGGACTGCTTCCATCTATTAACCTGTACTTTCTTTACTTTAATAAAAGAAGTGCTTCCCTCTATTTTCGCGAGGGGAGCTTTTCCATCAGGAGGAACGCCATTGAGACAAAATATTATCTATTTATTAACCTTCCTTTTACTAGCCGGCTGTAGCAGCAAAGAAACTAATACTAATACAAAGAATAACGATTTAAAGAAAAGAGAAACGAGCACGCTAGCTGCAGATAGAAAAACTGTTTCAACGGATATTTATACTCCCAATCCGCAAGTAATTGATGATGCCGCTTTACTAGCTGCTGGTGACTTTTATCGCGATAGAAAAGGAGAAGCAACATTAAAAGCCATTTCTAAAGAAGCCAAGGAAGTTCAGGTTGATTCCGTAAGACTAACAGTCAAAGACATCAAACTTATCGCTTATCGACCAGCATATAGCTTAATAGACTTTTATCATACTTATACACATGAAGAACAATTCACTTTCATCAAGTTTTCTGTGGAACTTGAAAACCTATCGGACGAAATTAGGAAGTTCTCTCCAATTGCTTTCATCCAAACAGATAAGGATGAAATGATTACATGGGAAAAGGATATCTACTTAGAAGAGCTTAATGGAGAATTAAATCCAGGAGAACGAAAAAAAGGAAATATAGGCTTTATCTTAGAAAATTCTGCCGTTAATAAAGTCCAGTTAAGTACAAGCGATACCTATACAGAACAAGATAACCTGTTAGGAAAAGCAAAAATGATTGACATTAACTTAGAATAATATATACATTCTCTACATTCTAAATCGCTGAAAGAGATCAAGTACGTCAGGTAAACCCTTTTACGACGAGCTGGCATTTAATGTGAGCCAGCAAGGTAATCCTGGCGTAAAATTCTTCTACCAATATACAAGCCGATAATAATAAGATACATGTTGCTTGTCTCTCCATATGATAACCTGCATACAAGTGGACACAAATTTTGGACAACAGAAGTTGGCGGCTCCTTATATACAGTACTTGTCCCTTTCACTGATTCATAATTTACTTACTTTTCAAAGTTGCCATCTTGCTCAATTGCTTTAGAAAGCGTGGAAGCGATTGAAATATCCGCGAAGGGTAATCCTAACTGTATTGCGGTTGTTGCTATTTCTGGGCGAATACCTGATAATGTCGTATTCACTCCAATTAAGCTTAAACCATGAATCAATTGGAATATCTGATGGGCAACCATTGTATCAATAATAATTACACCAGATAAATCAATAAATAATCTGGATACTTTCTTCTCTTCACATTGCTTAATCGTATTTTCTAATATAGAAGCAGCACGCGCTGTATCAATATCTCCAACAAGAGGCAAGAGTGCACTTGATTTACTTAAAGAAATGACTGGTGAACTTAATTCATTAATCATATCCTGTTGTGCTATAAGCTGCCTATTGGAATAATTATGATGTTCCTCAGTATATTTCAAGATAATTTTATCGAGAACCTTTACAACAGAATGGCTCCATTCAATGACGCGTGACTGCTCGACATGATGTTTGGCCGCGTATTCTTCAATCAACTGAAAATATTGCTCCCTCGTTCGAATAAATTCACGAATAATAAAATGAATTGGTGTATCTAATTGCCCCTGATCGGTTGCAATTTTAAAAATCCATTCCTTAATGTCTTCAAGGAACTCTTCCCTATCTTTAATAAAGAGACCTGCAAGACGAAGATGAAAATCATTGTTTTGCTTTTTCATTGTCTCAATCGCATATGGATCAGTTGCTGCGTACACACCTTTTGGATCATTTTTTGTCAAATCATTATACCATTCTTCTGTTAATCTTTCTGAATTGTCGATGAAATATTGATATACACCTTGATTATAGTACAACTAATGCATCACTCCTAATAAATGTTGATTATAGTCCAACTTGGAAATGATGTACTCTAATTTAAAGTTTAATAAGAAAATAGAAATTAAGCAGTGCTTTATATATTCAAAAAACTGTTAAATGAATCATATTTCCAGAGGGATCCCATGTATACCATTTACCCTCTTTTTCGATAATTAATGCCCCTAGCTGTACAATTCTATGCTTAATTTCTTCTAGTTTTTCGTGATCAGGTATACTCAAATCAAAATAAGCTAAACCAACATGATTCTTTTCTGGAGCAGGTGCCCCCATTCCATTCCAAATATTTAAGCCGATATGATGGTGATATTGTGCTGTTGAAAGAAAGAACGCTTGTGAACCATATTTTTGAACGACATCAAAGCCTAATCCTTTTACATAAAAATCAACCGTATCTGTTAAATCCGCAACATGTAAATGAATATGACCAAGGATAGTTTGCTCGGGAAGACCTTTCCATTGGCGATTTCCTGCAGATGCAAGCACTCCTTTTGTATCCATATAGGCTGTATCCATTTTCACAAATCCATCTTCCCACTCCCACTCTGTCGCCTTTCTATCTCGATAGATTTCAATCCCATTTCCATCTGGATCTGCTAGATAGATCGCTTCACTAACATAATGATCAGAAGCTCCTTGTAATGGATAACCTGTTTCTAGCAAATGGTTCAATATAATTCCTAGCTCCTCTCTTGATGGCACCAAGATAGCAAAATGATAGAGTCCTGTTGTTCGTACTGTTTTAGGCTCGATTTCTTTTAATTCTTCTAAAAATAAAAAAGGTTCCCCTGTTCCTGCACGTAAAGATGCAGTCCTTTTATCTTGACTCGCAACTGAAAAACCAATTATTTTCGTATAGAACAAAAGAGACTTTTCTAGATTAGATACTTTTAAAGTTATTGATTTTGCATAAATAGTTGAATCGTTATGAAATGTCATTCTTTTTCCTCCATTTTTACTTACTTTATGTAAGTAATTTTATTTT
Source organism: Niallia sp. FSL K6-0212 (assembly GCF_038007605.1). Taxonomy (NCBI): domain Bacteria; kingdom Bacillati; phylum Bacillota; class Bacilli; order Caryophanales; family Bacillaceae; genus Niallia; species Niallia sp. FSL K6-0212. The sequence continues at coordinate 1,850,098 of NZ_JBBOXL010000001.1, read as the reverse complement.
AATAAACAACAGTTGTAAAGTAATCTAGTTATGATTCATAATATTTTTACTTAAAATAATAATTATTGTATAATTATTACGAGGGGGGATGTAAGATGAACCATTCAACAATTTGTCCACGGTTTGAAAAAGCAATGAGTATTTTAAGCCAACGCTGGACTGGTTTAATTATTTATCAGCTGTTAAACGGTCCTCAACGTTTCTGTTCTATAGAATCCTCCATTGGAATAAGCGGAAGACTTTTATCGGAGAGATTAAAGGATTTAGAGCAAGCTGATATTGTGGTACGAGAGGTATACCCTGAAACGCCGGTTAGAATTGAATATTCTCTAACAGAAAAAGGGCGTTCATTAGAACCAATTATGAAAGAAATCGAAAATTGGTCTCATTCATGGCTAGAAGTATAACCATATAAAGTTTTCCGGTCGATGATAACCCGAATAATTATACGGAGATACCATATGATTGTTTGGGTTTTTATTCACTTTAAAAAGATAGTTTTTAGTTATCATCTACAAACTGATTCACTCCGTTTTTCCCTGGGCTATAATTATTTTCGAAAAAATTGAAGTGGAGCGGAGATAAGGACACTCCACTCCTACAATAAGAATAGACGCTCTTAAACCTCGACGGCACGCTCTTACGAATAGATGTCAGCAAGGCATTTATTTAAATTTATTGATTCGTCTTTACCTTCTTATTTAGTTGTTTGTCAGCCTTATTATTAACAAACTAAAAAACACTAATCCTCATCTTTAATGTCTAAATCCTCAGGAATTGGCTCACTTAATACTTCTTCTACAAACGTTTTATATTTTTCCACTTGCTTAAAATGCGTATTAAATTGCTCCTTGTTAATAAGATAATCCGTCCCATCATAAATAGCCCTAATCTGATTTTGTAAAATAAGGTTTTTCACTTTCATTTCTGAAATCGACAGCAATTCTGCGGTTTCTTGCACGGATAAATACATAAAAACACCTCTTTCATCTATTTGCTATTCATCTTTACACTGACTCCATTTAAACTTAACTCTGTCTTTATACTGCCTTCATCAATAAACGGTATAGTTACCATATCAGCACCATCAAAAGGAGGATGAATAAATGAATTTCGTTCTAAACAGCTTATTTTTAGTTATGATCTTTTGTTGTTTCTCTTTCATATTTTATCAGTCTTTCTTTGCTAAAACTAGAAAGGAAAATGCCCCCATTTTACCAACTATTAAATTAGAAAATGATTCTTGTAAATCAAAAAATACAGGAGCCTTCTCTAAAGATATTAAATTATCTGCAGAATAGTCACATAAATCAACCACCCTATTTCACTTATCATTTCTATTTATCTCAAAGATCCCACGAAAAGAAAAGGATCATCCTTTCTTTTAACTTAAAAGCGGATGATCTTATTTTTCAAAATTCTATCCTGTTTTTTCTTCTTCAAACATATAAAGCCACTCTTCCAAAGCAAGATTATTCATCGGTTTAGCATAATAATATCCTTGGATAATCGGCCATTTATTTATGGTAGATAAATATTCAATCTGCTCTTCTCTTTCTACCCCTTCTATCACAATGCATAAATGCAAAGAACTTGCCAAGGCAATAATAGCTTTAATAATTTCTCCATCTTTTTGCGATTCTGGAACTTCATCAATAAAGGATTTATCTATTTTCAATGTATTGACTGGAATTCTTTTTAAATAGGACAAAGATGATACCCCAGTACCAAAATCGTCAAGAGCAACAGAAAAACCTGCATTTCTATAAGCTTGCACGGATTGAATTGCTCCTTCCATATTACCGACGGCGCTTGTTTCAGTAATCTCTAACTCGATTAATGATGGACTTAGCTTATATTTCTCTACATACGCTTTTAAGTTTCTCATTAGTCGTCGAGAAGTAACATAAGGACCAGGAATATTAAATGCCACAGATAGGCTTCTATCTTGATTTTGCCATCTGGCCATTTGCTTGCAGATCTCTTCCATAATCCAGTCAGTAACTTCCCACATTTTGTCAGACGCTTCTAAAATAGGAATAAAAACTCCTGGAGAAATCTCCCCATATCTAGGATGCTTCCATCTTAATAAAGCTTCCACTCCTGCTACTTCCTTTGAGTTTAAATTTACTTTAGGCTGATACACTAAGTATAATTGTTTTTTTATGAGGGCATCTTCTATCTCACTCACAAGATGATTAGCAAATGTTCGCTTATGTTTACCTGAATCATACTTTATTATTTCATTTTCATAGCGAAGCGAATAATGAGTTAAAACTGCTTCAGCATTTAAATATATTTGTTTGGCAGAAACCTTTTTCTCATTAACAGACAATGCAATAGCTGTCTCTATCTTGATCATTTGATCATCAATTATTACAGGACTAGATATTATGGCTGTTAGACGATTAAGTTCTAAAATTAATTTCTCTAGATCCTCATTTGTCCTACTTAAGAACGCAAAACGATTTCCTTCTATTCGGAACAATTCTATATTATGGCCTACTAGCTTCCTACACACTTCTTCTATATAAATAATGATTTTATCACCAAAATAGTAGCCATACTTACTATTCCATTTATTTATATTATGAATATGAAGAATTGCTATCCCACTTAAATAAGTAGCAGAGCCTATCACTTTTTCAAACTGCCTGCGATTGGGGCGCTTCGTTAATGCATCAAAATGATTTAACCGATAGTCGACATAGCGATCCAGCAAGCTAGATAAAAAAGAAAATAAAAAAAGAATAGCCATACCAATTGATATACCGAGAATGATTGATTTTATACTAAGATGATTTGCGTGGGAATGAATAAGTTCTCTTTCTGAATCCACATAATACCTGACAGCATGCATTCCAGTATAATGCATACTTGATATCGTAATTCCCATCAAAAGAGAGGTAATACATTTCACAATAAAGTTATTCATATATGGCTGTAACTTTAGAAAAATAAATAAGGAAGCAAAAGAAGCAAGCACGGCAATAACAACAGATAAAGTAAAATAGCCAAAATGATAGGCATAATTAGCCTCTATAACCATTGCTCTCATTCCAATATAGTGCATAGCACTAATACCAATCCCCATAAATATCCCCGCGAATACAATTAATCTACTAGAATTTCTAGCTTTGCTTGATAGGCTGAAAGCCAAAAAAGCAGCTAGAATAGCTGGTACTATTGAAAGTATCGTTAATGGAATATTATATTTCATATTTACTGGGAGCATAGAGGCGCTCATCCCAATAAAATGCATAGACCAAATTCCGAACCCCATGGTAATAGATGCTAATCCTAACCAAATATATCGATGAAAAAAACTATTATAAACAATCCGCTCATTCATGGAAAGCGCCGTATAAGATGCTAAACATGCGATTAAGATCGATAATAGAATAATAGGAATAGAATATTCCACTTGTAAATAAGTTACTGAATCAGCATTAGGCAATGTAAAAATAGTAATTTCCCCTCTAAAAATATTCTAATAAGCGATTTCTCTTGATTATCTCTTTTTCGCTTTCGATTAACGCATGTTATTCAAAACTTTTTACCTAAGACTTTCTACTTGTATAAATTGAATATAAAGGAAAAATTCACTTTAGACAATCCTTTCATTAATGGTATTATCTCCCAAAAAAATTAAAATAAATTAAATCCCGTTAAATCTTTAAAGATTTAACGGGCAAGAAACAATGCCTAATAAAGAGATTGATAAATGATAAACGTATCCTTTTCTGTCCTATTCCCGACTTTCACCTCTCCTTTCTTTTTGAATAATGCATGGTTATCCATAAAAAATCGATATTCATCTGAAGGAAAATAGAGAATAATGTTGACCTTGCGACTATTTTGTTCCAGTGAGTACACGATATTACTAATAATTTTTTGAAAGATAGGCAAGGAAAAAGGATTAAAAAAATAGAAATAATTATCTTCTGGCTGTACCAAAAAATCCTCTGCTCTTCCTAAATAAAAATGTATCTTTTCTTTCTTTTTCTTTCTGCTTTTTGCGTATTGTTCTAAATTAAGAAGCGCTTGATAATAAAAGTCTTCATTGATTTCAACTCCCTTTACAGTCGACTGAAATACATAATGAATATAAAAGTTTAAACGCCCTTTTCCACATCCAAAATCAACTACATAATCTGTCTCACGAAGCGGAAATTCGCGAAATAATTGCTCCAAATGCTCATATGGAGTTGGTTCATATCGATGATAATGATAGGACTTATGGAATCCTACTTGTATTTCTTCTGTTTCAATATGTAATAATTTATCGTAGTTCAAAGCATTCACCTTTCATCTAGTTTCCTAATACCTAAAAAATCCCAAATATACATTTTCACTCTATCTTATTTCCATCTCACGGTATTCATTAGGTGAAACACCTATGATTTTTTTAAATACTTTGCGAAAATATTTATCATCTTGGTATCCAATCATATTAGCAATATCATAAACTTTCAAATTACTGCTTTTCAATAATTCTTGAGCTTTTTTCATTCGGATGGTAACTAAATACTCTGAAATATTGACATGATACTCTTGTTTGAATTTTCTTGAAATATATTCTCTACTGATGTAAAAGTGCTCCGATATTTCTTGAAGCTTAATCTCCCGATGAAAATTTGCTTTTATGTACTTTTCAATTTCGTGAATAACATTTTGCGATCTTCGGGCATTTTGTCTTTTTACTCGTCGAAGAAACAATGCTATTTCTTTTTTCTTCCTTGCTTTATATGCTTCCAACTGAAAAATACCCTCTTTGTCCATAAATGAATAAATACGCTCCTCAATATTGGAGGGAATTCTTATCGGGAGATTGAACTCCTTAAACCATCTTGTACTTATCATTAAATATTCATGCTCCAAATGCAAAAGCTGGCTTAATGATAATGGTGGATTATTCATCATATCTTTTTGGATCTGCCCAATAAGTGATTGAAAAGCATGTAATTCTCCCGTTTGAATGGCCATTTTTATCGAGCTTGAATAACCCATTAAGCTTTTTATCTCATATTCTTTTTTCTCTGTCATTATTTTTCCTTGTTGATTCCCCAAAACATCTCGATTCATCATAATAGACTTAGCATACTGATAAGAAAGATTCAACTGGTTAACGGAAGTAACTTCTAATCCCATTGATAAAGTACAAGAGATTCCTAATAACTTTAGGATAGTAGTATGTACTTCTCTCATGATGACAACCGCTTCCTCTTTCCTTCTTAAGAGAAGAAGGACAATTTCTCCTCTTCCGGTTACATAATGAAAGGCAATTCCCTTATTATTGCTTCTAAGCTCCTCATTTATTACATTCAAGAGTGTAAAAAGAGTGAGATCTTTATCCCATTTAAATTCTTCCACGATTCCATTACTTACTTGTAAGAGTCCGATTGTATAGGCCTGTGCTTTGGTTAAAAGAAATTCCTCCAAGACATGTTTATCGAATGGATCATTATTTAACATCTGTGTTAATTGGTGATCACGATACGCTGGCTTCATTTTATTAATAAGTTGTGTTCTATTAAGCTTCCTTTTCCTTTCCTCTTCCTCTTGTTTCCACTCGTTCACTACCCTCCTTAATGTATCATTCAGCATTTCAGGGTTAATAGGCTTCAATAAATAGTCTGAGCTTCCGTAATGCATTGCCTTCCTCATGTAATGATAATCATCATAACCTGTAACTACTATCGTCTTCCCATGAGCGTAATGCTCATCCATCCATTTTAAAAGCTGAGTACCGTCGACCTTTGGCATTTTCATATCAGAAAAAATAATTTCGGGATTTGCCGCTTCTATTATTTGAATAGCATCTTCTCCATTACTTGCTTCGTAAATGTCTGTAATTTCATTTCCTGACCAATCAGCAAGAAGCTTAATTCCTTCACGAACATGCCTTTCATCATCAACGATTAGTGCCTTCATCTTCATTCACTCCTTCATGTGAAATTATTGGGATACGAATCATTACGGTAAACTCTTTCTTTTCGATACTGTCGATTACAAAGCTTGCTTGTCCCTCATAGTAAAGTTGCAAACGATCGTAAATATTATTTAATCCGATTGATTCTCTTTCTTTATCCTCCTTTCTTCGTTCCTCATAATATAATTTTTTATGAATCGTCTGTAGTCTTTCACTGCTTACTCCTATCCCATTATCCTCGACAATAATTACTAAATCATCATCCTCTGTATAAGCACGGATTGTAATTCTTGCGCCCTCCATTTTATTACTAAAACCATGTTTAAAGCAGTTTTCAATAATTGGCTGTAGCAGCATTTTCGGAACAACAATTTCATGTGTGCTCGGTTCGATTATTAATATTATATTTAGCTCATCCTCAAACCTCTGTTTTTGAAGAGACAGATAGGATTGTGTATGTTTTAATTCTTTCGATAGCGGCACCATAGCTTCTCTCATATCCATACTGTATCGCATCATATCCGAGAGAGAAGTCAATAATGTATAAACAGGAACTGCATTCATTTTTAGAGCAAGTGTGCCTATGGACTGAAAACTATTGTATAGAAAATGGGGATTTATTTGTGATTGCAATACCTTTAATTGAGCTGACTTATTCTCAATTTGCAGTTTATATTCTTTGTCTATTAATCTATTGATTTGTAATACCATCGATTTGAAACGCCTACCAAGCATTCCGATTTCATCATTTCCTCCCGCCTCAAAGTTTGCCACAAAAATCCCCTTCTCTACCTTTTTCATATTTTCCATTAAAACTTTAATTGGAGCAGTAATCTTAAAGGAAATAATCATTGTTATGACTAATACAATAATTAAAGCCACTAAGGCAATCATCGTATTCATAAATGCCGTTGCCCTCGCACCTTGATAAAGACTAGAGTAAGGGATACTTTTTACCATATACCAATTATTATCCTGAACAGCAATATTTTCATAAAAAATAACCCCTGAAAAATCTTTACTTTCCCACTTTATGTTATTTTGTTGGGGATTTGTTTGAACTTTATAAAACCATTTATCCTTTGTTTTTTTGCCGATTACAGCTTTATTGGAAGAGTAAATTACAGTTCCATTTTCATTTATAATGGAAATACCTTCCTTATCTTTATATAGCCTATTCACAATCCCATCTATTTTTGAAAGATTTATATCAATAGACATAAATCCCAAAATATCATTAGATGGCACATTTCTAATCTTATTATGAAGGGATAGAACAGTTGATTTCTCAGAGTTAGGAATAATCGATAAGCCATTATAACTGTATATCGTATGTGGTGGTTCGATAAGCGAATAGTTTGTTTCACTTTCCTCTAATCTCCGATAATATGGATGAAAATAGATATTTTTATTTTCACCTCTCCCACTTATGCGCGAGTGATAATTTGTAACAGAATCTCTCCCTTTATTAATATATAAATGCATTTGCTCTATTTCTGAACGAGAATTGTACACATATGCCAGCACTCGACGTACCTCTTCCATATTCTCCTTGTTATTCTCTCCCACTCCCTGTGTTAGTACATTCATGAAAGGAGTATAACGATATAATACGGTAGACATTAAAGCAATATCCTCTAAGTACGTACCTAACTCTTCCTTTCCCTTCTTCATTAACTCTGTATTGTATGCAACTGATTCCTTGTTAACATGATGAATGGTTTGAAAATAGGTAAGGACGATACTGCTTCCAAAAGGAAGAATAGTAGCAAGAAGCAAGAAAATCATTAATTTTTTTCGAATACCCCATTTCATTTTCGGTCGAGAAGCCTTAAATAAACTCCGTTTTTTTGATATACGCCTAAAGTGGACATTATTCTAATCTCTCTCTCCTCCTCTCCAAACCATTCCTTATAAAAATAATACATAAGGAGTGGTCAATATATTACACCTTTCTTGTCAATGTAAGCGGTTACCCAAAAGGTATAACCATTATATTATAAAAATAGGAGGTGCAGAAAGTGAATAATCCAAATAATATAGAAAAAATAGAAACTCCCCCTGTACACCAGTCAAGTGTAACGAGAAAAAAATCACTCTCTACAAAAAAGAAGAAGAACTGGAAGGAAGCAGGTTTATTTTCTCTATTTGTAGGTCCTGTTTTTATTGCATTTACAATTGTGGTGCTTGTTCCATTTTTTTCTGGCATCTATTATTCCTTTACCGATTGGAATGGCATAACTGGAGAGATTAAGTGGGTTGGATTGGATAATTTTAAGTATATCTTCACAGACGATAAACAGTTTCTCCAATCTTTTAAGCTGACTGCTATTTACACTGTTGTAGCGATTATTTTGACAAACGCCATTGGTTTTAGCCTAGCACTGCTTGTTACTCAAAAACTAAAATCTAGCAATCTATTACGTACTGTATTTTTTATGCCTAATCTACTCGGCGGCCTCTTACTCGGCTTTATCTGGCAATTTATCTTTATTAGAGGATTCGCTTCTATTGGAGAACTTACAGGGATACCACTATTTGAGTTAGCATGGTTAGGAGATAAAAATACCGCCTTTTGGGGAATTGTAATTGTCAGCGTATGGCAAGGAGCAGGATATATTATGCTCATTTATATAGCTGCATTGCAAAACATTCCAAAAGAACTAATTGAAGCAGCAAAAATGGATGGAGCAAACCGCTTTCAAGTGCTGCGAAATATTAAAGTTCCACTTGTTGCTCCTGCTGTGACAATATGCTTATTCTTAACAACTGCATCTTCCTTTAAAATATTCGACGCCAACCTTTCGTTAACAAATGGAGGTCCTTTTAAATCAACGGAAATGCTGGCTCTTAATATTTATACCGAAGCCTTTGTTAACAATCGCTACGGAATTGGGGAAGCCAAAGCACTTATCTTCTTTATTGTTGTAGCAGCCATCTCCATTTTACAGGTTACAATTACTAAGAGAAAAGAGGTGGAATCTTGATGGAAAACAGGTATACTAGCAAAACTTTCTTAATGGAACTGCTTGGTATTATACTAGGCTTATTATTCTTGATTCCCTTTTATTATGTGATTTCTAATTCACTCAAGCCTTTTTCAGAAATACTAACAAATACCTCTTCCTTACCGAGTACGTTTGAATTTGGAAACTATCTAAATGCTTTTGAAAAGTTAAATTTCCTAAAGGTTTTTAGCAACTCTCTTCTTATAACGATAGCTAGCAATATTGTATTAGTCGTATTCTGTTCGATGGCTGCTTATATGCTGGTCCGGACGAAAAAGAAAATTAGCACGATTATTTTCATGGCCTTTGTTGCTGCCATGATTATCCCTTTCCAATCTATTATGATTCCACTTATTAAAACAGCCTCAAGTTTACACTTACTTAATAGTATTTGGGGTCTAGTATTTATGTATTTAGGCTTTGGGTCTGGGATGACAATCTTTTTATATCATGGTTTTATTAAAGGAATTCCAGTTGAACTAGAAGAAGCTGCTATTATGGATGGCTGCTCTCGTTTTGGGGTGTTCTGGAGAATTGTTTTTCCATTATTAAAACCAATTACCGTAACAATCATCATCTTAAATAGTCTTTGGATATGGAATGACTACTTATTACCATCACTTGTCTTACAAAATCCAGAACTGCGGACAATACCACTTGCTACTTTCTTCTTCTTTGGCCAATACACAAAGCAATGGGATCTCGCTCTAGCAGCACTAATGATAGGAATTGTCCCACTGTTAATCTTCTTCTTTTCGATGCAAAAGCATATTATACAAGGGATTACTAGTGGATCTATTAAATAGGGAGCTAAGAGGCTGTGTTCACAAAGCCACCTCTTCCATATAAATAAGCTATTTCTATAAACAGGAGGAAATCAAATGAAATTTAACAAAATGAAAAGGTATTCCTTATTAACTGGTATCTTATCTGCTTCTCTGCTCTTTGCAAGTGCTTGTTCAAATGAGGGTGCCTCAAGTAACACCTCTTCAAGCAAAGGAGAAAAAGTAGTGGTGGACTTGTTTAACGGAAAAGTAGAAATTGCGGATCAATTAAAAGCATTGACAGATCAATACTCAAAGGAACATCCAGATGTAACCTTTAATATTGAAACAGTCGGTGGAGGAGCAGATGGAACGGCTGCTTTAAAAGCAAAATTCGCCTCCAATACAGCTCCTGATATTTTTGGAAATGGTGGATATCAAGAGGCCTTAACTTGGCTGGATAAATTAGAGGATTTGTCAGATCAACCATGGGTAAAGGACGCATATGAAAGTGCCTTAGTTCCCATGACAGTAGATGGAAAAATTTATGGCCAGCCAGTTAACCTGGAGGGATATGGATTTGCCTATAATAAAGCATTATTTAAAAAGGCAGGTATTACGGAAATACCAACAACATTTTCTGAACTAGAAGCAGCTGCTAAAAAGTTAAAAGCTGCTGGAATTACACCTTTTTCGATTGGTTATGGTGAATGGTGGGTTTTAGCTAACCATGGACTAAATGTTCCTTTTGCTTATCAAGAAGATGCCGACGCCTTTATTAAAGGATTAAATGACGGATCGGCAAAAATCGAAGGGAATGAGCATTTTGACAAATACTTTGATTTACTGGATTTAACCATTGATTATGGTAATAAGAATCCATTAACAACAGACTATAATACCCAAGTAACTCTTTTTGCAACAGGTGAAGCTGCGATGATCCAGCAAGGAAACTGGATTCAGCCGATGATTGATAAAATTTCTCCTAACTTGGAGGTAGGCTTTATCCCAATGCCATTAAGTGATGAGAAGGAAAAATCGGATAAGCTAATGGTGGATGTGCCTACAAACTGGGTTGTTCATAAGGATGCTCCTGAAAAAGATAAAGAAGCAGCATTAGATTTCTTAAACTGGATGGTTACTTCCGATTTCGCAAAAGAATCTATTGTAAAGGACTTCAAATATGTTCCAGCATTTGAAACAATCACTGCCACAGCTGAAGATATCGGTCCCTTAGGCGCAGAGATTCAAAAATACTCACAGGAAGGCAGAACATATACATGGCAATTTACGAAATATCCTGATGGTGCTGGACAGGAGTTTGGTGCTAGTCTTCAAGCATATGTAGGAAGTCAAAAATCACGCGAGGAAACAATGAAAGCATTGGACGATACTTGGGCTAAACTAAAAAAATAGTAGATGCACAATATGAGATACTAGCTAATATTCATACATTTATCTTATCTTAACAATTTATTTAAGATTTATTGATAGTTTTGTCATATATTATTCATAATATATGGGTATGATATAGCTATAGTCATTAAATTTCTTTTTCAAGTCCCCCCTTGAAAATAGATAGTATGAAGGAGTGCCAAATAAAAGGCATTCCTCTTTTTTTCGCAAAAAAAAGACTCTTCACACCTGAGAGTCTATAATAAGAAGAATAGTATTAAATTAATTCAAGATTTTTATTTTGACTGTTTTCCGTCCCCAAGCCTTTGCTTTGCTAGTTGATGGCATTAACACGTCTATTTTATGTCCTTTAATTGCTCCGCCTGTGTCTCCTGCCACAGCTTCTCCATAACCTTCTACCCAAACTTTAGAACCTAATGGAATGACTGCTGGATCTACTGCAATTAATTTCATATTCTTATTCTTTTTAATATTATATCCAAGTGCCGTAAAATCAGATTTTGTATCTTGATGACTATAAGCAGTTGAGGTTACATAAATTACATCTTTACTGCTTGAAGACTTACTAGAAGGTGATTTGCTCGTAGTAGGTTTTGAGTTAGTCGATGCCCTAGCAGCTTTTTTAGCTGGACTATTTACCTTTACGACATTCTTCTTCGCTTCTTCTTGCTCTTTCTTCAATGCGGACTCTGCTGCATTTATTTGATCAAGTACTGCTTTTTTCTGGTTCTCAGCTAATTCTACTTCTTTAGAAACAGAAGCATATTTTTTCTGTACAGCCGTTACTGCCTCTTGTCTTTGAGCAACATTTTGCTGCAGTTCATTTTGAGTAGCCGCTAATTCATCATATTGTCCTGTTAATTCCTCTTCTTGCTGATCAATTGCTGCCTTTTCTTCTTCAATTTTCTGAAGATCAGCTTGCTGCTGCTCTAATATATCTTTATCACCATCAAAAATCATCGAAATAGCTGTTGCTCTACTAATAAAGTCAGCGAAGTCCTTTGAATTAAACAGCACTTCTAAAACAACATTTGTTTGGTCTGTATTCTGCAAGGAAACGAGACGATCTTTCATCACGTCTTTACGTGCCAATACTTTATCTTCTAGAACAACAATTTCTTCTTTCTTTTTCTCTATTTGTTGTTGCGTTTCTTCAATTTTCGCCTGCAGATTTGCTATTTTATCTTTATTTTGCTGCATTACTGTTTCAATAGATTTTAAATCCTCTTGAACAGCTTCCAACTCTTTTAAAGTTTTTTGCTTTTCTGCTTCTTTTTCATTAATCAATTGCTGATTTTGATCCAACTGATTTTTCGCCTTGTTCAGTGTTTCTTGACTCGTTTCTGCTTGTACCATAATCGCTGATGTCAAAAAGATGACACTACTTAACGAAATGGCCATTAGTTTTTTTAAGGAACGCATCTAAAAACCCCTTTCTCTATTGTTATAACACATGAAAGAGGCTTCTAAATTACAATTCTATTAAAATAATAAGTCAATACTTTTAAAATTAGTTTACAAGCCAGCTATTAAATATCGCATATTTTCTAGCATTCTGTAAGTCTAGAAGGGAAAATGACCCTTTGTTACCTTTGTAATAATTCTGTTAATTATTAATATTTACCCTTTTCGAAATTGAATTATATATCCTGTTTGAGCTTTATCATATCCATACACTGAATTCCATTTTCATAGATTTCCTCTTCATAGTGCTGGAGAAAAAAATCTTTCTCAATTCGATCGATTCGAAACCCGCATTTTTGATAGAGAGCAAGTTGTGAAATACTGCTATTCCCAGTCCCTACTTCTATTTTGTTATATCCTAATTTTCTCGCCTCTTCAATCGCGTGCATAACTAACCTTTTCCCTAAGCCTATTCCTTGATAGCTTTCGCCCACAGCAAGATTGATTAATTCTATTGTTTCTTCTTCCATTGGTAATAAAACATAGACACCGATAGTTTGATCCCTATCTTCCGCAATATAGCAAATGCCCTTTTTAAGATATTCTCTGATTAAATGTTCAGATGGGTCTGCTAATAATAATAAATCAAAAGGGGGAGTTTCTCCTTCTCTAAGCTTGCGAATCTTCATCAATCGTTCATCCTTTCTATAGACAATGCATCATTTTTTCCGCTTCTTGCCAAGGAACCGTATATCCTGCGCCTTTCGCACAGAAAATAGACGAGGATGTATATGCTGGATCAGCATTTTTATCATAGTCTAGTCCAGCAATCACTTTTTGTTCATTATGACAAGGGTAATAACCCGCAAAGGTAAAGGAAAGCTGACCTTTTCCTTGTGTAAAAGAGGCTAAGATTGTGCTGTATTCCATAAATGTGGCAACGGGAGCCTTGCCGGTAATAATTGCTTTATTATCTATTGTTTCGGGCGTATCAAATGCTCCATGGGCCATTTGAATATCAGCCAGCACTCTGCCCATTTGTTCGATAGCTACTTTTATTTTGAAAGCATAATAAGGCTCTAATAACCGGTTCTGTACTTTTTCTAGTCCTTGGCGCAATGCTCGAAAAGTAGCTTCCCGAAAATCACCGCCGTGTGTATGTTTATTATGGGCTCTCCCTGTTAATAATGTCACTTTTATATCTGTTAAGGGGGAACCAGTCAAAATCCCATGATGATCTCGCTCAAAAAGATGCTGGCAGATGAGATGTTGATTTGCTATAGATAAGTCATCTGTATGGCATCTACTCTCAAATGTAATACCTGTATTTCTTTTTCCTGGCTCTATACGGAGATGTACCTCCGCATAATGACGTAATGGTTCAAAGTGTCCATATCCGACAGTAGCTGTTTCAATTGTTTCTTTATACAAAATTTCCGGTTGACCAAAGTGCACATTTAAAGAAAATCTTTCTAATACTAGCTCCTGAAGAACCTCTAACTGTATTTTCCCCATCACATGTAAGTGAATATCTTGCTGTTTCTCCTCCCATGTTATCTGAAGAGATGGATCCTCTGCTTCTAATATCCGAAAAAGCTTTAGTACCTCTTTTTTATTTACTCCGTCTTCAACTACCACTTTTGAACGAAGCGTTGGTACCAATTCATATACTGCTTTTTCAAGCATTGCTCCGACTCCATCTCCCACAATTGCCTCTGTAAGACCTGTTACAGCAAAAATTTCTCCGGCACCGACTTCATTTACTTGTTGAAATTGTTTTCCATTATATTTACGAATTTGCGTAATTTTCTCTACCATTACATCTCCATATGGAAGTTCATCTCTGACATGCAGAGTACCACTTATTGCTTTTAGAAAAGTAATTCTTGTTCCACCTTGCTCGTAACGAATTTTAAATACTCTTCCTGCAAAAGGTTGATCCTTCCTATATATTGTTTTTGTTAATTGATGAAACTGATCGAAAAATTCCTTTATCCCAATATCCTGAAGTGCTGAACCATATCCACAAGGAAAGAGCCGCGACGAAATAATCATTTCTTGGATTTTTTCCATCCACAATATCGGTTGATAGCCATTATCCATATAGTAATCCAAGAGCTCTTCATCCCGCTCTGCAATAAATTCTATTTGCGCTTCCGACATACTGCTATTATCTAAAGAGGAAATATCATATACATCTGTCGTAAATTGGGAACGAATTTCTTCCAGAACACGCGCTGCATCCGCTCCTGTCCGATCTGTTTTATTAATAAAGAAAAATGTAGGAATCTGATGCTTCCTTAATAGATTCCACACCGTTTCGGTATGCCCTTCAATCCCTTCTACCGCACTAATAATCACAATAGCAAAGTCCATTACTTGAATCGCTCTTTCCATTTCTGGAGAAAAATCAATATGTCCAGGAGTATCAATTAAATAATAAGTAGAATCTCCATGTTCAATGATTCCTTGGTCTGCAAAAACCGTAATCCCTCGTTGCTTTTCAATTATATGACTATCTAAAAAGGAATTTTTATGATCTACACGGCCTCTTTTAGTTATACTATTTGTATGATATAGAAGCTGCTCTGAAAAAGTAGTTTTTCCCGCATCAACATGTGCTAATATTCCAATTGTCTTGTTCATTTTGAAAGCGACTCCTGCTTTTTTAGTTTATACCTATCATTATAGCTGAAATGGCCATAAGGATGGTATAACTACTAGAAAAATCAATTGTAGATCAGCCTCTTTTACTTCTCCAAACAAAGAATGTATCTACTATACAAGCCAGTAAAATTCCTGCTGAATAGCGTATTAAATCCATTAATAGGAAACCCTTTCCTAGAATTAACGCTCCAATTGTTGTATCCCGAAGCTGATTAAGCCAATCCGCTTGATATAATTGACTGCCTTCGATTCCAAAACTGAATAGTATGCTCAGTATTCCTGCAACTAGGAGGCTATTTCTGATAAAAAGAAACCGAAACCCAAAGTAAACCATCATCGCCCAAATCATATCTCCTGCATGAACGCTTATAAAATCAGGAAGATGATTACTAAACTTTCTAGAAGATAGTCCTAATAACAGCATAAGTATGGCTGAAACAAAATAGAATAATCGATACATTTTTTTCACTCACAATTATATTTTATTTAATATAGCTTGATAATCTCTCCCCCTCCTTTCCTATCTGCCCCTAAAATAAAGAGACCCGATTTACTGATATGGTCTCTAGAATTCAACTAATTTTCTATTTGTTTAACATTTTGTGCCACTTATCCTAAAAATAAATCTAAAATATTAGAACCTTTCGATGCTTGTTTATTATAAAACTCTGAGTACCCGCATTTCTTGCAAAAGACAACCGTAAATGTATTATGCTGGATATCCATTAACTTGGATAAACCCGTTCCTGTCATGGCCACATCTTTTGTTCCTATATCTGTTCCACCGCATTTTACACAGCCTTTGCTTTCCATGTTATTACGCTCCTTTTTTGTTATATCTTTGCTTCTGTTTTAACATCTCCTTTATTATTACGAAGTAATACGATATTTAGTTTCATTTCTCTCAATACAAATAATGATGAATTATTTGTAAAAGTTTATCTAAATTTTCTTCCGAGACATTTTCACTTAATCGTGCCGCTGCCACAATTGGAATCCATTGAAGGATGTCTTCTTTCGTTAAGCCTGTCTTGCTGCAATATATATGCAAGTATAAATCTGCTAGATCCTGATGATTTTCCGCATAGAGAAGATAAGTTCTGCATACATCTGCCCGAGAATCTCCTGCTCCTGCATCCACCCAATCGATTATCCAAACACTGCCCTCAGCTTTTACAAGATTGAATAAATGCAAATCCCCATGACAAAGCCTTGTTTCCTGCGGCATTGTTTTCAGTTTGTTTAAAAGAAGGGATTTACTTTCTTCGTCTAGAATCTGAGAGTCCGCTATTTGTCTTCCCCATTTGTAAGATATCGGCTCAAGTGCTATTCCATCATGCTGGTGAATCTGTTGTTGGATATCAATAGACAAGCTCATATAATATTCAGCTTTCTTTTCGTTTTTAAAGAGAAGCTCCCCCAATGTATTTCCTTTTATATATTCCATTATCAAAACTTGTTTGTTCTCTACCATTGTCACATCTAATACTTTTGGAACAGGTAACCCACAAGCGTGAGCAAACCTTTGTTTCCTTGCTTCCATTTCCGCTTCGGCAGGTGGAAGATAATCTTTATACACTTTCATAATCGTTTTATCATTTACATAAATAGTTGCCGTATTTCCGGTCGCAATGGCTTTCCCAAACTTCAACTTACCCACTCCTTTTTAAGATTCTTCCTCTCGCAAAGATATTATTTTGTTGTCATTTCAAGAGGCTTTTCACACAAAAAACGAACGTTATTTTATTACAAAGTAGGAGTATTAGGAAATAACAGATATTTATCTTAATCCCCAGTGATTTCGGTTCCATAGATAGGAGCTTCCTTTTGAAAAAAACACCTAAAATATTCCATGCATTTGAGCTAGTTCAAACTTCCGGATGAAATTCATACTAATTTATAAAATATTTGCTTCCTATAAAATCGCAAGAAATTATTAATAAAATTCACTAAATTTGTTGCAGAATAATACGCTTAGAAAAAATAAGGAAAATAAATAGCTACTGTTAAAATAAGGGATAGAATAATGAAAATAATCTGTCCTAGAATCACAGAATTCACTTTTAAGGTGAATATCTTAACACTTCCTGTTTCCATTCCCGTCCATCCTTTATTGCCTGCGTTTAATAGATTATTTGTTTGATTTATATTTAGACCAAATAACCAGTACACACCAAAGATAAGTACACTCCCTACTAACACTAAATCTGAAAACCTCCATCCTATTAACTTGGACACAACATAAATAAGTGTTGCCTCTATTAATATGGTTATGATGATAACTATTAGCTTTTTCATACAATTCCCCCCTATTTTTTATCTATTCAACTCTCTTAAAGACTTGAGTTATCATAAACAGCTGGAAAATAAATATATGTATACTATTCAAAATTATCACATTAAATATTCATTTTCAATTTTTTTGAAAATTAACCTATTTTTACATAATGAAAACCCACTCTCGTGCTAGAAATGCAAAAAATTGGCTGGCAAGAGTTCGGTTATTACCGATTTATGCCAACCAATTCACTATTTAAAATATATATTGTTTAAGTTATATTAGCCTACTATCCCTGTCTCATCAGCATTCTTCGATTCGAAATCATCAAGCATAGCACGGACATCATCAGAAGATTGCGTACTCATCAATTGATTTCTCAATTCACTTGCCCCTCTAAATCCTTTCACATAAATCTTGAAAAAACGGTGAAGGGCTTTAAAAGATCGTGTTTCTAATTCCTGTGAATATTTGTCATGAAGATCCAGATGTAATCGTAATAGATCAAGCAGTTCTTTACTGCTATGCTCTTTCGGTTCTTTTTCAAAGGCAAATGGATTTTTAAAAATACCGCGCCCTATCATAACACCATCCACTCCATATTTCTCAGCCAGCTCCAACCCAGTTTGACGATCAGGAATATCACCGTTAATCGTTAAGAGTGTATTTGGTGCCACACGATCACGAAGTTTTTTGATTTCTGGAATCAATTCCCAATGTGCATCCACTTGACTCATTTCTTTTCTTGTACGCAGATGTATCGAAAGATTCGCGATATCTTGTTCCAAGATATGTGTTAACCAGTCCTGCCATTCCTCTATCTCCGTATAACCAAGTCTTGTCTTAACACTGACAGGCAGCCCGCCTGCTTTTGCTGCTTGCACAATTTCCGCAGCAACCTCTGGACGGAGGATAAGTCCGCTTCCCTTCCCTTTTGCTGCGACATTAGGAACAGGACAGCCCATATTGATATCGATTCCCTTGAAACCAAGCTTGGCCATGCCTATACTCATTTGTCGAAAATATTCAGGCTTGTCTCCCCAAATATGTGCAACCATTGGCTGTTCATCTTCTGTAAAAGTCAAACGTCCACGTACACTCTGTGTTCCCTCGGGATGACAATAACTCTCCGTGTTAGTGAACTCCGTAAAAAACACATCAGGTCTAGCCGCCTCACTGACTACATGACGAAAAACAACATCCGTCACATCTTCCATCGGGGCTAATACAAAAAATGGCCGTGGTAATTCACGCCAAAAATTATCTATCATATAAAACTCAGTTCCTTTCATATAGATCCAAGATTAAACTTCTCGTCTCATAATTAAAACGAAAAATATCCCTTCCTACTTGATCCTTTCGTTTCAACAAGTTATATCATCCGATCACTTAAATCGAAAATTTATCATTTATTAGTAAAATCTTTTAAAATTATACCGTCTTCTATATTAAAAGGCTTTAATTCCTCTGTCAAATCAGTATATCTCTTGCCTGTTATAAGTCCCCTCAGTACTGGAAAAAGACTAAAAATATCTTCTTATAAAGGTCTAAAATTTACATCCTTTTCATATTTAAAATAAGAAGGGTTTTTCCAATGCAGTAATTTTTTGAAGCATACATCCATTTCCAAGAAATTCTTTTACCCCTTTCTTAAGATTCTTGATTGGCCCCTCCAGCTAATCTGGTTCATCCGCTTGTAAACAATCATCCTCCCTTTTACAAACAACACATATTTCCCAATCATTACGTTCACCTAACATTTTATACTCACAACAAGGACAAGCAACTATTCTTTTTCTTTTGTTTATCAATATATCCATTTCTTACTCCCATAATAATCTACGGTGGATAAGTTTTATTCTTGATGATCAAAACATTTTCTTCTATTCGCTTTCTTTGTATAATAAAATATATCAATATGCCTCTGTAGCTATAGAAGGGAAGAGCGCCGGAAAACATTGTTGGTACCGGGTCGCAAGGCAAGGGTTTCAGAAGCACCGAAAAGCAAAAAAGCTGAGGCAGGTGAAATTCCTAGCCGGTGAAAGTCCGTAGGGAAGCGTGTTCCCCCTAGCCTATGCTTACGAAAGGAGTGCGGGTTCGAATCCCGTCAGAGGCATCCTATTTTCCTCTTTCTTACCACCAACCGTATCACTAGTTAATAATCCAAAGGATGATGGTATCTGTGTTTAAATCTGAATTTGCTAGCTTGATTACCAATCTAGTATGTTATATAATCCCTCTTATTTTCCTTTTCCACTCCTCAACTCTTGGTACTTGATTTAAGGTGGTCGCCATGCTCGCATTTTCCCTCAGAGCAGCGTATGACATCGCAAAGTACCGTAGAAATAAATCTCATGATTCTTAACAGCTTTCTTGATGAAAAATCTACTAAAATATACCTATTATCACAATTAATCAAGGAATAAATACCTGATTGTCAGCCACTTCTTTTTCCCTGTTTTTAACAATTTTCCCATTATCCATTTACTTTAAGACGACTTAATTTTAAACTAAAAAAAAAGTCTGATTGAGGTGGTTTCCTTGAAATTTAAATCAATAATCTGTTTCCTTAGACGAAATCATAAATTTAGTTATTACTCAAATAGCTGTATTAGGTGCGGGAAAAAAAAATCTCATTAGGGATTCTTCTGTCCTCACTCTCCCAACTGATAGAAGGAGAGTGAAAATCTAATCTATGATGATACTATCATGTAACCCCCACCCCTATTTCTACGTTCATCAGGATCCAAAACATTCTAAATAAAATGCTATTTGTTGAGTTTTAATCTCCATAACAGCTGTACTTTATAAACCGTAAATTGAAAATAGACAATTTCATTACTCAGTTAGATGAAAGTAATTTTTTGTGGAAAACTTCTAATCATTTTTATTGTTTATTAATGGTTTATCCACAAATTAATCAAGTCAAAGTGGTAGAAAATACTAAATATGAATGAGCAATAGAACTTAAAAGATCGAGGAAATTAACATAAACGGGATGAAAATCATAGCAAAACAAAATGAAAAATAGTCCTTCGTTCAGCTACGAGGACCCAAGAATTTAATAAAGTAATAATAATGTTGGCAAAATTCATTTTTATAATCCTAAGTATCCCCAACTCTGCAAGCTAGTGCGACCTGGAAAGTACCATCATGAGTGTTTCATAGGATATGAAGCTTCTCACTTGAACCACTTGGGAAATTCACAATGTTGAAAGTGAAAAATATTACCTAAAATTATGAAAAATAACAATATAAATAAGAAAGAGAAGCTGAGACTTTGGTCAGCTTCTTTTTCTTATTTATAGTTAAAAGTATAAAAATATAGAATAGCGTTAAAAGCATTTACAAATATTAACTATATTAAATAGATGCTATAAGAAAGAGGTATCAGCATGGTTAATAATAAAGTTTTAACTTCTGTTGAATATGGAGCTTTATGGACGACTTATCAAAAGAAAACCATGATTTTGTGTTTTCTACAATATTTTATTGAAAAGTCAGAAGAACCAAAAGCGAAGGATTTAATGAAAGGGCTTCATGATAAATTAAATACTAAAGTTAACGAAATTAGAAATATATTAGAGGGTGCCGGTGCTATAATACCAAATGGTTTTACGAATGATGATGTATATTTAGATGCTCCGGTATTGTTTGAGCAGGGTTTTGATATTATGTTTTCTAGAATCCTAAAAGAGATTAGCATGGGAATGTATGTTTTACACACAACCATCTCTTATCGACCTGACATTATTAATTTATATAGATCTTTAACAGAGTTAACACAGAAATATTATTATTATTTTACGGAATATTTATTAGATCATAAATTAATGTTGAATCCACCTGTAATAAATATGCCACATTCAAAAAGTTATATTGAAGATCCAAGCTATATGAAAGGAACAAATATTTTTGGGAATAAAAGAAACTTCAATGTCGTCGAGTATGGATTACTTTATCATTCACTAGAATCAAACGTATTGGGGATGCAATTAATGAAAGGATTTGCTCAAACTTCTGCCAATTCAGATGTAAAAGAGTATTTTCAAAAGGGGTATGAACTAGCAAAGAAAATTTATTTGGAAACAGAGGAAATGCTGCTAAACAGTGATATTCTGACACCATCTATTGTGAGTAGAAAAGTAACATCTTCTACTACTGCTCCATTTTCAGATAAGTTAATGATGTTCTGCACATATTTGTTGAATGGATTTAGTATAGGTGGACAAGGATTTGGAGCAGTGTTTTGTCTGAGGAACGATGCTATACTTCAGTCAGGAGTTTTTGCGAAAGATGTTCTCTCATTTGGTTTAAAGGGAGCGCGAATAATGATGGAAAGAGGTTGGTTAGAAGAACCTCCTAGTATGAATAACTAAATAAGAAAGAAAAGGAACATCAAATGACTTGGTGTTCCTATTTGTATTTTATATACCCTCATACCACAACCCTATTTCAGCATAATGTAATACAAGGAGGGTGGGGTTGCGGGCAAATGATTATTTTTATAGTAAATTTTCTACTGCAAATAATAGGAATACAATAAATCATAATATGAGGAAAATATTTGGTGATTGGCTGACTCCTTGAAATGGAGAGCTTATTTATTTATTATTTCGGATTATTTATTTTATCACAAATCGTACAACAGTTACGAGGCCCTTAACTTGATTTTTGCTACACAAACAGGAAAACCCAGTTACCCTAGATCGTTAACAACTGAATTGAATAAAGCAATAAAAATTGCTACTGTTCCCAAAATTCGCTTTCATGACGTGATACTAGACATACTCACGCAACTATTTGTCTGGTAGCTGGTATGACATTAAAAGAAGTACAGGAACGCTTAGGACATAGCAGCATAAAAACTACCGGTGATGTTTATGCACATGTCACTGAATTAATGAAAGAAAAAACAGTTGATTTACTTGAGAAATTCATCTTAAAATAAGTTTTTTTGCAAGGTATGTGGTCAAAATGTGGTCAATGTGTACATACCTTGCATAAAAAACCTTGTTATTCTAACGTTAACCTCGCCACTGCCTCCACATGCATCGTTTGAGGAAACATATCCACAGGCTGCACTTCTTCTGTCTTGTAGCCACCATCCTCTAATATGCGCAGATCACGAGCTAAAGTCGCTGGATTACATGACACATAGACAACTTTCTTTGGCTTCATATCAAGAATTGTTTGCAGCAATGCTTCGTCACAGCCTTTTCTTGGTGGATCTACTACTAAAACATCTGCTTTATTTCCTTCTTTATACCAGTTGGGGATAACTACTTCTGCTTTCCCTACTGCAAAATCGACATTGTGGATATCATTTAAAACAGCGTTATTTCTTGCATCTTCAATTGCTTGTGGCACAATTTCGACTCCAAATACTTTACTTGCTTTTTTTGCCAAAAATAAAGAAATGGTGCCAATTCCACAATAGGCATCAATTACTTTCTCTTCTCCACTTAAAGCAGCATACTCCAATGCTTTCTCATAAAGCACCTTTGTTTGTTCCGGGTTTACTTGATAAAAAGAACGAGCTGAAATAGCAAATTTTACATCGCCAATATAATCCGTAATCGTCTCTTCTCCCCAAAGTACGCGAGTAGCATCTCCCATTATCACATTTGTTTTTTTGTTATTCACATTGTGGATAATCGATTTAATATTTGGTACTTTTTGAACAATTTCATCAACAATTGCTTTGCGATTGGGGATATCCTGTGTACGGCTAATTAAGACAATCATGATTTCCTTCGTAACCAGCCCTCTTCTTACCATAATATGGCGTAAATCTCCCTTATGATGAGCTTCGTCATATGCGCGGACTCCATATTTTGAACAAATATCTTTTACTGTATTTACGACATAATCATTTTCTTCTTGTTGGATGAGGCATTGTTCCATGTTAATAATTTGATGAGAGCGTTGTTGATAAAATCCACCAATGAGGCCACCTTCTTGTTCTCCAATTGGCACTTGGGATTTATTACGGTAACGCCAAGGGTTTTCCATCCCCAATGTTGGATGTACAATCGTTTTGATTTTTCCAATTCGTTCTAACACATCCTTCACATGTTTATGCTTTGTTTTCAATTGTCCTTCATAGCTTAAATGCTGTAATTGACAACCGCCGCATTCCTTGTAAATAAGGCATGGGGCTTCCACACGATAGGGACTTCTTTCTTTAATCTCTAGGAGGCGGCCAAAACCGTAATTCTTATTTGTTTTAATTACTTTTACAGTTGCTTTTTCACCTGGAAGTCCATTGGGGATAAAGAGGGGATAACCATCTATCTTTGCCACACCTGAACCTTCATGGGTTAAATCTTCAAAAACTATATCTATTATATCGTTCTTTTGAACGGGTAATGTTTTACTCATTATCGTCTTCCTTTACGTCGAGATTTCCGAAAAAAACAAGCGTGGTAATTGTATCATATTATGAGGAAAGCGTCATTGGTCTATGCATAATCTTTAATTATTATCCAAAACAAAAAGTGAGAGGATTCTTCCTCTCACTCCTTGTTATTGTCTGTTTGTAACTTCACTTTATAATCCTTGATATCTGGTCGGTCTTCATCACGAATCGCTTCAAGCGGCACAAATAACTCAAAGTGACGATATAAATTAATAAATTCAGCTGGCAGTAATCCGCCAAATTCTCCATCAAGATTTACTTGTACTTTCTCATCTGAGCTGACCTTTATATGGTTCGCATTCGTATAAATGACATTAGGATCATTTATATGTTCACCTCGTAAAGCAAGGGACGCAATTCGAATAAATTCTGCAAGGTTTGCCTTTTTTAAGATCAATAGAGAGAATAACCCATCATTAATGGATGCGCCAGGGGCTAACTTTTCAAAACCGCCAACAGAATTAGTCAGGCCTACAAGAAACAACATCGCTTCTCCATCAAATAACTTGCCGTCATACTCGATTCTGACATGCGAAGCTTTAATGAAAGGCAGCATTTCGATTCCTTTTAAATAGTATGCTAACTGTCCAAGCATGGTTTTCAATTTACTAGGAACTTCATAAGAAATTTCTGTTAAATGCCCGCCGCCGCTAATATTAATGAAGTATTTGTCATTCATTCTTCCAATATCAATCGGAATGGTATCGCCTTTTGCGATAACATCTACTGCACCTATGACATCTCTGGGAATATGCAATGCTCTTGCGAAGTCATTTGTCGTTCCTACTGGAATAATTCCAAGCTTTGGACGATATTCCTGTTCTGCCATTCCGTTAACAACTTCATTAATCGTTCCATCACCGCCTGCAGCAATGACGAGATCAAATCGTCTTTCTACGGCTACTCTCGCTGCATATGTTGCGTCCTCTGGTCCAGTCGTTGCATGGCAGGAAGTTTCATACCCTGCCTCTTCTAATCTTTTTAGCACCTCTGGTAAATGTCTTTTAAAAGCTTCCCGACCTGAAGTAGGATTATATATTATTCTTGCCCTTTTCATGTTCATCATCCTATAATCAAGATTCATTTTTTTCCATAACCAATAACATCATCATATACGATACTACTTGCTTAGGCAATGTTTAACTCTAGTTATTACCATGATATGTAACTTTTTCATGCTAAGTGTCCATGTTTCAAGCATCTTCCCACATTATAACCCAATCTATTAGTTCATCATACTTTTCTCATTCTTATTCCTGTTTTTTTCTATTAATCAAACGTTTGATTAACTTTTTTTCGCCCTTCCTTGCAGCTATTCATCCTTTCTAGAGGAATTCTGACAAAATAGAAAGACAGAAAATCGCTAGACAATGCCTTATTCAAAAAGAAAGATCTTCCTCAAATTAATCATCTGATTCCAATCTTTCCTCCTTATATTAATGATTTGTTATATCTAACGTACCACTATCAAAAATGTGAATGGATGAGCCCCCCTTCCCTTTTTGCAAAAATGCAGTAGTTATTTCTTCTACATGCTTCTCTTCTTTATTTGGAAATTCCCAATCCTCCTGTTCCCGATTGTTAATGAATGTATCATCTACGGAGACTTTCACATTTTTTGTTTCATCTAATATTAAATCAATTTGCGGAACATTATTAATTGTCCAATTGTTTTTTAAATCACGCGGATTTACTGTAATGTCATTTTGCAAATCAACAATATCTAACTTTTTGCTCGTTGGAACAAGAATAGTAGTATTCATAGAAGCATAGTCCTTGTAAAATTCAGAAACACGATATGGCAATTGCTTTAAACGGATAAATAACGTATCACCCTTTTGCGATACAAGCAGATAATCTTCCGGCTTTAAAACATCCTTCTTCTTCGATTGAACAGCTCGATAGGTTCCAAATAGAGAAAGGACATCATCGTTTGTTCCTTCAATCGTAATTGGATTTTGCTGATTGTCAGATTCAATGACAATTCTTTTAATATCATCCTTCATTGCATAATTAAATTCAGGTAAATCACTTGTTACTTCCTCTCTTTTTAACCCTTGTTCCACTATATCCATAATCCCTGATGATTGGAGAAATACCATCGCAATCCCAGCTGACCCAATTATTCCAACTATAATTATACTGAAAAGATCAAAGCTTAAATATGGTTTCTCTTGTTTAGAGGAAAACAAGTACAATAAAATTTCTATTCCAAGAATAACTAAAATAATTGGCCACCAAACTTTTAAAACAGTCACTATTTTCCAATCAAAAAACTGCGTAAATAATAGAAATACACCAAGAAATACTAATGATAAGCCCATCGAAAAAGTGCCCACTCGCCATGTTCGCATTCTCTTCTCTCCTTATGTAAGGCCTTAGCTATTTGAAACAGCTTCAAAAAAACCGAGGCCGTAATCTCTCTTTCCATAAACCACTTAGACTTTTTTCTTCTTCGTTCCTTTTAATAGATGAATACCACCGATAATAAGAACTAGACATACGATTCCTGTCTGGAAATATTGATAAAAGAAAAAGCGTAAATCCACATTGATTACATTTTGGATAATAGGTGAAAAGATCGGTAAAATAATATTAATCATTAAATAATATAAACCAATTACTAATAGACCAATTCCAAACCATTTTTGGTAGTTAATCAAATAAGCAATTACAGGGGTATCCTCTAACTCCTCTTCTCCAACTCTCGATGCCTTTTGTAATCCATCAAAAAAGCTGTAGAACCAAATAATCGGAATAACGAATAAAAATAGTCCTAACCTTAATTCATTAAGAATAAAAATAGAGAACAAGAATGCAGCCATTAGCTGAATCCCTCTTTGCTGTAATCCTAAATATAAATGCCCTGCTCCAGGAAACACAGATAAGAAGGTCGCAATAAATTTGCTTTTCTTTCCTTCTTCTCTGTTCTTTTCAAAGTCTTGGAAAATCGTAATATCTTCTAACTTTTCTCCATTCAGTTTTTTATTAAACTGCTGGGAAACGTCATAAAAACCGTAAATCCAAATAACTGGCAATATAGCTAAAAACAGAAGGAACTCGTTTGTATAGGTCAGAAACGCGATAAATATAATCATAATTCCTAAGCCTAAAAATGTCGTTAAAAGGGTTATTCCTCGGTAAACTAATCCTAGCTGGATATGCCCCAATCCAGGGACAAACGATAAAACAATCGTATAAAACCGCTCAGACTCCGTTGTTTTTGCTAATATAGGCGCAGTCTCCCCAGTTTCAGAATCCGCAGCAAAACTGACTCGTTTCTTTAAATAGCTGCTGGTCGTAATTAATGTGTCGATAAAACTAATGCAGTAGATAATAAAACCAATAAAAACTACTATAAATGTTAACTCATTGAAGTATCCTGAACTAAATATCACAATAGACATAAACGCTAGTCCAAATACTGCTAGCCCGTAAAAAAAGCCTCGCAGTTTTTTTCCAATATAGAACAGGCCGCCACCTGGAAAAAATGCTAAGATTGTCGCAACAATCGGGTTTTTCATTTTTTAACTTCCTCCTTCTTACTACCATCAAATGAATCCATCCAGGCAAATGTCTTATCCACTAAGCCACCTGATTTCGGCTCATTTTTTAAAGATACTTCCGTTTTTTGAATTGTTTCTGTATGTTTTACAATGGACTGAAAAAATCCTGCCGACATGAGAATCAAAGTAAGACTCGCGGCAATTGCATAATGGAATATGGATGACTGATAAAAAGGCCGTTTCTTTTCTTCTATTGTTTTTATCTCCATATTTTCATAGGATATTTTTTGCATAATATCATTCATAAAAGCTGCTTCATCTGAAATTGAAGGAAGGGTCTCCTCTTGCTTGTCTACTGCATCTATATATAATTCTAAGCATTGATCGCATGTATACAAATGATCTTCAAGCAGTGATCTTTCCTTCTCACTTAGTTCATCTTTTACATACTTCATCCAATAATCTTTAGAATAATGTGCGGTCATAAAAATTCTTCCTCCTTCCAATGCGTTTTGATCCAGAGTCTTGCGCGATACAACTTCGTTTCAATTGTTTTCACTTGAACATTTTGTTCTGCTGCCATTTCTTGATAACTTTTTTCTTGAATGTAAAAACCATAAATGACGTCCCTGTAATTAGCGGGGACTTCCTCCAGTCTTTTCTGCACAAGTCTTTGTCGTTCCCGCCTCAACACTTCTAATTCTACATCATCGGTCTGAGAGCCTCCTATATGGGATTCCAGTTCTTCTGCCATCTCTTCTTTTCTTCTTTGTTTTTTTCTTCTCATATCAATAGCATGATTGATAGCAATTCTTGTTATCCATGTTTTAAATCCTTGATTCTCATATTTGGGGAGAGAGGTATAGATTTTAATAAACACTTCTTGTGTAGCATCTTCCGCTTCTTTTTGGTCCTTTAAAACGCTGTATATCGAACGAAACAAGTAATCTCGATGCTTTTCCACTAACAAACGAAATGCGTGATCATTTCCTGCTTTTATCTTTTCAATTAATACTTGATCACTAATGGCCTCTCCCCCCTTTCCTGCCATTCTATATAATAGACGGTACTGGATTGTCATACCCCTACAGTTTTTTATTTTTTTCATAATTATGGACTCTCTTTTGTAATAGTATCATTATTACATGAAACTTTTTAGCCTTACTTTCGTATTTCATCTATAGCAAATTATCAAAAGGAGAATGTGCATGCATTATTTATTTGCATTACTAGCTTTAACACTGAATCCATTTATATGGAAAAGTCATTTTAATAAAAAAAGATTTCTTGTCTTTCAAATTACTCGCTTGTTCGCTGGGATTCTTATCATATTTTGTCTTGATTATTTTCAACTAATTGATCATTCTTTACAGGCTCTCTTTAAATTCGGCTCTATTTTCCTTGCCTTTTTCTTACTCTTAGACTTACTATTTGGAAAGGTAAAGGGATACAGAATAACTGGAATTTTATTCTTGTATTTTGTTTTATTCAGCCTGTATGTCCAATTTATTTATCCTTTAACGATTACTGGAGATAAATATCAGTTTGTTCAGGAAAAAACAACCGTTATTGATAAAGAAGCTGTTTCCACAAATGAAAAGCATATTGTCGTTGTTCCTGAAAGCTACGCACGCTATCGAAGTGAGAAAAAACTTGGAGAGGTTTCTCATCCTTCCTATTACGATTTAGGAACCTCTACCTTGCAAAAAATTGATGATCATCTGTATTGGGTAACACCGATTGAATATACCGGCTTCTTCAAATGGATCAAAGGGGAGGATGTACCTGGTTTTATTAAAATGAGCGCAGAGGATGAAAATGAGGATGCCATTTTGGTTAAATCATCCATGAAATATGTGCCCTCTGCATTCTTCCAAAAAGACTTAAAAAGATTAGTAAGAAGTAAGCATAAAGATACAATTTTACTTGAAGCCAGCTTTGAGCCAGACGATAATGATAAACCATATTATGTCGTGCCGTATGGTCAGTACAATAAATTCCGTGAGATAGTAGATATTAAAGGAATATATATTATTGACCCTGCCACTGGGGAAATAAAGGATTATGGAATGGACAATATACCTGATTTTATTGATCATGTCATTCCTACAAGTGTGGCGGAAGATTGGAATGAATGGTATGGTAAATATATTCATGGCTTCTGGAATACACTATTCGCAAAAGAAGATATGAAACTACCAACTGCTTGGGAAGATATGAATGAAGTAAATGGTGTTTTTAATGAAGACTTACAATTGCATTGGTTTACCGACTTCACACGTCCAAAATCAGATAGTGGAAGCATGGTCGGCTATTCGATGCTTAATGCTCGTACTGGTGCTCTTACCTTCTACACAGAGGCAAATGGATCTTTAAATGGAAAATCCGCCATAAATGTTGCAGAGAAAACCTTCCGTGCTCAAAAATATGAGGCTGGCACTCCGCTGCTCTATACGATTTATGGTCAGTTCACATGGGTTGTTCCGCTCATGGACAGCAATCATGTACTAAGAGAAATTATGTTAATCAACGCCAAGGATGAAAAAGTTTATAGTTATCATACAGAAAAAACAAAGCTGTTTAATGATTATAAATATGCGCTTGTCACCTTATTAAAGAATGATAAAACAGTTCCTAACAATATCGCGGACAAAAAAACAATCACTGGCACTGTCGACTATGTATATAAGGCAGAAGTAGAAAATAGCACGATTGTTAAATTTATGTTAGAAGGAAATAAAACCATTTTCCAAGTTTCATCAAATGATTTCCCATATAGTATTTTCCTAGAAAAGGGTATGCAGCTAACCGTAGATTATGTGGATACAGAAGAAATGATTGTTACGGTTGAAAAATTAAAAATTAGCAATCAAGAATTAAATTAATTAAAAGTTTTTCCGATGCAAGAACCTAAAAAGACTGGAACTTAACAAAAAAATAGTATCTATTGTTTATAATATAGGGAGAAGGGAACAAACTTCTCCCTCTTTCTGCATAGAATAAAAGAGGAGAACAAAGATAGTGTTTTAAACTAGTAAACTTCATTTATAGGAAAGGAGTAATGTATTTGCTTATTCTACTACTAGCTTCCTACTTAATTGGTTCTTTTCCGACCGCCTTAATTATCGGTAAAGTTTTTTATGGCATTGATATTCGGAAACATGGAAGCAATAATCCAGGAGCGACTAATTCTATTCGCGTATTAGGCAAAAAAGCCGGAATTGCTGTTCTTCTGCTCGATGTTGGAAAAGGAGCACTCGCTGCAAGTCTGCCCTACTTATTAATGGTAGATGTTAATCCCTTGTATACTGGATTAATAGCTGTTATTGGTCATTGTTTTCCAATCTTTGCAGGTTTTCGCGGCGGAAAGGCGATCGCTACAACTGCCGGCACCTTACTCATTGCTAATCCTGCTCTATTTTTGATTTCCTATTTTGCTTTCTTTGCTGTTATATTTATTACAAAATATGTGTTTCTTGGTAGTATTTCTGTTGGAATAACCATTTTCTTATATGCACTATTTTCACCCGATATCCAGCATGACTGGCTCTTTTTCTTGTATTTATTACTATTAATCTTTTTACATCGCTCTAATATTAAAAATTTTATTCATCACAAAGAACCTAAAGTAAATGATAAAAACATAAAAAAGGATCGAATTAACCCGAAGAAGATTGTCTAATCCCCTTCTTTGGACAAGCTTTTTAAAAAAATTGTTGATTATGAACTTTTCCTGGGAAATACTGTCGAATGATTGGCAATCAAATAAGGGAGTTGCTCTTTGGAGAGCAGCTCCTTTATTTTGTAGTTTTTTGGTGGTGGGGAGTGCTTGCTGGGATGATGTGGTTTGGCTGATTCTCCTTCTGCTTTGGCTGATTTCCCACTCACTTTGGCTGATTTCCTCCTCGCTTTGGCTGATTCCCCACTCACTTTGGCTGATTCCCCACTCGCTTTGGCTGATTCCCCACTCACTTTGGCTGATTCCCCACTCACTTTGGCTGATTCCCCACTCACTTTGGCTGATTCCCCACTCACTTTGGCTGATTCTCCACTCGCTTTGGCTGATTTCCTCTTCGCTTTGGCTGATTTCCTCCACACTCAGCTGCCATTTAACATCAGCTATTATAGAAATCTACTTAATCCCACCTTTATAATGCGATTTTTGTCATACTATCCTCCTTTCTCCATAAAAAAAGCTGCCAACAAAGAACATTTGCTGACAGCTAGAAAGATAAATCTAATTATTATCTTTTATTCATTTCCTGAACTAATAACTTGTTGACCATTTGTGGATTTGCTTGCCCTTTTGTTGCTTTCATTAATTGCCCAACAAGGAAACCTATTGCTTTTTGTTTTCCGTTTTTAAAGTCTTCAATGGATTGAGGGTTATTATCTAACACTTCACCAATAATTTTCAGCAATGCACCTTCGTCGGAGATTTGCACTAGCCCCTTCTCTTTCACAATGGCCTCTGCATCGCCGCCGTTTTCAATCAGCTCTTTAAAAACTTGTTTCGCAATCTTACTGGAGATTGTCCCATTTCCAATCAGCTTAATCATGCCGGCAAGGTTTTCTGGAGTAAGCTTTACTTCAGCCAGCTCCTTTTGTTCGGCATTTAAATAAGCAGAGACATCGCCCATTACCCAGTTAGAAGCTAACTTTGGCTCGGCTCCATTTGCCACAGTACCTTCAAAGAAGTCAGCCATTTCCTTCGTAACAGTTAATACTTTTGCATCGTACTCAGGTAGGCCCCATTCTTCCATATAGCGCTTCTGTCTTGCATCTGGCAACTCTGGAATTTCCGCACGGATTCTTGCCTTCCAGTCTTCATCAATATATAAACCTGGTAAATCCGGCTCAGGGAAGTAGCGATAATCATCGGAACCTTCTTTTACACGCATTAACAATGTCGTACTTGTTGCTTCATCAAAGCGGCGTGTTTCCTGATTAATAACACCACCGGAAGAAACAACTTCTCTTTGACGTTGCTCTTCGTATTCTAATCCTTTGCGGACAAAGTTAAAGGAGTTTAAGTTTTTCAGCTCTGTCTTTGTTCCAAATTCCGCTTGTCCTACTGGACGAATGGAAATGTTGGCATCACAGCGCAAAGAACCTTCTTCCATTTTACAGTCAGATACACCAGTGTATTGAATGATGGATTTCAATTTTTCTAAATATGCGTATGCTTCATTTGGTGTACGAATATCTGGCTCAGAAACGATTTCAATTAATGGCGTTCCTTGACGGTTGAAGTCCACTAACGAATATCCTTTCTCATGATTCAATTTTCCAGCATCCTCTTCTAAATGAACCCGAGTAATGCCAATTCTTTTTTTATAGCCATCGACTTCAATTTCAATCCATCCATGTTCACCAATAGGCTTATCAAATTGAGAGATTTGGTAAGCTTTCGGATTGTCGGGATAAAAATAGTTTTTACGGTCAAATTTCGTTTCTGTAGCTATTTCACAATTTAATGCCATAGAAGCTTTCATGCCATATTCTACAGCCTTTTTATTTAAAACAGGCAGTACACCCGGATATCCTAAATCTACTACTGTTGTGTTTGTATTTGGTGCAGCGCCAAAATGGTTAGGACTTGCGGAAAATATTTTTGATTGTGTTTTTAACTCTACATGGACCTCTAGCCCAATGACTGTTTCAAATTCCATTTTTTTCACCCCTTACAGCGTTGGTTTTTGTTTATGATAGTCTGTAGCCTGTTCAAACGCATACGCTACTTTATAAACAGATGCTTCATCAAAGTGTTTTCCGATAATTTGTAAACCAAGCGGTAAACCGTTAGAGAATCCACAAGGAACAGAAATACCTGGAACTCCAGCAAGGTTCACTGGAATCGTTAAAATATCATTTGCATACATTGTTAAAGGATCATCTACCTTTTCTCCCAATTTAAAGGCAGGAGTCGGTGTAGTTGGACCAACAATTACATCATATTTTTCAAAAACATCTTCAAAGTCTTTTTTAATAAGCGTACGTACCTTTTGTGCTTTTTTGTAATAAGCGTCATAGTAGCCAGAGCTTAAAGCAAAAGTACCAAGCATAATTCTACGCTTCACTTCATCTCCAAACCCTTCAGCACGAGAACGCTTATATAGATCGATTAATGTTTCCGCATTATCTGTACGATATCCATAGCGAACTCCATCAAAACGAGATAGGTTTGCTGATGCTTCTGAAGAAGATAGTAAATAGTAAGTTGCCAAGGCATATTTACTATGTGGCAGGGATACTTCTTCCCATGTTGCCCCTAATTTTTCCAATACTTTCAAAGCATCTAGAACTGATTGGCGCACAACTTCGCTGACACCCTCTGCCAGGTACTCTTTCGGCACAGCTATTTTCATGCCCTTAATATCACCAGTAAGCCCCTTTGTAAAATCAGGAACCTCTACATTTGCCGACGTAGAATCCATTGAATCTACTCCAGAAATAGCATTAAGTAAGAAAGCATTATCTTCTACCGTACGTGTAATTGGGCCGATTTGATCCAATGAGGAGGCAAATGCTACTAAGCCAAAACGAGAAATTCTTCCATATGTAGGTTTTAAGCCGACCACTCCGCAAAATGCTGCTGGTTGACGAATAGAACCACCAGTATCTGATCCAAGAGAAAATAATACCTCACCAGCTGCTACAGATGCTGCCGATCCACCTGATGATCCACCAGGAACAGTCTCAAGATTCCAAGGGTTTTTCGTCTTTTGATAATAGGAATTCTCGGTTGAAGAACCCATAGCAAATTCATCCATATTAAGCTTTCCAATTGTTATTGCTCCTGCTGCTTGCAGCTTGTCGATCACAGTAGCATTATAAATCGGCTGGAAATTTTCTAAGATTCTGCTTGAACAGGTTGTTCTTAAATTCTTCGTAACAATATTATCTTTGATACCAATTGGCATTCCAAATAAGCTGCCCGAATATTCCCCGTTCACTAATTTACTATCTAATTCACTAGCTTTGGATAAAGCATTTTCTTCATCTAATGTTAAAAATGCTTGTACTTTCTCATCTACATCTTTTATGCGACTATACGATTCCTTCACTAAATCTGATACAGATATCTCTTTTTTATGTAATAGTTCTTGTAAATCTGTCATTTTTTGATCAAAAAGACTCATGTAGTTTCCCCTCCTTACTCCATAATAGATGGAACTTTAATTTGCCCATCTTGATGATCTGGTGCGTTACGTAAAACTTCCTCCACAGGCAGACCTTTTGTTGGTACATCTTCACGCAACACATTTTTCATATCTAAAACGTGGGAAGTTGGCTCGATTCCCTCTGTGTCTAGCTCATTTAGTTCTTCTGCAAAAGAAATAATAGCATCTAATTGCTTTTGAAAAAGCTCTGCTTCCTCTTCTGTTATTTCAAGTCTAGCAAGATTGGCAACATGTTTTACTTCTTCCTTTGTTATTCTTGACATTATGTATGTCACCTCCATCATTATACGTACAACACAATAATCTGATAATAGCAAACAAATCAATAGGAAAGCAACCGAAAGAAGGAATATATCTTGTCAGAAGGCGATTTCTACAAAAAATAATGTCTTTCCACTACCATAATTGAATTTCCATTAGCTATTCCATCTTTACATTTAAACAGTACCATTTCTCTTATTATACCATCTTGTCTAAGATGATTGTCCCTTCCTTTAGATACAAAAAAAGAAGAGTGGTTTTCTCTTCTTTTTTATGAAGTATTTTCCTCATCAGAGGTAAGGAGTGGCTCATACATCATTAATGCATGGTTTTCTGTAATATACTCTTCTTCCAATAATACTCCTCTCCTGTTATACTTTTTTCGGTAAATTTGGTTATGGCGGATATAACCTCCGAAATAAGCGGGGGTAATCTGATGTGCCTTTTCATATACATCATAATTGTATAAACTAGGCGATGCTCCTCTCCATTCTCCTATCAAATGAGAGTCCGTCACTTTCAGGTATAGTTGAAAAGGGGTATCTGTTTCATTCTTGATTTGCAGGTCTAAATAATTGTAGGAACAGGTTGCCCCACTTCCGAACGGCTGCGTCCTGTTAGAATCTGGAAAAACATCATAACTATGCCGATGTCTTTCCACTACGGTTAACGGCGTATGCAAGGTCATCCAATAAATAAGATTAGACAACTGACATAGTCCCCCGCCAACGCCCGTCCGATAACTTCCTGCAAAAAGAACCATGCCATCAACGTAACCTTTTTTATATGTCGGCCGTCCAATTGTTCTCCAATAGGAAAAGGTTTCTCC
Source organism: Niallia sp. FSL K6-0212 (assembly GCF_038007605.1). NCBI lineage: Bacteria > Bacillati > Bacillota > Bacilli > Caryophanales > Bacillaceae > Niallia > Niallia sp. FSL K6-0212. Next base: position 1,814,428 of record NZ_JBBOXL010000001.1, on the reverse strand, counting down.
TGGTTCAAGTACAATCTGATTTATTTTGGAAACAGCGATTTTTAAATTAACAATTTTATTATATTGCAGCTTCATATCTACATCTTTTAGTTCTCTTAAAAGCATTGTTTTATGGGTAAAATAAGAATGGGGTAATAAAACGGTCTGTTTTTTCTTCGCATATCGTTTTCTTGCTAGTATCCATTGAACATATCTTTTGGTTGTATAATATTTCTTTCCGACATAAAGACGAAAGGCTGATCTTTTTTTTGGTCTTAACGCTGTGATATCCATGTACACTCTCCATTTTTTCCCTTTTTCTGTTTTATTTCGCTAATTACTTATAAACTCCTTCTTTTTCAGGCTATTCTCTGCAAATAGATAGGAAAAGGAAGCAAAATCCGCTACAATAGTTTATATTTAGAAGAAGACTAAAAAGCTAGGTGACCAAAAATGAATAAATTAGATGCATTAAAATTAGAAAATCAACTTTGTTTTCTTTTATATGCAAGTTCTCGTGAATTGACGAAAAAATATAAACCATTGTTGGAAGAACTCGATGTAACGTATCCACAGTACTTAGTACTTTTACTACTTTGGGAGCATAAAAGCCTTAGTGTAAAGGAAATGGGACATCATTTATATCTTGATTCGGGTACATTAACACCGATGCTAAAAAGAATGGAACAGCAACAGCTGCTAGAACGCAAACGTTCCCTTGAAGATGAACGCTCAGTACTAATTACATTAACGGAAAAAGGTGCTTCTTTACAACAAAAAGCTGAGTGTATTCCAACAGAGATCCTAAAACTTTTCGGAAAATCGAGCAAGGAAATCAATGATTTAAAGCAATCCCTTCAATTGCTTTTGGAAAATTTAACGAAACAACATAAGGAAATATAAAAAGAGAGAAGGAGGAATTTCAACTTCCTTCTTCTCTCTTTTACAAAAACATTAAGCTGTAACAACTTCTAATTGTACCTCGATATTACCTCTTGTTGCTTTTGAGTACGGGCAGAAATTATGAGCTTTGTGTACTAAATTCTCTAATACTGTCTTTTCAATTCCAGTTCCTTTTACAGATAACTTAACACTTAGTTTAAATCCTTGATCTGTTTCATCCTTTAATAAGCTGACACTAGCTGTTGTTTCAGATTCAAAATTAACTTTTTCTCTCTGTGCCATTAATTGTAGCGCACCATCAAAACATGCTGCATATCCTGCTGCAAATAATTGCTCTGGATTTGTTGCGTCTTCCAATTCCTTCGCTCTTTGTGTACCTGGCATAGCTGTATCAAATTGAATAACATAATCTTCAGATTCTACTCTTCCTTCTCTTCCTCCAGTTGCTGTAACAGACGTTGTAAGAATTGTATCGCTCATGATTCATTCCTCCAATAATATATTTTCATTACAATTATATTGTACACAATATAATTGCGCAAAACAAACATTTTTTACTTTCTTTCTTTTTTATTTACCTATTTCAAGAGAAGTAAACATGCCTGTAATGTTCATCCATAATAAAAAGCCCAAAAAGATTTTCTTTTTGGGCCATTCCCTTATTTGCTAAACCATTTTCCAATCGTCGTAAGCAATCCCTTTTTCTGATCTGCTTTTGAAGATTTCCCTGTAACTAAATCTGTTTTTTGCTCCCCGATATATATATCTTCTTTATTAATCGCATGATCATAAGCAATTAATAAACCAATATCACTGTCTGCCTCTTTGTTGGTTACAATCGTGTATTCCATATGTGCTTCGTTAGCTTCCTTGATATACTTCGATAAGTACGAATAGTCTAGATGACCATTTAAATATAGCTTCGCACCGGGATTCTGTTTCATTGCATCTAATATTTCCTTATAGGGGGCTGGTTCCATTACTTGTGATTGCTTTAATGCAATCACCACTCTTTCTCTTAGGGTACTGAGAAATTTTCTTCGTTCTTCTGGCTTTGTTTCCTTCGCCCCATACATCCCCTTTTGCATATATTCATCTAAGTTAGGGTTTGATGACATACTCACAACTCCTTTAAATAGATTCCTCTTTCCATACTATACTCTAATCTGCTAGTAAAAAACCTTGTACCTTTTTGAACTTTTTTTGTCATCATACAAAAAAGGAGAGACAAGCATCATTCATTCCACTTTTTTAAGGGAAGCATGATGCTTAACACTCTCCATCATTATTGATAAATATGAATATACGGCTCTTCTGCATCTACATCACGAACAATTAATGCTTCTGGGCCATAAACAGATGTAATGCTAACCTGTACAGAAGAAGAATTATTTGGAGGGAAATGCTCCATCACCTTTCCTGCGACAAATTGTGTGAAGCCGAGCGCTTCTGCTTCTCCATAAAATTGAATCGGAATCTCGATACTTAAATTCTGCATTTTATCATTCACATAGAAAGCTCTTCCGACCACACCATTAAAGTTAGGAAAATATTTCTCGATATCTTGCTTGAAATAAGAAAATGCATCTACTTCTGATTTATATTTTGTATCAGAGCTTGGGAATAATACATATTTTTCATTAATACTTTCCCAATCACCAATACTATTACTATTTCCTGCTATCTTTGCGTAAGCGAAGAAGTTTCCAGGTACAACTGAAGAGCTTTCCTTTTGTTCAAAAAGAGAGATAATAATCGGAACCTGCCCAAGGCCTTCTACTCCTCTTATTCTTTTGACTACTTCTGCTGCAATTTTCTTTCCTTCTTTTTCAAGCTTTGTTCGATCAATTTTAAGCTCTTTGGCTGCTCCATTTTCTTCATAGGTGTATACAGAATTCATTGCTAAACCAATGGAAATCCCACCAAGCTTTAAGCTCTTATCATCCGTTTTCACCAAATAATCATGCTCCAGTATATGAGCTAAATAAACAGGTACTTTACCCTTATCCTTGCCAGATGGGTTTAGCCCATCAGGATTCTTTTCTGATTCTCTCCCTAGCCAGTTGGAAATTGTATCTTTATCTAAATACTGACCTTCTTGAAAAAAATATTCTTCAGGATCATAGGCATTTTGTGCGATTCTCATTAGGCCTGTTTCAAATTCAGCAATGTCATAACGTGTATTTAAATTATTTACAACTAATCCTCTTGCTTCTGAAGGCTTAAATGGGACCACTACCTTATAATAATCATCAGAGATTTTATAGTTCGGCAGAATAGCCGTTTCCGTCGTATTACTATCTACATCCTCTGTCTTTACTTTTTCTTCTTTATTAAAGTTTGGTGCACAAGCTGATAGAACCAATACTAGTACCAACACCATCATTACGTGTTTCTTCATTCGTTAAACACACCTTTATTCTTCAATTCTTCCATAAGTCTTTCCTCATCCCAAACTTCAATGCCTAGCTGTTCCGCTTTTGTTAGTTTGCTTCCTGCATCTTCCCCTGCAATTACTAAATCTGTTTTCTTTGAAACACTTCCTGTTATTTTACCACCTAATAATTCAATTTGTTCTTTTGCTTCATTACGAGAAAGCTGCTCGAGCTTTCCTGTTAATACAATTGTTTTGCCAGCAAAGGCTGAATCAGTCTCTTCCACTGCTACTGGTAATGGACCGGTATATTCCATATTAACGCCATACGTTTTAAGCTCGGTAATTAATTCGATTACTTCTTCTTGTTCGAAAAAAGTAACAATCGAATCAGCCATTTTTTCACCAATTTCGTTAATAGCTGTTAAATCCTCTTTAGCAGCTTCCATAAGCTGGTCCATTGTTTTAAATTCCATCGCAATTGTTTTGGCTGCCTTGGCTCCTACATGTCGAATTCCTAAACCAAATAATAGCCTTTCAAGGGAGTTTTGCTTTGATGCTTCAATTGCTTCTAATAAATTATGAACAGATTTTTCGCCCATTCTTTCTAATTGTATTAATTGGTCGAATTGTAAAGTGTATAAATCAGCCACATCTTCGATTAGTTTTTCGGAAAATAATTGGCTGATTACTCGCTCACCAAGTCCGTCTATATTCATTGCATTCCGAGAAACAAAATGAATCAAGCCTTCCCTAATTTGTGCTGGGCATTTTGGATTAATACATCGTAATGCCACTTCCCCTTCGATACGAACAAGTTCACTCTCGCATTCAGGACAATGAGTTGGCATCAGAAATTCTGCTTCTTCACCAGTTCTTTTTTCTACTAAAACATTTACTACTTCTGGAATAATGTCTCCAGCCTTTTTTATTACAACCATATCGCCAAGCTTAATATCTTTTTCTCTTATTAAGTCCTCATTATGCAAGGAAGCTCTTTTAACTGTTGTACCCGCAACCTTCACTGGTTCAAGTACTGCAGTAGGTGTAATCACACCTGTTCTCCCAACATTTAGTTCGATGCTTAGAAGCTTTGTCATTACTTCTTCAGCTGGAAACTTATACGCTATCGCCCATCTCGGACTTTTTACGGTTGTTCCAAGCTGTTCTTGATGTGCTAAATTGTCTACCTTTATCACAATACCATCTATTTCGTATGGCAAGTGAGGACGTTTTTCCTGCCAGCCTTCAATATATTGTAAAACATCCTCGATAGTTGCACATCTTTTTCTTTCTTTATTCGTCTTAAAGCCAAGCCTGTCTAATAAATCAAGGCCATCGCTATGGGATTGAATACCAGTCTGTCCAGCATCTCCAATCGCATAGAGAAAAATATCCAAGTTTCGAGAAGCCGCAATGCGAGGATCTAATTGGCGTAAGGAGCCTGCTGCAGCATTCCGTGGATTCGCTAATGGCTCTTCTCCATTTTCATCCTTCGCTTTATTCAGTGCCTCAAACGACTTTTTCGGCATAAATGCTTCACCGCGAACTTCTAAACTCACCGCCTGATTTAATCGGAGCGGAATAGAGCGAATTGTTTTGAGATTCGCTGTAATATCCTCTCCAGTGGTCCCATCTCCTCGTGTGGCTCCTTGCTCAAATAAACCATTCTCATATCGAAGAGAAACAGCAAGCCCATCTATCTTTAATTCACAAACATATGAAAAGTCATCACCGATAACTGCACGAACCTTCCGATCAAAATCACGTAAATCAGCTTCATTAAATGCGTTCCCTAAGCTCAGCATCGGCTTTTGATGCTGAACCTTTGAGAACATATCCAATACTTCTCCTCCGATTCTCTGGGATGGAGAATCATTAGTTTTTAAGCTGGGGAATTTTTCCTCCAACTGGATTAATTCATTTAATAATGCGTCATATTCCGAATCAGGAACAGAAGGATTATCCAGAACATAATATTCATATCCATATTGATTTAATAAATTATGCAGCTCTTTTACTCGCTTCTCTGCAAGGTTTTGTTCCATATATCCTTTTCCTTTCCTTATCCTTTTTGAATCGGTGCAAATTTAGCCAATAATCGTTTAATTCCTACTGGGCTCGGAAAAGCAATATCTAATTCTTTCGAATCGCCTTCGCCTTTTACACTTACAACTGTACCAGTGCCCCATTTTCCATGGACCGCTTTATCGCCTATGCTCCATCCGATTCCTTCACCACCTGTTGCAACTGCCGCAGGACGAATAACAGCCTTTCTCGTTGGCTGTTGTTGTGTATAAGAGCTTCGACTACTATTGTGAGGAGAAGCCATTCTTTGCCTATTTGAAACTGGATTTAATCCTTCTAGTAAATCTTCTGGAATTTCTTTTACAAAACGAGAAGGTGGATTCATATTGGTACGTCCAAATAATGTTCTCATCTGTGCATTTGTTAAATATAATTGCTTTTCAGCTCTCGTAATGCCTACATATGCAAGGCGACGCTCTTCCTCCATTTCCGTTTCTTCCATTAATGAACGGGAATGAGGGAATACACCTTCTTCCAGACCAATTAAGAAAACAATCGGGAATTCCAAACCTTTTGCAGAATGCAAGGTCATTAAGACAACCGAATCCGCTTGATTTCCGTCATCATCTAACTTATCAATATCAGCAACCAATGCTAAATCTGTTAAAAAGGCAATTAACGATTTATCATCATTAGCTTCCTCAAAGTTCTTCGATACGGACATAAATTCTTCAATGTTTTCTAATCTACTTTGAGCCTCAATCGACTTTTCTGCCTTTAGCATATCTACATAACCAGATTTATCAATAACTTCTTCGACAAGTTCTGTTACAGATAAATATTCCTGCATTCTTGTATAATTTTGAATCAAATCGCGGAATTCACTGGCAGCTTTTGTAATCTTTGGACTTAAACCAATTAATTCAACAGCTTCTAATGCTTGATACATAGACATATCATGCATTGCTGCGAAATTGGCTATCTTATCAACAGAACTAGAGCCAATTCCACGTTTTGGAACATTAATCACCCGTTGGAAACTAATATCATCATCCGGATTAGCGATTAAGCGAAGATAAGCAAGCGTATCCTTAATTTCCTTTCGATCATAGAACTTTATACCTCCAACAATCGAATATTCAATATTGGCTTTAAGAAGCATTTCCTCCATGACACGAGATTGTGCATTTGTTCGATACAGAATAGCTATATCTGATAAATTTAGAGAGCTTTCTCTTCTTAATTCTTGAATCTTTCCAATAACAAATTGTGCTTCCCCTTGTTCGCTATCCGCTCGGTAATAGTAAATTTTGCTTCCATCTTCATTTTCTGTCCATAAGTTTTTATCTTTACGACTAGAGTTATTAGCAATGACCTGGTTTGCAGCCTGTAGAATTCTTTTGGTGGAACGATAGTTTTGTTCCAGCATTACTACTTTTGCATTTGGATAATCCTTTTCAAAAGAAAGGATATTTGAAATATCTGCACCACGCCATGCATAAATAGACTGATCAGAATCACCAACTACACATAAATTGCGGAATCGACTTGCTAGAAGCTTGACTAGCATGTATTGCGATCTATTCGTATCCTGGTACTCATCCACATGAATATACTGAAATTTACGTTGATAGTATTCCAAAACTTCCGGTACTCTTTGAAATAAATTAATGGTCTGCATAATTAGATCATCGAAATCTAATGCTTGGTTCTTTCGTAAACGTCTTTGATATTCTGTATATACATCACTAACTATTTGTGAGAAGTAGTCGCCAGCAGTCTTCGCAAATTCCTCTGGAGTTACAAGTTCATTTTTGGAAGAACTAATACTTGCTAGAATAGCACGGGGATCATATTTCTTCGGATCGATATTACGGTCTTTTAAAATACCTTTAATAACGGATTGTTGATCAGTTGTATCCAAAATTGTAAAATTACGGTTGTATCCAATTCGATCAATATCTTTTCTTAAAATTCGTACACACATAGAGTGAAAAGTTGATATCCATATTTCTTCGCTTGCTCCGCCTAAAACAGCTGCTATCCTCTGACGCATTTCCTTCGCTGCTTTATTGGTAAACGTAATTGCTAAGATATTGTATGGATTGACTCCCTTTTCCACCATAAGATAAGCAATTCTTTGTGTTAAAACTCGGGTTTTACCACTTCCTGCCCCGGCCATTATTAAAAGAGGACCATCTGTTGCTTTTACTGCTTCCTTTTGCTCAGGATTTAATCCATTTAAAATTTTATCTGTTAAAAATTGCATCTTTTCACCACCATAAGAACATATATTCTATTTTAACCTAGCTTTATTGTTTATTCAATGCTTGCTCTTTTTCATTTCAACTGTGTTTAATGCGGCTGATAGGTCTTTATAAATAACGTTTCCGACTACAATGACATCAGCATATCTTCCCATTTCCTCTGCCTGTTCTACTGTCTCAATTCCTCCACCGTAAAACAGGACCGTCTCGTTCAATTGACTTTTAGCCGCTTTTACAAACGAAGGGTCTCCATAACTCCCGCTGTATTCCATATAAAAAATAGGCAAATGAAACATCTTCTCTGCCATTAAAGCATAGGCTGCAATATCTTCTTCTGATAAATTTGTTTTTGCACTCGTTAATTTCGCAGCTTTACAATCTTCGTTTAAAACACAATAGCCTTGAATGAGAAATTCATCCCAATCCATTAGTTCTCCGTATTCCTTCACTGCTTCATGATGAAGACCAGTTATCCATTTTGTATCACTGCTATTTAAAACAGTAGGAATAAAATATAAATCAAATCCGGGTGAAACCGAATCTATTGTTGACACTTCTAATATACAAGGAACTGTATAGCGACGGACACGAGCCATGAGATTCAATACATTATCTAACGTAATCCCATCTGTTCCACCAATGATGATTGCATCTGTACCAGATTCGCATAAACTTTCTAATGCTTCATCTGAAATTTCCTTATTTGGGTCTAATTTAAATACATGACGCCATTCGCGCACATCATACATGCAAACTTCCTCCATTCTAACCATTACATCATTTCATTATAGCATTAGATATTCCATCAAAAAAGAAATCCTACCGTATAATTTCTTGTAAATTTTTCTTAGTGACAAGAAAAGCGCAGGGCACCCGGTTAGGAGCGTGTGGAATGGAGTGACCTTTCCTGAGATATAGGAAACACGGTGAACGTCAGTGAACCGATGTTGACTTATCGTAGGGAAAGGGCGCGAAGCCCAGCAGCTCCTGGGTGCCCGAAGCTAGACAATTAGAAAAGCGCAGGCGCCTTGCTTACCGCTGTACAAACTGGAGGGGCATCGACTGAAATATAGGAAACACGGCGAACGTCAGTGAACCGATGTTGACTTATCGTAGGGAAAGGGCGCGAAGCCCAGCAGCTCCTGGGTGCCCGAAGCTAGACAATTAGAAAAGCGCAGGCGCCTTGCTTACCGCCGTACAAACTGGAGGGGCATCGACTGAGATATAGGAAACACGGCGAACATCAGTGAACCGATGTTGACTTATCGTAGGGAGGTGTCCTGAAGTTTGCTAGGCGGTAGGCGCCGGAGCTAGACATTCAAGAAAAGCGCAGGGCACCCGGTTAGAATTTATAGTACTTTTACTATTGGACGAAATCGGCAAAGCAATTGTTTCATGATTCACAAAGCAAGTAAGAAAGTTTATTCTTTCAAAATAAAAAAGGGGTTGTCCGAAAAGAGAAAATCGTTAGACTTCATCTTTTTTGGGACACCCCTTTATCCTATTCTTCCGTTTCGGTCTGTTCGTCTTTCTTAATTCGTGATAATGCTAATTCATACGCGTCGTTACCATAATTTAAGCATCGTTTTACACGAGATATAGTTGCGGTACTTGCACCTGTTTCTTTTTCAATTGTATGATAAGTATTGCCCTCTCGAAGCATCCTTGCAACTTCTAACCGCTGCGACAGTGATTGAATTTCATTCACTGTGCATAAATCATCAAAAAACTGATAGCATTCTTCTAAACTCTCTAGGGAGAGAATGGACTCAAATAATTGATCCAACTCTCTTCCTCTTAATTTATCTATTTGCATAGGAACCTCCATTTTTTCCTTAATGAATTACTCCATGGATTAAAAAACTATTTAATCATTTTTTCAACGTAACAGCACTCTTTAGGCCTGGGGTAGAAGGAATAATATTTATCCATGTCTTTCCTGGTACGAGTCCAACTTGTTTATCTTCTTTAAATGGGAGAATTCGCCCGTTTATATTTTTCCAATTTACTTCCTGCCATCTTCCATGCTGTAACAAATATGCATTGCCGCCAGATAGTAAATCAATGTCTTTCCTTCCTTTATTATCAACAACCTTATGACTGGTTTCAATAATAAAAACATTATCTACCGCAACAGATACCTTAGTCTCATTATCTATTGTTTGTTCTCCATCTGAAAAACGAATATATTTCTGGACATCCTGATCATATAAAAACTGTGAATTATAGTTTGGATTTTCCCCATAATTAATGCTAATCGAACTTGACTCTTCTCCCTCGATTTCCTCTAACCCCTTTGTATTTAAAAATAACAAAGGTTCTGGTGCCCCCTTAAGTGAATAATTCTTTGCATTTGCCCCCTTCTCAATATTAGCAAAGCTTATGTAAGAATTATGAGGTGCAACTCGGTCAGGGGACCTTTTAAAGAGGGTGCCATCATACTCCATCCCATTTAAATTATCAATATAACCGTTTGTAAGTAGTTTTTTTGCTTCTGGACTATATCCATGAGCAATATATAAACTATTATAACCCTTTGCTAGCTCGATATAATAGTCTCGGGAACTACGGACAGGGCCAATAAGCTTAGGGTTTGAACTTTGAAAAATCGCTAGAAATCGGGTAACTTCTCCTTCTGCTAATACTTCATACACAATATCTGCTTCTGTCAGTCCTGTTTGAGGTCTCGCTTTAGGATGATTATTAATCATAACAGAAACTGCACGATTCGTACTTTCTGTGTTACTTGGCAGCCCAGATAGTGGATACAAAGTGGAAAGATCTGTTATCCCCTCTTCATCCTTCGCTCCATTGCTGGTCTGATTACCATTATGTTTTCCTACATCTTTCGGTTCACTATTGCAGGCTGTTAAGATAAAAAGCAGAATTAGAGAAACAATCCACCTTTTTTTCATAGTCCCCTCCTATTTTGTTATCGGTGCAATGGGAATGTTTGTGACTATATAACTACTCTGCTTATAAGAGAATAGAACTTTATCCACTAAATATATCAGAATATTCTAATTAAACAACAGGACTCTTTTATATTTTAACGCATTATCGCTGGAAAGAGTACAGTTTTATTCATTACATCATATAAACCTTTTTGGGTTATTCGAATATATGGTAAATGAGTGGAGGTAAAAAATACAATTGTATAAATTGGGTCCTCATAACGATAACCTCTGTCCTTTATATATTCGAATAGTTCTTTTTCTTTTTCAATTAATTCTTCCATCGGCATGGAAGCCATCATCCCTCTTAATGGCAAAGGAATTTCTATATCAATCTTGCCGTCTTTCACTAAGACAATCCCTCCGCCTATTTCTTTTAATCGTTCAAATGCGGTTATCATATCTTTTTGACTTTTTCCTAATAACACAATATCTCCATCACCTGTATAAGAACTAGCCATTCCTCCAATTCTATTGGAGAAGCCCTTTAATAAAGTATTGATTCGCCATTCTCCTTCTCGGTCAATCAACATGAAATAACATTCATCATGTTCCTCTGTCAGAATAGTATCAGAAACATTAATGGAAATGGAATATGGCTTTGTAATGACGGCATTTTCCAAGCTTATTCCAAACGGCATCGAAAATTGCATATCAAGACTATTTACATTCCACTTTATATCTAATGGACTTAAATCAAACTGTTTCCAATCAACAGGAGGATACGCCTCTTTCATTTCTTTGCCATCTTTTTTCACCCAAATTCCTTTGGCTAATACAGAAACAGGAGTTGGATTTTTTTTATCCTTCAGAAAGTTGATATTTGCGACTCTTCCAGTTGCAATATTCCCATGCAAATGTTCCATTCCATGATATTTAGCGATATTAATGGTTGCCATATTATAGGCATCTATTACTGGTACGCCATGATTCATCGCAATCCGAATAAGCTGATCAATATGACCATTTTCATAAAAGGAAGAAGGAGATCCATCTGTTGTTAACATAAAATAATCATAATGTTCAATTCCCAATTCTTTTATTTCCTTTAATAATTTCGGTAAATCTGGGCGAATAGACGAATAACGAAGACTAACTTTGTATCCTTGGAGCAAACGATTTAACACTTCTTTCCCTGTCATTGCTTCATGATCACTATCCACTCCGAGCAACATCAATTTGGCCAGTGTTTTCTCCGATGCTCCTGGAAAATGTCCCTCAATTCTTTTTCTTAATCTCTTCGTCTCCTGCATCCAATGAAGCATCATATCGTCACCATCGAGAAGCCTCGGCCATCCCGTTAGCTCTCCACCTTGAATAACTGCCTCATGCTCCAGCCAACTTTTTACATTCCCATGAGAAAATACCAGTTCTTCCTCTTGTAACTCTGTTTGAGCATCATACCTGCCCCACCATAATATGGTGGAAGGAATATCATTCATAAAGTTCAAAAAAGTAAACGCTTTCTTTTTTTCTAACTGCATAGCCAATACTAAGTTATCATTTATATGTGTCGTTGTTCCAAATTGTGATGTATATCGGGCTAATGTTAGGGGATTATAAATTTGAAAAGGATGCGCATGTGGTTCAATGTACCCTGGAACTAAAAAAAGATTAGTGCAATCAACAATTTCTGCTCGATCTATTTGTTTGGGCATATCGTTGCCCACATAAATAATTCTATCTTGATATATCCATATATTAGCAAGAAACCACTTTCGTAAGACCTGATTTAAATAAGTTGCATTCTTTAAAACGATTGAAGGGGATTTTTCACCATTCAAAATGGATACATGGTCACGCAAAACTTTGTTTTTCCATCGATATCGTTGAGCTAACACTACGCTTCCTCCCTTTTCATATCTGTAACCTGTATATAAAAAAATGTAACAATTTTTCTTTATTTATTTGATGAAGAAATTGTATGGAATTTCCTAAGATTAACATTATTTTACCATATAAAGTAACAATTCATATTACCGTTTTGTTAAATTTATGTAGGAGGAACGAAACTTATGAATCCAAAACAAAATATAAGTTTGATTAACGCGCTTATTCGAATTACTTGCGGCTTTACATTTCTCGCATGGAGCACAGCAAAAATGGCCAAGAAGCCTTATAAACAATCTTATTTACTTATTGCTCTACTTGCTGGAATGAAAATTGCAGAAGGGATTGTTCGTTATTGTCCAATTGTTGCTCTTTATGAGAAAAAGGATGCAATTATGCCAAAATCCGAGCACAGCCATTCTAAAAGTAAAGGTTCCAATATACCTTCATCTGGTAATAGTAAAACCACTAAATCTGCTTCGTCATCTAAGGAAGTTGCTGAGATGATGGAACAATTTAGTCCAGAGAAAATATTTTCCCCAGATGATATGAAAAAATAATCACTACATGGGCTATCCAAGAGATTGGATAGCCTTTATCTCTTACTGATTATAGGTTTAGGATTACTTGGATGTGGTAAATGCATAACAGAAATGAACGAAGGAGCTGATCAAATGACAAATCCGAAAAATCCACTGGATCTATACTATAACGATAACTTTCCAAAACAATATCAGGAGCCTCCTGGTGTCCAAGCTAAAATGGACCCCCAACCTGACTGTGGAGAAACTAGCTATCAAGGATCTGGTAAATTAAAGAATCGAAAAATATTAGTTACCGGTGGCGATTCTGGAATTGGGCGTGCAGCTGCCATCGCTTATGCTCGTGAAGGTGCAGATGTAGCGATTAACTACCTTCCAGAAGAACAAGAAGATGCTGATGAAGTACAAAAGCTAGTCGAAGCAGCAGGGCAAAAAGCTGTTCTTATACCTGGAGATTTAAGTGATGAAAGTTTCTGTAAAGACTTAGTGGACAAAGCCTATAATGAGCTTGGTGGACTCGATGTATTAGCTTTAGTTGCAGGTAAACAACAAGCAGTTGATGATATTATGGAACTTTCTACAGAGCAGCTACGAAAAACTTTCGAAGTAAATGTATTCTCTCTCTATTGGGTAGTGAAAGCAGCACTTCCATACTTACCAAAGGGAGCTTCTATTATCACAACTACGTCTGTTCAAGGCTATAACCCTAGCCCAAATTTACTAGATTATGCTCCATCTAAATTTGCTATCAATGGCTTTACTCGTGGACTTGCCAAGCAATTAGCATCTAAAGGAATCCGGGTAAACTCCGTTGCTCCAGGCCCAATTTGGACTGCCTTACAAATTACAGGCGGACAGCCAAGTGAAGCCATCCCAACGTTCGGTCAGCAAGCTCCATTAAAACGAGCAGGACAACCAGTCGAACTATCTAGTATTTATGTTTTCTTAGCATCCGATGAATCTAGCTATGTTACCGCACAAATATACGGTATAACAGGCGGAATTGAATTAGCATAAATTTTAAAGTGGAAGTTCTTTCATTGCCTATGTTAATGGACTAAGAGGAGCTTCCTCTTTTCCTTTTAGCCTTCTTTTTCTGCTTCCGGGCACAGAGAGCCTTTCTCTATTGCCTTTCACTATATATACGTATGTTATCCAATTAACATACTAAAATAACAAAAAATCCCCATATGCAATCAACAAAGTTCGCATACAGGGTTTTCTTCTTATTTTATTGCTTTAAAGCCAATGTCTTTTCGATAAAAAATACCATCGCTTTCTAATTTCTCTAGTTCCTTATATACTTTATCCTGTGCCGCTTTTAATGTACGGCTCTTAGCAGCAACTAACAAAACACGTCCGCCATTCGTGGTAAATGCACCAGTTTCACTTAGGTCGGTTCCTGCATGAAAAATAGAGACATCCTCCATTTTATCTAATCCTTGGATAACCGCACCTTTTTCATATGCCCCTGGATAGCCTTTTGCCGCAATGACTACTCCTAGCATATCCTCTTCATACCATTCAATCGATGGAGTTTCTCCATTTAAAATAGATAAAATGACTTCCACTAAATCGGACTTCATACGTGGCAAGATAACTTGTGTTTCTGGGTCCCCTAGTCTTGCGTTAAACTCAATTACTTTGGGACCTTTATCTGTTGCAATTAAGCCAGCGTATAAAATACCTGTAAACGTTCTGTCTTCTGCTATCATTGCTTTTGCAGTTGGTTTGACTATTGTTTCAATGGCAGTTTGCACGATTGCCGGATCAATATGTGGAACAGGAGAATAAGCCCCCATCCCCCCTGTATTTGGCCCTTTATCTCCGTCAAAAGCACGTTTATGATCTTGCGCAATTTCTAACGGAATCACAGTTTCTCCATTCACAAAGGACATTAAAGAAAATTCTTCTCCGGCTAAAAACTCTTCAATAACGACTGTTGCAGATGCACTTCCGAATTTTTCACCAACAAGCATTTCCTGGATGCTTTCTAGTGCCTCTTCCAGGTTCATAGCCACGGTTACACCTTTTCCTGCTGCTAATCCGTCTGCTTTAATAACAATTGGTGCACCCATTTCCTCAATATATGCTTTCGCCGCCTCATAATCCGAAAAGGTTTGGTATTCCCCTGTTGGAATTTGATATTTCTTCATTAAATCTTTTGCAAAAGATTTGCTTCCTTCTATTTCTGCGGCACGTTGATTCGGACCAAATACTTTTAAGCCAGCTGCTTGAAATGCATCTACTACACCCAGAAGTAACGGTACTTCTGGGCCGACAATGGTTAAATCAATCTTTTGCGTAAGTGCAAAATCAACCAGTTTTTCGACCTCTGTTTCTTCTATTGCAACACGCTCTGCCACATCAGTCATTCCTACATTTCCTGGCGCTACAAAAACTGTTTCAACTTTTTCACTTTCGCTTACTTTTGTACAAATCGCATGCTCCCGACCACCGCGGCCAATAACAAGTACTTTCATTCTTTTATATCCCCCAAGCTTTCAAGATATTAATGTTTGAAATGTCTTACTCCTGTTAATACCATTGCAATTCCGTATTCATTGGCTTTTTTGATGGAATCTTCGTCACGAATACTTCCACCTGTTTGAATAATTGCTGTTACTCCCGCTTTTGCAGCCGCTTCAACCGTGTCATCCATCGGGAAAAATGCATCTGATGCTAATACTGCCCCTACTGCTTTTTCTCCTGCTTGCTCTAAAGCAATTTTTGCAGAACCAACACGATTCATTTGCCCTGCACCGACACCTAGCGTCATTTCTTTGTTATTTACTACAATGGCATTTGACTTAACGTGCTTCACAATTTTCCATCCGAATTTCAGCGCTTCCCACTCTTCGTCTGTAGGCTTCTTGTCTGTAGGAATGGTGATGGTAGCATCCTCTAGAGAATAGCGATCAAAATCTTGTGTTAATAATCCACCCTCAATCGAAGTGAATTTCATTTCTTTGCTGCTCCCTGTTCCAAAAGGAATCGTTAATAAACGGATATTTTTCTTTGCTTGTAAAATATCTAATGCTTCTTGGGAATACGAAGGAGCAATTACTATTTCTAAGAAAATTTCATGCAGTTTCCTAGCTGTCTCTGCATCTACTTCTCTATTTAATGCAATAATCCCGCCAAAAATAGAGACTGGATCTGCTTCATATGCTTTAGAAAAAGCTGTGAAAATATCTTCGCCTGTCCCAACTCCACAAGGATTACTATGTTTAATCGCAACTGCAGCAGGATCTGTAAATTCTTTTACAATTTGGATAGCAGCATCTGCATCATTGATATTATTGTAAGACAGCTCTTTTCCGTGCAGTTGCGTTGCATTTGCAATCGAAAATTCAGATCCTAAAGGCTTGCGGTAAAAGGCTGCCTTTTGATGTGGATTTTCTCCATAGCGTAAAGATTGTTTTAGTTCATATGTAACCGTTAATTTCTCTGGTGTTTCCTCTTCCGTAAGCTCTGTCATATATTCTGCAATCATCGCATCATAAGCAGCTGTATGACGGAACACCTTTGCTGCAAGTCTGCGTCTCGTTTCAAACGATACTTCTGCTTTCTGCTTTAATTCCGAAATAACCGTTTGATAATCAACAGGATCAACCACTACTGTTACATACTGATGATTTTTTGCCGAGGCACGAAGCATTGTTGGTCCGCCAATATCAATATTTTCAATTGCATCTTCTACTGTTACATCCGGCTTCGCAATCGTTTGTTGAAAAGGATATAAATTAACACATACAAGTTGAATTGGATCAATCTTATGCTCTTCTAATTGAGCAGCATGACTAGGCTCATCGAATTTAGCAAGCAATCCTCCATGAATATAAGGATTTAAAGTTTTCACTCTACCTTCTAGGATTTCAGGAAAGCCAGTGACTTCACTAACACTCATTACAGGAATCCCACTATCTTGAATTGCCTTTTTTGTTCCGCCTGTCGAAATTAACTCAAAACCTAATTCATGAAGCTCTTTTGCAAAATCTGTAATACCTGTTTTATCAGAAACACTAATTAACGCTCTTTTTTTCATTATTATTCCTCCTGATATTTCATGCCTGTTGATTACGTACTTATTAATGAAATGCTTCTGCTTTATGGAGCAATTGTTGAATTACCTTTGGATATAACTGGTGCTCTAACGCCTGGATTTTTTCTTGCACGCTTTCCCTAGTATCTTCTTCAGTTAAGGTAATGGATTCTTGCGCAATAACGGGACCGGTATCCATTCCTGCATCCACATAATGAATCGTAATGCCCGTTTGCTCGACCCCTGCCTCTATTGCTTGTCCTATGGCATCCTTGCCTGGGAAAGATGGCAGAAGAGATGGATGAATATTGATTATTTTTCCTGCATAAGCTTGTAAAAGTGTGTCGCCTACTAATCTCATATATCCTGCAAGAACAATTAAATCAATTTTATTCTTATCTAAATGCATTAAAATTTCTTTTTCATACTCCGCTTTTTCTGGATAATTCTTCGCTGCAAAAACAAAGGTGGGAATTTCTTCTTTCATCGCTCTATCAATCACATAAGCTCCTGGTTTATCTGAAACTAATAGAGTAATAGAGGCATTTAATTCGCCTCGTTTCACTGCATTTATTATTGCCTGAAAGTTAGATCCATTACCAGAAGCAAAAACAGCAATCCGCTTCATATACATTCCTCCGCCTTTATTTGAGGATGATATTTATTTCCCCGTCGTCTGTTACTCTTCCAATTGTATACGCCTTTTCTCCTATTCGAGTAAAGTGATCAATGATCTGTTCTTCGTCCTCATTGCTTACAGCAAGAACCATTCCCGTTCCCATATTAAAGATGTTATACATCTCTTTACGATCGATTTCGCCAATTTTCTCCATTTTTTCAAAAACAGCAGGTACTTCCCAATTAGCTTCGTCCAATTCCATTCCCAAACCATCTGGAAGCATTCTTGGAATATTTTCGATAAATCCTCCCCCAGTAATATGAGCGAGACCTTTAATTTCAAATTCTTTTAGAGCAGAAAGAACGGGCTTTACATAAATTCTAGTCGGCTTGATTAACTCTTCTCCTAATGTACAGCCGAATTCCTCGATATAATCAGATAAAGACATATTCGCTTGTTCGAAAAATAATTTTCGCACTAGAGAATAGCCATTGCTATGAATACCGTTAGAAGCAAGACCAATCAAGACATCCCCTGCCTGGATTTTTTCACCTGTTACAATTTTTTCTTTTTCACAAGCTCCCACAGCAAATCCTGCTAGATCATATTCTTCTTCCTCATACATGCCCGGCATTTCAGCTGTTTCTCCGCCAACCAACGCACATCCGGCTTGCTCACAACCGTCTGCAATTCCTTTGACAATGGCCTCGATTTTACTAGGCTCAGCTTTTCCACAAGCAATATAGTCAAGGAAATAGATTGGTTCTGCCCCTTGGACGACGATATCATTTACGCACATTGCCACAGCATCAATTCCAATCGTATCGTGCTTATCCAGCATAAAAGCAAGCATTAACTTTGTTCCTACCCCATCTGTCCCCGATACCAAAACGGGGTTTTGTAAATTTAGAACAGATAAATCAAACATGCCGCCAAATCCGCCTAATCCCCCCAGAACGCCTGGGCGAATCGTTTTCTTCACATGCTTCTTCATTCTTGTTACTGCCTCATAGCCTGCTTCTATATTAACGCCTGCTTGTTTATAAGCCTCAGCCATTTTATGCCTCCTAAATTGTGATAATTCAATGGAAAAGCGACATCATCGCATGCCGCTTTTCTTTTATTTACCGTTATTGTTACACTTTTTCATATGGATGATCAGCGTTCGGATAAATTTCAGTTGGGTACTTGCCAGTAAAGCAAGCTAAACAATGCCCTCTATTTTCTCCATCATCTGTACGGCCAATCGCATCAATCATTCCTTCTGTGCTTAAGAAGATAAGAGAATCAGCACCAATTATTTCACGAAGTTCTTCAACGGAATATTTCGATGCTATTAGCTCTTCTTTAGTAGATGTATCAATTCCATAGAAACAAGGATTTTTAATTGGTGGAGAGCTGATTAATACATGCACTTCTGTTGCTCCTGCTTCTCTTAGCATCGTTACAATACGTCTACTTGTTGTACCACGTACAATAGAATCATCCACCATTATTACTCTTTTCCCTTCTACCACTCCCCGAACAGCCGAAAGCTTCATCTTGACACCTTGCTCGCGAAGGGATTGCGAAGGTTGAATAAATGTTCTGCCAACATAGCGATTTTTAATCAGTCCAAGCTCGTACGGTATTCCTGTTGCTTCCGCATATCCGATTGCTGCAGAAATACTAGAATCAGGTACTCCCGTTACTACATCTGCTTCAATTGGTGCTTCGATTGCTAATCTTTTCCCAAGATTTTTACGCGCAGTATGGACATTGATCCCATTGATGTTGCTATCAGGTCTGGAAAAATAAACATACTCCATTGTACACATTGCAATATTAGATGCGACAGAAAACATCTCTGAACGAAAGCCATTGTCATCAATGATCAACAGTTCTCCCGGCAAAATATCACGAACAAACTCTGCTCCTACGACATCAAAGGCGCATGTTTCAGACGCAACAACATAAGCATCTCCTAATTTCCCTAAAGAAAGAGGACGCATTCCATTTGGATCTAAGGCAACCATTAATTCTGTTTCCGTTAAAATAAGAAAAGCATAGGCACCTTTAATCATTGTCAGTGCATTTTTCACTCTTTCCTTAAAAGCCGCAAAGCCGCCTCTTCTAATTAAATGTGCAAGCACCTCTGTATCAGAGCTTGTTTGAAAAATACTTCCTTGTGCTTCTAGCTGGCTTTTTAAAGCTGTCGCATTTACTAGGTTTCCGTTGTGAGCAAGTGCCATACTTCCGCTTTGGAAGTGGAACAGAAGAGGCTGGACATTTTCATAGCCTCCTCCTCCTGCTGTTGCATAACGCACATGACCTATTGCTGCTTTTCCACTTAATTCTTTTATTGCTTCTTGCGTGAAAATTTCAGAGACTAATCCCTCTCCCTTGATTCCCTTTAATTTTTCACCATCTGTTGCTACAATGCCAGTGCCTTCTTGACCACGATGCTGTAAGCTATGCAGTCCATAATATGCCAATTGAGATGCATCCTCATGTCCCCAGACACCAAAAATGCCACATTCCTCATTTAACCCTCTTATTTCAGCAAGCATGGAATTGCTCCTCTCCAGGCGTTCGTTAATGAATCAACCTGCTCATTTACTAGAATAGTTTCCCCTTGGCTAATGGTAAGAACGGCTGTATCTGTAACTTCTCCTACTAGTGTAGCAGGAACTAATTTTTCAAAAGTCTCTTTGTTTTCTGGTTTAATTGAAAGCAAGAAACGTGATTGTGATTCACTAAAAAGTGCTGTTACAGCATCTTCTGTAACATTTACTTTTGCTCCTAAGCCTTTTGAGCTGATTAAGCTTTCCGCAACAGCAACTGCTAACCCGCCTTCAGCTAAATCGTGAGCAGATTCTACAACGCCTGCACGAATTGCCTCCAGCACTGCTTGCTGATACGTTTTTTCAAGCTCTAAATCTAAGGAAGGTGCCTTGCCAGAAATAGTTCCTTCAAGCATTTTTTGCAGCTCACTTCCGCCAAACTCTGCTTTTGTTTCCCCGAGCACATAAATTAAGTCACCAGCAGATTTAAAGCTTTGTGTAGTAATGTCTTTCGTATCCTTTATTAATCCGACCATGCCAATGACAGGAGTAGGATAGATAGCTGTTCCATTTGTTTCATTATATAAAGAGACATTCCCGCCGATTACTGGTGCATTCAAAGCTAAGCAAGCTTCACTGATTCCATCTGCCGCTTTTTCAATTTGCCAGAAAATCTCTGGTTTCTCTGGATTTCCAAAATTTAAGTTATCTGTAATGGCAAGTGGTTCTGCCCCAGAACAAACAATATTACGTGCTGCTTCTGCTACTGCAATCTTGCCGCCTGTTTCTGGATCTAAGTATAAATATCTTGCATTACAGTCCGTTGTCATCGCTAATGCCTTTTTCGTTCCGCGAATACGTACTACAGCTGCATCAGAACCTGGCGCCACTACTGTATTCGTACGAACCATATAGTCATATTGATTATAAACCCACTCTTTGCTTGCAATTGTAGGCTGTTTTAACAGATTAAGAAGTGTTTCTCCATAGTTATTTACGGTAGGAATATAGTTTTCCATTGCTTGGAACTCGCGATAATATGTTGGTTCACTAGATGGCTTATGATAGACAGGAGCATCCTCTGCTAAAGCATCTGCAGGAACATTTGCTACTATTTCTCCTTTATGAAGAAGACGAAGCATTTTATCATCTGTTACAACACCAATTGCTACTGCTTCTAAATCATATTTATGGAAAAGATCTTTAATTTCTTGTTCTCTTCCTTTTTTTACGACAATCAACATACGTTCTTGTGATTCAGAAAGCATCATTTCATAAGCAGTCATTCCTGTCTCACGCTGTGGTACTAAATCTAAATTCATTTCAATACCAGAGCCGGCTTTACTCGCCATTTCTGCACTAGAGCTTGCCAGTCCTGCAGCACCCATATCCTGAATACCAACTAATGCATCTGATTGAATCAGTTCAAGACATGCTTCAAGAAGAAGCTTTTCCATAAATGGATCCCCAACTTGTACTGCTGGACGCTTTTCATCTGAGTTCTCTGTTAATTCCTCAGATGCAAATGTCGCACCATGAATACCGTCACGTCCTGTTTTGGCTCCAACATACATCACCGTATTCCCGACACCATGCGCTTGGCCTTTTTTAATATCCTCATGATTAATTAAACCAACACACATCGCATTTACAAGAGGATTTCCAGCATAGGAATCATCAAATGCAATTTCTCCACCAACTGTTGGAATCCCTATACAGTTACCATAGCCAGCAATTCCAGCAACTACTTCTCTAAAAAGATATTTTGTCCGTTCATTATCTAATTCACCGAAGCGTAAAGAGTTAAGAATAGCAATTGGTCTTGCTCCCATGGAGAAGACATCACGGATAATTCCACCTACGCCTGTTGCAGCACCTTGATATGGTTCTATAGCAGATGGATGGTTGTGACTCTCGATTTTAAACGCAACCGCTTGACCATCGCCAATATCTACAATTCCTGCACCCTCGCCAGGCCCTTGTAACACTTGAGATCCTGTAGTTGGGAATTTTCTTAATACTGGCTTCGAATTTTTATAACTGCAATGTTCTGACCACATAACAGAAAATAACCCAATCTCCGTATAGTTAGGAAGACGGCCAAGAATTCCTTCTACCATCGCAAACTCTTCATCCGTCACACCCATTTGTTTGTAAATTTCTTCTGATTTAATTTGTTCTGGACTTGGTTCAAGCATTAACGACATTTGCTTCCCTCCACTGACTAACGATTGATTTAAATATTTTCAGACCATCTGCTCCACCTAATAGCTCATCTACCGCTCTTTCTGGATGTGGCATCATGCCAAGGACATTTCCTTTTTCATTTGTGATTCCCGCAATATTTTCTAAACTTCCGTTTGGATTTGTACCATTATAAGTAAAGACAATTTGGTTGTTTGCTTTTAAGTTTGCTAATGTTTTTTCATCACAGTAGTAATTCCCTTCTCCATGCGCAATTGGTACTGTGATTACTTCATTTACATCATATTCAGAAGAAAACATTGTACGATTATTCACTACTTGCAGTTCAACTGGCTTACAGATAAACTTTAAGCTTTCATTTCTTCGCATTGCGCCAGGCAGTAAACCTGCTTCTAATAATATTTGGAATCCATTACATACACCGAGAACTGGTTTGCCTGCTTCTGCTGCTTTCACTACTTCTTTCATTACATTACTGAATCTTGCAATTGCTCCTGTACGAAGATAGTCACCATATGAGAATCCCCCAGGCAGCAAAATTCCATCAAAGCCTTCTAAGCTGTCTGTATCATGCCATACGTATTCTACTTCTTCCCCAAGCTCATCTTTCACCGCATGGAACATATCAACATCACAATTGGACCCTGGAAATACGATTACTGCAAACTTCACTGTGCAACAACCTCCTCCACCTCATAGCGGTAATCTTCAATCACAGTATTAGCAAGTAACTTTTCGCACATTTCCTTCACTAGTTCATCGATATTTCGTTCTGATTTATCAATCGTTAATTCTAAGTACTTCCCGATACGGACATCTTCTACTTGTTTATAATTTAATGAATGTAGGGATCCTTTTACCGCATTTCCTTGTGGATCTAATACACTTTCTCTTAATGTGATATATACTTTAACCTTAAACATATTGACTTCCCCCTAGTCTCGCTAAAATATTTTCATATGCATCTGTTAAATTTCCTAAATCGCGGCGAAATACATCTTTATCTAATTTCGCATTTGTTTCTTTATCCCAAAGGCGGCATGTATCTGGCGAAATTTCATCAGCAAGAAGAACATTTCCCTCTTTGTCTTTGCCAAATTCTAATTTAAAATCAACTAGGTTAATTCCCAATTCTCCAAACAACCTGCATAATACTTCATTTACTTCCAATGCCTTCTTCTTTAAAATGGCAACTTCCTCTGTTGAGGCAAGCTTTAATTCTTCGATATGGTCCTCCGTAATCATGGGGTCACCTAATGCATCATCTTTGTAGTAAAACTCAACTAGCGGTTTTGATAACGAAATCCCCTCTTTTATTCCTAATCTTTTTGAAAAACTGCCTGCTGCTAAATTTCGAACAACTACTTCTAACGGAATAATGTCTACTTTTTTCACAAGCTGTTCTGTTTCTGACAATTTTTTCACGAAATGCGATGGAATACCAAAGTCTTTTAACTTTAAGAATAATAAACTAGTAATCTCATTATTTAATCGACCTTTGCCTGTAATAGTTGCTTTCTTCTCTCCATTAAAGGCAGTAGCGGAATCCTTATATTCCAGCCAAACTATATTCTCATCCGAAGTTTCATACACTCTTTTTGCTTTTCCTTCATACAATAAAGCTCTCTTTTCCATTTGAAGAGTCTCCTTATCAAAAAAATTAGGGATAAAACGAAAAATTCTAACTTGTAATTCCTTACTCAAAATTCGGTATATTCTGTTTTCATAATTTATAGTAGAGCTGTCATTTTATGTGACAGCTCTTATTTTTTTATAGGCCAAGACGATCAAAAATCGTATCAACATGTTTAATATGGAAGTGATAATCAAAACAATCATCAATCTCTTCTTTTGTTAACTTAGAAGAAATGACTGCATCATTATCCACCAGCTCACGGAACGGTACTTGCTTTTCCCATGATTCCATTGCTCTAGGCTGTACAGTATCATACGCCTCTTCTCTTGTAAGCCCCTTATCAATTAGAGCAAGTAATACTCGTTGTGAGTAAATTAAGCCAAGCGTACGATCCATATTACGTTTCATATTCTCTGGGAATACAGTTAAATTTTTCACGATATTGCCAAAACGATTTAACATATAATTTAAGGCAATTGTTGCATCAGGAATAATGATTCGCTCTGCAGATGAATGAGAAATATCTCTTTCATGCCATAGAGGAACATTTTCATAGGCAGTCAGCATATAGCCACGTATAACACGAGCAAGACCTGCCATGTTTTCTGAACCAATTGGGTTACGCTTATGCGGCATAGCCGAGGAACCTTTTTGTCCTTTGGCGAAAAACTCTTCCACTTCTCTAGTTTCACTTTTTTGCAGTCCACGAATTTCCACTGCAAATTTTTCAATAGATGTAGCGATTAATGCTAGTGTTGACATATAATCCGCATGACGATCACGCTGTAATGTTTGCGTAGAAATCGGAGCTGGCTTAATCCCCAATTCTTTACATACATATTGTTCTACAAAAGGATCAATATTTGCATAAGTTCCAACTGCACCAGAAATTTTGCCATATTCAATTCCTTCAGCAGCTGCCTTAAATCTCTCAAGGTTACGTTTCATTTCCTCATGCCATAAAGCAAGCTTTAAACCAAAAGTAGTTGGTTCTGCATGCACCCCATGTGTACGCCCCATCATAACGGTGTATTTATGCTCTTGTGCTTTATTCTTCAGAATTTCAATAAAGTTCTCTATGTCTTTTAACAAAATTTCATTTGCTTGTTTAATTAAGTAGGAAAGTGCTGTATCTACAACATCTGTAGAAGTTAAACCATAATGCACCCATTTTCGTTCTTCTCCAAGCGTTTCCGATACCGCTCTAGTAAATGCTACAACATCATGTCTTGTATCCATTTCTATTTCTTTAATACGCTCGATATCAAAAGAAGCATTTTCACGGATTTTTTTTACATCCTCTTCTGGAATCTCACCAAGCTTTACCCAAGCCTCACATGCTAAAATTTCTACCTCTAACCATGCTTTAAAGCGATTTTCCTCTGTCCAAATGTTTCCCATTTCGGGTCTTGTGTAACGATCAATCATTGTTTATCCTCCGATTTTTTCTTTCTGTACCTTCCATATGTGCGTATTCTCGATTTCATCCAAAGCCATTTCAACAGAAGAACGAAGCAAAGTAGCATGCCCCATCTTTCTATTTTCTTTAGGATCCTGTTTTCCATAAAGATGAATCTTCCAATCCTGTAACTCAGGAATTTGTCCGATTACCTTTCCTTGGTGCTGACCGAGAATATTAACCATAACAGCAGGTCTTAATAATCTAGTGCTTGCTAACGGCCAATTGCACACCGCACGGATATGCTGCTCAAACTGTGAAGTCTCGCATGCCTCAATTGTATAATGCCCAGAGTTATGTGGTCTAGGAGCCAACTCATTAATATAAATCTCTTCATCCTCTGTCAGAAACATTTCTACTGCTAATGTTCCTACTAAATCTAGATTTTCAGCAAGCTTACTTGCCTTTTCTATCGCTAAGTCCTTTGCTAAGTCACTAATGCGAGCTGGAACAATTGATTCATGCAAAATATTATTAAGATGAATATTTTCACTAACTGGAAAAACAGTAGCTTCTCCCTTTCCACTTCTAGTGATAATAACTGATATTTCCTTATTAAAAGAAATCCATTTTTCTAATACACAGACTCCATTGTTCAAAAGTTTTTCCGCTTCTGCTATTTGACTGCTTTCTTTAATAACATATTGGCCTTTTCCATCATAACCTCCACGAGCCGTTTTTAAAACAGCTGGATAGCCTAATTCTGCTAATCCATTATAAATATCCCTTGCTTTCTCTACCACAACATATGGAGCTATATTAATATCAGCCTGTTCGATTGCCTTTTTTTCCTTTACCCGGTCTTGCGTTATTTCTAATAAAGCTGAACCCTGAGGAACATACGCATTATTGGTTAGCCATTTGAGACAAACCGCATCTATATTTTCAAATTCATACGTAATGACATCACTAATCTCTGCCAGCTTCTTAATAGCAGATAGACTATCATAAGCATCTACTATTTTATAATCAGCTATCTGCCCACAAGGAGAGTCTTCAGTCGGATCTAATACAGCAATTCTAAACCCTTGTGCTTTTGCCGCAATTGCCATCATCCGCCCTAACTGACCGCCACCTATAATGCCAATCGTCTGCCCTGGTAAGATTACTCGATTAGACAAGCTCATCACTACTTTCCATCACTTCTATTTTTGTTCTTTCTCTCATGGAAAAAAGTCTTTCTGCTAATTCTAAATCTGAAGCACCAAGGATTTGGGCTGCAAGAAGTCCTGCATTAGTTGCCCCAGCTTTTCCAATTGCTACAGTAGCTACAGGAACTCCTCCAGGCATTTGTACAATTGACAATAATGAATCCAGCCCATTTAAAGCTCTTGATTGAACAGGAACTCCTATAACAGGCAAAGTTGTCTTAGCTGCAACCATCCCTGGAAGATGTGCTGCTCCTCCTGCACCAGCAATAATTACTTTAATTCCTCTATCTCTCGCGCTTTCGGCATATTGAAACATTAAGTCAGGAGTACGATGAGCAGAGACTACCTTTTTCTCGTAATCTACTTCCAGTTGATCTAATATGCTGCAAGCATGCTTCATTGTTTCCCAATCTGATTTACTCCCCATGATAATACCAACTGATGCGGTCATGCTCTCCCCCCTGATTCCTATTTAAAAAGCCCTAGACAGAAAACTTCTTCACTAAAAGAGAGAAAGTTCTGTCCAGAGCTTAAATAAACCTGAATAAAGTAGGTTTCTACTTTTTTCAGCTCTTTTTCATTCACTTTCCCTCATAGTCCAGTATTTTACGGTTACCGGGTAGAAACTTATGGGCCATATTCCCATTATTATATGAGGGCTATTTAATTAAACATTTAATTCGTTTATCTGTTAGTTAACACTATACCATCTTAACAAGCATATTTATATATTGTCAACACTAAATGTCGAACAATTAATATAGTTTTATTTTTATTGTTCGTGATTTAACCTTCTAACTGGATAGCTTCAAAGATTATTTGCTGTGACACAGGCTCATAAGACATTTGACCATTTACCTTTACTTCTTTAAAAACAGGCTTTTCCATCCGCTTTATTGGCATATAGCCTTCCTGTTTCATTCTGTCTAAACAGTCATCAATCGACTCATTTGTTTGCACTTCAAATCTTTTTTTCTTACTCATTAAATAACTTTCCTTTCTTAACACTTTTCACCCAGAACCCGCCATAAATTGTTTTAGGCTCATATGCAATTATAAATGCCTTTGGGTCTAATTCTTTAATTGTTTGATATAATTTTAATTCATATTTTCGAGGAGTCAATATCTGCAAAGCCATACGGTCGCCTTCTAATCCTTGTGCAGTCCACGTTGTTACTCCATATCCCTGTGTTCTTAAGGACTTCGGCAAATCTCGATCATATTCCTTTGTAATAACATTTACTGTTATATATCCTAAAGCCAGTTTTTCCTCGATCTTCATCCCTACAATGACTCCTATTCCATAACCAATAGCGTAGGCAAGCAAGTTTTGAATTTGATCTAAATTATCTAAAACCAGCCCTAATCCAATAACATAAATGACTACCTCAATCATACTGATGAAGGCAGCTAAGTATCTTTGTCCCTTTAAAGTTAAAATCATTCGTATCGTAAAAAAAGAAACATAAACAATATTAATTACAAGAATAATCAATATCATTGTAACACTATTTTCAAGCATGTACTTTCTCACTCCCAGATGTATTAATAATTCCTATATTATACTTATAATTACCTAATTAGAGAGAAGTAAACAATCTTACATCCACATCTAGAAGACAGATAAATCAGAAAAATTAATATATTATAGTAGAAAGTAGGATTTTTTTATTTCCTATCTAAATTAATCCCTAAAATCAGATTTATAATTCAAATAATATTTAGTATAGAAAAAAAGACCTAAAAGCATATTGCTTTTAGGTCTTTTAGTGCCTGGCGACGTCCTACTCTCACAGGGGGAGAACCCCCAACTACCATCGGCGCTGAGAAGCTTAACTTCCGTGTTCGGTATGGGAACGGGTGTGACCTTCTCGCTATCGCCACCAGACTATTTATTTGTGAGGTTATTCCCTCAAAACTAGATTATGAAGTAAAAGAAAGAATGAGTAATCAGTATTGTCCAGCTCCAACGCCGATAAACAGGCGTTTCCGCTTTTCATTTTAGTTAAGTCCTCGATCTATTAGTATCAGTCAGCTCCACATGTCGCCACGCTTCCACCTCTGACCTATCAACCTGATCATCTTTCAGGGATCTTACTAGCTTGCGCTATGGGAAATCTCATCTTGAGGGGGGCTTCATGCTTAGATGCTTTCAGCACTTATCCCTTCCGCACATAGCTACCCAGCGATGCCTTTGGCAAGACAACTGGTACACCAGCGGTGCGTCCATCCCGGTCCTCTCGTACTAAGGACAGCTCCTCTCAAATTTCCTACGCCCACGACGGATAGGGACCGAACTGTCTCACGACGTTCTGAACCCAGCTCGCGTACCGCTTTAATGGGCGAACAGCCCAACCCTTGGGACCGACTACAGCCCCAGGATGCGATGAGCCGACATCGAGGTGCCAAACCTCCCCGTCGATGTGGACTCTTGGGGGAGATAAGCCTGTTATCCCCGGGGTAGCTTTTATCCGTTGAGCGATGGCCCTTCCATGCGGAACCACCGGATCACTAAGCCCGACTTTCGTCCCTGCTCGACTTGTAGGTCTCGCAGTCAAGCTCCCTTGTGCCTTTACACTCTACGAATGATTTCCAACCATTCTGAGGGAACCTTTGGGCGCCTCCGTTACTTTTTAGGAGGCGACCGCCCCAGTCAAACTGCCCACCTGACACTGTCTCCCACCCCGATCAGGGGTGCGGGTTAGAATGTCAATACAGCCAGGGTAGTATCCCACCAATGCCTCCACCGAAGCTGGCGCTCCGGCTTCCAAGGCTCCTACCTATCCTGTACAAGCTGTACCAAAATTCAATATCAGGCTGCAGTAAAGCTCCACGGGGTCTTTCCGTCCTGTCGCGGGTAACCTGCATCTTCACAGGTACTATAATTTCACCGAGTCTCTCGTTGAGACAGTGCCCAGATCGTTACACCTTTCGTGCGGGTCGGAACTTACCCGACAAGGAATTTCGCTACCTTAGGACCGTTATAGTTACGGCCGCCGTTTACTGGGGCTTCAATTCAGAGCTTCGTCTTACGACTAACCCCTCCTCTTAACCTTCCAGCACCGGGCAGGTGTCAGCCCCTATACTTCGCCTTGCGGCTTCGCAGAGACCTGTGTTTTTGCTAAACAGTCGCCTGGGCCTATTCACTGCGGCTCTCGCAGGCTTGCACCCGCAAGAGCACCCCTTCTCCCGAAGTTACGGGGTCATTTTGCCGAGTTCCTTAACGAGAGTTCTCTCGCTCACCTTAGGATTCTCTCCTCGCCTACCTGTGTCGGTTTGCGGTACGGGCACCCTAAATCTCGCTAGAGGCTTTTCTTGGCAGTGTGGAATCAGGAACTTCGGTACTATATTTCCCTCGCCGTCACAGCTCCGCTTATGTGGTAATGGGATTTGCCTCATTACCAGCCTAACTGCTTGGACGTGCTAATCCAACAGCACGCTTACCCTATCCTCCTGCGTCCCCCCATTGCTCAAACGATTTAAAGGTGGTACAGGAATATCAACCTGTTGTCCATCGCCTACGCTTTTCAGCCTCGGCTTAGGTCCCGACT
The DNA here is from genome assembly GCF_038007605.1 of Niallia sp. FSL K6-0212. Taxonomy (NCBI): domain Bacteria; kingdom Bacillati; phylum Bacillota; class Bacilli; order Caryophanales; family Bacillaceae; genus Niallia; species Niallia sp. FSL K6-0212. The sequence goes on along the minus strand of NZ_JBBOXL010000001.1, from coordinate 1,784,342 downwards.
AACCCTGAGCGGACGAGCCTTCCTCAGGAAACCTTAGGCATTCGGTGGATGAGATTCTCACTCATCTTTCGCTACTCATACCGGCATTCTCACTTCTAAGCGCTCCACCAGTCCTTACGGTCTAGCTTCAACGCCCTTAGAACGCTCTCCTACCACTGACATCATAGATGTCAATCCACAGCTTCGGTGATACGTTTAGCCCCGGTACATTTTCGGCGCAGAGTCACTCGACCAGTGAGCTATTACGCACTCTTTAAATGGTGGCTGCTTCTAAGCCAACATCCTGGTTGTCTAAGCAACTCCACATCCTTTTCCACTTAACGTATACTTTGGGACCTTAGCTGGTGGTCTGGGCTGTTTCCCTCTTGACCACGGATCTTATCACTCGTAGTCTGACTCCCAAGAATAAGTATTTGGCATTCGGAGTTTGTCTGAATTCGGTAACCCGATGGGGGCCCCTAGTCCAAACAGTGCTCTACCTCCAATACTCTAAATCTTGAGGCTAGCCCTAAAGCTATTTCGGAGAGAACCAGCTATCTCCAAGTTCGATTGGAATTTCTCCGCTACCCACACCTCATCCCCGCACTTTTCAACGTGCGTGGGTTCGGGCCTCCATCCAGTGTTACCTGGACTTCACCCTGGACATGGGTAGATCACCTGGTTTCGGGTCTACAACCACATACTATTTCGCCCTATTCAGACTCGCTTTCGCTGCGGCTCCGTCTCTTCAACTTAACCTCGCATGTAATCGTAACTCGCCGGTTCATTCTACAAAAGGCACGCTATCACCCATAAATGGGCTCTAACTACTTGTAGGCACACGGTTTCAGGATCTATTTCACTCCCCTTCCGGGGTGCTTTTCACCTTTCCCTCACGGTACTGGTTCACTATCGGTCACTAGGGAGTATTTAGCCTTGGGAGATGGTCCTCCCTGCTTCCGACGGGATTTCTCGTGTCCCGCCGTACTCAGGATACACTCAAGAGGGAACGAAGTTTCGACTACAGGGTTTTTACCTTCTACGACTGACCTTTCCAGATCGATTCGTCTACCCCGTTCCTTTGTAACTCCATATAGAGTGTCCTACAACCCCAAGAGGCAAGCCTCTTGGTTTGGGCTAATCCCGTTTCGCTCGCCGCTACTCAGGGAATCGCGTTTGCTTTCTCTTCCTCCGGGTACTTAGATGTTTCAGTTCCCCGGGTCTGCCTTCAGTACCCTATGTATTCAGGTAAAGATTCTATCCCATTACGGATAGAGGGTTTCCCCATTCGGAAATCTCTGGATCAAAGCTTACTTACAGCTCCCCAAAGCATATCGGTGTTAATCCCGTCCTTCATCGGCTCCTAGTGCCAAGGCATCCACCGTGCGCCCTTTCTAACTTAACTTAGTTTCGACCAAAGATAAGCGGCGTATCTCTTCGTCAGCTTCTTCACTCTGCTCCTCACGTACTGTCGTACGCTCCGGTGCTCGTTCGGTCGCTTCCTTGACCTACTTGCTTCTCTTTGCTCTCCAATCTTTGAAGGAGTATTCGTTTAATACGACTACTTTCCAAAGAAGTAATTCTCTAAAATAGAGAATCTAAGATGGCGATTACTCGGTTTCTTTCTTGGTTCTTACTTTTCATAATCTAGTTTTCAAGGAACAATTTCGGCTAAAGATAAACTTCGCATCTCTTCGTCAGCTTCTTCGCTCTGCTCCTCACGTACTGTTGTACGCTCCGGTGCTCGCGCATTCGCTTCCTTGATCTACTCGTTTCTCTTTACCCTCAAACTTATTACTGTTTTTGAGGAATTGCTCCCTCAAAACTGAACAACCAATCGTCAACAATCTTTGATGGAATGTAAATTCCATTTTCCTTAGAAAGGAGGTGATCCAGCCGCACCTTCCGATACGGCTACCTTGTTACGACTTCACCCCAATCATCTATCCCACCTTAGGCGGCTGGCTCCAAAAGGTTACCCCACCGACTTCGGGTGTTACAAACTCTCGTGGTGTGACGGGCGGTGTGTACAAGGCCCGGGAACGTATTCACCGCGGCATGCTGATCCGCGATTACTAGCGATTCCAGCTTCATGTAGGCGAGTTGCAGCCTACAATCCGAACTGAGAATGGTTTTATGGGATTTGCTCGACCTCGCGGTTTTGCTGCCCTTTGTACCATCCATTGTAGCACGTGTGTAGCCCAGGTCATAAGGGGCATGATGATTTGACGTCATCCCCACCTTCCTCCGGTTTGTCACCGGCAGTCACCTTAGAGTGCCCAACTGAATGCTGGCAACTAAGATCAAGGGTTGCGCTCGTTGCGGGACTTAACCCAACATCTCACGACACGAGCTGACGACAACCATGCACCACCTGTCACTCTGTCCCCCGAAGGGGAACGTCCTATCTCTAGGAGTGTCAGAGGATGTCAAGACCTGGTAAGGTTCTTCGCGTTGCTTCGAATTAAACCACATGCTCCACCGCTTGTGCGGGCCCCCGTCAATTCCTTTGAGTTTCAGCCTTGCGGCCGTACTCCCCAGGCGGAGTGCTTAATGCGTTTGCTGCAGCACTAAAGGGCGGAAACCCTCTAACACTTAGCACTCATCGTTTACGGCGTGGACTACCAGGGTATCTAATCCTGTTTGCTCCCCACGCTTTCGCGCCTCAGCGTCAGTTACAGACCAAAGAGTCGCCTTCGCCACTGGTGTTCCTCCACATCTCTACGCATTTCACCGCTACACGTGGAATTCCACTCTTCTCTTCTGCACTCAAGTCCCCCAGTTTCCAATGACCCTCCACGGTTGAGCCGTGGGCTTTCACATCAGACTTAAAGGACCGCCTGCGCGCGCTTTACGCCCAATAATTCCGGACAACGCTTGCCACCTACGTATTACCGCGGCTGCTGGCACGTAGTTAGCCGTGGCTTTCTGGTTAGGTACCGTCAAGGTACAAGCAGTTACTCTTGTACTTGTTCTTCCCTAACAACAGAGTTTTACGATCCGAAAACCTTCATCACTCACGCGGCGTTGCTCCGTCAGACTTTCGTCCATTGCGGAAGATTCCCTACTGCTGCCTCCCGTAGGAGTCTGGGCCGTGTCTCAGTCCCAGTGTGGCCGATCACCCTCTCAGGTCGGCTACGCATCGTCGCCTTGGTGAGCCGTTACCTCACCAACTAGCTAATGCGCCGCGGGCCCATCTGTAAGTGACAGCGTAAACCGTCTTTCAGCTTTTCCTCATGAGAGGAAAAGGATTATCCGGTATTAGCTCCGGTTTCCCGAAGTTATCCCAGTCTTACAGGCAGGTTGCCCACGTGTTACTCACCCGTCCGCCGCTAACTTTAAAAGCAAGCTTTTAAAGTCCGCTCGACTTGCATGTATTAGGCACGCCGCCAGCGTTCGTCCTGAGCCAGGATCAAACTCTCCAATAAAGAGTTGATTAGCTCATTGCTAAACTCTAGCTTTTTGTTACTTGTTGTCATTCTATAACACTAGTTATAAAACGATTATTGTTGACGTTTGTTTGTTCAGTTTTCAAAGAGCAATTTGTTTGCTTCTATCAGAAGCAACTTTTATATCATATCATATTTAATAGTTGCTAGTCAATAACTTTCTTAAAAACTTTTAACTATTAAATTATCAATTATCGTTACCGTTCGAGGCAACTTTTATATAATACCAATTATTCATTTAATCGTCAACTGTTTTTTTCAGTTTAGCATATATATATGCTTACCTTAAGCACTCTTTTTTCTTAATCCTAATTAATAAAAGAATACTGATCTCTTAAATTGTTAATAAAATCTCTATTTTGAGATTAACAAAATATTGAGTACAGCAGGAAATCACGATTACCTTATTAATTTACATAAGTAATATTTCCCTTCTTTGATTATTATAGTCTTATCTTACAACAATCTATAGGGCACTTTGAATACTCATCGCCAACCTCTATTGTCCTCTCCTAAAAAACCATAATAGTTTTTTCTCGTTTCTTTCTATTGAAGTTTTTATCATCGTCCTTATACTTGCGAAAAGGAATTAACCCAAGGATATTCTTTTGGTTCATTTTTATTTTCCCCACTATATTAACTTTTACATGAGAAAAACGCGTTATTTTGTTCCATACAAAAATCCGTATTTAATTTCCAAAACCCGAAAGATACTTCAATGGCTCTTTTGAAAATAAATTATATGGTACAATATGGATGGAGTTAAGTTAGAGTAAAGATATACTAACTAGAAAGCGAGAGATACAATGGAAACTAGTTTAGAAAACCAAATAAAAATTACTGTAAATAGAAATAAGTTTTCAGGAACCATTCTTATCAAAAAAGCAGAAAATAATTTATTTTCTGCAAGTTATGGTTATGCTAATCGTAGCGACAACATAAAAAACACTATAGATACACGCTTTGGCATTGCATCAGGATGTAAATTATTTACGTCAATCGCTATTTGCCAACTTGTCGAGAAAGGTAAACTATCTTTTGAATCAAAATTAGAAGACTGTCTTCCTATTATCTTTCCAAATTTTAATAAAGATATTACTATTCATCACCTTTTAACACACACAGCAGGAATACCAGACTATTTCGACGAGGAAATAATGGATGATTTCGAGGAGTTGTGGATAGACCTTCCCATGTATCACATAAGAAAGTTAACCGATTTTTTGCCTCTTTTTCAGAATAAACCAATGAAATCAAGTGCCGGTGAAAAATTTCATTATAATAATGCAGGATATATTTTGCTTGGATTGGTCATCGAGGAAGTAAGTAAAATGTCATTTACTGATTTTATCGAAGAAAATATTTTTAAAAAGGTCGGAATGCAAAACTCTGGTTATTATGAATTAGATGCTCTTCCAAAAAACACTGCTTTAGGTTATATCGATTTGCCGAACAATAAATGGAGAACAAATATTTACTCATTGCCTGCAAAAGGTGGTGCAGATGGAGGCGCATTTGTAACTGCACTTGATATGTCAAGTTTATGGAATGCACTTCTAACTAATCAATTATTAAGTGATGAATATACTTCCAAGTTACTTACTCCATTTATTCAAACAAAGAAATCAACCGGATTTTATGGTTATGGGTTATGGATAGAGAAAAAGGAAAATGCTATTTTTAAATATCATATTATGGGTTACGATCCTGGAGTTAATTTTCATTCTGCCTTTTACCCCAAATCACAAATTCATACTGTTATCTGTTCAAATAAATCTGAAGGTGCGTTTGAAGTTTCGAAACTCATTGAAGATCAGTTAATATTAAAAATGGAATAAGTCTGTCCCTTACAATAAATTAAGCCAGCACTTTTCCCCACAAAAAAAGACCTAAAAGCATATTGTTTTAGGTCTTTTAGTGCCTGGCGACGTCCTACTCTCACAGGGGGAGAACCCCCAACTACCATCGGCGCTGGGAAGCTTAACTTCCGTGTTCGGTATGGGAACGGGTGTGACCTTCTCGCTATCGCCACCAGACTATTTATTTGTGAGGTTGTTCCCTCAAAACTAGATTATGAAGTAAAAAGAAAGAATGAGTAATCAATATTGTCCAGCTCCAACGCCGATAAACAGGCGTTTCCGCTTTTCATTTTAGTTAAGTCCTCGATCTATTAGTATCAGTCAGCTCCACATGTCGCCACGCTTCCACCTCTGACCTATCAACCTGATCATCTTTCAGGGATCTTACTAGCTTGCGCTATGGGAAATCTCATCTTGAGGGGGGCTTCATGCTTAGATGCTTTCAGCACTTATCCCTTCCGCACATAGCTACCCAGCGATGCCTTTGGCAAGACAACTGGTACACCAGCGGTGCGTCCATCCCGGTCCTCTCGTACTAAGGACAGCTCCTCTCAAATTTCCTACGCCCACGACGGATAGGGACCGAACTGTCTCACGACGTTCTGAACCCAGCTCGCGTACCGCTTTAATGGGCGAACAGCCCAACCCTTGGGACCGACTACAGCCCCAGGATGCGATGAGCCGACATCGAGGTGCCAAACCTCCCCGTCGATGTGGACTCTTGGGGGAGATAAGCCTGTTATCCCCGGGGTAGCTTTTATCCGTTGAGCGATGGCCCTTCCATGCGGAACCACCGGATCACTAAGCCCGACTTTCGTCCCTGCTCGACTTGTAGGTCTCGCAGTCAAGCTCCCTTGTGCCTTTACACTCTACGAATGATTTCCAACCATTCTGAGGGAACCTTTGGGCGCCTCCGTTACTTTTTAGGAGGCGACCGCCCCAGTCAAACTGCCCACCTGACACTGTCTCCCACCCCGATCAGGGGTGCGGGTTAGAATGTCAATACAGCCAGGGTAGTATCCCACCAATGCCTCCACCGAAGCTGGCGCTCCGGCTTCCAAGGCTCCTACCTATCCTGTACAAGCTGTACCAAAATTCAATATCAGGCTGCAGTAAAGCTCCACGGGGTCTTTCCGTCCTGTCGCGGGTAACCTGCATCTTCACAGGTACTATAATTTCACCGAGTCTCTCGTTGAGACAGTGCCCAGATCGTTACACCTTTCGTGCGGGTCGGAACTTACCCGACAAGGAATTTCGCTACCTTAGGACCGTTATAGTTACGGCCGCCGTTTACTGGGGCTTCAATTCAGAGCTTCGCACTAACGTGCTAACCCCTCCTCTTAACCTTCCAGCACCGGGCAGGTGTCAGCCCCTATACTTCGCCTTGCGGCTTCGCAGAGACCTGTGTTTTTGCTAAACAGTCGCCTGGGCCTATTCACTGCGGCTCTCGCAGGCTTGCACCCGCAAGAGCACCCCTTCTCCCGAAGTTACGGGGTCATTTTGCCGAGTTCCTTAACGAGAGTTCTCTCGCTCACCTTAGGATTCTCTCCTCGCCTACCTGTGTCGGTTTGCGGTACGGGCACCCTAAATCTCGCTAGAGGCTTTTCTTGGCAGTGTGGAATCAGGAACTTCGGTACTATATTTCCCTCGCCGTCACAGCTCCGCTTATGTGGTAATGGGATTTGCCTCATTACCAGCCTAACTGCTTGGACGTGCTAATCCAACAGCACGCTTACCCTATCCTCCTGCGTCCCCCCATTGCTCAAACGATTTAAAGGTGGTACAGGAATATCAACCTGTTGTCCATCGCCTACGCTTTTCAGCCTCGGCTTAGGTCCCGACTAACCCTGAGCGGACGAGCCTTCCTCAGGAAACCTTAGGCATTCGGTGGATGAGATTCTCACTCATCTTTCGCTACTCATACCGGCATTCTCACTTCTAAGCGCTCCACCAGTCCTTACGGTCTAGCTTCAACGCCCTTAGAACGCTCTCCTACCACTGACATCATAGATGTCAATCCACAGCTTCGGTGATACGTTTAGCCCCGGTACATTTTCGGCGCAGAGTCACTCGACCAGTGAGCTATTACGCACTCTTTAAATGGTGGCTGCTTCTAAGCCAACATCCTGGTTGTCTAAGCAACTCCACATCCTTTTCCACTTAACGTATACTTTGGGACCTTAGCTGGTGGTCTGGGCTGTTTCCCTCTTGACCACGGATCTTATCACTCGTAGTCTGACTCCCAAGAATAAGTATTTGGCATTCGGAGTTTGTCTGAATTCGGTAACCCGATGGGGGCCCCTAGTCCAAACAGTGCTCTACCTCCAATACTCTAAATCTTGAGGCTAGCCCTAAAGCTATTTCGGAGAGAACCAGCTATCTCCAAGTTCGATTGGAATTTCTCCGCTACCCACACCTCATCCCCGCACTTTTCAACGTGCGTGGGTTCGGGCCTCCATCCAGTGTTACCTGGACTTCACCCTGGACATGGGTAGATCACCTGGTTTCGGGTCTACAACCACATACTATTTCGCCCTATTCAGACTCGCTTTCGCTGCGGCTCCGTCTCTTCAACTTAACCTCGCATGTAATCGTAACTCGCCGGTTCATTCTACAAAAGGCACGCTATCACCCATAAATGGGCTCTAACTACTTGTAGGCACACGGTTTCAGGATCTATTTCACTCCCCTTCCGGGGTGCTTTTCACCTTTCCCTCACGGTACTGGTTCACTATCGGTCACTAGGGAGTATTTAGCCTTGGGAGATGGTCCTCCCTGCTTCCGACGGGATTTCTCGTGTCCCGCCGTACTCAGGATACACTCAAGAGGGAACGAAGTTTCGACTACAGGGTTTTTACCTTCTACGACTGACCTTTCCAGATCGATTCGTCTACCCCGTTCCTTTGTAACTCCATATAGAGTGTCCTACAACCCCAAGAGGCAAGCCTCTTGGTTTGGGCTAATCCCGTTTCGCTCGCCGCTACTCAGGGAATCGCGTTTGCTTTCTCTTCCTCCGGGTACTTAGATGTTTCAGTTCCCCGGGTCTGCCTTCAGTACCCTATGTATTCAGGTAAAGATTCTATCCCATTACGGATAGAGGGTTTCCCCATTCGGAAATCTCTGGATCAAAGCTTACTTACAGCTCCCCAAAGCATATCGGTGTTAATCCCGTCCTTCATCGGCTCCTAGTGCCAAGGCATCCACCGTGCGCCCTTTCTAACTTAACTTAGTTTCGACCAAAGATAAGCGGCGTATCTCTTCGTCAGCTTCTTCACTCTGCTCCTCACGTACTGTCGTACGCTCCGGTGCTCGTTCGGTCGCTTCCTTGACCTACTTGCTTCTCTTTGCTCTCCAATCTTTGAAGGAGTATTCGTTTAATACGACTACTTTCCAAAGAAGTAATTCTCTAAAATAGAGAATCTAAGATGGCGATTACTCGGTTTCTTTCTTGGTTCTTACTTTTCATAATCTAGTTTTCAAGGAACAATTTCGGCTAAAGATAAACTTCGCATCTCTTCGTCAGCTTCTTCGCTCTGCTCCTCACGTACTGTTGTACGCTCCGGTGCTCGCGCATTCGCTTCCTTGATCTACTCGTTTCTCTTTACCCTCAAACTTATTACTGTTTTTGAGGAATTGCTCCCTCAAAACTGAACAACCAATCGTCAACAATCTTTGATGGAATGTAAATTCCATTTTCCTTAGAAAGGAGGTGATCCAGCCGCACCTTCCGATACGGCTACCTTGTTACGACTTCACCCCAATCATCTATCCCACCTTAGGCGGCTGGCTCCAAAAGGTTACCCCACCGACTTCGGGTGTTACAAACTCTCGTGGTGTGACGGGCGGTGTGTACAAGGCCCGGGAACGTATTCACCGCGGCATGCTGATCCGCGATTACTAGCGATTCCAGCTTCATGTAGGCGAGTTGCAGCCTACAATCCGAACTGAGAATGGTTTTATGGGATTTGCTCGACCTCGCGGTTTTGCTGCCCTTTGTACCATCCATTGTAGCACGTGTGTAGCCCAGGTCATAAGGGGCATGATGATTTGACGTCATCCCCACCTTCCTCCGGTTTGTCACCGGCAGTCACCTTAGAGTGCCCAACTGAATGCTGGCAACTAAGATCAAGGGTTGCGCTCGTTGCGGGACTTAACCCAACATCTCACGACACGAGCTGACGACAACCATGCACCACCTGTCACTCTGTCCCCCGAAGGGGAACGTCCTATCTCTAGGAGTGTCAGAGGATGTCAAGACCTGGTAAGGTTCTTCGCGTTGCTTCGAATTAAACCACATGCTCCACCGCTTGTGCGGGCCCCCGTCAATTCCTTTGAGTTTCAGCCTTGCGGCCGTACTCCCCAGGCGGAGTGCTTAATGCGTTTGCTGCAGCACTAAAGGGCGGAAACCCTCTAACACTTAGCACTCATCGTTTACGGCGTGGACTACCAGGGTATCTAATCCTGTTTGCTCCCCACGCTTTCGCGCCTCAGCGTCAGTTACAGACCAAAGAGTCGCCTTCGCCACTGGTGTTCCTCCACATCTCTACGCATTTCACCGCTACACGTGGAATTCCACTCTTCTCTTCTGCACTCAAGTCCCCCAGTTTCCAATGACCCTCCACGGTTGAGCCGTGGGCTTTCACATCAGACTTAAAGGACCGCCTGCGCGCGCTTTACGCCCAATAATTCCGGACAACGCTTGCCACCTACGTATTACCGCGGCTGCTGGCACGTAGTTAGCCGTGGCTTTCTGGTTAGGTACCGTCAAGGTACAAGCAGTTACTCTTGTACTTGTTCTTCCCTAACAACAGAGTTTTACGATCCGAAAACCTTCATCACTCACGCGGCGTTGCTCCGTCAGACTTTCGTCCATTGCGGAAGATTCCCTACTGCTGCCTCCCGTAGGAGTCTGGGCCGTGTCTCAGTCCCAGTGTGGCCGATCACCCTCTCAGGTCGGCTACGCATCGTCGCCTTGGTGAGCCGTTACCTCACCAACTAGCTAATGCGCCGCGGGCCCATCTGTAAGTGACAGCGTAAACCGTCTTTCAGCTTTTCCTCATGAGAGGAAAAGGATTATCCGGTATTAGCTCCGGTTTCCCGAAGTTATCCCAGTCTTACAGGCAGGTTGCCCACGTGTTACTCACCCGTCCGCCGCTAACTTTAAAAGCAAGCTTTTAAAGTCCGCTCGACTTGCATGTATTAGGCACGCCGCCAGCGTTCGTCCTGAGCCAGGATCAAACTCTCCAATAAAGAGTTGATTAGCTCATTGCTAAACTCTAGCTTTTTGTTACTTTTTTGTTTTACAACATTCGTTATAAAACAATTATTGTTGACGTTTGTTTGTTCAGTTTTCAAAGAGCAATTTGTTTGTTGCTATCAGATGCAACTTTTATATCGTATCACATTTAATAGTCACAAGTCAATAATTTTCTTAAAACTTTTAGCTATTAAATTATCAATTATCGTTACCGTTCGAGGCAACTTTTATATATTAACAAATATCCATTTAACCGTCAACTGTTTTTTTATATTTTTTTCAATCACATTAAACTCTCAGAATATATAAGCGGAACATGCTTTTTACTATCTATTCTAATTAATCCTATTCGGTTTATTTCCCCTTTTAGCTTTTCATTTATCTTTAAACAATAATTATATGCATCCTGAAGCTTTTCTTCAGAAAGTCTATTAGCTAAAGTACAATGTGGAATCCATTTACCCGGAAGATATACTGACTCTTTATCATCAATAAAGGAAGCAAAATTTCTATGATGATTAGAATGTAAATCAAGTAACTCTTCAGTTATAGTCGGGGAATAAAATAACGTTTTTGTATTTATAAAAGATCCTACTGTTTGAAAGTCAAGTCGTACTTTTTCTTTATCTTTATAAAAGGTCCTCATCTTATTTATAAAGTTCCTAACGGGAATTTCCTTATAGTTTGCTATTGTAATATGTGGTACTCTATCTTCTACTTCCCTCGCATAATAAGAGATGCCATTACTCTCCAAGCCTTCCCATATCGTTTTTATACTTTGTTCTAATTCTGGATTAAACAATGCAACTACTGCATACATCGCATTCTTCTCCTTTAGTATATAGTGTCTTTTTTTCTAAAAACCAAATTTTCTCTAGCTATCCACGGGTTGTAATTTAAATGAGATAATCATATTTATTTCCTTCAATCGTCTTATCAACAAATATCTATACTGGCGTAAAATCAATTTTAGACTCTTAAGCATCTAACCCTCGCTCTACCTTTTCGTCCTTCACAGCTCACCCAAGTAATAATGAGATATCATTTGAAAATATACGATATCCCCTCACTTCCCTCCATAACGCTTCTACAAGTCCCATCTCCCGGAAACTTAAAGTCACCTTTATTTGTTTGCATAAGTAAATCTTTTGCTTTTCTTATTATCTCGCCTATCACATTTTCCATTTACTACCTAAACATTTCTCTTTTCAAAACACTTAGATTAAATTAAGGTAACAGAAGTTTAACATACATTCTTTTTATGTACACCTATAATGTCTCTATGCCCTAAGGATTTTATTAGTAATAATAGATATAATCTAAAAAATAAAATTTAATAAACGATTCGCAGCGATTAACCGTCTTATGATTTGAAAAAGAAAAAAGAGGCATCGGTTTTACTTTAGACAACGAGAAAAGACTTATTAAACTTGCAAAAGAAGGAAATGAAGATGCCCTCATCGACTAATTGCGAAAACAAGAAAGAAAAGTATTTAATGACAGAAATTAATTCCTATTTATTATTCTTACTGATCTCGCTCTGTTAGCTTAGGGAACGTTTTTGTTTATCCACGCCAAGGAAAAAACAAGCTTCGCATGGTTTTGGGGAATATGGGGAATATGGGGATTGATTTCTCTTCCACTCCCATCCATTCTTTACTACCTGCTTATTATCTTGCCTAAAATAAGAAAAATGCGAAAGGGGAAATAACTTTGGATGAATTATGAAAAGTAAACTGGTCATTATTAGCTCTTATTCTTATACTCCAAGTCATTTTAATGGTGACAGCCGTCATTAACTGCACCAAACAAGAAGAAACTAACGGACCAAAGTAACTATGGTTTTCACTTATTTTGTTTGTTAGTTCATTCAGAACCTATTTTATATTTTGTCATAGGAAGAAAAAATAATTGAGGAGATACTAAAATATTCGTACAAGTAAATCAATTAGAAAAACAATTTAAAGACCATCAAGCAGGAAAAACAACCACTCTTCATATGCTCGCTGGTTTGCTATCCCCAACAAAAGATCCCATCTCTTACAACGGAGAAAAAGACTATCGTAAACTTATTGGCTTTATGCCCCAGCATCCTAGTTTCTTCAATTGGATTACTCCCATGGAATTTTTATATTTCGTCGGAAAACTATCTGCTGTTCATGGTTATATCCAAATATATGAAATGGAGTCTTGCTACACTCCGAAATGAAGCAACCATTATTTTAATGATGACCAAAATTTTGACAAACTCCAATTATCATTTATTTCAACTTTTTACATTATCATCAATTTTTTACACACTAACAGTATTTGCTTTTAGGCGGTTCGAGCGTTTTTAATTATGGAAACTTCCTTACATACAAACTACAATTTTCTAATTATCAATCGAGTAGGAGGGAGTGATTAACTCCCGACCTCTCACACCACCGTACGTACGGTTCCGTATACGGCGGTTCAATTAAGATAAATGACGCAAGAATTTATAACGAGTTTGTAGACTTTTAAACCCTTGATTATTCCAATAGGAGATATCGAGGGTTTTATCTAATATAGGACTGTTCGAGACGCGCCAATAGCCCTTCCGGCTATTTCCCCATTCATAAGCCTTCCCTTTTGGGACACCTAGATGTATAAGGTTGCGAATCCTTGTCTTTGGTTTCTTCCAGTCTTTCCATTGGCACATGCGAAGTCTTCTTCGTATCCAACCATCTAATTTTATAAACAGTGATTTAGTATCCGCTAATGCAAAATATCCACACCAACCCATTAGATATTGGTTTAATTTCTCCATCCGACATCTCATAGAATAGGGCATCTTTCTGGAAGTGATTTCTCGTATTTTCATCTTCATTCGTTTTAAGCTTTCTTTTGCAATACGAATCTTTGGTTCTTTAGAAGACGTGAAGCTAAACCCTAGAAACTTCCGTTTCCATGGTCGATCTACTGCTGACTTCTTCTCATTCACTTTTAATCGAAGTTTCTTTTCGATGAATCGTTGAATGCTTGCCCTTGTTCGTTCTCCTGCCCGCTTCGATTTTACGTAAACATTACAGTCATCCGCGTAACGAACGAATTTATGCCCGCGACTTTCTAGCTCTTTATCTAGTTCATCCAGAACTATGTTAGAGAGTAATGGACTTAATGGTCCGCCTTGTGGCGTTCCTTTTTCTGTACTTGAAATAACTCCATCCATCATAACGCCCGCCTGTAAATATTTGCGGATTAACTTTATTAGTGGTTTGTCATTGATTCTTTTCGCAAGTGTACTCATGAGTCTATCATGGTTGACCTTATCAAAGAACTTCTCTAAATCCATGTCTACAACCCATCTATATCCTTCTTTTATATAACCCTTTGCTTCCCTTACCGCATCATGGGCGCTTCGGTTTGGTCGAAAGCCATAGCTATGTTCGGAGAACATCGGGTCATATATCTTCGATAATACTTGGGCAATGGCTTGTTGAATCAAACGATCTTTCACGGTTGGAATACCTAGTAGCCGAACACCTCCATCAGATTTCGGGATTTCGACTCTTCGGACAGGCATTGGCTCATAAGTACCCTTGAAAATAGCCTCTCTGATAGAATGCCAGTTTTCGACTATGTGCTGTCGTAGGATTTGTACGGGCATCCTATCTACTCCATGACTTCCTTTATTCTGTTCTACTCGTTTTAATGCTTGAAGCATATTTTCCCGTGACAGGATTTGATTTAAAAGCATCGTTATTCTTCCTTCCGTGAATAGCTTATCTTCTTATGCCAGTGGTCACTCCACCCTCCAAGAGATCCCCCACGGAATTCACCGTTTCCTTCCTCAAGTGAGGTACTATGTTTTCTGTGTTCCTCATGACCTACTGAAAGCCAAGGGCTATTCTCTCTTAATTGTTCCGTCCTTCCAAATCGTTCTAGACCGATTTGTACTATGACATCGGCTGACTTCTGATGGTTCAGCTACTTATCGCTAAGTAGGTTAGGAAGAGTACTTCACGTATCCATCAGACCTCCCCGGGTAAGAGTGCGATCTTTCCTTCCATCTATCTGCTTCATTTACTTTGTATCACCTTCGGCAGAAAGGACTTTGTTTTGTTTGGCAAACTCATCCAATGATACCTAGCCTTCTATGAAGTTCGTGTCCCTCAGACCGGAAGTTTGCCGCCCGCTTCCTTCAGATTCCGCGTCACCACGGACACCCTTGCGTTAAGCTAACTGCTACTTCTGCCTTCGCAGTTCGGGACTTTCACCCTAAAGATTGCACCCATGCCGGGCACACCAAAAAAAGACCTAAAAGCATATTGCTTTTAGGTCTTTTAGTGCCTGGCGACGTCCTACTCTTACAGGGGGAGAACCCCCAACTACCATCGGCGCTGAGAAGCTTAACTTCCGTGTTCGGTATGGGAACGGGTGTGACCTTCTCGCTATCGCCACCAGACTATTTGTTTTTGAGGTTATTCCCTCAAAACTAGATTATGAAGTAAAAGAAAGAATGAGTAATCTTTCTTAGCTTACGCTAAGATTATTTTAGTTAAGTCCTCGATCTATTAGTATCAGTCAGCTCCACATGTCGCCACGCTTCCACCTCTGACCTATCAACCTGATCATCTTTCAGGGATCTTACTAGCTTGCGCTATGGGAAATCTCATCTTGAGGGGGGCTTCATGCTTAGATGCTTTCAGCACTTATCCCTTCCGCACATAGCTACCCAGCGATGCCTTTGGCAAGACAACTGGTACACCAGCGGTGCGTCCATCCCGGTCCTCTCGTACTAAGGACAGCTCCTCTCAAATTTCCTACGCCCACGACGGATAGGGACCGAACTGTCTCACGACGTTCTGAACCCAGCTCGCGTACCGCTTTAATGGGCGAACAGCCCAACCCTTGGGACCGACTACAGCCCCAGGATGCGATGAGCCGACATCGAGGTGCCAAACCTCCCCGTCGATGTGGACTCTTGGGGGAGATAAGCCTGTTATCCCCGGGGTAGCTTTTATCCGTTGAGCGATGGCCCTTCCATGCGGAACCACCGGATCACTAAGCCCGACTTTCGTCCCTGCTCGACTTGTAGGTCTCGCAGTCAAGCTCCCTTGTGCCTTTACACTCTACGAATGATTTCCAACCATTCTGAGGGAACCTTTGGGCGCCTCCGTTACTTTTTAGGAGGCGACCGCCCCAGTCAAACTGCCCACCTGACACTGTCTCCCACCCCGATCAGGGGTGCGGGTTAGAATGTCAATACAGCCAGGGTAGTATCCCACCAATGCCTCCACCGAAGCTGGCGCTCCGGCTTCCAAGGCTCCTACCTATCCTGTACAAGCTGTACCAAAATTCAATATCAGGCTGCAGTAAAGCTCCACGGGGTCTTTCCGTCCTGTCGCGGGTAACCTGCATCTTCACAGGTACTATAATTTCACCGAGTCTCTCGTTGAGACAGTGCCCAGATCGTTACACCTTTCGTGCGGGTCGGAACTTACCCGACAAGGAATTTCGCTACCTTAGGACCGTTATAGTTACGGCCGCCGTTTACTGGGGCTTCAATTCAGAGCTTCGCACTAACGTGCTAACCCCTCCTCTTAACCTTCCAGCACCGGGCAGGTGTCAGCCCCTATACTTCGCCTTGCGGCTTCGCAGAGACCTGTGTTTTTGCTAAACAGTCGCCTGGGCCTATTCACTGCGGCTCTCGCAGGCTTGCACCCGCAAGAGCACCCCTTCTCCCGAAGTTACGGGGTCATTTTGCCGAGTTCCTTAACGAGAGTTCTCTCGCTCACCTTAGGATTCTCTCCTCGCCTACCTGTGTCGGTTTGCGGTACGGGCACCCTAAATCTCGCTAGAGGCTTTTCTTGGCAGTGTGGAATCAGGAACTTCGGTACTATATTTCCCTCGCCGTCACAGCTCCGCTTATGTGGTAATGGGATTTGCCTCATTACCAGCCTAACTGCTTGGACGTGCTAATCCAACAGCACGCTTACCCTATCCTCCTGCGTCCCCCCATTGCTCAAACGATTTAAAGGTGGTACAGGAATATCAACCTGTTGTCCATCGCCTACGCTTTTCAGCCTCGGCTTAGGTCCCGACTAACCCTGAGCGGACGAGCCTTCCTCAGGAAACCTTAGGCATTCGGTGGATGAGATTCTCACTCATCTTTCGCTACTCATACCGGCATTCTCACTTCTAAGCGCTCCACCAGTCCTTACGGTCTAGCTTCAACGCCCTTAGAACGCTCTCCTACCACTGACATCATAGATGTCAATCCACAGCTTCGGTGATACGTTTAGCCCCGGTACATTTTCGGCGCAGAGTCACTCGACCAGTGAGCTATTACGCACTCTTTAAATGGTGGCTGCTTCTAAGCCAACATCCTGGTTGTCTAAGCAACTCCACATCCTTTTCCACTTAACGTATACTTTGGGACCTTAGCTGGTGGTCTGGGCTGTTTCCCTCTTGACCACGGATCTTATCACTCGTAGTCTGACTCCCAAGAATAAGTATTTGGCATTCGGAGTTTGTCTGAATTCGGTAACCCGATGGGGGCCCCTAGTCCAAACAGTGCTCTACCTCCAATACTCTAAATCTTGAGGCTAGCCCTAAAGCTATTTCGGAGAGAACCAGCTATCTCCAAGTTCGATTGGAATTTCTCCGCTACCCACACCTCATCCCCGCACTTTTCAACGTGCGTGGGTTCGGGCCTCCATCCAGTGTTACCTGGACTTCACCCTGGACATGGGTAGATCACCTGGTTTCGGGTCTACAACCACATACTATTTCGCCCTATTCAGACTCGCTTTCGCTGCGGCTCCGTCTCTTCAACTTAACCTCGCATGTAATCGTAACTCGCCGGTTCATTCTACAAAAGGCACGCTATCACCCATAAATGGGCTCTAACTACTTGTAGGCACACGGTTTCAGGATCTATTTCACTCCCCTTCCGGGGTGCTTTTCACCTTTCCCTCACGGTACTGGTTCACTATCGGTCACTAGGGAGTATTTAGCCTTGGGAGATGGTCCTCCCTGCTTCCGACGGGATTTCTCGTGTCCCGCCGTACTCAGGATACACTCAAGAGGGAACGAAGTTTCGACTACAGGGTTTTTACCTTCTACGACTGACCTTTCCAGATCGATTCGTCTACCCCGTTCCTTTGTAACTCCATATAGAGTGTCCTACAACCCCAAGAGGCAAGCCTCTTGGTTTGGGCTAATCCCGTTTCGCTCGCCGCTACTCAGGGAATCGCGTTTGCTTTCTCTTCCTCCGGGTACTTAGATGTTTCAGTTCCCCGGGTCTGCCTTCAGTACCCTATGTATTCAGGTAAAGATTCTATCCCATTACGGATAGAGGGTTTCCCCATTCGGAAATCTCTGGATCAAAGCTTACTTACAGCTCCCCAAAGCATATCGGTGTTAATCCCGTCCTTCATCGGCTCCTAGTGCCAAGGCATCCACCGTGCGCCCTTTCTAACTTAACTAATTGGCTTAAAGTCTTAGTTTTTTTCATTCTTCTATTTAAAATAGAGAATCTAAGATGGCGATTACTCGGTTTCTTTCTTGGTTCTTACTTTTCATAATCTAGTTTTCAAGGAACAATCAGGCTTATTCAGCCTATCATTTTGAGGAATTACTCCCTCAAAACTGAACAATCAAATCGTCAACAATCTTTGATGGAATGTAAATTCCATTTTCCTTAGAAAGGAGGTGATCCAGCCGCACCTTCCGATACGGCTACCTTGTTACGACTTCACCCCAATCATCTATCCCACCTTAGGCGGCTGGCTCCAAAAGGTTACCCCACCGACTTCGGGTGTTACAAACTCTCGTGGTGTGACGGGCGGTGTGTACAAGGCCCGGGAACGTATTCACCGCGGCATGCTGATCCGCGATTACTAGCGATTCCAGCTTCATGTAGGCGAGTTGCAGCCTACAATCCGAACTGAGAATGGTTTTATGGGATTTGCTCGACCTCGCGGTTTTGCTGCCCTTTGTACCATCCATTGTAGCACGTGTGTAGCCCAGGTCATAAGGGGCATGATGATTTGACGTCATCCCCACCTTCCTCCGGTTTGTCACCGGCAGTCACCTTAGAGTGCCCAACTGAATGCTGGCAACTAAGATCAAGGGTTGCGCTCGTTGCGGGACTTAACCCAACATCTCACGACACGAGCTGACGACAACCATGCACCACCTGTCACTCTGTCCCCCGAAGGGGAACGTCCTATCTCTAGGAGTGTCAGAGGATGTCAAGACCTGGTAAGGTTCTTCGCGTTGCTTCGAATTAAACCACATGCTCCACCGCTTGTGCGGGCCCCCGTCAATTCCTTTGAGTTTCAGCCTTGCGGCCGTACTCCCCAGGCGGAGTGCTTAATGCGTTTGCTGCAGCACTAAAGGGCGGAAACCCTCTAACACTTAGCACTCATCGTTTACGGCGTGGACTACCAGGGTATCTAATCCTGTTTGCTCCCCACGCTTTCGCGCCTCAGCGTCAGTTACAGACCAAAGAGTCGCCTTCGCCACTGGTGTTCCTCCACATCTCTACGCATTTCACCGCTACACGTGGAATTCCACTCTTCTCTTCTGCACTCAAGTCCCCCAGTTTCCAATGACCCTCCACGGTTGAGCCGTGGGCTTTCACATCAGACTTAAAGGACCGCCTGCGCGCGCTTTACGCCCAATAATTCCGGACAACGCTTGCCACCTACGTATTACCGCGGCTGCTGGCACGTAGTTAGCCGTGGCTTTCTGGTTAGGTACCGTCAAGGTACAAGCAGTTACTCTTGTACTTGTTCTTCCCTAACAACAGAGTTTTACGATCCGAAAACCTTCATCACTCACGCGGCGTTGCTCCGTCAGACTTTCGTCCATTGCGGAAGATTCCCTACTGCTGCCTCCCGTAGGAGTCTGGGCCGTGTCTCAGTCCCAGTGTGGCCGATCACCCTCTCAGGTCGGCTACGCATCGTCGCCTTGGTGAGCCGTTACCTCACCAACTAGCTAATGCGCCGCGGGCCCATCTGTAAGTGACAGCGTAAACCGTCTTTCAGCTTTTCCTCATGAGAGGAAAAGGATTATCCGGTATTAGCTCCGGTTTCCCGAAGTTATCCCAGTCTTACAGGCAGGTTGCCCACGTGTTACTCACCCGTCCGCCGCTAACTTTAAAAGCAAGCTTTTAAAGTCCGCTCGACTTGCATGTATTAGGCACGCCGCCAGCGTTCGTCCTGAGCCAGGATCAAACTCTCCAATAAAGAGTTGATTAGCTCATTGCTAAACTCTAGCTTTTTATTACTTTTTTTGTTTTACAACATTCGTTATAAAACGATTATTGTTGACGTTTGTTTGTTCAGTTTTCAAAGAGCAATTTATTATTGCTATCAAAAGCAACCTTTATATCATATCAACCTTTGCTAAATAAGTCAATTACTTTTTTAATATAATTTTTCATTTCACTATCAATTCAAATGAATCAACAGCATTCGCAAGGCTGTTTATATATAATATCAAATTTTAATAGTTTAGTCAATAATAAATATAAATAATACTAAAAAATAAAAACCACCTGCTATTTTAACATCTCTCTTAACAATATCTTCGAATATTATTATTCCAAAAGAATATAACTTAAAATAAGTGATTTTTTCTAACACATCATATCTCTCGTAAAAAACTTCATTATAATATAGAAAAAACTCGATCAAGAGACCGAGTTTTTTCTATATATTCTATTACTTAGTAATGGTTATTACATCTTCCTCTTTAAATTCCACATTACCACGTTTATTAATTTGTACAGCTTCACCCTCAGCTAAGTTCGTAAACACAACTGGAGTAATTGTTGCTGTTGCATTTTCTTTAATATAGTCAAGGTTTACTTTCAACAGAGGCTGTCCTTGTTTCACTTGATCATTTTCAGACACAAGTGTTTCAAAGCCTTCCCCTTTTAATTTAACTGTATCAATACCAAAATGAATTAAAATTTCACGACCGTTGTCGGCTAAAATTCCAAGAGCATGCTTCGTTGGGAATAAGTTAACGATTTTTCCATCAACTGGAGAAACAACCGTTCCTTCAGAAGGAATAATCGCAAAGCCATCTCCCATCATTTTGCCTGCAAATACCGCATCTGGTACCTCTGTAATAGGAACCAATTCTCCTTTAATAGGAGCAACAAATGAATCTTCACTTGTTATATTACTTTGCATGGCACTTGGATTTACCTCTTCAATTTGCTCTTGTACTTCTTTATCCATAGATGGTTGTGCAGCAGGACGTGGTCTTTTCCCACTCATAATATCTCTCATCTGACCTTTAATCGTTTCTGAACGAGGACCAAAGATAGCTTGAATATTATTCCCTACTTCAAGCACTCCAGCAGCACCGAGTTTTTTCAAACGATCTTTATCAACAGACTTAATATCATTAACAGATACACGAAGACGAGTGATACACGCATCTAAATGGGCAATATTGTTTTGTCCACCCATTGCTTCTAATACATCGTACGGAAGATCGCTAGTAGCTCCTGTTGAACTACTGTCACTTTCTTCTGTCTCGTCTTCTCTACCAGGTGTTTTAAGATTGAACTTACGAATCGCAAAACGGAAACCAAAATAGTAAATAACCGCGAACACTAAACCTACTGGAATAATAATCCACGCATTTGTTTGCGGATTAATTAAACCGAATAACACATAATCGATTAAACCACCAGAGAATGTCATTCCTACTTTTACATTTAATAAATGCATTGTCATAAAGGATAAACCCGCAAAAACAGCATGAATTCCAAACAATACTGGAGCTACAAACAAGAATGAGAATTCCAGCGGTTCTGTAATACCAGTTAAGAAAGAAGTCAATGCTGCAGATCCCATTAATCCACCAACAATTGCTTTTTTCTCTGGACGAGCTTCATGATAAATCGCAAGGGCTGCTGCAGGTAACCCGAACATCATAAATGGGAATTTACCAACCATAAATGTACCTGCCGTTAAATTTTGAACTCCATCTTTAATTTGGCTCATAAAGATAGCTTGGTCACCTTTTACAATTGTTCCTGCTTTCGTAGTATAACTACCAAATTCGAACCAGAAAGGAGAATAGAAGATATGGTGTAAACCAAATGGAATTAATGATCTTTCAATTAAACCAAAAATAAATGCTGATAAAGTTAAATTAGCACCTAACATGTTTTCAGAGAAAACATTTAATCCATGTTGTATTGGCGGCCAAATAACAATCATGATCAATCCTAAAACAACAGCACTTGCAGCTGTCGCAATTGGAACAAATCGTTTTCCAGCAAAGAATCCTAAATAGGATGGTAACTCAATTTCAAAGAAACGGTTATACATCGAGGCAGCAACAATACCAACAATAATACCACCAAACACACCGGTTTGAAGAGTAGGTATCCCTAAAACAGCTGCATATTCTGTACTGCCTTCTAAGTCCTTCGCATCAATCCCTAGAACAGTACCCATTGTAACATTCATAATAAGGAATCCAATAATAGCTGCTAAACCAGCAACCCCCTCACCGCCAGCTAAACCAACGGCAACTCCGACAGCAAATAGTAAGGAAAGGTTACCAAATATAATGTTCCCTGCATCCTCCATTACAGATGCAACCATCTCCACACCACTATTATTTAAAAACGGTGCAATATCTAGTAGTGTTGGGTTTTGCAGTGCATTACCAAATGCAAGCAAGATACCGGCAGCCGGAAGAATAGCTACTGGGAGCATAAGTGCTTTACCGACTTTCTGTAAAACACCAAAAATCTTTTTAAACATTTCATAATCCTCCTAAGTTATTTTTCGGCTCAAAAAGCTTTCTCAATCAAGAGTAAAAAAACAAAAAAGGCATGAGTAAAGAGAGATTGAAAAAAACCTTCAAGGGTAGGTTACCCTAAAACATTTAACTCAACCATCTTTTTCACTCATGCCTGATCGAATCAGTAACACGTTGATAAGATAATACCTATTTAATTTTTTTCTGAAGTCTTTGTAAATGCATTGTCAGATATACCGCTTCTGCATCAAAGACTGGCCTTTTAAGTACTTGTTGCATTACTTTTATGAGCTTCCACGCAAGATTATAGCATAGGGGATACTCATTCTTCAATAGCAATGTTATTTTTTCTGGTTCTTCTACTTTTTCTCCTGTATTGACCCGTTCAATCGCAAAACGCAAATGTCTAACAAGGCGCATATAATCGATGCTATCTTTATCAATTTTCGTTTCTAGTTGATCTTCTATTAAATTCACTAGATGTGTGACTAACTGTGAATGCCGATTAACTTCTGATAAATTTTTGTTCATCATGGCACTATGAATATGCAAAGCGATGAAACCGATTTCACCCACTGGTAATTGAAGCCCTGTTTGTTCTCCTATTAATTTTACAACCTCTTCAGCTATTGAATACTCAAACGGGTACAACGCCTTTGTTTCAATCAAAAATGGATTATTTAATACTAGTCCGTTCGAAACTCTCGAGGAAGCGAACATAATATGATCTGTTAACGCTATATGAATATGCTCGTTCAACTTTGCATTTGTCTTGTTTTTAATCAATTCAATAGATGATACTATAACATCTAATAAATCATTATCTACTTGAGGAAGAAGCTTTAAATAATTGCTCTGCTCCTTTTCATCCTTTAAGACAAATAACTTTTCCACAACACTAATATCAATATAATCTCCGCTTTTCTGATTAAAGCCTATACCTTTTCCTATAAGCACTACTTCTCCATAGGTCGGATGATCTCCAATGAGCACATTATTATTCAGCGCTTTCTTTATTAGTAAATTAGGCATACTTATTTCCCCACTTCGACAGACATCTCGGTAACTCAATGTTATTAAAGTCTTTATAGTAAGTCAACGAAAAAATGAGAAAAAGGATACCCAAAAAGGGATATCCTCTTCCTACTAAGAAAATATACTTTCTCAAACTCATAAAATCTTACACTATTTTTATTTCTAAATCCCTTTCTGCTATTGCAAGAAGACAAAATACAATGCAAAGATAACAAAGAATACGTACATAATTGGATTAATTTCTTTGATACGACCTTTAACAATCATTACGATTGGATAGAAAATAAATCCTACTGCTATACCTGTCGCAATACTGTATGTTAAAGGCATCGCAACAATAGTAAGGAAGGCCGGCACAGCCACTTCAAACTTTGTCCAATCAATTTTACCAAGGGACGAAACCATCAAAATACCTACTACTACTAAAGCTGGTGTTGTAACTGCTGATGTGACTACTTCCAATAGTGGGAAGAAGAACAAGGATAGTAAGAAGAATCCTGCTGTCACTACTGCCGCAAACCCAGTACGAGCACCAGCCGCTACACCTGCTGAAGACTCTATAAAAGAGGTTGTGGTAGATGTACCGAATATAGAACCTACCATAGAAGCAATGGAATCTGCGAATAATGCTTTTCCTGCTCTTGGTAATTTATTCTCTTTCATAAGTCCTGCTTGATTAGCAACCGCAACTAATGTGCCCGCATTATCAAAGAAGTCTACAAATAAAAATGTTAAAACGACCACTAACATGCTCTGTGTATAAAATCCTGGATCACCAAGCGCAGAGAATAATGCTCCAAATGTCGGTTCAATGCTTGGCACAGCAGATACCACAGCAGAAGGAGTATTAATTACACCGAAAATCATGCCGACTACTGCTGTAATGATCATTCCATAGAATACACCGCCATGAATCCCTCTAACCATAAGAATAATAGTAATGAAAATACCAAATATCGCTAGCAATGTACTTGGGTTAGTTAAATCACCAATATGGACAAGTGTCGCTGAGTTATCAACAATAATTTTAGAATTTTGCAATCCGATAAACGTTATAAATAGCCCTATACCTGCGCCAACCGCAAGCTTTAATTCTACTGGAATAGCATTAATTAATTTCTCACGAAGTCCAGAGATTGTTAACAATAAGAAAAATACACTTGAAATAAATACTGCCGCTAACGCATATTCCCATGGATGTCCCTGTGTTAAAACAACGGTATAAGCAAAATATGCATTTAACCCTAATCCTGGCGCTAATGAAATAGGATAGTTAGCGAAAATACCCATAATTAGAGAACCTACAGCAGCAGCAAGAGCTGTTGCAACAAACACTGCTCCATAGTCCATACGCAGCGCATCAGGAAGATCAGCTACATCCCCTAATGATAATGTAAATGGATTTACCGCTAAAATATAAGCCATCGCAAGGAATGTAGTGAAACCACCTAAAAATTCTTTGCGGTAATTTGTGCCTAGTTCTTCAAATTTGAAAAACTTCTTCATTGATCTTTCCCCTCTCATAATGCTTTAATTATCTACTAAAACAAAAAAACACTCCTACGATTAAGGAGCGTTGACTAAGGGTTTGTGTTATATAGGAAGGGCAAATTACTTAATAAAATAAAAATGATTTCATTACGATTCCCTATATACACTTACCTCGTAGTCAAGCTATTTACGGTAGCTCGGTAGAAACTTTCGGGCCGTATTCCCCGATATTATACGAGTAAAATCTTTTTCAGTTGTAAATCCAGTTTATCAGCTTGACGAATACTCGTCAATACAAAAAGCGAACAATTATAATTAAAAATTAATAATCGTTCGCTTTCTAACAAATATTTATTTATTTATACTTGCATGGGCAACAGCTAAGCGAGCAGCAGGAATACGATATGGTGAACAAGAAACATAGTCGATACCAATATTTCGGAAGAAAGCTATCGATTTAGGATCTCCGCCAACCTCTCCACAAATACCAATCATCAAGTTTTCTTTAGTCTGTCGTGCTTTCGTTACTGCTAATTTAATTAATTCCCCTACTCCATTTTGATCGAGAGTTTGAAAAGGATCATTCACCATAACATTCTTCTCTTTGTATGAATGAATAAATTTCCCAATATCATCTCTAGAAAAACCATATGTCATTTGTGTAAGATCATTTGTACCGAAACTAAAAAAATCGGCTTCTTGAGCAAGTTGATCAGCTATTATACAGGCACGTGGTAATTCAATCATTGTTCCGATTTCATACGGAAAAGGCTCCATTTGATGATTAACAAAGATATTTTCAATTGTTTCTATTAAAAATGCCTTCACATAGGCCAGTTCTTCTTTTTCTGCCACAAGAGGAATCATAATTTCAGGAAAGACAGTATATCCTTCTTTTGTTAACTGGATTGCGCTATGGAAGATAGCCTTTACTTGCATTTGATAAATTTGTGGTTCTGTTATTCCTAGACGACAGCCACGATGGCCTAACATTGGATTCGTTTCTTGCAGCCTCTTAATTTGCTCTTCAACAATCGATGGATGTTTATTTAACTTTACCGCTAACTGCTTCATTTCATTTAGGTCACTAGGCAGAAATTCATGCATAGGCGGATCTAGTAAGCGAATGACCATTCGTTTATCTTCAACAACTTGAAACATCTGGTAAAAATCTTCTTGTTGGAAGGCCAGCAATTTGTCTAATGCTTCTCTGATTTCTTCTTTATTCTCCGCTAATATCAAACGACGCATTTCCAGCACTCGTTCTTCACCAAAGAACATATGCTCCGTTCTCGCTAAACCTATACCAGATGCTCCAAACTCGATAGCCGTTGTTAAATCTTGAACTGTCTCAGCATTCGCGCGTACTTGTAAATCAGCATATTCATCAGCCCAAGAAAGAAGAAGCTCTAAATTCTGGTC
This sequence comes from Niallia sp. FSL K6-0212, assembly GCF_038007605.1. NCBI lineage: Bacteria > Bacillati > Bacillota > Bacilli > Caryophanales > Bacillaceae > Niallia > Niallia sp. FSL K6-0212. The sequence continues at coordinate 1,758,084 of NZ_JBBOXL010000001.1, read as the reverse complement.
GTTTTCCGCTACAACAGTAGGGACTTCGCCCAAGTACAATTTACCAGCAGTACCATCTACAGAGAGAAGGTCACCTTCCGTCAGAATCCTTTCTCCACAAGTGATTGTTTTCAATTCTTCATTGACAGTTAACGCTTCACATCCTGTTATACAGCAAGTTCCCATTCCTCGGGCAACAACTGCTGCATGCGAAGTCATTCCTCCTCGACTTGTAACGATAGCCTCGCTGACAATCATACCCTCAATATCTTCGGGTGAAGTTTCTTGTCGCACAAGAATTACTTTCTGGCCAAGTGCATGACATTCTTTAGCTTTTTCCGAAGTAAAAACGATGGCGCCGGTAGCTGCGCCAGGACTGGCCGGTAAACCTTCTGCCAGTAATTCGACGTTTTGAATAGCCTGCGGATCAAAAATAGGATGGATTAGCTGATCAATTGTTCCAGGTGAAATACGTAATAAGGCTTCACTCTTTGTAATTAATCCTTCCTTAACTAAATCCAACGCAATTTGCAGTGTCGCTTTAGCCGTCCGCTTTCCGTTTCTTGTCTGCAGAATAAATAATTTCCCATTTTCAATCGTGAATTCAATATCTTGCATATCTTTATAATGCTGTTCTAGTATATTGGCATATCTTTTAAAATCTGCATATGCTTCCGGAAGGACTTGCTGTAATGCTTCGATAGATTCTGGTGTACGGATACCCGCTACCACATCTTCCCCTTGAGCATTTAGCAGAAATTCACCAAACAATTTATTTTCGCCAGTGGCAGGATTCCTTGTAAACACAACACCTGTACCGCTTTCATTTCCGCTATTCCCAAAAACCATTGATTGAATATTTACTGCCGTTCCTAAATGATGAGGAATTTCATGTAATTCGCGATAAACCTTTGCTCGATGATTATTCCATGATTTAAAAACAGCTTTAGCAGCTTCCAATAATTGATCTATTGGATTTTGTGGAAAGACCCTCTCGTTTTCTATATATAGCTCTTTAAAGGACTCAATTACTTGCAAATGTTCCTTTTCTTGAAAATCTGCAGCTGTTTTGCTAAAGTGTTTTTCCATTTTTTGGAGTCGTATATTAAATTTATCCTTATTTATGCCATATACTACTTCACCAAACATTTGCAATAATCTTCGATAACAATCAAATGCAAAATCCATACTAGTTAATCGAGCTAAAGATTGAACTCGTAGATCATTTAATCCTAAGTTAAGAATCGTATCCATCATACCTGGCATGGAAAAAGCTGCGCCACTTCTTACAGAAACTAATAAAATATTTTCATCACCTGTAAAAGACTTTTTCGTCTCTGCCTCTAATTTTATAACTGCTTCCAAAACATCCTTTTTTAACCAATCTTCAAAAAAGGATGGTTCTTCTAGATACTTCATACAGCTTTCCGTTGTAATCGTAAACCCTGCTGGCACTGGTAAACCTAAACGAGTCATTTCAGCTAAATTTGCCCCTTTGCCGCCTAATAATCCTTTGTCTTTACTACTGCCTTCCTCGAAAAAATAAATCAACTTTGCCATCGTCTACCTCCATATTTCAAATATGTATCACATTAACTTTACTTACACTTTAATATGACACATATATAGTTGTCAATACGAAAAATAACACACATATTAAAGTTGAATAATTAAATTATCGATGTATAATAGATGCATAATGATGATAATCCTATTATCTAATTAAACTATCTATTTTTTGGGAGATAATAATGAAACTAAGTGAAAGACAAGAAAAAATTATTAAAATAGTAAAAGAATATCAACCTGTAAGTGGAGAAAAAGTGTCTGATTTATTGGATGTATCTAGAGCCACCCTGCGATCAGATTTATCTTTTTTAACGCTTGTCGGAATCTTACAAGCTACCCCCAAAATTGGGTACACCTATTCGGGATCAGATTTAGAAAAATTTTTCTTTTTTAAAACTTTTAATACAAAAGTAAATGAGATAATGATGCCGCCGTTAATGGTTAATCAAGATACTTCCATTCGAGATGCTATAACAACTTTATTTATGTATGATGTAGGTTCATTATATGTCACTGGAGAAGAAAAACTTTTATTAGGGGTTTTATCAAGAAAGGACTTATTAAGAGCCTCATTAAATACGAATATAGATCAGACACCTGTAGCGGTCTGTATGACTCGCGTACCTCATATTAAAGTTTGTAAAAAAGACATGGACATCTTAGAAGCGGCAAGTATTCTTCAAGATTTTGAGGTGGACTCATTACCTGTTGTGGATGATGAAAATGAAAGAAAAGTGATTGGGAAAATCACTAAAACTAGAATATTAAATTTCATTATTCAACAGGCAAGAAAGGCAGAATTAAATGGATAGAGGAGATTTTTTATGAAAAATGAAATCATTGTATATACCATTTCTGATTCAATAGGGGAAACATCACAAAAATTATTAGCAGCCGTTACTGCTCAATTTCCAGATTTAGTATTCAACAACAGCTACCGTTTTTCTTTTGTTAACAAGGAAGAAGAGTTAGTTGATATATTAAATGACGCGGTAAAAGATGATGCAGTAGTAGTTAGCACATTAGTTGATAACCATTTAGCTAATGTCGCTAAAGATTTCAGCAATCGAACAAAGTTACATTACTTGGATTTAATGAATCCCTTTTTTGAGATTATTAAATCTAAAACAGGTTCTACCCCAATAGAAGAACCTGGTATTGTACATAAGCTAGATACAGAATATTTTAATAAAATAGCAGCAATCGAATTTGCAGTAAAATATGATGATGGAAAGAACCCACAAGGATTTCTTCAATCTGATGCTGTAATACTCGGTGTTTCTCGTACTTCCAAGACTCCTTTGAGTATGTATTTAGCCAATAAAGGGTATAAGGTATCGAATTTACCACTTATACCTGAAGTTCCCTTACCTTCCATTTTAGGGGAGGTAGAGGGACAGAAGATAATCGGCTTGATTTGTAATCCAGAAAACCTATCCAGAATCAGAAGTAATCGCTTAGATTCTTTAGGGTTGAGTCACTCATCTAGTTATACAAATTTAGAAAGAATTTATGAAGAGTTAGAGTATTCAAAGCAAGTATTTAAAAAGCATAACGCCTATGTGATTGATGTAACAGATAAATCAATTGAGGAAACAGCTTATCTAGTAGAAAAACATCTAAAAGAAGTAAGTATCCACTGGTAGAGCCGGTGGATACTTACTTCTTTTTGAATCAACGCATTCTTAAAATTCAATTGCATGAAATAATGATACGTTTTTTCCGATAAAACAATATTGCATACCAGTACTTATTCTTATTCCTCTATATTTCCACCTTCTTTTCTCAAGAAATTCAATAAATGTACAAACAGCTTGAATTAGCCCAGCATCTCTTTGTAGTATGGTACCATTATATTGATACTAAGAACGATTTTTAATTAATATAAGTAAAGAGGGATGATTTTTAGTGGAATTATCATTTTTAATGTTTGCATTAATCGGTGTTATTATTGGAATTCTATCAAGTATGTTTGGCTTTGGGGGTGGATTCGTAGTAGTTCCTATCCTATTTGCATTTTTACCAGATTCGATTCCAAGCGAATATTTAATGCATACAGCTATTGGTACGTCATTAGCAGTTATGATTATTAATTCATTCAATTCAACATATAATCATGCGAAAAAAGGCAATGTGACATGGTCAGTCTTCAAACTATTAGTAGGGTATATTTCAATAGGTTCTTTAATAGGTGGTATGCTTGCAGTCTATATTGATAGCGATTTCCTTAGGTTTGCGTTCATTGGTCTCTTAATTTACGTTTTGGTTTCAAACATTTTCAAAAAATCATTCACCAGAGAGATTGATGACCAATCATTTCATATGCCTAAGCAAAGTTCAGCATCTTTTATTGGAATAGGCATTGGATTTCTTTCAACCTTGTTAGGTATTGGCGGAAGTACCATGACAATTCCTTACCTTAGAAATAGAGGTATGCGTATGATACATTCTGTAGCTCTAGCTACCCCATTAGGTCTGCCAATTGCTATCGTTGGAACCTTTACTTATTTAATTACAGGAAGGCAGATAGATACAATGCCTTCATCAACTCTAGGGTTTATATACCTACCTGCGCTAATCGGGTTTACAATCGGTGGTTTTGTTGGCGTACCTATTGGAAGGTCTTGGGCTCAAAAGTTATCTGACAAACTCTTTTCCAAAATATACTTAATTCTTCTGCTTATTGTGGTCATTATGATGATTATAAGCTAATTACGGAATAACATTATACATAGAGATATTTATTATAATATAACCAAGTTATCTACAGAAAATGTTCCCTACCAAAATTCAATGAAAAAGCAAAATTCCCTACCAAAATTTTTTCTTGGTAGGGTTTTTGGCAGGGAACCATATTATTTTATATGGTATTTGACCATTTTTAACAAGGTTAAACCCTTATAAATCGGTGTTCCCTCTTCAAATTAAGTTGTATTCTTACTCCCACTCAATCGTCGCAGGTGGCTTACTAGTAATGTCATACACGACGCGGTTAATATGGGCTACTTCATTAACGATTCTTGTAGAAATCACTTCTAGTACATCCCATGGCAGTCTTGCCCAGTCAGATGTCATTCCATCGATAGAAGTAACTGCGCGAATTCCGATTGTATAATCATACGTACGCGCATCTCCCATTACTCCAACACTGCGGATATCAGGAAGGACAGTAAAGTATTGCCATACATCGCGTTCTAAGCCAGCTTTTTTAATTTCTTCGCGTAAAATGGCATCTGATTCACGGACGATTTCTAGTTTTTCTTCTGTAATAGCACCTAATACACGAATCCCTAAACCAGGGCCAGGGAATGGCTGTCTCCAAACGATATCATCAGCTATTCCTAACTCAGAACCTAGAGCACGTACTTCATCTTTAAATAGCGTATTTAAAGGTTCAATTAATTGGAATTGCATGTCTTCAGGAAGTCCGCCTACATTATGATGGGACTTAATGGTTTGTGCAGTAGCTGTACCACTTTCAATAATATCTGTGTAAAGAGTACCTTGTGCTAAGAAATCAATCCCTTCTAATTTTGCTGCTTCATCATCAAACACATAGATGAATTCATTTCCGATAATTTTACGTTTTTTCTCAGGGTCACTTACGCCCTCTAGCTTAGACATAAAGCGTTCTTTCGCATCTACTTTAATGACGTTCATATTAAAGCCTTCTGTGAAAGTCTTCATTACTCCTTCCGCTTCGCCTTTGCGAAGAAGTCCATGGTCTACGAATATACAGGTTAATTGATCACCAATAGCTTTATGAATCAACACAGCAACAACAGAAGAATCTACTCCACCACTTAGGGCACAAAGAACTTTTTTGTCGCCGACCGTCTGGCGAATTTTTTCCATTTCAATTTCAATGAAGTTCTCCATTGACCAGTCACCTTTGCAGCCACAAACACCGAACACAAAGTTTTTCAATAATTCATTTCCATATACAGAGTGACGAACTTCTGGGTGGAATTGAACAGCATATAATCCTTTTTCTTCATTACTCATCGAAGCAATCGGACAAGAAGCGCTCGTTGCATCAATTGTAAATCCAGCAGGTGCTTCAACAACTAAATCACCATGGCTCATCCAAACGATTTGTTCTGTTGGAAGGTCAGCAAATAATTTAGAGTTGTTTTCAATATTAATTGCTGCTTTTCCATATTCACGATGCTTTGCTTTTTCCACTTTTCCGGCAAAATGCTGGGTCATCAATTGCATCCCATAACAAATACCGAAAATAGGAAGTCCTAAATCGAATATTTTCTTATCTACGCCAAATGCATTTTCGTCGTATACACTATTAGGGCCGCCTGAGAAAATGATTCCTGAAGGGCTTAATTCCTTAATCTCTTCAGCTGTAATGGTATGTGGATGCAACTCACTATATACTCCAAATTCTCTTATTCTTCTTGTAATCAATTGATTATATTGACTACCAAAATCTAGGACAACGATCATTTCTTGACCTTCTATATGCGCTTTCCCCATTCCTATTCACCCCAACTACTCTATTTGAATTTCTCTTCTTACTATTTCCAAATACCTTCATTATTCATGCTTATCTTTTCTCTAAATCAGATTCTGTTTTTTTACAAAAGTGCTGATTTGAATTCAATCAACCAACTTTTATAATGTAACCACAAAAAAAGACTAGAATCCGCCTCAAATAAAAACGAAGGCAGAATTCTAGTCTTTTTGGTTTCTTCATATAAGCTAAATAATCCAAAGACTTATCTGCCTTCATAGTCAGATCATTTAAGGCGACCCGGTAGAGACTCTCGAACCATATCATCGAGGATATATGAAGGAATTATATATAGATGTGAATATTGTAACAACATGTCGAATCGATGGTCAAGCTGTTGTTTTTTTAATTAAATTTTCCCACAATTCTCTCATATCTTCCCAAGTCTCTTTTTGCATATAACCTTTGTACAGATATTCCTCATATTTAGCAGTCAATTGGCTCATTTCTTTGCTTGAATAAATGTGATCTATTTGCTTCGCATACTCTCTTAAGGTAATTTCTTCCTTCTTGCGGAGTCCAGCTATCTCTAGTAGATGCAGCAGCACCATATAAGCCTTCGGAAAGTTAGTTTCCTCCGTTGTGTTTCGGAATTTCCAAATATAATAATAAGGAAGCCATTTATAGCGAAATTTATAAGCTGCTAATCCTGCTGTAATAATGATTACTAGAACCGTAGTGGCCCACTGCCAATTGTCTTTAACAATAGTTGTGTAATTCTTCTGCCCATCTGTAGATGGTGATGTTTTCTCCATTGTTTGCTCTGGATTTTCTGGTTTATTTTCTGGGGTTTCTGGCTTTCGTTCCTGTTGCTCCGGCGTTTGCGTTTCAGTATTCCCAGTATTTTGATTGCTCTCCACATCATTTATATACGTATTCGCATTAGAGAATCCTTGCGTTGGCTCAAAAGCAACCCAGCCTACATCTGGAAAATAAACCTCTACCCAAGAATGTGCATTATTATTTGTAACCTCATAGCGGCGAATATCCCCGTCCGCTTCTACAAATTCTCCCTCTGTAAAACCTTTAACCCATCTTGAGGGAATCCCAATAGAACGCAGCAAGGTAACCATAGAAGTCGAATAGTTATCACAATAACCCAGCTTTGTTTCAAATAAGAATTGATCCACATAATCCTCTTTCTCATTCGGGACTGCCACATTATTTTGACTATAAGTAAAACCATTAGATGAGAAATAGGTTTCTATCGCACGTACCTTTGCAAATACATTTTCATCATTTTTCGTTATATCAGCAGCAAGGTCTTTCACTCTTTGCGGTAATGAATCGGGAAGCTGAAGGTAGCGATTCACCATATCTGGATTATTTCTTATAAAGTCTTCCATATCAGCTGTTGTTAACGCATTTAGACTGTATTCCGGCACATCATATTTTACCGAGTAACTTTCTACATATCCATTAAAAACGCCACGTTCATTCCCACTTTCAATTTCCATGAACGAATTAGCAGCAGACACTTCTTTTACTCCTAATGGATATAGTAAATAAGAAAAGCCATTCGTAAATTGCACAGTGCTTTCAGACTCTGTCCGCTTCACATTTTCCCCTTCTACAAAAGAGACAAAAGGAATTGCGCCACCTTGATCTAATACTTCAAAGTTGTCCCGATTTAATTTTAAGGATTCCTCTGATTGGACCCAGCCTTTTCCTGTATAAGTATCTTTCGTTTCTACCTTCCAATAATGAGGCTTTTCTACCTCCGCAACAAAGACCAAGGAAGAATCACCAATAAAGTCTCCCCCTAATCTTGAATCATCAACACTATAACCAACTCTATGAATACCGCTTCCTGGAATATCTCCATCCTCTACTCCTCCTTTATCCCCCATTGTCTGGATAAAAGGAACAGGGTCTGGCCAAATAGGATCTGCCTTTGGTGATAAATAGCCAATTCCAGCACTTCCTATTACGAATAGAAGTAAAGGAATCATCCATTTTACGATCGAACTGTTAGTATTTCCAGATCCTTCTTTATCACTTAATCGAAAAAATGTTAACATGCCCATTGCTGTAAAACCTATGATTACCGTACGAATAATTGCCAAATCAGCACTATAAATCGTAAAAGTATCTAATACGGTAATATAAATAATTGTCAGCAAAAAGAATGTAAAAATCTTTCTTCGCTTAATTAGCCAATAATCAATTAAATACGCCATCAGCCATAATAAAATGAAACAGAGACTGCTTTTAAACATATTCGTCATTTCCGGCCACTTTGTATTAAATACCAATGCTAAATTATCGATAAATTCGGCTGCAAAAGGTTGAATCCATTGGAAAGTAAAAAATGATTCCTCATAATATAAATATTGAAGAATAAATATAATATAAACAGTCTTCAATGTTCCGCTTACCCAGCTTGGTGTCCGGGAAAAGGCTAACAATAAAGATAACGCAAGAAATAAGTGAAAGACAATCACATTCTCTGTATTCGTTAATTCTTCTAATGGTCCGAGCCATTCACAAATTAGTAAGAAACCTAAAATATATAATAAAAAATTAGCAATTGTGATATGTTTTTTGCTATAGGGCGTTCCCATTTATGCCACCCCCTCTCCAAAAGCTTCTTTAAATCTCCCCTCAGAAACAGGAATGATTTGAATGCCTTTTTTTCCAGCAAAAGCACTTAATGTTCTTTCTTCACTAGATAAACCTTCCTTTTGTCCAGTGATGGCAAACATCACGATATTATATCTTTTACTTGCCAACCACCCAGCTTTATCTATAAGTTCTCTTGTTACTTGGGAAGTAATTAACATGATTGTGGCCTGTGGAGGCAATTGACTACTTTCATAATCTACAACCTCTGCTAATGTGATTTCCTTTGTAGCACGTACTTTTGCTAAATGATAGAGCAGGTATTGTTGGTGACTTTCCCCTCCCCTTATTGGAAAAATCTTACGCTCCGTATCTACCGATAATAAGCCTACTTGCGCACCTTTTTTTAAAATAGCTCGAAGGATAGAAGCAGTGAAAGACACTGTCGTTTCAAATCTTTTATTTTCTTGGCAATCCATCACAATCATAATGTCATGCGACTGTTTTTGTTCAAATTCCTTTGTCATCATATTGTTGCGCCTTGCACTTGCTTTCCAGTTAATCCATGAAAAGCGGTCACCTGGCTGATACTCTCTCACACCAACTGCCATTGTCGTATCTCGCTGCACTCGCTCCTTCGATGAAGTCATTCCTTGCTCATAGTGATTTTCCAGCGGTTTGTATATCATTTCTTCAATAGGAGGATACACTAGAATCCGTTCTACTTGAATATAGACCTTCTCCTTCTCAATCAGACCTAAAGGGTCACCCAATTGGAGAAAGATTTGATCAAATACATGCTCTCCTCTTGGCAACTCCTTCACCGTATAATTAAAGCGGAGTCTCCGCTTTAATCCAGGCATTAACATTCTCTTTTCTTCTATTTTTTGCCCCATTGTGGAATTAAATGAATCTCTCACCACCATATAAAAAACAGGAAAAAACGAGTTTCTCGTTAATTCAATTTCTACATGCATTTCTTCTTTCGCCCTATATTCATATTTCAAAATTTTTCTTTTTACTTGCCAATCCCGCATTGGATAGACTGCAATTAAAAGACCATATAAAGCAAATGGTAAAAAACTATAAAATAAAAACCAGCTTACAAACCCACCTTGAAACATAGCATAGGAAAATACCATCACTATTAGTAAAAATAGCAAAATTAATTTCCAAACCCGATTTAATTTATGCAAAAATCTTTTCATTACTTCACTAACCTTTGTACTGGTACTGGCACTTGCCCGATAATTCGATTAATAATTTCTTCTGCTGTTATCCCATCGAACTTTGTTTCTGATTTTAAAATCATTCGATGAGCAAAAACAGCTTTTACTAAGAATTGCACATCATCTGGGATGACATAATCTCTTCCTTGAATAAAGGCATAGCTTTGGGATGCTCTCATTAATGCAATGGAACCCCTCGGACTGACTCCTAGATAAATACTCGCATTTTCTCTAGTTGCTGTTGCGAGCTCCACAATGTATTTTTTAATCGTTTCATCCACATACACTTGTCTTACTTCATCTTGAAGAGTAAGTAACTCATCTAAGCTTACAACTGACTCTAATTTTTCAATTGGCGCTGCTACTTGGACTCTAGTCAGCACTTCTATTTCTTCTTCTACGGTTGGATATCCCATATTCATTTTCAATAAGAAACGATCTAGCTGTGCTTCTGGAAGAGGATAGGTTCCTTCATATTCAATTGGGTTCTGGGTTGCCATAACAAAGAATGGCTTTTGTAAATGATGTGTCACGCCATCAATCGTTACACTACTTTCTTCCATCGCTTCCAAAAGAGCTGACTGAGTCTTTGGTGATGTTCGATTTATTTCATCAGCTAGAATAATATTCCCCATAATTGGTCCTGGCACAAATTGAAATTCTAGCTCTTTCGGGTTATAAATAGACACTCCCGTTACATCAGAAGGTAAGAGGTCTGGAGTGAATTGAATTCTACGAAAATTAGCACCTACTGATTTCGCTAAAGCTCGCACCATCATTGTTTTCCCAACTCCTGGAACATCTTCTAATAAAACATGTCCTTGGGCAAGCAAAGCAATTAAACTCAGTTCTGCTACATCCCTTTTCCCAATCATCACCTTTTCGATATTACCGATTATTCTGTTAATTACCAAACTATGATTTCCTGCCATTCTTCTCCTCCTGTTGCATTCTAGTAAATTGCTAGTTTTAGTTGCATTGTTACGACACTATCTTTCAACTAAGTAATCATTTTTCTTACTAGTAACCAATCCATTCTTATTCATCTAGCTTCTATATCAAGCATTGCCATTTTTTAAGATAAAAATTCCTGTGGGTTTAAACCTAATTCTCGACAAATTTCCGTCACCACTTGTTTTTCCCTTTGATCAAAATGACCATCTGCATATCCAATCGCAATACAATACCGAGCTACAAGTCTAGCAATCTCTGGCTTTGAGCGAACTTTTCCTAGTGCGCGAAAGCTTTCGGCTCTACCAATAATTTGATCGTATTCTATTTTTCGGACAAAGTAATTAAATTGCTGAATTACTTTATTTGTATCAAAAACACGTAATTCCTCACTTTGATGGATAAACTCCATCATTTTTTGTTCTTCCGTATGGTCCAATCTTCCGTCAGCCATACCTACTAATGCACATGCAGCAACAACAGCGTCTAATACTTCTGGATTTTTATAGCGCATAAAGATATCTCTAGCTCTTTGTTTCTGCTGCCTTCCCCATTCTGCATAATCCGTCTGAGATGGAGACCAACTATAGCCACAACTATTGCATGTTATTTTCAGCTGTCCTTTTCCAATAAATCCACCTAATAAACCGACAGGTCCTAAAATCAATCCACCAATTGCCGCTTTGCCAATCCCAAAGCCTTTTTCACCGGTACGGACATTGGTACTTCTACATCTCATACACTGCATATGATCACTAGAATATGCGTCATTGACAGCAGCTTGTCCATACATTTGTGGATGCGTATTTGTTGAATAAGAAGGTTGCCCGTTTGGCTGATAAGCCCCGCTGCTAAAAGCCGGATAAGTTTGCGTTTCAAATGACTGGTAATAAGGCCTATTAGGTTCTTGATAAGCTTGTTGGATAGATTCATTAGGATAAGCAGGTGCTTGCGGTTCATCATCAACTGTTACTCCAAAATTGCGGCATAAGACAGCTAGTCCACCTTGAAAGCCACTTCCGACAGCATTAAATTTCCATTCTCCGTGATGACGGTATAACTCGGCTGCAACAATAGCAGTTTCAATTGTATAATCTCTTCCAAGATTAAAACGAAGAAGTTCTACTTGATCTCCCTCATTAAAAACTCTGACATAGGCATTAGATATTTGACCAAAATTTTGTCCTTTATTATACGCATCATGAATGGTAATGGTAAAAGCAATGCGTTGAATAGCGGCAGGTACTTGGGATAAATTCACTCGAATTTGTTCGTCATCCATTCCGCCATGCCCCGTCCGGTTATCCCCGCTATATACTACCGATCCGTTAGGACCAGTTGGGTTATTATAAAAAATAAAATCATTATCACTCCATACTTTATGATTATCGCCCAACAAAAAAGCTGACGCATCTAAATCATAGTTGGCACCATGTTGATTGATATCCCACCCTAAACCAATTACTACCTTACTTAACCCAGGATGTGATTTTGTCAAATCTATCTTTTGACCCTTGCTAAGCATGACCCCCACAAAGAACCTCTCCTTTTTTACAATCATTTTCTTCCAACTATCGATAACTATTATTTTACAGCATTATCTAGGTAATTGTACGTATATTCATTTACAGTTGTATTACAACTACACCTTTTACGATATAAACCATGAAAAAGTTTCCTCTTTTAGCAATTCCTCAATATCTCTATTCTTTCTATACCTTTTCTCTTCTAATTTGTAATGTTTTTTTGGAGGTTTGTCATAAAAAAGATGAAGAAGACATGTTTGTCATGAATTTGGTAGGTTCGTAACGGTTATTTAACCGAACAAAATTCTCTTGTACGGTAGAATGGAAAAGGTAAAGGAGTTGTTATGTATGTTATTTGGTTCCCTTATTTGTAAGATACGAAAATATCATAAATATAATTATTATTACAGTGGTATATGCATCACTTGCGGAGAGGTAAGAAAAGAATACGAGAAATTACAAGAAGACACCACAGAGGAACAAGCAGAGGAAAAAGATATTACAGATCAATCGATTACACAGTAATCATTTATCATATAAAATTCTATATCTTCTTCATTTAAGGCTTTGTTCAATGAATGTTTTTGGCAAAAAGATGAATGCTTTCTATCCTTGTTTCTCTATGGCATGCTTTCTAAACAACATTTTATTTGAACAAAGCCTAAATGATTTAACTTATCTTCAATATATTAAAACTTCTATCAGCGGGAGGTGCTTCCTCCTCACTGATGGTTAATGTGAACCATCAAATTTTTATGGACAGTTGATCTCCTATAACCTCTAAATTCTCTTAATGGAGAAACTAACGATTAACAACTCTTTGTATATGAATAGCTAAATATAACTTTTCATTATCTGTTAAAGAATAATTGAATTGACTTTCAATATATTCATTTATTTTTTCCGTACATATAAAAGCTTCCCTATGCTTATGTTTCACCATTTCGAATAGATATGGATCGTCATCATCCATGTATGTCTTACTATAGAGTCTTTGCGCAAAGAACTTCAAATGAGTAAGAAATCGAAAGTAATTTAAAGAGTCCTCGTCAAATTCCATCTTATAATGGTATTTAACAATATTTAATATATTTTGCATAACCTTTGTGATGTTCGCGATATTAGGCATTTCTTGACTCAGGTCTGAATTAACTAGATGCATCGCAATAAAACCAGCTTCATCTTCTGGCAGCTCAATGCCTAATTTCTCCTTCATTAGTTGAATGGTCTCTAAACCAATAGCAAACTCTTCCTTATAAAATCTTTTTATTTCCCATAATAAAGCGTTCTTAATTTCAAACCCCTTTTCGATTCTCTGAACAGCAAAATGCAAATGATCTGTTAAAGAGATATAAAAACTATCATTTAACTTTCTGCCTAGCCTGCTGCTAGCAATCTTAATGACTTCCTCTGTGATTTCGATATATTCAACAGGTACTTCATATAAAAGTGTTTTAAACTTTTCCGACATATCATTATTTTTCAAAGCAAATATTTTTTCAATTTTTGCTTCTTCCACTAAATCACCAGGCTTCTTTTGAAAAGCTATCCCTCTTCCCATTACTACTAATTCTTCGTCTTTTTCATTAAATGCAGCAATTACATTATTGTTATATACTTTTTCTATTTTCATTTGACCACCTGTAGTTTAATATGGCTTTTTTTCCTTATCATGGATAAGTGATCGTGATAGTATGGTTTAAAAATAGGAAAGAAGGAAAGCTGAAAAATCAACTTTCCTATTTCCCTTTATACATTCTCTCCATTGGAGGCAATAACCTCTTTATACCAATCAAAGCTCTTTTTCTTTGATCGCTCTAATGTTCCGTTCCCTTCGTTATCTTTATCTACATAAATATAACCATAGCGTTTTTTCATTTCACCAGTAGAAGCACTTACAATATCAATTGGCCCCCAGCTCGTATATCCGATCATTTCTACACCATCCTCTATGGCCTCAGACATTTCTATAACATGCTTTCGTAGATAATCTATCCGATAATCGTCCTTTACCTCTCCATCTTCCGAAGGTATATCGACAGCACCTAACCCATTTTCTACTACAAATAGCGGCTTTTGATAGCGATCATACAATTGATTTGCAGTGATACGGAAACCTTTAGGATCAATCGTCCAACCCCATTCCGACTTTTCCAAGTATGGATTTTCAATAGAACCAAACACATTACCCGAGGTCTGCTTATTGACCTCTGGATTTGTACTTGTCGTACGACTTGCATAATAACTAAAGCCTATATAGTCAACGGTATATTTCTCTAATAACGCTTCATCCTGTTCTTCCATTTCAATCTTTAAATTCTTATCTCGGAAAAACCTTTTCGCATAGCCAGGATATTTCCCACGAGATTGAACGTCTATGAAAAAGAAAGAATCTCTATCCTTTTCCATTGCATCCAAGACATCATCTGGATTACAAGAATATGGATACGTTTGACCGGCCGCCAGCATACAGCCAATTTTCATCTCAGGATTTATCTCATGCCCAGCTTTTACCGCTAAGCTGCTAGCAACCAATTGATGATGGGCTGCTTGATATTTCACTTGAAGCTTATCTTCTCCTTCTTCAAATACCAAACCTGCTCCAACAAACGGTAAATGTAAAAGCATATTGATTTCATTAAAGGTCATCCAATATTTCACTTTATCCTTATATCGCTCAAATAAGGTAGTTGCATATTTTTCAAAGAAATCGACTAATTTACGATTTTTCCAGCTGCCATAATTCTTTACTAGATTTATTGGTACATCAAAATGAGCAATGGTTACGACTGGCTCGATTCCATATTTTAAGAGCTCATCGAAAACATTATCATAAAATTTCAATCCCGCTTCATTTGGAGCAGCGTCATCTCCATTTGGAAAAATTCTAGCCCATGAAATCGATAAGCGCAATGCTTTAAATCCCATTTCTGCAAATAGAGCAATATCTTCTTTATAACGATGATAGAAGTCAATCGCTTCATGCGAAGGATAAAATTCCCCTTCCAGTGGTTGATAGGAAGGAAGCTTGCCCATCATAATTTCAAATCTTTTATTACCAGTTGGCAATAAATCAACCGTAGTTAAGCCCTTCCCATCCTCTAAATAGGCTCCTTCTGCTTGATTAGCGGCAATTGCACCGCCCCATAAAAAACCTTTTGGAAATGCCATAATGTCTCATCCTTTCTCATAATTCTTACTTATTTTTACTTAGTTTCGAGGTGGAATAAAGAATCTCCTTGTTGAATCTGTTTTTTATCTGTTACCTCTAAATGAAACTCTCTATAATTTGTAATCACAATTGGTGTCGTTAAAGGCTTGCCGGAATTAGCTATTTCATCTATATCAAATTCAATAAGCAATTGTCCTTTTTTCACTAACTCACCTTGTGTGGTGTGTACAGTAAAATGCTGGCCTTCTAATTGCACAGTATCCATTCCGATATGAATCAAAATATCTGCACCAGTATCTGTTGTAATCCCAATTGCATGTTTCGTCGGAAATAAAGCAGAAACCGTCCCATCAGCAGGAGAATATAATTTCCCTTCACTCGGTTCAATAGCAATTCCATGGCCAAGTGCACCAGATGCGAATGCTTCATCTTTAACTTCTGATAAAGGTTTTACCTCGCCCTTTAGGGGGCTTAACACTTCCTCTTTTTCTACCTTTGTTGCTGCTACTTGGTTCGATGCTGTAGTATTTCCTGTTGAATTTTGGCCTTTGTTAATGCCGCCAAAGAACAATGTCAATAAGAACGCTACGATAAAGCCAACAATGATGGAAATAAGTGCTCCCCATAAGTTCATATTGATTCCCTCAGGTGTAATATAAGAAGGAATACCAAAAATTCCAAGACCACCAACGATGTAACCCTTTACATCTGTTAACCCGGCAATAGCACCACCAATACCTGCACCAATACAGCTAATAATAAATGGTTTCTTTAAAGGTAAGGTAATTCCGTAAATAGCTGGCTCCGTTACACCAAAGATACCGGAAATAAACGCTGGATAACTCAATGTTTTTAACTTTTGATTTTTTGTTTTGATCAAAATTGCAAGAACTGCCCCGATCTGTGCAAAAGACGCTGCGAAGACTGGAGATAAAATCGTATCATAGCCAAGTGTCGCTACATTGTTAATAGCAATTGGCACTAATCCCCAATGAAGACCGAAAATAACAAGCACTTGCCAGAATCCACCAATCAATAAACCTGCAATAGCGGGACTTAAATTATATAAGAATAAAGATCCTTGACCGATTAATGTACTTGCCCATGTTGCAATAGGCCCAATAACAAGAAATGTGACTGGAACTACAATCACTAATGTAAATAATGGCACAATAAATGTTTTCACTACATCAGGAATGACATTTCTTAGCCATTTCTCTACTTTAGATGCAAAGAATGTCGATAAAATAATTGGGATAACCGAAGAAGAATAACTCATTAAAATTACTGGTATCCCTAAAAACGTAACATGGATCGGCGATTCAAATAATGTACCTCCAAACAAAGTATATAATGGATCACCCGTCGTTAAAGTGGATAAGGTTGGATAAACTAATGCAGCCCCTATCGCCATTCCAATAAACGGTGTTCCTCCAAATTTCTTAATCGCAGTATATCCTAAGAAGATTGGTAAGAAATAAAATAGTGCGTCACCTGTGGCATTTAAAATTTGATAAGTACCAGATGATTCCGTTAACAATTTTGTTGATAGAAATAGTGCATTAAACCCTTTAATCATCCCTGAAGCTGCTAAAACACCAAGAACTGGCGTGAAAATACTTGAAATCATGTCGATAAATCGATTGAAAAGTGAACCTTTAGAACCTTCCTCTTCCTCTACAGGCTGCTGGCTCTGGAAACCTCCTACTGAAACAACTGCTTTGTATACATCTGGAACATGGTTGCCGATAACGACTTGATATTGACCGCCGCTTTTCATGACAGTTACAACATCATCCATATTTTTTAGGACTTCTGTATTCGCTTTACTTTCATCTTTAAGCTTAAAGCGGAGACGTGTAATACAGTGCACAACACTGGAAACGTTTTCTTTTCCACCTACATTCGCAATGATATCTTTTGCTAATTGCTCATATTTCATTTTTTTACCCTTCCTTCAGCTATGGAATTTGGTTTTTACAAATAAAAAAACCTGACCTGACTAAAATACACGCAAAACAATAGCATGTTTTTCTAGTCAGTTCAGGTTATGCCCACTTAAGGTAACATTCCTTCACGGAACTTTTAAGTTTTGTTATTTGATATCTGTAATTTATCACGTCTCGTTATACATGTCAACGCTTTCTTTTTAGAAAAATTAATTTTTTTATTTAAGTTCCTATTTATTTTCTTTCAATTAATAATCCATTTTTAACTGAAAATCAAAATAGCGCTGAGCATTATAGTAAGATATATCCTGAACAATTTGACTGAGCCATTCCATATCATTTGGGTACTCCCCATTTTCCACCCAATTCCCTATTAGATTACATAGAATTCTTCTAAAATAATCATGACGGCTATAAGATAAAAAACTGCGCGAATCTGTCAGCATTCCAATAAATCTCGATAATAGCCCTTGATTTGCAAGTGTTTTCATTTGTGCTGCCATGCCATCAATATGATCATTAAACCACCAGCCAGATCCGAATTGTAGTTTAGAGGGAATTCCACCTTCTTGGAAATTTCCAGCCATTGTTGCTAAAACTTCATTAGTATTCGGATTTAATCCATACAGAATTGTCTTTGGCAGGCTGCCATCTCGATCCAGCTCATCTAATAATTTCGCTAATGGAATAGCAATAGGACTATCTTGCATCGAATCACAGCCTATATTTGCACCAATTGTTTGAAATAAACGAGAGTTGGCACTTCTTAATGCTCCGATATGATATTGCATCACCCATCCTCTTTGGCTATATGCTTTACCAAGGCTGACAAGTAAACTAGTCAAAAACTGATTATTTTCTTTTAGAGTAATAGCCTCACCAGTCAACGCCTTTTTTACTATCATATCCAACTCTTCCCTTGTTGCTGATTCATATACGACCATTTCTAAACTATGGTCAGACAATTTGCAGCCAATCTCATGAAAATAATCTATCCTATGATCTATTGCCTCCATCAAAGTGCTATAACTCGTAATTTCTACTCCTGTAAGATTGCTTAGTTTTTCAACATACTCCGCCCAATAATTGCTTTGAATAGCCATTAGATGATCTGGACGAAATGCTGGTAAAACAGTTGTTGAAAAAGTTTTGTCTTCTTGTAATAACTTATGAAAAACT
This sequence comes from Niallia sp. FSL K6-0212, assembly GCF_038007605.1. NCBI lineage: Bacteria > Bacillati > Bacillota > Bacilli > Caryophanales > Bacillaceae > Niallia > Niallia sp. FSL K6-0212. The sequence goes on along the minus strand of NZ_JBBOXL010000001.1, from coordinate 1,739,443 downwards.
AAATCATCAATCGGATCATCTGTAGTACCAATAAGAGCTACATTTGACCTTTCAATTAAGCTTCTTGCTGAAAAGTCTGGACTCTGTATTTTGCGATTACAAGTTTCCCATATTTCCTTTGCTGACGTTCGTTTTAGAATTGCTTCCACTCCAAAATATTGTTTTAACTCTAAATGCGTCCAATGATAAAGTGGATTTCCAATTAACTTCTCTACAGTCTCAGCCCATTTTTCAAACTTACTGTAGTCGTCTGCATCTCCAGTTATATAGAATTCATCTATACCATTAGCACGCATGGCACGCCATTTATAATGGTCCCCCTCCAGCCACAGCTCTGTAATGTTTTCATATCTTCGATTCTCATAAATTTCCTTTGGGTCTAAATGACAATGATAGTCATAGATTGGCATGGTCGCCGCATAATCATGAAATAATGTTTTCGCTGTTTCTGTCTGCAGTAAAAAATCTTTATCCATAAAAGTCTTCATTTTGTTATCCTCCTCTTAATTAATCTTTACTTGTGTTAAATCTTCATCTGTCTTTCCACCCCAAAGCTTTTCATAGGAATAACCTGTTAAGGATTCGACCACTTTCTTCGTTTTTGGATCTACATCCTTTTTTAAACCGTTGTTCTTTAAACGTTCAATTTCCTCTACAAGAATTCCATGCGTTTCTTTATTTAATTTAAAGGTGAATGCTGCAATTAATGAAATAAAAAGCAAAAGACCTACCCCAATAATCATGATATACATTATAGTATCAACAGCACTCTGTGGCTGCGTTGCCGAGCCTTGTACAAATCCCCCTTTCTCTAAGATGGCTCCAACTAAAAAGGTCGCAAGTGCAACAGAAGACTTTCTAAAGAACGTCATTACAGAAGCAAAGATTCCTTCTCTTCTTTTCGTTGTAATCATTTCATCTACATCTGGAATAAACGGAAAGACATTCCAAGGAACGAATTCCAGCATACTTCTTCCAATTTGATACAAGAAGGAAATAACCCCTAATACGAGGATTAGATTACTAGGATGATATAAATAAACCGCCCCATATCCTAATAAACACAGAATCATAGTAGAATACGATATTTTAAATAAATTTGCTGGTCCAATTTTAATCATTAAAAATCCATATAGAATAGCTCCAGGTAGCCCAATAATACTAAATGAAAGTAGATTCGCTGCTACAGTGGAAGTACTATTTAAAGCGTATACACAAAAGAATACAAATACTGCGTTAAAAGCATCTTTCGCTGTCATCGAACAAATATAAATTAATAAATGCTTACGAAAGCTTTTCACCCTGAAAGTGGAAGCAAAGTCCACAAACATTTGTATCACTACCTTTAAACCATTTTTTCGTTCTTTCTTCTGGCTTATCAGTAGTTGTAATTCTTCAGGCGAAACTTCTCGTTCCCATGTAGAACGGAAAGAAATATACACACATATAGCAAAAACAACTGCAAAAAAGGCACCATTAATGAAGAAAGCAAGGGAATTATCTTGTCCTAAAATACTAAAGAGCTGCCCAGGTATAAATGTGGCTAAAAAGGTTCCAAGTCCTGAGATAAACATTCTAGCAGTTGATAATTTCGTTCGTTTATTAAAGTCCGTTGTCATTTCAGAAGGGAGTGTTTCCCATGGAATTAAAACCATCGCTGCAATAATCTCAAATGCTAAATAAGTAAGAAGTTAATATAAATAATTCATTCCGGAAGTCCAGAGTAATACATATACAAGCATTAGTGGTGAACCAATCAATAAGAAAAATCTTCGCCGTCCAAATTTTCTTCCTAACTTAAATTTTAAAAAGTTGTCTGAAAAGCTTCCCATAAATAAGCTGACGACTGCATCTACTATACGAGCAATTGCAATAATAGAAGCACCTTGAACTGGCGTCAAACCAGCATAACTTGTATAAAAAAACAAAAGCCATGCTCCTATAATGGTAAAAGCCCCTCCGCCCATCATATCTGTTAAGCCGTATCCAATACTCCTTGCAAGCGTAACATCCTTTTGCTTTTTTTCCATTTCTAACGCCTCCTATTTATTATCAATACGAATATAGGTAAAACGTTTTCATTTATTTGAAAGTATAATAGGAAAAAGGAAAGTGTCAGGAACCTCTCCTTTTCCTATTATCTTTTAAACCATTTATATTTTTTGCATTTTCTCTTTTGTTAAAATTTTATTAGTATCCCATGCGCCTAATAAGTACATTACCCCTAACGCACGATCATATAACCCATACCCCGGCCTGCAAACTTCATCCCAAATATGTCTCCCATGATCAGGTCGAACATATCCAACGAAACCGTTTTCATATAACCCATTTACAATTTCAGTAATAGGTACAGACCCATCCTCCGCACGATGAGAAGTTTCTATAAAACTACCATCTTCAAAGTGCTTTACATTTCTAATATGCGCAAAAGGAATTCTATTAGTGAATGTTTTCACAATATCAACTAAGTCATTACTTGGATTTGCTCCAAGTGAGCCAGAGCAAAAAGTTAAACAGTTTGCTGGACTGTCTACGCTAGTTAAAATCCGTTCGATATCTTCTTTATTTTTGACAATCCGCGGCAACCCAAAGATAGAAAAAGGCGGATCATCCGGATGAATAGCCATTTTAATTCCACATTGCTCTGCAACAGGAGTAATTTCTTCTAGAAAGTATACCAGATTATCGAACAAATCCACTTCAGATACATCTTTATATAAAGAAAATAAGTGCTGTAAATCTTTTAGTCTCTCTGGCTCCCATCCAGGCAGCGTTAACTCTTTTGTATTTTCTTCCATATTTTTCACTACTTGCTCAGGTGTAAGAGAAATGACTTTTGCAGCATCAAAATACAACGCCGTACTGCCATCTTCTGTTTCTTTAAATAAATCTGTACGCAGCCAATCAAAGACAGGCATAAAGTTATAACATACTACTTTTACGCCAAATTGACTAAGATTCTTTAATGTTTCTTTATATGCATCAATATATTGCTGTCTTGAATTTAATCCTAGTTTTATATCCTCGTGAATATTAACGCTTTCAACAACATCTGTATGAAATCCATACTGCTTCGCCTGATTTACTACTTCCGCAATACGCTCCACCGGCCAGACTTCTCCAACAGGTACATCATGCAGAGCCCACACTATCCCTTTAACCCCTGGAATTTGGCGTATTTGTTTTAAAGTGATGGTGTCATTCCCTTCTCCATACCATCGAAACGTCATTTGCATATTTTGTTTTCCTCCTTTGTCGCACCATCATACTTTTTCCATTAGTATTGCTGCGGATAAAAATATTCAGGAAACTCTTGTAATAAAACGCCTTTTTCAGAAAGCATTAATCTCATATGGTCAGACATTAATTGTTCTGCTTTTGTCCGATTTCCACCTAAGATTGCTTCATAAATTTCTTTATGATGACTAATTAATATTTCCCAGTCTAAATCCTTTATGTCTTTTAATCTTAATAAGCGAAATCTATTCAAATGGCCAGCCATATCCTGAATCATTTTCCAAGTACGCTCTTTGCCACAGCAAATAAAAAGTTCCTTATGAAAATTTTCATCCAAATCGAAGAATTTTTCCTTTTCCTGTTTTCCTACTTCATTACTTGCCAGCATTTCTTGCATCTTTAAGTTCATTTCTAACTTCAGGGAAATTTCATCAGTCATATTCTCACAGCATAAACCAACGATATTTGTCTCAATTATCTCACGAACAAAGCGCGCTTCTTCGGCAAGGCTAAGGTTAATTAGAGAGACAAATGTACCACTCTGCGGAACAATCGTTAATAACTCCTCTTGCGCTAATCTTATAAATGCTTCTCTAATAGGTGTTCTACTAACCTGCAATTCATCTGACATAATTTTTTCACTGATTTTTGTACCAGGTATAAGCTTTAATTTTAAAATTTCATCTTTCAATTGGTTATAAGCAAATACTTTCGCACTATTATTTGACATGAGGGACCCTCTTCTCCTTTTTATATTTTTTTAGTATATAAAAAGGAGGGTTAAATGTCATTCATTTTCAATAATTTCAATAATCGCCTCCTTTAAAACATATTAATATACTAATATGGTAGTTAAGTACATTATAACTTCATTTCTTTTGGAATACAATTCAAAAATAGTACTAAAATGTGACAATTCCATTAACAGCTTTTGCAATATATTTATACTTTTATTAGAAATAATGAACTATTATGTGAATTATTAAATAATTATTGATATAGAATGAAATGCTAAAACAGAACCGGAGAGAGGAAACAATACGATGAAAAAAAGTGAACAGAAGTATTTATAAAAATTTCTTTTTTAATATTGAAAAAGAAGAAGCATGGTTAAATAAAATGTGTAAAAAAGAGTATGCGCTTAAAGAAATTTCCAAAGGGTTTTATTTATTGGAAGACTACATTCCTGGTAATTTTATTTACAGAATCGCATTTCTAAAAGAGAGTACGCCAAAAAATAATAATCTAGCATTAAATGTGGAACATATCGCATCAGCCAACAGATGGCACTATTTTCGAAAAGATGCTGCCTTAGGAAAGTTCGTTATATATTCAGATATTGATTCCCAAATGGAACATTATCAAAGAATTAACTTTATCTGGTATATTCTAGCCATAATTTTTCTTTATTCCGGCCTCCAAGTCATTTTTCTAAGAGACAAACCAGTATTTAATATCCTATTAAATACTGGTTTCATTGTTATAGGAATTCTCTTCCTTATTATTGGATTTCCTCTTACTAAAAAATTTATATTCTAAAAAGGAACAAGAAATTATCGCTTTAATTAGAAATAACCTATTTTATATGTTATTGCGTCTATTTGACCTGCCTTTGTTGGCCTTTTGGGTATGAGTACTCCGAGCTAACTTTTGGTTTTCCAGCTAAAACTGGCAGGTTTCCAATGCCAAATTAATGCTTTTCAGCGAAACTTCTGATTTATCAGCCAAAACTTCACTCTTTTCAGCCAAACTTCCGATTTATCAGCCAAAACTTCACTCTTTTCAGCCAAACTTCTGATTTATCAGCCAAAACTTCACTCTTTTCAGCCAAACTTCTGATTTATCAGCCAAAAACTCACTCTTTTCAGCCAAACTTCCGATTTATCAGCCAAAACTTCACTCTTTTCAGCCAAACTTCTGATTTATCAGCCAAAAACTCACTCTTTTCAGCCAAATTTCCGTTTTATCAGCCAAAACTTCACTCTTTTCAGCCAAACCCACAAGCTGCATAGAACGCTGCTCCACTAATGACTCTTTATAAATTCTTCACTGCTTTCTCCATTTCCGTTTCACCAGAAACTAAATCAAATGATTTATTAAACACATTTTTTTCTTTTATAGAAGCCATGATTGTCGCTGCTACGTCTTCTCTTGGGATCATTCCTCTTTCTAGATTCTCAGCAGCTGTAACCAAACCAGTGCCAGCATCATTTGTTAATCCACCCGGACGAATAATGGTGTAGGTTAATCCACTCTCCATAAGAATACGATCGGCATAGTGTTTTGCTACATAATATGGTTTAATTTGTTCACTCCAGTTTTCTCGATGATGTGCCTGCAACGCACTAACCATTACAAACCGTTCTACCCCTGCACGCTTTGTTGCCTCCATCATTTTCACAGCACCATCTAGATCAATCAATAATGTTTTATCATACCCCGTTTGCCCACCTGAACCTGCTGTGAATACGACGGCATCACAGCCTTTCACTGCAGACTCTAGCTGTTCCACCGTTTCTTCCAAATTACCTAAAGCAGTTTCTACTCCGATTTTTTCAAACGCTTTCTGCTGTTCTACTGTTCTTACCAATGCTCTAACAGAAAACTCATTACTTTCATGTAATAATGTCACAAGCTGTTTACCTATTTGCCCGTTTGCTCCAACCACTAATACTTTCACAGCAAACTCCTTTCTAATCCATTTTCTACTATTATTTCATCCAATTGTTTCTTTTTCAAATAATACAAAAGAACATGTTGTTTCTTATAATAGGGAAACCAAATATGATAGAATGGATGAATGACTAAATTGAGTGTAAATACAGAGCTCAAAGTCTAAGGCTTATCAAACATCCATCATTTACTTTCAAAGTAACATAGGAGTGTAACTTAAAATGAATAAAAAAGATATAGCAAACATCCGAAAACAATTCAAAATGAATAATGATCTACTTAGAATAACAGATATGTTTAATGTTTATGTCATGAAAGAATCAAGTGATATATTTCATTATCAAAGTCAGCCCTTTGGCATGCTTGATCAAGATCAACAAGAATTATTTTTACATAATTTCAAGAAATTACTTGCTGGTAATTTGGATGAAAAGCTGTTTGAATTAAAGTTTCAAAGAGAGGCAGAAAATAATAGTCAGCTTATTTTACATAAAGGATTACTTAGCTCTGAAACAGAGGATTGGAAAGAGCAAATGCTGCTGCTGGTAGACAAGATGCTTAATAGCAGACAATATGACAAAGATATTGTCATCACATTTATTCGCGGTGAGTATTTAAAGCCAAAGAAGCGCCGCAGTGAAGAGTCTGAAGAAAGTGACCGAGATACAGTTTTCTCTCATCCTTTCATTTTATGCAGTATCAACAACACCCAAGAGCCAAAAAAAGAATTGCTTTTTGACTATGTAGAGAAAGAATTTAAATACAATATTGTTGTTGACCCCATTATTAATCTAAATGCGCCAATGGGTGGATTTCTTTTCCCAAGCTTCACAGATAACGCAGCAGATGTTAATCATATTCTCTATGCTGCTGGCAAGATCCATGAGCCAGATTACCAATTTATTGAAGAAGTTCTCAACGGCGAGGAAATGATGACTGCTCAAGATGATAAAATTGTGTTTGAGGAAATCATTAAAGATGTGACTGGCGATCAATTGAGCACCTCTACTCTTTCCAATGTTTATGAGGAAATTAACCGAATGATTGTCGAAAATGAAGAAGAAGAGGTTCCAAAATTAGACTCCAAAGACGTGGAACAAGTCTTAAAGATGAGCGGCGTAGAGGACATTAGTCCAGAAAAAGTCGAGTTTGCCTTCAAAAAAATTATTGATGATGATAAATATGAATTAAAAGCAAGTAATATCTTGCCAAAATTCACGTCAAAATCGATTAAGATCAGCACCAAGATTGCTAACATTGCCATCAGCCCTCCTGACTTAAGATATGTGAAGCAAATCGAATTTAGCGGCAAACGCTACTTGATGATTGAAGTCGAAGAAGACACCGTAATCGAAGGATTTACAATGATTCCCGAAGCCTTCGGCGGAAGTCCAGAAGAAGACTAAGATTCAAAGAGGCTTCTTCTTTATAAAGAAGAAGCCAATAAATCTATTTTGAACTTACTGCTCTAGTCGCCACTAACGCCTTTATTGACTAGCTTGTTTACTTTTATGGTTTTCGCGAATAATCCTGTATAAATAAGAATAGTCCCCACCATTACAATGAAGCCAATGTAGACAGACATCATTGTTGGAATTAAGAATGCCCCGATAATAATACTAGCTCTTGCAATTAAATCTGCTCCACTAAATGATAGGTTGGAAAAAGCAGAGTATGATCCACGTTTATCGCTTGGAATCATATTCGCCTGCTCTGCATTTCGAATCGGTGAATAAATTAATTCGCCCATCGTTGCTATCAAATTAAATAAAACGAGCATGTACCACGTATTTGCCGAAGTAACAGTCACATATCCAATTCCATATATAATAAGACCTGTTATTAAAGCATTCTTTTTATTCATCTTATCTGTGAACCGATTAATAATAAAAGTAAAGCAGACTACGAGCAGCATATTTTCTATATTTAATATACTTAGCATTCGTACCCCAACAATTTCAAAACTCCCAATACGAACTGCTTCAAAAGTTTCAGCAAGGCGAATCCCAATATAACTATTTAATGAAAATTCAGCTGCAAAAATAAAGGTGGAGCCTGTAACCACTTTTACAAAGGCTGTATCTTTAAATGCCACTTTGTAATTGCTGATTAAGTCAACCAAGACATTCTTGTGCTTTTTCTGTAACTGATCTGTGAACTTGTCCTGCAGCCAAACCCCGTAGGCAATTGGAATCAATGTAGATGTGCAAGTCAGCATGATGAATAATTCTTTCTGATGATTCAAATATAAAAGTCCTCCAAGTGCTGCCCCAATAGCCATCGATAAATTAATCAGCCAGTAATCGAGCGCATAAATAGCTTTTCGATTTTCTGGTGTTGTGGAATCAATAATAATCGCATGCATTGCTGGTCGCCCTAGACTGCTTGTGATAATAAATCCAACGTATGCCAAAGCAAACAATACAATTATTTTATTGGTCGGAAATAGACTGATCGTCATGATTAAAAAGAAGAATGCATTCAGCCAGGATGTTATCATTAAAACCTTTTTTCTCGGAAAGCGATCAGAAATATATCCTCCAACTAAATTGATCAAAAATCCGATAACCACAGTAGTGATCAAAAATAAGCCCGCCCAAATTTGGTTTAATTCCTGCGTAAAGAATAAAGCCATAAATGGCATAACTGCTGATGATACCGCCCGATTAAAGAAAGAGGTAATCATCCTAACTTTGATATTTCGCGGTAATTCCTTCCATTTCATGTTGTCTCCCCCTTGTTATTACTGTATATTAAACTAGACGAATAATTCTAAAAATAGACAATTAACAAAACAATGTCCCCTTTTAGGAGGAAAAAGAATGGATAACAAATTACTTACACTTTGGAGATATTATCCTTCTGGCAGTATTCGAATGGAGGAAATTTCTGAAACCTTGCAATTGAGCTCGAAACAAACAACACGTTATTTAAAAAAATGGATGGAGGAAGGCTGGCTATCATTTACACCCGGACGAGGACGCGGAAACATCTCAACTTTGTTATGGAAAAAAGAGGTAGAAACTTCTTACGAGGAAGAAGTTTTAAAGCGATTTGATCTGGAACCAGTAGAACAAACAAGCAAATACTTAATGTATGATTGGTCCACAAACAGTAAAATGAGATTAATGAATAAATTTCACACAAAACTTGGCTTTGTCCAAGAGTCAAATGATAAATTAATCGTACCAAAAAGATATCCTTTCCATTCCGTCCATCCGCTTGAGGCTGGAGATGTCTTCAGTGCGCATTTAGTGGCAAATGTGTTTAATCGGCTTGTCACTCATACAGAAGATGGGAAAGTATTACCTGAAATTGCCCATAGTTGGGATAGCACCCCTTCTAAATTAAGACTCTATCTAAAAAAAGACATTAAATTTCATGACGGTTCTGTTCTGACAGCAAATGATGTGGCCGAATGTCTTGACAAGCTTCGGGCACATGCTTATTACAAAGATTTATGGACACCTGTCGAAAGAATTGAAGTAAAGTCTCCACTTATACTCGATATTCTCCATCCCAATGGATGCAGCTATATCCTTCCTATGCTTAGTATGATGTGTGCAAGCATCTATAGAGAGACGAATGAAAAACTATTGGGCACTGGTTACTTTATCCTGCAACAAAACAGTGATAAGCAGACAACTTTAACTGCTTTTCAAGATCATTTTCGAGAAAGACCATTAATTGATGTAGTAGAATTCATTCAAGTGCCTGAGGATTTTAAAGGAATCTATCATTCTCCTATGGAGGAGAATACCTCTTCCTCCTTCGAAGTAGAAAGCGACTCGGGGTTTGGTATTATCGTAATGAACTCCTGTAGAGATTCTGCTATTAGACAGAAGAAAGTAAGAGATTACCTTCATTGGATTATCGCTAAAAACCGTCATACTATTGGTAACCTAAGTCCAAGACTAATACCGAATGATAAGAGTATAATAGTCGGCCAAAATCAACAGCTGACTATTTCTGAAGTAGAACGGCCAATATTTTCTAAACCAATTGTGATAAGAGGTGCCAGACATACTGCTAATACTACACAATGGCTTGCAGAAATATTCGCAAAAGAAAATATCCCTACAGATATTCAATGGTTTTCCTTTGCTGATATATTAACAAAGCATCCCGAGACATTAAACGTAGATCTTTTCGTACATGGAGAAGTTTTTGAATTCAATCAGGATTTTTCCTTTTACCACTTTTTAATGAATGGGTTTTCCCCACTTTCCCAAATGATAGCAAATAATGAAACACTTACAAACTTAATGGGTAAATATAAGGAAACACCATTTGAACAATGGACAGCTTTAAATCTAGAAATCGAAAAAGAATTGATTAATCAATCGATTATGATTCCCCTTTATTATCAAAAGCGATATATTCCATTTTCAACCGATATAAGCAATATTAAAATTAGCCATTTTGGCTATGTAGATTTTTCAAAAGTGTGGGTTCGGCCGAAGGAATGAGTGGTATAGAAAAGAGACATTCTCAGGATTTTTTTATGCATCGTTTTATTAACTAAGCAAAAACAGCACATAGAGTTCTAGGAGATAAGGCAATATAAAAAGAGAAACTACTGGACTCTATGGAAAGGAACTAAACAGATGAAGATTCGCTTTGGCTATGTGGCTAATGCACTAGGATTATGGGATGCAAGTCCTTCAAAGGCTTTAACCTTCTCCCGATATTCAGCACTCCCTAAACAGGAAGCTACAGAAAAGCTATTAGCTGTTACAGCTCAAAATTTAAAAAATACGAAAAGAATTCTCTATTATAATGCTGCCAATGAAATTCCATTGTATCGCTTATCCAGTTCGTTAGTCCCCTTAGCAACGCATCCAGATGTAAACTGGGATTTCATAACTCCTTTTCAGGAACAGTGGAGAGAACTTGGCCAATTAGTTAAACAATTTAAACTGCGGGTTAGTTTTCACCCCAACCAATTTACGCTTTTTACTAGTCCTAGGGAAGAAGTAACCATAAATGCGATAAAAGATATGACCTTCCATTATAAAATGCTAGAAGCTATGGATGCCCTTGATAATAGCCTTATTAATATTCATATTGGTGGATCCTATGGTGATAAAGAGACTTCTTTACAGAGATTCCAGCAAAATATCCAGCAACTTCCTATGGCAATTAAGAACCAGATGACCCTTGAAAATGATGATAAAACATATAATGTGAGAGAAACACTGATAACCTGTGAGCAGGAAAACATTCCCATGATCCTTGATTATCATCACCATATGGCCAATAAAGAAGATATTGACTTAGCCCTTTATTTGGAGCGAATTTTTAGAACGTGGGAAAATCATAGAATGGTTCCTAAAGTCCATATTTCCTCCCCGAAATCCACTCTGGCCTTCCGTTCTCATGCTGACTTTGTCTCATTTGATTTTGTACAGCCCTTTTTTAAAATGGCTAAAAATCTTAATCAAGATTTCGACGTTATGATAGAAGCAAAACAAAAAAATCTGGCTATGTTTAAGCTTATCGAGGACATTGCCTCTATTAGAGGAGTAAAGAGAGTTTCCGGTGGAACAATAGAATGGTAGGAATGTTTCTCTACATTTGAATACTAACAACGAGGTGTAATGGATGACTATTGTTCGACTTGGATATGTCGCAATGAGCATGATGGTAAAAAATGCATCCCCTTCAAGGACGATGACATTTAAACAGTTTCAAAAAATAGATGACCGGGAAGCAGGCCTTCGTAAGCTGGAACGAATCGCCTTGCAAAATCTCCATAATACGCTTCGGCTCCTAAAACATACTGCTGCTTCCGATATCCATTTTTACCGCCTTACCTCCAGGCTGATTCCATTAGCCAATCACGAAGAGCTTCTTGATTGGGATTATATGAAACCTTTAACAGAGCCTTTAAAGGAAATAGGTGAATTTGCCAGAAAGCATCAGATTAGGATTGATTTTCATCCTGATCACTTCGTTCTCCTTAATTCCAATCAAAAACATATATGGAAGAACTCAATTAAAACTTTAAGATTACACTATTTATTATTAAAGGGAATGGGGATTGATACAACTCATCGCTGTGTTATGCATGTGGGAGGAAATTATAAAGATACCGAAAAATCATTAGAAAAATTTATTGATAATTGGATGCTAGTCCCAAACTCTATTCAAGACATGATCATGCTTGAAAATGATGATACCTCTTTCACATTGGAAGATACTCTTTACTTATGCGAGAAATTAGGGATTCCGCTTGTGTTTGATTATCATCACCATCTCGCCCATCATCATAATCCCAATTGGGAAGATAACTGGAGTCGCATTCTTCAAACATGGAGTACATCTCCATTACCAATTAAAATGCATATTTCGAGTCCCAAAGATGAAAAGCATTTCCGTCATCATGCCGATTATATTGATATAGATATGTTTTTCGATTTCCTAAACCGCATAAAAGGAAGCATTCCTGTTATCGATTGCATGATAGAAGCTAAAAAGAAGGATGAGGCTCTTTTTAAGTTAATAGAAGAAGTGAACATTAGAAACGATGTAGAAATGATTGATGGCTCTTCTTTCCGTCTTAAGTAAAGGAAAGAAGAGCCTAAAATAATTCATTAATTGCCTAGTGTTAACTCTTGTGCAGGTTCGCCATTCCTATTTAAAATTCGAATAACGTCAGGCTGCACTTGAAGGAACACATAATTTGGATCCATTGGGCCTTCAAACCATTGTTGAAATGACTCGTTCCAAAACTGCTTTTTTAATGTTTCAGAATTATTAATAGAGCAAGTTCCAGCTATTTCAACATAAGAATCGCTTTGTCCTTTTTCTTCATAGCCTAACAATACAGAAACATGAGGGTTTTTTTCTATCTCATCCATCTTTTCTGTATCCATTTGAGCGGGCGAGTACAAAGTTAAATCTTCATGGTAGAATGTCATATACCGGGAATGGGGTTTATTATTTTCCACAGATGAAAATACTCCTGTTCGATGACCTGAAATAATGTTAATAACTTGTTTCTTTAAATTTTGATTTGCCATATTCTGTTTTGCTCCTATAATTACTGTTATTTTTCAGCTATTAATGTTCTAAACGATTCAATTCCTGAATGCATTCTTGTACAAGGGTAACTCCTTGGCTCATGGTCGCTCCCCCGCCAAATGCAGCAGTTACACCTACTGCTTCTAGAATTTCCTGTTCGGAACACCCTTGATCTAAGCAGCCCTTTGTATGATAGATAATACAATACTCATCCTGAGCATGAAGGCTAATTCCTAAAGCAATTAATTGCTTTTGCCTTTGAGTTAATGCACCTTCTACAAAGCAGGCTTCTGTAAAAGCATTATATCTACTTGCAAACTCAGGCATTTTTTGTGTAAAATCACCTATTCCCTTTTTAAACGACAACAAGGTAGATTCTATTGAATTGCTAGCTTCCATTTCCAAACACTCCTTTTTTGATTAAGCTGTACATCAAACTTATTATAAGTAAACTTCAAACGAATTAATTATCCCTTATTCATTTCCCATAACTTCCATAAAAAGTGATACATAACTGGTGATTGGGAAGGGAAAAATGGCATTATATTCAATGTAGAAAGTGAGTGAATGGAACTGTATAATGAAAATCATGCCTATCAAGCTGGAGACATCGTCTATGTTTTTTACCGAAACCCGCATACCCAAGATGTAGCGAATATCCAAGCAGCCGCTGTTGTAAAAAATCCAGACGATTCTAATGAACTATCTTTATTTCTATACGAAAATTACTACCCTCTCTCAAACGAAGTTGCTGTATATGCTACAGAAGCAGAAGCTCAAGAAGCCTACTATTATTACTATGGAGATGTTTCAGAAGGGAGATTGGAATGATTAAACCCTTCACTCCAAAGCTTGTCTATTTTGAACCGGAAGCATTAGAGTATCCATTAGGGAAAGAACTGCTGGAGAAATTCAAGAAGATGGATATAGAGATTCGCTATACCACTTCCCATAATCAAGTTAGAAATCTTCCTGGCGACAATGATTTTCAACGTTACCGAGTGGCAAAGTCAACGCTGGTTGTCGGCATTCGCAAAACACTCAAATTTGATACATCTAAGCCCTCTGCCGAATATGCCATACCTTTTGCTACCGGCTGTATGGGACATTGTCATTATTGCTATTTGCAAACTACAATGGGAAGCAAGCCATACATCCGCACCTATGTAAATGTCGAGGAAATTTTAGAAGCTGCCGATAACTATATGAAAGAACGTGCTCCAGAATTTACACGTTTCGAAGCATCCTGTACATCTGATATCGTTGGAATCGATCATTTAACCCATACGCTTAAACGTGCCATTGAACACTTCGGGGAATCAGAGTACGGCAAACTGCGATTTGTCACAAAATTTCATCATGTTGATCACCTACTTGATGCGAAGCACAATGGAAAAACCCGCTTTCGCTTTAGTGTCAATGCAGATTACGTCATCAAAAACTTCGAGCCCGGGACTTCTCCTTTGGAAAAGAGAATAGAGGCTGCTGGAAAAGTCGCAAGAGCCGGATATCCCCTAGGATTTATCGTGGCACCCATTTACCTCCATGAAGGATGGGAAGAAGGCTATCTGCATATGTTTGAACGCCTAGATGCTGAGCTGCCCCCAGAAGCAAAGAAGGATTTAACATTTGAGTTTATCCAGCACCGCTTTACAAAGCCTGCTAAAAGGGTAATCCAAAAAAATTATCCAATGACTAAATTAGAGCTAGATGAAGAAAAACGCAGGTATAAATGGGGGAAATATGGAATAGGAAAATATATTTATCAAAAAGAAGAAGAAGAAGACATAAAGGATCACCTGCATTCTTATATGAAAAAATTTTTCCCTGATGCTAAACTAGAATATTTTACGTAAAAAAAAGAAAAAGGTCTTTTATGTATGAGACCTTTTTCTCCATTGATTATTATTTTTCCGTTAAACTTCTGGTACCGCCTAACAATGGTAGTCTTTGAGTATGCGGTATCTCTACACTTCCAATCGGAAAAGGATTCCGCGATTCTGGACCATGAAAGTCACTACCTCCAGATACAAGAAGATTAAATGCTTCTGCCATTCTCCCCCAATAGTTTTGTTCCTTATCGGAATGTTTGGAATGATATACTTCGATACCATCTAACCCATAATCAATTAACTGTTGAAGCTGAAATTCATGCTTATAGATACCTGGATGAGCTAGAAATGCAAGACCGCCAGCTTTGTGGATTAGTTTAATGGCATCCTCTGCGGAAAAACTGCCTCTTTCTTCAAAAGCAGCCTTTCCTTTTTTTAAAAGCTGTTCATATGCATCCTTACTGTTCTGAAAATAACCTGCTGATACTAGTTCATCTGCAATATGGGTTCGAACAAGTACGCCCTTTCCAACACGAGCAAGGCAATTTTGAAAAGAAATGTCATAGCCAAGATTTCTTAATTTCTCCACTATTCTTTTTCCCCATTGAACTCTATCCTCCACTCTCCAAGAGACATGATCTTTTAATTTAGGATGCTGCGGATCAAATTGATAGCCTAATATATGCAATTCACCTTGAGGACCATCTGTATTAAGTTCAATCCCAGGGATAACCTTTAATGCATCCTTGCTATAAGATAAAGCTTCTTCATACCCAGTTAATACATCATGATCCGTTATCGCAATAATTTCCAACCCTTTTTTGATACTATCCTCTACTATTTCTCGTGGTGTCCAGAAACCATCAGAATAGATGGAATGTATATGCAAATCCATCATGCTTTTCCCTCCTAGTCTACCTGCTCCCTGCCACCACAGCTCTTTCCTCTACTCCACTATATACCCTCAAGGAAACAGCGTCTCCTGGCAGAAATCGGTTTTCAAAAACAGATCCATACACATTAATTGTCTCTTCCCCCACTTGAACGCTATAATGAATTTCATTCCCTTGAAACTGGGCAAACTGGACGATTCCTGTCATCTCGTCTTGCTCTGCCTGGCCAAGCTTCCATTGTTCAGGACGAACAGGGTAAAGATTTTGGGATTTGATCTCCTTTGAAATTCCGATGTCTTTCCAAGAAACATTAGGAAACTCTGCGGGAATAAACCGATCCTCTCCAATCCACTCTCCTTTGATCAGATTGCTCTTTCCAACAAATGTTGCAACAAATACCGACTGGGGATTATTATAGATACTTTCCGGAGTACCAATCTGCTCGATTCTTCCATTATTCATTACAACAATTCTATCAGCCATCGCCAAAGCTTCTCCTTGATCATGGGTAACATAAATAATGGTCGTTCCCAGCTTCCGGTGAATCCTACTAATCTCTCTTCTCATCTCCATACGGAGTTCCGCATCAAGTGCACTTAATGGTTCATCCATCAAAAGAAGAGACGGCTTTGGAACGATAGCACGAGCAAGAGCAACTCGCTGTTTTTGACCTCCAGAAAGTTCAGCCGGATAGCGTGTTTTCAATTGGGTAAGGCCCACCATTCCTAATGCTTCTCCAACTCTAATCTCCTGCTCCTCTTTGCCATTTGTTCTGCCAAACCGATGATGCTTAAGAGGAAAGCGAATATGGTCTTCTACTGTCATATGCGGCCATAACGCAAAGGATTGAAAAACCATACTTATATTCCTTTTCTCAGGTGGAACGAGTTTACTAGAGCTTGCTGCTAACTCATTATCTATCGTAATCGTTCCTTCTGTCGGTTTCATGAACCCTGCCAAAAGCCGTAATAACGTCGTCTTTCCACATCCAGAAGGACCTAGAATAGCGATAAATTCACCATTTAGCAATTCTAAGTTAATATTATTTAAGGCTGTAAAGCTTCCATAGTTCTTTTTTAACCCATCAATACTAATCACTCTTCATCACCTTCTTCTTCCAGATTCTTTCTAATAAAACAAATAGAATGCCCATGATCAATACAGATCCCACAATTAAAGTGGAAAATGCCGTTGAGTAAGTGGTGTATCCAGCTTGCTCAAAACTAAAGATAACAACACCTACCGTTTCAGAACCGCTAGACCATAATAAACTGGACACAGTCAGCTCTGTGAGAGCAGTCAGAAACACAAGAGCAGCGCCGCTTAATATACCAGGCATTAGCAAGGGAAAAAGGATGCTTCTCCATTTTGCTAATGCTTTTGCCCCTGAAATTCTTGCTGCTTCCTCCATAGAAGAATCAATTTGCGAAAAGGCAGTCAGGCTTCCCCGCATCTGTAATACCGTAAAGCGAGTGATATAAGCAATAAGCAAAATCCATATTGTTCCATAAACTCCTGGCTGAAAGCCTGGCACCGGCTGTAGCCACATTAAGATAATCGCTAATGCAAATACCGTTCCTGGCAAAGCATAAGGAATAGTTACAATAATTTCTGAGACCCTCACCAAAACAGATGGCTTTTTAAAACGAAGATAGGCAATAACGGTTCCAATTACCATACAAATCAGCATGGTTACCAAGGCAAGCGTTACGCTATTTCCTATCGCAGCTCCCGTTTTAGCATCCTCAAATAATAGATACGAATAATTTTTTAAGGTAAGATTTTCCCATGAAAGGGATAATCCATATGCCTTGATAAAGGATGTAGAAGCCATAACGACTAATGGTAAAAGTGTCGTGAGCAACAGGAACATCCAGAGCACTATTTCCACTGCATTTCGCCAGCCCCTTGGGAGAAAATACCTTGGCTCTATATCTCGTGCTGCTGTTTCACTTACATTGCTTTTTCTTATAATTGCCCATTGGAGGACTGTCCCAAGTAAAGAAATTACACCAAGAATAACGGAAAGAACAGCAGCTCTTGCAAAGGCAGATGGTCCATATCCAATAATCTGTTCGTAAATATACGTACTCAAAACGCGGATATTTGCTGGTATACCAAGAAAAGCCGGAATGCCAAAATTATCAATATTAGATAAAAAAGCAAGAATACCACCACTCGCAATTCCCGGAAGCGCCATTGGAAAAATTACCTTTCGAAAGACAACTCCCCCAGATGCCCCAGAAGTATTGGCGGCATATTTCAGTTCCCTTGGTATCCTGCGAAATACTTCCACACTCATCAAATAAACAAGGGGATAATGGGAAAGCCCAAGAACAAAAATGATTCCTCCCATACTGTACAAATTAACTGATTGATGGAAAAGAAATTGGATAGGGCCGTTTCCTCCAAAAAACTGTACCCACGCAAGGGTTGAGATATACGATGGTATCAAAAAAGGTAAAAAGATGAATAATTGCAGCCACTTTTTTGTCCTGATATTCAAGTATGCCATGATAAATGCAAGACCTACTCCTAAAATAAGGGAGAGCAATGTGCTTGCGACCGTAATAATAACAGTGTTTTGAATCGTCTTCCACGTTGCCTTTTCTATCATTACTTCCTGATAAAGTTCCAGACTAATTCCTTCTCCAGAGGAAATGCTCAGCCAGACAAGACGCCAAACAGGAAGTAAAAAGATAAAGACAAGCAGCAGAAATCCAGGAATCCCCCACCACTTACGGGAAAAATAAGAAAAGGAGAGCGGAAATAATGCTTCCTTCTTCCTTTCAGAGCTCTGAATAGATGAGTTCATTATGTCCACTCCTTCATAAAAAGTGTTCTATTCACTAATTACTGTTTCAAATTCTTTCTTATCACCATCTCTGGCACGATATAATTCTTGCACATCAGTAGAAAGGACTTTCATTTCATCAATCGTTTTAAGTCCCTCAGGAGCTTCAATTCCTTTGCGAATTGGTGTATATCCAAGCTCGGCAGCAAGCTTTTGTCCTTGCTCGGATAGAACGAAATCAACAAAGGCCTTTGCTGCCCCTAAATTCTCGGCGTCTTTCATAATTCCTATTGGTTCAGTGATAACTGGCACCCCTTCTTCAGGATAAATTAGCTCCACTGGAGATCCTTCTGCTTTCGCGCGTGTAACTAGATAATCTACAACCATCCCATAGTCTTTTTCTCCACCAGCAACACCCTTAAGTACATCGCCATTCCCTTTTGTAACCGTTACATCATTTGCAGCAATATTTTTGTAAAAGTCCCATCCTAAGTTATCTTGACGAGTGAACACTCCTAAATTATAGGCAGCAGCACCGGAATATAATGGACTTGGCATAATAATTTTTCCTTTTGCTTCTTTAGAAGTAAGGACATTCCAGCTTGTTGGCATTTCTTTTACTTTTTGCGTGTTTACAACTAATCCAGTTGCCATGACCTTCGTTCCATAGTAAGTATGATCTGGATCCACAAGCTCAGCAGGAATTTCAGCAGCTTCTTTTGATTCATATGCTTTGAGCATATCCTCTTCTTTTAAACTTTCAAATGTTACTGCATCTGCTACCAATAGAACATCTGCTTGAATCTTGCCAGCCATTTTTTCCGCTTTAATTTTTGAAATGACTTCCTCTGTTCCGGAACGGAATGTTTCTACCTTTACATCAGGATATTTAGTTTGAAATCCTTCTACTAATTTAGCAGCATCTGCATCGGGCTGTGAGGTATAAAAATGAAGGGATCCCTCTAGCTTCGATTCTGATGAACCTGTATCTTTAGATGCATTACCGGGCTCACTGTTTTCCTTACTGCCACAGCCTGCTGCAAAAACCATCAATATTCCAAACATTAATACAAGCATCCACTTACGCATAATCTATTTCCTCCTCATCTGTACCAGCAATATTTAAATGAGCAAACCAACGTTCAATTTGTTCTTTTTTTCTTCTATGAAATGTTCTAAACTCAATCGGTGATATGGTCACAAAGCCTGTTCTCAACGAGGTGTAATCACTATCTGCATTAAGGTCCTTCATATTGTGAAGCTGATCCTTCAGCCAGTAGTACACTTGTCCATGTGGATCATTCAGTCCAACATATGAATATCTGGCAACATCCATATCCAGAGGGACAATACGTACTCCCTTATAAACTTCCCTTGAAAGGTATGGTAAGTTCACATTAAGAAAAACTCCTTTTGGAATCTTGTTTTGCAGAAGTACTTCCACAATAGGATAAAGCAGCTTTTTTACTTTCTCATAATT
Source organism: Niallia sp. FSL K6-0212 (assembly GCF_038007605.1). Lineage (NCBI taxonomy): Bacteria > Bacillati > Bacillota > Bacilli > Caryophanales > Bacillaceae > Niallia > Niallia sp. FSL K6-0212. Next base: position 1,719,505 of record NZ_JBBOXL010000001.1, on the reverse strand, counting down.
GATATCCATATCAGAAAAGGCATTTAATGATACTGCTACAGCTGGAATTCCATAAAGCAGCCCTTCCACCGCTCCAGCCATGGTGCCTGAATAATAAAGATCACGCCCTAAATTTGGTCCAAGATTTATTCCTGAAACAACAAAGTCTGGCGACTCTTTCATCAGCACTTCTATTCCAAGCTTGACGCAATCTGCCGGAGTTCCATTAACAGCCCAGCACCCTTTTACACCAGGAAAAAGCGGTAGTGGTTTTGCTTTTAAAGGAACTCTTAATGTTATCGAATGACTGACAGCACTTCTTTCCTGATCTGGGCAGGACACATAAACATCTGCAAAATGCTGAAGCACTTCAACTAGAGCCTGAAGACCTGGAGCGAAAATACCATCATCGTTTGTTACGAGCACTTTCATTGCGGTACCCCCTTCATCATTTCCAGGCTTTTTAAATAATGAAGATTATGATTCCACCAGTTTAAACTTTCTGATGCATCAAAGCCCTCTACTACAACAGGAAGATCATTTATCGATATGAATTCATTCAGCATATTTCTATCCAGAATACCCATACCAAGAGGAACATGCAGCTGCGCTCGTGAATTGTCACTAATATGAACTTTGTCCACATTTATTAACTGAGCAAAGGCTTGCTGTGGAGTTCCTTCTGAAATATGAGCAACGTCAAAGGTTGTTTTCAGTTCCGGTAAGAAGCTCGCGATTAATCGATTCATTATTTCCGGAGCTGTCACGAATTCCTTTGTCTTTACCTCCATCAATTCTATGCTTAAGGTTTTCTTGTACCGCTTTGCTGTTTCGATTAATGTAAAAATGGATTCCATCATGAAAGCTTCGTATATTTCCAGTTTTATCTGCGGAAGTGTCAACCTCCCCGGATGAAACGTTATCGAGTCTGCCCCTATCTCATCTGCTAACTTAATAGAATTCCGTATCTGCTTTACAGAGCCTTCTCTTATTTTTTTTTCTAAAGAACTAATATTTAAGTCCCAACTCGCCGCATGCATAGTTAGGTTGATAGACTGATCCCGATTCGCTTCACGAATTTTGTTTGGATCTGTACCGTGAAACCACACATGTTCTGCCCAAATTTCTAATCCTGATAACCCGCTCTGCTTAGCAAGCTGGACCACTTGATCTACCGGATAAGCCCAAGCTAGTGTGGACGCAAAATGCATAAAAGTACCTCACTCCTTTTGATTACATTAATTTCTCTATTAATTTAAATTTTAGAAAACAAATATAAAGCTACATTAGGGAGTAGTGTAAAGAAATCATTAAATAAAATTCTGTTTATTTAAGATGAAGGGATTGATTTTACAGGAAAAAAGCGAGCTTTTGTAAAAGAATCGTAAATTATTTACATTCGATTAAAATACACAGCAATTTATGTAGGAGAAACTAACATAGGTTTGAAAAGACCTAGGAAGATTTCTAATAGCTAAGTAAAAGCAAAATTATTCTAAAGAAAAAATGCCTCTCCGAATAGGAGTTGCTTCAGCTTGTTTGTTTTTCTCTGTTCCCTTTTTCCTTTCCTCCTCTTCCTTTGGGGCATAGAGAACGCTTTTCTGCTTGCTTTAATATTGAAAAATAAATAAATCAGAAATTGTGCTTGTAAATGCGGATTTTGTTCGAGGTTAACGAAACTTATTGATTTCGTTATTCGTATAGGATAGTAAAAATAGCGAATGGTGTTGATAACGATGTTTAAATCTGAATTAGTCAATTTAGTTTTGAAATTTGTTTGTTATGCTCTATTTATGCTTTTTATTCTCTTTAGTGTTGTTGATTATTGGTTAAAAATTGCTTTTGTCGTTCTTATTATCCCTCTATGGGTAATTACGGATGTTATAAAATATAGAAAAAAGAAAGAAAACCATGAATTTTAAAATTAAAAATGCCTGCTACCACTGGCTAATCGAACAATCCGATTCTACCAGGAGTAGAGGCATTTTTTCTAATTTATAATTTCATTAAACATTGGCCCAAATTCCAACACTCTTAATTTTCTTATATTCAGGCTGCCAAACTGCATCAACCACAGCCTTTGTTACATCCGTAATCTCGGCTCTTGCAATTCCTTCCTCTATAGCCGCTTTTGCGACTTCAACTGCCACATAGATAGATACATCATGTAATTTCTCAATCGAAGGGAGTAACGATGCCCCTGGTTGGTTCGTTTCGCACATCTCGGCTACCGCATTGGCGGCTGCGGCAAACATTCCTTTGGAAATAATTTGCGCTTTTGCAACAATAGCTCCAAGCCCTAAACCCGGGAAGACAAATGCATTATTCGACTGCCCGATTTCATAGGAAACACCATTATATTCTACATCAGCAAACGGACTTCCAGTCGCAATTAGTGCTTTTCCGTCCGTCCATTTAATTAAGTTTTCCGGCATTGCCTCAGCAAGATTAGTAGGATTGGACATCGGCATAATGATAGGACGTTCTACATGCTTTGCCATTTCTTTCACGATTTCTTCCGTAAAAGCACCGGCTTGGCCAGAAGTACCAATTAGGATGGTTGGCTTCACCTTTTTAACTACTTCCATTAAAGAAATGATCCCATCCTCATTTCGATTCCATTGCTTGACTTCTTCTGCTCTTCTTACATAAGGCATTTGAAATTTCAAAACATCTGGTGTTTCATCTGTCAGTAATCCTCGATAGTCAATCGCCCAGAAACGCTCATATGCTTCTTCTTTAGTAAGTCCTTCCAGAGCCATTGTATCAACCATTTGGTCTGCATTGCCGATTCCTGCAGCCCCTGGGCCAAAGACAACGATGCGCTGATCTTTCAATGCACCGCCTGTTACTTTTAATGCAGACATAATCGCTGCAAGCGTTACAGCACCTGTTCCTTGAATGTCATCATTAAAAGTAAGAATTTTGTCCCCATATTTATCCAAAATATTGCGGGCGTTCACATTGCCAAGATCCTCCCAATGAAGTAGTACTTCTGGGAAAAACTTTCTTGCGGTATGAATGAATAAATCAATAAATTGATCATAACGTTCTCCACGAACACGGGCAAACTTATTACCAATATAAATAGGGTCATCAATTAAGGACTGATTATTCGTACCAACATCTAGTACAACCGGCAGAACTCGGCTAGGATCAATACCAGCAGCAGCTGTATATACCGCTAGTTTTCCTATTGCAATATTAATACCACCTACTCCTTGATCTCCAATACCAAGGATACTTTCCGAATCAGTGACAACAATTAAATCTATATCATTTTTGGCTTTTCCTAGATTACGAAACGCCTTTTCCACCCCTTCCAAATGATCAATGGAAAGATATAATCCTTCTGGACGATGGTAGCTATGAGAGTAAGACTGGATAGCATCACCGACAGTCGGTGTATAAACAATCGGCAGCATTTCTGCAAGATGTTCCTTTAAAAGTCGGTAATATAGAACGACATTTCGGTTATATAAGTCATTCAGTAAGCCATTTTTGAAAAGGTTGGTGGTCCGCATTAAATATTGCTCATAGACTCTATTTACTTGTTCATCAAGCGTAAGTACTTGGGGCGGTAACAGACCGTCTAGACCAAGGTCTTCCCTTTCCTCTTTTGTAAAAGCTACTCCTTTATTTAAAAAGGGATTAGAGAGAATTTCTTTTCCTTTTAATGTTGTGATAATTACATTATCTGACACAGTCATTGTGGGTGATCCTTCTTTCTATTTAAAATGATGATCAAAAGATCGCTTTCTTTTGTTCCTATGTTATTACTGTTTGTACTTTCTCACTAGTTTATTTAACTTAAATTCATTATTTTGTAACTAAATAATGCAGTACTCCTTTTTACCTGTCATGCTGCACTCGCCATCGATTTTTTAGTCTTCTTTCTTTGCGACCTTTTAAATACATAGCTAACAATAATCGGACAGATAATGGCAGATACAACACATGCTGCTGCAACTTGAGCAGTAGCTGCTGGGGCTATAGAAGATAAGGTCGGATCTGCGGCTGCAACCACAGCTGGTGTAGCGACAGCATTCCCAGCAGTAGAGCCTGTTGCTAAGCCAACAATTGGATTTTCTTTAAATAATTTCAAAAGAAGATAAGCTCCAATTCCTGTAAATGCGGCTATTAATCCTAGTAATAATCCAGGTCCTCCTGCTTCTACAATGGTTCTAAGATCCATTCCTGCTCCTAATGGGAAAGAAAAGAATGGAATTAATAATAATTTACTGCTACCAAGAAACTTTCTCATGTCCGGATCAATATTTCCCAAAATCATTCCAATCAAAATTGGGATTAAGACACCTACAAGTGCCTGGAAAGGAATGGCTGCAAGTCCGGATGCTCCTAGTGCAACTAGCGTGAAAAATGGTCCGTCTTTTAAAGAAAATAAAGCATATGCTCCTACATCTGTTTCATCACCATAGGAAGAAGCAAGCGATGCATATAATCCTCCATTCGCATTTAATAGGGCTGCAAGAATTGCCAATGGTGATAACCCTAATATTCCAGCAGGTCCAAAAAACATGGCGACTGCAATCCCTATCCCTGCCCCTACTATAAATTTACCTGTTAGTAAGATGGCACCCTTTTTGATTGCCTTTGGGGCAAGTTTGAAATTAATTTGTGAACCAATCAGAAACATAAATAATGCAAGAATGGTGGATGATGCTTCCTTGCTGAATAAAGCTGTTGTAAAATGGCCAATTTCTAAAAATTGCGGAAAAAATGTGTTAGTTAATACCCCTAAAAATAACGGTACAACCATCATACCACCTGGAATTTTATCAAGTGTCTTCTTAATTGGAATATGCATTTTAATCCTCCTAACAAAGTTTTTACTCCCTATCGACTTCCTTTGAGCCTTTATCAATACGTTTGAGATTGTTATGCTCAAACTGCTTTTGTTTTTTACAAGTTCATCTTACTCCCCTGTTAAACGCTTTCATAGTTTATGAAAGTTTAATAATTCTTTTTGTAAATAAAAAAAGTAAGCAGCCTTCATACTGCTTACAAAAAGTTTTTTATTCTGTGTTCTTTTAATCGATTATATTCATGTTGATAAACAGGTCTTCCAATCGTGCCATAGATTACCTTAACTTCCAGTATTCCTAAATCTTTTAAGAAATTTAAATACTTTCTAGCAGATACTCTTGATATACCTACTAAGTTCGCAGCATCATCGGTCGAAAAGGGTTCCTCTTTTAATTTTTGAACTGCTTCCCATACTTGTTTTAACGTATCCTTTGTTAATCCCTTCGGCAATTCTTCCACTGTCACAGTTTCTTCTCGATGCAAAAGAAGCGCATCCAACTCTTGTTGACTAATGGAAGCTTGCTTATTGGTAATCCTAGTTTGTTCTAGATAAGTTGTCAGCGCTGTGTTAAATCTTTCAAACTCAAATGGCTTTATTAAATAATCGACTACACCATGTCTTAAAGCCTTCTTAATGCGCTCAAGATCAGAAGCAGCTGAAATCACGATAACATCAATAGCAAGATCATTTTTTCGTAGATAAGCTAATAGCTCTAGTCCAATCTTACCAGGCATAAAAATATCTAAAAGGATAAGCTCTATTTTTTCTTTTTTTAATAAAGAAATCGCATCATCTACTGAATTGGCGGTTGCAGTTAAATGAAACCCATTGATTTGAGAAAGGTATCGTTTATTAATTTCTGCTACCATCGGATCATCTTCCACAATCATTACATTAATCATTTTATTCATCCTCTGCTTTATATGGTATATATACGGCAAAAGTGGTGCCCTTTCCAGGCTTGGACGAAATAATAAGTTCCCCCTCTAGCCTTTCAATCGCCATTGCCAATAAATACAATCCAAATCCCCGATTATTTCCTTTAGTAGAGAAGCCTTTATCTAGCACTTTATTTTGAAGGGCATTCGTCATTCCTATTCCAGTATCTTTCACTTCGATGGTTAAAATTTCTTCTGCATAATCCAAGGTAAGATCTACCTTTTTGTTTATGCTGTCTACCATTGCCTCTATTGCATTATCAAAGATATTTCCGATAATCGTAATTAGTTCATTTGTAATCTCCGGGTCTGCTGGTTTTGGAAGGATATTTTCACAAGCAAAGGAAAGGGAAACGCCTGATTCTCTAGCAAAACTTAGCTTACCAATCAAAAACCCAGCAAGTACAGGATCTTGAACCTTCTTCGTAACAAAGCCTACCTCTGTTTCCCGGTGATTAACCGTTTCACTTACATAATTAGCAAGGGTTTCATATTGTTCCGTACGAACTAAACCAAGGATAACATGGAGTTTATTCATAAACTCATGCGCCTGAGCACGGAGCGCATCCGCATAATTGCGCACCCCTGTCAGCTGCTCAGCTAATTGCTGAACCTCTGTTTTATCACGGAATGTGGCAATAGCCCCAACTACTTGATTTTCTACCACTACAGGCACTCTATTTACCAAAATGGTTACCCCATGCAAGTTCTGCTCTTGATCCAAATCCATTTCACCGGATTTTATAATGCGTGTTAACCGAGTTTCTGGTAAATAATCTTCAATATTCCTTCCAATAGCATCCTCCCCAATGCCCGCTTTTTGAAAAAGCTTACTAGCTGCCTTGTTCACAAGCGTGATTTTTCCCTCTTGATCAATGGCTATAATGCCTTCACGCACAGACTGCAGCATCGAGCTTCGTTCTTCCAGAAGCTTGGCAATAGCAAAGGGTTCGAGCCCTAACAGAATTTTTTTGAAATATCTCGCCAGCACCACAGCCCCAATTATGCCAATGAGAATTCCTATTAATGTCCCTATTCCAATCCCCATCCGTCCTTTGTGGACAGCTTCTGTTACACTCTTTAAAGAAATTCCTACTGCCACTGCACCAATTTGCTCTTCCTCAGCGTTTTTTATTGGCGTAAATGCCCGCATCGATTTTCCAAGCGTTCCTTTGGAAATAGAAACATATTCCTTTCCATTAAGTACTGGTCCTTCATCCCCTCCACTGAAATGCTTTCCAACTTTACTAGATTCCGGATGGGATAGACGGTTTCCGTTCATATCCATCACCACAACAAAGTTCACATTCGTTTGTGCTTTAATTTTATTGGCAAACACCTGTACATCTTCTGTATTTTCTCTGCCTTCAAGAACTTCTATTACTTGCGGAGTTATCGCCATCATCCTCGCAACATTCAGTGCCTTCTCTTTCTGTGTTTCTTCCACACTGGAGGTAATACTATTACTGATAATCAAATCCGTAATGCCAAGAGACAATGCAACAACTATACATACAAAAATAATAATGCTAGCTTGTAAACTGAATTTGCCTTTTTTCATATTCTCCTCCAAAGTGTTATAGGGTTAATTGTTTTAGTCATACGTAAATAAAAAACTGCTGCGCTCAAAAAGGGATAGAAGCAGACTCCATTCTCTATCATAAAGGCTATCATTTAATAAAAGAGTTTCTATCTGTTGATATATATGGCCATGAAAACTAAAAAACCTTCCCCTGTTAAGAGAAAGTTTTTTTAATTTATTATATACTTAAATAAGCTATGGGGCCTTTTTGTAATTAAAAAAAGTCCTTCCTTACAACAAAGAAATGCTGTCATAGGTTGGTTTTGTTTTCATAAAAAATGATAAGTGTTCTTTTAAAAATGCCACATAACGGTCAATCTCTTCTACTGTAGAGTATGGCGAAATAGTGAAAAATTTATGCGCATATACAGGGATTTGCTTGTTTGAATTTGCTGCTTTTACTAGGCACTGCTTTTTTGTATTTCCAAAGAAGATCGTATCTCTTTCAGCACCGATTATTTCTGCAAACGCATCATTAAATTGATTAATTTCAATCATTTCCTCAGCAGTTAAAAGACCGTTCCTTTCTTCTATCCATTTTGGCTCTTCTGGATAAAAACGGAAAGTGGTAATCGGTGAAACCTCATTCGTAATGGCAGCATTCGGGATTTCTTTTGTCAGCGTCTCTCTAAATTTACTATTCACACGAATATAGTTAGCTAGCAGCTTTTGATAGCCCTCCACACCAAATGCTAATAACGATGCATAAATTGCTAACGCACTTCCCATTCTCGAACATTCTAATGTATAGCCTGTATGATAGCTGCCGTAACCACGATTGCCAACATAAGGAGTTTCCTCTTCGTCTAAATCAACATACTTAAGACTCTCTCTGTTTTTAACCAAAAATAAACTCGTAATATACGGTGTTTGTCCTAGCTTATGGAAATCAAATACCATACTATCAGCAAGTTTGATCTGTGTAAACTTCTGTTGATAGGATTGCAAAACTCCCTTAACATCTTCTTCCAATTGTAGAGGATTTCTCTCAAAATCATAATTATTAAAAAAGGTATACATTCCTCCCATCGCTGAGTCTGCATGAATATAGAGCGGGCTTAGACAATGTCTGCGTTCTAACTCCTCCGCAAGCTGCTTAATTCCCTTTATATCATCGATTCCAAAGGTATCTGTTGTACCCATTGTTGCCAGAATATAAAGAGGCACCCCACCTTTTGCAATAACCTGTTCTATTTTCTCCTTTAAATCTTCAAGATTCATAGAATGATCTTGGTTCACCTTGACTCGAACCATATTTTCTACCCCAATTCCGGCAGCTTCTACCGATTTATATAAGCTGTAGTGAGATAGCTCCGAACAGAAGCAATAAAGATTTTTCGGAATGCCCATTAGGTTAGAGGAAGGAGCATAACGAGCAATAGCGAGGCGTAAAGAATTGAAAACAGCCCCTTGTCCTCCCCATGTTGTATAGCCCGCACTTAAATTTTCGTCATATCCGATTAATTTAGAAAGCATACTTGTGATTTCCACCTCAGCTGTAGCTGCGGCTGGACCTTCTACATCCCAAAGGTTATTGCCATTTACAAGCACCATGACTAAATTACCTATGATACTAGCAATATTCGGCAAAGGTGCTGCATTTGCCACATAATTACGATTGACATAGCGATGACCTTCTACCAATTTTAGAAGCTCCTTGATTACTTCATTGATCGACACACCTGCTTGAGGAACATTCGCATTTTGAATCACACGATTATAATAATCCTCTGTGTACTCTGGCATTTCTCCAAGTGTTAATTTGTCAGGATCCTTTAATTCATCTATTTTTGTTAAAATTGTCTTAAAGTAGGACAGCAATTCCTCTCGTTGAAAGTCATTTCCGTCCATACTAGGAAACAATTCTTGTATTTCCTTCATTATTTGACCTCCTGAATGCTTCTTATTATTTAACAAAGTAATAATCAACCTGATAGGCCTGCTGCGTCTAAGATAACGATAATTATGACAATAGGAACAATGTATTTCAACAGGACGTAAAAAATACATATTCTTACCCTGCCAATCCTATTTTTGCTCTCCATTGCTCTTGTTGTGACATAATTACTCCCTTTCCACTTTTGCAGCATATACTCCCTTCTGCTAGAGACAAAAGTCCAAATAAAAAAGTCCACACGAAAGAGGACATAAAAAAGCAATATATTGCTTATTAGCAAATATCCAGCCTTTTTTGGCAACCCGGCTGCCATGGAAATTGGCCCGCAGCTTTGCGTCCTCATGTTTCAATGAGTTTGCTATTTTCAAAGGAATATAACAAAATACTGTTATTGACGTTAAAAGTGGAATGAAAGTAAAAGCTTCTCACAAGTTTGATTACCGATGAGAAGCTTTTTTTCTAGCTTAAACCGCTACACTAACATCACCTTCAGCATGTGGGTTTTGTGCTGATTCTTGATTCCACGTAGATAATAGTTTATCCACATCATTTTTCAATTCTAAAAGATTTTCGGCTTCTTGTACTAAATTTTGAATTGTTTGTAATTCATCATCGCTGATTTCGATTAATTCCTCAAACATTTCAACCGATTCCCGTGAGATAGAAGCTATCTGTACAATTGTTGCCATGATTTGTTGAGAAGCAGACGATAATTCTTCTGTACTTGCAGAAGAATTTTCATTATTTTCCGCAATAACCTTTGTCGTAGACAAAATCTGTTCAAACATTGTTCCAACCTCTAGAATGTTCGTATTTGTCTCTTTGAATTCTTCTGTGCCCTGCTGCATTGATTTGACAACTATATTCGTTTCTTCTTGAATATTTTTCACAATATTGGATACTTCTGAAGAGGACTGACGGGACTGTTCAGCCAATTTTCGTACTTCGTCTGCTACAACAGCGAATCCCTTACCGTGTTCACCAGCCCGAGCTGCTTCTATTGCTGCGTTCAATGCCAATAGATTAATTTGTTCAGAAATCCCTGTAATTACTTTTACGATTGTACCAATTTCTTTAGACTTTTCACCAAGATTATTTATCGCATGAAAAGTCGTATTGATTGTTTGGTTAAATTGCTTCATTTTCACTAAAGAGTCCTTTAACTTTTCGTCTCCCTCTTGCGTTAATTCTAACGTAGTATTGGACTGTTCAGAAATTTGATTGGATCTTATGGACAAATCTTCAATCGCCTGAGCCATTTCCTCCATTGAAAGGGCGCTTTCCTCTGTAGCGACTAATTGTTTCTGCAAACCTCTGCCAACCTCATCAATTGCAGCTCTTACAATGTCCGCCTTTTCCATCGCGTATTCACCGATCTCCGTTAAACTTTCTCCCTTTTTATGTACGTTTTTGGAAAAAGAAAAGAACTTTCCCCTCACATGCTCTAAAAATTCAATTACTTGATTAAAGGTAGCATGATAAGAACTTGCTCCTTCTACTTTGCTGCTCATATTACCTGCCGCTATTTCTTTCATCCCGTTCATTATTTCTTTATTAATATGAGGATGGTTTTTCAATGTAAAATATCGATAAGCAAAATACACGGTGGTAACCAATAAGATAACAATAATACCTAGCAATATAGCCTCCATAATAAATAACTCTCCTATTTATATATTTGTTTAGACATTTGAAATTTTAAAGTTCTTTCATAATGATATATGTGCCGTCTGCGATTGTTGCAGGAATATCTTTTAATCTACTATTTTCTTGATATCTATGAACAATATAATTTCCTTTAACATCTTTATATTTTTTCATATTGTGATATTTTTCCATTACACGTATAGACTTAGGATTAGTTGCTTCTCCAACAACAGCCTTTAATCCCTGTTCAGATGCTTTCGTTATTAATTTATTTCCTAATTGCTTAATAATTTCGTGACGCTCGTGTTCAGCAGTTACTCCTAACATAAATAAATGAAGTATCTCGCCATCCTGCAGTTCTTTTCCAGTACGCTGCTTATAATCTTCCATAAAGCGTTTATCTACATCTTCAAGAACATGTAGAATAACATTCATATCTAAAAAGGTGCCTTCAAATACATCTTCCCCAATAATCTCTGGCGCATTAGTATCTCCAGCAAGAACACCAACAACCTTTTGATTATTATCTATAGCGACTGCACAATATCCCTGCTCCACAGTAGCATCTATATAATCTTTCGTGAACTGATAGAAATCATCATAGCCTATATTTAATTGACCAACCATTGGCTCTTGAACCCATTTCCCAGCTATATCTACTCCAATAAATGAGCTTGCAAGACAGTCAGCAGCCTTTTCGATTAGATCCGTTTGTTCCTTTGTTATAATTTCATATTTATACGACATTTCTACCTTTTTCACTTCATAACTCCCCTTCAAATCCGATTAAAAACAGCTTTCTATTTACAACCTGGCATTACTTAGAATGAGATGCACGATCAATAAATGTACCTGCAAAATCAATTCTTTCTAGGGCATTTCTAATTTGCACTTGGGCAATTTTAGACGAAGGTTTAATTACAAGAACATCCTTAAAACCTAAGCTAGAGTAAAATTGCATTGTTTGTTCTAACTGAGGTACCACCTTTGATGGAACGGGCGTTTGATGAGTACCATCCACGACAAAAGTATAGTCTTTTTTGGATACTTTACTTATCGTATCCTGTAAATCAACCATATACCCCTCTGCGTCTTCCTCTCTCATCAACCCATGTACCTGTACACGTACTTCTTTTGAGTTTTCATCTATTTCCATTTTATACTTCTTTTTGTCTACAACAATCATCTCGAATCTCCTTTTCTATAAGTTTGTTTAGTTTATATTTTTTATTGTTCTCCCACGAATCCAAAGTAAAAATAAATAGCTATCCTAATACATAAATAGGGATAGCCAAATAATTGCTTAAAGTATACCTGGCAACCCGACTATCATTATCCAAGAGGATTTTAGACTCGTAGCTTTGCGTCCTTACCTTTCGATAAGTTTGCTTTTTTCAATTTCAGGAAAACAATAGTTCTAATAGCATGTATACATATTACTATTCCATTATAAGGAACTTGTCATTTTTTGTCGATACCAGGATTTTCTCTTCACATAAAAGAAACAAAAAATAGGTCTAATTACCTTGTGATTTCCAAACGATAATATTTGAAAATTCTCTCTCCTTGCGTATATAGTTAAAATGTATAAAAAACCCAATAAAGGAGTGAAGTTATGGGATTAAAAAGGAATTGGGCAGGTAATTATCAATATAGCACGACGAACTGGCACGAACCAGAATCAGTGGAGGAAATTCAACAATTAGTTTTAAAATTAAAAAAGCTTCGTGTAATTGGAACTCGCCACTCATTTAATAACATCGCAGATTCAGACGAGAATATCGTCTCTTTGCAAAAACTGAATAAAGTTATTGCTATTAATAGGGAAGAAAAAACAGTAACTGTAGAAGCAGGAATGAAGTATGGAGATCTATGCCAAATGCTTCAGCAGCATGGCTATGCCTTACATAATCTTGCATCCCTACCACACATTTCGATTGCTGGAGCTTGTGCCACAGCAACACATGGTTCAGGTAATCGCAATCAAAATTTAGCTGCTGCAGTTTCCGCTATGGAAGTCGTTACAGCGGACGGTAGTATCATAACTTTTTCGAGAGAAAAGTCAGAAGAGGAATTACATGGTGCAGTCGTTGGATTAGGAGGAATTGGTATTGTTACAAAACTAACCTTAGCTATTCATCCAAGTCATCAAATGCGGCAAGATGTTTATGAAAATCTTCCATTCGCTCAAATAGCTGATCATTTTGATATCATTTCTTCCAGTGCTTATAGTGTCAGTCTGTTTACAGATTGGCAGAACGAAGCATTTAATCAAGTGTGGTTAAAGAGCAAGCTGACAAATGACCAGACTTTTTCACTAGGTGATGACTTTTACGGAGCAAAAGCAGCCAAAGAAAATCTTCATCCAGTACGAGGAGTCGCTGCAACTAATTGCACGGCACAGCTCGGTGTTCCAGGAGATTGGCTTGACCGCATGCCACATTTCCGAATGGACTTCACTCCAAGTAAGGGTCAAGAGCTGCAAAGTGAATATATTTTCCCGCGAGAACATGCTTATAACGCTCTTTATGCCCTTAGTGACATTCGTGAATACATTGCACCCCTTTTATTTATTTCTGAAGTGCGGACAATTGCGAAGGACGAACTTTGGTTAAGTCCATCCTATAAACAGGATTCCGTCGCTATTCATTTTACTTGGCAAGATAAGTGGAAAGAAGTTCAGCAAGTACTCCCACTAATCGAATCCAAGCTCGAGCCTTTTCAAGCAAAGCCACATTGGGGGAAGCTATTTACTACTGCCCCTTCCAAAATACAATCGCTATATGAAAAAATGCCCGCATTCCAGCATTTACTTATGAAGTATGACCCACAAGGTAAGTTCCGCAATACTTTTATGAATAGGTATATTTTTAACGAACAGAATTGAATCCGTTTACAATAAAATGTCGCTAGGCTGCTTCTAAACTAAAAAGCAATGGATGCTTAATCTATTGCCCCCATTGCTTTTTAGAAAATATAAATTTTTTCATCCTAAATCTCAATAATAATTGGAAGAATCATCGGCTTTCTCTTTGTTTGATTAAATAAATACTGGCCAACTGATTTTTTAATATTTTGTTTCATTACATTCCATTTATGAATATTCTCTGATTGCAAGTCATTGACAGTCTTTTTGACCAAACGGTTTACTTCCTTCAGTAATTCATCAGAGTTACGGGCATAAACAAATCCCCTCGTAATCGTATCTGGGCCAGAAATAATCTTCCTGTCGCCCTTGCTGATGGTGATAATAACAACAAGCATCCCATCTTCCGATAACTGCTTTCGATCTCTTAACACAATATCGCCAACATCCCCAACACCCATCCCATCTACATATGTGTCTCCTGCTGGGACAAAGCGTGTTTGACGGGCTACTCCATTTTTGATATCGACAACTTCTCCATTTTTAATAATAAAAGTATTCTCTTTTTCCACTCCCACTGATTCTGCTAATATTCGATGATGGTAGAGCATACGAGATTCTCCATGAATGGGAATGAAGTAGGTTGGTTTCATTAAGGTTAACATTAGCTTTAAATCTTCTTGATAACCATGACCGGAAACGTGCATACCGGTTGTACTGCCAGAACCATAAATTACTTTTGCCCCAAGTTGAAATAAATTATCTATGATTTTAGAGACGTCTTTTTCATTTCCAGGGATTGGAGATGCTGCTAGAATCACGGTATCCCCCGGATATATTGTAACATCGCGAAAGTTCCCACTTGCTAAACGTGACAAAGCAGCCATTGGTTCTCCTTGACTACCTGTACAGAGAATGGCAACTTTTTCTACTGGCAGTTGATCTACTTGACTGACATCAATTAACATTCCCTCCGGCATATGAAGATAGCCACGTTCTATAGCAACGTTCACCACATTTACCATACTGCGGCCAAGCAATGCTAATTTACGATTCGTTTTTATAGCAGACTCTACTACTTGTTGTATTCTATTAACATTCGAAGCAAATGTCGAAATGAAAATTTTCCCATCTGCTTTCATAAAGGCTTCATCTAAATGAGAACCAACCATTTGTTCAGAAGGAGTTAACCCCTTTCGTTCTGCATTTGTGCTCTCTGATATTAATGCTAAAACTCCCTGCTGCCCGATTTCCGCCATTTTATGTATATCAGCATATTGGTTATTAGCCGGGGTTAAATCAAATTTAAAGTCACCTGTGTGAACAATATTTCCTTCTGGGGTGTGGAAAACAACTCCAAGACAATCTGGGATGCTGTGACTTACCTTAAAAAAGGAAACTTGCACTTCTCCAAACTCTAGCTTGGAGCTAGAATCAATAGTTATTAATTTTGTCTCTCCGTTTAGCTTATGCTCATTGATTTTAAGCTCTATTAAACCTAAGGTAAATCTTGTAGCATAAATAGGAATGCTTAATTTCCTTAGAATATAGGGGATTCCACCAATATGGTCTTCATGACCATGGGTAACGATTAAAGCTTTTATTTTATCTTGATTCTCCTCCAAATAGGTTATATCTGGAATTATTAAATCAATACCCAATAAGCTTTCATCAGGAAATTTCCCTCCACAATCAATAACAAAAATTTCATCCTGATATTGAACGACATACATATTTTTTCCGATTTCATTTATTCCGCCTAATGCAAAAAACGACAAAGCATTCTCATCTACTTTCATTATTCTCCTCCTTATCGCACTAAATATTGTTATTATTTCTTTTTTATTTAGCTTTCATGCAAAAAGAAGAGAAACACATCTATTGCTTAAGAAACTTTAAAGAAAAGGCTCCTGCCGAAAAAGAAAAAACCCCAATAAGGGGTCTTAATCCAAAATTCACTATTTTAAGTTTTTTATGCCAGTTTCTAATACTTCCATTTGCCATAACGTTTGTTCGTCTGTTATGGTCTTATCTTCCCCATTTATAATCGCTTTGTATAAATCATCATACACTCTTCCATAATCGCCGTTTACCGATTTCACTGTTTCTTCATGGATTGTCCCTTCATCATCAATGTAGGTTAATACTCCATAGTGTTTTATCGTATCTATCCCGAAATCTTTATTATCCGGCATGTAAAATAATTTTAAATGTTCCTCTTGACGATCTTTTGTTTCTTTCACAAAACATCCCTTTTTTCCATGAACGACAAAGCTTGGTCTTTCTTTCAATCTAAAATAACTAGACTTTACAGACACTTTCATCTTCCCATAATATAAATCTAAATCAAAATAATCATTCATTCTTCCTTGTCCTAATAATTGCCTTACATCATAATGAATATGATCAGGTTTGCCAAAATAGCTGATGACCTGATCAAGCGTATGGCAGCCATGTCCATATAAAAATGACTCCGCAGGATTAAAAGTCTCTGCAGATTCTGGCACTTCCGGACGGTAATAATCATAATGCATTTCCACTTCCAGCAAGTCCCCTAATTTGCCTTCTTCGATGACCTTCTGCACAGTCAGAAAATCACTGTCAAAACGTCTATTTTGATACGCCTGCACAATTAAATTCTTTTCTTTCGCCAATGCAAATATTTCTCTGGCCTGCTGGGCAGTTTCCATAAAAGGTTTTTCAACTAAACAGTGTTTATTATGTTCTAGTGCTAATTTAGTGTATTCAAAATGACTGTCATGTCTTGTGCAAATAACAATTAATTGAATGTCTTTATCATTTAATAATTCATTTAAATCAGATGTATAATTGACTCCTGCAATTCGATCCCAGCTTTCATGCTTTGGATTTCTTTGATAAATTGTTTTTACCTTGATATTCTCTCTTTGTAATACAAACGGCAGATGATATCTGTTTGTGCTTTTCCCATTTCCAATATAACCAATAGTAAGCATAGCAGCCTCCTAAAAATTTATTTATTATACTATTTATCCCATTTTTCTTTCTATTTGTCATGTGAAAAGCACCTCCTAAAAAAATCATACTAGGAGGTGCTTTTCTCTTTTATATTGTCTTACTTACATTAAGTGAATTAGGTGGAATACAATACCTACCACGAATAAGCCAAGAATCATAACGATTGGAGAAACTTTCTTTCTAAGCAGCCACATACAAAGAAGTGTTAACAATAATCCAGCTAAACCAGGAATTAAGCTATCTAAGTTACTTTGTAATGTTGTTACTTTTATTGGATCTAATGAAAGACCAGCAGCTTGCTGTTCCAAGGCGGTTTTAATCCCCTCTGCTCCAGCAGGTAATTTATCCCAATCAATATAAGCACCTTCATCAAGCTCTACTGACGATACTACAGGGGTAAATTTGACCGATACCCACCGGTTTACGAGTGCACCGAGGATAAACATCCCGAGAATCGATGCCCCTTTTGTAATGTTTTGCAGCAACCCACCAGATAAGTCATCCGTAATTTTTGAACCAGCTTTGTAGCCAACTTCTTGTGTATACCAAGTGAATCCCATGCGGATAAGGTTCCAAGCAAAGAAGTAAATAATTGGTCCAAGAATATTACCAGTTAAAGCAAGAGAAGCAGCCAAAGCACCAAGGATTGGCTTCACTGTAAACCAGAAAACTGGATCTCCAATACCAGCTAATGGTCCCATCATTCCGACTTTAACCCCTTGAATTGCTTTATCATCCACTGGTGCTCCATTGGCACGCTCTTCTTCAAGCGCTAATGTTACACCAAGAATAGGTGAAGCGACATAAGGATGTGTATTAAAGAACTCTAAGTGACGTTTTAGCGCTTCCGCACGATCTTCTTTTGATTTATATAATCTTTTTATTGCAGGAATCATGGCGAATGCCCAACCACCGTTTTGCATACGTTCATAGTTCCAAGAACCTTGAATAAACGTGGAACGCCACCAAACCGAAATACGATCTTTTTTTGATAATTTAAATGCTTTTTCCATTTTCTGTCCCCTCCTTCTTAGTAATTATCGATAATATCGCCTAGTGGATCACCAGTGTTCCCATTTCCGCCATTACCAGAGCCGCCTTTGTTAGAAAGCGCAAGATAGATAAGAGCAAGAGCCACACCGATAGCCCCAAGACCAATAAGTGTAATTTGTGAAACAGTCGCTAATACGAAACCAATCGCAAAGAATGGCCATACTTCTTTTGTAGCCATCATGTTAATAACCATTGCGTAACCAACAGCAACAACCATTCCCCCGCCGATTGCTAAACCGTTTGTCAACCAATCTGGCATAGCTGTAAGTAAGTCACTCACAGGACCTGCCCCAATAGCGATAATTAACGCAGCTGGTATAGCAATACGTAATCCTTGTAAGATGATCGCAAAAATATGCCATAGTTCAACTTTTTTAATGTTTCCTTCTTTCGCCGCCGCATCCATCAAATGCACCAATCCTGTTGCAATTGTACGAACGATGATAGTTAATAATAAACCAGCAACTGCAAGTGGAACTGCAATCGCAATGGCAGAGGATACACCGGCATCCCCTTGACCGCTTAAAACTAAAATAATGGCAGATGCAACTGATGCTAATGCAGCATCCGGTGCTACGGCAGCCCCAATGTTCGCCCAACCTAAAGCGATCATTTGAAGGGTACCACCTAAGATAAGACATGGTACTAATTCTCCTGTAACTAAGCCGATTAACGTACAGGCAATGATTGGTTGGTGAAAGTGGAATTCATCCAGGATTCCTTCAACACCAGCTAAAAACGCTACAATAATGACTAATAATATTTGAATCATATTCAAATCCATGTTTATTAATCCTCCTTTTTCTTTGATATTCGGATTATTTTCGTCTATTTAACTCTTCTTGTGCTTTCTTGATTATTTCATCCATATTACCTTTTGAATCATTCGGAACTTTACGTACATCGAAGCTTAAACCAGCTTCTTTTAACTTCGCAAATGCATCAATATCGTCTTGGTTAAAAGCTAACACCTTATTCGGTTGAACTTTACCAGGTGAGTGTGCCATAGAACCTACGTTGATTGTCTTCAATGGAACACCACCCTCAACTGCTCTAAGAGCATCCTGTGGATTTTCAAATAGTAGTAAAGCGCGTTGACCACCAAAGTGTTGATCATCTTTTGCAAGTTCGATCATTTTTTTCACTGGAACAACATGTGCTTTTACTCCTGGAGGAGCAGCTTGTTGGATTAATTTCTTACGAAGTTCATCCTTCGCTACTTCATCAGAGACAACAATAATACGGGTAGGCTGTGTCGTTTTTGTCCAAGCCGTTGCTACTTGCCCATGAAGTAAACGAGAATCAATACGTGCTAACACATATTCAAATTTTCCAGGAGCACCTGCACTTACTGGCTGAGCAGTCGTATTAGCAGCTGTTTCTGCTGGTTCTAAAGCTTCAGGTCTTACTTTAACTCCTTCTTTAGCTGTTCCTAAAATATGTGCGGCAATTTCATGTGCAGTGTTCATTGTAAAGCGTGATGCATAAGCTTCAATCAACATTGGTAAGTTCATACCAGCAACAATTGCCCATTTTTCATTATGTTCTTCAAACAAGCTATTGGCTTGGTTGAAAGGAGTTCCACCCCAAAGATCAACTAAGAATAGTACTTCGTCTTGGTTATCGAAAGAGGCGATTGCTTCTTGCATTTTTGCCTTTACATCTGCAGGTCCTTCGCTTGGCATCAATGTAACAGCTTTTACATTTTCTTGCTCTCCGAAGATCATTGCTCCAGATTGCAAGATACCACTGGCAAATTCACCGTGACTAGCAATGATAATTCCTACCATCTTTTTACCTCCCATTATTATTTTCACAGCTATCAAGCTGCATTTTTCCAACTCATCTAAAGCGATTACATATAAGCGATTACAGTGTTTGATAAAAATAAAAAAGGCATGAGTAAAAAGTCGATTTAAATGAATTTATAGGTATAGAATGCCCCTATTCTCTTCATTCAATCATACTTTTTTACTCATGCCTGATCGAATCAGTAACACGTAAAATAATGACGATAGTTATTCAATTTATTCTGTAAACGCTTTAAACGGAGTAATTAATATCCTTCTGCTTCACTTTAGTAAGCTTGCAAAAAAATTATAGCACACTGGATTTTCTCTTTCAATAGGGAAATTTATTTTTTTGATTCCGCTATCATTTTCTTAAAACCTCTCTCAAAAACAATGCTGAGATTCCTAATTGCAATATATTTTTTTCCTCTATCCTTTCTACTGCGGATCTGTTATTTTTTCGACTTACCCGTTAATCCGCGTTTAATAACATCAAAGAAACTCAACGATTGAACCATACGCTTCGGATCAACATACTCACGAATTGCTCGTAAAACTTTTTTCGGGTCTTTAGAAGAAAATGTATACGTCCCATTTCGTTTCGTTTGGATAGAATAACGCGGGATCCATTTCCCCTTGAACATGATGGAAGCAATTACATAATCTACCTCTTCCCAAGGAATCTGGATAAACTTGCGAGCATCACGGCTATTAAAGAATTCAAAGCCCTTGTCCCCAATCATAATCTTCCCATATTCTGAGATTCCTGTGTGTGAAGTTGCATTCATAACTAAATCGACTTTTGTATTAATTGATTGGACCATTTGTTTACTCCATTTCTATCTTTTAATACTAATAATTATACGTGTTTTTTTGCTTTAAGCAAATACTCTGGGAGAGTTCACATTAACTTAAGAATTTAGATTATGCAATTAAGAAGCTATTGTATTCAGCGGTATCTTTAGAATTACTAGCAAATAGTTTTGATGATGTTGATCAAATATTGGAAGTGGAATGCTCCAATCTATATGTTCACGGATAATTATTATTTCCGAACGTATTTAAAAAAAGTTTGAAATCATGCGTGCCGATTTTACAACATCGACACGCATGGAGAGTATTTTTAGGGCTGTCTATTTGACCATAATAGGACTAAAATTGGTTTCGCTTTTTTCTTTTGATCAGGAAATGAGGAATTAATATCAGCTACGATATGCATAAAATACAAATCATAACCAAATCGCTATCTTGTTTATTTTTCAGCCTTCCTCAATCGGTGATGATCCATTAGATGGTGCTCCTAAATGTCTCTACAATATGCTCTACTGTAAATCCATATTCCTCCATTAATCTATTTGCTGGAGCGGATGCACCAAAATGATCAATGGTAATCATTCTTCCATTATGTCCAATATATTCTCTCCAACCTAAACTAGAGCCTAATTCGATTGCCACACGTGCAGTTATATGACTAGGAATCACCCTTTCCTTATAATCTGCTGGTTGTTGTTCAAAAAGATCCCAGCTTGGCATACTTATAACAGAAACATATATGCCTTCCTTTTCTAACACTTCTTGTGCATCAAGAGCAAGGGTTACTTCTGAACCCGTAGCAAGTAACAGACCAACTACTTTTCCTTTTGCTTGTGATACAACATAAGCGCCTCTTTTTACCCCTTCATACACTTGTTCTTGATCAGCCTTAAGAGTTGGAAGATCTTGGCGAGTTAACACTAAAGCAGTCGGATGGTCTTGACTTTCAAGTGCTAAGCGCCATGCTGCCGCCGTCTCCTTCGCCTCTGCTGGCCTAATGACTGAAATACCAGGCATTGCCCTTAATGCCGCAAGATGCTCGATTGGCTGGTGTGTCGGCCCATCTTCCCCGACTGCAATACTGTCATGTGTAAATACATAAGTAACTGGTAACTTCATCAGTGCGGCTAAGCGAATCGCTGGGCGTAAGTAATCAGAGAAAACAAAAAAGGTTGCTCCAAATACTTTCACTCCACCGTGAAGAGCCATCCCGTTTAATGCGGCACCCATTGCAAATTCACGAACACCAAACCAAATATTGCGTGCTTCATAACCATCTAACGCAAAGTTCTTTTCCGATGAAATCAAAGTTTTATTAGATCCTGCAAGATCAGCTGAACCACCGATCATTTGTGGAATGGCATTTGCTGCTGCATTTAATACTCTTCCTGAAGATTCCCTCGTTGCTATTTTTAATCCTGATTCAAATATAGGCAGATCCTTTCGCCAGTTTATAGGAAGTTCGCCTTTTACAGCACTCTCAAATTGCGCTGCAAGTTCAGGATAGGTTGCTTTGTACTCCTCAAATTGTTCATTCCACTCTTGCTCTATGGCTTTTCCTTTTTCTCTGATACTCGCAAAATGCTTTTCTACTTCTTCTGGTACAAAAAATGGTTCTTTTGCTTCCCACTGATAAGCCGCTCTCGTTAATTCAATTTCTTCTTTCCCAAGAGGTGCACCATGACTCGCCGAGGAACCAGACTTATTAGGTGAACCAAAACCAATTGTTGTTTTAACCTCAATTAAAGTAGGTCGTTCTAAATCTGTCTTTGCTTCTTTCACTGCCTTTTGGATAGCTTCAATATCATTACCATCTTCTACGCGCAGGACTTGCCATCCATATGCTTTAAATCGATCTGCTACACTTTCAGAAAAAGATAGATTGAGATTCCCGTCTAGTGAAATATCGTTAGAATCATATAGCACAACTAAACGACCTAGCTTTAAGTGCCCTGCTAGGGAAGCTGCTTCCGCAGATACCCCTTCCATTAAATCCCCATCGCCACAAAGACTATAAGTAAAATGATTTATTATATGGAAATTCTCCTTATTATACCTTTCAGCTAGATGACTTTCTGCCATTGCCATACCAACCGCCATCACGATACCTTGACCAAGCGGGCCTGTTGTCGCTTCTACTCCTTCTGTATGTCCATATTCAGGATGTCCAGGTGTTTTGCTTCCCCATTGACGGAAATTCTTTAAATCCTCAATCGTCAGCCCATATCCGAATAGATGAAGCATACTGTATAGCAGGGCTGAACCGTGACCAGCCGACAGGATAAAACGATCACGATTCAGCCATTTAGGATTAGCAGGATTTATATTCATTTCTTTTGCCCATAACGTATAAGCCATTGGAGCAGCCCCCATTGCAATTCCTGGGTGACCAGAGTTCGCTTGTTCAATTGCGTCAATGGATAATAATCTAATAGTGTTAATAGCTAATTGGTCAATCAATTGGTTTGTAGTCAATTTAATAAAGCTCCTTTATTTTTTAAATTGTTTGTTTTTCTGAATATCTATTATTTAAAAGGATTTTACAATGAATAAAGAGGCGGGTTTCCTTCCCCCACCCCTTTAAAAAATTAGGATTCTACTTCTTTCCCAGTCATGTCCTTGTAATCTTGACACATAATTTCCCATGACTTTTCAATATCTTCATTTACTCCAAATAAGCCACTGCGGCCGACGATATAAATGTCAGGACCAGCTTCATCAATTCTCTTAAATGTTTTTCGACTAGAGGAACCATCCATTTCAATAACATATTGATATCCCTTTTTGTCTCGTAATTCTCTTAATGCTACAATTTTATCTAATGTGCTTTCGATAAAACGCTGCCCGGCAAACCCTGGATCCACTGTCATAATGGTTATTTTATCTACTAATTCAATATATGGAAAA
This sequence comes from Niallia sp. FSL K6-0212, assembly GCF_038007605.1. Classification (NCBI taxonomy): domain Bacteria; kingdom Bacillati; phylum Bacillota; class Bacilli; order Caryophanales; family Bacillaceae; genus Niallia; species Niallia sp. FSL K6-0212. Next base: position 1,696,208 of record NZ_JBBOXL010000001.1, on the reverse strand, counting down.
ATTGTTTCAATAGGCGTTTCTGGATTCAGTACTACTCCAGCTTTTAACCCAGCATCATGTATTTGATCAAATAAACGAAAAGCTAAACCATCAAGTACTTCCGCATGCATGCAAATCCATTCACACTTTAAATCAACCAATTGTTGAACCCAGAAACTTGGATTTGTAACCATAAGATGGGCAGACATAGGTAAATCACTTATCTTCCGTACTTCCTCGATAAACCAAGGGGATAAAGTAATATTCGGCACATAATGCCCATCCATAATATCAATATGATAAGAATCTACATGCTGATTTAAAAATGTGATTTGTTCTTTAAATTTATCTAAATCCATAGTCATTAAGGATGGTGAAAATCCTACTTTTTTCATCATTTGCTCAACCTCCACAAACCTGCTATTTTCTTTAAATTAATGCTCTTTTTTTAAACCAAACTTATTAACTAATAAAACTTAGCTTTACTGGTATATCAGTTAATGGTCCGTGCATTTAGTTAAAGAATTTGTATATCATCTAAATCAATATCTTCCTCTTCCACTTCTACTTGTTCGTCTTCTTTTACGTTTTTCTTAATTAAGGCAAGCGCTAATCCTGTAACGACTACATTCACTAGAATAGCTGCAACACCCGCCCAAGGATTGGACATAGTTGGTAACATAAATACGCCGCCAAATGGTACTGTTGCATCTGCTCCTAACACCATTGTTACTGCTCCGCCAGCTGCTCCTCCAATGGCTACAGCTGTTACAGTACGAACGATATCATTCATAACAATTGGGATTACCCCTTCAACGATATTAACAACACCCATTGGCACCGCTGACTTTAATGTCTCTACTTCTGATCGAGTATAAATATTTTTCTTAAAGACTTTTGCAATAAAGTAAGCTAATCCAAATCCAATTGGAGTTGCTGTATTTACTAATTGTAAAGCTGTGATCGGCCCATTAATTCCTTCTGCCTGCATGGTTAATACGAAGGCAAACACAGTCTTGTTAATTGGACCGCCAAAGTCAATTCCGCTCAATAGACCAACAATTCCGCCGAATACTAATAAAGAGGAGGTTCCTAAACTGTTTAATGCATCTGTTAATAAGGATGTAAAGGCAGCAATCGGGATACCGATAATGTATACCATGATTAATCCACCAATAATGGATGTGAAGAATGGAACAATTAGGGTTGGCATTAACCCTTTAGCCCAGCTAGGAACTTTAAAATGTTTTATAATTGCTATAGCAAGATAACCTGATAAAAATCCTCCCAAAATACCACCAATAAATCCAGCACCAATCGCGTTAGCAGTTAAACCAATAATGAATCCTGGAGCTATTCCTGGTTTACCAGCAATGGAATAAGAAATCCCTGTTGCAATAACGGCAGGTAATAACCCTAAACCTGCTCCACCCATTGTTGCTAATGCATCCCATATGTTAAATTCCCCTTGTACTAAGGTACCTTGACTAGTCCCGCCAAAAGCCATACCAATTGCGATTAAGAAACCTGCTCCACAAACAATTGGAATCAAAAATGAAATTGCTGTTAATAAATGGCCTTTTAAATTTAATTTTTTTACTCCACTCATTATTAACCCTCCTTTTAATTAAAGACCTCTCTCCATAAATTTCTTAGCTACATAAAGCTTCTTTCACATCTTCCGCATTTTTGGATTGCAGCATCTTCTTAATGACTTCATCATTTCCTAGTTTTCTAGCAAATAATGATAATAATTTCAGATGACTTTGTGCTCCGTCATCGTTTCCAACAGCAAACAGAATGATTCCTTTTACACCCTTTCCATCGAGGCTCTCCCAAGCAATTTCCTCTTGCGTTATACCAATGGCTACCCCTATTTTTTCAACAGAATCGCTTTTACCATGAGGAATAGCAATATAATTGCCTATCCCAGTCTGTCCGATTGCTTCTCTCGCATAAATATCCTTTGTGAACTCTTCGATATCTTTAATGTACTTGTTTTCAAGTAACACCTCAGCTAATTCCTGAATAGCTTCTTCTTTACTTTTAGCGCTCATGTTGGTTTTGATTGTATTTATATCTACAATGTTGTTTACTTCCATCATTCTCTCTCCTTTTACGATTATTTCTTTTGACTTACAACCTCTGCTGCTTTTTCAATTAGTTTATTTGGTGATTTAACAGCTATCTCTGTGGTGACTTGGATAATTCGCTTTCCGTCAAACCGTTCTCTTCCTGCGATTTTGACATCTGTAGCCAAAATTACGATGTCTGCTTCAGCTATTTGCTGTTGCGATAATTCATTCTCTATTCCAATCGTTCCTTGTGTTTCAATATGAATTTCATGACCTGCCTTCTTTCCAGCATTCTCTAATTTTTCCTGTGCGATATACGTATGGGCAATCCCAACTGTGCAAGCTGCAACTCCAACTATTTTCATGATTATTCCTCCTAATATCCTATAATTTCTTCGCTGAATTCTTCTTCTTCATGACTTTTCAATAAGCGGTTTAGATACTCTTCATCTGCAAAAGATCGGATAAATGAAGAGATGCGTTTCTTTATATTAACGCTTTCATTTTTCTTTAATAAAATAATAATCACTAGACAGATGTCTTTTGACTGATCCCATGTTATGATTGGATTTACTAAACGGATAAATAGAATTTGACTTTTCTTGAGTTGATCACTTTCAATATGTGGCAGCATTACATGCTCTGCGATTAACGTACTGCCTATTTTATCTCTCTCATTTAATTGATGGATCACTTCCTCTTTTGATATAGGATTATCTTGTGAAACAATCTTAGAAATAAAAGAGTAGACTTCTTCTTTTGTTTTTAACTCACAATTAAAATAAACTTGATAGATTGAATTAATATCCATGGTAAATTTCCTCTATTTTCCCCTGAAGTCTCTTCTGATCATCCATTGTAAACATTGCACTAACTAATAAATAAGGAATAGCTACTTCTTCCTTCATATGAACTGTACTTAAAATCAATTCAGCATCTGAGTACTTCTCTTTTAATATCTGTGTATTTCGTGATGCCACTACATCCACTATTTCTAACTCGGGGAATTTCTTGGAAACCTTTGCTCTTAGAAGTTCTGAAGTTCCAATCCCCGTTGTACACATGATTAATGTTTTGATTGGATGCTGATATTGTCTCGTTTCCAGCGCCTTTGCAAAATAGAGGGTGATAAAACCATTTTCATCATCATTTATCGCTGGTAAGTTGAATTTTTCACTAATCGATCCAGAAACCTTCCTTACCCCCATAAATACTTCTTCATACGTCAACTTAATCTGACTTAACAAATTATTTTTAACCCGAATCTTGTGCTCCAATCGATTCAGCATTGGTTTAATATGATTGGCTAAATCGACAAATATAGACTGACACTGGCTGTCTATATCCATTCCTAAGCTGGTGCTCATTCCTTCAATATAGGCCTTCGTTACTCTAATCACTTCTGATGAAAAAGTAGCAGTAATAGCATGCGATCCCTGCATTCTTGATGACACTAGATATTGATAAAGAAAATACACTTCCATATCTGGCAAAGGACTGTTCAAATATTTCTCGATATTCTGCACAATCATCTTAGCAAGCGGATACAAAATATCTCGCTGCATGTTTTCCATTTCTTTAGAAGAAATCTCATCAGTAAATAACCTGATAGGAACTTTCCTTGATCGGCTCAAAAGTATATATAAATGAGAAAAAATATTCACATTATATGGATAAGGAATCGTTATGTTTAAATCCTCTTCCATCTTTCTCAATTGCTCCAATATAAATAAGACATCGTATTGATTAAAATTCAATTTCGGATTCCGCTTTAAATCATCAATATCAATAATATGAAAGATCTCAATAATATCTTTAATTGCCTTCCTAATATTCACTTCATCCCCAAGAATGGCTAAAGTTCTATTTTTTCGCTCTAAAACTAAATTGTATTTTTTTAGCTCTTCACTCATTATTTGTTCATCATTAAAAGCAACAGAGTCTCCTACATAATAGTCACTAAATAAATGATAAACATTTATAGGTTTCGGCGAAGACAATAATAGTTGTTCCATTATTCGTTTACGTCTCTCTTGAGGAGAAAACTGCATTTTCTTGTCTTTATAATTGCTTTTTTGTGCATGAATAAATTTTTCGTAATCTAGTTTATATCCTCTCCCTCTTTCAGATATGATTAAAGGGCCATCCTCGTACTCGTCATTAATTTTATTTACTAAACGATAGACTGTTTTTTGAGAAACATTTAGTACTTCAAGGAGTTCCTTCGAAGTAACATATCCTTGAGTCTTTGAAAGAAACAGTAACAGATCTTGTTCATAATTACTTTTAGAACTCATCTCCTTGCCTCCTTGCTATTATATTAACCTATACAATAACATACGCTTCGCTGGAAAATGACCGTTGCAACGGTCATTTTTTCATAGAATCTTTAGGTGATTTCTTTCCATCGTCAGACTGACAAAGCATTATGCATAAATGGTTTATGGTGGACAAAGCCCATCTACACCTGTAGTGTGTTTATTCATGTTATAAAAAGAAACAGAGACGCCTAATAAGTTCAGCGAACTTATTAGGCGTCTTTTTTTTAAACATTGATACCGTCATATCCTTTCTACAGGAAGATTCCTTTTTAGTAGCTTATATTTCTTAAGATCACCAAAAATACAAAAATAAAATAAACCCTGCCATTTGGCAAGATTTTATTTATACTAATTCTTTTAAATTATGATTGTAAATCCTGCGAATTTTTTCTATTTGGTTGATATAGGGTTTTCATCTTCTTCCATGTCCGCACAACTTTGATTAATAGCAAATTCTGTTCCTTTCATTATATAATACCATTCCTAAAATTGGTCCTCCAGATGCACCTATTCCAGTCCATATTACATACGCTGTTCCCATTGGATTTCCATTACATAGGCAAGTAAAATAAAACGTAAGCCAAACCCTGAGCTAAATAAACCAACTATAGTCTAGAAGTTCTCGTCAACATACTTCTTTATTGATCATCTCTTACTCTCCTTTCTGCGGATAAGTTTTGTACTGTTCATTTAAGTTGATTTTTGTATAAAATTTACTTTCTATTAAAATAATTACAACTTATAATGTATTTAAAACTATACTAAGGAGAAAGAAATGAATTATGAAAACATCTACCCCATGCCCTAACTGTAATAAATCTCTTACAATCGAACATTTTGAAGATTTTCCATCACCATTTAATATGAAATGCCCGCATTGTAAGGCCAAGTTAAAAGAAACGAAGATGACACCAATATTAATTTTAGTAGCAATAATCATAATTCCTCTCTTTATTTTACTTGGTGTCACTGTCAAAAACTTTTTAACTAACTTCTTTCCTGTTGTGGAAAAAATCCCCACAGCAATAATTTTCCTAGCATTTTGCTATCCCGTTTATGCTTTATATGAAGCTTTCAATGCTGTTATTATCTTTAAAGGGAATCTCCAATTAAAAAAGCGTCAGTAATAATAGAAGCGTGAATTCTCTCACGCTTTTTGATTAAATTAGAGCTTTTCTTTTCCGATCGCACAGCTATTATCTACTTTCTTTACGTTTAACTATTAGCTTTCGTCCATCACATATTTCCGTATCTAATTCTTGTTAATTTCATGAAAACGATGTCTTCATTTTCTATATCAAACAAAAACACCATACTCCCACGACATCGTCTAAAACCTTAGCCAACTATACTCCTCCTTGCTTCACTTTAGTTATCTGTTTTCACTTCATGTCGAATCTTTTAGTTTTTTGTGGAATTCTATTCCTTAATAATTCCAGTATTTGATATACCATAAATATACTTATTACGTTTGAAAGGCGGTGAATTCATGAAAAAAAATCTCTTGAAAATTACAATGGTTTTTGGATTAATTTTCTCTGTGTCATCACCAGTATTTGGTTCAGATGTGAAACCAATGATTTCTGACTGTGGTGGTTCAGAACATCCAGTTCCGTGCTGGGCTTATTAAATTTTGTACAGTAATACATTGGAACCTTTATTGATTTACTTTTATGAAACAATTATGCCTTTCCTTCTCTCCCTCCCGAAGGATTAAAAATGATGATATTCCTTGATACAGCCAAAAGCTCGAATATCCAAATGACTATGTAATTTTCTTAATTCTTGCCTATACCTAGATTGCGGGCTGAAGGATTATAAGCCTTTAAGTGGAAAGGTATTGACTTTGGAGAACATACCATTAACGCCAGCTATCCACAAACGATTAACCCCTCATTCATTAAGACATACACACTTTTCTTTTAGCAGAAGCAGGAAATGAATTACTTCAAATCATGGACCGGTAGGAACATACACATTACTAATGACAGAAAAAAAGAAGCCTCTCAAAAGCTTGGTGAACTGATGAGAAGCCTATAAAGTGATGGAGTTTTTCCATCACTTTTTATTCCTTATAAATGTTCTATTCTTTAATGAAATACTATTTTAGCATGTCAAAAATCCAGTTACACAACTGTTGAGATGTTAAAAGCTCTATAAATATAGTGGTCAAGGTGCTACCAATTCAACCTTAATTCTATCCGGATCTTCAAAATAAACCGCGTAATGTTTTTCCCCTCCTGCATAGGGATGTTTGTCGGTATAAAGGATCTTAACACCCTTTCGTTCTAACTTTCTTGTCATATCGTCTATTTGTTGACGAGAACTTGCGTGGAATGCCAAATGGTTTAGTCCTACCCGACATCTATGGTAAGGTATGTCCATAAACCGTTCTTCTGCTTGTACGAAAACAATATATGTCTCTCCAATTTTCCAGCTATGTCCACTTTCCCACGACTGAAAAGACTCATATCCTAATTCCTCTAAAAACCACCCCCAAAAAGCGATTGAACTTTTCAAATTTGAAACATATATTTCAATATGGTGAATAAGACCTTTTGACAATGGATGCCCTCCTTTTCTAAATCTATATCGATTATTTTATCAGATAATTTTAGAGCTACAATTATTTAAAAACAACGTTCTTTGAGAATATCCTTAGAAAAATATTTTATTTGTTTTTTGTTGGTTAAAATTGGGCAAAGCTAATATTCCTTTTTAAAATGCTCTCTGCAACTCTTCTCATCTCCGACCATCCATTCTTACATGCCTTTTAGTTAGGAATGAATTATCCATTGTTTTTTAACTGGAAGCTTCATATTACAAATACATGCTGGCTTTTTTATAATAAATTACGTTATCTACATACTTTTATAAGACAGAAGGAATAATGTTGGAATAATGAATATAAATAGGAAGTTAGCCATAAGGAAGTTTAAAATATGAAATCTCAGATAGGTGTAATAAGAAAGGCTAAAGGATTAATGCAGAAATATGTTGCTCAACAGGTAAAAAGTTCTCATCAGCAATTGAACGATTTTGAAAATAATAGGGATTACCCTTGAATATAAAAGGCTTATAAGATCACTAAAATACTTAATCATATTGTAAATAACTTGTATATTTTGGAAGACTAAAAACCCTCTGCTAGTGTTGCTGATCCAACCAAGATCCTCCATTTTTCCAAATTTCTCCTACAAACAATAAACAGTCATCTTTTACGATGACTGTTTTGCTATACATATAATATCCAATTACTTATTACCTTCTATATATTCTAATATCTGTTCTCTAAATAGTTTAAATACTGGATTTGTACTTTCCTCATATATTCTTACTATTTTATTTATGAATTGTTTATCGTTTGTTAACTCATAGGTTATTAAATACCATGCAGATCTCCCTGCTGCATTTGAAATAATTTCATTTTCACTTTTTATTAAAACTAATAAATTCTGAAGTTGTTCATTAAGAACTTTTCCATCTTCACCATATAATTTTTCATAAGCACTGATACCATTTAAAACATCCGTAGTATCACTACTTTTTATTAGTTCTCTGGCTTCTTCTAAGGTGAAAACAATAGCACCATCTACTTCTTCCTCCTCTTCCTCGTATATGTACAAATTATCTAACATTTCATCAAATGAATCGAATAAGCGGATAAATTCATTTTCCTCTGAAAATATGTAAATTACACTTGGATTAGAAGAAGACTCATTATAATCTAATGCTAGCCACTCATGACCCTCTCCACTAAGTATTATTATATTTTCTCGTTCAATTTGCCATTCTTCCACAAAGTATTTCGTTTGAAATATTCCCTCACCCTGCTTAATTCCAAATAAATACTCTATTATAATATAATTGTCATCTTCCTCATGATTCTGTTTGAATGGTAGCGCATTATATTGTAATGTTCCACCATTTTTAATTTTTAATAAATCAATATATGATTTAGGTAATTTTACATTAAAATGTTTTTCTGCAAGTATAATATCATCTTGAACTAAGTCATCTAACGTATAATCATTAGCCCCACCCTTCCAAATATTCATATTTTTTCTCCCTCTTTTTTTAAAAATTGTCCGTTCATACTTTCTTTCCTCCCTCCCTTACTACTTACTAATAGGAGTTTTCTTTATTATAGATAGATATTCCTTTCTGTAGCTTCGAAATAAAGATTGATTAAAATATATTTGCTTTTTATTTTATCAAAGAATACAAAAAATCCATTTTGAAGAAAGATTATTCAAAATGGATTATCTATTAATAACTCTTTGACTTTTTTATAAGAAATTTTCGCTCCCTATTGAACTATTTAATTATCACTTCTGCTAGATTTTGTTAAGGCGTCTTTTCCATACATACGTTAAGGTAATAAAGATGTAGATGAAAAGTGTTATGATCGTTACGATGATGGATGTCGTGAGAATGATTCCAATCAGGATCATAATTAAAGCGATAATCGCAGCCCAAGTCGTATATGGGAACCATTTAACTGAATAGGCGCTTGTTTTTCCAGGCTGTTGTTTACGTGATTTCAAATGGGCGAAGGCAATGATCAACCAGATGAATAATACGGTATATCCCAGTGATCCCATCAGAAAATCGAAGGTCTTGCTTCCAGCAAATAAGGAAATCAGTACACCGCCAAATAAAGTAGAAGTACAAATTAATATTGCAAAAACAGGAACTTTCTTCTTGGATAAACTTGAAAAGATTTTCGGAATGCGGCCGTCCACGGCTTGCGTATATAGAACGCGGGATGAACCATACAATCCAGAATTCATCGATGAAATAATCGCTATTAGAACAACGGCGTTCATAATATGGTCAGCACCTGGAATCCCTATCATTTGAAAGACCATCACAAACGGACTTTCAGGCACCCCGTTTACTTCGTTCCAAGGAATTAAACTAACAATGATAAAAAATGGAATGATATAGAAAGAAATGATCCTGACCAATGTACTCCGAACGGCTTTTGGAACTACTTTTTCGGGATTTTTCGTTTCTGCCAATGTGACCCCGATAATTTCTGTCCCGCCATATGAATAAATTACCACCAGCATCGCCGTGATTAAACCAGTTGATCCATTCGGAAAGAAACCGCCATGATCAGTCAAGTTAGAGAAACCAACTGCTGTATGATCACCAAAAGTAACGAGCAGCAACAATAATCCAGCCATGATGAACACAATGATGACGGTTATTTTAATTAAAGCAAGCCAGTACTCCGTTTCAGCAAAAACCTTTACTGATAGCAAGTTGATTGCTGTAACTAACACCGAAACAGCTAATGCCAGTATCCAGATTGGATATTCAGGCAGCCAATATTGAATGAAAATAGCCGCAACGATTGATTCGGCCGTGATGTTCAATACCCACATTTTCCAATAGATCCAATCAAGGAAATAGGCAGGATACTTTCCTAAAATAGATTGGACAAGATCCCTGAATGTTCTTGCACCGCTATTACGGACCGCCATTTCAGCTAAACCTTGCATGATGAATAATAGAATGATGCCCCCTATCAAGTAGGCAATTATTGTGGATGGACCTGCCATATCAATTGCTGAACTGCTTCCTTTAAATAAACCTGCCCCAATGGCTCCACCTAATGCCATCATCGTAATATGCCTTGAAGTCATTGTCCTTTGTAAATTCCGTTTATCCGTTTCCATATCCTAACCTCCAAAAAAATCATAAAAGGCATATCGTCCCTTCTTCATTTGATTATGAAGAAAGAGACGATATGCCTTAAGCTTACCGCGGTACCACTCTTATTGGCCCTTTTCGAACCCTACTTTAAAAACCTTGTAACGAAGGTCAATCGTTAAAACCAGGAATAGATGAACTCTAATCTTTCGCTTTACCACTCCCAGGCAAGTTCAAAGTATCATTGGACTGCGTTGCACCAACCCGCAGCTCTCTTAACCGAATAATGAGCTTTTACTACTCCTGATCTTTGCGTTGTGAAAATTATATCTGAATATTTTTTATAATATCCAATACTATACGGACAATACGTGAATTTGTCAATATTTTTTTCAAGATAATAAATTAAAAGAAACAAACCATAAGAAAAATGTGGTGACATAGTTATATAAATAAATCAGGAAAATACTATCTAAAATATAATCTGATGCCTAATCCCCGGGAAAACTTGCAAGCGGCAACAAGTAAAGCTCCCCGGTTAGTGACTAAGTCAATTCTTCACAATCTTTCTTTTGGAAAGAGAAAGATGACCTTCACCTTGAAAATGATGAGTTAAAAATATTCCTTGATGCAGCTAAAAATTCGGAACATCCAGATGACTATGTAATTTTCTTAACTCTTGCTTGGACTGGATTGCGAGCTGGGGATATGGCCCTTAAATGGAAAGATATTGACTTTGAAGAACATACCATTAACGTTAATAAAACGTATTATAATACAAAGAACTTTCAACTAATTCCTCCAAAAAAAGGATCAATTCGAAAAATAGAAGTAGAAGAAGTTAATAATACACTAAAAAAACATCAACTTCCCCAAAAGGAAATAAAACTACAATTAGGGAAAGACTATTATGATAAAGATTTCGTTTTTGGAAGACTAAATGCGCCTTATTTTGGTTATCCACATTTTATTAAGACAATTGAAAACCGAATGGAGAGCTTACTAAAGAAAACGCCAGATATCCACAAAAAAACCATTAAGCCCTCATTCATTAAAGCAGACACACACTTCTCTTTTAGCAGACAGGAGTTGAATTACTTCATATCATGGATCGATTGGGACATAAAGAAGATGAAACAACTACACAAGTTTATCTTCACATTACTAAAGACAGAAAAAAGAAGCTTCCCAAAAGTTCACAGAACTCATGAGAAGCCTCCGTTATAAACCTCTATGTTAGCAAATCACTCTCATCTTACCAACAAATCCTTATCTATCAAGGGTTCAAGGGGCAGATTACATCATGCCGCCCATTCCGCCCATGCCACCCATGTCAGGCATTGCAGCACCTTGACCAGCTGGTTCTGGCTTGTCAGCAACTACAGCTTCTGTAGTTAAGAACATAGCAGCAACTGAACCTGCGTTTTGTAAGGCAGAACGAGTAACTTTAGTTGGATCAACGATACCAGCTTCGATCATGTTTACCCATTCGCCGTTAGCAGCGTTGAATCCTGTTCCCACTGGTTCGTTTTTCAATTTCTCAACGATTACGGATCCTTCTAGACCTGCGTTGAATGCGATTTGACGAACTGGTTCTTCGATCGCGCGTAGAACGATGTTGATACCAGTTGCTTCGTCGCCTTCTGCTTGGATAGCAGCTACTTTATTGTATACGTTTAGAAGTGCTGTACCACCACCTGCTACGATACCTTCTTCCACAGCAGCGCGAGTAGAGTTTAGAGCATCTTCGATACGTAGTTTGCGTTCTTTTAATTCTGTTTCTGTTGCAGCTCCAACTTTCACTACTGCTACACCGCCAGAAAGTTTTGCAAGACGTTCTTGTAATTTTTCACGGTCAAATTCAGAAGTAGTTTCTTCTAATTGAACACGGATTTGGTTTACACGTGCTTGGATATCTTCTGTTGAACCAGCACCTTCTACAATTGTAGTAGTCTCTTTTGTGATTACTACTTTTGCAGCGCGTCCTAAAGATTCAATAGATGTTGTCTTAAGCTCTAAGCCAAGATCTTCTGTGATTACTTGACCACCTGTTAAAACAGCGATATCTTCTAGCATTGCTTTACGACGATCACCGAATCCAGGAGCTTTAACAGCTACTGCAGTGAAAGTACCGCGAAGTTTGTTTAATACTAATGTAGCATTCGCTTCGCCTTCAACGTCTTCTGCAACGATTAATAATGGTTTACCTTGTTGAACAACTTGCTCTAACACTGGTAAAATTTCTTGAATGTTTGTAATCTTTTTATCTGTAATTAAGATATATGGATTTTCAAGAACAGCTTCCATTTTATCTGAGTCAGTTACCATGTAAGGTGATACATATCCACGGTCGAACTGCATACCTTCTACTACGTCTAGCTCAGTAGTGAAACCTTTTGATTCTTCGATTGTGATAACACCGTCGTTACCAACGCGTTCCATTGCTTCAGCAATTAATTGTCCTACTTCTTCATCTGCAGAAGAAATAGCAGCAACTTGTGCAATAGAAGCTTTGCCTTCGATTGGTTTAGAGATAGCTTTTAATTCCTCAATCGCAGTTGAGATTGCTCTGTCCATCCCTTTACGGATACCCATTGGGTTAGCTCCAGCAGTAACGTTTTTAAGTCCTTCGCGGATCATTGCTTGTGCTAGAACTGTTGCTGTTGTTGTACCGTCTCCAGCAACATCATTTGTTTTGCTTGCTACTTCTGCAACTAGTTTTGCACCCATGTTTTCGAATGCATCTTCTAATTCGATTTCTTTTGCAATTGTTACACCATCATTTGTAATAAGTGGTGAACCATATTTTTTTTCAAGAACCACGTTACGTCCTTTTGGTCCAAGCGTTACTTTAACAGCGTCTGCTAGAGCGTCTACCCCACGCAGCATTGCACGGCGAGCTTCTTCACTAAATTTAATATCTTTAGCCATTTTGAAAAACCTCCTCAAGTATTGTTATCTCATGTATTTTTATAATTCAGTAATCTCTTATGTTAAAATAAAGTTAGCCAATAATAGCTAAAATGTCGCTTTCGCGAAGGATTAAATATTCTTTCCCTTCGTACTTCACTTCAGTACCAGAGTATTTTGAGAAGATAATGCGGTCATCAACAGATACTTCAAGCGCAGCACGTTCTCCGTTGTCTAGTACACGACCAGTTCCTACAGCTACTACTTTACCTTCTTGAGGCTTTTCTTTAGCAGAGTCTGGTAATACGATACCACTTGCAGTTTTTTCTTCTGTTTCAACAAGCTCAATAATAATGCGATCTCCTAATGGCTTTAACAAGTGAAACAACCTCCTCAAATTATATACAAATTTTTTATTATTAGCACTCAATCACAATGAGTGCTAACACAATTATTATATTAATTAATCTTTTCTCAGAATGCAAGAGACAAGACTTATTTTTTCGTAAATTTTTTTCTAGTTTCTTTTGCCCTTACAAAGTATATACCTTTACGCCTTAAATATTCATTCTTTCTATTATTTTAGTTGCTACTATTTGAAACAAGACACTCCTTATTAGTAGAATAGAAAGTATGATTGTCTGTTATCTTCAATATAATATGAACAGATCAGCTTAGATATAATTCCTATGTCACAAACTTTTAAACCATATTTATTTAAAGGAGCTTTTATTTTGAAAAAAGAATATTGGATTATCATAATAGCTTACATTGCCATGCAGCTCTCTACTTTTGTTGGAGTTCCTGTTATTCTTTTTATCGCTGGTTTGCTTGGGTATAACCCAGCATCTAAAGCGATTCAATTCCAATCTAACGTTATTTGGTTGATATTTAGTTTTGTCGTTACCCTTATAATCTGTCTTTTTCTGTTAAGAAAAGAAATGAGAAATCCAATGCGTTCCGATATGATGAATATTCCTTCTTCTATCGGCTGGGCAATCGGGGGCATTTTTCTATCTTTATTTGCACAAACCTTCGCAGGCATAATCGAACGACTATTAGGCATAGAAGCTGGATCGGAAAACACAGAGCAAATCATGCAGCTTATTAATGCTGCACCTCTTGTCATTATCGTAGTAAGTATGATTGGACCCATTCTCGAGGAAATTGTGTTTCGTAAAATTATTTTCGGTTCCCTATATAAGCGGTTCGGATTTTTTATCTCTGCACTAATTAGCTCCCTTATCTTTGCGGTTGCTCATAGAGATTTCTCCCATATTCTACTATATGCAAGCATGGGATTTACATTTGCTTTCCTATATGTGAGGACCAAAAGGATTCTTGTGCCAATCTTCGCCCATGTCGCAATGAATTCATTCGTAGTTATCATGCAATTAAACTATGATAGAATTATCGAATGGCAGGAAAAGTACTCAGGCGTCACACACTTTATTGGAGGATTTTTATAAAATGAGAAGATCACCGCTATTTTCAGGAGTTCTATATATTATATTCGGAGCTTTCTTTATATACTTTGCAGTACATGATTTACAACGAAACCAAGAATGGGGATTTTATACATATTTACTAGTCATCCTCGCGACCTTTGATATCGGTTCAGGAATTAAGCTAATCAATTTTCACTTTTTCCTGAAAAAAAACCAACGCGACACTAAAAAACCAAAACAATAATCAAGTCCGTTGGCTTCTGTTGGAAATCAACGAGCAAAAATTTCTCAAAAAAATGCGTGTATAAGAATGTAGTTCCCTCTACACTCTTATACACGCATTTCCTTTTTATTCTTCCGTTTCCTCAGCCTCTACTTCTACTTCCGCATCCGGAGTAGGATAATGTTTTAAGAAATAAACAAGAGATTGCAGCTCTACTGCTAAGTCAATATGATGAACTCGTACATTTGATGGCACATTTAGACGAGCAGGAGTAAAGTTCAATATCCCTTTAATATTACTTTCCACTAAACGATCAGTAATTATCTGAGCAGCACTTGCAGGAACCGTTAATATCGCCACTTCTACTCCATTTTCTTGCAGAACTTTCTCTAGATCATCCATATGATGAATCGGCACATCGTTCACTAAAGTGCCAATCTTTTCTTCTATCACATCGAATCCCACTTCTATTTTTGTGTTATTATTTTTTAAGAAGTTATATTTTAAAAAGGCAACCCCCAGATTACCAACACCAATTAAAGCAACCTTTGTTAGTTCATCTTGATCTAATGTTTTACGGAAAAATGACAATAAATAGTTTACATTATAACCATATCCTTTTTTTCCAAGAGCACCAAAATATGAAAAATCCCGTCTTATCGTAGCAGAATCAACCTTGACTGCTTCACTTAATTCAGCGGAAGAAACTCTCTGCTTTCCCGATGAATGCAAGTTTTTTAAAAAACGATAATATAATGGTAACCGCTTCGCTGTTGCCTGCGGTATTTTCATTACTTCATTATGCATACTTATCCCCTACCTATATTTAAAAATTAGCAGTTATTTCTACTGCTCTCTTTTGTAATTGCCGCTTTTTCCACCCGATTTCTCGACTAAATAGGTGTGCCCAATTACCATCCCTTTATCCATGCTTTTACACATATCATAAATAGTTAACGCTGTGACAGAAGCAGCAGTTAAGGCTTCCATTTCCACACCCGTACTCCCAACTGTCTTTACCGTTGCTGAAATAATTAGGTGGAAAAATCCTGCCTCTTCTTCCCATCGAAACGATATATCGACACCCTTCAACATAATTGGGTGACACATAGGGATAATATCAGCCGTTTTCTTAGCAGCCATAATTCCTGCCACTTGCCCAACAGCTAAGACATCCCCTTTTTTGATTTCTAGATTTGTGATTTTCTGATAGATTTCTTCCCTTACTTTAATGCTAGATTGAGCAACAGCTATGCGAACGGTTTCACTTTTTTCTGAGATATCAACCATTTTTGCACGGCCCTCATGATTAAAATGTGTAAACTCCCCCATAATAACACCTCTAAGCAAAATGATACACTATTTTAAAGAGAATGTGTATTTATTATCACTTTTTTCCCATTTCACCTTTATTGCAGTATAACGTATTTTTAGGTTACACTTATGGTACATAATCCCCTGAGGTGAAGAAATGATACTATTACAAGTAAATCAGCTAACCAAGCACTTTGGAGCTGAACTTATCTTATCAAATATAAAATTAGAAGTACAAGCAAGAGATAGAATCGCTCTCGTGGGAAGAAATGGTGCTGGGAAGTCTACCTTATTAAAAATAATTGCTGGACAACTGTCTCATGACTCTGGTGAAATCATAAAACCGAAAAATGTCGAAATAGGCTATCTCGCCCAAAATACAGGGCTGGAATCAAGTCTTTCCATTTGGGATGAGATGTTAACTGTATTCCATGAACTTCAAATAAAAGAGAAGCATTTAAGAAAACTGGAACGACAGATGTCGGATCCTGGCACTATCGAGAACCCAGATGCTTTTGAGAAAATTTTAAAAGAATATGACAATCTGCAATACGATTTTAAGGAAAGTGGCGGCTATCAATACGAAGCAGATATACGTTCCGTTTTACACGGACTTAACTTTAATACATTCGATTACAGTACTAAAATTTCCTCTTTAAGTGGTGGCCAGAAAACAAGACTGGCATTAGCTAAACTGCTTCTTACGACACCAGATATTTTAATTCTAGATGAGCCGACTAACCATTTAGATATTGAAACACTTTCCTGGTTAGAGCAATACTTGCAAGGCTATAAAGGAGCCGTATTAATCGTTTCCCATGACCGTTACTTCCTTGACAAAGTAGTAACACAAGTCTATGAAATATCTAGACATCATATTCAAAAGTTTCTCGGTAACTATAGCGGTTATCTTGAGCAAAAAGCAGAAAATTATGAGCGTGAAATGAAACTTTATGAAAAGCAGCAAGATGAAATTGCCAAACTAGAAACATTTATTCAAAAAAACTTAGCACGTGCATCTACTACCAAAAGAGCACAAAGCCGTAGAAAGACATTGGATAAAATGGAACGGATGGATCGTCCAGACGGAAATGAAAAATCAGCTTCTTTTGGGTTTGAAATTACAAAACAAACAGGAAATGATGTTTTAAAAATGGATGATCTTTCTATTGGTTATAAAGATAATACTGTATCCAAACACATATCCTTCCAAATAAAACGAGGAGATAGTGTGGCATTAGTCGGACCAAACGGTGTTGGTAAATCTACTTTATTAAAGACAATTATTGAAAAGCTGCCAAAGCATGCTGGCTCCATTTCACTTGGATCAAATGTAATGATCGGCTACTATGATCAAGAACAAGCGGAATTGACATCAAACAAACGCGTATTAAATGAATTATGGGATGATTTTCCACTAACTCCTGAAAAAGATATCCGAACAGTACTTGGTAACTTCTTATTCTCAGGTGATGATGTTTTAAAAACAGTTAACTCATTAAGCGGCGGGGAAAAAGCGCGTTTAGCATTGTCCAAATTAATGATGGAAAAACCCAATGTATTAATATTGGACGAGCCAACTAACCATTTAGATTTAGATAGTAAAGAAGTACTTGAAAATGCTCTAATTGATTATCCGGGCACCATTTTATTTGTTTCACATGATCGTTATTTTATAAATAGAATCGCAACAAAAGTGATTGAATTAAGTGCAGAGGGATCTACAGAATTCTTAGGTGACTACGATTATTATGTGGAAAAGAAGTTAGAACAAGCAGAGATTAAAGCATTGGAAGCAACGGCTTCTATTCAGGTTGAACGTGACAATGGTACAGAAGACAAAACATCTTACCAGATGGATAAGGAAGCCAAAAAGCTAGAAAGACAAAGAATAAGAAGAATTGAAGAAATTGAAACAACGATCGAAGAACTAGAACTAAAAGTATCGGAACAGGAAAATCTCCTATGTGAACCTGAAATTTTTCAGGACCATGCCAAGGTTTTAGAACTAAATAACAGCCTTGAACAGTTAAAAGGTCAAATTGATCGTTTGATGGATGAATGGACCGAATTGTCAGATAAGTAAAAAGTACTGGGTATGCCAATACCCAGTACTTTTTTTCCACATTATTATCCACATATTAAAGAGTTATTATATAAGCTTTCCACATATTTACCCACATTATCCACAAAACAATAATAAGTTATACACATTATCCACATTTTATGTATATAACATCATATTTATTCACAATTACTCTTTTCTATGCATCTAAGTAAAAAGGCTTATTCCTTTTCATTGTGGATAGTTATATCTAATCCTGGATTTCCGTTTAAATCCAATTGTGCCCGCTGTCCTTTTTCGAAGAAAATGGTACCTGCTGCTGCAATCATTGCTGCATTATCTGTGCATAAAGATAATGGAGGAATGGTTAACTTTACAGATTCTAACTGTTCAAATTTCTCTGCAAGTACTGTTCTTAAACCCTTGTTAGCAGCAACACCGCCCGCTAATACAACTTGTTTTACCTTGTATTCCTTTGCTGCTTCCATAGTCTTTGAAACTAATACATCCACTACACTTTCCTGAAAACTAGCAGCCAAGTCCTCTGGTCTAATAACTTCTCCACGTTGTTCAGCGTTATGCACAGTGTTGATAACTGCAGATTTTAATCCACTGAAACTAAAATCATACGTGCCTTCTATCCATGCCCGTGGCAGCTTTACGGCTTTTGGGTCTCCCTCGCTTGCTAATCGATCGATATGAGGACCACCTGGATAAGGAAGCTGGAGCGTTCTTGCGACTTTATCATATGCTTCGCCAGCCGCATCATCCCTTGTTTCTCCAATAACCTCAAAGTGACCATGCTCTTTCATTAATACTAATTCGGTATGACCACCAGAAACCACAAGCGCTAATAAAGGGAATTCTAAGTTATCCACAAGTCGATTAGCATAAATATGCCCAGCAATATGATGTACACCAACTAAGGGGATATCATGTGCAAAACTTATTGCTTTAGCTGCATTTACACCTATTAAAAGAGCACCGACTAAACCAGGACCTTCCGTTACAGCAATAGCATCTATCTCCTCATAGCTTATCTGTGCTTTCGAGAGGGCCTCTTCAATCACAAGCGTAATCTGCTCCACATGATGTCTTGAAGCAATTTCTGGAACTACTCCGCCAAATCGTTTATGACTTTCTATTTGAGAAGAAACAATATTAGAAAGGATTTCTGTTCCGTTTTTTACAATAGAAACAGCCGTCTCATCACAGCTTGTTTCCATGCCCATTATTATTACATTATTATTCTTCATAATTTCACCCACATTACTAAAGCATCTTCTAGATTATCTGTATAATACTTCTTTCTAATTGCTCCATTTTGAAATCCAAGTTTTCTATATAAATTTTGTGCTACTTTATTTGTTACACGAACTTCTAGTGTCATAGTAGTTGCACCAAGCTTCCTTGCTTCATCCATAATCTTTGTGAGCAGCATTTCACCAAGTTTTTTCCCTCTAAAATCAGGCAGAATAGCGATATTTGTAATATGTGCTTCATCTACAACAATCCATACACCACAATATCCAACAAGCTCGTCTTCATATTGGATGACAATATATTTTGCAAACCGATTTTGGGTCAGCTCATTATAAAAAGCCTCTTTGCTCCATGGAGTACTAAAAGAAATCGTTTCAATTTTAAAAACATCATCGATATCCGCGACTGTCATATTGCGAAATTCAAATGTTGACATTATCCCCTGTCTTCCTTTTTCTCTATTTTATTTGCCTTCAGCCAATTTGCCTCTGCTTCTGCTAAGCGAATATAATTAGGGGTAAACGTATGTATCGCTTCTCCCTCTCTAGCTTCCCCTAACATTGCAAGAATCGACGGTCTAGGATTAAAGTCCACAGCATCTGTTAACTGAGCAAACTCTCCTAATCCTTCTGTTAAGATATCTTGGTGTATAGGTAAGTCATTTCCTACAAACAATATTCGCTGTTTTAATGGGACAAGTTCCTCTATCCAATCAGTTGAAAGGATTAACTGATCATTTTTTACGATCTCGATATCATTTCTGCTAAATTGATAAAGTCCTGTGTAAATCTGTCCTCTTCTCGCATCAAATAAGGGAGAAACATATCCATCAAAGTATCTTCCCACAGATGCAGCAAGCACTTCTAAACTAGAAACACCTACGAGTGGGATGTTCAACGTCCAAGCCAGCGTTTTCGCAATGGTAACACCAATACGCACACCTGTATAAGATCCTGGACCTTTTGCTACCACAATTTTAGAAAGATCCTTTGGTTTTATATCACAGTCCTTCATTAACTGTTCAATTGCTGGCATTGCTCTAATCGAATGATTCTTTTTTAGGTTTGTAATATACTCCCCGATTACCTTCCCATTCTCATATAAGGCAACCCCTAATACAAAATTTGATGTATCTATTGCTAATATCTTCATGAAAATAACTCCTTACATAATTGCATATAACGGGAGCCCTTAGGTGATAAGACAATTTTTCTTCCCGATGTATTATCATAGTATAAGTTAATCTGCAGATAATCCACTGGTAACTGCTCCTCAATCAAATGAGCCCACTCCACTACTGTAACGCCTTCACCCTCGAAATACTCATCAAATCCTAAATCCTCATCGCTATCCTTTAAACGATAAACATCCATATGATACAATGGCAATTTCCCTTGATACTCTTTAATTATTGTAAAGGTAGGACTATTAACTGTTTTAGTTATCCCTAACCCTTTCGCTATTCCTTTTGTAAAAGTTGTTTTGCCAGCACCTAAATCACCTTCTAAAGTGATTACATCTCCTGCTTGTAAAAGCCATGCAATCCGCTCAGCAAAATCAATCGTTCCTTCCGCAGTATCTGCCTTCCATTCAAAGTTATTCATAAATTACTCCTAATACAAATTTAATAATGGTATTATCTTTTATTATACTCAATTACCCACTGAGTCTAAAGGTAGTCTTTTGTTTTTTGTGGAAAACCTTCTGATCTTGCGATTTTATTTTTTTTTAGTTATCCACAGTCTCTCCATTTAAAGAATTCCTAGACGAACAAAAAAATCCTTAGGTTTCATTCCTAAGGATTTTTCATTGTTTGATTGCGGGGACAGGATTTGAACCTGCGACCTTCGGGTTATGAGCCCGACGAGCTACCAGACTGCTCCACCCCGCGACGATATAAAATAATAAAAGCCTGGCGACGTCCTACTCTCACAGGGGGAGAACCCCCAACTACCATCGGCGCTGAGAAGCTTAACTTCCGTGTTCGGTATGGGAACGGGTGTGACCTTCTCGCTATCGCCACCAGACTATTTATTTTTGAGGTTATTCCCTCAAAACTAGATTATGAAGTAAAAGAAAGAATGAGTAATCAGTATTGTCCAGCTCCAACGCCGATAAACAGGCGTTTCCGCTTTTCATTTTAGTTAAGTCCTCGATCTATTAGTATCAGTCAGCTCCACATGTCGCCACGCTTCCACCTCTGACCTATCAACCTGATCATCTTTCAGGGATCTTACTAGCTTGCGCTATGGGAAATCTCATCTTGAGGGGGGCTTCATGCTTAGATGCTTTCAGCACTTATCCCTTCCGCACATAGCTACCCAGCGATGCCTTTGGCAAGACAACTGGTACACCAGCGGTGCGTCCATCCCGGTCCTCTCGTACTAAGGACAGCTCCTCTCAAATTTCCTACGCCCACGACGGATAGGGACCGAACTGTCTCACGACGTTCTGAACCCAGCTCGCGTACCGCTTTAATGGGCGAACAGCCCAACCCTTGGGACCGACTACAGCCCCAGGATGCGATGAGCCGACATCGAGGTGCCAAACCTCCCCGTCGATGTGGACTCTTGGGGGAGATAAGCCTGTTATCCCCGGGGTAGCTTTTATCCGTTGAGCGATGGCCCTTCCATGCGGAACCACCGGATCACTAAGCCCGACTTTCGTCCCTGCTCGACTTGTAGGTCTCGCAGTCAAGCTCCCTTGTGCCTTTACACTCTACGAATGATTTCCAACCATTCTGAGGGAACCTTTGGGCGCCTCCGTTACTTTTTAGGAGGCGACCGCCCCAGTCAAACTGCCCACCTGACACTGTCTCCCACCCCGATCAGGGGTGCGGGTTAGAATGTCAATACAGCCAGGGTAGTATCCCACCAATGCCTCCACCGAAGCTGGCGCTCCGGCTTCCAAGGCTCCTACCTATCCTGTACAAGCTGTACCAAAATTCAATATCAGGCTGCAGTAAAGCTCCACGGGGTCTTTCCGTCCTGTCGCGGGTAACCTGCATCTTCACAGGTACTATAATTTCACCGAGTCTCTCGTTGAGACAGTGCCCAGATCGTTACACCTTTCGTGCGGGTCGGAACTTACCCGACAAGGAATTTCGCTACCTTAGGACCGTTATAGTTACGGCCGCCGTTTACTGGGGCTTCAATTCAGAGCTTCGCACTAACGTGCTAACCCCTCCTCTTAACCTTCCAGCACCGGGCAGGTGTCAGCCCCTATACTTCGCCTTGCGGCTTCGCAGAGACCTGTGTTTTTGCTAAACAGTCGCCTGGGCCTATTCACTGCGGCTCTCGCAGGCTTGCACCCGCAAGAGCACCCCTTCTCCCGAAGTTACGGGGTCATTTTGCCGAGTTCCTTAACGAGAGTTCTCTCGCTCACCTTAGGATTCTCTCCTCGCCTACCTGTGTCGGTTTGCGGTACGGGCACCCTAAATCTCGCTAGAGGCTTTTCTTGGCAGTGTGGAATCAGGAACTTCGGTACTATATTTCCCTCGCCGTCACAGCTCCGCTTATGTGGTAATGGGATTTGCCTCATTACCAGCCTAACTGCTTGGACGTGCTAATCCAACAGCACGCTTACCCTATCCTCCTGCGTCCCCCCATTGCTCAAACGATTTAAAGGTGGTACAGGAATATCAACCTGTTGTCCATCGCCTACGCTTTTCAGCCTCGGCTTAGGTCCCGACTAACCCTGAGCGGACGAGCCTTCCTCAGGAAACCTTAGGCATTCGGTGGATGAGATTCTCACTCATCTTTCGCTACTCATACCGGCATTCTCACTTCTAAGCGCTCCACCAGTCCTTACGGTCTAGCTTCAACGCCCTTAGAACGCTCTCCTACCACTGACATCATAGATGTCAATCCACAGCTTCGGTGATACGTTTAGCCCCGGTACATTTTCGGCGCAGAGTCACTCGACCAGTGAGCTATTACGCACTCTTTAAATGGTGGCTGCTTCTAAGCCAACATCCTGGTTGTCTAAGCAACTCCACATCCTTTTCCACTTAACGTATACTTTGGGACCTTAGCTGGTGGTCTGGGCTGTTTCCCTCTTGACCACGGATCTTATCACTCGTAGTCTGACTCCCAAGAATAAGTATTTGGCATTCGGAGTTTGTCTGAATTCGGTAACCCGATGGGGGCCCCTAGTCCAAACAGTGCTCTACCTCCAATACTCTAAATCTTGAGGCTAGCCCTAAAGCTATTTCGGAGAGAACCAGCTATCTCCAAGTTCGATTGGAATTTCTCCGCTACCCACACCTCATCCCCGCACTTTTCAACGTGCGTGGGTTCGGGCCTCCATCCAGTGTTACCTGGACTTCACCCTGGACATGGGTAGATCACCTGGTTTCGGGTCTACAACCACATACTATTTCGCCCTATTCAGACTCGCTTTCGCTGCGGCTCCGTCTCTTCAACTTAACCTCGCATGTAATCGTAACTCGCCGGTTCATTCTACAAAAGGCACGCTATCACCCATAAAAGGGCTCTAACTACTTGTAGGCACACGGTTTCAGGATCTATTTCACTCCCCTTCCGGGGTGCTTTTCACCTTTCCCTCACGGTACTGGTTCACTATCGGTCACTAGGGAGTATTTAGCCTTGGGAGATGGTCCTCCCTGCTTCCGACGGGATTTCTCGTGTCCCGCCGTACTCAGGATACACTCAAGAGGGAACGAAGTTTCGACTACAGGGTTTTTACCTTCTACGACTGACCTTTCCAGATCGATTCGTCTACCCCGTTCCTTTGTAACTCCATATAGAGTGTCCTACAACCCCAAGAGGCAAGCCTCTTGGTTTGGGCTAATCCCGTTTCGCTCGCCGCTACTCAGGGAATCGCGTTTGCTTTCTCTTCCTCCGGGTACTTAGATGTTTCAGTTCCCCGGGTCTGCCTTCAGTACCCTATGTATTCAGGTAAAGATTCTATCCCATTACGGATAGAGGGTTTCCCCATTCGGAAATCTCTGGATCAAAGCTTACTTACAGCTCCCCAAAGCATATCGGTGTTAATCCCGTCCTTCATCGGCTCCTAGTGCCAAGGCATCCACCGTGCGCCCTTTCTAACTTAACTTAGTTTCGACCAAAGATAAGCGGCGTATCTCTTCGTCAGCTTCTTCACTCTGCTCCTCACGTACTGTCGTACGCTCCGGTGCTCGTTCGATCGCTTCCTTGACCTACTTGCTTCTCTTTGCTCTCCAATCTTTGAAGGAGTATTCGTTTAATACGATTACTTTCCAAAGAAGTAATTCTCTAAAATAGAGAATCTAAGATGGCGATTACTCGGTTTCTTTCTTGGTTCTTACTTTTCATAATCTAGTTTTCAAGGAACAATTTCGGCTAAAGATATACTTCGCATCTCTTCGTCAGCTTCTTCGCTCTGCTCCTCACGTACTGTTGTACGCTCCGGTGCTCGCGCATTCGCTTCCTTGATCTACCCGTTTCTCTTTACCCTCAAACTTATTACTGTTTTTGAGGAATTGCTCCCTCAAAACTGAACAACCAATCGTCAACAATCTTTGATGGAATGTAAATTCCATTTTCCTTAGAAAGGAGGTGATCCAGCCGCACCTTCCGATACGGCTACCTTGTTACGACTTCACCCCAATCATCTATCCCACCTTAGGCGGCTGGCTCCAAAAGGTTACCCCACCGACTTCGGGTGTTACAAACTCTCGTGGTGTGACGGGCGGTGTGTACAAGGCCCGGGAACGTATTCACCGCGGCATGCTGATCCGCGATTACTAGCGATTCCAGCTTCATGTAGGCGAGTTGCAGCCTACAATCCGAACTGAGAATGGTTTTATGGGATTTGCTCGACCTCGCGGTTTTGCTGCCCTTTGTACCATCCATTGTAGCACGTGTGTAGCCCAGGTCATAAGGGGCATGATGATTTGACGTCATCCCCACCTTCCTCCGGTTTGTCACCGGCAGTCACCTTAGAGTGCCCAACTGAATGCTGGCAACTAAGATCAAGGGTTGCGCTCGTTGCGGGACTTAACCCAACATCTCACGACACGAGCTGACGACAACCATGCACCACCTGTCACTCTGTCCCCCGAAGGGGAACGTCCTATCTCTAGGAGTGTCAGAGGATGTCAAGACCTGGTAAGGTTCTTCGCGTTGCTTCGAATTAAACCACATGCTCCACCGCTTGTGCGGGCCCCCGTCAATTCCTTTGAGTTTCAGCCTTGCGGCCGTACTCCCCAGGCGGAGTGCTTAATGCGTTTGCTGCAGCACTAAAGGGCGGAAACCCTCTAACACTTAGCACTCATCGTTTACGGCGTGGACTACCAGGGTATCTAATCCTGTTTGCTCCCCACGCTTTCGCGCCTCAGCGTCAGTTACAGACCAAAGAGTCGCCTTCGCCACTGGTGTTCCTCCACATCTCTACGCATTTCACCGCTACACGTGGAATTCCACTCTTCTCTTCTGCACTCAAGTCCCCCAGTTTCCAATGACCCTCCACGGTTGAGCCGTGGGCTTTCACATCAGACTTAAAGGACCGCCTGCGCGCGCTTTACGCCCAATAATTCCGGACAACGCTTGCCACCTACGTATTACCGCGGCTGCTGGCACGTAGTTAGCCGTGGCTTTCTGGTTAGGTACCGTCAAGGTACAAGCAGTTACTCTTGTACTTGTTCTTCCCTAACAACAGAGTTTTACGATCCGAAAACCTTCATCACTCACGCGGCGTTGCTCCGTCAGACTTTCGTCCATTGCGGAAGATTCCCTACTGCTGCCTCCCGTAGGAGTCTGGGCCGTGTCTCAGTCCCAGTGTGGCCGATCACCCTCTCAGGTCGGCTACGCATCGTCGCCTTGGTGAGCCGTTACCTCACCAACTAGCTAATGCGCCGCGGGCCCATCTGTAAGTGACAGCGTAAACCGTCTTTCAGCTTTTCCTCATGAGAGGAAAAGGATTATCCGGTATTAGCTCCGGTTTCCCGAAGTTATCCCAGTCTTACAGGCAGGTTGCCCACGTGTTACTCACCCGTCCGCCGCTAACTTTAAAAGCAAGCTTTTAAAGTCCGCTCGACTTGCATGTATTAGGCACGCCGCCAGCGTTCGTCCTGAGCCAGGATCAAACTCTCCAATAAAGAGTTGATTAGCTCATTGCTAAACTCTAGCTTTTTATTACTTTTTTTGTTTTACAACATTCGTTATAAAACGATTATTGTTGACGTTTGTTTGTTCAGTTTTCAAAGAGCAATAAAATAAAATGGAGCGGGTGATGGGAATCGAACCCACGACATCAGCTTGGAAGGCTGAGGTTTTACCATTAAACTACACCCGCATAATAAGAGTGATATACTTTTTTTGCTTGACGAACATTCATGGTCGGGAAGACAGGATTCGAACCTGCGACCCCTTGGTCCCAAACCAAGTGCTCTACCAAGCTGAGCTACTTCCCGAATATGGCGCGCCCGAAAGGAGTCGAACCCATAACCTTCTGATCCGTAGTCAGACGCTCTATCCAATTGAGCTACGGGCGCATATTTCCGAAAGCGACTTTATAATCATACAATATTTTTTATCGGCTGTCAACACTTTTTTTGATGCGGCCGAGAGGACTTGAACCTCCACGGGGTTAACCCCCACTAGGCCCTCAACCTAGCGCGTCTGCCATTCCGCCACGACCGCACTATAAGAGATGATCCATTGTACATTCATAAATCTGTTTCGTTCATCAAAATTAGATGGTGCGGGTGAAGGGAGTCGAACCCCCACGCCTTGCGGCGCTAGATCCTAAGTCTAGTGCGTCTGCCAATTCCGCCACACCCGCTTATTCTAATATATAATGGTGAGCCATGGAGGATTCGAACCTCCGACCCTCTGATTAAAAGTCAGATGCTCTACCGACTGAGCTAATGGCTCTTGGCTGGGCTAGCTGGATTCGAACCAACGAATGACGGAGTCAAAGTCCGTTGCCTTACCGCTTGGCTATAGCCCAATATTAAATATAAATGGCGGTCCGGACGGGACTCGAACCCGCGACCTCCTGCGTGACAGGCAGGCATTCTAACCAACTGAACTACCGGACCAAACTTTTTTATAAAATAATAAATGACCCGTACGGGATTCGAACCCGTGTTACCGCCGTGAAAGGGCGGTGTCTTAACCGCTTGACCAACGGGCCATAATACCACCAAATTGCTTTCTGGCGGAGAAGGAGGGATTTGAACCCTCGCGTCGCTTACGCGACCTACACCCTTAGCAGGGGCGCCTCTTCAGCCTCTTGAGTACTTCCCCAAAAAAATGGCTCCGCAGGTAGGACTCGAACCTACGACCGTTCGGTTAACAGCCGAATGCTCTACCACTGAGCTACTGCGGAATAATTGTCATCGACATATTTGTTATCAAAAGAAACAATCACTAGCAGCGTTATAACAACTGCTCTCTTGTCGACTCTTTACATTATAAGGACATATAAATAATAAGTCAAGCACCTTTCAAAACTTTTTTTAAAACACAATCCATCCATCTTTCATTACTTATCCATCTGAATCACTTCTTCTAATTTTAATCTTCCCTTACATTTCCCACAAACATACTTTTTTATATCCATTCTTTTTCTTCTCGTATATTGCTGTTTACAGGAAACACAAGAGTAAATAAGTATTTTCTTCGATTTCCCTCTCTTACTTTCAACTGGTAACGGTGAACAATATCTTGGACCACCTACCATTTTTAGAAGAGATTTAAAATCGGCATCCTTGTGCTGATATCCTTTGTTTAATAAATGAAGATGATAATGACATAATTCATGTTTTATAATCCCTACTAATTCATCCAAACCCATCAGATCATAATATGTTTTATTGATTTCAATATTATGAGTGCTTAACAAATATCTTCCACCAATGGTTCTTAATCGCGGATTAAAAATTGCCTTGTGCTCAAAACTTCTTTTAAAGTAATCCCACGATATATTCTCCACTAACTTTTGTAATTCCTCATTTGTCATCGTACCGCTCATTCCTCCTCAACAAGACAAACCATTATAGCATACAATAGTTTTATAACTTACTAAAACGTACACAATCATGTAATTATGTTAAATTGATAATTCTATAATCTCACCTTAAACTAGGCAATTTTCTACCTTTTTTAGTTATCGGCATGAAAGGCTAAAGCAAATTTATCTTTTTTTAGCTAGCCAAAATCAAAAAACAAGGAGTGAATATAATGCCTAATTGGTTACAAAACCAAATCAAAAAAGCTTTCTATGAAAAAAATAGCTATCAAGTCAAGCTGTTGAATCAATGCTGGTATTACTATTGCCGCAAAAATACTGCTAATTAACTTTTCATTATAAAATGAACTCACTTTCTCTTTATAAACTAAGAATACCTGCGTTATCTCTTCCATCAACGCAGGCTTCTTTTTATTGCTATTTTTCTTCTTTTGGATTTAGCATCGTTAGTGCAACTCTTCCTTTGTTATGGTCGACGCTGTCTACCCAAACAGTAACAACATCTCCCACACCTACTATATCAAGGGGATGCTTAACAAACTTATTGCTTAGCTTCGAAATATGGACCAAGCCATCTTGCTTTACACCAATATCTATAAACGCCCCAAAATCAACTACATTTCGCACCGTTCCTTGTAGTTCCATGCCCGTTTGCAGATCCTCTAGTTTCAATACATCTTTTCTTAATAATGGTGCAGCTAAATCGTCACGTGGATCTCGGGATGGACGAACTAATGCCTCAATAATATCCTTTAGCGTTAATTCCCCTATATTAAGTTCCTGTGCACTTTCCTTCAGATTAACCTTTGTTAATGCTTCCCTTAAAGCTGTAGTACCGATATCTTTTGTTTTAAATCCTAATGTAGATAAGAGTTTTTTTACTTCATCGTAATGCTCTGGATGTATGCCCGTTCTATCTAAAGGCTCCTCTCCATCCAATACACGTAGGAACCCAATTGCCTGCTCATATGTTTTTGCACCTAAGCGCGGTATCTTCTTTAATTGTTTTCGACTTATGAATTTCCCTTCTTCTTCTCGTTTCTTTACGATATTATTAGCAACCGCTTTGGAAAGACCCGCAACATATTGTAACAAAGAAGGAGATGCTGTATTTACATTAACCCCAACTTGGTTAACTGCTGTTTCTACTACAAAGTGCAATGATTCTGCTAATTTTTTTTGAGATACATCATGTTGATATTGACCAACTCCAACGGATTTTGGATCAATTTTAACCAATTCAGCAAGCGGATCTTGCAGTCTTCTCGCTATCGATACAGCACTTCTTTCTTCTACTTGGAAATCCGGGAACTCTTCTCTAGCAATTTCTGAAGCAGAATATACACTCGCTCCCGCTTCATTCACTATTAAATAATAGATTTCTTTATTTTGGTTTTTTAGCATATCTGCTACAAATTGTTCCGTTTCTCTTGAAGCAGTACCATTACCTACTGCAACCATTTCAATATCATATCGATCTAGGATTTCTTGGAACTTTGCTTTTGCTTCTGCTGCTTTAGATACAGGCGGATGAGGATAGATAACCCCTATTTCTAATACTTTTCCTGTTTCATCTACTACCGCTAACTTACAGCCTGTCCGATATGCTGGATCCACTCCAAGAACCATTTTCCCCTTTAGGGGTGGCTGTAATAATAGATTGCGAAGATTCTCTGAGAAAATGTGTATTGCCTGTTCTTCCGCTTTCTCAGTTAACTCATTTCTTATTTCCCTTTCGATGGATGGCTGAATAAGACGTTTATAGCCATCATCAATAGCTTCTTTTATGATTAATCCTTCAGGGGATTGGGCATTTGTTAACCACTTTTTCTCCAAGTATTCAGTAATTACTTCTATCGGAGCAACGATGGCTACTTTTAAAATATCTTCTTTTTCACCTCTATTTAAAGCTAAAGTTCGATGAGGGACAATTTTATTTACTGGTTCTTCATATTCATAATACATTTCATAAATATTTTTTTCGTCCTTCTCTACCTTTTTAGCGCTAGACTGAATTTTCCCAGTAAGCATTGTCTTATTTCTTATCCATTTTCTGCTCTCTGCATCATCTGATATCTGTTCTGCCAATATATCTTTCGCTCCATTAATTGCATCCTCAATGGATAAGACTTCTTTTTCCTCCGAGATGTATTTATTTGCTTCTTCTTCTAAAGAGTTTTTCTTTTCTTTACTAATTAACCATTCTGCAAAAGGCTCCAGCCCTTTTTCTTTTGCAATGGTTGCTTTTGTTCGACGCTTTTGTTTATACGGACGATATAAATCTTCTACTTCTTGTAGCTTAATTGCCTTTATAATGTTGTTATGCAGCTCTTCTGTGAGCTTCCCCTGTTCCTCAATTAAACGAATAACTTCTTCTTTTCGTTGTGCTAAGTTTTGAATATATGTATACCGATCAATGATATCTTTTATTTGCACCTCATCTAGTGCCCCTGTTTGTTCCTTTCTATATCTAGCAATAAAAGGAACCGTATTTCCATCTTCTATTAATGTAATAACGCTTTTCACTTGTTTAATTGATACACTCTGTTCTTTTGCTATAATCGCTAAATAGTTCTGTCCTTTTTCCTGTTCCAAAGCCTTCTCCATAACACTCACTATCCTTTCTAGATCCGTCGAACATCACGTAAATTATTATTCCATTATTTTTATACTTGGAAGTAATACCTTTTATTTTGATCTATCTCTATTTTATCAAAAGGTTCTTGGAAAACATATTATCAACATAAAGGAAATTCCATCCCTTCCTTTCTCTTTCTATTTTACTAGCTTATAGGTTTCACTATCGAAGCAAAGGATACGGCTAAATGAATGAACTTTCATTTTGAACAAAAAAAAGCTTACTTTTCAAAGTAAGCTTCCTAGTATAAAAGTAGAATCATCGTTAGAATTATTATATTTCCCAATAATATCATCTGCTATGGACCTAATAGGCAAATATCCTCTTAGCAAATTTTTAATTCCTTGAATATTAAATCCATCGGAAAAAACAAGAAATTTAGCATGATTTTCAAAAGTAAAACGTTGTGTATGATAATGTTGAGGCCTTCCTGATAAATACCCCGTTACTGGGAGTGGATATGTCAGTTTACCTGAAGGAGAATAAAGAAAGAATCGTATGTTGCCTACACAACTGTAAACAATTGTCTTAGAAGCATAGTTTATTTTAAAAACACAAACAGCAGCTCCTCTTTTCTTGACTAGAACATTATTCGATAGTTCCATTAATTCATCTACAGACTTCCCATGGTTTTCTTTAATTATCTCCGTAACTGCAACGGATGCCTCGTTTGCATATTCGCCGCTGCCAAGTCCATCTGCTAATACACAAACAAAGTATTCATCCGTTGATGTATAAAAGAAACTATCTCCACAAAGGGTTTTCCCTTTCTTGCTAGTCTGATAGGAAAGCACATGAACATTATTGTCTTTCAACTCATTCATAAGATAAACTCCGAATTACTGGTCTCCGCCTGAATTGCTTCTTGCAGCTTTTTGATTGCTCTTCTCTGAAGTCTAGAAACATGCATCTGAGAAATCCCCAGCTTCTCTCCAGCTTCCTTCTGACTAAGATTATCCAAGTATGTATATTGAATAATACTCTTCTCTCTCTCTGTTAGTACATGGAGTACTTTTTCCAGCACTAACTTTTGATTTACTTTTTCAAAGCCTTGATCTACATCTCCGACAATATCTAGAAGTGTAACAGTTCCACCTTCCGAATCTGCTTCAATCGAATGATCAACAGACAATGCTTGATAACTTCTTCCCATTTCCATTGCTTCTAGCACTTCTTCTTCAGATACATCTAAATAATCGGCGATTTCATCCACCTTTGGAGAACGCTGTAAATCGGTAGTAAGCTGCTCAACCGTCTTCTTTATTTTAGGACCAAGCTCTTTTATTCTTCTGGGTACATGAACACTCCAAGTTTTATCTCTTAAAAACCGTTTAATTTCTCCAATTATGGTTGGAACCGCAAAGGCTTCAAAACTTTTTCCGAAGCTTTCATCATAGCGATGAATAGCCCCTATTAATCCAATGATTCCAACCTGTGTGATATCCTCATGAAACATTTTACCTTTAGAATACTTTCGTGCCAGCATTTCTACTAAATCGCGATAGTTTATAACAAGCGCTTCTTGCGCCTTCTCATTTTGTGTACTTTGAAAGTCTTTAATTAAAGCATTTACTTCTTCTTTTGATAAATGGCGATTAGGTTGAGATTGTTTCTGCATCCCTCTCCACCTGCTCTCCTTCGAGGTATTTTGTCATGAAAACAGTTACCCCGTTATTATGGTGAATCTTGACTTCATCCATTAATGTTTCGATCAAGTATAGGCCAAGTCCTCCTTCACGAAGAAATTCCACCGACTCATCCTGCTCATACGGACCCAGATCCTTTGTAGTGGAATGAAAGTCAAAGCTTTTCCCATTATCGGCTACAATGACTTCTAATCGATCATTATATAATCGAAATCCAACTAAAACTTCTCCTGCGTCTTTATTTTTATACGCATGTTGCACAGCATTTGTACAGGCTTCACTTGTTGCTATCTTTAAGTCTTCAATTTCATCGTAGCTAAAGCCCATTCTGCTTGCAATCCCAGACAACGTTAAGCGAATTATCCCAACATACTCTGGTTTAGAAGGAATTTTCATTTCGATGTACTCAAAATGACTCATTGTATTCCACCTTCTATCTTGCTATTTATGTCTATAATGTCTGCTAATCCGGTTATTTCAAACAATCTGATTAAGCGGCTTGATAGACCTACTAACTTAAATTCACCATTATTCGCTCGAACATTCTTAAATATGCCTACAAATACACCTAAACCAGTACTATCCATATAATTTACATCGGATAAATCTATTATCATTTTTATTCCTTTTTTCTCAGAGAAGGAATAAATCCGCTCCCTTAATTTCGGAGCAGTATACGCATCAATTTCACCAGAAACCTTAACTTCTACATCCAATTCTTTTTCTTTTACATCTATTATGATATTCATCCCGACCCACCTTCACATTATTACGATATTGTCTTATACCCTATTGGAGGTACCATTAAACTTCTCTTTTAAAAATAATTAAAGTAAAATCATCACGTAATTGAAAATCTTGAATTTTTTCTAATTCCTTAAAGACATTTTCTACAATATTCTGTGCATCTAAATGCATATGTTTCCTTATGTATCCAAGAAGCGTTTCTTTTTCAATAAAGCCTTCCTTTGTTCTACACTCGGTTACTCCATCTGACATTAAAACAATCATATCTCCTGGATAAATTTGCTTTTCAAACTGCTGATATTTCGTTCTTTTATCAACACCCAGCAACAATCCCTTAGTCTTCAGCTCACTAAACTGT
The DNA here is from genome assembly GCF_038007605.1 of Niallia sp. FSL K6-0212. Classification (NCBI taxonomy): domain Bacteria; kingdom Bacillati; phylum Bacillota; class Bacilli; order Caryophanales; family Bacillaceae; genus Niallia; species Niallia sp. FSL K6-0212. The sequence continues at coordinate 1,662,584 of NZ_JBBOXL010000001.1, read as the reverse complement.
TTCGTTTCCGCTTGATAATATAAGCCAGGCTCATGACCAGCTGAGGCATAATGAAATACATGTGATAGCACATCATATGCTCCGTAAAACATGGTAATAAACATACTAGGATCTACATTTTGTTCTACAACCCTATTTAAATTTTCTAGAACATTGCTTGGTTTATTCCTATTTTCCGGAAGACTGTCCATCGCATACTTAATCATCGACATGCACATAGCAGCAGGAATACCCTTCCCTATCACATCTGCAATGGCAATGTTAATAATCTGATCATCATCATGAACAAAGTGATAATAATCGCCATTCATCATTTTAGCCGGTACACTTATTGCCCCAATATCTAATCCATCGACTTTTGGAATATCTGTGCTTAATAATGTTTGCTGTACATTTGCTGCTATTTCCATTTCGCTTCTTAACTCTTGCTGAACATGACGCAAGCTTTGATGTTCTCTATAAGCAAATCCATAGCCTATCATAACCTCTAGAAGTATATCGAAGGATTTTGTTACATATCCAGGTATATCTGGATATAAATCCATCAGAATAGATTTATGTAAACTGATTATGTCTTCTGGTGATATTTTTTGTTCAATTGATTTCCTACTAAACTTTTGCCCTTGATAAAGAGCTTGTTCAGATTCATCTTTTATATAGTTCACAAGAAGATCTCGATATTTAGATTCCATCATTTCTCGGAAATCCATTATCTCCCCCCCTATCTTAGCCACTTCACCGCCTGGATTTCTGTTCCATCGCCAATAGAGGTTTTAATATCAAACTCATCCATCAAACGTTTCACACCTGGCAATCCGGCTCCTAACCCGCCAGAAGTAGAAAAACCATCTTGCATCACTTGTCTAATATCCTTAATTCCAGGACCACTATCCATCGCAATTAGTTTTAAACCAGCTTTCCCATTATCAAAAAGCTTTTCTATACAAATCTGTCCTTGACCAGCATATAAATATATATTTCTTGCTAATTCACTAATTGCTGTAGTTATACGGGCTTGATCAACGGTACCGAAGCCGAGCTCTTTGGCGAGGTTTCTGCCTAATTGCCGAGCGGCAACGATATCCCATTCATTTATGATTTTTACACAGGATTGGTCTCCCATAGGTCAGTCCTCCAATTCCTGTTGTAATTTCTCCAAACCTTTTTCTAGATCTAAGGCAGTTAAAACATCGTTTAAACTGATACCTAGCTCTACTAAGGTGATGGCAACAGCAGGCTGAATCCCTGTCAGTACCACCTTAGCCCCCATTAGCTTCGACATACCGATAACATCACCTAATACTTTTGCAATAAATGAGTCTATAAAATCAATAGAAGTTAAATCAATAACTACCCCGTTCGCACTGGTTTCATGGATTTTATTTAATAAATCCTCTTGAAACTGAAGGGCTGTTTGGTCATCTAATTCCCATTGAATGGATACTAGTAAGTAGTCATAAAGTTTTAATATTGGTATTCTTACTCTATTCACCCAAAACCAACCAACTTTCTTTTAATATTTTTTACACACTTATCCATCCCGCGTTAGGGATCCTCTATTTAGATGGAAGAAAATCTAAAATAAATGCAAGAAGCTTCACTTGGTAAACCTAAAGATTATAAAAAAATCCATCCATAATCACCAATTTGATTGCTCCATATTTTCCTGAGTTACTTCCTTCATTTTATCATATTAACAGAGACTTTTTATTTTCAAAAATGGGTATATTGAAAAACAAGTGGTACTTTTGGGCATATTCTCCACTTGAAAATTTATTCATCTTTCTACTAAAGATAGGTGATGACTTTTCTATATTCCCATTTTCCTTATCCTTCAAACCTATTATAGAAATTTTTTTGTTATTTAGTAAAAATAATGCTTCACTATTTCCTGTCAAACTAGAAAGAACCTCCTTACTAAATAAGGAGGTTCTTTCTAGTTTGACATACGAGCTTTTTTACATACAAAAAGGTTGCAGTTAGGGTTATAAAAAAAAGCGCTTCAATGAGCGCATTATACTTAAAATTCAATGAGACCTAAACTAATTTGTAGAGCTTCATCGACTTTTTCCATCATTTCCTCATCAAGATGAGTAATTTTGTCCGTTAGCCTCTGTTTATCTATCGTACGAATTTGTTCTAAAAGAATTACCGAATCTCTTTCAAAACCATATCGCTTCGCATCAATTTCCACATGAGTCGGCAATTTAGCCTTTTGAATCTGAGCTGTAATTGCTGCAATAATGACTGTGGGACTGAACCGATTCCCGATGTCGTTTTGAATGACAAGTACAGGACGGACGCCGCCTTGCTCTGAACCAACAACTGGGGATAGGTCTGCAAAATAAACGTCACCACGTTTGACAATCAAAGGATTACCCTCCGCTTACAAGACGTTCTACTGTATGCTCTGCCTCGTATTCTGCGAGAAAGCTTTCTGATGCAATGGATAAATTTAATTTAGCCATTTCCATATATCCTCGTCTCATCGATTCGCGGATATGTCTCTTTTTCCGTTCGCGAAGATACATTTTCGTTGCTTGATAAATAAATTCACTACGATTAACATTTTCCTGCTTAACGAAGCCGTCCAATTCAGTTAACAAATGCTTTGGTAATTTTATCATGATCTCTGTCGTTGTGCTAGATTCAGACACAAACATACACCTCCACCATCACTACACACCATTTTTAGCTCTGCTTTTTTTAATCATACCACTAATAAGTGTTTCTGCAAAGTCCATTCAGCAATTCTACTGTATTATCCGCCAAAAATTATCCCTTTTATGCATGAAAGAATAGAAAAAACGAAAATTATTCACAAAAATAATAGCTGTTCTTCCATATTTTTCATATAAATAGATCTTCAAATGGTATCTATGACCATAATTAATGTATTCAGTCATTTCCTTATCCATTACTTTTATTTGATCTTGAGTTTAAAATATTCATTTGGCAGCAAGATTCCGAAACCACCATTGCTTTGTCTTCCTCTAGATTAAGAAATTTACTGTTTCTGTGACATTTCCATTTTGTTTAAAAATCCGCGGGACTCTTGTAGAAATCATACATGTGACTTCATAATTAATCGTCTCTAGTTTAGCAGCAATTTCATTCACAGAGATTTCAGCATCCCTTTGCTTCCCAATTAACGTTATTTCTGTTCCTGGCTCTAAATAAAACGGCAGCCTTATCATACATTGATCCATGCAAATTCTCCCTACAATCGGCGCTCTTATTCCTTCAGCGAGAACCTCTTGACCTTGCAGTTTACGTAACCATCCGTCTGCATAACCGATTGGTAAAGTCCCTATCCATTCCTCTTCTTTTGCCTCATAAGTCGCTCCATAGCTTACTTTATCGCCCTTGTTTAATTTTTTCACTTGGACTAATTTTGTCCGCAAGGAAAAGGCTTCTTGTAATGGATAAGGTAAATCTTGTTCAATTTCAAGAGAAGGTGTTAATCCATACATCGAAATACCGAAACGCACAGCATTATATTGTAAATCAGGATGCAAAAGACTCGCAGCACTATTACTACAATGTATAATTGCAGGCAGTTTTGTAAAAGAAGAGAGCAATTCCTTAAAGCGTTGAATTTGGCTCTCAAAGTAGGAAGAGTTTTTTTCATCCGCTGTCGCAAAATGAGTAAAAATGCCCTCGACTACAATATTTGGGTGTTTTACCAGCAATTCTTCTACGGATTGAATTTCCAACTCGTTTCTAAACCCAATTCTCCCCATACCTGTATCTAACTTTAAATGAATCGTTAATGAAGCATCCTTATTTAAAAATTGGACAGCTTCTTCTAACCATTCTTTATAATAAACAGTTAAAGTTATTTTATATTTTATCGCTGTCATGACATCTCTCGGTCTACTTGCACCAAGTACAAGAATCGGTGCTGTTATTCCTTGCTTTCTTAAACTGATTGCTTCGTCTAAAAATGCTACAGCCAAGTAATTCGCACCAGACCGTAAAGCAGTTCTGGCAATTTGCAGAGCTCCATGCCCATATCCATTTGCCTTTACTACTGCTATTAACTTATTTTCTGGATGTAATTTTTTTCTTAATTCACCAACATTATATGCAATAGCATCAAGATCAATTTCCACCCATGTATCTCGATAAAAGGTATCTTCTTGATTCAAAATCCACACACGTCCTTTTTAATTAACAAACTTGTTCCTTAAATTATTCTACTGATTGATCCACTTGTCAATTCTATCCTTATAAGTTTAGCAGAAGAAGTAATTATTCCACATAAAAAAACAGCCCCCTGTAGAAGGCTGCCTGAGTAGTACTTATTTTATTGCCTCTCCTTGTACGGAGCGCGCAACAGTAACTAATTCATCACGAGTTAAGTCACTTGATGCAATCGTATAATCGACGCCTTCAAACGTCCATGATACTTTAGAATCTGTAACTTCTCCAATGGTAAATCCTAAATCCACTGGATCGCCCTTACTAACAATTGGTCCTGCTGTAGCTGGTGCTACTACTGCTTTTTCTTGAATAATCGTATAAGATTTTTCTCCATCATATGTGAGGATTACACGATTCCCGTTTTCAGAAGCCATTTTTTTCTCTTCTACCAAGCTAACTCCTTCTAATGGTTCTTCAGGATATTTCACAGTAAAGTCTTTGTCTTCAATTTCTCCCATAACCGGGATTACCATCTTAGCCGCAGTCATGCTCTTTTGTAAATCAAAGTCCTTTTTATCAAAGGAAACATCAAACTTCACATTAGAAAACTTCACCGTAACCAATGCTACTCCCTCTACATCCTTTACTTTTACACTGACAGGAGAAAGATCCTTCTTACTGAAGGCAATCTCTTGAGTTGGAAGCATTTTATTATTCTGATAGCGTGTTTTTGTTTCAAAAACATAATGCTTATCTGTAGCAGAAAATTTCACCTCTTTATCTTCTTCAATATCCTTCACTAAAGACTCATAGAGATAAGCTTGACTACTATTTTCCGGCCACTCACTTTGAAACTTAAAGGATTTGTTTAAAGCTGGCGTTAATACATAGACGCCTTCTTCATTTTTCAAAATCATCTGGCTCTGATTTTTTGCTGAATTCTTTAAATTCACTCGATAAAAACTTGGGTCCTTATGCCACACTTCCACTTCATAAGTCTGTGGTTCTGTTCCCATCTTGAGAGTCATTTCGGCGTCTGCTTTATACCCCTTTGTCTCGACCTTTTCTTTTAAATCAGTCAGAACATCTTCTTTCGATTTTGTTCCGCAGGCAGTTAACAAAAGCATGACCGTTAGCCCTACAAATAGCAACCAAATCTTCTTGTTCATTTTTTCAACTCCCCTATTCTCATTTCACGTCGAAAGAGAGAAAAATAAGCAAACAGCATTTCTAATAGAAACTCCTCTTCCTTCTCTCTTGGAATTGCCTATTAGAAACCGCGAAACCATACTTGTCTCTCCTATTTCTCTATGAATATATGAGACAACCTTCGGGAATATGCTACTTGAAATCATAAGTCTTTTTGTTGATATTTCTTCTGTTTATTTCTCCTTGCCTAAACCAAAAACAGACCCGCTTCAAAAAGCCTGCCATTCCCCCTCCCAAACAAAAGAATAAGAAAAACGATGAAAACCCTCTCGCTCTCCTTATTCCTCAATAATAACTTGGGCAAAGGCATAGTGTTTGCTATGAGTTATAGATAAATGGACTCCTTTTGAAAATGGCTTTACAATACACGGCTTCCCTTTTTCCTCATATCCTATTTCAATATCCAAAAAGCTTAAGTTCGCTCCAATCCCTGTGCCTAGCGCTTTTGAAAATGCTTCTTTTGCTGCAAATCGTCCTGCTAAAAACTCACATTTACGATGCCCAGATAGCTGCTGAAATTTTTCCATTTCCGTATCTGTCAGAATGCGCTTCACAAACTTCGGCTTACTTTGGAGTAAAGATTCGATTCTGTCTATTTCTGTTATATCAATTCCCGTGCCTTTAATCATAAGACAACTCCTTCTATTCTATTCATAGTGAGCATAATATATTGTATCTTTCCCTATTCTTTGGCTATTATGGTAGAAAGAAGCTTTATTTAGGAGGTATTAAATACTGTTGTTTACCAGAAGAGAAAGCTTTAAAGAGTATATTACGTATTATCCTGTCGTTTCCATGATCTTACTTATTCATCTAATTCTCTATTTATTAACCAATCTTCCTATTTTTCCAAATAAATATTTATTAGAAACTATGATGGGTGTTAACCTTTATATAGTAGAAGGAGAATGGTGGCGATTAATCACTCCTATTTTCATCCATGGAGGTTTTGCCCATCTTCTATTTAACAGTTTCAGCATTTTCTTATTCGGACCCGGACTCGAAAGAATACTTGGCAAATTTAAGTTTCTCCTTATCTACTTAGTCACTGGTATCGCAGCAAATATTATCACTCTTCTTATCGAACCACTTACTTATGTCCACTTAGGTTCTAGTGGAGCAATATTTGGTCTATTCGGCTATTATATTAGTCTAGTTGTATTTCGAAAAGACATTATTTCTCAAGGGAACGCCCAAATTATTACGACCATTGCTGTTCTTAGCTTAATCATGACCTTTTTACAGCCAAATATAAATATTGTTGCCCATATTTTTGGATTTCTAACAGGGGTCATCGTCGGAAGTTTATCGGAATCAAAGGGAAAGAAGATACTTACCAGTTATAAAGAAGAATGGTATTATTTACGACAACAGCTCCGCCGCACAAAAAAGCCCGAAGCAAAATCTATTATCATTTGGATTATCATCTTCGGTCTTGCCATTATAGGATTTGTTAGTCAATAATAACCATTATATATATTGCTTTGTCCCAGTCTCTGTCAAAAACAAGATGAGACATAAATAATTTGACCAAATATAACTCCGAACAAGTATACATATATCTTATAAATTCGTATACTTGTTTTGGAGTTTTTATTTCAATTTAAGAAAGAATGTGTGTAGTCATCACCCGCAGACTGAATATACTCAGCTTTCCATGGGGGCGAGCCGCTTCGTCTCATATGCTCCTGCAGGGTCTCGGACTTTCTCGCAGCTCCCATAGGAGTGTACGTGTATTCAGTTTGCTCCGTTTTATTTTCTTTTGAAAAAAATGATAGACCGAATTGATTTGACTACTAAATTAGAGCTTGTTGGGCTATTTAGCTTTATCCGACACTCACTTAACTTAGCGAATACCATTCATATACCTTTTCTACATCTTCTTTGGTCAGGTCTGTAACTACCCCAGTGGCTCCTCCAGCACCAGAAAGAACAACACCCTGTACAGAAGCAAGCTCCCCTTTTCGCTGCCACCATCCCTCTGTGTAATAAAGGGCTTGAATTCGATTTCGTCTCATCAGGAAAGTCGTTTTATTAAATTGGCGGAAGGATAATGTTAACTGCTTACCTGAAATACGATATCCAGCTGAACGATAATTCCAGTAGCCCCATAATGGTAAAACTAGTAATAACAACAACGATAACGCTCCCCATTCATGAAAAAAGTAAATCATAGCGATAATAACAGGTAATGCTATCCAACTATTTTTAATAATATATCTCCAAATTGATCGTTTTGGCGGCGAATGCAGCTCCTCATTCCATTCATACTCAGGTACCATTTCTTTTAATAAAAGTGGTAATTCCTTTTTCTTTAATAACGGAACGGCAACTACATCAGAAGCTTCTATATCATCAAAAGATCCACCAGCGCTAATAACAGATACACTAACTAATTGAAACGGCTGTCTAAGCATCGCTTCTGTTATTTTAATTGCTTGAATCCGTTTCAGCGGAATAGTAATCTGCTTTTTTTCAATTAGGCCACGTGTAATAATCAAATCATCTTTCGTCTTCGATAATGTAAAATTCGCATATTTTAATATAGTAATGAACCAAGATAAAACCCATAACAATACAAATAAAACAAAAACAACGATAGAAACTAACGCTACACCGCTTGTAATGACTTGTTGAACATGTTTGTAGATTTCCTTATACGGAATTAAATCATCAAATTGTGAAATAAAAGCAAATATTGCCGAGATAATCACACCTACGCCGCCCGAAGTTGACGCCAAAACGACTAATTTTTTAGATGAAATCCGGTAGATTTCTTGTTGAGCAGGTTCTACCTCTTCTATTATTTCGTCCGTTTCAATCTGCTCATTCTTTTTTTGAATAATATATCTTTTTAATTCTTGAGCAACCTTTTTAGAAATAGCGGTAAGTTCGCCTTCAGCTTCAGCACCACCTGCTGTTTCAATTTTTACTTTTACTAAACTAAATGGACGATGAAAAATTCCCTCTGTAAAATCGATACTTTGAATTCGTTCAAAGGGTATGTAGCGTTTCTTTTTTATAAATACACCATACTCGATTCGTAATTCATTTCCCATTACATAAAAGGTGAAAAAGTTCCATGACAAAAATCCGCTAATGAGAATAATCAAAAGTAAGAATGACGCTCCTAGAATTGTATATAATCCCCACTCGGTAGGCTTACCTCCAAGTACAATAATTCCAATAAACGGAAAAATAAACTCTCTTAACCGCTTCAAAATAACGTAAATGATGGAAACAGGATGAAGTCTGTTTTGCTTAAACATCTTCTTCTGCCACCTTTGCTTTGCTAGAAATATACTGTCTAATCTCTTCTGCTTCATCCACTTGAAGTACAGGGATTTCGTGTACGGTTGCTGCTGTAGAAATCGACACTGTGGCAAGCTCGTACTTTCTTAATAGAGGTCCTTGCTTCATATCTACATGCTGCACTCTAATCATTGGAATGAGCGTTCGCTTTATTACAATAACCCCTTGCTGTATTTCAATTTCATCTCCTCTTACTTCATATCTCCATCTTTTCCACTTTAAAGGCGGCAAGATGCCAATTGTGAGAGCCATATGAAAAAGAAGATAAATTATCGTTCCTATACTTATAAGTATGTGCCAATCAAAAAGAATAGCAAACGTAATTACCCCAGCACCAATAACCATCATAATGAGCGAAGATATAACTCCTGTTAAGCGCCAAACAGTGATCCCCTTTTTCGATAACCTATTTTGAGGTATTGTTATCAATTACACTCCTCCTATTTTCTGAATTTTTTCTGTATCTCTTAACTATATACGAAAATACGATAAGGTGGTTTCATATTTTTCTGTCTCTCTATCACTATCCCCGAAATAAAAAACCTCCACGACATTCATGGAGGTTTTTAACACAAAGCTTAACGGTAAGACTTTGATTTATTGTAGCTATTGCCTGATTGACCTTGACGTTTATTGCTGCCATAGCCTTGGCGTTGACGTGGATTATAGTTTTTGCGTCCACCACGGTCATTATTTTTATCATATGGTCTGCGGTCACGTTTCATTGGCAATGGCTTTTCTTCTGTTAATTTAACAGGAGTTGTATCTGGTTCTTTTGTAAGCATCTTTAGAACTGCAGCTACAACAGTAGAAGCATCTTTTTGTTCCAATAAGTCATCCGCAGCATTTCGATAAGAATCTAAATTATTTTCCTCTATAATTTGTGATATTTTTTCCATAACAGCTTTTTGCTGACCTTCTATTGCTTGGTCGACTGTTGGAGGAATCATCTTTTCCATTTTTCGCTTCGTTGTTTTTTCCACAACCTGCAGATAAGATCTTTCACGATACGTAATAAACGTAATAGCTACCCCTTCTTTTCCTGCACGGCCAGTACGTCCGATACGATGTACATAGCTTTCTGGATCTTGAGGAATATCAAAGTTATAAACATGTGTTACACCGGAAATATCAAGTCCACGTGCAGCTACATCTGTTGCCACTAGTACATCAATCGTTCCCTCTTTAAACTTACGAAGAACAGACATACGTTTCGCTTGGCTTAAATCTCCATGAATGCCTTCTGCTGTATAACCACGTAGATTTAATGCTTCAGACAGCTCATCAACACGACGTTTCGTGCGACCGAATATAATAGCTAGCTCTGGAGATTGAATATCCAGCAATCTTGTTAAAATATCAAATTTCGTTTTCTCTTGTGTTTCGATATAATACTGTTCAATCAACGGCACAGTCATTTCTTTTGCTTTCACTTTAACTACTTCTGGATCTTTCATAAAGCGCTCTGCCATTTTTCTAATCGGTCCAGGCATTGTAGCAGAGAATAGTAATGTTTGTCTTTCTGTTGGAATTTTTGAAAGGATTGCTTCAATATCATCAATGAATCCCATGTTTAGCATTTCATCAGCTTCGTCTAATATAACTGTTTGAACATTATCTAATCGAAGTGTTTTACGATTAATATGATCTAATATACGTCCAGGCGTCCCAACAATAATATGCGGGTTTTTCTTCAATGCACGAATTTGGCGATTTATATCCTGTCCACCGAAAATTGATAATACTCTTGTACGCTTTCCATAACCAATTTTGTATAATTCTTCTGAAACCTGAATAGCTAGCTCTCTTGTCGGAGCAATAATAATCCCTTGAATTACTTCATTCGCTACGTCAATTTTATCAACTAAAGGCACTCCAAAAGCAGCTGTTTTCCCTGTTCCTGTTTGTGCTTGACCAATTAAGTCTTTATTTTGAAGGCTCAATGGAATCGTTTCTGCCTGAATAGGCGTCGCTTCCTCAAACCCCATTCTTTTTAATGCTTTCATTGTAGCAGGACTAATACCTAAATCTTGAAACTTTACCAATATATCCAATCTCCTTCTAGTCATTAAAAAATATCCATAAACAGATGGAATAAATCCATCATGCCAACCATTTGTATGTACCTCATTTTTCTAAATGAAACATATTAAAATGGCATATCGTATTCATCACATTATGCCTTCCCCATACAATTAAAAAGATAATGATGCTCGTTATATATAAATGATGAAAGTTATTGTTGGTTTCAATAGCCTTACAACCTTTATCAGGAGAATGATGAGGGTATATGCAAAATATTTAAGTCTTATTAGTTATGAGATACTATTTAACTTAGTTATAAATAGGAGGAAATTTCAAATGACTTCTATTTATTTTTATAATAGCTCTGTTACCACTTAATGATTAGTCTGTTTCTCCAAAATGAGAATCTTCAAAATTCACGCCCGAAAAAACATGATTTTTTCACGGAGCTTAAAACCAAATCAGCTAATCTAGAAAAGTTAGCCAAATACAAAGAACAATGGTTATTCCCTTCCTAAACAAAAGAATTCATTTTCTCGGAATTCTTCTTCCATTCATTTCTCTCTATTTGACTAATTTATCGTTTACAAAGAGGTTTTTTTCTCTAACATTATGCCCAAAATGTTAAGTTTGTCACCCTACTTTTTAAAATAATATTATCATTAAGATATACGCTTTGCAATAAATTGGGCAGCTGAAAATCTAGGTTTTATACGTGTTTTTACCATTTTTACAATGTAAACGCTTTATGCGGAATAAAGAGCCCCTTACGTTCTTTTATAGCCGTTTTGACACAAAGTGATCTTTTAAGTAAAGACCAAAATTGGCCGAACCTCCCTTCCTTTACTCTTTCCAATCAACCTTAAATCTATACGATTATATAGGGTTACTTTTAACTTATGAGGGCGCCTTGAGGAATGTTATTATTTCTTGAAATAATGCTTCTCTTTTCTCACAATGACAAATTAAGTGCTTGGATTCCTGCACGTATAAGATCTTCTTATTTTCTGCACGAATTGTATTATACAAATAGGTTGCACTCTTCAATGGGACAATTCCATCCTTCTCCCCTTGGGCAATCAATGTAGGCACTTGAATGTTAGCTAACAATGGTTTTACATATTGCACAAGCTTCCTAAACTGAATGGCAGCGGCTAAAGGAGTACTTTTAATTTTGTTCATATAGCGGATAAATTGCTCATTCTCTCTAATTTTCCCTCGAAAAAAATCAGCACAAATTATTCTTATATCCTTTTGAAGCTGGATTAAATTTACATAATAGGCTGCTGCACTTAAGAGAATTAATTTCTTAATCGGATACTTTGCTGCTAAATAGCTTGCTATTAATCCACCCATGGAAAAACCGACAACATATACTGTGTCGTGTCTTTTTAATAAATCCTTTAGCGCTTCTTCCGCATATTGGATCCACTCATTATATATAATCCCTTTTAATCTTAATTGATCGCCATGCCCAGGAAGTGTTGGAACCATACACTCCCAATTGGTATAGTTCTGGATATATTCAGCTAGTGGTTCTACCTCCATTGGAGAACCTGTAAATCCATGTATACATAAACACGCTGTCATTTACTCCCCCTCCTTTTAGAGATATTTTACACTATAAGAGTAATTCATTTTTTATATACATTTCTTAACTATCCACTCTAAAAAAAGCCGAACCTACAAGGAAAACGTTTTTCGTTTTTCAAATAGGCTGGCCTCCTTCTATTATTGTATTGCCTTAACGATTTCCTCTAACTTCATTCCTCTAGAAGCTTTGACTAAAATTACTGTTTCTTTATTTAGAAAAGGCAGTAAAGTTTCTATTAATGGCTCTTTTTCTTGGAAAGAAAAAACATGATCTTCAGGAAGAACTGTTTTTGCACCTTCTGCAATGAAATTACCCAGCTTTCCATATGTTAAAACGTAATCGACTCCTTCTAAATGCTCTCCCATCTCATAATGAAAAGCTTCTTCTTGGTCTCCTAACTCTAGCATATCTCCAAGAACTGCAATTTTTTGCTTATAACCTGGCAGCTTCTTTAACACATCAATAGCTGCAAGCATAGAAGTAGGACTGGCATTGTATGCATCATTAATAACTTTCACACCTAACTGCCCTTCGACTAACTCCATGCGCATATTTGTCAGTTTTAGCGATTGAAGACCTTTATTCATCTCTTCATAAGGAATTTCAAAATACTCTGCCACTAGCATTGCTGCCAACGCATTTAAAATATTATGATTTCCTAAAACAGGCAATTCAAATGGTTCTGCCGCTTTATTAATTTGAAAAACACTGCCATTTTCAAGTGCCTTTATTTCATATGGGTATAAATCATTGGCAGGATCCATTCCAAAGGTTTTCATATCCAGGTTCCTGTCTTTAACACGCGTTGAAAGAAGAGGTTCATCTCCAAAGTAAACAAATCGTCCTTTCTCCTTCAATCCATTTAAGATTTCTAACTTCGCCTCTGCAATCCCTTCTCTTGATCCGAGATCTTGCATATGAGACTCCCCGATATTCGTAATTACAGCAATATCTGGTTCTGCTAACCGGCTCAAAAAGTCGATTTCTCCACGACTGCTCATGCCCATTTCGAGCACAGCAATATCTGTATCTTCCTCTAAACCAAGTACAGTTAAAGGAAGACCAAGATGATTATTATAATTGCCTTCTGTTTTTTGCACTTTATATTTTAAAGAAAGAAGACTTGTTGTCATATCCTTCGTAGATGTTTTTCCGTTACTTCCTGTTATTCCCACAATTTTAACCTTCAATTGCTGTAAATAGCTTTTAGCAAGCGTTTGAATCGCTGTTAACGAATCGTCCACAAAGATAAGAGGGAGATTCTCAGGCGGATTCGGGACATCCTTTTGCCAAAATGCCGCAGCAGCGCCTTGTTTAATTGCATCTGCGACATATTCATGCCCATCCGTCCTTTCTCCTTTAAAAGGGATGAATAATTGTCCTGCTTCTATTTTTCTCGAATCAATGGTTACCCCGCTAATAAGCACCTCATTATATTGCTCAAAAAAACGAGTACTGCTTGACATTGAAGCAATTTCTGCATATGTACGCTTAATCAAAATAAAACCTCCTTTAAAAATGAGCGGAGACTACTGCCCTTCTCTACTAAAAAACTTTCATTGGATGGAACAAAAGAAGAGGCATTTTTCTCACCTCTCCTTTTATGTTCTTCTTTTTAAATCGTATATTTAATACTTTGCTTTTCAGTGTGTCTTTCCACAGCTAGATCCACTAATTTATTGATGAGTGCATCATATTCTAAACCTGTGTGTTTCCATAATAACGGGAACATACTGAATGGTGTAAATCCAGGCATTGTATTCACTTCGTTAATATAAACTTTTCCTTCTTTTGTCAGAAAGAAATCTGCACGGACTAGGCCAGAACAATCAAGTGCTTTAAATGCTTTAATAGCATCTTCTTTAATCGCTGCATACTCCATATCTGTCACGTCTGCAGGAATAATTAAAGCTGTATCTCCATCTTCATATTTTGCTTTATAATCATAGAAATCTTTTTTCGGAACAATCTCACCAGCTACAGAAACTTCAGGATGGTCGTTTCCTAGTACCCCTACTTCAATTTCTCTTGCTGTTAAGCCTTCTTCTACAATAATCTTGCGGTCAAATTGGAATGCTTCAATAAAGGCTGTTTCTAGCTCTTCTCTTGTTGTACATTTACTTATCCCTACACTTGAACCAAGATTAGCAGGCTTAACAAAACAAGGGAAACCTAATTCTTTTTCTACACGTTCATAGGCTGCATCCCTATCACTTTGCCAGTCACTGCGGATAAAAGAATTGTATTTCACTTGATTTAATCCAGCTACTTCAAAGATGTTTTTCATAATTACTTTATCCATTCCAGCTGAAGAGGCTAGAACACCATTCCCAACATAAGGAAGGTTAAGAAGTTCTAACAATCCTTGTACTGTTCCATCTTCTCCATTTGGTCCATGAAGCAGTGGAAAAATAACATCTAAGGAAGCTTCGTCATTCGCTTGAAAGAGTGTAGTAGAAAGGGCATTCGAGCCGATTTGCTCCTGTGTGTTAAACGCAAGCTCTTTTACATTTTCAACTGGTCCCATTAATTGAGGACCACGAACCCATTCACCGCTCTCTGATATGTAAATTGGGTGAATATCATATTTATCTGTATCTAGTGCTTTAATTACAGCCAATGCTGTTTGCATGCTAACTTTATGTTCAGCTGATTTACCGCCATATAATAATCCCAGTTTCTTTTTCATTATGAGTATACCTCCATTTAATCAATGCA
The DNA here is from genome assembly GCF_038007605.1 of Niallia sp. FSL K6-0212. NCBI lineage: Bacteria > Bacillati > Bacillota > Bacilli > Caryophanales > Bacillaceae > Niallia > Niallia sp. FSL K6-0212. Next base: position 1,647,580 of record NZ_JBBOXL010000001.1, on the reverse strand, counting down.
CTTGTTTATTCTACCACTAGAATCATACCTTTAAAAATAAAACATGTGAGTCAAATAATAATTTAATCGAAAACACATATTCCTGTAATAGTGCCTATTAATCCTTTTCCATTTTAACTCTTAATACAATATGAAAAAAGGGAAAAATGGAAGCTTATTTATTTAAATATCTCCTAAAGAAAGAAAAAACCACTTTGTGCTTTTCTCTTATCTCGAAGTAACTTGCACTTCTTGAAAAAAGCCCCTCGTTAGTCTTTTTATTTCTGCCTCTACTTCCTTTTCATATTCAACAATAAAGCATGTAGCTGGACCAGCGGATTTTAAAAGATCTACAGAACACTGCACTTCTTCCTCTTGAATCAAATCGCCCTTTAGCTGCCCCAATTCATAAAGAATCCCCTTTGATCCAACAGGCTGAATTCGACATCTATCTACTTTCGCCACTCGGAAAAATACTGCTAAAGGCACTACATTTTCTTCTTGTCGAATCACTTCTTCTCCAACAAGAGGACTGCCTATTACAGCCATTTTTCCATTGATAATAGTGGCATTCTGTGAATCTGCAGTTCTTTTTCCAAGGACTGTGAGTCCTATTGCTGATTCACGGAGAGAAAAATTGCTTTCTGTGCTTCCTGTTATTCCAATTTCCCTCTCTAATCCAAGCTCCTCTATTCCTTTATATATACCTGCCAAAAGGGAAGCCCAAGCATCGTCTCCACAAAAATTCTGCAGGATTACCGAGAACGGTACTCCCCCCGCTGCCATACATTCCATAACCGCTACACGAAAGGAAAAATAGGAAACAATATCATAAGGGACGGAAAGTTGATCGGCTTCTTTCTGCCCAATTCCTCCACTATTATCCGCACTAATAATCAGCTCTTCTTTCTGATTCCACGGTACGACTTGTACATCTCTCACTGCTTGACCACTCTCCACTCTTTAAGAAAAACTGTAAGCCTTGGCATTAACAACTGGGCAATAATGCAGTTCAATACAGCTCCTATCAGCAGTACTGGAACCATCGAAATGTAAAAGCCCTTTCCCATTAGATATAAAAAAGGAAGTGGAAGTATTACACCATTTCCTAACACAAAGAACAATATGGAGATTATGCTATTTCCAGTTTGATAGATTTTTGAAAAAGTAAAAACAAGCAGAAACATTTCTACTGCGATAAAGAGATGAAGCATGCCTAGTGGCAGCCCGCCTAAATATGCAGAAACAAGGTGACCGAGGGCTGCAACTATTCCTCCAGCTAGCCCGCCTAAAAGTGCTCCAGCAATAAGACTTGGAGAACTATCAAGGGCAACACTTCCAATAAAACTTGGTATTTTTATAAAAGCCCCAATAACTGATATAGCAATAAAAATAGCAAGGACATTAATTTTCTTCGCGTTCATTTCGCTCTCCCTTTTTACTTGTTCGAAATACTTTTGCGCTTCGAATATACTCGATATCTGCCACATTGCTTCGGAAATTTATTACCCTCGCCAGTGCAAAAAAGTAATCAGAAAGTCTATTTAAATATTTTAAGGGCATTTCTGGAATGTCTTCCATTGTCTTCATTAATGTCACGACTAAGCGTTCCGCTCTTCTTGTCACCGTTCGTGCAATATGAACAGTAGCTGCCGCTTCTGTCCCTCCAGGCAGGATAAAGCGCTCCAAATCTGGTGTCTCCTCCATAAAATTATCAATTCTGTCCTCTAAATAAGTGATAGCAGATGCTGTTAACTTTAGTTGTCTTCTCGTCGAAATACTAGCTAAATCCCCGCCACAATCAAATAATTCATGCTGGATTTTCTCTAAATCTTCCTTAATATCAGCAAATTGTTCCCCTGTTAATTGCGCAACAATTAGCCCGACAAAAGAATTCAACTCATCGACCGTTCCATAGGCTTCTACTCGAATATCATCCTTTGATACTCTCCCTCCTATAATACTCGTTTCCCCGCTATCACCTGTTTTTGTATAGATACGCATTTTCTCCCCCTCTTTCTGTTTTGTCCTTATTTTTATGCCTATAGGCATTTTGCTGCTTCCTATCATTCGATCGATCACTACTTTAATCGCTCATTTAACCCATACCAAATAACATCTACTCTGTCTGCAGCGGCAGCAATTCGCTGAAAGATCAGCCCTGTGGCATCACGCCACAAGCGATCTCTTCTATCAATCGGAACAACGCCTTTTGTAATATCACTGCCAATTATAAACACGCAGCGATTATTCTCTTCTCTTTCCCATTGAAGCAAAGCTTCCACTAGTTTTTCTATATAATCGACTGTTTGCTCCAATGTTTCTTCCTGCAGACGATTTTTGATCATCCACTCTAGTCCTTCTATCCTATAGAAAGAACCCTTCTCATTATTTGCCATGTTTATTTCCTTTTCATCAAATAGACGGAGAACCTTTCCTTCTGTAAATCCCTGCTCTCTTGCAAATGTTACTGTCCAGCTTTTTTTCCCGTGAAAGCTACCTCCTGTAATAAAGTGCATCTTTCCTTCCTCCTAAAACTTTCTTTGTGGGACCAAATTAACTCGATACCTTCACCAGGAGAAATCGTATAATCCCAAAAATCCCTTTCTGTTACACCATATTTACTAAGCAAGTATCGAATGACACCGCCATGTGTAACTACCGCCATTCTATTATTTCGAGTACTCTGTTTAATTAAGTGATTCCAGCCCCTATCCACTCGCTCTATCAGCTCTGCAAAAGATTCTCCATTTGTTGGAGCATTAGTAAATGGAGCATTTAACCATTTGCAATATTCAGGTAACTCTTTTAATTGTTCGTATGTTTTTCCTTCCCAATCCCCAAAATTTATTTCACGAAAAGCAGAAACACTGTGCAGAATCTGTTCAGGAAACCAATATGCTGCTGTCTCTTTCGTCCGCAATAAATCACTTGTACTTATCCAGTCATATTTAGACACTGGCCTTCCTTTTTCATAAAACATATTTCTTCCCTTTCCACTTAAAGGCGCATCCGTCCAGCCAATATATGCCTTTCGTTCATTTGCAGCCGTTAGCCCATGACGAAGTAATGCAATAACCATAGTGTCGCCCATAGTGCCATTTCCGTCCCTTCTACACTTGCACCTAATAAGTCACCTGTTAATCCACCAAAAGCCTGTTTCATAAATCGGCTGAATAATAAGTAGCAGCCGATGCTCACGAAAAGAAACAAAAAGAATAATGGCAGCCATTTGGGAAACAATAACAAGAAAACTAGCAAAACAGCTGCAATATATCCACTATAAAAAAACATGCGCTGCCCTTGGACAGACTTTTTAAAGTATGCGCCGAGTCCGTCCCTTTTTGCCTCTTGAACAAATAGTAAGCTCCAGCCCATTACCGCTTTAGAAAAGAATGGCAAGAGCATCACAAAAAAATAGGTGAATTCTTGCATATGTGTCACGATTTCATAGATAAAAAAAAACTTCGTACTCAATAAAAGAATGACAGACAAAACACCAAAGGCACCGACATGAGGATCTTTCATAATTTCTAATCTTTTTTTTGCATCTTGATAAGAAAAATAAGCATCACTTGCATCCATCCAGCCATCTAAATGAAGTCCGCCTGTTAATAAAATCGTACTGATCCAAACAATAAAAGCAACGGCGAGAGCTGTAAATGGAGTATATTCATTTAGCAAAAAGAAAATCCCCATATAAATAAAGCCTTGGAAAAGGCCTAGCAAAGGGAATGTTTTTATACTTTTCTGCAGAAACTCCCCTTCCATCGGCAGCACCTTTCTCACTGGTATTGCCGTAAAGAACTGTATATTTACTAAAAGACCAATACACCATTTTTTCATTGGTCATCACCAGCTTGAAGGATTTCCCATATTTTCTCCCAATCAAGATGTCTCTTCATCTCATCAGCAAGCGCATCAAAGCGTTTATCCTTTTGCTCTCGCATAAACAGTGTTTTTCTTTCTGCCATGCCCTTTTGCAGTCGTATCTGATTTAACCATGTATTACGAAACACATCGTTGTAGAAAAGATGATGCATATAGGTTCCTATCAATTTTCCGTCTTCTCGATAATAACCCTCATCCCTATTATTAAGTAATAGAAACGGACATCTTTCGGCAGAATTCTCATACTCTGTTTTACCTAAATGAATCTCATACCCCTCTATTTTTTCTGAGGATAGCTTTGTAAAGGGATGATAACTACCTTCCACGCGAATTGTTTCTTTTTTCTGTTCAAATACCGTCTTTGCAGGTATAAGCCCCAGCCCTTCTATTTCTTCGCCTGCGATTCCAGTATCAGCTCCATACGGATCCAATAAGACAGAACACAGCATTTGATAGCCTCCACATAAACCTATTACTCTGCCGCCTTCTTTATAATAGCGCTTAAGCCGGACATCTAATCCATTGCTTTTCATTTCTCTTAAACCCTCTATCGTACTTTTTGTACCTGGAATAATGACTGCATCTGGATTTCCTAAATCTTCGCCTTTATCAATCAGACGGATAGTAACATCTTCCTCTAGGAAAAATGGTTCTATATCCGTAAAATTAGACATATAACGATTGTTTACTACTGCTAAATCAAGCACTTTTTGTGAAGTTGCTATTCTTTTCTCCCGTATAGACAAGGAGTCCTCTCCTTCAATCATATGGTTATGAATAAAAGGAAGGACTCCGAGAACGGGGATGCCGGTCTTCTCCTTCAGCCATTGCACACCATCTTCAAAAAGCGTGACATCACCGCGAAATTTATTAATAATAATCCCCTTTACCCTGCTTCGTTCCTCTTCTGAAAATAAGGAGAGGGTACCAACAATACTCGCAAACACACCGCCGCGATCAATATCAGCAACGAGAATAACCGGGATGTCAGCCATTGCTGCCACCTTCATATTTACAAGCTCTCTATCTTTTAAATTTATTTCTACTGGACTTCCCGCCCCTTCCATGATTACCATCTCATAATTCCTTTGCAGGTAATGAAGACTTTTTTGAATAACACGAATGCCTTCTTCATAAAACTGTTCACGATACCCTCTTCCTGAAAGAGTATTACTTGCTTCTCCAAGCAGGACAACTTCTGATTGGAAGTCAGATCTTGGTTTTAGGAGAATTGGATTCATCCAAACTGTTGCCTCTATCTTTGCTGCTTCCGCCTGCACTCCTTGTGCTCTTCCAATTTCTTTTCCATCTACTGTGACATAAGAGTTGTTCGACATATTTTGTGATTTAAATGGCGCTACCTTTATTCCCTCATTTGCTAGCATTCTGCATAAAGCAGTCGCAATCAGACTTTTCCCCACATCAGATGAAGTCCCTTGTATCATCACACCCTTCATTCTTATCCTCCCTTCTTCCGTTGTGCGATTCCGTTTTCTACTAGATATGCCTCATGTGCATGCTGTACGAGAAAATGATGCAGCCGATTTAAAATCCTGCAATATTTCTGTACAGCTGGATCGAGAGACGGTTCATATGTAACCTCATTACTAACAAGGATAAGATAACGGCAACTTCGGCTTAGTTCTACTAGATCCTTTTTCAGCTTTCCCTCTATCCCTTCCTGTTGTTTATCTTGGAAAAAAAGTTCATTATTGACCAAAACGGTTAAACAATCGAGCAAAACAACATCCTTTTTTGTAAAGACAGCCGCTAACTCCCCAATATCAACTGGCTTTTCATAGCTATTCCATTTCACCTTTTGTGCCTCTCTGTTTTGTTGGTGTCTGATAATTCTTTCTTCCATTTCAGCATCCGTAATGACAGCAGTAGCGATATAATGCAATTCTGCTCTTTCATCTTGCGCATATTTGATTGCCAATCTCTCAGCAAGCGAAGATTTTCCACTTCTCACGCCACCAGTTACAAAGATGATGGATGATTTTGTTTCCATTTAGTTAACACTCCCCGCAATCGCTGATTCTGTTCCATGCTTTTAATCGCAAACCGCAGCCAGCTTCCTTCTAAACTTGGATAATTATATGTATGTCTTGCAATGATGCCATTGTTTAGCAGGAAAGTAAGGAATTCCTTTTGATCCGTTAACCTTGGATCCTTTAACAAGTAATAATTAGCAGCAGAGTTGGAGTACGCAAAATATTCATTCTTAAAGAAGGAAAATAGCTTTTTCTTCTCCTCTTCTATATAGCTTTGCGTTTTTTTTAGAAACTCCTCCTGCTCTATTAATAACTCGCCAGCCTTTAAAGCAATTCCGTTTATACTCCATTGTGTTTGCAAATGCTGCAGTTGTGCAATTAGTTCTTCTGATGCTAATACGTAGCCTAGGCGTATTCCTGGTATACTGTACATTTTAGTTAAAGAACGTAAAATAATGAGATTTGGGTAATTTTTTAAGAGCGGAAGCATATCCTCATATCCAACTACAAAATCATAGAAAGCTTCATCTAGAACAACGGAACAATCGTTTTGCATACAAATATCCAATAACTCTTCTACTAATTTCTTCGGATAAAATATCCCTGTTGGATTATTAGGATTACATAAAAATACAGCATCGACTTGACGAATAGCCTTTTCCAATTTAGCGGGAGACAGCTCCCATCCTGTTTCTGCGAATAAATAATAATGATAGATGTCGCAATTATTAATCCGGCACACTTCTTCATATTCAGAAAAGGCTGGCTGAAGAAGCAATACCTTTTTTCCCGTCAGAATTCTCCCTAATAAGGAAATGATTTCCGCAGCTCCATTTCCAATCAAAAGCTGCTTGGAAGGAATTCCATAGTGGTTTGAAATTTTTTCTTTTAGGCGACTTGCAAAAGGATCTGGATAAAGATGAACGGTCTGAAAAAGGTCATTCCACTTCTTTAATAAAATCGGCGGAGGTCCTAATGGATTAATATTTGCACTAAAATCAATTGCATCCACTGGCATTTCTAGATTTGTCTTTTCATATATATACTGGGGATTAGCTCCATGCATTGGCCAGTTCAAATCCAATTCCTCCTATAAATAAAAAAAGATAGAAGTAAACAACTGCTTTATTAGCAATTTTAGTCGACTCGATAATATGTTTCTTTCCTAAAGGCTGCAGTGCTGTTCCCATTCTAGCCCGATCTGATTTCTGTCCTCGATAATAATTAATCCCACCGAGCTGTATGCCAAGGAGAATAGCAGTTACTGCTTCCCCCCAGCCGCTGTTTGGAGATGGATGCTTCTTCGCATCTTGGAATAGCAGCTTCCAGGCTTCCTTTTTCGAATGGAAAGGAGTACGACTAACCAAAAGCAAAAGCATTGCTGTTATTCGACTCGGCAAGTAGTTAACAATATCATCACATTTCGCAGCATAATACCCGAATTCTCTATATTTATCATTCTTATAACCAACCATGCTGTCACATGTATTAATGGCCCTATATACAAGACTGAAAGGAGCACCACCAATAAATGCCCAAAACAGTGGAGCTGTAATGCCATCACTAGTGTTTTCTGCCACAGTCTCTACCGTTGCCCGGACAATTTCTTTTTCCTCTAACTGCTCTGTATCTCTTCCCACAATATAAGACAGCTTTCTTCTTGCCAGCACTAGATCATTAGCCCGCAATGGTTCATAGACCTCTATCGCAGCATCCTTCAGACTCTTCTGGGCAATGGTTGTGGCGATAAGTAGAGCTTCTATTATTACGCCGATCCACCAATGAAGCTGATAGCTAATATAAACAAGGAAACAGCTAAGCAAAAAGGTAAGCACTAAAACACTCATGAGCATCCATAATCCTTTTAACTGCCGTTTTCTCCCCTTATTTAATCTTTGATCTAAATAGGAAATTAACTTTCCCATCCCTTTCACAGGATGTGGCCAGCTTGGAGGATCCCCAATCAACTTATCTAAAATAATCGCAATGGTAATGCTGATTAAATGACCGATCATTTAGCTGCCAGCCTCCTATCCCTTTTATCTAATGACTTTGTTAAACAGTGATAGACCCCTTCTGCTATACACTTCCCAAGTGAAGTAATCGTACCGGCAAATTCAAGGTATGTTCCTACTTGAGTGGCAGCGACCGATATACTATCTGTTGATGTACCTGTTGCAATAGTTCCTGTTTCCATATCCTTTATTTTCCGATCACGCAAGACGGCTGCTTTTGCTTCGGTAGCAGTAATGACACTTTGCAAAAAGGCTTGCTCTGATAATGTCCCATTGACAAAAATCCAAGTATTAATGGTCCCTGGATGGAACGAGGATGAATGCGCGTTTGTCTTAGCTGCATCGACAGCATTTCCTACTCCACCTGTTACCACAATCATGACAGAGAAATCCCCTTGCTCTAATAACTGATAGGCTGCATCTTCTGTATGAACAGCTGTCATCATTCCGACTGTCTCTTGTGGGCTAAAGCCATTTTGAAGCAAATACTCGTACATGTCTTTCCGGTAATCCTCGCAGCGGTATGTCTTATCTACATGGCGGTTTACAAAGTTTTTATACCAGCCCATCCCAGCACCCGTTACGCCAGATGAAAGCGTGTATAATGGGAAAGGAGCCTTCATTTCTACTCTTTCTGAAGTAACAGTAATTGCCGTTGTATCTATTTGAACTTTCTTTCTCTCTAGCTCTCTTGGCACAAGCGCTATTTGAGAAGCTGGTATGCTTGGATGAAAAGTATTTTTCACATTTGTCTTATAGATTCTTTTCACTCTTTTTTCTTGCAATACATCAGAAGGAGAGGCATCTACTTCTACTTTTCCATCATGTAATAAAAGGAGTCGATCACAATATAATCCTGCCAAGTTTAAATCATGAAAGATACAAACAATTGTTAGGTCTTTTTCTCTGCTCCATTCTCTTAAGCTATCCAATAACTCCTTCTGGTAGGATAGATCCAAATGGTTAGTAGGTTCATCTAACAGAAGGATTTCTGGCTCTTGTGCCAGGGCCTGAGCCAAATAAACACGCTGCTTTTCCCCGCCAGACAATGCATGAATAGACTTGTCTTGAAAAACAAAGACCCCCGTTTGTTTCATTACTCGTGTGATTACTTCTTCATCTTTAGAAGTCCAGGACTGAAACAGCCCCGATTGATGTGCATACCTCCCGAGCGATACAATTTCTCGAACAGTATAGGAAAATGATTCATTCACATGCTGAGAAAGCACGGCGACTACCTTTGCTAATTCTTTTGTTTTATACTGGTCAATGGATGTGCCCTTTATCTCCACCTGTCCCTCTCGCGGGGCTAAAATACCGCTGATAATTTTCATTAGAGTCGTTTTCCCACTGCCATTTGGCCCAAGGATACCAATCATTTCCCCTTTATTCACAGAAAAAGAAATATTCTGTAAAATTTGTTTTGTTTCATATTGAAAAAAGAGATTTCGTACATTCAGCATTATTTTAAACTCCTCTTCCTTCTTCTCAGTAATAATCCTGCAAACACTGGAGCACCAACTATAGCTGTTATGACCCCTATCGGGAGTTCTGTCGGAGAGATAATCGTCCTAGCCAATAAATCAGCCAAAATCATAAAACCACTGCCAGCAAAAAGAGAGACTCCCATTAAATGTCTGTGATCAGGACCTACGATAATCCGGACAAAGTGTGGAATCACAAGACCTATAAATCCGATCGTACCAGATACAGCAACAGCCGCACCTGTTAACATGGAACCAGCCAGCAAAATAACCATTTTTCTTCTCTGTACATGGATCCCTAAATGCTGGGCTCTTTCTTCGCCAAATGCTAAAGCATTTAATTCCTTTCCTTGCGAAAGAAGGAGACCGGAACCAACTACAAAAAAAGGCAGGATAATTTTAATGTATTCCCATCCTCTCATAGAGACACTTCCAAGTAACCAGCCTATAATTTGGCGTAGTTCGTTCCCTGTTAATGCAATCATAAGAGAAATAAATGCACTTAGAAAAGAACCAATAATGATGCCCGTTAAAATAATTGTTTCAACCCGCATGGCAGGGTCCATTTTTTTTGCAAAAAAAACGACAAATAATATCGTCAGAAAGGAGAATAATACACTCATAAATGGCAAAGTCAATCCGCCAAGAAACGGAATGGTAAAGTGGAAAAATAACGTAATAACGGCTCCAACCGATGCTCCAGACGAAACCCCAAGTGTATATGGGTCTGCCAATGGATTTCTTAATAATCCCTGAAATGCAGCTCCCGCTATGGAAAGACTGGCACCGACAAGTCCTGCCAAAAGCACTCTAGGGAGGCGAATATTTTGAACTATATTAACATGCATGGGATCGACATTCGTTAATATGCTTTCTGGTCCAATGTAGCTTGCAAATATTTTTAATACTGATAAAACAGGGACAGAGATCGTTCCAATGGATATTCCCATCACAATCGCAAAAAGGAGAAAAAAAGCGGCATAAACATAAGCCGCTTTTCTTTTATTTAAAAACATCCGGGTACACCGCTTTGGCAACTGCCTCTACTCCATCGACTAAACGAGGACCAGAACGAGTTACTGTGTCAGAATCTACATCTACTATTTGCTTTTCCTTTACTGCATTTATCTTTTCCCAGCCTTTTCTCGAGCTAATTTGCTCGATTGGACTTTTTTCTGAGTAGGCACCATAAGTAGTAATAATAACATCCGGATTAGCTGCAATTACTGCCTCTTGATCCACTTGAATCCAGCCTTCCTCAGAAATGATATTATTTGCGCGAATAGTGTCTAACATCTCTTGCATAAATGTCTTTTTACCAGTCGTAAATAAATTTGGTTCCGCGTTTACTTCTATGTAAACTGCCTTTTTATCACTATCGGAAATGGCTGCTGCTTTCTCCTTGATAGCACTTAACTTTTCTTTCATATCAGCAACAAGCTTGTTTGCCTCTTTCTCTGTTCCAGTGGCTTGTCCAATCATGTCCATGCTTTTATAAACATCTTCAAAAGAAGTGGCATCATTCACAACAACAACATCAATGCCCGCATCCCGGATTTGCTGCAAGCCTTCCGTAGAATTATGGGCGCTCGATGCATGTGCTAACACTACATCTGGATTTAGAGAGATTATTTTCTCCACATTAAAATCCATCCCGCCTACCTTCTCTTTTTCTGCCGCTTCTTTTGGATAGTTATCAAAGTCACTAACTCCAACTAACTCCTCCCCTAGCCCAAGCGCAAATATAATTTCCGTATTGCTAGGCATTAAGGAAACTATCTTTTCTGGTTTTTTCTCAATTACAACTTCTTGATCCAATCCATCCTTAATGGTGACAGGGAAGCTAGCCTCTTCTGTAGTAGTAGTTTGTTCTTTATTATGCTTATTTTCTGTCTTCGTTTCTCCGCAACCTGCAAGCACACCTACAACGAGCAGCATCGCTAACAGTATGGAATAAAACTTTTTCATCTAGTTCACCTTCCTAAATAAATATTGGGAAAAATAAAAAACATCTCTATCATTGTCCATAGAGATGTTGGGATGTCTTCAAAAATATTTTCAAAGTGCTCCACACCTCCCTATCCTCGTAGGTTTATTTGGTGTATAGAGAATGGCAGGTCTCCTGACTCATGATTTTCGCCACATGAAGCCTTCCCATACATCCGTACAGTGGCACTTTTCCATGCTGCAATCATTTACAGTGGCGGGACCGTGTTAGATTCTCACTAACTTCCCTTTTAAGAGACTTCTGGTAAAAAGGCTAAAGAATTCCTCATCAACCATTTCCCAAAAGTCTCACCATCATCTATCTATTTTATTTTTCGTCTTTTCTGATTATACAATTAAAGGATGTGTAAATAAATATATTCCTTTACTAAAGTTTTAAAAATGGGTCGACAGGAACCGCATGGCCTAATGCTATTCCCTGCTCTGACAATATGCAGGTGTAGCTTAATAATTGCACCCCAGCATGTGCAGCTTCTTCCAAGCTTTTTGCGAATACTGGATCAATTGCAGCTGCTCCTGTCACTATTTCCACATCTTCTCTCTGCACAACAAATAAAATAGCTGTTTTTATTATTCCTTCTCTCGCAATAGCAGTTAATTCTTGCACATGCTTAGAACCCCTTTTGGTAACAGCGTCTGGAAACATCCCAATTCCATTGCTCGCTAAGGTGACACTCTTTACTTCGAGAAGCAGCTGATTGCCTTTTATATCTTTTAATAAGAAATCCCATCGTGAACTACCATAGGTATATTCAGACTTAACCCAATGATAAGTAGAAAGCTCCTCTATCATGGCTTCCTTTAACATTAATTCGACTAACTTATTAGGATACGTAGTATTTATTGACACAAGCAGTCCATTTGATTCCACATATACAGCCGTCCACTTTGTTTTCCGATTAGGATTCATGCTCGGAAGAACATAAATCACAGCCCCTTCAACTAAAAGTTCGATCAGCCGCCCTGGATCTGCCAAATGGACCTTTTCTATTTCTTCTGTTTCCTGATTATAACAGTGTAAAATAAACCGATTAGGGCGCTCCACAAACGTCATTTTCTTTAATGCTGCCGGAAAGCTTACCATTACTTTTCCCCTCATATTCGTCACCAATTAAACGATAGCTAATTGCCATTCTCTTAATTTTTTATCAAAAACAAGTAAAGCATCACTTTTTTTCTTAGCGTTCTTCTCATATTCTTCATACATATCATCCATATTATCAAAATCCCCTAAAACCCAAATTGGTATCTCCAGCTTCAATCGTGTTTGATAGGCTTTTTCAATAGATAGTACCATGCCCTCACTCATATAACGTTTTAACTCTGTTACAATTTCTTTCGGAAGAGGCGGATAAAGCCTTTTCTTTTTAATTCCCAACAACGCTTTCTCTAATTTAAGTTCTGTCACTTTATTTGCAATAACCTCACAAAATAATTGATAAAAGGACTCCATGTTTTTATAATAAATTTTATTAAACCAGCCGTCATCATGAGCTAAATAGGCATATTGGTTGTTTAATTGTTGAAAAAATGGCTTTTTTAAAGGCTCCTGTTTATGTCCCAAATACAAGAGTTCCGCAATCGTTTGCCCTTCTAAAATATCTAATGTTTCCGTCTCATCAAAATCGACCCATACAAAGTCCCCATATCCATAAACATCTTCCATCGATAACGATGCTAATTTATTGTTTGGAACATATTCGAACTGAGTATGTATATGAAATTCTCCATCTTCAAACTGATGCTTTAACAACAAAATAGAGGCAAGAGTATCAGCAAGAATCCTGTAAAACTCTCTAAACTCTATACCATAAGAAAGCACAAAACGTTCTTTCTCATTTAGATGGATATAAACCACATCTCGAATATCATTATTACCTTTTTTCATCAAGTAAACCTCCAAACATTATTAGCTTGTAAACTTAAAGAGCTTTAGCTTACTTTCTTGTTACCGAAATTGCCTTTACTCCATTTTATCGAAATCATGACAAGAAATATTCTCTTGTTTTTATATATTATATTTAAATTCCATGATCTGCTTATACATACTATCCATCATACATCTAGTTGTACTTATTGTAACCATTTTAGTTTAACAAAAAAGAGGAAAAATAGCTTACATAATCTAAAATTTAGAAAAAAAAGGAAGTAAATACTTGGCATGTGAATCATTTAGGGAGAAAGCTAACTGGAATATTCATTAATATTGCGGATTATTCAGCCAAGAGACATCCATCAGAGCGATTTTAGTTAATTTTGTGCTGTTCAAAGGGGCAGTAATAGTCGTTTTTAGATGAATTTTAATGTTTTTAGCTAAATAATTGATTTTATCAGCCAATCTCGACCACTTACCTCCCCCCAACAAAAATACACCGTACTAGGAAATGGAATAACGCAATTTTCCAAAATCCTAGTAACGGTGTCAATCAAATCCAGCTCAACTTATGGTTGTTTTGCTTAACAATCTTTTCATACTTTTATCCGCTTCTTTTAGCACGATACTTTTATCTATTGTTTTCATGATTTTATTTTCCATTACTATTCTACCGTCTATAATGGTTGTTTCTACATCTGCTCGTGTTGCGGAATAGACAATTCTTGAGATAGGATCAACATCATAGGACGGAAAGGTATGAAAATTTTGCAGGTTTAAAATAGCTAAATCTGCTCGCTTGCCAATTTCCAGACTGCCAATTTCCTTTTCAAGTCCGACTGCTTTTGCTCCGCCTAAGGTTGCCATGCGGAACACTGTTCTCGCATCCATCGCTGTTGGTCCATGTATTGGCTTTTGAATAAGTGCAGCTAATCTCATTTCATTAAACATATCCAAGTTATTATTACACGGAGCCCCATCTGCCCCTAAACTGACGGAAACATGATTGCAAGTAAGATGGTGTGTATCAGCTATCCCTGATGCTAGCTTTAAATTAGAGCCGGGACAATGACAAACATGGACACCCTTCTCTTGAATAATCCGCTTTTCTTCTTCATCCAGCCAAATACAATGCGCCAATATCAAGCGGTCATTTGCTAAACCGAGATGATCTAAGTACACCACATTCCTCATACCTGTTTCTTTTTGCACGATTTGAATTTCTCCCTTATTTTCTGAGGCATGGGTGTGCACTTTTACACCATATTTATCTGAAAGAATCTTCACCTCTTTCAATAGCTCTTCCGTACAAGAAACCACAAATCTTGGCGAAAAGGCATATTGAATTCTTCCATTATCAAAGCCATCCCATTTTTCTAATAAATCTACACTCTGTTGAATAGACTCCGCTGTTAATTCCTGCAATGCTAAGGGGACTTCATCTCCTTTATCCATCATTACCTTTCCAGAAACAGCCCGGATTCCACTCTTCGCAAGTGCGCGAAAAGCATGTTCCGTATGATGAACCGTTTCCATATCAACAATCGTTGTTGTCCCGCTTTCCAATAGCTCTCCAATACCAAGCATGGCGGAATAATAAATAGATTCCTCGTCATGAGCAGCCTCAAGTGGCCAGATCCTTTGTTTAAGCCAATCCATTAGCTCAAGATCATCCCCTTTTCCGCGAAAAAGTGTCTGGCATAAGTGAATATGAGTCTGAACAAACCCAGGAATTACCGTTCTATTTGTCGCATCAATCATTTTATCTACGTGATTTTTTTCAAGATTCTCTCCTATTTCCTTAATGATATTCCCTTCTATATAAATATCTCCGGTTATAATTTCTTCTGCTTGATTCATTGTCACTATCTGTGCATTTTTGATTAACATATTTCCCATTTAAACTCCCCCATGCTTGTTTAAATTTCCGTATAAACACAAAAAAACTACGAAAAATATGCTAGTTCAAAGCATATTTTTCGTAGCAAGAAATTTACGGTTTCCAGTAGAGACCCTTAACCCAATTATTAAGGATATACGAAAAAAAGGCGCAATAGCAGCAGTTGCCTGCGGTCATGCATGTTATACCCTTATTTTAAATGAGAGGCAATTCTTTTCAAGTTAATTGTCAGAAAACTTAACAATGTTTTTTCAAGGGATCTGTTTTTTCTCAAAATCTCCTTTTTTACAAAGATTTATCCATTTCATTCTTTCACTTAATTACATATAATAAAACAGGGTATATGTCGAATAATAGCCTATAAACATCGGAAGGGAGAGTGAGAAGTATGATACACAAAATGACAGAAAATCAGATCACACTTCACATCATTCAGACACTAAAAGATAATAAAAAATCTGAATTTGAATCCATCGTTGATGAGCTACAACCATATGATATAGCTCAAATTTATGAGAGTCTCCCCGATAAGCATAGGGCTCGTTTTTTGCTTTTCTTAAAAGTCGACTTATTAGCCCATCTCTTGGAGGAATTGGATAAAGAGGAACAGCTGGAAGTTCTAAATACATTAGGAATGGACAAAACAGGGAAAGTTCTAGATTTAATGGACAATGATGACCTAGCTTCCCTTTTAAATGAACTAGCACCAGAAAGAATTAAAGAACTCCTTTCTGGAATGAAAAAAGAAGAATCCATTATTGTACAAAACTTAATGAACTACCCAGATGAAACTGCTGGACGTCTTATGACGAATCGTTTTGTCTGGATTCGTGACTATTACACTACTCGTGAAGCTGTCGATAAACTAAAATCGTTTGCAGATTTCGCGGAAACATTAAGCTATTTATACGTCATTGATCAGAATAGAAAATTAGTTGGTGTTGTTTCCTATCGTGATCTTTT
Source organism: Niallia sp. FSL K6-0212 (assembly GCF_038007605.1). Lineage (NCBI taxonomy): Bacteria > Bacillati > Bacillota > Bacilli > Caryophanales > Bacillaceae > Niallia > Niallia sp. FSL K6-0212. The sequence goes on along the minus strand of NZ_JBBOXL010000001.1, from coordinate 1,631,474 downwards.
GATTGCTGAACCGCAGGACAAAATTCGTGACATTATGTATGAACGGGTTATTAGTGTAACAGTGGATCAGGACCAAGAAGAAGTAGCGCAAACCATCCAAAAATATGATTTCTTAGCCATTCCCGTTGTTAATGAAGAAAATATCTTAATGGGGATTGTTACAGTTGATGATATGATTGATGTCGTTTTTCAAGAAGCAAATGAAGATATCGAAAAGCTTTCAGCTTCAGGTAAATCGATAGACTTTGATACAAAAGCATCTGTTGCAGCCTACAGAAGACTTCCTTGGTTAATCTTGCTGCTTTTTATTGGGGTTGTATCTGGCAGTATTATAAGCAATTATGAGGATGTTCTTACAAAAGTTGTAGCATTATCTTTTTTTATGCCGATGATTTCTGGAATGACTGGGAACACGGGAACACAATCATTAGCTGTTGTTGTTCGCGGACTTATTTCTAATACGATTAATAAAGCAGTTGTAACAAAACTGATTTTTAGGGAATTATTAGTTGGTTTGATCATTGGGATTACCTGCGGCGTTATTATTACGATTATTGCCTATGTCTGGCAAAGCGATCTCATGCTTGGCTTAGTCGTTGGTCTTTCTTTAATTTGTACGCTTATCATTGGAACGCTATCCGGCACTATTATTCCCATTATTCTTTATAAGTTAAATATTGACCCAGCAGTAGCGTCTGGACCATTAATTACAACTCTTAATGATATATTTTCGTTATTTATTTACTTCGGAATCGCACAAATTTTTCTTGCCCATTTAATGTGAAAGAAAAGACTGTCTGTCAAAAGGCAGTCTTTTTAAATCCTGTCTATTTTTTCCACCTATCTTTTTTTATCGATTATGAAAAATAAGGAAACAATTCTGTTTCCATTTCCGTCTATATAAATAGGTAAGAAATTTGAACTAGGGGTTTGCAGAAATGAGAACAAGAAATGTTTTTTCTGAAAGATTTGATTGGACATTATGTCTTTTGCTTATGTTATTTTGTCTAGTTAGCAGTATTGCTATATACAGCGCGAACGCTGCTTACTTACAATCACAAATTATGTGGTATGTTATTGGCGCGGTTGTAATTGCCATTATTATGTATTTTGATAATGAGCAGATTCAACAAATCACTTGGATTTTGTATGGAATAGGGGCCGTTTTATTAATCGGTCTTCTAGTTGCTCCAGAAACGGCATTTACTCCACGCAGAGGCGGAGCGCAAAGTTGGTATGTCATTCCCCATATTGGCAGTATTCAACCGTCTGAATATATGAAGGTCTTTTATATTTTAGCGATTGCTAAAGTTATAAATAATCATAATGTCAAAACCATTCATAAATCTCTGCGAACAGATTTTATTTTGATGTGTAAACTGGCGATCGTAGCTGGTGTTCCAATAGCATTAGTCATTTTGCAGGATTTTGGGACTACACTCGTGTTAATGGCTATATTAATTGGAATGATGCTAGTATCAGGAATTTCATGGAAACTGCTCATTCCTTTATATGGTGCTGCTGCTGCATTTGGTTCCATTGTTTTATACTTAGCTATCTTCGGAAGAGAACTATTAGAAAAATATCTAGGAGTGGATCCCTATCAATTCGCTCGTGTTAATTCCTGGCTAGATCCTCATAATGCTGGCGATGATGGCTTGCAGTTAGTCAAATCGCTGATGGCGATAGGCTCTGGACTTATTAGTGGTAAAGGCTTAGGAAAAGAGGAAGTGTATATTCCCGAAAGACATACAGACTTTATTTTTACGATTATTGGGGAGGAGTACGGATTTATTGGGGGCAGTATTGTCATTATTCTTTATTTTCTTTTAATATTCCACCTAGTTCGAACTGCATTGCAAACAGCCAATCCCTACAGTATTTATATAAGTGTCGGGGTTATTAGTATGATTACATTCCACGTTTTTGAGAATATCGGAATGACTATACAATTATTGCCGATAACAGGGATTCCCCTTCCGTTTATAAGTTATGGGGGTAGCTCTCTAATGTGCAATTTAATGGCAATGGGACTCATATTTAGTATTCGTTATCACCATAAGTCTTATATGTTTTCTTCTAAATCTCTTTCTTTCTAATTATAAGGAACATTTAGACTCCGCGCATCGCTGAGTCTTTTTTTATATTTGTCCATTTGATGAAATCTTTCTCCCTTTTGTTTTCTTTCCTCTGTAATTAGGGTATATATTTTAATAGAACAACAAAAACTATAAAGAAATTTTAGCAGCAAAAAGATGACTATGTTTTATCTGATTGTAATAAAAACTAAATTAAAATAATTATAAATAAGTATTGATTTTAATTTAGAATTTGTTATAATTAATATATAATCAGTCGAAGGGAGTTTGTTAAACATGGGATTACAAACAAAAGTAGAATTACAAAAAGAACTAAACGTACAAATTGCTAACTGGAGCGTATTATACACAAAACTACATCAACATCACTGGTATGTAAAAGGACCATTTTTCTTCACACTTCATGAAAAATTCGAAGAGTTATATGACGAAGCTGGTGAAGCAGTAGATGAACTTGCAGAGCGCTTGCTTGCTATTGGTGGTAAACCTGTTTCTACATTAAAAGAATTTATCGAAACTTCCACATTACAAGAAAGTACGGAAAAACGATCTGCAAATGATATGGTGAAATCTTTAGTAGAGGATTATAGCCATATTAATACACAATTAAAAGCACTAGCAGCACATGCAGATGAATTAGAAGATGTGATTACCAATGATTTAGCCATTGATTTAATTGGCAAAATTGAAAAACACTTATGGATGTTAACTGCATACCTTTCTGAATAATATTGGAATGAATCAACCACTTTTTCGTCTTCTTAACGAAAAAGTGGTTTTTTATTTTCCCTTAAAGCTTCTTCTCCCTATTTATCTCTGAAAAGAAGAAAAATCATTTTCCTTCTTTTCGATAAAAAAGTATAATGATGGCAAAAGTATGTATTTTTCATCCCTAGGAGGATAAATATGAAAAAACAATTTGTTGTGATAGGATTAGGCAGCTTTGGTGGTAGCTTAGTGGAAGAATTTCATAAAATGGGGGCGGAAGTATTAGCCATTGATCAATCTCTTGAGAAAGTGGAAAAATATCGACCTTTCGCTACCCTTTGTGTGCAAATGACAAATATTACGGAGGCATCACTAACGCAAATCGGTATTCGGAATTTTGATCACGCTTTTGTTTCGTTTGGAGATGACGTCGAGTCTAGCACCCTTACGACCATGCTGTTAAAAGAGATGGGCCTTAGCAAGGTCTGGGTGAAAGCAGCCGATGTCTATCATAAACGCGTTTTAGAAAAAATCGGTGCTGACCGCGTCATTCATCCAGAACAGGATATGGCAAAAAGAATTGCCCACCATGTTGTTTCTGATAGTATGATTGATTATATCGAGCTTTCAAAAGAACACGGAATTGTGGAAATGGTAGCTTCTCCGAAAATACATAATAAGTCAATTTTAGATTTAGATGTCCGTGCTAATTATGGATGTACTATTATTGGCATTCAACGAGCAGGAGAAACAATTGTCTCTCCATCCGCAAATGAAGTAATCCATCAGGGCGATATCCTCATTATGGTTGGCAGTAATGACTGTTTATATAAATTTGAGGAAAAAGCATTAAGATAATCTTTTTAGAAAAACATAATAGAAAATCACTCCTTAGGAGAAGGCTTTCATTACAGTCTTCTCTTTTTTTATTAATCCTTTCCTACCTTAAACTCCATTTTATCCAACGTTTAATCCTATCCTCACTGGGTATTAAGTAGAATACATTAAGGCTGATTAAAGTTTGTTGTTTTTAATAGGAAACGTATAAATTTTCTAAAGCTCATCGGAACAAATAATTTTACTTATGTAAAAATTAACTTATTTCATTTCTATACGAAACAACATTCTTTAAAATGCCTAATTTAAATCAAGGAGTGAAGAGTATGTACTATAACTGGAATTGGAATTCCTTTTGGGACAAGCTACCTGATTTTATTCTAGCAGTGGTCGTTTTAATTATCGGGTGGATTATTGCAAAAATCATTGAAAAAGCCCTTTATAAAGGACTGCAAAAAACAAATGTTGATGAGAAAATTTTCCCTGAAGGCAAACCCAAAAAATATTCATCTGAAAAGATAATTAGTAAGATTGTTTTCTATCTATTATTAGTTTTTGTCTTTACCCTATTCTTTAATATATTAAATTTAACCGTAATTACATCTCCGTTGGTAAATCTACTTTCCACCATTCTAGGAGCAATACCAAATATTTTAAAGGCAGCATTAATTCTATTAATTGCCTGGGTAGTTGCTTCCGGATTAAGATATCTTATTAAAAAGACAGGAAGTACCTTAAAGGTTCATGAGAGATTACAGAAATGGAATCTTGCAGAAAAGAATAACCCACAAAACATAATGGATAAAGTAGCTAATATTGTATTCTATTTAGTACTCTTATTATTCTTACCTGCTATCCTAGGTGCCCTTAATTTATATGGTGTTTCTGAACCATTTGCTAATATGCTTCAAAACATGCTTGCTTTCTTACCAAAACTTTTAGCAGCAGCATTAATCATTTTAGTAGGCTGGTTTGTTGCAAAAATGGTACGTACGATTCTAACAAACTTCCTACAAGCAATCGGCACAGAAGCCTTAGCTAAACGCTTAGGTATTAACAAGCTTCTTGATAACGTAAGCTTATCTTCTGTTATCGGGAACATTGTTTTCATTTTTATTCTCATTCCAACTGTTATTTCAGCGCTTGAGAAATTGGACATTCAAGGAATCTCTCAGCCAGCCATTAACATGCTAAATGATATTCTGACAATGATTCCTAATATTGCGACAGCCATTTTCCTTATCTTAATTGGTATTTGGATAGGAAAATGGGTAAAACAAATGGTTGTTACTTTATTAGTTAAACTAAGCTTAGATACGTATGTGCGAAAAATGGGCTTAAACGCTAATAATAGTATTTCAAACATTATTGGGACAATTGTTCAAATTCTGATTGTATTCTTATTAGCTGTACAAGCATTAAATATTGTCGGACTTGAATTTTTAGTTACACTATCTACGGCTGTTATTGCTTATTTACCAATGGTGATTGCTGCTATTGTCATTATTGGCGTCGGCTTATGGCTAGGTTATCTTGTGCAGAAACTGCTAAGCAGCGTTTTACAAGGCAGCCACTTTAAAGTGTTACCAATTATCGCAAAATATGCGATTATCACTTTGTCTGTCTTTATGGCACTTGACCAATTAAAGGTAGCTTCTTCTATTGTCAACGCTGCCTTTATCTTAATCCTTGGCGGTCTTGCACTAGCATTTGGTCTTGCCTTTGGACTTGGCGGCAAAGAATTTGCTAAAAAACGTTTGGATAAACTGGATAGAAAAATGGAACAAACTTCTATTCAAAAACCAAATGATGATAATCCTTTAAATAGCTAACCAAGCTATAAAGGACAGGCGAAAAATTCTCGTCTGTCCTTTTTCTATATAGGTAAGACGATGTATTTTTACAATATCTTCAAAACGCCTATTGTTATGAAACCCGTTTCATAGTTTAATCTAATTAGGAGAGTATAGACCAGCGTTATATACCAATTTCATTATTCGGTATAGCGTGATGGTTTTGCTCTTATATAAATTATGGTATGTCTGTATCCAACAGTTCATAGCCTTCTACTAGAGTCGAAAGCGGTACAATATCAGCATCTTTTTGATAAAGTGGAATGTACTCCTTTAAAACACTTACTACAGCTGGCCCAGAAACTCCGACATGGCCAATCGCAATAAATTCCTGTTCTGTATCTAGCTTTTTCGCTAATCGACTAGCTTGCTTATTAATATATTGACTTGTATATATATGATCAAAAAAAAGATCATTTTCTAAATAAGGGACATTTATTTCCTCGGCCAATTCCTTTATGACACTATTGCTTGTTGTCTTACTGTCTAAATAATAAAGACTATGATTTCGACATTCTTCTAGAATAATCCTCATTACTCTTTTATCTTCTGTCGCCTTTGAACCCATATGATGATTCATTCCAACCGCATAAGGAATACTTTCAATCGCATCCTTTACCCGTTTTCTAATTTCTTGATCCGATAAATCTGTTGTGATAGCACCTGGTCCAAGCCAGCTCTTTTTTCCCTTTTTTGGCTCTAGCGGCAGATGAACAATCACTTCATGTCCTTTTTTATGGGCACGAATGGCATCTTCTTTACTTGTAGATAGAAAAGGCATAATCGCTACCGTAATAGGAACAGGTAGATTGAGCATCTCATCTGTCCCTTTCATATTATTACCAAAGTCATCAATGACGATGGCAAGCTCTTTTCTAACTTGATTTTTAGATGGCGCTGCCTCCTGAGCGAAGATTCCCAGCGGAAACGTAAAAAAACAGAAGAAGCATATTAATTTTTTCATGTTATAACCTACCTTGTTTTTCGTTAGTATTTTCTATAACAGGTGGTTACATACAAAAAACAGCCCGCTAAAAATTCAGCGAACTGTCTTGTTTTCATTATTTCCGATGCATCTTAAACTCCAAGAATAAATCATTATATTCTGCTAGAGAACGATGACCGAGATTTTCGTATACTTCTAATTTAGATGTCATTTCTTCATCTGGATAGAAACGTTCATCCCCTGTAATATCCTCTGGCAAAAATTCCATTGCTGCCTTGTTAGGAGTAGAATAACCGACATATTCTGTATTTTGGGCCGCATTTTCAGCATCCAGCATAAAATTAATAAATTGATGAGCCCCATCGATATTCTTGGCTGTTTTTGGAATAACCATATTATCGAACCATAGATTAGATCCTTCTTCTGGGACAACATATTCTACATCTTCATTTTCCCACATAATCTCAGCAGCCATTCCAGACCATAAAACACCGATTGATGCTTCTTCATTTTCAATGAGCATACGAATTTCATCGCCCACAATTGCCTTTACATTTGGTGTTAAAGTATCCAATTTTTCCTTTGCTTCCCGCAAGTGATCATGATTTTTATCATTTAAAGAATAATGTAAGCTATTTAAGCTCATCCCCATGATTTCTCTTGCACCATCTATCAGCATAATTTTATTTCTTAAATCCTTATCCCATAAATCATTCCAAGAAGTAATTTTCTTATTATCAAGCATGGCTGGATTATAAACAATTCCTACTGTTCCCCAGAAATAAGGAATCGAGTATTTATTGTCTGGATCAAAGGAAAGATCCATAAATCGACTGTCTATATTTTTCAAGTTAGGAAGCTTCGAATGATCAATCGGAATTAATAAATCTTCTTCCTTCATTTTATCGATCATATATTCAGAGGGAATCGCAATATCATAGCTTGTTCCTCCCTGCTGAATCTTTGTCATCATTGCCTCATTGGAATCAAAGGTTTCATAAATAACCTTAATCCCTGTCTCCTCTTCAAATTTAGAAATTAAGTCTGCATCAATGTAATCTCCCCAGTTATATACCGTTAATGTCTTACCACTCGTATATCCTCTGCTTGAATTTAATTGATGAACAATAAATAGCAGGATGAAGGACAGTGCAAAAATAACAATTAATCCACGAATGAGAGACTTCATTTTCTCACCCCCGCTTGTGGAGTTTTATTAACACGTTGCGTAATGAAATAGTAACCAATGACCAGAAGCAACGTAAATAAGAATAATAAGGTCGATAATGCATTAATATTTAAAGAGATCCCTCGTCGTGCTAAAGAATAAATCTCTACAGATAAGGTGGTAAATCCATTACCTGTTACAAAAAATGTTACAGCAAAGTCATCTAAAGAATAGGTTAATGCCATAAAGAAACCAGCAAATATTCCTGGTGAAATATAAGGAATAATGACTTTTGTCAATACATCCTTCCAGCTTGCTCCAAGATCTAATGCAGCATCGACCAAAGTCGGACTCATTTCTTCCAGCTTAGGTAAAACCATAATCACAACAATAGGAATTGAGAAAGCTATATGTGACAACAGAACCGAAAAGAATCCTAGTTTAATTCCAATGATCGTAAAAAAGATTAAGAAGGAAGCACCAATAATAACATCAGGGCTTACAATAAGCACATTGTTTAAAGACAAAATAGAATTCCTTAAGCCCTTTTTTCTCATCATAGAAATACTAATAGCCCCAAGTACTCCAATAATAGTTGATACGGCTGCAGACAAAAGAGCAATAATAATCGTATTTAAAACGATTATTAGCAATCGTGTATCTTGGAACAACTCCTTATACCAGTCAAATGTAAAGGTATCAAAATCATGCATGGTTCCCCCGCTATTAAACGAGTAAAAAATCAAATAAAAGATAGGGGCATATAATATGATAAAAACAATGCATAAGTACAATACAGACCATTTTGATAGCTTTTTCATCTTATATCCCTCTCTTTCTGTTCCCCGTAAGAACCATGATGATAATCATACTAATAATCAAAAATACAGCTATCGTCGAACCCATTCCCCAATCTTGTGTAATCAGGAAATGCTGTTCAATCGCAGTACCTAATGTTATAACACGGTTCCCTGCAATTAAACGAGTGATCATAAATAGGGATAGAGCTGGAATAAATACAGCTTGGCACCCAGACTTTACTCCATTTAATGTTAGAGGAAAGACAATCTTTTTAAATGTCGTCCAAGATGACGCTCCTAAATCCTGGGACGCATCAACTAAGCTAGGATTCATCTTCTCTAATGCATTGAAAATAGGCAGAATCATAAAAGGAATAAAGATATACACACTTACAAATAGAAAGCTAAAGTCTGTAAAGAGTATTTGTTGTTCCCCAATTCCAAGGAAATTGAGCATTTGATTGGCTGCACCATGTGTTCCAAATATCCCCAAGAACGCATATGCCTTTAATAGAAGATTAATCCATGATGGTAAAATAATTAATAACAGCCATAATTGCTTATGCTTCGTTTTAGTTAATAAATACGCAGTAGGATATGCAATAATTAAGGAAAAGAACGTTATTAAAAAAGCATACCAAAAGGAGCTTAACGTCATTTTCAAATAAACTGGTGTGAAGAACTTCTGATAATTTTCAAACGTAAATGTCCCTTCAATATCAAAGAAAGAATAATAAACAACAAGTGCAACTGGAGCAATAACAAAAAGTACAATCCAAAGATAGTAAGGGACCGTATACCATTTAGTACTACTTTTCATTGGCTGCCCCCTCATACGCTTCTAGTCGTTTATCAAACTCTTCTTCTGTTTCTCCAAGGCGCATAACATGAATAGCCTCTGGTTCAAAATAAAGGCCAATTTCGGTTCCTACCGTTGCTTTCTTTGTAGAGTGAACAAGCCATTCATTTCCATCCTCGTCATACCCACAAATCTCATAATGTACGCCTCTAAATAATTGAGAGTCTACCTTTACCTTTAATTTTCCCGCTTCTAAAGAAGTAATTTCTAAATCCTCCGGGCGTATAACTACTTCAACAGCTTCATTATCGTCAAAGCCACCATCGACACAATCAAAAGTTTTACTGCCAAAATGAACAACAAAATCTTTTTTCATCGTCCCTGGTACAATATTCGATTCCCCGATAAAGTCTGCTACAAAACGATTAATTGGTTCATCATAAATGTCAGTTGGTGTTCCGCTTTGCTCAATGCGTCCTTTATTTAAAACAAAGATTTCATCTGACATGGCCAAAGCTTCTTCCTGATCGTGTGTCACAAAGATAAAAGTAATCCCTAATCTTCTCTGTAATTCTCTTAACTCATATTGCATTTCTGTACGAAGCTTTAAATCAAGTGCAGATAATGGTTCATCGAGAAGAATAATTTCTGGTTCATTTACAATAGCTCTTGCAATTGCAACACGTTGTCTCTGTCCACCAGACATCTCACTAATTTCTCTATTCTCATAGCCTTCCAAGTTAACAAAACGTAGAGCCTCTTTTACTTTTTCTTCAATTACTTGCTTCTTCCATTTTTTTATACGAAGACCAAAGGCCACATTTTCAAATACATTTAAATGGGGGAATAGCGCATAATCTTGGAAAACGGTATTTACCTGTCTTTTATTTGCTGGTATTTTATTAATCAGCTTACCGTTAAAGTAAATATTTCCTTCTGTCGGTTCCATAAATCCAGCAATTAACCGTAAAACAGTCGTTTTACCACAGCCAGATGGACCAAGCAATGTATAAAATTTTCCTCGCTCAATTTCAAAGCTTACATTTTCTAAAACGGTCGTATCTTGATCATAGCTCTTTGTTACATTTTCAAATTGAATAATATGCTGCTCAGACATAATATCCCCCTCTTCATTTATTTTTTTATTGTTTATGAATTCTTCCTATAAATAAGAATCTGTGACTACAAGAATTAATTCCGTAACATCATCTGCTAGATTTATTAATTGATGTTCCTCTGTAGCATGATAGTAAATAGATTCCCCTTTTTTAGCCCGATACTCTTGTCTGCCTAATTTCAACAGAATTTCCCCTTCTACTACGTATGCAAATGTTTCTGATAAAGAAGGTTCAAATTTTTTAAATTCTCCATTTTTAGAAAAGAATAGCCGTATTGGTTCCATTTCTTTTTCATTTGATTCAGGAACTAGCCATTGAATCCGATACCCTTTCTCTTCATCAAGAAAATCTGTTATATCTTCCTCTGTATAAACAACCTTCTGCTTTCGCTCTTCATCGTCGAAGAATTCTTTCGGTGAACATCCCAACACTTCTAAAATATCAAAGAATGTCTCAATGGAAGGAGAACTTAAGTCTCTCTCTAGCTGAGATATATATCCCTTGCTTAAATCGGTTCTTTCTCCTAATTCTTCTTGTGTTAACCCTTTTTTCAACCGTAAATTCTTTATTTTTTTTCCAATTTCCATGATTCAACCTACTTTTTGTTTAGAAATAGTAAACTTGAAGGCACAAAAGTTTTGTATAACTAAACTTAAAGTTTAGTTATACCCAGTTATTATACATTAATTTCTTTAACTTTCAATCCCTTTTTCGCTCTGTGAACTATTTTCCAATAGCATTCATATAAATTATTTCTATAAAGCAAAAATGCCCCATAACATAATGTTTTAAAGCTTGTAGTGTTTGTAAACAAAACACCGCTCTACAACATTTTTTATGAGGCAACTGCGACCTTTTATTACTCTTCTTTCCCTGTCGCTAGTGGTATATACTTTCCGTTATCTATTTTTTCAATTTTTTTAAAATGAATCAGCTTTTTTAAAGATGCATTGCAATATGCTGAAGCATCATAGGAATCTCTACCAACTCTTATTCCAATCTCTGTAGGGCCAATCCCTACCTTTCCCCCTTTTTCCTTATACAAATCACACAGTGCGTTATAAATATTTTCATCTTTTTCCGTAATTCGTAGTTTGGAATATTGCTTCAATCTTTATTCCTCCTATTGCTCCCATTTTACTGCAGCTATTAACAGATTTCTTTTCCCTTACATAACTATTCTTTTTCGTCTAAATTTTCCATAAACCATATATACTGTCTAAGTCTGCTAAGTTAAGCATACTAATCCTTTATAAAAATTACAGGCTTTTATGCTATTTTTTTTAAAAATAGATAATACGTTTCAAAATCCCAATTGTTAATAGGGCAAAAGGTTTATTTCAATATATTGAACACCTCTTCCTCTTTCCTATTTTTTTGGTAATCAATCCCCTATTGGTAAATGCTGTTTTTGACTCTTTTCCCCTATTTCGAATACACCAATCTCCTATTTTGTTCTAAATAATGAACAAAATAGGAGATAAAGAAAAAACACTTGAATTATTCAAGTGTTTTTTTAGGTAATATTTAATGTTCTCTGTTTAATTTATAGTGCTTTTTAAACATGAAATGTTCCCCATACGAGGGAAACAATTTTAACTTTTTCACTTCTTCTGGATGTTTAATCATCATTTCTTTTAATAACTCTTTTGGCTGTTTCTTTTCTGTCTCAATCCCCAACTCTTTCGCTTTCTTAATAATTTGTGCATCTCTTATCTCATCGGCGATTTGCTTAAAGTCTTTTCCTTCCGTTTGAATATTAAGCTTTTTTGCTTCAGTCATAATCATTTTTTCTTGCACTTCTTTACCTAGCTGCTGCATTGTTTTTCCTTTTGTATCTATTCCCAGTTCTTTTGCCTGTTTCGAAATTTTCGCCTCAAACACTTCTTTCATTAATGTTTTGGCATCTTTCCCCTCTGTACTGATTCCTAGCGACTTTGCTTCCTCTTTAAGATGGGCAGTATGTACTTCCATCGCTATTTGCTGTAAATCTTTCCCCTCTGTTTTTATTCCTAATTTTTGTGCTTCCTTCTTTATTAATACGTCATGAATTTCTTTTTTAATCGCAGCTGTGTCTTTACCTTCTGTCTTTATTCCCAGACTTCTTGCCATTTCTATTAGAAACTGTTTATCTTCTTGGGTTATCTCTCTTTTCTCTGGAGATGGAGTTGCACTTGCTAAAGAACTAAAGCTGGTTAATGCTATAGTAGTTAGCATCAACAGCAACATTATTTTTTTCATCTAACTCTTCCTTTCCATTTAAATAGGTAAAATTTATACCTTCATAGCCTTTCCTCTTCTTTGTTTTATATGTAAGATTTTCCTAAAAATATTTGCTTTTTTGTAATCCATTTTCTTATCTAATTAAGGATTTATGCTTAACCATTAGACATCTAAAGCTCCTTCTGCTATTTTACATATATACCATATTTGCTGGAGATGAGTTTATTAGATGAGTAAATTTACAAAGGAATATATTATAACCATGGAGGATATTGTGAGAGAAGGCGATCCTATCCTTCGTGAAAAAACAAAGGAAGTATCTATTCCTCCTACTGAAGAGGATAAAGAAGAGCTGCAATGCATGCTGCAATATTTGAAAAATAGTCAGGATCCAATCTTGTCAAAAAAATACCAACTACGAGCAGGGGTAGGATTATCGGCAAACCAAATTGGCTTAAATAAACGAATGTTTGCGAGTTATATGAGGCAAGAAAACGGTGAAGCATTGGAATATATGTTAATCAACCCTAAGATCATTAGTCATTCTACTGCCATGACCTATATTCCCGAGAGTGAAGGCTGTCTTTCTATTGATCGATCCATTGTTGGCTATGTTCCACGCTATCGTAGGATAACGGTTCGAGCATACAATATACATGGCGAAGAAGTAAAAATTAAATTAAAGGATTATGAAGCAATCGTCTTTCAACATGAAATAGATCACTTAAACGGAATACTATTTTATGATCATATCAATAGTAAAAATCCATTTGAGCTGCCTGCCAATGTGGATATTACTCCTTTATATTAACTTTTTATTTCTTCATTCTGAATATAAAAAAGCAGATAGCATTTGCTATCCGCTTTTTTTATTTACTTTTTATCTTTTTGATCTTTTTGATCTTTTTCTAACTTATTATCAATTTTATATTTTGCAGTAGCCTCATTTAACCAAGTACCAGCTTTTTCTTGCACCTTTTGTGCTAATAAAGCTTCTTTAATTTTCGCTTTTGAATCTTCTAATGTTGCTTCTTTTGCTTCTTTTTTACCAGTTACTTTAATAATATGGTATCCAAAATCTGTTTTAACTGGGTCGCTAATTTCATCTACTTTCATTGAGAACGCCGCTTTGTCAAAGGCTTCAACCATTTTTCCTGTAGTAAAGTAGCCTAATTCTCCACCTTTATCTTTTGTTTGAGTGTCAGTAGAATATTCTTTAGCTAATTTAGCAAAGTCTTCCCCGTCGTCTAACTTCTTCTTCACTTCTTTTGCAGTTTTTTCATCTTCTACTAAGATATGACTTGCCTCCACTTGCTCTGGAGTGCCAAAACTTGCTTTATTATCTTCAAAGTATGTTTTAATCTCATCATCTGTGATTTCGATAGACGGCTCAAGAATTTTTGTTACTTTTAGATTTTGTTCCACTTGTTCTTTAAATAAATCTTCTGTCATCCCATTTTGAGCTAACAACATATTAAAGGTTTCTTGCCCACCGTACTGTTTAATCATCTTGTCCAATTCTGCTTGGACGTCTTTATCCGCTACTTTCACTTTCGCTTTATCAGCTTCAAGATCTACTACTTTATTAGAGATCATCATATTTAATACAGTTGCGCCATATTGTTTGTTTAGCTCTTTATTTAGTTGCTCTTGTGTAATCTTTTCGTTTTCCACCGTTGCGACTGTTTTACTTCGTTGTGTTAGATAAACCGCTCCTATTATTAACGCTACTAGTACTACCGCTAGAATAGGAATAAGAACCTTCTTATTTTTCATATTAAGCTAAAATCCTCTCTGCACAAAATTTTGGATATAACGGGCATACCCCTATTATAACTCTTACACTATATTATCATATAATTATGACGAAATTATTAACAGATTTAAAAAAATTCCATCCTATTACGAAATAAGATGGAATTTTTTCGACAAATTTCGTATGTTTCACATGAAACTTGTCGATTAATTTATCGTATTATTACTTGTTAACGTTAATTCCACTTTTTGAGATTTGCCATCTCTATAAATTTCTAGTTTTACTTTATCGCCAATTTTCACTTCTGAATATAGATATTTTCGTAAATCTGTTGAATTAGCTACTTTTTTGCCATCGATGGCTACAATAACATCCTGAACTTTCAAACCAGCTTTAGCAGCGGCAGAATTAGCATCAATATTAGTAATCATTACTCCTTCTGAAACTTTATTTGGCAGGTCTTGCAAATACATACGAGGAACTTCTTCTAAGCTTGCTAATCCTACTCCAAGATATGGACGTTCTACTTTTCCCTTCTCAATTATCTCATTAACTATTGGAATTAAGTCATTACTTGGAATCGCAAAGCCTAGTCCTTCAACACCACTATCAGCGATTTTCAAACTGTTTATGCCAATTACCTCTCCTTTTGAGTTGATTAATGCTCCACCACTGTTACCAGGATTAATAGCTGCATCGGTTTGAATAACATTAAATTCCCAATCACCGGCAGATGTATTTACTGTAATGCTTCGATCTACAGCACTTACTATACCTTGTGTTACTGTTCGAGACAGCTGTTGCCCAAGTGGATTACCAATAGCCCATACTTGATCGCCAGGTCTCAATGTAGAAGAATCGCCAAAATTGATAATATCAGAAGCATATTTAGCATCAATTCTTACTACCGCTAAATCAGTTAAGGCATCTGCCCCAATTAGCTTAGCCTCCGTTTTATCCCCGTTATAAAGGGAGATTTCTAATGCATTTGCTCCTTCGATTACGTGGTTATTTGTCACTATATATGCATATTGATTATCTTTCTTAAAGATAATACCAGATCCAGAACCAGATTCTACATCACTGGAATTCTGAGAAAATGGATTTGATTGCTTTTGCATGTTTACAATCCCTACAATTGCTTTAGAAGATGACTCCACCATATCCGCAATAGCTAATGTACCATCACTAGTTTTTGTATTCGATGTTGTATTGGCAGTAATTGCTCCCGTCTGTTTACCTTCCACTTTATTAGATAGCTCTGCGACCTGCTTTTCGAGCTTATCATAGGAATCATTATAAAGGTCTGTATGGGGAATCGTAAAAAAAGTTAACGCAGAACCGACAACACCTGCTGCCAACAAAGAAAGGAAACCTTTTGTTTTTGAAGCATCTTTTCGAGTATTATATTGTGTTCTTTCCGAACTGGCTTCTGCTTGTTCTTCTTCTTTTTCAAGATGAACTTGCTCTTCTTTTCCAGCAGCATATTCCGCTTCTTCAGGCTTGTTTATTTCTTCTTTCACTACAGGATCTTCTGAAACTGTTCGGTCTTCCTTCTCTTCTAATATTTCTTCTCCCCCAAGGTTTGTATCTGCAGCCTCAGGGCGATCTTTCTCCCATTCATTTCTTTTTTCCAAATCACTCATTATTTGTTCCTCCTATTAACAAGTATCAACATATATTTCAGTTCATTACTTTTCTTTTCATTTCTAATAATTTGTTTATACATACATAGTAACCATCATATATGAATAAATTATGAACAAAGTTTGAAAAGACATAGAAGAATTTTAGAACATTTTATTCCCTCAACCTATTTTATACAAGGCATGAAAGCTCTGTTACTTTTCTTCTGGAAGAGGGAAGAAAAGAGTAAAGGTAGTGCCTTTCCCTTTTTCGCTCGACACTTGAATATTCCCTTCATGGAACTGAACTAATTGCTTAACAATAGATAAACCAAGTCCAAATTCGCCGTAAGGGTTATTGGTTCTAGAGAGATCCGCTTTATAAAACCTTTTCCAAATGTTTTCTATTTCGTGTGCATCTATACCAATTCCAGTATCTTTTACCTCTATGATTGTTTTGCTTGCTTCCGTTCGTCCTCTTAACCATATATTTCCGTTCTCGGTAAACTGTATGCTGTTTTTCGTGATGTTCATAATGATCTGGATAAGCCGATCATAATCAGCATAAATCACAGCATCACTACCCACATCAATGTGGATTTTAACCCCTTTCTCCTCTGCTAAAATAGACAGCTGGTCATCAATTATTTCTAATACTTCTTGGAGGGAAATAAACTCCTTCATCAGTACAATTTGGTTGGAACGTATTTTATCATAATCAAGATTCTCATTTACTAATCGGATAAGTCTTTTTGCCTCATGGCTAATTAATTTCAGACCTTTCTCCCGCTCATTTTCTGGTATCATATTATTGTTTAATCCTTCTATGACACCGCTAATCGTTGTTAACGGGGTCTTTAATTCATGAGAAACATCTGACATAAATTGCCGTCTCCGATTTTCTAGTGCATCAATTGCTTCCTTCGACTCTCTTAATTTATCTACCATCTGATTAAAATCTTCCCCTAATTCTCCAATCTCATCAAATGTAGAAGAGGAAACTTTCACGCTATAATCTCCTTCTGCAACATGGCTTGTAGCTTCCTGAAGTTTTTTTATTCGATTAACATGTACTCTTGAAAAAATAAAGCTCATCAATAAGGCAATCGCAAACACTAGAAAAAGAATATAAATTAAATAGCGATTAATTTCCTGAATCATTTCTTTTGCTTCTAAAAGAGGTGACGTTAAGATGATTCCTCCCACAACTACATCATTAACAGAATACGGAATTGCAACTAAAGCTACCTCTTGGTCTCCCCTTTTTGTACTCGGTTTAATGACTGTACTGCGACCATCCTTTATTTCATCCCACTCTGCATGAGTAATATTGATATCCAAATCCTTTCCAAAAGACCAAATACGATTTCTTTGTGTATTGAAGATGCCAATCGTTATCCCAGTGCCCTTTAGCTCTTCCGAATATCGTAATAACGTAGAATAAGTTGCTGCGGACCATAAATCCGCTCCTTGAACGTCTTGGACTATATTATATCCGTATCCCTTTAGTTCATCTGCCTTCATAGAGAAAACCAATTTCTCAATATAATGTGAAAAAACAAGACTTAATACTAATAGGGCTACGAGAATAACGCTTAAGTGACTAATTAGCTGCTGATAGATGTATTTAATTCTCATGTATTACCACCGTTTCATCAAATTTATAAATGGTTAAATTAATCATATCATATTTATTTAGGCAGAAATGTGGATATGCCAACACACTCTATTTACTTTTTTAAATATTTGCTTGGCTTTGGACAATATTGTGGATTTTCGCGAATTACGAGAAGTTTTCCGCGAATTATTAATGATTTTTAGCGAATAAGTCACATATTTTCGCGAATAAAATCTCCATCAGGAAAGCTAAAAACATAAAAAGGCCATTTAAAAGATATTCTCCTTTAAATGGCCTCCATTATTGACTTATCTTTCGTGAAAAACTTTTTCTGCAAGGAGAAGTCCACCTGTAATTCCAGCATTATCTCCTAAACCTGGTCTAACAATATATTCATTCATTTTATCCTGCACTTCAGGGTAGGAAACATAGCCATTTAAAAGCTCTCCCAAATAGCGATAAACATATGTTAACACATGCTCCTGATTCATAACCCCGCCGCCAAGGATAATTTTTTTTGGAGATAGAATAAGAATATATTGCATAAGGGCTTGTGCAATGTAATAGCCTTCCATTTCCCATACTTCCTCTTTATCACTTAAGTGAAATGCTTTCTCGCCCCAGCGTTCTTCAATTGCCGGCCCAGCTGCTAATCCTTCTAAGCAATCTGCATGGTATGGGCATCTGCCTTTATAGCTATCTTTGGGATGCCTTCTTACTAAAATATGACCCATCTCTGGGTGTGTTAATCCTTGCAGCAATTCCCCATTAATATAAGCTCCAGCACCAATCCCTGTACCAATCGTTATATATAAACAATTATCCACACCTTTAGCAGCGCCTAGCTTTGCTTCTCCTAGTGCGGCAACATTTACATCTGTATTAAAACCAGTTGGAACAGAAAATTCATCTTCTATTGTTTTTAGTAATGGAAAGTCCTTCCATGCAAGCTTTGGTGTCGTTGTTATATTTCCATATGTGGCATTGTTTTTATCCACATCAATAGGACCAAACGAGCCAATTCCAATTGCGTCAACGGAAAACTTTTTAAAGAAAGCAATAACCTCTGGCATCGTTTCTTCCGGTGTTGTTGTTGGAATGGATATTCTTTCTTGGATATTTCCCTTTGCATCCCCTACTGCACAGACAAATTTTGTTCCACCAGCTTCAATAGCGCCGTATAGTGACATGGTTTCTCTCTCCTTATAATAGTTTTATATACTTACTGTTTTGTGTCAGCCGGGAAAACTATTCCCGTTTGTCTTCTTACCTCATCCATCACTTCCATTACCGCTAAAGAAATATTAAAAGAGTTAACAGAGGATTCGGTTTTTCCTGCCTTAATCAATTCTATAAATTCCTGTGCCTCATAAAACATCGAAGCTTCCTTTTGAGGAAGGGTAAGATTCTCCCCTTCTCCATTTCGTGGTATAAACTCTACTTTTGTAGGAGTATTCATTTGATTGATTATTAAATTGCCATCTTCTCCTTGGATTTCAGACGGAATATGAGAGTTGGTTATTTTCGAATACATGAGAATGATATCCATATCTGGATACTCTAGAATAATGCTTCCTTCGCCGTCAACACCTGTTTCCAATAAGAAACTATTTGCCTTAACTTTCTCTGGTTTTCCAAAAAGAAGTACCATAGGATAGAGACAATAAACCCCAATATCCATTAATGCTCCATTTGACAGCTCTGGCTTAAAAGCATTTAATACTGTTCCTTCTTTATAAGCATCATACCGCGAAGAATACTGACAATAACTTACAAATGCACGTCTAATTTTCCCCAGTTTATGTAAATTTTCTTGAACAACTTTAAAATTAGGAAGAAATGTTGTTTTGAGTGCCTCCATTAAAAGAACTTCATTTTCCTTGGCCGCAGTAATCATTTCTTTCACTTCTGCTGTATTAGAAGCCATCGCTTTTTCTGTTAAAACATGCTTTTTATTTTTCAAAAATAGGATTGCCTGTTGCGCATGATAAGCGTTAGGGCTTGCAATATATACAGCATCTATTTTGTCGCTCTTTGCCATTTCTTCTAAATTAGTATATGTATGTTCAACATTAAATTTAGCAGCAAACGCTTTCGCTTTATCCGCTGTTCGTGAGTATACCGCATTTAATTGAAAATCTTCTATTTCACCAGCTGCCTTTATAAAAGATTCTGTAATCCAATTGGTTCCGATAACTCCAAATTTAATCGTCATCCAAAGACCTCCTCATTCGATGAATATTCCCTTCTTCCCTTTTATTTTGGAGGGAACTCCTAAAAAAAGCAACTATCTACTAGAATTTTTATCTTTTGAAAATGATCTATTATTTTATTTACTATAAAAAAATCCAACAAGTAGTTTTTTACTCGTTGGACTCTTTACCCAGCGTTATTTGGAAATGGCTTCTGAAATTTCTTTAACCATCTCACTTGTTGACAGAAGACCGCCCCCTGATAGATACCAATAGCTTGGGTCTAAATAAACAATATGATCATTTTTAGCTGCATCAATTCCATTTATAAGTTTGTTATCAAGGACCTTCTCAGCAGAAGACTCCCCTCCAACAACTGCTCCTCTATCAATAACAAATAAATAGGCTGGATTTTTTTCTGCTACATATTCAAAAGTAACCTTTTGTCCATGTGTAGAAGCTTCAATATTTTCATCTGCCGGTGCCAGCCCAAAAACATCATGAATAATGCCGAAACGAGAGTTTTTCCCGTACGCACTTATGCTACCATCATTCACCAATAAGATTAAGGATTTACCATCTACTGCTTTTGCCTTTTCGTTAAGTGCAGCAATATCTTCATCTATTTTTGCTAATTCTTTGGTAACCTCTTGTTTCTTATCAAAAATCTCTCCAATAATATTCATATTATGCTTAAAGGAATTCATATAATCTGTTGTATCAACACCAAGATATACAGTTGGGGCAATTTTTTTCAATTCTTCATATGCAGCCGACTGTCTTCCAGAAATAAAGATTACATCCGGTTCTAATTCACTAATTGCCTCGAAATCTGGCTCTTTTAAACTACCTACATTTGTATATTTTGAATCTTCATATTTAGAAAGATATGGTGGAATATTCGCCTGTGGAACCCCGGCTACTTCTATTCCCAATTTATCTAAAGTATCTAAAACACCAAAATCAAAAGCAACAACTGTTTTAGGGTCTGCTTTAACTGTATCTTCTCCTAAATCATGGGTTACTTTAATTTCTGCCGATTTCTCGCTACCTTTCTTTGTATCAGCATTCGATTTTTCTGTATTTCCACATGCAGCTAATACTGCAAAAATCAATGTTAATAATAATAGGGAAAGCTTTTTCTTCATCTTATAAACACCTCTAAATTTAATTTATAAACTAAATTGAATGCATTGCATTTAAAGACAGAATACCCTATGATAAGGTATTATTAGCCTTTTTCCTTCCTCATTTTCCTAGAATGATTTAGGATTTTGCTAATATCTAATGGTAGTGTTATTATGGTTTTCTTCTGGCGAAGGGACTTATTTTTAAGTCAGCCATAATTACACTGCCCCCTTTCTATTTTTCTACCACCATTAGCTTCTTTCTACAATGAATCAATCATTTATCCATAATCAATGTTCATTTTTTATGCGAAATAAACACATATTCTTTGATTATTTATTTCTTCAATTTGCATATCCATTTCATAAATATCTTTCAATACTTTTTGATTAATGATTTTTTTTGCTGGTCCATCGTTTATGATTTTGCCATTCTTTAATGCTACGATATTATCGGAATAAACTGAGGCAAAATTGATATCATGGATTACGATTACTACTGTTTTCCCCAGCTCTTCTACTAATCTTCTTAGAACCTTCATTATTTGGACAGAATGCTTCATATCTAAATTATTTAATGGCTCATCCAATAGGATATATTCTGTATCTTGAGCAATTACCATCGCAATATAGGCTCTTTGCTTTTGTCCTCCACTTAGTTGATCTATGTATTTATGCTGCATATCTTCTAATTCCATATATTTAATAGCTTCGTCTACCATTTTCTCATCAAGGGCATTTAATTTTCCTTGCGAATATGGGAATCGGCCAAAGCTGACAAGTTCTCTTACAGTTAAGCGGAGGTTTATATGGTTTGCCTGTTTTAAAATAGAAATTTTCTTGGCAAGATCATTACTCTTCGATTTATCGATATGCTGTCCATCAATATAAACATCTCCACTGTCTGCTTTCGTTAAGCGACTTATTACTGAAAGCAATGTACTTTTCCCTGCTCCATTTGGTCCAATAAAAGAAGTGATTTTCCCTTTCTCTACTGAAAGAGAAACATTATCGAGCACTTTTTTGCCCCCATATTGTTTGGTAATATTCTTTACTTCTACCATGCTTTTCTCTCCTTTAGTAATAGATAGATAAAATACACTCCACCTACAAAGTTAATTATCACACTGATTGTCGTTGAAAAAGTAAATACACGTTCTACAATCAGTAACCCACCAACTAAAGAAATAATACTCAATAAGATAGATCCAGTAATTAAAGTTCGGTGTTTATATGTTTTTAAAAACTCACGAGCTAAATTAACAACCAATAATCCAAGAAAGGTGATGGGTCCCACTAAGGCAGTGGAAACCGACACTAGGATCGACACCACAATTAGCATACGGCGTACTACTTTCTCATAATCAATTCCTAAATTAATGGCCTGGTCTCTTCCTAATGACATGACATCAAAGAATTTACTATATCTCGTAACATAGACAGACACAATAGTAACAATAATAATACTGATTATTAAAATATTGGTGTTTACATTATTAAAACTTGCAAACATTTTATCTTGGATAATAAGGAACTCATTTGGATCAATTAACACCTGCATAAAGGAAGAGAGACTAGAGAAAAAGCTTCCTAATACAATTCCAATCAACAGCAGTAATAATATGTTTTGATTATCTCTCCTAAAGAATAGCTTATAAAGAATACTTGAGAAAAAAACCATTAAAACGACGGATAACAAAAAATTAATATTGCTATTCATCACAGTCATTGTACTTGAACCAAAAACGAAAACCACTACAGTTTGAATGAAGAGATAAAGGGAGTCTAGTCCTAAAATACTCGGTGTTAAAATACGATTATTTGTAATCGTCTGAAATACCATCGAAGTAAAGGCGATACAGCCGCCTGTTAAAAGAATCGCGATAATTTTTATGGCTCTACGTGGAATCACATATTCCCAGTTATTACCACTAACCTTTATTAGCATAAATATGGAAATTAATAATACTGCTACTATAGCTAGTATTATTAGTTTTACTCTAGGTTGCATCATAAGACTTTCTCCTTACTAGTAAATACAAGAATACTCCACTTCCAATGACACCCACCATCACACCGATCGATATCTCATACGGATAAATAATCACTCTTCCAAGAATATCACAGAATAATACAAAGACTGCTCCTAATAATGCTGTATGGGTTAAGCTATTTTTCAGATTATCTCCTCTGTATAACGAAACAATATTGGGAATAATTAGACCTAGAAAAGGAATCATTCCTACTGTCAGCAATACAACAGAAGAGACTAACGCTACGATAATTAACCCTATATTCACTACTCTTTTGTGATTGAGACCAAGATTAGTAGAAAAATCCTCACCTAGTCCAGCAATTGTGAATTTATTGGCATATAAGTATGCAACAATAACCATCGGAATACTTATGTAAAGAAGTTCATAACGTCCTTCCATGATTAAAGAAAAATCTCCTTGTAACCATGAAGACATATTTTGAATCAAATCATATTTCATGGCAAAAAAAGTGGTAATCGAGCTAACAATATTCCCTAGCATTAAACCGATTAATGGAATAAAGATAGCGTCTTTAAATTTAATCATATTAAGTATTCGCATAAACAAAAAGGTTCCTCCAAGTGCGAATACAAAAGCGATTAACATTTTAATAATCGGGCTCTCGCCTGTAAAAAGCATTAAAGCTACTAAAATCCCAAGTCTCGCCCAGTCCATTGTTCCAGCAGTTGTAGGAGAAACAAATTTATTTCTCGATATCTGCTGCATGATAAGTCCACAAATACTTAGACTAACACCAGCTATAATAATACTGACTAAGCGAGGAAATCTGCTAATCAGGAGAATTTCTCTCTGATCTGCTGTTAAATGAAAAATATTTTGTGGATGAATATCAATTACTCCTACAAATAGGGAGATGATAGATAAAACTATTAACATTATAGTTAAGTGTCTAATTTTCATAGTGCCAATGAGTAATATTACTCGTTTCCCTCACTCCCAACTTCATCGCAAATGATTTTCATTATCATTTAGATTCTTTCTTTATTTTATCATCTTTTTCTAGCCCGTCAATGCTTTTTAAAAGGCCAAATGTAATTATCACAACATTTCAAAAATAATAATCCCTATTACCTAGTTATTTAGTCTTTTATATACAAAAAAAGCCCCCAAAGGGAGGCTTTTTTCTAACTTTATTAGTAATGTACGTGTCCTGACGTCATTACCCAAATTGTTCCACCGGCAACGACAATTGCGCAGAAGAAAGCATAAATGATATTAATAGTCTGTACTTGCCCTTCTCCTTCTGTAAGATGCATAAACATAAACAGTTGAAGAATTGCCTGAATCACAGCTAATGCCCCGATAATCCACATTACAGTAACCATTGGAAGATCTGTATATAACTTAGCCCCTACAGCTGCGAAGGTAAGTAATAAAGAAACAATAAAACCTGCAATATGACTAATTGGAAATTTTTCATTTTCATGATTTTTTGCCATCTTTTATTACCCTCCCATTCTAGCAAGATAAACGAATGTGAAGATGAAAATCCACACAACGTCTAAGAAATGCCAGTATAAACTTATAATAAATGTCTTACGAGCAGTTGTTGGTGTTAAGCCATGTTTAAGCAATTGAATAATAATCAATATCGCCCAGCCTATACCTAAGGATACGTGCAATCCGTGTGTTCCTAGCAATACAAAGAACGAAGAAAGGAAGGCACTTGTCTGCATTGTCGCTCCTTCATGTACATAATGAATAAATTCATTTACTTCCACAAAGACGAAGCCTGCACCCAATGCTAAAGTGATAATTAACCATGTTAATAATCCTTTTAAATTTTGGCGACGCATATACCAGATAGCGATCCCACAAGTGAAACTACTTGTTAATAGTAAAAGTGTTTCAATCATTACATCTTTTAATTTAAATAATTCAGCTGGAGTAGGTCCGCCTGCAAAGTTATCCTTTAAAGATCCATAGGCTGCAAATAAGGTAGCGAATAATACAACCTCCGCACCAAGGAAAATCCAGAAGCCTAGAATATTTAAACGACTTTGCTCTGTTTGATATTCTAGTGGTAAGGACTTATCGACTTTTGCCATTATTTCTCACCTCTCCATGCACGTTCCGTTTTCTTAATAACATCCAGTTTAATATGATAACCTTCGTTATAATCAAAGGAACGAATGATTAAGCCAACAAAAATACCTAAGCTACAAATTGCAGCTGGAATAAACCATTCAAATATTAGGAAGAAACCGACGATACCAAATACAACACACATATAGAATGGAAGCCCAGAATTGCTTGGCATGTGTATTTCCTCTAGTTCTTCTTCTTTTAATACTAAGCCTTCATTATTTTTCTTCATATACCAGAACGCATCTAATGCTTTTACTTCTGGAGTAATTGCAAAGTTATATGGCTGAACTGGTGAAGCTGTATGCCATTCTAGTGTTCTTGCATCCCATGGATCTGTAGAAATCTTTCTATCTGCATAACGAGTACTATAGTAGATGTTATAAACTAGTACGGCAAATCCAGCAGCAAGAATAAGAGATCCGATTGCTGATAACATGAACAATGGCGCAAATCCAGATTCCGCTGAGAAAGTATAAGAACGTCTTACTGCTCCTTTTAAGCCTAAGAAGAACATTGGCATAAAGGTTACATTAAAACCAATATTAAACAACCAGAAATGCCATTTTCCTAAACGTTCGTTTAATGCATAACCAAACATTTTTGGCCACCAGTAATAGAAACCAGCAAATACTGCATATACAACACCTGGTATTAATACATAGTGGAAATGAGCTACTAAGAATAATGTATTATGATATTGATAGTCTGCTGCAGCCATTGCCAGCATAACTCCCGTTACCCCACCAATAGTAAAGGTCGGAATAAATGCAAGCGCCCATAGCATTGCCGTTGTAAATTGGATACGTCCTTTTCTCATAGTAAACAACCAGTTGAAAATCTTAACCCCAGTTGGAACTGCGATTAACATAGTTGTGATTGAGAATACAGAGTTTACAACTGGTCCAGATCCCATTGTATAGAAATGGTGAACCCACACAAGGAAACTCAATAATGCAATACCGACAATAGAGATAATCATTGAATTATAACCATATAGGCGTTTTTTCGAGAATGTAGCAATAACTTCAGAGAACATTCCAAATGCAGGCAAGATAACAATATATACCTCTGGATGTCCCCATAACCAGAATAGGTTATTCCATAACATCGCATTTCCTCCACCAGAAATCGTGAAGAAATGAGTTCCGAATAAACGGTCAAATGTCATTAATGCTAATGCAACAGTTAAAATAGGGAATGCAAACACAATAATTACGTTTGTAATTAATGAAGTCCAAGTAAACATTGGCATTTTCATTAAGGTCATCCCTTTAGCACGCATTTTCAGGATTGTCACAATAAAGTTAATACCTGTCATTAACGTACCAATACCTGCGATTTGCAGTCCAATTGCATAGAAGTTGTTTCCAACTCCTGGTGTAAATTCTTTCCCCGCTAGAGGGAAATAGGATGTCCATCCTGCATCAGGAGAACCACCAATTACGAAAGAAATATTGAATAGCATTGCTCCACTGAATGTTAACCAGAAGCTTAATGCATTCAATTGGGGGAACGCAACATCACGTGCACCAATTTGCAATGGAATAACTACGTTCATTAATCCAATCAATGCTGGCATCGCCATAAAAAGAATCATGATAACACCATGCGTTGTAAATACTTCATTATAATGCTGTGGATCTAAAAATTTCATTTCAGGAGCTGATGTTTGATATTTCATCATCAAACCGTCTACTCCACCACGGAAGAACATTAATACGGCAACAATAATATACATGATACCGATTTTTTTGTGATCAACCGTTGTTATCCATTCATCCCATAAATATTGCCACTTCTTAAAATAAGTAACACCAACTACTACAGCAAGCATGGTTAGAATAATACCTATTTGAGCAGACAATATTAGGGGATCACCAGTAATAACAATGTCATCCCACTTAATGTGCATCCTTTTCACCTCCGTCAGACTCTTGATTCTTTTCAAAAGTTCTACCTGGATATCCATGAACTCGATATAACTCAGGGTTTAAATAATAGTTTGAGTCTCCACCTTTACCGTGGTCAATCCACTCTAAATGTGTATTAGAGAAAGTCATACGCCCTAAATGTGTAGGCTTGATAATTTCTCTGTATTTCTCCTC
This sequence comes from Niallia sp. FSL K6-0212, assembly GCF_038007605.1. Taxonomy (NCBI): domain Bacteria; kingdom Bacillati; phylum Bacillota; class Bacilli; order Caryophanales; family Bacillaceae; genus Niallia; species Niallia sp. FSL K6-0212. The sequence goes on along the minus strand of NZ_JBBOXL010000001.1, from coordinate 1,604,355 downwards.
TGTTAACTTAGGAGCAGTGTCTTTTACTTCATCTACCCATTTATCATAATCCTCAACAGATTTTGCTTCGACATCAAACTTCATCTCCGCATAACCTTTACCGTTAAAGCTTGTATTTTGTCCTTCATAGTTACCTGGGTTATCTGCTACCACATAAAGTTCTGTTTCAGCACCATACATTGTATACTTTTGACCAGCTAAAGCAGGAATCCAAAATGATTGCATGGTACCAGCAGAAGTTAATTTAAACTCAACAGGTACACCAGCAGGGATATTTACATAATTAACTGTTTCAATCCCCTCTTCTGGATAACTAAAAATCCATTTCCAATCTGCAGAAGTAACGTTAATCACTACTGGATCACGATCTTTATAATCTTTTGGAACATCTTCTAAAGCAAAGATTGTTTTTACAGTTGGAACCGTTAATGCAATGATTATTAAGAACGGTATTACAGTCCAAACAATTTCAAGCTTTGTGCTTCCATGTTCATCTGGTTCATAGTCAGCATTTTCTTTGGTTGCACGATACTTCCAAACTATGTAGCCAAATAGTGCAAAAACTACTAGACAAACAAAAGCCATTAATACAATTGACCAGTTAATCAAGTCCGTAATACTTCTAGCAACAGGACCTTGCGGGTCAAATACTACCATGGATTCACAGCCACTTAAAATGAATAATGGTACAATTGCTAAAAGCGAAACTAAAACTCCCTTTTTCATTTGTACAGCTCCTTCCATATAAATTAAAATGTTAAATTATTCACAGAATGTTCGATATTTAGACACAGAACATTCATATTACAGAGGTAAAATAGGAATTATTACTACCTGTATGATGATATCATATCTTGAACCTATTATATGTGACAAAAAACGTAAGTATAATTTTACCAATTTTCACATTTTCTATCCTTATGTTTTCCTATATTCAAGATTTTATCAACCTTTTTATTATAGCAGATACCATTATTAAAATCCACGTCCACAATTATGTCACAAACATTTTTACAAATTAGATCATTTCTTCAAATCTCCTTTTAAAAACGCTTACATCAATTATAATTTATACTGGTTGCTTTTTCCATCATTTTATTCGTGTTTTCCTTCTGTAAATGAACATTCCCCCTTTTATTTATTCTGTTATATTTATCACAGGCTCGATATAAATAAACCTCATACTCTTTCCTAATTCTATCCATTATTTATCTCTAGTTATACAAAATTATAAGAAACAAATCTTCCCTTCTTGCTGCTTATGAAAAAAAGATAGAAATTTATACTGATACTAATAGCAGCTGCCACTAGTATCAGTATCTACTTCTATCTTTTGAAACGATTAATTTCCTAGTATTTCTTGTAATTTCCCTTTTACCTTATCATTTACCTTTTTCGCATCTTCTTTAATCTCGTCTACAACTTGGCTCCACTTGGAAGAATTCTCTTTTATAGTTGTTTCTATTTCTTCTGCTTTCTCTTTAATTGCCTTTTTCGTTTCTTCTACTTTTTTATTTACATTTTTACTATCCTTATTTGCAAGTCTATCACTTACAGATTGAACCTGAAAATTCTCTGGCTCTACATATTGTACGGCTTGATCCATAATTGTTTTGAAAATTGGTACTACATCGCCAGAACTTTTGCTTGGCAGATAATGATTGTTATCTGTTTTATCATATCCAAGCCACATCGACCCAACTAAATTAGGGGTATACCCTACAAACCATTGATCCTTTGTACCAGGAATATTCGAATCCTTTAATTGAGTGGAACCTGTTTTTCCGGCAAGTTGAAATCCTGTTATTTTTGCTCCTTGGCCAGTTCCTGATTTAATAACATCCAATAACATGGAGGTCATGTCATTTGCCACGGATTTGGAAGTAACTCTTGTCGATTTTGGCTCATATTCAGCCACAACATTGCCTGTCGGTCCAACAATTTTTGTAATCAAATGACTTTCCATTCGGACTCCCTCATTAGGAAATGTAGAATAAGCGCTCGCCATTTGTAATGGTGAAACACCACTGTACATCCCGCCTAAAGCTATTCCTAGATATTCATCCTCTTTTTCATAAGGAATGCCGAAGCGATCAAGGGATTTAAGACCATTTTCCAAACCAATTTTATCTAGCAGCCAGACTGCTGGCACATTTAAAGAGTCTTCTAATGCTTCATACATCGGAACTTCGCCTCTATAAGTCTTCGTGAAGTTTTTCGGTTCATAATCACCCTTTTTGAAAGGCTTATCTTCAAGCATAGAGTCAATTTTATACCCTTTTTCTAAAGCAGGTGTATAAACAGCAAGTGGCTTCATCGTAGATCCTGGCTGGACTTTAATTTGAGTAGCTCGATTAAAGCCTCTGAAAACTTGCTCTCCTCTTCCTCCCACTAATCCTCTTACTCCCCCTGTTTCCGGATCAAGTAAAACCGCTCCGCCTTGCACTAGTGTTCCATCATAACTTCTTGGAAACAGGGAATCTCTTGCAAAAGTTTTTTCTAAAGTAGATTGAAGGTTTTGATCCATTTCTGTATAAATCTTATATCCTCTTTTTAAGATTTCTTCTTGTGTAAGTCCATACTTGCTGATTGCTTCATCGATCACTGCATCTACAAAGTAGGGATAATCTCTTTCAATAAAAGATCCTCCCCCATTTTCTAATACAATTTTTTCGTTCACTGCTTGCTGGTACTGCTCTTCTGTAATTTTTTTTAACTCTGCCATTTTCTTCAGAACAAGGTTGCGGCGATTAATCGCACCCTCATAATTTTTATAAGGGTCTAATGCAGATGGAGCTTGCACTATTCCTGCTAGCAATGCAGCCTCACTAATAGATACATCCTTAATATCTTTATTAAAATATTTCAAGGATGCTTGGCTGATACCCCAGGCACCACTGCCAAAATAAACGTGATTCAAATACATTTGTAGAATTTCATCTTTTTCATAATGCTTCTCTATTTCTACAGCAAGGAATAGTTCCTCTGCTTTCCGCTTATAGGTCTGTTCGGAAGTTAACAAAGCATTTTTTGTTAATTGCTGGGTAATCGTACTTCCTCCACCAGTAATTCTCCCTGCAAAAATATTCTTAAAAAACGCACGGCTGATCCCTTTAATATCAAACCCATTATGTTGATAGAAACGTTCATCTTCGATAGAAACAACTGCGTCTGGAACATATTTTGGGACATCCTTTAATTCAATGCCTTCTGTTCTTTCCGTTCTTATTCGAGTTGCTTCATCTCCATCTTTGTCATAAATAATGGTCGCCTGACTTAAGCCAGCCTTTAATGTACTAACATTTGCTTGTGTTGCTAGGTACGTAAAATATAATATCGCTAATAAAACAAATAATAACAAAGCCAACAGTATAATTTGGGTAAGATGTCTCTTTTTCCAGAAACGTCGAAACCCTTCCCAATATGGTTTTAATCGATCCATCTATTACCTATCCTTTACTTTTACTCATAGAATAAATCTTCTTCCGTTTTTCTCTCTAATCATTAGACGGTTATTTTCTCTTATATGTTGCAACTATCTATGAAAACTATATTCTCTTTTTTTCTAAATTACAAGAAGGGATCTCTATCTAATATTACCAAATTTAACTAGAATAGGGGTTATTGTTTATCCATTTGATTTCTTGGGAAAAGAATAAGTAAAGGCTAAAAGGATGTGAGAGATAATGAAAAAAATGTTCAGACGACTAATTACGTGGGGACCTATCATTTATCCCTTCGCCAAAAAAATGTGGGACAAGCGCAAACAGTCAAAGGCAGCCTCAGCATTAGCAACACGCTCTAAGAGCTTCTAATTACTCTAGAAATAAAAAATCCAATGGGCTTTGAAACCTCATTGGATTTTTTATTTATGCATTTATTTTGTTATAAGTAAGCACTACTTCTTTCACTAAAGCATGATCTTCGCTTAAACCAGAAACTTCACTAAAAGCAGCTTGAACTCCTTTTTCATCTATTAAGTTCTTTAATTCAACAGACTCTTGATCTTCTGCTGTATAAAAGTGAAGAGCCGATGCCATTACTTCTACTAAATAAGAAGGAATTTCTTTAAACTCATTATAGTATGCTAGCGCTGGAGCAACTAATCGATCATTCCCGCCCAATTTTCGAAGCGGTGATCTACCAACTCGTTTTACATCGTCTACAATATAAACATTCGCAAAGCGGCCTAAAATTTTGTCGATATATTTTTGATGATCTGCTGCATTAAAACCATATTTTGCTACTAATACTTTTCCCGTTTCTTGTAAAACATGAAGCACCTTTTCTTTCACATCTTCATGTTGAATTGTTTCAGAAATGGTTTCATAATTCTTTCTATTGCCTAAATAGGCTGTTGCTGCATGACCAGTATTTACAGTAAATAACTTTCTTTCAATATATGCCTGTAAATTATTTACGAAATGCGCCTCGGCAATTTCAGGTTTCGCTCCTTTAATTGCCGTTTCATCTACAACCCACTCATGGAAAGGCTCTACCAGAACATCTAATAAGTTTTCATTCTTCTGGTTTGGCACAATTCTATCTACAGCTGAGTCAGGGAAACCAACGTATTCCTCTGTCCAAGCTGCTTCCTCTTCATTTAAATGCTCTAACACAAACTGTTTAAGGGCACTACTACCACCAATCATATTTTCACAAGCAATTACATTAACAGGTGTTTGATTACTTTTCATTCGTGCTTTAATTCCGTCAGCAATTAGCGGCGCGATGAACTTTAGAATATTAGGTCCGATAGCTGTAGTCACAATGTCTGCATGGATAAATTGTTCAACCACTTGTTCTGGATTTACTTTACTATTAATTCCTTTAATATTCTTAACTGTGAATTGATCTTTCGCTTCATTTGCCAATAAAACATGATATTGACCAACACGATTAATTTCATCGATAATCTGTTCGTTTACATCCACAAAGGTAATAGCATAATTTGACTGATGTAGTAATAGACCAATAAATCCTCTACCTATATTTCCAGCTCCAAAATGAATAGCATTCATCGTATTATTCTACCTCGCTTAAAATTTGGATTATTTCCTCTTCTGATTTCGCAGCAACTAATTTTTCGACATTTTCCATTTCAGAACATACAATGGCAATTTGTGATAACAGCTCTAAATGTTCGCCATCCTTCCCAGCAATTCCAATGATTAATTTAACAATATTGCCATCTCCAAAGTCTACGCCGTTTGGTGCTTGAATAACAGATAATCCAGAGTTTAATACTGCTGTTTTTGCTTCATCTGTACCATGGGGAATAGCTAAGAAGTTACCCATATAAGTTGATGAAATTTCTTCTCTTTGCAGCATAGCTGGGACATAATCCTCTGAAACATAGCCTTGTTCCACTAGAATTTGACCTGCTTTTTTGATAGCTTCCTCTTTACTTGCTAGACTGCTGTTTAAAATAATGTTCTCTTTTTTTAAAATACTCATTGTTTATTCCTCCTATTAATTTCTCAAATGATGTTTTAAAAACCTGCTGCTAATAAAATTTAATAGTTCTTCTTTCTTGCCGTTACTGAATACATGAATACTTCTTTCCGATTCAATAATAGAGGCACTTAAAAAACTTAATACTTCCATTACATTTTGATTTGCATCTAACGGCGCAAGCAAAAGTAATACCCGCTTCACCATTTCATTAGCACCATTCATTGCCCTCAAACTCACCATCTCGGGCAAGTCTATGATATTGAAAGATGGTTTTTCAATTTGATTATTACTTGTGTGATAAAGAGCTAAATTGGTTTCCGGAATAGCAAGTCCCCCTATTTCAGCCCGTGCTTCTAAAGCAGCAAATACTTCTTCCACGCTTGAAATAGAACCTTGTTGTTTCAATATCCTTAATCCCTTGTTTAAGCTTGCACTTAAACTTGCTCTCTCATCCCAAATATCCAGCTCCTTTAAAATAGAGGATAATAGCTGGGCTTGCTCTGAAAAAAGGAGAAAGGTCTGGAAATCAATACATTTTTGTTTAGGAACTTCTATTCCCTTTTCTTCCCTTATTACATGACCGATATTCTTTTGAAGATAGGTTTTTACTTCTTCCAAATCCTTATCATTTAAAATCGGATTTACTAATAAATAATCTCTAGAGATATCCTCTAATGGAATAGTCGAAAGAATGGCATCATAATCATCGATGGAAATATTCTTTAACTCGAATACAGATGCTGTTTTCACTTCTGATAGGCTTGGAATTTGATTAACAATTTTTGCTGCAAGCATTTTAGATGTCCCAATTCCGGATGAACAAATGATCAATAACTTGATATTTTTTGTTATTTTTCTATCATTTAACGCAGAACCAAAATGAAGAACTAAATAGCCGATTTCTTCTTCTGGTACATCTCTGTCAACAAGTGTTTTTTCCACAGCTTGCTGAACCACTTCAAACAACTCAGCATAATCCTCTTTAATATCTTCTAATAAGGGATTGGAAATACTCATTTTCTGATCTAAACGATATAATGTAGGCTGAAGGTGAGCTAATAACCCTTGAAATAAAGAATCATCTGCCAATGTTGTATGCAGTAATTTTTCGACATTTGCAATTAATGTCCTAACTAGCATTGCTACTTCAACATTTTCATCTTCAATGCCGACTTTATTGTCATAACGTACCTTTGCTCCCCTTAAATGCATCGTAATATAACCGACTTCCTCTGTAGGAATCGAAATATCAAAAGTACGTTCTAGTCTTGATACGATTTGGCGCGCAAAATCAAATTCTTTTGTTTGCGACAGCTCCCCTAAATAATCTTCTTTAAAAGAAATATTTTCTCCTCGCTGGATTCTCTCCATAGCAAGAGCAATGTGAACGACCAATCCAACATAAGAACTATCCGCCAGCGGATAAGGTAATTGCTCGTTGATATCTTCAATAATATTTTCAATACGCAGCAATTTTTCTTTTTGTACCAATCCTAAAAGCCGTTCGGAAATTGAGTCGATTTTATTGCTAGACTTTTTTTGAATGTTTTCCTTCACCATTTTAAGAAACTCTGGGACATCAAATCGGTCGGATATAAGACTGCGAATCGCTTTTCTCTTATCTTCCTCTGTTCCAACTAATTCAATACCATAACCTCTTTTTCTCATTAATTGCAAATCATACTTTGCTATAATCGGTTCCAGCTTATCCAAATCATTGCTTACCGTGGCAGTTGTTACTCCTAGTTCTTTTGCTAAAGAAAATAGTTTAATCGGTTCTTGATGATCTAATAAGGTACATAAAGCCACGATTATCCGTTCATCGGGTGTGTATTCTATATAATCCTGTTTTAAGATAGATACCCTTAGTTGATAAATATCATTAGGATTTCCTACAATTTTCACGCCGACTCCAGCTTTTTTATTCATTTGAAGATGAAAATCTTTTAGTATAGATTCGACATTCTTTAAATCACGATGTATCGTTCGTTCACTAACATTTACATGTTCAGCAATTCCCTTAATCGTCATTTCTTCCTCTATATTTTCTAATAGTATCTGTAAAATAATTCTTTCTCGAGCGGAAATAATCATAGCTTATCCCCTTAATCACCTGACATAATTTAATTATAAAACTGTTATACACACTTATTCAAACAGTATTAAACATATTTTTTTCAATTTCATTGTTGCCATTTCTAATTTATACTTCCCTATTTTTATCTATAAATACTGAAATTTAAGTACTTTTTCATGGAAAAAGATTAAATAGACATAAACCGCGTTAAACACAAAAAATACCAGCCAATCTACTAAGTTGGCCGGTATTTCTGCTAATTCTTATTTTAATTTTTCAATGATCTCATCATATTTAGGGCTGTTCATGAAATTCTCAACAGAAACATGGTGTGCAGTCGGTAATTTTTCTACTGCTCTATCTGTTAGATCTTTATGGGTAATAACAAGATCCGCATCACTTGGAAGGTTTGCAATAGAAGTATTTGTTACATCTACTCCTTCAATTCCTGCTTTTTTCACTTTATTACGCATAATTGATGCACCCATCGCACTAGATCCCATACCAGCATCACAAGCAAAGATTACTTTCTTCACTGATTTGTAATCAAATTCTGAAGTTTCAGCTGCATCAGGAGTTGCTGTAGTCTCAGTAATTGCACTTGCAACCGAGCTTTTCTTCCCTTTTAATGCTTCCATTTTTTCTGTTGCTGCATTAATATCTTCTTCTTTATCTTTACTTGTTTTCAAAATAATAGCTGCAATCACGAAAGAAATAATCGTTGCAACCACAACACCAGCGATAACACCTAAATGTTGTCCTTTTGGCGCCATCATCATTAACGCAATGATGCTACCAGGGGATGGAGTCGCTACTAGACCTGCATCAAATAGTGTAAAGGTGAATACTCCACCCATACCACCAGCGATTACAGCTAATAACATTACAGGTTTCATTAAAATATATGGGAAGTAAATTTCATGAATACCACCCAAGAAGTGAATAATTGCTGCCCCAGGTGCTGTCTGTCTTGATGTACCTCTTCCAAATATACAATAAGCTAATAGTACCCCAAACCCAGGACCAGGGTTTGATTCTAGTAAGAATAGAATAGATTTTCCTACCTCTTTCGCTTGTTCTACCCCAATCGGACCTAAAATACCTTGGTTGATGGCATTATTTAAGAACAATACTTTAGCAGGCTCAATAAAGATACTTGCTAATGGTAAGAGGTTTGCATTAACAATTAATTCTACACCGTTCGATAAGAAGTTACTTAATGCTGCTACAATTGGACCAACATATTTAAAACCAATAATGGCAATAAGCGCTCCCAAAATACCAGCTGAGAAGTTATTTACTAACATTTCAAATCCGGCTTTAATTTTTCCTCTAAATAAATCGTCCACTTTTTTGATTAAGTAGCCACCAAGTGGACCCATAACCATCGCACCAAGGAACATCGGAATATCTGCACCGACGATTACACCCATGGTTGCAATTGCACCAACTACACCACCGCGCTCTGCGTAAACCATCTTACCGCCTGTATAACCAATTAATAATGGCAATAAATACGTAATCATTGGACTTACTAGTTTTGCTAACTCTTTGTTAGGAGCCCATCCTGTTTCAATGAATAAGGCGGTAATTAACCCCCATGCGATAAATGCTCCTATATTAGGCATAATCATGCCACTTAAATGACTACCAAAACGCTGTATTTTGACACGAAAACCATTTTTATTTTCGTCTGACATTTTGTTTAACCCCCTTAATATTTCAGTTTGATTATAAAGCGGTTACAGATTATTCTCAATTCAAAGTAAATACACTTTTGACAGACACAATGTTGACACAATTAAATTAATTTAATTGGTAAAATTCAATAAAATCAGCATTCGCTTTAATTTCCTCTTTATAAAATGCCACCACCCTTCCTATTTATACGTAACTACACATAAAAAGAGAAGGGTTTCCCCTTCTCTTAAAAGTCTTTCATCAAGCTTCCACTACACTTGTATCTTTGATTACTTCAATGAAATGTATATGGTGTTCTTCAATATTTTTAATTTTGAAGATATATCCTTCCTCTTTTAATATATCTCCCTCAACCGCTTCAAAATTATTAGTCAAAAACCATCCGCCTATTGTATCTACTTCATCTTCTGATAAGTGAGTTCCTAAAAGATCATTTACTTCACTAATCAATACTTTGCCATTAAGAATATAATGATTATCCTTTATTTTGCGAATGTCAGAGATTTCGTCCTCATCAAATTCATCTCTAATGTCTCCAACAATTTCTTCCAGAATATCTTCAGCTGTAACAATTCCTGAAGTACCACCATACTCATCAAGCAAAATCGCCATATGTGTACGTTCCTTTTGCATTTTAATCAGCAATTCGCGGATAGGAACTGTTTCAATTACCCGGATAATTGGTTTCATATAATCCTCTAATTGAATTGCTTCTCTGCTTTGAATAGTTGCAGTAAGAAATTCGCGAATATTAATTAAGCCGATCACATTATCCTTATCCCCATTTACTAACGGGTAGCGAGTATAATTTTCTTCCTCTAAGATAGCCATTATTTCATCAAATGTATTGTCCACACTGATAGTCACCATTTCTGTTCTTGGGACCATTATTTCTTTGGCAATTCGTTCATCAAACTCAAAAATATTATTTACATATGCTAATTCGTTTTTATTGATTTCACCGCTTTTATAGCTTTCTGACATTAAAATTCTTAACTCTTCTTCCGAGTGAGCAAGTTCATGTTCTGACGCTGGCTTTAATCCAAAGATACTTGTCAAAAGTCTTGCAGAGCCATTCAACAACCAAATAAAAGGGTATAATAGACGATAAAACCAAATAATTGGTGTTGCAAAGGTTAATGTTATTAATTCTGCTTTTTGAATAGCTACTGTTTTCGGAGCTAATTCTCCAACAACGACATGCAAAAAAGTTACAAGTAAAAAAGAAATAATGAAGGCAATCAAGTGCGATAGCGCCGTTCCGATCGATAAATGAACAAATAGAGGCTCTAGAATTTCTGCGAAAGTAGATTCTCCAATCCAACCAAGACCTAAGGCTGTCACAGTTATCCCTAATTGACAAGCTGATAAATATTCATCTAAATGTGTCGTAACTTTTTTTGCTGCTAATGCTCCTTTTTTACCTTCAGCAACTAACTGATCAATTCTTGAACTCCTGACTTTTACGATCGCAAACTCTGTTGCCACGAAAAAAGCAGTAAATGCAATTAATATCACGAATAAAATCAAATTAAAAATTTCCAATAAGTAGCCCGTAAAGGGGCTTACACCTCCTGATTAATAAAAGCCGCATGCCTTTCTCACATTACAAAAGGAAAGACGCTGCTACTAGTTAAAATTCATTCCTACTTCCGAATATATAAATAAATGCAAAACAGTTAATTTAGCAAAAGAAGCAGTGCTTGTATAAAGAAATGCTTTCATGGATAATAGTATTTCTTACTTCTCTATTTTTATGTTGGACCTGTGCATCTCTAGAGGTAAGCATCTGATGCATTTTATCACTTAGACTCTTCCTATTTGCTCTCAGTTCCTCTATACCTATGGAATGCACTTGTTGATTATTTAATCGTTCCTTCTTTTCCTCCAGCGTAAGCTTACTCTTTTTGTATTCTTCAATAGCTTTATTTATTCAATTTTGTTCTTCACCATAGTAACGATAATTAGTTTGGGAACGCTCTGCTTGAAGAAGGCCAAGGTTTGTATAATAATCAATGGTTCTTTTTGCCACACCAGTAGCTTTTGCTAAATCACCAATTCTTAATTTCACAGCCCCATCGCTTCTCCTCCTAACCATAACGTTTTAGTTATACTTAATTAATTATATAAGTCTAAGGAGAAAAGTTTCAAGCAAAATACTTCCAATATATTTTGCACACGCTTTTTATCTTGCTAAATTTTCAAAAATGTCGGCTTTTTTATATGATTAAAAATCAATTTAGGTTAGAATATAGGTAGATAGATAGACAAGAAAAAATATATCAAAAAGGGGAAATGGAGTGGAAACAATTATCAATTTTCTTACAAGTAAAAGTGTAAAAAGGTTTTTCATCTTTGCTCTCATGATTCTGGGTATCTACACACTTAGGAGTATGATTAATTTAATGCTTTTTACCTTTATTCTTTCATTTTTAATGGATCGTATGGAAAAAATTATCTCTAAGCGAATTCACGTAAAACGAAACGTTATAGTTAGCATCCTCTATCTCATAACCATCGGATTACTTTCTTATAGCTTTATTAAATATTTGCCAATGTTAGTGGAAGAAATAACAGCATTAGTTAGACAACTAATGGATTTTTACTCTCGTCCCCATGATAATGCTGTCTTAAATTATATTGTTTCCATTATTCAAGAAAGACAAATAAACAGCTATTTGGAACAAGGGCTGGGCATTATCGTTAAATATTTTTCCAGTATTAGTTCCCTAAGTTTACAATTCATACTAGCTATTATCTTAAGCTTCTTCTTCCTGTTAGAGAAGCCGCGTTTGATTAAATATAAAGAAAACTTCCGCACAAGTAAAATAGCTCCTTTTTATAACGAAATGGAGTTTTTCGGCAAAAAGTTTGTGTTAACTTTCGGAAAAGTATTAGAAGCACAGGTTATTATCGCTTTGGTAAATTGCATTTTAACGACAATCGGATTATGGATACTCAGTTTTCCTCAATTACTAGGATTATCTCTTATGGTATTTGTTCTTGGTCTTATTCCAGTTGCCGGGGTTATTATTTCCCTCATTCCCTTATTAACAATTGGATATACCATTGGCGGATACCCCTATATCATTATTTTGATTATTTTTATTTGTATCATTCATGCAATCGAAGCTTATATTCTTAACCCGAAGCTCATGTCTTCGAAAACAAATTTACCTGTATTTTTCACCTTTATTGTCCTTATCTTCTCAGAGCATTTCTTTGGAGTATGGGGATTAATCATTGGTATACCTGTGTTTGTGTTTCTTTTAGATATCCTCCAAGTACAAAGTATGGATCCAAAAAGGAAAACAAACTTAGTAAAAGAATAGTTCTCGCTTCATTTCTATTCAATAAAAGCAGGCTGGATTCACACAAGAAAGTGAATCCAGCCTGCTTTTATTCTATAATGAGCAGTTCAAATTAATACTTTAATACTGCTCCTGTATTCGCAGATGTCACAAGCTTCGAATAACGTGCCAAGTAGCCGCTTTTTACTTTCGACTCAAAACCTTTCCATTCTGCTTTTCTCTGTTCCCATTCTTCCTCTGGAACAACAACATCCATTGTACGATTTTCAATATCAATTACAATATGATCGCCATCTTTTACAAATGCCAATGGTCCTCCTTCGGCTGCCTCAGGAGAAGCATGACCAATCGAAATACCTCGAGAAGCCCCGGAAAAACGCCCATCTGTTACCAGTGCTACTTTTGGACCAAGACCCATTCCAACAATTTGGGAAGTAGGTGCCAGCATTTCCGGCATACCAGGTCCTCCTTTTGGTCCCTCATAGCGAATGATGACAACATGTCCTTCCTTCACTTTTCCTTTTACTAATCCTTCCAGCACTTCATCTTGTGAATTAAACACAATAGCTGGTCCCTCATGTCGTTGAATGCCATTTTGGACTCCACCTGTTTTAATAATAGCACCTTGAGGAGCTAAATTCCCAAATAGGACTGCCAATCCACCTGTTTGAGTATGAGGATCATCAATTGGTCGAATGACTTGATAATCTTTCACTTTACATCCAGCGATATTTTCTCCAAGTGTTTTTCCTGTAACAGTTAACGTATCTAAATGGAGAGCTCCTTCCTTTTTCGATAATTCGTATAGCGCTGCTGACACACCGCCTGCTTCGTGCAGATCTTCAATATGTACATCAGACGAAGGCGCAAGCTTCGATAAATGAGGTACTCTAGATGCTACTTCATTGATTCTTTCAAGAGGATACTCTACACCTGCTTCATGAGCCAATGCTAATGTATGAAGCACTGTATTAGTGGATCCACCTAATGCCATGTCTAAAGCAAACGCATTATCGATTGCCTTTTCTGTAACAATATCTCTCGGTTTGATATCTTCTTTTATTAGATTCATCAACTGTTTCGCAGATTTCTTTACAAATTCCTTTCTCTCTGGTGCCACAGCAAGAATTGTCCCATTTCCAGGTAAAGCAAGACCTAAAGCTTCTGCCAAACAATTCATGGAATTTGCTGTGAACATGCCGGAACAAGAACCGCATGTCGGACAGCCAAATTGTTCTAATTCTCTTAGTCCACTTTCATCGATTTTACCTGACTGGTAAGCCCCTACACCTTCAAATACAGATGATAAGGAGATCTTTCTGCCATCACTAGTAACTCCAGCTTTCATCGGCCCCCCACTTACAAAAATAGTAGGAATATTTAAGCGTAAAGAAGCCATCATCATTCCAGGTGTGATTTTATCACAGTTAGGAATACAAACCATCCCGTCAAACCAGTGTGCTGCAACTACTGTTTCAATAGAATCTGCAATAATTTCACGGCTTGGTAATGAATAGCGCATTCCAATATGTCCCATTGCGATCCCATCATCTACCCCAATTGTGTTCATTTCAAAGGGAACGCCGCCCGCTTCTCTTATTGCATCTTTTACAATTTTCCCAAATTCCTGTAAGTGGACATGACCTGGAACAATATCAATATATGAATTGACCACTGCAATAAACGGTTTATCAAAATCCTCCTCTTTAACACCAGCTGCACGCAGTAAGCTTCTATGCGGAGCTCGGTCGAATCCTTTCTTAATCATATTACTTCTCAATTGTGTCACTTTTATCCCTCCAATTATCCGACTAAATCGAAAAATCTGTATATTTAAACTTTTACCTATTGTAACACTATGATAACAAAATTGGTATAATTTATTCTTGTGATTATTCAGATAAGTTTATTTTGTTTACTTTTTCTAGAAAAAGGTAAAAACATCGTTATATCAATAACCATCTAACGATAAATGTTAGAAAACCTAACAAACAGTCCCGTCTATTTTTTATATTTCCTTCCATTTTCTTGATGCCGTTCCAAAATAAAGATATATTAAAATAACTTTCTTTCTTTTCTCAATTATTGGCTGTTGTAAAAAATCTAAAAAAAACGATGAAGATTTATATCCCTTCATCGCTTTTTTATTGATATCATTATTCTCTCTCAAGTTTATTCGCACATTAGATGCATTACCTCTTATGCAAATATCTCACTAATTTTCTTTACTTCTTCTTCCGTTAATGACACGTCTAATGTTCGAAGATTATTCTTAAGCTGTTCAGTTGATTTCGCCCCTGGAATGATTACATCAACCGCAGGCTGCTCTAACAGCCATGCTAGTGCAAAATGTGTTGCATCAAAGCCTTTAGCTTCAGCCATTTGCTTTAATTGATCCACCTTTTCTACATTACGAATAAATGCTTCTCCCTGGAAAAGTGGATTATTTTCTTTTCCGCCGCTGATGATCGAATCCTTCGAGTACTTCCCGGTTAATAATCCAGAAGCTAATGGAAAATACGGAATAAAGCTAATATTGTTTTCTACACAATATGGTAAATATATTTCCTCTGCTTGTCTTTTAAATAAAGAATACTCTGCTTGGAATACCTCTAGATAACCATCTTGGTTAAATTCCTCTATTTGTTCGGCATCTAAATTCGAAGCTCCAACTGCAAGAATCTTTCCTTCATCCTTTAATTCTTTTAATGTTCCTGCTACCTCAGCCATAGGAGTAACTCCATCTGGAAAGTGAACATAAAATAAATCAATATAATCTGTTTGCAGACGCTTTAAACTATCTTCTACCGCTTTACGTAAAAATTCTTTACTATTATCAAGTTCAATTTTGCCATCTACTAATTTATGAGCAGCCTTGCTTGCAAGAACAATATCTTGGCGGTTGCCTCTTTCCTTCAGCACCTCTCCGATTAATTCCTCTGATCTCCCTAATCCGTATACATAAGCGGTATCAAGAAAATCAATCCCAGCATCCAATGCACTTCTTACTACATTTTTTCCTGTTTCATCACTTAAATTCGGAAATAAATTATGACCACCGACAGAGTTTGCACCATATCCTAGCTTCGTAACATGCATAGCCGTTTGACCGATTTGAACTTTACTACTCAAAAGATTCATCTCCTTCATTAGTATATAGACAACTATTCTCTTTCTCCCCTAGTATGCTTTTTTCTTTAATAAGAGTAAAGCAATTCGCTTTGTATTCTATTTTCAAACAAGCTTCATATACTTTTAGGAGAACAAACATTAATGAAAGGACTTCGATTATCTGTGCATGTATTAAAAAGTGGAATCTTTGTCATCATTTTTCTCTTTCTATTTATTACATTATGGTCGATGAGTGGAGTTCAATTACGATTAAATTTTCCTTTTATTCTTATTCTGGCCGTGCCGTTATGGGTCTATTTCCGACTTCAACGAAAGAACGAAAGAAATTCAGTCATTTTTTCTAAAGAAATTCTGCTCAATCTATTTTTCTTTTATTTACTGACTGTTGCTTATGTGACTTTAGCTCCTTTTCACTTCACTCCACCAACCATAACGGAAGGAAAAATGAATATTACACCCTATGTTCAAATTTTGTATCAATATAAATATAAGCCGCCTTTCTTTTGGATGTTATATACTTTAGGCAACATCGTCTTGTTTATTCCCTTTGGTTTTATACTGCCTATGTTATATAAAAAACACTTTCAAGCATTGATCACAATAGGACTTGCTATCCTCTGCTCCCTTTCCATTGAACTAATCCAATTTTTCTTTACTACAGATCGAGCTGCCGATATAGATGATTTCATTCTAAATGTCTTTGGTGCGATAATAGGATATCTTCTCTATCTATTAATGCGGTTATTTTTGCGGAAAATAGATAGAAAATAATCACCAAAAAGGGGTATCTGAAAAAGATGAATTCTCCTTCAAATACCCCTTTTGTCCTGTTAAAGAAAACAGAACAAACCTATTATTCCTCACCAATAATTCTAACTTCTGTCTCAAGGTCGACGTTAAAGTTTTCTTTTACTGTTTTTTGGACATGTTTTATTAAGGATAGATAGTCATTGGCTGTAGCATCTTCTACGTTCACAATGAACCCTGCGTGTTTCGTAGAAACTTGTGCACCACCTATTTTCGTTCCTTGAAGACCGCTGTCTTGAATCAGTTTCCCTGCAAAATGGTTAGGCGGTCTTTTAAAGACACTCCCACATGAAGGATATTCTAACGGTTGTTTAGATTCACGCAAGAAAGTAAGTTCATCCATTTTCGCCTTAATTTCTGCATACTCACCTGTTTGCAGAGAGAAAGTTCCTTCTAATGCCACCCAGCCATTTTTCTCTATACTACTAGTACGGTAGCCAAGTTCTAATTCCTCTTTTGTTACTGTTTGAATTTCACCTGTTTTCGTTAATACTTTTGCTGATTCCAAAACATCAGCAACCTCTCCACCATAGGCCCCCGCATTCATATATAACGCTCCGCCGACAGAACCTGGAATTCCACAAGCAAATTCCAATCCAGTTAAAGAATGCTCTAATGCAAATCTAGAGGTCTCAATAATCGCCGCACCACTTTGGGCAACCACTTTATTGCCTGCAAGAGAAATTTCCTCAAGCTTAGTTAAATTAAATACAACCCCACGAATTCCACCATCTCTAATCAACACATTAGAACCATTTCCTAATATCGTAATCGGCACATTTTGTGTAAGGGCTAATTTATACGCTGACTGTAATTGTTCATATGTTTGCGGAAAAAGTAAAAAATCAGCCTTCCCACCAATTTTAGTATACGTATATTTATTTAACGCCTCATCCATTTTTACACTTTCTTCAGGCAATATTTCAAGAAATTTTTTTAGCAGTATATTTTTATCCATTAATCTCAACCTTCTATACATATTTCTGACTACACTATTCTAATAGTATACCAAAATTATAAATAGGTACGACGATAATAAGCAAATTTATGTGAAATGTACTCAATCCCATTATATGAGAACCCCCTTCTCTTCATGCTAAAAAAAGAATAGGACAAGTTTTCATATATAAAAAAAAGCTAAGTAATCTTTTATCCATTACTTAGCGAATGCTACTAATTCTCTTTCCTTTTGGTGTAATAAGTCGTAAGAAAGACAAGCAGGCTTATTCGTTCTAGGGTCCTTTACAACAACAGCATCTATTTGGAAAACTTCTTTTAGAACCTCTTCTGTCATTACCTCTTCCGCTGTTCCCTCTTTCATCAATTTACCATTTCTCATCGCGACCATATGATCGGAAAATCTTGCTGCATGGTTCAGATCATGAATAACCATCACAATAGTTCGATTTTCTTCTTCATTCAGTTTCTTTAACAATTTCAGTACTTCCAGTTGATGAGCCATATCTAAATACGTTGTCGGTTCATCTAATAACAGAAGATTTGTTTCCTGCGCAATCGCCATCGCAATCCACGCTCTTTGACGCTGACCACCTGATAATGTATCAACTTCTTGATCCTTCAGCTCTGTTAAACCAGTTACTTCTAATGCCCAATTTATCACTTCTTTATCTTTCTCTCCTAATCGCCCAAATCCTCTTTGATGAGGGGAACGACCATAGGAAACTAAATCATAAATCGTTAATCCATTCGGTGCGTCTGGTGATTGAGGAAGCACTGCCATTCTTTGGGCAATTTTTTTAGTAGGGATTTTGTGTATCATTTCTCCGTCTAGATATACAAACCCTTCCTTTGCTTTATGAATCCGCGCAAGAGTCTTTAATATCGTGGACTTACCACAACCATTAGGCCCAATAATGGTTGTAATTTCCCCTTCCTTCACGCGTAGATTCAAGTCATCGACAATAATTTTATCTTCATATCCAATTTTGAGTTGATCTGTAGCCAGTATGTCCATTCTTCTTCCCCTCCTTCCTGTTCTTTCTATATGTTTTATAATAAATTCGGAGTCATTTTCTGTTGCTATTTTCCGCCGTTATTTCCTTCTTTATTCGAAGATAAAAGAGATATCTATTTCTTTACAAATTATAAATGATAATGATTTTCATTATTTATTATAGTTTGAACGAGGATTTCATTCAAGACTGTTTCACATATT
Source organism: Niallia sp. FSL K6-0212 (assembly GCF_038007605.1). Classification (NCBI taxonomy): domain Bacteria; kingdom Bacillati; phylum Bacillota; class Bacilli; order Caryophanales; family Bacillaceae; genus Niallia; species Niallia sp. FSL K6-0212. The sequence goes on along the minus strand of NZ_JBBOXL010000001.1, from coordinate 1,585,694 downwards.
TACACGAATTTTTCTTGCACCTTTCTGATTTGACTCACGCAAAAAAAAGTCTGCCTTATCCGTTCAGACTTTTTTTATCATATAAACACTCAAAAATACTGGCTCCAATTAATTGGATTAGTTCTTTCCCTTTCTGATTGGCTGTAAGCTGATCTGTTAAAATCGCAATAAAGATAATTTCATCCTCGTGCTCTATGATGGCACAATCGTGTTCCACCTTATCCAATTCTCCAGTTTTATTAGCAATTCTAATACCACTATTCTCTCCGCGATAATACGGCAGTTTATCAAGAAGTTGCTGATGATATAAGATTGTCTTCCCACTCTGATTTCTATCGTTATAAATCGCCTTTAGACATCGGAGAATATCATGAGGAGAAGTATAGTTTTCAATTTTTCTTTTTCGCGCTTCTCGGTCCATCATTTTTCGCTGCAGAACGGTTGATGACATCCCAAGCTGTTGACATCTTCTATTCACATTGTCCATGCCAAGTCGCTCAATCAAATAATTGGTTGCCATATTATCCGAAACAATCATCATTAAAGTAAGTAAATCACGAATCGATAAACGACTTTGCGGAGACATGTATTGAACAATACCCGCTCCCCCTGTTCTTAGGAGGCTTCTAACCTCCACTAAATCTTCTAACGCCAGTGTTCCACCTGAGCTTTGCATAAAGCTTTCGACCATAACTGGTAATTTAATGAGACTAGCACTGGGGAAGACGTCGTTTTCATTTAGAAAAAAACCTTGCCCTCTCCATTCCATAGCTATCCCAAAATGACCTTCTCCCTCATATTCCTGTACAATTTTATTTATAAGCTTGCTTAATTTCTCCATATTCATCCTGTTATATCCTAATAAAGGTGACAGGCTACAAAATGGCCATTTTCTCGCTCTTGCCAATCTGGCTTTTTATTGGCACAAATATCCATCGCATGGGGACAGCGGGTTCGAAAAACACAACCACTTGGCGGGTCAACTGGACTTGGTAATTCCCCTTTTAAGATAATTCGTTCTCTTTTGTCTTCTATATCTGGATCTGGAATAGGAATAGCAGAAAGAAGTGCCTGTGTATATGGATGTAGGGGATTGGAATACAATGCCTTACTGTCTGTTAACTCTACTAAATTCCCTAAGTACATGACACCAATTCGATCACTAATCTGCTTTACCATCGATAAATCATGGGCTATAAATAGATAGGTTAATTGTTTTTCTCTTTGCAGCCTTTTTAATAGATTTACTACTTGTGCTTGCACAGAAACATCTAGTGCGGAGATCGGCTCATCTGCAATAATAAATTCCGGCTCTAGGGCTAATGCTCTCGCAATGCCAATTCTTTGTCTTTGTCCCCCGCTAAATTCATGGGGAAAACGATTGGCATGTTCTCTATTCAGCCCTACACTTTCCAATAACTCATCTATACGAGTATTTTTTTCTTCCTTTGTTCGATAGACTCCATGAATTTCTAAAGGCTCTGCCAAAATTTCCCGGACCGTGGAACGAGGATTTAACGAAGCATAGGGATCCTGAAAAATCATTTGCATTTTTCGTCGAAATGAAAAATTATCCTTTTCAGACATACTTCCCATATTGATATCATTGTATAAAACTTGCCCATTCGATGCTTTATATAATCCCATAATCGTTCTGCCTAATGTCGATTTTCCACAGCCTGATTCACCGACAATACCAAATGTTTCTCCTTTCTTGATAGAAAAGGATACATTAGATACTGCTTGTAATGTCGTATTCTTCTCTAATTCAAAATGCTTCGATACATTTTCTACTTTCAATAGAACCTGCTGTGTCATCCCACTCTCTCCTTATTCCCAATATCTTCTTGCTACACATAATTCTTTTTCATAGATTGTATTTTCTAAAGGAATAATTTCGATTGTCTTTCCTGTCTTTGGGGAATGAAGCAATTTATTTTCTCCATAATAAATACCTACATGGTGGATATGTCCTTTCCCTTCCTCGTAAGCAAAAAACAATAAATCTCCTGGCTCCATTTCCTCTAAAGGAATATTTTTCCCTGCCTCTGCTTGCTCACTGGCATCTCTCGGTATCACATACCCATTCGCTAAGCACATACTGTAACTGAAACCAGAGCAATCATAACCGAACGAACTCATGCCGCCCCATAAATAGTCCAGTTTCAAAAATCGTTCTCCTTGTTTTACTATATCTTTCCCTGTTCCTTTACGGACATCTTGAAAAGAGGGATAAACGACTACATCCGCTGCTCTAATCCACCCTTCCCCAGAAGGTGTCGACACTTGAACCCACTCTCCTTCTTGTTTTTTTAGCGGGAGTCTCGTTTGAAAGGATAATGACAATATTGCATTTTTATTACCATCACATAACTCTGCTGCAGATGCTTCAACTATTGCAATCGGTCCACTTTGTAAAGAATAACCTTCCCTTTTTACAAGTTGTTTTTTAGGTATCCACCCCGGGTAGCCAAGCTGATTTTTCCGAGTTGCTTGATTGGGCAATGCTACATATGTCCAGTCGCCTTTTTCTTCCAATACATATACCTCTTGCCCATACAATACTTGTGATTGTACTAAGTTCTCTGTACAAAGCTCTAGTCCTTTTTCATAATCAAGACTCGCAATCCAGCTCTTTATATCACAAGGATTATCAATTGCCCCTGCGTCTATTTCTCTTGCTGAATATTCAGTTGTCCAGAGGGTAGCAACAGGAACATCCACTATTCTCACATCATATTTATTCATCCCACATTCTCCTTTTCGTGTACAAGAATATGATTTATCCCTAAACCAAATTGCTTAGATAAAATGATGTTTCTTCCGTCATATTGAACACCGCCATCTACTATATCTCGGGCCAGCATCAGTGGTGCATCAAAGTCATAACGAGTTATATTCTTTTTACTTGCTGCAAAATGGGCCGCAGCAGTAATTCCTAATTTAGTTTCAATCATACTTCCGACCATACATTCCATTCCTGAAACTTCAGCTAAATGATTGATAATCTGGGCACGGTAGATGCCCCCTGATTTCATTAATTTAATATTAATTAAATCTGCACTGCGTGTTTTCAGCACCTCAAAGGCCTGCTGTGGAGTAAATACAGCCTCATCAGCCATAATTAATGTGTCTACTGAATCAGTTACCTTCTTTAAACCTTGGATATCATCCGCTTTAACTGGCTGTTCCACTAATTCGATATTAAGTCCTAAGTCCTCCATTTTTCGTATAGCTACAACTGCCTCTTTCGGGCTCCAGCCTTGGTTAGCGTCCAGTCTTAATTTAATTTCACTTCCTACTCTTCTTCTAATCTCTATTATTCTATTAATATCTGTTTGTATTTCATCTTTTCCCACTTTAATCTTTAATACATTAAACCCTTGTTTAACATAGCTCATTGCGTCTTCTCCCATTTCTACCGGGTCATTGACACTAACTGTATAGTCTGTTTCCAATGTATTATTATATCCACCCAATAATTGATAAAGTGGCAGCTTACAATATTGAGAAAAACAGTCATATAGGGCCATATCAATTGCTGCCTTTGCACTCACATTTCCAACAAGTATTTGCTGGATTCCTTGAAGCAATAATTCAAGCTGCAAAATGCTTTTGCTCAATAAATAAGGTTTGAACACTTCATGAATGGATGCTTCGATGCTTTTTAGACTATCTCCTGTTATTACTAAAGTCGGCGGTGCTTCTCCCCAACCAACAATTCCGTTTTCGCATGTAATTTTTACATATACAGAATCAGCAATCGTTACAGTTCGTAACGCTGTCTTAAAAGGTTTAATTAATGGAACTGCGACACGGAATGTTTCGATTTTAGTTATTTTCACTATGTATCATCCTTATTTTTAAAATCTTGTTTTCTAGTGTTGCTATGCCAATTAACTTACTCTCCAGCTTTTACTTCTTCTAATTTATTCCACTCCGCTATCAATAATTAGTACTTTTTCATTCGTGTTTATTTCTGCATTAACCCCTAGCGGAATAGATATATGTGGCGAACAATGTCCTATTTTAAATCCCTTCATAGTTGGTTTCCCTGCTCTTTGAATATAGTGGTTGATCACTTCGTCTAACGCAAGCGACTTGTCTCTTTTGGGTTGACATTGATGAAAATCACCAATAATAATTCCGGCAGCATCTGTCAGCTTTCCAGCTTGCTGTAATTGATTAAGCATTCGGTCTACGGATCGCGGCTCTTCATTTATATCTTCTATCAGTAGAATTTTTGCTTTGGTATCTATTTCAAAAGGAGTACCGATCGAGCTTGTGATAAGAGAAAGGTTTCCTCCTGTTATCCTTCCTGAGGCCCTCCCTTCTACTAAAACATCCACGTTTGAGTACTCTTCTGTATACATTATTTCTTGCGGTTGAAATAATTGTTTTAATAAAGCTTTCGATAAAGGATGACAGTCTTCCATTCCAATATCCGAGGAAAGCATCGGACCATGAAAAGTAACTAATCCAGTTCTTTTAGCAATTGCAGTATGCAGAAACGTTATATCACTGTAGCCCCAAAATATCTTCGGATTTTGAGCAATGATGGAATAGTTAATTTGACTTGCCAATCTAGCGGTTCCATAACCCCCACAAGCACAAATAATTCCCTTTACTTCTTGATCTAAAAACGCATTTTCTAAATCTATTAATCTAGCTTCATCTTCTCCTGCTAAGTAACCGTATTGATCGTAAACATGTTGTCCAACCTTTACTTTTAACCCTAATTCCTCTTCTAAATACTGGATGCCTTTCTGTAAAGAATCGGGCGATGGCGGACTAGCTGGAGCAATAACGGCAATGGTATCTCCTTTTTTTAAACGTTCCGGCTTTATCACTTTTATTATCCCTTTCTTTTTTCGTTTTTTTAATGCTTTAAGGAAAGAAGGGATGCCTTTTGTTCATCCCTTCTGCTCTCTTCTTATTTTTTATCCGCCCATTTTAATTCAAGGTATCCAACCGGATGACGAACAATTCCCGTCACACTGTCGTTTTGTAAATACACATAGTTATAGAAATGAATAGGGAAAATTGGTGCCTCATCCAACAATAATTTTTCTGCTTTATACATTAATTCAAAACGTTTTGCTTCATCCGATTCATTTTTAGCATCTTTAATTAATTGATCATATTCCGCATTTGACCAACCTGTTCTATTCATTGCCAAACCAGATTGGAAGTTTTCAAGAAAGTTAATCGGATCTCCATAGTCTGCAAGGAAAGAGCTTCTGGATAATTGCAGCTTTAGTGCAGTTTGTTCTTGCGTAAAGACACTTGCTTCCATATTGGCAAGCTTGACGTCTACGCCAAGATTATCCTTAAACATTGCTTGTAAAGCTTCCGCTATTGCTTTATGAGTATCACTAGTACTATAGGTAAGCGTTACTTCCGGCAAGGTTGTATATCCTTCTTCCTTCATTCCTTGTTCAAGCAGTTTCTTTGCTGCTTCCACATCTGTCTTTATTAAATCTCCACTCGTTTCACGGAAATCCTTCTCGTCATTGTCCAAGTATCCATATGAAACAAAGCCATAGGCAGGTTTCTCTTGATTTTTTGTTACATAATCGACGATTTGCTGTTGATCAACAGCTAAAGCAAAAGCTTTACGAATATTTTTATTTGTGAACGGCTCTTTTGTCACATTAAATCGATAAAAATACGTTCCTGCCTGGTCTTCTACTTTAACTTTTCCTTCACTAAATAGCTGCTCACTTAATTCTGCTGGAACATCAGAAACATCCAATTCCCCATTTTGGAACATTTGATACTCTGTATTGGAATCATCCACCATTGCCCAGTGTATTTTATCTAACTTAACGGTATCAGCATCCCAATATTTTTCGTTTTTCTCCATTTCAAAATAGCTGTCATGCTCCCATTTAGTTAATTTAAATGGACCATTTCCTACAAATGAATCTGCCTCTGAAAACCATTCTGGATTTTCTGTCGCTACCTTTTCATTAATCGGAAAAAATGCAGGATTAGTGATAACATTTAGAAAATAAGCTTGCGGGTTTGTTAAGGTAACTTCAAGCGTTTTTTCATTAACTGCTTTAAGTTTTACATCCTCTGCTGAACCTTCTCCGTTTGCATATGCTTCTCCCCCCTCAATAAAATAACCAAGGAAAGCAGCTGGCGATTTCGTATCTGGATTTAACAATCGTTTCCAAGCAAAGACAAAATCACCCGCAGTAACTGGATCTCCATTAGACCAATTTGCATTATCTCTTAAATGGAAAGTGTATACTTTTCCGTCTTCTGACACATCCCATTTTTCAGCTATAGCCGCTTGAGGCTCATGATTGTTATCCAATCGTGTTAACCCCTCCATTAAATTGTTTAAAGCTGTCCACGAAACACTATCAAAACCAATCGGCGGATCGAAGGAACTAGGCTCTTGTCCATTGTTTAAATTTAATACCTTTTCTTTCGTTTCCCCTGCCGCCTTTTCCTTTCCTGCATCACTATTTGCTGTACAAGCAGCAAGTGACAAAATTATCATCATAGCCAAAAAACCGATCGTTATCTTTTTCATCGTATTCCCCCCACATCGTTTTCATCTCATAATCTATAAAATGACTTTTTCTTTAAAGTCAAAAAATAGCTAAAAACTATATTTCGAAGATTTCCAATCGTTAAATCGTGTGCAATACCCGCCTTGCCCGCTCATCCTGCAGCCAGCAATTGACTTGATGTTGAGCACTCAAATTACTTTTTGACGGATACACTCTTTTGCACACTTCCATCGCATACGGGCATCTTGCCGTAAAGGAGCAGCCTTCTGGCGGAGAAAATAAATCTGGAGGAGTTCCGTCTATTGGCACCAGCTCTCCTTCCTGATCCAATCTTGGGACAGAATTTAGCAAGCCCTTTGTATATGGATGCTGGGGAGAATAGAAAATATCTCTTCTATTCCCCATCTCCACTATTTTTCCTGCGTACATAACCGCTACACGATCAGCTACTTGAGCAACTACCCCTAAATCATGTGTGATTAGAATAATGGACACTTCTCTTTTTTGTTGAATCTCTCGGAATAAGTCCAAAATCTGTGCTTGGATTGTTACATCTAAAGCTGTTGTAGGCTCATCTGCAATTAAAATCTCTGGTTCACAAATCAATGCCATCGCGATCACTATTCGCTGTCTCATCCCTCCGCTAAATTGGTGAGGATATTGTTTCAATCGCATTTCGGGATTAGGGATGCCAACTAATGTAAGCATTTCAATCGCCTTATCTTTTGCTTCTGCTTTTGAAATCTGCTTGTGCTGTTTAATGCCTTCCATAATCTGATCTCCAATCGTCAGCGTAGGATTTAAAGCTGTCATTGGATCTTGGAAAATCATAGAGATATCGGCACCGCGAATTTTTCTCATCTCTTCATCTTTCAGCTTGGTGAGATCCATCCCTTTATATAAAATAGAGCCGTCTGTAATTCTTCCTGGCGGACTCGGAATTAATCGCATAATCGTTTGCGATGTAACGCTTTTTCCACAGCCAGATTCTCCAACAATGGCTAAAGTTTCCCCCTTTTCCAAAGAAAAATTTACTCCTCGTACCGCTTTTACCTCTCCTCCATAAGACGCAAAAGAAACATGAAGATTACGGATTTCTAGTATTGTCGTCATTATTTTCCACCCCTCAGCTTTGGATCAAGAGCATCCTGGAGTCCATCCCCTAATACATTGAAAGCAAACATCGTAAGCGATATAAATAAGGTTGGAAAAAACAGCCTCCACCAATGACCTGTTAAAATAGCAGATAATCCTTCATCTGCCATAACCCCCCAGCTTGTTAAAGGTGCTTGAATGCCAAGCCCTAAAAAGCTTAAAAACGCTTCTGCAAATATTGCAGAGGGAACTGTTAAAGTCATTTGAACAATTATCGGGCCCATTGTATTTGGAAGGAGGTTTTTTCTAATTATTCTGTAAGTTTTAGCTCCAAAAGTTTTCGATGCTAAAATAAATTCATAGTTTTTTATTTGAAGAACTTGTCCTCTAACTATGCGGGCCATTCCAACCCATCCTGTAATAGACAAGGCAATAATAATAGATCCTAGTCCCGGACCCATCACAACAGACATTAAAATAACGATTAATAAATATGGGAGTCCATATAGTACTTCTACTATTCTCATCATGATGTGATCCATCTTGCCACCCTTGTATCCCGATAGCCCACCGTAAGCAACTCCTATCAAAAAATCAATGACGGCAGCTGCAATCCCAACAAACAACGATATTCTGGCCCCATACCAGGTTCTTGAAAAGACGTCTCTGCCCAGACTATCTGTCCCAAACCAATATTCAGAAGAAGGCGGCTGATTTTGATTAATAAGCTTTTGCTCCGAAATCGAATGGGGAGAAATTATCGGACCAATGATAGACATAATAATTAATAAAATTAAGAAAAAAAATGCTCCCATCGCTAATTTATTCTTCCAAAGATTTCTCCATGCTTCTTGCCAATAGGATAGGCTTGGACGAACAACGGCTTCAGCCTCCCCATGCTGTTTCTCTATTGGTACAAACCATTCATCAAGAGCAATATCGTCCTTTTTTTCATACATTGTTTCTTGACGTAAGCCCATTGCTAGCCCTCCTTCTTCTGAAGTTTTATTCGCGGATCCAATATGCCATATGCTAAATCAACGAGGAACAGCATAATAATTAAAATGGTACTGTAAAAAATAGTCGTCCCCATAATAACAGGATAATCACGATTATTAATACTATCTACAAAGTATTTCCCCATACCAGGAATCGCAAATATTTTTTCAATCACGAAGGTACCAGTCAAAATACTGGCCGCCAAAGCACCTAATAAAGTTACAACTGGCAAAAGAGCATTGCGCAGGGCGTGTTTGACAATTATTTTGAATGGAGAAAGTCCCTTTGCCTTAGCTGTTTTTATATAATCTTGTGTTAATACCTCTAGCATGCTCGTTCTCGTTAACCGAGCAATAATGGCAGTTGGACCTGTCGCAAGTGCTATCGTTGGTAGAATCATATGCTTCCAGCTTGACCAAGTAGCCGTTGGGAGTATCCTCCAATTAACAGCGAACTGTTGAATCAACATGGTTGCTAAAACAAAGTTAGGAATGGAAATTCCTATTACTGCTATTGTCATCGCTGCATAATCGATGACCCCATTGTGTTTAAGGGAGGCAATTACGCCAAGTGTTATCCCCGAAATAACCGCGACTATTAAGGAAACCATGCCAAGTTCAAAAGAGACAGGAAATCCTCTTCCAATCATTTCATTTACTGTCTGCGATGATTTTTTTATCGAAATGCCAAAGTCAAAGGTTGCTATTTGTTTTAAATACATACCATATTGAACAATGAGCGGTTTATCTAAATGATATTGCTCTTCTAAATTCTTCTGAATCGCGTCATTTGTCGTTCTTTCATCATTAAATGGAGAACCAGGTGTAAAATGCATTAAAAAGAAAGTAATCGTAATAATGACCCATAACGTCACGAGCATCGAGAAAAAGCGCTTAACATAATAAGATTTCATCGGTCTCACCACCTAACAAAATGTTGTTCTCATCGCAAGTTCAGTCATAACCAGCATAGCTTGATATGCTTCTAAGATGTTTTTTGCTTGAAAACGAACAATTGTAGTACCAGGCTCTATCTCGGTTCCCGGCATTAAATGAGCCCATTCAGCTTGTCCATAGTTCGCAAATTCGATGCGGAGCAATGGAGTAGCAGGTGGTACTAAAGGCTTTACTAAGTGCTTTTTTTCTAACGCTTCCCTTGTCTTTTCTTTTAGCAATTCTCCAGCCTGGGCAGGAGTTAAACTCATCGCTGCTGATCTTGAAATACTATTTTTCACAATCGCTGTTGTTACATTAGGAATTAACTGCTCTGCTTCTTGTGCTGCTTGATCGTCCCCTGCTACAAGAATAATTGGAACACCAAAATATCCTGCAACATAAGCATTAAATCCTAATTCTCCAACAACAACGTCATCTATGTACATATTACGGACTCCAAAAATCATGCTATGGGTCATAACACCAGGAACAGAAGCTCGCGCATGATACCCGACAAAGATTGCCCCGTCATAACTAGCATCAAGCCCTTGCACCATTGAATATGGCTTCACATCCCCTGTTATTAACTTTGTTTTTGGATGAAATCTTTCTATTAATAAATTATTCATTTTACTATGGCTGTCATTTACAACCACTTCTTCTATGCCTTGATCAAATAGACTTGTGACAACATAATTTGCTTCATCTGTCATCAAGATACGGCTTCTTTCATAATTTAGCTTATTAGAATCAACCTGTGTGTGATCAATTAACCCTGTTATTCCTTCCATATCAACTGACATATAAATTTTGCCCATTTAGAAAAACCTCCCACATTTTTTTGATCCATCTTATTTGTACAAAATAAAAAAATCCAGCTAACAGAGAAGTAAAATCTCTATCAACTGGATTTTCTCTGCGTATAACAGAAAAAGCAGTTTATACTAATTCTTTTAATAGTTGTTTATATTTAATATGGGCATTCTTAAAAGCAACCATAACTGCTTTTTGAGAAGATCCAAAATAACGATTTTCTACTTCCTTTAAAACGGTGTCTAAATCTACCATCGATTTCCCGACAACAATAGACTTAATGAAGGAAGAGGTTATATTGATAGTGGAAGAACATTCTGCATCAATAATTGTATGAGAGACTCTATCCACCACTAATGCAATAAAAAAACCATTGTATTGCTGCATAATGGCATTATTAGAGGATGTTTTACTTTCTCCAATAATATATATGGTATTTGCATGATACATGTGATACTCCTCCTATAAACATCTGGATATTGCACGAGATATTTATGAGATCATCATAAACATTCGAAGCAATGCATATGTCGTAAGAAAAGGGCTCTGTCTTGAATAACAGCAAAACTAACAAACTTTTCTCTCTATCATTTTGACCTAGACGAAAAAAGATAGATTTAGATTATATAAAAAATTGTAATACACCACTCTTTTTTACGCAATACATTTTTGAGTATTTTCTAAATATTTTAACAAATAGTGTAAGAAAAAATAACATTATTAGAACACCACCGCTAACATCCACATACCGTATGAGGGGACTCCCTTCCTATATTATTTTCCTTTTACTAACGGAGAAGAGTCTAATTTAATGTATTCTCCATTTTCTACTACACAAACGGTATTTCTTCCCTCTCTTTTAGATGCATATAGCGCTTCATCCGCCTCGCTTATCAACGGGGTAAGAGCTAGACAGTTTTCCTTTATAGCTACACCAAAGCTCGCAGTAATATTAATTACTATTTCCTTATAATATAAAGGGGTTTCTGCGATTACCCTCCTTAATTTCCCAGAAATAGAAATGGCTGAATCTGCTTCTTTTCCAAATAGAAAAAGAATAAATTCCTCTCGCCAAAAACTCCATTCTTAGGCACAAGAGCTTTACTTAGAGAGGCAATATGCTTTAATGCTTCGTCTCCCCCAAAATGTCCATATGTATCATTTATTTTCTTGAAATGATCAACATCAAACAGGATAACGGCTATCTTTCTATGCTTGGTAAGCATCTCTTCAGCAATTGCTGTCACATAGGCACGATTAGATATTTGTGTCAGACTATCTGTGTATGCCAATTTTGTTAAACTGAGCTGTTCCTTCTTTTGTTCCGTAATATTCGTAAATATAATCGAAATACCAACAATAGCTGACTCTCCTTTTTTAATCGGAGAGATCTTAACTTGATAATATTCCGTTGCTGATTTATTAGTCCTCTCTACTTCCGATATGACAGAATCCGTATCGATGTTTTTTAGCAGCCCAAGAATCTGATCATCCAACCCTAATACAGCTGCTATGTGTTTTCCTGTTTTTACATCCGAAAACAACCTAGAAGCAGCCTTATTAAAATCTTTTAGATGATATGTCTGATCTAAAACTAATACTGCATCTCCCATACTTTCAAATATATAATCTTTTTCTATTGGCGGAACCAGCAAAAATTTCGTAGATATAATGGCATATAAATAGAGAGAACTAGAAAATAGCATGGCAATTGGAACAGGATCTAAGCCGTTTGGAGTAAGTCCTATCAAATAAGAAAAAGACGCGCCAACAGGGACAAGAATTCCTGTCAATAGTATGGCTACTTGTTTTGTTTGCCTAGATTTCTCTTTAAACCAATAAATCGATAGTAATATAAAGGCAATGGCAGACGTTCCAAACGAATAAGCACCATGTAGTAAATACCATTGTCCCATTGTAATTTGCATGAGAGGAGTTGCGTTTCGATATTCTAAATATACAGATTGATAGAATAAATGATGATAATCATTTGTCGCAACGAGTAAAAAGGAAAGCGCTGGGATTAAATAATAGAAAAAATACATTTTTTTATTTAAATGCCTATCGTAGCCGATATATTGTAAAACAAGAATTAATGTAGCTGGTGCCGAAAACGGCATACCTAAATACTGAACAGCTGTCCAAAATTTCATTTCTTCTATCGTTGAGCTGGCAAGACCTAATGCATACCCAAATGCATAAATAGCATTAAAACAGGAAAACCATAGGAATGTTCGCATTCCTTCAAATGCCTGTCTATTCATATACGCAATAATGGCTAATATCACATGCAATGCACCCGACATCGTGATTAAAACAATAAATACCATGACAGTATGATCCATTACTTTTGCTCCTGTATCCTCATCATCTGGCTTTTGTTCATTTAGTTAGTTCCTCTTTTCTTTATGTTCTTCCACCTATTATAAATCTTGTGAAAACCCGTTACTAGATTAAGAGATTAAAAATCGGCTATTTTACAAAATAAATAGCAAGCGATTGCTCCATTATCAAATCATTTCACAAAAAAACAGAGCCTTCCTACTATGGCTCTGCACTTTTCTTATTCTATGGAATGCAAAATTTTCTTAGCTGTTTCTTCCCCATTCGCTATACATGCTGCAATTCCTACTCCATAGTAGGAACAACCAGCTAGATGCACATTAGGATATAAAAGAGCTAAGTCTTGGCTAAGTTGTTCTACTGCTTGCTTATGTTCTAATGAGTAAACAGGCATCGCATTAGTCCATTTTGTCACTTCATAACTTTTAGGTTTTGAAGTAATACCAAGACTTCTCTCTATATCCTTTCTAGCCTCTTGGATTAGTTCCTCTTCTGTAAGGCTATTTAGCCGTTCATAGGCTGGATTTGTTTTTTTATAGAATAGACGCAATAATAGCTGATTATTCTTCGATGTATGCTTCCACTTTCTACTTGTCCACGTACAAGCATTACAAACAATGTCACTATCCCCTGCGACTATAAAGCCTGTACCATCTTTAGGCAGTTCATCATCGGAAATATCATAGGACAAATATAAGGTGATATTGGACGAATTTTTCAGCTTGCTAAAGACAGGATTTAATTCATCCTTCCTTAAAATATGCTGTGTTACATTGTGGGGAGTAGATAAGACAACCATGTCTGCCACTTCTTCTTCCCCATTGGATAATTGAACTTTATATTGGTCTGCTTCCTTATTTATTCGTGTAACAGCTATTCCCTTTCTAATGGATACATCTTCTAATACCTTCTCCAGTCGATCAATAATTGTAGATAACCCATCTTTAAAAGAAATAAATTTCTTATTCGCAGCCGATTGAAACGATTCTTTATTCTTCCCTAGCCCACGGATGATGCTTCCATACTTTTCCTTATATTCGAGCAGATAAGGTAGGGTGGAGCCCATTGTTAATGAATAAATATTTCCAGAGTAAACGCCCGCAAGAACTGGTGCAATCTGCTTTTCTACGATTTCCTTTCCCAGATAATACTCTAAAAATTCACCAATGGAGGATTCTCTCGTAAAGCTTGACTTAGTACGAAAAAGATCCTTTAAAGCCTCTAGCTTTCCTCGAGTGGAAAGTAGTTCACTTGTAAAAAGAGCTTCTAATGTCATCGGAATACCGAAAATAGAATCCTTGGGAATTTCTAATAATTTGTTTTGTGTATGAATATAAGATGTCCCTGTTGCGTTATAAACAATTTCTTCTTCTAAATTAAGTTCCTTAACAAAGGGAAGAACATTTTTATTGCGGGCAACAATGGAATCTGCTCCTGTTTCCATAAGCAGATCATCTTTTGTAACCGTATGGATTTTCCCGCCTAGGTAGTCATTTGCCTCCACTAAAACTAGTCGAAGTCCTAATTGTCTTTCTCTATTTTCCTTCTGCAAATAATACATGGCAGATAATCCTGTTATCCCACCACCTATAACTAAAACCGTTTTCACTTTCTTCCACCTCTTTTAGCAAAATTCCCTCTTCTAAATACCTTCTTATTAATAGCTTTTTTTATTATAAAGCATCATGACCATTTTCTTTCTCACCATCATCGCTTTTTTTGTGTCTATTTGTTCACAATTTAATCGCAAATTAGCTGATTATGCCCTTATATTCCATTGTATAATAATAGTAGCCACGTAATGTAAGCGCTTCTCTTCGGATTCGCTATCAATTTTATCAACGCAACAATTATAACGTATTCCTAATGAATGACAAAAAATTTGATTGGTGGTGTTTATCTATTATGGCTAACAGCCGGCTATCTGTTGCTATTCATATCCTATCTTTAATTGCCTCGAAACCATACGAACAAATAACCTCTGATTCTATTGCAGAAAGTGTGAATACAAATCCTGTAGTGATAAGAAGAATGTGCGGACTTTTGAAAAGAGGAGGAATGCTAACGAGCAGAGCAGGCATTTCTGGGGCATCCTTATTAAAACCTCCTGCTGATATTACCCTTTTAGACATTTATTTAGCCGTTCAATCAAAAAGTGAATGGTTCGCAATACATGATCATCCAAATCACCGTTGCCCGATAGGAAGCAAAATTCATCCAATCTTAAACCAGACTTTTTCTACCATTCAACTAACAATGGAAAAGGAATTAGAACATATTACATTACAAGATATAATGGATGAAATGGAAATATACAGTAAAATTTAGCCTGAATAAGAACGACAAAAAAACTAGCCATCAGGTATCCTCATATGCTAGTTTTTTTGTCGACTTGGATCATCTCTTGGAAGATATTCTCCCAATCTTTTAACATGGCAAGTTGCTTTCTTCTGCTCTGCCACGTTTGGCTACCAGCATTCTCTGCCATCTTTTCACAGGCATGAATAAATTGATTTACTTCTGTCTCCCCTAGCAAAAGTTCATAAACGCCTCCTTCCACATATCCTTTTGTTGAAGGCAAGTTCATCCCTATCACTGGCTTTCCAGCAGCAAGAAATTCAAAAAGCTTTAATGGAAAAATAGCCTTATTATATGGAGTATCCTTATATGGCATAATCCCTATATCAAGCATATGCATATAAGCAGGAACCTGATTTCTCGGGACACTTCCCATCCATCGAATATTTGGTTCCTTCAATAATTTCATAAATCCCGGGCTGTTATTCGTTCCATCAGGTCCAACTAATAAAATGGTCCAATCTCTTCTTCTTTGTGCAATTTGCTGGATTAATTCAAAATCAAGTTTTGGTTTAATCCCACCAATGTACCCAATCATCAGCCCTTCTTTCTCAATAACCGGCTCCCTATTCTTCTGTTCCTGAAAAAGCTGGTATTCTACTCCGTTTTCATACGTAAAAATCTTGTCTCGATAGGCTGGTGTTCTACTTATTATTTCCGCCGCTAAAAAGCATGAAGTACAAGTAATATAACTTGCTTTTTCAACAATTGTTTGTTCACTTTGATAGATGATCTTTTGCTTTAAATAAGAAAGGAAAGAAAATTTCCCGCTCAATTGTTCTGCCCATAAATCACTGCAGTCATAAACGATTTGATCCCATGAATATATCTTATACAAAGTCGGAAAAGCAGGATAGGTATACCATAAATTCACCAAATAATTCCCTTTCTTTTCTGCTAAATAATTACTTAAACTTCGGAGCTTCTTTTGGTAGAAAAAAGGGATAAATCGAGCGAAACGTTGTACTTTATAATTTCCCAAATCACTGATTATCCACTGGTAAATACCATTTTCTAACCTCGTTACTTCTGATGTCTGTTTTTCCCCTGGACATAACCAGATTACTTCCTCAGTTTCCTGCTGCTTTTGCAGAAACTCTGCAAATCGATGTCTTCGATAAGTCAAATTGTCTAAATTCCAAACGCCAGTTGCAACGATAACATGGATTGTTCTCATTTTCTATGCTCCTCTACCTTCTACAGTCTTTTCCGAATAGCATTATAAGCATAATGAGAAAAATACCAGGATGACTGCAAGAAATTTAACTGCTCTATTTGACGATAAACATGCCAATTATTTTTTGCTGCTTTCCATTTATTTTTAGAGATAGAATCATTTCCTACTCTATATTCTGCTAATATTTCGTTTAAGCCAAATGCACGGAAACCTCGCTTCAAAATCATTAACCAAGTTGCTAGATCCTGCCGAGTACGGATGTTGGGCATTTGAAAATCCCCTACTTGATCACGATCAATTAGAACAGTCAGACAGCCAACAATTGTATTTTTTAGCATGGTTTGATAATCCACTTGCTCAGGAACCCGAATATATTTATTGATCCGCTCTCCTTTTTGATCAATACACTCATAAGCAGTAAAGGTGAAAGCATACTGATTTTCCTTCATATATGCTAGTTGAATTTCAAGCTTTTCTTGTTTCCATCGGTCATCACTGTCTAAAAAGGCAATATATTTTCCACGCGCATGCTCGAGCGCCATATTCCGAGCAACAGCCGCTCCTCCATTAACCGTTCGGTAAAAAACTCGAATTCTCTCCTCTACTTTTTCCCATTCTTTTAATACCTCGACTGTGCCGTCTGTGGAATGGTCATCAACAATGAGCAGTTCCCAATCTGTGTATGTTTGTTCCCTAACAGACTGGATGCTAAAAGATATATACTCTTTACAATTATAGGAAGGCATAATAATGGATACAGATGGAACCATCTCCCACTCACCTCTTTATTCGATCTCGGATTTTAAGAACACCGGATAAATTATCCATAAACAACTGAGCATGATGCCGATCATTACACCCATTAGCGCTCGATCTTGGGGAGAGATTACACGATTATCCCCACTTATTGCTGCGACATCCTTAACTAACATTGCTGGCTGCATATTTACTTGTTTCGTTTTTAATTCATATAGAAATCGTTGTTGATCAACAGCTGATTCTGCTTGAACAGGTTTTTCTTGAAGCTGATTAATGCTTTCTGAGATAATTTCATCTTTTTCTTGATAATACTGTTGATCCATTTCCAGAAAGGCAGCTACTAATTCTGATAAGGAATCTACGGCTTCTTGTTCACTTGAACCAGTAAGTGTAAAGCTGATCTTTTTAGGGGTATCCGCAGAAATAAGAAGCTGTTCCTTCTCTATATCGACACCGGGTAAATAGTGTACAAAAGTCGTTTCATTTCTTAATAAGGATGCAATTACTTCACTATTATTTAAGTACTCATTTTCATAATTCCCTAGTAAAATAGTGGCCTCTGCTTTAACTGCTCCCCTTTCTTTCCCAGCTGGGACAAACCATCCTATTGCTCCTAAAAGGACACTAAGCAATAATAAAGGGATAAAATATTTTTTCCATCTAGCTGCTATAATTGATAAAACAGACCTCACAAACGAACTCTCCCTTTCTGCTATGAAAGTTAAGATTCTAGCTTTCTATTTTTATAAACAGACAGAGTACATAAAATAAACCCAAGAAATACCCAATGAAAATATAAGTTCATCACAGAGCTTGGGCTGATACTCGAAATAACGAATGCTACCATTCCGATCATACACGCCTCTAACAACATTTTATCGGTACCGCTGTCCGCCTTCTCGTATGCTCGATAGAATGATATAAATGCATAAATCAATATCATTAAGTAGCCAAACAAAATCATTAACCCAAAGTTGCCGGCGATTTCAGCATACCAATTATGCACTTGGTAGACATTTCCTGTTGGAAAATAACTCTTATACTCCAGATAATAAGGAATATTTCCTGCTCCGATTCCAAATCCGTAAGAATCGAGCAAATAAGAAAACGTATTTCTTAAAAGATTGATTCTCGCTAAGTTTGATGGTAACACTTCATTTAGCTCATATTGTCCGGCTAACTCTATAAGACTCTGAATTTTACTAAATCCTCTGTTAGCAAACAAAATCCCTCCTAGTATTCCTACTCCAAGACTAATTCGTAATATTAGTTTCTTCCACCACTTTGGAATGATCAGGAATATATACACTAATCCGCCTCCTGCAAGGGCAAGTATTCCAGCACGTGATTCCGTTAAATAAATAAGCAGGAAGACTAGGACGCTAAAAACAAACATAGATCCCTTCAGCATTGTTCTCTTGGTATTTTTTACAACAGCTAAAAAGAAGAAAAAAGAAATGCCTAAATAGACAGCAAAATCATTTTGATTGTAAAAGACGGCTGTTGGATACGATAGTTTATAACTGGAAGCACCATACAGACCGGAACTTGGTAATTGAATAGAAAAGAAATAATTCACGAATCCTATTCCCACTAATAAAATGGTCATTCCAAGCCATCCTGCCAAAAAGTACTTTAGCTGTTGCCGTGTTTTAAATGTCACATTCGCTAAATAGACAAATGCTATTCCCATTACCAATAAGGACATGTATTTAATGGAAGCAATAATAGAAATAGACCAAAGAATCGAAATGGTTCCATAAAGAATCCATCCACCAAAGAACAACCAAATAAACGGTAGCCCACTGCGATTAAAATCCTGTACCATCCTTTTTCTGTAAAAAGCAGTGCCCATATATAAAACAATTGCTAATAATAACAATATTCTGTATAAGAAAACAGAAAAAGCACCAACTTTCACACTAAGAATGGATTGGTTAAGAAAAGTGGAAAGCAATAAGACATACATGACATTTTGAAATAACTGATCAAGTGTTATGACTGACTTCAAATATATTCCTAATTGAATCGCAATCCATATACATACGATGGGAAGCATCCAAGTTAATTGATACATCGTTGTCCAATATAAAACGGTAAGACAACCGATCCCTAATACGGTGAATCCTATTGTTTTGCTTACTGTACGGTTAGTTCCCAACTTCTACAATCCTTCCTCCCTACTTTTGTAAAACTTGTTTAGATGAGAATAGCGTTTCTCTTAATCCATATTCTAAATTGGTTTGTGGCTGCCAATTCAGTTGTTGCATGGTCTGTTCATTGCATAAAATACTATGGAGAATATCGCCTTCTCTGTCTGCTTTATAAATTGGTTTTAATGGTACCTCGCTTATATCAGCTATCTTCTCCCAAAGTTGATTTATCGAGATTCGGTTATTGGATGAAATATTCAGGCAAAGATTTTCGTCCTGCTTTAACGCATGTAAATTTGCATTCGCAACGTCTTTTACATAAATGAAATCTCTTGTTTGTTCTCCAGAACCGTAAATAATTGGTGGTTTTTCTTCAAAAACACGATCAGCAAAAATAGAGATAACCCCACCTTCTCCTTTACCATCCTGCCGCGGTCCATAGACATTGCTATATCTTAAAATTCCATACGACAGTCCATATAATTTAGAAGCTAACTTCAAATATTTTTCGACCGTTAATTTTGTTAATCCATAGGGTGATTCCGGCAAAGTTGGATGTTCTGTCGTAACAGGGAGCTTCACTGGATTCCCGTATACAGCTGCCGAAGAGGCAAATAGTATTTTCCGGACGGAACCGCGAATAGCTGCTTTAATGACATGTAATGATCCTTTTACATTTACATTTTCATCATGTAATATGTCATGCACTGATTCTGCCACACTTACTTGGGCAGCTTGATGAATAATAAAATCAGGATTTAAGTCGACAATATAATCAATCACACGAGAATCTGTTATATCAAACGGGCATATTTTAACAGCTAAATCCTGTATATTCTCAAATTTACCCGTAGAAAAATTATCGATAACTATTACTTCATATCCTTCTTCTAACAAACTCTCTACAATATGTGAACCAATAAAGCCCGCTCCACCAGTAACAAGAACCTTGGTCATTTCGCTTCCTCCCAAAAGTGATTTAATTGATTAGTAGATTCTATCGACTTGCTCGCCAATTCTTGGTAAGTTCCCAGTAGTTTTTTAGCATTATCAACTGCAGAATAGTTATCAAGAACACGCTGATATAATTGTTCTGCAGCCTTGTCAAACAAGGCTGCATCAGCTGCCTGCTCTTTCACTCTTGTTACAATCGCTTGTACCGACCGAGGCTGAATCAGCAAATTGGTGTACTCTCCAAATAAATCAGGTATCCCGCCGACACTTGTGCAAATTGTCGGTATCTTCAAAGCCATCGCCTCTATAACAACGGTCGGTAATCCTTCCGAATAGGACGGTAAGATAAAAGTATCGCATGCTGACAAATAATCGCTTACTATCTCATTAGGAATTTGTCCTGCTAAGAATAATCGTTTATTATACAAATTATTTTTTTGCAGCTTTTCTTTTTCTGGGCCAGCCCCCACATAAACCACTACATAATCTTCCGGAAGATAAGATAATGCCTCTGCTAATTCAAAAATCCCTTTTTCTTTCACAAGACGCCCTACAAACAAAATGATTTTTTTATTAACAGGTAATGCTAATTCCTCTCTATAGCTCGCTTTTAAATTGGCTGCCTGCGGTAATTTAAATTTCGATAAATCAATTCCTATCGGTAACGGTATACATTTTCTCCCAGTTTTTGTCTCAGCTGCAGCAGCAAGATGTTCTCCTACGGCAATAACTTCATCTGCGGACTTTACCGTTTTTTGAAAAATCCGTTCCGCACTTCGACTAAATGATGGATAAATATAGACATCACTTCCATGTAATGTGAGCAGCCAAGGCTTTTTACATTTAGCGGCAACAATTCTTGCTGCCCCTCCCGAAGGCATAGCGAAGTGTGCATGGATCAAATCGACCTCTATGTTCTCTTTCTTCCAAGTTTTAAGAATACATTCTGCAATGCGCTTATCTGGCTGGAACCAGCGAAGTTGACCAGGTGTCGCCCTATACACAGGCCTATATATGTTTATGCCATGCCTTTTCTCTAAATATGGATAGTTCTTTTTATGATATTTTTTCTTCCATAGTCGAAAGAAAAAAGGATTTAATGGAACTGGATTAATAACTGTTATATCCACTCCTAAAGAGGATAATGCTCTTACCTGTGTTTCATGAAACACCCCGCTTCCAGGGTTATCTGCACTAGGGTAAACACTCGTTATCCACAATACTTTCATGATACACATCCTATCGTTCAGCTTATTCCTTTATTGATATTCTTCTCGAAATGCTACATGCTTTAATGCATGCAGTAGCAGCAAATAACTAATCCCGCTTATCAACACAGACCATACAAGTGCCCAAACCAAATTATTATGAATAGAAATCATTTGCGTTTTTGACAGGAATGCAATCCCACTGCTGACCACTGCAAGAATAAATGGCAGCAGCAACACTTTTACATAACTTTTTAGCTGAAGCCCGATCATTCTAGTTAATAGGATTCTCCCACCGATAAAATTAAGAATACTTACACCCACATATGTCCATGCTACTATTTCCAGCTGATTACTCCGAACTGCAGCTAATAATGCTAAACCATAACAAACTAATACTCCTAAGTCCCAATAAAAAGCAATGTCTGCTTTTCCCTTTGCTAATATAATGCTCCCATTGGGATTCATAAGAACCCTTAGAATTCCTACTATAATCATAATTTCCAAAACAGGAACAGCCGCCATCCATTGCTCTCCAAAGAAGAGTGGGATAACTAAATCTGCAACAGCATAGAGCCCTAATAACAATGGAAACGACACAATTGCTAATAATTTGGTCATATATAAATAACCACTCTCTAATGCCCGATTATTATTTTTATCTTTCGCAAACACCGGAAAGGCAACTCTCGTTATAATAGGATTTAACTTAAGAACGGGAATAGTTATAATTTGATAGACTAAGTTATAAATCCCCAATGCTTCCATGCCCATAAATCTTCCAATCAACAACATATCCATATTGCTTCCTAAACGATTTACGAGCCTAGATAAAAGCTGATACACGCCAAAAGAGAAAAATTCTTTACATGCTTTGATATCTAGCACAAAGCTTGGTCTCCACTTTGGGAAGTAACAAATATAAAAAAGAATCCCTTTCAAGGAATAAAGGCAAACCTGTGACCATACATAAGCATTAACTGGATTTTGCTTTAAAAAAAGGAGCAGTCCAATTAAGAGACTAAAGCTTAAAACATTAGATATCGTTTCGATCTTTCCTAATGTCTTAAACGATAAGTCTCGCTGCATTAAGTACTGTGACTGCTGTCCTATAGGCGCGATCAAAAATACGATTGATAGTAATCTGACTTTTCCCTCTAACTCTTTTGTTTGAAAATAATCTGCAATAATGGGGCTTGCTGCCTGCATAAGGAAACAAATAAATATTCCTAAAAGAACATTTATCCAAAAAAGGGTAGATAACTGCCTTTCTGTTGCATGATGTTTTTGGATGACTGCAGCCCCTAAACCTAATTCAACAAAAATTTGTGCAAAGATGCTGATTGTCGTCAGCATGCCAATCATGCCAAACTCCTTTGCACTCATGATATTGCCTAGTACGATAAACTGTCCAATCTGTAAGAGAGTAATAACGAACGTTGCTATACTGGTCCATTTTGCTCCACTGTTAATCTTGCTTTTTATGGAGTCCAATTATCTTGCACCCTCTCCTGTGAGCACCACTTTTATCGTCTTTACTAAAATTTTCATTTCTAAAGAAAATGTTACATTATTAATATATTGAAGATCGTAAGTTAGCTTTTCTCTTGGTGTGATGTCATACCCACCGTTTACCTGGGCAAGGCCAGTTAATCCTGGCTTTACTAGCAGCCTATTCGAAAAACCATCAATCTCCTTGCTAAATTGTTCCGTAAAAGAAGGTCTCTCCGGTCTTGGTCCAATAATAGACATATCACCTTTTAAAACAGAAAATAATTGTGGTAGCTCATCAATCCTTGTTTTTCTTATAAACGCACCAATTTTTGTAATTCTTGGATCATTTATCTCTGCCCATTTTTCTCCGTCCTTTTCTGCATCCATTCTCATCGATCGCAATTTAATTAAACGAAAGCATTTGCCATTCTTCCCAACCCTTTGCTGCACATAAAAGGGAGAACCCGGTGAATCTATGCGAATGAGAATAGCAAATAGAAGAATCAACGGGAGAGTTATAACAATACCTATACTTGCTATAAAGAGATCCATCATTCTTTTAAAAACTTGATAAAAGGAAACTTTTTTAGAAGATTTAAGGTTATTTGCTTGTACAATTGATATCTCTTTTAAAATATGGATACTCCTGTTAGCCTGCATGTTTTTTCACCTCAAAGTTTTATCTATCTGAGCTATCAGATTTAGTATAGGGTTCCAATGTTAATAAATCATTGAATCTATTTTAAGGAATAGTAAAGGATTGTAAATTTCCGATTGATTTTGTCATAAAATGGTGCATGCTAAACTGATTTGAATTACTCCTTTACTAAGCGAAGAGGGGAAGTATACATAAAAAGAGGGGGAGAAATAAGTATTTCAATCAAATTTAACCCCGAGCAATTATACGTACACACTAAAAAAATATTCGTATAATTGTTTGGGTTTTTTATTTATTTTAAGAAAGAAAGTTTGTGGTAATCACTCGCAGCCTGAATACACTTCGCTTTTCATGGGGCTACGCCTGAGCTTCCTCGTCACTGCGTTATGAATAAGGAAAAAGTAGATTCATATAAAAAGTTGGAACATGTACGGATTATACATTAAAAAAGGGGGAAATTAACAAACAAGAGTTCTCTGTGCTCGGAAGGAAGTGGAGCAGAGGAAAAAAGTAACAGAATTCCCCACATGCTGTATCTAAAATATAAATTTATTGAAGCTCCTATAGGAATCTGGAAGTGCTAGTTTAACTATGTACAAAAGCGGTGAATTTGTATAAATTTTTCCAAACGCTTAGAACCACCTTTATATAGAGAGGCGGGCATGATATCCTTAGGAAGATGAGCAGCTATTGATAATGCTGGCTTCTTGGCTCATTGATAACGCCCGCAGAGGCTCCATGTAAAGTTATTACGGTCCGTGAATAAAATAATTTTTTATACATTAGGTGATTTATTATCCGCTTAATAAAACCGTAATCACTCCAATAAAACATACACTACATAAACACCATGTATCTTGTTTCTGCCAATATATTCTTCGAAATGCCGATCGTTTTATTCCCGAACGGTATCCTTTAACATCCATCATATTAGCCATGTCCTCAGCCCTATTCAACGAACTTACAAATAAAGGAAGGAAAATAGGGACCAATGTTTTCATCTGCTGAAATAATGAGCCTTGGCCAAACTCCGTCCCTCTTGCCTTTTGAGCATCCATCACTTTTTGTGTTTCATCTAATAAATTGGGAATGAATCGCAAAGAAATAGATAACATAATGCTAATATCATCTACAGGTACCTTAATAAAACGCAATGGAGATAGCAGTTTATTTATTCCATCTGTCAAATCGATTGGTTTTGTAGTTAATGTTAAGACAGTAGATAAAAATACAATAAGAACAAAACGACTAAAGATAAAGATTCCATTTATTAATCCATACTCTGAAATAGTAATTGGCCCCCATGCTATATATACATTACTGCCAGAAGTAAATAGTACCTGCAGTATTACGGTAAATAGAATGAGCCATATCATTGGTTTGACTCCTCGTACATAGGTGCGGAAAGGAACTTGTGATAAGTGCATAATGAAAAGGGTAATCATCCATAAAAATAAGTAGGCCATCCAATTATCTGCTATAAATAGCATAGCTATAAGTAAAAGGACAGAAATCATTTTTGCCCGAGCATCCAACTGATGGAGCCATGATTCTCCCGGAAAGTATCTTCCTAATATTAATTTATTCATACTAATCCCACCGAAACTAAAGCATCTGCTAATTCATCCAGCGTTAAGCAAACCCTTGGTAATTTTATTCCTGTTTCTTGTTCAATTTTCATTTGATAATACCGAGCCTGTGGCATTTCCAGCCCCCAACTTTCCAATAAAGCTGGATCTGAAAAGATCATTTTTGTTTTGTCCGATTTGATAATTTTTCCTTGATCCATTAAAATAACTTGGTCTGCGAATAAAGCCACATCCTCCATATCGTGTGTAACGAGAATAGTCGTTAAAGACGCTTGTTTATGCCAAGTAGCTAGAAGAGACATTATTTCCTTTTTCCCCTGCGGATCCAACCCGGCACCAGGTTCATCTAAAACAAGGACAGATGGCTCCATTGCTAATATTCCTGCAATCGCCACTCGCCTTTTTTGTCCTCCCGATAAAGCAAAGGGGGATTTTGATAAAATAGACGGCTCTAAGCCCACTAGCTCAATTACCTGTGCAGCCTTTTCTTTCGCTTCTTCCAACGATACGCCAAAGTTAAGCGGACCAAAACAAATGTCCTTTTCCACTGTTTCCGCAAATAATTGGGACTCTGGAAATTGGAACACCATCCCCACTTGCTTGCGAATCTTACGGATATTCTCTTTTTGGATAGGTGATTCTATCATTGTCTCTCCTATACGAATGCTTCCTTTTGTTGGAAGAAGCAAGCCGTTCAATATCTTTAATAGACTTGATTTTCCTGCACCAGTTCTTCCGATGAGTGCTGTAAAAGTACCTGATTCAATAGTAAGATTGATGGAGTTTAATACATTGGGTTTACGGATCGGTCCAATTTGATAATTAGCAGATACATCTTTTAATTCGATTTGCATATCCATCGCACCATTTCTTCTTCTGTCATATATTTATCTGGAACCTTACTCCCTCTATTTTTCAAAGATTCTCTGAGTTTCTCTGCAAATGGTTTTTCTAAAGTAGAATCTGTATAAAACAACTGAGAGGGACTTTCAATTTTTGTTATTCTCCCTTGTTCCATGACCATTACTCTATCAGCCTGTGCAGCTTCTTCCATGTCATGCGTAATGGATAGGATTGTCATTCCCTTATTTGTTAATTTGCGTATAATTGCTATTAATTCCTTGCGACTTCTTGGATCTAACATAACAAAGGCCTCATCCAATATAAGTACCTTGGGCTCTAATGCCAGCATTCCTGCAATTGCGACCCTTTGTTTTTGTCCACCTGATAATTGAGAAGGATCCACCATGCGAAAGCCGAGCATATCTACATCTGTTAGTGCTTGATCCACTCTTTCATGCATTTCTTCATAAGACATATTTATATTTTCCAGCCCGAAAGCCACATCATCTTCTACAGTTGTTCCAATGAATTGATTTTCTGGATTTTGAAAAACAATGCCAATCCCCTGAGCACCTTGCCCTTTCTTTTGACTAACTCCATTTATCTTAATTTTCCCTTCATCGGGTTGAAGCAAGCCAACAAGTAAATGAGCTAAGGTGGATTTCCCACTTCCATTATGACCAATTAGCGCTGTCCATTCTCCCTCTCTTAATAGAAAGGACACATTTTCCACATGACTCTTATCATGCTTTTTATCATACCGAAAGCTTAATTCCTCCACTTCCAAAACGGTGCGCAAAATCAATACCCCCTCCATAGAAAAGCTTAAAATGCTAGCAATTATTTATTTAACTAATAATAAAAAACATAGCTAAAGATAATACTAGACATCCATTCACAATAATTAAGTTTTTCACTGCTAAACTAAATGTTTTAGATTTAACTTGGATTTGGTTAAAAATCCGAATATGCTTATAAACTGGTAAAATAGCAATTAAGCTAATTAACGCAATAACTGGTAGTAAGTGAAAAAACACAGAGATTAATATAGCCATAAAGGATCCCGCATAAAGGCCATTATACAGCCATAAGGAGTATTTCTTTCCTAAATAAAATGGTAAAGTGAAACGATGATTTTTTATATCGTCTTCTACATCACAAATATTGTTTGCCAGCATAAGATTCGCGATCGTAAACATACAAGGTAAAGATACAATGATAATTTCTATTATTTTTATTATGTTTACTTGCAGCAAAATCATGTCTTGTTCCCATACTAAGGACGCAATCCCATAATCAAACGCATTGACATAGACCGTAAGAAAAACGATCCCAAATCCCATTGTTACACCGGAAAAAACTTCTCCTAAAGGCATTCTTGATAAGGGAATTGGTCCAAAGGTATAGAGGATGCCAATGCAAAAGCAGATAAATCCAATCAAAAGCACCAATAATCCTGTTTCAGCAGTAAGCCAAATACCTAGCCCCGTTGCTGTAAAAAAAAGGGTGAATATGGTTGCGATAACGGTGCTTTCCTTTATCCCCTCTTGTCCTATTACGTTTTTTTCCTTCCTATATTCATCACTATTTGCCTTTCGATAATCCATATAATTATTAATCGCCGTTGTTGTTAAATCAAAGATTAACATAGAGGCAAAGAATATTAGTGTATTTTTCCAATGAAGTGCCTCATAACGATATAATACAAATAATATGCCAATAAAAAATGGGAAGATACTAGCTATTTTTGTTTGTATTTCAACTAACTTTAAAAATGAACGAATCGACATTCCAAATGACCTCCCTCTTCTTTTTATTCATTTGCTAATTTAAATTTCTCATTTGTTAAAGTAAATTTACCTTTTAGTCCTGAAGTTAAATAAACCTCTTTATCCTTGGTTACAAAGATGGCCTCTATTCCCTCCATTTTTTCTACCGCCTTTAACCCTTCTTCTATCCCTTTTATAAATATGGTTGTTGAATATCCGTCGCCATCAAATGATTTATCAGAAACAATCGTAATACCCGCAACTTCATTATTGACAGAATAGCCATTTTTAGGGCTGAGAATATGATGGTATTTTACTCCATCCACCTCTAAATACCGCTCATATATCCCAGAAGTAACGATCGAAGTATTCGTTTCCTCCATTTTCCCCACCATTTCACCTCTATCGGAAAATGGATCTTGAACTCCTACTTCCCACGGCTTTCCAGAAGGATTTGTTCCTTTTACATAAATGTTTCCTCCTAAATCAACAATCGCAGATTCTACCTTATTATCATTTAATACTTTTATAACTTCGTCTGTAATAAACCCTTTGGCAATTCCCCCTAAATCCAGCATCATTCCTTGTTCCGGCAAAAATACCGTTTGCTTGTCTTCATTTAATTCTATCTTTGTATAGTTGATCAATGGTAGAACGGCATTAATTTCTGATTGTGTTGGCTTTTTCTCGTCCGGGAATCCAATATGCCATAAATTAGTTAATGGTCCAATCGTTATATCAAAGTCCCCTCCTGAGTACCCACTATATTCTTTACCAGCTTTCACTAAACGGTAAATATCTTCTGGGACCTGAACTGGATTCCGACCAGCATTTTCATTTATTTCATCAACAATCGACCCATCTTCATTTACTGTGATTTGGCTTGCCAATAACTCTATTCGATCAAATACTTTATCCAGTACAGCTTCCTTGTCTTTATCATAGATTTTAATCGTGACAACTGTCCCCATTAAAAATTCCGTTCTTTTATACGGATTACTATTTACCATTGCGTTCGATTCCTTTTGTTTTCCACATCCAATTAATAAAAGGAGGGCAAGAAAAAGAATCGCAGCGAATTTGAATTTATTCATTAAAATCATCCCTTCTATGAATATCACATTTCGATTGTTTTATCTTGTCTCTAAATATAAACAAGTCTTTAAATTATTGGTCATGTGAATTTATTCACATTTATAACACCGTCATTTTATCATTGCTTTCTGCCACTGTCTATCGACTTTTTGGTGGACAAAACCCTATAAAATAGCTGATTTACGGAATAATCATTGTCTTAATAGTGTTTATCAGCATCTCCTTTAAATATGGAGAATTTATGACAAAAATCCACTATTTATAAATGTTTCGAAAATGTGAACAATCAAAATTTTAAATTGTAGACATTCTATGAAGTCCATAGACAGATAAAAACCACATTGTTATATTAAAATTGTTCAAAACTTCACAAATGAGCGATTAACAATTAAGGGAGTGAATAGGAAGAATGGACAAGAAAAATATTGTCATAATCGGAGCAGGTTATGCGGGAGTTCATGCTGCAAAAAAGCTTGCTAAAAAGTATAAAAAAGATGATTCGGTTTCCATTACACTTATAGATAGACATTCCTATCATACAATGATGACTGAATTACATGAGGTTGCTGCGCATAGAGTAGAACCAGATGCTATTCAATTTGATTTACGCCGTTTATTTAATCGTACAAAGGTTAAATTGGTTACAGACAACGTGAAACATGTTGATTATCAAAGTAAATTAGTTACAACTGAAAACGGCCAATTCTCCTTCGATTATCTCATCCTAGGGATGGGCGGCGAACCAAATGACTTTGGTACACCCGGAGTACAAGAAAATGGCTTTACCCTTTGGTCTTGGGAAGATGCTGTTAAATTAAGAGAACATATTGAAAAGATTGTTCGTAAAGCTGCTCGTGTTCATGATGAAGCTACAAGAAAGGCAATGCTTACCTTTACTGTATGTGGTTCAGGCTTCACAGGAATCGAAATGGTTGGAGAACTGATTGAATGGAAAGAAAGATTAGCCAAAGACAATAAGCTAGATGCAGAGGATATTACTTTATATGTGGTAGAAGCTGCTCCTACTATATTAAATATGCTAGAACGCAGAGATGCCGATAAAGCAGAAAGCTATATGGTAAAAAAAGGAGTAAAAATCTTAAAAAGCTCTCCAATCGTCGAAGTAAAAGAAGACGCTATCGTATTAAAATCAGGCGAAGAGCTTCCAACTTACACTCTTATATGGACAGCTGGGGTCCGCGCAAATTCAGATACAAAAGATTACGGCATGTCAGCTGGAAGAGCAGGCCGCTTAAAAGTAAATGCTCATATGGAATCTGAAGACTATAAAGATGTCTATGTAGTCGGCGACTTAGCCTATTTTGAAGAAGAGCCTGGAAAACCAACTCCACAAATTGTGGAAGCGGCCGAACAGACTGCTATGACTGCAGCAAAGAATATTATTGCAGAAATCAGCGGCGGTGAAAAAGAAAAATATGAAGGTAAATACCATGGGGTTATGGTTTCTATCGGAGCAAGATACGGTGTTGCAAATTTAAGCGGCATGCATTTAAGCGGCTGGTTTGCAAATTTCATGAAGCATATGGTTAATCTATATTATTTCTTTGGTATTAGAAGCGGCTATTATATGTACCAATATGTGATGCATGAATTTTTCCACACAAAAGATAAACGTAATATTTTCCGTGATTTCTTAACCCGCTATGGCAATGTTCTTTGGAGCTTACCTTTACGTGTATTTGTCGCAGGTTTCTGGATTGTAGAAGCATGTGCGAAGCTTTGGGGAGAATCCACATGGAAAGATTCTATTTCCAGCTGGTCAAAGGTTCCAAACTTATTTAATGGTCTTGGAGACGATTCATGGTTAACTGCAACAAGTGTCAAAATGCCTTTTGAATGGCTGCAAACTGCTACAAGTGGTGCAAGTGAAGCTGCTGCTTCTACTGACTTTGCAACCCCCATATTAAATAAAATGCCATTCTGGTTTGAGTGGATTATGAAAATTATGCTTCCAACTCCGGAAGTTGCACTATTTATGCAAAAAATGATGATTTTCATTGAGTTAGCAATCGGATTAGCCATTCTTGCTGGTTTATTCACATGGTTAGCAAATGCTGCAAGTGCTGCATTCCTAGTAATGTTTACACTTACTGCAATGCTTGGCTGGGATAAAGTTTGGGCCTTGCCAGCTTCTATTGCTTTAATGAATGGGTCTGGTCGTACATTTGGATTAGATTATTGGGTTGTTCCTTTCCTTCAAAGAAAATTGGGCGACTGGTGGTATGGTAAAGAACGAGCAATCTATAAAGACTATAAATAATAAAAAATTTGCTAGAAACATAGGGAATTAAAGTTCCCATGTTTCTAGCACCCTTTGAATCAGTAAAGGAGAAAAAAGAAGCTAGTGGTTTTATATTCTTTGATCTTTTCTTAACCCTTAAGCTTTTAAGACAGTAGATTGTCTTCCACTTTAGGATGCTTGCATCAATCTGTTTAACAATAAGATTAGTTATAGAATAAAGAATCTATCATACCGTATTCTTTTTTGCCCTGTACTGATTAATAGGAGTCAGTATTTATTTAACCTACAATCAACTTATTTATAGTAATAATTATATCGCAAGAATGGAAGTTGAGAAGATGACAAAAAATCAACGCCTTGTATATATAGCACTGCTTGCTTCTCAAGCGGTAATTATAAGCTTATTAGAACGGGCTATCCCATTTCCCTTTGCATTTGCTCCCGGAGCAAAGCTTGGATTAGCAAATATTATTACCTGCTTAGCCTTATATACACTTCCTACTAAAGATGCCTTTCAAGTGGTCGCAATCCGGCTCTGTCTAGCCACCTTATTAGGAGGAACACTTTCTACTTTTATGTATAGTGCCAGCGGAGCCCTCTTAAGCTTTATCGGCATGTGGGGTGTAAAGCAGCTTGGAACAAAACGAATTAGCTTAATTGGCGTTAGTACAACTGGAGCCATTCTTCATAATATTGGTCAATTAGCAGTTGCAAGTTTTGTTGCACAAACCTGGACAGTATTCTTATATTTACCTATTCTATCTTTTATCGGTATCCTATCAGGAATAGCAATAGGAATACTAGCCAACTATTTAATCACACATGTAGAAAAACTACAGTATTATAGAGATTTATCGGAAATAAACGAATCTAGATAGGAAAGAGGTTAAACTATGCGTGTACATCAAATGTGGGATACGTATCCAGAATTAAAAAATGACTTGTCAAAAGTACTTCAATTAATTGAAAGCAATATTCGTGTTCGTGACAAAGTAGTTGAAAAAACGATTAAGGATTTAATTTATTCCGGTGGCAAGCTACTCAGACCTGCCTATTCCCTCCTTTGTTCACAAATAGGTCCGTCTAAAGATAAAAATCGTGCAATAGCAGTGGCAGCAGCGTTGGAAACCTTGCATATGGCGACGCTGATTCATGACGATGTTATTGATGAATCGCCAACACGACATAACATTCCAACCATTCATACTCATAATGGAAATAAGTTTGCCATCTATGCGGGTGATTATTTATTCTGTGTTTGTTTTACCATTTTATCTAAGTACGCAACATCTCTTTCCCATTTAGAATTTAATGCCCGCAGTATGGAAAAAATCTTAAGCGGAGAATTAGATCAATTAAACGCTCGATACCAATCTACTGTTACGGTGAAAAAATATTTAGCAAGAGTCTCTGGAAAAACAGCCCAGCTTTTTGCCGTAAGCTGCTATTCTGGTGCGGTTGAAAGTGAAGCAAGCAGACCACTCGCCATGAATGCTTGGAATATGGGGCATTATATTGGCATGGCTTTTCAAATAATGGACGATATTCTCGATTATAAAGGAGATTCCCAAACATTAGGAAAGCCTGTGATGGCAGATATTAAACAAGGTCACTATAATTTACCACTTATCTATGCAATCCAAACAAATCCGCATGAGCTGATTCCTATATTAGATAAAAAAGAATCCTTGACTGACGAAGATATGGCGCAGCTTTCTAAACTTATCGCTAAATATAAAGGAGTAGAAAAAGCAGAGCTCCTTGCTAAAAAATATACAGAGAAAGCAATTAAACAACTAAGTAAATTACCTGATGGGGATTACAAAAACCATCTTTTTGAAATTACGCTTAGCTTATTAAATAGGAATGTGTAATGAGTATGGTAAAAATCCGATCCAACTCTGCATGCTGCTTGTCACTAGTTGGACTCGGACTTTTTAATAGCTGTCATTCTCTATTAAGCTGATCTTTAAATTCCCAAAAGCCCGGAATACTGTCTAGGTCATATTGATAGGTAGATTGTATAAGCATTAACTTCAGCTCTTGTGAAAGATCTGCCATATCATTTGGACTTGTTCTTTTTGTTAATTTATTTACCTTTGGTTCGAACAACTTTATTAGCTCATGGAGCATTTCCGGATCTGCCTTTGCCCTTTTTACCATCGTATACATATCGGTCATTTGTCCTTTTCCTTTCGCTCGTCTTCCTGGGTTTCCTTCCATTCCTTCAGTAGTTGATCCATTTTTTTATCTAATCTTAGGAGAACAAATAAAGATAAGGTTAGTGGAAAACCAAAATTGCTAATCATTGTCATCCATTGCGTCATATCTACTAATTCCATCTGCCTTCCTCCTTGTTATTGATAATTGAAAGAATACGTTTTAAAGCCGTTTTTCTTGTTTTTGAAACATATTGTTGAGACGTTCGAATTCTCCGGGCAATTTCTGTATCCGTAAATTTATAAAGATAGGCATAGGTAAGGATCTTTCGTTGGGAAGGAGTCAAGTTCAGAACGGCTGAATAGATTGTTTTATTTGAAATATATTCCTCCATCTCAGACCATCGTTCCTCCTTCTCGACTATTGCTTCTATTTCAGCCTCTTTATCATTTAGATTAATATCCTTTTCTCCTCCCTCTTCCTTCTCGGTCAGTATTAACGGAAATCGTTTTTGATACATGGATAAGTTTTTATTAAAATTTATGGTACTGTACTCCATCGAAGAAGTGATATACGAAGTAAACCGAATGGTAAAGAAATGCTTTTTAAAAGATTCATCCACCTTTTCTTTATTTTCCTTTGTCGGACATTCTAGCGCTTTTTTTAACAGATGAACATTGACCTTTTTCTGCAAAAAACTCTTTACAATTGGATTGCTTAATAATGATTTATTTTCCTCTAAAAATGCGGTAAAAGCTTCTGATTGAGAAGAACGGCATTCTTTCATCCTTTCGACCTCCCAAAAGGAACATATGTTCTGTTTTTGTTGTAAAAAAAGGGACTAATCTTCATTAGCCTCTTTTGCCTATATGTTATCTTTACCTCCTTCTATATATATAAAGAAAGATTTCATGTAAAAATAACAACCACTTGTCCCATTTTCATTTAATCGATTACAAATAACTTTACATCAAAGATAACATTGTCTGGATTTTCTTCCAATACGACAATAGTCCAGTTTTTGGCTAATATCTTTGTAAATTGCTGAAAGGATTCCTTCGGCAATGTAATAGTTCCAATTGATTCACCGCGGTCCTCATAGTCTCTTCCCTCTACTAATTGATATTTCAATAGTATAAGCCTTTTTAACGTTCCCTTAGTCAAAAAGGTTATTTCATAATCATCTTGCATAATCGCTTTGACGCTAGCTTTATTGTCTTTATAATAGGAGAAAAGCGTCTGCCAATCTGGCAAGCCATTTCCACAGTTCTGAAAGAACGCAAAATCTTCTGTTTCGAGAGCTTTGCTAACCGCCTCTTCCTTAAATCCCTTTGCTTTCACTTGCTCCAGCATAATTGCATAATTAAGTGCCACTCTCATCATAAAACTTCTACTCCCTTCCCCACTTCATATTGATTTCATCCCAAGAAAAAGATAAATTGATAGAAAGACTTCATTAGACAGCTTTCTGTACCATTATCTGAATAGTTTAAGTATAATCTATTTTGAAAGGAGTTAGGAAAATGATTACACAAAATCCATTTGTTTCATATAGTGTTGCAATGGTAACCCCCTTTGACCAAAGGGAAAAGCTTTCGCAAACCGGCATCTATTCATTAATAGATTACTATAAACAGAATCATGTCCCAGCACTGCTTATTAGTGGATCAACAGGGGAACAGCATTCCATGACAATCGAAGAAAGACAGATGCTCTATCGGGAGGTAAAGTCCGCAGGGAAAGATGATTTCCTTCTCATTGGTGGAGTTGCTGCTGTAAGAACGACAGAGGCCATTCGACTAGCGGAAGCTGCTCAAAAAGAAGGGTTAGATGGAATAATGCTAGGGTTTCCTCCTTATTTACGTATAAGTCAGAAAGAAGCTGCAGCATATGTCGAACAAGTTTGCACAGTTACCGATTTACCCATCTTGCTTTACAATAATCCATCCCGTACTGGATTTAACCTGGAATTAAATACTCTCTATCGTATAGTAGAGAAACTTCCCCAAATAAAAGGGTTAAAGGAAGCTGGAAATCCCGACAATGCTCTTATCCTTCAAAAAGAGCTTGGTTCATCCTTCTCTGTCTTAACCGGTACAGATTTATACCTTTTAGACCATTTGCGTAACGGATATAATGGAATTACTAGTATAATAGGAAATATTTTTCCCCAAGAAATACAACAAATTGTTCAATTGATAAAATCACAAAAATGGGAATTGGCGGAAAAACAGTTCTCCAAATTGCTGCCAACGATACATACTATTCTAGAAATAGGTGCACTGCGGGCTATTAAATATCTATTATCTGAAAGCAACATAGAAGCAGGTATTTGTAGAGAGCCATTATCCACTTTGAATAAACAAGAACAGAAAACCCTAATGGAGGTTTGGCAAAAAGGAGAGGCATGATGAAAAAACACTTCCAACCTATTATACTCTTAATTACGATATTGATTTTAGCTTCTTGCAGCAATAAGCAAGGGCAATCAGCAGCATCTAAACAAGAACCTATTTCCTTAACCATCTCTGCTGCTGCCAGTATGCAAGATGCATTAGAGTCAATCAAAGAGAAATTCGAAAAGGAGCACCCAGATATTACCCTAACTTTTAATTTTGGTTCATCTGGAGCATTGCAGCAGCAAATTTCCCAGGGAGCTCCCGTCGATTTATTTCTCTCTGCAGCAGAAGATAAGATGGCGCTTTTAATAAAGGATGGCTTCATTAGGGATTCCGATCATATGAACTTAGTTAAGAATAATTTAGTATTAATCACCAATAAACAGGCTGACACTACTATCGATAACTTTGCAGATTTAGAAACATTGGATACAGAAAAAATCGCTATCGGTATACCCGAATCCGTTCCAGCAGGAAATTATGCAAAAGAAACACTGCAATCCCTGCATATATGGGAAAAGATCCAAGAAAATATCGTTCCTGCAAAGGATGTACGCCAAGTTCTATCTTATGTAGAAACAAATAATGTAGCAGCAGGCATTGTTTATGGAACCGATGCAAAGGCTTCTGCTACTGTTCAGGTAGCAGCAATTGCGGATGAAGCGAGTCATTCTCCCATTGTTTATCCTCTAGGTATCATCAAAGACAGTAAGCATTATCAGGCAGCCAAAGTATTCTATGACTATTTGCAGACACCCATTAGCCTAGAGGTTTTTAAAGAAAATGGATTTATTGTTAACTAAAGAGGATTGGAGTAACTTTTGGTCTCCCATTTCTCTTTCCTTGCAAGTGTCACTCATTGCCACTGTCTGCGTCATTGTTTCGGGAATAATTCTAGCCGCTTTATTAGCGAGACGAAAATTTAAAGGCAAGGTATTGCTGGAAACCTGTTTGTTACTGCCAATCGTTCTTCCCCCAACAGTTACTGGCTTTTTATTGCTCGTTGTCTTTGGACGCAATAGTATCATTGGAAAAGGAATCGAATGGCTTTTTCATCAACCAATTATTTTTACATGGTGGGCTGCAGTAATTGCTGCATTTATGGTGTCTTTTCCTTTAATGTATCAATCGGCAAAGGCTGGGTTTATCCAGATTGAACGCTCGATTGAAGAGGCGGCACGTGTTGATGGGGCAAACGAGTGGAAAGTTTTAACATCTATTTCTATTCCACTAGCCTCCCACTCGCTTATGTCTGGAAGCATCCTTAGCTTTGCCAGAGGTTTAGGAGAATTTGGTGCAACTTTAATGTTTGCCGGTAATATCCCAGGGAAAACACAGACACTGCCTACTGCTATTTATGTCGCCATTGAAACTGGCAATATGAAAATGGCTTGGATTTGGGTAATAACCATCACCATTATTTCTTTTATTATGCTAGCTTTATGTCAGCCGAAACAACAATAGCCTTTCTTGTCTCTGCGTATTTCCTTACAAGTTAGTGTCAATACTGATTTGAGAAATAGACAAGCATATCATTTGGTATTTTTCCTTTCTCTGCTTTAATCTAAAATGGACAATAATCCACCTATGTGGAATTTTAAGGAGATGATTTTGCATGAAAATTACTTATCATGGTCAATCCACTATTGAAATTAGTACAGAAGGAAAGTCTTTAATTATTGACCCGTTTATTAGTGGCAACCCTTCTGCTGTTACAAAAGTGGAAGAAGTGAAAGTGGATGCTGTTTTACTGACACATGCACATATGGATCATATTCTCGATGCGGCACCAATCGCCAAAGCAAATAATGCTCCAGTTGTTGCTAACCCTGAATTAGCTGCTTATATGTCTTGGCAAGGTGTAGAAACAATTGGTATGAATATCGGCGGAACAGTCGATTTAGGCTTTGCTAAAGCAAAAATGACGCATGCATTCCACAGTTCCGGGATTATTGATGAAGAAAATAAAAATATCTTATATGGCGGAATGCCAGGTGGATATATTATTGAAGCAGAAGGGAAAACCATCCATCATGCCGGAGACACTGGACTTTTCAGTGATATGAAGATGATTGGAGACCGACACCATTTAGACGTTGTCTTTCTACCCATTGGAGACCATTTTACAATGGGACCCGAGGATGCGCTGCAAGCAGCCGAATGGTATCAAGCAAAATTAATTATTCCCATCCACTACAATACATTCCCTGTAATTGAGCAAGACGCTAAGGCGTTTGTAAATAAGCTTGAGGAACTTGGTTTGAAAGGGAAAGTATTAGAACTAGGGGAAACATTCGAATTGTAAGAAAAGCATTGGGCTAGAGTACACATCAAACTAGTAGTTTTGAAACGTTGCAGACAAACTTGGTTTGTCTGCAATGAATATGAAGTGGGGAAATGAGGTTGATATCGCATAAATACGTGGGATATTAGCCTCTTTTTCGTTTTTTATTTGCAGAAAGCTATTGCCTTTTCAATCAAGTTTTGCTTTTATCAGCCAAATTGGAGTAGATATCAGCCAAACTTTGATTTTTTCAGCCAAACTGGTGCACTTATCAGCCAAACTTTGGTTTTTTCAGCCAAATTGGAGCACTTATCAGCCAAACTTTGGTTTTTTCAGCCAAAGTGAGAGAGCGTCTATAATTTTGTGTAAATGGTTATACTTACCAATTAAGGAGATGATCATTTATGCAAGATCTACGGAATATGACAATTAGAGAGTTGGCCAGTCAATGTGAAACAGTTGATGATATCCACATGATGTTAAAAGAACTTTTTAAGGAAACTCTTCAACAAGTATTTGAAGCTGAAATCGAGGAACACTTAGGTTACTCTAAACACAATGTTAGTGGTATTAACTCGGGAAATAGTCGCAATGGCTATAGTAAAAAAACCATTAAATCTAAGTTAGGTGAAACTAAATTAAATATCCCTAGGGATCGTAAAGGAGAATATGAGCCTCAGATTATTAAAAAGTATGAGACCTCCATCAATGGCTTAGAGGATCAAATTATCGCCCTTTATTCCAAGGGAATGTCTACTAGAGATATAGAAAGTCATATGAGAGACATATATGGGATTAGTGTTTCTCCGACTTTAGTTAGTAAGGTAACTGATAAGGTTTTACCACTTGTTTATGAGTGGCAATCCCGTCTACTAGAATCTGTATATCCAATCGTGTTTTTAGATGCTATTCATTTTAAGGTAAAGCATGAAAATAGGATTGTGAGTAAAGCTGCTTATACCGTTCTCGGTATTAATACAGATGGGATAAAAGATATTTTAGGTATTTGGATTGGCGAAGAAGAAAGTGCTAGTTTTTGGTTAAATGTATGTCAAGATTTAAAAAGTCGCGGGGTCGAAGACATCCTAATAGCCTGTAAAGATGGGCTTTCTGGTTTTACTGAAGCTATTAACGCTACTTTTCCTAAGGCTGATGTTCAATCTTGTATTATTCATCAACTACGGAATAATTCCAAGACTGTTCCCAATAAAAATCGTAAAGAATTTATGAACGATTTAAAGAATGTCTATAAGGCCTTTACCATTGAACAAGCGGAAATGGCCTTTGAAGAATTTAAAACAAAATGGGAAAAGAAGCATCCATCTGTTATTAAGTCATGGGAAAATAATTGGTTAGAGCTTACCACTTATTTCTCTTATCCAGTGGAAATTAGAAAATTAATTTATACAACGAATACTATTGAAGCCTTTCACCGACAACTAAGAAAAGTCACCAAAACGAAAACGGCTTATCCTACGGATAACGCTTTAAGAAAAATTGTTTATCTAGCGACTATCGGTGTAACGGATAAATGGACTATTCCTGTGCCTGGATGGTTAGAATGTAGACAACAGTTTGAAATAATGTTTGAGGGTCGATTTGGGAAATAATCATTTTTTATGATTTTCTTACGCTTTAGGGCTATGCCCTAAGGGTTTATCGCTTTGGTTCTCCCAAAAGAAAAAGAGAGGATAACGCCTCTCCACTTTTGTACAGAACCCTACTAGGTGCTCGGGGTGCTCCCCAGCATTGCCCTATCCCCCTAATAGGTAAGAATCTTATAGTGATAGTATTAACCATATATAGTAATTAAATCATTTACACAAAATAATTTACATTCCCCAAAGTGATGCATCTATCAGCCAAACTTTGGTTTTTTCAGCCAAAGTGATGCATCTATCAGCCAAACTTTGGTTTTTTCAGCCAAAGTGATGCATCTATCAGCCAAAACCACATTTTATCAGCCAAACCTCTCTCAAACTAAAAAAGGCCGCCCGCAACGGACAGCCTTTCCTATTACATTACTTTGCTTTCTTCTTCCCATTGAGCAATTTCTTTTACTCTTGCTTCCACTTGCTCTTGTGTGAGTCCATGTTGTTTTACATAGAAGTTTCTTGGATGTGTGCGGCACTCATGGCTGCAGCTTCTCATATACTTCTCTTCATTTTCTTCACTGCAAAGCATTTTGCGGTTACACTCTGGGTTTGCACAGTTTACATATCTTTCACATGGCTCCCCAGTAAAGAAGTCACGTCCTACAATCACATGTTCTTTTTGATTGACTGGCACACTGATTCTTTGGTCGAATACGTAGCATTGACCATCCCAAAGCTCGCCTTGTACTTCTGGGTCTTTTCCGTAAGTCACAATTCCCCCATCTAATTGGCTTACATCTTCAAAACCCTCTTTCATTAGCCAGCCAGAGAATTTCTCACATCTTACTCCACCCGTACAGTAAGTAAGAATCTTTTTACCTTCTAGTATATCTTTATTTTCTTTTATCCATTGTGGCAGTTCTCTAAATGTTTCAATTTCTGGCTTAATCGCACCTCGGAAATGACCAAGATCATATTCATAATCATTACGAGCATCGATCACAATTGTATCAGGATCTTGCATTTTCTCATAAAATTCTGCTGGTTTTAAGTGCTTACCAGTTAATTTAAGTGGATCTACATCGTCCTCTAAGCTTAAGTTAACTAATTCTTTTTTATGACGAACATGCATTTTCTTAAAAGCATGTCCATCTGCTTCATCAATTTTGAAAATAGTATCGCTGAAACGCGGATCCTGTCTCATTGCTTCGATATACTTGTCTGTTTGCTCTACCGTACCAGAAACTGTTCCATTAATCCCCTCGTGGGAAATTAGAATTCGACCTAATAATCCTAGTTCTTTACAAAAAGCTAAATGCTCTTTGGTTAATTCCTCCGGATTTTCAATCGGTACATATTTATAATAAAGTAATACTCGATATTCACTCATTGTTCAACACCCTATTCCTTCTAAAAATTATCTATTAATAACTATACACCAATTGTGTCAATAGTAAAAATCCATTGCTTATTTGTAAAATCGCAAACAAACAGAAAGAGACTTCACTCATCGAAATCTCCCCCTGCTTAAAAATAAAGTTAAAATAATTATAAGGTAATACGAGCTAAAAAGAAAGATGCAGATTTTACCTAGTATTAAAATTCCATTCTTTCGTAGCCTTTACATACTATCATAAAAAATACTATTAACTAACTCGAAATTATAGCAAGGGATACTCCTTAAAGAAGTACCCCTTGTTTGACATTTTCTATTGATTATCCTTCTGTTATGGTCGTATGAAAGTGGAGCGCACAACCATATTTAGACTGCTGAAATATTTTCTCTACATGGCGTATGGCAAGCTCCGCTGATAAAGATGTAACAACTACTAGCTCCGCTTTAATCTTGTTAATAACCTTTATGCTAGTTGTGATGTAATCATCCTGGTAATTTTCAAAAACATCTCGGACATAATTTATTTGTCCACAGAAAAATTGAATAGTATATTGATTCATTTTTCTATCACTTTAAGCAGAAGCAGCCGAATCACTTTTTCTCCCCTCCATAACTTACGGCGTTTGCTTTATTTGCTGCCATAACGAATGGTATATACACCAGTGTAGAAACAGCCAAGCAAACAAAACCAAGCAATAGCGCAATATAATTTCCACCTGTTCCAAGGAAAGCAATCAGCGGTCCTGGTGTAGTCCATGGAACGGAATACGCAATTGGTGGAATCAATCCTGATACAATCGCAACATATCCAATAATAATATTTATGGCTGGAACAAGAATAAATGGCACAATTAAAATTGGATTTAATACAACTGGCAAACCAAAAATAATTGGCTCATTTATATTAAATATCCCTGGTGCAAGTGAAAGTTTTCCAATATCCCTGTAATCCTGCCTTTTTGCCACAATAAAGATAGCAATAAGCAATCCCAGCGTCATTCCGGAACCACCATAGTTTGCAAAAGCATCATTAATTGCCCAAGTTACGGGATATGGTGCTCCCCAAGCTGTACCGTGCTCTGCGACGAAGTTAAGGTTTTCTAAGCCCGCTTCTGCAAACATAGCTTCCCGTATAGCAGCAATGGTATTCGGACCATGGATTCCAAAAACCCATAATAGGTTGGAAACTATCGCTAAGATAACTAAGGAAACAATATTGGTGCCTAAACTCTTCAATGGAGTTTGAATCACTGCGTAAATAAATCCATGTAAGCCTTCTGGATAAACTGCATTTATTAAAGCGTTTGCAATAGCGAACACCACAGTAATAATTATAATAGGAAATAATACTTTAAAAGAACGAGAAACAGCCGGAGGTACAGAATCAGGCATGTTTATTTGTAATTTTTTGGATCTAGATAATCTGCTGAAAAGCTCACCAACTAGTAATCCCACAATTAAAGCAACAAATAGTCCCTGTGCTCCTACCCATTGAGTTGTTAAAAAGTTGGTTCCTTCTACATTGGTATATGGTGGATAAATAATAAAAAATACAGAAAGACCTGTCAGCCCACTTAATAATTCATCGGCTTTGAGTGAAATTGCCATATTTCTGGCAACGAGAAAGACGATGAACATAGATAATATATTAACAGAGCCATTTAATACAGGAGAAAAAACCGCTTGTAAATCAGCTAAATTTGGAAATAATTTATGCAAGAATAGGATTTTGGCAATGAATCCGTCTGGTGCTAAGACAGCAAAATTTAGTAATACAATTAATGAACCTGCAAGCGTAATAGGAAAAGATAGAATAAATGCATCGCGGATAGCAACGATATGCCTTTGCGAGTTTAATTTTGCTGCAACTGGCACTAACGTTTTCTCCGCAAACTTTTCAAAGGCCGCCATAAAACCCATTATAATTCCCCCTAAATAAATATGTTATTTTTACATTGGAAAACTATTTTTGCAGGCTTCTTTAGGTGCAAGTTGCTGATTGATTTATGCCATTAATTCTAATGCTCTTTCTAATACTGCTTTGCCATTCATCATTCCATATG
The DNA here is from genome assembly GCF_038007605.1 of Niallia sp. FSL K6-0212. Lineage (NCBI taxonomy): Bacteria > Bacillati > Bacillota > Bacilli > Caryophanales > Bacillaceae > Niallia > Niallia sp. FSL K6-0212. The sequence goes on along the minus strand of NZ_JBBOXL010000001.1, from coordinate 1,542,765 downwards.
CTCTCATATCAATTACTTCTACCGGAACTCTCCCCGCAATAATCTCCTCCACCTGTGGTTTTTGGTAACGCACCTGAGGACCTAATAAAACGACATCCACTTCATGTGCGACTTTTTGACATTCTGATACTGGCAATGCAAAGATTTCGAGCTCTATTCCTTTTTCTTTTGCTGCATCTTTCATTTTATTTACTAATAAACTAGTAGACATTCCCGCTGCACAAACTAAAAGTAATTTCTTCATTTTCTTCCCTCCAATAATTGATTTTTGTATAATATTCTCATTCGAATGGTCCTTTTTCATCATATGCTCCCCTTACTCAATCGGCGCAAAAGCTGACCCCACAAGGAATTTCTAATTTTCTCAGGCAATTACATACCCCCTTCCACTTAAAATGTATGCGTTTGCAAACTAATTAGAAGTAAAAATAACCACTTACTATCTTTTTTCTTCGGAAGGAATTTGTTACATTTTAGTCACAACCTGTTTTATAATAGAGGAAAGATTACCATGATTAAGGAAGTCATCCCCACTGATGATTAGTTGAACCATTTATATTTTTATGGACAGCGAATTTTTCATCTATTTGCGATTCACATATACTTTCAGTCCATTAATAGTTGGAAAAATGGTGAATGTAAGGAAAATTCTATTTAGAGTAGGAGGGAATAATTTGTTCACAAATGAAATGATCCAATCCTTTAATGATTTAGAAATGCTACTCTATAACTATGTTACAAAAAATATCGATAAAGTTATATATATGCGTATTAGAGAATTATCCGATGAAACGCATGTATCCACATCTAGTATTCTTAGATTCTGCCGAAAGTTAAACTGTGATGGTTTTTCCGAGTTTAAGGTTAAATTAAAATTATATTTAGATAGAAGTAAGCAAGAAAACTTAAAGTCAACGAAATACTATCTTTCTGAGTTCTTAGAACGCACAATGAAAGGTAATTTCGAAACATATATACAAGAAACTGCGGATATGGTTAGTCAATCTGATAAAGTAATTTTTGTAGGAACAGGAAGTTCAGGCATTTTAGCGGAGTATGGTGCTAGATATTTTTCAAGTTTAGGGAAGTTTTCCACTTTTATAAAAGACCCCTTTTACCCAATTAACAGCAAGGAGCTGAAAAAATGTACCGCTATCATCTTATCGGTTTCTGGTGAAACAGATTATACCATTCATCTTGCAAATCGATTAAAAATGGAAGGCTGCAATATTATTAGCATTACTAATAGTAAAGACTGTCACCTTGCAAAAATATCTGATATAAATATTGCGTATTATGTTACAGAAGTATATACAGGACGATCAAATATCACTTCTCAATTACCGGTCATGTACATCTTAGAGGAAAGCGCTCATAAGGTTAAAAAGAACAGCAAGCTTAATGAGGAGCGGGAAGCTTAGAAAAGAGTAACAGGGAAAAATAATTTGAGTTTGTCGACAAAAAGATATTGGAGAAGTAGAATTGCATTTTCATGCGTTGCTTGGAGTGGAGGGGGTGAGACTCCTGTGGTTAGCGAGACAGCCTAAGACCCTGCAGGCTGTAAGCAGACCGCGGCTCAGCGCGAGCGCCACGGAAAGCAACCCCCTGATTGAAAGAGGTTAATAAATATACTTAACTCCAATTTCTTTCCAAAATACAGGAGTTTGTATACACTGTGAATATAATTTCTCTCTATTTCCCTGTTACATCATTTTTAATCTTTATAATTGACGGCGGCTGCTCCACCCAATTATAGTCAATCATTAAATCTGCCCCATCTTTGGCATACTGGCCAATTTCGATCGAAAGCCTATCATAATTAAGTAGCAGGTCACTTCTTTGACTAGCTCCTCCCGCTAATGCATAATTTCCAATTCCTGAGGCACTCAATAAACTTATATGAAACATCATTAATTTATCAGAAAAAGTGCGTACAGTAGAATCTGTAATACCAATATCGGAAGTGTTCGGACTTTGTATCCCTTCTTTTAATAGAGTATCTGTAAATATTTTTAAGTGTTTTTGTGAAATATCTTTTCCTCTTAACATATAAGCCTGTACTTCTTTATTCGTCGTTGTCTGGGCGAAAGCCAAGGTAATCTTAAGTCCCATATTATTCGTCTGTGTATTCATAAAAAGATGGGAAACTTCCACTGCATTTAATGGTCTCTTTTTGTGAAATAAAGAGAAACCACTCAAGTATTTTCTATTTTCAATATAATCGACTTCCTTTGGTACGGAAGTAAAGGGGGCTCGGACTAACAATCCTTTTTTATCAAGAATAGAGGTACTTAACTGATATAGCTTTGAAGTATCCAGTAGTCCCTCTTGAAAAAAACGGATTATATCTTTCCGTGTGCACATTGATAAGAATCCCCCGTATGCCACTAATCCTGCTTTTGCCATTTGATTAATATAGGCTAAACAGAAGGGATCGGTAAACAAGGCTGGGGCCTTTTTATTTACATCGTCTTCTGTGAAGCCATGTGGTATGGCAAATTTATCTTCCAGGAAAATTTTCGCAAAGCGCTTTTCCTGTTTTTGAGCAAATCGGTAAGCAAAGCGAATAGCATCGACAATTTCCCGATCCTTCACATGTTGTACCATATGAGTGAGAACCTGTTTAGACATACAGTTATTTAAATAAGATGTCCACAGAGAAGCAATTTCTGAAGATGTTAGTTTTATATTTGATTGGGACATAAAGTAAAACCTCCAACACTTACATAGTTTTAATAGTATTGGCATCCCTATAGATATTATGCTATGCTATCCAATCAATCCATATAGAAAAAACATCATTTATAATAAAAGAATCCATACTAGACGAAAATATGAACAAGGAATGATGATAGATTTGAAAAATTCAGATATGCTTTTTCTTGATTATACTAATGGCAAAAATTTAACCGAAGCAGAGAACGATATTATCCAGTTTCTGATAGAGAAAAAGTTAGCCGGAGAAACGTTAAGTATCCGAGCAGCGGCTAATGATCTCTTCGTATCTACTGCAACCATTATCCGCCTTTGTAAAAAACTTGGTTTTAGTGGGTATAGTGAATTCATTTACAACCTAAATTTAAAAGTAACAAAGATGCTTGATCAAGAAGTGGAATATGTAGATAGTATTCATCAACCATTAATAGAGGCGGTATCCTCCTTTAAGCGTAATTATAAACAAACAATCGACTCACTAGATGAGACAACCATTGAACAGTTCTTATCTCAAATCAATGAAAATAAAATGATATATTTTTATGGCGCTGGCTTTTCCACTCTTTTTTCTAGCTATTTCGCTAAGAAATTAGAGTTATTTGGTTATTACGTTTCCAATACAACTACCAGCGACAGTCGTGCCATTTTTCTCAATAATATTCAAAAATACAAATTACTCATCGCTTTTTCCCGTTCTGGCGAAACAGCTAAAGTACTAGAGAAAGTAAAAATCGCCAAGGATAAAGGCGTAAAAACGATACTTTTCACCGGAAATAATAAAAGCTCAACAGCCAAAATTTCTGATATTGTCTTTACGGTCCTTGACCCTACTATTGAATCTCAACAAGAATTTGAGGTAACCTCCTATGAATCCAATATGTTTATGCTTATTGATTTACTCTTAATTATCGCGATTAAAAGGGGGATTATTAAAGAATATTAACAACTTTCCTTAATAACGCCAAAATAGAGGATGCTCGGGAGAACATCCTCTCTATTTCGTCCATTTGCCTTTCCTTCCATAACGTGTAACATGTTACAGGATTGAAAGACATAGTACACAATGATTGCAACCCCTTTCAAAATTATATGTTCAATTATATACTTTGGATATTAAAAGATATGATAACGCTTACCAAAAAGGGAGGTTTTATAGATGAAAAAGGTCGTAAATGGTCTTCAGCTATTCGGGAAATCCTTATTCGCACCAATTCTCATTCTACCGATTATCGGATTATTTATCGCATTTGGAAATGTTTTCGGAAACGGAAACTTAGCACAATATATCCCGTTTCTAGAACATCCATCTATCCAAAATACAGGGAAATTTATTTCTTCTTCTGCTGTATCAATTTTACAAAACCTTGCTTTAATCTTTGCTGTCGGCATTCCAATTGGCTTAGCTAAAAAGGATAAAGGATATGCTGCTTTAACTGGACTAGTTACCTTCGTTATTTTCATAAATGCCATGCATCAAGTGTTAAGTCTGTCTGGCAGCTTAGTGGCACCAGAGGAAATGCAGCTAGCTGGTCAAGCAATGGTATTAAATGTTCAAGTGTTAGAAATGGGTGTTTTCTCCGGAATTCTTCTCGGTGCTCTAGTTGGTATCTTACACAATAAGTACTGTGACACAGAATTTAAAGGGGTTATGGCCATTTACTCAGGACATCGCTTTGTTGCTATTTTAGCCATCCCTAGTGCCATGATTTTAGGAGCGATTGCTGCAGAATTTTGGCCATTTGTACAAGATGGCATTACAGCTGTTGCAAGCGGCATTAAGAATTTAGGAGTATTTGGCTTACTTATTTATGGATTCTTAGAAAGAATCTTAATCCCAACCGGTCTTCATCACTTAGTTTATACTCCATTTCTGTATACAGAACTAGGTGGAGTAGCCCATATCGGAAACGAAATTATCTACGGAGCGAGAAATATCTACTTTGCTGAAATGGCAGACTCAAGCATTAAAGTACTAAGCAGTACCGTTAACTGGGATGCTCGTGGCCTAAGTAAAATGTTTGGCCTGATGGGTGCAGCTTTAGCCATGTATGTGACAGCAGATAAAAAGAAGAAAACAATCGCAAAAGCCATTCTTCTTCCGGCAGCCTTTACTTCTTTTTTACTAGGAGTAACAGAGCCATTAGAATTTGCCTTCCTGTTCACAGCACCAATCTTGTTTGTGTTACATGCTGTACTTTCAGGTGTGGGAATGATGCTCTTAAGTATCTTTCATGTTCATGCGATTGGCGCTAATGGATTTATTGACTTCCTGCTATATAACTTGCCGCTTGGTACGACGAAATCAAACTGGCCAATGTTTATCTTAGTAGGACTATTAATGGCAGCTATCTATTTCCTACTTTTCCGCTTCTTAATTCTTAAATTAAATTTAAAAACACCGGGTCGCGAAGAGGATACAGAAACAAGTGAGACAGCAAATGCAGAAGCAGCAGCATCTGCTACTGCAAGAAATGACTCCCCCTCTGCTTTAGGTGCAACTATTGTTAATGCATTAGGTGGAAAAGCGAATATTGAAAATGTCGATAATTGCTATACAAGATTGCGCTTAATTTTGAAAGATCCAAATATAGTAGATGAACAAACATTAAAACAAACAGGCTCAAAAGGTATTATCAAGTCTGGTAATAATGTTCAAGTTGTTTATGGCTTAAATGTGAAATCAGTTCGAGACCAAGTAGACCAACAATTAGGAGGTATTTAAGATGAAGACATTTAAATTAGCAGTTGCAGGTGGAGGAAGCACTTATACACCAGGAATTATTCGTAGTCTGATGGATCGTCTAGAGGATCTGCCTCTATCTGAAATTCGTTTCTATGATATTGACGGAGAAAGACAAGCCAAAGTAGTTGTGGCCGCTAAAGCTGTTATTGAGGAATATACAGATAAAATTAAAGTCATTGATACAACAGATCCACAAACCGCATTTGAGGATGTAGACTTTGTATTTGCCCAAATGAGAGTTGGAAAATATGCGATGCGTGAGCTAGATGAGAAAATCCCTCTTTCCCATAATGTAGTCGGACAAGAAACCTGTGGTCCTGGTGGATTAGCTTATGGACTTAGAACGATTGCACCAATGATCGAATTAATCGATTATGTAGAAAAATATGCAAAAGAAACTGCATGGATTGTCAACTACTCTAACCCAGCATCCATTGTGGCAGAAGGAGTACGCAAATTACGACCAAATTCAAGAGTCCTAAATATTTGTGATATGCCGGTAGCAACCATGCGTAATATTGCAGCAATCCTTGGAGTCGAAAGGGAAGAATTAGAAGTAGACTATTTCGGTTTAAACCACTTTGGCTGGTTTACAAGCATTAAAGTGGATGGTGTGGAAAGATTGCCAGAGATTCGCGAACATGTTTATAAATACGGTTTACTGACAGAAGATATTTCCAAAATTGACTATCGTCATGCCGATTCTTCTTGGATTAAAACATTTAAGAACATTAAACTAATCATGGATCATTTTCCAGAATATCTGCCAAACCCTTATTTACAATACTATTTGTTCCCAGATCATATTGTCGAAACTTCTAATAAAGAATATACCCGTGCGAATGAAGTAATGGACGGGCGTGAAAAAACTCTATTTGAAACAGTGAAGAAATATGAAGAGACAGGGATTTTAGAAGATTCCTTCGCGGTTGGTGTACATGGAACATTTATTGTAGATGTAACGGTATCTCTTGCGCAAAATCTAGGAAAAAGATATTTAGTTATGGTAGAAAACAATGGCACGATTCCAAACCTGCCAGCTGATGCAATGATTGAAGTACCTGCACTTATTACTAGTGACGGTCCTAAGCCTGAATTTGTGGGAGATATTCCTTACTTCTATAAAGCAATGATTGACCAACAATTAGCATCTGAAAAGATCTTAGTTGAAGCAATTGTGGAAGGTTCCTACGAAAAAGCATTACAGGCTTTCACTTTAAATAAAACTTTACCATCAGCTAAAGTAGCAAAAGCAGTCCTTGATGATTTAATTGAAGCAAATAAAGAATACTGGCCAACCTTAACAAAGGAATATAAAGAAGGCGTACTAGTATAAGTTTTTAATAGTCCACAAGGAGTTTTGATACTCTTTGTGGACTTTTTTAGTTTCTAAATTGGCATTGGTTTTTATTATGTACCTCGGAAAGACAAGATCCATCATCTATAATTGCAAACAGCTAATTCTACCACCAGTAGAATCATTATTTTTTGAACATTCAACCAACCGTTGATAGGCACACTTCGGTATGTATGCTAGTATCGAAGTAGACAGTGCGCACTGGAAAAATAAAGGAGATGATAGGATGATTGATTCACGAAAAATTGGTGCTTATATATCTAAATTAAGAAAGGAAAAAGATTTTACCCAAGTAGAGTTAGCAGATAAATTAAATATTAGTCACCAAGCGATATCAAAATGGGAAAGAGGCGAGTCCCTTCCAGATATTACAACCATTCCTGTTATTGCACATGTATTTGATATATCTATTGACCTCTTAATGAATGCGGGGGTTGATAAGATGGACCATTCTAAACAATTAGGAAAAATCGTGCAGCATTTATCGGAGGATAAACCAGAAGAAGTTGCTCACTTAATCAATTCAGGATCCGCACAAGTAAATGAGCTTGTCGATATCGCTCCTATTATTAAATCTAGCCAGCTGAGTAAAGTATCAGAAAAGATGAATACCAATGTTTGGGATATAGACTCCATCGTCCACCTAGCTCCTTTTTTACAAACAGAAGCATTAGATGAAATAGTTATAGAAGCAGCGAAAAAAGCAATCAATTGGAAAATGATACAGCGTATTGCTCCTTTTGTATCTGCACATGCATTAAACAAAATAGCTGATCAGTTAATTAATGAATCCGCTGAACCAATGGAGTTATTGCATCTAGCGCCATTCTTAGAGGAAGAATACATGAATGATATGCTCCTAAAAGTAAGCACAGGCAAGTTAACATGGAGGTTCATTACAGAAATAGCTCCATTCGTAAGTGACACAGCTCTAAATGAGCTTGTTCTGCAAGAAATAAAGGATCCTTTAAATGAAGAAAAGATTCTGCCATTAGCCCCCTTTTTAGAAGAAGAAACAATTGATCAATTGACTTTGATTGCAGGTGGAAGAGGCAGCTGGCCATTCATCCGAAAGATGGCCCCATTTATAGGAGAAGAAACATTAAATACGCTGGTGGATAAAGCAGTAGATGATGAAATAGAATTAGAGGAGCTTACTGAGCTGGCACCTTTTTTAGAGGAAGAAGCGATCGAACGATTACTAGCTCGCATCGATCCTGACAGGCTGTCTCCAGGACTCCTGGCGAAACTGGCTCCGTTTATGGGAGAAAGCTCTTTAGGTACCATTGTTAAACAGTTGCTAAAAACAAATTAAGTTTTAAATGATAAACCAGAACAAACATATGGTTGTTCTGGTTATTGTTTACCTGGAATCTGCTGCTTTTTCTCTTAGATTATAAAATCCTCTGTGGCTCTCCGTCTTTCCTTCTAAAATAATTTCATGACTAATTCTCCAAATACCGATATAAAGTAGACTTACTTATCCCTGTTTCTTCTTTTATATCTTTCAAGGTATATTTTTTTGATTGATACATCTCGATTGCTTTTTTTACATTCTCATCGGCTTTTCGAGGTCTGCCGCTTGTTTTCCCATGCTGTTTCGCATACTCCATCCCTTTTTTGGTTCTTTCTCGAATAATTTCATTCTGGAATTCTATTAAATGGGACAGCATTTCGGACAATGAATATTTTTTTGTTCTTTCTGTATCAATATCTTCCTTAATTGTCTGTAAATAGGCACCTTTCTTCTCAAGGATATCTAATATCTCCATCAGATGTCTACTCGAGTCTGCAATCGCGAATAATTGCACCACCACAATCTTGTCTCCCTTGGAAAGGGACGACAACAATTCCAATAGCTTTGTTCTATTTTTTGCCGAATCATGTTCTTCTTTATACACTTGCTCACATATAGATTTTAGTATTTTTAACTGCTGCTCGCAGTGAATATCTGCGATGGTTGGGCGAATATAGCCATATATCATCTTCATTGCCTCCAACGTTATCTCTTTTTCCTATTATAGACAGAAATAAAGACCTTGTAAAAACTTTCCCAAAATATATTCCTTTTTGGGAATAATCATGATAGACTACTTTTAGTAAACAGAAGACAAATATTGAGGTGAAGCATTTGATTGAAAAGATAAAAAGGGAATGGTTTTCGAATATCCGCGGGGATATTTTATCAGGAATGGTTGTTGCCTTAGCGCTAATACCAGAGGCAATTGCCTTTTCTATTATCGCTGGAGTAGATCCGATGATCGGATTATATGCTTCCTTTACAATGGCTGTAGTTATTTCGTTTACAGGTGGAAGACCTGGGATGATTTCGGCAGCTACAGGGGCAATGGCACTATTAATGGGACCATTAGTCAGAGATTACGGGTTGGAATATTTATTTGCTGCTACGATTCTAACTGGTATTATTCAAATTATTTTTGGCGTATTAAAAATAGCCAAGCTGATGAAGTTTATTCCAAGAGCCGTTATGATTGGCTTTGTTAATGCCTTAGCCATCCTTATTTTTATGGCTCAAGTTCCACATCTTATTAACGTAACAAATATAACTTATTTATTCGTTATTATTACATTATTAATTGTGTATATCTTGCCAAGATTTATAAAGATTATTCCTGCGCCGCTGATTGCTATTATTATTTTAACGGCTGTTGCTATTTTTGGAAATGTTAATGTTGCTACTGTTGGAGATTTGGGGAAAATTACACAGTCCTTACCAACTTTCTTCCTTCCAAATGTGCCATATTCCTTTGAAACATTAGCGATTATTTTTCCTTATGCATTGGCTTTATCTATTGTCGGCCTACTGGAATCCTTATTAACATCTTCTATCGTTGATGATGCAACCGATACAGAAAGCAATAAAAATAGAGAAGCAAGAGGGCAGGGAATCGCTAATATTGTGACAGGATTCTTCGGTGGCATGGCTGGCTGTGCAATGATTGGTCAATCTGTCATCAATGTAAAATCGGGAGGAAGAGGCCGATTATCTACCTTTGTTGCCGGAGTCTTTCTTATGTTTTTGATTATGGTATTAGGCAGTCTCGTTGTACAGATTCCAATGCCAGTATTAGTCGGCATTATGATTATGGTTTGTATCGGCACCTTTAACTGGTCTTCCTTCAAATATATCGTGAATGCGCCAAAGGCAGATGCCGTAGTCATGCTTGTGACAGTCATTATTGTGGTTGCAACCGATAATTTATCCCTTGGCGTTATTGCTGGAGTCCTGTTAAGTGCGGTCTTTTTCGCAGCGAAGATTTCCCATGTTAAGGTGCATAAGCAAGAAAGAACGAATGAAGAGCACTATACTGTGGAAGGTCAATTATTCTTCGCATCTGTTGACAGTTTTATTAAAGCATTTGATACTTCCATTACCAACAACAAGATTTTCATCGATTTTACCCATTCTCATGTTTGGGATGATTCTGCAGTTGGTGCGATTGATAAAATCGCCTTAAAGTTAAAGGAAAACCAGAATACAGTAATAATGACAGGGTTAAATTCCGCTAGTCAAAAGATAGTGGATAAGCTTACTGTTTTTCAAAACCCAAATGCAAAAGTATCTGATCACTAAATCAGAAAAGGGGCGTAAATGATGTATTCTACTATTCTTTTAGCAATTGATGGTTCGAAAAACTCCTTAAGAGCAACGGAAGAAGCAGCCAAACTAGCATAAAAAGAGCCCAAAGCCCTATTAGTTGTTAAATAATCATAAGAGAGTGGCTATCTTTTGCCCACTCTCTTTTCTCTATTAAAACGTAATCGCGCTTATAAACTAGTAAGCTTCAGTTCTGATATAAATAAGTCTTGACGCCTTTTATACCTAACTTCACTTTGAATAGTCCTCCTGATTGTGGATGCTCTTTTAACTTCTCATCATCTAAACCAGACCGTGCTGTAGTTATATATAATTCATCCAGCCTTTTTCCCCCGAATGTACAAGAAGTCACATTTGGGACCGGCAAAAGAATTTCCTCTAGTTTTTCACCATTATCGGGATTCCATCTCGATACTTTTCCTCCACCATAATGAGCCACCCATAGCATTCCTTCGCTATCAATCGTCATGCCATCTGGAAATCCCTCTTCCTCAGAGAAATTAATAATCTGTTTTGCCCTCCCTAGCTCTCCTGTTTCTAACTCATATTCATATTGAGTGATAATTTGGGTAGGTGTATCAATATGGTAAAAGTATTTATTATCGCTTGTCCATGCCATTCCATTTGAAATAGTTAAATCGCTCATCTTCGCTGTGCATCTGCCATCTTTTCCAAGACAATAAAGGGCTGCCTCTTTCTTATCATCCCTGCTCATCGTTCCTGCCCACAATCGCCCTTTAGCATCGCACTTGCCATCATTAAATCGATTTCGTGTTAATTCCTTCTCTGGATCCGTCATGAATTCTAGCTGTCCTGTTTCTATATTTAAAAGATGAAAACCGCTATCTAATGTAACAATAAATTCCGTATCTTTTTTACTACAAGGGATAATGGCTGACACTTCACGTTCTAGTTGAATTTGTTTGTGCTTACCAGAGATATGGTTATACATATGTACTTTTTTCCCTTCAATATCTACCCAATATAAGAGATTATTCCTGAAATCCCAGCATGGCCCTTCCCCTAGCTCTGCTTTAGCATCAAGCACTAATTCTACTTCTTCATGCATGCGCTTCCCCCTCCATTATGTATATATAATCTAGCTCCTTTTTATATACCTTTTCTAAAAGGAAAAGAAACCCCTCCCTACCAAATTGTCTAAATTTTTTATGAATAAGCTGCTTCTTTTATCGTTTACCCTTGTAAATAAAATTTGCCTCTATTCGTAATGTGGTTCTATTTTTGGACATCAAATACTTCCAAATTGATCTACGAGTGTACGAGTAAAGAGCAAATTTTATTTACGTCCAGCACTGGTTCTACAATCTCCTTCTAAGGAATAAGTCTGTCACAGTCTCTTGGAAAAGCACTTGCTTCGCGGATGTTTCCTAAATTTAGAAACTTCATGATGATACGTTCTAAGCCAATTCCAAATCCTCCATGTGGTGGCATTCCATAAGCAAAGGAATTGATATAGGTTGTAAACTCACTTGGATTTAACCCTTTCTCCTTAAAAGACTCTATCAGTTCCGTTTGACAATGAATCCTCTGTCCACCTGAAGTAATTTCGCTGCCTTTATATAAAAGGTCAAAAGAATCAGTTAAAGCTGGGTTTTCTTTATTTGGCATTGTATACATTGGTCTCGAAGTTCTTGGATAGTTTGTTATAAAAACAAAATCGCTTCCATACTTATCTTTTATATACCTTCCAATGTATTTTTCCCCTTCCGTATTTAAATCTCCTTCAGGAGAGCTCTTCTGATACTTATCCTTTAATAGCTGCTGTGCCTCTTCTAATGTCATTTTTGGTATATTATTCAATACCGGTATTTCGACTTTTAATAAATCTAACTGGTTTGGACAATGCTCCTTTACGTACTGAAAAGTATATTGAAGAACCCGCCTTTCCATCTCCATTACTTCTTCCACATTGTCAATAAAGCCGATTTCAACATCTAGGGAAATATATTCATTTAAGTGTCTAGATGAATTATGCTCTTCTGCTCTATATACAGGTGCAATTTCAAACACTCGTTCAAACCCAGCGCCAACCATCATTTGTTTATAAAATTGAGGGGACTGCGCTAAATAAGCATGCTTATCAAAATAGTTAAAGGTAAAAACATTAGCACCGCCTTCTGCTCCCTGTGAAACAATTTTCGGTGTAAAAATGCGCGTAAAGCCTTCAGTAGTTAGGAACTCTGTAAAACCTTTTACAAACATAGATTGAATCGTAAAAATAGCATTAATTTGCTCATGTCTTAATGATAGAACTCGGTGGTTTAATAAATGATCTAATCCTACCTTAACATGGTTCTTATTAATTTCGAATGGCAAAGGGCCAGCTTCTGCTAGAATCGTTAATTCCCTTACTTGAAGCTCTACTCCATTTGCTGTTTTTTCCGTATCAACAAGAACTCCAGTCACCTGAACGACACTTTCTGTCTCTATCTTCAGTTGATTCTGCTCTTGCTCAAGGACACATTGAATCGTTCCCGTGCGATCTCTTAATAACAAGAAACCAACCTTTCCGAGCTGTCGGATTTTCTTCACCCAGCCCTTTAATACTACTTCCTTTCCAACATACTGTTCGCACTCAGAGATGAGTACCCTTTTTGAAGATTCCATATCGTTGTTCCTCCTAAAATAATCAGTAATTTTTTTTGATTCATATCGTTATCATCATCATCATCCACGGTACTCACCTCCTTATAAGAAAAGCCCTATCTTTTTGCTCTGTACACATTTGAAACAAAAATACGATGGTAGAAAACTGTCGTGAACCTATCTTGTAATTTAGAAAAAAACAACAAAAAACCGCCCCTATAAAAGGGACGGATTATCCGCGGTACCACCCAAATTGTTCTTTTCAAAAAACCACTTGTATCATAACGGTGATGGCCGGTTACTCCTACTAATTGTTTGTACAATCTTCAAAGTAACACTCACAGATGTCTTCACCAAAGACTTTTACACAATCTTTTCAGCTGCCGACTGCTCTCTTTTGAAAAAGTTTCTTAGGCTACTCCTTCTGATCAACATGTTCGCTCCATTAAATTATGTTTTATTATAGTCCTCTTCCTTTCCAATTTCAACCACTAAAAAAAGAAAATATAAATATTTCTGAATATGATTTTCCTTTTGATGCATAAAGTTTACTAATACGATCTTAAAGTTGAGGTGACTTTATTGAATACAATTCTCGAAACAGTTGAAAAAGAGCAACATAGACGGATAAAGAAACTTGTTGAACATCAGCAGACAGATGGATCTTTTCAATTCCGTTTTCAAGGTAGCTTAATGACAGATGCTTTTTATATCATTACGATTAGAGCCTTAAACATCGAAACCGAAGAAGAAAATATCCGTCTTTTGACTAAAACACTGCGTACTACCCAGGAGAAGGAAGGGTATTGGAAGGCATATCGGGATGAGCCAAATGGTCATTTATCAGCAACCATTATTGCGTATACTGCCCTTCTATACTCTGGCCATTATACGAAGGACGATCAACAGATGAAGAAGGCAAGATCATTTATTATAAAAAATGGCGGCTTAGCAAAAGCTCATTTTATGATAAAATGGATGCTTTCCGTCAATGGTTTATACCCATGGTCCCATATGATATACATTCCGATGACATTTTTATTGCTGCCAACGTTTCAGCCTATTAACTTCTACCAATTTAGCGCCTATGCCCGGATTCATTTCATTCCTATGTTAATAGCATCCAATAAAAAGTTTACCCTTCAGCCAAAAGCAAAGCTAGATGATTTATTTGTAAGAGGTATAGCTCTTTATCCATCTTACGAATACCTAGAAAATGAGCGGTCACCCCTTACCTTCCTGTGGAACGAAATGAAAAGAATCGGAAAATTCCCAGCCTATCTTCATCATTTAGGATTTCAATATGGCGAAAAATATATGCTAGATCGACTCGAAGAAGATGGAACGCTCTACAGTTATGCCAGTGCCACTTTCTTTATGATTTATGCCTTGCTTGCTCTTGGCTATAAAAAAGACTCACCTGTTATTAAAAAAGCAGTTTCAGGTCTCTCCTCTCTTATTGATAAAAGAGGGGAACTCAGCCACCTAGAAAATTCTACCAGCACCGTGTGGGATACAGGATTAATTAGCTATACATTACAACAAGCGGGCATGACTTCAGAATCTATTACGATAAAAAAAGCAACAAAATATCTTCTAACAAAGCAACATACAAAAAGAGGCGATTGGCAGGTTCATAATCCCCGTACAGAACCTGGCGGGTGGGGATTTTCTGACATTAACACTAATAATCCAGACAATGATGATACCTCAGCTGTTCTACGCGCCTTAACCGCTGCAGCTGCAAAAAATCCAACTGTTCATCAAGCTTGGCAAAAGGGCACAAACTATTTGCTTTCCATGCAAAACAGAGATGGCGGATGGGGCGCCTTTGAAAAAAATACAGATTGGGAAATACTTAAACTCGTTCCTATTGAAAATGCAAAAGATGCAGCAGTAGATCCATCTACCGCTGACTTAACAGGAAGAGTTCTAGAATATTTAGGTAATTTTGCACATCTGCGTTATACACATCCTCATATAAAACTGGCTGTAGATTGGCTAAGCGATAATCAAGAGAAAAATGGCTCTTGGTATGGCAGATGGGGAGTCTGTTATATTTACGGTACATGGGCTGCCCTTACAGGTTTAACAGCTGTTGGTATGTCTTTAAATCATCCAACAATCAAAAAGGCAGTAACTTGGCTGAAGAGAATTCAACATTCAAATGGCGGATGGGGAGAATCCTGTCAAAGCTGTGAAAAACTAACGTATGTGCCGCTGCCGTTTAGCACGGAATCACAAACAGCTTGGGCTGTCGATGCTTTAATCGCAGCAGGAGAAGGAGCGAGCAGAGAAGTAAAAAGGGGAATACAATATTTATTAGAAGAAAAAAGGGAGAATCATACCATTACTTATCCAACAGGCATCGGCTTACCAACTCAATTCTATATTTATTATCATAGCTATAATCATATTTTTCCATTACTTGCGCTATCCCATTATAGAATTGACCTCCTCAACAAGCTGGCAAATTCTTAAATTAATCTAGCGTTTTTCCGAAGCAGCTGCTCTCAATAAGCTTCGGAAAAACAGCTCTTGTCTACTTCGTCCGAATATTTTCATGGTGATTTTTTTTCAATAAAAGAAAAAACAGGACTAATCCGATGGTAACGGCAATATGGCCTAGGCCCGCGATTCCCGAAATAGCAGAATCTAACCCGCTTGATAAATCAAACTCAAGCACTTGCAGCGTTCCTCTAATAATCATTAGCGTAATAGTAGAAAGCACTCCAATATTGTAAAAATAAAAGAATACATCAAAGTTTTTGAGTGTATGGATTTTCATTGTATAACAGAATAGATAGACGATTAACATAATCATCATTCCTAAAGCAAACGAATGAGTATGCACCACGGAGAGCTGGGTCTCACCTGTAAAATCTCTCATTTTCGTAAATTCTCTATAGTAAACACCACTAACCAATCCTAAAATCGCATAAAAAAAGGCTATATTTAATACTTTCTTCATGTCTCTACTCCCTTTCAAGCCTATTCAATCACTACCTATCATTCTAACAAAATCCCAGTCTCGATACTATGACAGTTTTGTGGCTGTATTTCCTCCCACTTCTCATGTTTTATTTTTTTATCTTAAATTAGGTTAATGTCTCTTGAGTTTACCATTTAAAAGTGCTATCCTATACAAAACATTCCAATTCATAGAAATCGATGAAGAGAAAAAGTACGTTTTGTGTCCCTTTTAGCGAGCTGGGTATGGTGGAAGCCAGTAAGGAAAGCAAACCGGAAAAATCA
Source organism: Niallia sp. FSL K6-0212 (assembly GCF_038007605.1). Taxonomy (NCBI): domain Bacteria; kingdom Bacillati; phylum Bacillota; class Bacilli; order Caryophanales; family Bacillaceae; genus Niallia; species Niallia sp. FSL K6-0212. The sequence goes on along the minus strand of NZ_JBBOXL010000001.1, from coordinate 1,526,469 downwards.
TCTCTGAGATGCAAGGCAGAACCCGAGCAGTTAGTAAGTCTTGACGGATTTCCACCGTTAAAAGGAACACGTATGATAGTACGTTGACTAAGCGCTGTTTGCTTTTTGCCAAACAGAATTTGGGTGGTAACGCGGGTTATAAATAATACACTCGTCCCTACATAGGGACGGGTGTTTTTTTATTTCCGAAAAATATCTTTCTATACTGGAATGTTTATTGATTATTATGGAGGGATATGGATGGAAACACCAAAAGAAACAGACAGAGGCCGCGAAGAAAGAATTCTCGCTTTTTGGGAAGAAGAGCAAATTTTTCAAAAATCAATTGAACAGCGCAAAAATAAAGAACCCTTTGTATTTTATGAAGGACCGCCAACAGCCAATGGGCTTCCGCACGTCGGGCATGCGTTAGGTAGAACGATCAAGGATATCATTGCCAGGTTTCAAACAATGAACGGCAAACAAGTCATTCGCAAAGCGGGCTGGGATACGCACGGGCTTCCGGTGGAATTAGGCGTAGAAAGGGCACTCGGTATTTCCGGAAAACAAGAAATCGAAAAATATGGCGTGATTCCTTTTATTGAACAATGTAAAGCTAGCGTATTCTCCTATGAACAACAATGGCGCACATTTACAAAAGAACTAGGCTATTGGGTTAATATGGATGATCCTTATATGACCATGAGTAATGATTATATTGAATCTGTTTGGAATATCCTTGGTAGCATTCATGAGAAGGGCTGGCTGTATAAAGGGCATCGTGTTTCTCCATATTGCCCTAGCTGTCAGACCTCCTTAAGCTCACATGAGGTGGCTCAAGGTTATAAAGATGTAAAAGATTTAAGTGCTACTGTCAAATTCAAGCTTGCTTCAAAGGAGAATGAATATGTACTAGGCTGGACAACGACCCCGTGGACATTACCAGCAAATGTTGCATTAGCAGTTCATAAAGACTTGGACTATGTAAAGATTAAAATGGAGGACGATGTATTTATCATCGCTAAAAATAGATTACAGGCAGTATTTGGTACAGAGGGAGAGGTGATCGAACAATTAAAAGGGGAAGACTTACTCGGACTTTCCTATATAGCACCATTTTCTTACGTGCAAGTGGAGAAAGGTCATACTATTCATCATGGTGATTTCGTCACAAGTGACAGTGGAACTGGAATTGTCCATATTGCCCCAGCTTATGGCGAAGATGATTATCATCTTGTGCAAGCGAACGACCTTTCTTTTGTCCATGTAGTTGATGAAAGGGGAAGATATAAAGAAGCCATTACCCCTTTAGCAGGCACCTTTGTAAAAGATGGAAAAGCGGATGTCGAGATAATCAAAATGCTTCATCAAAAGGGACTGTTATTCCATAAAGAAAAATATGAACATTCCTACCCACATTGCTGGCGCTGTGACACAGCTCTTTTGTATTATGCAACCGAAAGCTGGTTTATCAAAACAACCGCAGCAAAGGAAATGCTGATCGCGAAAAATCAAGAGGTAAACTGGTACCCTGAACATATAAAAGATGGCCGTTTTGGAAATTTCCTTAATGGATTAGTCGATTGGAATATAAGCCGAAACCGTTATTGGGGAACTCCACTAAACGTATGGCAATGTACTTGCTGCCAAACAGAAATAGCTCCTAAAAGCATAGCACAGCTAAAAAAATATACGAAGAATCCTTTTGACCATTTAGAATTGCACAAACCGTATGTGGATGAACTAATCTTAACTTGTCCCTCATGCAGTGGGGAAATGCATCGAACACCAGAAGTGATCGACGTATGGTTTGATAGTGGCTCCATGCCATTTGCCCAATATCATACACCTTTTGAGAATAGCGGCATACTTCAACAGCAGTTCCCTGCAGATGTAGTTGTGGAAGGAATCGATCAAACAAGAGGATGGTTTTATTCACTGTTAGCTGTTTCCGTCCTTTATTCTGGCAAAGCACCATATAAAAATGTGGTAGCAACAGGGCATGTACTAGATGAACAAGGACAAAAAATGTCTAAAAGCAAAGGCAATGCATTAGACCCTGTAAAGCTTATCCAAACATATGGCGCAGATGCACTACGGTGGGCGCTTGTGGCAGACAGTGCTCCATGGAATCAAAAGAGATTCTCAGAAAAAAATGTCCAAGAGGCAAAATCAAAGATTATTGATACATTCTTAAGTTTATTTCATTTCTATTCCCTATACGCTGAAATAGATCATTTTGATCCGAATTTACCAAGAGCTAATAACCTCCCAATTATGGATCGCTGGATTCTTTCTCGCTTAGAAACGACATCGATAGTTGTCCAAACGGAGATGGAACAATATCAATTGACCAATGCCGCCAGAAAAATCGCTGCATTAATGGATGATATAAGTAATTGGTATATTCGCAGAAATCGCGAGCGATTTTGGAGTAGGGGAATGTCAGAAGACAAACTTTCTGCTTTTCAAACCTTATATAGTGTTTTAATCCATTTATCACAATTATTAGCTTCGTTTATTCCCTTTACATCTGAAAGTATTCATCTTGCCTTAACAGGGAAAAGCGTTCATTTAACTAATTTCCCTTCCAGAAACTCTGAAAGGGTAAATAAACAATTAGAAGAACAAATGGAAAAAGTAAAAGAAGTGGTTGAGCTCGGAAGAAGTCTTCGTCATCGGTTTCAAATAAAAACAAAACAACCGTTGGCTACATTATTGATGTTCTCGAACAACAGTAACCAGAATACTGATTTTTTACAGTTTGAATCTATCATAAAAGAAGAACTAAATGTAAAAAGGATTAACTGGCTAGATTCACAAGAAGATTATGTTCAATATTCTTTAAAACTTGATTTTAAAAAGGCAGGTCCAAAACTAGGAAAAAGTGTTAAATTTATAAAGGATAAATTACAAGCTGCAACAGAAGAAGAGATAAATTTATTTAGAAATAAAGGATATTTAACTTTCCAACTAGAAAGTAAAGAATGTATTACCTTAACAGGGGAAGAAATACTTCTCCAAAGAAAGACAAATCTACCTGGATATCATGAGGCTTCCAATAAAAATTTCACCGTAATGCTTGATACTACCATATCAGAGGCATTAAAAAAGGAAGGGAACATCAGAGAACTGATTCGTTCTGTCCAAGATTTGCGGAAAGAAAAGAACTTGCCAGTCGATAAGAAAATTGATTTATATATCGACTGTCCAGTCACTTTCCAACAAACGATTATGGAATATCATTCTCTTATTCATAAAGGAGTTATTCTCCATGAGCTTCTATTCGAAAGAATAACAGAAATGAAAGAGCTTCAAATAGACGGCGAAAAAGTATCCATTGGATTGAAATAACCATTCAAAAAGGCTGTCTCACATATGGTGCACAACCTATCTGAGACACCTTTTTTCTTTGTAAGAATGTGTTTTTCAAAAAGAAATTAGCCGTAATCGGTTCTATTTTTTTCATATTAGATTATACTATTGGGCAGGGGTGAAAAAAATGTACAAACTATTATCGCATAATGACCTAGATGGAGTTGGCTGCGGCATTATTGCAAAACTCGCATTCGGAGAAGACGTAGAGGTGCGTTATAATTCCGTATCTTTTCTCAACCAAGAAGTAGAAAAGTTCTTAGATCAAAAAACGGAAGACACTTTTCTCTTTATTACCGATCTTTCTGTCAATGAAGAAAATACGATTCGATTAGATGACTATTATAAAAAGGGTGGCAAGGTACAACTAATCGACCATCATAAAACAGCTCTTCATTTAAATGATTTTGAATGGGGATTTGTGTCTGTTCAAGATGAGGATGGAACTTTGACTAGTGCCACGTCTTTATTATATGAATACCTTGTAAAACATGAATACATGACTCCCTCTCCAGCAATATCAGAATTCGTGGAGTTGGTAAGACAATATGATACATGGGATTGGGAAAGAAACAATAATTTAGAAGCACAACGTTTAAATGCACTTTTCTATCTTATTTCATTTGATGAATTTGTGGAAAAAATGGTTACACGATTAAAGGAAAGTGATCATTTCTACTTCGATGAGCTAGAAACACAGATTCTAGATATGGAAGAAAAGAAAATTGACCGTTACATCCGTCGGAAACGTCGTGAACTTGTCCAAAAGGAAATAGACGGTTTGTATGCAGGCATTGTATATGCAGAGCAATACCATTCTGAATTGGGGAATGAACTTGGCAAGGAATATCCTCATTTAGATTACATAGCAATTGTTAATATCGGTGGAAAAAAACTTGGATTCCGCACGATTCATGATCATGTAGATGTATCAAAAGTGGCGGGCGTATACGGCGGGGGAGGTCATGTAAAGGCATCTGGCTGCAACTTAACCGATAAAGCATACCAAAATTACTGCTTAGAAACCTTTGCCTTAGAGCCTTTAAGGGAAGACCCGAAAAAGAATGAATACAATAAAAAAGACTCTCCTCTTGGGACTTTATTTGAAAATAAACAAGATGAGGTATTCTTCCTTTATCAAGTGAGCAAAAACCAGTGGGCAATAAACCATAAAAAAACAAAGCTTCCACAAACCTTCTCTACCTTCCTACAAGGAGAAATCTTCCTGCGCCGAAATTATGGCGTATGGCTTGCAAGAGATGATAAATACATTCGCTACGTAATGGACTTTGTTAAACATAAATAATATTGCCAAAAAACCATTTTGAATAAAGATTGTTCAAAATGGTTTTTCTATTAATAACTTTGTTAGATTTTTTATAATAAAGTTTGATTATTTCTATACTTTTTTATTCAACTAACGCCCACGTTAGTTTAAGTACAATACTTCACAATCTTTTCTATGACTTTATGAACTTAATTCCTTAAATGCGTTATCAATGCAAAAATTACGCCACCTTTTTTGGCGTTCTCGCCAAATTTTTGTGGATTTACAACTAGTAATATGCAAAGTCTTATGCAATAACTGAGATTGTACAGCATTGTTCAATATACTTCCAAAACGTTGTTGTAACTGACGTTCAAAGAACTTGCATAAAACCGTGTATAAATAATGTTCATAGAAAAAGCCACAAAATGTTGATTTAACGATTACTTGTGGCTTTTTAATATACTCCCAAACTTTTATTTGGGAACGTTTATTAAGCTTAACTTGTATACTTTATACTAGTGTTGAAATCCTTGTTGTACTAAATAACGCCTCTAATTGCATTTTAAAGTAGTGTAAACTAAAGTATTAAAACAATTCCAAATTACAGGTTTCTAAAATCTTTTTAGATTTTGAAACTTTATCATACAGTTATTTGCTCTAATAAGTGAAAGGAGGTCAGCTCATGACTAATAAAGCTCATCTAGCTTTTAAAGCTATTCATGGAGATCAGCTCGCGTTTGAGGAGTTATTAAAAATTGAAAGTGAGAAATTATATAAAATCTCCTTTCTCCATATGCAAAATAAAGAAGATGCATTAGACGTAATTCAAGAAGCTACCTGCAAAGCTTATTTATCAATCACTCAACTGAAGGAACCAGCCTACTTTAGCACGTGGCTTGTAAAAATTTTAATTCGTACAGCTTACAGAGAATTAGAACGTAAAAAGAAATCGATTGCCTTACCAGAAGAAACAATCACCTACATTCTAGAATCGAACCAAAAGGAAGAGCCTACCCTTGATTTATCAGAACCTCTTTCTACATTAAAGTCAGAATATAAGAATGCCATTTTATTGTTTTATTATTATGATTTACCGATTCACACCATTGCCAATTCGATGGGCAAGCCTCCATCGACAATAAAAACGTATTTGCGAAGAGCAAAACTAGTATTAAAACAAAAGTTAGGAGATGACTACTATGCACAAAGATTTACATAACATTGAAGTACCAAAAGAAGAAGTTTTCCAAGCAATTCGTTTAGGCATTGAGCAAGCGCAACTGGTGGAGAAGAAAACGAAACGTAAAAAGATGACAAAGCGCATGACGTATTTTACGTCTGCAGCAGCAGCTATGCTCCTTGCTTCAGGCTTTATTTTTATACCTGTTTCGAATGTATTGGCACAAGTCCCGTTAATAGGTGGCATTTATGAAAAATATCAAATGTCGATTGGTGAACAACTTGCCGAAGAGCAACTACTTACTGAAACGTCACTCATTGCAAACGATCAAGATGTTCAGGTAGAAATCACATCTGTTTTTTATGATGCAGCATATGTTGGCATCACATTTAAAGCAACTGGTGCAGTGAAGAATACAATAGGTGGCAATCAGGGACCAGAAGCTGGTTTTACCTACGAAATGTTTGATGGCAAAGACGTGTCTACATGGGGTGGTTCACTGGGGGCATTGACAAAAACTGAAGGTGGTTATACAGGTGCACTTATTTTAGATGTTCCTTCTGATTTTACTGAAAATGTCATCTCGTTACCTATTACATTTACGCATATGGCGGGCATTCGAGGAGAATGGTCATTTGATTTAGCTGCCGAAAAGCTGCCGTCCAAGCAACAACTCATTAATCAACAGGTTATTTCTCAAAATAAGGAACTTAACATTACATTTGAGGATATTCGAATTGGCCAAACGAATGCAACAATTTCTTATTCAGTTAACTTTGCACAAGCTTTTGAAGGGCAAACTTATACTTTTGAAGCATATAGTATGGATGGAAAAAAAATAAGCTTTAATCATATTAGTGATAGCACTCTTTTATTAGAGCTACCTAGAGACACAACTTCTATAAAAGTCGTTCCTGTATTAAAAATTAGTAGTGCTGAAACAGAGCAATTGAAGCCTGTTATAATTGATTTAAATTAACGAATAGTAAAACCCGTTCAGAATGTTTTGAACGGGTTTTATAAATTCTTATTGAGTAACATTCCATTCAGAGGTGGCTAATAATGCCACCACTTAATTGGATGTCTAGGTTAGTTACCAAAGTGTCATTTGGGAATGTTATTATAATTGAAACTGCATATTATATAAATTTTACTACACTTCAACATCCTTAAAATCGGATTGCTTTTTTAGGTAATGTCTTTGGAACTTCTATTAACCGTGCGACTTTTTTCCCTTTAATAAATCTGACATTATTCAACCAATAGACAAAAGCATCTGTACGGTAACTAACTCCATAAACAGGATTTCCTTCTTCATCTTGATAATGTATTTCCCAATAAGGATGCTGGTTCTCTCGGTCAAATAGCCAAATCCAAAAATCTCTTTGTAATCGCTTAATATTTCTCCCGACTTTTGCAGGACAAATCATATACTCTATATCATCATCATAATCAAGTCCGACTTTAACAATCATGTTCCATGCCCACCTTTTTATGTAATGGATTTACAGAATAATATTACCATAAATGTAATTATGTATTTTAGGTTCCCAAAGCGTCGTTTGGTAGGTTTTTTACTTAGCGTTGTAAATCTACGATGTTCCTTGTTGCGCTAACCTGCCCCGTTTCTACAATAAGGATTTCAACAGAAGCGGGCATTAATCCATCAACATCATCTTTCTATTGACTTTAAATCAATTTAAATAAATCTCTTTAGATATTCCCCAAATATTTTGTTCATAACTTTTGGTGTGTTTTCTAAATATACATTAATTTGTTCAATGTTTGATTCGAATTTATTACAGTTTCTTTCATCTGTTGGGAAATCAGATATTCCTTTAATGATAATGCATTCAACATCATTCTTCTTACAAATATAAGCAATAGCACCCGCTTCTGTATCTGCTATTGTTATTTTGTTTTCTTTTAGTTCTAAATAGTCCTTCCACATAACTACTGCTTTATCAGCGGTGGCAATTGTTCCAGTATAAAAATCATTTCCGTATTTCGATAGATCAATATCGACTATGAAGGATTGTTTAATAAGAGGTTCAATTTCTTTTACTGTACAATCATATTGAACGGCTTTATCAGGTATAAAAATATCCAAATTACTGAATTTATCATCTATTCCTGCACACGTTCCAGCAACGATTACTTTAGTTAAGTTAAATTTAGAAATCATATACTGATTTCCACCGACACCATTTACTTTTCTTACACCTGTGCTATAAAAAACAAGTTCAGTATCATTTATTGTTGTTGTAAAATACTCGCCATAAGGATAACCGAAACATTCGTTATCTTCTATGCTAAAGTATTCTAATGTCGCTTCATATTCCCACTTTGTTGCAATGCTTATTCCTATCATTGACTTATCACCCTACAAATTTAAATTGTCACTATTGAATTCATATAAACGGTCTGAATCTTCTTTACTATGTTTATGTTCATCGTTAATTCGTTATTAATATGTAAATATCCTTCTTCCGCTAACCTGCCCCTATAGCGACAAAAGAAGCATCTTATTTATTATAGGAATGTAGCACGATCTTTCTAAAGAATTTTTCATTAGGTTTTATTGATAAATGTTAAAAACACCACTAGAGCAAAAATAATAAACTTAGGGAAACACTATTTAGGGCTTGCTACTCAAGATTTATTCTAAGAATGGTTTAATTAATTTCTGAATTTCATCGTCATCCAATCTCTCGGACATTTCTTCTAAGAACTCTCCAACCGGTAATAACTCCACTGAAAAATCCTTATATAGCTCTTTAGAAACATGCTTTAAAACTTTATAGTACTCTTCAGCTAGTTGATATAAATCATTCTCTTTGGTATCCCTTTCTGGTAGTAACCTATTAAATATATATAACCTTTCAATAGTCATCTCATAGTTATTTAGCAGGGCAGTTATTGGGTCTGGAATTGAAAGTGTTTTTATTTCAGTCATGTATATCCCCCTTCGCATATATCTACATAATTTCTAAAAAGCGAAATTTTCATTATAAATCTGATTTACTAGCCATATGGATTACATCATCTTCTGATAAATTTAGTAAGTTCATTTAAATATTCACCAAAAAATATGTAAATCCTTCTTTCACTAACCTGCCCCGTTTCTTCCATAACTATAGAATAAACAAGTTAACATAATCAAATAATTATAGATTCTCTTAATTACCTACATTTACTGAAAAAAACTCTATCCTAATTTAATTTAAATATTAAATGTCTTTTAATCCAACTTTCCTTTAAATAATCAGTCTTTATTTTAAAACGCCATTTCCTTTTAAAAATCAATCATTGCTCCTCTTTCATCAAATACAGAATCAGGATTCCAAGCAACTTCCCAGAGATTATTTTCTGGATCGGCAAAATAAGCTGTTCTTCCGCCCCAAAAGGCATCGCTTGCCTCTCTAATAATCTTCCCGCCTGCTTCTTTGACTTTTTCCATCACTGCGTCTACATCCTCAAGGGTATTTACATTAATAGCAAAGGTAGCCCCTCGATAACCCTCCATAGGATTTTGCAGTTCTACTCCTGCATCCTTCGCTAATTCCTCTAATGGAAACAATGTTAGCAAAACACCTGCTGTCTTAAAAATAGCATATTGATCAGAGCTTGATTCCTTTTCCAGCCAGCCAAGCCGCTGATAGAACCTTCGCAATTCCGGTAACCGTAATGCTCCTATGGTAAGCAATGAAACTCTTTGTGGAACCATTTGCAAAAACCCTCTCTTATTATTTTTCTCCTCTACATTCTGTTTCCCTTTAGAAAAACCCTCTTATAGTCAATTTTTTGTCATAAAAAAGAAAAATAAAGAACTGCTAGCTGAGCAAATCTCTATTTTCCTTCCTCTATCTCAAAATACACGGAGAATTTTGTACCACTCTCACTTGTATGCACTTTTATTCTTGCCCTATGACGCTCAGCAATTCGATAACAAACCGCCAGTCCTAGTCCTGTCCCATTATCCTTTGTTGTAAAGAAGGGGGTTCCTAGCTTTTTTAATATTTCTTCATCGATTCCATTGCCGCTATCAATGATTTCCAACACAAGATACTTTCCTTTACAGAATGTTTTTATCGTAAGAATTCCTTCTGGCTCCATAGCCTCTAAACCGTTTAGAGCAAGGTTTAATAAAAGCTGCCTTATCTCTTTCTCATCCAAAAACAGTTCTGGACATTCCTCTAATTGAAGGTTCACCTTCTTTCCTGTCAATAAAGCTTCTGCATTAATTAAAGGAAAAATAATTTCAATAATTCTATTTAACGAATATAATCGTTTATCGCTCGTCTTATTTTTAGCTAATGTTAGAAATTCCTTGATGATTTTATTTGCTCGATCTAACTCATCAATCATGAGCTCCATATGTTCTAGCGAAAGGTTAGAAGGATTTGATTTTCCAATTTGCAGGAATCCATGAACGGTTGTCATCGGATTACGAATTTCATGGGCTATTCCAGCTGCCATTTCACCAACTAAATTTAATTGATCAAGTCTTGCCATTTCTTTTTCAAATGCTAATCGTTCTGTTATGTCATTTAACACAATTAACACACAATTCTTCTTTTCGATCGTTATAATTTCAGTGGATAATAATCCTTGCTTCTGCTCTCCATTTTTCAGCATGAAGTTGACTCTTTGATTTTTAAAAGGAGTCAGCCATTCTTCTTCCTGAAAGCTCTCTTCTATACCATTAATTTCCTTCGATATTTCCCACTGATAACACTCATCCTTCAATTCCTCGATTGTATAACCTGTGCTTGTTACCCAGTTATTATTTACAGCAATAAAACTAGGATTTTGTAAGGTGCGGATTGCCATCATACATGGACTCGCCTCAAATATTTGTCGAAAGCGTCCTTCCGAAAGCATTAAATCATCTGTTACTTTAGATTTTTCTTCTCTTTCCCTATGCAGCTGATGATTCATGGATAATAACTCCAGCGTTCTTTCTTCTACAGCATGCTCTAAGCGATCAAGTTGCTGCTTTCTTAATAATTCCACTTCTTTTCGTTCAGAGATATCACGAATCGTACAAATGAATAATTGATAATCCTCTACCATGGCATCTCCAATATATATATCTACTGGAAAAATAATATGATTCTTCCGCTTCGCCTTCGCTTCTATCATTCTGCCGATTAACTTAGGAACCATCATCTCAAATGTAATAGGTGTTTCTCCAGATGTTTCTGATTCAACAGAATGTAAGAGTACTTCAATCGAAGCTCCTATAAGTTCTTCTTCTACATAGCCAAACATTCTTTTCACACTTGGATTGACACTGATTATTATTCCTTCTTCATCAAAGGTCACAATGGTGTCTTGTAACGCCTTCTGTAATACCGAAGAGAATACCGCATTTTTGGTTAAATCCATTTTCGTTATTCTTAATTCTTTATTCATTTTTTCCAATTCTGACGTTGTTTGCCAATTCATTTCATGGAGGCTTGTCGTATGACTTTCGAAAATTTGCACAAACTGAGCCACCTTACTTCTTAATGCATCTGGATTAAATGGTTTAACAATATAATCAATCGCCCCTGCTTGATAGCCTTGTGTAATATGATGAATATCTTGACTGATGGCAGTAATAAAAATAATGGGAATATGTCGTGATTTTTTTCGTTCTTTTATTAATTTTGCTGTTTCAAACCCATTTAAGCCTGGCATTTGAACATCGAGTAGAATTACGGCAAAGTCATATTTCAAAATGCATTTTAAAGCTTCTTCACCGGATTTAGCAAAAATCAAATGATAACGAGGAGAATTTAATACTGCTTCTAAGGCCATCAGATTTTCTTGTAAATCATCTACCATTAAAATATAGATTGGTTCTGATACGGAAGGAGATAGCTTTTTCTTTTGTTCTATAGATTGAGCCGAATACTGCATAAATTTATAAAGCCTCCTATCTATTAACAAGCCATTTACCAATGTTACCTAGATGCTAGTTGCGCTCTATTATTCTTTATAAAGCCAAACTCTGATAAGCGAATATAATTGCTCTAAATTTACTGGTTTACTAATATAATCAGATGCTCCCGCTTCCATGCACTGTTCTCGATTATGTTTCATCGCCTTTGCTGTTAGGGCGATAATTGGCAGCGTTTTAAATTTATCCTTTTTCCGTATGATGGAAATAGCCTCTAAACCACTCATTTCTGGCATCATAATATCCATCAACACAAGATCAATATCCGCGTTTTCCTCTAGAAGGCTGATCCCATCCTTCGCATTCTCTGCATAAAGAATTTCAATATTGTACTCTTCCAATGCTGCATGGATGGAAAAAATATTCCGTATATCATCATCTATAATCAGCACTTTCTTCCCTATTAAATTAGCACTCTTATATAGTTCCGTAGTATCGATTAACTCATTATTTGTTACTGCAATTTGTCGATAACTTTCTTCAATAGGTGACTGTTCGACAGCTCCTTGTTGCTTTTGGCGTTTCACAGGTAAATAGAGAGAAAAGGAACTGCCCATTCCTTCGATACTTGTTGCTTCCAATTCTCCCCCAAGTAAGCGGGAAATCTCTTTACAGATAGATAACCCAAGACCCGTTCCCCCATATTTCCTGCTGATGGTTCCATCTGCTTGCTTAAATGGTTCAAAAATAATATTCATTTTATCTTTAGGAATCCCAATCCCTGTATCCTTCACAGTGAAGGATACGATAGATTCTTCCGCCATGGCAAACTTGAACTTGGCTGTCTCCTCCATCCGAATAATCAGCTCCACACTTCCCTTTTCTGTAAATTTAAAAGCATTGGACAATAAATTTTTTAATACTTGATTTAAACGATGTGTGTCTGTCTCTATAAAAGCAGGCACCTCTTTATTAATTTTCACACAAAAATCAAGTTTCTTCTGATTAGCGATAGGAGAAAACTGGCTTTTCAAGCAGTTTTGTATCCCTTCTAATTTTACTGGTTCCTCTATTATTTCCATCATCCCAGTCTCAATCTTCTCCAAATCTAATATCTCATTTATTAACCTTAGTAATTCATTACCAGAATAATAAATGGTCTGCAAATACTGGATTTGTTTTGTAGTTAAATTCTCATTTTCCTTTTCAACGAGCATTTGTGATAGAATTAGCATACTATTTAAGGGTGTTCTAAGCTCATGGGACATATTCGCCAAAAACTCCGATTTATACTGGGAGCTATAGATTAACTGCTGGGCTTGTTCCTCTAACTTCTTTCCTATCTTTTCTAGCTCTGCATTCTTTTCTTCTGACACTCTGTATTGTGCCTGTAATTCTTCATTAATAGCCATTAATTCCTGCTGCTGAGCTTGTAGTTCCTCCGACTGGCTTTGCAGCTCCTCCGTCAAACGCTGCTCATCCTCTAGCAATCTCTTTACTTCGAGTCGATTAAAAATACCGTGAATGGATATACCTAAGTATTCCCCCACTTCTTTAAGTAAGCTTTGCTGCACCGGTCGGAAATATTGCAAAGAGGCTAATTCTACAATCGCTAACACTTCCCCTTCATAAGAAATGGGCTGAATAAGCACCTGCTTTGGTTCTGCCTCTCCTGATCCAGATTTAATCTTTATGTATCCATTGGGAATATCAATAAGACTGATGCTTTTATTCTCCTTTGCAGCTTGTCCCACTAAACCTTCTCCAAGCTGAATGATAGATTGTCTGTCTTCGTTATCAAAAGCATAATTTGCTATTTCCTTGAGGAAACGGGCATTACCCTTCTCGCTTAACAGATAAAAAACACCATATTGCGCACCTACAGCAGGAGTTATTTGACTAATGAAGTAATCTGCAAGAGATTCCATCGTTTCTACCATTGAAAAACTAGTTGTTATTTCTGCCAACCGTGAGTCAAGCCAACTTTGCTCCTCTGCCTTTGCACGGCTTTCAATTTCATCTCGAGAGTACTTTTCTAAAGTTGTTACCATTTCATTAAAGGCACGAGAAATTTCTCCTATTTCATCCTTCGAATTAATCTCCAGCCTTGGAAACTTTATTCCTCTACTAAAAGAAGCACCGGACATCACTTTCGTAACTTTATGTAGATTTTTTGTTAATCCCCTTATTAAATAAATGGCCAATGCAATACTGCATATTACTCCGACTATAATATAGACATAGGTCATTAATACGACAATATCATATGTTTTTTTTGAACCTTCTAGTTCTTCTTGCATCTCTTTAATCTGGGCACTATAAAGCGAGCTCGCGATTTGTAACAATCTATTTTTTTCATCACTTTCTCTCGCCCAAAAATTGGTGTTCATTTTTTTATTTTCGGCTTCCACTATTTGTTGGCCCTTTTCTTCAAAGGGTTTATATAATGTCGAAAATTTTATTAATAAGTCCTGCGTTTCATCCCTTTTATCATTCTCTGTTAAGAAATTATACGCTTTGTTTATTTCTTTTCTTGTTTCTTCCATTTGTCTCATTGTTATTTCATTGAGTGTTTTAGAGGATTGTGAGGATAATTCATATATTTGTCTGCTTAAGTTAGTAACTTCATTCTTTAACGTATAGGCTGCATTAATTCTTTCTGTTTTATCATGTGCAAGAACATGCATTTTGTCATTTTGCTGTCGAAGCATACTCATAAGTACAATAATTAAAATCGTAATGAATACAAAAATAATGCCTAAACCAACATAAAGCTTTGTACTAAATCTCATGTATCCTCCTATCAATCTACCAGTTTAAAAGCATAAAATAAGGAAACTCGGAAGATTATTTTTGATAAACAAGCATGAATATTTATAAACAAAGATGATTTTTTACGTTATGAAAATAATTCCATTCTACAAAAATTATATGTTAAATATGGAAATGATACAATATGATAATTGGATGAAACTAGGAGCAGCCGGGAAGGGGAACTAACATGTCCGGAGCGTAAAAAACTCTTTTATTTAAAGATTATTGGTATAAAGTGGATTCCCCTTATTTAGGACATAATGAAAACTCCTAAACCTGGTACAAGCTTAAAGGTTTAGGAGCTTTTCATAATAAATATGGCGTAAACTAGGTGAGTCTTTATATGCATCATCCAATATTTCCGTTAATATAGCATTAGACACATCAGAAGAAAGCGATCTTTGTTTGATAAGAGTCCGAACTTCATATAAAAAATCAATATACGCAATATAATTACCATCATACATTTGCTGCCATTCCTCTTTCAGCTTTTTTGCCAGTTTCGGGCTTGCGCCATTAGTGGAAACACTTAAGTGAAGTCGCCCTTTTTTAAAGCTAGCTGGAATCTGACAGTTTCCTTCTTCAAAAGAAGAAGCATCATTCACTAAGCAAAACGATTTAATTTGTTTGGCGATACGATGATTTTCTTGTGAATCATTGGTTGCTGTAATAGTTAGAAAGGCATGGGTGAAATCTTCCTCTTTCCCTTTTCGTCGCAGCAGCTTTATTTTCCTGTCCTCTGAAAGATCTTCTATTTCAGTACAAACTTCGGGACTGATTACTGTTACACTTGCTTCTTCTTCTAGAAGCATCAACACCTTTCGATAGGCAATCTTGCCTCCACCAACTACTACACAATGTTTATCTTTTATATCAACTAGTAATGAAAGCATATTCATTCCCTACCATCATTTCGTCTATTCTTTCTTTTAATATTCCAGCTATCAATGGATTATAACCCAAATAAGGGGCGAGTTCGTATTCTTTATGGTCACTTTTTATTTTATTAATAGTTTTTTCCATTGACTTCATCAAAATCCCCGTAAAAAGAAGATAGGGAATTACCAACACATGGCGATAGGAAGAATGTTCTGCCATTTGCAGCGCTTCTTCAAAGCTTGGTTCTGCAGCAGTTAAATAACAATCCTGTACAACGATTTGCTCCACTTGTTGTTCAATTAAAGCTGCCATTTTTCCTAAATCTCGTTTTACATCGGGATCACTGCTTCCTCTTCCAACAAGTATAACAAGCATTGTTTCATCACTTTCTTTATAAAGAGAAGCACTACGAATTTTGTCTGCAGCAATTTTAACCATTTGAGGATGAACTCCAATCGGTTTTCCATATTTCATCTGGACATGCGGATATTTCAGTGAGAGCTTTTCTAATACTTCTGGAATATCTTTTTTGGCATGGGCTGCTGTAAGAAGCAAAACGGGTATGATATAAATAGTGGAAGCACCCTTTTCTACACATTTTTGAAAACCTTCTTCAATGGAGGGATCAGATAATTCTAAGAAAGAATATTCTTGTATGCCTTTGAAACCATTTATCTTCATACACTTTTCAATAAAGGAGACAGCCTGCTCGCTTGCTTCCTTTACCCTGCTTCCATGACATATATATAATATTGCTTCCATTATCAAACAACCTCTTTCGGAATGGTTTCACCGAAGTTTTCCTCAAACCATTTAATTTTCTCTCTCATTTTTACTACTTCACCAATCACAATCATACAAGGATTTTCAATTCCTCCTTTTTCAGCATCCTCTATTACATGGTTAAGATCAGTAATAATTGTCTTTTGTTTAAAGGTTGTTCCCCAATTGATGAGTGCAACTGGTATTGTACTTTTTTTTCCAAAGGACAAAAGCTTCGACTGAATATAGGGTAGATTTTTCACTCCCATATAGATGGCAAGTGTATCAATTTGAGAAAGTGCTTCCCATTTAATATGGTCTTCCTCTCCATTTTTTATATGGCCTGTTACAAAGGCAAAAGAAGAGCCATAATCGCGGTGGGTCACTGGGATACCGGCATAACTGGGAGCAGCAATGCCTGCAGTAATTCCTGGTACTATTTCAAAGGGGATTTGATTCTTAGCTAATTCCTCTGCTTCTTCCCCGCCCCTTCCAAATACAAAGGGATCACCACCTTTTAGCCTTGTGACAATTTTCCCTTTTTTCGCATGTTTTACTAGGGTTTGATTGATCAATTCCTGTTTCATGGCATGATGATGCGGAAGTTTGCCGCAATAAATCAGTTCAGCCTTCGGTTTCGCATATTCTAATAACTCACGATTCACTAAACGATCATATAAAATTACATCGGCATTTTTGATGCATTTTAATCCTTTTACCGTTATTAAGTCCGGATCTCCTGGCCCTGCACCAACTAGATATACTCTCCCCATTTTATCCACCCTTCTTGTTGTTCGGATCCATTAAAAAGCGGGGAAAGGAATTGACGATGAACGAATGGTACTTGCAAGGACCATGCTCCGTTTTTCCCTTTCCCAATATTAAGAGATATAATATTCTTTTTCTTTTAAATATTGTACGATTTGTTCTACACATTCTTCAATAGAATGTTTTTCTGTATCCACGATTAATTCTGGCTGAAGCGGCTCCTCATAAGGGGAACTAATCCCTGTAAAGTCTTTTATAACTCCTTTTCTTGCCTTCTCATATAAGCCTTTCGGATCCCTTGCTTCACATGCCTCTATAGAACACTTTATATATATTTCCACAAACTCGTTTTCTTCTAATAAAGCTCTTACTCGATCACGGTCTTCTCGAAACGGAGAAATGAAGGCAGTTAGAACGACTTGCCCACTATCAACAAATAGCTTACTGACCTCACCAATTCTTCTAATGTTTTCTTTGCGGTCCTCATCCGAAAATCCTAAATCTTTATTAATTCCAAAACGAATATTATCTCCATCTAGGACATAGCTATTTGTCTGGTCTTCAAATAATCTTTTTGCAACAGCATTTGCAACCGTTGATTTTCCGGAACCAGATAACCCTGTAAACCATAGAACATAGCTATGATGCTTATTTTTTTCTCTTCTATCCTTCTTTGTTACTGCATGGTCATGCCATGTAATATTTGTACTTTGGCTCAAAAGTTCTCTCTCCTTTAAGAATGGATTTCTTGTTTTTGTAATCCTTTTATTAACACTTCCACTACTTCTTTCCGACTAAATGTACTTGGTGGAATCTCTCCATTTCTTAAAAGCTCACGAACCTTCGTCCCAGATAAAATTTCATGATGTTCCTTGCCATGTGGACAAGTTTTTGTAGAAGCCATGTTCTCACATTTTTTACAATAGAAACTATGTTCAAAGAATAATAGATTAATACCTAACTCTTCTTGTGTAAATTGGTCAAAAATTCTTTGGGCATCATAGGTACCGTAGTAGCTCCCTACTCCAGCATGATCACGGCCGACGATAAAGTGAGTACAGCCATAATTCTTTCTCACCATCGCATGGAATATCGCTTCTCTTGGTCCTGCATAACGCATAGCAGCAGGAAATACAGCTAGAAATACACGATCTTTTGGATAGTAACTTTTCAATAGCACTTGGTAGCTTTCCATGCGAACATCTGCTGGAATATCATCCGCCTTCGTTTCACCTACTAATGGATTTAAGAATAGACCATCCACAATTTCAAGTGCTGATTTTTGAATATATTCATGTGCACGATGAACAGGATTTCTTGTTTGGAACCCGACTACTGTCTTCCATCCCTTTTCTGCAAATATTTCTCTCGTTTCTGCCGGATCTAAGTAAAAACTGCTAAAATCCGTTTTCTCTACTTTCTTTAAGAGTTTAATCGGACCGCCAATATATATATTTCCACGATCAAACATTTTCTTCACACCTGGATGTGCTAAATCATCTGTACGGTAAACAGAAACAGCCTCTTTATTTTTATCTGGAATATAAATATCCTCTACTGTCAGCACACCATATACTTCACCTTCATGGACTAGTTTTACCGTATCCTGAAGTTCAATGGTATCTGATTGTTCTTTTGAAATGGGCAATGTAATAGGGATGCTCCAAACCTCACCTGTTGCTAAGCGCATACTCTCTACCACTGCTTCATAATCTTTTTGGGATAAAAATCCTGTAAGCGGGCTATAGGCTCCATTTCCAATCAGTTCTAAATCACTAAGTGCAATAGTATCAATTTCTAGCTCCACCTTTAGTTCAGAGACATCATAATTAGGATCGTATAAATTAATTAATTTTCCACCATGTGGTTGACTTAATGACATTTTTTAGCACACCTTTCTTTTTTCGGACCTTTTCTTATAAATGATTTCCGTTAAATTCCGCCACCATCTTCATAAATAGTACTGTTATCTTCACGAATCGTTTTCATTAGGCTTATAATTCCAAGTGTAGCAATACATACACTAAGAATAATAAGTACATTATAGATATCTGCTTCAATAAATAATTGAACTAAACCGTAAGAAATA
The DNA here is from genome assembly GCF_038007605.1 of Niallia sp. FSL K6-0212. Lineage (NCBI taxonomy): Bacteria > Bacillati > Bacillota > Bacilli > Caryophanales > Bacillaceae > Niallia > Niallia sp. FSL K6-0212. The sequence continues at coordinate 1,507,466 of NZ_JBBOXL010000001.1, read as the reverse complement.
ACTAATGATAGGACTGGTGAAACAATCCATACCTTAAAAATTCTTAACACTAGTTTCTTCTTCAGAATCTCATATCCATTCTTCGAGACACCTATTCCGATAATGGCAGAGCTAGTTACTTGCGTTAACGGAACTGGTATTCCAAATATAGAAGCTATTGTCACTAATGTCGCGCCCGTGCCAGAAATTAGTCCTCCTTCCAGCTTCGTGAATTGGACAATTTTCTTTCCATTTGTCTGCAAGACTCTTCCCCCTAACAGAAAAGCGCCGATTGCAATAAAAAATCCACCCACTACTACTCCTGTTTGCATGGATATCATGTCAGCGCCAACTAATGGTCCAATAGAGTTTGCAACATTATTCATTCCCGCAGAGAAAGCTTCAAAGCACCCCACGATAATAACAAAAATAGACAAGTATTTTTCATTACTCGGATTGCGAATCCATTCATTTTGATTCTCAAGCTTTCTTACATATTTCCCAGCCCATAGAGCTATAAAAAAAGAAACGATTGGAACAAGAAGCCAAAAGAAGACAATCCATAATATATTCGCAATATATAAGCTTTTAAAAGCCACACCTACTCCTACTACACTGCCAACTGTAATTTCACTTGTTGATAATGGAATCCCCATTATATTAGCTATAAATAGGGAGAGTGCAGCTGATGATAAAATGATTAAGACAATTTTGGCATCAAGGATACTACTCGGAATTAATCCTTCCCCAACTGTTTTTACTACTTCACTCCCGCCAATTACCGCTCCTAGAAAAATCGCTACCGCACATATAAGCAGAGCAACTCTCTTTTTTGGTATGGCGCCTGATCCATAGGCAACACCAAGGCTTGCTGCTGCACCACTTGCACCAATGTTCATTGCAAAAAACAATGACATAATACCTGCTAAAATAATGATCATTTCTTTGTACCTCTACTCATTATTGTAAGTGTAGCCCGCATTCTGTTTTTCCTTTTCCCGTCCATCTTCCAGAACGTAAATCATCCATATTAATAGCAGGCTGGGTACATGTTCTGCAGCCAATGCTCGGATAACCCTTATCGTGAAGAATATTGTAGTCCAAAGAGTTCTTATGGGCATATCTCCAAACATCTTTCCATGTCCAATGAATCAGTGGACAAACCTTTATGGATTTAAATTTATTATCCTTATTTAGATATTGCGTGTTTTTTCTTGTTTCTGACTGTTCTCTGCGAAGTCCTGAAATCCAGGCAATCGGTTCAGACAGCACTTCATGTAAAGGAACAACCTTGCGAATCTCACAGCATTTATTTGGATTAGTTAACCAAAGTTCTTCTCCATATTGTGCAGCCTGTTCTTCTAACGTAATGGCTGGTTTTTTCATTTCAATTTGCAAATCTGGATACCGCTGTTTCACTTTTTCAATTAATTCATAAGTTTCCTCAAAATGTACATCTGTATCTAAAAAGACAATACGCGCGTCCTTCTTTATCTGCGAAATTAAATCGATAAGAACAATCCCTTCAATTCCAAAACTACAAGCATAGACAATATCCTCTCGGTACGTATCATAAGCCCACTTTAAAACCTCTAAAGCTCCCTTTGTTTCCGTTTCACTTGAAAAGTTCACAGGAGGATACGTATCAATAGTTTCATAGGTTAATAACTGACTCATTAAAAATCCTCCAATTTAATAATGGTATTTTGTTCGTGGATTATGTGCCCAAAATATAAAAAGAGGCAGCTTTAACCCACTTTCTCAGTTAAAGTTGCCTCTAGTTTGTCTAGTCAGCTTCTTTATCAAACGCCTTAAACAGGAAATTCTTGTTATTTTCCTAAGCGTATCTTTTCATTTTTTTCGATTTGAATAATTTTTCCATCCTGTACGACTAATGTGACCGATCCAAATTTCATTGTGTTTAGAATTTGCTCTAATTGAATTTTCACTTTGTCCAGCTGATTTGTTTCCCCCACCAACAAATCCCTCCTTAAAAAAGGTGAAATCTTACTAAACCATTTGAATAGCGTTTACGCCAGACATATTTTTGAATCGAAAACGCCTATCAAAGGAATGCTCGACCATCGTAAGTGAAATGCATTTACGATTAAAAAAATCCTTCCATTTGGAAAGAGTTGAGTATTATTCCTTACCCTCTCTTTCAAAATGGGTATCCATTTTGTTGGATTTTGCACCTTGCATCCAGCAAGTTGCCAGACTTCCTTGGGCTGATTCTCTCCATCTCTCTTGAAAGGCATTGTTATTTTCTAAATTTTATCATAATTGCCATTATTGTCAATAAGTTTTTCTAGTTGTTTAGTCGGGATTAACGATTTATTTCCTAGTATTTTAGGGGAAATACTTTTCTTATTATAGAAAAAAATATAGTATTAGTGAATGTCCTATTACTATTGTTGGCAAAAATAGCTGATTAGCACTAGACTATATCAGCTATCTTTCCATTCTTATTTTTTTCGTATCTTTAATAACGGCTTTGCAATGATAGGTGTTAAAATACCTGATAAAATTGCCTCTGGGACACCATTTGTACCAACTACAGCTAGTATCGCCGGCAAGAGATCTTCCACATTCACGCCAATTGCGTTTGCATACGGCTCTCTTACAAATAAATAGACAAAACCTAGCACAAGAATTGTATTGATTAGAGATCCTATCACACCCGAAATGCTCATTGCTACTGTCTCATTCATTTTGTCTTTCAGCACCTTATAAAATAACAGTCCTGCCACTACTCCAATCATTACTCTAGGAAAAACAGATATTAACGGATTGGTAAAAATAATCGGAGCAAGAACACTTGTCGGATAAGTGAAAGCACGAATAAATGTGATGATGCCCCATACTCCTCCAATAATTGCACCTTCTAATGGTCCTAAAACAATCGCTGCGATAATAACTGTGATCTGAATGATTGTTATACTAAGTACAGGAGTCGGAATATACCCTAATATTGGAACAAAGGTTTGAATAATAATAATAGCCGTAAGAAGTCCTAGTAGAACCAAACGAGTAGTTTTATTTTTTTTCTTCATCTGCAAGTAGTTCTCCTTATGTGGAAAAAGCATTATCCACTTTTCCCTCAATTTAATAAAATTCCTTTGTTATCATACTACAAATACAAGTATTTTTTCTATGATAATAAGAAGGATTTTCTGCATTTTCCTTAGGATGGGGTTAATTACTTGCTGTTATACATTATCGGATTACTCGTTATAAGGAAAAGTCTCTTTAAGGGTTTCAATAAAGGTGATAACATTTTGTTTCTCCTTCATAATTGGAGCAAAGAGATAAGATAATCTCCTTGTAAATCGCGTTTTTGTGACTGGAATAATACTTAGGTTTCCATTCTTCACATCCCTTTCTATCACACTTTTGGATAAGAGTGATAAGCCATTGCCATTAATAAGCGTTTCCTTGATGCCTTGATTACTGCTAATGGTTAAAAAGGATTCAGCTCTTAACCCATTGGATCGAATAACATGATCTAAGTACTCTCTTGTACCCGATCCAAGCTCTCTTGTAATCCATGTCTGATCATGGAGTTCAGAAATGGAAATGCCTTCCCGAGTCGCAAGTGGATGATGAACAGATGCCACAATAAATAACTCATCCTCCATAAATGGCACCACCTGCAATTCCTTATCATTTGTTTGTCCTTCAATTAAACCGATATCTACTTCATATAATCTTACCGCTTGAACAATTTCTTCTGTATTACCAATCGTCACTTGAATTTGCAATTCAGAATGCTTTCTTTGCAGATCAAGCAGTAATGCAGGAAGAATATATTCGCCGATCGTAAAACTAGCACCTATTTTTAATTCACCCTTAATCGCATGATGATGCTCTAAAATATGCTGTCTCGTCTGGTCATATAAGCGTATCATCTGAATGGCACAATCATAAAGCATTTGACCGGTGGGTGTTACTTTTAAATATTTTGGTGACCGCTCCAATAGTTTTGTTTGAAACTCCTTTTCCAGGTTTTTAATATGTAGACTTACACTCGGCTGACTCATTAACAGCATTTCTGCTGTCTTTGTAAAATTCTTTACTTCAACAAGCGTCACAAATGTTTTTAGAGCTTCATACTGCATTTTTCCTCCTCCTTTTCGCTAATAGGAAAATTATTAAGAATACTAATAGTTGCTATTAATTATATGTATTTTACTAATTCTTTAATTTCCAGTAAAGTACAATTAGAATACATCTCATACGAGGATGCTTAAGGCGGCTGCTTTCATGTATGGATACCTTAACGCCTATCAAGCTTTCGTCACATGCTTAAATTAATCTCCAATTAGATACTAATCTATTTATTTAGAAAAACAATATCCCTTGCTTGTTCTAATTAGTAACAAGCTTCTTTTGTATTTCTAATCCGATTTGTCTGATAGGATTAATAAAATACAGAGTGACAATCCTCCCTCTTCATTATAAAATGAATTGCAAGAATTATCCCACTAATCAAATAACAATAGGGAATACCATTATCTATGCGAGGTGAAAGTGTTGCAGCTTCAAGTAATAAATAGTCCTTTTAATCAAGAACAAACAGAATTATTAAACCGTCTTTTACCAACTTTAACTGAATCACAGAAAATTTGGCTAAGCGGGTATTTATCTGCTTCCACTGCAATCGCAGCATCAGCAGAACCTATCTCCAATACTGCATTAACGGAGCAAAAGGCAGCTGAACCAATTACAAAAGACATTACGATTCTTTTTGGATCCCAAACTGGAAATGCACAAAGCCTTGCCAAAAATCATGGCAATCGTTTAAAAGAATTAGGGTTTAATGTCACTGTACAGTCAATGGGTGACTTTAAACCAAATAATCTTAAAAAAATACAAAATCTCCTTGTTATTGTTAGTACTCATGGAGAAGGCGATCCACCAGATACCGCTATAGCCTTCCATGAATTCTTACATGGAAAGCGAGCACCTAAGCTGGAGAACTTCCAATATTCCGTGTTAGCGCTTGGTGACAGCTCGTATGAATTCTTCTGCGAAACAGGGAAACAATTTGATCAGCGTTTAGAAGAATTGGGTGGAACAAGACTTTATCCACGTGTGGATTGTGACCTTGATTATGATGAACCAGCTAGTGAATGGTTCGAAGGCATCGTCAGCAGCTTGAGCCTTCAATCAGAATCAACCGCTCAGTCCATAAGTATAACACCACCATCTCTTCTAGATTCTGGTTATTCTCGCAGCAATCCGTATTATGCAGAGGTACTGGAGGTCATTAATTTAAATGGACGTGGCTCCAATAAAGAAACATTGCATGTAGAGCTTTCGCTTGAGGATTCTGGAATCTCTTACGAACCAGGTGACAGCCTAGGAATATTCCCAAATAATGACCCAGAATTAGTTGATCTTTTAATACAAGAATTAAGCTTTTCTCCAACAGAAAGTGTCACAATCAATAAACAAGGAGAAGTTCTGGCTTTTCGAGAAGCTTTATTAACCTATTTTGAAATTACAGTTTTAACCAAACCATTGGTAGAGAAATTTGCAAAAATAACAACCAATCCAGCTTTAGAAGACTTACTTGCTAAAGGAAATGAAGATAAATTAAAGGCATATATAAATGGGCGTGACTTATTAGACCTTATTCGAGATTATGGGCCAATTGAGGCAGATGTGCAGACATTTGTAGCCTTGCTTCGTAAACTGCCTACCCGCCTTTATTCGATTGCCAGCAGCTACAAAGCAAACCCTGATGAAGCACATTTGACGATTGGCGCCGTTCGTTACCATGCAAACGGACGAGATCGTAATGGTGTTTGCTCTGTTCAAATAGCGGAACGTATTCAGCCAGGCGATAAACTGCCTATCTATATACAAAACAATGAAAATTTCAAACTTCCGGAAAACCCAGATACTCCTATTATTATGGTTGGTCCTGGGACAGGGGTGGCACCCTTCCGTTCTTTTCTGCAGGAAAGAGAAGAAATCGGTGCAGAAGGAAAAGCATGGCTATTCTTTGGCGACCAACATTTTGTTACAGACTTTCTCTATCAAACCGAATGGCAAAATTGGCTTAAAGATGGGGTGTTAACAAAAATGAGTATTGCTTTTTCCCGCGATAAAGCGGAAAAGGTATATGTGCAGCACCGGATGCTGGAGCATAGCAAAGAGTTATTTGAATGGCTGGAAGAAGGAGCTGTTCTTTATGTTTGTGGAGACGAAAAGCATATGGCGCATGATGTTCACCAAACACTCCTTACTATTATCCAAAAAGAAGGCAAAATGGCTTTAGAAAAGGCTGAGGAATATATAGCTTCTATGACTCAAACCAAGCGTTATCAGCGTGACGTCTATTAAATAGTTGGCAGGAAAGGAGTTTTTCGAAAATGGCAAAACAAGTATTAAAAGCACCAGATGGACCACCAAGTGATGTAGAACGAATAAAAGAAGAGAGTAATTATTTACGTGGCACATTGAAGGAATCCATGGAGGAAGAATTAAGCGCTGGTATTTCAGACGATGATAACCGCTTAATGAAATTCCACGGAAGTTATTTGCAAGATGATCGTGATATACGCAACGAACGCGCTAAGCAAAAATTGGAGCCTGCCTACCAATTTATGCTGCGAGTTCGAACACCGGGTGGAGTAGCTACACCGGCTCAATGGCTAACAATGGATGATCTTGCACAAAAGTATGGAAATAAAACATTAAAATTAACGACACGCCAAGCTTTCCAAATGCATGGCATTTTAAAATGGAATATGAAACAGACTATTCAAGATATACACCAATCCCTACTTGATACAATTGCTGCTTGTGGCGACGTCAATAGAAATGTGATGTGCAACCCTAATCCGTATCAATCAGCTTTGCATAGTGAAGTGTATGAATGGTCAAAAAAATTAAGTGATTATTTACTGCCTCGTACACAAGCTTATCATGAGCTCTGGTTAGATAAGGAAAAGGTAGCTTTCACTCCAACTGTCGAGGAAACAGAAGTGGAGCCAATGTACGGAAAATTATATTTACCTAGAAAATTTAAAATTGGTATTGCCGTTCCTCCTTCTAATGATATTGATGTTTTTTCCCAAGACCTAGGGCTAATTGCAATTACGGAAGAAGAAAAATTAGTTGGATTTAATGTTGCCATCGGCGGCGGAATGGGAATGACCCATGGAGATAAAGCAACCTATCCTCAGCTTGCAAAAGTTATTGGATTCTGTACACCTGAGCAAATTCTTGATGTGGCAGAAAAAGTAATTACGATTCAACGTGATTATGGAAATCGCTCTGTTCGAAAGAACGCCCGTTTTAAATATACCGTAGATCGTCTTGGTCTAGATACTGTAGTAGAAGAGCTAGAAAATCGCTTAGGCTGGAAACTTCAAGAAGCAAGAGAATTTCAATTTAATCATAACGGCGACCGCTATGGCTGGGAAAAAGGCATTAAAGGAAAATGGCACTTCACTTTATTCGTGGAAGGTGGCCGCATTAAAGATTATGAAAATTATCCATTAATGACCGGCTTGCGCGAAATTGCTAAAGTACATACTGGCGACTTCCGGTTAACAGCCAATCAAAATCTAGTCATTGCGAATGTCTCCAGCCGTAATAAAAAGCAAATCGCTCATTTAATCGAGCAATATGGCATTATGGATGGAAAACGTTTCTCTGCACTGCGTCGTAATTCTATTGCTTGTGTATCCCTGCCAACCTGCGGGCTAGCGATGGCAGAAGCAGAACGATACTTACCAGTCTTAATCGATAAGATAGAAGAAATTGTGGATGAAAATGGGCTTCGTGATGAAGAAATTACAATCCGTATGACAGGCTGTCCAAATGGCTGTGCCCGCCATGCATTAGGGGAAATCGCCTTCATTGGAAAAGGACCTGGAAAGTACAATATGTACCTAGGCGCCGCCTTTAATGGTAGCCGCTTAAGCAAACTCTATCGCGAAAATGTTGGCGAGGAAGAAATCCTTTCAGAACTTCGCGTACTGCTCCCGCGCTATGCGAAAGAAAGAACGGCAAATGAACATTTTGGAGACTTTGTTATTCGCGCTGGCATTGTTAAAGAAGTAACCGACGGTACAAACTTTCATGATTGACAGATGAGTCATTGCACCACTTTAATCGTTTTGATTGGGTGGTGCTTTTTTGTGGTTGGAATTGGAGGGTGGGGGGGTGTTTGATTGGGTGGTTGAGGTTTGGCTGATATATTCGGAGTTTGGCTGATTCCCTCTCTACTTTGGCTGATATATTCGGAGTTTGGCTGATTCCCTCTCCACTTTGGCTGATATATCTGGAGTTTGGCTGATTCTACCTCCACTTTGGCTGATATATCTGGAGTTTGGCTGATTCTACCTCTACTTTGGCTGATATATCTGGAGTTTGGCTGATTCTACCTCCCTTTTGGCTGATATTTTCAGAGTTTGGCTGATTCTATCTCCACTTTGGCTGATTTATCTGGAGTTTGGCTGATTCCCTCTCCACTTTGGCTGATTTATCTGGAGTTTGGCTGATTCTACCTCCACTTTGGCTGATATATCCTGAGTTTGGCTGATTCTACCTCCACTTTGGCTGATATATCCTGAGTTTGGCTGATTCTACCTCCACTTTGGCTGATATATCTGGAGTTTGGCTGATTCCCTCTCCACTTTGGCTGATATATCTAGAGTTTGGCTGATTCTACCTCCACTTTGGCTGATATATCCTGAGTTTGGCTGATTCTACCTCCCTTTTGGCTGATATATTCGGAGTTTGGCTGATTCTACCTCCCTTTTGGCTGATATTTTCAGAGTTTGGCTGATTTCTCCTACACTTTGGCTAATATATCCATAATTTAGCTAATTTACCCCTTCACCTTGGCTGGTACACTCATAATTTCACCGATTCCCCTACTATTTTGACTAATATAATACTTATACTTTTACTGATTTCCCCACTATTTTAACTGTTATACCCAAAATTTTGCCGATTCTCCCACTTCGATTTCCGCCCTTCACCTCCATCCATATCAAGCCATTGCCTTACTTTTCCTACAAACAAACTGATTTTCCCACTCATAGGCCAACCTAGTTTTGTATATATTTAAAGTTGTAAGCCATATAAATATTTCCATATGAAAAATAGGAGGCTACATCATGTCTGTTAATCCAGCTTCCCCTTCCTTTCAACTATTCGGGGATTCTACCCAGTCTGTTAATTATAAAAGGGATTCTTATAATTACATTACACAGTTATTTTCTGAACAATTGCCTGCGATACATACTGGGTTATTCAATGTCCATCTTAATCAAGGATTCATTGTTCAGCCGCACTGGCACACAAATGTGAATGAACTTGTTTTTGTCATTAGTGGGGAAGTTATGACCTCTGTCTTCAACCCCTTTACACAAAGCATCATGACTTATCATGTAAAACCCGGGCAAGCTTCCCAATTTCCAAAGGGGTGGTTCCACTGGATAGTAGCATTGCGAAACAATACTCATTTTCTTACTATTTTCGACCAGCCGAAACCTGATATCGTGTTTGGTTCTGATTTTCTACGCTTTTTGCCAAAGGAAATTGCTAACAGAGCTTATTGTGTAAACGAAGCCGCCTACGCACATGCCATTGCCCCAATTACACAGTCTACTATTCTCGGGCCACCACCAGGATGTGACCAAACCGGAGGAGTCCTAAACTATCCATACCATGCCACTCAGCCTTCACCCACTATACATCCTTATCTCAATCTTTCCTCTCCTCCCCACGCTTATTAACCAGGAAAAGTAAGAAAGTATGGAGGTTATTAATGTGATAAAGAAACAACATTATGGTTCTGAAGTAAAATGTGAAGAAATTGAATGGACGTTTCCTCCTCAGCAGCAAACACGGCAGCCGGGGTTTGAATATTTGATGGATCCACTTCCAATTTTTGATAACCCTAAATATATCGGAACAGGTAAGTTAAAGGATCGTACAGCTATTATTACCGGCGGAGACAGCGGCATTGGCAGAGCCGTTGCCGTCGCTTTTGCGAAGGAAGGGGCGAACATTGTTATCTCTTATTTTGACGAACATACAGATGCGGAAACAACAAAGCGAGTTGTCGAGCATTATGGTCGTTCCTGCTTACTGATTCCAGGAGACTTGCGAAGAAGAGAACATTGTGAATTCATTGTGCAAAAAACATTAGAAACGTTTGGGAAAATTGATATTTTGGTTAATAATGCAGCTGTACAATTTTTGCGAGAAGACTTAACTTCCATACCAGATGAACAATGGGAATTAACATTTGATGTAAATATCCATGCCTATTTCCACTTAACAAAGGCTGCCCTACCTTATTTGAAAGAAGGAGCCAGTATTGTTAATACGACCTCTTTGGTTGCCTATATTGGGGTAAGTGACTTGATTGATTATACGACGACTAAAGGTGCGATTGTTAGTTATACAAGAGCGCTAGCCAACAACCTTGTGCAAAAAGGTATCCGTGTGAACGCTGTTGCTCCTGGACCTTTCTGGACACCCATCCAGCCTGCTTCACAATCAGCTGAAAATATTGCTACATTAGGCTCAGATGTACCAATGAAGCGGGCGGGGCAGCCGTATGAAATTGCTCCAGTCTATGTGTTGCTTGCTTCTGATGATGGTTCTTATATGACAGGACAAACGATTCATGTAAATGGCGGTGCTATGGTTACGACTTAGAACAGCAAAAAAAGGACGATATCCGTCGTCCTCTTTTGTTATTCCTCATTATTTTTCTCTTTTTAACACCCTTACTTCATATGGCAAAAGTTCTATCTGTTCTTGCTTTATTTCTTGTGTAAGTAAATCGAAAAAGGATTCTTTTAACGTTACTGTTTGCTTTTGTTCTGTAAAATTCATGACAAATAAATAGTAGCACTCAGCCGAATCCCTTCTTTGGACGGAAACACCTTCTTTATGCAGAATTTCCCTTTCGCTGTCAAGATTACCTTCTTTTTGCAATTCCTCATAAAAATCATCTAAAAAGGCCTGTTCCGTTCTTGCCCCTATAAAATAGGCTTTTCCTTTCCCGTAGCAGTTTTCTACAACAGCAGGATTCCCTTGATAAAAGTCCTCCATATACGTCGCTAAAATATTCGCTTCTTTCCTTTCAAAAATGGTGCAATAATCTTTTATTTCATATTGCTTCCCGTTATAGGTAAGGGTATTTCTATCTTTTGGATAAAGAGTATCTGTTTCTTTTACATCAATGCCAAATATTCGTTTTAGCGTTGCCGGCCAACCTGATAAATGGGCAAGATCCGTTTCATTAACAAGGCCACTAATATATGAACTTACAAGTGTTCCTCCATTTGCAACATAGTTTTCTAATTTAGAAATTGTATCAAGAGACATCATGTAGAGCATTGGAGCAATAACTAAATCATAGGAAGCAAGCTCTTGATTTAATGTAACTATATCGACACTAATATCCTTTTTCCAAAAACTTTGATAATGCTTTTGCAACGTTTGAGGATATTGCTTTGTTGAATCGGAGAATCCTTGTGCATCGTTTAAAGCCCAGTTATTTTCCCAATCATATACAATTGCTACTCTTGCTTGTTTATGTGTTCCCTTTACTTCAGCAATCTTCTCTAGAGCTCCACCAACTGCTGAAACCTCTTGAAAGACTCGATTCGTTTCACTATTATCATGATCCACTACTGCCCCATGAAATTTCTCGGAGGATCCTCTTGATTTTCTCCATTGAAAATACAGAACACTGTCTGAACCATGTGCGATAAATTGCATGGAGGATAGCAAATGCATACCAGGTCTCTTCGTTTTATTCACATCATGCCAGTTGACGCCACTTGGTGTACTTTCCATAATGAGAAAAGGCTGTTGTTTTAAAGAGCGATACAAATCATTGATAAAACCAACTTTTGCAGCTAAGTCCTTTGTTTCCTCCCAATCATTGTGCCAAGCAGGATAGCAATCCCAACTAACAATATCCACATGCTTTGCAAACTCACTATAATTCAAACTTTGAAAGGGTATTAAATCATGCGTGTCTGCCATAAAGTTTGTTGTAATAGGGATAGATGGAGAGATTTCCCTTAATGGCACTATTTCATGCTTGTAAAAATCAATTGTTTGGTCAGTGACAAAACGTTTCCAATCTAAATTTAAACCATGAACCATACTTTCTCCAATGGAAGAAGGAGATTCAACTTCTGACCAATCCGTGATCGTATGACTCCAAAATGGTCCCCACCAAGCATGATTTAGTTTATCTAAGGTCCCATACTTCTTTTTCAGCCAATTACGGAAATTATCTTGGCAAAGTCCACAATGACAATCGCCGCTATACTCATTGGAAATATGCCACATTAGTAACGCAGGATGATTTCCATAGCGCTCCGCTAGCTTTCTATTAATAATTGCTACTTTTTCACGATAGATAGGGGAAGAAAAACAATGATTATGGCGTCCCCCATGTAACATTTTCATGCGATTTTCGGTGGTTCTTAAGACTTCTGGATACTTCTTAGACATCCATGCTGGTCTGGCGCCGCTTGGAGTAGCTAAGATGACTCTCCCGCCCATTTGATAAATAGCCTCTATTCTTTCATCGAGCCAGTCAAAATGGAATTCCCCTTCTGTTGGTTCAAGTGCACTCCATGCAAATACCCCTAAAGTGAACGTATTTGCTTTTGCTAATTTCATCAATCGTAAATCATCTTTCAATATTTCTGGATAATCGAGCCATTGATCTGGATTATAATCTCCACCATGCAATAAGCGATTATCTGCTACTGTTTTATCTGTCATCTTAATGCCCTCCGATTCTTATCCTTTTGTTCCTCCTGCTGTTAATCCAGATACGAAATGCTTCTGTAAAGCTACAAATACAATCGCAACCGGAATACTTATCAGAATAGCTCCAGCTGCAAAGGTGGTGTAGCTTGCTCCCATTTTGTCGCTGACTAATTTATACAAGCCTATCGGAAGTGTATAGTATTCTGGATTTCTCAATATAACCGATGATATCGCGAAGTCTCCCAGCGGAGCAGTGAATCCATTCATTGCAACTACCGCAAGCATCGGTCTAGATAAGGGCATGAGTATTCTCCAAAATATTCTGGTGTTGCTAGCTCCATCAATTTTCGCACTTTCATCCAGGTCAAGCGGTATAGAATCAATATATCCTTTCATTAAATACGTATTCATTGGGATTTGGCCACCAACATAAATAAATATTAAGAGCCAATGGCTATTGATTAACCCAAGCATTTGCGCCAAAACAAAGATTGCGATTAAAGCAGAAAACTGTGGAATCATTTGTAATAGCAAGAATAACATTAAACCATTTTTCCTCCCTTTAAACCGAAAACGAGAGAAAGCATATGCTGTATAAGAGACACATAGTATCGAAAACACCATTGTGAGAATACTAATCTTCATCGAATTCATATACCATTTTCCATAGTAAAGAGTACCTTCCTGTTGAAAAAGGTCTTTATAATGACCCACTGTTGGATTATCTGGGATAATACTCGTACTTACCAAGCTGTTACCCGGATTGAAGCTAGCACCAATCGTCCATACTAACGGATAAATAATAAGGGTACATACAATAAGCAAAAGGAGGTAAGTAAGTGTCATTCGAATAGTCCGCTGTTTTTTGATACTGACCGTTTTTTTGGCCATCTTATTTTACCTCCTTAAAAGAATTCGTTCTTCTGAATTGCCATAAAGCAATACTAATAACAAAAATACTAAGTAAAATCGTCAATGCAGCAGCAAGTGCATATTGACTGTTCTGCATCGTTAATTTATAAATCCAGGAAACTAAAATATCTGTACCACCGGCTGTTGATCCTGGCACAGCTGGTCCTCCCGCATTAAACAGATAGATAATGTTAAAGTTATTAAAATTAAACGTATATTGCGTAATAATAATAGGTGCCATTGAGTATAAAATAAGTGGCAGCGTAATATTTTTGAACTTTTGAATGGGGGAAGCTCCATCAATCGTTGCTGCTTCGTATAGATCATCGGAAATCGATTGAAGTACCCCGGTGGTGACAATGAATATATACGGAAACCCAAGCCATCCTTGTATAAGCAATAATGCCAATCGTGTCCAGTTTGGGCTTGTCAGCCAAGGAATACTATCTATCCCAAAAAAAGCTAAGATGGAAGTATTAATCGCCCCAAAGCTATCATTGAACATGCCTGCAAATACTAAAATTGTTACAAATCCAGGTACAGCCCACGGTAACACTAAAATAGTACGAAAGAATTTTTTAAAGCGTAATTCCTTCTGATGAACCACCACCGCTAAAAAAATCCCTATTGCCACTTGAAGCGTTGAGGCAATCAGTGTCCAAATTAAAGTCCATCCTAATACATCAAAAAAAGTAGCTCGCCATATATCGACGGTAAATATCTTCTTAAATGTCTCAAGTCCTACCCAATCCACTAAATTAGCGGGAGCGGAATGGTACAGGTCATAGTTAGTAAAGGCAAGTGCAAAACAAAATAGGATCGGAAAAATAACAGAGAAAATAAGTAAAAGGAAAGCTGGACTTGTAATGATATATGGATATCCTTCTGCTAAAAGAACCTGATACTGCTCTTTTATGGAGGGAATAGCAAATCCTTCTTCTCTTCTCTTTCCAATCGCATACGCATCTTTTATATTGAAGTAATAAAAAGCTAATCCGAAAAAAATAACAATTACAGCGATAATGCCCTCTGCAAGTAAGAAGATGGAATTATCTCGGGGCACTTGTTCCCCAAGCGTAACAATCCCCCATAGTCCCATATTAAATAAATCCTTAAAAACAACAATAAATGCGATAGAAAAGATAAGGAAGAATGCTCCCTTTCCCCATTGTTTATTATAGAACTGCCCTAAACCTGGAATGATTGATAATAATGCAGCCCTTTTCGCTGTCTTTGTATCTGTATCAACTGCCTTTGCTTGGAAGCTCATACTTAAACTTCACCTCTCTCCTTTTAAAAGGGACCAGTATTTTTTGGATACTGTGCCCCTCCTTGTTCCTAGTTAGTTTCCACTATTAGCAGCAATGGAACCTTTGATTGTCTCGACCGCTGTTGACAGAGCCTCTTTTGGCTTCGCTTTTCCTGTTGCAATCGTTTGAAGTGCTGAGTCAATTGGCTGCCACACTGCATCCATTGCTGTAATGCCTGGTGTTAATTGTGAATATTGAGATTGATTCGCTACTGCCTTTGCATTTTCACTTTCTGTCACAGCTGGATCTTCTGCTAACGCCTTTACTGCTGGAACTTCTTTCGTAATTTCATAGCGTGTTTTCGAATTCTCTTCATTTGCTAAAAATCCAACTAATTTTTCTGCTAGTTCTGCATTTTTACTATAAGTGCTTACGTTATAGCTTTTCACCCCGATGAAGGATCCCATATGTTCTCCATTTGCTAACATCGGGAGCTCTGCTACTCCATAATTGACGCCTGCTTTCGCATACGGCTCTAAATTCCACGGTCCAGAAATAACCGCAGCGGCTTTCCCTTCTGTAAATAGAGAATCCAGAACATTTATCCCTTGCTCGCCAATAATTCCGGATGGGAACAATCCATCTTTATAAAATTTAGAAATATACTCTGCTCCTTCAATGGCTCCTTCATTTGCTAAACCAATATCCTCTGGATTGTATGCTCCAGAACTGTCCTGCCCGAATACATAACCTCCATATCCACTTAGAACACCATTTGCATAGTATATTTGATCCCATAAAGCCAATAAGCCATAATTTCCATCCTTGGTTACCCCTTTAGAGAACTCATACCATTCCTCTGTTGTTTTCGGCAATTGGTCTTCACTTACTAAGTCCTTGTTATAGTATAAAATGGTCGTTTCCACGGCTTTAGGAAGCCCATATACTTTGCCATCAACCATTTGGGATTCCATCGCTGCCTCTGTATACATTGACTTTTGCGTATCATCAACTGTGATTTCCTTTAAAATCCCCTCTGTTACAGCCGTTCCAATCTGATCTGCGGGAATTGTGATAACATCAGCTCCTGTACCTGCTGGTCCGTCTAATCGCAAATCTTCTAATTGATCTGCATAAGCTTTCTCTTCAACTTTAATTTTCACGTTATTTTCTTCTTCAAATTTTTTAATTGCATCTGCAATTCCTTCCGACTTGCTTTGATCTTCCCATACAAGGAGATCATAGCCATTGTTATTTTTCTTTGAAAATGTATCGCTATTTGCCTCATCTGATGGTCCACAACCTGCTAATGCTAAAGCTAAAGAACTACTCAAAAGTATTGCGGTAAGCCTCTTTTTCATCTTTTTTCCACCCTTTGCTTTTTCTATTGTCTGAAAACGTTTTCTAACAAAAGAATACTATACAAAGAATTTTTTGTAAATATATTTAGTAATATATTTTATTAAAAAAGAAAAATACAATACTTAATAAATTTAATAATATAATAAATACTAATAAAAATATTTACTTATTAAGAATAACATCAGGAAAATAATTTACTAAAAAACATTACTAATTTATAAACAAATCGCTTATAATGAATGTATTGAGAACAGTGCTTTTAGGAGGTTTACATGGTCACCATAAAAGATATTGCAAAAAAGGCAGGTTTTTCACCATCTACCGTTTCGAGATTATTAAATAATGATTCAACACTCTCTATTTCTCCAGAAACCAAGAAGAGAATTTTAGATACAGCATTTGAGTTAGGATATGAAAGAAAAAGTATTCAACCACTTATTGAAAAGGTTGCACTTCTTTACTGGATTACGGATAAAGAAGAGCTGGAGGATGTTTATTTTAAACAAATGCGATTAGAACTTGAAAAAAATGCTATTAACCATAATATTGAATTGCATCTATACAAACATGAAGACGGTATAAATAGTATCCCCCATGATATTTCTGGCTTTATTGCAGTTGGTGCCTTTTCGATGGAAGAAATTCAAAAACTAAGAAAGAAAACGAAAAAAGGGGTTTTCATTGATACTAATCCTGTCCCTGACCTATATGATGCTGTATTACCGGATACTATAAGAATCACCAAAAAGGCAATCGATTACTTCATTGAAAATGGACATCAAAAAATTGGGTTTATTGGTGGAACCTATCATAATCCAGATACGAATGAAGATGAAATGGATATTCGCGAAATCACGTTTCGTGCACATATGCAGAATATAGGATTGCTCGATGAAAGATATATATTTGGCGAAAGGCATTTTTCCGTAAATGATGGCTATACCGTTACAAAGAAAGCAATTGACTGCTTAAAAGAAGAATTGCCGACTGCCTTCTTTATTGCCTCTGATCCAATTGCAGTCGGAAGTCTTCAAGCTTTTAATGAATATAATATTTCGATTCCAAATAGAGTCAGTATTATAAGCGTCAATAATATAAGTGTGGCGAAATATGTATCACCTCCCTTAACAACCTTTCATATTGATATACCGGAACTATGCAAGACGGGTGTTTCTTTACTTCTTGAGCAAATTCTAGATCAAAGAAAAATTCCAAAAACTGTTTTACTGCAGTCAGAATTAATTAAACGGAAAAGCACATGATTAAAAAGGCAGCGAGGTTTCATTGTCACAAAAAAAGCATCCAAACAGATGCTTTTTTTTCATACTTTCTTCGTATTGGGGGAATATAAAAAAATCCTGTGATAACTTAGAGAAAGGATAATCGTAACTAGACGGGTGATTATTAGTGGAACGGAAAATATTAAGATTCCTCCTATTTTTAGGAATTGGACTTTTACCAATTATCTTTAGAAAAAAACAAGCAAAGGATTGGTTTCTTGTTTTCTTTTTAAAAGGGTATCTGTCTAGTTTTATTGACGGTATTGTTACTTCGAAAAAACGCCTTAGTTTCCCTGTTCGATTTTTACCAAAGCATTTTAAAATAAATGTGTTATTTGATTATTTACTATTTCCGATCACCTGTGTTGTTTATAATCAAATAAGCTATCATTCCAAACTACCGGGAATTATTCTCAAAGCACTTTGTTTTAGTATCCCGATGACGATTGTAGAAATTCTGTTCGAAAAATACACAAAGTTAATCTCCTATAAGAAGGGCTGGAATTGGTATGATACATTGCTAACCGAAACTTGTACCTTCTTAATTTCCAGAACTTGTATTGGACTTATCCGAAAATTAGACAAAGAAGATAAAAAACAATCGATCCATTAAGGGTTCGATTGTTCTTCTTGGTCTAGAAGAATAAGCAATTCTTCTAGTTTGGCTATTTCATATGTTGGCTGGACTTCTAATTCCTTTTTCTTTTTTAATGGATTAAACCAGCATGTATCAATTCCTGCATTGCAGCCGCCTTGTATATCGGCGCTTAGCGAATCGCCAATAATTAAAGTTGTCTCTTTGTTGATTTGCGGGATTCGTTCAAAGCAATAATCAAAGAACTCCTTCATCGGCTTTTGATAGCCAGTATCTTCTGAGACAAATATAGCTTTAAAGAATGGGTAAAGACCTGAGGATTTTAACCGCTTTTCTTGGATTTTTGATATTCCATTGGTCACAATATATAAATCAAAACGATTGGAAATTCTTTGTATTAAATCAAGTGCTCCATCTAGCAGCTGATTTCCTTCTCCTAAATACTTGCGGTAGCTTTGCTGTAATACAACACCATCTACTTTTATGCCCAATGTGTCAAAGAAGAGGGTAAATCTTGTATTGACGACCTCATCGCGCGTTATTTTTCCTTCTTCAAAGGCTTTCCAAAGATCTTTATTGAGCTCTTGATATTGCTTTTTCCATTCATCTCTGTAGGAAACTCCTTGCTCTTGCAGCAATAATCGAAAGGCGTGATCCTCTGCAGCTGCAAAGTCTAGTAAAGTATCGTCCACATCAAAAAGCAATGTTTGATAATACTTCATAATCCCAGCGTTTTTGCTGATTGTTTCTTCCTTATTATTCAGTAATCCTTGCATGTAAACTCACTCCTATTATTTCAGCAGTTCTTTCACTGGCTGTTTCTTCTCTGATACACCACCCATTTTGAACACGAGAATGCCACCGATAATAACTAATACTCCTATTAATTGCTTGAAAGTAAACGGAACCTGATCTAATCCCAATAAACCAAAGGAATCAAATAGCAAGGCAAAAACAAGCTGAGAAGACAAAGAAATCGACACAGCATATGTTGCTCCCAAATGCTTAATCCCCTTTGTCATGCATACAACAACACCGACACCAATAATTCCGCTGAACCAATACCATGTGTGCATATTTTCTAAGTGAAAAAGGCCTGTACCTTCTGAAATAATACCCAAAGTAAAGGAGGCAATAAAGCCTAACGCTAACACTAGAGTCGTCGTTGCCCAAAGACCAGCCTTCTGATTTACTCGATTATTAAATATATTCTGCACCCCAACGAGACTCCCGCTAATAAAGGCAATCAGTAATCCATATATCATGTTTTTTATTCACCTGCCCCTTCTTCGTAAATACTTTTACCAGCTAAATTCAATAAACCATCGCGGTTTTTCACCATAATAAACCCCTTTTTCCGTTCAATCAATCCATCCTGACAGAATTGCTGTATTACCCTATTTAAATGACGATAGCTAGTGCCAATTAGATTGGCTGTATCCTTAAGATTAATTTCATTACCATCCGTATTGTATAAAGGATCCTCCTTATCAAAAGAAACAGATACTAAATAACTAGCCAGTCTCACTTCCACTGGGTAAAATAAATTGAAACGCATCGAACTAGATTTTATATAGAATTTTTTCGTAATAATATCCAATAGAAACTGCAAGAAAGGGGCATAATCATTCGCATATTGCTTTAAATATCGTTTATGTACACCAATGACCACCCCATCTGTGATAGCTTCCACCGTGTTCAAAATATCTGTATTCCTTACATATTCAACGTCCCCAATCATTTCGATTGGTGTTTTAAAGGATAGAATTAACGTTTTTCCTTCTGCTGTTGTCGTATATATTTTCACCTTGCCATCTACCAAAATATAAAGATATTCCGCTGCCTGTCCTTGCGTACAAATAAATTCCCCTTGATTAAAAGCATAAAGATGTAAATGGTCTTTCAACTTTTTCGGAAAGATTGCTTCTAATTGAAACTTGCGAATATATTTTTCTATCTGCTCTAGATTTCCCATTTCTTTCACGGATGGTTCTCCTTACATTTTTAATAAAAGAACACCTATTATCATCATACCAATTCCAATAAACTGCGGAGCTCTCATTTGCTGCTTTTCCAGTCCAAACCAGCCATTGCTATCTATTAGAAAGGTTATAAATAACTGGGCAATCAAAGCAGTTGAGATTGTTAACGTTGCCCCCACTAAATGCATGGCGGTAATCGTGCTGAAAATAACAACCGAAGCAAACGAACCTCCCGCCAAATATAATGGCTTTACTTGTTTATATTTTGAAAATGCTTCTTCCTTTACGATTAATAAGATTAGAAATGCAAGTACAAAACCAGTAAATTGTGTAATGGTAGCTGCCTGCCAAGAACCAATATCCTGACTAATTTTTGCATTTGCCACTCCTTGAAGGGTAATGAATGCCCCACCCATTAGTGCAAATAAAATACCTCTCATTTGTTCGACCCCTTGTTGTTTGATTTCCTTTTTAAAGATAATCGATTTCTAAAAATAGGAAAAGGACATATGTCCTAAACATTCCTTCTCCTAGTATAATCTTTTTTCCATAAAAAAACTCCGTCTGAAAACTTAATTTCAAACGGAGTTTATCTATTTAACTAGTTAAATATTTATTAAACAGTTTGTGCTACTAATTTCTTTCCAGCAGCAGCAACTTTTTGTAATCCTTCTTCAATGATAGAAGCAGCTTTATCAGGCATTGCGTTATGACCTTCGATAATAACTTCATCAATGATTTCCATACCAAATACGCCACCAAATACAGCACGCATATAGTTAACAGCCATTTCAGAAGAAGCAGCTTCTGGAGTAGAATAAACACCGCCACGAGCATTTAAAAGGATTGCTTTCTTATCTGTCATTAATTGAATCATGTTACCTTCTGCATCAAATTTAAAGGCAAAGCCTGCAGCATATACATAATCAATAAATGTTTGTAATTTAGCTGGAATAGTTAAGTTCCAAAGTGGGAATGCGAACACTACTACATCAGCAGCTGTTAAAGCATCCATCGCTTTTTGCTTTGCAGCTAATAAGCGTTGCTCTATATCTGTTAATTCTTCTCCGCTTTGCACTTTACCGAAAGCATCAAATAATTCTTGACCAAAATAAGGAGTATCTTCTGCATAGACATCATATACATTCACATTAAGGTTTTCAGCACCCTTAACAGATTCCATAAACGTTTCATACATTTTGCTTGATACAGCTTCAGCTGCCGGACGATTGTTTGCTTTTACTACTAATACATTCATTTATTTCATTTTCCTTTCCCTCATACATATTTAAACCTATGTGAATATCATAACAAAAAAAATGGTTCAAAGGCAAATATTTTTAATTAAAGATATTTAATTAAATATTTCCAATCAAAATGCAAATAAGCTATTCCACTTGAATCAGGAAATTAGTAGAATAGTAGGTAAAACAATGAAAAGGATGATGAGGATGCACATTATAATCGACCCTGTTACATCAAAAGAAATCATTGCTTTATTAGAGGATCATTTACATAGCATGACCCTCCACTCCCCTCCTGAGAGCATTCATGCATTAGATGTGGAAGGATTAAGAAAACCAGATGTAACCTTTTGGAGTGCATGGGAGGATGGAGAGCTAACTGGCTGCGGTGCATTAAAAGAGCTAGATAACAAGCATGGAGAAATAAAGTCTATGAAAACCTCCCCTCATCATTTACGAAAAGGAGTAGCAAGAAAATTGCTTCTCCATATTATCGCAGAAGCCAAAAATCGTGGCTATAGCCGATTAAGTTTAGAGACAGGTTCCATGGATGCTTTTCTACCAGCCAAAAAACTATACGAAAGCTTAGGATTTGAGTATTGCGGCCCATTTTCGGATTATACCGAAGATCCGAATAGTGTTTTTATGACGTTAGCATTAGAAAAATAAAATTTTAAATATTCATTCGATTATACTGCAGCCTATTCCGTTTCCACTAATTCACAATGAATAATTGGAAACGGACTTTGGCCTTTATCTTCCTTTTAATCAGTATTACAAGCTGCTCAAATGCTCATGAATAATCTTCCAATTTCCATCTGTATCTTTTACGAACACATTCGTTGCTCGTCCACTGCCTTTTATAAATTCGCCTTTATAATATCCTTCATAATGATAATGATAGACGCATGTTGCTGTGTCATTTCCCATACCTAGCCACTGTATGTCTGCAGCTGAATACTTTTCTTCCTTAATAGTGTCCCACGCATTCTCAAAATAATTTTTTATCTCCTCTTTACTTCTGCATGTTTGATCTGAGAACCAATAGATCGCTTGTGGGTGCAGCAGCCGTTCTACATTTTCGAAGTCATGCGTATTTGTCGCATCAATATATTGCTCTAATAGATTAATTGGACCCATATAAAATAACCTTCTTCCCCATTTTATTTAGATATAGCTTATTATAATATGTTTGCATAGAACGAGAACCGATTTGATAAAAATAATGGCTAGTCGTTTTCTATTGGCTTTTACTGGCTCTTGATATGCCTGCTATCTTTCTCTCATTCGGGATTAGCTGGCAGTTGGAGTCTTACCGTCCGTTAAGAGCAGAATCAACCTTCCTACTTTTCCACCAGAATCATAATGTAGATGGATACTTGCTTTATTTTCACAGTCGAACGCATATTTAATTCTTCTCGTCTCAGTCTAAAAGATTATTCGCAAGCATTTCCTTAACATGATTTCTTTCCGCTTCATTTACCACGAAGAAATACTTACCATCTATATAAGCATCCTCACCTTTTACTTCATATTGTTCCATACTATTTCTAGTATTCTTATAACTTCTTTCAATAGATACCATCTCATTCAAGGGAATGTTAGTCTTCACATTTTCACCTAAAGTCTCTAATATATCCTTAAATTTAGTAACTGAGGAGATACTAGTTCCTTTATCAATAATCGCTGCTATCACCTTTCTTTGTCTTTCATTCCTGCCAAAATCTCCTCTAGGGTCCAGTTTTCTCATTCTCACATAACCTAATGCCTGCTCCCCATCTAAATCTATATTTCCTAATTGATAATGATATCCTTTCTTGTAGTACCCTTCATCAAGCCATTCAATTTCATTATCTACGGTTATGCCACCTAAAGCATCGACCATCCCACTTAGTGCTTCCATATTAATTTTTATATAATAGTCCAATTTTTGCCCAGTAAATCCCTCTACTGTATCTAATACCATCTTCACTCCCCCTAACGCATAAGCGGAGTTAATTCTAGTAATCGCCCCGTTTCCGACTATTTCTGCTCTTGTATCTCTCGGTATACTTATCATTTGTAATTTTTCCTTCACCGGATTTAACGTCATAACAATCAAGGCATCAGTTCTCCCCACATCGTTCTTCCGCTCATCCACTCCCATTAATAAAATGGAGATAGGCTTTTTATTTTTGACATTTTCACTTCTTAGCTTACTTTCCGTTTTTGTTTCTCCATCAATAGGTTCGTAAACCTTATCTACTGTATTATCTATCGTTTTATACAAGTAAAATACAAAACTACATATGCTAATAAAAATAATAGATAATATACTTATAGTAATTTTCTTATGTTTTTTCATGGTTATCTCTCTTTCTTTTTATTACTCCTTATTTAAAAAAGTTGGAATATATCATCCGGAACTTCCTTATTTATCCATATATCAATTGTGTCTATTATTACTTTGCTCATGCCATTTTGATCATATAAGGCTAAATACAAAATAATACCTGTTTCCTTATCTACTGTCAGAGCAAAAGCATCTTTCTTGGGAAAATGAGTATTATCCGGCTGCATACCTTCAATCTGATAGAGCACTCTCCCAAACCGCTCAACTTCCTTGTATTTCCAATTATTATAATTTTCAAGAAGTGAAATATACTTTCTGCCTTCGAAAATGGAACCTAAATATCCTGATTCTATAAATTCCTGTTTTGTTAATTTTTTTTCATCCGAAACGCCTATTGTGGAATTTTTATAGATTAGCTTTCCATCTTTCCATAATATATTTATTGTTTGATAACCATCTTCGGTCCATACTTTCTCGCTGGATTTATATAGTTCTTTGTCTAGATTTAATGTAAAAGTTATAGTATTAGCTTTATCTCCATCTCTCATTCTATTCTCGAATTGGCCAACAACAGTATGCACAGGCTTAAATGTTTGGGATAATCTTTCAACAATTTCCTTTTTATCTCGATATTGTGCTGAAACACTCTGATTTATCATAAGACTTTTTATACCAATAAAAAAAAGGATAATCATGACTACACTAATTGTTGCCGGAATATATTTATGAACAAACCATGGGCTTTTTCTTTTCTTTCCAGAATAATTAATCTGCTTCAATATCCTTTGCTTCTGTTCCTCAGAAAAATTTATTTCCTTTAATATCGTTCCATTCATTTTCTCATCTAAATTTTTTAGTTTTTCATCCATTGCCATCTCCTCCATCAAGCAGTTTTTTTAGCTTCTGACGTGCACGATGCATCCTGGACTTTACCGTATTCTCATTCAATTCTAGTAATTCTGCTATTTCGTATTGGGATAAACCTTCATAATAATACAGGATAATCACTTCTCGAAGTGGGACAGATAAAGAAATGACTTGCTCGGAGATGTAACGATTCTCCTCATTTAAAAGAATTTGTGATTCTACAGATTGTTCTTTACTATCTCTTTTAAAAGAAAGAAAGTCTGCAAAAAGGATATTTTTATAAGACCAACTTTTTAATACATCTTTACAGCGATTTACCGTAATGCGGTATACCCAAGTCTTATAGGATGCCTCGTTTCGGAAATCATCGATATTTTCATAACACTTTATAAATACATCCTGGGCAATATCCTCTGCCATTTGTTTATGGCGAACATAAGTATATGCTAATCGGACAACACTTTTTCCGTACTCATCCATTAACCAAATAAGGCGTTCTTCCTTTTCAAGAGGATCGGCAGAGCTCATTTGTTCTCTCTGATGCATATTGTGCTTTTTCTCAAGCATCTAAAACCTCCTCCTTTTTCCTATTACGTTTAGACGACACAAACCTCCTTTAGGTTCTGTTTTTTTAATATTTTCTTTTAATATGGTAAGAGGCTTTCTTTAGCGATTTATTGTATTTACAACCCAACTAAAAAAATCCAAGAAAGCATCTATTACTTTCTCGGATTACAATTAGATTTTCCTACTATTTCAGATTATTCTTTTGAAATAATCTTACTTACACTTTTCTGCTGAGAATAATTTGTTCTCCTTTTGGCCCCATTACCCTTCTTCCTGTATCAGCAAATCCTGCTTTCTGATAAACATATTGCGCTCTAGTATTTTTCACATTCACAGCCAAGATTACTTCCTTTTTCGCAGGAAAATGCTTTTTCACAAAGGGGATTAATTGTTCCATTGATTCCCTGCCTATTCCTTGCCCCTGAAATGAATGCTGGATAGAATAAGCTCGCATAAGAATAGCTTCTTTATTGTCACTATACGCTTTTACTCCCTCCCATCCATGAAGGACAAAAAAGCCCGCAACCATCCCATCATTTAAGATAACAATAGGGTGACGATCCTCTTCCATTAAACATTTCTCTAAAGCATCAAGCGGCGTACTTGTATAATATAGCTGTTCATCTGACAAAAGATATTCTTCTAATTGCTGCTTATATTTTTCTTCATAAACTTCCAATGATATAGACACTATCTTCACCTTTCATTCACTTTGGTTGTTAATAGATTTTTTATGAGCACCACTTCATCTCTAATAGGAATACCATCGTTTCCGAGGAAGGGGATTTCTGGTTTAATTTTTCTAGCTTCTTTTACTGCGTCTACGAGCAATTCTGCTAAACAATAGCCCCTTTTTTGGTAAAACTTTAAAGCTAGTAAATTATCATTTGTTGTAACTATTTTGACCTGATCACATAGGACTTGTTTGGCTGTTTGTTCAACAGTATGTAAAAGCTTTGTCCCAACACCCTTTCCTTCTTCGATACTGTCTAAAGAGATAACTTCACACTCCGTATCTCTTAAAATATAGGTTATTAAACCAATCATTTCCCCTTCTTTATTCCAGGCAATAAATCCATCTAAAGCACTGCAATCATAGATACCTGTAGAAAGTACCATTTCAGGGCTTCCCCAATGAGATTGGAAAAATAATTTTACTTTTTCACGGTTGGTTTCAGTAATGGCGGTAATATTCATATCAATTCCTTCTCCATACAAAGATATTTTTGATGCCCAATAGGCTTAGAGGCAAAGAAAACTTCCCCTTTTTCTATATAACTATGCTTTTTATATAACTTTAAAGCTTGAGGGTTTCCTGAAAATACATCTAATCGGATGCTATCATATCCTTTGGCAAGAGCATATTCCTCCATATGCTGGACCATGATTGCTCCTATCCCTTTTCCTTGGTAACGGGGATTAAGCATAAGAGAGTGAATAATCAAAGGATTATTTCCATTCCATGGAATGGACTGCCATTCCTCTGTTTGCCATTCATTTAATACCACATGTCCCACTATCTTATCCTCTTCTAATAAAACGAATAGCATCTTATTTTCGATACAGTCTTGAAAATAGCCTCTATTCGGATAATGATCATCCCATTGGAAAATATCATGCTTAATTAGATTTTCTCTGCATTTGATATAGATATCATTAACTTCTTCAAGCATCTTGGCGCTTGCTGTTATAAATTGCAATTTCATTCCACCTCTTTCCTCTCATGATGTTTGTCTCTATTTTATCATTCTCATTCTTGTAGATGGATAATTTTTTTCCTAAAGTATCCATTTTCTCGTTTGAGCATATCGAACACATATTTCATGGAATAGAGGTAAAATTATACATATAACATAAGAGTAAGGGGTGAATGGTGTGTTCGAGAAATCTATATATAAAACTATTCTAAGCAATTCCTTCACCATTCCAGTGAAGGTTACTTATTGGGATGGAAAATCAGCTGTTTATGGTAACGGCGATCCTGCAATAGAGCTTATTTTTAGGAAACCTATTCGTATTAAAGACATTCACAATAACGCGTCATTAGCTTTAGGAGAGGCTTACATGGACGGGAAGATTGAAATAAAGGGAAGTATCGAGGATTTAATTGCGTCTGCCTATGAAAATGCATCTAGCTTTATGCAAAATAATAAGTTTAGGAAATTTGTTCCCAAACAATCTCATACGAAAGCGCGAAGTAAAGAAGATATCCAAAATCATTACGATATCGGCAATGACTTTTATAAACTATGGCTAGACCGTTCCATGACTTATTCCTGTGCCTATTTCAAAAACCCAGAAGACACATTAGAAACCGCACAGCAAAATAAGGTGGATCATATTTTAAAAAAATTAAATCTATCTCCGGGCCAGCATCTATTAGACATTGGCTGCGGATGGGGGAATCTTATTTTTACTGCGGTAAAAGATTATCAGGTGAAGGCAACCGGCATTACTTTGAGCCAAGAACAGTATAATTATGTTACCCAATTAGCTAAGGAAAAAGGATTATCGGAAAGCATAACCGTCTATTTAATGGATTATCGGGATTTAAAGGATAGGACCTTTGACCGCATCACTAGTGTTGGGATGTTTGAACATGTAGGCAAAGAAAATCTCCAAGCCTATTTCCACCAGGTACACCAATTGCTAAAAGACGATGGGGCAGCCTTAATTCATGGAATTTCACGCCAGCAAGGTGGCGCGACTAATGCTTGGATCAATAAATATATTTTTCCTGGAGGCTATATTCCTGGGGTCGCGGAGCTAGTCAGCCATATGACAGCTGAAAATCTGCAATTAGTAGACTTAGAAAGCCTTCGTCGCCATTATCAAAAAACATTAGAAATATGGCATGCTAACTTTATCGCTAACCTAGAGGAAATCAGGAAAACAAAGGATGAACGCTTTATCCGCATGTGGGACTTGTATTTGCAAGCTTGTGCCGCTTCCTTTAAAGCCAGCAACATTGATGTTATTCAATATTTATTGGTTAAGAAAAGCAGTAATTCGTTACCAATGACGAGAGGATAAAGAATCAGATGGGAAGGTTCTTAACTTCCCTTTTTGAAACAATAGGAGCATAAGAAGTTGGCCATTTGATTCCTTTAGAATCTTTCCAGCATAAGATCAGTATTTACGGCTATAGCTGCTTTGCTTCCATCAGCAGCAGCAAATAGTAAGGATGATGCCCCTTCTTTTTCGGTTTCTCCAGCAACATAAACATTCTTTTGGGATGTTCTCCCTGATCCATCTGTTACTAGCACTCCATTTTCATGGACATCTAATCTTAGCTGCTCGACAAACTGATTGGAACGATAATAAGAAGGAGAAACAAAGCCCCCCGTTCTATTAATCTGCCTTCCTGATGTAAATACAACTTGCTGAAGATACCCGTTTTCTCCTATTAAGCTCTTTATTGGTTCGGTAACGATTGGAACATTCCGCTTAAGAAATATTTCTTTTGTATTTTGGGAAATCGCTGCACCATTTGTTGCTATTACTAAATCCTTCGACCAATTATAAACTAACCTTCCCATATGTAATGCTTGTGCTTCCGTGTAAGCAATAATAAGAAGAGCTTGATCTCTTAGCTCCCAGCCATCGCAGTATGGGCAGCTAAAAAGGCTTTTCCCATAATATTGTCTCGCATTAGGAATGGGAATGACCTCTTGCACACCAGTCGCTAAAATGATTTTATCTGCTAAGTATTCTTTATGTTTTTTCGTTTTAACAAGAAACACTTCAGCCTCTCTTAACTTTTCAATTTCCGTTACCGTATCCTTATAGGGAGAAATGCTCGGATAATTCATTAAATCATTCATCCCTAAATCCTTAAACATCTGCGGATTTATTCCATCTCTTGTTAGAAAGCCATGTGATTCATGACTTACTCTATTTCTATTCGTCCCATCATCAAAAATAGCCACACTTCTTCTCGTTCTTCCCAGTGTCAGCGCAGCACTCATCCCAGCTGGACCACCACCAATAACTATACAATCAAGAATATTCATCTCCATAGATTCCCCCTTTTTCTTCTATTTTAAGTATATGAACGACATTGCCTTCGTAGTGCTAGAATAAATTTGTAAAAAAAGAAACCGTTCGTCTGTTTGTTTTGTCTAATCTGTAGGTAGAAAGGAGAGGGAATTGTGGAGAAGCAAGAAAAAGATAAATTGCTTACAAACGCGATGGATGCATATGGCCATTATTTATCCCGACTTGCCTACGCCCTTGTGAAAGATAGGGAAAAAGCAAAGGACATTGTGCAGGATGTGTTTATTCGTTATTATTTGCAGCTTGATCAATTTGAAGGTCGATCTAGTGTGAAAACATATTTATATCGTATAACGGTAAATGAATGCCGAAACTACTTTAAAAGCTGGGCTTATCGAAAAGTCGAAGTTTCGAAGATTAAGAACACTTTTCTGATCCATAAAGAAACACCCGAAGAAGCCTATTTAAAACAAGAAAGTAAAAATTATCTTGCCGACTTACTTAATAAACTGCCAATAAAGTATAAGGAAGTCTTATGGTTATATTACTATGCTGAATTATCTACACAGGAAATCAGCGAGATATTAAACTGTTCCAGCAATACGGTTAAAACTAGACTAGCGAGAGGACGGAAGAAAGCACAACTAACCATGAGTGAGGAGGAGATAAATCATGCCAAAGAACATTAAACAATTATTTGATGAAACAATCCCAGCGGATATCACCCTTTCCGAAGAAAACAAACAAAAGATTTTACGAAATGCAAACCAGCAAATGCAAAATATTAATCAAAGAAAACGAATAGTCCGTCCAATATTTAGTGTAGTTGCCATTATTAGTCTTCTCCTTATTTTAATTAGTCCTTCTCTAGTAAACCGGCTTTCAACACACTCTTCTTTTCATACACCGCTGGAAAAAGTAACTATACCAAATGTTGATTATTCATCTTTAATCCATTCTTTCTATATAAAGGAAACGAACGAATTGATTTATGCTGATAAAAAAAACATTTATTCTTATTCCCTCACATCGCACTCACAGCAAGTACTTGTCGAATCTAGTGCAAACATTGATACATATGCACTGACAGCAAATGCGCATTGGCTTGTGTGGGGAGAAAGAAATAATAAGCTTTTTATTAAAAATCGAAAAACACTGTCGCAGAAAGAATATAAAAAAGACATTATAGGAGATGTTCAATTGAAAGGAAATACATTAATTTATGATGATATTTCTGGATATAAGCAGTTAAATTTATCAACACTTAAGGAAACTAGCATTCATGGTTTCACGGGAATTTCCAGAAACAGTAAAGCTGATTTAAATCGTAATTTACTTGTTATTCCTGAGCAGTTTAAATCAAATAACAGAAATAAAACGGAGTTTTTTGTCTATAATCTAACCAGCCGAAAACAAGTTGGGAAATATAGCGTTCCCTATAAAGCAGCTGAAAACGTTACTTTAATAAATAATAAAATATATGCAGCCTTTTCAAATGACGATAAGAGACCAACTATTTTAGGGTATATTGATCTCTCTAATGGAGAATTCCATGAAATCCACACACCACCTTTCACTACTTATGCTGTCTATAAAAATTACATCGCATTAAGTGTAGTGGAAAAAAATACAGATACAGTTAAACTATATCAATTAGAAAATGAAAATTTAAAGGAACTATCCATATTCAATAACATAAAAGAACGCCTAGTCATGCCCCGTTTCACCGATGATGGATCCTTAATAGTAAACGGAGAGGCAGCAGATTTTTCTATGTACTTGCAGGATGTAGAATGAGAGCAGAGGGACGGTTCTTGCGCTTCCCTTTTTCAAAAATAGAAGCCGTAAAACGTCTCTCTGCGTATTTTATATTACGTATTCTCGATAACGATTATAGTCTTCTTCTTTGCATTCGATAGATAGGAATATTCCTTCTTCCTTATATTCTGTTGAAAGGATATTTGCCTTTTCCGTCAAATAGGATAATACATTCCCTTTATCATACGGGATAGTCATTTCACAGGAAATATACTGCTTAAAGACATTTTTAGAAATAGCTTCCACTAGTTCATTTATTCCAATTTGCCTTTTAGCAGAAAGATAAACTCCATCTGTTCCTGCCATCGATGTATCTCCTGCTGCTAAATCTATCTTATTAAAAGCATAGATAGCTGGGATATTTTCCGCGTTAAGCTCTTTTAAAGTCTTATTAGTCACATTGATTTGCTCTTGATAATTTGGATTAGAGTAGTCAACGACATGAATAAGCAAATCAGCTTCCGCCACTTCCTCCAAGGTCGACCTGAATGCTTTTACTAATTGGTGCGGTAATTTACTAATAAATCCAACTGTATCTGTTAATAAAAAGGATTTATTTTTTGGCAATGTAATATTGCGCACTGATGTTTCAAGGGTTGCAAAGAGCATATTCTTTTCAAACACCATTTTCTCGGTTGCAGCATGATATTTTTCAAGCAGCACATTCATTAAAGTCGACTTCCCAGCATTCGTATAGCCAACGAGTGCAATACTTGGCAACTCTTTCTTTTTTCGCATCTTTCGCTGGTTTTTACGTTGGACCACGAGCGTATCTAACTCTTTATGCAAGCGACTAATTCTGTCTTCAATCCGTCTTCGATCCAATTCAAGCTTCGTTTCCCCTGACCCTCTATTTATAAGGCCAGATCCTCCTCCTTGACGACCTAGTGATTCTCCTAAACCAGCTAATCGAGGCAGCATATATTGCAATTTTGCGATTTCAACCTGGAGCATCGCTTCTTTTGTCTTCGCTCTTTGAGCAAATATATCTAAAATCAATACTGTTCTGTCAATGATTCGGCAATCTGTTGCTTCCTCTAAATTACGAACTTGGGAAGGAGACAGCTCATCATTGAAAAGAACAGCCTGCACGTCCTTCTCCGCAAGCAATGCAGTTAACTCCTGCAGTTTCCCTTTCCCAATATAGTGTCCAGAATGAACCCGATCCAACTTCTGCGTTATCTCTCCCACTACTTCTATATCACAAGCTTCTGCCAATTGAATTAGCTCTTCCATTGAATTAGCAAAGTCTTCTTTCTGATCATAATGAACGCCTACTACTATCGCTTTTTGTTTTCCTTCCATTCCTGTTCCTCCATTCTGTTCATAAAAAAACACACAGGTGGCCACCTGTGTGTGAAGCAATCGGAATAAGGAAGAGGAATAGTATATATAAAGTAAACCCTAAGTCTAAAATGGGTTTCTAAAGAAAATATTATTCCATTTTAATAAAAAGAGAGCATAATTCTCCCCTTTTACACCACATCATTATAAATAACGTTAATGAAAGGTTGCTTTTAAAAATAGGCAAACTAATCCCGATTACTCTACACACAGGCAGAGCCTTTAAGTACTATAAAATTAGTTACATAAAGTATACAATCGAGATAGAATTCCACATCTTAAAGCAACCCTCCATTCATCTAATTAACATTATTATACCATAAATGGGAAGTAGAGGGGCAATTTTTCTGTTTTCTGCTGAATATTTTTCTTATAAGAAAAGCGCTGGTTTAGTCAAGCTTCCCCTTGTACTCTCGATACTTTTTTGTAAGATTCCTATCCAGTTTGTTTAAAAGCTTGGAATACTTTCAAAAACAGGAGAACCTCCTCGATTTCCTTTATTCTTTATGAAAAGCACAGCTAGTTATGTGGTCGTTGACTATTCCGACTGCTTGTAGATAGGAATAGATAGTTATGGGTCCTACAAACTTAAACCCTCTTTTTTTCAAATCTTTGCTGACTTTCTTTGATAGGTCAGTTTGCGCTGGTATTTCGCTGTCATACTGCCAATTTGATATGATTGGTTTTCCATCTACATAAGACCATAAAAATTCAGCAAAACTTCCGTATTCTTTCTGTATTTCTATCATTGCTAAGGCATTGCTTTTAACTGATTTAATCTTTAACGGATGTTTCACAACCTCTGTATTAATTCGGATATTTTCCAACTCTGTTTCTGTTAGGTTTGCACAGTATTCTAAATCGAAATCGTGAAAGGCCTTTTTGTATGCTTCTCGCTTTTTTAAAATGATTGACCAAGACAATCCAGCTTGTGCTCCCTCTAGCACAAGCATTTCAAACAAATATTGATCATTATGACTTGGAATACACCACTCTTTATCATGATATTCTCGCATCAAGTCACTGGAATTTGCCCAGGCACATCTAGTTTCCATCAAACCATCCTCTTTTAAAAATTATTCTTATTCTTAGTATAATCCAATTAACCTGACAACAGTATGTCATATTTTGAGACCACTTCTCGCTTCTCTTTTCTTTGGATGATACACTTAATTAAAAAAAATAATTTTACCCGTTTAATTTTGTTCTACCTGGCCGTTATATATAGGAAAAGACTTTAGGAGGTAAAATAATGAAAAAAATGTTCACTAAGCATTTTACAGAGGAATCAAGAAATTTATTAAATGAATTGGAAGAAATGATTTCATCCTACTCCGAATCCTTATGGAACTATTGTAAATATGTTACAGGTTCCCCTTGGGATGGAGAAGATTTATTTCAAGATACAATTATTAAATCATTTGGAATGGTTCCACAAAGGTGGCATGAGATTACAGATAAAAAGAACTATCTTTTTCGAATCGCGACAAATACTTGGATTGATCAGTGTAGAAAAAGGAAAAGAGAGATTGGAATCTTAGAAGATATTCCAACCCCTTCCGTTGCTTTTACAGATCATCTACTCTTAGAAGAGATTCTACTTTCTTTGGAATCAAATTTAACGCCTAAACAAACAGCTGCCTTTCTTCTTCTAGATGTTTTTCATTTTAGCGCCGAAGAAGTTGCAGGAATTGTAAAAAGTACTCCAGGCGGGGTCTATTCTTCCGTTCAACGCGCTCGAAAAAAAATTAAATCCTTAGACTTTTCTAATTCTGAAACATATACAGAAGCTAATTTTGCACAAAAAGAAACTATTCAAGCTTACCTGCAGGCATTCAATGAAGGAAATTTAGATAAGATGTTACGTCTTTATAGTGATTATGCTCAAAATGAAGCTTTCCTTGGCTTCCAAGAGTATTCCAAAGACGAAATGCGTAACGGCTCTCTCATCTACGGATTACCCGGACATACAGCAATGTCAAAAATCTTATGGGGAAAACCTGTTATTATTGTATTAGCAGAAATCGATGGGCAATTAAAAATTCACGATATTCAAATACAAGAAATCGAGAATGGCAAAATCGTCAGCCACCAAAGCTACTTCTTCCGCAAAGAATTTATTTTAGCAGCAGCCGAAGAATTAGGAATAGAAGCTCAATTAGATAAACCACCATTAAAATGGTGACAGAGGAGCGGTTCTTCCGTTTCTCTCCATATTCCTCAATAAGGAGTCTTCCCATGAAAATAAGTAGACTGTTTCAAATTATCTATACATTGCTAGAAAGAAAAATGATCACGGCTAACGAACTAGCCGATAAACTTGAAGTATCTGTTCGAACTATATACCGCGATATTGAAGTTCTTACGGAGTCTGGCATTCCTATTTATACAACCCAAGGTAAAGGTGGCGGAATTACCTTGATGGATCAGTTTGTACTCAACAAATCACTCCTTTTAGACAAAGAGCAGGATGAAATACTATTTTCCCTGCAAAGTCTATCTGCCACTAATTACCCAGATACAAGCGATATTTTAGCGAAACTAAGTCATCTATTTCAAAAAAGCGAAACTAAGTGGATTGAGGTAGATTTTTCAGCATGGGGCAGTGATACAAAAAGAAAGGAATACTTCTCCCTTTTTAGACAAGCCATTCTAGAGCGTCATATCCTCTCGTTTCACTATATCAATTCGAATGGGGAAAAGAGCTTACGGCGAATTCTTGCGACAAAATTATTGTTTAAGGATAAAGCCTGGTATTTAGAAGGTTTTTGCCTAGAAAAATCGGCGAATAGAACTTTTAAAATAAACCGTATGTCTAATATAGCTTTAACTAATGAAATTTATGACAACATAAAAAAAACGGAAGAATTAATTTTAAATGATTCTTTGGATGGGGATTATTTAGAATGGGCAGACTTAGTGCTCAGAATTAGTTCCAGAGCCAGTTATCGGATTTATGATGAATTTGAGGAAAAGGATATCTCAAAAGAGAAGGATGGCTATCATATCATTTGCACCTCTCATATAAAAGGGGAATGGTTATACAGCTACCTATTATCCTACGGGAATTATTTAGAAGTGATCGAACCCACAGACATAAGAAATGAAATAAAAAGGAGAATTCAGCAAATGATGAATCAATATTGACTTTGCCATTAATTCTTTGGTTTTATTGCTGACTTAGCATACACAAAGGGACAGTTCTCCCTCCTTCCCGAAGAAAAGCAGGAGTATCGTCCCTTCATATTCTTATACTTTAAATCTACTAATTAGTTCTTGTAAATTCTCCGCTAAATTCGATAAGTCGGAAGCAGAGGACGCAATTTCTTCCATGGATGCAAGCTGTTCTTCTGCTGAAGCTGCCACATTTTGAGAATGCATAGAAGTATTCTCTGATATGTTAATGATTCCAGATACGGTTGATGAAACTTGGTGCGTACTTGCAGAAATTTGTTCAGAGGTTGCCGCCATATCCTCCGTCAACTCTGTCATTTTTTCCATAAAGTGATAAATCTCTTGAAAATTATCCTTTGTTTGATTAACAACTTCCAATCCTGCTTTTACATCCGTATTTACTTTTTCCATCGATTGATTGGATTGTGTCATATCTTCCTGTATTGTTTTAATCAATAAGGCAATTTGAGAAGATGATTTTTGAGATTGCTCTGCTAATTTTCTCACTTCATCTGCAACTACCGCAAAGCCTTTCCCATGTTCTCCAGCTCTAGCCGCTTCTATGGCCGCATTTAATGCTAATAAATTCGTCTGGTTCGCAATATCTGTAATGACCTTTGTAATTTCTTCAATCTCTTGGGATCGATTATCTAAATTCTTCATTACCTTTCCACTTATTGCCACAGAACGATTGATTTCGTGTATTTGGTTTACAGTCTTATCCACAAAAAAGCTGCCTTCCTTTGCCTTCTCTGTTGTACTTTTACTCATATCAGTAATAATAACAGCATTAGCGGCAATTGATTGAATCCCTTTTGAGACCTCTTCTAAAGCAAACGAGCTTTCCTGAACACTAGTAGTCGATTGATCTGCCCCATCCGCAACTTGCTGTATAGATTCTGTTATGGTCTCTGTTGCTTTGCTAGTCTCTTCCGCACTTGCTGTTAATTCTTCTGAAGAAGAAGCAAGTCGCTCAGAGGACAACATCAATTCATTTACCATCAACTTAAGGTTGTCTGCCATTTTATTATAGCTATCTGACAAGAGACTTAATTCATCACCAGCATTGTCTTGAATATTGTTTGTAAAGTCGCCTTCTCCAGCCAATTTTAAGGCAGCTGTTAAATTAGAAAGTCTCTTTTTCAATTGACTTGTATAGAAGTATACGACAACAGAAGCTAACACTATCATCATCACCAAGACCACGATAAACTTCCATAAAAAGGAGGATATAATACTATCAATAATTTCTTGAGAAGCTCCAACATATAGAATTCCAATAACTTCTCCTGCTTTGTTCTCTAGAGGCATGTACGCAGTTTGATACAATTGGCCAACTACATTTGCTTCCCCATAAAATCTTTCTCCTTGATCTAATACTGTACTCACAACTTCTGGGGAGGCCTGTGTGCCAATTGCTCGTTCTCCATTCATCATGACATTCGTCGCAATGCGTGTATCTCCTTGGAAAACAGTTACGGTATCACCAGTATCCGCGCCTATTTTATCTACAACCTCAAAATTATCATTGAGAACCGTATTTCCTTTATATAGTTTATCTTCTTTGATTTCCCAATCACCTGGATATTTATTATTTATATACCGATAAGCAAGTCCAATATCCCCTTTTGCTTTCTCTGTAGCAAATTGTTTCATTCCTCTTGTTATTTCCTGATTTACTAAAAAACCGATAACCCCAGACAGAACAATAATAATTGCAAAAACAATTATATTTATTTTTGTTCCTAGCTTTAATTTTATTTTCATACCTTTCACCCTTGTTCCCTGTTCATTTTCTTTATATTGCTCTGCTTCCCCCAAGTAGAATCATTAAGCGTTAAAAAAAGACTCTTAATAAAGAGTATTTACTACACCTAATTACAGATTGACCTGTTATAAGCTACCACCCTAACTTACATGACATCCCTTGACTCTTTTATAAAACACTAATAGCACTATTACTATCGGTGTATTATTTAGAATGTTTATCAAATAATAAACTTGATAAATATGGTAATAAAAAGACGATTCTCCCGCTTCCTCTATGGAATGCAGGAGAACCGCCCTCTGCGTACTATTTACGAACGAAATATCCAATCACCACACCAATAAGGGCGGGTAAAACCCAGCCTAACCCTATCTCGTAAAAGGGGAGAATATTCTCGTAAAAATGCCCAATCTCCTCAAAAAAGCTAAGCTTAGCTTCTGGGATGCTTTTTACAAGTGCTTGATAGCCATCCAATATACTTACAAAGAATGTTAGCACCATTGCCGTTAGGTACACACTTTGCTTGCCTTTGAATAATGGCGAAAAAAGAGCAAGTATGATAAGCACAATTGCTAAAGGGTATAAGAACATGAGCACAGGTACTGCAAATAGAATAATTTTATTTAAGCCTAAATTGGCAAATAAGAAAGAAACAACACATAGACTAAGCACAAAAGTCTTATAGCCAATCTTCGGAAATACTTCATGAAAAAATTCACTACAAGACGTTATTAATCCAATACTTGTTTTTAAACAGGCAAGCACAATGATAACCGCAAGCAAAATGCCGCCAAAAGGACCAAAATAATGCTTAGCT
Organism: Niallia sp. FSL K6-0212; assembly: GCF_038007605.1. Classification (NCBI taxonomy): domain Bacteria; kingdom Bacillati; phylum Bacillota; class Bacilli; order Caryophanales; family Bacillaceae; genus Niallia; species Niallia sp. FSL K6-0212. The sequence continues at coordinate 1,469,405 of NZ_JBBOXL010000001.1, read as the reverse complement.
ACTGCAGCAAAGATAAGTCCGCCATTTTCAAAAGTTCCTACAGCTTGTACACTAGAAGAACCCATATAAGTGATAAATCCGTAGATAAACATCATTAGCAGCATGGCAAATATTCCTGATTTCCATGTTGTCTTCGCAATACTCTTTACATCCATAATCCCCTTCCCTTTAATAGCGTTAATCACCACTATACCAAAGGCTAGAGATGCTAGAGCATCCATGGTGTTGTATCCTTCTTTAAAACCTGTCATAAAAGCATTATTTAGATATGCTCCCTGTGGCTCTTGAAAGCTCCCCATCGGGCGAACAACACTTACTATTATTAATAAAAATAAAAACAGCAGAAAAGCAGGAGTCAGATATTTCCCAATCACATCCATAATCTTTGCCGGATTTAAGGAAAAATAGTAAACCAGTAAAAAGAAAAGAAAACTAAAAATAGCTAAAAATAAAGCAATATGGCTATTAGCGACAAACGGTTCAATCCCTATTGCAAATGGAACTGTCGCTGTACGTGGAATAGCAAAGAATGGACCAATCGTTAAATAAAGAAATAACGAAAAGAGAAATCCGAACACTGGATGAACGCGACTTGAAAGCTCGCGCAGGCCATTGCTTCCTGATAAGCCAATTGCTAATATACCGAGAAAAGGAAGCCCAATCGCTGTTACTAAAAAGCCAGCTAGCGCAAGCCAAAAGTTTGTTCCCGCAAGCTGTCCAAGCTGAATAGGAAAAATTAAGTTTCCCGCTCCAAAAAACATACCAAAAAGCATCGTCCCAATTAGAGCATAAGTTGAAAAAGAAATTCTTGATTGCATAAATCTAATACTCCTTTATAAATACATATAAATTAGATAATACGGGAACGTTTAAAAGTACACAACAACTTTTTAAATGAATTTTCACATAATACCTTCTAGACTATTAAAGAACTTTCTTCAAAATCTCTCCTGGCAGGCCTTCTATTTCTCCAATCCATGCTGAAGTAAATCCTCTACTCACTAATATTTTTCTCGAGGCTCTATTAGCAGGATCTATAATTGCCTTTATTACCTTTATATCTGTATGCTTCACTAATGACATCAATCTATCCGCAACCAGACCGCCATATCCCTTCCCCCAATGTTCTGGCAAAAGCATATAGCCAAGTTCTGCTTCAGCAAGCTCTTGCTCCGTTAAAGTCACATGACCAAGCCCTATAAATACTTCTGAGGCTGGTTGAAAAAAAGCATATGATCCAAAGATCTGATTCTTGTCATTGCGGATCAATAATTTCTCAAAGTCAGCCTTTGCCTCTTCTAACGGAATAGCTCTTTCTGTAATCTGGGCCATCACTCGCTCATTAGAAACTAATTGGTAATATAACTCAAAATCATTTGCTGTAAATTTACGATATAGCATGACTGCTCATCACCTTCCTATTATATCCGCTTTTTTCTATTCTCTTCCGTAAATATGACAATATAGTGAAATCCGCATATCCAAAACTATTTGATGAAAGCTAAAGATATTCTAAAACAAGAAAGGAATTTTTCCATGGAAAAAAAGTTAAACGTATTAATGTTTAGCGGGGACTACGATAAAGCAATGGCTGGTTTCATTCTAGCTAATAGTGCCCGGGAAATAAATGTGGAGGTAACCATGTTTTTCACCTTTTGGGGGCTTTTATTACTTCGTGATCCCGAAAAAGTCGATTTGGAAGGTAAGTCCTTTTATGAAAAAATGTTTAGCACCTTCCAACCTAAAGACGTAGAGCAGCTTCCTTTATCTAAAATGAATTATGCTGGTCTAGGTAAAATAATGATGAAGGAAATGCTTGAGGAGGAAGAAGCTTCACCACTTATAGCTTTCTTAAAAGGGGCAAGAAAAAAACAAGTTAAGTTTCTTGCCTGCAAATTATCAGTTGATATACTTGGATTTAAACAAGAAGAGTTTTATCCAGAAGTCGAAATTGTCGACGCTAAGGTTTATCTTAAAGATGCTTTAAAGTCTGATATTCAGCTTTTTATTTAAAGGTTCCCATATCATCAAAAGGCGGTCTCTGCTGCATTAGGCTTCAATTGACGAACATGGTTTAAATAAGCTTTCACCCCTTCCGCCTCTTCTAAGGGATAAAGAAAATCCATCTTTCTGCCAACTTCTAATCCGATTTCCTCAAATAATGCTGTCATAGAAAATAACGATTTCCAGACTAGACTATAATCGCCACTCGGATAGGTATGCATGAGCCTTTTCCATGTATCATCATCAATATACTGTTTTAAGTATTTACTGTTTTTTCCTACACTAAGGGAAAAATCTGTTTCGATGCCTACCTTCCATTCCAACATTTTTAACAGCATCACCCTTATGATATTCATATGGTCAATCGCATAAAGAATTTCTCTTCTCCATAATCCCTTAACAACATAGGTAGAGACCCACCAAAATTCGTTACAGCAATCAGAAAATTGTTCGGCAGTTGGCTTTTTTACCCAATAATCTTTATCTGTACTAGGGGGTATACAAGGGAGACTATTGTCTTTATCTAAGAGAATCACCGTCAACCCATCCTCCTGACAATACTTGTTCTTTTCCTCCAGCGGAACAAGGGTTAAGTCGATGCGGTTACCATCCGTAAATAGCATAAGATAGGAAAATCTTCCGCCTAGCTCTGCCGGAAAAAGCGAGGAATCCTCTGGGGTTTGCATAATGATTCGTTTCCCAAAAACATCAATCCAGTTAGGCTCATTCAAAAAAGATTCCATATCATCTACTAGATAAACAATATCAAAATCCTGAAAAGCATCCTTCGGTACATTTGGATTTGTTCTCGAGCCATTCATGCAAACAGCTCTTACTCTCTTATCCTGATTAGCCACTTTTAACACTAAATCTAATATTTGCTTCTCTGTTCTCATGCTATCCCTCCAATTATATTTATTCATATGTTTCTATTATTCTATTTATAATTGGCGGGGCACGAATCCAGCTCCAATGTCGTTATAAAAATCCCTCAAATAGGTTCATAAAAGCCACTCCTTTCTAATAGATAATATACGGACCAAAATATACAGTTAACAAAATAATGTGTACACCAACAAAATAGATAATCCTCGGTGCACCTGTCCATTCATTGATACGTTTTGTTAGTATGGATAAAAAATAGGAAATAACCGCAAATAATAACAAATAAAAATAAGTACTGCCCGTAAATGTTAGGTACTTAGGTGCAGTTGCAAGTATATTCGGAACAAAGAAACGATCCTTCCATATAACTGCTGCAATCAAATAGATTCCAATTCCGGTATAGAAAATCCACGGTGGATTGTAATCAACCTTTCTACTAAAAAATACATACATGAAAATAACAAATAGTATTGGCCACAATAACCATATAAAGGAAAGTGCAAAGGCGAAAAAAGAGGTGGAAATCATTCCAAATGTTTTGCCAAATGCCTGCAGCCAATCCTCAGATGTATGTTTTATTTGTTTGTTTATTTTTGTAATTTCATTGGAAGAAACATAGACTTTATTGCCATCTCCATGTAAATCCATCCATGCAATCATATCTTCATTTAACCATTGTGGAATAGTCGATATCGCAGCTGTATTGCTTCGTCGCTCCGTCTTTGTACTTCCGTTTTCCCCTATTTCCGATTCATAAATATTGAATCCAGTCTTCTCATTATATTTCGTTTCTGTATAACCATTCGCCTTAAATAGCAGGCGCGGCTTTCCATCCCTAAAGGTAAATGCAACATCTGAAATTTCTGTTAGCTTCCCATTCTCCCTTGCAGGATCTTGGAACGTTAACTCATATTGCACAGCCTCTTGTCCTTTTGTAATATCAATTTCTGCATAATAGTTGAAAAACTCTGGTTTTCCTTGCGTTAATTCTAATTCCTCTTGAAGCAATAACGCCAGTTTTTGATCTTCAAACGTAAAAGATATGCCATTTACTATCTTCCCAGGATCAACCTTTACCTTTGTTTCATATAAGTGGTTGACTTTCCCATCTTGGACACGAGATAAAGCAAGGTCAACATTGCCCTTTTCCTTTGCAAATAATAGAAGGTGAATGCCATCCGCATTTTCCTCTACTGCTAACTTTTCCTTTTCTAGATCAATATCCATAATTTCCGACGTTTCTTTTGTTTCAGGATTTAATTGAAAAAGCTTATTTTCTTTTATATAGAGAATAGTTTTCTCGAGTGGAATAAACTGCTCTACATCCGCAACTAATTGTGTCTTATCTTGGTCAAAAATATTTTCATAATCAAAATAAATAAGCTCATCATTTCCCTGATATATTTGTGTCCATTTGTCTACAGGTATATCATAATTTTTCTCTTCCTTGATCCTAAAGTCATTGGTCATGATAGCCGTCTTTAACTTATTTTCCTGAAAGAAAGAGAACAAGTAACCTCCATCACCCGTCTCCTTGATTGCCGGCAGTTTATTTACTTCAGATTGTCCAACTAACAATCCTTTGCTCCAATCCGGCCCTGGCTGCGCTGTCACCTTAGAAAAATTTTCAAAAAACAATAAAAACAGTCCTAATAAAATCAGCACCCCTGGTATGATCCAATATAATTTCTGTAGTATCCAGGTCTTCATCTTATTCCCCCATATTGTTCCAAATAAATTCTCTTTGTATTATGAATAAAATAATAATAGCATATTTTCTGACAAAATATGCTAGAGAATTCTATTCATTTCTTTTCTTACTCTCATTGTATACAAACTATATATAGGGAAATCCCAAGCATAAAAAAAGTGTTTCACCATTCAAATTTCTTGTTCTACCAAAAAAATATTATTCTAGTAAACCTTATTATCACTTAAAACAATCCTCATCCATAATTAGGATGAGGATTGTTGCTGAACTAAGTCTATAGAAAAGCATAGCCATCAGCAAAGGAAGATTTATTTGATTAATTACCTGCCTTTCCTTCTACAAGTCCATGTCCATCAGCTAAAAATTCATTTAATACTCTTGCGTTTTCATCCATGTCTATTTTTAATACTGCTCCCACATTAACCGTATCATTTTCATAGGAGTTCTGAACTGGAATTCTAATACGGTCCAAATCGTCTGATTTATTTACTACTAACCCTTTTGTTATCGACAATATTGTAGGTGTATCTAAGTTTGTCTCAATATAAGGCGTAACAGTACCTAGGATTTTAGGTAAATTCACTACACTGTGTATACTAACTGCTTGTTCTTTCAGCTTTTCTATTGCTTCCTGCTGTCTCTCCACCCTGCCAAAATCACTTAATCGATCATGGCGAAAACGGACATAACCTAATAACTGATCGCCATGTAATACTTGTTTCCCTGGATGTAATGTCATACCAATCCCATAGGACATCTCATATGGTATATCAACTTCAATTCCTTTAGGAGCTACTATATCTACAATTTTGGAAAAACCCTCAAAATCTGCAATCGCATAATAGTTAATATCAATACCAAAGTTCTCTTTCAAGGTTTTTCTTACTAATTCAGGTCCGCCATAAGCAAATGCCGCATTCATTTTTTGATATCCTATTTCCGGAATATTTACATATATGTCTCTCATAATAGAGGCTATTTTCATTTTATGTGTATTTTGATTATAATGCACAATCATTAGTGTATCCGTTCTAGCATGTTCCTCTCCTCGCGAATCACTTCCTAACAACATAATATTAATTTCTCCAAATTGTGGCTCAGGTCCTTCAAAGTCTTCAAAACTACTTTCTATTTTATTATTTCCTTTCATTTGGGTTGCTTGTTTTAAGCCTTTATTATATTGATAAACAGAATAAAAAACGGCTAAAGCAAAAATAAGAATTGCAAAACCAAAAACCCTCTTCCACCTTATTCCCTTTTTTCTTTTTACTCTCGTATTATTTTCCATTCTATATCTCCTTTATTCTCTAACCCTTTGCAGGCAAAAGCTTAGCCGAAATCTTAATTGCTACCGCATCATCTAAATATCCGATTGGGAAAATGTAATCCGGAATAACATCAACGGAAATTATAAAATAGATAAGAGCGGCTCCCATAACAGCTAATTCCGTAATATTTCCTTTTTTGTTGGAAAAACGTTGATAATACTCTTTTAGTTGTTGTATGAATGGTCCTACCCCTTCTACTTTTTGCACTTTTTCTTCAAATTTATCAGCTACTAATCCCTTTCCTTCATCAGTCAATGCATAATGATTATATTTTTGAAGCTGTTCTTGCACTTCTTTGATAGAAAAGGTCTCCTTATAGTGGTTAGAAGAGAATAATTCACTTTGAATGGTTTCGATAGAATCGAAGATATCTTCTGATTGACTTGACACTTCTGAAGGTAAATAACCGGCCGCTGTAAACATTTTATCTACAGGAAAATCAAGAAACTTTGCAAATTTTTGAAGATGTTCTGGGGTTGGTCTTCTTTTGCCGTTAATTATTCGTGAGATTGTAGCTGTGTCAATATTCGTTAACACACTGAGCTTTCTCATTGACATAGCATTTTTCTTCAAAAGATTTTTTAATAATAATCCAATCTCATTGATGTCCCTCATATTAGATTAAGCTCCTATCTTTTATTATTCTTTTATATTAAGAATTTGTAATATTAACACGCAATATACTACTAAAATAGCGGACTGTTGATTTTTTGTCAACAAACAAATCGTTTTCTATTATCTATCCCTATAAAAAACGCATAAACATCTATGAACTTATGTCTATGTATGGGTTATTACTTGATTAGAACATTAGAATGAACAAATATATTGACATATTGTCAATGAAATAGTATGGTTCAAATGACTTACAACAAATCTTTGTTTTCTTTTAAACTATCATTCTAATTCTTAAGTAAGAATTAGTTTTCATTCGATTCTTTTATGTAGAGATTTACCACTATGTTTAAGACATTACCTTATTCACTAGGAGGCTATGTAATGCTAACTTTCATTTTACTTCTTTTTATTTGTATTTTTGCCGGGCTTCTGGGCTCTATCCTCGGAATAGGTGGAGGGATTATTCTTACTCCAGTTCTAACACTAGGATTTGGGTTTGATATCCACCATGCGATTGGAGCAAGTATAATATCTGTTATTGCAACAAGTTCCGGTTCAGCAGTAGCATACTTAAGAGATCGAATGCTCAATATTCGCGTGGCCATGTTTTTAGAGATTGCTACTACGGTTGGAGCGATCATAGGAGCAATCTTAGTAGGCATTCTCTCGCCGACTCTTATGTTTATTTTATTTGGTTCTTTCTTACTTTACTCAGCGATCAATATGGTACAAAAGCTCCGTTCGGGCGAAGAAGTATTGAAAAAGGCGCAACCTGACTATTTATCGGACAGGCTAAAACTAAATAATACATATTATGATAAAAGCCTAAAGACACAAATTGATTATCAAGTCGAAAAAGTCCCAGCAGGGTTTAGTGTGATGTTTGGGGCAGGATTAGCTAGTGGGTTACTAGGGATTGGCAGTGGTGCCTTTAAAGTAATGGCATTGGATACATTTATGAAAATGCCACTCAAGCCTTCTAGCGCAACTAGCAACCTAATGATGGGAGTTACTGCTGCTACAAGTGCAACTGTATTATTTTTCAACGGCTCTATCTTACCAGAAGTTGCTGCTCCCGTTGCTATTGGGGTATTAATTGGATCCACAATTGGAGCAAAAGTAATGCAAATATTACCAGCAAAATGGATCCGAATTATTTTTATTCCACTTTTATGCTATATCGGTGCTCAAATGATATTAGAAGGATTTGGGGTGAAATTTTAATGGAAGCACAAAAAAAAGAACAAACTTCTGAAGAAGAATTAGTCATTATTGAGGAAACAATCGGAAAAATACTTAGATTCGGGGTTCTTGTCTCTGCCCTAATTATTTTTGTAGGCATTATTACTTATTTGATTACAAATAACTCTGGTTATAAGGAAACGTTCCCTACTAATTTTAAAGACATTTTTATTGGGGTTGCTACATTTAAACCATTTGCCATTATTATGCTAGGTCTCTTTTGTTTAATCCTAACCCCTGTATTAAGAGTTGGAATATCCTGTTATGCTTTCTATAAAGAAAAGGACTGGTTATATGTTGGAATAACAGCCATAGTATTAATAATATTATTTATCAGCTTCTTAATTGGTTATACTTCTTAAAAAAAGGGCTTGTTTTCTTCCTGAAAACAGTCCCCGTTTTTATTCATCCTGTTAAAATATCCTCTTTCGGATAACAAATCTTGATTTATTTCATACGGAATTCGGCTAATATTGTTTCTCTCCATGTTCTTTAATCAATCTGTAAAAGATAATCCAAATGCTAATAACTAATAAATAAATAACAAAGGAATAATAAATCGTATATCCATGTTGATAATGAAAAATCCCTATCATGCCACAAATTCTCTCTATCGCAACACTCACAAGGGCCCAGCCTAAAATGTATAACAGCGTAAAATTAGGTTTAATATGGAAGAGATCATATAGATAAAAGAAAAGGTAGCTTATCGGGGCATACATTACATGGGAAAAGAAATCCATTATTTCAAAAGAAGAACTGTCATTTATTATATAATAACGCACTGGTAAAATACTTAACGTATGGTCAAAAACGAAACCAAAAAAAATACCACACATGAGATATATACTCATCGTCTTTTTGGTAAAACGCCTTGGGAGCAATATCACCAATAGAAATCCCAAAAAAATCGAGATAAGGATACTCCACTCATTTAAACTAAAATGAAAATCATAATGTAATTCTTTCATTTTTCTTCCAACTCTCCTTTATCCAGGCCAATAAACCAGCGGGCTATCCACCATACTAAAACTATTGATATAACATACAAAAGAGCAGAATATAACTGATTCCAATTCTCGAAGGCAAGAAGATCTGCCCATATATAGATCCGATCCTCCAAGCATAAAAACAACACAATGAGCCCAGTAAATAGTAATCGCCATTTTGTCTTCCATGAAGAGCAAAGGATACAAATAGACAGGAGAATTTGAAATGGTATCACAATAAATCGGCAAATATACATAGCAAATGAACCTTCAACCGTGCGAGTAAGAGGGACCCAGTGCAAATTAACATCTAATATTGTAAATATCGTAATTGTTAAAATTCCAATAATAAAGTACAAAAAAACAATCTCCGTAAGCATTAAACCTTTCGGAACAATAGCAAATACAATCAATACTATACATGCTAACAGTGACATAATAGCGATGGACATAAATAATCATCCTTTAAAAGGTTTGGCATATAACATGTAATATGCCCAAGAGAAACAATATTATTTCCAAAATAAACTATTATTGCCAGTATTAAGATCGTCCGGTATATAGACACAAAAGGCCTTCAAGTTTTCATACTTGAAGGCTTTCTCATTATAAACCTATGCATTAACATGATATCGGCCCTTCGGCACAACTAAAGGAGTTCCTGAAACTGGATCATTAATCACCGTACAATTAAGTCCGAAGATGTCTTTAACCAACTTACTTGTAATGATGTCAGCTGGCTTCCCCTCTCCTACAAGCTTGCCTTTGTCTAGTGCAAAAATATAGTCCGCATACCGTGCCGAAAGATTAATATCATGCAGGACCATTACGATCGTTGTACCGTATTTCCGATTAAGATCTGTCAGCAAATCTAATATTTCCACTTGATAGGTGATATCTAAGAAAGTGGTTGGCTCATCAAGAAATAAAATATCCGTTTGCTGAGCAAGTGCCATCGCAATCCAGACACGTTGTCTCTGCCCGCCTGAGAGCTCATCAATATTTCGATTAGCAAATTCTGTAATCTTCATAATTTCCATTGCTTCTGCAACTGCTTCATAATCCTTCTTGGACCAGCCACTAAAGAAATTTTGGTGAGGAAATCTCCCTCGCCCAACTAGATCTGCTACTGTTATTCCTTCTGGTACAATAGGGGATTGTGGCAAAATACCGAGAATGCGAGCTAATTGTTTTGGCGGAAATTTACTAATCGCCTTTCCATCGAGTGCAATGCTGCCAGAGGAAGACTTAATAAGATTGGATAGTGTTTTTAAAAGCGTTGATTTTCCACAGCCATTTGCGCCGATAATCACACTAATTTTATTACTCGGAATTTCAAGCTCAATATCTTGCAATATCATTTTGCCTTCATAGCCTGATGTTAACTTTTCCGCTCGAAACTCATGTATCTTATCCATTACAACTCTTCCTTTCGATTCATTCGAATTAATAGCATGATTAAGTATGGTGCACCTAGAATACCAGTGATCACACCTACTGGGTATCTAGCGACAAATGCAAACTGTCCAATCAGGTCAGATGCTAAAACCAAAATGATTCCCACAAGACCTGCCGGAATAACACTAGAAAATCCTATCCCAACTAATCGTTTAGCAATAGGGCCAGAAAGGAATGCAACAAATGCAATCGGGCCAGTGGTAGCAGTAGCTAACGCAATAATTAGAACCGAACTGATAACCAGTACAACTCTTGTTCTATCTGTGTTAACGCCTAGTGATGCAGCAGTTTGTTCCCCAAGCTCTAACATATCTAATCGTTTTCCAAGTAAGATAATGATAGGTGCCAAAAGTAGAACGGTAATCATAAGCGGATAAAGATTCTCCATTTTCACACCATTTAAGCTACCACTTAACCATCTCATTGCTGTCGGAACATCATGATGCTGTCCAATAAGCAATAAATAGGATATTACAGCATTTAACATCGCCTGTATTCCAATACCTATCAATATTAACCTGCCAATAGAAAAAGAAGTGCCTTTCGATAATAGAAAAATAACCAGTACTGTAGCTAGTCCACCGATAATAGAAGCAATGGAAACAAACGTACTGCTTGCATGAAGAACAATGATACAAAATACCGCAGCAGCACTTGAGCCAGCTGTTATTCCAATAACATTTGGATTTGCTAGAGGATTACGAAGCATTGTTTGAAACACATGTCCAGAAATACCAAAAGCAAAACCAGCAAAAACCCCAGCCACCATCCTTGGAAAACGGATTGTTCCGACCGCAAAAGAGGTTCCTTTTACTTGCTCGCCTAGTAAAACACTAATTACATCCCCAACTGGATAAATCGTATTTCCAAGCATAAGCATCATGCAGCATAAAGCAAAAGCAATGATTGCTAACAAACTAGTCACAATAATAAAACGACGACGCCTTTTTGTTCTACCTACCATAATAAGATTCATTGATTCATTCATCATAACGTACGCATTTTCGCTTTCATAGTTATTAAGATTAAAATCGGGGCCCCGATAAAGGCTGTAACTACGCCCACTTCCAGTTCACCGGGACTGCCAATAATCCGGCCGCACACATCTGAAATCGTTAGGATAATCGCTCCTGCTAGAGCGGACATTGGAATAATGTAGCGCAAATCAGGACCAATAATAAGACGGATCACATGGGTTGCAAGTAAACCTATAAAACCAATTGGGCCCGCTAGAGCTGTTGCTGCACCACACAATAAGACCCCTCCAAATGCCGCAACAAGTCTAAGTGTGCCGGTCCGCACTCCCAACCCCTTTGCTGCTTCATCCCCTAAGGCCAAAGCATTTAAGCCCGGGGCAGAGAACAAGGCGATTAGAATGCCTACAACGAGAAAAGGAATGAAAATAGAGATAGAATCCCAATTTCCAGCACCAACACTTCCTACCTGCCAAAATCTAAATTGATCCATAACATTGGAACGCGGAATCATAATAGCCATTACAAGAGAGGATAATGCTGCACTTGTCGCTGCCCCCGCTAAAACAAGTTTAAGGGGGGTGGCACCGCCACTCCCCATCGAACCAATTCCGAATACAAAAATGGCAGTTAAGATTGCTCCTGCTAATGCAAACCAAATGTATTGACCAGCAGTGCCAATATGAAAAAAGGATATCCCACAAACAACAAATAGAGCTGCACCTGTGTTTACTCCTAATATACTAGGATCTGCAATCGGATTACGAGTGACGGATTGCATAAGAGCACCAGAAACTCCCAATGCAGCACCACACAACAAACTAAATACAGTTCTAGCAATTCTTTGGCGGACAACATTTGCTCCGTGAGACTGTACTTCTGGATGGAATAATCCATCCAGTATTTCATTCCAGCCAACAGTGCGAGATCCAAAAGCAAGAGACGCCAATATACTTATACCGAGTAAGATAATAGAAATTACTAATACACTAATAAATTTTCTCGGTATTAATAACTGCTTATTTTTTAGAACGGATGTCTGTTCCATTTACTTCACTTTACTTACAGCTTCTGAGAGTAATTTTAGGTACTCGTCGAGCGTATATTCAATCGAAAGTGTACTTGGTGTTCCGGCTGCTGCAAGTGGCGTATTATCCTCGATAATGACAACAGACCCTCGCTGTACAGCTGGAATCTTTCCATAAATCGGATCTTTCTGTAAAGCAGCAAGTGTTTCATCATTTCCATACGATACAAAAATATCTACATCATTTAATATGTCTGCATTTTCAGCACTTACTTCCAAATAGAAACTAGTTGGATCCGTCATTTGACTTGTAATACTTTCCGGATATTCCATCCCCAACTCTGTGAGGAATTCACCTCGTGGATCAGTTGGTGAATAGATATAAAATTTGGATAAGTCAGCACCATTAACACTTACAAATGCTGCTTTTTTCCCTTTCAATTCAGGAAACTCATTTGCTTTATCTGCAATGAATTTTTCTGTATCTGCAATAAGCTGCTTCCCTTCTTTTTCCATACCCATTCCCATTGAATTATATGTTACTTGTTCACGCCAAGAAGCAACCCAAGGATTTTTTGGATATGCTACAACAGGAGCAATTTCACTTAAAGTATCATACTCTTCTTGTGTAAGTCCTGAGTACGCGGCAAGAATGACATCTGGATTAGAATCAGAAATCGCCTCAAAGTCTATGCCATCTGTATCTTGATAAATATTAGGATTTTTTTCACCTAGCTCTTCTAGTTTTTTTGCAGTCCAAGGTAACATTCCGCTATCATCTTGAACACCATAATTTGCTGCTGAGAAACCTACAGGTACAACACCAAGCGCAAGTGCTACATCTTGGTTAGACCATGCAATTGTTGCAACACGTTCAGGTTTTTCCTTAATGACAGTCTCTCCAAGCGCATGCTTAATCGTTATTGGATACGATGAATCTGTATTAGAATCAGCTGATTTTTCTTTATCTGCCTTCGAGGATGACTGACTTGAACAACCCGCTAGTAAAAGAATGGCTACAATTGAGAATAAGAAAATAGAAATAAATGGCTTTCTTTGTTTTTTAAACATATGTATGTCCCTCTTTTTCTATATAATTTTATAATATAAATGATTATCATTCTCAATTATAATACTTGTTTTCTATTTTTCTGTCAATTACAAATAGTAAGTTATACGTGATTTTGCCATCTTTTGATGAAAATTCTCCATTTCACCAACTAAGAGACCATAAAATCAAGTAGACTACTAATAAATTTAAACTCTTTTAGGCATATTTAAAGGGCAACGCTAAAGCGATTGCCCTTTTTAAATTCTCATTAACTTTTACTCTATTCATTTGCTTTAAATGCTTGTAGATTTTCCAAATGATTAAATATTGGCAAAAACGATATGAAATCTTAATGTGCTAGTAAGAGCTAGGTAGTAAACAAATAATAAACATTATCATACAAATGCATGATTTCTTCCTCCGTGTTATTACAATCTATTACTGTTTATCATTATAAATAATGATATGATGTTTCTCTATTTCTTCTACGAAAGACTTAATCATTTGGTCTCACCTTCTTCTAATTTTTTGCAAAAAGAAAACTCGCCAAAGGCGAGTTTCACTTTCTATCATTTCTTTTATCCTTTAAAAATTGAAATCACGAATTAATTTGCCAATTTCACAAGCATATGCGCTAATTTATGGCGTTCCTCTTCATTTCCCACTTTCCACAGTTCCTGAAGTAGTGCCTCCTCACGATTTTGTGGTTCTGCGTTGTTAGCAAGATAGCCAGCGACTTTCTCCGCACTTTTCGCTAATTGCTCTTTATCCATGCCAAGATTTTTGCCTACTTCTATTTTACTGCTTAGATAAGATTTAAACTCATTAAAATTCTCTAGCTTCTCTTGGATTGTTTTTCTATCCATTTCTTTCACTGTTTCTTCGGCCTTGTTGGGATCTGCATTATAATTATTCATCAATAATCTTCCCTCCAATTATTTGTTTGTCCCTTAACTATTCCCCAGAAAAGCCGCGCGAAACTTTATATCGACTTAGCAATAATCTCCATTTCTATCTCATTCCTCACAGGTCCTTTGTTATCCGTAAAAAAAACGAAGATTCTCCGGCGTTGCACCGGAAAAAACCTTCGTTATGATAAACTATTTACTTGTGCTTACATACCGATCTCTAGCTGCTCCTAATCCAAATACAAAGAGCAGCAATGACGCACCAGCTAAAATGAATAACGGAATAGTCCAGCTATTCGTTACATCATGTAAATACCCGAAAAGCGTAGGACCAATAGCCGCTAGTAAATAGCCAACTGATTGAGCCATGCCAGATAGTTCTGCTGCCTGTCTGCCATTCTCCGTTCGCAAGCCAAAAAACATCATCGATAAACTGAAGGCACAACCTCCCCCAATACCTATCATGATAATCCAGCATACAATTAACTTTGCACTTCCATAAATTAGTCCAAGTGTCCCCGCTAAAAGCAAAGCGCTCATGATAGTGACTAAAGAACGCTGACTTTTCATACGCCCTGCAATAATAGGTACAATAAAGGTAAAGGGAAGTAATGCTAATTGCATCACAGAAAGGAGCCAGCCAGATTGATCTGAACTTATTCCTTGTTGTTGTAAAATCTCAGGCAGCCATGCAATAAGAATGTAAAAGACCATCGATTGTAACCCCATAAATAAGGTCACCTGCCAAGCTAATGGAGAGCGCCACAAGTTCACCTGAGAATCTACTACTTTATTTCGAACAGCTGCTGTTTCCTTGTTGAGATGCTTTATTTGAGGCAGCCAGAATAAAATGGATACGAAGCTAAGTATCCCCCAAATTCCCAATCCACCCTGCCAGCCAATTCCAAGTCCAATGGCAATTGGAACACTTAGTCCCGAAGCAATAGCAGCTAATAAATTCATCGAAATAGAATATACGCCTGTCATTAATCCAATTCGAGTTGGAAACTCTTGTTTAATCAGACTAGGTAATAGCACATTAGAAATTGAAATCGCCAATCCTAGCACAGCAGTACCAATATATAAAGCAGCCACCCCAGATAATAAACGTAAAATAATGCCTAGTGTAAGAAAGATTATAGACATCAGAATCATCATTTCCACACCAAATTTACGAGCCAATTTAGGTACAATCTGAGAAAAAAGCGCAAAAGATAATAATGGCAATGTGGTAATCATCCCTGCTAATGTATTAGAAATATGAAGATCATCCCTAATAAATCCTACTATTGGACCCACTGATGTTAACGGAGCTCTTAAATTGGCAGCAATAAAGATTATTCCTATAATAACCATCCAAACGGCTGACTTATGAACAGCTCGATTTGATTGTATATGTTGATTAGTCATTGTTTCCTCCTGATTATAGTAGCCAAATGACTATGAAATGAGTCCTTCATCATTAATAAGAAGTAGTCAGTTAAGTAATTTGGTATAATATAATATATTTTCACTATGATAATGAATAATATAATATAACAAGCAGGTGTTTGTCCATTCTTTTTTCTAGAAGTTGAAGAAACAAAATATATCCCCGCTATTGGACGGAATAACCTAACCACTACCTCCCGTATCTCAATAAGATATAGAGTACAGCAACTTTATCGGTATGATTTATATAGGAATGGCTTCCATTTGCATCAAAACTAATCGAATCATATTCATTTAAGATATATGACTCATTATTTACATTAATGGTTATGGTTCCCGACATCACCGTAGCTATTTCCGTCGTATTGGGGTGATGCTTTTCTGGATAATAAGAACTATGTGGTTGTAAATATGCTCGACACATTTCCATCTCATCCTTTTGATTTTGAAAAATCGGCTCTACAGCCCAATTGCCATCATCTCCGAAAATTCTTACCCCGCTACCAGCCCGCGATACATTCACACTGCTTCCTGAGGAAAATAACGCCATCAGAGGGATCGATAAACTTCGCGAAATCTTCCACAATACCCCAATTGTTGGATTAGTTTCTCCTCGCTCAATATTTCCCAGCGTCAACTTACTTACACCTGATATCTCAGATAAATTTTCAAGACTCAACCGCCTCTCCTTTCGCAATTTTTTAAGCACTGTTCCAACTTGAATAACTACCTGTTTTGAATCATCTGTTTCTCTATTCATATTCGTCCTCCATTTTTCTATTATGGGAAATATTATTATTCCTATGTTAGGAGCTTAACTCCATTCCTAATTAAGTGGTTCAAACAAACCTTTGCATTGGTTGGTCAACTGATTATAAACCGCAGCTCCTTTGGCATAAGCCTCTTGGCTAAAATCGTTCTTTTCCATAAATGTCTTTAAAAACATGTAAGTAGCGCCTGCATAATAGTTTGCAATATATTCACTATTCTTACCGAACGCTTTATGTTGCTCCATTACAAGCTTATTAAAATTGGCTAACTGACGAATAAATTCGTTACTAATGCCCGCCCATTCAATTAATGCAAATGTCTGTTGATTTTGTTTCCAAAATTGTATTAGTAGTTGAATAAAGCCTGAAGCGTTAAAAGATTGCTGCTTTAAAACCGACTTAAAATCACTCATGACGTTGGATATCTGTCTTATAATGATGTCTTCTTTCACTAAATAATTCCTGTAAAATGTTTGCCTTGCAATTCCAGCTTGCTCGCATAAATCTCGGATGGAAATCTCATAAAAGTTTTTATTCTTAAGATTAAACATCATTAAACTTTGCAGCAATAATTTTTGTGTTCTTTCGACCCGTTTATCCATTTATGCACCAATTTCCTTTCCTGTGTCACATAAAAAAATTCTTTGCTTTTTCTTTGCTTAAATTTATTATACAATCCTTTCAAGCTAAGTGACAATTGTAACTTAAGTGTCAATTGTTCATTTACCAACAAAAATTATTTATCATATCGGAGGTAATTATTTTGGGAACAGGAAAGGTAGTAGTCATTACTGGAGCCAATAATGGGATTGGTCTAGAATTAGCCAAAAAAATGCTAGCAGAAGGGAGTCAAGTTATTGCATTAATACGTTCTTCTTTTTCAAAGGACGACCTCTTTATTCAATCAAAAATTACTACAGGACAATTACGAATTTATAAAGCAGATTTATCTGATTTTAACAGTCTAAAAAATGCGCTGGAAGAAATAAAAGCAACGGAGAAGAAAATAGATTTCCTTTTCAATAACGCTGGCGGCAGTTTTCCTTCGTTATTATTTTCTAAGCAAAATCGCGAACTACATTATGAACTTCAGACAGTAGTGCCTTATATTATTTTTAAGGAGCTGTCCCCTTTATTTGAAATGGGAGAAGATAAGACAATTGTTAATACATCTTCAGCTGTCATCCTTCGCGTGAAACAGTTTGATCCAGATACATTGGAAAACCCATCTTCCTTTAAAAAGTTATTTGGTCCCTATGCGACAGCAAAGCTAGCTTTATCTTTATGGACAAAAGAAATAGCAAAAAGAGAGAGTGCCAATGGATTCCGGTTTCTAAGTGTAGACCCCGGGAGTAACAATACGTTACGGAAAGAAAAAAAATCAGGTATTCCCTTTTATATAAAACCATTGATGAAGTTTTTCTTTTCCCCACCGACAAAAGGGGCTGCTTTACTCTACGATGCCGCAATGGATAAGACTGGAGCAGTTTCTGGGGACTTTATTGTAAAGGGGAAAAGCACGAAGGTTACATTTGCTGAATATAGTTCCATTGTTTTAGAGGGAGTACATAGGATTTATGTGAGGGAATTTTTGAATAGTGAGGAATAGAGGATAATAAAAAGAAGGTCTGCAGGATAATCAGGGTTTGTTTCGAATAAAGTTTGATTATAGTTTATACTCAAATATGTTTTACCTTCATTTTCATTAATAGTCCTCCTCTTCATGTCTTGTAATCTAATATGCTCATCGACAAAGAATGATTTTCCTTGCATTATCTTTTTAATTATTGTTGAATATTTGATTGTACAAAATACACCTCATCTAATAAAAGATGAAGTGTATTTTATCCTTAACTCTAGTTCAGATATCGACCAATAGTATCAAAACTCATAATTGCTAGCTTAATTTATCCACAGCACTCGACATTCCATTCCTTTTTCCTTGAGTGTCACTGTAAGAGTGAAGTTAATTATGTTTTGACTCTGAAACACAATTTATTTGATACAAATTAGTAAAAAACTAATTCAAGGCTATCCCTTGCTAAACGGTTTTAATTTTGTAATGGTAGTCACGACGATTGCAATTGATAAAATACCTATAGAGATTAATATACTAATAAAAATCCAACTGTATGAAACATTCATTCCAAATAAAATCAAACTTCCTAAAAGAACCCCTAAAACAATTGGGACTCCTGACCAGAGAGAGATTTCTTTAGAGAAATGAATCAATATACGACCTTTAGTCCACCCAATAATATGGTACATAGAAAATTCCTTCGCTCGGTATTGAAGGAGTGCTGTAATACTCTCACTAACTGCTAGGTAAGAAAGCAGTACGGTTATCACTATAATGGAAATTTGTATGATTAATGTTTCATCCATTGTAAATTGACCTAGTGTTGTTTCCTTAGCTTTTTCAATGGAATATCCTAAGTTAGATATCTGAATAATCAGTAGTATAATCGAAATGAACAAAACAAAAATGGTTGGTAATATAAACTCTTTATAATGAATAATTGCTGGAACTTTCTTATATTCCATTATCCTAGTTTTATTCCCTGATCCATTTCTTAAAAATAATAAACATACCATGACCACGGTTAGGAACCATAATAATGAAGAGAGTAAATAAGGGAATGCATCTTGTTTGAATAGAGTAAATAAAATAATGCTAACTACATACCCAATAGTAATAATAATAAATTGTTCAAGACAGTTCCGTAGAAAAATAAATTTCCTTTTCCACCCTAATAGATATAGTAACTCATCTTCCTTATATAAGGCTTTTTTTTCAAAAGTTACTCTTGAATATAACCATAGAAACCCAAAAAGAGAAAACAATATGAAAGAAATCACGGACATGTGATTCCAATTTTCACTCAGCTCTTGTGCTACCCCCAGAGTTGTCCAAGGCTCCAGTATCTGGCCTAAACCTTCAACATCTAATCTCATTTGTTTAAAAGAGGAACCAGCAACAATATCCACTTCATAACCAGATTTTAGTAGGTCTATTGCAACTTGTTCAATTTTCTCTTGAGCATCCACGTTATATTTATTTATCCCGGCCACTTTGATCCTTATTGCATCAATCGGTTTTTGACCTTTTACCATTTCAGCAGCTTCCAGGGTTGTTATCCCGCTCGCTGGTGTAGGAATAAAGCTTCCAGGAAAGATTGTAGATTGTACCACTTTACCGTCTAAGCTTTTTGACTCTGTGGTAGAATATATACCTAATGGGCTTGAAGCTAACTGGTTAGTATCCTTATTAGGTGAAAATTCTCCCACTTGTTCAATAATAAAGGGCACCTTTTGACTTTGATAGGCACTTATCCCCTTTTTATTTACTGTTTTATATATTGGGGGAGGTCCATCTTCAAGTATGGGCACTTCTAGATTATTTTCATTTATTTTATAGTTGATTTTTGATGCTATGTAATAAATCGAGGTATCTTGGTCAGACATAAAGCGATCAGTCTCACTTATACTGAAATCCTCCCCAATCTTTACAGCTGTCCCCTCAAACGGTTTTTGGAATTTTGATAAATCTAAATTATATTCTCTATTATCAAGCGCTTTAGCTTTAGATAGTTCATTAATTACTTGCTCCATTTTTTCAGGTTTTTCATAGCCCATTAATAGTGAGTCATCTTTCATCAGGCCTAATTTCTCCTGATATTCTCCGAGATCTACATCTATCCTATCTGTCTTCACAGTCATATATAATGGAATATTTATATCCTGCCGCTGTATAACTTTGATAACGGGTGGATTTCCTAAACTTTCCCGAACTTCTTTAAATTCAATATCATTAATCTCTTTATCTAATTCAGAATAGTCAATTCCAGTTAACTTACTTTCGCTCTCAACATCAATAGCAGCTAATAGATAATAATTAAAAGGCATTAGGACTGTCATTGCTACACCTGTTAAGGAATTTGGATACGAAGCGTCAATATATTGTATGTTTCCTGGAACCGAACCATCAAAATAATATAACTCCTCTTTCTGATCAATAGGATATTTATGAATCCCATCCGAGGTATAAAATTGCCAAGAAAATCTTGTTGGTTCCTTTAATACTGGAAGTTCAATAGACATCCTTTTACCACTAAAATACCCTAGAGATGCTACTGGAGCGGCCAATTCTATGTCCGGGTTTCTTTTAATCTGTTCCCAATCAGAAATAGAAATACCACCTCCCCCATCACCGATATAATTCTCTTCAATCATTCCTAATTTTTTTTCAACATCTGTTCTTGTAGAACTTGGTCGTACTAGGATGTCATATGTACCTCGTCCGTATTCTTCTACGGAATGATTAACTGCTAACTTAATTTCTTTTGTGCTCTGAAAACCTAATGGAATAAGTGTATATAAACCAATAAATGCTAATAAAATGGTAATGGAGATCAACTTTCTGCTTAAAATACGAACCCAAGCAAAACGTATCATACAAATACCTCGTTTTCCTTCAAATTACCTTTGTATAATTTATAGGTCTTATCACCAAGTTTCGCAACTTCCTCATCATGGGTTACAATAATAATCGTTTGTCCTTTATTTTTGCATTCAATCAGAATGCGCAGAATGTTATCTCTATTTTCAATATCTAAGTTCCCAGTCGGTTCATCACATATCAGTACCTTTGGATTAGCCATTAAAGCTCTAGCAATCCCCACTCTTTGCTTTTCCCCTCCTGATAAAGATTCTGGCAGTCTAGCAAACAAAGAATTATTAATTCCCACACTCTCAAGTAATTTTTCCGCTCTAATATATAGTTCCTTTTTCGGATAATCATAAATAAGAGGTAACATGACATTATCAATAACAGAGTAGTGGGGCAAAAGTTTGAAGTCCTGAAATATAAAACCAATATTTTTTTTTCTATACTCGCTTCTCGCATTTTCATTCATGTGATAAATATTAGTTCTCTCATATAAGACCTCGCCTTTATCAGGCTTTAAAAGTCCTGAAATACATTTAAGTAAAGTAGACTTTCCTGTACCCGAAGGGCCTACGATCGTATACCACTGTCCCTCTTCAATAGACAAGGATACATTTTCTATTATGGAATTGGATTCAGAAAATGACTTTTGTAAATACTTTATATCAATCATGACGTTCCTCCTTAAATTGATTAATTACAATCACCCTAGTCAGTTGACTAGGGTGCCATAGAATTTTACATTTATTTTCTTAGTGTTACTGTTCCTGTTGCACGTGCAGTTCCACCCCCAGCGGATGAAACAGTTAGTGTAAGGTTCCATTTGTCGGTACTTAAGGAACCTAGATGATATGTAGATGATCTAGTTGTACTATAATAATTAGCAGCAGGATCTGTAAATCGAGTAGTAATACCATCATGGTACTTTACATTATAAATTCCGTTACCCCCACCCCAAGAAATAGTTTTAGTCATTATAGCAGAAGAACCAAATCTAATTTCATTTTTCGGACCACTAATCTTTGCTTCAGTTGGTATTGCTGCAGATACGTTAGATAAACCTATTCCTAGAGATATACCTATTGCCAATCCACCAACCGTTAATCTTTTCATTATATTCATTCGAATTTCACCTCCAATATTTTACAATTAGAGTATACTAAATAATATATTGCACGTAAATTATTTTTTCAAAAAATTTACACTAATCTATCTTATTTAAATTCAAATCTTTTTTCACTACTAAATGCTTAAGCAATAGACTCTATTTCTGATACATCTTGGTAGAAAAGATATAAAGCGCTATTACTTTAATTCTCCACTGCTGATGAATTCCATCTTTCTGTAAAATTTATTATTACTAGCAGAGGCCTTTGCATTGATTAGTCAATTGATTATAAACTGCTACCGCTTTGGCATAAGCATCTTTGTTAAAATCATTCTTTTTCCATAACTATTTTTCAAAATCAGGTTAGTAGCGCCTGTTTTCTAAGTGTAGACCCCGGGAGTAACAATACGTTACGGAAAGAAAAAAAATCAGGTATTCCCTTTTATATAAAACCATTGATGAAGTTTTTCTTTTCCCCACCGACAAAAGGGGCTGCTTTACTCTACGATGCCGCAATGGATAAGACTGGAGCAGTTTCTGGGGACTTTATTGTAAAGGGGAAAAGCACGAAGGTTACATTTGCTGAATATAGTTCCATTGTTTTAGAGGGAGTACATAGGATTTATGTGAGGGAATTTTTGAATAGTGAGGAATAGAGAATAATTCAATAATAAAAAATCTATTTAGGGAGGGGATAACAGCTTTGCTGGTTTTCCCCTCCCTTTTATAAGGCTAATCCCCAAAATTAAGTTCTAAATAGACTAATAATCTTCAATCCTAAGTCATTGTTAACCAAACAGTCTACTTTTTAGATAAGATGACCATCTCATTAGGCATTTATTCATTCTCAACTACTATTTTACCAATCATACTTCCCGTTTCTACAATTTTATGTGCTTTACGTAAGGTTTCGGCATTAATTGGTCTAAGAGTTTCTGTAAGGGTTGTTGTTACTTTCCCGTCATCTATTAGTTTATTTAGTTTGGATAAAAGTTCATGTTGTTTGATCATGTCTGGAGTTTCATACATGGATCTTGTAAACATAAATTCCCAAACAAACGTGACACTTTTATTTTTTAAAGCAGTAAGGTCGATAGGATTAGCCATTTCTACAATCGAGCAAATCCTTCCTTGAGGGAAAATAATATCGGCCATGTTTTGCCAATGCTGCTCTGTTTCGTTCAAACATAAAATGTACTCAACGCCTTTTATATCATGATCTTGTAGTTGAGTTCGAAAGTTTTCGTGATGGTTAATGATATAATCAGCACCTAATTTATTCACCCATTGCTTACTCTCTTCTCTAGATGCTGTGGCAATCACTTGTAAACCTGCCATTTTAGCTAATTGAATCGCTATGGAGCCCACTCCCCCAGCCCCGCCAATAATAAGAATGCTCTTAGATTGATTTTCTTCGTAGTTATTAATATCTATCATTAATCGATCAAATAAACTTTCCCATGCTGTTATCGATGTCAGTGGTAAAGCCGCTGATTGTGCAAAATTTAAAGACTTTGGCTTTAATCCGACAATTCTTTCATCAACCAAATGGTATTCGCTATACGTCCCTGGTCGAGTTAGGTCACCAGAATAAAACACTTCGTCTCCAGGTTTAAACATTGTACAATCCGGTCCAATTTCTTCCACCACTCCACTTGCATCCCAGCCTAAAATTCTTGGTTCTGTTTCTTCTTTATCTTTAGGAGCACGTACCTTTACATCAACCGGATTAATCGAAACAGCTTTTATTTTAACAAGTATATCTCTTTTGGTTGGTGTAGGTTTTTCCACTTGGACATCTATCAAACTTTCTTCCTTTTCAATCGGTAAATATTTATACAATCCAACTGCTTTCATTTAAAAGCCCTCCTTTTTTATTCATGTTTATTATAAAAAAGAAATATATTAAGAGTAAGTACGCACATTCTTGTAATCTGGTATCACACATGTTACCTATTAGGAGAGAAATGAAAGCAGCTGCAACTGACATTCTTGTAATCTGCTATTAACTATGTTACTAATTAAGAAAAGAAGAACAAGCAGAAATGAGAAAGGTATGAGTACCGATGAGAAATCGAAAGAAAGGGTATGGATGCCCTGAAGGATGTCCGGTTGAAGGAACGCTTGATGTGATCGGGGGTAAATGGAAAGGCGTTATTTTGTTTTATTTATTAGATGGAAAGAAAAGATTTAATGAATTCAGTAGATTAATGCCTGGTATTACCAAACGAATGTTATCTCTCCAATTAAGGGAACTGGAAGAAGACGGAATTGTTCATCGAGAAGTATATCCCGAAATCCCCCCTAAAGTGGAATACTCATTAACGGAATTTGGAAGAACGCTCGAACCAATTATTTCTCTAATGAATGAATGGGGAGAAAATTACAAAGAGTTTTTAAAAGAAAATAAGCGGGAATTAAAATAGGTTTTTAAGCTTAATATCGATTAAAAATAAAGTTTGCTTAAAGATAGTTCACACCCTCTTTTTGTGTAAAAAAAGAAAAATCCATTTTGAAAAAATTATCAAAATGGATTTTTTATTTGCTAAGTGTTATCCAATCTTTATAAAAAGGGTTACCACATTTGGTCTTTGAATCATGACAACGAAAAAGCTTTTAAGATAGTCTATTCGCTTCATCGATAAGTCCTATATTATACATGGATTCCAGCACAATTTTCTTTAACAATGGTTCATCAGATAGAACATGATGAAGTTGTATATCTCGAAACACAGCATATTGTGATGGTATTGGTGCACGAGATAAGTATGCTTTTAAAGCTGCTAAGTCTGGTTCAACGTCTATATTAATTTTAAAAGGAATGTGCGTTTCATTAGCAAGAAATGGAGCAATTACACCAAGACCATCCTGGGTTTGAATAGTTATCATTTTTTGTCGCTGCAATCTAAGCGTTTGAATATAGCGATAAGGATTAGCAATAATAGGCATTTGAATGTTTTTTTCTAAAAAGTTATCGATATACTTTAATAATTGTCGTTCAGACTGAGGATGAAGTTCATCATCCACTTCCCGTTCCTTGAATACTAAATAACTGTCTTCATCAGCGAAATAATTATAAAATAAATCACTATCTGTGCAATTGATACGTAAAAATTCACGCAAATTTTTTGCGATTATACGGGTTGGCTTTTCAAACTCCATTGGACTTATACAGACAATAGGCGCCTCTTCAAGGTCAGAAACCGACCCATAGTCTGTTAAAAATCCATAATGAATACCATCTACTCCAATATGGCCAAATACAATAACATCGCTTGGTGTGTTAAAATAGCGAAAGTCGGATAATGAAATATAAAAGTGAAGCCCATTATAAAAAGATTCACAATCGCCTAGTTCCTTCTCTAATTCCATTAATTTTTGAAGGCTTGCTGGTATATCATACTTTCCAAAGTTGCGCTGCATTCAAAAACCGCCTTTTCTTTTTCCTTTATTTTACTATATTTGTTATTAGGAAACTACTTTATGGGGAATCTACTGAGTTAATGAAATACCCGCTACTCCCCTTCAATCATTCTCCCATTTGAATATGCATACCTCTTCCCTTCACTAAAAAACCCCCTGCCAATTATTAGAACTAAAGGGGGATAAACGTTGCAACTTTATACAAATGTAGCTTTCAAATAAAGATTAATTAAAACATTTTATTGACTCTTTATTTACCAAAGAATACAAAAAATCCATTTTGAATAAGTTTTCTTCAAAATAGATTTTCTTTTAATAACTCTGTTAGATTTTTTTATAAAAAAGTTTGATTGTTTTCATCTTATGATCTTCAACATACATATATTCATAAAATATAAAAGC
Organism: Niallia sp. FSL K6-0212; assembly: GCF_038007605.1. Lineage (NCBI taxonomy): Bacteria > Bacillati > Bacillota > Bacilli > Caryophanales > Bacillaceae > Niallia > Niallia sp. FSL K6-0212. The sequence goes on along the minus strand of NZ_JBBOXL010000001.1, from coordinate 1,443,629 downwards.
TTCGGTTCTACATTACAGACAAAAGGGTAACCAGTGCTAAAATAGCTGGAATTCCTTGTTTCACAATAATTGATTTGTTGGATGTAAAGCCTCCGAAAATGGCTGCCACTACCACACAAATTACAAAAAACAACTGAATCATATAGCCAATTGAATTAAGTCCAAGTATGAGTCCCCAAATGAGACCAGCTGCTAAAAACCCATTATATAAACCTTGATTTGCAAACATGATGGCTACATTTCGATCTCTTTCTAAGTGCTTCGGTAAATTGAAAGCTCGTTTTGCCAATTTTGAATCAATAAAAAACATTTCAAGGATCATAATAAATAAATGTTCTATTGCTACTATCCCAACTAAAATGGCCGCAAGTACTTCCACTCACTAATCCCCCCCTTTTCTGTTTCCTAATATCAATTTATATTATTTCCATTGCGCAATTCTATCGACAGGGAGACGGTATGAAGCATATCCTTCATCGACTGCTTTTCCGATGGATAGAAGCATGACCGGTACATAGCGCTCCTTTTCCAATCCGAAGGCTTCAGCGATATTTTCTTTTTCATAGCCCCCTATTGGGTTTGTTTCATATCCGTGCGCGCGTGCTGTCAACATAAGCTGCATGGAGACGAGACCAGCGTCAACTAGAATCGTTTCCCGATTTACTTGCTCCGGTAGTTGTTCAAAATGTGCCTTCAAAGCCTCGATTTGTCTGTCTTTTACCTCCTGTGGCATGTATCCTAAGTCAACGGCTTTTGAATAAATTTCTTCTAAATAGTCTGCATTGTTCATATCTGCAAATACGGCGATTACGGCAGATGAAGTGGTGACTTGTGACTGATTAAATTTAGCAAGCCCCGCAAGTTTTTCTTTGGATTCTGGGCTTTCAATGATAAGAAAACGCCATGGCTGTGCGTTGACTGAAGATGGAGCTGTAGTCGCCTCCTCTAATATTTCAGTCATCTCTTCTTTGCTGATTTTAACTGTTGGATCATAGTTGCGAATGGATCGGCGCCCTTTCATTATTTTCATAAAATCGTTTGTTTTTAATGTAGTTTTCATGTGCAAACAACTCCTATAATTTTTTAATATTTTCTATATTTTTCTTCATTTACAACAGCACTTTCTTAAATACAGAACAGTCTTCTATGCTGGCATTTCCGGTGAAGACTCTGACTTGCTCGGTTGAGCGAACAAGGATAAATACGGCTGCGCCATCGATATTCATTAGTTTTTTGTTCCTTCTACTTCTAATTAATTCGCGATTTTCAAAGGTGCTTTATAACTAAGTCGATAGCCATGCAGGAGAATCTCTTAAAAATGTAAACTTTACTATTCTTAGTAAGATTTGGACATGTCATTATTATCCAGATATTTTTTAATTAACAATCTTACCATTTATAATTCGCAATAAAAAAGTGATGTCTACTTATAACTCACTAAAGATTTTTTTGCACTAGAACTCCCTAACTTTGCAAAGGGTGTCCATCATATGCTTTTATATCAAGTGGCGCAACTAAAAAGTTACTAGCTTTGGCCACGAAAGAAGTAAAATGTTCACTTGTATTATGGCTTTCTACCGCCGCTGCATCTTGCCATACTTCAACCATGGTAAATGTATGGTTCTTTTCTATATCCTTATATAAATTGTAAGAAATATTTCCACTTTCTTGTCTAGAAGCACGCATTAGTGTTTCTATCTCTTCTAAAAAACTTTGTTGCTTTGTTGAGTCTATTTGCATTACAGCATGAATAATAATCATCGTTCTCCTCCTCTTCTCTGAATCTTTTTATGTTAAAGAAAATTTAAAACATCCATGAACACGCAGTGTGTATATCAATCCACCACAGGACTTGTTTCTTTCCCTTTTTTCTTCCACTGTACAATTCGAACAGATTTATAACCTCTGTCTGCTGCTTTCCCAATTGAAATAAGCATCACTGGTATATAACAATCCTTTTCTAAGCCAAATACTTCTGCAATCTTATCCTTTTCTAAAACTACCGATTAGGCATGTATCGTATCCATGTTCGCGTGCTACAAGCATTAGCTGCATATTTGAACGGCGTCCTACTAAAATTTTACGTATTAGATTTCTTTTATGTTATTTTGAATACGATTTAGCATATCAAATAGCAAATCTCGTTCCTCTTCACTAATATCTTTTAGCATGGAAGTGACGAAACGTTTCTTTTCTTCTTGATAGCAACTAATTTTTTGACGTCCATAATCAGTAAGCGTCACAAGCGTGATCCTATTGTCACTTGTTTTTTTTCGTCTTAAAATCAACCCGTTTACTTCGAGTTGTTTTAAATGCCGCGTGATTGCAGCATTGTCAATATTCATCTCTTTTTGAAGCGCTTTTTGGCTCATTTCATCCACTTGATAAAGATGGCTCAAAAGTTCAAGGCGCGACTGACTAACACCTGTACACCCTTCAAATTTCGAATTGATTTCTTTATTAATAAAAAATAATTTATATAAAATAATTGCTTCCTTAGAGCAAGAATTTGTCAATAACTTTCCTCCTTTTTTATTTTTTGAAATTATTTGACCTATCAATCATTGACCCATCAAATAATTTAACTCAATTGGATTTAAAATGCAAGTATTTTTATTTTTCCTTTTGTAACTTTGAAATAAAATTTGATTAATTTCGTTTCAAATCTTGTTGGTTTGGAATAAAATTTGTGGGTTTGATTAATGATTTTCGAAAACCCCTGTCTATGCAGGGAGTTCCAGAAAAGCTTTTTAGCGAGGTAATAAGAAACCTCCTTCTTGCGTGAGATAAAGAGTTGGTTTCCCAACCACTTTATCTCACGCAAGAAGGAGATATGCCCATATGAAGGACATGAATAGTTTATTTAGTGCATATTACCTAGAATAATAAGTATCACATAGTTTTTCCCATGCAAAACATCTTTCGAATTAGTACTTTGTGTAAGTGTACCTTTTCGAAGTTGTTTTATAGTGTCTCTTTATTCAAGATAGTCTATACAAGTCTTTTACCTGCAGCTTTAAAATAAAGTAACTTAAGGAAATAGCATTGTGTTTTGTCTTCTCTACTAAACCGAAAACGGTTGAATCTCGCTGCTTAAACTGTCCCGGTTCGCCAAAATCCCAAGAGACAAGACGAAACGACTCCACCGACCGCTGGCTTAACCCTAACATAATTTTACCATTTGCGAGTCCGGAAACAGCTTAAATTATTTCATGCTGACGGGCATGGGTAGAAAAACCTGCTTTTTAGCGCCAGTTTATCCTATCTGACCGTCAAACCCTCAATAACAATCCCAATGCATATGCCATTCACCAGTCGAACGAGACCTGAACAAGTAAATCGTCCCGTTGTCACCCACCATAAATCTCGGCTTTTCCTCGCTTCCGATTTGCATGATATACTGACAATCTTCTAAGGAAACCGGTGACTGGATATAGGATGCGTATCCTCCTATTTTCGTTTGCGGGTAACTGCCGAATTCATCGAAGAACTGATCGCTCGCAGCTTCATCCTCGTTCACTTCCGTCAAATCAACATAATCCCAAGCCTCTTCCCAGCACGGGTAATCATCGCTATCAGCCTTGTGCCATCTAATCTGAAACTCCCTGAGACCTCTCGCTTCTTCCGGTGTTTCCATTAATTGCAGCTCTTCCACCGACTGATGCTCGATGAGTAGCCAGCCTTCTCCGTTCTTGACAGGATAGATTGGAAGCTGTTTCCTGTTCAGAAATAGCTGGATCAAACTTGCCTCTCCCATACCATCGATCCCACCAGGTATTTCAGGCACATACGCTTGCAATACGGGAATCATGGGACCATCTTTGTCATGAGGCCATCCCGCTTCCTTATCGATATAAAAATGCCCGCCAAACCAACTCATCCACGCTTCCTCCGGACGAAATCCGCCAATTTGCGCCAAGACCGGCTTTTTTCCTATTTCCCTAAGTGAATTGAACGCCTCAAATTGTGTCATCGTAAGCAATTCTCCTCCCGATATCTAGTTAGCTTTCTACTGGATAGACGGATGGCAGTCTTTCTATTAGTTCCATCCATCTCCTCAAGTATAATTGATGCCGATACGCGGCTCAAATATGCTCCTGATTCTTTCATCAAAGACGGCCAAATCGAAATCTAGCTTCTTTTTCTCAGTTTCTTGCGAAAGCAGGTTGACCAATCTATGCTTTAATTGCTTTTCGTCGCTCATTCATCCATTTCTCTATCAAAATTTTTAGAAAGTTTCATACTACAAAACTTATTGAAATTGGGGATAAAGTCTTCTTCAAAACTAGATAAAATATACCATTTTTGTAATATTAAAGGAATTCTTATCTATTTTCCTTTATAATAATTATGGTCTACATAAAAAGAAGGGGTGTAAATGTGAGAAAAGCAAAAGTATTATCGGTATCAATCCTTTCTGCAGCAATGTTATTGTTGGCGGCTTGCGGAAATGAAGAAAAAGCTTCTGAATCACCAAAAGAGAATGATTCAAAGGCTAAAACAGAGGAAACAAGTAATAAAGGGAAAACGAATGAAAAAGCAGAAGAATCAGATACTAAATCAGGTGAGGTATTGAATCCAAGTATTGCAGAAGAAACAGAAGGAAATGTTGAAGTGGTTTATACCAATAAAGAACCTGGATTTTTAAATGATATTAATGGTTTCAAAGTATCCGTTAACGAGTACCAAATTGTTAAAGTAACAGACATGAACGAAGATTCTAAGTTGCGTTTTGATGGCCAGAATAATGGATACGTAGTAACGACTAAAGTTACCATTGAAAATGGAACCGATAAACCAATGTATTATAATAATAATCATAGAATTCAGCTAAGCAATGAGTATGATTATATTCCGTCTGACTGGAAAACTCTTGTACCTGAAGATCAGCAGATTAATAAAATCAAAAAGAATAAAGAAAAGATTACTTTATATGAAGCTGGCGAGAAGGTAACTGGCTTAATGAGTTTCAGATTATCAGATGCTGAATTTGAAAAATTAAAAACAGTAAAACCAAAATATATAATTGAAGGCGGTTTAGCTGATAATGACCAAGCTAAAAATAGTAACATGCAGCAATCGCCGGCTTATGATTTTATTTATAGCGATGAACAAGCAAAACAAACAGCTGAACAACCCCAATTTTATCAAGATCGTTTAACGACTGATAATATGGCTGACAAAAAAATGATTTTTGAAAAATCTGGAATTAATGATACCAAAGAGATAGATAAAGTGAAAATTACCCTTGAAGGTGTACAATATACTGAAGTGATTCCAACAGAAGCCAATAAAGAACGCTTTAGAAATTTTGGTGATAATGGGATTGTGGCTGTGACTGTCAAATTGAATGTTGATAATCAAACATCAGAACCTGTTGACATATCGAATCTAAAAACTACTCTTAATATTGATGACAATCGTGCGAAAGTGTTAAGTCAGGGTATGGTGGAACCTCGTGAACAAAGGGAGATTGCTGCGGGACAAAAAGGTGAAAAACTGCATGTTTTCCTACTTAGAAAAGATGAATTTGAAATATATAAAAAGTTTGATATGAGGTTTGGTCCATTTGTCGGTACAGATGGTAAAGATCAATTCAAAGGAAAATCTGCTACTTTTAGCTTACCAAGATAAATAAAAAAACCAGTGTCAGTTAGAAAAGGCACTGGTTTTTTTCGGACTTATTATGAGTTCCCAAATGTAAAATCCTTATCACTTATGATGGGATTTTAGCTTGTTATTTTGGCTTAGCAAATTTTTTTGCGAATTCAAATCTAATTGTTCCATTTTAGTGGTTTACATAACTATTCTAATTATACTTGGTATAATATGCAATAATATTTAAAAACTGGTTAATGACTCTTTCTCTTGGTACTGTAAGTGAAGAATAAAAGGAACCATTTTAATTAAAGTTTGAGCAAAATAGTTTCTTATTTTAAATTTATCCATTATCTTGTAAAAAAGTTTAAATATAAAATATTTATGTCATTAATTCCGTTTCCAACAGTTCTATCTCATCCTCTTCAAATTTTTCCGAAATCTAATCATTTATTCTATCTTCTGCATGCTGAATTTCTGTATTTTTATGTTCCCGGAGCTAGCTTGCTGCTGAAGGATATCTTCAAAATATTTTTTGTTGGCTAGCATTCTTGAATCATGGGGACGGTATTGTAATGCCGATTCATTATGCTGATAGGCAAGCTGATGCTGGCCGAGTTTATCGTAGCAGACTGCTAATTGCAGGTGGGGAAGCCAGGTCGCGCAGGCGCGGTTTTGAAAAGCCAGGTTTTCTGCTCCTTTGTTTTCTATTGCTTTTTCATACCAATAGACCGCACTTTGAAAATCGTTTTTTTCTAAAAAATAGTATCCCAACCTGCAGCAGGTTTCTGCTCTAGGCGGTCCATAGACGAGCGTGTGGAGCACCCAGCTTAATTCTTTTTCCTTCAGCCCCAATGAATGATAGCAGTCTGCTAATTTATTGCACGCTCTGATATTATCCTCGACCCATCCCTGTTTCATTTGTAAAAACCGTAAATAATACTCAATTGCTTGCTCCATTTTTCCGTGATCACACAACTCGTTCGCATAGTAAAATAAATCTCTTGGAGAAAAATCCTTTCCTGACGAGGCCATTTTTTCATAAATTCGGAGGTTGCGATCTGCGTCATGGCTAAGTGGAAGGTGAGAAACTGCAACTTCACTGTGGTGAAGGTTTCCGTACACTTCCAAATATTCATGGACGGCGCCAATCCACTTAAAGCTTTTTTCGCGTTTTACCAGCCGGTACCTTCTTAAGCTGGATGTGACGTTATTTTCTTCATCAAAAGCTAAATGGTATTTCATTGAGACCGCGTCAATACGCGATCTAGCGTTCCTTTTAAATCCAATAAAATCTCTTGATCATTCTCAGTAAACACGTCGTCGGCATCAAGCCATAAAATATAGTCGGTCGTTGCCTGCTGAAACGAAAAATTTCGGGCAGCCGCAAAATCATCAGTCCATTCAAAATCAAAAATCCGGTCTGTATAACGGGCAGCGATGTCCTTCGTCTTGTCAACTGAACCGGTATCCACAATGTTTATTTCATCAGCTATCCCTTGCACAGAATCTAAGCACCGTCCAATAACAGCTTCTTCATTTTTTACAATCATGCATAAACTGATTGAAATCACATCGCCACCTCCGTTTTATTTTGTTTTTTCTTTATGGCATAGACAAACATGTAATCAATATGGGCATGTTTTGACAAGTGATCAAAAGACAAACCAAATTGCCCGGCAAGGAATTGAAGTTCTTGTAAAAAGAGCTGTATGTTTGATTAGTATCGGAGGAATGGGAGGTGATGGATTTTATGTCATAAAGATATTCAGGAAATAGGGTATTTATGTTGCGAAGTTGCAACTTTATTTTAAATCTAAAACTGCACCTTTTGATTACAATAAAAAAGCGTTAATCTTTTTTCGATAAACGCTACCCTAGAGTTAAAGAAAAAAATCCTGTAAAAACAGGATTTTAAACAAACTTTATTATAAATTATCATTCTTTATTTTAAATAACCGAACTTTGTTTTAAATGATCAATCTTTTTTATAGACTGGACCACCTGATGTTCCTGCTCAATTATATCTACTTGTTCACACATAAAAATCTTTGTCCCTCCCCCTTTCCATCCTTTTTCCTTCCAACTCCTTGTCCAGCATAGGCTCAAGCCCTTTCACCAACAATTGGAAGAGAAAAAACTTTGTCCCGCCTTTTCCCCATTTCCGCCCAAAATTGTACCGAATTTTCAGGGTCGTAGACATAAAAAACTTTGTCCAAAAGTCCTGTATTTCTCCTGCTTTTTCTCCCGCTTTCCCCCTGCCTTTCTTATTTTTCTCCACCCTTTTCTCCTGCTTTTCCTCTGCCTTTTTCTCATGCTCTTTCCTGCCCCAACCCTTGATTTAGCAGTATTATTTAGACTTTCATTTATTCTGAATGGCTGACCAGCGATTCATATCCTCGCATTTTTTCCCGCTTTTTTCAAACCAAAAAAGACCGAAGGGCGACCAGGATTTCACCTGATTTTCCTTCGGTCTTGACCAGACTTTTTTAGTTAAGGACATGGTTTATTGTTTAAGGACAAAGATTTTTAAGGGTGTACACTCACATAAAGAATTACAAAATAAATCACTCCACCGTAACACTCTTAGCCAAGTTACGTGGTTTATCTACGTCACAGCCTCTATGAAGTGCTGCATAGTAAGCAATTAATTGTAATGGTACTACAGAGATAAGGGGTGTTAACAGGTCGTGCACAGCTGGTACGATGTAGCGGTCGCCATCCATTTCTAAGCCTTTCATTGAAATGATGCATGGGTTTGCTCCGCGAGCTACTACCTCTTTCACGTTACCACGTATGCTTAAGTTAACACTCTCTTGTGTTGCTAATGCGATAATAGGTGTTCCATCTTCAATTAAAGCAATTGTTCCATGCTTTAATTCTCCACCTGCGAATCCTTCTGCTTGGATGTAAGAGATTTCTTTTAGCTTTAAAGAACCTTCAAGGCCAACATAGTAATCAATGCCGCGCCCGATATAGAAAGCATTTCTTGATGTTTCCAGATATTCTCGAGCAATAGCCTCTAGCTCTTCTTTATCTTCAAAAACGCCTTCCATGGCATTGGCAATGATACCTAATTCATGAATAAGATCAAAATCTATCTGGTAGCCTTTGCTTCTTGCTGTTACTTCTGCAAGGATAGACAATACAGCCATTTGCGAAGTATAAGCTTTAGTAGAAGCTACTGCAATTTCCGGACCAGCATACAATAATAAGGTGTGGTCAGCTTCACGAGACAATGTGGAGCCTGGTACATTTGTGATAGTTAGAGTTGGTAAACCCATTTCCTTCACTTGCACAAGCACAGCACGGCTATCTGCAGTTTCTCCACTTTGTGTAATGAAAATGAACAGTGGTTTTTCAGAAAGCAGCGGCATATTGTAGCCGAACTCACTTGCCACATGAACCTCTACAGGGATTTTTGCTAATTTCTCAATAAATTGCTTCCCAAGAAGACCGGCATGATAAGATGTACCAGCAGCTACAATGTACAGTCGATCGGCAGCTTTCACCGCTTCAATGATCGCTGGATCAATTGTCAACTTTCCATCTTTGTCTTGATATTCCTGAATAATTTTGCGAATAGCTACTGGCTGTTCGTCAATTTCTTTTAGCATATAATGAGGATATGTCCCTTTTTCAATATCACTAGCATCTAGTTCTGCCGTATATGCTTCCCGGGAAATAACCTCTCCCTCTAATGTTTCAATCGTTACCTCGTCTTTTGTCACGATCACAATTTCTTTATCTACTAATTCCACATATTGATCAGTTACTTGAAGCATAGCCATTGCATCACTTGCGATAACATTGAAGCCTTCCCCTAAACCTATCAATAATGGGCTTTTATTTTTTGCTACATATATCATGTCTTTGTTTTGCTCATCTAATAAGGCAAATGCATAAGACCCTTTTAATAACTTTAGTGTTTGAACAAATGCTGCCTTTACATCACTTCCAGCTTCTACAAAATGTTCAATAAGTTGAACAACGACTTCCGTGTCTGTATCACTTTTCAAAGTGATATCAGCAAGATATTCCTTCTTTAATAAGTCATAGTTTTCAATAACGCCATTATGAACAATTGTAAAGCGTTCTGATGCACTTTTATGTGGGTGCGCATTTAATCTGCTTGGCACGCCATGAGTTGCCCAGCGTGTATGACCAATTCCAGCAGGTGCAAATACCTCTTCGTCCACAATACTGCGTAGGTCAGCAATTCGTCCTTTTTCTTTAAAAACTTGAACTCCCTCTCCATTGCTTAATGCAATACCAGCTGAGTCATAGCCTCTATATTCTAGTTTTTCTAAACCTTTTAATAAAATCTCTTTCGCATCCTGATTTCCAATATAACCAACAATTCCGCACATACTTCTTTTCCTCCGTTCTAAGGGAGCAAGAAGTCACTATTTAGGGAACAAACTTGCTCCCTTATCTCTGTTTTTTTGGGGTTATAAGTCGTAATATACTGCATCTTTTGTCCTGCATAAAGACAGATAAAAACAAAAGGTTGTAGATAATACAACTTAAAGATTACGCTTCTGATTAGCATGCCCTACTCTTTGTGCATTAAGTTACCTTAATGTTTTAAAGTATGACTTACGATTGGCTAATACAACCGGGAGGCATCCGCCGAAAAATCGATAAACCTCCTCCTCGTCAACTAGTTTCGTGTCGTCCATTACTAGTCCAGGCGCTTCAAATTCCTAAAATAACTCCTATCCTCCTTAACAACAGGTTTGCTTTTATTCAAAAAGCAATTTAATCATACCCTACCAAGAATCGTTCCGTCAAATACAATCCTATGACAAAATCGTAAATTTTTATTTCATTAACTGAGGTAGGATACATTCCGACACGAAAAGCGGAAAAAATAATAGGGTAAAAAACATTCCTTCGGAAATGTCTTTCACCCTAATAATGTATTCTATCGTGCTAATTGTGTTCCAAATTGCATAGATATTAGTATAAGTCCCTTATGTGTTTAAGTTTATTCTTCTGGTAAACCCATTTCCTCTTTAACAACTTCGGAAATAACATTCACATAAGCTTCACATAATTCCTCTGTTGGAGCCTCCGCCATCACACGTACAAGTGGCTCTGTTCCAGAAGGACGAACTAAAATCCTTCCATTTCCGTTCATATCTTGTTCCACTTTTGCAATTACTTCTTTTACTTTTTCATTATCTGTTACATGAAATTTATCTGTCACTCTAATATTCACTAATTTTTGCGGAAATTTCTTCATTTCTCCTGCAAGCTCCGATAGCTTTTTCTTTGTTACTTTCATAATATTAACTAATTGCAGCCCAGTTAAAAGACCGTCACCTGTTGTGTTGTAGTCAAGGAAGATAATATGTCCTGACTGTTCTCCACCAAGGTTATAGCCATTATTACGCATTTCTTCGACTACATAACGGTCTCCAACAGCAGTTGGAATGCTCGTAATTGCGTGTTGTTCTAGCGCTTTATAGAAGCCTAAATTACTCATGACAGTAGACACAACTGTATTGTTTTTGAGTCTTCCTGTTTCTTTTAAGTATTTTGCACATATATACATAATTTGATCGCCGTCAACGATATCCCCATTTTCATCAATAGCAATCAAACGATCACCATCACCGTCAAAGGCTAACCCAACATCTGCTTCTTTTTCTAGGACAAATTTAGAAAGCGCCTCAGGGTGTGTAGAACCTACGCCATCATTAATATTTAATCCATTCGGTGATGCGCCCATTGTAGAAATATCCGCATCCAAATCTGCAAACAAATGCATTGCTAAGGAAGAAGTTGCTCCATGTGCACAATCTAATGCAATGTGAATACCTGCAAATTCTTCATCCACTGTTTGTTTTAAGAATTGCAGATACTTCTGACCACCTTCAAAATAGTCATCAACCTGACCAAGATCTGCACCCGTTGGTCTAGGCAGCGTATCTTCTGCTTGATCAATCAGTGCTTCAATTTCTAACTCTTGCTCATCCGATAGTTTAAAACCATCAGGACCAAAAAATTTAATTCCATTATCTGCGACCGGGTTATGCGATGCAGAAATCATTACTCCCGCCTGTGCTCCTAATGCCTTTGTTAAATAAGATACACCTGGTGTAGAGATAACACCTAAGCGCATTACTTCTGCACCAATGGAAAGCAATCCTGCTACAAGCGCTCCTTCCAGCATATGTCCGGAAATACGAGTATCTCGTCCGATTAATACCTTTGGTCTGTCGTGGTCTTTTGTTAGGACGAAACCACCATATCTTCCTAGCTTAAACGCTATTTCTGGTGTTAGTTCACTATTTGCCACACCTCGTACTCCGTCCGTACCGAAATATTTACCCATTTCTATATCGCTCCTTCTAACTAGTATAGATCACGTTTTATGTTAAGCCTCTTTATTTGTAATAGACACACTCGCCGTATTCGTAGCTAGTTCCCAATCTATATTGTCAGGCCCATTTACTTTAATAGGGACTTCGTGCTCCCCATCATCCATTCCTGTTAAATCTATATAGAGATTAAAATCAGAGACACTCAATTCCCTTACCCTATTTTGCTCCCCAGAAATCCGAAGACTTGTACTACTACTTTTTGGTTTAGTAATGGTTGCCTCCAAATCGCTATTTAAGCCTATAATAGTAATAGGTACATTGCTTAACGTTCTTGTTTCTGTTTTTTCTGTCGTCGCGGCTTCCTCTGAATCTTGATTCTCCTGCTCATCCTCTTTCTGTTCTTTTTCTTGTTCTTGCTGTGCTGCTGTTACCTTTACTGTAACCTTTACAAGCTCTGGATCAACAGATGTTACCCCATTGGATATAATGACAGGTAATGTTAATTCTTCATCCTTTTCTATTTTACTTAGGTCAACTTCAACTCTTGTGCTTTCCACATCTTTTAAAACATCTTCTGGACCAGTGATAGTTGCTTCCTTTGTATCCAAAGTTATCGAGTCAATCGTTATACCATCCTGTGGCTTACCTTGTTCCACTATATTTATAGGTACTGTTTTACTCGTTCTTTTGACAGGAATATTCACTTCTACTATTTCTGGTTCCACTTGCACATTTAATTTATTTAAACTACCATCCAATACAGAAACCTTCGCCTGTTGGCTTACTGCCTCATTTGTATTTCCATCAAGATTTACATTTGCCTTTACATAGGCAATTTTTTCAATCTCATCTTTTGCTCCTGTAACCTTAACTGTTTTTGGCTCAATTTTCGGTGTTCCAGCAGCGTATCCCTTCGCAATAGCGTTACTGCTAAATTCTGCTTCTACATTAAATTCTTGAGTAACCTTTTCTTTAACCGTGACTTTTATCGTTTCGGGATCAATCGTTGCCCTAATTTTATCAGATAAGTTCTTTATTTGAAGGGGAACGGTCTTACTTCCTAAATTAGCATTTGCTAAATTAACATATACCTCAAAATCCTTTTTCAATTTAGCCTGCTGTATATGAACCGTTGGACCTCTTAAAGTGACGGTAACTGTTTTCGGTATCCCTGTGACAACTACATTTTCAGTATCATAATAGGCTGTTACCGGAATATCCTCTAAAATAACAGTTTCAGAATCACCTGGAACATTTACATCTGTTGAACTTTCATTGGGATCATATGCATAGGAAAAAAGTAAAAGAGCAAAAGCTAAGGATAAAACTTTTGTAAACCAATTTTTACCTATTACATTATTAAACAATTTACTCATTTTTCTTCCCCTTCCAGCTCCACTTACTAGACGTGGTTTGTTTGGTAGAAGGTGTTATCAAGGCACTAGATAACATTTCTCTAAATGCATCTAGTTTTAATTCTCTGTGCAAATCACCGTTTTTCGTTATGGAGATTGCACCCGTTTCCTCTGAAACAACGACGGTTAAGCTGTCTGTTACTTCACTAATGCCCAGTGCCGCTCTATGTCTAGTTCCCAGCTCTTTTGAAATAAAGGGACTTTCCGATAGAGGAAGGTAACATGCAGCTGCGGCAATATTTGTTTTTTGTATAATAACGGCTCCATCATGCAGTGGAGTATTCGGAATAAAAATATTAATCAATAGCTCTGCAGATATCTTTGAATCAAGCGCTATACCTGTTTCTATGTAATCACTCATTCCTGTTTCTCTTTCAATTGTGATTAACGCACCAATTCTTCGTTTAGCCATATAGTCTACTGCTTTTACAATGGATTCCACTAACTGGGCTTGGAGTTCATGTTCTTGAACAACGGATCGTGAAAAAAACTTCCCTCGCCCCAATTGTTCGAGAGCTCTTCTTAATTCTCCCTGGAAAATAATAATAAGGGCTAATGCACCCCACTGTATTACCTGCTGCATCATCCAGCCTAATGTTTGTAGTTGGAAATAGTCACTTAACATTTTAATAATTAAAATAACAAATATTCCATTCAACAATTGTACCGCTTTTGTCCCACGGATAATTGTAATAATCTTATAAATGACATACCAAACAAGGATAATGTCTACTGTATTCGCTAAATATTTTAAAAAAGGGAAATCTGCAAACGACATTTTCCTTCCTCCAAAGTATATATTTCAAAAGTGACGTTTTGAAGATTTTTCCCTAACTCAAACATGTCAGGAGAAAACCTACAATTATCATATTATAACACAATTCCAATTAATACAAAGAAAAGCATAACCAACTATCTTGAAAACAATTAGATTGTCCATATCAGTAGTATATGTGTCTCCATTGTATTTAAGCCCTATTTTTACTCGAAAGAAAAATACATGTAAAACTAAATAAAAAAACCTGCAATTTAAAATTAAATTGCAGGAAGGCTATTTTTTTGGGTGTTATCCTCATCACTAAATACCCCTGTAATATCCGTTACAGTTTTCTTTATATGGTACCATAACCAATCAAATATCTCGTTTACCTCTTTAATATCACCAGTTACTTGGTTAGCAGAAGCCATATACTTCTTTCCATTGATTACTGTTACATTTCCTTCAACTTGTCCCTCTATTTTAATATCTCCATTACGAACGATCACATCACCTTTTACTGTCTCTCCCTCTGGCACAATAGCTGTATTATTTTCTACTATTATATTTGGCTGTTTCGAAACAGAAAACTGATGATCCTCATTCCATGACGACATTAGACTCGATATCATTAATATAAGGAAAAGGGAAGCAGCAGCAAGCATAGGATGATGACGCAGCCATCGTTTCACTCTGACTTGCTTCTTTTCTTCCGGTAATTTAGCAAGTATATTTTCTGTAAAGTTCATTGGTGCTTGAATGTGAGAAGTACTTTGGACCAGTGCGATAGTTTTTTTCAGTTCATGAAAATGAGTTGCACATTCTTCACACTGATCTAAATGCTTCTTTAATTCTTTTAAATTCTCTTCTTCTATTTCTTCATCAAGATATTGATGCATATAGGAAATAATCTCTGTTGAACAAGTCATATTATTTTCACCTTCTTTATCAGACATACCGTAATTGTTTTCTCAACGCTTCTCTTCCCCTGTGAATACGTGTTTTAACTGTTCCTAAAGGAAGCTCCAGAATTTCACTTATCTCATTTAAAGAAAGTTCTTCGATATATTTTAAAACGATGACTGCTCGATACTTTTCAGGAAGTTTGGAGATTTCCCTTTGTATCATTGCTTGCAGTTCCATACTCTCTACATCTTCCTCAGGCAATTTTCCATCCGAGGAAATTTGCGAGTACATATTTAAGCCGTCTGTACCTGGAACCTCTGCATCAAGATAATAATCTGGTTTCCTTTTTCTTATACGGTCAATGCATAGGTTTGTCGCAATACGATATAGCCATGTTGAAAACTTATATTCCATATTATAGCGATGAACATTCACATATGCACGAATAAAAGCCTCTTGTGCTATATCCTCTGCTTCATGCCTATTCCCCAACATCCGATAACAAATTTGAAACACTTTATCTTTATATAGTTCGATTATGTCACCAAATGCATTTTTATCCCCTTTTAAAACTTGTTGAATCCTTTTTTTTACTAATGCTTCCATCTATTTACCTCCGCTCTAGTGCGGCTAATCGATTTACGAATCGACAGCAGGAAAGGTTTCATTTTTTCTCTAAAAAAATTTTATTTATGTATAAAAAAAATAATATTCTCACTTATATGTAGTGAAAAATCTCCCTATTATGCACATCTATCTTTTTTAGGATACTCATTCTTATTTTAACAAATAATGCCACATAATGTTTAAAATTTTTAGAATTGGTTATAAAAAAAGTAATAATATGCTAAAATCAAGACAAGCAACATTTGAATTTACTACGGCTATATAGATTATGAAGAATTATAAAAACATATAGAGGGTGAAGCAAATGAGTGATAGAAAATTATTAAAAGACATTGAAGAACATCGTGAAATGATGATCTATTTGGCAAACAACACTTCTTTTTCGCACCCAAAAGTTGTTGACTTAAGTACAAAATTAGATTTGTTATTAAATAAATATGAAAAAATATGTAGTGAACTATCTGTTAAATAATAAGATTGCTTTTATCTTGCTTTCAGTCCAATTATCATCTAAAAAGCAGTGCACATCCATGCCTGCTTTTTAGATTTTAATTTATAGTAATTTTTCTCCAAATAGTGAACCCATCAATGCTACAGCTAACGAGGCAGTCTTGTTTCTTTCATCTAATATCGGGTTAACTTCTACAAATTCAGCGGAAGTAATAAGTCCAGACTCCGCTAACATTTCCATAGCTAAATGACTCTCTCTATAACTTATTCCCCCAGGTACTGGTGTTCCAACTCCTGGTGCATCATTTGGATCTAATCCATCTAAGTCTAGAGACAAGTGTACCCCATCTGTTTTTTCCTTTAAATAATCAATCGTACTCTCCATCACCTTCGTCATCCCTAGTCGATCAATTTCATGCATGGTAAAAACTTTTATTCCTAATTCTTTTATAAGCCTGCGCTCACCTTCATCTAAAGATCTAGCTCCTATTATCACTACATGCTCTGGTTTTATTTTAGGAGAGGTTCCTAATATATTGGTCAATAGCTCATGCCCATATCCTAAACTTACAGCCAGTGGCATCCCATGAATATTCCCTGATGGAGAGGTTTCTGCCGTATTTAAATCTCCATGTGCATCATACCAAATGACACCTAAATTGGTGTAATGCTTAGATACTCCAGCAAGTGTCCCAATTGCTATACTATGATCTCCGCCTAAAACAAGAGGAAATGACTTTGATTGAATAATCTTATCAACCATTTCTGCAAGCATTTGATTTTTTTCTGCTATTAAATGAAGATTTCTAAGATTGCTTTGGACATCTATTATGGTTTCTGGTCTTCCTACTGATATATCTCCCCAATCTTCTATAGAGGAAAATAGCTTTGATAATCTTTCAAAAATACCTGCGTAACGGATTGCACTTGGCCCCATATCTACACCTCTGCGCATTTGTCCAAGATCCATCGGCATTCCAATAATAGTCAGCTTTCTCATGAAAATCCTCCCCCATCTCTCCAGTCATATTCTTCTTTTATTGTACCTTCTTCTGAAACAATGACTCAACTCAACATCTTTATGTATATATATGCGAATATTCTATAAATCCCGAGAGGAAACAACAAGAATGCCATGCTTAAAAAGCACAAAAAAACCAAACACGATTGTGTTTGGTTTAAAGAAAGATGAGCCATGGAGGATTCGAACCTCCGACCCTCTGATTAAAAGTCAGATGCTCTACCGACTGAGCTAATGGCTCGTTGGCTGGGCTAGCTGGATTCGAACCAACGAATGACGGAGTCAAAGTCCGTTGCCTTACCGCTTGGCTATAGCCCAAAAATATAAAAAGGACATATAATTAATATTGTCCAATCATAAATGGTGGAGGGGGACGGATTCGAACCGCCGAACCCGAAGGAGCGGATTTACAGTCCGCCGCGTTTAGCCACTTCGCTACCCCTCCGATATTCAAACTAATGACAATTTAAAAAAGTGGTGCCGGCTAGAGGACTTGAACCCCCAACCTACTGATTACAAGTCAGTTGCTCTACCAATTGAGCTAAACCGGCAATAAATTTATAAACTTTTAAGAATCAATGGTGGAGGATGACGGGATCGAACCGCCGACCCTCTGCTTGTAAGGCAGATGCTCTCCCAGCTGAGCTAATCCTCCAAATGGTGACCCATACGGGATTCGAACCCGTGTTACCGCCGTGAAAGGGCGGTGTCTTAACCGCTTGACCAATGGGCCATATTTATTTTCGTAAGCTTCCAACCGGGCTCGAACCGGTGACCTCTTCCTTACCATGGAAGTGCTCTACCTGCTGAGCTATGGAAGCACCTTGGCTAACATATAATAAAAATAATGGCTCCGCAGGTAGGACTCGAACCTACGACCGTTCGGTTAACAGCCGAATGCTCTACCACTGAGCTACTGCGGAATAATGGTATGCCTGGCGACGTCCTACTCTCACAGGGGGAGAACCCCCAACTACCATCGGCGCTGAGAAGCTTAACTTCCGTGTTCGGTATGGGAACGGGTGTGACCTTCTCGCTATCGCCACCAGACTTATTTATCAGACATGTATTATTATACATGTTTTAGATATTTTTTCAAGTGTAATTTCGAAAAATTATTCCCTGAAAACTAGATTATGGTAAGAAGAAAGAAACAAGTAATCATTTTGTCCAGCTTATCGCCGATTAACAGGCGTTTCCGCTTTTCATTTTAGTTAAGTCCTCGATCTATTAGTATCAGTCAGCTCCACATGTCGCCACGCTTCCACCTCTGACCTATCAACCTGATCATCTTTCAGGGATCTTACTAGCTTGCGCTATGGGAAATCTCATCTTGAGGGGGGCTTCATGCTTAGATGCTTTCAGCACTTATCCCTTCCGCACATAGCTACCCAGCGATGCCTTTGGCAAGACAACTGGTACACCAGCGGTGCGTCCATCCCGGTCCTCTCGTACTAAGGACAGCTCCTCTCAAATTTCCTACGCCCACGACGGATAGGGACCGAACTGTCTCACGACGTTCTGAACCCAGCTCGCGTACCGCTTTAATGGGCGAACAGCCCAACCCTTGGGACCGACTACAGCCCCAGGATGCGATGAGCCGACATCGAGGTGCCAAACCTCCCCGTCGATGTGGACTCTTGGGGGAGATAAGCCTGTTATCCCCGGGGTAGCTTTTATCCGTTGAGCGATGGCCCTTCCATGCGGAACCACCGGATCACTAAGCCCGACTTTCGTCCCTGCTCGACTTGTAGGTCTCGCAGTCAAGCTCCCTTGTGCCTTTACACTCTACGAATGATTTCCAACCATTCTGAGGGAACCTTTGGGCGCCTCCGTTACTTTTTAGGAGGCGACCGCCCCAGTCAAACTGCCCACCTGACACTGTCTCCCACCCCGATCAGGGGTGCGGGTTAGAATGTCAATACAGCCAGGGTAGTATCCCACCAATGCCTCCACCGAAGCTGGCGCTCCGGCTTCCAAGGCTCCTACCTATCCTGTACAAGCTGTACCAAAATTCAATATCAGGCTGCAGTAAAGCTCCACGGGGTCTTTCCGTCCTGTCGCGGGTAACCTGCATCTTCACAGGTACTATAATTTCACCGAGTCTCTCGTTGAGACAGTGCCCAGATCGTTACACCTTTCGTGCGGGTCGGAACTTACCCGACAAGGAATTTCGCTACCTTAGGACCGTTATAGTTACGGCCGCCGTTTACTGGGGCTTCAATTCAGAGCTTCGCACTAACGTGCTAACCCCTCCTCTTAACCTTCCAGCACCGGGCAGGTGTCAGCCCCTATACTTCGCCTTGCGGCTTCGCAGAGACCTGTGTTTTTGCTAAACAGTCGCCTGGGCCTATTCACTGCGGCTCTCGCAGGCTTGCACCCGCAAGAGCACCCCTTCTCCCGAAGTTACGGGGTCATTTTGCCGAGTTCCTTAACGAGAGTTCTCTCGCTCACCTTAGGATTCTCTCCTCGCCTACCTGTGTCGGTTTGCGGTACGGGCACCCTAAATCTCGCTAGAGGCTTTTCTTGGCAGTGTGGAATCAGGAACTTCGGTACTATATTTCCCTCGCCGTCACAGCTCCGCTTATGTGGTAATGGGATTTGCCTCATTACCAGCCTAACTGCTTGGACGTGCTAATCCAACAGCACGCTTACCCTATCCTCCTGCGTCCCCCCATTGCTCAAACGATTTAAAGGTGGTACAGGAATATCAACCTGTTGTCCATCGCCTACGCTTTTCAGCCTCGGCTTAGGTCCCGACTAACCCTGAGCGGACGAGCCTTCCTCAGGAAACCTTAGGCATTCGGTGGATGAGATTCTCACTCATCTTTCGCTACTCATACCGGCATTCTCACTTCTAAGCGCTCCACCAGTCCTTACGGTCTAGCTTCAACGCCCTTAGAACGCTCTCCTACCACTGACATCATAGATGTCAATCCACAGCTTCGGTGATACGTTTAGCCCCGGTACATTTTCGGCGCAGAGTCACTCGACCAGTGAGCTATTACGCACTCTTTAAATGGTGGCTGCTTCTAAGCCAACATCCTGGTTGTCTAAGCAACTCCACATCCTTTTCCACTTAACGTATACTTTGGGACCTTAGCTGGTGGTCTGGGCTGTTTCCCTCTTGACCACGGATCTTATCACTCGTAGTCTGACTCCCAAGAATAAGTATTTGGCATTCGGAGTTTGTCTGAATTCGGTAACCCGATGGGGGCCCCTAGTCCAAACAGTGCTCTACCTCCAATACTCTAAATCTTGAGGCTAGCCCTAAAGCTATTTCGGAGAGAACCAGCTATCTCCAAGTTCGATTGGAATTTCTCCGCTACCCACACCTCATCCCCGCACTTTTCAACGTGCGTGGGTTCGGGCCTCCATCCAGTGTTACCTGGACTTCACCCTGGACATGGGTAGATCACCTGGTTTCGGGTCTACAACCACATACTATTTCGCCCTATTCAGACTCGCTTTCGCTGCGGCTCCGTCTCTTCAACTTAACCTCGCATGTAATCGTAACTCGCCGGTTCATTCTACAAAAGGCACGCTATCACCCATAAATGGGCTCTAACTACTTGTAGGCACACGGTTTCAGGATCTATTTCACTCCCCTTCCGGGGTGCTTTTCACCTTTCCCTCACGGTACTGGTTCACTATCGGTCACTAGGGAGTATTTAGCCTTGGGAGATGGTCCTCCCTGCTTCCGACGGGATTTCTCGTGTCCCGCCGTACTCAGGATACACTCAAGAGGGAACGAAGTTTCGACTACAGGGTTTTTACCTTCTACGACTGACCTTTCCAGATCGATTCGTCTACCCCGTTCCTTTGTAACTCCATATAGAGTGTCCTACAACCCCAAGAGGCAAGCCTCTTGGTTTGGGCTAATCCCGTTTCGCTCGCCGCTACTCAGGGAATCGCGTTTGCTTTCTCTTCCTCCGGGTACTTAGATGTTTCAGTTCCCCGGGTCTGCCTTCAGTACCCTATGTATTCAGGTAAAGATTCTATCCCATTACGGATAGAGGGTTTCCCCATTCGGAAATCTCTGGATCAAAGCTTACTTACAGCTCCCCAAAGCATATCGGTGTTAATCCCGTCCTTCATCGGCTCCTAGTGCCAAGGCATCCACCGTGCGCCCTTTCTAACTTAACTTAGTTTCGACCAAAGATAAGCGGCGTATCTCTTCGTCAGCTTCTTCACTCTGCTCCTCACGTACTGTCGTACGCTCCGGTGCTCGTTCGATCGCTTCCTTGACCTACTTGCTTCTCTTTGCTCTCAATCTTTGAAGGAGTATTCGTTTAATACGACTACTTTTCAAAGAAGTAATTCTCTAAAATAGAGAATCTAAGATGGCGATTACTCGGTTTCTTTCTTGGTTCTTACTTTTCATAATCTAGTTTTCAAGGAACAATCAGGCTTATTCAGCCTATCATTTTGAGGAATTACTCCCTCAAAACTGAACAATCAAATCGTCAACAATCTTTGATGGAATGTAAATTCCATTTTCCTTAGAAAGGAGGTGATCCAGCCGCACCTTCCGATACGGCTACCTTGTTACGACTTCACCCCAATCATCTATCCCACCTTAGGCGGCTGGCTCCAAAAGGTTACCCCACCGACTTCGGGTGTTACAAACTCTCGTGGTGTGACGGGCGGTGTGTACAAGGCCCGGGAACGTATTCACCGCGGCATGCTGATCCGCGATTACTAGCGATTCCAGCTTCATGTAGGCGAGTTGCAGCCTACAATCCGAACTGAGAATGGTTTTATGGGATTTGCTCGACCTCGCGGTTTTGCTGCCCTTTGTACCATCCATTGTAGCACGTGTGTAGCCCAGGTCATAAGGGGCATGATGATTTGACGTCATCCCCACCTTCCTCCGGTTTGTCACCGGCAGTCACCTTAGAGTGCCCAACTGAATGCTGGCAACTAAGATCAAGGGTTGCGCTCGTTGCGGGACTTAACCCAACATCTCACGACACGAGCTGACGACAACCATGCACCACCTGTCACTCTGTCCCCCGAAGGGGAACGTCCTATCTCTAGGAGTGTCAGAGGATGTCAAGACCTGGTAAGGTTCTTCGCGTTGCTTCGAATTAAACCACATGCTCCACCGCTTGTGCGGGCCCCCGTCAATTCCTTTGAGTTTCAGCCTTGCGGCCGTACTCCCCAGGCGGAGTGCTTAATGCGTTTGCTGCAGCACTAAAGGGCGGAAACCCTCTAACACTTAGCACTCATCGTTTACGGCGTGGACTACCAGGGTATCTAATCCTGTTTGCTCCCCACGCTTTCGCGCCTCAGCGTCAGTTACAGACCAAAGAGTCGCCTTCGCCACTGGTGTTCCTCCACATCTCTACGCATTTCACCGCTACACGTGGAATTCCACTCTTCTCTTCTGCACTCAAGTCCCCCAGTTTCCAATGACCCTCCACGGTTGAGCCGTGGGCTTTCACATCAGACTTAAAGGACCGCCTGCGCGCGCTTTACGCCCAATAATTCCGGACAACGCTTGCCACCTACGTATTACCGCGGCTGCTGGCACGTAGTTAGCCGTGGCTTTCTGGTTAGGTACCGTCAAGGTACAAGCAGTTACTCTTGTACTTGTTCTTCCCTAACAACAGAGTTTTACGATCCGAAAACCTTCATCACTCACGCGGCGTTGCTCCGTCAGACTTTCGTCCATTGCGGAAGATTCCCTACTGCTGCCTCCCGTAGGAGTCTGGGCCGTGTCTCAGTCCCAGTGTGGCCGATCACCCTCTCAGGTCGGCTACGCATCGTCGCCTTGGTGAGCCGTTACCTCACCAACTAGCTAATGCGCCGCGGGCCCATCTGTAAGTGACAGCGTAAACCGTCTTTCAGCTTTTCCTCATGAGAGGAAAAGGATTATCCGGTATTAGCTCCGGTTTCCCGAAGTTATCCCAGTCTTACAGGCAGGTTGCCCACGTGTTACTCACCCGTCCGCCGCTAACTTTAAAAGCAAGCTTTTAAAGTCCGCTCGACTTGCATGTATTAGGCACGCCGCCAGCGTTCGTCCTGAGCCAGGATCAAACTCTCCAATAAAGAGTTGATTAGCTCATTGCTAAACTCTAGCTTTTTGATACTTTTTTGTTTTACAACATTCGTTATAAAACGATTATTGTTGACGTTTGTTTGTTCAGTTTTCAAAGAGCAATTGATTGGCCGCTCAACAAGCGACTTTATTAATTTAACACACCCAAACCTAAGAGTCAACTACTTTTTTATTTTCTTATTCATTGATTTCTCTCATGTCGAAGTGACGTTTATTAATATACCAAGATAACTATTATTCGTCAACAGTTTTTTTCACATTTTATATTTTTCATCCAACAGTTTACTTTCTGGCAGGATATATGCCAGACATTCTTTAGGGGAAGCCACTCTTTTAAGTAAAATAAATAAATTCTTATACCTTTCAACCATCGCCTTTTTCACAGCAAGATCAATTCTTTTATCTCCTAAATCTAATAAAATTTCATCCAATTCCCTTTTTATTAGATATTCAATCTCTTTTATTTCCTTTTTATTTAATAATAATCCAATCATTACTAATCCTCCTGCTGCATCCATATTTTGGTCTCTGTATTATGTACTAGTTTTTCTTTTTTTATAAAAGTTTTGTCATTATTTTTTTCTTTTCAACATAAATATGAGACGAGCAGTAAAGTGGACGAGGTGACAAACAGATGAATATTTTCTATGTTCTTAACAGTAAATCCTTAAAACAAATGGCATTGATAGTTGTAGTATCCTTCTTCACAGCCTGGTTTTTGTATGTGGAAAATATTGTCCAAATCCCTGTATTTTCTTCAAAGGATGGACCAAAGGCTGTTTATAAAGGGGAAAAGGGAGTTGCACTCACCTTTAATATTGGATGGGGTGACAAAAAAGCAGAACCAATTCTTGATATCTTGAAAGAAAAGAAAGTGAACGCAACATTTTTTCTTGCTGGTTCATGGGCAGAAAGGCATCCTGAATTAGTCAGCAGAATGGTAAAGGAAGGACATGAAATTGGAATACTAGGTTATGACTATGTGGACTATTCTGAAGTAAAAGAAGAAAAAATTCGCCAAGACATATCTAAAGCAAAAACGGCATTTCAAAAATTAAAAGTCGAAAATATTTTATTAGCTAGAGCCCCAACTGGTCATTTCAGCCAATCTACCTTAACTATTGCAGACCAATATGATTATACATTAGTCCACTGGAGCATCGACTCTAAGGATTGGACCAATCCCGGAGCACAACAAATCATTAAAAAAGCTGCTTCAGCTAAAAAAGGGGACATTGTTTTATTACATGCTTCTGATTCTGCCAAACAAACTGCAAAAGCCCTACCAGAGATTATTGGTAAATTACAAAAAAAGAACTTAAAGTTTGTTACTGTTTCAGAAATGATTTCCAACGCTGATTCCAAATCGAAAGAAGTACATTAAATCAAAAAAGCTGTGCCTTAAGTTAGAGGGAATCGATTGAATAAAGATCGAGAAACTCTTTTAGGGTCAGTTTTTTTCTTTCTTATTTCATTATCTTTTCCTTACCATCAGGAATAAAAATTCAAAAAGAATCCATTCTACTTAATAGATATCTTTAATGAAAGAGGTAATTATCATGCTAAAAAAAGGGATTACCCTCCTGTTAGTCATTTCTTTATTAAGCGGATGCTCAGAAAGTGAAAATTCTCAACAAATGGACTATGATCAAACGAAAAAAATGATTGTGGATATATTAAAAACAGATGAAGGGAAAAAAGCTATTCGTGAAGTAATGAACGATGAAGAAATAAAACAAAACTTGGTTATGAATGAAAAAGCAGTAACAAACACAATAGAAAAAACACTTGTTTCTGACAAGGCGGCTGAATTTTGGCAAAAGAAATTCAAAGATCCTGAGTTTGCTGAAACAATGGCAAAAAGCATGAAATCCGAAAATGAAAAATTGATCAAAGACCTAATGAAGGATCCAGGATATCGGAAAATGATGGTCGAGTTGCTGCAAGATCCTTCACTAGAATCAGAAATGAAGAACATTTTAAAAAGCACAGAATATAGAGAGCATGTAGAACAAATCCTCCAAGAAACAATGGAAACACCTGAATTCAAGTCCAAATTTAAAGAATTACTAGATAAAGCTGCGAAAGAAGCCTCTTCCTCTTTATTATCTGAAGAAAATAAAATATAAAAAGAGGTACCTTCAAAGGAAGGTACCTCTTTGCTATGAGCAGTTAGTTTTCTACTCTATCTACTGCCATCTCTAACACTTCTACTATTTGTTCAGCAATCCCCTTATATCTTTCACCAATAGGATGCGTTTCTTTATAGACGGATGGAGCAAAATCCTCTTCATTCCAATCTGGCTGCCCCAATGGCAGTTCTCCAAGTAAGGGTACCTCCAAATCCTTTGCTAATTTCTTTCCTCCCCCCTTGCCAAACACATATTCCTTTTCCCCTGTTAAACGGCTTTCAAAATAAGACATATTTTCTATGACACCTAATATCTCATGTTCTGTTCTTAATGCCATCGCTCCAGCACGTGCTGCAACAAACGCAGCAGTTGGATGAGGTGTTGTTACGATAATTTCTTTACTTGTCGGCAGCATAGAGTGGACATCTAGGGCCACATCACCTGTTCCTGGTGGTAAATCTAATAGGAGATAATCAAGCTCTCCCCATTCTACTTCATCCATAAAGCTTGTCAGCATTTTACCAAGCATTGGCCCTCTCCAGATAATAGGCGTATTATCTTCAACAAAGAATCCCATCGAAATAACTTTAACCCCAAAACGCTCAACCGGAATAATACGCTCCTTTATTACTTCTGGTCTATTCGTGATCCCCATCATATCTGGAACACTAAAACCATAAATGTCAGCATCCAGTAACCCAACTTTTTTCCCCATCCTTGCTAAAGAGACAGCTAAATTTACGGAAACCGTTGATTTTCCTACTCCACCTTTCCCACTAGCAATGGCAATATAAATTGGCTTCTTCTCTTCAGATTCTGTTTCCTTTATTATTTCCTCTACAAGCGCACTAGATAATTCCGTAAAACGTAACCCAACACTTTCTACTCCTCTTTCTTTAAGCGCGCTGACAATTTGATTTTGCAACTCGATTTGATAGGCGGAACCAAGCTTTGCTACAGCAACCTTTAAACTGGCATGCCCTTTTTCTTCATTCCATTTGACATCTTTCACTGCGCTCAGTTCAAGCAATGATTTATGTAAAAAAGGATCGATCATATTCTCCACTATCTTCTCAATTTCTTCTTTTGTTATCATGACGCAATCCCCTTTCCTATTTTTACTAACAGTATAGCATAAAAATAGTTATCGTTTACATTCTGAAGATTCAAACGTTATTACCAGCATTTATTTCCCGGGAATAGAATCGACAAAAATAAGAATAGAGACATGATTCGTCTCTATTCTTGAATTTCAAGTTCCTCTTCATTTGTAAAAAAGCGATTAACCCCTTTATAAATAGACGCTGCTATTTTCTCCTGATAGTCTTCTTTCATAAGATTTGCCTTTTCTTGTGGATTTGATAAGAAACCTACCTCCACTAGCACTCCTGGTCTCTCGGCATATTTAAGTATGTATACACTCTCCAGCGTTTTTGCCTTTCGGGTAGTATTCTCTAAGTTATCAATTAATTCGTCTTGAATAAACTTGGCAGCTCTATCGTTTCCTTCTTGCTTAGAGGAATAGAAGGTTTGTGCTCCACTCCATTTCGATGAAGGGATAGCATTTAAATGAATACTCAAGAATAAATCCGCATCCGATTTATTGATAATGCTTATTCTTTCTTTTAAATCCTCAACTTTTCGATTGCGATAGCCTTTCGTACTTTCACTAGCCAAATCCTTATCCACTTCTCTTGTCATGATGACTAACGCTCCTTGCTCTTGCAGATAATCTCGAAGCTTTAAGGAAACGCTTAAGGCAATATCCTTTTCCAATACCTCATTATCCCCTGCACCACCATCAGGCCCGCCGTGTCCAGGATCAATAATGATTACTTTTCCGGTTAATGGCAAATTCCAGGCATCCCATGAATCATCATTTGAGAAATCAAGTTGCAAAATAAAGAAAAGGAGTGCTAGTCCTAGGATATATATACTTATTTTCCACTTTTTACTCACAGTTAACCTCATTCCCCCCTATGCCCGTCCTTATTCATACTATATGGAGGAATACGAGGTTTTAGAACAGCAAGTCCTTCTTTCAGGTCATAACAAAAAGATGGCATCCTCATGCCATCTTTCAATGTAAGCGAAGCTTTCTTCTCTTATTCGCTTTCATATAACCTTCCAGCCACCATTCATCAACAAATTGTTCGCATAAATAGTAAAGGGATTCATTTTTATTGCTTTCCTCACTGCCCCAATAAAGAAGAAAATGATAAAGTGTTTCTTTTAAATGAACATCTTCTTCCTTGCATCTATTTTTTATAGCTTGAATTTCTTCGCCATATTCACTAAATTTACTGTAATTCGCTCCTAAAAGAAAGGCCTCTATTGCCACATCATAACATGCCTCTTCTATACCACTGTTCATTAAGATACTAGAAGTAAGGTTAGAGGAGCCAAAATAGTGAGCTACCTTTTCTTTTAATTCTTTAACGGATATTTCCTTAAGAACTGCTCTTTCATATTTTATTTGTTTCTCGCGTTTTTTTATATCAAAGCTTGTAATGACTGCCAATTGATTTCACCTCTTGCTGTTATTTTTCAACCAACAAGATGAGACGATACTAGTCTAACAAACCTTTTAGCATCCAATTAAAAGAATAGTTGCTATTTCAGTGCTTTCTTACCATTTTCATCTTCGTTGTTCTCTATATAACCTTTTACATGTATGTCACGCAGTCGCTTATTATACCAATGATAAAATTCACTAGCATCTGAAGCTGGAACATCGATTAAATCCGTTTGCTCAATCGGCTGCGATCGATTGATGAATTCAATAGTGGCAAGACCAAAATTCCTCTGTAACCGGGATCTCTTCACATTAACTTCCATAACCTTTGCTCTTTTTGTCAAAATTAATGTTGATTGCAGGGTCCCCTTCTTCACTTGAATAAATTCTTCATTTTGGATGTACCTGCTATTAAAGTAATCCAATACTCTCAACAAATAAATCCAAATAAACAATAATATCGCCATATACCATATCTCTGGCTTCCAATAGACAAGACCAATTGCTGCGATTATCCCAAAATAACTAGGTCTAAGCAGTCTGGCATATAGAGCTTTCTTAGGCAGCTTCTTCATTTGCTTTTTCAATCGATACGCCGGCAGAATCTTTTCTATGATTTCATATGCTTGGTCCACTGGCATATATGGGAACAAGGAATTTACCTCTAAATCTTCATCCCCGATATCCCCGGCACTCACCAATTTCACCTCAGCTATTTTCAAAAGTCTTTGCATTGGAAGTTGGATCACTTTCACCGCCTGCACTTTCTCCTTTTGAATGGAAAAGGACGTTTCGGAAACTAGCCCTTTTTTTATATAAATCTTATCCTTATCAGAGGATATTTGAAAACGGCCATATTTCCAGAAGGTCACACCAAGACCAAATAGAACCCCTATAATCAAAAGAGCAATGCTTACGCCAATTATCATCCAGATATGATCCAATAGATAAGTAAGAACCTTACTTGTCTCCACTTCCATTTGAAAGATTGATTCTATATTGGAGAAAAAAGAAATTAATAATGGAATTAGCGCTAAAAAGCTCAAAGAAGAAAAAGAAGCCTTCACTAAGTCTCTTCTTGTTACCTGAAAGTGAACCGTTCTTTCGCTTCCAGCAACTGTTTTAGCTTCTTCTCCGTCTCCTGCTGAGACATTTTCCGGTTGATGGATATAAGACTCTAACCAATCTGCCTCTTTCTTGCGAATAACTGTTAAAGGTATCGAACTAGAATCTCCGGTCTCTCCTGTTTCCAATGTTAAGGAAGTTAGGTGGAGCCCTTTATGAAAAACAGAGGTGTGTCGATGTATATTTTGAATTTTATAAAAGGGGATTACTCGATGCGACTTTGTAAAAACCCCAGACCTTATATGTAGCGCTTCCTCTTCTACTGAATAAGTATGTGTAAACCAATCCAGTATGATGCTAAAAAGCTGCACAATTGCATAGAGGAGAAAGAGAACTTGGAATATCTTCATATACATTTTTTCAGATCCAAAATGTGACACAAATAAAATAATAAATAAGAAAAAATTACTTTTTACAAATCCAACTATATCAAAAACTATTTTAATCGGATGCTGCCGCTTCCTGATACCTTCCATTACTCCACTTCCTTAATCTTTGCAAAATGAGCAATTTGATCACGTAAACGATAAGCCTCTTCCTTTGGAATGGCAGGAATTTCATGCGAAGTGCCCATCGTCCCCACCGTTATGGAATATAATTGATATTTCCTTTGCAGTGGTCCTTGTGTTAATTCAACCGACTGTACTTTTGTCATCGGGATTAATTGATGATTCTCGACCATTACTCCCCATTTCAGTTGAATAAACTCTTCACTGACGTCATAACGCCAATAACGCTGTTTTAATGGCGGTGCAATAAAAATTCCCCATAATGCCGCCAAGATTGTTAATACGCCAAGACCTATAATGATTGGACCTATCCACGCCTTCCATGAAAAATAGAAATAGAGGAAGTAGCAGACACCCAATACCACAAGAATCGTACTATTAGATATCACCTCCGATATCCGCCATACTTTCACAGCCTCTTTAGATACTTTTTTTGTTGGTTCAGGGATAGAAAAATACATGTAAACACGCTCCTTAAATATTCTACTTATCTACGTTGCTTTAATGAAAAAAGTTTCCTCCAATGACAAAAAAATCTCCTTTTTCAAGGAGATTTCTTTATCATATTGACCTATGACCACGCATCCAAGCTTTTAGCTCTGTAAGAGAAGGAGTCTCATCCTCTTACTGCCACATAATTTCTTATCGTAACATCCTCGTATTTTTTTTCAAAGGGAGAGAAGAAAATGATAAAGTACTTAAAACTTATAGCTATACTTGCGACAATGTCATTTATTCTCATAGCCTGCAGTAATGATAAAAGTAAAATCAAGAGCAACTCGGAAAATAGCTCTATAGAAGAAAAACAGAATAACTCAGATGAGGATGACAACCAAGCAAGTGAACCAGATGATACAACAGCTGAGTCAGAAGGGAATAAAACCGACAGTAATGAGTTTAACGATAAACCTTCAAATAATAATAGTTCTAATAATCAGCCAGAAGAAAAAAAAGGGTAGTATATTATCTGCCTATTCTTCTAAAGAGATTGAGTATGCTCGCGTTTGGTTACAACTTATTAAAAAGGGGGATATTGAAGAATTACGCGTTCAGCATATTGCAGCTGGAGAACCAGTAAATCCTTAGGGTGAGAATAGTGTCCAATATCTGAAAGACATTATATCGTTATCAGGGAAAACAATGGCTGATGGTGCCATCACATAAGCGGGAATGGGGATGGCACCATCAATAAATATGATATTCCTTCCCATTAGCCGACTGCAGAACAAATAAAAGAACCTATGCAGGAATATACGAAAAACATTATTGAGTATCCAAAGGAAATCTATATTCAACCTGGTAATGACGAAGAAGTCGAAAAATTGATAAAATAATTAAAACTGAATTCTAAAAGAATCCACTGATAATAGAATACTCTATTCACATACACGCAACCCTGTTCTGTCTACTTGTTTCCCGGTAATTAAAGTAGATAAGAACGGCAAGTTGCGTGCTAGCATTTAGCATTCCGAATGTATTAAAACTAACTTTAATTTAATAAATTTGCAGTAATGCTGCCCTTTAAAGGGAGGTTAACCCTTCTTATATCAACGCACTCGTTTGTTAAAGTGGAAATCTCTATAATTATAATTAGTTGCCGACTTTTAAAAGTCCCAATCTAAATTCCTCCTCTAAATCGGCTAGCCTCATTAACTTCTCCGATATACCTTTCCAATCTTTATTTACAGACATAGAATGACACATCCCAAGAACCCTAGCCTGTTCAATCTTCAACTCTGATAGACGTGAATGCCTATCTTTAAAATACACTGCATAATCGTTGGCTCTTCTTGCACTTAATTGGAAAAGGAAGAATGTTGTATGCCCTATAGTATCAGCTGTAATAGGGGCATTTAATAACTGATCCGCATAAAAACAAATTGCTTCCCTTCCAATTAACCCTATATCCGCTTTTTCGAATTCCCGATAAGTTCTCTTAAAGTAATCAATTGCTCTCTCATATATTTCGTTATTGTCTAATGTGACAACCTTTTTTGCTGTAGACCAATATTTATTGATTCCCTTCCTATATGGAATCCCTTCCGCCATCCAAGCCTTCTTAAATTGGTCCAGTGATAATGGAACAAATGGAAAGCCAGCTGGATCTTGTACATAAATATTTTTATTATCCATTTGATAAGCTAGCACATAATGGTCTGAACCATGTAAATTTTTATGATTCGGATGGTATGTTAGCTCCCCCATATCTAAAGGGCCTAGAATGACAGGGTTTTGTTTGATTTGCTTTTTTAACAACGTAAATGAGTCATCTAAGTCACTAGCTTGCTGATGCTCTTCTGCAGTAAATCCAAGGATGTTTAGAGCATAATTGATACCATCATCGGGATCTCTCATACTAAAAAAAAGGTTTTTTTCATTTTCTATCATGGCACCTAATCCAACACCAGTTAATACTTCTACAAGTTGAGGAGATACATTTTCTCCTATTGATGAAAGAAACATTGCAGTTGAATTTGAATAACAGTAATGGCCATTTCCTATATACATTAACATCACCTCCGAGTAGATAAGTTGATCTTACAATTTTGAAAATTGAAAAACAACATCAAACGTTATAATATTTCTTCTTGTATATCTTTTGTTTTGCCTTCTCGTCAAACTTCTTCGAGCTGTATACTTATACAATCTTGTATCGATAAAAATAAGGAAACTTCAGTATGAGAAATGGGATGCAACATGGAGAACTGCTAGCAATACAACCATAGTTAGACATTTAATTAGTTCTACTTTTGATATCACTTCGTTAAAAACACAAAATGCAAAATGTGATGTTTCTATTTGCCCATGATATAGATATTACCTATGTATCGAAACGTTTAGGACACAAAAATATTCAAACCACACCAAAATTATTATTTGGAATTAATGCAAAAAAGCACCAGCAAGCTGCTATATAATTATAACTGTGTCGGCATCCGGTAAATTCGCAGAATTATCACTTGATTTTGTTAAAAGTTTGCGAGGATATAAATTCTTAATAACTGGTAATCAGGACAAGAGTATAAAAATTGCTTATGAAAATATATTTTATATAAGCAAAAATAGCATTTCAAATGACTATCTTAGTATTTATGGAAAATATGGTATTACCTATATTTTAGATTTAATTTCTATGCAATATTTATTTTTATATGCTTAATTGATTTATTAATAATAAAACCTCCTTGTAATAAGTTTTCTGACAAGAAAATTTGGCTACAAGGAGGTGATAAGTATCCTATATTCAATTACATTACATGACTTTTTAAACTACTTTACGAAGAATCTTAAATTCAGCCATTATGATTGTAACAAAATGCAAGTTTTTTATTTAATAGATACGGTCTTAGATAAGCAACCGTACTGCATAATGGTAAAACATCATTACTCAATTTAATTCCAAGGAAATCATTAATATATTCTTTTCTTTTTTGAATCCTCATCCAAAGTTCAGGATAACTTTTTCTTATATCCTCTTTTAATGCATCGTCAGCTAGTGCAATTGTACTTTCAGCTGATACTCCATCATATCCAGCGACACGTGGTATTATATCAGTTTGAAAAATCATTCCGCTTTTAATAATTTCATCCGAGTTCTCATAAATCGGAGAGGCCAGCCACTCTTCATCAGCCGTCAAGTGTCCTGGGCATAGCTCCCAATGAAACACTTCTTTAGGAAGAACAGAATTAATAAAGCTATACATGTCCCCACCAGACATCCCAATTCGAATATTCTCAAGCCATGCTACAATAGCAGTGTAATAAGGAGCAGCTAAGTCTTCTACATAATTTTTTTTACTTTCTGGTAACTCAGAGCGTTCCATAACAGCATATCCTGCCCTACTGGATAATCCTCCTTTGTATCCCACAGTTAAAGAAATGGCATCTCCTTTCGTCACCTTTTTAGACATAGGGTATAAATTTCCCTTTTCAAATCTTTTACCCGTGGATGCTATCGTCACTACACTATTTCTTTGGCCTAAATCATTCAGTTCTTTACCTAGTTCCATTTCAGAGACACCAACATCTAATTTATTTATAGTACGCAAGATGCAATCCGACGCAAGAGATGCTCCAAACTCATAGTGTGCTATTTCATTTGCATTATTCACTCTCCGTACTCCACGGTTTCCAGCAATGAAAATATCTGTTCTATTAGTTAGGGAACCCTCCTTCCCAACAATATCTCTGATCGTATCCACAATAAAAGAAGGTGTATCAAAGAAATTTCGATTATTCTCAACTTTACTTGTGAAGTGCTTCCACCCCACTAAACCAATTTTCATCGATTCTCGGATTCCTGCTTTAAGAAAGACGCTTGAAAATGGAGTATCTGGTTCCATAGGCTGATTCGGTAAGGAAAAGTGCGGGCAATGTATTCCTTGGGCTGGAATTCTAGAGTATTGTGCCTTATTAAAGTTTTCATTTCCTAAGATTAGAAAGGCATTGCCTTTAGAGTGAAGAACCAATATAGCTTCTTCAAATCTTGGAACAAATCCCACTAAATATTCAAAGTTCCCACCATGTTCAAGATCTGCATATACCAATAACGCATCAAGCCCATCCATTCTCATCTCTTGCAATACATTTTCATATCTAGTCTTTATCGTTTCATCATCGATTAATAACGGTTCTCTACTGCAATCAGGCATTGGTGCTTCGATTTCTCTCAACTGTACATTTCTTGATTTATACTTCATATGTATATCCTTTCTCCATTTACTTTATTAGTAACAGTAAGTTTCTACTATAATACATTTTGCATATTCAATCATGCCCCGCTGCATGTCCATTTATCTACCATTTATTTTTTATTATTAAAAGTGACTATTTACTGTAACTGCCAAGATTGTCTCTTTAACTATAGTAATCTTTCCTGCCTATAAAAAGAGACCTTTTTGACTTCAATCAATACCTACCCTTTCCGCTACTTCCGGCTTAGCATTTGAATGCCAAATTAGACGCATGCCCTTGCCATCTTCATCGCTCTGAAACTCAAGTTCTGTAGCCGTTTGTTCCTCATAGTAGCATGTTGATGATAATGGCAGTAACTTTAGCAACATCCCATTTTCCATCCTCATATATAACTTGCCCTGCTCTACAAATACATCTAAATCAGAAGGATCTCCCTGTTCATTTGCAAATCTGTATTTTCCAAGCAATATCTCAGCATTTTTCAGATCAAGTGGAATGATTATCTTACTCTCTAAAGGCTTTGGTACCGTGTAAGCCTCCCCGCTCATAATCTGTTCAATGCTATTTACCAGCTGCTGTGTATAAGCATGATCCCGCTCGCCATTTTGCAGCATAATCAATGTGATATCACGCTCAATATAACGTTTAAACAATGTCGAGTATCCTGGCCAACCTCCACTGTGGTGGACGCTTTTCCCAAATCGCTCATCATCCTCGAGCAGCCAACCCATTCCATAATCAAATGACTCACCATTATTCATCATAACTGGAGAAAAAATCAACTGGCGCACGATCGGACTAATAAAATTATCATCATATAGGGCCATATCCAGTCGCAATAAGTCATCAGCAGTACTGTTGACCATCCCATCTCCTTGTAACCCATCTAAATATTTTACATAATTCAGTTCCGGAATATCATCAGGCAATACATATCCATCATGTTCAATTCTATAAACATACCCAAAAGCGTAATCATTTGGAACATCCCTTAGATCGACTCGACGATTATAGACCAGCGTTCGCTTCATCCGGAGAGGTTGAAAGATTTGTTCGTCCAAAAAGTCGCCGTAACTCTGACCACTTATCCGCTCTATGAGGATAGCTAGCAAAATATAACCAGTGTTGCTGTACAGCCAGTGCTCATTAGGAGCAAACAACGGCTCTGGCTGATGCTCAATCAGCATACGCAACACATCCTCATTGCAAGCATAACGCATAGGATCCCATTTCTTTGCAAATAACTCCATATAATCAGGTAAGCCCGATGTATGACAGAGTAAATGACGTACTGTAATTCCTGGATACGGCAGTTCAGGAATCCAGTTAGCTATCGGATCATCCCAATCCAATTTCCCCTGTTGCTGCAAAAAGACAATACCTAGAGCAGTAATTGGTTTGGAAACAGAGGCCAGCTCGAACATAGAGCCTATCGTCAAGCGGCGGGCGCTACTATCATTGTATTCCGCTATCCCTATCGCTTCACATAACACTTTTTCCCCTTGAACAGCTACAAGAACCACACCATTGAAAATTTCTTGCTTTTTAACCTCTGTAAATAATGATGTGAATTGCTGCACCAACTCTTCTTTTTTCATTATTTTTCCACCTCAATTTATAATGATTTAAACAATTTGTCGCCTTCTTCCCGGGTCACACTCCACGAAATCGTCCATTATTCCGTTTTAAGTATCAGCCGTCTTTACAATTTTAGCTCTCCTTGTTCAGACATCATATATTTCGAAAAATAATGTTCCATTGCCTTGTCCAGCCAAGCGCTCTCCTTTTCATTGAAAGGCATCTCCACTAAATGCTCAAGTTTGGCATAATGCTCCTCATCCAAATTTCTTAAATTATCCATTGCCTTCTGATCAAAATTTGCCAGCGCCCAATTCACATATGCACAGATCACCGCCTCGGCCTCCTCCGAATCGATCGGACCTTCTGATAACCGTCTTACTGCTCGGGAGAATTGAACAGTTTTCGCATCCATTTTCGTCTGCGCCTCCGCTGACCGCTCAAACAGGGTTTGTACTGTATAATCGGATAGATGGTTCTCCACCCACTCCCGTTGCAAGCTTTCTTGATTCATATTATGAATTAAACTGAACATTAGTGGATGATCCAGCTGCTTTTCAGCTTGAATGATTGCAATCAAACGTCCTATTAACTCAAGAGATTCTTCCATCTTAACAAGCTTTAATTCCAATGCCTGTTGTTGCAAACTCAACATCTCAACAAGTGATTGATCATATTGGGGGACTTTGAGCAGTTCACCTATTTGATTTAAACTAAAGCCAAGTGACTTCAAACTTAATATTTTCTGTAGTTCCACCATGTCCTCGAGTTTATATATCCGATGCCCACTTGCCTGTCTATGAGGTTTTATAAGACCCATCTCCTCATAATAATGTAGCGTTCTTACCGGTATTCCCGTCAATTCAGAAAATTTACCAACTGAATAAGTTTCCTTCATAAGAATCGCCTCCCTTTGTTCCCATTGTAATACCTACAGTAACTGTAGGTGCAAGCCTTAATCATCAAAATGTTCATCCTTAGCCGATTAGCTGGATTTAGCAAGGCTTGTTAGAAAAACTGGGAGTCTAGAGACTCGGTAAGATTCGGTTATCTTTTCTAGCAGTATGGGATTATTGCGTTTATCGTTGTCCATATGTTATTTCACGTAATATGGTATCCATGGGATAAAGTACACAACTCATTAATCCAACTGATATCCACCTTGTCACTTTTTGGAAAGCGAAACAGACTCGTGCTTATATTTTTTCAGTGGCCTCAATGAGAGATGTATTCGGACTGAACAAATGAAACGTGAAAGGCTCCTGTCCAAATAAGAGGTCTATTCGACCGGAACTAGTGAAACTTTTAAGAACCTAGTCCGAATAAGCTCCCAATTCGACCGGAACAAATGAGGTCTGCAAGAGTTCAATCCGATTAATAGCACCAATATAAAACAAACTGCCGGAACCAACATCAGTTGCTTTCTACCCAGACAGGAGATAAGTTGCATATTGGATTTTTTTATTGATCCCAATCGAAGAAAAATACATGAATTTCTGCAGTCATCTTGTTTACCATCTACTAAATCATCAACTGTTGAAAGAGAGAAAGGCTTGGATGAGATCATTGCTGTCAGTAAAAAAATGATCCTGCCAAATAAGGAGCGATACAGGAACATTGATGGAGAGCTCCTTAAGAACAATGTAACTAGATAACTATTTTTTAACTTTTAGTATGGAAACTCCTTAACAAGTCTCTCTTTGCATTCATTCACTTGTATAGTGATCGCCTTTCAACAAGTGGACATTAAAAACAATATTAATGGGTCAGTCCCCCGATTCTCTAACTATGCAGAGCGGGAGACTGACCCTTATTATTTATCTTCCCTTAACATATACTCGTTTCCATCTTGGTCATAAAATACGAACATATTTCCATATGGCATTTTTAATAACTCATCCACTTTTATCCCCTTTTGCTTCATATCCTCATAAGCCGCTTCAATATCAGCGGTACTGAAGAGAACAGATGGATGAGCAACTTTAGAGGGCTGTTGCTTCTCCATTAATGATTTAGAATAAAGGATTAACGTAGTAAATTCATCTTCATTAGGACCGACTTCGATCCACGTCGCATTAGGCCCCATCGGTTGTTCTAGCTTTAATATAAAGCCAAGCTTTTCTATCCAGAACGATTTTGCTTGTTCTTGGTCTTCTACATAGATGGTGATTTTACCAATTTTATTAATCATATAAATCTCCTCACTTACCTAAATTCTGAATCCCTGAACCGCTATTTTCAAGCTTTTGCATAATTTCTTCATCAGTTATCTTTTAACTAGCGGTCTTGTTCTATACTGTTGCAGCTGTCCATAAATATTTCAGCTCACAAAAAAGCTTCCATCCTATATGGCTAACATGCCGTATCTTCACCGGCACGCCACCTATCGACGGTTTTGTGGATAAATTGTGCCAACCCCGTATCTTCCATCTTTATCGATTTTTTAATGCGAATGCAGCCTTTCCCGTAATTATAGCCCGCTAGTAAGGCCTCTGCATTTTCGATTTTTTCTATTGTACCCACATAGAGACTGACATAATGTTTTTGGGCATTTAATGCAAAAATATAGTTATCTTCTTTACCATAATTCAACATCTTATAGCGGATGACCTCTCCTAGTTCTGGTGCGTATGAAAAAATCATTTGTCGAATCGCGAGCAGTTTCTCTTTTCTCCAATCATCTTCAAGCATTTCCAAATATTCTTCAGCATTCTTTGCATCATATTGCATGTTAAAGTTTCACTCCTGTATTTATGTTCTATTTTACTACTAACGTGTTCAGTTTAGTTTTTTTCATCTCTAGGTCATTCTATATCCATTAAAAATTTAAAGTCAGGCATTTAAAAATTCCTTTAACTATTCTTCGTTAAAGTGGTTAAACCGCGGAATTACAATCATGCTATAGCTTTCTAACTTGCATTATTGTCATGCTCTTTTTTTCATATATCACAACGGTTAAAATGGACACAAGAACGATCGCAGCATTTGCAGCAATAGTTCCCATCCAGGTCATCGTCATGGTGCCAAAGATAGGGGATGCTGCATTGAACATGGTGTGGAATAATACGGACATAAAGACAAAGCCTTTTCCTGAAATTTTGTAGATTGCCCCGTGGAAAAATCGAAAGGCCATGAGTTGAACTACAAACATCCAAAAGTTAATGAGCCCTTCACCATGATTTGTCCCCGGAATGAAGAAAAGAGGGATGTGCCATACAGTCCATATAATTCCGGTAAAAACAGAAGATAAAACAAAGCCGTATTTTTTGTCGAGTTTAGACTGCAATATGTACATCCAGCCAGCTTCCTCCAAGCCACCAATAATAAGATTACCAGGAAGTGAAAGAAAAAACGTATAAAATGGCAGCATCATTTCTAGGCGGTCTGAAACTACAATATGGATCAAGAAATACAGTGCAAGCCCTGCAACAACAAACAAATAGACAAATATGTTGTTTCTGACGTAGAAAACAGTTTTCAACCATTCCTTAAAATTAGCTATTTTTTTATTTTTCTTTAAAACGACATACGAAGCAATTGCAGGCGACAAAATATAGATTGCAAAAGGAATATTCATTAAGAATTGCTTGAATGTGTGAACCCAATTGTAAACCGAATATCCGAATGGTTCAAGAACAATCAAAGCACCAGACACAAAATAGGCTATGCTAAAAGTCAGTAGCGTAAATTGTACTGTGGTTTTTTTATCTATCATGGTATCTTCACCTCACATTATAGAGTATATTTTTTAAGGATTACACTTAATCTAGCATCAATGTGAATTAGCTTTTTTGTATTTATAAATTTTGAATTTAGCCTTGAATCCCAAAAGCTGCCTCTGTTGTCGTAAATTTAAGAAATCTAAATTTCGATTCAGCCTTTCCTTTACTGAAGAACAGTCAATCTTAATTCTGACCATAACATTTTTTCAATGCTTCATCCTCCAAAAAATTTGCTCTCGCCAATTAAAGTTTCCCTCTCAGTGTCTTTAAAGTAACAAACCCAATCTTTGAAATTATGTTCCAAGTATGTGAAGATGTGAATGATTGGATGTAATAAAAAATATTTCTTTAAATCCCTTATTACAAAACATAGTATTAAACATGTTCTAGGGTACTCCGCTCTATAAATGAGGTAAGTGTGCAATAAGCAGAAAATCTACTTTGTTCCTTATATCTTTGATAAGATCACCTGCAGCACACCATTTACATTCAAAATATACAATGGACTCTCATGGTTAACAATATCCCTTCCTCATTCCATGCTCTTTAACATTGATAAACTGCAGTGGTTGTCCCCATAAAAACTCATCACTATTATTCATCTCGCTCAAATGCGCCTCCCATTAAGCTCTAATATAACACTTTTCTCAATTTCATTATAATAATAAAAAAAGTCTGTGGTTCAAAAATGGAACAATTTGAGACTAATTTTATCCATTTGTCCAATTTATACAGAAACAGCGCAACTCTCGTTCTAAATAATTCTTCATTTTTCAATAAAAATTGGGCAATAATCTAGTTTAATGAGGAGTAAGGCGGAAAATTACACTCCATCGTTTCGCTGGAGAAAAATAATAGTAAATAGTCTGAGGTTCTTGAAGGATTCTGTTATGAGGTGTCATCAAATATAATAACAAACAACTTTTAGACATAAAAAAACTCCTTCCACCGAAGTGAAAAGAGTCTTTGAACCCCATTGATTAACGTTTTGAGAACTGAGGTGCACGACGAGCGCCTTTAAGACCGTATTTTTTACGTTCTTTCATACGAGCGTCACGAGTTAATAATCCTGCGCGTTTTAATGTTGGACGGTATTCAGGATCTACTTGAAGTAAAGCACGAGCGATACCATGACGGATAGCGCCAGCTTGACCAGTATAACCTCCACCGTTAACATTTACTAAAATATTGTAGCTTCCAGTTGTTTCAGTAGCCACTAATGGTTGTTTAACAACTTCGCGTAAAGCTGCAAACGGGATATAATTTTCGATTTCACGACCATTGATGATGATTTGTCCGTCACCTGGAACTAAACGTACACGAGCAACAGAGCTTTTACGACGACCAGTACCGATATATTGAACCTGTGCCATTTGTTTTACCTCCCTTTATTAATTATCCACGAAGTTCGTAAACTTCTGGTTGTTGAGCTTGGTGCGGATGTTCGCTACCAGCATATACGTGTAATTTTCTAAACATTTGACGACCAAGAGAATTCTTTGGAAGCATACCTTTGATTGCAAGTTCTAACATTTGCTCTGGATATTTAGTACGCATTTCTAAAGCAGTTCTTTGCTTTAATCCACCTGGGTGCATAGAGTGACGGTAGTAAATTTTGTCAGTTAATTTTTTACCAGTCAATTCAATTTTTGAAGCATTTAAAATAATTACATGATCACCAGTATCCACATGAGGTGTGAAAGTTGGTTTATGTTTACCACGTAGAATTGATGCAATTTCACTAGCAAGACGACCTAAAGTTTGGCCTTCAGCATCAATCACGTACCATTTACGATCAACATTGTTTGAATTAGCCATAAACGTTGTACGCATGAGTTTCCCTCCTGAAATGTTAAAGTTATAGTTTGTTTTAAAATATAAATGTCTGTTCTTACGTCTATATGTTCACACAATTAAGTTCCGGGGCTTAATGTGGGTTTAAAATACATACCATATTATGATATATCCTAGAGTAGCATATGTCAAGGGAATGTTACACCAGGTTTAGTTGTTATGAGAAAAAAATCTTTTTTTCGTGACTTTTACTCAAAGAACAACACTTTTTACTTATAAGAAAAGGATTCCTTGGTCACTTTCTGTACTCTTTTTGGAAAAGGAGGAAAGCATTAGTCTCCTCTCCCCAGCGTCGCAAGAATCATGGTTTAATACCATACCTTCCAAAGATACAATCCATTTGCAGAGGCTGTTTTTCCTGCTGCCTTTCTATCCTTTTTCTCTAAAATTACGGGAATATCTTGTGGTAACTTTTTCCCTCTTCCTACATCTAATAAGGTACCGACCATAATCCGCACCATATTATAAAGGAATCCATTCCCTTGGAAAGAAAAAATTAACATATTGTCTTCCTCTGTAAGCTTTACTCCAGTAATCGTTCTTACTTTTCTTTCTTTGTCTGTTTTAGCAGAGCAAAAACTAGTAAAATCATACTCTCCAATAAAATAACTTAGTGCTTCCCTCATCGCCTCCATATTTAGAGCATATGGATAATAATAGGCATAATTACGTTTAAAGGGATCTCTCCGCTCTCCTAATTGAATAAAATAGCGATACTCTTTCGCCGTTACATTATATCTGGCATGAAAGGAGTCGGGTACTGTCTCTGCATCTGCAACCACAATATCGTGAGGTAAAAGAGTATTTAGGGCAATCGGCCACTTATCTGCAGGTATATCAAGAGAGCTATCAAAATGAATAACTTGTCCCTTTGCATGTACGCCAGCATCCGTTCTACCCGAAGCTTGAATCTTTACTTCTACTCCTTTATGGAGCTTTTTTAAAGCCTTTTCGATTTCCCCTTGTATGGTTCGATCCTTTGGCTGGATTTGAAACCCACTATAATTCGATCCATCATAGCTAATTGTACATTTATATCTTTGCATCGCATTCTCCATTATGTTCTTAACACAAACAGCATAGCTGTTATTAGTAACAGAATAATAATCATTATGGTATCAATAGGATTCCAGATTAATTGGCGGTATTTCGTTCTTCCTTCTCCACCTTGATAGCCACGTGCCTCCATCGCAATAGCAAGCTCCTCTGCTCTTTTAAAGGAATTAACAAATAAAGGGATCAATAAAGGAATAATTGCTTGTACACGGCTTTTAATGGAGCCACTAGAGAATTCTACCCCTCTTGCCATCTGAGCCTTCATAATCTTTTCTGTCTCATCCATTAAAGTCGGAATAAATCGCAAGGAGATAGACATCATAAGCGCCAGCTCATAAACAGGAAATTTCACCTTTTTTAGTGGACCTAATAATGTTTCAATTGCATCCGTTAACTCAATTGGCGTAGTTGTCAGCGTAAGCAAGGATGTCATGATAATGAGCAAGAAGAAGCGAATAGAAATGAGAATCCCCATTCTAATACCTTCTTTATAAATCGTAATCCATCCCCATTCAAACAATAGCTCTCCATTCTTCGTGAAAAAAATATGCAAAATAAACGTAAAAATAATTAACCAAAAAATTGGCCTCAGTCCTAAATAAATGTACTTAATCGGTACATTGGAGATGGCGACTAAAGTACCTACATATACAATCAATAGCAAATAGCTCCAAATATTATTAGCCAAAAATACAATACAAATAAATAGGAAAACAAGTAGTAACTTGGAACGAGGATCCATTCTGTGTAATGTAGAATCAACGGGAATAAAACGCCCTATAATCATTTTTCCCATTAACTGCTCCCTACTTTCTTCTGAAGATACACTGCTAACTCATCCGTAAAATCTTCCATGTTTAAGTGAACCCGTTCCATCTTCATTCCGAATTTTGCTTCTACTTTCTTTTGGAATCGTACAACTTCAGGAACATTCAATCCAATCGCAGCTAAATCCTCTGC
Source organism: Niallia sp. FSL K6-0212 (assembly GCF_038007605.1). Classification (NCBI taxonomy): domain Bacteria; kingdom Bacillati; phylum Bacillota; class Bacilli; order Caryophanales; family Bacillaceae; genus Niallia; species Niallia sp. FSL K6-0212. Next base: position 1,400,313 of record NZ_JBBOXL010000001.1, on the reverse strand, counting down.
TTCTTTAAAAATTTCTATTGGAGTCCCTTGACGATGAACTTTCCCTTTATTCATAATGACTATTTGATCTGCATAATGAGCAGCATCCTCCATACTATGTGTAACTAGAAAAGTCGTTAAATTTCGCTCTTTATGAAGCTTATAAAACATATCCATAATTTCTCGTCTGCCTCTTGGATCTAAGCCAGCTGTCGGCTCGTCTAATACAAGTACATCTGGTTCCATAGCCAGCACACCAGCAATAGCTATTCTTCTCATCTGACCGCCTGATAAATCAAACGGAGATTTCATAAGAAAATCTTCCGACAATCCTACCTCACTTAATGCCTTCACAGCTCTGATCTTTGCTTCTGATTCAGGAATACCAAAATTGAGAGGACCAAAACAGATATCCTTTTCTACTGTTTCTTCAAACAACTGTTGTTCTGGAAACTGAAAAACAATGCCCACTCTTTGCCGGATACTCCGTAAGTTCTTATGTTTCTGTCCACCCTCAAGTATACGGTCACCTATTACCACTTTCCCTTTAGACGGGGTTAAAAGAGCATTAAGATGCTGTAAAATGGTAGATTTACCTGAACCAGTATGACCTATAACGGCAACATAGCTTCCAGAAGGAATATTAAAACTTACATCCTCTATCGCCAAGCGCTCAAACGGAGAATTTTCCTGGTAACGATACTCTACTTTTTGAAGTGAGATGTCCATATGCCTGTCACCAACTCTTCTTCTGTTAAATATATTTCCTCTAATGAAATACCTTTGTTTATTAAGCTTTCTCTAACCTTAATAGTAAAAGGTATATCTAAACCTATTTCAACAAGTTCCTTCTGCAGTTTAAATATTTCCTTAGGACTACCTTCCTTATATACCCTACCCTTATTCATTACGATAATCCGGTCTGCCTTAGCAGCTTCATCTAGGTCATGAGTAATCGAGATAATGGTCATATTTTCTTTTTGCAGCTCTCTCATAATATCAAAGACTTCTTCTCTTCCCTGAGGATCAAGCATAGAGGTAGCCTCATCTAATATGATAATTTCAGGTTTCAATGCAATTATTCCTGCAATAGCAACTCTCTGTTTTTGTCCTCCAGACAGATGGTGCGGCTCTTGATCAAGAAAAGATAACATCTTTACTTTTTCCAAAGAACGCTCTACTCTTGTTACCATCTCACTTCTTGGAACAGCGTTATTTTCTAAACCAAAAGCCACATCATCCTTCACCGTTGTACCAACAAACTGGTTATCAGGATTCTGGAATACCATTCCTACCTTTTTCCTTATGTCCCAGACAGACTCCTCCGTTATCGGAATACCATCGATGACTATAGAACCTTCATGAGAGTATTGTAATCCATTTAATAACTTCGCTAACGTAGATTTACCTGAACCATTATGTCCAACTATCGCAACCCACTCACCAGCGTTTACATGAAAAGAAACATGATTAAGGGCAAATTCTGTCTGCTCCTCATATTTAAAAGATACATCTTCTACCTTTACTAAAATCTTTTGGTCCATTACATTCCCACCATTTACCTGCCAGATATTGTTGATTATAAATAAAGTAAAATTACTACATTCCTATTAATGACTATCAACCTGCATGTAATAACCCACTGAAAATATTTCAGTTTTTATTCTAACTCATTGTTAAAGCAAGATAAAAAAATAAACTCGCCAATTGGGCGAGCTTTGAATTGGTTTAACATAAGATTATTTGTATAATCTTTGATATCCTTTTTCTATGCTTGTTAAATATATCTTATGGTATTCCACTTCTTAGCACCCTGCAGTCCTAATAAAACATGAAAAAAGCCCGCACCTCTTTCTAACGATTTAAATCCAAAGAAGAGGTGCACGAGCTAGACGAGTCATTAAAAAAGATAAATGCTCATCATAACACTCTATATTGGCTTGATCTAAAAGTGAGGATTATTAAAGAAAAAGGGCACTTGAACAAGTTTCATAACAATATAAACTGTCCCGCACCCTAAGTTTCTTTGAAAATCCTATTACACTAACTCGATAATTACCATTGGTGCTCCGTCTCCACGACGAGGTCCCATTTTCATGATACGAGTGTAACCACCTTGACGATCAGTATAACGAGCAGCAACATCACTGAACAACTTTTGTACAGCATCTTGGTTTGTTTCAGCATTAGCAACTTCATGACGTACATAAGCAGCTGCTTGACGACGTGCATGTAGATCTCCACGTTTACCAAGTGTAATCATTTTTTCTACAACAGAACGAAGTTCTTTTGCACGAGCTTCAGTTGTTTCAATGCGCTCATTGATGATTAAGTCTGTAGTTAAGTCACGTAACATAGCTTTACGTTGTGCGCTTGTGCGTCCTAACTTTCTGTAACCCATGTGAGATTCCCTCCTTTTGTTAAAATACAAGCTTTATAGATATCGTTCATAATCAAGAGACTTCTCAGTCGTCTTTTCTTAATCCTAATCCAAGCTCTTCTAATTTATGTTTTACTTCTTCAAGAGATTTTCTACCTAAGTTTCGAACTTTCATCATATCTTCTTCCGTCTTATTCGCTAATTCTTGTACGGTATTAATACCAGCACGTTTTAAGCAGTTATAAGAACGAACAGAAAGATCTAATTCTTCGATTGTCATCTCAAGAACTTTTTCTTTTTGATCTTCTTCTTTTTCTACCATAATCTCAGCATTCTGTGCTTCGTCAGTTAATCCAACAAAGATATTCAAATGCTCAGTTAAAATCTTTGCACCAAGTGCGATAGCATCTTGAGGACCTGTACTACCGTCAGTCCACACGTCAAAAGTTAACTTATCATAATTAGTCAATTGACCAACACGAGTATTCTCTACTTGATAAGAAACACGAGATACTGGCGTAAAGATAGAGTCAATAGGAATTACACCAATAGGTTGATCTTCACGTTTATTTTGCTCTGCTGGTGTGTATCCACGGCCACGCTTTGCAGTTAAACGCATGCGGAAATTTCCGTTACTACCTAATGTTGCGATATGAAGATCTGGATTTAAGATCTCTACATCACTATCATGTGTAATGTCTGCTGCTGTTACTACCCCTGCACCTTGCATATCAATCTCTAAAGTTTTTTCATCATCAGAGTATATTTTCAATGCTAGCTTTTTGATATTTAATATGATAGCTGTAACATCTTCTACGACGCCTTCAATAGTTGAGAACTCATGAAGTACCCCATCAATTTGAATGGATGTGACAGCGGCACCTGGCAGTGAGGATAGTAGAATACGACGTAAGGAGTTACCCAAAGTAGTACCATATCCACGCTCAAGTGGCTCTACGACGAACTTACCATATTTGGCATCATCGTTGATCTCAACCGTTTCGATTTTTGGTTTTTCTATTTCGATCATCAAGATATACCCTCCTTCAAAACGTCGAAACCTCGGCAATTTTTACCGAAATTCCCCATGTTTACGTTCCCGCTTGTGCACAACAACTGGGTTAGTTAATAAATCTGTACGGGTTCTAAAAGTTTTAGTCATATCCCATTATAGACAAGGATAGAAAATTTATACAGAAAAATTAAACTCGGCGACGTTTAGGTGGTCGGCAACCATTATGAGGAACTGGAGTTACGTCTCTGATCGCTGTAACTTCTAGTCCTGCAGCTTGAAGAGCACGAATAGCAGCTTCACGACCTGCACCAGGTCCTTTAACTGTTACTTCTAAAGTTTTCATACCGTGTTCCATAGATGCTTTTGCAGCAGTTTCAGCAGCCATTTGTGCAGCGAATGGAGTAGATTTACGAGAACCTCTGAATCCAAGTGCACCAGCGCTTGACCATGAAAGAGCATTTCCATGAACGTCTGTAATAGTTACGATAGTATTGTTGAAAGTAGAACGAATATGAGCAACACCAGACTCAATATTCTTTTTAACACGACGTTTACGTGTATTAGTTTTACGTGCCATTATAATGTACCTCCTTTACCGATTATTTTTTCTTATTAGCTACAGTCTTACGAGGACCTTTGCGAGTACGAGCGTTGTTTTTCGTGTTTTGTCCACGAACTGGTAAACCACGACGGTGACGAAGGCCACGGTAGCAACCAATTTCCATTAGACGCTTAATATTTAAAGAAATCTCACGACGAAGATCCCCTTCTACTTTTAAACCGTCAATGATATCACGGATCTTGTTTAATTCATCTTCCGTTAAATCACGAACGCGTGTATCTTCAGAAACACCAGCTTCTGCTAATACTTTTTGTGCAGTATTTTTTCCAATACCGTAAATGTAAGTTAAAGATATTACTACACGTTTTTCACGTGGAATATCCACACCAGCAATACGTGCCATCTATATGCGCACCTCCTTGTTATTAACCTTGTTTTTGTTTGTGTTTAGGGTTTTCACAGATAACCATAACTTTACCACGTCTGCGGATAACTTTACATTTTTCGCAGATTGGTTTAACAGATGGTCTAACTTTCATTATCCTAACCTCCTTGATAGTACGGAGTGCAATCAGATTATTTAAAGCGGTAAGTAATTCTTCCGCGAGTTAAGTCATATGGAGATAACTCAACCGTTACTTTATCACCAGGTAAAATACGGATGAAATGCATGCGAATTTTACCAGAAACGTGAGCCAATACAGTATGACCATTTTCTAATTCTACCTTAAACATGGCGTTCGGCAAAGTTTCAGTGATTGTGCCTTCAATTTCGATTACATCGTCTTTAGCCATCGAAAATCTCTCCTTTCCATAAAAAAATACGAGATCCATCTTAACTAATATAGCAAAGTGTAGCTCTTCTTGTCACACGATCGGTGTACATTAAACTACTCTGAACTGCTCCTATAATATAATAAAACTGCATTTAACTGCAACTAATTGATTATACCATAAGAGAAGGTACTTCGTCCGCTATTAATTATAAAAAAATATAATAATAGGCAAAGAAATAGAAAAAGGTTTAATGCTACCAACTAAACTTAGCATTGCTAGATCATTCATTTTAAGAAAGAAATGATCTTTCCTCTCATTACGAACATTCTATCAACAGCCTTGTGTCTTATCGTATCGAAGTATACAAGCATTTATATGACCTTTTTCAAGAAAAATTATCATTCTTCATGAGTCTAGCCTTAAAACTTCCCACTCATACTTGGTTTCACTTGAAAAGCCACATAGATTTCGTATTTCAAGGATTTCGTAGACTGTTCGACAACTGCACACCTGTTCTAATACCAATCGTCATAATAGAAAGAATAATAGTTACATTACCTTCTTCACTACTAGATAAAAAAGCAATTCAAGCGGAGTTACCATGAAATCCAAAATACTCTGCACCAATTATCTAAATTGATTAATCTTTTAACGAAGATAAACATGTCAAAATAACACGGTTATGCTTTTTTTGTTACAGATATAACCATGAAAATTATTATACCTTTTGAAAAAAGGAAATGCATCATGTTTAGGAATAAACTCCTCAGCCATTTCATCCCAATTCTTCTATTTATTATCTCTGATTTATTCCATGCTAGAGAACAGATTAGTCAAAGCAAAAGTTACTCTTATTTTAAAGTACTTAATAATTCGTCAAGATCTACGAATACTTTATTAATATCTTGTTGTCCATTGATATTACGAAGATAACCTTTTGACTCATAGAAATCAAGTAATGGTTGAGACTGCTTGATATTAACTTCTAAACGATTTTTCACTGTTGCTTCATTATCATCAGCGCGTTGGTATAATTCGCCTCCACAACGATCACATGTATCTGGCTTGGTTGGCGGATTAAACACTAGATGATAGGTCGCACCACAGCTTTTACAAATACGTCTGCCTGTTAAACGCTCCATTAATATCTCTTGATCCACTTGAACATTGATACAAAAGTCTAGTTTCTTATTCAAATCAGACAAAATATTTTCTAAAGCTTCTGCTTGAGGAACTGTACGAGGAAAACCATCTAAAAGAAAACCTTTTTCACAGTCATCCTTGCTAAGTCTTTCGCGAACAATACCAATTGTCACTTCATCTGGTACTAATTCACCTTTATCCATAAAAGATTTTGCCTTTAGTCCAAGTTCTGTTTCGTCTTTCATAGCCGCACGGAACATGTCGCCAGTTGAAATATGAGGGATGTCGTACTTCGCGACAATCTTCTCAGCTTGTGTACCTTTACCTGCGCCAGGGAGCCCCATTAAGACTAAATTCATGCGTATTCCCCCTCAAGTTCTCTTACATAAAATTCAAGGGACAAGCGTCCCCTAAATTATACTATTTAATAAAACCTTTATAGTGTCGTTTTACTAATTGAGATTCTAATTGCTTCATTGTTTCCAATGCCACCCCAACCACGATTATAATACTTGTTCCGCCAATCTGAGCCGATTGTGGAAGCCCTGCAATATTAATGAAAAATACAGGAAGTATTGCAATAATGGCTAAGAATAGAGCTCCAACTAGTGTTAAACGAGATAGAACACGTGATAAATAATCTTGCGTACTTTTACCAGGTCGAATACCTGGAATATATCCACCTTGTTTTTTCAGGTTTTCAGAAACTTGTTCTGGATTCACCTGAATGAAAGCATAGAAATAAGTAAAAGCAAGGATTAATACCGTATATATAATCATTCCTATTGGATGAGTATAGTCAAATACTCTTTGTATCCAGGAAGTAACGTCGTTTTGCGGTAAGAATGATGCAATAGTTCTCGGTGTAACCAAGAAGGAAACTGCAAAGATAACTGGAATAACACCAGCAGAGTTTACTTTCAACGGTAAATGTGTTGATTGTCCACCTGTGCTGCTATTTCCGTTTACCATTCTTTTAGCATATTGAATTGGTATCTTTCTAAGAGCTTGCTGAATGAAAATTACTCCTACTACTATTGCAATGACAGCTAGAACGATTAAAGCTAACGTAACAATATTAAGGAATAATTGATCACCCGGGTTGTCAAACTGCTGAGCATAGATTTGATTAGCAATAGAAGGAATTCCGGCTGCGATACCAGCAAAAATGATAATAGAAATACCATTCCCAACCCCTTTAGAAGTAATTAGTTCTCCTAACCACATTAAAAAGGCTGTACCAGCTGTTAACACAAGAGAAATTACCAAATAGGATGAAAATCCAGGTTTTGTAATCAATGCACCACCAGCAAGATTATTAAAACCGTATGACATACCAAAACCTTGGATAAGTGCTAGAACGATTGTAAAGTAACGCGTAAACTGCGTTAATTTTCTTCGTCCAGCCTCACCCTGTTTTGACCATTCCGTAAATTTTGGTACAACATCCATTTGTAATAAGCTTACAATAATAGACGCTGTAATATACGGCATGATTCCCATTGCAAGAATAGAAAAATTCTTTAGTGCTCCACCACCGAAAGTATTTAAAATTCCGAAGGCGCTAAAAGCATCTTGTGCTTTTAAAAAGTCTGCATTCACATACGGTACAGGAATAAATGTACCAAGACGAAATATAATCAACATTAATAGGGTGAATATGATTTTTCGTCTTATTTCACCCACGCGCATAAAATTGGAGATTGTCTGAAACATCAGATCACCTCTGTTTGACCGCCGGCAGCTTCAATAGCTTCCTTTGCAGCAGAGGAGAATTTATGAGCTTTAACAGTAAGCTTTTTCTCTACGTTGCCTTTTGCAAGAATCTTAATTCCTGCTTTTTCGTTGCTAACAACTCCTGTTTCGATAAGAAGTTCTGGAGTTACTTCAGTTCCCTCTTCAAAACGATTTAGAGTATCTAAATTAACAATAGCGTATTCTTTACGGTTGATATTAGTAAAACCACGTTTAGGTAAACGACGGAATAAAGGCGTTTGACCACCTTCGAATCCAGGTCTTACACCCCCACCTGAACGTGCGTTTTGACCTTTATGACCTTTACCAGCAGTTTTACCATTACCTGAACCGATACCGCGCCCTTTGCGTTTACGTTCTTGACGAGAACCTTCTGCAGGTTTTAATTCATGAAGTTTCATTTTGGCACCTCCTTATTGAAGAAGAATGATTTTTAATTTTCTTTTACAGTTACAAGATGTGATACTTTATTGATCATACCGCGAATTGCAGCATTATCTTGTTGAACAACTGTTTGATTTACCTTACGTAATCCTAAAGCTTTAACTGTTTCGCGTTGGTCTTGCGGACGACCAATTACGCTTCTAGTGAGGGTAATTTCCAGATTGTTTGCCATTTAATTTCCCTCCTTATCCTAACAGTTCTTCTACTGATTTTCCACGTAACTTCGCTACGTCTTCAGCACGTTTTAATTGTTTTAAACCGTCTAAAGTGGCACGAACCATGTTAATTGGTGTGTTAGTACCTAATGACTTAGATAAGATATCAGCTACACCAGCTAATTCAAGCACAGCACGTACTGGACCACCAGCGATAACCCCTGTACCTGCAGAAGCAGGCTTCAATAGGATTTCACCAGCTCCGAAATGTCCGATAATTTCGTGTGGAATTGTTGTACCAACCATTGGTACTTCAATAAGATTTTTCTTCGCATCTTCAACCGCTTTGCGAATTGCATCAGGTACTTCTTGAGCTTTACCAGTACCAAAACCAACGTTACCATTTTTGTCCCCAACTACTACTAGAGCAGAGAAACGAAAACGACGTCCACCTTTAACAACTTTCGCTACACGGTTAACTGTAACTACGCGTTCTTCAAGTTCAAGTTTGTTTGGATCAATACGACGCATCTTTTTATGTCCCTCCTTTGTCTATTAAAATTCTAGGCCGTTCTCACGAGCAGCATCAGCTAAAGCTTTTACGCGACCATGATATAAATATCCTCCGCGGTCAAATACTACTGATTTAATTCCTTTTTCTACAGCACGTTTAGCTACTAATTCACCGATCTTAACTGCAGCTTCTAAATTACCAGTAGATTCAAGGTTAAGCTCTTTATCTAATGAAGATGCACTTGCGATTGTTACACCGTTAACATCATCAATTAATTGAGCGTAAATGTGTTTGTTTGAACGGAACACATTTAAACGAGGACGAGCTTCAGTTCCGCTAAGTTTAGAACGCACACGTGCGTGTCTTTTCTTACGAACTTGATTTTTATCAGCCTTCGTAATCATTTAGGTCACTCCTTTCGTTTACCTATGCGGCATTACTTACCAGTTTTACCTTCTTTTCTACGTACATATTCGCCTTCATAACGGATACCTTTCCCTTTATAAGGTTCTGGTGGACGAACGTCACGAATGTTAGCAGCAAGTGCTCCAACACGCTCTTTACTAGTTCCTTTTACAACTACTTTCGTAGCAGATGGTACTTCGATTTCAATACCAGCTTCTGGTTCGATTTCTACTGGATGAGAGTAACCTACGTTCAATACAAGTTTGTTTCCTTGTTTTTGAGCACGGTAACCGACACCGATTAATTCAAGACCTCTTTCAAAGCCTTTTGAAACACCCTCCACCATGTTAGATAACAATGCACGAGTTGTTCCATGTAATGCACGATGTTCCTTCACATCAGAAGGACGAGTTACATAAATCACGTTTTCTTCTAAGCTGATCGCAATATCAGAATTAAAAGTACGAGTTAATTCACCTTTAGGACCTTTCACCGTTACAGTACTTTTATCAATAGTAACTGTAACGCCTGCTGGTACTTCGATTGGTTTTTTACCTACACGAGACATTTAGTTGCACCTCCATTCATTAAACCTATTATTACCAAACGTATGCTAATACTTCTCCGCCAACTTGTTTCGCACGAGCTTCTTTATCAGTAAGTACTCCTTGAGAAGTAGAAACTAATGCAATTCCAAGACCGTTTAATACACGAGGTACTTCTGTTGCTTTCGCATAAACACGAAGACCAGGTTTACTAATTCTTTTAAGTCCAGTAATTACACGCTCGTTGCTTGAACCGTATTTTAAGAAAATGCGGATAATACCTTGTTTGTTGTCTTCGATATATTCTACATCACGTACAAAACCTTCACGCTTTAGGATTTCAGCGATCTCTTTTTTGATGTTAGAAGCAGGAACTTCTAATTTTTCGTGACGAACCATATTCGCATTACGGATTCTTGTAAGCAAATCTGCAATTGGATCTGTCATAACCATTTGTATTTACCTCCTTCCCAATATCGGGTTTTACCAGCTAGCTTTTTTCACACCAGGAATTTGTCCCTTATACGCTAATTCGCGGAAACAAATACGGCAAAGCTTAAATTTACGGTACACAGAATGTGGACGACCACAACGTTCGCAACGTGTGTATTCTTGTACTTTATATTTAGGCGTGCGTTTTTGTTTCGCAATCATTGACTTCTTAGCCACATCTTCGCCTCCCTCTAATTAGAGATTACTTTTGGAACGGCATTCCAAATTGAGTTAACAGTTCACGAGCTTCTTCATCTGTTTTTGCAGTTGTAACGATAACAATGTCCATTCCTCTAACTTTGTTTACTTTATCGTAATCAATTTCAGGGAAAATCAATTGTTCTTTAACACCTAAAGTGTAGTTACCGCGTCCGTCAAATGATTTTTTAGATACACCACGGAAGTCACGTACACGTGGAAGAGAAACAGATACAAGTTTATCAAGGAATTGATACATGCGTTCTCCACGAAGAGTAACTTTTGCTCCGATAGGCATTCCTTCACGCAGACGGAAACCTGCAATTGACTTCTTAGCACGAGTGATTACTGGCTTTTGACCTGTAATTTGTGCTAATTCTTCAACAGCAACATCTAATGCTTTAGCATTTGCTACAGCATCACCGACACCCATGTTAACAACGATTTTTTCCAGTTTTGGAACTTCCATAACTGATTTATAATTGAACTTGCTCATAAGAGCAGGAGTAGTTTCTTTAACAAATTTTTCTTTTAGGCGGTTCATTCATTGTACCTCCCTTCTTCATTTGAACTATTTATCTAGAATTTCACCGGATTTTTTCGCTACGCGTACTTTTTTACCATCAACCGTTTTTGATCCTACACGAGTAGGTTCACCAGTTTTAGGGTCGATAGGCATAACGTTGGATACATGAATAGCAGCTTCCTGGTCATTGATTCCACCTTGTGGATTCAATTGGGATGGCTTAGAGTGCTTCTTAACAATGTTGATTCCTTCAACGATCACGCGATCTTTTTTAGGGAATGCAGCAAGAACAACACCAGTTTTGCCTTTATCCTTACCAGAGATGACCATTACTTTGTCACCTTTTTTAACATGCATCTTTTCGCACCTCCTTAAAGGCAATTAAAATTTATATTATAGTACTTCTGGAGCTAATGATACAATCTTCATAAAGTTGTTATCGCGAAGTTCGCGTGCAACTGGTCCAAAGATACGTGTTCCACGTGGACTCTTATCATCACGGATAATTACACATGCGTTTTCATCGAAACGAATGTAAGTACCGTCTGCACGACGAACACCACTTTTAGTTCTAACGACTACTGCTTTAACTACGTCACCTTTTTTAACAACGCCACCTGGTGTTGCTTGTTTCACAGTAACGACGATGATATCACCGATGTTTGCAGTTTTACGTCCTGAACCACCAAGAACTTTAATAGTAAGTACTTCACGAGCACCAGAGTTGTCAGCAACTTTCAAACGTGATTCTTGTTGAATCATGTGTGTAACCTCCCTTCGGGATGCTTAATTCCGAACAATTATATAATAACTGCTTTTTCTACTACTTCTACAAGACGGAAACGTTTTGTAGCTGATAACGGGCGAGTTTCCATAATGCGTACGATATCGCCAGTTTTTGCTGTGTTTTGCTCATCATGAGCTTTATACTTCTTAGAGTATTTCACGCGTTTGCCATATAAAGGGTGTTTTTTGTATGTTTCAACAACAACTGTAATGGTTTTATCCATTTTATCAGATACAACACGACCAGTATAGACTTTGCGTTGATTGCGTTCGCTCATTCTACGAACCTCCTCTCAACTTATCGATTATTGACGCCGATTTCTCTCTCACGAATGACAGTTTTCATTCGAGCGATCGCTTTGCGTACTTCACGAATGCGAGCTGTATTTTCAAGTTGTCCAGTCGCTAATTGAAAGCGAAGGTTGAAAAGCTCTTCTTTTAAGGATTTAACTTTTTGTTCAATTTCAGCAGTGGTAAGGTCACGAATTTCATTAGCTTTCATTAGTTTCACCACCAATTTCTTCACGTTTTACAAACTTACATTTAACAGGAAGTTTGTGCGCTGCAAGACGAAGAGCTTCACGAGCGATCTCTTCAGATACACCAGCTACTTCGAACATAATTTTTCCAGGCTTAACTACTGCTACCCAACCTTCAGGAGCACCCTTACCGGAACCCATTCGGACTTCAAGAGGCTTAGCAGTGTAAGGCTTATGAGGGAAAATTTTAATCCAAACTTTACCGCCACGTTTCATGTAACGTGTCATTGCAATACGAGCAGACTCGATTTGACGGTTTGTAATCCAAGAAGCTTCTAAAGATTGTAAACCGTATTCACCGAATGCAACTTCTGTACCACCTTTTGCTTGACCACGCATTTTACCACGATGAACACGACGATATTTTACACGTTTAGGTAGTAACATATTATTTGCCTCCTTCCTCAGTTTTCTTCTTCGTTGGAAGGATCTCTCCACGATAGATCCAAACTTTTACACCTAATTTACCATAAGTTGTATCAGCTTCAGCAGTTGCATAGTCGATATCTGCGCGTAGAGTGTGCAATGGAACAGTTCCTTCGCTATAAGACTCTGAACGTGCAATATCTGCGCCGCCTAGACGACCTGATACCATTGTTTTGATACCTTTAGCACCAGCACGCATTGAACGTTGGATTGCTTGTTTTTGAGCACGGCGGAAAGATACACGGTTTTCTAATTGACGAGCAATGTTCTCAGCAACTAGTTTTGCATCCATATCTGCTCTTTTAATTTCTAAAATATTGATGTGTACACGTTTGCCAGTAAGTGAGTTAAGAGCTTTACGTAAAGCTTCAACTTCTGTACCACCTTTACCAATAACCATACCTGGTTTAGCAGTGTGGATAGTAACATTTAAGCGGTTAGCAGCACGCTCGATTTCTACTTTAGAAACAGAAGCATCACTTAGGCGTTTTGTAATATACTCACGTACCTTTAGGTCTTCGTGTAAAAGATCAGCATAATCTTTACCTGCGAACCATTTAGATTCCCAGTCACGAATGATCCCAACACGTAAACCGACTGGATTTACTTTTTGACCCACTAATTACCCCTCCTTCTTTTCTGATACAACGATAGTGATGTGGCTAGTACGTTTGTTGATTTGACTTGCACGACCTTGTGCACGTGGACGGAATCTCTTTAGAGTTGGTCCTTCATTAACGTATGCTTGCTCAACCACTAGGTTATTAATATCCATTTCGTAGTTATGCTCTGCGTTAGCAATAGCAGATTTTAAAACTTTCTCTACGATTGGAGAAGCTGCTTTTGGAGTTAACTTCAAAATAGCTACCGCTTCACCAACTTGCTTTCCTCGAATTAAATCTACGACTAAACGAGCTTTACGAGGAGCAATACGAACTGTATTTGCAACAGCTTTTGCTTGCATTAGAATGCCCTCCTCTCATTAACGTCTTGTTTTCTTATCGTCACTTGCATGACCTTTGTAAGTACGAGTTGGAGCAAATTCTCCAAGTTTGTGACCTACCATGTCTTCAGTAACATAAACTGGAACATGTTTACGACCATCATAAACAGCGATTGTTTGACCGATGAATTGTGGGAAGATCGTAGAACGACGAGACCAAGTTTTCACAACTTGCTTCTTATCACTATCACTTAATTTTTCGATCTTTGTTAGTAAATGATCATCAACAAAAGGTCCTTTTTTTAAGCTGCGACCCATAATGGAACCTCCCTTCGTGATTGTTCTACGGTTCTATCATTGAACCGTAGTTCAACCCCGTTATTTTTTACGGCTACGTACAATAAATTTATCAGATTTATTTTTCTTGCTACGCGTTTTGTAACCAAGTGTTGGTTTACCCCATGGAGACATTGGTGATTTACGTCCGATTGGAGCGCGTCCTTCACCACCACCGTGTGGATGGTCATTAGGGTTCATTACAGATCCACGTACAGTTGGGCGTTTACCTAACCAACGATTACGACCTGCTTTACCAATGTTGATTAATTCGTGTTGTTCATTACCAACTTGACCGATTGATGCACGGCAAGTAGCAAGAATTAAACGAACTTCACCAGAATTTAAACGTACAAGTACGTATTTTCCTTCTTTACCAAGCACTTGAGCGCTTGTTCCAGCAGAGCGAACTAATTGTCCACCTTTACCTGGTTTTAACTCGATGTTGTGGATTACTGTACCAACTGGAATGTTAGCAAGTGGTAATGCATTACCTGGCTTGATATCAGCCTCAGGTCCTGACATAACTTCTAATCCAACTTCTAAATTTTTCGGTGCAAGAATGTAGCGTTTTTCACCGTCTACATAATTGATTAACGCGATATTAGCAGATCTGTTTGGATCGTACTCAATTGTAGCAACGCGTCCTGGAATGCCATCTTTGTCACGTTTAAAATCGATTACACGATATTGACGCTTATGACCTCCACCTTGATGACGAACAGTTAACTTACCTTGGTTATTACGGCCGCCTTTTCTGTGTAAAGGAGCAAGTAATGACTTTTCAGGAGTACTTGTAGTGATTTCACTAAAGTCTGAAGATGTCATATTACGTCGACCATTGGAGGTAGGTTTATATTTTTTAATCGCCATTTGTGTTCCCTCCTCTTCTAAATATTATTATTAAGCTTCAAAGAATTCGATTTCTTTGCTGTCAGCTGTTAATTTAACAATTGCCTTACGACGTTTGTTTGTGTATCCACCAAAACGTCCCATACGCTTGAATTTACCTTTGTAGTTCATGATGTTAACTTTTTCAACTTTAACGCCAAAGATTTCTTCAACAGCATCTTTAACTTGAGTTTTATTAGCTCTTACATCAACTTCAAACGTGTATTTTTTATCAACCATTAAATCAGTAGAACGTTCAGTGATAACGGGGCGCTTAATCGTATCGCGTGCATCCATTATGCAAGCACCTCCTCTACTTTTTCAACCGCTGCTTTTGTCATGATTAATTTATCATGGTTTAAAACATCTAATACTGTAATTCCAGAAGCAGTAACAACTGTTACCCCCGGGATGTTACGAGCAGATAATGCTACGTTTTCATCAAGGTCAGCTGTAACGATTAATGCTTTCTTTTCTACAGAAAGATTACCTAATACGGCTTTGAAATCTTTAGTTTTAGGTGCCTCAAAAGCAAGGCTTTGTAATACTAAAATATTTTCTTCTAATACTTTAGTAGATAATGCAGACTTAATTGCTAATCTACGAACTTTTTTAGGTAATTTATAGCTGTAGCTACGCGGTACCGGTCCAAATACCGTACCACCACCACGCCATTGTGGAGATCTGATAGATCCTTGACGTGCACGTCCTGTACCTTTTTGGCGCCATGGCTTACGTCCACCACCAGCAACCTCAGAACGAATTTTAGTTTTATGAGTTCCTTGACGTAAAGAAGCTCTTTGCATAACAACTGCTTCAAATAAAACACTTTTGTTAGGCTCGATACCAAATACTGATTCATTTAATTCGATATCTCCAGCTTGCTTACCGTCTTGGTTGAATAATGCAACTTTAGGCATTCTTATTTCCTCCTTTCCAGATTAATAATTATGCTTTAACAGCAGTTTTAATTTTTAATAAAGCTTTTCTAGCTCCAGGTACATTACCTTTGATTAATAGTAGATTGCGCTCTGCATCCACTTTAACAATTTCTAAGTTTTGAACAGTAATCTGTTCTCCACCCATACGTCCTGGTAATGCTTTACCTTTGAATACACGGTTTGGCGCTACAGGTCCCATTGAACCTGGACGACGATGGTAACGAGAACCGTGAGCCATTGGTCCGCGAGATTGTCCATGGCGCTTGATTGAACCTTGGAAACCTTTCCCTTTAGAGATACCTGTTACATCCACTATATCGCCTTCAGCGAAAATACTTACATTGACTTCTTGACCAACCTCATACTCTTCCACGCTAACATCTCTAAATTCACGAACGAAGCGCTTAGGAGCAGTACTTGCTTTAGCAACATGTCCTTGTTCAGGTTTGTTAGCTAACTTTTCACGTTTGTTTTCAAAACCGATTTGTACTGCTGCATAGCCATCAGCTTCAACAGTTTTCTTTTGAAGAACAACGTTTTCAGCAGCTTCCACTACTGTTACAGGGATAAGATTGCCGTTATCAGCGAATACTTGAGTCATACCTATTTTTCTTCCTAAGATTCCTTTGGTCATTTAAGTCACACCTCCTGATTGTTTAAATGTTTATTTCAATTATAATTTAATTTCGATATCTACACCTGACGGTAAATC
This sequence comes from Niallia sp. FSL K6-0212, assembly GCF_038007605.1. Lineage (NCBI taxonomy): Bacteria > Bacillati > Bacillota > Bacilli > Caryophanales > Bacillaceae > Niallia > Niallia sp. FSL K6-0212. Next base: position 1,383,849 of record NZ_JBBOXL010000001.1, on the reverse strand, counting down.
CAGACGCATTAGTGAATCAACTGTTTGTGGAGTTGGGTTCACGATGTCGATTAGACGTTTATGCGTACGCATTTCAAACTGTTCACGAGAATCTTTATATTTATGAACCGCACGTAGGATTGTGTATATAGACTTCTCTGTTGGTAACGGAATCGGTCCAGATACAGCAGCACCAGAACGTTTTGCAGTTTCAACGATTTTCTCAGCTGATTGATCTAAAATTCTATGATCATACGCTTTTAAACGAATACGAATTTTTTGTTTTGCCATTATTTTCCCTCCTTTTCGCCTATTTTAGAATAGACATTCTCCGCAGGAATTTCCCACACACTCGCCATGGCAAAGCGGCCGGGTGTGTCAGCAACCTCCCACATCATCGCAAGTCAAAGACCAACATTGTCTATTATACATAAAAACGCCTAGAAAAGCAACAACATTTATTATTTTTCTTTCGTTTTAGTACACTCAGATTATTATACATATTCCATGATCATATTTCAACCCAATGTATAATTGTCAGTCAATTGGTAATGAACCATTTAGATTTAAGAAAACTATTAGTAAGACTTTTATATTCTAACAAAAAGTAGTAAAAGATTATATAGAAAGATTTTGGAAAACCACTTTCTTCTATATTAATAACTCTATCTATTATAGCTAACCTTAATAATTAAACATATTTACTTCGACTAACATTTATCTCTATCTTCAAATATTAAAATTACCATTTACATACCTGTATCAATTTTAATAACAATAGATTTAATTACAAAAAAACAAGCTGACGAATCAGCTTGTTTTTATCAAAGGTTATTATTCAACGATAGTAGCAACTACACCAGCGCCTACTGTACGTCCACCTTCACGAATAGAGAATTTAGTTCCTTCTTCGATAGCGATAGAAGAAATTAATTCAACATCCATTTCAATGTTGTCACCAGGCATAACCATTTCTACGCCTTCAGGTAAGTTACAAATACCAGTTACATCAGTTGTACGGAAGTAGAACTGAGGACGGTAGTTAGTGAAGAATGGAGTGTGACGTCCACCTTCTTCTTTTGATAATACGTAAACTTCAGCTTTGAATTTTACGTGTGGAGTAATTGTACCTGGTTTTGCTAATACTTGACCACGTTGGATTTCTTCACGAGCAACCCCACGAAGAAGTGCACCAATGTTATCTCCAGCTTCAGCATAATCAAGTAATTTACGGAACATTTCAACACCAGTTACAGTAGTTGATTTTTTCTCTTCAGCTAAACCGATGATGTCTACAACGTCACCAACTTTAACTTGTCCACGCTCAACACGACCAGTTGCAACTGTACCACGACCAGTAATTGAGAATACATCCTCAACTGGCATCATGAATGGTTTGTCAGTGTCACGAGTTGGAGTTGGGATATATTCATCAACTGCAGCCATAAGCTCAGTGATTTTTTCTTCCCAAGCAGCATCTCCTTCAAGAGCTTTAAGAGCAGAACCTTTAATTACAGGAATATCATCACCAGGGAATTCATATTCTGATAATAGGTCGCGTACTTCCATTTCTACTAATTCTAATAGTTCTTCGTCATCAACCATATCACATTTGTTTAAGAATACTACTAAGTGAGGTACACCAACTTGACGAGAAAGAAGGATGTGCTCACGAGTTTGTGGCATTGGACCATCAGTAGCAGATACTACTAAGATACCGCCATCCATTTGAGCAGCACCAGTGATCATGTTTTTAACATAGTCAGCATGTCCTGGGCAGTCAACGTGTGCATAGTGACGAGTAGCAGTTTCGTACTCAACGTGTGCAGTAGAGATTGTGATTCCACGCTCACGCTCTTCTGGAGCAGCGTCGATTTGATCATAACCGCGAGCTTCACCGCCACCAACTTTAGAAAGTACAGTTGTGATAGCAGCTGTTAATGTAGTTTTACCATGGTCAACGTGACCAATTGTTCCAATATTTACGTGTGGCTTAGAACGATCGTATTTAGCTTTTGCCATTAGGAAAATCCTCCTTTGATTTGTAAAAAATAAGTATTTTTATAGAGCTGTGATTAATGATCACAGCTTTATTGCCTACATAGTAGTTATACTTCATTAAAAAGGTAAAATCAACAATTACCCTTTATTTTTTTTGATGATCTCTTCAGAGATTGATTTTGGTACTTCTTCATAGTGATCAAACACCATTGAGAATACTCCACGACCTTGCGTGCTTGAACGTAATGTCGTAGCATAACCAAACATTTCAGAAAGAGGAACCATCGCACGAACAACTTGTGCGTTACCACGAGCTTCCATACCTTCAACACGTCCACGACGTGAAGTGATATTACCCATGATATCACCCATGTATTCTTCTGGAATGATAACTTCTACCTTCATAACAGGCTCAAGAATTACAGGATTACATTTAGATGCTGCATTTTTCAATGCCATTGAAGCAGCGATTTTGAACGCCATTTCAGATGAGTCAACATCATGGTATGATCCATCAAATAATTTAGCTTTGATGTCTACCATTGGATAACCAGCAAGCACTCCTCTTTGTAACGCATCTTCTAAACCAGCTTGAACTGGAGCGATGTATTCACGTGGAACAACACCACCGACGATAGCATTTTCAAATTCGAATCCTTTACCTTCTTCATTTGGTGAGAACTCAATCCAAACGTGTCCATATTGTCCACGTCCACCAGATTGACGTGTGAATTTCCCTTCAACTGCTGCAGAAGAACGGAATGTTTCACGGTAAGCAACCTGAGGAGCACCAACATTAGCTTCAACTTTGAATTCACGACGCATACGATCTACAAGAATATCTAAGTGAAGTTCACCCATACCAGCGATGATAACTTGACCAGTCTCCTGGTTAGTATGCGCACGGAACGTTGGATCTTCTTCTTGTAATTTTTGTAGTGCAGTTGTCATTTTATCTTGGTCAGCTTTTGATTTAGGTTCAATAGACAATTCGATAACCGGCTCTGGGAATTCCATTGATTCTAAGATTACTAAATCCTTTTCATCACATAGAGTATCTCCAGTAGTAGTATCTTTTAAACCTACAGCCGCTGCGATATCACCAGCATATACTTCTGTAATCTCTTGACGGCTGTTTGCGTGCATTTGCAGAATACGTCCTACGCGCTCACGCTTACCTTTTGTAGAGTTTTGTACATATGAACCAGAGCTCAATGTACCAGAGTATACACGGAAGAATGTCAGTTTACCAACGAATGGATCTGTCATTACTTTGAACGCAAGAGCAGCGAATGGCTCATCATCACTTGAGTGCTTTTCGATTACTTCATCTGAATCAGGAGCAGTACCTTTAATTGCAGGTACGTCTAATGGAGATGGTAAGTACTCAATAACAGCATCAAGCATTTTTTGTACACCTTTGTTTTTGAAAGCTGAACCACAGATTACTGGGTAGAATTCAACGTTAACTGTACCTTTACGGATAGCAGCTTTTAATTCATCAGTAGTGATTTCCTCACCACCAAGATATTTTTCCATTAACTCTTCATCAAGTTCAGCTACAGCCTCAACCAATTTCTCATGGTATTCTTCTGCTAACTCTCTGTAGTCTTCTGGAATTTCACGTTCTTGAATATCTGTTCCTAGGTCATTTCCGTAGAAAGTTGCTTTCATTTCAACTAAGTCAATGATACCTTCGAATTGATCTTCAGCACCAATTGGTAGTTGAATTGCATGAGCGTTTGCTTGTAAACGTTCATGTAAAGTTTTTAATGAATAAAGGAAGTCTGCACCGATTTTATCCATTTTGTTTACGAATACTACACGAGGTACACCATATGTTGTAGCTTGACGCCAAACTGTTTCTGTTTGTGGTTCAACACCAGATTGTGCATCAAGTACTGCAACAGCACCATCAAGTACGCGTAGGGAACGTTCAACTTCAACAGTGAAGTCTACGTGTCCTGGAGTATCGATGATGTTTACACGGTTACCTTTCCATTGTGCAGTTGTTGCTGCTGATGTGATGGTAATTCCACGCTCTTGTTCTTGCTCCATCCAGTCCATTTGAGATGCACCTTCGTGAGTTTCACCAATTTTGTGGATACGACCAGTGTAGTAAAGTACACGCTCAGTTGTAGTCGTTTTACCAGCATCAATATGTGCCATGATACCAATATTACGAGTGTTTTCTAAGGAGAACTCTCTTGCCATTTGGTCTTTCTCCTTTCATAATGAAAGTATTTTTGTAAATTATAATATTACCAACGGTAGTGAGCAAACGCTTTGTTCGCTTCTGCCATTTTGTGTGTATCTTCACGTTTCTTAACTGATGCACCAGTGTTGTTAGCTGCATCTAAGATTTCGTTAGCTAATCTCTCTTCCATTGTTTTCTCTCCGCGAAGACGAGCATAGTTAACTAACCAGCGAAGACCTAAAGTAGTACGTCTTTCAGGACGAACCTCCACTGGAACTTGATAGTTAGAACCACCAACACGGCGTGCTCTTACTTCAAGAACTGGCATGATATTCTTTAATGCTTGATCAAATACTTCAATCGCTTCTTTTCCAGAACGCTCAGCAACGATTTCGAATGCTGAATATAGGATAGCTTGCGATTTCCCTCTTTTACCATCAATCATCATTTTGTTGATTAAACGAGATACAAGCTTTGAATTGTAAATCGGATCTGGTAATACGTCTCTTTTTGCTACAGGACCTTTACGTGGCATTTGATTTCCTCCTTTCAATTATGCTATAAATTCTATTTTATTATTTTTTTGCTGCTTTTGGTTTTTTAGTACCGTATTTAGAACGACCTTGCATACGGTTGTTAACTCCAGCAGTATCAAGCGCACCGCGTACGATATGATAACGTACCCCCGGTAAGTCTTTTACACGTCCTCCACGGATTAGTACAACACTATGTTCTTGTAGGTTGTGACCAATACCAGGAATGTATGCTGTTACTTCGATACCGTTTGTTAAACGAACACGTGCATATTTACGTAATGCAGAGTTTGGTTTTTTCGGTGTCATTGTACCAACACGAGTACATACCCCACGTTTTTGAGGTGAAGATACGTTTGTTTGTGCTTTTTTGAAACTGTTATAACCTTTGTTTAACGCAGGAGACTTCGACTTCTCTTCAGTAGATTGACGAGGCTTGCGCACTAATTGGTTAATTGTTGGCATTTCTTTTTCCTCCCTTCCTTTATGTTTGAAGCCCACACATCCAGGTGGTTCATATTAGGGCAAAAACAAAGTTCTCATGGTTAATTCCATAAAAACAGTTTTAAATAATTATGGCAACAGTTGCTGCGCCTACTTCTATTCCGCATGATTCGCCAAGCTTCTTCATGGATTCAACAAGTATAATAGGAATATTCACTTCTTCAGCTACCTCAGATACCTTTCTAATGATCATCGGATCGGCATCCTCTGCAACGATAACCTCAGTTGCAATCCCTTTTTTTAACGCTTTTACTGTTTGCTTTGTTCCTACTACTATTTTACTTGCCTGTCGTACTTTTTCATAAGACATTTTTATATCCTCCAAAGCAACAGGTGAATAGGAGCACCTTTGATATAGTATCATCTATAAAATTAGATGTCAATTATTTTCCTAAAAAACTTTCCTTTAATACCTAGATCTGTTTATCAAAGCTATGGATGTTGACCTATCTATTAATTCATAAATGATAGATAGGTCAACATAATAACCATATGACTTTTTAGGAAAGATTCTAATTTATCGCTATTACTCTACAGTAACAGACTCTTCTGTCAGTTCTTCTGCAGTAATAGGTTCAGCATGACGATATCTTGGCATACCAGTACCAGCAGGAACTAATTTACCAATAATTACATTCTCTTTCAATCCTAGTAATTCATCGCGTTTACCTTTAATCGCAGCATCTGTCAGAACTCTTGTAGTTTCTTGGAAAGATGCAGCTGATAAGAATGAATCTGTTTCCAAAGATGCTTTTGTGATACCAAGTAATACCGGTCTTCCTGTTGCAGGAAGTTTTCCTTCTCTTAAAGCTTTTGCGTTTGCATCAGTGAATTGGTGAATATCTAATAGAGTACCTGGTAATACATCTGTCTCACCAGCGTCTACTACTCTGATTTTGCGAAGCATTTGGCGAACCATTACTTCTACGTGTTTATCACCAATTTCTACCCCTTGCATACGATAAACCTTTTGTACTTCACGAAGTAGATATTCTTGTACTGCTGTAACGTTTTTCACTTTAATTAATTCTTTCGGATCAATAGAACCTTCTGTTAATTCCTGCCCTTGCTCTACTACATCATCAACTTTTACTTTAAGCCTTGCTGTATAAGGAGCAGTATATGTTCTAGTTTCTAATTCACCTTGAACAACAATCTCATGTTGACGGTCTCTGCCTTCGTTGATACCAACAACAACCCCTGCCATTTCCGTAATAACCGCTTGCCCTTTTGGATTACGAGCTTCGAATATTTCTTGGATACGAGGTAAACCTTGTGTGATATCGTCTCCAGCAACCCCACCAGTATGGAATGTACGCATTGTTAACTGTGTACCCGGTTCCCCGATAGATTGTGCTGCAATAATACCAACAGCTTCTCCTACTTCCACTTCTTGACCAGTTGCTAGGTTGCGACCATAACATTTTTTACATACACCATGACGAGTATTACATGTAAACGCAGAACGGATCCATACTTCTTCGATATTAGCTTCAACAATTTCTACTGCTAAATCTTCTGTAATAAGTCCATTTTCTGGAACAATAACTTCATTCGTTTCTGGGTGTTTAATTGATCTTCTTGCATATCTTCCGATTAAACGCTCATCTAGTGATTCGATAATTTCTGTACCTTCTTTAAGCGCAGAAACTAATAATCCTCTGTCCGTACCACAATCATCCTCACGAACAATGACATCCTGTGCTACGTCAACAAGACGACGAGTTAAGTAACCAGAGTCTGCTGTTTTCAGTGCTGTATCGGCAAGACCTTTACGCGCACCATGTGTAGAGATAAAGTACTCTAATACAGTTAAACCTTCACGGAAACTTGAGATAATCGGTAATTCGATGATTCTACCAGCCGGGTTGGCCATCAAACCACGCATACCAGCAAGCTGTGTGAAGTTAGATGCATTACCACGGGCTCCAGAGTCACTCATCATAAAGATTGGATTACGTTTATCTAAAGATTTCATCAGTTTTGCCTGGATAGTATCTTTTGCAGCACTCCAGATAGAAATAACGCGATCATAGCGCTCTTCTTCTGTGATTAATCCACGTCTAAACTGTTTCATTACATTATCTACTTTACTTTGTGCTTCTTCGATAATTTCTTGTTTTTCGCCTAATACTACAATGTCAGCTACACCAACAGTAATACCAGCTTTAGTAGAATGCTTAAATCCTAAGTCTTTCATTCTGTCCAACATCTTAGAAGTTTCCGTTATCTTGAAACGTTTAAATACTTCAGCAATTATATTACCTAAAATTTTCTTTTTGAACGGTTCGATAATTGGCAGCTCCCTAATTGCGGCAGGTACATCTACACCTGGCTCAACAAAGTATCTTTCAGGAGTTTTTTCTTCTAAGTTTGTTTTCGTTGGTTCGTTAATGTACGGGAAAGATTTTGGTAAAATTTCATTGAACACTAACTTACCTACTGTTGTTAATAACAATTGTTTATTCTGTTCTTCTGTAAATGTTTCGTTATTTAAAGAACTAGCACGTACTGCCACACGAGTGTGTAGATGCACGTAACCATTTTGATAAGCTAATAAAGCCTCATTTGTATCATTGAAGATCATACCTTCTCCAACTGCACCCTCACGCTCTAATGTTAGGTAGTAGTTTCCTAATACCATATCTTGTGAAGGAGTAACAACTGGCTTACCATCTTTAGGGTTCAAGATGTTTTGAGCCGCAAGCATAAGTAAACGAGCTTCTGCTTGTGCTTCAGATGATAATGGAACGTGAACCGCCATTTGGTCTCCGTCAAAGTCCGCGTTGTAAGCTGTACATACTAACGGATGAAGACGAATTGCACGGCCTTCTACTAGTGTTGGTTCAAATGCTTGAATACCTAATCTGTGTAAAGTCGGTGCACGGTTAAGTAAAACAGGGTGCTCCTTAATAACTTCTTCCAGCACATCCCAAACTTCCGGTTGAAGTCTTTCGATTTTTCTTTTCGCAGATTTGATATTGTGAGCAATACCCTTTTCTACTAACTCTTTCATTACGAAAGGCTTAAATAATTCAATCGCCATTTCTCTAGGCAGACCACATTGATACATCTTTAAGTTCGGACCTACAACAATAACAGAACGCCCAGAGTAATCAACACGTTTTCCTAATAAGTTTTGACGGAAACGCCCTTGTTTACCTTTAAGCATATGTGACAATGATTTAAGTGGTCTATTACCAGGACCAGTTACCGGTCGTCCACGACGGCCATTATCAATCAACGCATCTACAGCTTCTTGGAGCATACGTTTTTCGTTTTGCACGATAATGCTTGGTGCACCTAAGTCTAATAATCTTTTCAGACGATTATTACGGTTAATAACACGGCGGTATAAATCATTTAGGTCAGAAGTCGCAAAGCGGCCACCATCTAATTGAACCATCGGGCGCAATTCTGGAGGAATCACTGGAAGTACGTCAAGAATCATCCAAGAAGGCTCATTCCCAGAACCACGGAACGCTTCTAATACTTCTAGTCTTTTAATCGCACGAGTTCTTCTTTGCCCTTGTGCCGTTTTTAATTCTTCCTTTAAAGCATCTACTTCTTTATTTAAATCAATATCTGATAATAACTTCTTAATAGATTCAGCACCCATTGAAGCTTGGAACTTCACACCGTATTTATCACGGTATGCTCTATACTCTTTCTCTGAAAGAAGTTGTTTCTTCTCAAGAGCAGTGTCACCTGGATCTGTTACAACATAAGAAGCAAAGTAAATAACTTCTTCCAGTGCACGTGGAGACATATCTAACACTAGACCCATACGGCTTGGGATTCCTTTGAAATACCAAATATGTGATACTGGAGCCGCTAATTCAATGTGTCCCATACGTTCACGACGAACCTTTGCACGGGTAACTTCTACTCCACAACGGTCACAGACTACTCCTTTGTATCTAACACGCTTGTATTTACCACAGTGACATTCCCAGTCTTTTGTAGGACCAAAAATACGCTCACAGAACAAGCCATCTTTTTCCGGTTTTAAAGTACGATAGTTAATTGTTTCTGGCTTTTTAACTTCACCAAATGACCATGAACGGATTTTATCTGGCGAAGCTAGGCCTATTTTCATATATTCAAAATTATTAACATCCAACAAGGGTCCTACCTCCCTTTCGATCTTCAGGCTTTTGCCTTACTTAAAAACTTCTAAAAACTTATATAATCAAAGACAGGCCGTCACAAAAGGGTCTGACTTCACTTGAATAATCTATTTTAAAAGATATAAAAGGATCTTCTATTTAGATGTCTTCGCAGTGGAGTCTGACCCTTTCGTTTTTAGACAGGCCATGTTCATTACTTTATTATTCTTGCATGCCTACCTTTTCTGACTCAGGCTCTTGTGTTTCGGAAACAATTGTCAGAGATTCAGCTTGATGAATATCATCATCATCGTCTGTGTCTCTCATTTCAATTTCTTCTTCCGTGCTAGATAAGATTTTTACATCTAACCCTAAACTTTGCAACTCTTTCATTAATACGCGGAATGATTCAGGAACTCCAGGTTCTGGAACGTTTTCTCCTTTAACAATAGCTTCATATGTTTTCACACGACCAACAACGTCATCTGATTTAACAGTAAGAATTTCTTGTAAAGTATAAGCAGCTCCATAAGCCTCAAGCGCCCAAACCTCCATCTCTCCAAAACGCTGACCACCGAATTGAGCTTTTCCTCCTAGTGGTTGTTGCGTTACTAAAGAATATGGTCCTGTTGAACGAGCATGTAGCTTATCATCAACCATATGAGCAAGTTTGATCATATACATAACTCCAACGGATACACGGTTATCAAAAGGTTCACCTGAACGTCCGTCATATAGTACTGTTTTCGCATCTTGCGCCATTCCGGCTTCTCTAATTGTTTCCCATACATCTTCCTCACGAGCACCATCGAATACTGGAGATGCAACATGGATATTTAAGCTTCTTGCAGCCATTCCAAGATGCAATTCTAACACCTGACCGATATTCATACGTGATGGTACACCTAGTGGATTTAACATGATATCAACTGGTGTTCCGTCTGGTAAGTATGGCATATCTTCTTCAGGTAGAATTCGGGAGATAACCCCTTTATTACCGTGACGACCTGCCATCTTATCGCCTTCATGGATTTTACGTTTTTGAACAATATATACACGTACTAATTGGTTAACACCTGGTGGTAATTCGTCTCCATCTTCTCTATTGAAGACTTTAACATCGTGGACGATACCGCCGCCGCCATGTGGAACACGTAAACTTGTATCACGTACTTCACGTGCTTTTTCACCAAAGATAGCATGTAATAATCGTTCTTCTGCTGTTAATTCAGTTACCCCTTTAGGTGTAACTTTACCAACAAGCAAGTCACCATCTTTTACTTCAGCACCGATGCGAATAATTCCGCGATCATCTAAGTTGCGTAAAGCATCTTCTCCGACATTCGGAATATCACGCGTAATTTCTTCCGGTCCTAATTTTGTATCACGAGATTCTGATTCATATTCTTCAATATGAATAGAAGTATAAACATCATCTTTTACCAAGCGTTCGCTCATGATAATAGCATCCTCGTAGTTGTATCCGTCCCATGTCATAAAGGCAACTAATACGTTACGTCCAAGGGCTAATTCACCAAGTTCCATAGAAGGACCATCTGCTAAAACCTCGCCTTTTGTTACTTTATCACCTACAGCAACAATCGGGCGTTGATTATAACAAGTACCTTGGTTTGAACGAACAAACTTAAGCATTTTATATTTATCAAGATTTCCTTTTACTTCTTGACCATCTACTTCAGAAATACGTCTAACCCACACTTCACGTGCTTCTACATGTTCAACAATACCAGGATGCTTACAGATAACAGCTGCACCTGAGTCTTTTCCTGAAACATATTCCATTCCAGTTCCTACTCTTGGAGCTTCCGGCTGCATTAAAGGTACTGCTTGACGCTGCATGTTCGCACCCATTAAGGCACGGTTAGAGTCATCATTTTCTAAGAATGGGATACACGCTGTCGCAGCAGATACAACCTGCTTTGGAGATACGTCCATATAGTCTACACGATCACGCTTAACAACAACGTTCTCATCACGGAAACGTGCTACAACATCTTCATCTAAGAAGGAACCATCTTCACCTAAACGAGCGTTCGCTTGGGCAACAACATAGTTATCTTGTTCATCAGCTGTTAAATAATCTATTCGCGACGATACTTTACCTGTCTCAGGATCAACACGTCTGTACGGTGTTTCGATAAATCCGAAACGATTTACTTTTGCATAAGAAGATAAGGAGTTAATCAAACCAATGTTTGGCCCCTCAGGTGTTTCAATCGGACACATACGGCCATAGTGAGAATAGTGAACGTCACGAACTTCCATTCCTGCACGCTCTCTTGTTAAACCACCAGGTCCTAATGCAGACAAACGACGTTTGTGTGTTAATTCTGCTAATGGATTTGTTTGGTCCATGAATTGAGAAAGCTGAGAGCTTCCAAAGAATTCTTTGATAGATGCAATAACAGGTCTGATATTAATTAGCTGCTGCGGTGTAATAGTATTCGTGTCTTGAATAGACATTCTTTCGCGAACAACACGCTCCATTCTAGATAAACCAATACGGAATTGGTTTTGCAACAATTCGCCTACAGAACGAAGACGTCTGTTACCTAAATGGTCAATATCATCTGTTAGACCTACTCCATGCAATAAATTAAAGAAATAACTGATAGAAGCAATGATATCTGAAGGAGAGATGTTTTTCACAGCTTCTTCTACATATGCATTACTAATAACATTAATTTCTTTATCCCCTTCATCTAGTGGTGAATATATTTTCACCGATTGTACAACAACATCATCTTCTAATACTCCGCCATATGGGCTCAGCTTTTTAAAGCCGATATTGTTTTCTAGATTAGGAATAATACGGTCAAGCGCACGGCGATCTAAAAGAGTTCCTTTTTCAGCGATAATCTCGCCAGTTTCAGGATCCACTAATGTTTCTGCTAAACGCTGATTAAATAATCTATTTTTAATATGAAGCTTTTTATTAATTTTATAACGACCTACATTCGCAAGATCGTATCTTTTTGGATCGAAAAATCTTGATACCAATAAACTTTTTGCATTTTCCACAGTAGGTGGTTCTCCCGGACGAAGACGCTCATAAATTTCTAATAGCGCTTTGTCTGTTCCTTCTGTGTTATCTTTTTCTAAAGTGTTACGCAAATACTCATTGTCACCAATCAATTCAATAATCTCTTGATCGGAACCAAATCCTAAAGCGCGTAACAGAACAGTAACAGGAAGTTTACGTGTACGATCAATACGTACATATACTACATCCTTTGCATCTGTTTCATACTCTAGCCATGCTCCACGGTTAGGAATTACTGTAGCAGTAAATCCTTTTTTACCGTTCTTATCAAGTTTTCCATTATAATAAACACTTGGAGAACGTACTAATTGAGAAACGATAACCCGTTCCGCACCATTAATAACAAAAGTACCAGTTTCAGTCATAAGCGGGAAATCACCCATGAATACATCTTGGTCTTTTACTTCTCCTGTTTCTTTATTCACAAGACGAACCTTCACACGCAAAGGTGCAGAATATGTAACATCTCGCTCTTTCGATTCTTCCACTGAATACTTAGGATCTCCTAAGCTATAATCAATGAAATCAAGTGATAAATTGCCAGTAAAATCTTCAATAGGTGAAATGTCCTGGAACATTTCTCGCAATCCCTCATCTAAAAACCATTGATAGGAAGAGGTTTGGATTTCAATAAGATTTGGTAATTCTAAAACCTCACTAATTCGTGCGTAGCTTCTCCGCTGGCGGTGTCGTCCATACTGAACAAGTTGACCTGTCAACTGATTCACCCCTCAAATCAAACGTTATAGTACATCTATTAACATCTTATAAAAAAGGATATTAGACCCATTTTTATAAGACAAAAAGAAAAAGGGTTTTCCAATCAAAAAACCACATTTTCATATTTCTAATATTATTCTGTTAGTTTTTCCTTCTTACACCAATTTTATACAGTAACTTAGATAAAATTGCGAGTTTCAGAAAAATATTATATTGGCATTATACAATGCTATCACAACAAAAAGGACTAGTCAATCTTTTTTGCTTGAATTATAAAATAGCCTTTTTTCTTTTCTACTACGTTTACCTCTTTAAAGAATTCTTCTAATTTTGCAATAGCAGAGGGTGCTCCTTGTTTCTTTTGAATCACAACCCATAATTCCCCATTAGGTACTAAGCAGTCATAGCTTTGCTCAAAAATATCATGAACTACTTTCTTCCCCGCTCTTATTGGCGGATTGGTTAAAATAGAGGCAAATTTTTTTCCCTTTACACGAAGAAGTCGATCACTTTCATAAATACGAACATTTTCAACGCCGTTTTGTCTGGCATTTTCTTCTGCTAATTCAATAGCACGTAAATTAACATCAACCATATGGACCATTCTATTTGGGGAAGTCTTCGCAATAGATAAACCTATCGGGCCATATCCACAACCTACATCTAATATATCTCCATCTAAATCAGGCAAGGTATACGTCTCTATCAATAATCTGGATCCAAAGTCCACTTCCTTTTTAGAAAAGACTCCATTATCTGTTTTAAAACGTATTGTATTACCTTTAAGCGTAAAATTCCAGTAATTTGGATCGCTATTTACATTTTGGGTTCGGGAATAATAATGTTCCGTCATACGAACACCTCCTTAGGAGAATTTATTTAAGGAAGACTACTTGAGGATTGACTACAAAACTTAGATTGTAATCAATAAAAAAGCGCAGACGACTTATCCTAAAGCTATCATATACCAACAGTAGCTTATTTAGAGACTCCTTAGAAGATAATTCTCCCAGCAGTTCATATTTCACTTCTAACTTGGTAAATTGCGGCTAACTTTTCTTAAGTCCTTCTCACTTTCAGGAAAAAAAAGCCCGCTAAAATAGCGAGCTTCTTTTTAACTAACATTACTTAACTTCAACGTTAGCTCCAACTTCTTCAAGTTTAGCTTTGATTTCTTCAGCTTCTTCTTTAGAAGCTCCTTCTTTAACTGCTTTTGGAGTGTTGTCAACAAGTTCTTTTGCTTCTTTAAGACCAAGACCTGTGATTTCACGTACAACTTTGATAACTTTGATTTTTTGATCTCCAGCAGATGCAAGAACTACATCAAACTCAGATTTTTCAGCAGCAGCTTCTCCGCCACCTGCAGCTACAGCTACAGGAGCAGCAGCAGTTACTCCAAATTCTTCTTCAATTGCTTTTACTAAATCGTTTAATTCTAAAACAGTCATATTTTTAACTGCTTCTAAGATTTGTTCTTTAGACATTATATGTTTCCTCCTTGTTTTTTGGGGTTTTATGATACGTTTCCGTATAAAAGATTATGCGCCTTGTTCTTCTTTTTGATCTGCAACTGCTTTTGTAGCAAGAGCAAGGTTGCGGATTGGTGCTTGAAGAACGCTGAGTAACATAGAAAGTAAACCTTCGCGTGATGGAAGTTCAGCTAGAGCTTTTACTTCTTCAACTGTTGCTAAGTTCCCTTCGATTACTCCCGCTTTAATTTCTAATGCTTCATGGTTTTTAGCGAAGTCATTTAGAATTTTTGCTGGTGCAACAACATCCTCATTACTGAACGCAATAGCGTTTGGACCAGTTAAGGATTCGTTTAAACCTGCTAATTCAACAGATTCTGCAGCACGGCGAGTTAAAGAGTTTTTGAAAACTTTAAACTCGATTCCTGCATCACGAAGTTGTTTACGAAGTTCAGTTACTTCTGAAACAGTCAAACCACGGTAGTCAACAACGATAGTTGATTTACTTGCTTTGAATTTCTCCGCAATATCAGATACTATTTGTTTCTTTTGTTCGATTACGCTGCTCATCTTTACACCTCCTGTAGAATTTCTACATTCATACCGACAAATAAAATCCTCCATATCTTTCAGACATGGAGGTGTATACAATAGTCGTTCTCACAACTGATCAAATAATCTATCGTATTACCTCGGCAGGAAATTAAGCTAAAAAATTAGCACCTACTGTCTACGGTACAAATGTTATTTATTTTTTCAACAAGATGAAGTATATGCTATCCATCTTATTTTGTCAAATACCAATTTTTATCAAACAGTAGATGGATCTACTTTTACGCCAGGTCCCATTGTTGAAGTAACAGATACGTTCTTCATGTAAGTACCTTTTGCAGCAGCTGGTTTTGCTTTTGACATTGTATCAAAGATAGTTTTGAAGTTCTCAACTAGTTTAGTTTCATCGAAAGAAACTTTACCGATTGGAACATGTACGTTACCAGCTTTGTCTACACGGTATTCTACTTTACCAGCTTTGATTTCGTTAACTGCTTTTGTTACATCAAATGTAACTGTACCAGTTTTAGGGTTTGGCATTAAACCTTTAGGTCCTAATACACGACCAAGTTTACCAACTTCACCCATCATATCTGGAGTTGCAACGATTACGTCAAAATCAAACCAACCTTGTTGGATTTTATTTATATATTCAGCATCGCCTACATAGTCCGCACCTGCTGCTTCTGCTTCTTTTAATTTTTCACCTTTAGCGAAAACTAAAACGCGTTGAGTTTTACCAGTACCGTTTGGAAGAACTACTGCTCCACGGATTTGTTGGTCTGCCTTCTTAGGATCTACTCCTAGACGGAAAGCAACTTCAACTGATGCATCAAATTTTGTAGTGCTAGTTTTTTTCACTAACTCAATTGCTTCTTGAATTGGGTAAGCTTTAGTACGATCAACAAGTTTGATAGCTTCTAAATACTTCTTACCTTTTTTAGCCATAACTATATTTCCTCCTTGAATTGTGGTTTTAGCGGAATTACCTCCCACGAATTAAGGTTGCGACTAAAGATTCACCGTCGTCACAACCTTAATCAACACTAACCATATATAGGTTTAGTCTTCAATAACAATACCCATGCTGCGGGCAGTACCTTCAACCATGCGCATAGCAGATTCAACACTAGCTGCATTTAAATCAGGCATTTTTGTTTCAGCAATCTCGCGTACTTTATCACGCTTAACAGTTGCTACTTTATTACGATTTGGTTCACCAGAACCAGACTCGATACCAGCTGCTTTTTTAAGTAAAACTGCAGCAGGTGGAGTTTTTGTAATAAATGTAAATGAACGGTCTTCGAAAACCGTAATCTCAACAGGAATGATTAAACCAGCTTGTTCAGCTGTACGAGCGTTAAACTCCTTACAGAATCCCATAATATTTACGCCAGCTTGACCCAATGCAGGACCAACTGGTGGTGCCGGATTCGCTTTAGCTGCTGGGATTTGCAATTTAACAACTTTAATTACTTTTTTAGCCACGAGACACACCTCCTTAAAGTCCGTGATGTGGTAATAGGGGTTTCCCCTCCCACTCAACTTATCGTCTTTATATGAAATAAAGAAATTTGACAATATCTTATCTCTTTATGAGATATACTGACCTATGAAATAGTAACACTTTTTCAATACCATTTCAAGTTTTCTAGTTAAAATTTTTCAATTTGTGTAAAATCGAGCTCTACAGGAGTATCTCTACCAAACATATTTACTAGTACTTTAACCTTTGCTTTATCCTTATCAATTTCCTCAACTGTACCAGTGAAATTAGCAAATGGACCTTCATTTACTTTTACTGTTTCTCCTAATTCAAACTCAATTTCAATTCTTTGTTCTTCTACGCCCATTCTTTTCAGAATTACTTGGACTTCTTCTGGTAAAAGCGGCGTTGGTTTTGATCCAGACCCAGCGGAACCAACGAATCCAGTTACACCAGGGGTATTACGTACGACATACCAAGAATCATCGGTCATAACAATTTCTACCAACACATAACCTGGGAATACTTTTCTTTTTACTACTTTTGTTTTACCGTTTCTGATATCTGTTTCTTCTTCTTCAGGTACAACCACGCGAAAAATTTTATCTTGCATCGCCATTGTTTCTACCCGTTTTTCTAAATTAGCTTTCACCTTATTCTCATATCCAGAGTACGTATGCACTACATACCAGTTTTTTTCCATAAAAGAGGACTACTTCGTCCGTCCCTCCCTGCAACATTATTTTTTTCGTGCTGTTTTTTATAGTATCTGTAAGGAACAAGTCATTTATTTTTCAGCAAATGAAAAAACCCGTTACCGGGCTTTTGTAAATGTTTCCTATCGTTTTACCATTATACCATGAGTAGACAACTGTTATTCAAGTATTAAACGAATAAGTTCGGAAATTCCTAAATCAACAACAGCAAAGAAGATAGCAAAAAAGACAACTGTCACAAGGACTGTGAGTGTATAATTAGTTAACTCCTTTTTTTTCGGCCAGCTAACTTTCTTTAATTCTCTACCAACTTCACGAAAATACTTAACAGCACTTTGCATTTTTGTTACCTCCATCTTTAAGAGCGGGCATTATCCAAAATCATTATTTTGTTTCTTTATGAACAGTATGAGCATTACAATTTTGACAAAATTTCTTTACTTCTAAACGTTCTGTACCATTGTTACTCACAGTAGAATAATTTCTTGACCCACATTTTTCACATGCTAATACAATCTTTTTTCTCATTCGACCTACACCTACTACGTCCTTTATATCTTCTCAAACTGTATCATGGACAGGCGTAAGATGTCAATATCAGTAAATATTTGCTATTTCAACCTTTTACGCTTATAGCGAGAATTCTCTTATTTCTAAATACCGCTCCAATTTTCTTTTCACCCGCTGAAGGGCATTATCAATAGACTTCACATGCCTATTCAATTCCTCAGAAATTTCTTGATAAGATTGACCATCAAGATATAGAGACAATACTTTTCTTTCTAAATCACTCAATAATTCAGACATTTTGATCTCAATGTGATCATATTCTTCCTGATTAATGATCAATTCTTCTGGATCAAGAACCTTTGCTCCAGAGATAATATCCATTAACGTTCGATCAGATTCTTCATCGTAAATGGGCTTGTCCAAAGAGACATAAGAATTTAAAGGAATATGCTTCTGCCTAGTGGCCGTTTTGATCGCAGTAATGATTTGTCTTGTTATACACAATTCAGCAAATGCCTTAAAGGAAGAAAGCTTGTCCTCTTTAAAATCGCGTATTGCCTTATAAAGACCGATCATTCCCTCTTGCACAATATCTTCTTTGTCCGCTCCGATTAAGAAATAGGATCTGGCTTTAGCTCGCACAAAGTTACGATACTTTTGAATTAAATAATCCAAAGCATCACTTTCCCCTTGATGCACCAATTCCACCAACACTTCATCTTCAAGTTCCATATAATTTCCAATATACTTGTTACTCTTAGTCCAGCTGTCAGTACTCATACAGATCCCCCCGACCGTGCAATCATGGATAAATCCATTATACTCTAGCCTTTTTTTGAGCGTCAACAACTCATTTCTCTCCACGTCGCCATTTTTCGAAAATTTCTTCCACTTCTCTTGAAAGCGGAATCTTTGCAACTGGTTTTTTTTCTTTAATTTTTTTTACTTTTTTTCCGATTTCCTGTTCCATCCCAGCCATTTCTAACAATAATTCGCGCGCTGATTTCCGCAGGGCACCTTGTCCAAAAATAGCCCATTGCTCTGTAAAATCTGAAGTTGCAACATGAATTTGTGTTTTTCTGTTATTTAGTTCAATAGCTAGTTTTTCGATACGCTCGTCAGCCGTTTCATTTTCACGGGTAAAAATGACTTCCACCTTGTAATCTTTATATTTTTTCTCTGTGCCTTTTACATAGTATGCATCAAAAACAACCATTACTCTGTATCCGGAATAGCCCTGATATTCTGCCATTTTCGCTACTAAAGCATCTCTTGCTGCTGCAAGATCTCTATTCTTTAGTGCATTTAATTCTGGCCAAGCACCAATAATGTTATAGCCGTCAACAATAAGAATGTCCATTATTATCCCTCAAGCGGATGGCGTTTCCGATATACCTCATACATTAAAAGTGCCGCTGCAACAGAAGCATTTAAAGACGTAACAGCTCCAGCCATTGGTAAATGAATAAGAAAATCGCATTTTTCCTTAATCAATCTTCCCATGCCTTTTCCTTCACTGCCAATCACTAATCCTAATGGTATCGTTCCATCAAATTTGCGATAATCTTCACTTCCTTTTGCATCCGTTCCTGCAATCCATATTCCTCTCGTCTTAAGTTCCTCTATCGTCCTTGCCATATTTGTTACTCGTGCAACGGGAATATGCTCGATAGCACCAGTAGATGCCTTTGCAACCGTAGCTGTTAACCCAACCGCTCTTCTCCGTGGAATAATAATCCCATGAGCACCCACCGCATCAGCCGTTCGCATGATGGATCCTAAGTTATGAGGATCCTCAATTTCATCAAGCAACAAGAAAAAAGGCGTTTCCTGCTTCTTTTCTGCTAGTGCAAATAAATCATCTATTTCAGCATATTGATAAGCAGCAACTTGTGCTACTACACCTTGGTGATTCGCGTCTACTAAGCTATCCAATTTCTTTTTAGGAACAAACTGAACAAGCACATTTGCTTGTTTAGCTAAACCAATTACTGTTTGCATTTGGCCTTTTTGGGAACCTTCCGCAATAAGTATTTTATTTACATCTCTTTCTGATTTTAACGCTTCAATAACAGCATTTTTTCCAACAATAAAGTCACTTGACACTTTTGCTCCTCCTATTTGCTTTCAATGATAGAAAAAGCGGCTTTGATTATTTCCTCAAGACGCTCTTCTCGCTTCGCTAAATATAAATAACCCAAAACCGCTTCAAAACCAGTACTATATCGGTAGGTTTGCACATCGGTATTTTTAGGAATTGTGCCTGATTTCGCATTTCGCCCTCGCTTTAATACCGCAATCTCTTCTTCAGAGAAAAATCCTTTTTCCAAAAGACCATGCACTACCTTTGCCTGACCCTTCGCTGAAACATATTTTGTCGCTTCTCGATGAAGTTGATTAGGCTTCACCTTTCCGCTATACAATAAATGTCTTCTTACATATATTTCAAGAACAGCATCGCCCATATAAGCAAGGGCAAGGCTGTTCAATTGTTTTTCATCTACTTTTTTATCATAGAGGAGCATCTTTTACCCTCTTTTCCATCGTATACCTTGTGCGGTGTCTTCTAAAATGATGTTCATTGCTTTTAATTGATCCCTAATTTGATCGGCAAGCACAAAATCCCTATCCTTTCTTGCTTGCGTTCTTTTTTCTATTAGCGCCTCGATTTCATCATCTAATAATTCCTCATTCGCAGATAAAGATAAACCAAGCACTGCAAATAATTCTTCAAACTCATTCATAAAAGCATGAATAACAACAGGAGAGGTGGTTTTTTCAAGCAGGTAATAATTTGCTTGCTTCGATAGTTCAAAAAGAACAGAAATACCATTCGCTGTGTTAAAATCATCATCCATACTATCAACAAATTGTTTTCGAAGATCGGTAATTTTTGCAATCCATTCCTCATTTGTATCTGTAAGATCCGTACTCGCGATACTGCGATGTTTTAAATTTTCATAAGATGTTCTGATTCTCTCTAACCCTGCTCTCGTATTTTCCAATACTTCTTCGCTATAATTAATTGGATTACGGTAATGCACAGAAAGCATAAAAAATCTTAACACTTGTGGATCATGAATCTTAATAATATCGTTTACAGTAATAAAATTCCCTAATGATTTAGACATCTTTTCATTATCAATATTAATATAACCATTATGCATCCAATAATTAGCAAAGGTCTTACCTGTTAATGCTTCAGACTGAGCAATTTCATTCTCATGATGTGGAAATGCTAAGTCCTGTCCACCTGCATGGATATCAATTGTATCACCTAAATATTTGCGCACCATCGCAGAGCATTCAATATGCCAGCCTGGACGCCCTTTCCCCCAAGGACTCTCCCAGAAAATCTCGCCATCTTTTGCCTTCTTCCATAGGGCAAAATCTAATGAATCTTGTTTTTTCTCCCCAACTGCAATTCTTGCACCTGAGCGAAGTTCATCAATAGATTGATGAGAAAGCTTTCCATATCCATCAAAAGCTCTAGTGTGATAATACACGTCACCATCTGACTCATAAGCAAACCCTTTATCTATTAATGCTGCAATAAAATCGATAATAATATCCATATTTTCTGTTACACGCGGATGAGAATCAGCCTTTTTGCAGCCTAACGCGGAAACATCTTCAAAATATGCGTCAATAAAGCGGTCAGCGATAACCGGCACCGTTTCTCCTAGCTCATTGGCCGCTTTTATTAACTTATCATCTACATCGGTAAAATTAGATACGAATTGTACATCGTATCCACGAAACTCTAGATAACGGCGCACAGTATCAAAGACAATTGCTGGGCGAGCATTTCCAATATGGATATAGTTATAGACAGTTGGTCCACATACATACATTTTTACCTTTCCCTCTTCTAGCGGAACAAAATCCTCCTTTGCTCGTGTTAATGTGTTATATATTTGAATAGGCATTACTTATAACTCCTTTCTTCCTGTAATTCTTTTAGTTGTTCTCTTAAATAGCTAATTTCCAATTCCATTTCTTTCAGTCGATCTGCAATCGGATCTGGTAAATCACAATGATTTAAGTCTTTCTTTATTTTAATACCATCTTGTACTTTAACTCTTCCTGGAATACCTACTACAGTCGAATTTGCAGGAACATCTTTTAATACAACTGATCCTGCACCAATTTTGGCATTTTCCCCAATTACAATAGATCCTAATACTTTTGCACCAGAGGCAATAAGAGCATTATCTTTAACGGTTGGATGCCTTTTTCCTTTTTCTTTTCCCGTTCCCCCAAGCGTTACTCCCTGAAAAATAGTGACATTATCCCCTATCTCACAGGTTTCCCCTATCACCACACCCATACCATGATCAATGAATAGACGATTGCCGATCTTTGCTCCTGGATGTATTTCCACCCCTGTCATAAAGCGGCTAAATTGCGAGATAACTCTTGCTAAGAAAAAACGATTGTGTCTAAAAAAGAAATGAGCAATTCTGTGAAACCATATAGCATGCAACCCAGAATAAGTTAAAATAACTTCTATCGAGCTCCTTGCAGCAGGATCTTGTTCAAACACTACAGCAATATCCTCTTTCATGCGCCGAAACATACAAATCTCCCCCCTGTTTTGCAACTACAATGCTGCTTTCTAGCAATCATCACTCTCGTAAAAGATGTCATTTCCTTTACCACTGTTTCCCTTTAAACGTCTATATATCTTATATACAAGAAAAACATTTTAATCCCTATTTTTTACTACTTCATTTTTATCCCAAAACTCCAGCCAAAAAAGTAAAACTACTACGTCTCTTCCCCTTGATATCACCGAAGCTTTTTATCCATATAAAAAGCGTCTCTGTCTAAAAGACAGAGACGCTTATTTAGGCGCGGTTCCACTCTGTTTAGATTACTGCCTTTAAGCAATAATCTCCACTCATCCCTGTTAACGGATAGGTTCCGCCTCTATCTACTAAAATAAATTCTTTTTCGACACAGGACTCTGAGGCGCACTTCAAAAAAGAGGTTACTTGAATCACTTTCAGCCGGGTGATGATTCTCTCTAATAAGCTTCTCCTTTTTTACTTTTCCTCATCTTCGTTTTTTCTATATAGCTTTCCTACTACTATATTATATTTTCTCCAAAATGTTAACTAATTAATGCTAATCGCGCATCAATTTTTTCTTTACCTAATAGCTCGATCGCTTTTGGTAAATCAGGACCATGTGTCTGACCCGTTGTAGCCACGCGTATCGGCATAAATAAGTTTTTTCCCTTTTGACCAGTAGCTTTTTGAACCACTTTAATAGCGGCTTTAATTTGCTCTGCACTCCACTCTGACATTTCAGCTAATGCTTCTTTAAATGCTTGGACTACAGCCGGAACATGTTCACCAGCTAAAACCTCTTTTGCCTCTTCATCATATTGCAATTCATCACTGAAGAATAACGTAGATAAGTTTACAATATCAGCACCGCAGCTCATTTGCTCTTGATATAAACCAACCAAATTATTTACCCATGCCTCTTCATCAGCTGAGCGATTTTCACTTACTAAGCCTGCTTTCTCTAAATGAGGAACAGCTAGACGAACAACTGTTTCTAAATCAGCCTTTTTGATATATTGATTATTCATCCATGCTAATTTATTTTGATCAAATAACGCAGGAGACTTAGACAACCTTGCTGGATCAAAGATGCGGATAAATTCTTCTATAGAGAATAATTCCTCTTCTCCCTCTGGAGACCATCCTAATAAAGCAATGAAATTGAACAATGCTTCAGGCAAATAGCCTAATTCTTCATATTGCTCAATAAATTGAATAATGGATTCATCCCGCTTACTCAATTTCTTTCTGCTTTCATTGACGATTAAAGTCATATGTCCAAAAATAGGTCTGTCCCAACCTAGTGCATCATAGATCATTAATTGTTTTGGTGTATTGGTAATATGATCATCTCCACGCAATACATGTGTGATATCCATTAAATGATCATCAATTGCTACTGCAAAATTATAGGTAGGAGTACCATCCTTTTTCACAATAACATAATCGCCAATTGTTGCTGATTCGAATGAAACTTCTCCTTTAACCATATCATTAAATTCATAAACAACATTTTCAGGAACACGAATTCGAATACTCGGCTGTCTTCCTTCCGCTTCTAATGCCGCTTGCTGTTCCTTTGTTAAATGACGACATTTGCCAGAGTACTTAGGTGTTTCCCCTCTACTTACTTGTTCTTCTCTTTCTGCTTCAATTTCCTCTTCTGTACAGTAACACTTATAAGCAAGTCCCTTTTCTAGTAATTCTGTGTAATACTTCTTATAAATGTCATTTCTTTCAGATTGACGATACGGACCGTATTCTCCACCCACATCCGTACTTTCATCCCAATCCATTCCAAGCCATTTTAAATATTTTAATTGGCTTTCTTCTCCACCTTCAATATTTCTTTTTTTGTCCGTATCTTCAATGCGGATAATAAATTTTCCGCTTTGACTACGTGCAAATAAATAATTAAATAACGCTGTACGCGCATTCCCTATATGCAAATGCCCTGTTGGACTTGGAGCATAACGAACACGAATTTCGTTAGACATGCTTGTGCCTCCTTGATTACTTACGCTTTTTTCTAATCTATTCTATCACTTTGCTTTTTCCTTTAAAAGGTGTTCGCCTCTATAATTGGTTATCATTTATACATTTCTTTTTTGGAGCAATACAACTGCTTGGGAAGCAATCCCTTCTCCTCTTCCGGTAAATCCTAATTTCTCTGTTGTTGTTGCTTTTACATTAATATTATCTTGTTCTGTCTCCAGCAATTCTGCAATTCTCGCTTGCATTGCTTGAATATGTGGCGCCATTTTCGGCTGTTGAGCCATTATCGTACAATCAGCATTCACTAATTCATAACCCTTTTTCTTTACTATTTGCCATACATGCTGCAATAATTTTGCAGAATCAGCATCTTTAAAGGCTTCATCTGTATCAGGAAAATGTTTTCCGATATCCCCTTCACCAATAGCACCCAAACAAGCGTCAGCAATCGTATGTAGTAAAACATCTGCATCAGAGTGTCCTAGAAGACCCTTTTCATATGGTATCTCTATCCCTCCGATAATCAGTGGCCTTCCACTTACTAATTGATGAACATCAAACCCTTGTCCTATGCGAAACATCTTTAATTCCTCCATTCATTTGCTTATGTTAAAACTTTTCAAAACTTATTTATTACTATCTGCTATATTTTCTTTTCGCTTTGCCACAATTGCTTCGGCAAAGTATAAATCTTCTGGTGTCGTTAATTTAATATTGTCATAGTTTCCTTCTACGATTTGAACAGCTTGTCCTAATCGTTCCACCAAACTAGCATCATCTGTACCTATATATGTATCGACAATCGCCTTTTCATGTGCTTCTTTTAAAATAGAAACGCGAAAAGCTTGTGGGGTCTGAATCGCCCACAAGCTTGAACGCTCAACTGTTTCCACTACCAAATCACCATCAACTTTTTTGATCGTATCTTTAATTGGTACTGCTAAAACAGCTGCGCCGCTTTCTACTGCAACCTTTGTTAATCTAGCTATTTGCTCTGTTTGAATAAAAGGTCTCGCCGCATCATGAACAAGAACAATTGTATCGTCCGATAATTCCTTTACTGCATGGTAAACACTATGCTGTCTTTCTGTACCACCCTCAATAAGAGCAATAACCTTTGTAATTGCATATTTTTTTACTAGTTCATTCATTTCTTTTTTATCATCTGAACTAACTACCAACCAAATTCCATTACAGTTTGGATCATTTTCGAAAACAATTAAGGTATGAATAAATACTGGTAAACGGTCTAACTCAAGAAATAATTTGTTTTTTCCTAGTCCCATTCGTTTCCCTTGTCCTGCTGCCGGAATAATGACTTCATAAGTCATATAACTAACCCCTATTCTTACAATGCTTTTTCTAATAATTTTGGTTTTGCAAAGATCATTCGACCTGCAGACGTTTGCAATACACTCGTTACGAGAACATCTATATGTTTTCCAATATAATTGCGACCTTCTTCTACTACAATCATCGTGCCATCATCTAAATAGGCAACACCTTGATTATGTTCTTTTCCATCTTTAATAATTTGTATTTTCATTTCTTCCCCTGGAAGAACCACTGGCTTTACAGCATTTGCCAAATCATTAATATTAAGAACAGCAACCTTCTGCAGTTCACAAACTTTATTTAAATTAAAATCATTTGTAACAACAACACCATTTGTTAATTTAGCTAATTTGACTAGTTTACTATCTACTTCCGTGATATCTTCAAAATCACCTTCGTAAATTTCTACTTTAATCGCTAATTCCTTTTGAATTCGATTTAGAATATCTAGCCCTCTTCGTCCACGATTACGTTTTAGCGCATCAGATGAATCTGCTATATGCTGAAGTTCTCCCAGTACAAATTGCGGAATAACAATTGTGCCCTCCAGGAAACCTGTTTGACAAATATCAGCTATTCTTCCATCAATAATAACACTAGTATCCAATATTTTTAAATTACTTTTCTCAACTTTTGTGGGTTCCTCTTCCACTACCTTCTTCTTTCTAGTTGTGAAGAGTGTTAATAGCTCATCTCTCTTTTTAAACCCAACTTGAAAGCCTAAATATCCAAAAAGTAATGATAAAAGGATTGGAGCGACAGTATTAAGCACAGGAACAGATGTTAATGCATAGCCTACTAAAAAGGCTAGAGTTAACCCAAATCCTATTCCAAGACTACCGAAAATTATATCCGTTATCGGAGCCTTTACAATTGATTCTTCTAAAAACTTAATAAAGTTAACAATATAATCAATCGCCCAAAAAGTAATAAGATAAAAAATAATGGCACCAAGTATTGCAGACACATATGCGTTATTAATAAGATCATGATCGATAGACATTACCGAGAATAAATCAGGAATAAATAAAAACCCGATTGTTCCTCCAATAATTAAAAAACAAACTTGAACAATGCGTTTTAACAATACTTCCACCTCCTCTTTCACATTATAAACAAATTCCCAGTTTTGAAACCTAATATTACAGGAATTTTTTATTTGTAATGAAAAAGTTATTTTTATAGATATGATGACTATGTCATATACTAGTGTTAAAAATGCCCTCTTTCCATTGCTCGGGAAATAATGCCCGATTATCTATATTCAATAGAAACATTTAATAATAATAACTCAGGAAAAATCCTTAAACCCTTACAAAAATGGAAATATAACACAGACAAAGAGATAAATACCTATTTTATTTATAAAACTAGATTAGCATTAAAAATAAACGCAAGTCAAATAATTAAATATTACATTTTAACACAACTAAAAATTCACATCAATGTATTTTTTCCAAAAAGCTAATCACCTAAAGCCGCTTTTAAAGCATCCGCAACCGTATGAACGCCAACGACCTCTAAGCCCTTTGGAGCCTTCAAACCACTTAAATTATTAGCTGGAATAATAACACGCTCAAAACCTAATTTAGCAGCCTCCTGCACCCTTTGCTCAATACGGGATACTCTTCTAACTTCTCCAGTTAAGCCAACTTCCCCAATAATACAATCAGTTGCTCTTGTCGGTTTATCTCTAAAACTCGAGGCAATGCTTACAGCAATCGCCAAATCAATGGCAGGCTCATCTAGTTTTACACCACCAGCTACTTTTAAATAAGCATCTTGATTTTGCAATAACATACCAACTCTTTTTTCTAATACCGCCATTAACAACGGCACTCTATTATGATCTATGCCCGTTGCCATCCTTCGTGGATTCCCAAAACTAGTCGGTGAAATCAATGCTTGGATTTCAACCAGAACTGGTCTTGTTCCTTCCATTGATGCTACAACAGTGGAACCAGCGGCACCCTGTGATCGCTCTTCTAAGAAAATTTCAGAGGGATTCTCTACCTCTTCCAGTCCAAATTCCTTCATCTCAAAAATACCCATCTCATTAGTAGAGCCAAAACGGTTCTTTACAGCGCGTAAAATACGATATGTATGATGTCTTTCTCCTTCAAAATACAGTACAGTATCAACCATATGCTCCAATAATCTTGGTCCTGCAATCGATCCTTCCTTTGTGACATGTCCTACAATAAAGATTGCTATTCCTTTTGTTTTTCCTATCCGCATTAATTCTGCTGTACATTCTCTAACTTGAGAAACACTTCCTGGGGCAGAGGTGACCTCCGGATGATAGATTGTCTGAATCGAATCAATAACCACAAATTCCACATTCGTATTTTCAATGGTTCTACTTATTTCCTCTAGATTGGTTTCTGAATACACAAGCAAATGATCGGAAACTACACCCAATCGGTCTGCTCTTAACTTTGTCTGCTTTTGCGATTCTTCTCCAGAAACATATAAGACAGAATGTTTCTTATGTGCTAACTGCGAGGATACTTGTAAAAGAAGCGTTGATTTTCCAATCCCGGGATCTCCACCTATTAATACAAGAGAACCACGCACGACTCCTCCGCCAAGAACACGGTTTAACTCCATTAAGTCGGTATATATTCTTGGCTCATTAACCGTTTCAATGCTTGTTATAGGAATAGGCTTTGCTGCAACAGTACTAGCTGCAGTGTGAGCAAACGCACCTTTTCTTTGAACAGCACTCTTCTCTACTTCTTCCACCATTGTATTCCAGTTTCCACAACCAGGACATTTCCCCATCCATTTTGCTGATTCATATCCACATTCCTGGCAAAGAAACTTTGTTTTTCTTTTGGCCATATTCAGCCTCCTTCCCCTTTTATTACTAACATCTCCAACCCAAACAATAGATATTTAATTTTTTCTATTTTATCTTAAATAAAGAAAGGACACACGTAAAGCTGTAATACGTGTGTCACTTTATAATTGTTCTTGGTATTATTTTTGTAGATTTACCGCTGGCTCTGCACCGTTCACCTTCACAGTAAACTCACCATTTTCGACATCCAATTCAATTTGCTGACCAGTTAATACTGTGCCCTTTAGAAGTTCTTCAGATAATCGATCTTCTATATGCTTTTGTATTGCACGACGAAGTGGTCTCGCTCCATACTCCGGATCATAGCCTTCTTCCGCAATTTTTTCTTTGGCCGCTTCTGTGATAGTCAATTGAATATCCTGTTCTGTTAGACGTTTAACTAACTGATCTGCCATTAAAGTAACAATTTCTTTTAAATGCTTCTTCTCTAATGCATGGAAAACGATTGTTTCATCGATACGGTTTAAGAACTCTGGACGGAATGCTCTTTTCAGCTCTTCCATTACTTTGCCCTTCATATCTTTATAATCTTGATCTCCATCTTGCACATTAAATCCAACATATTTATTTTGTTTTAATGCAGAAGCTCCAACGTTGGAAGTCATAATTAATACAGTGTTTCGGAAATCAACCGTTCTTCCTTTCGAATCTGTTAGACGGCCATCCTCCAGCACTTGAAGTAAAATATTAAATACATCGGGATGCGCTTTTTCAATTTCATCTAAAAGAACAACAGAATATGGTTTTCTTCTAACCTTCTCTGTCAATTGTCCGCCTTC
This sequence comes from Niallia sp. FSL K6-0212, assembly GCF_038007605.1. Taxonomy (NCBI): domain Bacteria; kingdom Bacillati; phylum Bacillota; class Bacilli; order Caryophanales; family Bacillaceae; genus Niallia; species Niallia sp. FSL K6-0212. The sequence goes on along the minus strand of NZ_JBBOXL010000001.1, from coordinate 1,354,463 downwards.
TTCATATCCTACATAACCAGGAGGAGATCCAACCAATCTAGAAGTAGAATGTTTCTCCATATATTCAGACATATCAATACGGATCATGGCATCTTCATCACCAAACATGGACTCTGCCAGCGCTCGAGCAAGTTCAGTCTTCCCTACCCCAGTAGGACCAAGGAAAATAAAGGAACCTATTGGTCTCTTCGGATCTTTCAAACCAGCTCTTGCACGTCTTACTGCTTTAGAAATAGCAATAACTGCTTCTTCTTGACCAATTACGCGATTATGAAGGATATTTTCCATGTTCAGTAATTTATCGGTTTCTGTTTGCGCAAGCTTAGATACAGGGATTCCAGTCCAGCTAGATACTACACTTGCAATATCTTCTACTGTCACCTCTGTATTTTCTTGTCCTTGCTTCTCTTTCCAATTTTTCTTCGTTTCTTCTAACTGTTCTCTCAATCTTTGTTCTGTATCCCGTAAAGAAGCAGCCTTTTCGAACTCTTGACTTTGCACAGAAGCATCCTTCTCTTTACGTACTTCTTCTAACTTCACTTCTAATTCTTTCAAGTTTGGTGGAGTTGTATAAGATCTTAATCGAACCTTAGAACCAGCTTCGTCAATTAAGTCAATTGCTTTATCTGGTAAGAAACGATCTGAAATATAGCGATCAGATAATTTTACAGCTGCTTCAATTGCATCGTCTGTAATTGATACCCGATGGTGCGCCTCATAACGGTCTCTTAAGCCTTTTAAAATTTGAATAGATTCATCACTAGTAGGCTCATCAACCGTGATCGGCTGGAATCTTCTTTCTAACGCTGCATCTTTTTCAATATATTTACGATATTCATCTAATGTTGTGGCACCAATACATTGAAGCTCTCCTCTAGCTAAGGATGGCTTTAGAATATTTGAAGCATCAATAGCACCTTCTGCACCACCTGCACCGATTAATGTATGCAGCTCATCAATGAAAAGAATGATATTACCAGCCTGGCGAATTTCATCCATCACCTTTTTCAAGCGATCCTCAAATTCACCACGGTATTTCGTACCAGCAACAACTGTTCCCATATCTAATGTCATTACACGTTTATCTCTCAAAATTTCTGGAACTTCATTTTGAACAATTTGTTGTGCAAGACCTTCTGCAATAGCAGTTTTACCAACACCAGGTTCCCCTATTAATACAGGATTATTTTTTGTCCGTCTGCTTAATACTTCAATAACACGTTGGATTTCTTTGCTTCTCCCTATAACAGGATCAAGACTTCCTTCTCTTGCAATAGCAGTTAAATCTCGAGCTAAACTATCAAGCGTTGGTGTATTAGCACTAGCAGCAGAGCCGCCTGGATGATTTCCTGATTCACTACTGCCAAGCAACTGGAGGACTTGTTGACGCGCTTTATTTAGGCTTACACCTAAATTATTTAATACTCTGGCAGCTACCCCTTCACCTTCTCTAATTAAGCCTAAAAGAATATGTTCTGTGCCCACATAGGAGTGACCTAATTTTCTTGCTTCATCCATGGATAGTTCAATCACTTTTTTAGCTCTTGGTGTATAATGTGGTACGGTTTGAGTTGTATCTTGACCACGACCAATCAAGTTTTCTACTTCCTCTTGGATTTTTTCAGCACCTAATCCAAGTGCTTGCAATGCCTTTGCAGCAATTCCCTCTCCTTCACGAACTAATCCTAATAAGATATGCTCTGTACCAATATTATTGTGACCTAATCGAATTGCTTCTTCCTGGGAAAGTGCTAATACTTTCTGCGCTCTTTCTGTAAATCGGCCAAACATCATACTTTCATCCTCCTTAGAATCTCTATTCTGTTTCCAATTTTAATCTTTCTCTTATTAAGACTGCACGACGAATATCGCGTTCATTTGGATTCATCTCTTCTCCAGCATATAGTTGTAAAAATCCAGGCTGGGTAAGAATCATTAATTCATTCAGGATGCTTTTCGATATATTTTTTATATATCCCATATCAATTCCTAACCGAACATCGGATAGACATTTAGCTGCTTCCTTTGTTTCCATAATACGACTATTACACAGTATACCGTATGAACGAAAAACCCTATCTTCTAATTGTATGTTTGAGGTTTGTGCTAATGCATTCCTTGCTTCTTTTTCTTGCTCAATTAATTGAGTAACAACGCTTTTTAGTTCCTCGATGATGTCTTTTTCTGATCTACCTAGTGTTATCTGATTAGAAATTTGAAAAATATTTCCGAGGGCTTCGCTGCCTTCTCCATAGATTCCTCTAACTACTAATCCAAGCTGTTGAATCGCTGGAATAATTCGGTTCATTTGCTGGGTTAATACCATTCCCGGTAGATGCATCATAACAGAAGCTCTTAATCCTGTTCCGATATTAGTTGGACAGCTTGTCAGATATCCCATTTCTACATGGTAAGCATAATTGACCTTTTTTTCTAATAAATCATCAATTATATTAGCTTCTTTAATCGCTTCTTCTATTTGAAGACCAGGCTTTATACACTGAATACGAATATGATCTTCCTCATTAATCATAATACTTACTTCTTCATCCTCTGATAAGATGACTGCTCCATTAGGAGACTGCTCTGCCAGCTGAGGACTAATTAAATGTTTCTCCACAAGGACTCTTTTTTCCAATGTATTTAAATTATTCATCGAAAGAAGTTCCAATTGACCAAAAGGTTGATTGGACTCATTTATGATTGCACCCTCAACCTGTTGAATCACATTCTCAGCTTCTTCTTTTGAAAATAAAAGAGGAAATTTCACGCCCTCTATATTCCTTGCTAATCGGATTCGAGAGGTAAGAACGATTTCAGAATCAGGACCATCGGAACACATCCATGAAGTTCGTGCTTTACTTATAAATTTTTCTAAAGACACGTTACTCCCCTCCCTCAGTAAAAGAAGTTAACTGCTTTTCTTTATCTTTTATTTCATCTCGAATGACTGCTGCCTTTTCAAATTCTTCGTTGTTTATTAGTTCTTTTAACTCTATTCGCAACTGCTCAATTTCCTTTTTAATGAGAAAATGGCCTCCAATACGCTCTGGAATTTTTCCTTTGTGCTCAATATTCCCACCATGGAGCCGCTTTATAAATGGCAGCAGCTGGTCTTTAAATGTATCGTAGCAATGAGGACAACCTAGTTTACCTAATTTCCTGAATTGAGAAAATGTCATATTACACTCTTTGCACTGTAACGGCTGCTGTCTCTTATAGGTATCTTCTGTGATATGTTGAAAACTTGGCTCTATATTTAATAACCCAGCTAATAAACTATTCAAAGATAAACCAGATGAGCCATTCGTCATAAATATATCACCATTTTCCTTTGCACAATGCTCACACAAATGAAACTCTGTTATTTTGCCATTGATATTTTTAGAAAAATGTAAAGTAGCTGGTCTTTGATTACATTCGGAACACATCATAATCCTCACCTCAATTTATGCACAGGGATATTATTTATATTTTAATGAAGTTAACATCGCCTTTAATAATCTTGCTCTTAATTCATCTCTATATGGTAATTCTAAATATAATACAGAACGATCAATTACGCTTAACATTATCTTCGCTTCTCGCTTATTGATAACATCTTCTTCTACTAATCGAAGAATTAAATCTTCTGCACTATTTTGAGGTATCCGACTTTGAATAAGGGATAGTAATTGGTCAATTAAATGGGCATGATCATATGTTTGGACTTTCATAATTCGAATAAAACCACCGCCACCACGTTTACTTTCCACCACATACCCTTTTTCTATCGTAAAACGAGTATTGATTACATAATTAATCTGTGATGGTACGCACTCAAATTTATCAGCGATTTCACTTCGTTTTATTTCTACTAATGATTTTTCGCTCATTTCTAATACTTCTTTTAAGTAATTCTCAATTATATCCGAAATATTTCTCACCAAGCCTCCCCCTTCTGACTTTGACTATATTTGACTATAATTATACACGATAAAAATATTATTTAGCAAGGAAGACGTTTTATTAATTTTCCCATTTTTTAGTTATTCCAAACCTGCTATCCCCATTCTTTCATGGAAGAAAAGGCATATGTTTAAAGATTATATTAACTATAGTCTGATTTATTGCAATTTTCAAGTTTAATAATTTGTGTAATGTATATCTTTTAATGTGATAAAAAAAGAGGCTTTTTTACATAGTATGGGGGGAATTATAAGAAAGTCATTTATCGATAAAAGCAATAAAAAAAGTTCTAAAAGCTTAACGCTTTTAGAACTTTTTGGCAGCCTGGCGACGTCCTACTCTCACAGGGGGAGAACCCCCAACTACCATCGGCGCTGAGAAGCTTAACTTCCGTGTTCGGTATGGGAACGGGTGTGACCTTCTCGCTATCGCCACCAGACTATTTATTTGTGAGGTTGTTCCCTCAAAACTAGATTATGAAGTAAAAGAAAGAATGAGTAATCAGTATTGTCCAGCTCCAACGCCTATCGCCTATCAAACTTCTGATCATCTCCCTACGATAAGTCCACATCGATTCACTTACGTTCATCGTGTTTCCTTTATCTCAGTCGATGCTCCTCCAGTTTGTACGCCGATAAACAGGCGTTTCCGCTTTTCATTTTAGTTAAGTCCTCGATCTATTAGTATCAGTCAGCTCCACATGTCGCCACGCTTCCACCTCTGACCTATCAACCTGATCATCTTTCAGGGATCTTACTAGCTTGCGCTATGGGAAATCTCATCTTGAGGGGGGCTTCATGCTTAGATGCTTTCAGCACTTATCCCTTCCGCACATAGCTACCCAGCGATGCCTTTGGCAAGACAACTGGTACACCAGCGGTGCGTCCATCCCGGTCCTCTCGTACTAAGGACAGCTCCTCTCAAATTTCCTACGCCCACGACGGATAGGGACCGAACTGTCTCACGACGTTCTGAACCCAGCTCGCGTACCGCTTTAATGGGCGAACAGCCCAACCCTTGGGACCGACTACAGCCCCAGGATGCGATGAGCCGACATCGAGGTGCCAAACCTCCCCGTCGATGTGGACTCTTGGGGGAGATAAGCCTGTTATCCCCGGGGTAGCTTTTATCCGTTGAGCGATGGCCCTTCCATGCGGAACCACCGGATCACTAAGCCCGACTTTCGTCCCTGCTCGACTTGTAGGTCTCGCAGTCAAGCTCCCTTGTGCCTTTACACTCTACGAATGATTTCCAACCATTCTGAGGGAACCTTTGGGCGCCTCCGTTACTTTTTAGGAGGCGACCGCCCCAGTCAAACTGCCCACCTGACACTGTCTCCCACCCCGATCAGGGGTGCGGGTTAGAATGTCAATACAGCCAGGGTAGTATCCCACCAATGCCTCCACCGAAGCTGGCGCTCCGGCTTCCAAGGCTCCTACCTATCCTGTACAAGCTGTACCAAAATTCAATATCAGGCTGCAGTAAAGCTCCACGGGGTCTTTCCGTCCTGTCGCGGGTAACCTGCATCTTCACAGGTACTATAATTTCACCGAGTCTCTCGTTGAGACAGTGCCCAGATCGTTACACCTTTCGTGCGGGTCGGAACTTACCCGACAAGGAATTTCGCTACCTTAGGACCGTTATAGTTACGGCCGCCGTTTACTGGGGCTTCAATTCAGAGCTTCGCACTAACGTGCTAACCCCTCCTCTTAACCTTCCAGCACCGGGCAGGTGTCAGCCCCTATACTTCGCCTTGCGGCTTCGCAGAGACCTGTGTTTTTGCTAAACAGTCGCCTGGGCCTATTCACTGCGGCTCTCGCAGGCTTGCACCCGCAAGAGCACCCCTTCTCCCGAAGTTACGGGGTCATTTTGCCGAGTTCCTTAACGAGAGTTCTCTCGCTCACCTTAGGATTCTCTCCTCGCCTACCTGTGTCGGTTTGCGGTACGGGCACCCTAAATCTCGCTAGAGGCTTTTCTTGGCAGTGTGGAATCAGGAACTTCGGTACTATATTTCCCTCGCCGTCACAGCTCCGCTTATGTGGTAATGGGATTTGCCTCATTACCAGCCTAACTGCTTGGACGTGCTAATCCAACAGCACGCTTACCCTATCCTCCTGCGTCCCCCCATTGCTCAAACGATTTAAAGGTGGTACAGGAATATCAACCTGTTGTCCATCGCCTACGCTTTTCAGCCTCGGCTTAGGTCCCGACTAACCCTGAGCGGACGAGCCTTCCTCAGGAAACCTTAGGCATTCGGTGGATGAGATTCTCACTCATCTTTCGCTACTCATACCGGCATTCTCACTTCTAAGCGCTCCACCAGTCCTTACGGTCTAGCTTCAACGCCCTTAGAACGCTCTCCTACCACTGACATCATAGATGTCAATCCACAGCTTCGGTGATACGTTTAGCCCCGGTACATTTTCGGCGCAGAGTCACTCGACCAGTGAGCTATTACGCACTCTTTAAATGGTGGCTGCTTCTAAGCCAACATCCTGGTTGTCTAAGCAACTCCACATCCTTTTCCACTTAACGTATACTTTGGGACCTTAGCTGGTGGTCTGGGCTGTTTCCCTCTTGACCACGGATCTTATCACTCGTAGTCTGACTCCCAAGAATAAGTATTTGGCATTCGGAGTTTGTCTGAATTCGGTAACCCGATGGGGGCCCCTAGTCCAAACAGTGCTCTACCTCCAATACTCTAAATCTTGAGGCTAGCCCTAAAGCTATTTCGGAGAGAACCAGCTATCTCCAAGTTCGATTGGAATTTCTCCGCTACCCACACCTCATCCCCGCACTTTTCAACGTGCGTGGGTTCGGGCCTCCATCCAGTGTTACCTGGACTTCACCCTGGACATGGGTAGATCACCTGGTTTCGGGTCTACAACCACATACTATTTCGCCCTATTCAGACTCGCTTTCGCTGCGGCTCCGTCTCTTCAACTTAACCTCGCATGTAATCGTAACTCGCCGGTTCATTCTACAAAAGGCACGCTATCACCCATAAAAGGGCTCTAACTACTTGTAGGCACACGGTTTCAGGATCTATTTCACTCCCCTTCCGGGGTGCTTTTCACCTTTCCCTCACGGTACTGGTTCACTATCGGTCACTAGGGAGTATTTAGCCTTGGGAGATGGTCCTCCCTGCTTCCGACGGGATTTCTCGTGTCCCGCCGTACTCAGGATACACTCAAGAGGGAACGAAGTTTCGACTACAGGGTTTTTACCTTCTACGACTGACCTTTCCAGATCGATTCGTCTACCCCGTTCCTTTGTAACTCCATATAGAGTGTCCTACAACCCCAAGAGGCAAGCCTCTTGGTTTGGGCTAATCCCGTTTCGCTCGCCGCTACTCAGGGAATCGCGTTTGCTTTCTCTTCCTCCGGGTACTTAGATGTTTCAGTTCCCCGGGTCTGCCTTCAGTACCCTATGTATTCAGGTAAAGATTCTATCCCATTACGGATAGAGGGTTTCCCCATTCGGAAATCTCTGGATCAAAGCTTACTTACAGCTCCCCAAAGCATATCGGTGTTAATCCCGTCCTTCATCGGCTCCTAGTGCCAAGGCATCCACCGTGCGCCCTTTCTAACTTAACTAATTGGCTTAAAGCCTTAGTTTTTTTCATTCTTCTATTTAAAATAGAGAATCTAAGATGGCGATTACTCGGTTTCTTTCTTGGTTCTTACTTTTCATAATCTAGTTTTCAAGGAACAATCAGGCTTATTCAGCCTATCATTTTGAGGAATTGCTCCCTCAAAACTGAACAATCAAATCGTCAACAATCTTTGATGGAATGTAAATTCCATTTTCCTTAGAAAGGAGGTGATCCAGCCGCACCTTCCGATACGGCTACCTTGTTACGACTTCACCCCAATCATCTATCCCACCTTAGGCGGCTGGCTCCAAAAGGTTACCCCACCGACTTCGGGTGTTACAAACTCTCGTGGTGTGACGGGCGGTGTGTACAAGGCCCGGGAACGTATTCACCGCGGCATGCTGATCCGCGATTACTAGCGATTCCAGCTTCATGTAGGCGAGTTGCAGCCTACAATCCGAACTGAGAATGGTTTTATGGGATTTGCTCGACCTCGCGGTTTTGCTGCCCTTTGTACCATCCATTGTAGCACGTGTGTAGCCCAGGTCATAAGGGGCATGATGATTTGACGTCATCCCCACCTTCCTCCGGTTTGTCACCGGCAGTCACCTTAGAGTGCCCAACTGAATGCTGGCAACTAAGATCAAGGGTTGCGCTCGTTGCGGGACTTAACCCAACATCTCACGACACGAGCTGACGACAACCATGCACCACCTGTCACTCTGTCCCCCGAAGGGGAACGTCCTATCTCTAGGAGTGTCAGAGGATGTCAAGACCTGGTAAGGTTCTTCGCGTTGCTTCGAATTAAACCACATGCTCCACCGCTTGTGCGGGCCCCCGTCAATTCCTTTGAGTTTCAGCCTTGCGGCCGTACTCCCCAGGCGGAGTGCTTAATGCGTTTGCTGCAGCACTAAAGGGCGGAAACCCTCTAACACTTAGCACTCATCGTTTACGGCGTGGACTACCAGGGTATCTAATCCTGTTTGCTCCCCACGCTTTCGCGCCTCAGCGTCAGTTACAGACCAAAGAGTCGCCTTCGCCACTGGTGTTCCTCCACATCTCTACGCATTTCACCGCTACACGTGGAATTCCACTCTTCTCTTCTGCACTCAAGTCCCCCAGTTTCCAATGACCCTCCACGGTTGAGCCGTGGGCTTTCACATCAGACTTAAAGGACCGCCTGCGCGCGCTTTACGCCCAATAATTCCGGACAACGCTTGCCACCTACGTATTACCGCGGCTGCTGGCACGTAGTTAGCCGTGGCTTTCTGGTTAGGTACCGTCAAGGTACAAGCAGTTACTCTTGTACTTGTTCTTCCCTAACAACAGAGTTTTACGATCCGAAAACCTTCATCACTCACGCGGCGTTGCTCCGTCAGACTTTCGTCCATTGCGGAAGATTCCCTACTGCTGCCTCCCGTAGGAGTCTGGGCCGTGTCTCAGTCCCAGTGTGGCCGATCACCCTCTCAGGTCGGCTACGCATCGTCGCCTTGGTGAGCCGTTACCTCACCAACTAGCTAATGCGCCGCGGGCCCATCTGTAAGTGACAGCGTAAACCGTCTTTCAGCTTTTCCTCATGAGAGGAAAAGGATTATCCGGTATTAGCTCCGGTTTCCCGAAGTTATCCCAGTCTTACAGGCAGGTTGCCCACGTGTTACTCACCCGTCCGCCGCTAACTTTAAAAGCAAGCTTTTAAAGTCCGCTCGACTTGCATGTATTAGGCACGCCGCCAGCGTTCGTCCTGAGCCAGGATCAAACTCTCCAATAAAGAGTTGATTAGCTCATTGCTAAACTCTAGCTTTTTATTACTTGTTATCATTCTATAACGTTAGTTATAAAACGATTTATTGTTGACGTTTGTTTGTTCAGTTTTCAAAGAGCAATTTATCGTTGCCATCAGAGGCAACTTTTATATAATAACAGTTATAAATAAACCTGTCAATATATTTTTTTGGTGGAGCCTAGCGGGATCGAACCGCTGACCTCCTGCGTGCAAGGCAGGCGCTCTCCCAGCTGAGCTAAGGCCCCATATAATGAAAATAATGGTCGGGAAGACAGGATTCGAACCTGCGACCCCTTGGTCCCAAACCAAGTGCTCTACCAAGCTGAGCTACTTCCCGAAATATAATGGCGCGCCCGAAAGGAGTCGAACCCATAACCTTCTGATCCGTAGTCAGACGCTCTATCCAATTGAGCTACGGGCGCATTAATATAAAAACAATGGTGCCGAGGACCGGAATCGAACCGGTACGGTAGTCACCTACCGCAGGATTTTAAGTCCTGTGCGTCTGCCAGTTCCGCCACCCCGGCATTGTTTTATGGAGCGGAAGACGGGATTCGAACCCGCGACCCCCACCTTGGCAAGGTGGTGTTCTACCACTGAACTACTTCCGCATCTATTTAATTGATAGTAAATTGGTGCGGGTGAAGGGAGTCGAACCCCCACGCCTTGCGGCGCTAGATCCTAAGTCTAGTGCGTCTGCCAATTCCGCCACACCCGCAGACAAAAATAAGATGAGCCATGGAGGATTCGAACCTCCGACCCTCTGATTAAAAGTCAGATGCTCTACCAACTGAGCTAATGGCTCATAAAGTGGTGCCGGCTAGAGGACTTGAACCCCCAACCTACTGATTACAAGTCAGTTGCTCTACCAATTGAGCTAAACCGGCGTAAATATAGTTGTCCAATAATAAATGGTGGAGGATGACGGGATCGAACCGCCGACCCTCTGCTTGTAAGGCAGATGCTCTCCCAGCTGAGCTAATCCTCCATTTATAACGCCTGGCGACGTCCTACTCTCACAGGGGGAGAACCCCCAACTACCATCGGCGCTGAGAAGCTTAACTTCCGTGTTCGGTATGGGAACGGGTGTGACCTTCTCGCTATCGCCACCAGACTATTTATTTGTGAGGTTGTTCCCTCAAAACTAGATTATGAAGTAAAAGAAAGAATGAGTAATCAGTATTGTCCAGCTCCAACGCCTATCGCCTATCAAACTTCTGATCATCTCCCTACGATAAGTCCACATCGATTCACTTACGTTCATCGTGTTTCCTTTATCTCAGTCGATGCTCCTCCAGTTTGTACGCCGATAAACAGGCGTTTCCGCTTTTCATTTTAGTTAAGTCCTCGATCTATTAGTATCAGTCAGCTCCACATGTCGCCACGCTTCCACCTCTGACCTATCAACCTGATCATCTTTCAGGGATCTTACTAGCTTGCGCTATGGGAAATCTCATCTTGAGGGGGGCTTCATGCTTAGATGCTTTCAGCACTTATCCCTTCCGCACATAGCTACCCAGCGATGCCTTTGGCAAGACAACTGGTACACCAGCGGTGCGTCCATCCCGGTCCTCTCGTACTAAGGACAGCTCCTCTCAAATTTCCTACGCCCACGACGGATAGGGACCGAACTGTCTCACGACGTTCTGAACCCAGCTCGCGTACCGCTTTAATGGGCGAACAGCCCAACCCTTGGGACCGACTACAGCCCCAGGATGCGATGAGCCGACATCGAGGTGCCAAACCTCCCCGTCGATGTGGACTCTTGGGGGAGATAAGCCTGTTATCCCCGGGGTAGCTTTTATCCGTTGAGCGATGGCCCTTCCATGCGGAACCACCGGATCACTAAGCCCGACTTTCGTCCCTGCTCGACTTGTAGGTCTCGCAGTCAAGCTCCCTTGTGCCTTTACACTCTACGAATGATTTCCAACCATTCTGAGGGAACCTTTGGGCGCCTCCGTTACTTTTTAGGAGGCGACCGCCCCAGTCAAACTGCCCACCTGACACTGTCTCCCACCCCGATCAGGGGTGCGGGTTAGAATGTCAATACAGCCAGGGTAGTATCCCACCAATGCCTCCACCGAAGCTGGCGCTCCGGCTTCCAAGGCTCCTACCTATCCTGTACAAGCTGTACCAAAATTCAATATCAGGCTGCAGTAAAGCTCCACGGGGTCTTTCCGTCCTGTCGCGGGTAACCTGCATCTTCACAGGTACTATAATTTCACCGAGTCTCTCGTTGAGACAGTGCCCAGATCGTTACACCTTTCGTGCGGGTCGGAACTTACCCGACAAGGAATTTCGCTACCTTAGGACCGTTATAGTTACGGCCGCCGTTTACTGGGGCTTCAATTCAGAGCTTCGTCTTACGACTAACCCCTCCTCTTAACCTTCCAGCACCGGGCAGGTGTCAGCCCCTATACTTCGCCTTGCGGCTTCGCAGAGACCTGTGTTTTTGCTAAACAGTCGCCTGGGCCTATTCACTGCGGCTCTCGCAGGCTTGCACCCGCAAGAGCACCCCTTCTCCCGAAGTTACGGGGTCATTTTGCCGAGTTCCTTAACGAGAGTTCTCTCGCTCACCTTAGGATTCTCTCCTCGCCTACCTGTGTCGGTTTGCGGTACGGGCACCCTAAATCTCGCTAGAGGCTTTTCTTGGCAGTGTGGAATCAGGAACTTCGGTACTATATTTCCCTCGCCGTCACAGCTCCGCTTATGTGGTAATGGGATTTGCCTCATTACCAGCCTAACTGCTTGGACGTGCTAATCCAACAGCACGCTTACCCTATCCTCCTGCGTCCCCCCATTGCTCAAACGATTTAAAGGTGGTACAGGAATATCAACCTGTTGTCCATCGCCTACGCTTTTCAGCCTCGGCTTAGGTCCCGACTAACCCTGAGCGGACGAGCCTTCCTCAGGAAACCTTAGGCATTCGGTGGATGAGATTCTCACTCATCTTTCGCTACTCATACCGGCATTCTCACTTCTAAGCGCTCCACCAGTCCTTACGGTCTAGCTTCAACGCCCTTAGAACGCTCTCCTACCACTGACATCATAGATGTCAATCCACAGCTTCGGTGATACGTTTAGCCCCGGTACATTTTCGGCGCAGAGTCACTCGACCAGTGAGCTATTACGCACTCTTTAAATGGTGGCTGCTTCTAAGCCAACATCCTGGTTGTCTAAGCAACTCCACATCCTTTTCCACTTAACGTATACTTTGGGACCTTAGCTGGTGGTCTGGGCTGTTTCCCTCTTGACCACGGATCTTATCACTCGTAGTCTGACTCCCAAGAATAAGTATTTGGCATTCGGAGTTTGTCTGAATTCGGTAACCCGATGGGGGCCCCTAGTCCAAACAGTGCTCTACCTCCAATACTCTAAATCTTGAGGCTAGCCCTAAAGCTATTTCGGAGAGAACCAGCTATCTCCAAGTTCGATTGGAATTTCTCCGCTACCCACACCTCATCCCCGCACTTTTCAACGTGCGTGGGTTCGGGCCTCCATCCAGTGTTACCTGGACTTCACCCTGGACATGGGTAGATCACCTGGTTTCGGGTCTACAACCACATACTATTTCGCCCTATTCAGACTCGCTTTCGCTGCGGCTCCGTCTCTTCAACTTAACCTCGCATGTAATCGTAACTCGCCGGTTCATTCTACAAAAGGCACGCTATCACCCATAAAAGGGCTCTAACTACTTGTAGGCACACGGTTTCAGGATCTATTTCACTCCCCTTCCGGGGTGCTTTTCACCTTTCCCTCACGGTACTGGTTCACTATCGGTCACTAGGGAGTATTTAGCCTTGGGAGATGGTCCTCCCTGCTTCCGACGGGATTTCTCGTGTCCCGCCGTACTCAGGATACACTCAAGAGGGAACGAAGTTTCGACTACAGGGTTTTTACCTTCTACGACTGACCTTTCCAGATCGATTCGTCTACCCCGTTCCTTTGTAACTCCATATAGAGTGTCCTACAACCCCAAGAGGCAAGCCTCTTGGTTTGGGCTAATCCCGTTTCGCTCGCCGCTACTCAGGGAATCGCGTTTGCTTTCTCTTCCTCCGGGTACTTAGATGTTTCAGTTCCCCGGGTCTGCCTTCAGTACCCTATGTATTCAGGTAAAGATTCTATCCCATTACGGATAGAGGGTTTCCCCATTCGGAAATCTCTGGATCAAAGCTTACTTACAGCTCCCCAAAGCATATCGGTGTTAATCCCGTCCTTCATCGGCTCCTAGTGCCAAGGCATCCACCGTGCGCCCTTTCTAACTTAACTAATTGGCTTAAAGCCTTAGTTTTTTTCATTCTTCTATTTAAAATAGAGAATCTAAGATGGCGATTACTCGGTTTCTTTCTTGGTTCTTACTTTTCATAATCTAGTTTTCAAGGAACAATCAGGCTTATTCAGCCTATCATTTTGAGGAATTGCTCCCTCAAAACTGAACAATCAAATCGTCAACAATCTTTGATGGAATGTAAATTCCATTTTCCTTAGAAAGGAGGTGATCCAGCCGCACCTTCCGATACGGCTACCTTGTTACGACTTCACCCCAATCATCTATCCCACCTTAGGCGGCTGGCTCCAAAAGGTTACCCCACCGACTTCGGGTGTTACAAACTCTCGTGGTGTGACGGGCGGTGTGTACAAGGCCCGGGAACGTATTCACCGCGGCATGCTGATCCGCGATTACTAGCGATTCCAGCTTCATGTAGGCGAGTTGCAGCCTACAATCCGAACTGAGAATGGTTTTATGGGATTTGCTCGACCTCGCGGTTTTGCTGCCCTTTGTACCATCCATTGTAGCACGTGTGTAGCCCAGGTCATAAGGGGCATGATGATTTGACGTCATCCCCACCTTCCTCCGGTTTGTCACCGGCAGTCACCTTAGAGTGCCCAACTGAATGCTGGCAACTAAGATCAAGGGTTGCGCTCGTTGCGGGACTTAACCCAACATCTCACGACACGAGCTGACGACAACCATGCACCACCTGTCACTCTGTCCCCCGAAGGGGAACGTCCTATCTCTAGGAGTGTCAGAGGATGTCAAGACCTGGTAAGGTTCTTCGCGTTGCTTCGAATTAAACCACATGCTCCACCGCTTGTGCGGGCCCCCGTCAATTCCTTTGAGTTTCAGCCTTGCGGCCGTACTCCCCAGGCGGAGTGCTTAATGCGTTTGCTGCAGCACTAAAGGGCGGAAACCCTCTAACACTTAGCACTCATCGTTTACGGCGTGGACTACCAGGGTATCTAATCCTGTTTGCTCCCCACGCTTTCGCGCCTCAGCGTCAGTTACAGACCAAAGAGTCGCCTTCGCCACTGGTGTTCCTCCACATCTCTACGCATTTCACCGCTACACGTGGAATTCCACTCTTCTCTTCTGCACTCAAGTCCCCCAGTTTCCAATGACCCTCCACGGTTGAGCCGTGGGCTTTCACATCAGACTTAAAGGACCGCCTGCGCGCGCTTTACGCCCAATAATTCCGGACAACGCTTGCCACCTACGTATTACCGCGGCTGCTGGCACGTAGTTAGCCGTGGCTTTCTGGTTAGGTACCGTCAAGGTACAAGCAGTTACTCTTGTACTTGTTCTTCCCTAACAACAGAGTTTTACGATCCGAAAACCTTCATCACTCACGCGGCGTTGCTCCGTCAGACTTTCGTCCATTGCGGAAGATTCCCTACTGCTGCCTCCCGTAGGAGTCTGGGCCGTGTCTCAGTCCCAGTGTGGCCGATCACCCTCTCAGGTCGGCTACGCATCGTCGCCTTGGTGAGCCGTTACCTCACCAACTAGCTAATGCGCCGCGGGCCCATCTGTAAGTGACAGCGTAAACCGTCTTTCAGCTTTTCCTCATGAGAGGAAAAGGATTATCCGGTATTAGCTCCGGTTTCCCGAAGTTATCCCAGTCTTACAGGCAGGTTGCCCACGTGTTACTCACCCGTCCGCCGCTAACTTTAAAAGCAAGCTTTTAAAGTCCGCTCGACTTGCATGTATTAGGCACGCCGCCAGCGTTCGTCCTGAGCCAGGATCAAACTCTCCAATAAAGAGTTGATTAGCTCATTGCTAAACTCTAGCTTTTTGTTGCTTTTTTTGTTTTACAACATTCGTTATAAAACGATTTATTGTTGACGTTTGTTTGTTCAGTTTTCAAAGAGCAATTTCATCGTCGTCATCGGCGACTTTTTAATATTACCAGAAGCCATTTTCGATGTCAACACTTTTTTCATTTTCTTTTTTGTTTCATCGTCGCTTATTTCAGCAACGAATATTAATATACCACCGTTTAACTCTCTATGCAACTACTTTTTAAAAGAAAAAATATTCTTATTATTCTTCTGCGTATTCTCTCTTTATTCAGATAATATAATAAGGGATAAATAAGTTCTCCTGCTAACCTTATACTATTTTTCTTATCCCTTTCCCCCTCTCTTCTATATAGTTCAACATCATTACTAATATAAAAATACGGCACCTTTTAAGGGTGCCATATCCTATTTAGCGATGTCTCATTAACGGGAATAATAGTACATCTCTAATAGAAGGAGAATTTGTTAACAGCATTACTAGGCGGTCAATACCAATACCTAATCCACCTGTTGGAGGCATCCCATATTCTAATGCCTCTACAAAATCCTCATCCATTAAGTGTGCTTCATCATTTCCTTGCTCACGTTCTTTTAATTGTGCTTCAAATCTTTCACGTTGATCAATAGGATCATTTAATTCAGTGAAGGCATTTGCATGCTCTCTTCCTACTATGAACAGTTCAAAACGATCTGTAAAACGAGGATCTTTTTCATTTTTCTTCGCTAATGGCGAAATCTCTAAAGGATGACCATAAATGAAAGTAGGCTGAATTAATTTTTCTTCTACTCTTTGCTCAAAAAACTCATTAACAATATGGCCATACGTCATATTTTCATTAATTTCAATATCATTTTCTTTCGCTAATCTCCTAGCCTCTTCCACACTCATCTCTGGCCAGAAGTCTACACCTGTGTATTCCTTAATCGCATCTACCATATGAAGTCTTGTCCATTCTGGTTTTAAATCAACTTGGTAGTCTCCGTATGTTACAGTTGTAGAGCCATGGATTTCTTGTGCAATATGAGCAACTAAGTTTTCTGTAAGACTCATAATATCACGATAATCAGCATAAGCTTCGTAAAGCTCAATCATCGTAAATTCTGGATTATGTCTTGTTGATACTCCTTCATTACGGAATACGCGGCCAATTTCGTATACTTTTTCTAATCCGCCAACTATCAATCTTTTTAAATGAAGCTCAATAGCGATACGCATATATAAAGGCATATCTAACGCGTTATGATGTGTAATAAACGGACGTGCAGAAGCTCCACCTGCAATAGAATGCATCATTGGCGTTTCTACTTCTAGATAGCCATGGCTATCTAAATAACGGCGCATGGATTGAATGATCTTGCTGCGCAGAATAAATGTATTCTTACTTTCTTCACTTGAAATTAAGTCTAAGTATCGTTGGCGATAACGTTGCTCAATATCTTTCAAACCATGGAATTTATCAGGTAAAGGACGAAGAGCCTTTGTAAGTAAAGTAAAATCTTGAACCTTAACAGAAAGTTCCCCTACGTTCGTTTTAAATAAAACACCTTCTACACCAACAATATCTCCTAAATCCACAGAGTTAAAAATAGCGTATTGCTCTTCGCCTACATTGTCTTTACGAACATACAGTTGAATTTGTCCTTCAAGATCTTGAATATGAGCAAATCCAGCTTTCCCTTTTCCTCTTTTTGTCATTACTCTTCCCGCAATAGAAACAGAGATATTCTTTTCCTCTAGTTCTTCTTTATCTAGAGATTCATATTGTTTTTTTAAAGCTTCAGATAAATGAGTTCTATCAAAACGTTTACCAAACGGATCTATTCCTTGTTCACGCAACTCATTCATTTTGTTACGTCTAACTAGTAATTGGTCATTTAAGTTTAATTCTTCATGACTCATGCTTAATCATCTCCAACATCTTTTTTATGTATGATCACCTAAAAAAGGAATCGTTCAATTTATACATACTTTATTATTCTACACAATGTCACGAATACAGACACTAAAAAAGAAAAAAAACTGTTAGATTTTTTGTCTAACAGCTTTATTTTTACACATATTACAGGAAATTTAAACAGTTACGTTCAAAATTAACCTACTTCGATTTCAGAATGTCCTCTTGCTTCTACTTCCAAGACTAATGCATTCAAGATCGTTACTAATTGTTCCCTAGTCTCACATTCATTAATAGCACTTCTTGTTTTCGCATTTCCTTTAATGCCCTTCAAATACCAAGCAGCATGTTTTCGCATTTCTCGAACGGCTACATACTCCCCTTTTAAATGGATTAACCGATCCAAGTGCAAGATGCATACATCCATCTTCTCTCGAACGGATGGATCACTAACTAACGCACCCGTTTCTAAATACTTAACCGTACTATAAATCATCCATGGATTTCCAAGCGCAGCTCTTCCAATCATAACACCATCACAGCCAGTTTCATCTAACATTCTTTTCGCATCTTGGGGTGTATTTACATCTCCATTCCCCATTAAAGGAATATTGATTGATTGTTTTACTTCACGAATAATATCCCAGTTTGCAGTCCCTTCATAAAGCTGGACACGAGTTCTGCCATGCAGGGCAACCGCCGCTCCACCTGCGCGTTCAACCGCTTGAGCATTTCTTACTGCATATATATGGTCTTCATCCCAGCCCATACGCATTTTAACCGTTACTGGTTTACGAACATTTTCTACAACAGCAGAAACCATATCATAAATTTTATCCGGATCTAACAGCCATTTAGCCCCTGCATCACATTTTGTAATCTTTGGAACCGGACATCCCATGTTAATATCGATAATATCTGCATTGGTATTCTGATCAACAAATTGCGCCGCTTCTACTAATGTTTCCTTTTCTCCGCCGAAAATCTGTAAACTCATTGGATTTTCACGCTCATCAATATAGAGCATGTTCATTGTTTTTTTGTTTTTTAAAACAATCCCTTTATCACTAATCATTTCCGCACAAACAAGACCCGCTCCAAATTCCTTCACTGTTAGACGAAAAGCAGAATTTGAAATACCAGCCATTGGCGCAAGAACAACACGGTTACTAATTTCAACATTTCCTATTTTAAACAATCTTTTACCTCCCTGATGAACCGTGCTTATTTATTTTGAAGTGGATCTAACTCTTCTCTCGTTATCTTTAGCACATCTACAATAGAATCAATCATTTCTTCTGAAGGCATCCGATTACCTCGCTCAATCTCTCCTAAAATAGAAACAGAAACGAGTAACTCTTTTGCTAAACCTTCCTGTGTATATCCTTTTAGCTTCCGAAAAGCCCGAATACGTCTTCCCCATTTTTCCGTTGTTTCCATACCCTTACTCCTTCTCTATCTCGCAAAAGCTGCAAACTTTCTTTTAAAAGTATTGGTTTATTTGGTAACTTTATGTCTGGAGCAATTTCTATTAATGGCACTAAAACAAATGCTCTCTCTTCTATTCTTGGATGTGGAATAATCAGCTTCTCTGATACTATATTTTCTTGATTATACAATAAAATGTCAAGGTCTATTGTTCTTGGCCCCCATCTAATTATCCTTTTTCTTCCAAGTTCACTTTCGATATTTTGACATTGTTCTAATAAGGAACATGGATTTAAGGAAGTTTCAACCTGTATGACAATATTCAAAAATAGTGCTTGTTCCTCATATCCAACTGGATCCGTCTCATAAACAGATGAAATATTTACCACCTTTATCTCTTCCTGATTATGTAGCATTTGTACAGCTTCATGTATATATTCCAACCGATTTCCTATATTCGACCCTAAAGATAAATAAACTTTATTCATTCTTTTCTTTTCCTTGTGATTTCTACCGCAACTGATTTATAGTGTCCTGGAATCGGTGGATCTGGCTTAATGATCCGAACTGTTAAACCTTCAATAAGAGAGTAGGATTCTAATAATTTTTTTGCAATATTCTCCGCTACCGCTTCAATCAATTTATATGGCTCCCCTTCCACAATCTCCTTTACATCGAAGAATAGCTGGCCATAATTAACCGAATACTGTAAGTCATCTGTTGCTCCCGCTTTTGCTAAATCTACATCTGCTTGTAAATCCACTATAAAACGCTGGCCTAACTTAGTCTCTTCTTTAAACACACCATGGTAACCATAGAACTCCATTTGGTTTAATATTATTTTATCCACTGTACTCACCCTTTTCCATCAAAGCATCCATCATCCGCGCCATTCTTGTCATTTCTTTCACATCATGAACGCGAATTAACTGACATCCTTTTTGAATGCCATAGCATATAGTTGCACCTGTTCCTTCTAATCGTTCGCTAACAGGTAAATTTAATACATGGCCAATCAATGATTTCCTCGAGGTTCCCAACAAGACAGGATAGCCCATTTCAACAAGCTTATCTAAGCCGCGCATCATGTCCAAATTCCCCTTTAAATCTTTCGCAAATCCAATACCTGGATCAAGAATGATTTTCTCCGCAGAAACTCCAGCTCCCTTTACCATATCAATACTTTCCTGCAAATCAGACACTACATCTTCCAAAAAAGAAGTATAGCTAAGATTATCTCTATTATGCATTAAGATAATAGGAGCTTGATATTCAGCTGCAACCTCAGCCATACTAGGGTCTCTTTTTGCTCCCCATATATCATTGATAATATGAGCACCCGCCTGTAAAGATTGTCTCGCCACTTCTCCTTTATATGTATCAATCGATAGAGGAACATTCACTTCGTTAGCTAATCGTTCAATAATCGGAATTACCCGTTCTAATTCTTCTTCAATCGATATTTCTGTATAACCTGGTCTGGTGGATTCCCCTCCTATATCAATAATATCTGCTCCATCCTCCACCATCTGGACGGCATGTTTAACAGCTCTATCCATTTCGTTATATTTTCCTCCATCAGAAAAAGAATCAGGATTTACATTTAAAATTCCCATGATGATTGTTTTTTGATCATAGTTTAACGTATATGGACCACAATCAATTTTATTTACCATTCCCTTATTCCCTCCAACTCTTTTACAGACCATAATTGATTCGTATGTTTTCTATATTCATTATATAGCATTGTAACAACAGGACCCTCTTTTCCCTTATATTCATACTTATCGATTCTTTTAATCGGAATAATTTCCTGAATGGAATTTGTTGCAAATATCTCTTTGGCACTTGCAAGAATATCTCGTGAAAAAATGCCTTCTTTCACAGCAACCCCATAAACCTGTGCAAGTTTTACAATAAACTGCCTTGTGATGCCATTTAATATTCCTGTCTGCAAGCTAGGAGTATAAAGCTCTCCATCTACAACCCAGAAAATATTAGAGGTAATACCTTCTGCTAAATATCCTTCCTTCGTCAAAAAAATTCCTTCCCTCGTCGGCTCTGGCCCAATCTCTCTCTTGGCAAGAATATTATTTAAATAATGATGTGATTTTAAGCGAAAGAATCCCTCTGGTGTATTCCTTGGAACTGTGACTATTTGCCCTGTTTTTTCAACCATACCAGCTGCCTTTGGAAGATGTTTTATATACACAATCGTATTTGGTTGTGTATACGGCTCTGTTTGCAGTCCAATCATGCCATTTCCTGCTGAAACATTCCAGCGGATATAGGCATTTTCTATGTTATTTATACTGAGCAGTGCTTTTATAATAGATACTGCTTCTTCTCGCTCATAAAATTTTTCTATATTCAGCTCCGATAACCCATCATTTAATCGTTTAAGATGATCATCTAATAAGAAAGGATGTCCATCATATACACGCAATGTTTCAAATAAGCCTAAGCCATACATAAATCCATGGTCAAAAACAGAGATAACCGCTTCTTCCTGACGAATTATTTGTCCATTTAAATATATATACATCTTCTACTTAGTTCCTTTTTGATAAAATTGGATAAAATTATGTAAGATTTCCATCCCAGCCTTAGTCATGATAGATTCTGGATGAAACTGAACTCCTTCGATAGGAAGTTCTTTATGTCTAAGCCCCATAATCTCTCCTTCTTCCGTCCAAGCAGAGATCTCTAAACACTTTGGCAATGATTCCTTTTTTACAATCAGCGAATGATAGCGCGTAGCTGGGAAGGGATTAGGTAAACCATGAAAAATTGTTTGATTATCATGATAAATAAGGGATGTCTTTCCGTGCATTAAATTGGTCGCTTTCACAACCTCTCCTCCAAAAACCTGTCCAATTGCTTGATGACCAAGGCACACACCAAAAATCGGTATTTCACCAGCAAAAGTACGAATCGCTTCCAAACTAATACCTGCATCATTGGGCGTACATGGTCCAGGAGAAACCATTAAGTACATTGGCTTTTCCCCTTTAATCTCCTCGATAGAAGTCTCATCATTTCTTTTCACTTGCAGTTCCTGCCCTAATGAACCTAAGTATTGGACTAGATTATAGGTGAAGGAATCATAATTATCAATCATATAAATCAATTGCCATCACCTAATTTCTCTTCTGCTAATTCTTTTGCATTCCATAACGCTCTGGCCTTTTTCATCGATTCTTTATATTCATTTGCAGGAATAGAATCAATTACAATCCCCGCACCTGCTTGTACATATGCTTGGTTTTCCTTCACCAACATAGTTCTGATCATAATATTCAATTCTATATCATGGTTAAAACCAATCCATCCTAATGAACCGGTATATGGGCCTCGTCGCACCGGTTCTAGTTCCTCAATAATTTCCATTGTTCTTATCTTTGGCGCACCCGTAATGGTTCCACCAGGAAACATACTATCAATAAGATCATACTCATCTTTATTGTCCGCAAGCTGCCCTTTTACATTAGACACAATATGCATAACATGAGAATACTTTTCTATTACCATAAATTCGTCTACTCGAACACTTCCGTACGCACATACTCTCCCTAAATCATTTCTTTCAAGGTCTACTAACATTACATGCTCTGCTCTTTCCTTTTCACTCTCGATTAATTCACGAGCAAGCTCTGAATCCTCTGCTTCATCTCTCCCACGGGACCTTGTTCCTGCTATAGGTCTTGTACTTACGTCCTTTCCCTTCTTTTTAACTAGTAATTCTGGTGATCCACTAACTAGCTGAAATTCAGGTGTATGAAAATACCCCATATAGGGAGAAGGATTTAAAACTCTTAGCTGCTGGTAGACATCAAGCGCAGATACATGCAGTGGTTTAGCCTGCCGAACTGACAAGTTAACCTGAAACACATCTCCTTCAGAAATATAGTTCTGAATTCTGCGGACAGATTGTTGAAATTCATTGTCTTCCATCGATACTTTTAATTCTGACGATTTCTCTGCATGTCCTTGAACTATCTCTTCCTTCTCTTCATCTATCCAGCCTAGCATATAGGATTCTACTTTATCTTGAATCATCGCTAACTGATTTTCTTCATATAAGGCTGAAATCCATAATTTATTTTCTTTATGATCATAAGTAAACCATTCTTCGAATAACAAAAAGAAAACATCTGGTATTTCCATATCATCTGTCGTCAGGTTGGGGATTTTTTCAATATAACGGATATAATCATAACTAATGAATCCTATCGCTCCACCTTGGAAATCTGGCAGCTCTGGATTAGTCTCTACAACATACTTATTCATCACTTCTTTTATAGAATGAAGGGGATTTCCTTCGATTCGTACAGTTCCTTTTCCGTCTATCACTTCTAAACCATTATTTCTGCCTATCATTTTCACTATAGGTGAAATTCCGCCAATACTATACCTGCCACCACGTCCACTTTCTAATAGAACATAATGGGACTTATCTTCAGCAAGGGTTAAAAAGCGCCTAAAAAACTGGTCATATGATAGAGGAATAGTCTTACTATATACTTTGTAATTTTTCAAACAGACTTCGCTCCTTATCTTTTATCTGTTCTCATCATACAAGATGTACCGAGAGAAATACAAAAAAATCACCTATTTGTCAGATAGCTGCATAACAGGAGTTTTTTAATCAAAAAAAACAAAAAGCCCCCTTTTCAAAGGAGGCCTATTTCCAAGGCTGATTTTTATCCTTATTCTTCATCAAATTGATAAAGAGGTGTGCTTAGGTAACGTTCTCCATTACTTGGGATAATTGCAAGTACTTTTTTACCTTTTCCTAGCTCTTTTGCAACTTGTAATGCTGCATAAATAGCCGCACCAGAAGAAATTCCACCTAATACGCCTTCTTCTTTCCCTGCACGACGAGCATATTCAAAAGCGTCTTCATTTGTAACCTTAATAATACCGTCATAAACTTCACTATTTAAAATTTCCGGAACAAATCCAGCACCGATACCTTGGATTTTATGCGGTCCTGGTTTTCCACCTGAAAGTACAGGAGAATCAGCAGGTTCTACTGCATATATTTTAATATCGCTATATTTTTCTTTTAGTACTTCCCCAGCACCAGTAATGGTTCCACCTGTACCGATACCAGCAATAAACGCATCTAAGCCTTCCTCACCAAAGGCCTCCACAATTTCAGGTCCAGTTGTTAATCTATGTACTTCAGGATTAGAGATATTTTTAAACTGCTGCGGAATAAAGTAACCATTTTCTTTTGCTAATTCTTCCGCTTTACGAATAGCTCCACCCATGCCCTCTGGTCCAGGAGTTAATACTAATTCAGCACCGTAAGCTTTCAATAGTCGTCGACGTTCCACACTCATCGTTTCAGGCATAACTAAAATCGCACGGTAACCTTTTGCCGCAGCAACCATCGCAAGGCCAATACCAGTATTTCCACTTGTTGGTTCAATAATCGTACTGCCTGGTTTTAAATCCCCGCTTTTTTCCGCAGCTTCAATCATCGCAAGCGCAATTCGGTCTTTTACACTGCTTCCTGGATTCATATATTCTAACTTCAAATAAACATCTGCACTTGAATCGTCCACTAAACGATTTAATTTAACAATGGGTGTGCCACCGATAAGATCTACTACAGAATTTGCGATTCTTGACATTTTCTATCTCCCCTTATCTTTATTCCGAGTATTTTAATTGGTTTTATAATATTAATTTACCAAATACCTCCTTTGTTTGTCAATCGATATGTTTGTATTTTCGGAAAAATTAATCATTAGTTCTTTTCTGTCGAAGTTTTTACTTAAATCAGGGACAAAGTGGTTAAACACATGGAAGTATGAGCCAAATCGTTGAGTATATAAACCAAATTTGTTTTTCAACCAAGCTATTGGACTTCCAGACAAAAATTTCCTTTTTTAACCGACCACATCATCTCCACCCCATTACAAAAACGGAAAACATTCTTCATAAAAAACACCTGCAAGGGATAATGAATCCCAATTCTGCAGGTGTCTAATAACTATTTTGCTTCTTCTAATAATGTTTCTAGCTCATCCTTTGTAAACAGATATTTCTCATTACAAAAATGGCATTCTGCTTCGGCTTGTCCGTCTGTGTTGATAATATCTTCGATTTCTGCTTGACCTAAACTAATAATTGCACTTGAAAATCTTTCTTTCGAACATGTGCATGTAAAGGAAATTGGCATATTTTCAATTATTTTCACATTATCTTTTCCGCAAATTTCTTCTAAAAGCTCTTCTGGCGTTAAACCTTTTTCAATTAATTTCGAAATGGGCGGAATTTCACTTAATCTTTGTTCAATCTTTGTAATCGTTTCATCTTTCGCTCCAGGCATTAATTGAATAATGAAACCGCCAGCAGCTAAAATGCTGTTATCTGGGTTTACTAAAACTCCTACTCCAACAGAGGAAGGCACCTGTTCTGAATTAAACAAGTAATAAGTAAAATCTTCTCCAAGCTCTCCAGAAACAATCGGCACCTGTCCAGTGAAGTAATCACGCATTCCAATATCCTTTACAACAGATAGTGTGCCCTCTGTTCCTACAGCTCGTTTAACATCTAATTTTCCATGTTCATTTAAATCGAAATGAACTTGCGGGTTAGTAACGTAGCCGCGTACTTCCCCTTTAGCATTTCCGTCTACTAGGATAAGACCAATCGGACCACCGCCATCGATTTTCACTGTTAGTTTTTGATCTCCCTTTAGCATAGCTCCTAGCATTGCTGTAGCTGTTAATGATCTTCCTAGAGCAGCTGATGCTGTTGGCCAAGTATGATGTCTTCTTTGTCCTTCTCCTACTGTTTCTGTACTTCTGACTGCATACGCACGAACTTCACCATTAAACGCTAACGCTTTTACTAAATAATCGCTCATTGTTTACTCCTTATCTTTAATCAGTTAATGAACGGAATGAAAGTTCCGTTTAAACATATTTTATTTTAGTGTATCCTTATTCTTCTTATAAATAAGCTGTAACCCTTTTAAAGTAAGAAATGGGTCTACTTCATCAATAATATTTGACTCTTTTGCAATAAGGTTCGCTAATCCACCTGTAGCAATAACCTTTGGTTGTAAATTGCTTTCTGCCTTCATCCTTTTCACAATGCCTTCCACCTGGCCTACATACCCAAAAAGAATTCCTGACTGCATAGCTGAAACGGTATTTTTACCAATTACTCCTTCTGGTCTTGCAATTTCAATACGCGGTAATTTGGCCGCTTTTGAATACAATGCCTCTGTCGCAATATTAATACCAGGCGCTATCGCTCCACCCATGTATTGCTTTTGCTCATTTATATAACAAAATGTTGTAGCAGTCCCGAAATCAACAATAATCAACGGGCTCCCATATTCATGAATAGCCGCAACTGCATTAACAATTCGATCAGCTCCGAC
Organism: Niallia sp. FSL K6-0212; assembly: GCF_038007605.1. NCBI lineage: Bacteria > Bacillati > Bacillota > Bacilli > Caryophanales > Bacillaceae > Niallia > Niallia sp. FSL K6-0212. Next base: position 1,328,331 of record NZ_JBBOXL010000001.1, on the reverse strand, counting down.
TTCCTTAGGATTATCATATTTTATGTTTAGTCCCGTTTTTGTTCCTGGACCCACAACTAACGGTTTTAAGTGAAAATACTTTTGACACATTCTTTCTAAAGAAAACATAATTGGAGGAACAACGGAAGAAATAATTATTCCATCAATATCTGAAAACGTTAAACCGACATGATCAAATAGGGATTTAATGATCATACCATATTCATCTTCCGTTTTATAACGATTTGTTTCAATTCTCCAATGATGCTTTAATTCTTCTTTATCATAAACACCTAATACTATATTTGTATTTCCAATATCAAAGACAAAAATCATTATAGTCACCACTTTTTATTAATTTCATTTTCCCGTCATTATCTCGTATCACTTTATTTACTTAGGAAAGCTATACCTAGAGTCTATCCAATACTGGAAATATCATAACATACAACCAGAAAGAGACAAAGCCTAAAGCAATGACTGCTTCGAAAAGATACGGTTGTAAAGGTTTTGACAAAAAAAAGACACGCTCGAAAGCGCATCTTTTTCCAACGATTACTCGTTATCATCTTTTTTGTTAATATTTACTTTTAGATCTTCCGTGCCTAAGGTAGTATCGGCCTTTTTCGTACGGTCAGGCAAGACACCATCTTTGTATAAGCTATTGATTTGTTCTGCATCCAACGTTTCAATTTCAAGAAGTGTTTCAGCGATTAAGTTCAACTTCTCACGGTTTTCTGTAAGAATTTGTTTTGCTCTTTCGTAACATTCTTTTATAATTCGTTGAATCTCTAAATCAATGTCATATGCAATTGCATCTGAATAATTTTGTTCATTATTTAAGTCACGACCTAGGAATACTTGACTTTGCGCTTGACCAAATTGTAATGGTCCAAGTTTATCACTCATTCCATATTCTGTTACCATTTTACGGGCAATACCTGTAGCTCGTTGGAAATCATTATGAGCTCCAGTACTTACTTCCCCAAATACGATATCCTCAGCAACACGACCGCCAAGTAATCCAGTAATCTTATCAAGAAGCTCTTGTTTCGTCATTAAGAAACGATCTTCCTTAGGAAGCATAACTGCATATCCACCAGCTTGGCCTCTAGGTACGATTGTTACTTTATGAACCATATCCGCCTCATCTAATACAACACCAATAATCGTATGTCCAGCTTCATGGTAAGAAACAATGTTTCTTTCTTTTTTGGAAATAACACGACTTTTCTTGGAAGGTCCAGCAATAACACGATCTGTCGCTTCATCCATGTCTTCCATGTCGATTTTCTTTTTATCCGCTCTCGCTGCAACAAGTGCAGCTTCATTTAGAAGGTTTTCTAAATCCGCACCAGAGAATCCTGGAGTACGTTGAGCGATGCTTTTTAAATTAACAGACTCATCTAACGGCTTATTACGAGCATGTACACGTAATACCGCCTCACGACCATTAACATCTGGTCTATCTACCGTAATTTGTCGGTCAAAACGACCTGGACGTAACAATGCAGGGTCAAGAATATCAGGACGGTTTGTAGCAGCAATGATAATAATCCCTTCATTTGCACCGAATCCATCCATTTCAACTAATAGTTGGTTTAACGTTTGTTCACGTTCATCGTGTCCTCCGCCTAAACCAGCGCCACGCTGACGACCTACAGCATCGATTTCATCAATAAAGATAATACAAGGAGCATTTTTCTTCGCATTTTCAAATAAATCACGAACTCGAGAAGCCCCTACCCCAACAAACATTTCCACGAAGTCAGAACCACTGATAGAGAAGAAAGGTACACCAGCTTCTCCCGCTACAGCTCTAGCAAGTAATGTTTTACCTGTTCCTGGAGGTCCATTAAGCAGGACACCTTTTGGTATTCTAGCACCTAGCTCAGCAAATTTCCGTGGATCTTTTAAGAATTCCACCACTTCTACCAGCTCTTGCTTTTCTTCATCTGCGCCCGCTACATCATTAAAGCGAACCTTTTTCTTTTCTTCATTGTACAGTTTTGCTTTACTCTTACCAAAGTTCATTACACGGCCGCCGCCGCCACCTTGGGCTTGATTTAACAAGAAGAAAAATAAGATAAAAATAATCACAAACGGAATAATTGAAGTAAAGAATGTGATCCATCCACTTGTTTCTTGTGCAGGCTTGACATCGATTTTGGAACCTTCTGTAGCAGCCTTTAAGATCACTTGAGCATTTGTTTCATTATTAGTTACATAGGAAACAAACGTTTCATTTTCTTTATAGCCTTTTAATTTCCCGCGTATTTCAAGGACACCTCTTTCAGGCTGCTGCGTTATTTCGGCAACATCACCAGCATCAAGGTGATTTATTAATTCAGTATATGTTAATTGCTTGGTAGGCTGATTATTTCCATTGAAAAAACTAACCACACCGATAATTACTAAAAATATTAATAAATAAAAAATGGTATTACGAAAAATACGGTTCATCCCTTACCTCCTCCCACGGTAAACAAACTATAGAGTATAGTAACATAGAAAATTAAGTAAATTCAAGGAATTACCCTCTCCGGGCTAGAATTCCTCTTTTCATGTACTTATTCACTGTCACTCGTATAAACTTCCGGTTTTAAAACACCAATATATGGTAGATTTCGATACCTTTCCGCGTAGTCTAATCCATAGCCAACAACAAAAGCGTCTGGTACGATAAATCCTACATAATCAGCTTTAAGATCTGTCTTTCTACCAGTTGGTTTATCAAGAAGTGTCACAATTTTGATTGATTTTGCTTTACGATAACGGAACAACTCTACAAGATAGCTTAAAGTTAAACCACTATCAATAATGTCCTCGATAATTAGTATGTCTCTTCCTTCCACAGAAGTATCCAAATCTTTTAAGATTTTTACTTCTCCAGAAGATACAGTAGAATTACCGTAGCTTGACACATCCATAAAATCCATTTCAAGGTATGTATCCACGCGCTTTAAAAGATCTGCCATAAAGGGCATAGCACCTTTTAATACTCCAATTGCCAAAGGAAATTTATCTTGATATTCCTCTGTAAGCTGAAATGCCAAATCTTTGATTTTACCTTGTATTTCCTCTTCAGATATCAATATTTTTTCAATATCGTGTTTCATTTCTTGTGTGCCCCCTAGAAGATCATTGCTTTTTATATGTTATTAATAGATTACTACCACTATTCGTATTACTATGAGAATATATCGATTTTTTTAGTCCTGGAATCCAAAGAATTTCACCTTTGCTATCCGTAACGATCGGCCAATTCTCCCTCTTATGGATTGGAATCTTTTCATCGATAAAAATACGGTTCACTTTTTTCCTTCCAACCATCCCTTTCAAATGAATTCTATCGCCATCTCTTCTAGTACGGATAATAAGAGGAAAGGAAATAGAAGATGCATCCAAAAGAATACAATGGTCATCAATAATCGTTTCACCGTCTATATATTCTACCTTAATATTGTACCCATTTGGTAATAATAACTCTCCCATTTTTGATAATTCATAATAAAAGGATTGTGCTGGAGAAAAATTAAGTTGAAAATGAAGAAAATGATACGACTTTTTCACTTTCAAACCATTCGGGAGATCAATATTTCCAGAAGAATGAGGACTCTTAAGTAATATCATCATTTGCTCAGTATGTAATGCGGATAATGAAATAGGTATCTCGTCATAGAGATAATTTAATATTAGTTGAATACATCTTCTTTGTAAAGGAATAGCTATTAAAAGAAAACGATTAATATCAACTACTACTTCCGCAGCCTTTTTTTCAACCATTACATCAGAAAGCTTTTCTTCAGCCTGCTTCATTAAATAGGTTTCATCGTCTGTTAATTCTTCACTAAACCGTTGAAAATGCTTCGCCGCATGAATATTTTCTTTTTTTAAAAAGGGCACAACGTGTTTTCTGTATCTATTGCGGCTATAGGTATCTTTTTCATTGCTTGGATCTCTTCTTGGATTAAGATTATGTACTTTACAATATTCCTCAATGTCTTCCCTTTCTAAACATAAAAAGGGACGAATAATTTTCCCTGTACCAAAAGGACGCATAAAAGGAATTCCAGCCCTTGCTTTCCCTAAACTTCCTCTCGTTAATCGCATTAAGATAGTTTCTATTTGGTCATCTCCATGATGACCTAACGCTAAGTAATCTAAGTTATGCCTTTTCATTACTTTTTCATAGAAGGAATACCTGCATTCTCTTGCTGCTTTTTGTGAATTCATTCCTGTTTTTTGGATAAATGCTGGTAAATCTATTCGCTCCCAAGAAAAAGGAATGTTTCTTTCTTCACAGAACGATTTTACAAACTCAGCTTCATCGAGCGACTCCTCCCCTCTAAACATATGATCCACATGTCCAGCAAAAACCTTGATTTTCCATTCTTCTTGTTTTGTCCATAAAAAATGAAGAAGCGCTAAAGAATCTGGTCCTCCAGAAACTCCAACCAAGATTTTCTTACCTTCTAGGTTCATATTTTTTCCTTGCAGGTAATTTAAAATTTGATCCTCAAACATTTTTCATTACTTCCTTATCACTATCACTATTCTACCGGCCTTGATGTTATTACTTTTTCATCAGAGGTTGTAGTTACTATAGTCAAGGATATCACTTTTTTAAAAGTGATACCAAAGACTATTCTCTAAAAATTGCTGAAAATCCTCTTTTCAAGTTAATTGACCATATATATACAAAATATAACAAATAGAGATAAGGATAATGATGAGTATAGATTCAGCCCATCCTGCCTTTTTCTTCTTTTTAACCAATTTACTTCTTGTTTGAGCAGATGGAGCAGGTTGAATGTTCGCTTGGCGAGCTTTACTTCTATTCGTTCCAGCTGTTATCGTGCTTCTACTTGTTTTTTTTGATTCTCCACTTGTTAATTTTAAATAATCTAATCGCATTTCTTTTGCAGATAGATATTTTCCTGTTAACGCATTTAGTAGAATCCCCTCGAAACGCATTAATTCCTGCTTTTGTCGAATCATCATATGCAGCTGTTTGATCCCGCCCTCTTTTTTATTAAAGCGCTTTGGATAATAAAGATTCAGTATAATCATCGCAACAGCAAACAAATCATAGCTTGGCTCTGCCTTTCTTGTGCCTGCCCCCCAGTATCCTCTATCAAAGAACTCGGTAAATTCTTTAATCGCTCTCCCTTTTATGGTTGTCCCCCCTACATCAATACATCTAATTCTCGTTGGAGGTCCTGTAATAATCAGGTTTTCTGGTTTTAAATCTCCAAACACCCAATTATTTTCATGAAGATTTTGTAAGTCCTTTAATAATTGGATCATTAGCACATCGATCCATAAGTCTTCCTTATTATGGATAAAGGTTAGTAAATCAGGTCCATTAATATACTCCATTACATAAAAAGAAATAGTTCCTCTATTTGTTACCCAATCATCTACATCTATTAAAGAAGGTCCAAGGCTATAACCTTGGACCTTTGCGAAGGATTTCAAAACATTTACTTCAGAAGTTATAGATACACTGTTGTTGCTTAATTTCAAAGCAACTCTTCCTATTTTGGAATCTGCTAAAAAAACTGTCCCATTCGCTCCATAGCCAAGTTCCTTTAAGATTGTATATTGCTTGTTATGCCACTTTCCTTTTATTACTGTTCCACTATTTATTTTAAATTGACTCTTCGATGTATTCATCATCACTTGAAATCAAGCTCCTTAATGAGCGCTTATGCTTAAAGTAACGAATGGCTTCCTTTAAAGCTGGACCTGTTGGTGTAATGCCTCCTGTCGATAACTTTGGAAAGATACTTGTTAAAGATTCAAGACGAGGTGTCCAATCCATTAATTTTTCGACATCTTTCTTTTTCCCGGGAAATACAAACACAGAGTAGCGATTCTCGCCAGATCGAGCATTCAAGCTTAAAGATAGATCAAGCAAAGCTTCTTTTACAGTTGGTAGTTTATGTTTCATACTAGCGCTTGTATCTAGTAATACTAGCACTTCCAGCTCAACAGTTTCCCCCAGTTCGTCCACAACCTCCATTACCTCTCCTCTTTTTTCGGGAGGAAGATCCTCCATCGTCTTAGAGGAACCTAATATTTGCTGAAGCTCTTTATTTACTACCCCTTGGAGTGTTTGGGTCATCGCCTTTTTTGTTACCATTTGGACAGTCTGACTTAACTGCTGTGCATAAACCACTTGACTAACACCGCCTCCAGAGAGTGCAATGCCTTCAATTTCTTTCATCCCCTGCTCATCAATTGTATCTTGTTCCATTACCCCAATAACATTTACTGTAATTCCTTGTTCATTTGCTAATGCTGCCATTGCGACAGGATCTTCTCCTTTATTAGAACATCCATCTGTGATAAGCAAAATCTGCTTTAACGTACCTGTTTTCATAAATATCTCCCCTCCATCTTTATGAGTTAGTCCCATTCTCGACGAAAAGAGAAGTATTTATACCTGTTCTGAAGGATAAACAGATTAGTATAATAAAAAACTAACAAACAGTATTTTTCTCCTACTGAATGTTAGTCCATTTAAATTTTTATAGAACTAGAAGGACCATTTTAAACTGACAAATTTAGTTTGCAATTTGCTTAAAGCCTTTTACTGGAATGGACGCCCACTTTGGAATATTATGGTCGATTTTCGCAACTAATACGGTCATGTCGTCTTCAATTAACCCTAAGCGGGAGCGGATAACCTCCTCCATAATTAAATCTGCTACCTCTTGAGGGTTCTCTGTTTTTAATTCCTTAATTTTTCTCTTCATCCAAATCTCAAAGTTTTCAACATGTTTTGGTCCTTCAAACACACCATCACTCATCATAATGAGAAGATCTCCAGCCTTTAATTGTTCACTCACAACATCCACATCAAATTCTTGCAGGATTCCCATTGGCAAATTACTTGCCTGTATTTTCATAACCTTTGACCCTCTTTTGATGAAACTAGGTGTAGAGCCAATTTTCAGAAATTTGACTGCTGCGTTTTGGAGATCAATCATTGCTAAATCCAGTGTGGAAAAAATTTCATCCGTTGTTCGCAAAGAAAGAATAGAATTAATTGATTTTATCGCTACTTGTTCTTCAATCCCTGATTGCAGAATTTTTTGCAATAATTGAAGGGTCTCTTCACTTTCTACATGTGCCCGCTTCCCATTCCCCATTCCATCACTAATTGCCATAGCGTATTTACCTAAACCTAGTTCAATAGTAGAGTAGCTATCTCCCGAAATAAACCCGCCATCCTTTGCTGCATGCGCAACACCAGTCTCTATTGTATAAGCTTTTGCTGACCGGAATGTTGCATGACTATAGTCTTTGGAATACTCAGAAACCTCCTCTTTATTTACAATAATGGTCTCGCCAAGAATATCGGATAGCATTGGTGCAATTAGTTTTTCACATTCTCCGTAGCCTGTATTGTATGGAATAGTGATATCGATATCTACATTTCCTTGTTCCAAGCTGTATATTTCAACATTTTCAATATGAATGCCAAACTCTTGAATAGCTTCTAGGATTAATTCCTCCTGCTTGTAGTGATTTTCTCTTTCTCTTTGAATTTCTTTCGCAAAATCACCCATTACCTCAGAAACACCGAGCAATTGATCTGCAACTAATTTTCTGCTTTCCTGTACTTGTTTTTTTAATTTTTGATTTGCCTGATACAATGTCAATTCTTGATGGATTGCATCTGTCACCTTCTTCGACCTTGTACAATGCTTATCCCACTCCCTTTGAAGGCTAGAGGAAATATTCCCACCAGTATCAGCCATTTCAGTCATAATATCTTTCATATAGTCATAGGTTGTATTAAAGTTACGTGCCCAGCAATGTTCTTTACGAAAACATGTCTGACACGTCTTTTCTGTCACATTGCTTAAAAAGTAGTCTAGCTCCTTGTCTTCTTCCTCTATCATTTCACTTATATTTGTGGGAGAAAAACTTTTAGAGAGTGCTTGAAATACATTGGAAAACTGAGATACTCTTTGAGCTGTTACATCTCTCATTTTTCTCATATATTGCTGTTGTTCTTGGGAATATTCTGCTGTTCCTGGTATATGCTTTGCTATGCGTGAGGTTAAACTTCTCGGTGTCATAAGAAATAGGAAAACAGCTATAGTTGTTTCCATCAATGAAACAGATAGGACGCCCCCACCTTCTCCATACATGCCAATAAGGAGAGTAGCAATAAATAAACCAAGTGCTACACCGATTTTCTTTCCTTCTTTCAGCAATCCACCTAGAAGACCAGAAAAAGCCAATAAGCTCATATGATAGAAGCTAGAGATGCTTGCAAGACTAAAAATTAATCCGGTAACAACGCCAACAGTCGAGCCAATAGTGGCCCCTGCAATAAAGGAAAAGAGGAGAACTAAATAACGAGACATAATATGTTCAATCGATAAGCCATAAACAGCCCAGCCAATTGTTCCAGTCATAATAGAAGCTAGCATAATGATAAGACAGACAATTTCTTCTGTTTTAAGGGCTTGTCTTCTTTTATTGACCGTGAGTAACGGCAGACTTTGTAAAAAAATTAATGTAAGTATATAGCCAAGACTTCCTTCTACAAACGCTAACATTCCACCATACAGTGTAAAACCATTTGTTAAAAGATAGGCTTTCACTAAGCTGCCTAAAAAGACTAGTCCAAACACAAATAATGGTACAAGTTGCTGCTCTTTATTTTTCCAATTTAAAATGATTTTATAGCTAATCAAAAAGAAGAAAGACAAGACAAAATTAGAAGCTGCCTCTGTTACCCCTAAAGTAGCAGCACCGGCTATTAATCCAATAAGCGCGAGTGGTGCTTTATCTTTCCTTGATAGATATACTGCTGCAAAAAATGGAAGAGCAAAAGGAGTAAGTTGTCCTAATATTAAGGCTCGTCCAAGTAAAAAACCGAGAATTAATAGTAAAAAGCCCTTTACTAAAAAGAAGTTTTCTACTTTTGTATAAAATTTATGAACTAATGAACTGAAGCTATCCCGTGACTTCCCAAAATCAACTTCACCAATCGGATCGATTATATCCCTTTCCACTTTCTCCATAAACCACACTCCCTAACAAGTATCGTTGCTCCACATTATAGAAGGTAGATATTTAAAAGTTTGTCAAAATAACGAAGCAGTTCCAATCTTTCGCTCGACTTCTTTCCTCCAATTTTTTATGGAAATACAAAATTCGATAGATTCCTTCTATCCAGGAAAAAGTAGTTACTTTATAATTAGTGAGCCTTATCAACAGACAAGCTTAATATAAATGGTCTTTTCTACTGTCACTTTTTTTATATTTCTTGCTTGTTTTTGTCATTTCATGCAATATGCTTTTTGGTCTTTCTACTCATTAACAAGTGCTTAAACATACATTAAACTACCCTATTAAATAAATGTCTAAAATCTATTGACATTGCGATTATTTATTTGTATTATATTAATTGTCTTGTTAATATTATGGCGGTGTAGCTCAGCTGGCTAGAGCGTACGGTTCATACCCGTGAGGTCGGGGGTTCGATCCCCTCCGCCGCTATCCAAAAAACCACGTAAAAAAATTTACGTGGTTTTTTTGTATTCTTTTTTACTGCATAGCTGAACAGACAAACTTCCTATAAAAATATAAAAAGCAAGCCAAATTGGCTTGCCTAAGCTATGGGAATATATAAACGATAAACCCTGCTATCTATTTGGTTATTCAGCAGCAAGTTACCCTCGTCTAGCGCCTCTTCCCCCGCGTTTCGACTCAGTATTTCGTTTCAGAGAAGCTAATCGATCTTCACTGTCTTTTAAGAAACGAGCCATTTTCGATTCGAAATTCTCCTTAGGAGCACGATTTTCATTTGATTTTGCATTACGTGACCTTTGAGAATTCCCTCCGGAATAGCCGCCTCTTGATTCTCTTCTTTCTCCGCGTTCGTATTGTGGTCTTTCTGGTCTCTCGGGTCTTTCTGGTCTATCTTTTGCTTTCTTAATAGATAGTCCAATTTTTCCGTCTTTCTCGACATTAATCACTTTCACTTCGACTTCATCGCCTACTTTTAAGTGATCATTAATGTCTTTTACATAATTGTCTGCGACCTCACTAATATGAACAAGACCTGTTGCGCCTTCTGGGAGCTCAACAAACGCACCAAAATTAGTAATTCCTGTTACCTTTCCTTGTAACTTGCTGCCTACTTCGATTGACATAAAAAAGTTTTGCCTCCTTAAGGATATAAAAAATCGTACTTACTTATATTATACAGAATGGAAAAAAAGAGTGTCAATATTACTGCTGACCTTATTATTTTCCAGTTGTATTTTTTACATCTTTTTCAGGGATATTAAAAATAATTTCCCCTTTTTTTGAAAGTAATAAGTCTTTCCTTGCTAATTTAGCTAAATACTCTTCATCATTTAACTTAGCAATTTGGTCTTTTAGGTCTGCCTCTTTCTTTTCTAATGCAACAAGTTGTCCATCTAACTTTTCTTTCTCTGCTCTTTTCTCTTTTAAAGTGGAGCTTTGTGATATGAGTGTGGAAATCATGATAAAGCCAATAACAGCAGCACATACAAAGAACGTTGTCAGCCTGCGCATCAATAGCTTTTTCTTTCTAGCTCCACTAAGACTATTAGCTTGATGCTGTAAATTATATTCTGTTGGAAATGTTGTAACATCTGGTTTTCTTATGGCACTCATATGAGGCTCCTCCTTTCCATTATTTTTTTCTTTTAGCCATCCATTGTTTCAAATAGTTCTTTATTTCAAAGTAATATCCTGCCAATTTATTAAAAATTCTCTCGACGAATAATTTACCCTTTTTCGGCACAATTAGCCACAGCAGGGATAAAAGCCATTCAATTGGTTTAAAGAGTATTCCTATGATAAATCTTAATGTCCTAATTATACCATTGACAAGTGCCATAAGTCCCTTACCTAGAGCAATTATTATCGACAAAAGGAAGAAAATGATAGATTTAATTGGCTTATATACAATATTTACACCTATTCTAAGGAGAAAACGATAAGCATGGACACAAAAAGAAATAATTCCTTTTAATAATTGAAGGTAAAGAGTTTGAAATAAACTTTTGTACATAGCAAAACCTAATAGCAATGCTAAAGCCAAGTAAATGCGAACTTCTCCTTTGTTTACTAGAAAAAGAACATAAAACATAAGAAGAGCTTGCAAAACCCAAAAAAGGATATCATGGATAAAAACAATACTTCTTTTCCTTTTTGGCCTTTTCAAGAAGTATTGATATGTATCTAAACTTATTCCAAAGAATAGACCCATGCTAACCATTGCCAGCATGGTCATAAATTGTGTAGATAGTGTCATCGGAATATCTTGCTAAAGAATCCCTTAGCCTTATCTCCACTTTGATCATCCACATAAACTAAATCAAATACCTTACCTTTAATAGAGACGATTCCCTTTTCTACATCAAGGTTTTTCATTTGCAGATTTTGACCGCGAATAGATAAAAATCCCATTACTGTTTCTAATATAAATTCTTCGTTATCAAAACTCTCTACTTGCTTTACACCCGTAATATCAAGCAGCTTTCTTCCTCTCATAATCACATCATGGTCTACAGTATTACTTTTGGTCATATTTGATTCATGATATTGGCTCATCATTATCCCTCACAATCCATTAGTACAATCTCTACTTGTACAAATATATGTGAGGAATCCTTATTTTAGAACAAGCCTTATAAGCGAAGAAAATAACCCTACTTTGTTTATTGCCATCTATATCGATTACTAAACTTAAGAAAGTGTTTCTTCTTTAATTATTTTATACATATTGGCAGCATCTTCTTTTTTCGTGGATTCCTGCAACATTTCCACCTTAGCTGTAACTAGCTTTTGCCCAAAACGAACCTGCAGCTCATCGCCGACCTTCACATTTGTGCTTGCTTTCGCCTGCTGTCCATTCACTAAAATTCTTCCTTGATCCGCAACTTCCTTTGCCAATGTTCTTCGTTTAATTAAGCGCGAAATTTTCAAGAATTTATCCAGTCTCATCCTAATAGCTCCTTCATATTGTTATTTTTTCTTTGCTTCATTCCAAAATTGGTCTAATTCTTCTAAATTCATTTGGCTCCATTCCTTCCCAGACTCTTTTACCCTTTCTTCTATATAAGAAAAGCGCTGTATAAACTTTTTATTTGTCCGGAAGATGGCTAATTCTGGATCCACTTTATAAAACCTAGCAATATTTACAAGCGAAAACAAAATATCACCAAATTCACTTTCTATTTGTTCATTATTATTAACCTCTTTTAATTCCTCTTGAAACTCCAGAATTTCCTCTTTTACCTTTTCCCAAGCTCCTTCTACATTCGGCCAATCAAATCCTATCTTTGCCGCTCTTTTTTGCAGTTCATAAGCTTGCATTAAGTTAGGCAACGCACTATTTATTCCCTCTAAAACAGACTCCCTGTCCGTTTTCGCTTCTTGTTTTTTCGCATTTTGCCAATGTTTCATCACATCATCAACAGAATCTGCTTGTTCTTCTCCAAATACATGTGGATGTCTACGAATCATTTTATCGGAAATCCCTTCCAATACATCATCAATAGAAAAATAACCCTCATCTTCTCCGATTTGACTATGAAGCATCACTTGCAATAACACGTCTCCAAGCTCTTCAATAATGTGGTCAATATCTCCTTCATTAATGGCTTCAATTAATTCATAGCTTTCTTCCAGTAAATATTTCCGTAAGCTTTCATGGGTTTGCTTTTTATCCCATGGGCAGCCATTTGGTCCACGAAGCTCTGCTATTATCTGCCTCAGTTGAGAAAATTCTTTATATAAGAATTTTTCTTCCTGAACAGGAGGCACATATATGCTTGTTAAATTATTTAAATCTACCTCTCTATCCAACTCATGCAGCTCTATTTCTTTTATCTTTTCTAGACTGCTTCCCGCTGCAGTGACAATCTTAATTGGATAATCATATGGCAGCATATCCATTAAGGTTAACTTCACTTCGGATGCAGAAAAAGTATCATATACCTGGCCAATAATCAAATGATTTCTAAGCTGAATACTTGCTCGATTAAGAGCAGTTCCGTCTAGCAGCTGAAAACCCTCAATTGGATCAATTCGCAATGCCTGAAAAATACTGTCTAAAAAGCTTTGACCCCCAGCAATTTCGATAGAGGCAATTCCTTCTTTATCTTTTTCTATTAAGAGTTGTACTGTTTTCTCTGCAACAAGCGGGTGACCTGGAACAGCATAGACAATATCCATCTCTTTTGCTTTTTCTAAAAGGAATTCAACAATCTCCTCATATACGGCTTCAAATTGATTATGTTTTTCATAAATAGAATCAAAGGAATAAAAGGTTATTCCCTCTTGCTTAAGCGTTGAGATAACGGGATGATCCTTCGTCCGGACATATACAGTTTTATTGTCATCAATTAAGCTGCGATAGACACCTAACGGCAGCTGGTCTATATCCCCAGCTCCTAATCCAATAATTTTTATTTGACTCATTTTATTTCCTTCCTTTTTTCGGTAAAAACCATTTTAGTTTACTTCCTAATGGTAATAATGATAATTCCTTTTCTTTAAAAACATTTCCTCGCAACACGATTGCCACATATATTATTCCACCTATTACTACCCCGGATACTGCTTGAATAGCGCTTTTAATCCGGTCATGCTCGATCCCTTCAAGCAGTATAGAAGTAAGTGGTATATATCCTCTCAGTACAAGTAACATAACTAGACTCGCACCACTTATAATCATTATCTGTTTTAAACTAATAAGCGGTTCTTTGACTATTTTTTTCAATTTTACTGCCATTAAAATTAGAATGATAGATAATACAATAAGCGATGCATAGGCTGCTCCATCTATCCCAAAGGCAGGAATGAGCACAATGTTAAGAACATACTTCCCTATAAAACCTAATACAATCAAAAGGGCTGGATAGAAAGATTGCCCTAAGCCTTGAAGAACGGCCATTATCGTTGCAATAATAGCATTAAGGAATATTACAAAAAACAGAACAGTAAGCACTTCTGAACCGGCATCATTCTTAAACAGCATGCTGTTTGTCTCTCGAATAATCCCAATTAGCCCTACAGTCGCTCCAAGTCCAATAAAAAAACTGACTAAAAGAGAGAAATGGATATTTCTCATAAGATCCCTCTTACTTGTCTTTTGGCGATTCTTTGTAATAAGCGGGACAATACTTAAAGCCATCGAAGTAGAAATGATACTTCCAATTTGTATGAGCGGCTGCCCTCTATCATAAATTCCTTTCATCACTTTGGCCTTTTCATCAGCCATGCCATTTTCCATTAATAAGGAATATAAATTCAATGAATCTGCTAATTGCAATAACACTAAAAGCATACTACTAATAGAAATAGTTATGCCCTCATATATTACTCTTTTACAAAGAATACGATTCTCCTTTTCAAAAAGAAGCGAAAAGTGAAAAAGCGAAAAAGAAAGGGCGGATTTCCTATAAAAATAAATTAAGACGAACAAGGAGAGTAAGCCTCCGACAACAGAGCCAAACATAGCACCTGCCCCAATGGCATATAAGGAGTAACCTTGATAAGAAAAAAACACAGCGACGAACAGAATAATCCCTACTCTGATTAATTGTTCGCCCACCTGTGAAACTGCTGTCGGAATCATATTTCCTTCCCCTTGGAAAATCCCTCTCAAAATAGCAATCAAAGGGGAAAACAGAAACGCAAAAGAAATAACTTTCATTAAGGATGCCAGATGAGGATCTCCCATCCAAGAGGCAAGTCTTCCTGCATTAAAAAATAGAGCTAGAAAAGCTATCATGCCAATGGGAACAAATAAGAAAAAAGAGGAACTCACAAGTCTATTTATACCTGATTGATTCCCCTCTACTTTCATTTCCATATACAATTTTGATAGTACGACTGGAAAACCATATGTAGATAAAGCAATAATTACCCCATAAAAGGGATAAACTTGCTGATAGATATAAAAGCCTTTATCACCAACAATATTTTGAAACGGTATTCGATATACAGCACTTAGTACTTTAGTTATTAAGGCAGCTATCATGAGAATAAAAGCGCCTTTAAACCAGACATTTGATTGCGAAGTCTTCACATGTCTAGCTCCTTCCATAATTACTTTCGCTAGTATTATAGCATAGTTAGATGGAAGATGTATCCTTGCACATAACACTTTTTCCATAAATTAACATAAAAAGAGGAGGGGGACATAAGTGTTTAAGTCAAATTTAACCCCGAACAATTATACGCAAACAAAATTCGTATAATTGTCCGAGGCTTTTATCTATTTTATGAAAGAGAGGTTGTGGTAATCACCCGCAGACTGAATACACTTCGCTTCCCATGGGGCGAGCGCCAAGCCTCCTCGGCGCATAGAGTGTCTGTAGCGTAATGGAACGAATTGGTTTCACAACTAAATTAGAGGTTGTTCATCTTTATCCATTATATATTTTGTTTTTTCCCAGCCACGCCTAAAAACAAATCCCCTTATTACATAATGCTTATCAAGATAATAATAAGCATTGGTAGAAAAACAATGACATACCCAATTGGATTAGCAAAGTTTAATGTCCAGCCAACACCAAAACGCTTCTCCACAAAAATAGAAGGATCGCTTTTATTAAAATAAAATAAACCACCTTTCCAATAGCTATCTCCATCAAAAGATGAGATTTCTTTGGTGTCCTGTTCTTCTCCCTCCGCTCCGCGATTTAATCTTTCTAATTTAATCGTAAAGAAAATTGCTCCAATTAATAAAGATAAGGTAATAATAATTGGAATAAGAAAGACTAAGTGATCACTGAAGATATTATCGTATAAAATTGTTAATTGTAACAATATGATAGGAACCGTTATAGCAATAGACGTAAGAAGAAAGAACCAGCTTGTATATTTGCGATACTTTAGCTGTCTAAGCTTAGATGCTTGTTTATTATTGGCACTTATTTTAATCCCTGATTTTTTAGTGGCGCTGTTTATACTTAAGAACATAATCTGCATAACCAGTAAAATCAATAGCATGGACACACCAGATATAGGCGTCTTCTTCGTAAATCGATCAGCTTTTCCAGACAATCCCCAGTGTACAGGTATTTCCGCTGGTAATAAATGATACTGTGTTGCCGTAAAGATCAAAAATCCTACCGTAATAATTATTGGAATAAGAAATACATACCACGGGAGCATCTCATCCTTTTGTCTAACTCCAATTTCTGTTACATTTATTTCTTTTAGCTCCTCCTCCCACTTATTCTCTGCTTTTAGTGCCATCATTTTTCCGTGAAAGTAAAAGTAGAGACTTAAGCTCCAAAACAAAATAGCAAACAGCAAAACGGTTCCACCAATCGCTACTTGATCTGCTTGAATATTATTCGCAGCTTGCCAAATATAATAAGCTATAATCCCAATAAGAGAAGGAACGATAACGAAGAGAGAATATCGTCTTTTATAGGTTGAAATTTGCGGATTATTTACTTGTTTGTTGGGAATGGTTACCCCAAATACAACTGTTTTTCGTACTAGAAAAGGCATAGCTGCTTCAAAAAAAACAGTAATGATGATCATACTAATAAAAATAATGGTTTCCATTTTTTTATTCCTCCTTTAATTTATGGATAATGGATTGTATTAACCCAGTTATTTCTTTTTCCTTCATTCCTATTACTAACGCCTCCACAATCATTGGTTTTAAGCTATTTGAAATTCTGTCCTGCTCTTCTTGGGTTGGAATCCCATTGTTTGTTCGAATGATTGCACCAGATTTAGGAATAATTTGAATAAGCCCCTTTTTTTCGAGAGCATGATAACTTTTATTCACAGTATGCATATTGACACCTAAATCAGCGGCCAGTGAACGAACAGATGGTAACACATCACCATCCTGTAATTCTTGCCTAATTATCCCTATCATGATTTGCATAGTAAGTTGTTCATAGATGGGCATTTCCAATTCAGGATTTATTTGTATATACATCATTAATCACCTCATACTGTTATATTCTCATTATAACAGATTTGTTCTACTTTTAGTAGAACAATTTTCATCATAGAGTGCTATTCTTTTCGTAAACAAAAAAAGTCGACAGCTCTTTCCCGAGTTTGTCGACTTTTAAAATATATGGTTTAGTAAAAATGTTAGGCAAACCTTATGATTCCATTTGGCGAGCTAAAAATCCTGCTGCGGTTTCAACTGCCTTTTTCTCTACATCACCAAGTGAATCCTCTTTTGCGAAAATGACAACTGCCCCAATTGGATCACCATTTGCAATAATAGGACCAATAGTATAGGCAGAAATCGTTTCAGTAGTACCATCAACTAAGGATACTTGGTCTTGTTGATTCATCAGTATGGACCCTCTATCCTCCATTGCCTTTTCCACTACACTACTAATGTTCTTATTTAAATAGTCCTTTTTCGATCCACCCGAAACAGCGATGTAAGAATCTCTATCACAAATTAGCACAGCATTTCCTAAACTATCATAGAGAGCCTCAGCATATTCCTTAGCAAAATCGCTTAATTCACTTATAGGTGAATATTTCTTTAAAATTACTTCTCCATCTCGATCAACAAAAATCTCTAATGGATCCCCTTCGCGAATTCGTAATGTTCTTCTGATTTCTTTTGGGATAACGACACGACCCAAATCATCGATTCGACGCACAATTCCAGTTGCTTTCATTCCGTGTTGCCTCACTTTCATCAGATGATTTTTTTTAAATTGGCGAAAGCATTCTCACTATACATGAAATGTTCACCATATTTAAACATAGTATCTTTCATATGGTAAGTTCTATACATTAATCATGCAAAATTTTCTCTAGGTAGCTTTATTTTCCTTTTTGAATATTTCAAGAAGGAAAAAGATGATTTACCATATTATCAATTTTACCTCCCAGATTGGGATAAACCATTTATTTATTTATTTATTATTGTATTTACTTAGATGTCATTCCAAAGAAAATCTACTATTGTTATCTATATTGTTTATACCCTTGTCCCCCTATATTAAACATCCTATTCACGCTATTTTCTTTATAAAATAGGGAAATGGAAAGGAAGGTGCACAAAGAATAGCTAATGTGGAAAGATGGGTAATCTATATAACGATTTCCATAATAACTGGTTTCTCATATAGTATTTATAAGCCAATTGTGGAGAACACTTTCCAAATTAGAGGATTTTAGATCTTTGAAAATGAAAAAACCAAATGATTATACGAAATGTTATTAGCATCCGTATAATCATTCGGGTTTCTCCTTTGTGGGAATACTTACATTCCAATCACAAGACTGTAAGGAAACTCATCCCTATTATTTAGTAACTTGTTCTGGTTCTTTTTTAAATGTATTTAATGCTTCTACCATTTCATGGCAAGCCTTCAGCCACTTTTCTTTTTCAACACCCTTTACATGGAAGATCATTTTTAATTTTCTTCCTTCCATACCAAGACCAATCATTCGACCATACTTAGAACTCTTCTCAAATATTTTTTGGCCATCCATACGGTCGCTTCCATGTTCCGATAATAAAATAAGTACTTCATCCTTCGTCTGCTTGATCAACTCTACTCCTGCTTGCTTTCCATAAATCTTCATTTCTGTAATTTTGAAAAGATACGAAACTTCTTCTGGATAGTCTCCAAAACGATCAATTAATTCTTCTCTTAGCTCTTCCATATCCTCTAAGGAAGTAACACCTCTAAAACGCTTATACATTTCAATTTTTTGCTGTCCATCATTAATGTAAAAATCAGGAATATAGGCATCTATATCTAAGTCGATTTCAATCGTCTGCCTTAGTTCTTCACTAATTGTTCCTTTTCTCTCTTCAATAGCTTCTTTTAGCATTTGAGAGTATAAGTCAAACCCGACTGAATCAATAAATCCATGTTGTTGGGCACCGAGAAGATTTCCTGCACCACGAATAGTCAAATCGCGCATGGCAATTTTAAAGCCAGATCCTAACTCCGTAAACTCTTTGATTGCTTGCAATCTTTTTTCTGCGACCTCTGTTAGAACTTTATCCTTCTTATACGTAAAATATGCATAAGCTACTCGATTCGAACGTCCAACCCTGCCTCGTAATTGGTATAATTGCGACAGCCCCATACGGTCTGCATCCTGGACAATTAGTGTATTTACATTTGGTATATCTACTCCTGTTTCAATAATCGTCGTACTTACTAAAACGTCATATTCCCCTTCTAAAAACCCAAGCATTACTGATTCTAATTCATTTTCTGTCATTTTCCCGTGAGCATAAGTAACTCTGGCGTCAGGCACCAACATTGAAATTTCCTCAGCCTTTCTCTCAATGTCTTCAACCCGGTTATACAGAAAATAAATTTGGCCATTTCTGGCAAGTTCTCTTTCAATCGCTTCTCTTACAAGTCCACCGTTATACTCCATTACATAGGTTTGAATAGGGAATCTATTTTCCGGAGGGGTCTCGATAACTGATAAGTCGCGTACACCTAGCATAGACATATGGAGTGTTCTTGGAATTGGTGTAGCCGTTAGCGTCAATACATCAATATTCGTTTTTAATTGTTTTATTTTCTCTTTATGCGTTACACCAAAGCGTTGTTCCTCATCGATAATCAATAAACCTAAATCTCGATAAGAGATATCTTTTGATAAAATCCGATGCGTTCCTACGACAATATCAATGGTTCCTGCTTTAAGTCCTTTTAGCGTGTCATTTTGCTGTTTTCTCGTTCTAAATCTGCTGAGTAAGCCAATTTCAATTGGATAATCTTGAAAACGCTCTCTCAACGTTTCATAATGCTGCTGCGCTAAAATAGTTGTTGGAACCAAGAAAGCTACTTGCTTTCCATCCGCTATCGCTTTAAAAGCCGCTCTGATTGCAACCTCTGTTTTCCCGTAACCAACATCTCCGCAAAGAAGACGATCCATCGGTCTTTCTCTTTCCATGTCTTTTTTGATTTCATGAATAGACCGTAATTGATCCTCTGTTTCCTGGTAGGCAAATGCCGCTTCAAATTCTCGCTGCATTTCCCCGTCTGGAGAGAAGGCATAACCAACAGAAGCCTCTCTTTCCGCATACAGCTTAATAAGATCATCCGCTATATCTTGAACAGAAGACTCTACCTTTTTCTTTACTTTCTTCCAATCGTTACCGCCTAATTTGTATATTTTTGGTTCTTTGCTCTCTGATCCAACATATTTTTGGACCAAATCAATCTGCTCAACAGGAACGTATAACTTATCATTTCCTTGATATCGTAAATGTAGGTAATCCTTGTGGACACCATTAATTTGAAGTGTTTCAATCCCAAGGTATTTACCAATACCATGGTTAACATGGACTACATAGTCACCAACATTTAACTCAGAGTAACTCTTTATACGCTCTGCATTTGTTAGTTTTTGTCTTCTTTTGGATAACTTTTTAGTCTTTGTCTTAAATAGTTCTTCTTCTGTTATTACCGCTAGTTTTAGGATAGGAAGCTCAAATCCTGACTGCAGATGACCTTCTAATAATTGAATTTTCCCTTCGGAAATCTTCTTAGCGTTTTTTTGAATCATTACTTCCATATCATAATCTTGAAGAACTTGCTCTAACTTTTCTAAGCGCTCCTCACTATTACCAAGCAGAACAACGGTGTAATGATTTTTTTTCCATCTTTCCATTTCTGTCTTCAAAACATTCATTTGCCCGTGGAAATTCTGCATTTGTTTACAGGATACATTTATGATATTTTGCGGATTAGTATTTGGAACATGGCGTAAGAATAAAGATAAATAGACAATTGGCTGTTTTGCCTGATGTAAAAGATGATTGATACTTTGAGATAAGGTTAACCCATGAATAATTTCTCCCTCACCTAACAAGCTTGTATACCAATCAGCTTCTTCTTTCTCAAGCGTGTCATTCATTTCTTGCACTCTACTAATTTCATCGACAATTAAAAAACCGTTACTCGGTAAATAATCTATTAAACTGACATGTTCTCCATAGAGAATGGATAAGTATTTATATAGTTGTTCAGGCTTTTGCCCATTTCTTAGCTGTTCCATTTCCCTGCTAATATTCTGTGTCAGTAACGTTCTTGTCGCTTCATCTTTTATTTTTTTTAAGCTTTGGGCTAAGCCTTTTTCCAGCATAGCCAGCAAGTCGCCGACTGCATTCTCATCATAAAGAATTTCTGTCGCCGGTCCAATGCTTACGTTTTCCTTTTTTTCCTTCGAGCGTTGATCCTCAAGCGAAAAGGCTCTAATCGAATCAATTTCTGTATCAAATAATTCAATACGGAGCGGATCTTCCTCTGTTAATGGATAAATATCTAAAATTCCACCGCGCACACTAAATTCTCCCGGCGATGAAACCATCTCCGAGCGTACATATCCCATATGAACAAGCTTTAATAAAAAAGCTTCTAAATCAAGATCTTGCCCAATTTCAAGTTTTAATTGCGCTTCCTTCCATAACTTTTTTGGAGGAAGCAGCTTTCTCAGACCTGCTACTGGCGCAATCATGATTCCCGACTTTTTTTTCGCCCAATAATTCAATACCTCTATACGCTGAGCCTTTAATTCTGGACTTGCAATACTAATTTCAGCTGCAATTAATTCATTTGCAGGATAGAGAAAAACGTCCTTTTCGTCCACTATATTGGTAATATCATCGTATAGCTTTTGCGCCTGTAATAAATTATGAGTCACAATTAATAATGGCTTCTTTGTTTTTTCATAAATTGAAGTCATATATAAAGTACGTGCTGAATTGGAAAGTCCTGAAACTAATTGTTCATGTAATCCAGCATCTAGTCCTGAAATGACATTTTGTATATCTTCTTGCTGTTTAAATAATTGTTTTAGCCCTAACAAAAAATTTTCCCTCCCATTCGAAAGCAAAAGACACCATAAAATGGTGTTGAGCTAGTTTTTTCTTATTTTTTAGTAAAGTATATGACTTCCTGCTTGCTAGCTCTTTTTATTTTCAACGTGCATCCATTCCTGATAATTTGTTCTTATCTTACACGATATATCTATGATTGCAATCTATTTATTTCCTAATTAATGACTAGTTACTATTAATCCTTCAGCTCATGCCCCTTAAGCAGAATGGAATCATGCTTATCATGACATCATTTAAAAAAAGATGAAAGAAAATACTCCTTAATGTTGTTATATACGAGATATCTTGCCTATATTCCTGCTACCCGCAAGAAAACAAATATATAGACAACGGAAAAATGCTTTGGATTATTCCAAAGCTTTTTCCGAATTAAAAAACAATCCTCTAATGAATCAAATAATCATTTTCATAGTAGCCTGGGTTTTTTGACAATGATTCTTGGCAGTCCTCACAAATAGACTTTACCTCAATATCACCTGTTTGATGATATTGAATCATTTCTGATCGATCTTCGTCCGATAAATGATCAAATCCTAAGCGATTTGCTGCAATGGACTCTGTATCAAGTGTTCCCATATGCACACCACAATGTCTGCAATGATAATGTATAGCCATCCCTAGGCCTCCTTACTAGCACATTAATATTGCTAGTATTCACCTATTCGGATGTAAATATAACCAAAATAAGCAGATGGTTCTCTATCTTACTGGATATTATATTTATTCATTACTTGTAAAAAGGGTTCTTCTGCCCATTGGACACACGCATCTGCACATTTTTTTATGGTTCCCTCTAATATGTCCATTTCTTCTTTAGTAAATTTTCCAAGGACATAATCAACTACTTTCATTCCATTTTTAGGACGATCAATTCCAACTCTTATACGATTGAACTTTTCTGTGCCAACATGAAGAATAGTTGACTTAATCCCATTATGTCCGCCAGAGCTTCCTTTTTGTCGAAGTCGGATTCTTCCGACTGGCAGATCTAGGTCATCATAAATAACGACTAAATCTTCTGGCTCTAGATCATAGTAATCCATAATTGGACGAATAGACTCCCCAGAAAGATTCATATATGTAAGCGGCTTTAATAAAATCATTTTTTCACCGCCAATAACTCCTATTCCATAATTTCCTTTGAATTTTGCCTTATCTAATGGAATATTATAATGACTTGATAAAAAATCAATTACTTCAAATCCAATATTATGTCTTGTTCTATCATATTGCTTCCCTGGGTTACCAAGACCTACAATTAATTTCATATGAATCCCCCTGCTTTTTCATTCTATACTCCTATATCATACAAGAAAAAGGTTTGGCCAATAGAATGCTAATCGGTCAAACCTTTTTCTTGCTTTTGCTTTTCTAGAAATCCCTTTCTAAAAAAGTACAGGGAGAATACATTTAGATAAATCGGATTATTCTTCAGCTGTTTCTGGCTCTGTTTCTCTGCCTTCCACATTATCCGGCATACCTTCTTCTTGTTGTTCTCCTGTACTAATTTCTTCTTCCTGTCTTGGTGCAAGAATTGATGCGATAACTTCCTCTTTTTCGTGGTTAATTTCTATTTTATCATAACCCTTCACATCTCCGACAGTAATCGTATCTCCTACCTGAAGCTCTGTTACATCAATATCAATACTAGATGGGATATCATTAGGCTTTGCTGTCACTGTTACTTCGTGTAAAGCCTGCTGCATAACGCCGCCATCTTTTACTCCAGCAGCTTCCCCCACTAAAGATACTTTTACTGGTGCACTGATAGCCTTTGATAAGTCTACCGCTAAAAAATCCACATGTATAATGCCTCGCTTAATTGGATCAGCATCATACTCATTTAAAACGACATTATAATTTTCCCCATCAATATCTAGTGAAATAACGCCATTTCTCCCAACTTCACGAATCGTTTTCAAGAAATTAGCCTCACTCAAGGAAATTGCCGTATTTTCTATTTTTGATCCATAAACAATACCTGGAATTTCTCCATTATTTCTTAATTTTGTTAAGCTTGAATGTTTGTCCATCGTACGTTTTTTTGCCTGTAAAGTTGTTGTCATGATTTCACCTTCCATTATTTTATCAAATGAACACTCTTATATAAAAAATGCCCTAAATGGAAGATATTTAAACATAAAGAATTTGCTTTCTGTTTAAAAGAAAGGCACAATACCAATAGCCGCCTGCCTTTTAGACAAGCGACTAATCTGAATGATATGAAGGGTTCTATCAATCAAATAAGAAACTTACTGATTGGTCTTGGTGAACACGTAAAATCGCTTCACCTAATAGGTCAGCAACTGATAATTGAATAACGTTAGCTGAAAGTTTCTTTTCACCCAATTCGATAGAATTTGTTACAACTAATTCTTTGATTTTAGAATTATTAATTCTTTCCATTGCAGGTCCTGACAAAACAGGATGTGTACAGCATGCATAAACCTCTTTTGCTCCATTTTCTGCGAGAGCATTGGCACCAAGTGTAATGGTTCCAGCTGTATCAATAATATCATCAATAAGGATAGCAATTTTCCCTTCGATATTACCAACAATATTCATAACTTCCGCAACATTTGGCTTTGGACGTCTTTTATCAATAATAGCAATTGGCGCCTTTAATCGTTCTGCAAGTTTTCTTGCTCTTGTAACCCCGCCATGATCTGGAGAAACAATCACAAGCTCTCCATCGAATTCACGTTGACTGAAGTAATTACCAAGGATTGGCACACCCATTAAGTGATCAATCGGAATATCAAAGAAACCTTGAATTTGTGGTGCATGCAAGTCTAATGTAATAACACGAGTTGCTCCAGCTGTCTCTAATAAATTAGCTACCAATTTCGCTGTAATTGGTTCTCGTGCTCTTGCTTTTCTATCTTGTCTAGCATACCCATAATAAGGAATTACTAGGTTAATCGTCTTAGCTGAGGCACGCTTCAATGCATCAATCATGATTAATAACTCCATAATATGTTCGTTAACAGGTGCACTTGTTGACTGAATAACATAGACGTCACAACCACGGATACTTTCCTCAATATTAATTTGAATTTCACCATCGCTAAAACGTGTTACTGAACATTTCCCTAATTCTACTCCAATTGAATCGGCAATTTCCTGCGCTAAAGCTGGATTAGAGTTTAAACTGAATACCTTCAAATTTGGATCTAAATTCTTAACTGGCATGCTGAACCTCCACTGGTCTTTTTCCTCTTATAGTACGAAGAATGAAACATATCTATTAAACGAATTATTCTTCCTTTTAACCTATTTATTTACGTTTATAATTCTCTTTATTAACTTGACGTGCACGGGCAATCGAAAGTGCCTCAGAAGGAACGTTATCTGTAATGGTGGAGCCTGCTGCAACATAAGCACCTTTTCCAACTGTGACAGGTGCAATCAAATTGGAATTACATCCAATAAATGCGCCATCTTCTATCGTCGTCATAAACTTATTTTTGCCATCATAATTAACTGTAATGGTTCCACAGCCAATATTGACATCACTACCAACATTCGCATCTCCAATATAACTTAAATGAGATGCCTTACTGCCTTTTCCAAATGTCGCTTTCTTGATTTCAACAAAGTTTCCAATCTTCACTTCATCATCAATCATGGATGCTGGACGAATATGTGCAAACGGTCCAATATTCACATCAGAGCCAATGCTGCTATCATGGGCGACAGATTGTTTAATAGCCGTATTATTTCCCACTGTACAATTATTTATTTCTGTATTTGGCCCAATAATACAATCTGCACCTATTACAGTATTTCCTTTAATCATACTTCCAGGATATATAACGGTATCCTCTTTAATTGCTACGTCTGCTTCAATATAAGTATTGGACGGATCAATTATCGTTACGCCATTCCGCATATGCTGTTCATTGATTCGCTTTCTCATGATTGATTCTGCTTCAGATAAAGCAATCCGGTCATTCACACCAATTGTTTCATTGAAATCTGTGGTTTGGAATGCACTTACTGTTTCTCCCTGCTTTTTTAAAATCTCAATAACGTCTGGCAGATAGTACTCTCCTTGAACATTTTCATTGGAGACATTAGCCAACGCCTGAAATAGCAGTGCATTATCAAATACATAGGTACCTGTATTAATTTCTGTTATTTTTCTTTCTTCATCCGTTGCATCCTTGTGTTCTACAATTTTCTCTACTACTCCCATTGAGTTACGAATGATTCTGCCGTACCCATCTGGCTTACTTGCCTTTGCCGTTAAAATGGTTGCCTTCGCTCCTACTTTCTCATGGTGTAAAAAGAGTGCTTCTATCGTTTCACTTGTCATAAGTGGCGTATCCCCGCATATAACGAGTGTCACTCCTTCTTTGTCTACAAGGAGATCTTTTGCTTGTATTACTGCATGTGCCGTTCCAAGCTGTTCTTTTTGATTTACGTATTTCACACTATTACCAAGCTGTGCTTTTACTTTTTCTGAACCGTGGCCAATTACTGTTACGATTGAATCCACTTGTAGCTTTTCCACTTGATCTACAACGTGCTGTACCATCGGTTTCCCACAAACAGGATGAAGTACTTTATAAAGTTTTGACTTCATTCTAGTACCCTGTCCTGCGGCTAAAATCACTGCGTAACGAGTTGTCATTCACAGGCCTCCAATAACCTTTTTATCCACTAAAAAATATATCTCAAATACATCTTGATTTCAAGGAAGGATTCACATTTTATGTATGCTTCTTTATAAAAGCTGTTTTATTAATTGTAACATTTTCTTTTTTCCCTATAGAGAATACCTTCACCAACCATGAGAAAGTGATAAACCTTATCTATTTTATGATACTAAAAGAACAAATTGTTTTCATTGGAAAATCAAGGGGTAAATAGGAGAGAAATAGAAATAAAAAAAAGAGCCTTACTCTTAGGAAGTAGGCTCTAGCTGCAGATTATTTTAGGAAGCTCCAGCTTCTTCAAACTCAATTTCTAATTCACCCAGGCGGTGGTATTCTGCCAAAACTGCTTCCTGGATTTTTCCTCTTGTACCAGAGTTAATTGGATGAGCGATATCCCTAAACTCACCATCTGGAGTTCGTTTACTTGGCATCGCTACAAATAGTCCGTTATTTCCGTCAATTACCCTAATATCGTGAACAACAAATTCATTATCTAGTGTAATAGAGGCAATAGCTCTCATACGTCCATCCGTGTTAACTCGGCGTAGCCTTACATCAGTTACTTCCATCCTGTTCACCACCTTTACTAGAAGATAAAATCTAGTTATTAAATTCAACAGAATTTTCATAACTCCTTCTTTTAGGTGAAATTTTTTAGAATATTTAGGAATAAAATAAAGAAAAAATGCCGAAAAGTGATAAAATCTTCTGTTTTTCCACTTATTCTCCGACTATCCTCCTTCAGGAAGCAACTTATTTACAAAGCGCAATGACTTCGATTTCAACTAATACATCTTTAGGGAGCCTAGCTACTTCTACACATGAACGAGCGGGCCTATGTGTAGAGAAATATTCTCCATACACTTCATTGATTGCTTGAAAGTCTTCCATATTTTTAATAAATACAGTCGCTTTCACAACTGTTTCAAAGGAAGCACCTGCCTCTTTAAGAACAGCTGCTAAGTTTTTGAATACTTGATGTGTCTGTGTCTGCACATCTCCCTCTACTAAGTTACCTTCTGCAGTTAAAGGAATTTGACCAGAACTGAAAAATAAATTATTCACAATAATCCCTTGAGAATACGGTCCGATAGCTGCTGGTGCGTTATTTGTTTGAACAACTTTCATTTGTCTTTTCCCCCTAAGAGTTACTTTTTGTCGAAATAATTACCATTTTCCACAGAAATTTTCTTTTCTTTTACATCGACACCGGATAATTTTACTAGTGATAAATAATCATCCACTAGTCTTTCCTCGGCTTCCTCGGCTTCTACTAATACTGCGATTCCTGCAACGCTTGCATTAAATTCCTCTAATAGACTAATCATACCATTGATGGTACCGCCAGCTTTCATAAAGTCATCCACAATCAAAACTTTTGAGCCATCTTCTAAACTTCTTTTAGAAAGCAACATCGTTTGGATTCTTTTTGTAGAACCAGAAACATAATTGATACTCACCGTGGAACCTTCTGTTACTTTACTATCTCTTCTAACCATAACTACAGGAACATTTAAATAAGTTCCAACTGCATATGCCAAAGGAATTCCTTTAGTAGCAACTGTCATGACCACATCAATATCCGTATCAGCAAAGGCAGAGGCAAACAGTCTCCCCACTTTTTGCATGATAGTCGTATTTCCCAGAATATCATTCATATATAGATAACCACCGGGCAAAAGTCTTTCTGGACTTTTTATCAAATCACAAAGCTCTTCAACAAATGGTTTCGCTGCTTCATCACTGACTTTTACTTGATACTTTACTCCACCGGCTGCTCCTGGCAATGTATGTAAAGTCCCTATTCCTCTTTGCTCAAATGTTTCTTTAATAATAGCCAAATCTTCGCTGATTGAAGACTTGGCTGCACCGTACTTTTCTGCAAAGTAAGAAAGAGATACTAACTGCCTAGGATGCTCCAGCAAGTAATTCGTCATGTCTATTAAACGCTCACTACGACGAAATTTCATAACTGAACCCCCAAAATCCGAATATTTAAAGACAATTTTACATTATTATACGGATTTAATCAAGGGTATGTCGCTGTCCAATCATTCGAACCGCAAATACTTGATCACAAAATCCTCTTAAACCATTATAAACACGATTCATCCTTGAATCATGTTGAATCAATCCAAAAACAGTAGGTCCACTTCCACTCATAAGAACAGCATCTGCACCAAATTTGCAAATTTGTTCTTTAATTTGAGCAACCTCTGGGTATAAGGTTAGAGTAACATTCTCTAACACATTCCCGACATTTTCACACATTAAATCATAATCTTTCGCTGAAATGGACTCAATCATTTTTTCCGTATTTGGATGCTGTATTGTCTCAGTATCTAGCCTTTTATAAATATCAGCTGTTGATACACCAATAAACGGTTTTGCCAAAATAACCCAGCACACTGGTGGCGCAGGCAATTCCTTAATGATTTCCCCTCTTCCAGTTGCAAGGGCAGTGCCCCCATAGACGCAAAAGGACACATCAGACCCAATTTCAGCTCCAATGACAGCTAATTCATCTAATGTTAACCCTAAATCCCATAACTTATTTAAACCACGTAATACTGCCGCTGCATCGCTGCTTCCTCCAGCAAGACCTGCTGCAACAGGAATATGTTTCTCAATTTTAATTTCTACGCCTTTTTTCACATCAAATTTTTCCTTTAATATACTTGCTGCCTGATAAGCAAGATTTCTTTGGTCATCAGGAACAAACCTATTAAGAGAAACTATTTTTATTACATCGTTGTCTAACAATGCTAGCTCAATTCTATCTGCTAAATCAATTGTCGTCATAATCATTTCTACTTCATGATACCCATCTGGTCTCTTATGAAGCACATCTAATGACAAATTGATTTTAGCTGGCGCTTTCACCAAAAGCTTCAATATTTCCACCCACTTAACAAATTTCATCATTTACTTTTTTCTCCAACTAACGAAAGAGGATTTTCCTTAAAGGAGATAATAATAGTAGGCTAGACGAACTTTATCTTACCCTTATTCCGTGTCTAACAAGCTTTATGCTCATCTAATCTTCTATATAGATATAGTGATTTTACCACAAATTATTCTCTTACATACAATCGAGATTGTGTTTTCCCTATAATTTATCAACATTTGAGGTGCGGTCTTACTCCCCATTATCTTGAATAAAAAAAGAATCTATCATTAACTCCTTATATCTATACTATTTAATGGATAATATAGATATTCGCTAATGATAGATTCTATAAATTGCCGTGGGTAAATCCAATTTGATTATCGTACAAATAAGATGGACGTAAAGTGAATTTTGAAGTTACAGGTTACTCTTTATTTTGAGTAAGAAGACTTTGCTCTGCTATTTCTATTGCCCTTTTGACCATATTCCCTGCGTCTCTTGCACGAATACCGCCCCAGCCCTCTTTCTGGACCACATCATAGAAACCAAGCTCTTTTGCTAATTCTTCCTTTAATCCTTCGGACATAATTCCTTTTCGTCTACCCAAAGTGAATCTCCCCTTTCATCACCCACGGTAAGCTTAGTATGTATCCATCACTAGTTTTTCATGTTATCTATTTGTTGCCAAAACATATGCTTATTTATACATCTATAAGCATCTTTATTTGCCATATCATTATTTTTCTCCATGAAAAAAGCAGCAAACAAATTGTTCACTGCCGCTTAATGCTTTCAAGCAATAATAGTTAGCTTAAAGCAATTTGTCCTGATGTATCCTCGAAGAAGGTAATTTGAACCGTTTCTGTTAAAACATCTGCATAGCTGTATGATACACGTTCAAATGCATTTTCATCCTGATCTAACTCCACTACAAACACAGATGGATAAGTCTCTGCTAATACTCCTGAACGTTCAATTGTCTTCCGACGACCGCCATTTGCCTTCAGCATAAGTCTTTTTCCTAAATTTGAATCAAGAGCTTTTTTTATATCTGATAATGTTTTTGCCATTCGGTCCACCTCACTGTGTAAAGTATATCATACTGACACAACAGAGTCAAATAAAAACATAAATTATAACAGTCTTTTTTAGAAGTTGTCAATATTTTTTATTCTTATTTTTCTCCAATTTTTCAACAAAGATAGTTTGCACAAAGTGAGCATAAATATGTAGAAAATTTCAATTTTTTTCAAATACTTATATCTTTCAATTGCAATAAAGATTATTCAGGATAAAAACACACAGAATCCAGCTAGCATAACCCCCTTATTAAAGGGCAAAAGCTTACCTTATCCTGTGTGTAATAGTTAAACCTAGTATATGCTTCTATCTTTGTCACACCTCTTCTGTTGAATCTACATGATATGGCATGCCTGTTCGCAAAACTCCCTTTGTTTCAATTCCACCTAGCCCCTTTTCACCCGTTAATGTATTCCTTAAAACATCCCAAACATTTACTCTTTCCATAAATGGTGTAAAACTTATCTTGGCAACAATATAAACTGGATCAAGGGCATGAATATTTACTCTTGAGGGGGAACTTGCAAAATTAGCTCCTGCATAAATAAGCGATTCAAAGTGGGATTGACAAGCACCAGCAAAAATAACTAACTGATCCAGATTAGGAAGCTTCTTTCTCGCCTCTCTGACGGTCTGTACAAAGTATTTCGAGTGTCGGTAGGCATTAATATCACTTTTATCTCCTAACGCTTTAGAATAAGCATCATGACCTGTTATAACTAGTATGTCAGGGCGATAGTAATCCAAAAGACTGCCTATTTTACTTGGCATCTCTTTTTCATTGCAGTGCACTCCATTTACGGGTATCCCAATTTTTTCGTATAAAGTGAGACACTTTTTCAAATAGTTTGGATCTCCATCAATATGGAGTACCTTACCTGGTAATTGAAAATAGTTAGAAGGCTTGCTATAAGCTTCTGTTACTTGATACTCCTGCTTTCTGCGCAAAAGATTCACATCTTGTCGAAATAATTGGAGAGATTGTTCCTCCATCAACTGAACCTTTTGGGAAATTTTTCGTTGCATCGGTTGATTAATCAATACTAAATCCTCATATGGAGCATCTGCAATCAAGCGAAAATCTTCTCCATAAAGAATGGCAATTTTTTGGCCATTTACCTCTTTCATGTCAATTATTCGAAACAATAAATCACATTGATAAGACTCTCTACCGACGATATCCATGATATTTATAGTCACTCTTGTCACTCCAATTAACCCAAACATGTCTCTCCTGAGTGGATATTATTATTCAATATCTATCTCTGATAAATTATGCATACGTCTATAAAGTTGTGAGCAATTCAAAAAGAAGAATTAAAACATCTGCTGCTCTCTTTCTAACAACAACCTTTATCAAATAAAGCATCATATAAAAAGGTGCACAGAAAGCTTCCTCTTCCTTGAAATTTTTTAAGGAAGAGAAATTAATCTGTACACCTATTTATCATCATTATTTTCCAAACGTTTCATAAAGTATGTCACTTAGCTTTGCGAACTCTTCAATAGATAATGATTCTCCGCGTCTAGAAGGCTCAATTCCCGCTTGTTCCAGCGCTGCTATGATTTCTGCCTTCTTTTCTTTTCCACCCTCTAATTGGCTCGATAAGTTATTGAGAATCGTTTTTCTTCTTTGGGCAAAGCTTGCTCTTGTTACTTGAAAGAAGAATGCTTCGTTTTTCACTACAACAGACGGTGTTTCTCTAATCGTAAGACGAATAACAGCTGAATCCACATTTGGTTGAGGAACAAAAACAGTTTTTGGTACAATCATAACCACTTCTGGTTTTGTATAATACTGAATGGCAATTGAAAGAGAACCATATTCCTTCGTTCCTGGCTTCGCTGAAATTCGTTCCGCCACTTCTTTTTGAAGCATCACAACAATGCCTCTTAAGGGTAATTTTTCTTCTAATATCTTCATAATAATCGGCGTTGTAACATAATAAGGTAAATTAGCAACAAGCATAATATCCTTAATATCTTTAAACTCTGTGTCTAACATTTCCTTTACATTTGCCTTTAAAATATCCTGGTGGATAATTTTTGCATGAGGATATGGTTCAAGTGTCTCTTTTAAAATCGGTAATAGACGTTGATCAATCTCATACGCTACAACCTTTTTGCTGCGCTTTGCTAATTGTTCTGTCAATGCACCAATTCCAGGACCAACCTCTATTGCGCCTGATTCTTCTGTTAACTGCGCATGATCCACAATATTCCTTAAAATGTTTGTATCAATTAAAAAGTTCTGTCCTAAGCTTTTCTTAAAGGAAAATCCATATTTATCTAGTATTGCTCTCGTCCTCGCGGGTGTTGCTATATCTTTATACATGCTTATCCTCCTGGCGTATTTCCTTAATCGCTTGTGCAAACTCTGCCTTTGTAATATGAAACATCAGTAATCGTTTATAAAGCTGTTTTCCATTTGTATACCCAATTTTAAGCAGCCTACCTAACTGTTCTCTTCGCTCCTTAGAATCAGCACCGCCAATTAAGCCTGCATCAATTAAATCTTCTTTCGTAATTTCTTCCTTTATTGTTTCCTGCATCAAATGTGCTTCTTTTAATGCTTCTCTAATTACTTCTACTGATGCATGTTCCACCCCAACACCTTTACCATGCTTATGGATAGCAAGCTCCTTCGGGATAAAGGCATGCTTGCATTCAGGAATATGCATTTCAATTGTATGACGAATTTTTTGACCTGGATAGTCTGGGTCAGTCAAAACAATAACTCCTCTTGTTTTTTGTGCTAGCTTTATTTTATCTAATGTCTCTTGATTAATGGCTGAACCGTTTGTTTCAATTGTATCTGCATCAACCGCTCGCTTAATAGCGGTGGTATCATCTCGACCTTCCACTACTATTATTTCTTTAATCTTCATGGAACCTCCAAAAAATATTTAAAATTTGAAAAAAAAATGAAACATAATTGTAACATGAATCGTCTATATATACAGAGAGAGAAATATTTTAATTATTATCATTATAGCTAATATTTATGTTTAAACAAATGGCTGACTCTTTGCAAGTTAATTAACAGATATTGAACCATAAAAAAGACAGAGGAGATGCTTCCTCTGCCAAATCAGCTATCTTTCTATCATCAATATTAGATGATAAAATGTCGAGATTTCTATTTTACCTAATTAATTATTTTTATCTTAACTTGCCTGTTACCCCAACGGTAAGCTTCGGCTTTCGTGGAAAAGAAAACATCTATTTTCTGCCCTTTTACACTTCCGCCAGTATCTGCGGCAACAGCGTAGCCATAGCCTTCAACATAAACTTTTGTTCCTAAAGGGATAAAACTTGGGTCGACAGCGATTACTTTTGCATTCGGATTAGCTTTCAGATCAATACCAGTAGCCGTTCGGCCAGAACATCCATTACAGCTAGCAGTATATGCTGTTGAATTGACGAACACTTCTTGCCCATTTTCTTCACCACGTGATGCAAGTTGAATGACGTCGTCTTTTGTTCCAACAGATACAATTTTATCCTGCTTTTCTTTCACTGTTGTTTCACTTAGCAATTTTCGGGAAATCTCTTTGCCGTTTTCCTTCGTCACCTCATACTTTTTAGAGACCACTCCTTCTGTTCCCTCTTTAAGTACTTTTTCTGTTCCGTGTGGAAGATCATCGTCCTTTTGGGTGATTACGGCAAAATTAATCGGTTGTTCCACTACATCGGTGACCTTTTCTATTCTTGTTATATTAACAATAGCTTCGTCTTTCACTTTTTCCTTTAGAGCTGGTTCAACTCGGTCTAATTTATCAAGTGAGATCTTCTGTTGTGTTAAAAAGTCAGCGACCGTAGTCGAAGTGGACCATACTTGCTTTTTCTTTCCTGCGTCTACTAGTGTTACTGGAAATGCTGTATGTACGACAACTTCCATTTTATGTTCTATAGGGTTATTTTCTTTCTGATTGATCTGATCATGCTCGTTCAAAGAAATTTTTTGTTCTTCTAAAAACTCCTTAACAGTATCGACTGTTGTCCAAACCGTTTTCTTCTCGTCGTCTTTTTGCAATTCAACCTGTTTAGCTTCTTTCCAGACAACTTCTAAGTTATCTGTCACCTTTGTGTTTAACGAGGGAAACACATAATCTTCTGAGCCAACGGTAATGCCTAAATCATCAAATATTTGTTGTATAGTAGATGAGTGCGTCTCGATGATTTGTTCTTTACCATTTAGCGTTAGTGCCACAGTACTTTTAGTAGTTTCATAAATTATAAATCCAATACTACTCGCAAAAACGATGAAACTAGCTAAAAAGATAGACACTTTCTTCTTGCTCAAAGATTTTGAAAACAGGTTTTTCATGTTTTTGATTACGATGAAAAACGCCTCCTTTTCTCTCGGAGTGATTATATAGAGTATCATGTCCGCTGTCAACCCTTTAGAATCTCTGAACGTATATCCTATTATGCAAAAAAAACAAGCGAAAGGAAAGAAAGAAATCTCGACATAATTAGTCTATGAGAAAAGGAAGCAATGTAGAACCATTAAAAATAAGAGGAAGTTCGGACAAGCTCTTTCTGCATTCGACAAAAAACTTTATCAGTTTATGCCGAATAATTTTTTTGCGTTTTCAGTTGTTTTTGATGCCACCTCTTCATAGGAAATCCCTTTAATAGCAGCTATCTCTTCTGCTACTAGTTTTACATAACTAGGTTCATTGCGTTTTCCTCTAAAAGGGGTCGGAGCCAAATATGGGCAGTCCGTTTCGATTAATAAATGATCTAACGAAATGGCTTCTGCAACTTCCTTTGGCTTTCGTGCATTTTTAAAAGTAACCGTTCCACCAAGCGAAATATAAAAATTCATATTTATGCATTCCAGTGCAGTTTCTACGCTTCCTCCATAACAATGCATAATCCCGCCTACCTCTTTTGCATCCTCCTCTTTTAAGATTTCAACAATATCAGCAGTCGCTTCACGGTTATGAATAATTATCGGGAGTTTTACTTTTTTTGCTAATTGAATTTGCTTTCTAAATACTTCTTTTTGAATATCTTTTGGCGATTTATCCCAATGATAATCTAGTCCCATTTCTCCTATTGCAATGACCTTTGGATGCTTTGCCAATTCTTCAATCCAAGCCAAATCTTCATCTACCATATCGATAGCATCTACAGGATGCCATCCTATGCTTGCATAAACAAAATCGTACTGCTCAATAAGCTCCATCGCCTTTGTAATAGTAGGTCTATCAAACCCCACCACTACCATTTTTTCCATTCCTACATCAAGTGCCCGTTGTACCACTTCTTCTATATCATCTTGAAACTCATTTGCGTTAATATGTGTATGTGTATCAAATAACATGATAAACATCCCTCCATCATCTGTTAGATATATTTACACTTTATTTTTTAAGACCGTTCTATCCTTGCGCCACAGTCTTAATGAAAGAAGAAAAAACATAGAGATGATTAAAATATGGAATTTCCCCGCCCATTCTTCTCCATAAAAGATCTTGGCGATTTCCCCATTAAAACATCTCCATGTTTTTTATATCATTTTATTTTACTTTTGCACCGAGTGGTAAAGCCTCTGCGATTGTCGCTAGAGACAATTCACCGTCATGACTTCCAGCTAAAATCATTCCCTGTGAAAGCTCGCCTCTTAATTTAACTGGTTTTAAATTTGTTACACAAATAACTTTTCGTCCTACCAAGTCTTCAGGAGAATAATATTTAGCGATTCCAGAAACAACTTGTCTTTTTTCATAACCTAGATCCAATTGTAACTTCAATAACTTGTCCGCTTTTTTTACAGGTTCAGCTTCCAGTACTTGTGCTACACGTAAGTCTACTTTCATAAAGTCATCTATTGTAATTTCCTCTACGTCCGGAACTTCTTGAACCTCTTGTTTCTTTTCCTCTTCCATTTGAGGTCCCTTCATTTCGCTTTTGATAAATTCCACTTCTTCTTGAATGTCTAATCTAGGGAAAATAGGATCTCCCTTTTCTACTATAGTACCCGCAGGAATGACACCAAAACGTTCCAGGCTGTCCCATGTCTGTAAGGATTCGTCTTGTATGTTCAACTGTCTAAAAATCTTGTCAGGTGTTCTTGTTAAAAATGGTTTTAACAAAATGGCGATTCTTCTTAAAGATTCTGCTAAATGATTCATCACAACTGCTAATTCTTCTGTCTTTTCCTCTTTCGCTAATACCCATGGCTGTGTTTCATCGATATATTTATTATTTCTGCTGACTAATTGCCATAATGTTGTTAGTACAACAGAGAACTCCATATTCTCCATATGCTCCGCATATTTCTTAACCGTTTCTTGATGTGCTTCCACAAGTGACTTTTCAAAAGTGCCTTCTGAATTTTTATAGGTAGGAATTTCACCATTAAAGTACTTATTAATCATCGCCACTGTACGATTTAATAAATTCCCTAAGTCATTTGCTAAATCGAAATTTACTCTCTCTACAAACGCTTCAGGAGTAAACACACCATCAGAGCCAAATGGTACTTCTCTTAATAAATAATAACGAAGAGCATCTAATCCATAACGGTCAATTAACGTCACTGGATTAACCACATTTCCTTTTGATTTAGACATTTTGCCATCTTTCATTAGAATCCAGCCATGTGCAAAGACTTTCTTTGGCAATGGTAGATCTAATGCCATAAGCATGATTGGCCAATATATCGTGTGGAAACGAACAATTTCCTTCCCAACTAAATGTACATTTGCCGGCCAAAACTTTTTATATAAACTCTCATCATCAGAGCCATACCCTAGCGCAGTAATATAATTGGAAAGGGCATCGATCCATACATATACCACATGCTTCGGATCCCCTGGCACTTTAATTCCCCAATCAAAAGTAGTTCTTGATACTGCTAAGTCTTCCAATCCAGGCTTAATAAAGTTATTGATCATCTCGTTCTTGCGAGATTCTGGCTGGATAAATTCTGGATTTTCCTCGTAAAATGCTAACAAGCGATCTGCATATTTTCCCATTCTAAAGAAATAGGATTCCTCTTTTACTAGTTCAACGGCATGACCACTGTCGGGGCTTTTCCCTCCAATTATTTTGCCATGTTCATCGTAAATAGGATCAACCAACTGCAGTTCTGTATAATATGTTTCATCAGAAACAGAATACCATCCTTGATATTCATCTAAATAAATATCTCCTTGATCCACTAATTTCTTAAACATTTTTTCGACAACATCTGTATGTCGTTTTTCTGTTGTACGGATAAAATCATCATAGGAAATATCAAGCTTATCCCATAATTCCTTTATTCCTGCCACAATTTCATCTACATACTGAATAGGTGTAATTCCTGCTTCTTCTGCTTTGCGCTGAATTTTTTGCCCATGTTCATCCGTTCCAGTTAAGTAACGAACTTCATATCCTCTCATTCTTTTATAACGAGCCATTGCATCTCCAGCAACTGTTGTGTAAGCATGTCCAATATGTAAATTGCCACTTGGATAATAGATTGGCGTAGTAATATAAAAAGTTTTTTCTTGATCCTTCACTTAATTTCCTCCTATATATATGTATATAATATGTACCTTTAGTAAGATAACTGCTATTACTATTGTAACCATTCTTCTTTTTTATCGAAACAAAAAAGTATAAGAACATTTATAAACCGCATAATTATTGCCATTTTTCCTTTTATCCCATCAAAATATACCTAAAAATAATTAGTAATGCAACAGCGATGTTTTGGAAGAAAGAATGAGAAATAAAAATGTTGTTTTTTGTCGAAAAAATAATAAAAATAGAACAAAAAGACTATACCAATTTATCCCATCCTATGTTTATTTATCAATTTATTCTCCTGAAAAGCCTAATTTAATAAGGTTTTTAAAATACAATAATTTCAAAATAAAATAATTGACGTTTATGGGAATGGCTGGTATTATAATAAACATACAAAGAAATTTGTCGAAAATTAGCGAAAAAAATATAAATACTTACTTTTGGGAGGAGAAAAGAAAATGAAATCTACAGGTATTGTTCGTAAAGTTGATGAATTAGGTCGTGTGGTTATTCCAATCGAATTAAGACGTACATTAGGAATTGCTGAAAAGGATGCTCTAGAAATTTATGTAGATGATGAAAAAATCATCTTAAAAAAATATAAACCAAACATGACTTGCCAAGTTACTGGCGAAGTATCAGATGATAATCTATCTTTAGCTGGTGGTAAATTAATCCTCAGCCGTGAAGGTGCAGAGCAATTAATCGCGGAAATCAAAAGCAATTTTGAACTTGCAAAATAAAAATAAAGTAAGCAATGTGTAAGTACATCACTCTTTATTGATTCGTAGCTTCTTGAAAAAAATTAAGAGAAATACTTATTCGTTCTTTTTATAAACTAAAGGACTGCCGCCTTAAAGGGGAACACCATCATATTTTTGATGTTCCGATTTAAGGCAGCAGCCCTTTTTCTTATTGAATATGATATTCTTGATATATGTCTCTTTTTTGCATTTCTCTATCTAATGCAGTCTTTTTAATTGCTTCTTTTACCGTAATTCCCTCTTTTTCCACATAGTGATCTACATGTTGAACAATAGACAAGTCTTCCCACCAATTATTTTCTTCTGTTTGTAATTCTCCTTGTTCAATAACTAAACAAAACTCTCCTCTTATTTCTTCTGATTGAGACCAAGCAATTGCTTCCTCTAGAGTTCCACGAATAAATTCCTCATATATCTTTGTCAGCTCTCTACATAATGTAATCTTTCTATTACCGAGAATCTCCCTTATTAAAACCAATGTTTCTTTTAAACGATGTGGGGATTCATATAAGAGCAGCGTGCCTGGAACGTTCTTTAGAAAAAGCAACTCCTTTTTCTTCTCCTTCTTTTGGCGATTAAGGAAACCATAAAAGTAGAAAGGATGTGTCGGAAGCCCCGAAGCAATCAGTGCTGTTAATGCTGCATTCGCTCCTGGAAGAGGAATAACTGGTATTTCTTGATTAATAGCATCTATAGCTAGTTCATATCCTGGATCTGCAATGGTTGGCATTCCCGCATCACTTACTAATGCGATTATTTTATCCTCTTTCAAAGCTTGTATTAGCTTTTGACCACTAGCCTCTTTATTATGTTCATGATAGCTGACTACTGGAGTAGCAATTTCAAAATAATTGCATAGTTTTTTTGTATTACGTGTATCTTCTGCAGCAATAATATCTGCCTCTTTCAAAATTCTAATTGCTCGAAAACTCATATCTTCTAAATTCCCGATAGGAGTAGGGACTAAATACAACGCTCCCCCTTTTTCTTTAAAGCTTTTTTGTTGTTTCATTTCCTTCACCTACTTCCTTCCATAAAAACTTTTCCTTCTTCTTTCTATCTAGCTGTTTAAAAGCATACTCTGCTTTCATGGCTTCTTGTTTTGTCTGAAATTCCTCATAGTAAATAACAGATACCGGTAAACGTCCTCTTGTATATTTTGCTCCTTTACCTTCATTATGCGTTTTTACGCGCTTTTGAAGATCATTTGTATAGCCAGCATAATAGCTGCCATCCTTACACATTAATACATAAAAATAATGACTCTTATTTTCCATACAGTATTCTGCTCATTTCCTCTGTATAATTGTTGCCATCTTTATAAACAAATAACGGAGGGAGAACTTTTAAATCTGGTTTCCCATCTTTTATCGCTTCAACTAATAAAATATTCGCTTCTTTTCCTTCCTTTGGATAAACAAATCGGATACGCTTTGGTTCCAATCGATTTGCCCTCATTAATGTAATAATATCTAATAGTCTTCCTGGTCGATGAACAAAAGCTACTTTTCCACCTTGTTTAACCAATTGACTAGATATACTAATTGTATCCTCTAGCGTACAGAGGATCTCATGTCTCGCAATAGCAAGATGCTCATTACCATTAATCTCTTCCACTGAATTAGTCTTCTTAAAGTAAGGTGGATTACACGTCACTGCGTCATATTTCTCATACCCAAGTAAACCAGGAGCATCCTTAATATCACCATGAATCATTTTTATCTTTTGCTCTAAACGATTATACTGAATGCTTCTATTTGCCATATCATATAATCTTGCTTGTATTTCTACTCCTACAATATCTCCCTCTGTTCGAAGCGACAAAAAGAGTGGAATTACTCCATTCCCACTACATAAATCAACAATCGCCCCCCTTTTCACAGGAATAGAGACAAAATCCGCTAATAATACTGCATCTAATGAGAAGGAGAAAACAGATGGACTTTGAATAATTCTTAATCGTTCATCCAGCAAATAATCTAATCTTTCATCTCCAATTAATGGAACCACTCTTTATACCTCCATCTTTCCTATTTCCTGCATAGAAAAAGAGATGTCTCAAGAAGAAGAGTCATCCCCTGACAATACATTGGTTGTATTGCTTACATACTCGGGCAATAATTTCTTTGAGACATCCTTATTTTTTATTAAGAAACGATAAACAAAAAAGACAATCTCCATCTTTTCGAGGACTTCCAAAATGAAGATTACAAATATGAAAACCTTCTTGATATAGTCTTGCCAGGTTGTCATACCCTTCCCCTATATCAATATTTTTCTCCTCTATCATCTTACCTTGTTTTATGTTCCTTCTTTTATTTTTATCTTGTTTCGAATCCTTTTCTCTTGGTATATCCTCTAAGTGCCTTCTTAGATTTTCATTTTCTAGCTGCAGCCTATTATTCTCTTCAATAAGCTCTGCTACATGCTGTTTAAGATCACCTAATTGCTTATATAAATTACCAATTTGACTTTCCATATTTATTACTGATTCAAAAACTTCTTTTTTATCCACTCTTCCACCTCATTAATCTGTGGATTGAACTGAAACAGCATCCTCTTGCAGTATCTCATCTAATGTATATTCAAGCACTCGTTCTTGTTCAGAAATTTCCACTTGGAGTACACGTTCTAAAATATTTAAACCAACAACTTTTCCCTTTCCATCCGGTGTATCAATCCAATCACCTAAGTCTGGTAAAAGTTCCTTTGCAGCTTCATAATCGTCATTCTCATATTTTAAACAACACATTAGTCGCCCGCATAATCCGGAAATTTTCGTTGGGTTTAAGGAAAGGTTTTGGTCTTTTGCCATCTTAATAGATACTGGTTCGAAATCCCCTAAGAAAGTCGAACAGCATAACATTCTTCCACAAGGACCAATCCCGCCTAGCATTTTCGCTTCATCTCTTACACCAATCTGACGAAGTTCAATTCTTGTTCGAAAAATGGAAGCTAAATCTTTTACCAATTCCCTAAAGTCTACTCGACCATCTGCGGTAAAATAAAAAATGATTTTATTACGGTCAAATGTATATTCTACATCCACTAATTTCATATCTAATTCATGCAGCGTCACTTTCTCACAACAAACATCATAAGCCTCTTTTGCTGCAACCTTGTTTTCGGCTACAATCATCTGATCTTTATGATCCGCGATTCTTAATACTTTTTTCAAAGGTAAAACTACATCATTTTCATCTACTTTTTTCGGTCCAATAACTACTCTCCCGAATTCTACACCCCGAACAGTTTCGACGATGACGAAGTCTCCCTTTTGAATGATTAATTCGTTTGGATCAAAATAATATATTTTTCCAGCTTTTTTAAAGCGGATTCCTACAACATCATACAACTGAAGATCCCTCCTGCAGCTCTAGCACCAGCTGCTCCATCAATAACTGTGGATTCATATTCCCCTGCAGCTTTCGCTTTGCTTCAAAAATAGCTGTCATTTGTTCCGTTAAGCGTCTGTTAGAAGTTCTCAAAGCGTAAGTATCTAATCGTCCCTTTTCGCTAACGTATACAATCTGATCGTGCTTGCCAAGCTGTATATATAATAAATCTTTATAAAGCAGCAATAATAAATCAAGTCCTCTATCAAACTGGTCCTTTTCTTTAAATTGAGAAAACCAGTCTCTTTGAAGAGCTACTAATGCTTCTAAAGGAGCTCCTTTAAGAGCCTCATATAATTTTACCACTATTTTTTGCGCTTGTACAAACCATTCATCCGTACTAAGTGACAATGCCTCTTCAAAATTATTGGTAATTTGCGCAAGTAAAGGGGCTTCATTTGGTTTTATTCCATTTCTTACTAGTTCTTTAGCCATTTCATTTGGGGATAATGGTGTAAAGGAAAGGACCTGACACCGAGACAAAATAGTCGGCAATATTTGCTGAATTTGTTCTGTTATTAAAATGGCCGTTGTTTCTGCATTCGGTTCCTCTAAAAACTTCAGTAAACTGTTAGCCGCATTTGTAGTCATTTTATCTGCATGAACAAGAATATACACCTTTTGCTTTGACTCTACTCCAGTCTTGGAAAACTCTTCTTGTAGGCTTTGTATTTGATGCTTCTTTATGGATAATCCATCTGGCTCAAGTAAATGCACATCAGGATGGTTACCATTATTTATCCGCTTGCAATTTGAACATGTTTCACATGGAACATATCCTTCTATAGTATTTTCACATAAAATGCTCTTAGTGAGAACTAGACTTATTTCCCTTTTACCTGTTCCCTTCATTCCTTCAAAAAGATAAGCATGAGCTAATCGCTCTTTTTTCAAGCTGTTTTTTAGCATCTTTAAAACAATGGGTTGTGTCCCTTCAAGCTGTTCCCACGTCCTTGTCAAGACAATCACTCCATTTACATATATATATTAATTAGTAGACCTTTAATTTTACCATTTTTTTCTAAGGTATTTATGCCATTTTTCTCATTCGCGATTACTTCTTCTGTTGATTATACTAACTTATCATCAATTACCTGTACAACACGCGAATTTTCCTAGGCCAAACTGATCCCTCGCGTTGTACTTTTTACCTTTCATCCCAAATTCAACAGCTTCTTTTACAAACTGTTTAACAAGAGATTTATATTTAGTTAAGTCTTTGAAATTTTGGGTTTCCCTAACCTATTGCTTTAATATCA
This sequence comes from Niallia sp. FSL K6-0212, assembly GCF_038007605.1. Taxonomy (NCBI): domain Bacteria; kingdom Bacillati; phylum Bacillota; class Bacilli; order Caryophanales; family Bacillaceae; genus Niallia; species Niallia sp. FSL K6-0212. The sequence continues at coordinate 1,284,884 of NZ_JBBOXL010000001.1, read as the reverse complement.
TCGATGTTTTTCAACAATTTTGAAGCTGATCGACCTTTAATTTCTCATTTTGTTGTTGGACATATCTGAAATTTAGAAGCTCCTAAGACTACCTTTGTTTCTAATCTATTTTCCAGATTGATTCAAATCTCTTTATTAACTTCTATTTTTCCTCCTGAAGAGCGGTCTGCTACTTATTAGAAAAGGATATGCGTATCCTACTTTTTAACTTTTATCATTTAACTATGAAAGTACATCGGTAACAGAAGTTACCGATGTACAGCTTAAAATTGTTTAAATTGCTCTACAGGTAATACAAAGACTGTTGCTCCGCCAACTTCTACTTCTACTGGATAAGGGACATAAGAATCTGCATTTCCTCCCATTGGCGATACAGGTGCTACTAATTGTTCTCTTGATTGACAATTTTCTTTAATGATTTGTAATGCCTTTTCCACACGTATATCTTCCGTTCCTATCATAAAAGTGGTATTTCCAGATTTCAAGAATCCGCCAGTACTTGCAAGCTTTGTCGCTCTAAAATTATTTTCAACTAGTGCATTAAGTAATTTGTTACTATCTTTATCTTGAATGACTGTTAGAATTAATTTCATTTTTATCCCGCCCCTTATTATAGTTTCCGAATGATTTTATAACTTGTTCCTATTATAGCAATAAATATAAAAACAAACAGCTGAAAGAAAAAATAATTCTTTGAGAGCCTATCCATTTTTTATTTTGTCATCACTATATGCATAATACCCTATTATTTAAATAGCAACGCACTTCTACTTTAAAAAACGATTAATAATATCTACTGTATCCTCCAAAACCTGTTCTAATGGTTTCGATGCATCTACTTTTATGATTCTCTCTGGAAATCTTTCTATTACCTTATAATAGCCTTCTTGTACTTTTTCATGGAATTCAATCTTTTCTAAATCCAAACGGTTAATTTCTCTATCACTCGTATTATTAATTCTTGCTAAACCAACCCTTGGATCTAAATCAAAATAAATGGTTAGCTCAGGCATGGTATCTCCAATTGCAAATTGATTAATTTCCCAAATTTCATCCATATCAATTCCTCTTGCATGCCCTTGATATGCCAATGAACTATCAATGAAACGGTCACATAATACAATCGCTCCGTCGTTTAAAGCTGGAATGACCTTCTCTACTAAATGCTGTCTTCTAGCAGCTGCATAAAGCAATGCTTCTGTTCGCGCATCCATTTCAGTATGCTTAGGATCTAATATAATATTTCTAATTTTTTCTGAAATAGGAATACCACCTGGCTCCCTTGTCTTTATAATCTGTAGTTCTTTTTCTTGATAATAATTTAACAACATATCAATAACGGTTGTCTTTCCCGCTCCCTCTGGTCCTTCTAATGTAATAAAGATACCTTTTGTCACCTTATTGTCCTCCTAAGTTGTCATTTCTCAAAAATGGTAATTTTATTTTTATATATAGATGGGCTTCCTTGAAATCTTGCTCCATCCTTTAATAAGTTCGTTATTTGTTTAATATGATAGTTCGTTATTTCCTCTCCAGGCATTAAAATAGGAATTCCTGGTGGATATGGAATAATTGTTTCTGCACAAACTGCATGTAAAGCTTCACTTAATGAAACTTCCACCTTACTTCGTGTGGCTTGTTCTTTTTCACTAAGTTTTAATTCTACTATATCCTCACGCTTTTTTATAGATTCAACTGTCTCACTCTGAGCAGAATGAGTATGTATATTTTTAAGAAGCGCCCTTTTTATTTTAAAAATAATCTTCTCTAAAGGATAAGAGATTCCTTTCTTTAACAATGGAAAGACAAATAATATATTATTTGAATCAGCTAACTCCGTATATATACCCTCTTTTTCTAATTCTTTTTGTAATTCAAATCCGCTTCTATTTTCTGTTGATTGAATAGTAATTTTTAAAGGATCTCCATCATAAGGATAGTTTAGTACGTTTAGCTGAGGAATTGTATGAAGTTGTTCCCGAAAAAAAGTTACCATTGTATGTAGGTATTCCCAATCCTCCATGCTATAGTTTGCTATATAATGCCTAGCCTTATCTAGGGAGGCCATAATAAGGTAAGAGGGACTGCTGGACTGTAAAATGTCTAAGTAATGTTTAACATCCTCTTGTTGAACGAATGCCGTATTATAATGTAAATAAGCACCCATTGTTAATGCTGGAAGCGTCTTATGTGCTGATTGAACAACTATATCTGCACCTGACTCAACTGCTGAAGGTGGAAAATTTGAATTTCCTTTAAAATGAGCCCCATGCGCTTCATCTACTAATACACAAATTCCATTAGCATGGGCTAAGTCAATAATCTCTTGTAAATTTCCAACCATTCCATAATAATTAGGAGAAGTTAAAATAAGCGTTTTGACTTCTGGAAATCGTGCAATTGCCTGCTCAATTGTTTTTTTCGAAAGGACTGTATCGACTTTCCAATCTTCCTCATAATCCGGGCTAAGTAAAATGGGCTGTGCCTTTGCTAACTTTATTCCATTCATAATTGATTTATGGCTATTCCTTTGTACAAATACTTTGTCACCCGCTGTTAAGGTGGCTAATATCATTGCTAAATTACCAACAGTACTCCCATTTACAAGAAAATAACTTTTCTTAACTCCATAAAAATCTGTTAGTAGTTTTTCTGCATCTGCAATAACACCAGTTGGTGCATGTAAATCATCTAAGCCATTAAGCTCTGTCACATCAAAATTCCATAAAGGTCCTTTCCACTCATCTTCCGGAGAAATTAATTCTCCATTCTTATGACCAGGTACATGAAAAGAAATATTATTTTTCGACTGAAATTGCAAAAGTTTAGAATATAACGGTGTGTTTTCTTGCAATTGTATTCCTCTTTTCTTTTTTCACTCTATTTATTTTATCATTTTTTCTTTATAGGAAGTAATTTACGCTTCTTTCTATTTTCTTATTTAAAGTATTTTAGATAATATAAATCCCTTATTCATTCATACTGGGCTATTTATCAATACCCCTTTAGTCTTTCTTATTAGTAATATTTTAGTTTAGTAGTTTTCAAGAATAAAGGTATGCGTGATTACTAAAATGGTTAGAATAATGTCTATGGAGGTGGAGAAATGGGGAAGTATCAATCAAGTAGAGCAGAAGCCTGTCTCATATGCGAAGAATATAAATTAGAAGGCATTCATCTATTCGAATCCTTTATATGTATGGATTGCGAAAGAGAGATTGTTAATACGAAGACAAATGATCCCAAATACCGATTTTTTGTTCATCAAATGGGAAAAGCACGAACTCTTCAGGAAAGACGACAAGCTTAGATATAAATAAAAAACAAGCATCTAACGAATAGATGCTTGTTTCCTTATTGCCTGGCGACGTCCTACTCTCACAGGGGGAGAACCCCCAACTACCATCGGCGCTGAGAAGCTTAACTTCCGTGTTCGGTATGGGAACGGGTGTGACCTTCTCGCTATCGCCACCAGACTTATTTATTTCGAGAATTATTCTCTCAAAACTAAATCATTTAGAAGTATTCCAAGTTGCCAAGTAATCATTTTGTCCAGCTCCAACGCCTATCAAACTTCCGATAAACAGGCGTTTCCGCTTTTCATTTTAGTTAAGTCCTCGATCTATTAGTATCAGTCAGCTCCACATGTCGCCACGCTTCCACCTCTGACCTATCAACCTGATCATCTTTCAGGGATCTTACTAGCTTGCGCTATGGGAAATCTCATCTTGAGGGGGGCTTCATGCTTAGATGCTTTCAGCACTTATCCCTTCCGCACATAGCTACCCAGCGATGCCTTTGGCAAGACAACTGGTACACCAGCGGTGCGTCCATCCCGGTCCTCTCGTACTAAGGACAGCTCCTCTCAAATTTCCTACGCCCACGACGGATAGGGACCGAACTGTCTCACGACGTTCTGAACCCAGCTCGCGTACCGCTTTAATGGGCGAACAGCCCAACCCTTGGGACCGACTACAGCCCCAGGATGCGATGAGCCGACATCGAGGTGCCAAACCTCCCCGTCGATGTGGACTCTTGGGGGAGATAAGCCTGTTATCCCCGGGGTAGCTTTTATCCGTTGAGCGATGGCCCTTCCATGCGGAACCACCGGATCACTAAGCCCGACTTTCGTCCCTGCTCGACTTGTAGGTCTCGCAGTCAAGCTCCCTTGTGCCTTTACACTCTACGAATGATTTCCAACCATTCTGAGGGAACCTTTGGGCGCCTCCGTTACTTTTTAGGAGGCGACCGCCCCAGTCAAACTGCCCACCTGACACTGTCTCCCACCCCGATCAGGGGTGCGGGTTAGAATGTCAATACAGCCAGGGTAGTATCCCACCAATGCCTCCACCGAAGCTGGCGCTCCGGCTTCCAAGGCTCCTACCTATCCTGTACAAGCTGTACCAAAATTCAATATCAGGCTGCAGTAAAGCTCCACGGGGTCTTTCCGTCCTGTCGCGGGTAACCTGCATCTTCACAGGTACTATAATTTCACCGAGTCTCTCGTTGAGACAGTGCCCAGATCGTTACACCTTTCGTGCGGGTCGGAACTTACCCGACAAGGAATTTCGCTACCTTAGGACCGTTATAGTTACGGCCGCCGTTTACTGGGGCTTCAATTCAGAGCTTCGCACTAACGTGCTAACCCCTCCTCTTAACCTTCCAGCACCGGGCAGGTGTCAGCCCCTATACTTCGCCTTGCGGCTTCGCAGAGACCTGTGTTTTTGCTAAACAGTCGCCTGGGCCTATTCACTGCGGCTCTCGCAGGCTTGCACCCGCAAGAGCACCCCTTCTCCCGAAGTTACGGGGTCATTTTGCCGAGTTCCTTAACGAGAGTTCTCTCGCTCACCTTAGGATTCTCTCCTCGCCTACCTGTGTCGGTTTGCGGTACGGGCACCCTAAATCTCGCTAGAGGCTTTTCTTGGCAGTGTGGAATCAGGAACTTCGGTACTATATTTCCCTCGCCGTCACAGCTCCGCTTATGTGGTAATGGGATTTGCCTCATTACCAGCCTAACTGCTTGGACGTGCTAATCCAACAGCACGCTTACCCTATCCTCCTGCGTCCCCCCATTGCTCAAACGATTTAAAGGTGGTACAGGAATATCAACCTGTTGTCCATCGCCTACGCTTTTCAGCCTCGGCTTAGGTCCCGACTAACCCTGAGCGGACGAGCCTTCCTCAGGAAACCTTAGGCATTCGGTGGATGAGATTCTCACTCATCTTTCGCTACTCATACCGGCATTCTCACTTCTAAGCGCTCCACCAGTCCTTACGGTCTAGCTTCAACGCCCTTAGAACGCTCTCCTACCACTGACATCATAGATGTCAATCCACAGCTTCGGTGATACGTTTAGCCCCGGTACATTTTCGGCGCAGAGTCACTCGACCAGTGAGCTATTACGCACTCTTTAAATGGTGGCTGCTTCTAAGCCAACATCCTGGTTGTCTAAGCAACTCCACATCCTTTTCCACTTAACGTATACTTTGGGACCTTAGCTGGTGGTCTGGGCTGTTTCCCTCTTGACCACGGATCTTATCACTCGTAGTCTGACTCCCAAGAATAAGTATTTGGCATTCGGAGTTTGTCTGAATTCGGTAACCCGATGGGGGCCCCTAGTCCAAACAGTGCTCTACCTCCAATACTCTAAATCTTGAGGCTAGCCCTAAAGCTATTTCGGAGAGAACCAGCTATCTCCAAGTTCGATTGGAATTTCTCCGCTACCCACACCTCATCCCCGCACTTTTCAACGTGCGTGGGTTCGGGCCTCCATCCAGTGTTACCTGGACTTCACCCTGGACATGGGTAGATCACCTGGTTTCGGGTCTACAACCACATACTATTTCGCCCTATTCAGACTCGCTTTCGCTGCGGCTCCGTCTCTTCAACTTAACCTCGCATGTAATCGTAACTCGCCGGTTCATTCTACAAAAGGCACGCTATCACCCATAAAAGGGCTCTAACTACTTGTAGGCACACGGTTTCAGGATCTATTTCACTCCCCTTCCGGGGTGCTTTTCACCTTTCCCTCACGGTACTGGTTCACTATCGGTCACTAGGGAGTATTTAGCCTTGGGAGATGGTCCTCCCTGCTTCCGACGGGATTTCTCGTGTCCCGCCGTACTCAGGATACACTCAAGAGGGAACGAAGTTTCGACTACAGGGTTTTTACCTTCTACGACTGACCTTTCCAGATCGATTCGTCTACCCCGTTCCTTTGTAACTCCATATAGAGTGTCCTACAACCCCAAGAGGCAAGCCTCTTGGTTTGGGCTAATCCCGTTTCGCTCGCCGCTACTCAGGGAATCGCGTTTGCTTTCTCTTCCTCCGGGTACTTAGATGTTTCAGTTCCCCGGGTCTGCCTTCAGTACCCTATGTATTCAGGTAAAGATTCTATCCCATTACGGATAGAGGGTTTCCCCATTCGGAAATCTCTGGATCAAAGCTTACTTACAGCTCCCCAAAGCATATCGGTGTTAATCCCGTCCTTCATCGGCTCCTAGTGCCAAGGCATCCACCGTGCGCCCTTTCTAACTTAACTTAGTTTCGACCAAAGATAAGCGGCGTATCTCTTCGTCAGCTTCTTCACTCTGCTCCTCACGTACTTTCGTACGCTCCGGTGCTCGTTCGGTCGCTTCCTTGACCTACTTGCTTCTCTTTGCTCTCCAATCTTTGAAGGAGTATTCGTTTAATACGACTACTTTCAAAGAAGTAATTCTCTAAAATAGAGAATCTAAGATGGCGATTACTCGGTTTATCTTGGTTACTTCTATTAAATGATTTAGTTTTCAAAGAACAATTTTGGTGGAGCTTAGCGGGATCGAACCGCTGACCTCCTGCGTGCAAGGCAGGCGCTCTCCCAGCTGAGCTAAAGCCCCAAAAATGGTATATGTTTTTTCAAAAAAATGGTGGGCCTAAATGGACTCGAACCATCGACCTCACGCTTATCAGGCGTGCGCTCTAACCAGCTGAGCTATAGGCCCATTTTATGCTCGATAAAGTAAAAAGGTTCATTCTTTATCTATTTTTTAAGGAATTGCTCCCTCAAAACTGAACAATCAAATCGTCAACAATCTTTGATGGAATGTAAATTCCATTTTCCTTAGAAAGGAGGTGATCCAGCCGCACCTTCCGATACGGCTACCTTGTTACGACTTCACCCCAATCATCTATCCCACCTTAGGCGGCTGGCTCCAAAAGGTTACCCCACCGACTTCGGGTGTTACAAACTCTCGTGGTGTGACGGGCGGTGTGTACAAGGCCCGGGAACGTATTCACCGCGGCATGCTGATCCGCGATTACTAGCGATTCCAGCTTCATGTAGGCGAGTTGCAGCCTACAATCCGAACTGAGAATGGTTTTATGGGATTTGCTCGACCTCGCGGTTTTGCTGCCCTTTGTACCATCCATTGTAGCACGTGTGTAGCCCAGGTCATAAGGGGCATGATGATTTGACGTCATCCCCACCTTCCTCCGGTTTGTCACCGGCAGTCACCTTAGAGTGCCCAACTGAATGCTGGCAACTAAGATCAAGGGTTGCGCTCGTTGCGGGACTTAACCCAACATCTCACGACACGAGCTGACGACAACCATGCACCACCTGTCACTCTGTCCCCCGAAGGGGAACGTCCTATCTCTAGGAGTGTCAGAGGATGTCAAGACCTGGTAAGGTTCTTCGCGTTGCTTCGAATTAAACCACATGCTCCACCGCTTGTGCGGGCCCCCGTCAATTCCTTTGAGTTTCAGCCTTGCGGCCGTACTCCCCAGGCGGAGTGCTTAATGCGTTTGCTGCAGCACTAAAGGGCGGAAACCCTCTAACACTTAGCACTCATCGTTTACGGCGTGGACTACCAGGGTATCTAATCCTGTTTGCTCCCCACGCTTTCGCGCCTCAGCGTCAGTTACAGACCAAAGAGTCGCCTTCGCCACTGGTGTTCCTCCACATCTCTACGCATTTCACCGCTACACGTGGAATTCCACTCTTCTCTTCTGCACTCAAGTCCCCCAGTTTCCAATGACCCTCCACGGTTGAGCCGTGGGCTTTCACATCAGACTTAAAGGACCGCCTGCGCGCGCTTTACGCCCAATAATTCCGGACAACGCTTGCCACCTACGTATTACCGCGGCTGCTGGCACGTAGTTAGCCGTGGCTTTCTGGTTAGGTACCGTCAAGGTACAAGCAGTTACTCTTGTACTTGTTCTTCCCTAACAACAGAGTTTTACGATCCGAAAACCTTCATCACTCACGCGGCGTTGCTCCGTCAGACTTTCGTCCATTGCGGAAGATTCCCTACTGCTGCCTCCCGTAGGAGTCTGGGCCGTGTCTCAGTCCCAGTGTGGCCGATCACCCTCTCAGGTCGGCTACGCATCGTCGCCTTGGTGAGCCGTTACCTCACCAACTAGCTAATGCGCCGCGGGCCCATCTGTAAGTGACAGCGTAAACCGTCTTTCAGCTTTTCCTCATGAGAGGAAAAGGATTATCCGGTATTAGCTCCGGTTTCCCGAAGTTATCCCAGTCTTACAGGCAGGTTGCCCACGTGTTACTCACCCGTCCGCCGCTAACTTTAAAAGCAAGCTTTTAAAGTCCGCTCGACTTGCATGTATTAGGCACGCCGCCAGCGTTCGTCCTGAGCCAGGATCAAACTCTCCAATAAAGAGTTGATTAGCTCATTGCTAAACTCTAGCTTTTTGTTACTTTTTTGTTTTACAACATTCGTTATAAAACGATTATTGTTGACGTTTGTTTGTTCAGTTTTCAAAGAGCAATTTGTTTGTTGCTATCAGAAGCAACTTTTATATAATATCACAAAAACATATTATATGTCAAATACTTTTTTAAAAGCATTTCCAGTGATTAAGCTAACCAATCTGGCGACTTTTTATATATTATCACCCTTTATATATGAAGTCAATACTTTTTAATAGTATTTTATCTTTATTCCCAAACCCTGTTTTTAATTAATAAAATCAGCTCACAAATAAAAAGAGATTAACTATAAATCCTCACAAAGCTTTCTCTCCTTTGTTCTGAATCTAGATAATCTCAATTGAGTATAATTATACGCTTCATTTAAATAATATATAATTGAATTGCTACTAATGCTGCTACTCCCGGAATCCCTAATATTCCTGATACGGTGGAGGTTGCAAAATTAATTGGCACATGTATACCATATTGATTACCGACCGTATTTAAGAAAAATAAAAATAACGCACCTATCATAATTTTTATAATACCTTGTCCAATCATTCTAAGTGGTTTTATTGGTGTACCAACTACTAACAACAAAATAACCAAACCAATGACAATAGATATAATAACAACCGGGCTCACTGTCCATCCTCCCTTATTATGCTTGTATTTATAAATATGTATCATTTCGATAAATAAGACCTAGGATGGACAACTTTTCATTTTAATTAGCACTTTTCAGCCATGCGCTTATTTACTTTAACAAAGTTGAAAAGATGATGCGAAAACAAAAAAACCGAGTACACGATTCTGATATGCTCCTCATTAAGTAGACAGATAAAATCTGTTATCTAATGGAGGAGCAGTTCATTCTTCACTCGGTCTGCTTATTATTTCAATAAATTTATTTTTCTTTGTTTTGCTTCTTTAAATAAAAAGAAATATTTTGCCTCTGATAATTTAGCCTCACTAATTACTTCATCGGAAGGATCAAAACTCTTATCTAACAAACTTTTATCATTTAACCATTCTTTTTTCAAATGGCTAAATTGAACTAATAGCTTCTCATCAAATTCCTTCCTTAACTTTCCCTTTCTTCGAAAGAACATCGCTAGCCCTCCTGTACCCTACACTTCTCTTCGACCTTCTAATGCTTTAGATAGTGTAACCTCATCTGCATATTCTAAATCTCCACCTACCGGTAAACCATGAGCAATTCTAGTGATTTTAATACCTGATGGTTTGAGCAGACGAGAAATATACATAGCCGTCGCTTCTCCTTCTATATTCGGATTTGTTGCCATAATAACTTCTTGGGCCTCATCATCCTGTAATCTCTTTATCAACGAAGGTACATTAATATCTTCTGGTCCAATCCCATCCATCGGAGAAATAGCCCCGTGGAGAACATGATAAAGCCCGTTATATTCTTTCATTTTTTCCATTGCAATGACATCCTTTGGATCTTGTACTACACATATAATACTTCGATCTCTTCTACTGTCTTCACAGATGTAGCATGGATCTTGATCTGTAATATGTCCACAAACAGAACAATAAGTTAAGTTCCTTTTCGCATTAACTAGTGCTTTCGCAAAATCCAGCACGGTATCTTCCTTCATATTTAATACAAAAAAAGCCAGTCTAGAGGCCGTTTTAGGCCCAATGCCTGGCAATTTCATAAAGCTGTCAATTAGCTTTGATATAGGTTCAGGATAATGCATAATCTCCCCCCTTAAAACATTCCAGGAAGGTTTAATCCTTTTGTAAACTGACCCATTGTAGAATTTGTTAATTCATCCGCTTTTTTCAAAGCATCATTTGTTGCTGCTAAAACTAAATCTTGCAACATTTCTACATCTTCTGGATCCACAACCTCTTCCTTAATAATCACATCAATAATTTCTTTATGACCAGATACAACAACAGTTACCATTCCGCCGCCTGCTGTTCCTTCAATCTTTTCTTCACCAAGCTGTTCTTGCGCCTCTGCCATTTTCTTTTGCATCTTTTGCATTTGTTTCATCATATTTTGCATATTTCCCATTCCACGCATATATACTACCTCCAATTTATAGTTTCCATTGGTTTTTACATAATAGATTACTTACATATATAACCAATAGGTTCAAAATTAATCCTTCACTTCTAATAATTCTTCACCAAATAATTTTATTGCTTCTGATACAACGGAGTTATCTTGTCGCTCTTCACCGTCTCCTTCTTCAGAAGAATCTAAGTGCTGGGAGCTATTGAGAAATTCTTCTCTAATGTTGAGCCATTGATCTTCAGGGACTCCTAATAAATTATACCTTTTTCCAAGGAGTTGATACAAAGAATTAGTGATTGTCTCTATAAATTTAACATTATCTAATGCCATTTGACAGTGGATTTCATATTTAAATTTAATAATGATGGAATCCGTTGATGCAGCAACTGGTTCTGCTTCATTCAGCAATGCAGCTTGCGATCTCATTTGGTTTTGCACAAGAGTATTCAGCATAGCTCCCCAATTACTCTTTATACTTTGCAATTCTTGCTTTGTTGCATTTTTTAGTGTTTCTGTTATTTTCCCTAAAGGTGCTTGAAATCCTTTTCTATTTGTTCTTGTTTTTTTCTGTGTAGGCTGTGCTTCAGTGACTACTGTAACACCCTTTTGCTTAATATTCGCCAACTCTTCTTCTAAAGAAGTTATCTTACTCAGCAAAGATTGGATTTCTGGGATGTTTACATTGGATTGTCCAGATATGTTTGGTGCTTCCAACTGACATAATTTCACAATGGCTACTTCTAAAAATATTCTCGGATGGTTTGTCCAGCGCATATCTTGCTGTGTTTTATTCAGCAAATTTATGAGCTCATAAATTTGTTCATGTGAATGTGTTTCTGCAAGATCTTTAAAATCATCATCCAATAAAACTCTTTCTAAGGATTCCTCTAAATTAGGGGCCGTTTTATAAAGCAGCATATCGCGATAGAAAAAGATGAAATCTTCGATAAATCGATTAGAGTCCTTCCCGGCAAGCAGTAATTCATCTAAGGATTGGAGCCCTCTTACCGTATCTCCATCTAAAATAGCTCTCGACAATGTATTTAAAAAGTTTTGTGAAACAGCACCCGTGACTGTCAAAGCATCTTCAACCGTAACTACTTCATTACTATAAGAAATCGCTTGATCTAGTAAACTTAAAGCATCACGCATTCCACCATCTGCTGCTCTTGCAATCATTTGTAATGCTTTTTCCTCACAAGAGATCGCTGATTCATCCATAATCAATCTCATTCGATTGACAATCGCTTGCGATGTAATTCGTCTAAAATCAAACCGCTGACATCTTGAAATAATGGTTAAAGGAATTTTGTGAGGCTCAGTAGTGGCTAAAATAAAGATTACATGTTTAGGGGGTTCCTCCAATGTTTTTAAAAGCGCATTAAACGCTCCAATTGACAGCATATGAACTTCATCAATAATATATACTTTGTAAGGTACAGAGCTAGGAGCAAATTTCACCTTATCTCTTATATCCCTTATTTCTTCTACTCCATTATTGGAAGCAGCATCTATTTCAATTACATCAGGGATAGTACCATCTGTAATTCCTCTACATGCATCACATTCATTACAAGGTTCACTAATGGGTGCTCTCTCACAGTTAACAGCTTTCGCTAATATTTTTGCCGCACTTGTTTTCCCTGTCCCTCTCGGCCCAGAAAACAAGTAAGCATGAGAGATTTTTTGCTGAAGAAGGGCATTTTGTAATGTCTTTGTTACGTGTTCCTGCCCTACTACATCTATAAACTGTTGAGGACGCCAAACCCGATATAAAGCTTGATAGTTCATAGTACCCTCCATTTTTTATTTTCCTTTTTATTATAGCTTATCCGTTTATATTTTTACATCCATAATAGCATACATAAAGACATGAAAATAGTTATTCTCTTTTTCTAAGAGAACAACTATTTTCAAACAAAAGGAATGCAGCCACTCCCTTTAACTTACAAAAAAACTCATCCACATAGGATGAGTTTTGTATGTATAAATATAACTGCCGTGCACCTTTCATCGACTGGCACCCATAAGCGTTACTTAAGTAGTTAGCTCAGTCCAGGTAACCCTGCGGCACATGGGGGTGTCCACTTAATGCTGCTTCCTTCCGGACCTGACATGGTTCATGGATTCCCATTGCGCAGGACCCGGACGTCAACACCACTTACTTAAGGCAGACCCTACAGGATACCAGCCTCAGAAAGGAATTCAGCCTCGCTAGAGCGGATTGCGAGTACAGGGCACCGCTACCTCCCCGCTTAGCACGACAAAATTGATACCGAAGTATTAGGTGTCCTAAGACACACTCTTAGTATACTGATAATGGACGGAAAAATCAACATAAAGCATTTGTTAATTATTGTAAGCATCCGAATTGCTTGTCTTCCGTTCTTTTTTCTTCTTTCTTCGGTTTCTAATCTCCCGAAAAAAAGATGTTAATAACTGTCCACACTCTTCTGCTAATACACCTGTAATTACTTCACTCTGATGGTTAAATCGGTTATCTTGAAGCAAATTCATAAAAGTACCCGCGCATCCTCCCTTTGGATCAGCTGCACCATAAACCACCCTTGGAATTCGTGACAGCAGGATAGCCCCAGAACACATAGCACATGGCTCTAACGTAACATAAAGCGTAACTTCCTCTAGTCTCCATGTTCCCAATGCTGTGCATGCCTTCTCAATAGCAAGCAATTCAGCATGAGCAATGGCAGATTGGTCTGTTTCTCTTAAATTATGTGCTCTAGCAATTACTTCTCCTTTATAAGCAACAACTGCACCAATCGGCACTTCTCCTATTTCTGCAGCCTTCCTTGCTTCCTCTATAGCTATTTTCATAAATAATTGATCTTGATTTACTTCCATAATTACAGCCCACCTATATAAAAACACAAAATTTGTAATGAAAATTCTTCTTTTACTTAAACTAAGAAAATCAATCCTCTTTTCCAACTAACCTATGCTGGAATTTAGTTTATCTTCCATCGCACTAGCTAATTTTTTATTCTACCATCTTACATAGAAAAGGAGAACCATATGAAATCATCTGACACAGCTCTCTTGATTATTGATATGATAAATGACTTTCACTTTGAGCATGGAAATATTTTAGCAGAAAAAGCATTAATAATTGCAGAACATATTCAATTGCTAAAAAAACAATGCAAAAAAGAAAAAATACCGATTATTTATATCAACGACCATTATAATCTATGGCAAGCTGAATTGAATAAAGTAATTGATTATTGTAGTAATGAAAAAAGTGAACCTATTATTGATAAAATCAGACCTGATGATACCGACTATTTTTTAATCAAACCGAGACATTCTGCTTTTTATGGCACGGCTTTATATACACTACTTCACCAATTGCAGGTCAAAAACCTTATTCTTACTGGAATTGCCGGAAATATTTGCGTTTTATTTACTGCTAATGATGCCTATATGCGAGAGTACCCGCTTCTTATTCCAGATAATTGCATTGCTTCTGTTGATAATGAGGATAATCAATATGCTATTCGCATGATGAAGAATGTCATGAATGCGAAAATATTTACATTCAATGAAAATACAATCATTTCTGCTCTTTCTTCCTCATAAACTATAATAATGTATCCTGTCAGGAGGGAAGAATATGCAAATTCACGTTGTTCGTAATAATCAAACATTAACAGGCATTGCAGCTGCATACGGTACTACGGTTAATGATATAGTAGAAGCGAATGATGTACCAAATCCAGACCGATTAGTAATAGGGCAAGCACTCGTTATCCCTATTATCGGCAGCTTTTATTGGGTTCAATCAGGAGATACACTTTGGTCTATTGCTCAACGGTTTCGGCTGAATTATGAACAATTAGCTTCTATCAATTCTATTGCTGTTAACCAACCTTTACAAGTTGGTTTACGTTTATACATCCCCGAGAGGCCGAAAAGACCGGTCGAGTCTAATGCATATGTAGAACCACGTGGTACATATGTCGCACCTAATCTTGAGGCAAGTGCACGAGAAGCAGCTCCTTATTTAACCTATCTTGCACCATTCAGTTTTCAAGCGTTACGAGATGGCAGTTTAAAAGAACCGCTTCTTAATAATTTCCCTGAAATTGCCCAGAGAAATAATAATGTACTTATGATGGTAATTACGAATCAAGAAAATGATCAATTCAGTGATGAACTCGGACGAATCCTATTAAATGAGGAATCCATTCAAAATAACTTTCTCCATAATATTGTTACTACCGCTAAGAAATATGGATTTCAAGATATCCATTTTGATTTTGAATATTTACGCCCGGAAGATCGGGAAGCCTATAATCGTTTTCTCCGTAGAGCGAAAAATCGTTTTTCCCAAGAGGGTTGGTTAATATCTACTGCTTTGGCTCCAAAAACTAGCGCTGCTCAAAAAGGAAAATGGTATGAAGCACATGATTACAGAGCACACGGAGAAATTGTCGATTTTGTCGTTATCATGACTTATGAATGGGGGTATAGCGGGGGACCCGCGATGGCTGTTTCTCCTATTGGACCCGTTAGAGATGTTTTAGAATATGCCATCACGGAGATGCCTCCCTCTAAAATTACGATGGGGCAAAATTTGTATGGTTATGATTGGACCCTTCCCTTTGTCGAAGGAACAGTAGCAAAAGCACTTAGCCCTCAAGCCGCCATTCAACTTGCAGCAGATTATAATGCGGAGATACTATATGATCAAAAAGCACAGGCTCCCTATTTTAAATACACAGACAGTGAAGGCAGACTGCATGAAGTATGGTTTGAGGATGCTCGTTCTATTCAAGCAAAATTTAATTTAATCAAAGAGTTGAATTTAAGAGGCATTAGTTATTGGAAATTAGGTTTAGCCTTTCCCCAAAACTGGCTTTTACTGGCCGATAATTTTCACATAACCAAAAGAACATAGTCAACTTGTTTTCACTTAAAAGAACATGCATGATTCGGCTAAACTCCTGTACACCAAGCAAGACCAATTGGAGTATATTGATTAAAAAAGGAAAGATCTATTTGATAAGATCTTTTCTTTTTTAACTCTATCCAATCAATCGCGAATAAATGGATTTTGCTACACTTATTTCTGATGTTCCATGGATGATCGCACGTCCATCTTTAAAAAGAATTACCCGATAATCATTGTATTGAAAAGACACTAAGTAAGGATTGGTAATTAAGTTTTGGACAAGCGCCTTCCATTGCTTTGAAAGCACATAGAGATCCAACCCCTTTGGCATAGCTGGGCGAATATGAACAGCATCTCTCCCACATAACACCGCTGCCTTTGTTTGATTTTGAAAAGACAAATACGGAAAATCTGCTCTTGTTCCGCATGTAGGACACTCTAATTTTTTTAGCTTTTCAACATTCATTTCCGCATATTCCATTTTCCAAATATCAAAAGAGCGCAATACTGGGAACAGCTTTTCACCGGAAAGAATCTGTATGGCTTGCGATACTTGCATAGCAGCAACCCATTGAACAATAGGACTGATAACCCCTGCGGTATCACAGGTTATTTCCTGGGAAGGGAGCTGTTCAATTAAACAATGAAGACATGGCGCATCCTCCCCAACAACTGGATAGGAAAGCCCATAGCTCCCTACACATGCCCCAAAAAGAAATGGTATTTTCAGCTTAATTGCAGCATCATTTATGACTAATCTTGTTTCAAAATTATCGGTACCATCTATTAGAATAGAAGCACCATCTATAAATTTTTCGATTGTATGACAGTTTATATCCTCCACCACTGCCTCTATAACCGTATGACTGCTAATATCCTTTAATCTCCTCTTTGCTGCAACTGCTTTAGGGAGTTTATCGGCTGCATCCTCTTCCGTATAGAGCTGTTGTCTTTGCAAATTGCTTTCTTCTACGTAATCACGATCGATAATAGTCAGCCTTCCTATTCCTGCTCTTACCAGCATTTCGGAACTAGCTGATCCTAAGGCTCCTGCCCCTAAAATAACGGCATGACTAGCTTCAATATTTCTTTGTCCTTCTTTACCAATAAATAATTCCTGCTTTAAAAAACGACTAGTCAAGATGGAATCATCCCCGTAATCGGACTACTTGCAACACCATAATTCTTCTCTGTGATTCTCCCTGCTTCATATCCCAATCTCCCAGCTTCTATAGCTAATTTCATCGCCTGAGCCATTGTAACTGGATCATATGCATTCGAAACCGCTGTATTTAAAAGTACCCCATCTGCGCCAAGCTCCATTGCATATGCTGCGTCCTTTGGCGAGCCAATTCCCGCATCCACTATAACAGGTACATTACTTTGCTCTATAATAAATTGTAAATTTAGCGGATTGATAATTCCCTTTCCAGACCCAATTGGGGAAGCACCCGGCATAATAGCATGTACACCTAACTGTGCTAACCGTTTAGCCAGCACAACATCATCAGAGGTATAAGGTAACACAATGAATCCCTCTTCTAATAATTGTTCAGATGCTCTCAAAGTTTCTATTGGATCTGGCAGCAGCGACTTATCACAACCGATTACTTCTACTTTAATCATGTCACATAGTCCAGATGACTTCGCAAGTTTAGCAATTCTTACCGCTTCTTCTGCAGTCTTCGCTCCCGCCGTATTCGGAAGGAGAGTATAACGCTTTAAATCTAGCTGTTCCAAGAAGTTAGGCTGTGATTTTTCAAATATATTCATCCTTCGTACCGCAAAGGTTAGAATCTCACTTTCTGATACTTCTACCGCTTTTTTTTGAATTTCAAATGATGGGTATTTTCCTGTTCCAAGTAATAAACGAGACTGAAAAGTACGATTTGCTATTTTTAACATTTTTATCCTCCTCCAACAAAGTGAATTAATTCTACTCTATCGCTTTCTTTTAATACATGTGTTTGGTACTGTTCTTTTCGCAAAATATCTCGATTTATTTCTACTATGACAATACGATTATTTAATTCAAAAAAGTGTAGGAGATCCTCTACTGTAACAACCTCTTTAGGCAGCTGTTGTTCCTTACCATTCAATTGTATATTCAATTACTACCCTCCCCATTAAACTAAAATAGGACGCTCAACTTTAAAGGCATCTAGCCATTCACTTTTTACAGGCATACCCAACATTAAATCTCTAATCATCTTTCCTGTTATAGGAGCTAAAAGAATCCCATTTCTTTGGTGGCCAGTTGCAAAATACAAGCCTTTCATCTCTGGATGCTCTCCTATAAATGGATAACCATCATATGTTTGTGGTCTTAGACCAGCCCACGCTCTCTTCCACTTCATATTTCCAACTTCTGGTATCATCTCCTTTGCTTTTTGTATAACTTCTTCTATCCCATCTACTGAAGGTTCCTCGCTCCATTCATTCCATTTTTTCGTTGCTCCAATAATAAACTCCTTATTGTTTCTTGGTACAATGTAATATTGATTATGAAATACAGAATACTGCAAGGGAAATCCTTCATTTTCTACAGATACACATTCTCCCTTAACCGGGATAACTTGGTGTGATAATCCTAATTTCTGGAAGAAGTAATTGCTCCATACTCCGCTTGCAATGACTACATTTTCTGCAAAAAAATCACCTTGCAACGTTTTTATTACGTAGTCTATCCCCTTCTTTTTGACTCCTAATACGCGGGTATATTCATAAACCTCTGCTCCGAATAGCTGCGCTCCTTTACTTAAACCGTTACATGCTATCAATGGAGTGATATGTACATCCTCTTTCAAAAATGCTGCTCCAATGATGTTGCCAGAAAGCTGGGGAACCATTTTCTTTGCTAGTTCAGCATCCAGCCATTCCACAGATGATAGAGCCAAAATAGTTTCTAGTTCCCTTTTTTCTTCCTCTGAATAAGCAAGCTTTAATAAACCGCCATTTCTTTTCTCAAAATCAATAGCAGTAAGCTCCCTTATCTCTTCATAAAGCTCCTTATATAGAAGCTGACTACTTCTTGCAAATGGATAAAGCTGCTTAAACTCTTTATATTCAGAGTGAGCACCAAGCATCCCAGCTGCTGCACTTGTTGATTTTCCGCCTATTGTATTTGCTTCTAATACAGCTACCTTCCTGTTTTCTTTTGCTAAATAGTAAGCAATAGAACTACCAATAATTCCCCCACCAACAATAACAACATCAAATTTTTTGGTTTCCACACTCTTCACATCTTTCCCTTATTCGTTGTACTGCCCTTAATGGCTGAGACGCTGAAAATATAGCAGACATAATCGCTACTCCATCTACGCCTAAACTTGCTAATTGACCTACTCGTTCTTCATTTATTCCGCCTATAGCATAGAGAGGAATAGTTAGATCTCTCTTTATGCCAGTGATCGATGACAATGCGATAGGTATCTTTCCTTTTTTACTATCAGTTGGATAGCAATGGCCATATATCACATAATCAGCCCGAACATTTTCTGCTATAATTGCTTCCTGTTGACTATGAACAGATACACCAATAGATAATGTTGGATAAATATTTTTTACTGGTTGAATAGGTAATCCATTGCCTGGTAAATGCACATGTGTTAAAGAGAGCAATGCTGCAACATCTAGGCGGTCATTTATGATTATTTTCCGGGCTGGTATCCCTTCCTTAAGCAGCCTCTCACCAAGTAAATAAATTTCTTTTGGGCTTTTTGCTTTCTCTCTAATTTGCACATAGTCCACATATGGGTGGATTTCTAATAAAATGGAGGAGAGTCTTTCAAAAGAATGTTTATTATCTGTTACAGCCATTATCTTCATTTCATCACCCCCAACTATCAATTTCAGCGTTTTAATATTAAAATTTTAAAAAAAACAACAAAAAACCACTTTCCCCATAATAGAAAAGTGGTTAATAATTACACCTAATGAAAAAAGACCATTAGGCACACATATTTAAAGGTATCCACTTTCCTACGCAGGTACGAACCTGTTCAGGTTTTAAGGGTTTAAAAGTAACTACTTTATTCTCAGCCCTTATCAAGGGATCCCCTAGTGTGATTCAATTATAAACTTTACCCATATAATACCATAGACTGATAATTTCGCAATAAAAATTCTCAATTTTTTATTTTTTAATCATTCATTTAAAAAGTACTCCTAGAATCTAAAAATATTTTTTCAGGAAAAAACAAGCATATGTCCACATTCCCTTCCATGTGTTAAAATGACTCTTGTACTATTTTTATTACCTACTAAAAGAAGCAATCCTTATAAAAGCTGTTGTCCATTGATAGCCATTAATAGGCAGCCTAAAAAAGTTCGCTTCTTAAAATAAAAGAACTGGAGGGACAAGTGTGAATAGTATCCCTTTTATTACAGTAGAAGGACCTATCGGAGTGGGGAAAACTTCTTTAGCTAAATTGCTCTCAGAGTATTTTAAATACGAACTTCTTAAGGAGATTGTAGAGGAAAATCCCTTTCTCGGAAAATTTTATGAAAACATTGATGAATGGAGTTTTCAAACAGAAATGTTTTTCTTATGTAATCGATTTAAGCAATTAAACGATACAAGAGACCATTACTTAAATAAAAACATACCTGTAGTTGCAGATTATCATATATTAAAAAATCTCATTTTCGCAAAAAGATCCCTGCAGGATAGTGATCTAGACAAGTATGTTCGGATATACGACATATTAACAGAAGACCTGCCGATGCCGAATATTATTATTTATTTACATGCAAGTTTAGATACGCTTATGGCAAGAATCAAAAAAAGAGATAGAGACATCGAAAAAAATATTAGTCCTCTTTATCTAGAACAACTAGCTTCTGATTACGATGTTGTCATGAATGACTTCAAAAAGAATAACCCACAGATCCCAGTATTAGATTTCAATGGTGATACATTGGACTTTGTTCAAAACAAACAAGACTTAATAAAAATTATAAACACAATAAAAGAAACTTTAAATATAGGAGCCTTTAATCATGAATCTACGAACAAAATATAATATTCCGAGTAATTCTGTTATTACAATTGCTGGAACAGTTGGCGTAGGAAAATCTACATTAACAAATGCACTAGCAGATGCCTTGCAATTTAGGACTTCCTTTGAGAAAGTTGACACAAATCCATATCTTGATAAATTTTATCACGACTTTAGTCGCTGGAGTTTTCATCTGCAAGTATATTTTTTAGCAGAACGATTTAAAGAACAAAAGAGAATCTTTGAATATGGCGGCGGATTTATTCAAGATCGTTCCATTTATGAGGATACTGGTATATTCGCAAGAATGCATTATGAAAAAGGAACCATGTCGGAAGTAGATTACGAAACATATACAAGTCTTTTTGAAGCGATGGTTATGACTCCATACTTCCCACATCCGGACCTTTTAATATACCTAGAAGGCTCTCTCGAAGACATTTTACAGCGTATTGATCGAAGAGGCCGAGAAATGGAAAAGCAAACGCCAATTGATTATTGGAAAGAGATGCATGGAAGATATGAGAAATGGATTGATTCTTTCTCCGCATGTCCAGTACTTCGTCTAAATATTAACGAATATGATGCAATTGCTGGCAGCCAATCTATCGAACCTATAATAGAAAAAATAGGTACTATTCTTCAACATAAAAACTATAGCAAAAAAGCGTAAAAGGACTTTCCATGTTTTCCCTTTTACAGCCAGGCGTTCATCAAAAAGTCTGGCTGTAAAGAAAACAAAGGAAAATCCTTTTTTATTTATTCAATCTATGGATGCTACTAGTAATAATTTTTATAAAAAAGCCTTATAAAACATAAAAAACCTGCTACCGTAGTAGCAGGTCACATATATCTCCAAATATTATGCGCAATGTAAAATATAAAATCATGGAGGAGGAAAGGGGATTCGAACCCCTGCGCGGTTTGACCCGCCTGTCGGTTTTCAAGACCGATCCCTTCAGCCGGACTTGGGTATTCCTCCATCAGACAAGTAATAATATATCATCTATTAATTCATAAGTCAACTATATTTTTTATTTTTATTTTTCTAATCAAAAAGTTAGGAAAAATAGCTGACCTCCAAAGGATATACAATCCTTCTAAAGAGGTCAACCCTTTTTAACTGTTTAACCTATTATTCGGGTGCAATTACTTCTCTATTTCTCATATAAGGTCGTAGTACTTCAGGAATTATCACACTACCGTCTGCTTGCTGATAATTCTCTAAAATCGCAGCAACTGTTCTTCCGATAGCAAGGCCAGATCCATTCAATGTATGCACATGCTCCGGTTTTCCTTTTGGCTCTCTACGGAATCGAATATTAGCTCTTCTTGCTTGGAATGCTTCAAAGTTACTGCAAGAAGAAATTTCACGGTACATATTGTAGCTTGGAATCCATACTTCAACATCATATTTCTTTGCCGCTGTAAACCCTAAATCACCTGTACACATGCTCAATACACGATATGGTAAACCTAGAAGCTGTAATACCTTTTCTGCATTTTTGGTTAAAGACTCTAACTCTTCATAAGAATCCTCTGGCTTAACAAACTTAACTAGCTCTACTTTATTAAATTGATGCTGTCTAATTAATCCTCTAGTATCTCTTCCAGCAGATCCTGCTTCTGAACGGAAGTTTGCACTAAATGCAGCATACTTGATTGGTAGCTGATCCCCATCCAGAATTTCATCTCTATGCAAGTTCGTTACTGGTACTTCAGATGTTGGAATTAAGAAATAATCTTCTTTTTCTATTAAGAAAGCATCTTCCTCAAACTTAGGTAATTGGCCAGTTCCTGTTAAGCTAGCTCGATTTACTAAGAATGGTGGGATAATTTCTTTATAGCCATGTTCCTCTGTATGCAAATCAAGCATGAAATTAAATAACGCTCTTTCTAGTTTTGCCCCTAATCCTTTATAAAATACAAAGCGGCTTCCTGTCACCTTCGCTGCTCGTTCAAAATCAAGTAAATCTAAATCTGTTGCAACATCCCAGTGAGGTTTTGGTTCAAAATCAAATTTTCTAATTTCGCCCCATTTTCTAATTTCAACATTATCCTCTTCCGTATCTCCTACTGGAACACTTTCATGAGGGAGATTTGGAATACCGAGCATAATTGTTTGTAATCTTTCTTCTACATCACGGAGCTCATTATCATATTCTTTAATTTTTTCGCCAACTTCTCTCATTTCCACAATAAGAGCTTCTGCATCTTTTTTCTCTCTCTTTAATACAGCAACTTGCTGAGAAACCTCGTTTCGTTTACTTTTTAACTGCTCTGTTTCAACGATTAATTCCCTTCTTCTGACATCTAATGCTTCAAAATTATCAAGCTCTGATAAATCTTCTCCTCGATGCTGTAACTGACTTTTTACAAAATCAAAATTAGCACGAACAAATTTGATATCTAACATTATTATTCCTCCTATGTTTTATTTCTACATGCAATCTACTGTTACAACGCCCTGTGATCTTAATCTTTTTTGCAAATAAAAAACTCCCATCCCCAAAAGGGACGAGAGTTACCCGCGTTGCCACCCTAGTTAAAAGCATAAAACTGCTTTTCACCTTAAAGATCATAACGGTTTTCAGCCGAAAACAATTACTTGCAGCATGTGCGTTCCTTGTTTTTACTCTAGGATGGATTCGCAGGCTTTATTCACCGATTCACACCAACCATCGGCTCTCTTTAAAGAATAAGTAACCTGTTACTATTTCCTATCATAGTAGATTCCATATATTAGTTGCATTTATCTTACTATAATTATTTCCGAAATTCAACAGCTTATGCAAATAAGTGTTGCTTCGCTTCCATCGCCATCTTAATAAAATAGCCAGTTAAGCGATGATCCTCCGTTAACTCAGGATGGAAAGAACATCCTAAGAACTGACCTTCCCGCGCCGCTACAATATGATTATTGTATTTAGCTAAAACCTCGACATTTTCACCAACACTAACAATATGCGGTGCTCGGATAAATACAGCAGTAAAATCCTCCGCGACTCCTGCAATATCTAGGTTGACCTCAAAGCTCTCTCGTTGTCTCCCAAAGGAATTACGCTCCACTTGTACATCCATTACACCAATATGTGGTTTATCATAGCCTTTAATGGAGTTTGCCAATAAAATTAACCCTGCACATGTCCCAAACATTGGTTTCCCTGACTGAGCAAATGCCTGCAGCGCCTCCATAAATTCATATTTATCAATCAAGCGTCGCATAGTTGTACTTTCTCCACCAGGGATAATAAGACCATCAATGTCATCCAATTGTTCTACTTTCTTTACGACAACTGCCTCTGCATTATTCGCTTCAATTGCATTAACATGTTCTCTAACAGCTCCTTGTAAACCAAGGACCCCTATTTTTATGTTTGCTGTTGCGCTCATCTTACCAACCACGCTCTTGCATACGAGCTTCTGGAGCTAAACTAGAAATTTCAATCCCTTTCATTGCTGTTCCAAGGTTTTTAGAAATTTCCGCAATCAGCTCATAATCTTGATAATGAGTAGTGGCTTCTACTATTGCTCTAGCAAATTTTTCAGGATTATCTGATTTAAAAATACCAGAACCAACAAATACACCATCGGCACCTAATTGCATCATTAAAGCTGCGTCAGCAGGCGTTGCAACACCGCCAGCAGCGAAATTAACAACTGGCAGGCGGCCTAGACTTTTAATTTCTAAAAGAAGCTCATATGGCGCTCCTAATATCTTCGCTTCTGTCATTAATTCATCTTCATTCATATAAACAACTTTACGGACTTGTGCATTTACTTTTCTAATGTGACGGACTGCTTCCACAATATTTCCTGTTCCTGGTTCCCCTTTTGTACGAAGCATAGAAGCACCCTCGCCGATACGTCTTGCTGCTTCTCCAAGGTCACGACAACCACATACAAATGGAACAGTATATTCATTTTTATTTAAATGAAACTCTTCATCTGCCGGAGTTAGAACTTCACTCTCATCAATATAATCCACACCCATAGCTTCAAGCACTCTTGCTTCGACAATATGACCAATACGCGCCTTTGCCATTACAGGGATAGTTACAGCATTCATTACTTCCTCTACTATTGTAGGATCAGCCATTCTAGCAACTCCGCCAGCTGCACGAATATCTGAAGGAACACGTTCAAGAGCCATAACGGCTACTGCTCCTGCTTCCTCTGCAATCTTGGCCTGTTCTGCGTTGATGACATCCATGATTACTCCGCCTTTTTGCATTTCAGCCATACCACGTTTTACTCTATCAGTCCCAGTTTTCATTGTTTGCCCCCTGTAAAGTATCTTTTTCTAGTCTGAATTATTGTAATCTTTCAAATAAAATTATTATTCCTAATGAAAATAAACAATAAAAAAGAGCTTCTGTCAATACAAGAAGCTCTTTTTCTTTCAATTTCCAAAATTATTGTTCTTAGCTATTAAATGGTTTTTAATTAAAACCAACCTTTTACTGTATCAGAAACGCTCCCCCATACATTGGCGAAGAATGAACCAATTCCGCGCATTGCCAGAACAAACCAATTTGCCTTTTCAACTGTTTCGTTTGCTACTAAATCCACTTGTGCCTTCTCTTTTCCATCATTTGTTAAGAATGGCACATCTTTTCCGTCCTTCGTTTGCACTGTTACATAACCAACCTTATCTCCTTTTTTAATTGGAGCTGTTAGTTCACCATCTTTATTTAATTTCTTCTTATCTAGTACAACCTTGGCAACGTAGTTTTCTTTCTCATTGTTTTTGATTACTAAGTTAACGGCATCTTTTGTTCCAATGCTTACTTTATCTTCTTTTCCTTTTATAACATCAATTGTTTTATTTTTTGCGTCTACGTAACTTGCTGGAAGTACCTCTTCAGTAGAAAAATTATTAAAAGCATAGTCTAAAACTTTTCTAGCTTCTGCAAAACGAGAATCCTTTGTTTCACTTTTCATAATAACGACAATATATCGTTGATCACCTTTTTTTGCAGTAGCGGTAACATTAAATTTAGCATAATCAGTAGAACCTGTTTTTAACCCATCTACACCCTCATATCCATAAATTAGAGAAGGAATTAGCCAATTAAAGTTTTTATATTCTCTTCCATCTCTAAACTTTAAGCTCGGCATACCAGATGTTTCTAGTATTTCTGGAAAATCATTGATTAAACGATATGCTAGCTTAGCAACAGCCTTAGCAGACATTTTATTTTCATCTTTTTCAGATCCAGCTGGGATATTCCCTAATAAATCACTGTTATTCAAACCAGAAGAGTTAACAAATTTGAAATCCTTTAACCCTAATTCCTCGGCTTTTTTATTCATTACACTAATATAATTTTTCTCTGTACCAGCAATTAATTCTGACAATGCAACAGTAGCTGCATTTCCTGAGTGGATTGCCATTGCTTCATACAATTCTTTAACTGTATACTCTTCTCCTTCAGTTAACCCTACATTTGATAACTCTGGAGCTCCAGATAATCTATGAATATAATTATTTATTTTTACCTTTTGATCCCAAGAAATTTTCCCGTTCTTTATCGATTCCAGAACAATATATTCTGTCATCATTTTTGACATGGAGGCAACACCAAGGAGTTCATCTGAATTTTTTTCATATAATATTTCCCCAGTCTTAGCATCTACCAGTATAGCTGCTCCTGTATCTAATCCTAGTTCGTCCTTTTCAGCAGCATTTGCTTGATAGGGTAGAACCGTTGATAGTGTACTTAGGAAAAGTACAGCAATGATGAATGACACCGTCCACTTTTTTACTTGTTTCAATATTAAAACCTCCAAAACTATTTTATCTATTAATCTATCTTTATTTTTAAGTTAATTATTTCCCTTGTACAGTTTAACATAAAAAAAATAAAAAAAATAGACAGTGACATCTTCACTGTCTAAAGTAAATTAAGGAAACTTTCCATAAACTAATATAACTCTAGCCTTCTTTGTTTAAGAAAGAGAATAGTTTGGTGCTTCTTTTGTAATTTGAACATCATGTGGATGACTTTCTCTTAAACCAGCACCTGTCATTTTTACAAATTGTGCATTTTCTCTTAATTCATACAAATCTTTTGTTCCACAATATCCCATACCTGAACGGATACCGCCTACTAATTGGTAAATAGTATCGGAAAGTGGTCCTTTATAAGGAAGTCTGCCCTCAATACCTTCTGGAACAAACTTTTTATTATCTTCTTGGAAATAACGGTCCTTCGATCCCTTTTCCATTGCAGCAACAGAGCCCATTCCTCTATATACTTTAAATCTTCTTCCTTGGAAAATCTCTGTTTCTCCAGGGCTTTCAGAAACACCTGCAAGTAAACTACCTAACATCACCGCATGTCCACCTGCAGCCAAAGCTTTTACAATATCACCAGAGTATTTAATTCCTCCATCTGCAATAATTGATTTACCATGCTTTCTTGCCTCGGTAGCACAGTCATAAACTGCTGTAATTTGAGGTACACCTACACCAGCAACTACACGTGTTGTACAAATGGAACCAGGTCCAATACCTACTTTAACAATGTCTGCTCCGGCTTCAATTAAAGCTTTTGTTCCTTCTGCCGTAGCTACATTACCAGCAATAATAGTTAAATCAGGGTACGCATTTCTAATATCTCTGACACCCTCTAGCACACCTTGTGAGTGGCCATGAGCAGTATCAATGACAACTACATCGACATTAGATTTAACAAGCAGCTCAACTCGTTTTAATGCATCGTTTGTTACCCCAACTGCAGCACCAACTAATAATCTTCCTTGAGAATCTTTTGCTGAATGTGGAAATTCAATTACTTTTTCTATATCTTTAATGGTGATTAATCCCTTTAATACACCCTCTTCATCAATTAAAGGCAATTTTTCAATCTTATATCGTTGTAAGATTTTTTCTGCTTCCTCTAATGTAGTTCCTACAGGAGCCGTTACTAAATTTTCTTTGGTCATAACATCCGAAATTTTAATGGAAAAGTCTTCAATAAAGCGAAGGTCACGGTTAGTAA
Organism: Niallia sp. FSL K6-0212; assembly: GCF_038007605.1. Lineage (NCBI taxonomy): Bacteria > Bacillati > Bacillota > Bacilli > Caryophanales > Bacillaceae > Niallia > Niallia sp. FSL K6-0212. The sequence continues at coordinate 1,257,223 of NZ_JBBOXL010000001.1, read as the reverse complement.
GAATACCTACTAACTTTTGCTCTTCGTTGTTATTAACAATTGGCACACCAGAGATTCTATATTTACCCATTAGATGCTCTGCATCAAATACTTGGTGTTCAGGGGTTAAAAAGAAAGGATCTGTGATTACACCACTTTCTGAGCGTTTTACTTTGTCTACTTGTTCAGCCTGTTGCTCGATAGACATATTTTTATGAATAATACCTAATCCACCTTGTCTAGCAATAGCAATAGCCATTTCTGCTTCTGTTACAGTATCCATTCCTGCACTAATTAGCGGAATGTTTAAATTTAAATTTTTTGCTAATTGTACTTTTAAGCTTACATCACGAGGCAAAACTTCAGATTTAGCTGGAATTAAAAGAACATCATCAAACGTTAATCCTTCTTTAGCAAATTTACTTTCCCACATTTTAACGCCTCCATATTGTTAAAAATATTATTAGTAGGTTATCAATTGGACAAAATACTGTCAAGGTCAGTTTAATATGTTTAATTTTTCAAAAAATTTAAGGAGGTTTACAAATGTCCAAATTCTACAAAGGCTGGAGCTCTTATAGTTGTTTTTTTTCAGCAGAATACACCCAAAATTTTCTAAAAAAATGTTATCGCAATTTACATATTTCTGATATAGACTCTAAAAGTTATCAGAATTGTTATCCCTTTATGTACTTTTTAGAACACGGCAAATTGTATTATCACCAAGCTATAAATGCTCCAATGAGTATTCAGCCCATTCTCTTATTTTATGGTCTTGTTCATTTAATAAAAGCATGTTTGCTTACGATCGACCCTAATTATCCAAACTCCACCTCTGTTCTTGCCCACGGAGTTTCAACAAGAAAACTAAAAAAACAACAGTATTTATTTTTCCAAGATGAAGTAAAGATACAAAAAAATGGACTTTTCACTTATATGGCTGAAAAAATGTTTGCCTGCAAAAATTTAGAAGGGGAAAAAGTAAAAATGGGGCATCTTTTAAGTCATATCCCTGAATTATCTAACTTATTTCAAGCATTAGAAGGAAGACCAACCTTTTTTAAAGTACATGATCAAACAGGTAATAAAATTATTATTTCGAATCAAATATTAGATTTATACTATATGAACATAAATCACTTTAAAAATTATTTAGAAAGGAATCATAGTATACAAATAGAGGGAATAGAAGAGAATAAGAACGAGTTGACCATTCGCCTGTTAGAACCGCTCAGCCAAGGTAGTTTTATTAAATGGGATAGTAAAGAAGAATCTTATGTCGTTTCTGCTGATAAAGAAAAAACTTGTTTTTCCAATGAATTATTAAGCCATTATTTAATCCTATATAACTTAAGTATGATTGCACGGTATGAAATTGAATGGTGGAGTGAACTATTAAAGACGATGCCAAATAGAGACTATCCCTTTATTGAGTCTTTTATACAAGTTTCTGCAGAAAAAGGTCCTGAATTAATTTATCAATTTTTAGAGAATCTAGCCATAAGCTAAGACTTACCAATTTCTGTCCAAGACATATTTGCCCACTAAAAGGCAATTTTTATTTTAAAAAAAAACAAGCATCTAACGAATAGATGCTTGTTTCCTTATTGCCTGGCGACGTCCTACTCTCACAGGGGGAGAACCCCCAACTACCATCGGCGCTGAGAAGCTTAACTTCCGTGTTCGGTATGGGAACGGGTGTGACCTTCTCGCTATCGCCACCAGACTTATTTATTTCGAGAATTATTCTCTCAAAACTAAATCATTTAGAAGTATTCCAAGTTGCCAAGTAATCATTTTGTCCAGCTCCAACGCCTATCAAACTTCCGATAAACAGGCGTCTCCGCTTTTCATTTTAGTTAAGTCCTCGATCTATTAGTATCAGTCAGCTCCACATGTCGCCATGCTTCCACCTCTGACCTATCAACCTGATCATCTTTCAGGGATCTTACTAGCTTGCGCTATGGGAAATCTCATCTTGAGGGGGGCTTCATGCTTAGATGCTTTCAGCACTTATCCCTTCCGCACATAGCTACCCAGCGATGCCTTTGGCAAGACAACTGGTACACCAGCGGTGCGTCCATCCCGGTCCTCTCGTACTAAGGACAGCTCCTCTCAAATTTCCTACGCCCACGACGGATAGGGACCGAACTGTCTCACGACGTTCTGAACCCAGCTCGCGTACCGCTTTAATGGGCGAACAGCCCAACCCTTGGGACCGACTACAGCCCCAGGATGCGATGAGCCGACATCGAGGTGCCAAACCTCCCCGTCGATGTGGACTCTTGGGGGAGATAAGCCTGTTATCCCCGGGGTAGCTTTTATCCGTTGAGCGATGGCCCTTCCATGCGGAACCACCGGATCACTAAGCCCGACTTTCGTCCCTGCTCGACTTGTAGGTCTCGCAGTCAAGCTCCCTTGTGCCTTTACACTCTACGAATGATTTCCAACCATTCTGAGGGAACCTTTGGGCGCCTCCGTTACTTTTTAGGAGGCGACCGCCCCAGTCAAACTGCCCACCTGACACTGTCTCCCACCCCGATCAGGGGTGCGGGTTAGAATGTCAATACAGCCAGGGTAGTATCCCACCAATGCCTCCACCGAAGCTGGCGCTCCGGCTTCCAAGGCTCCTACCTATCCTGTACAAGCTGTACCAAAATTCAATATCAGGCTGCAGTAAAGCTCCACGGGGTCTTTCCGTCCTGTCGCGGGTAACCTGCATCTTCACAGGTACTATAATTTCACCGAGTCTCTCGTTGAGACAGTGCCCAGATCGTTACACCTTTCGTGCGGGTCGGAACTTACCCGACAAGGAATTTCGCTACCTTAGGACCGTTATAGTTACGGCCGCCGTTTACTGGGGCTTCAATTCAGAGCTTCGTCTTACGACTAACCCCTCCTCTTAACCTTCCAGCACCGGGCAGGTGTCAGCCCCTATACTTCGCCTTGCGGCTTCGCAGAGACCTGTGTTTTTGCTAAACAGTCGCCTGGGCCTATTCACTGCGGCTCTCGCAGGCTTGCACCCGCAAGAGCACCCCTTCTCCCGAAGTTACGGGGTCATTTTGCCGAGTTCCTTAACGAGAGTTCTCTCGCTCACCTTAGGATTCTCTCCTCGCCTACCTGTGTCGGTTTGCGGTACGGGCACCCTAAATCTCGCTAGAGGCTTTTCTTGGCAGTGTGGAATCAGGAACTTCGGTACTATATTTCCCTCGCCGTCACAGCTCCGCTTATGTGGTAATGGGATTTGCCTCATTACCAGCCTAACTGCTTGGACGTGCTAATCCAACAGCACGCTTACCCTATCCTCCTGCGTCCCCCCATTGCTCAAACGATTTAAAGGTGGTACAGGAATATCAACCTGTTGTCCATCGCCTACGCTTTTCAGCCTCGGCTTAGGTCCCGACTAACCCTGAGCGGACGAGCCTTCCTCAGGAAACCTTAGGCATTCGGTGGATGAGATTCTCACTCATCTTTCGCTACTCATACCGGCATTCTCACTTCTAAGCGCTCCACCAGTCCTTACGGTCTAGCTTCAACGCCCTTAGAACGCTCTCCTACCACTGACATCATAGATGTCAATCCACAGCTTCGGTGATACGTTTAGCCCCGGTACATTTTCGGCGCAGAGTCACTCGACCAGTGAGCTATTACGCACTCTTTAAATGGTGGCTGCTTCTAAGCCAACATCCTGGTTGTCTAAGCAACTCCACATCCTTTTCCACTTAACGTATACTTTGGGACCTTAGCTGGTGGTCTGGGCTGTTTCCCTCTTGACCACGGATCTTATCACTCGTAGTCTGACTCCCAAGAATAAGTATTTGGCATTCGGAGTTTGTCTGAATTCGGTAACCCGATGGGGGCCCCTAGTCCAAACAGTGCTCTACCTCCAATACTCTAAATCTTGAGGCTAGCCCTAAAGCTATTTCGGAGAGAACCAGCTATCTCCAAGTTCGATTGGAATTTCTCCGCTACCCACACCTCATCCCCGCACTTTTCAACGTGCGTGGGTTCGGGCCTCCATCCAGTGTTACCTGGACTTCACCCTGGACATGGGTAGATCACCTGGTTTCGGGTCTACAACCACATACTATTTCGCCCTATTCAGACTCGCTTTCGCTGCGGCTCCGTCTCTTCAACTTAACCTCGCATGTAATCGTAACTCGCCGGTTCATTCTACAAAAGGCACGCTATCACCCATAAAAGGGCTCTAACTACTTGTAGGCACACGGTTTCAGGATCTATTTCACTCCCCTTCCGGGGTGCTTTTCACCTTTCCCTCACGGTACTGGTTCACTATCGGTCACTAGGGAGTATTTAGCCTTGGGAGATGGTCCTCCCTGCTTCCGACGGGATTTCTCGTGTCCCGCCGTACTCAGGATACACTCAAGAGGGAACGAAGTTTCGACTACAGGGTTTTTACCTTCTACGACTGACCTTTCCAGATCGATTCGTCTACCCCGTTCCTTTGTAACTCCATATAGAGTGTCCTACAACCCCAAGAGGCAAGCCTCTTGGTTTGGGCTAATCCCGTTTCGCTCGCCGCTACTCAGGGAATCGCGTTTGCTTTCTCTTCCTCCGGGTACTTAGATGTTTCAGTTCCCCGGGTCTGCCTTCAGTACCCTATGTATTCAGGTAAAGATTCTATCCCATTACGGATAGAGGGTTTCCCCATTCGGAAATCTCTGGATCAAAGCTTACTTACAGCTCCCCAAAGCATATCGGTGTTAATCCCGTCCTTCATCGG